>NZ_CP108454.1:5330000-7730000 GCF_036240795.1 Streptomyces sp. NBC_01268 | reverse complement strand
TGCTCATGGGGGCCTCGCAGGCTGGAAGCGGGTCGGGCTCGGCGGTGGCACGGGGGTGAGGGGGGCCGCGCCGCTCGGGGCACGCCGCGGTGGCGGGGCCCCGGGCAGCGACGGCAGTGGTGGTGGCAGGCCGGCGTGGCGGTCGCGGAGGGGCGCCACGCCGGGCCGGCGAGGAGCGTCGGATCAGCCGGCCGGCGTGAGGCGCCCGGTCAGCTGCACGTGACCCCGGAGGCCTTCCAGTTGGCGGCGTCGACCATCTTGGTCGGCGCGAAGGCCTCCTTCGGGAACGCCTTGCCGTTCTTGAGCCTGTCGTACATGGTCTGGACGGCCAGGGCACCGACGTCGGCCCCGTCGATGAAGAGAGCGGCCTTCATCCCGGATGGCTTGTCCGAGCTCCAGTTCTTGCAGGCCAGGTAGGCGCCGAGGCCGACGCCGACGACGTCGGAGGCCTTGAAACCGGCGTTCTCCAGTGCGGTGACACCGCCCTGGACGTTCTCGTCGTTGCAGCCCCAGACGATCCAGTGCTTGACGCCGGGGTTGGCGGTGACGGTCGCCGCGATCTTGTCCTGAGCGCCGGTCGGCGTGTTGTCGGTCGGGACCGCGATGTTCTTCACGTCCGCGCCCGCGCCGTCCTGGAAGGCCTTCTCCGCCGCCTTCACCCGGTCGGTGCAGACCGTGACGTCCTGCTTCCAGGCGGACACGGTCCGGGTGTCGGCGGCGTTCCAGCCGGCCTTCCTGAACTCCTCGGCGGCACGCTTGCCGACCTCACCACCCATCTGGGCGCCACTGAACCCGATGCGCGGCACCAGGGCGTCGGAAGCGCAGGCAGCCGGATCCGGGCCGGTGGTGCAGATCTGGTCGTCGGAGGTGAGCAGCGCGACCTTGCCGTCCTTGGCGGTCTGGACGAGCTGGGGGCCGACGGCGGGGTCCGGTACGACGACGATGAGGCCGTTCGCCTTCTGCGCGATGGCGGACTGCACCTCGCTGATCGCCTTGTTGGCGTCGTTGCCCAGGTTGACCACGCTCAGGTCGATGCCGAGCTCCTGGGCCTTCGCCTTGGCCCCCGCGGCTTCACCGATGAAGTACTCCTGGTCTCCCTGCTTCTGCAGATACGTCAGCGAGATCCTCCCCTCGACCTTCGCCGCGTCGTCGCCACCCGGCGTCACGGTGTCCTGGCCACTGGAACACGCGCCGAGCGCCAGGGTGACGACCGTTCCCAGGGCGACGGCGGCGACACGTCGGCGGCTGCGATGAGGGGACATGGAATTACTCCTTGAGAGACGGCTCGAAAAGCACCGGCGTCACGCGAACGGCAACGCATCGCCGAACTCACGCGAATTCAAAAGGCCCGCGTATCCCTGCACGCGCTTTCCGAGTCCGGGAGGCGACGCCCACCTCGCCGACGGCACCCTTCCCGCCGACGAATCAACTTCGCACATACTTGAACACAACAACTCAAGAGTCAACATGCGTGCACCCAACAGACTCAATCTCAGCGGGAGTTCATGATCGGTGGCACAGCTGATAGCGGGCGCAGGGCAGCACGAAGGAACCCACGCGGGGACGCGGGCGCCCGAATGCGCACGACACCGCACTCGCGGAATCCTCGAGTCCCGGAATATTCCTATGGGATAAGGCGCGGTCGGCCGGTCATGCCGTACGCAGAGTGTGCGAGGAACCTGTGCGGGAGTGAAGGGATCACGGTGTCGGATACCGGCATGGCGGAAAGAGGACAGGCCCCGCCCGCGAAGACCGCGACGACCCTCGTGGCCGGTCATGTAATAGTCTGAACGTGTATTCACTTCAAGGAATTGGCATCAGCGCGACCGCCGAGGACGTCTACCTCTCCCTCGTCGAGCGTGGCCCGACGACGGCGGCCGAACTGGCGGACGTCCTGCACGTGACCCCGCACGCCATGACCGCGGCGGTCGGTGAACTCACCGCCCTCGGCCTGGTGGCCCCGGACGGCGCGGGGCTCGTGGCCCACCCGCCACGCGCCGCGCTCGACGCCCTGGTGGAGAGCCGGAGCAGGGAACTCGCCACGCTGCGCGACGGTGTCGAGGAGCTGACCCGGTTCTGGCACGACCACCACGCGGAGAGCGCCGGCTACCTCGAGATCGTCCGCACGGAGGCGGGCCGCACCGCGATCGGCCGACGGTTGTACGACGAGGCCACAGACCAGATCCGCGCCCTGACCATCGGCTACAGCGGCCGGTCGGCACGCCCCAACATGATGGCCCCGGGCTGTAGGGAGGCACTGTCACGCGGTGTCAGGACCTCGGTCGTCTACGGGTCCCAGGTCCTGCACGACAGGCCCGCCCTGGAGGCCGTCCAGAACTCCATCGACCTCGGCGAGCAGGCGCGTGTCTTCACCGGCGTCCCCCTGAACATGGGCATCTGCGACGACCGCTTCGCCCTCGTGTGTCCCCCGGCGAGCGACTGGGATCGCCGTCACCACATCGTCGTGCGGCGATCGGACCTCCTGGAGGCGTTGATCGGCGTCTTCGAGTCGTACTGGCAGATCGCCGTCCCGCTGCCCAACGCCGTCGACACGGTGGACGACACCGGTGCGACTCCCACCGCCGAGACCCGACAGCTCCTCACCTGTCTCAGCGGTGGTCTCACCGACGAGTCGATCGCCCGCGAACTCGGAGTCAGCGAAAGGACCGTGGGCCGCCGCATCACCCGTCTCCAGGAACTCCTCGGCGCACGGACCCGCTTCCAGCTCGGCGTCCAGGCGAGTCGTCACGGCTGGCTCTGAGGCCCAGGTCCCCCTCCCGGCCGTCGCCGCCGACTGGCGGACGCAGGCCAGCAGACGGCACAGATCGGCGAGATCGCCGCTCGCGCCGGTGCGCTCCAGCAGCCCCAGCGCCATGACGTAGTGCTCCTCGGCGGTCTCGACCCCGCCGATCAAGCCCGGAGCGAACCGGGTCCGCCGCCTCACGGCCCAGCGCGCCGCACGGCAAATTACACCGTCACAATCCTTTTTCCCGTCGCCCGGCACAGGCGGCACGTCGCGTGATCAGCAGCCGCTGGAACATGCCACCCTGCTCGGGCACGAAGTGGCTTGGAGCCGGAGGTACACCGCCCATGGCGGCGAACAACAACAACCCCACCGTCACAGGACGACGACTGGGAACGGAGCTGCGTCGGCTCCGCAAGGACAGCGGTCTGACCGGCACACAGGTGGCGGCGCGACTGCTGATCTCCCAAGCCAAGGTCAGCCACATGGAGACCGGCCGTCGTGCGGTCAGCCCCCGCGACGTGCGCGACCTCTGCAGGCTCTACGGCGTCGCCGACCGGCATGTCGTCGACAAGCTGACAGCGCTGGCCAGGGAGTCGAGCCGGCAGGGCTGGTGGCAGGCTTACGGCGACATCCCCCACAGCGTCTACCTGGACCTGGAGGCAGCCGCCGCGTCCATTCGCGCGTACGGGCCCATGGTGATCCCCGGACTGCTGCAGACACCCGCCTACGCTGCCTCGGTCATCGAGGAATCGATCCCTCTCCCTACGGTCGACCAGGCCACCGCGCAGTTGAGGGTGCGGCTTCGCCGTCAGTACCGGATCTACGATCCTGCCCACCGGTTGCACCTGCGGGTCGTCCTGGACGAATCAGCCCTGCGGCGCGTCGTCGGCAGCCGGGAGATCATGCGCGAGCAACTGGATCACCTGCACGCGCTCAGTACCGAGCCACACATCACCGTGCAAGTCCTTCCTCACAGCGCGGGCGCTCACCCAGGCGTGTCGGGACAATTCTCCGTCCTGGAGTTCCCCGACAGCCGCGAGGCAGTGGTGTACCTGAAGAGGTTCTGCAGCGGCCTCCGCCTGGACAAGCCGTCCGACGTGCAGCAGTACAGCGTGACGCACGCCCACCTGCGCGCCCGGGCCCTCACCCCGGAGCACAGCAGGCATCTCATCGCCGACGCCATCAAGGTCTCCGCGTCATGAACACCTGAGGGCCGACTCCCCGAGTCCGTGACGACGACGACCACGCCACCAGGCGGAACCAGAGGCAGCCGCACAGCACGCTGACACGGTCAGCAGACCCGCATCGGATCGACACCCTCACCGCTCTCCCGGTCGCTCTGCTGCCTGATCCGGCGGGCCCTGCCCCTCAGCCGCTGCCGCTCCTACGGATCTGCGGCCTTGTCCGCCTCTTGTCCCGTCCGCCGCGCTTCGGCCCGCGTGCGCCGGAAGCGGTGCGCCACGCCCACTCCGCGGGATTTCGGATTTAACCCGGCCGGCCGTACATCCGTGTTCACATCGAGGCCGGCTTTATGGACAGGTGTACGGAGCCAGTTCGCGCGAGCCGACCGAGCCCCACTCATCCAGTGATGTTCGGGTCAATCGAAGGTAAAAGGCTGCATATTTTCATCACGCCCCGCGAAGTTGAATGTGCTTATATCAATCCCCCCCTCCCCGCTCTCACTCGGCATTGGCGCGTGGATTTTCCTGCGTAATATGCGGCGACAGCTAGAAGGCATGCCGGGAACTCGGTAGGGCCCGGTATGCCACGGCCCCGCACAGAAATTGGCCTCTTGATGAAGCTGCACATCCCTAGAAGGACTCGGCGCCGCCTCCTGTCCGGCGGCTTGGCCTCGGCCCTCGCCGCAACGGTTGCCGGCGTCATGGTCGCCGTGACGTCGACACAGGCACTGGCCATCGCAACGCCCGTGCCTCTGGGCACGACAGCCAGCTACTCCGTTCTGGCGGGTCAGGGAGTCACCAACACCGGCAACTCGGTGCTTGACCACGACCTCGGGACGCACCCGAACCCCGCCATCACCGGATTCCCTCCCGGCCTCGTGCTCGGCGCGGTGCACCCCGCGGACGCCGCAGCCGCCCAGGCCAAGAGCGATCTGATCGTGGCGTACAACAACGCGGCCGGCCAATTGACGGGCCAGGCACCGGACTTCCCGCTCGCCGCAGGCATCGGCGGGGGCCAGGAGCTGCTTCCCGGCGTCCACCGGGCCACCTCCGGTGTCGGCCTCACCGGTGACCTGATCCTGAACGCCGGAGGAAACCCCAACGCGGTCTGGGTCTTCCAGATCCCCGAAGCCCTCACGACGGCCTCCAACAGCCGGATCCTGCTCACGAACGGCGCTTCGCCGTGCAACGTCTACTGGCAGATCGGGAGTTCGGCGACCCTCGGCACCACCTCCACCTTCGTGGGCACCATCATGGCTCTGACCTCGATCTTCGTGAACCAGGGGGCGAGCGTCGAGGGCCGGGCGCTGGCCCGTAACGGCGAGGTGACGCTCAACAACAACAGGATCTTCCTCGGCGGGTGCGCCACGGGTGCGACAACGACCGGCACGACCACCGGAGCAACCACGGGAACGACGACCGGCACGACCACCGGAGCAACCACGGGAACGACGACCGGAACCACGACCGGTACGACTCTGGGTCTGATCGGCGGCAGCCTCATCGGCGGGCCGAGCGTCAACCTGGTGGGCGGCGGCACCTCGGGGAACGTCGCCGGCAACACCTCCGGGAACACCGCGGGCAACACCGCGGGGAACACCACGGGCGGGGCCACGACGGGCAACACCGCCGGAAACACGACCGGCGGGTCCATCACCGGGGGGAACGTCGCCGGCGCGAACGGCGGCAAGCCCGGCGGGCCGGACCACGGCGGCCCGGACCACGGCGGCCCGGACCACGGCGGGCCGGACCACGGCGGGCCGGACCACGGCGGGCCGGACCACGGGCATGACGAAGGCCCCGGCAAGCCGGACCACGGTGAGCACCCTGAAGGGAACTACGGATACGCCGACCAGCCGGCGGGCCATGAGGGATACGAAGGCCACGAGGGCTAGGCAGCAGGCTTCACGGAGCGAATCACCGGATGCCGGTGCGCGGCGGAATCCTCACCGAATCCGCCGCGCACCGCGCGCAGTTTCCGAGAATCGCGGAGACCTCAGGCATGAGCAGCTCATACGAGAAGGAGAGGGTGGGCGGTGTCGAGCGCAACCGAGTCAGCGGCCGTGAAGGAACTTCAGCAGTCCGATTCCGATACGGCCTCCCGGCCACCTCATGACGGAACGGTCGTGCCGGGCATCCGGCCCCCGGGCGCCCGGGCGCTGAAGGCAGGGCTGTACACCGCCGTCGTCCTGTGCCTGATGACGACGCTGGCCCATGTCGTCATGGTGTTCCTTCATGTGGCCCCGCCCAACCCGGTGTCGAAACGCTACAGCTCACAGGTCAACGGATGGGTGTACCCCTTCTTCGAACAGAACTGGCGGCTCTTCGCCCCGGACCCCGACTCCTTCAACCGGCAGGTTCTGGCGAGAACCGCGCACACGGATTCCGACGGATCGGTACGGGTGAGCCGCTGGTTCGACCTCACCGCCGTGGACAATTCCGCAGTCGATCACAGTGCATTCCCGAGCCATACGGCTCAGAACCTCTTGCGCCGCGCCTGGAGTTCCTACGTCGATACACACGGAGGCAGCGACACGGCACGCTCGGAAAGGGCTGTGATGCTGCAGAAGTATCTGAGCAACATCGCCGCGGACCGCGTCGCCGCCCGTGACGACAGCGGCACGTTCGAGTTCATTCAGCTCCGGGTCATCACGCTGCCCGTCGCTGCGCCCGGCACGGCCGGGAACCGCCCGCCGGTGCCCACCGAGAACCGGCTCCTGCCCTGGTGGAAGGTGGTCCCCCGTGGGAACTGAGCAGACACCGCGACTCCCCCCGACAGCCCCCGCACCGCATCGCCCCGTGGACCGGGAGACACCGCTCGTCCCCACCGTCCACGGAGGGCTCCTCGACCGGGTCGGCGCCCTGTGGGTGCTTCTCACCACCCAGCCGCTGTCGCTGTACGCCGCCTCGGTCCTGCGCATCGGCTACGGGCTGCTCTACCTGACCTTTCTGCTCCGCGAGTTCCCGCACCGTGACGAGATCTGGGGCCCCGACTCCCCCTGGACACCCGCACTGGCAGAGCAGCTCTTCGATCAGACGGGCTGGAACAGCATCCTGACCCTCTCCGAGAGCCGCGTGTACTTCGAACTCTGCTACGTGATGGCCCTCGTCACGTCGGCGCTGTTCACGCTGGGCTGGCGGACCCGCCTCATGTCCGTCCTCTTCGCCGTCGTGGTGATCTCGTTCCACGCAAGAGCGATCTTCATGACGGACGGGGGCGACAACCTGGTCCTGCTGATGGTGCTGTACCTCGTTCTCACCGCATGCGGTCGGCGCTGGTCCCTGGACGCACGCCGACACCGGCTCAGGACGGCTCGCGCGGCCGACGCACCGCAACCGGTGAGGGGTTTCCACGCCCAGCACGTCACAGAGGCCCGCGTCACCCTCACCACGGTGGTGCACAACTGCGGCATGCTCATCATCGCCGCACAGGTCTGCTTCCTCTACGGATCGGCCGGCCTGTACAAGGTCCAGGGTTCGACCTGGGGCGGCGGCACCGCTCTGCACTACGCGCTGAACCTCGAACTGTTCCAGCCCTGGCCCGCGCTCTCCCACCTCGTGGACGAGTTCCCGATGGTGATCGCGATCGCCAGCTACGTGACGGTCCTCGTGCAGGTCGCCTTCCCGTTCGTGCTCTTCGGCAGGCTCAAGTATCCCGTTCTGACCGTACTGCTCGGCATGCACATCGGTATCGCCGTACTCATGGGGCTCCCCCTGTTCTCCGGCGCGATGATCGTCGCGGACGCCGTGTTCCTCCCCGACCGCTTCTACACCTTCCTGCCTCTCCTGTGCCGACGTGCGGCACGGCACCTCGGGGTGCGGCCGGAAACCCGCCAAGCGTCAGGATCGGGATCCGTACCCGCACAGGTGGGACCAGAGGCACCCGCCTCGGAGTACCGGGCCGTTCGTGGCGGGTAGACCCTCATGTCGTGCGTCAAGCCGCGAGTGGGTGGGCGGCAACCCACCCCGGCCTCTCCGCCCGAGGGCCTCCCGGACCAGGTCCGGACCAGCCCCCGGCAGGGAGCCGCATGAACTGCCTTTCCCCCGGTCAGCCTGGGTGCATCTGCCGTACACCCAGCAGACGAGGAATCTGCTGGTCAGCTACTCGCCGAAGAGGCTCGGGTTCTTCTAGGGGCCTGAAGCGGGGAGGGCTCGGGTCCGGGCCTACCGGCGGCGTGGCCTGATTCCACCAGACCGGAAACAGGCTGTTACGGCTCGCGTACACACCGTAGAAACAGGGCTGCCCTATGCCATTGGTCATTTTTGGATCCAAGGAGCCCACCATGAGCCGTTTCCGCACCACCACCATGGCCCTCGCCGGCGCCGCCGCGATGTTCGCCCTCAGTGCCGCGCCCGCCCAGGCAGCCCCCGGTGACGTGACGACCACGTGTGCGAGCACCGCCACCCCGTTCGGCTACGTCGATGTCAGCTGGGGGTACAGCGCCAGCTGCGGCACCCAGAACTTCGACCCGAACATCAAGCAGATCAAGCAGCTCACCGGCCTGCCCATAGGCACCGTCGTCCAGGCCTGCGGGTCCACGTACTACCCCGCCGGCTGGACCGCGACCAGCTCCTACTACAGCAGCTCGTGCGTCGCCTGGCCGAACTCCGGCTTCAACAACAACGCCTGGACCCTCAAGCGCGTCTCCTGATCACACCGTCCGGCATCGCCCCGCGACGACTCGAGCGGGGCGGTGCCGCGCGGGACGGCGCGCCGGTGCCGGCTGGTCAAGGAACTTCTGCCCAGCCGTTTCGCATGGCGTGGGCCCCGAGCTGCATCCGGGTCCTGACTCCGGCCAGGTCCATGAGGTGACGCAGGCGCCGGTGCGGCGTACGCCCGGCCTACGGTCCGGCGCGCCGCGTGTCCTGAAGCAGCGAGTCCAGGGTGATCGCGGCGTCGATCAGTGCCAGATGGGTGAAGGCCTGGGGGAAGTTTCCCAGCTGCCGTCCCGTCAGGTCGATCTCCTCGGAGTACAGCCCGAGGTGGTTGGCGTAGGTGAGCATCTTCTCCAGCACCAGCCTGGCCATGTCGGTGCGTCCCGCCCGGGCCAGGGCGTCGACGTACATGAAGGTGCACAGGGAGAAGGTTCCCTCGGAGCCGCGCAGCCCGTCGGGGGACGCCTCGGGGTTGTAGCGGTAGACGAGGCTGTCGCTGACGAGCTCACGCTCCATGGCGTCCAGAGTGGACTTCCACATGGGATCGTCCGGCGTGATGAAGCCGACCGTCGGCATGCGAAGCAGCGCCGAGTCGAGCACGTCGTCGCCGTAGTGCTGTACGAAAGCCCGCTTACCCGGGTCCCAGCCGCGGTCGTACACCTGCGCGTAGATCTCGTCCCGTGCGTCGACCCAGCGTCCGCCGGCCGCGGGGCGGCCGTCGTCGTAGGCGATCCGCAGGGCCCGGTCGAAGGCGACCCAGGACATCACGCGACCGTAGGTGAAGTCCTTCCGGCCCCCGCGCGTCTCCCAGAGCCCTTCGCCGGGCTGGTCCCAGTGGTCGACCAGCCAGTCGAGCAGGGTGTGCAGGGCCTTCCAGCCCCCGTGGTCGAGGTGCATGCCGTGCTCGTGCGCGAAGTAGATGCTGTCGAGCGCCTCGCCGTAGATGTCCAGCTGGAGCTGGCTCGCCGCGCCGTTGCCGATCCGGACCGGGGCGGAGCCTCGGTATCCCTCCCAGTGACCGAGGGTCTCCTCGAACAGGTCGGCGGAGCCGTCGACCCGGTACATGATGTTCAGCGGCCCCGAACCGTTGCCCTGACCGGCCTCCTGCTTGACCCTGTCGTGCAGCCAGTTGATGAACGCGGACGCCTCTTCCTTGAACCCCAGGCCCAGCAGGGCGTACACCGAGAAGGAGGCGTCACGGATCCAGGTGAACCGGTAGTCCCAGTTGCGCTCCCCGCCCAGTTGCTCCGGGAGCCCCGCCGTGGGCGCCGCGACCAGGGCGCCGGTCGGCGCGTAGGTCATCAGCTTCAGCGTGATGGCCGAGCGTTCCACCGCCTCCCGCCAGCGCCCTGAGTAGGTGGACTGTCCCAGCCAGGAACGCCAGAAGCGGACCGTCTCGTGGAAGAGCCGCTCGAACTCCTCCAGGCGCACCTCGCGCGGAGGCCCGTCGGGGGCGGATTCCATGACCAGGCCGCGCTGCTCCCCCGCCCGCAGGCTCAAGGAGAAGCGCAGGTCGTCGTCGGCTCCCGGAAGGACGCTCATCCGCCGCTCGTCCTGCGGCTCACGGACGGCGTGGACGGCCAGGTTCAGGTCTTCCGAGGTGAACAGGGCGCCGTGCTCGGACAGGTGGAGTTCGTGCGGCTTGCGTCCGTAGTCGAAGCGCGGAGCGATCTCCCCTTCGAACGTCATGCTGCCGCGCACACAGCGGAGCAGGCGGACGAGACGGTGCCGATCGGTCGCGGTGGCTCCCGTCACCGGCATGAAGTCCACGACCTCCCCCGCCCCTGCCTCCGTCATGAAGCGCGTCACCAGAACGGCCGTGTCCGGGTGGTAGAGCTGTTTGGTCGTGAACGTGTCGGCAACCGGCCGCACGGTGAAGTGGCCGCCCTTCCGCCGGTCGAGCAGTGAGCCGAAGACGCTCGGCGAGTCGAAGCGAGGGCAACAGAACCAGTCGATCGTCGCGTCGGTCGTCACAAGGGCCGCGGTCTGCAGATCACCGATCAGACCGTGGTCCTCGATCAGGGGATAGTCCTCCATCGCGGGCCCCTTTCAGCCCGGCCGACCGCATGCGGAGCACCTGTGCGCCGACGTTGAGGCGGACCGGACAGCACCCGATCAGCTTAGGCCGCCGGTGTCGCCCCGTCCTGGCGACGGCGTGACGCGGGCCGGTACGTGCTGCCGCTGCGCGCGGGCCCGGGAATCACCCTAAGGTGAGGTGGAGGGCACCCTTCGAGGGAACCCGCCGTCACGTCGTGCCTCAAGAGCACCACTCGTCCACGAAGGGGCGTGGCACGGGTGTCATGACGTCCCGGGCGGACAGGTGGGGCGCCCGCCTGTCACGTCGCTGAGCGAGCCCCTCGCGGATACTCTGGGATTCATGATCGAGTCCGGACGGCCGTGGCTCCGTCGGAGCTACGGCTACGGCACGCTCGTGCGGCTGTCGCCGGTGGTTCTGACCGTCGTGATCGCCGGCCTGGCCTACGCCACTCCGCCGGAGATGGCCTTCAGCCGCCTCCTGCCCGCGGCGCCTGCTCTGGCCGCCGCCATGTGGCCGGTCCTCCCGACTGTGCTCCTGGGGACCGTCTGCCTCCTTCTGATGATCGGCCTCAGCTTCGTCTTCCCCGATCTCGGGACGTGGTGGACGTGCGGGGGAATCGTCGCGGTCACCGTGGCCGCCGCCTACGGAAGCCATGTCCGACTTCAACGGGAGCGCACGCTCTTCCAGGTGCGGCTCGTCGCCGACGCGGCCCAGCAGGTGGTACTGCGGCCCCTGCCGCACCGTTTCCGGAACGTCGAGATCGAATCGCTGTACCTCGCGGCCGCCGCGGAAGCCCGCATCGGCGGGGACTTCTACGAGGTGGTCGATACGCCGTACGGGGCACGGCTGCTCATCGGCGACGTGCGGGGGAAGGGCCTGCCGGCCGTGGGGGCGGCCGCGGCGATCGTCAACGCCTTCCGGGAGGCGGCACATGGCGAGGCCTCCATGGCCGAGGTCGCCCGCAAGCTCGACGCGAGCTGTGCCCGGCACAACGCCGCCCATCCACCCGAGGCACCGATGGAACGCTTCGCCACGGCGCTGCTCGTCGAGATCCCGCATCAAGGCGGCCGCATCACCATCGTCAACTGCGGACACCCTCCGCCCCTGATCCACGGCTTCAAGGATGTGCGCGTCCTCGAGCCGTCCGTCCCCTCGCCTCTGCTCAGCCTCGCGGAACTGCTCGGCGACCAGTACCGTGCGGACGCCTTCGACTTCGCTCCCGGCGAGCTTCTCCTCCTCTATACGGACGGGATCGCCGAAACCCGCGCCCGGGACGGTGAGTTCTTCCCCTTGACCGCGTGGATGCGCCGGCAGCCCCCCACGCCTCCCCGTGATCTGCTCACGGCGCTGCACCACGACCTCCTCCGTCACAGCAGGGGCGCCCTCGACGATGACATCGCCGCCTTGGCCGTACGCCTGCACGCGCCGTGAGCCGTGCCTGTGGGCGAGGTGTGGCCCCGCGAGCCCTGGCGACTCCCGCCGGCCGGCCCTTCGCCCCGTTCCGAGGCGACGGCCTGCCCGTGGCACCGGATCGGCCGGACGGAGCCGACGACGGGCACGGCCCATGGAGCCGGGCCGCGGTCCCGGTGCCGTAGCCTTGTGACAGCCGCGCACCCCCGCGTGGCCTGGACCACTGCGGGGCAGGAGAGCGGCATGGACAGCTCCCTCTTCCTCATCGTGGCCGTGGTTCTCGTGCTCGTCGCGGCGGGATTCGCGGCTGTTCTGCTCGTCCGCGTCTTCCGGGCTCGGAGGCTCCTGCTGGACGCCGGTGTCCCGTTGCGGTCCAAGGCCCTGTTCTGGGCAGCGGTGGTCTACACGGTCTCCCCGGTCGACCTGATCCCTGACCCGGTCTATCTGGACGACATCGGCGTCCTCCTGATCGCCCTGCGGATGCTGCACGCGGCGATCTCCGGGAGCGAGGCGGATCCCAGGGGGCTTCCCGAGGGTCCGAAGGCCTCGGGAAGCGGTCCGGCGGCGTGGTCGCGGCCTCGGCGCGAGGGCCGATGAACGTGGGTGCGGCCGGCCACTCCCCGTGCGGCCCCGGCGTCGGCGTTCCCGCCGTCCTCAGGAGGGCAGGTTCTGTTCCGCCCACACCACCTTGCCGGTCACGGTGCGGCAGGAACCCCATCGGCGGCACAACATGTTGATGAGCTGGAGACCTCGGCCGCCCTCGTCACTGAGATCCGCGTGCTGGATCTGGGGCAGGTCGGGGCCCGTGTCCGAGACCTCCACGACAAGTCGGTCGCCGCGCAGCAGCCGGAGCCTGCCGGGCCCGTTGCCATAGCGCAGGGCGTTGCCGACGAGTTCGGAGACGACGAGTTCGAAGACGTCGGCGAGCTCCGTCAGGTCCCACTCGGCGAGCTGGTCCGTGACCAGGCTCCGGGCGACGGACGCCGCTCGCCCTTCCTGCGGCAACTGCCACTCGCACAGATCGGCCGGGACGTCCGAGACGGCCGTCGCGACGACGAGGACGGCCTCGTCGAAACGGTTGGCGTCGGCCGGGGCACGCTCGATCAGGCCGCCGGCTTCGAGAGCCTCCGATGCCAGGCCGCAGGCCGTGGAGCGCAGACGCTCCAACTGGTGGTCGATGTCCTCGCGCCGGGACTTGACGAGCCCGTCCGTGTACATGACCAGGTTGCCGCCCCTCGGCACCTTGAAACGGATCGGGTCGTACGGGATCACTCCGGCCCCGAGCGGCGCGCCGACGGGTACGTCCACGAACTCGGCGGAGCCGTGTCCGTCAAGGAACAGCGGCGGCAGGTGCCCGGCGCTGGCCAGCGTGTACGTGGAGTCGGCCGGGTCGAACACCGCACAGAGGAAGGTGGCGACCTGCTCGTCCTCCAGATCACGCGTGGCGAGGTCGAGCCGGGCCAGGACGCGCTCCGGAGCCATGTCCAGGGTCATCAGGGTGCGCGCCACCGTACGCAGACGCCCCATGGTGGCGGCGGCGGGCAGACCGTGGCCCATGACGTCGCCCACCATCAGGGCCGTACGTCCGCCGGGCAGAGCCATGATGTCGTACCAGTCCCCGCCCACGCCGTGGTGCGCCGTCGAGGGCGCGTACTCGGAGTGCACGCGCAGCCCTGGCGTCACCGGGGTCGCGCGCGGCAGCAGTGCGCGTTGCAGCGAGACGACGTGCTCGCGCTCACGCCCGTACAGCCGGGCGTTGTCGATGTAGACGGCGGCCTGGGAGGCCAGCTGTTCCGCCAGCGCGAGGTCGGTGGAGGAGAACGGAGGTGCTCCGCGGCCGCGGACGAAGTCCGCGCTGCCGAGCAACAGCCCGCGGGCGATCAGCGGCACGGCGAGATAGCTGTGCACTCCGGCGGCCCGCATCTTCGCCGCCGCGCTCTCCGTCGGCGCGACCTTGATGAAGTCCTCGCTCCGCATACGGCTCACCAGCACCGGCCTGCCCTGTCGCAGACAGTAGCGGTGCAGCAGCGTCTCGTGCGCCTCTTCGGCGCGGACGAAGGTCTCGCCCACCGGTGTGGGCTCCAGGGAGGACAGCTCATCGATGCAGCACAGCGCGGTGGCCCGCATGAGCGGGACGCCCGTACCCGTCCACTGTGCGCCCTCGTCGCCGCGCAGGACACTCTCCAGGACGTCGACGGCAGCGCCGTCGGCGAAGCGGGGCACGGTGAACTCGGCCAGCTCCTGGGCCGTGCGTTCCAGGTCGAGGGTGGTGCCGATGCGGGAACCGGCGGAGTTCAGCCAAGCGAGCCGACCTCGCGTCGTGAGCCGGTCGAGCGGCACCTCGCCGCCCCGGGCGAGTCGTCTGCGGGCTCCGGCCGAGCGGTGCGCCGCGGCACCCTTTCCGGCCGAAGCACGGGCGGCCAGGCGCCGTCTTCCCTCGCCGCCGTTCATTTTTTCGACCTCCAGAACAGGAACTCGACCGCTGTTGATGCTCAGCATGCACCCTTTTTCGGCTGATCGGCCGACTTCCGGCCAGGGACTCGGCCTCTTCGGGCTACGGACCGGTCAGGGGGAGTTCGATGCGGAACGTACAGCCCCGGCCGGGCGCGGTGTCCAGGGTGAGCCGACCGTCGTGGGCGGTGACGAGGGCGTGGGCGATGGCGAGGCCGAGGCCGGAGCCGCCGGTGGTGCGGGCGCGGGAGTCGTCGGTGCGGTAGAAGCGGTCGAAGACGCGGTCGCGTTCGGCCGGGGTGAGGCCCGGGCCCTCGTCGGCGACTTCGAGCACCGCCCGGTCGTCGACGGTGCCGACGCCGATACGGATCGGGGTGCCGTGCGGGGTGTGGGTGACGGCGTTTCCGATGAGGTTGGTGACGACCTGGCGGAGGCGGGCCTCGTCGGCGACGGCGGGGGCGGTGGCGGGTCTCCCCCCGCCGGGTCCGGTGAGGGTGACGGGACGGGCGGCGTCCAGGGCGCGTACGTCGTGGAGTGCGTCGGCGGCCAGGGTGCGCAGGTCCATGGGGGCGAGATCGAGGGCGAGGGCCGGCTCGCGGTCGGAGACCGCCTCCTCGTCCAGCCGGGCCAGGAGGAACATCTCCTCCACCAGCCGGGTGAGGCGTTCGGACTCGGCGGCGATCCGGGTCATGGTCTGGTCGACGTCCTCGCGGGTGGGCAGGGCGCCCATCCGGTAGAGGTCGGTGTAGCCCTTGATCCCGACGAGGGGCGTGCGGAGTTCGTGGCCGGCGTCGGCGAAGAAGCGGCGGGTCCTCGCCTCGGCCTCCGCGCGGGCCCGGAAGGCCGTGTCGATCCGCCCGAGCATCTGGTTGAGGCATGCCGTCAGGTGTCCCACCTCGGTGTGGGGTGCGGCCAGTTCGGGGACCCGGTGGGAGTAGTCGCCGGCGGTGATGGCCGTCGCGGTCTCCTCGATGCGGGTCAGCGGGCGCAGCCCGGAGCGGACGGCGAACCAGCCGGCGGCGGTGAGGACGACGAGCAGGGCGGCGCCCACGGTGAGGGAGAGGTTGCGGGTCTTGGTGACGGTGCGGTCGACCTCGTCGAGGGAGGTGGCCACGACGACGACGCCGCCGCTCTCGGCGTCTTCGGGCGGGAACAGCTGCGCCGGCTGGGTGAGGGCGATGACCCGCCACTCGTGGTCGCCGTCCTTCGAGGGCACGGTGAAGGGCCGGGCCCCGTGGGCGACGACGGACGTTCGGTCGAGGGGCGGGAGTTCCGGGCCGCCACCCGGGGGTACGGTGCTCGTCTCGAACGTCCTGCGGGTGGCGCCGTCGTCGTCCAGATAGGTCACGGTGGTGTCGCCGAGGACGCTGAGGGCCTGCACACTGGGCGGGGTCCCGGTGTCGGCGGGCGGAACGAGGCGGGCGGCGATCTCGCCGGTGAGGACGAGCCGGTCGTCGACGCGGTTCTGGAGATAGCCGTGCAGGGCCGCGGTGACGATCACGCCGGTGCCGAGGAGGCCGACCGCGACCAGGGCCGTGGTCAGGCACAGCAGTCGGGTGCGGAGTGACAGCCGGCGCAGCCACCGGTGTCCGGGCGGCCTCAGGGCGGGCCGCTTCACGACCGGGGCTCTCGGATCACGTAGCCGACGCCTCGGACGGTGTGGATCAGCCTGGGCTCGCCCTTGTCGACCTTGCGGCGCAGATAGCTGATGTAGGTGTCGACGATGCTGGGGTCGCCGCCGAAGTCGTACTCCCACACGGCGTCCAGGATCTGGTTCTTCGTCATGGTCCGCTCGGCGTTGGCGACGAGGAAGTGCAGGAGGCGGAATTCGGTCGGGGACAGCCGGACGGTCCGTCCCGCCCGGGCGACGTGGTGGCTGTCGGGTTCCAGCGTCAGGTCGCCGACGGTGATCCGGGCCGGCTGCTCGCCCCGGGTACGGCGCAGTACGGCGTGGATGCGGGCGATCAGTTCTTCCAGGTCGAAGGGTTTGGTGACGTAGTCGTCTCCGCCGAGCCGCAGGCCGTTCAGGCGGTCCTGACGGGCGTCGCGTGCGGTGACGAAGAGGACGGGCACGTCGCCGCCTCGGCCGGGCAGGGGTGAGCGGGGCTGGGCCCGCAGGCGGCGGATCACCTCGAAGCCGTCCATGTCCGGGAGCATCACGTCGAGCAGGACGAGATCCGGTGTACGGTCCGCGGCCAGGTCGAGGGCTTCCTGACCTGTGGCGGCGGCGTCGACGGCGAAGCCGGCGTAGCTCAGTGCGGTGCGCAGCAGTTCCCGGACGGTCGGCTCGTCGTCGACGACGAGCAGGTGGTCCCGGCCGGGGCGACCCACGGAGTGCGGGGTAGGTGCGGTTGCCGCCATGGTGTGGATCGCCGCCTTCACGGACTGGGGACTGGGCTGACAGGGGCCTTCTCAGGAGATCACATGGAGCTCACGACACCGTGTCCGAGGGGACCCGGCGGGCGGGTCGGTCGGCGGCCGGCGGGCCGCCCGTGATGTCGCGCCGCCGCGGGGCCGGGCCGGAACGCCGGGCCCGTCGGCCGTGCAGGCGGCTGCCGGCGTACGAGGCGAGGGCGGCCAGGACGAAGCCGGTCAGCGCGGACAGCCCCGGGCCGCCTTCCAGGCCCGCGGTCATGCCGCCCATCTCGTTGCCCATGAGACTGATGCCGATCCGCAGCGAGCCCTGCGCGAGAAGGGGAAGCAGCAGTGCGGAGACACCCACCGCGACGCCCGTGCGCAGGGCGATCTCCGCGTGGCGGTCGAGCAGGGCCTCGGAGTCCTCGCGCGGGGTGCGGGCCGGGGTGCGGGCGGAGGCCACGTACCCGGCGATCACCAGGAGGAGCAGCATGAGGGCCATGGCGAGCAGCCACAGCGGCACGCCGGCGCCCGACCAGCCGCCGAGGTCGACCGACTTGTCCGTACCCGCCGCGTCACCCTGAGCCGCGCCCGCACCGCCCAGCATGCCGAGCATCCCGCCACCGCCTTCGGGCTGCAGCCTTTCCATGCCGGCCTGCCAGGAGGCGCCGAGGCCGGCGGTGAGCAGGACGGCGATCAGGTTGGGGGCGAGGAGCAGCAGCAGACCGGCCGCCTTGGCCGCCTGGTCGCGGCCGGTCAGGGACGCGGCCCCGGCCAGGAGCGCGACGACCAGGGCCGAGCAGCACAGCACGGCTCCGATCCCGGTCACGGTGGAGCTGACGGCATGCCACTTCAGGCGCAGGCGGCTGAGGGCGAGGGGGCGCGGGAGGGTCGTCCGACGGGCGGCGAGGCAGCCGAGGGCGAGGACGACGCCGACCCACAGCAGACCGAAGAGGACGGTCGCCGCGGTATCGGTCTCGAACATCACCGACGACAGGCCCTTGGTGAGACCTCCTCCCCCGCCGCCTCCGAACCGGCTGAACGCTCCCGACGAGGCCCCCTTCCCGAAGCGCTGGGTCACGCTCTCCGGCAACCGGGCCGTGCCCTGGGCCATGCCGGCCAGGATGGGGAGGACCACGACCGTGGTCACCAGCGCGCCGCCGCACCGGACCCACAGCAGCGCCGGGGCAGGCCGCTGCCGTCGGCGCAGGGGCCGGAAGAAGCCGATCGCCAGGACGGCCGTGCCGAGGAACGTCAGCATCAGTGGCGTCACCGCCGCTTCACCGGTCAGGCCGAGGCTCAGGCCTCCACCTCCGCCCCCCAGTCCCCCGAGCAGCCCGCCGAGGCCGCCGTCGGAGGACTCGGCGGAGGGCGCCGATTCCACGGTGACACCGCCGCCGACGGCCATGCTCACCAACGTCGGCACGAGGCGGGAAAGGGGGGCGACCGCCCCGGCGCCGAGGACCGCGAGCGCCGCCCACGCGGCGGCCGTCATCGCCAGGACGGCGGTCGCAACAGAGAGCGCTCCTTCAAGGGCGTGGCGCCAGGCCGAGCCGGGAGGACGAGGGGGCGGCGGGGCGGAGGACATGGGCAGGCTCCTGGGTGCGAGACGACCGGGTACGGGAGAGGGCACGGGGCGGCGGGAGGGGGCCGCCGCCCCGTGGACATGGGCGCGTGGACGCGGATGCGTGGACGCCGGTGCGCGGGTGCGGGTGCGGGTGCGCGGGTGCGGATGCGGGTGCGGGTGCGGATGCGGATGCGGGATCGACGTGCGCGGGCCCCGCTCAGGGGATCGGGCTCAGTGGCCCGGGCCCCTTCCCGCGGTTTCGACGACCGGGTCCCGGCCGCCGTCGGGTGACGCTTCGCCTCCCGTACCCGTGGGATCGGCCTGGTCCCGTTCAAGCCGCTCGCCCTCGACGTCCAGGTCGGGCACGAGGCGGTCCAGCCATCGGGGCAGCCGCCACGCGCGCCGGCCGAGCAGGGCCAGGACCGCCGGGACGAGTGCCATGCGCACGATGAAGGCGTCGAACAGGACGGCGGCGGCGAGACCGAAGCCGATGGTCTTGAGCATCTGCTCGTCGCTGCCCATGAAGGACGCGAACACCGAGATCATGATCACGGCAGCCGCCGTCACCACGCGTGCGCTGTGCTCGAATCCGCTGACCACGGAGTCCTTCGGCGACTGCCCGTGGACGTACGCCTCGCGCATCCGGGTCACGAGGAACACCTCGTAGTCCATGGCGAGTCCGAAGACGACGCCCACCATGAAGATGGGCGTCATCGACATCACCGGTCCCGGTACCGCGACCCCGAAGACCGAGGACAGCCAGCCCCACTGGAACACCGCGACCACCGCGCCGAGGCCGGCGAGGACGGAGAGCAGGAAGCCGAGGGCCGCCTTGAGCGGGACGAGGAGGGAGCGGAAGACGGCGATGAGCAGCAGGAAGGCCAGGCCGACCACGAGTCCCAGGTACGGGAGCAGTGCGTCGGAGAGTTTCTGCGAGACGTCCACGTTCATCGCCGTCGTTCCGGCGACCAGGACGTGGGCCTCGTTGTCACCCGCGAGTGACGGGTCGCGCAGCGCGTGCACGAGGTCGGCCGTCTCGGTGCTCGACGGCGCGGTCGCCGGGACGACGTTCAGGACGGCGGTGTCACCGTTCTCGCTCAGCCTCGGCTGTCCGACCGCCGCGACGTCCTTCCTGTCGCGGATGTCCTCGGCCACGCCCTGGGCGGTGGCCTGGGCGCTGCCGCCTCCCGCTGCCTGGACGACCACGGTGAGCGGGCCGTTGTAGCCGGGGCCGAAGCGGTCGGCGACCAGGTCGTACGCGCGGCGCTGCGTGGTCGAGGCGGGCTTGCTCTCGTCGCCCGGCAGCCCCATCTCCAGGGACGCCGCCGGCACGGCGATCACGCCGAGCAGGGCGATGCCGCCCAGGAGGACGGCGACCGGTCGCCGGACGACGAAGCGGGCCCAGCGCACGCCCATGGCCGGCTTCGGGCCGTCGTCCTCGCCCCGGCGCCGCCCGGCGCGGGGCGGACCGATCCGGCGGCCGCAGATCCCGAGCAGGGCGGGGATCAGCGTGACGGCGATGAGCACCGCGAGGACGACCGTGCCGGCCGCGGCGAGTCCCATCCGCGTGAGCAACGGAATGCCCACGACAGCCAACCCCGCGAGGGCGATGACCACGGTCAGGCCCGCGAACACGACTGCCGATCCGGCGGTGCCCACCGCGTGCCCGGCCGCCTCCTCGCGGCTGCGGCCGCGGGCGAGTTCGGCTCGGTAGCGGGAGACGACGAACAGGGCGTAGTCGATGCCGACCGCGAGGCCGATCATGGTGGCGAGACCGCTCGTGGTCGAGCCGAGCCCGAGCGGCTCCGCCAGTACCTTGATCGCCAGCCCGCCGATGCCCACGCCGAGGATGGCGGTGAGCAGCGGGAGTCCGGCGGCGAGCAGCGCGCCGAAGGTGATGACGAGCACCACGGCGGCCACCGCCAGGCCCAGGGCCTCGGAGGAGTGGCCGCCGGCGACCGCGTCGACGGCGTTGCCGCCGACCTCGACCGTCAGCTCCGTCGAGCCCGCCTGCCCGACGGTGTCCCGCAGCGCCGTGCGCGAGCTCTCCGCCAGTTTCGAGGCGGGCACCTCGTAGGCGACCTGCGCGTAGGCGGTGGAGCCGTCGGCGCTCACGGACCGGGTGGCGTACGGGTCGGTGACCCGCGTGACCTGCGGATCGTCGGCGAGTTCCCGGACCGTCTCCTGGACGGCCCTCGTCGCCTCCGGGTCGGTGATCCTGCCGTCCTGCGCGCGGAAAACGACCCTGGCCGTCGCGCCGTCGGCGTTCAGCTCGGGGAAGTTCCTGTCGAGGAGGTCGTAGGCCTGCTGGGCCTCGGTGCCGGGCATCGAGAAGTCGTTGGGGGGCGGGGCGGGGGCCCTCCCGGCCAGCACCCCCGTCCCCACGAGCAGTACCACCCACAGCAACGCGACCAGCCGGCGCCTCCGGAAGGAGAACCGGCCCAGCCGGGAAAGGAATGTGGCCACAGCAGACGCTCCAGGTCGGTCGAGGCGTATCGGAACAGGCACCGAACGCTGTCAGCCCGTCCTGATCACCTCCGGAGAGATTCTGGGAACTTCCTGGGAGTTCCGGGCCTCACTCCGCAGGGCGAGGCCCGGATCCCCGGCAGGGCCGCTGTCACCGCTGCCTGATTCACAGGAAGTTCACCGAGTCGATGCGAGGTGGGTCCCGATCCGCAGGAACGCCTGGACGAGCGGGCGACGGGCACGTCCGGGGAGATGACCTGCGCTCCGAAGTGGACGGCGACGAGGTCGAGCCCGGGAGAGACGAGGAGCCGCTGGCCGTGGATGCCGCTGGCGAGGTAGGAGCCGTACGGGTCGTTCGGGATCCACCACAGATCGTGGTACGAGAGCGTCGCCGGCGACTCGGGCGGTGCGGCCGGGAAGCGTACGCGCCGGGGATAGCCGTCGGGGACGCCGCTGGTGATCGTCGTCGCCACCCCCTCGGGAACGACCTGCCGGTCGCCGATCGCGCCGCCGCAGCGCAGCATCTCGCCGAGCCGGGCGACGTCGCGCGCGGTGGCGCTGAAGCCGCCGCACGCTGCCTCGACGCCGTCGCCGTCGAGGATGTAGTAGGCGTCCTCCTCGGCACCGATCTTCGACCAGATCATCTCGCTGAGCAGCGCGGAGGTGGTCAGGCCCGTGACCCGGCGC
Source organism: Streptomyces sp. NBC_01268 (assembly GCF_036240795.1). NCBI lineage: Bacteria > Bacillati > Actinomycetota > Actinomycetes > Kitasatosporales > Streptomycetaceae > Streptomyces > Streptomyces sp. NBC_01268. The sequence continues at coordinate 7,708,443 of NZ_CP108454.1, read as the reverse complement.
AGGACCTCGGCCAGCGTCTCGACGTTGCCGTTCTCGTAGCGGAACCCGGTGCCCGGCCGGCCGGTGGCGCGGGCGGTCAGGAGGTGTTCGCGGATGGTGGTGGGGCCGTTGTAGCCGTACGGCCGTAGCTGCGGGGCGATGACGGCGAAGTACCGCTGGGCCTCGATCGCCTTGTCGAAGGGCCTGCCCGCGTAGCAGACCTGGGTGCCCATGTGCAGCAGGTCCTCGATCGTGGCGTCGCCGAACGCCGTACCGGCGAGTTCGGGAACGTGGGCGGATGCGGGGGCGGACCGGTCCAGGAGGCCCTGGTGCGCCAGGGTCGCCACCATCAGGCCGATGTAGGACTTGGCCGCCGAGGCGTTGAAGTGCGGGGGTGTGCGGCTCGGTGCCGTGCTGATCCGCGGCGAGCGGGCCTGCTGCTTCTCCCTCACCGAGACCGACGCGGGCTCCGACGTCCGCTCCATGCGCACCGTCGCCGTGCCGGACGGGGACGGCTACCGGCTCACCGGACACAAGGTGTTCTCCTCGGCCGGCCCCTTCGCCGACTTCTCGATCGTCGTCGCACGCATGGCCGGTACCGGTGAGGAGGAGGGCGACAAGCCGCTGTTCTCCGCGTTCCTCGTGGACCTCGACAGCCCCGGCTGCCGCGTCGAGGACGGAGCGACCCCGATGTCCGGCGAGCACATCGAGAGCGACATCGTCCTGGACGACTGCTTCGTCCCCGCCGCCAACCTGCTCGGCGAGGAGGGCAAGGGCATGCGCGTCGCGCTCGGCCGCGTGACCACCAACCGCCTCCTGCACTGCCCCACCGTGCTCGGCGCCACCCGCCGCGCCGTCAAGCTGACGCTCGACCGGACCCGGACCCGGCAGGTCGCGGGCGCGCCGCTGCTCATGCTCCAGGCGATCCAGCACAAGGTCGCCGACATGGCCACCGGGCTGTACGCCGCGCGCTCCATGACGTACGACGCGCTGGCGGCGCTGGACGAGGGCCGCGAGGTCCACACCGAGGCGTTCATGTGCGAGCTGTTCGTCGCCGAGTCCGCCTTCCGCATCCTCGACGAGGCCGTGCAGATCCACGGCAAGGAAGGACTCACCCAGGGCAGTGAGATCGAGTACCTCTTCCGCAAGATCCGCATGTTCCGTGTCCTCACCGGCACCTCCGAGATCCAGCGCAACGGCATCGCCAAGCTCCTGGCCTTCAACCACTGACCCACCGTCCGGTCCAGGAAGGCACCTTCCGGCATGACCATCTACGTCCCTGTGCGTCCACGGCAAACCGCTGCATGCCGACGATCTACACCGGCACCCGCTGCGTCCTCGTGGACCCGAGCCCGCTCCGAGGCGTCGACCCGACACAGGCCGGGCCTGGCCGTCCACCTGGCCCGCACCCCACCCGGACGCCTTGGTTCGACGCATGTCAACATGGGCGTATGTCGAACGTGAAGGTTCTGCCGCCCGGGGAGCCGGACCTCGTCGAGGCCTGCCGCCCCCCGCTGAACGAGGGCCCTCTGTCGGCCGGCCCCGCGAAGGCGGCGTGACCGGCGTGCGGATCGAGGCGATGGTGGACGAGCATGCCGAGCAGGTGCTGGGCATCTACCAGGCGGGGATCGACGAGGGCAACGCCACCTTCGAGACCCAGGCGCCCGAGTGGGCCGCGTTCGACGAGGCCAAGCTGCCCGGCCACCGCTTCGTCGCCCTCGACGACGGGCGGGTGCTGGGCTGGGTGGCGGCGAGCGCGGTCTCCGACCGGTGCGCGTACGCGGGCGTGGTCGAGCACTCCGTCTACGTTCACCCCGACGTCCGTGGCCGCGGCGTGGCCCGCGCCCTCCTGGACGCCCTGGTCGCATCCACCGAGGCGGCCGGGATCTGGACGATCCAGTCGGGGATCTTCCCCGAGAACACCGCCAGCCTCGCCCTGCACGAGCGCACCGGCTTCCGGATCATCGGCACTCGGGAGCGGATCGGTCGGCACCACGGCAACTGGCGCGACGTGATCCTTTTGGAGCGCCGCAGTTCAGTCGCGGGCTGACCGCCCGCCGAGGTCCCCTCCCCGCGAGGGGGTCCCGGTCGAGCGGTCGCGGCTCGGTAGGCACCGTGCCGTGAAGGGGTGCGCCGTGCTTACCGGTTGTTCAGTGGGATCTTCCAGAGCTGGCCCAGGTCGTTCGACGCCTCCGACCGCTTCGGGGCGCCACTGCGCGCCCTTGTTGTCGACAACCGCGTCCATCAGGGTGACGGTCTTGTCCCGCGCGTCGTAGGACACGTGCCGGGAGTGGAGTGCCATGGGGGCCATGCGCCGGATGTTCTGGTCGTCGGCGTGCAGATCCCAGACCTGGTTGTTCTTGCACCTGCAGGGCGTCCAGCCGAGGACCTCGCTTCCCGCCGAAGTGTCCCCGGCGGTGAGGTCCATGTCGTTGTCGCCCCCCGGTGCCGCGCCGCCCTGACCTCCCTCGGCGACGGGGCACCGGCCGGGGCGGGGCGGCGGGGCCATCGGCCGGCCCATCGGTGGGCGTACCCGTCGGTCGGGCTAGTCCGGCGTGCGGCGCATGCCGGTCGGCGCTTGGCTGGAGGAGTCTCGTGCCGGCCCATGAGACGTACGCGACCGGGAGGCGCCAGGACATGCAGCCCCAGTTCAGGACGCAGAACATCGCGTCGGCCCCCGGATTCCTTTCGGTCGCCGAATGCGCCGAGGTCATCCGGGCCATGGCGCAGGCGCGGCGGGAGAGGGCCCAGATCGTGCGCGCGGGTGAGTCCATCCTGGACGAGTCGCTGCGCCTGTGTTTCGACCATCACTTCCCGGAGGACTTCAAGCGTCGCATCGGCGCGCGCATGGCCTCCTATTTCGGCGACCACCGCGCGGAGTTCGACTCGGACGCGGACTATCTGTACGGACCGTACTTCATGTCGTACGAGAAGGGCAGCTACTTCCGCGCGCACCGGGACGTGGCCAACCACAAGGACGATCCGCCCCGGCTGGCCGCCCACCGGTGGTCGCTGCTGCTCTACCTCAACGGGCGCGACGGCGGCGAGGACCTGCCGACGTTCGACGGCGGTGCGCTCACCGTCTACGAGACGGACCCGGGCCTGCGCGACCGCCGGGTGGTCGTGGTGCCCGAGCCCGGCATGCTGCTGTTGTTCCGCTCCTCCCTGATGCACGAGGTGGCCCACGTGCGCGACGGCACGCGGTACGCGGTCGCGGGGTGGATGTCCCGTGCAGACTCCCCCGCTCTCGGAGGCCCACGATGACCCACCACTCCCCCACGAACGAGTCGGTCCGGATGGCGGTGACCAAGGAGCCCGACGTCGAGACGCGGACCGCACTCGCCGCGTTCTGCCGTCGCAACCGGTACCCGTACCTCTACTCGGAGGTCCTCGAACCGCTGTTGTCCCGGGGCGGCCTGGTGCTGGCGCTGGCCACGACGGAGCGGCCTTGGCCGCCCAAGGGCATCGGGTCGCAGACCGTCGAGGCCGTGGGCATCGCCATGATCGGCAGCGAGAACCGGGCCCATCTCACCCCTGTCCTGACGGACCGGCGCAACGCCACCAACATCGGCCTCGTCGGTGCCGTGACCAAGCAGCTGCTGGAGCACCTGCGCGAGGCGAACGTGCCGTCGGCCGGATACCTGGTCCGCCAGGGCGACCGGGCTCTCGAGCGGGCGCTCCAGCAGTCCGGTTTCACCGAGGCCGACTTCCAGTCGTCCACCGACTTCGCCGACTACCTGGAGTTCTCCGCCGCACCGCAGAAGGTGCTCGACGTGCTGAGCCTGGGCCGGCTGCGGCTCGGCGACCTTCTGGCACTCGCCCTGGACGGCGGCGAGCTCGACCGGCTGAACTCCTACCACTTCGCGCTGAGCGCCGGGATCGCGGCCTACCTGCAGGACTCGATCCGGTACGCGGCCGTGCTGCCGGGGCTGATCGACCTGATCGCCACGTCTCCTCCCGGGGGAGTTCCGCCCGGCACGCCCGGCCCCCCGATGGAATGACCCGCACGGCGTCCGGGGCGGGGCGGGTGCCTCTCGGGCGCTCGACGACCGTCTCGCTGGTGATCGCGAGCCTGGACGAGGGCCTGGAGCTGCACGAGACCCTGAGGTCCGTGTTCGCCGGGTCGGACGTCGCCGACGAGACCATCGTCGTCGACGACGGCGGCACCGACGGCAGTTGTGCCGCCCTGGAGCTGGAGGAGTGGCGCGCGCGGGGGGTCGTGGTCCACCGCATCCCGCGCAGCGGCGTCGCGGCGGCCCGCAACGCGGGCGCCCGGCTCGCCCGGGGCACCCACCTGCTGTTCCTGGACGCGCACTGCCGGCTGGAGCGGGACTGCCTCGGCCGGCTGCGGGCTGCGCTGGCGGCCGGACCCGATGCGGTCCTCGCACCCGCCCTGCGCGACTTCGGCGGCACGGCGCCGGGCTGCGGCGCCCGCCTGATCGACGCCGACCTTCGGGTGCGCTGGCTGCCGCCGGGACCGGACGGCGCCCCGTACCCGGTGCCCGTCGCGCCGGGCGGCTGCCTGGCGGTGCGGCGGGCGGTGTTCGAGCGGCTGGGCGGCTTCGGGGCCTTTCGCGAGCTGGGGCTCGAGGACGTCGACTTCAGCCTGCGGGCGTGGCGCGCCGGGATCGACGTGCTGGCGGTCCCGTCGGCACGGCTGGAGCACCGGTTCCGCCCGTACCCGCCCTACCGTCTGAGCTCCGCGAGCCGTGCGTACAACGTGGCACGGGTGGCCCTCGTCCATTTCGACGGCTCGCGCCGCGAGGAGTGCCTGCGCAGGGTGATCGGTACGCCCAGGGCGGCGGAGGTGCTCGTCGAGGCGTTCGCCGGCGACTGGGAGGTGCAACGGGACGCCGTCGTGGCGGCGAGCGTGCGCTCCGCCGAGGCCTTCTTCGAGAGGTTCGGCGACTGGAGGTGAGGCCTGTCCGGCGGACGCCGCCCCGCCGCGTGGGCGCGCCGCGCCGTGGCCCCCCGTGCGCGCCGCGGGCCGAGGGCGGGGAGCCGGTCGGGGGCGCGAGTCGATCACGAGCGCCCGGCGTGTTCGCCGCCGGGCGCGCCGCGTGTTCCCCGCCCGGTCCCCGTCCGCGGGTCAGAGTGCGCCGACGATGTCCTCGACCCTGGCCTTCGCGTCACCGAAGAGCATCGAGGTGTTCTCACGGAAGAACAGGGGGTTCTGGACGCCCGCGTACCCGGAGGCCATGGAGCGCTTGAAGACGATGACCTTGCCTGCCTCCCAGACCGTGAGGACCGGCATGCCGGCGAGCGGGCTGGCGGGGTCCTCGGCCCCGGCCGGGTTGACCGTGTCGTTGGCGCCGATGACGAGGACCACGTCGGTCTTGGCGAAGTCCTCGTTGATCTCGTCCATTTCGAGGACGATGTCGTACGGCACCTTGGCCTCGGCCAGCAGGACGTTCATGTGTCCGGGCAGGCGGCCGGCGACCGGGTGGATGCCGAACCGTACGTCGACGCCCTTCGCGCGCAGCTTGGAGGTGAGCTCGGCGACCGGGTACTGCGCCTGGGCCACGGCCATGCCGTAGCCGGGCGTGATGACCACCGACCGGGCCGACGCGAGCAGCTCGGCGGCGCCCTCCGGGGTGATCTCCGCGTGCTCCCCGTAGTCGACGTCCGAGGTCGAGGGCGCCTCGATGCCGAAGCCGCCGGCGATGACGGAGAGGAACGAGCGGTTCATGGCCTTGCACATGAGGGCGGACAGGTAGGCACCCGAGGAGCCGACCAGCGCACCGGTGATGATCAGCAGGTCGTTGCCGAGCAGGAAGCCGGAGGCGGCCGCGGCCCAGCCGGAGTAGCTGTTGAGCATCGAGACCACGACCGGCATGTCGCCGCCGCCGATCGAGGCGACCAGGTGCCAGCCGAGGGCCAGCGCCAGGACCGTCACGGTGATCAGCAGCCCCAGCTCCGGTGTGATCACGAACCACACGGTCAGGGCGACGAACAGGAGCAGCGCGCCGAGGTTGAGGGCGTTCTTGCCCCGCAGCGTCAGCGGCTTGGAGTCGATCCTGGCGGCGAGCTTGAGGTAGGCCACGATGGAGCCGGTGAAGGTCACGGCGCCGATGAACAGGCCGATGAACACCTCGGCGTGGTGGATTCCCAGGGTGCCGAGCGCGTCCAGGGCCTCGGCCTCGTGGCCGTCCGGGTCGTGCTCGACGTTCAGGAAGCCGTTCCAGCTGACCAGTACGGCGGCCAGGCCGACGAAGGAGTGCAGCAGCGCGATCAGTTCGGGCATGCCGGTCATCTCGACGCCGCGGGCCCGCCGGACACCGATGAGCGCGCCGATGAGCATCGCCACGGCCATCAGGCCGAGGCCGGCGGTGCCGGCGTCGCCGTCCACCGCGAGCACGACCGTCGCGACGAGCGCGACGCCCATGCCGAGCATGCCGAACGCGTTGCCGAGCCGTGCCGACTCGTGCTTGGAAAGTCCTGCCAGCGCAAGGATGAAGAGCAGCGCGGCAACAAGATAGGCCGACTGTGCGGCGAGGGTCGCAGACATGTCAGCTCCGGTTGAACATGGCGAGCATGCGACGCGTCACCGCGAAGCCGCCGAAGACGTTGATACTGGCCAGAAGGATCGCGACGACCGACAGCACCGTGACCGCGGTGCTCGTGTGGCCGATCTGCAGCAGCGCGCCGACGACGATGATGCCGGAGATCGCGTTCGTCACCGACATCAGCGGTGTGTGCAGCGCGTGGTGGACGTGCCCGATCACGTAGTAGCCGATCACGATCGCGAGGACGAAGACCGTCACGTGCGGCAGCATCGCCGCGGGGGCGAGTCCGGCGGTGAGGAACAGCGCCAGGGCGCCGAGGGCCACGCCGCCGAGCTTCCGCCTCGCCGTCATCGACGGCTTCTTCGGCGCCGTCTGCGCCGCGGCGGGACCGGCGGCGGGAGCCGCCGACACCTGTACCGGCGGAGGCGGCCACGCCGGCTCACCCTTGCGTACGACGGTGATCGAGCGCTGCACCGGGTCGTCCCAGTCCAGCACCAGACGGCCGTCCTTGTCCGGCGTCATCAGCTTGAGCAGGTTCACCAGGTTCGTGCCGTAGAGCTGCGAGGCCTGCGCCGACAGGCGGCCCGCCAGGTCGGTGTAGCCGATGATCGTCACACCGTTGTCCGTGACGACCTTCTCGCCCTTCTCGGTGCCGACGACGTTGCCGCCGTTGGCGGCGGCCATGTCGACGATCACCGATCCCGGCTTCATGCTCGCCACCATCTCCGCGGTGATCAGTGTCGGCGCGGGACGACCGGGGATCAGTGCGGTGGTGATGACGATGTCGACCTCGCGGCACTGCGCGGCGTAGAGCTCGACCTCGCGCGCCTTGTAGTCGTCGCCCATCTCCTTGGCGTAGCCGGTGGCCGAGACCTCGACCTCCGGGGAGGCGATCGACAGGTACTCGCCGCCCAGCGAGTGGACCTGGTCGGCCACCTCCGGTCGCGGGTCGGTCGCCCGCACGATCGCACCGAGCGCTCCCGACGCGCCGATCGCCGCGAGGCCGGCGACGCCGGCGCCCGCGACGAGCACCTTCGCCGGGGGCACCTTGCCCGCCGCGGTCACCTGGCCGGTGAAGAAGCGCCCGAACTCGTGCGCGGCCTCGATGACGGCCCGGTAGCCGGCGATGTTCGCCATGGACGACAGCACGTCCATCGACTGCGCGCGGCTGATGCGCGGCACGGCGTCCATCGACAGCGCCGTGAAGGGACGTCGGCCCAGCTCCTCGACCATCGCCGGGTCGAAGGCCGGGGCGAACAGGGCGATCACGGTCGCCGTCGGCCGTACCCGGTCCAGCTGGGACGGGGTCGGGGCGTTGACGCCCAGCACCACGTCCGCGGCCGTCGCGTCGCCGACGGTGGCACCGGCGGCCTCGTAGGCGCTGTCGGTGAAGCCGGCGGCGACGCCCGCGCCCGATTCGACGACTACGTCGTACCCCAGTCTGCGGATCTGTTCGATCGTGGCCGGCGTTGCCGACGCGCGATGCTCACCTGCCCGCGCTTCCTTGAGGACTCCGACAATCACGAGTGTTCTCCCGTTCGCTGCTCTGGCCGACACCGGCGTGTTCTCGACTCGATCGGGGTGTGCCCGCGATGATCCGGAGCACGCCGCTCAGCTTGGCCGTCGAGAGCTCCCCTTGAACAGCACCTACCGGTGAGGCACATGCAACACTCGACGGCGCCTCGCACTCGAGTCCCGCCGGCCACGCGCACGATCGCCGACCGGACCCGGTGCTTCCGGGTCCGGTCGGCGATCGCCGCGGTCATGCGTTCGCGCCGGTCAAGGGGGGCGCGTCGGTCGTACGGTCACACGCGTGAGGTGCGGGGTGGGTCAGCGGCGTAGCTTCAGGCGGTGGACGCCGCCGTCGACCGTGCCGACGTAGAGCGTGCGCCCGTCGGGAGCGGCGGCCAGCTTCGTGGTGTCGGTGTTCTGCAGACCGCTCGAAACGTTCTCCCAGGTGAGGCCGTTGTCGGTGCTGCGCAGTACGCCCCGGCCGCCCTGGACGAGTCCGGACGCGGTCGAGCCGGTGGTGGCCGCGTAGAGCGCTCCGCCGACCCTCAGCAGGTCCGCGACGTGGACCGCGAGCGGGCCGGTGTCGGCGGTGCGGAAGGTCCTGCCGTCATCGGTACTGACCCGGACGGACGAACCGCCGACGACCAGGCGTCGGCCGTCCGTCGCGATCGCGGAGACGGGGCCCTCGGCGACCTTGGTCTTGGTGACGCCGCCGTCGTCCGAGCGGTAGAGGCCCGAGGCGTTGCCGAGCCAGAGGCGTCGCGGGTCGCGCGGGTCACCGGCCAGGGCGTCGAAGGACCTCTCGTGGAAGAGGTTCTTCCACGTCCTGCCGCCGTCGGACGTGGAGAACAGTCCGTCGCCGAAGATGCTCCGGAAGCTGATCGCCACCCGGTCCGGGTCGGCGGGGTGGACCAGGATCGAGGTCGGTATCTCCGACGACGTGCCCTTCACCTGCCAGGTCCGGCCGGCGTCACCGCTGCGGGAGACCTCGAAGAGGCCGGTCGCGGTGCGCCGGACCTGCCACACCACCTTGGTGTCCTTGGGCGAGACGGCGATGTGCGAGGTGAGGCGACCGGTCCTGCCCTCCGCCCCGGACTGGCCCCACTCGGGGCCGGCGACGGGGATCGCGGTGCGGTAGGTGCCGCTCACCGTTCCGGCGAGCAGCTGGTCGCCGGCGGCCGCGAGGGCGAAGGTGGTCAGGCCCTGCACGCCGATCCTCCGGTAGCCGGTGCCGTCGGCCGAGCCGCGGTACAGGCCGTCCTGTTCGCTGGACACGGTCACCGATCCGTCGGCCCAGCGGTCGTAGTCCATCGCGATGGCGGCCTTCGAGGGGGCGGGCATGGGCTTCCAGGTCCTGCCGTGGTCGCGGCTCACCTGCCCGGCGCCGAACAGCGCGCGCAGGTACAGGTCGCCGCCGGAGGCGGACAGTCCGTCGCCGCCCGCCGCCAGAGGCAGCAGCGTGGTCCAGGTGCGGCCCTTGTCGTAGGAGCCGCGGACGCCCGTCCCGGGGACGTAGGCCGCCACCACGGTGGAGTCGGCCGCCATGCCGCGGAGGGTGCTCACCCGCTCGTCGAGGACGAGGTGCGCCGTACCGGGGTCGCCCCTGCCGACGCCGTCGATCCGCCAGACGCTGTCGAAGGTCGCCAGGTAGAGGGTGTCGCCGACGAGGGTGGCGTCGCGGACGTCACCCCTCACGCCGGTGGGGTACGTCGCCCAGCTGTCGCCCGCGTCCGTGCTGACCAGCAGCGTGCCGTCGACCACCGCGGCGAGGGTGCGGGTCTGCTCGTCCGCGACGAACGCGTCGATGTGCGCGTCGGGCACGTCGAGCTTGCGCCAGGTGCGGCCGTTGTCGTCGGTACGCAGGATCGTGCCACGACGGGTGGGGTCGGCGGCCCTGTTCACGGCGTACCACCAGCGATCGGGGCGGTGGGCGTCGACCACGACCGCTCCGGTTCCGTTGCCGTCGGCGATCGGCAGCCTGCCCACCTGGCGCCAGTGGGCGCCGCCGTCGGTGGTCAGCCAGGGGGCGGCCTTCCGGAACTGGGTCACGACGGCCTGCCTCGGCCGGGCGGGCGAGAGCGCGACGTGACCGGCCTCGCTGTTCGGGCCGATGGGCTCCCAGCGGTCGCCGCGGCCGGCGGCGGGGGTGACCTCGAAGGCGCCGGTTCCGGTGATCCTACGGCCGTCGGTGGTCGTGGCCCGCACGGCCAACCGGTAGGCGCCGGCCGCCTTCCCGGTCACGTCGGCCTGGTAGTAGCCGGCGCCGTTCATGGTGGTGGGCAGCGTGAAGGCCTTGCCGTGCGGCGGCGTCACCGTGATCTCCGGCGGCGCGTCCAGGGCGGCCGGGGCGGCGACGTGCACGGTGGAGCGGCCGTCGCTCGGGTCGGGGGACGCCTGGACGACCAGGTGCCGGACGACGAGCAGGTACGGCACCCGGAGGGCCGGGCCGCGCGGCGGGGTGGCCGTGATCCGGCCGCTGATCTCCGTGTCGGTGGCCGGGCGGTCCGCCCGCAGGGTGACGTCGACGGTTGCCGACCCCCGGGCGGGGACGGTGACCCGCCGGGGAGACACGGTGGTGGGCCCGGTGCTGGTGAGGTCGACGGTCAGCGGTCGGCCGTCGGGGTTGGCCAGCCGTACCTTCGCGGTGCCGCCGACGGTCCTGTCCGCCAGGTCGGCGAGGCCGAACGACACGCTCGTCGGGGAGGCGCCGAGGGTGGCCGACGCCGCGGCGGCCACGTCGAGCCGTCCGTTGCCCTGGACGGTGAGGCCGGTGCCGGCGAGCTGCTTCGCGGTGCCGACCAGTGCGGACCGCACCCCGTCGGGGTCCTGGTCCGGGCGCAGTTGGCGCAGCAGGGCGGCGGCTCCGGCGACGTGCGGGCTCGCCATCGAGGTGCCCGACATGCGGTAGACACCGGGTTCGTACATCGAGGTCGGGATCGTGGAGCGGATCTCCACGCCGGGTGCGACCAGGTCGGGCTTGAGGCCGAAGCCGGTGCCGGGTCCGCGCGACGAGAACGAGGCGATGGCGTCGGTGGAGTCGGTGCCGCTCAGGGTGACGGACACCTTCCCGGCGGCCAGTTCACGGCTCAGCTGGGCGTACTGGGTCGTGTCGATGCCCATGACGACCAGGCGGTCCATGCGCAACGAGTCGCCGGAGGCCGCGGTCCTCGTGAGGTCGGGACGGGCCGGGGTCTCCCGGGCCTCGACCGTTCCCGGGGTGGCGGCGAGCACGGGTCCGGCGTGGGACGGGAGGCCGCCGAGCACGGCGAGCGCGCCGCGCTTCTCGGCTTCGCGCGCCCAGTCGATGTCGCTCTGGCTCAGGACGTCCGTGGCGGGCGCGACGAGGATGTCGGCCCGAAGGATCTTGCCCCGTACGTCACCGACCCGCTTCCAGTCCTCGGCGGTGCCCGCACCGACGTCCACGAGCGGCGCGGTGACCGGCTTCGCGGGCGGGTTCGCGGACAGGACGCCTCGGTACGTCTGGATCAGTTCGGGCTCCTTGCCCGCCAGGTACGCGCTGGGTATCCGCAGCCCGCTGGTGGAGGCGCCGACCGCGATGACGCCGTCGGCCGACGCCGGAGTGCCGACGGTGCCGCTGCCGGGTCCCTCGTTGCCCGCCGCCGCGACGACGACCACTCCGGCCCGTACGGCCGCGGTCGCCGCGCGGCCCAGCGGGTCGGTGCCGTCACCGGGGCCGCCGAGGCTCATGTTGATGACGTCGGCCGGGTAGGGGTTGGCCGGGTCGGCCGCCGCCTCGATGCCGGCGATGATGTCGGAGGTGTAGCCGCTGCCGTCGGCGCCGATGACCTTGTAGGCCAGCAGGCGCGCGTCGGGCGCCATGCCGGTGGTCCCTCCCTTCCTGGCCGCCTTGCCCGCGATGATGCCCGCGACGTGGGTGCCGTGACCGTTGTCGTCCATCGGGTCGTCGTCACCGTTGGCGAAGTCGAAGCCGCCGACGACCTTGTGGCCCTTGCCGAAGCCGCCGCCCAGGTCGGGATGGCCGTAATCCACGCCGCTGTCCAGGACCGCCACGACGGTGCCCTTGCCGGTGGCCTTCACCCCGGCCGGGTCCTCGCGCTTCCAGACCTCGGGAGCGCCGGTCAGCGGGACGCTGGTGTCCGTGCGCACCTGTATCCGGGTGTCGGGCCGGACGGCGCTGACGCCCGGCAGCGCGGCGAGCCGCGCCGCCTCGGAGGCGGGCACCGTCATCGCCACGGCGTTGACGAGCAGAGCCAGCTTGCGGGGGGAGCCGGGGTGCAGTCCGGCGTTCCGCACCGTTCTGACGAAGGCGTCCTGCCGTTCCGCCAGGGCCCGTCGGGCGTCGCCGACGGCGGAGGTGGTGCCGGCGGACAGCGAGGTGAGCGAGCCGTCGGGGGCGGCTGCGACGGCGGCGTCCCCGGACAGCTCGACGATGACCCGCTGGTTCGGGTCCGGTGACTTCGCGGTCGCGGTGCCGGGTGCCGCGGTGAGGGTCCCGGCCAGCGCGACGGTGGTGACCGTGGCGGCGACCAGGCGTCGGCTTCTACGTGGGTTCTTGGCCATGGGAAGAAGTCCTAGCGCCGAAGTCACTCTCCGTACAACGGATCCTGACGGCCCATTGCTGCACCTGGCACAAGTGGGCCAGGATCCGCATATGACGAACGAGCTCACCGCGGCAGGCATCGACCCGTTCGACGAGAGCGTCTACCGGGCCGTGTTGACCCGGCGTACGGCAGCCCCGACCGAGCTCGCCGCCGACCTCGGCTGCTCCCTTCTCCGCGCCGCCAGAGCGCTGGACCGGCTGCACGACCACGGCCTGGTCGGGCGGCTCGCGGGCGTCCGTCGCCGGTACGCGGCGATCGAGCCGGGCGCCGCGGTCGAATCCCTCGTACGGGCCAGGACCGCGGAGTTGGACCGGGTCCGTTCGGCGGCGGGTGAGCTGTCCCGCCTCTTCGCGGCGGCCCAGGCCGGCACCGCCGGGGAGGAGGAGGTGGAGATCGTCACCGGCCGGGAGGCGCTCGGCCGTTGGTTCGTCCGCCTCCAGCAGGAGGCGGACGCGGACGTCAGGACACTGGACCGGCCGCCGTACGCGCTGACCACCTCCAACCCGGTGGAGAGCGCGGCGCTGGGGCGAGGCGTGCGCTACCGCGCGGTCTACGCCCCCGAGGCGCTGGAGTGGCCGGGGGTGCTCGAGGACATCCGCGGACTCGTGCGCCGGGGCGAGCAGGCCCGGGTGATGCCGGGCCTGCGGATCAAACTGGCCATCGCGGACCGCCGGCTGGCGCTGATGCCGCTCTCCCTGGACCTCGACGGCGTGCGCGCCGCGGTCATCCGCCCCTCCACCCTGCTGGACGCCCTGACCGACTACTGGGAACTGTGCTGGAAGCAGGCCCTGCCCCTCGACGTACCCGCAGAGGACCCGCTCGGTGAGGAGGACCGTCTGATGCTCACCCTGCTGGTCAGCGGCCTCAAGGACGAGGCCATAGCCCGCCAGCTCGGCTGGTCGGTCCGCACCATGCGCCGGCGCATGAGCCGCCTCCACGAACTCCTGGGCGCGGTGAACCGCTTCCAGGCCGGCGTCGTCGCCGCACGCCGCGGCTGGATCTGACCCGTCACCGGTCGGCTACCGAGCGCGGGGCGTCGGCCGGTTCGGCGGCGGGCGCCCCGGCGAAGGCGGTCGCCGCCGGACGGGTACGGGCCCCTCGGTCCGTACCGCACCGGCCGGGTCCGCGAGCCCTATCTGCCCACCGGCCCGATGGGCCGCCTCATGGCCAGGAACGAGGACCTCCACGCGCAGGTCGAACCGTTCGGACCCGACGTGCTCGTGACCGGCGAGACCGACCTGGAGGACTTCGGGATCACGGCACGCATCATGCCCCCGGGCACACCGCCGGATCGGTCTCCGTCCTGACCGTCGGAGGCGACCTCGTCGCGGGCGACCTGAGCGCCAACTCCTTCTTCGGTCCCGTCCGCGGCCGGCCAATCCGCCCTTCCACGACGACCCCGTGCTCAACCTCGCCAGCCTGCGGAAGATGCTCGCCCTCAACCCCACGAGCCTCCACGTCGGCCACGGCACTCCCCTCGACCCCGACCGCGTCCGGCGCTGGGCCTCCCGGGAACATCGGCGGCCGTCGAGGCGGGCGGCAACCGGTCGGATCCGCGCCCGCACGGCGGAGGAGACGACTGCGGAAGGGGGCCGCCCCTGATGCAGCAGGACCTCACATCGGCGTCATCGAACTCCGCAGGCCCGGCAGCAGCCAGTCCTGGAAGAGCGCCAACACGGCCAGCACCAGGAACGCGACGCCGGCCAGCCGGGCCAGCTGTGGCCCCCGGGACCAGAGCTTCTCCAGGAAGATCAGCGCCGCCACCCCCGCCATCGCCGCGACGTTCATGACACCGAGCGGGATCAGGACGCCCATCAGCGCCCAGCAGCAGCCGACGCAGTACGCGCCGTGGTGCAGCCCCACCCGCAGGTCGCGCAGCCGCGGCCGGTACGCGGCGTACCGCATCAGCTGGGCCATGGGGCTGCGGCAGTGCCGGAGGCAGATGTCCTTGAGCGGGCCCAGCTGGTACAGCCCGGCCAGTGCGAAGGCGGCCGCCCCGATCCACTTCCCGACGTCCGGGTCACGATCGACCAGGGCGCCAGTGAGCGCCAGCCCGCCGTACGCGAGGAGGCCGAACGCCGTCCACACCACCAGGTAGCCGGAGACGAACTCGGTGGTGCGCAGCGCCCGCCCGGCTCCGCTGGACTGGCGGGCGATCCCCTTGGCCCAGGTCACCGCGACGGGGGCGACGGAGGGCAGCATCATCGCCGCCATCATCGCCAGCCACAGCAGGAGGAACAGCGGCAGCGCCATCCCCATCGTGCCGGGCCCGACCCCCATGCCCCGGGCCTGGTCCACGGTGAGCACCCAGGCCAGGGCCGCGATCAGGACGATCAGCGCCCAGGCCACGGCGAGGTCCCGGACCGGCAGCAGCACTCCCGCCCGCAGCGGGTGGTCGGTCCTGTCCGGCCGCCGAACCGTACGCATGACGCACTCCCATCGGATCCTTCCAGCACAGCACGGATCCCGAGCACGGCAACCGCTCTCGCCACTGGCCGCCCCGGCGGCCCGGGCGCACCATGGAGGTGAGGAAAGGAATCGCCCCGTTCCGGTCGCCGGGCGCGGCCGGACGAAGGAACGCGGATCCGGGCCCGACCCTTCTGCTCCCTCCCGCGACCCGCGGACCTGCATGGTTGTGGGAGGAGTGAGCGCGATGACACAGGCGGCAGTGACCGTGCCGGCCTGGCGTCTGGCGGGTGACTGGTTCGACGTGTGCAAGTGCGACATTCCGTGCCCGTGCTCGTTCGCCCAGCCGCCGACCACCGGCGACTGCGAAGGCATCCTGGTGTGGCACATACGCGAGGGCACCTACGGCGACGTCCGACTGGACGGGCTGAACATGGTGATGCTCGGCGTCTTCGTCGGCAATGTGTGGGCCGAGCACTCGGACTCGTACGCGGCGTTCATCTTCGACGAGCGGGCCGACGACGGGCAGCGCCAAGCCCTGCAGATGATCTTCAGCGGCCAGGCCGGCAGCTGGCCCGCGCAGCTGGTCAGCATGGGTGCCTTCGAGGTGCGGGGCATGGACTTCGCGCCCATCGAGGTGGAGATCGACGAGGACCTGGCCAGCTGGCGGGCGAGCGTCCCCGGGCGGCTCGAGGCCCGCGCCGAGGCACTCACCGGCCCGACCACCCCGGCCGGCGCCCGCGTGCAGTCGACCAACCTCCCCGGCTGCGAAACCGGCCCCGGCCAGCTCGCCACCTGGGGCCGCGCCCTCACCGACCAGGCCGACGCCTTCGGCTTCACCTGGAACCGCACCGGCAAGTCCAGCAAGACCATCACCTTCGACTGGTCCGGCCCCGGCTGACGGCCTCGTTCCGGAACGGCCACCGGAGAGGCCTGGGCCCGTCGAGGGGTCAGCGGGTGGCGAGTCGTTCCAGGAGTACCGCGCTCCGTGCCGGCAACGCCCGCTCCTCGGCCGTGCGTTCGGACTCGATGGCCTGAGCGAGCCAGCCGGCCCTGCGGCCGCGCTCTGCTTCGAGTGCGGTCCGGCCGGCGCCCGTCAGCTCGACGAGCGACTTGCGGGCGTCCGTGGGGTGCGGCCGACGCGCGATCAGGTCCTGCCGTCCACGTGGTGGACGCCGCTGTGGCGGATCTTGCCACTCGGCCGGAGAAATCCCAGGTCAGAAGGGTTCACACAAGGCGTCAGGTGGCGCAATACTGCGGCAACACCATCGGCGGCACTCCACCGGTACGTTCCCTGCCATGCCAGCCGAACCCACCCCCGCAGCCCGCCCGGTCGCCGCCGCGCGCCGTCGACGACTGCGTGCGGACCGGGCGCGACAGCTCGCCGATCTGCTACGCCACCAGATCCTCGCCGGCGTCTTCCCCCAGCGGGTCCTCCCCCTCGAAGACGTCATCGCCGCGGACTACCGGGCCAGCCGCAACACCGTGCGACAGGCCCTGGACCTGCTGCGCGGCGAACAGCTCGTCGAGCGGCAGCCCGGCGTCGGCACCGTGGTGGTGTGCGAGAAGTACCCCCACGGCCTGGACCGCCTCCAGGGCCTGGCCGAGACCCTGCACGAGCACGGCCGGGTCACCAACGAGGTCCGTACCGTCGGCCCCGTCTCCGCCCCGGGCCCGGTGGCGCACCGACTCGGGCTGCCCGATCACAGCGACGTGCTCTGTATCGAGCGGCTGCGCCGCCTGAATGGACTTCCGCTGTCCTTGGACCTGTCCTACCTGCCCATGGACGTGGGCGGTGAACTGCTCGGCTGCGACCTGGAGAACACGGATGTGTTCCGGCTCCTGGAAGCGCTCACCGGCGGTCCGCTGGGGCATGCCGAGATCACCCTGGAGGCGGTCACGGCCGACGCGCACTCCGCCGCGGTGCTCCAGGCCCCGCGCGGCGCGGCCGTGCTGCTGCTGGAGCGGCTGACCTGTCTGCCCGGCGGGCGCCCGGTGGATCTGGAGTTCATCCGGTTCCGCGGCGACCGCATCACCATGAGCGGCGTGCTGCGCCGGTCACCGTGACGCGAGGGAGCCGGCCCCGGGCTCCCGACTTCTGGCTCCCGGCTCCCGGCTCCCGGCTCCCGGCTCCCAGCTCCCAGCTCCCAGCTCCCAGCTCGGCATTCCGCATTCCGCATTCCGCATTCCGCCATCTCCCTTCCCCCCTTCTTTCTCGTTCCCGCCCCTTCGGGTCTTGGAGACAGTCATGCCTCTTGTTCCACAGCGCACGGACGTGCCCGTGACCATCGACGAGTCCAAGTGCATCGACGGCTGCACGCTCTGCGTCGACATGTGTCCGCTCGACTCGCTCGCCATCCGCGAGGACGACGGCAAGGCGTACATGCACGTGGACGAGTGCTGGTACTGCGGCCCGTGTGCGGCGCGCTGTCCCACCGGTGCGGTCACCGTCAACATGCCCTATCTGCTCCGCTGAAAGGCCGGCCTTCCATGCCCCGCAAGAGAGTTCCCCTGCTCCCGCTCCTGGCCACCGCACTGCTTCCCCTCGCCGTCTCCTGCGGCGGCACGGCAGGCGCCGACAGCGACGACGGGAAGACGGTCACGGTGACCGTCGGCTACCAGTCGAAGACCATCAACACCGTCACCGCCGGCACACTGCTGCGCTCCCTCGGCTACTTCGAGGAGGAGCTCGCGGCGCGCGGGAAGAAGGACGGCGTCTCGTACAAGGTCGTGTGGCAGGACTACGCGACCGGTGCGCCGATCACCGCCCAGATGACGGCCGGGAAGATCGACATCGGGTCGATGGGCGACTTCCCCCTGCTCATCAACGCGGCCCGCGGGAAGCAACTGGGGCAGCCGACCCGGCTGGTCGCGGTCACCGGCTACAACCTGCGCGGCGGCCTCAACACCGTGGTGACCGCCCCCGGTTCGCCCCTGAAGTCGCTGGCCGACCTGCGCGGCAGGAAGGTGTCCACCAGTGTCGGCTCGGCCGCCGACGGGACCCTCGTGCGGGCGCTGGAGCGGGCCGGCATCGACCCGCAGAAGGACGTCCGGAAGCTCAACCAGCAGCCCAGCGTGGGCGCGTCGGCGCTGACCGCCGGCAGTGTCGACGCGCTGTCCCAGTTCGTCGCGTGGCCGGGCCTGCTGGCCTTCGAGGGCCGGGCCGAAGCCCTGTACGACGGTGCGGTGCTCGATCTGCCGACCTTCCACGGGGTCACCGTGCGGCAGAAGTTCGCCGAACGACGCCCCGGGATCCTCGACGACTTCCTCACGGCGCAGCGCCGGGCCACCGACCACCTGCGCACCCAGCCCGTCGCGGCGGCCGAATCGGTGGCGAAGGCCACCGGACTTCCCGCCGAGGTCGTCTACCTCTACAACGGTGCGAACGGCATCTCCACCTTCGACCCGCGGCTCCGCCCGGAGCTGATCGCCGCTCTGAAGGAGGACGTGCCGCTGCTGAAGGCCGCCAAGCTGGTCGGCGACGTCGACGTGGACGCGTTCGTCGACACGGCTCCGCTCCAGCGGGCCGCGTCGAGCCCGGCGTACCCGAAGACGACCACGGTCAAGCCTGAGCTGTGGCTCAAGGGGCAGGCCACCACGCGTTCCTTCGACACTCCCGAGGAACTCCTGAAGGCCGCCAAGGGCGCCGACGTGAGAGCCGCCTACGTGCCGGACGCGCTGACCGGCACCCTGTGGTTCGCCGACAAGGCGGTGTGGGTCGCGGACGGCCGGCGGCTGCGGGCCTTCGTCACCCCGGCCAACGCGCGGACGTACGTCTCCGGGCATCCCGGAGCCCGGGTCGTGGGCTATCCGGACGCCGTTCGGCTCGCGTCATGAGCGCGGGCCGCCGTCTGGTCCGCGCCGGCTCGCTCGCCGCGGCCCTCCTGATCTGGCACCTGCTGACCTCGCTGGACGTCAACCTGTGGCTGCGGTTCGAGCAGTTCCCGACCGTCGTCGAGGTGGCCTCGGCCTTCGCCGACCGCGTCGGTACCGCGACGTACTGGCAGGACCTGGGGCACAGCCTGGGACGGATCGCGGCGGGCTTCCTGCTGGCCGCGGTCCTGGGGGTGGCGGCCGGCACGGCCGTCGCCCGCTCCCGGCTCGCCGCCGACCTGCTGGGCCCCCTGGTCGAGGTGGTACGGCCCGTGCCGGCCATCGCCCTGGTCCCGGTCGCCATCCTGCTGCTGCCCACCAACGAGCAGGGCATCGTCTTCATCACCCTCACCGCCGCCTTCTTCCCCGTTCTGGTGTCGACCCGGCACGCGGTCCGGGCGCTCACTCCGGCCTGGGAAGAGGCCGTGCTCACCATGGGCGGCGGCCGGCTGCGGGTGCTGCGCTCGGTGGTGCTGCCGGGAGCCCTCCCGGGCGTCTTCGGCGGGCTGTCGGTGGGCGTCGGCGTCGCGTGGATCTGCGTGATCTCCGCGGAGATGATCTCCGGCGAGTACGGGGTCGGCTACCGGACCTGGCAGGACTACACGGTCGTCGACTATCCGGGAATGTTCGTCGGCATGGCCACCATCGGCGGCCTCGGTTGGCTCACGTCGACGGCGGTGGAGTCCCTGGGCCGTCGCGCGACGTCGTGGCTGCCCCGTCCGACGGCGGGTGGCGGAGCCGACGCCTCGCGCGCACTGCTCCGCCGGGCCGCACCGACGGCCCGTACGACCCCTGAGACCCCCGCCCACGACGCCCTCGCCGACACCGCGCACCCCACCGCCGTTCCCCGCAAGGAGCCGGTTCCATGACACACGCACCCGCGGCCGCCGGCGCCGAACTCACCCTGGACGCCGTGCGGCTCGGCCACCCGGACGGCGCCACCGTTCCGGGCACCGTGACGCTGGGCATCCCGCCCGGCGAGCTCCTGGCCGTGGTCGGACCCTCCGGCTGCGGCAAGTCGACGCTGCTGCGCACCCTCGCGGGGCTGCTGCCCCCACGGGAGGGAAGGGTCAGCCAGGACGGGGAGCCGATCGACCGGCCGTCCGCCGACCGGGCCCTGGTGTTCCAGCACGACGCGCTGCTGCCCTGGCGGACCGTCCGCGCCAACGTGGAGCTGCCGCTCGCGATCCGCCGGGTCCCTCGTGCCGAGCGGCGGCGCTCGGCGGCCGACTGGCTGGACCGGGTCGGCCTCGCAGACCACGCCCACAAGCTGCCGCACCAGCTGTCCGGCGGCCAGCGCCAACGGGTCCAGCTGGCCCGCGCCCTGGTCGGCAGCCCCCGTGCGGTCCTGATGGACGAGCCCTTCGGTGCGCTGGACGCGCACACCCGGGCCGGGATGCAGGACCTGCTGGTCGACATCCTGCGCGGTACCGGTGCCACCGTCGTCTTCGTCACCCACGACGTGGACGAGGCCCTGCACCTCGGCGACCGGGTCCTCCGACTCGGCTCCGGGCGGGTGCTGGACGTCCCGCACCCGCGCGATCGCGACGCCCGCACGGCCCCCGGCACCACAGAGGCGCGCCGCCGCATCCTCGCGTCCCTGTGAAATCCGCCCAGGGGCCGTCCCGAGACCCATCCGAGTCTCCGCTCCCCACCTCTCCCCCGAAAGGCACCCCCGTGGACACCCCTCCGGCCATCCCCGCGCTCGCCGACGCCACCGAACTCTCCTGCGACGTGCTGGTCATCGGCGGCGGTACCGCGGGCACGATGGCCGCGCTGACCGCCGCCGGAAACGGCGCGTCCGTGCTGCTCCTGGAGAAGGCGCACGTCCGTCACTCCGGCGCCCTGGCCATGGGAATGGACGGGGTCAACAACGCGGTCATCCCGGGCCGGGCGGAACCCGACGACTACGTCGCCGAGATCACCCGCGCCAACGACGGCGTCGTCGACCAGTCCACCGTCCGGCAGACCGCGACCCGGGGCTTCGGGATGGTCCAGCGCCTGGAGTCGTACGGGGTGAAGTTCGAGAAGGACGAGCACGGCGAGTACGCGGTCCGCCAGGTGCACCGCTCCGGCTCGTACGTACTGCCGATGCCGGAGGGCAAGGACGTCAAGAAGGTGCTCTACCGGCAGCTGCGGCGGCGGGAGATGCGCGAGCGGATCCGGATCGAGAACCGGGTCATGCCGGTGCGGGTGCTCACGCACCCGGACGACGGACGGGCGATAGGCGCGGCGGGATTCCACACCCGTACGGGCGACTTCGTGGTCGTCCGGGCGGGCGCGGTGATCCTGGCCACCGGTCCGTGCGGCCGGCTCGGCCTGCCTGCCTCGGGCTATCTGTACGGCACGTACGAGAACCCCACCAACGCCGGCGACGGCTACGCCATGGCCTACCACGCGGGGGCCGCGCTCACCGGGATCGAGTGCTTCCAGATCAACCCGCTGATCAAGGACTACAACGGGCCGGCGTGCGCGTACGTCGCGAACCCGTTCGGCGGGTACCAGGTGAACCGGCACGGCGAGCGCTTCGTCGAGTCGGACTACTGGTCGGGCCGGATGATGTCCGAGTTCGCCGCCGAACTCGCCTCCGACCGGGGGCCGGTGTACCTCAAGCTCAGCCATCTGCCGGAGGAGACCGTCGGCGCCGTCGAGTCG
Organism: Streptomyces sp. NBC_01268; assembly: GCF_036240795.1. NCBI lineage: Bacteria > Bacillati > Actinomycetota > Actinomycetes > Kitasatosporales > Streptomycetaceae > Streptomyces > Streptomyces sp. NBC_01268. Next base: position 7,686,929 of record NZ_CP108454.1, on the reverse strand, counting down.
ATCCTGCACACGACGGAACGGCCCACCCGCGGCACGTTCCACGCGAACCGCGGCCATGACTACCGCACCCACGACATCGAGATGCACATCTCGGAGATCGGGCTGTGCGGCGGACACTCCGCCTCCGGGGTACGCGTGGACGCCCACGCCCGTACGACGGTGCCCCGGCTGTACGCGGCGGGCGACCTGGCCTGCGTCCCGCACAACTACATGATCGGCGCGTTCGTCTTCGGTGATCTGGCCGGTGAGGACGCGGCCCGGTACCGCGCGTTCGAGGGCGAGTTGCCCGCGGACCAACTCGCCGCCGCCCATGAGCTCGTCTACCGGCCGCTGCGCCATCCCGACGGACCGCCGCAGCCGCAGGTCGAGTACAAGCTGCGCCGGTTCGTCAACGACTACGTGGCACCGCCGAAGACCGGGGCGAAGCTGTCCCTGGCTGTCGAGGCGTTCACGCGGATGTCGGCGGAGATCGACGGGATGGGGGCGCGCACGCCGCACGAGCTGATGCGGTGCGCCGAGGTCTCCTTCATCAGGGACTGCGCGGAGATGGCCGCCCGGGCCTCCCTGGCCAGGACCGAGTCGCGGTGGGGCCTGTACCACGAGCGGCTGGACCACCCGGGTCGGGACGACGCGGGCTGGCTGCACCACCTCGACCTGCGCAAGTCCGCCTCGGGGGCGATGGAGTTCACCGCGCGGCCGGTGGAGCCGTACGTGGTGCCGGTGCCGGGGTTCGCGCCGGAGCCCGGGCCCGAGCGGCGACTGGGCGAGGTCGCCCTGGTGCCGGTCGCCACGGCGGGGCCGAAGGACGCCGCCCCCGCCGCCTCGACGACGGCGCTCGCCGCCCGCCCGACCGCCGGTCCCGCCGGTCCCGCCGAGAAGGCGGCCGACTCGGCCCCGGCAGGGGGCGCCGCACCCAGCCCGGCCCTGCTCCGCCTCCTCTCCCTCACCGAGGAGTCCGCCGGGCTGGAGAAGTTCCGTCCGTACCTCACCGACGCCGATCCGGCGGTACGGGCGGCGGCCGTGGCCGCCCTCGGCGAGACGGCGCCGGCCGGCGCCGGGCCCGTCCTCGCCGCTCGGCTGCTGGACACCGCACCGGTGGTCCGGTCCGCCGCCGCGGCGGTGCTGCGCGAGCTCGTCGAAGTGCTGCCCGCCGCACCCGAGTTGGGCACCGCGCTCAAGGCTGCGTCGGCCGTCGCCGACCCGGGCGTCCGAGCGGCGGCGCTCGACGTGTCGCGCGCCTTGCGGCTGGGCGATGCCGTGACCTACGCGGCCGCGCTGGCCGACGCCGACATCGAGGTGCGCGTGACCGCCGTGCGGGCCCTGGTGTCCGTGGACGCGGTCGACGAACTGGCGGTGGCCGCGGACGACCCGGCCCGTGAGGTGCGGGTCGCGGTGGCCCGTGGTCTCGCGGCCGTGAACGCCCCGGATCCGGCGACGCTCGACCGACTGCTGGACGACCCGGACCCGCTCGTCAGGGGCGCGGCATGGGGCGCGCTGGCCCTGACCGGCTGCCCGCAGCCGTTCGCGGCGCGGGCCGCGGCCGCCCTGGCCGATCCGGCCTGGCAGGTCAGGGCGGGTGCCGCGAGCGCTCTGCGGGCGGCCCCGGTCACCGAGGCCGTGACGGCCCTCGCGCGCGCCCTGGCCGACCCCGACGCGGACGTCCGCAAGGCCGCCGTCCTGTCCCTCCTGGAGCACGGCGCCGACCCCGATGCCCGGACGGCCCTCGCGGCAGCCGCCCACGACCCGGACGCCGACGTCCGCGCCTACGCGTCCCGCGCGACCGCGTGACCCGTTGTGGGTACCGTGAAAGGGAAGCTCCGCGCCGGGCCGGTCCGCCCCTGAGCAGTTCACGATCCTTCGTGAGGGAGCTCGATGCCCATGGACCTCAACACCGTCGCCGAGGTCGTCCGACACCCGGCCGACCGGCCGGGTTCCGACTGGCACGACGGGGACGCCTGGCTCGCGGGCGTCACCTGGCTGTTCTCCACGGAACAGCCCGGCCTGCGGCGCCTGGTCGACCTGACGTCGCTGCCCTGGGACCCGCTCGTCCCGAGCGACGCCGGCCTCGAATAGGTGCCACCTGCACCGTCGGCGGGAGCATCTGCACGTCGCTCCCCGCCGGCCCGATGATCACGCTCACGGTCGCGTTGGAGGCGCGGACCGGCCTCGTCGGCCGCGGCATCGTCGCGGCGACGCTCGGCTTCTGGGTGATCGTCCTCTACCTCGTGACGCGGCAGTTCTGGACCCTGCCCTGAAGCCGTGTGCGGGGCTCCGGCGCGTGCGGGTGAGCGCCGTCCGCCTCGGCGCGCCGTCAGAGGCGGACGGCGATCAGGGCGATGTCGTCGCGTGCGCCGCCGGCGACGCCGAGGCGGGCCAGGACGGCGTCCGCGAGGCGATCGGGGCTCATGCGGGCATGGCGGGCGAGGGCGTCGGCGAGCTGCCGCAGCCCGACGTCGATGTCCTGGTCGCGGCGTTCGATGAGGCCGTCCGAGTACAGCACCAGGTAGCCACCCGGGTGGTAGGGCACCCCGGCCTGCGGCCGCGGGACGTGGTCGGGGCGCGCGCCGAGGGGAGGGTCGGTGGCCTGGTCCAGCAGCTCGTAGGTGCCGTCGGGGTGGAGCAGTACGGGTGGCGGGTGACCGGCGCTGCTGTAGGTGATCCGCTGGTGGTGGGTGTCGACGACGGCCTGGACGGCGGTGGTGGCCAGCGCCCCTTCGACGGCCCGGGAGTACAGGTCGAGCAGCTCCAGCGACCTGGCCGGTTCGTGCAGGGCCCTGACGGCGGCGCTCAGTGCGCTGCGGAGCATGCCCATGACGGCGGCGGCTTCGAGGCCGTGGCCCACGACGTCACCGACGGCGACGGCGAAGCAACCGTCGGGCAGGTCGACGACGTCGTACCAGTCGCCGCACACGTTCAGCGACCCGACGGCCGGCACGTAGCGGACCGCGATGTCCTCGTGCCGGTCCAGGTCGGGCGAGTGCAGCATGGCTTCCTGCAGGGTCACGGCGACCCGGCGTTCCCGGGCGTGCGCCTGCCGCAGCTCCTCGTTCAGGCGCTGCAGCTCCCGCGCCCGCGCGTACAGCTCGGCCTCCATCACGTCCCGTCGGCCCCGGGGTCCTCCTGCCGGGTCGGACGGGCGCGAGCGGACGAACTCGGTCACGTCCTCCACCCGGTGGATGATCCACGCCACCTGCCCGTCCGGGCCGAGGACGGGGGTGTTGATGGGCGACCACCACCGCTCCTCGAACATCCCGTTCCGGGACGGGAGGGGGATGTCGTACTTCTGCACCGCCATCGTGTCCGGCTCCCTCGACCGCAGGACGCGTCGCAGCGAGTCGTGCAGGTTCCGCACCCCGTCCGCGTGCGCATCCGCCGGATTGTCCGGGAACGCGTCGAACAGGTACTGGCCGACCAGGTCCTGTCGGCTCCGGCCGGTGGCCTCCAGGTACGCCTCGTTGACGTCGACGATCACCAGGCCCGGATCCAGCACCAGATACGGACTGGGCGTGGCCATGAACAACGCCTTGTGGTCAATGCTCGGTTCCACGGGCTTCGCGTCAGTCCTTCCGCTCCACACGATGGGCGCCGGTGCGACGGGGACGTCCTCCCGGGTGAGCCGGACGGCGGGACCTCGGGCGCGAGGGCGTCCGATCGCCTCCCGCACTCCATTGTCCCAGGCCGGACCCGGCGGCACCCGACGAGTCGAGCAGGTCAGGCGGCCACTGCCTCGCCGGGCCTTGCGGGCGGTCGGTTCAGCGCACCCAGTCGTGGGTGAGGGTCTGGACGGCCGAGCCGTCGAGGTCGGCGAGCTTGGCAGCGACGAAGTCACGGGCCCATGCGGAGGTCTGGATCCGGAAGGCCGGGCGGTCGCCGCTCAGGGCCTCGATGATCGGGGCGGCGGCCTCGGCGGGGGTCTGGGCGTTGCCGAAGGACTTCTGGGTGCGCGCGATGTACGCCTGGAGGGCCGGGGCGTACGGGCCGGCCGCGGCCAGCAGGGCGGGGACGTCCAGGCCGAGGTTGGCAACGAACTCGCTGGCCACCGCGCCCGGTTCGACGACGGCGACATCGACGCCGACGGTGGCGGCGACGGGCGCCAGGGACTCCATGAAGCCCTCGACGGCGAACTTTGCCGCGCAGTAGGCCTCGTTGAAGGGCTGCCCGACGACACCGCCCACGCTCGTGACCGTGACGACCCGGCCCCGAGCGGCGCGCAGGTGCGGCAGGGCGGCGCGGGTGGTGGCCACCACGCCGAAGAAGTTGACCTCCATCGCGGCGCGGACCGCTTCGAGGCCGCCCGTTTCGATGGTGCCGATGTGGGCGGCGCCGGCGTTGTTGACCAGCGCGTCGAGGCGGCGGTGCTCGGAGACCACCTCGTCCACGCAGGCGGCGACTCTCTCCGGGTCGACCACGTCCAGGCGCTTGACCTGGACGAGGTCGGCGACCCCGGACGCGGCGGCGGCCTCGAGCAGGGCCTCGGCCTTGCCGGTGTCGCGCATGGTGGCGACGGTGGTCCAGCCGGCCTGGGCAGCGGCGACGGCCGCGGCCAGGCCGATGCCGGAGGAGGTGCCGGTGATCAGGACGGTCTTCTTGGAGGTCATCCGGTTCTCCCCTTGAAGAAGGCTCAGGACGGTCAGCGGGGAGTTCCCCGCCTGTCGTGGACGCTAACCGGGTCCGCCGAGCAGGGCATGGCGAACGCCCCGCGGGCCGCGGTCGCCTCACCAGGAACCGGTGGAGCGCGCCGGCCAGGGCCGGGTGGTCTCCGGCCCCCTTCCGGTGGGTCTCCAGGTGGGCGTCGAACGGGGTGGGGGCGGGGTCCTGGTGCGGGCCGAGGAGACCCACAGCGGCGCCGAGGTGGAGGCGGACGTCCCCGTCGTGCCCCGGCTCCCGCGCGAGGGCCTGGAGGCGTGGCTGCGCGACCTCAGGCACGCGGCCGGGGCCGGCGCCCGCGCAACCGCCCGTGGACGCGGCCCGGCGCGCCGGGGCCCTGTCCCGTCAGCCCGGCCCTGTGGGGTCCAGGGTGAGGACCAGGAGGGTGACGTCGTCCTGGATCCTGGGGGCGAAGCGGCTCAGGTCGGCCCAGATCTCGTCGGGCAGCCGGTCCAGGCCGACAGCGGTCATGCGGGCCAGACGCTCGACGAAGGGGTAGAAGGCACCGGAGGCGTCGCGCGTCTCCAGGACGCCGTCCGACGCCAGGAGCAGCCGGTCCCCCGGCAGCAGCGACACCGTGGCGGCGGTTCCGGGCAAGGCGTCGGCGAGGCCCAGCCCCAGCGGCGGTCCGGGGTCGAGTTCCAGGGTGCTCACGGATCCGCCGCGCAACAGGACCGGCGCCGGGTGGCCGCAGGCCAGGACACGGACCTCCCGCCCGCTCGGCGCGAAGTCCAGGAGGACGGCCGTGGCGAAGAGTTCCGCGTGCTCCTCGCCCGCGGAGTCGACCACGAGCCTGCGGTCCAGCCGTGCCGCGACCGCCTCCGCGTCCACGTCGTCCAGCACGGCCTCGCGGAACGCCCCCAGGACGGAGGCGACCGTCGCGACGGCGGACAGGCCGTGCCCCTGTACGTCGCCGAGGACCGCCCGCACCCCGTGGGGGCCGGGCCGGACGTCGAAGAAGTCGCCGCCCACCAGCGTGCCGCGCTCGGCGGCGCGGTACAGGCTCGCGCAGCGCACGGGCCCGACCCGCCGCCGTACGTCCGGGACGATGGCCCGCTGGGCCGTCTCGGCGACGGTGCGTTCCAGGTCGAGCTGCTCGTCCCGGCGCCCGCGGACGAAGGAGACGAAGACGCTCAGCATGGCGACGAAGCCGAGCGTGAAGAGGTCGGTGTTGCCGGGCCGGTTCAGATGGAAGACGGGAAGGGTCAGCAGGCCGATCGTCGCGGCGCCGAGAAGGGCCGTGGCCAACGGCCCGTAGGCCAGGACGGCCAGCGGAGGCACCGCGCCGAGCAGGAAACCGATGTCCACCGGAACGGAGTCGGTGAGGGAGGCCACCCCGACCCCCAGGAGCAGCAGTACGGGCAGGACCCGCACCCAGCGGGGCGGCGGGGCCCCGCGCAGCCAGCCCCGCCGATGCGCTCTGTCCGCCGCCTTCCTCCGGTTCACCACACCACCAGGCTCCTATGCCGGGGTGCGCCGCGCACTCCACGGCCCCGGGCCCCCTGATCGCCGACCGGCCGTGCGGGGCGAGCCGGGTCGTCCGCACGGCTCTTCTCGCCGGGACCGGCTACGCGTCGACAATCCGGGCGGCCGGACCACATGGACGCGCATCACCGGTGAGCTCGTCGACGCCACCGGTGGAACCCGCTGCCGTGACCCCCGACGAGGCACTGCGTCGGATCGCCTTCCCGCTCGAATGGCGCGGGGCGCCCCCGTACCGGGTGCGGGCAACCACTCGGCACGGCACCCGCGGCACGCGCGACGTCGCGAAAGGGCGTGGCCCACAGAGGACGTCGGGTATATCGGAAAGCACCATTCGGAATGGACCCGCTTGGATCTCTCACTACAACCCGCCAGTAGGGGGCGAAATACACCCCGGGACCGGGAGAGGATTCCGGACGCACTGTCCAAAAAGATCCAGAGGAAATATCCGTGCGACCAAGAATCTCCGGCATCGCCGCCTCCCTGGCCGCATGCGGACTCCTGGGCTCCCTCCTCACCGCCTGCGGCTCGTCCGGGAGCGAAGGGACGACGCTGCGCCTGGTGGTCCCCGAGTACGGCGACAGGCCGGCGACGAGCTCCAAGGTGTACTGGGACAAGCTGACCGCCGCCTTCGCCGCCGCCCACCCCGGGAAGACGGTCGAGGTGACGCTCTACCCGTGGGCCGACATCGACCGCGAGGTCACGCGCATGGTGAAGGAGAACGACGCCCCGGACGTGGCCCTGATGGGCGCGTACTCCGACTTCGCCGCGCAGGACCGCCTGTACTCCGCCGACGAGGTGCTGTCGGTCAGGTCGGAGGCGAACTTCCTTCCTCCGCTCCGGGAGGCCGGCTCGGTCGACTACACCCTCTACGGCCTGCCTTTCGTGGCCAGCAGCCGACTGCTCTTCTACAACAAGGAGTTGTTCGAGAAGGCCGGAACGGAACCGCCCCGGACCTGGTCGGAGCTGAAGGAGTCGGCCGAGGCGCTGAAGGAGGAGGGCGTGCTCTACCCGTACGCCCTGCCGCTCGGCCCCGAGGAGGCGCACGCCGAAGCGCTGATCTGGGAACTGAGCAACGGCGGCGGATACACCGACAACAGCGGCAGCTACAGCATCGCGTCCGCGCAGAACACGCAGACGTTCCGCTGGATCAGGGACAACCTGGTCACGCCGAAGCTCACCGGCCCGGTACCGCCCGCCCGGCTCGACCGGCAGGACGCCTTCGACGCCTTCCTGCGCGGCGACGTCGGCATGGTCAACGGCTACCCCTCCCTCCTCCACGAGGCGCGGGCGAAGGGCATGAGGGTCGGCACGCTGACCATGCCGGTGTCGGACGCGCTGAGCGGCCGGGAGACTCCACCGTCGGTGGGGGTCGCCGACTGGATGATGGCGTTCAAGCACGACGGCAACCGCGAACTCGTGGGCTCCTTCCTGGACTTCGTCTACGAGGACGAGAACCTCACCGCGTTCGCCGGTCGCTACCACCTGCTGCCCTCGACGGTGTCCGCCACCCAGGCCTCCCGGGACGCCGCGACGGATCCCGGGGCCGAGCAGTTCCTGACCGCGCTGCGCACGGCCCGCCTCTACCCGGTCGACGACCCCTCCTGGTTGCGGGCCAGCGACACCATCAAGCGGAACATCGGCAAGGCCGTCGCCCCGTCCGCCGACCCGAAGGCCGTGCTGGAGGACATCGCCGAGCAGGTCCGGGACGCGGCGCAACAGGGGTAACGGTCTCCGGGCCCCAGGCCCCGGAGACGGTTCCCTCCCGTCGCCGGTGCCGGGCGGGGACCGCCGCACGCCCCCGCCCGTACGGCCCGGCCCTCTGTGGGTCAGGGCCGGTGGCGCAGTGCGCCCGGCCACCAGACCGCGGGGCCGATGTCCCGGACGAGGGCCGGCACGAGGAGCGACCGGACGACGAGGGTGTCGAGCAGGACGCCGAAGGCGACGATGAAGGCGATCTGGACGAGGAACGCCAGCGGGATCACGCCCAGCGCCGCGAAGGTCGCGGCGAGGACGACACCGGCCGAGGTGATGACCCCGCCGGTGGCGACCAGACCCCGGCGCAGGCCCTCGCGGGTGCCGTGCAGCTCCGTCTCCTCGCGCACCCGCGACATGAGGAAGATGTTGTAGTCGACGCCGAGGGCGACCAGGAAGACGAAGCCGTACAGCGGGACGGCCGAGTCGGTGCCGGTGAACCCGAAGACGTGCCCGAAGACGAGGGCCGAGACGCCCAGCGTCGCCAGGAAGTTGAGCGCGACGGTGGCCACCAGGAGCACGGGCAGCAGCAGCGAGCGCAGCAGTCCGACCAGGATCACCAGGATGATCGCCAGCACGACGGGGACGATGAGCTTCCTGTCCCGTTCGGCCGTGACCTGGGTGTCGTACTGCTGGGCCGTCGTGCCGCCGACGAGGGCGTCGGCGCCGGGGACCGCGTGCAGGGTGGTGCGCAGCGCGGCGACGGTCTTCTTGGCGGCGTCGGAGTCCGCCGCGTCGGCGAGGGTCACGTCGACCCGGACGCGCCCGTCGGCGACGAGCGGCCGCGACGTGCCGGGGACGGCGAAGAGGGTGGCGGAGGCGACGCCGTCGACGCCTTCGGCCGCCGTGCGCACCTCTTGCGCGGCGTCCGCGTCGGCGATGACGACGGCGGGGTTGCCGGCGCCGCCGGGGAAGTGCCGGCTCAGGCGCTCCTGAGCGGTGACGGACGGCGCGTCGTTGACGAAGATCTCGTCGAGCGGCACCCCCTTGGAGTCGAGGGTGATGGAGAAGGCGGCGCAGGCGAGGAGTGCCGCGAGGGACGCCGCCCAGACCTTGCGGGGTGCGCGGTCGACGAGCGCCGCGACCTTGCGCCAGGCGGGGTGGGCCGCCTCGCCGTCCGCCGTGGCCCTGGGGCGGGCCGGCCAGTACGCGGCGCGGCCGAGCAGGACGAGGGCGGCGGGCAGGAAGGTCACCGCGCTCAGGACGGCGCAGGCGATGCCGATGGCGCCGACGGGGCCGAGGGCGCGGTTGTTGGTGAGGTCGCTGAAGAGCAGGGCCAGCAGGCCGAGCGCGACCGTGGCGGCGCTGGCCACGATCGGGCCGAAGGACTGCTTGAGGGCGGCCCGCATGGCGGGTACGCGATCACCGTCACGGGCGCCCAGTTCCTCGCGGTAGCGGGCGGCGAGGAGCAGGGCGTAGTCGGTGGCGGCGCCGATGACCAGGATGGACAGGATGCCCTGTACCTGGCCGTCGACCCGGACGATGCCGTGGTCGGCCAGGACGTAGACGACGGCGCAGGCGAGTCCCAGGGCGAACACGGCGCCGACGATGATGAGCACCGGGAGCAGGACGCTCCGGTAGACCAGGAGCAGGATCGTCAGGACGGCGACGAGTGCGACGACCAGCAGGAGGCCGTCGATGCCCGCGAACGCGTCGCCGAGGTCGGCCCGGGTCGCGGCGGGGCCGCCCAGCCACGCTCGGGTGCCCGGCACGGCGGACGCCGCCGCGTCGATCTCCTCCAGCACGGTGGGCAGTCCGTCGCCGAGGTCGGGCCGTAGCTGGACGACGCCGCGCAGCGCTTCGCCGTCCTCGGACGGGAAGGCCGGGGAGGGTGCGCCGACGACGCCCTCGGCGCCCTTGAGGGAGGCCAGTGCCCGGGTGGCGGCGGCCCGCGCGGACGGGTCGACGGTGCCGCCGTCCTCGGCGGTCCACAGGACCAGGGCGGGAAGGGTCTCCTCCTGGCGGAACGCCTCCTGGGCCCGCAGGACCTGCGTGGACTCGGCGCTCCGGGGCAGGAAGGCGGCCTGGTCGTTGGTGGCCACCTCCCCCAGCTTGCCCGCGTAGGGGCCGAGCCCGCCTCCGACGGCGAGCCAGACGACGAGCACCAGCAGGGGCAGCAGCCTGCTCGCCCAGCGCGCGGGTGTGGACATGGAGCGGCCCCACAATCTCTTGATGGTCGACTATCTCAATAATCGAGAGATATTGAACCACGGCGCCCGAGGGGGTCCGTGGAGCCGCCCTGCCCGCAGGGCGGACCGGGCCCGCGCGACACCCCCTGTTCCGTACATCGGTGCGTCGTGGATGCGGCCGGAGCGGAATCCGCCGGTTGGCCGTGGCGCCCGCCGCATCCGTCGACCGCCTCCGGGGCGAAGGAGTACGGGGTGGCGCGACGGAACACCCGGCACGGACGGATGCGGGACGGCGGGCACCGGGACCGGGAGTCCGGACCGAAGGAGGACGGGATGGCGAGGACGAAGGACAGCGGACCCTACGACGTGGTGGTCGTCGGAGCGGGCGCCGCCGGGCTCGCCTGCGCCGGCGACCTGTGCGCGGCGGGGCTGCGGGTGCTGCTCGTGGAAGCCGGCGACGAGGTCGGCGGGCGGATGCGCACCGACCGGGTGGCCGGCTTCACCGTGGACCGCGGCTTCCAGGTCTTCAACACCGCGTACCCCCAGGTGAAGCGCCGCATGGAGCTCAAGGCACTGCGGCTGCGGCCGTTCACCCCCGGGGTGCTCGTGCACACGGAGGACGGGTTGCGCCGGTTCACGGACCCGAGCCGGCGTCCGAGGCGGATCCGGGACATGCTCCCCGGGCGGCTCGCGTCCGGACGCGACCTGCTCGCCCTCTCCGCGCTGTCGGCCCGGGACGCCCTGGCACCGGCGTCCGTGCTGCGCCACGGCGCCGACGGCACGACCCGCGACGCCCTGGCGGCGGCGGGCGTGTCACCGCGACTGGTGGAGACGTTCTTCCGCCCGTTCCTCTCCGGCGTCTTCCTGGAGGACCGCCTGGAGACCTCGGCGCGCTTCTTCCACCTGGTGTGGCGGAGCATGCTGCGCGGCACCCTCTGCCTGCCCGCCGGGGGGATCGGCGCGGTACCCGCCCAGCTCGCGTCGCGACTGCCGCCGCGCGTGCTGCGCACGGCCACCCCCGTCTCCGCCGTGACGCCCGGGGGCGTGACCCTCGCGGACGGCCGCGAGGTGCCCTCACGGACGGTCGTCGTCGCGACCGGCCAACGGGCCGCGGCGGAGCTGCTCCCGGGGCTGCGCGTACCGGACGGCCGGACGGTGACGACGCTGTACCACGCGGCCGCCCGGCCTCCGCTGGAGGAACCCGTCCTCGTCGTCGACTCCCGGCGCAGGTTCCTCAACACCTGCGTCCTGACCGCCGTCCAGCCCGGGTTCTCCACCGACGGCCGGGCGCTGGTGTCCACGTCGGTGCTCGGCTCCGCCGGCGCGGCCGACGCGGCCGCCGTCCAGCGCGACCTGGGCGACGTGTACGGCGTCGACACGAGCGGCTGGGAGCTGGTCCACCACGTCACGGTCGCCGACGCCCTGCCGGCCATGCCGGGCCCGACGCCGCTGGCCCGCACCGCGCGCTGGGCGCCCGGCCGGTACACCTGCGGGGACCACCGGGCGACCGCCTCCCTCCAGGGCGCGCTGGCGTCCGGAGCGCGGGCGGCCCGCACGGTCCTGGACGACCTCCGCTCGGGTGCGGCCTGAGCGGCACGGCATCCGGACGGAAGAGCACCCCGGCGGCGTGGCCGTGGCTCAGCGGCGCGGGGCGCGCAACGCGCCGAGCTCCTCGTTCAGGGCGTCCAGATACCGCAGGACGACGGCGAGTTCGTCGCCGCTGAACCGCTCGCGCGCACGGCCCGCGGCCTGGGCGAGCGGCAGGAAGTGGGCCCTCGCCGAGGCTCGCGCTCCCGGGGCGTAGTGGATGCGCACCACCCTGCGGTCGTCCGCGGCCCGGCTGCGCCGGATGTGTCCGGCCTTCTCCAGGCGGTCGAGGCACGCGGTCACCGCGCCGGACGTGAGACCCAGGTGCTCCCTGAGGAGTCCGGGGGTGGCCGTGTCCGGGTGGTCGAGCACGAACGCCAGCGCGTGGACGTCGGTGGGATGCAGACCCTCGTTCAGGGCGAAGCCGTGGACCAGGCGGTTCATCTCGCCGATCGTCCGCCGCAGGGCGACCGCGAACCGCTGCAGGTCGGCCGTGTTGCCCTCGTCCGTCACGATCGTCTCCGTCTGCGCGTCACCCACGCGACAAGCCTATGCGGACACCCCGGGGAACACGGAACCAGCCGCCCACCGCCGCCCTGGAGCACGTACGGTCTCCCCCGCCGCCCGTTCCCCCACGGAAATCCGCGTGCGCGGCAACGCCCCACGTTATGATCGACCGCATGAACGTCATCGGCCGAAACACCACCGCGACCGCACGAGCGACCAGCTCGCCGGTTGCCGCCGCCTGACCTTCTCTTCTCCCACCGGCGACCGGAAACGGTCCGCCGGTGTTCTCTCGTGGCGTCCCAGCCCCGGCCCCCACGCCCGAGCCGGCCCCGTTCTCCGGTGCCTCCCTTGCAGTGACGCGAAGGAGTCATCCCATGAAGACCGAACACATCGTCCGCACGTTCGTCGAGTACTTCGAGGAGCGCAGCCATCGTCGCGTCACCGGCTCGACGCTCCTGCCGCCGCCCGGTGACCCCGTGCTGTTCACCACCTCGGGGATGCATCCGCTCACCCCGTACCTGGAGGGGCGTCCGCATCCGCTGGGCGGGCGGCTGGTCAACGTACAGCGCTGCCTGCGCACGACGGATCTGGAGGAGGTCGGCGACGCCACGCATCTGACCGTCTTCGAGATGCTCGGCACGTGGTCCCTCGGCGACTACGAGGGCCCGCAGAGCCTCGACTGGGGGTACGGGCTGCTCACCGAGGGGCTCGGCATCGATCCGGGGCTGCTGCACGCCACGGTCCACGGGGGCGACGACCGGACCGGCCCGGACACCGCCTCCCTGGAGTTCTGGCAGAGCCGGGGCGTCCCGGTGGAGCTCACCGTGGAGGACAACTGGTGGTCCAACGGGCCGACCGGGCCGTGCGGCCCCGACTCGGAGATCTTCCTGTGGAGCGGCGACACCCCGCCGCGGTCCACACCCACCCAGGACGACCGCTGGGTCGAGGTGTGGAACCACGTGATGATGCGTCACCGCCGCCTCGACGACGGCTCCCTCGTGCCGCTGCCGCAGCGCAACGTCGACACGGGGCTCGGTCTGGAGCGGCTGGCCTCGCTGCTGCAGGGCCGGTCGTCCGTGTACGAGGGCGACGTCTTCGACCCCTGGCGCCGGCTCGTGCCCCCGATGTGGCCGCTGGAGGAGTCCTCGCTGCGCCTGGTCTACGACCATCTGCGCTCGGCCGTGGTGATCCTCGGCGACGGCGTGCACCCGAGCAACACCGGGCGGGGCTACGTGCCGCGCCGCCTGCTGCGCAGGGTGCTCACCGTGCTGTGGCGGGGCGATCCGTCCCGGAGCCTGGAGGAGCTGCCGGTCGAGCTGGTCGAGCACACCCTCGACCACTTCCGGCAGCGGATGGACGTCGGCGAGATCCGGGGCGTGCTGCTCGACGAGCAGCGGCGGTTCGGACGGCTCCTCGATCGCGGCCGGCAGGTCCTGAACCGCACCCGCTTCCAAGGGCCGCTCGGCGAGGGCGACTTGCACTACCTCCACGACACCCACGGACTGCCGCGGGAGCTCGTCATGAGCCTGCGGCAGGAGCAGGAAGGGTGACGTCCCCGGACGCGTCGGGGCGCCCCTGAGGTCAGGGGCGCCCCGGGCAGCCGTCACGGAGGTGCCGGGATGCGGTCAGTCGCGGTCGAGGATCACCGTGAGGACCTGCCGCAGTGCCTCTCCGGGGTCCGCGACCGCCCCTTCGGACCGCCAGGCGACGAACCCGTCAGGGCGCACGAGGACCGCACCGTCCGCGCTCACGCCGTGGAGTTCCGCCCAGTCCGTCTCGCCCTCCGGGGACAGCTCCGCGCCGGGTCCGGCACCGACGCGGTACGCGTCGACCGGTACGGCGAGCCGCTCCGCGACCTGCTGCGCCGCGGTGTGCCACCCGCCGGAGCCGTCCGCGGCGCTCAGGAGCACCATCGACCGCTCGTACAGGTCGAGGGTGGAGACCCGCTCGCCGGCGCGGCGGAGCCACATGTGGGGCGCCCGGCTGCCGGGCTCGCCCGTCAACCGCAGGCCGTCCGGGACGACCGGGACCTCCTGGTCCGCGCCCTGGACGGCGCCCTGCGGGTAGCGGTAGCCCAGCGCCACGTTGAGGATCCCGCCCTTCCTTCCCCCGGGACCGGCACCGGCGCCGGCGGCTTCCGGAGAGGGGGCGTAGCCGGGGTGGCTGTGCTCGACCGAACGGGCCGAGGCGCGGGAGCTCGTCGCCTCGGCGACGGGCCTGCGCTCCGCGTCGTAGGTCTCCAGCAGGCCGGGGCCGGCCCATCCGCCCAGGACGGCGGCCAGCTTCCAGGCCAGGTTGTGCGCGTCCTGGATGCCGGTGTTGGAGCCGAACGCCCCGGTGGGCGACATCTCGTGGGCCGCGTCACCGGCGAGGAACACCCGGCCGTCCGCGTACCGTTCGGCGACCCTCTCCGCCGCGTGCCAGGGCGCTCTGCCCGTGATCTCCACGTCGAGGTCCGGCACTCCCACGGCCCGTCGGATGTGCTCCCGGCACCGCTCGTCGGTGAACGCCTCCTCCGACTCGCCGTTCTCGGGATGCCAGGGCGCGTGGAACACCCAGCGCTCCCGGTTGTCGACCGGCAGCAGCGCCCCGTCGGCCTCCGGGTTCGTCAGGTAGCAGACGACGAAGCGCCGGTCGCCGACGACGTCCGCGAGCCTTCGGGACTCGAAGGTGATGCTCACGTTGTGGAACAGGTCGCCCGGGCCGTTGTGCCCGATGCCGAGCCGTTCGCGGATGGGGCTGCGCGGGCCGTCCGCCGCGACGAGGTAGTCGGCGCGAATCGTCTGGTGCTCACCCGTGTCACGGCTCTTGACCTGGGCGGTCACTCCCTCGGCGTCCTGTTCGAACGACATCAGCTCGGTGGAGTACCGGAGGTCTCCGCCGAGCTCGCGAGCGCTGTCGAGGAGCACCGGTTCGAGGTCGTTCTGGCTGCAGAGGCACCATCCGGCGGGGCTGAACCGCGCGACCCCGCCGCCGGGGTCGATCTGCTTGAACAGCCACTCGCCGACATCGCCCACCAGGCTCGGCGTCTGCAGGATGCCGTTGTTCCGCGCCAGGACGTCCGCGGCCTCGTGGATGCGCCGCTCGACACCGGCGCCGCGGAACAGCTCCATCGTGCGCACGTTGTTGCCGCGCCCTCGGGGGTGGAACGAGGTGCCCCGGTGCCGTTCGACGAGCGTGTGCGGCACGCCGAGACGCCCCAGGAACAGCGAGGTGGCAAGGCCTACCAGCGAGCCGCCGACGATGAGGACGGGCGTGTGGTGACCGACGTCGCCGGCCTTTTCCATTCGGTTCATTGATCGCCTCCAGCGTCGTCTTCGACGCAAGCCAGGGGTGGACTGCAGATGCATGCCCGCTACGGGCCGGATCGCGTGTCCGGGGCACCTGAATGAACGAGCGGTTCACTCAGGTGCCCCGTGGGGCTCGCGCGGATCGCGCCCTGCGCCAACGATCGGCACATGACGACCGCGGGCCTCCGGGGCCCGGCGGTCCTTCCCGGCCCTCCTCGCGGAAGAGAAAGTGGTGCGCTGGATGTCCATCTCGGGACGTATTTCGCAATCGGCGTTCGACGGCTCGAGGCTGCGGGTGATCCTGCTGCTCGATCTGTACGAAGGCGCCCAGCAGCAGTTCCTCGACGCGTACGAGCTCATGTGCAAGCAGGTCGCGTCCGTACCCGGTCACATCAGTGACCAGCTCTGCCAGTCGATCGAGAACCCCTCGCAGTGGCTCATCACCAGCGAGTGGGAGAGTGCTCCGCCGTTCCTCGCCTGGGTGAACAGCGAAGAGCACGTGGAAACCGTCAAGCCGATGCACAGCTGCGTCCGGGACACCCGGTCGATGCGCTACAGCATCCTCAGGGAGACCGGCCCCCGTCAGCCGCTCGCGCCCGAGTCGGCGGCGGCCCGCCGACAGGTGGCCGCCCGCGTCGGCGACGGAGCGGCCCGCCACGCCCTGACCTTCACCGTCAAGCCGGGCTCCGAGTCGAAGGTCGCGGAGCTGCTGGCCGGGTACGAGTCGCCCGAGGCCCAGGTCGACGAGAACACCCGCCTGCGCCGCACCTCGCTGTTCATGCACGGCAACCGTGTCGTGCGGGCCGTGGAAGTGGAGGGCGACCTCCTCGCGGCCCTGCGCCACGTCGCCCGCCAGCCCGAGGTGCGCGCGGTCGAGGAGGCCATCAACCCGTACCTGGAGCAGGACCGGGACCTGACCGACCCCGAGTCGGCGCGGGTCTTCTTCACCCGGGCCGCGCTCCCGGCCGTGCACCACGTGGTGTCCGGCCGTCCGGCACCGGACGACGTGCGGCGCCACGCGCTGTACTACCCGGCCAAGGAAGGCCTCGGGATGGAGCTGGCCCGGCTGCTCGCCCATCAGGACGCGGCGGCCGCGGACGACCCGAAGAGCCCGGTGTACGGCAGCACCGTCTTCCAGCGTGACGACATCGTGGTGCGCCTCGTCGACCTCACCGGCGAGCTCGACGCCGACCCCGTCGCCTCGCTGGGCCTCAAGGGCCCCGGAATCGCCGCTGAGCTGGAACGACTCCTCGACGGTGCCGCGATCGGCGTCGAGGGCTCCCTGGAGACGGAGCGCAACATCAACCGCCTCCTGTCGCACGCCGACATGCTGCCCGTCACCGACCGCAGCTCGGCGGTTTCCTGACGTGCGGCGACGGCCGCGGCAAGGGCCGCGGCCGTCGCCCCTCCGCACGCCACTTCCACACCGGAGGTAACAACCATGCTCAAGCAGCGTCCTCGCATCGTGTCCCTGAGCGAGACGGAACCCAACCGCAGGCGCGGGGGTGACCTGCGGGCCATGCTCACGCCGGCCACCGTGGGCTCCACCAGCGGCTTCATGGGCCTGGCGATCGTCGCACCCGGCGAGCGCATCGGTGAGCACTACCACCCGTACTCCGAGGAGTTCGTGTACGTCGTCTCGGGCTCACTCGAGGTCGACCTGGACGGCGAGACGTTCGCGCTCCAGCCCGACCACGGCCTCCTGATCCCCATCGACATGCGGCACCGGTTCCGCAACGTCGGTGACGTGGAGGCCCGCATGGTCTTCCACCTGGGCCCGCTCGCCCCGCGACCGAGCCTCGGCCACGTCGACACCGAGGTCGCCGAGGACGGCGAGCTCGCCGCGACGGGGCCGCACCTGACCGTGCACGACCCGGTCCAGGTGTCCGAGCGAAGCGGGGCCATCGAGTGACCCGGCGCGTGGCCGTCACCGGCATCGGTGTGGTCGCTCCGGGCGGCACCGGGGCGAAGGCGTTCTGGGACCTCCTCGCCGCCGGCCGCACCTCGACCCGCGGCATCACCCTGTTCGACCCGGCCGGCCTGCGCTCCCGCATAGCCGCCGAGTGCGACTTCGACCCGACGGCCCACGGCCTGGACCCGGAGGTGAGCCGACACGCCGACCGGTACATCCAGTTCGCCATGGTCGCCGCCGGGGAAGCCGTGCAGGACTCCGGGCTCGACACCGACACGGAAGACCCCTGGCGCGTCGCCGTCTCCCTGGGCAGCGCCGTCGGCGGCACCACCCGGCTCGAACACGACTACGTCCTGGTCAGCGCGGGCGGGCAGCGGTGGGACGTGGACCACCGCGCGGCCGATCCGAAGCTGCACATGGCGTTCTCGCCGAGCACGCTCGCCTCGGTCGTGGCCGAGCAGTTCGGCGCCCGGGGCCCGGTGCAGACCGTCTCCACCGGGTGCACCTCCGGCCTCGACGCCGTCGGTTACGCCTTCCACACCCTCCAGGAAGGCCGGGCGGACGTCTGCATCGCCGGCGCGTCGGACTCGCCGATATCCCCGATCACCATGGCCTGCTTCGACGCCATCAAGGCGACGTCGCCCGACAACGACGACCCCGAGCACGCCTCCCGGCCCTTCGACGACCGCCGCAACGGGTTCGTCATGGGCGAGGGCGCGGCGGTCCTCGTCCTGGAGGAGTACGAACACGCCAGGGCCCGCGGTGCGCACATCTACTGCGAGATCGGCGGCTACGCCACCTTCGGCAACGCGTACCACATGACCGGTCTGACCGGTGAGGGGCTGGAGATGGCCCGGGCGATCGACTCCTCGCTCGACCAGGCCCGGCTCGATCCCACGCTGATCGACTACGTCAACGCGCACGGCTCGGGCACCCGGCAGAACGACCGGCACGAGACCGCCGCCGTGAAGCGTTCCCTCGGCGCCCACGCCTACGACACCCCCATGAGTTCGATCAAGTCGATGGTGGGGCACTCACTCGGCGCGATCGGCGCGATAGAGGTGGTCGCCTGCGTCCTGGCGCTGAAGCACCAGGTGGTACCGCCCACGGCGAACTACGAGACGCCCGACCCCGAGTGCGACCTGGACTACGTGCCGCGCACCGCCCGCTCGCGGAAGCTGAGGAACGTGCTCTCCGTGGGCAGCGGATTCGGCGGATTCCAGTCCGCGGTCCTCCTGACCGGGCCGGGAGGGAGGTCACGATGAGCAGTCACCGACCACGGCGCGCGGTCGTCACCGGCATCGGTGTGATCGCCCCCAACGGCCTGAGCGCCGAGGCGTACTGGAAGGCGGTACGCGAGGGCGTCGGGGCTCTGGACCGGATCACCCGCGAAGGGTGCGAGCACCTGCCCCTGAAGGTCGCGGGCGAGGTGCGGGGCTTCGAGGCCTCCTCCCTCATCGAGGAGCGCTTCGTCGTCCAGACCGACCGGTTCAGCCACTACGCCATGGCCGCGGCCTCGATGGCCCTCGACGACGCCGGCCTCGGCGACGACCCGGCGGAGCCCTTCGACATCGGGGTGGTCACCGCCGCCGGGTCCGGCGGCGGCGAGTTCGGTCAGCGCGAGCTGCAGAAGCTGTGGGGGCAGGGGTCCAAGTTCGTCGGCCCCTACCAGTCCATCGCCTGGTTCTACGCGGCGAGCACCGGCCAGATCTCCATCCGGAGCGGCTTCAAGGGGCCGTGCGGCGTGGTCGCCAGCGACGAGGCGGGCGGTCTGGACTCCGTCGCCCATGCGGCCCGCGCCGTGCGGCGCGGCACGGGCGCGGTGATCGTCGGCGCCGCCGAGGCCCCCCTCGCCCCGTACTCGATGGTCTGCCAGCTCGGATACCCCGAGCTCAGCACCGTGGAGGAGCCGGACCGCGCCTACCGCCCCTTCACCACCGGAGCCTGCGGCTTCGTCCCGGCGGAGGGCGGCGCCATGCTGGTCGTCGAGGACGAGACCCGCGCCCGTGACCGGGGAGCGGCCCTCCGGGCGGTCGTGGCCGGTCACGGCGCCACGTTCACCGGCGCCTCCCGCTGGGAGGAGTCCCGCGAGGGGCTCGCCCGCGCCGTCCGTGACGCCCTCGCCGAGGCCGCGTGCGCCCCGGAGGAGATCGACGTCGTCTTCGCCGACGCCCTGGGCGTTCCGGAGGCGGACCGCGCCGAGGCGCTCGCGATCGCCGACGTCCTCGGGGCCCACGCCACCCGCGTGCCGGTCACCGCGCCCAAGACCGGGATCGGCCGGGCCTACTGCGGGGCACCCGTCCTCGACATCGCGGCCGCCGTCTTCGCGATGGAACAGGGTCTGGTCCCCCCCACCCCCAACGTGTTCGACATCAGCCACGACCTCGATCTGGTGATGTCCCGCGCTCGCCCCGCCGAGCTGCGCACGGCCCTCGTCCTCAGCAGGGGACTCATGGGATCCAACGCGGCGCTGGTCGTGCGCCGCGGCGACGCATCCGCCCGGTAGACCGGGCACGAAGGAGAAGCACACACATGATCACCACCGCACTGACCTTCGACGAACTCGCCGTCCTGATGAAGGAGGCAGCCGGAGTCACCGCCGACCCCCGGGAGCTCGAGAAGGCGCCCGACGCGCCCTTCAGCACCCTCGGCCTCGACTCGCTCGGCCTGCTCGGCATCGTCGGCGAGCTGGAGAACCGGTACGGCGTCTCCCTGCCCACCGACGCGGAGCGCAGCAAGACGCCGGGCGAGTTCGTCGGCCTCGTCAACAAGACGCTGCAGACGGGAGTCTGACGTGGCCGGGCACACCGACAACAGCATCACCATCGACGCTCCCCTCGACCTCGTCTGGGACATCACCAACGACATCGAGAACTGGCCGGACCTCTTCAGCGAGTACGCCTCCCTGGAGGTGCTCTCCCGCGAGGGCGACTCCACCACCTTCCGGCTGACCATGCACCCGGACGAGGCGGGGAAGGTCTGGAGCTGGGTGTCGGAGCGCACCGTCGACCGGCCCGGGCGGACGGTCCGTGCCCGCCGCGTCGAGACCGGACCCTTCGCGCACATGGACATCCGGTGGGAGTACGCACAGACGCCGGCCGGCGTCCGCATGCGCTGGGTGCAGGACTTCGCGATGAAGCCCGACGCCCCGGTCGACGACACCTGGATGACGGACAACATCAACCGCAACTCCCGCACCCAGATGGCGCTCATCCGGGACCGCATCGAGCAGGTCGCCCGCGACCGCCGGGGTGCTCCGGTCCTGCCCGGCTGAGGCCCACGCACCGTCCGGCCCCCCACCGCACGCCTCCACACCCGCACACCCAGGAAGGACGCCCGATGCACCACGCCCTGATCGTCGCCCGCATGGCACCCGGTTCGGCGCCGGCGATCGCCGACGTGTTCGCCGCCTCCGACCGCGGCGAACTCCCCCACCTGGTCGGCGTCACCCGGCGCAGCCTCTTCCAGTTCGGGGACGTCTATCTGCACCTGATCGAGTCCGAGCGGGACCCGGCGCCCGCCATCGCGAAGCTGACGGGGCACCCGGAGTTCCGGGACACCAGCGAGAAGCTGTCGGCGTACGTCAGCGCGTACGACCCGACGACCTGGCGCAGTCCCAAGGACGCCATGGCGCACTGCTTCTACCGCTGGGAGCGGGACGCCCGTTCCTGAGCTCCTTCCCGTGCGCACGCACGGCGCGGAGACCCGAGGCCGCCCGCCCCGCGACAGACGCGGAGCGGGCGGCCTCGGGTTGCGCCCCCGTCAGGCGGGCACGGTGCACTCGAAGGCGTGGAGGTACGCGTTGACCGGACGGATCTCGCCGATGGCCAGCCCGGCGTCGGTGAGCCGGTCGACCATGCTCTGCCGGGTGTGCTTCGCACCGCCGACGTTGAGGAGCAGCAGCAGGTCCATGGCCGTCGTGAACCTCATCGACGGAGTGTCGTCCACCAGGTTCTCGATCACGACGACACGGGCGCCGGGCAGCGCCGCCTTGCGGACGTTGGCCAGCGCCCTGCGGGTGCTGTCGTCGTCCCACTCCAGGATGTTCTTGATGATGTAGAGGTCGGCCTGGACCGGGATGTCCTCGCGGCAGTCCCCGGGCACGATGCGGACCCGGGAGGCCAGCTCGCCGCCGGCCCGCAGCCGCGGATCGGCGTTCTCCACCACCCTCGGCAGATCGAGCAGGGCGCCGTGCAGGCCGGGGTGCTTCTCCAGCAGGCTCGCCAGGACGTGCCCCTGACCGCCGCCGATGTCCACGACCGACGACACGCCGTGCAGATCGAGCAGGTCGGCGACGTCCTGGGCCGACTGCCGGCTGGACGTCGTCATGGCCCGGTTGAAGACGTACGCGGACTCGGGCGCGTCCTCGTTGAGGTACGCGAAGAACTCCCTCTCGTACACGTCCTCGAAGACGTTGCGGCCGGAGCGCACCGCCTCGTCCAGCTTCGGCCAGACGTCCCACGTCCACGGCTCGGTGCACCAGAGCGCGATGTACCGCAGGCTCTGCGGATCGTCCTCGCGCAGCAGCCGGGACATCTCGGTGTGCGCGAAGGTCCCGTCGGCGTGTTCGGTGAACACGCCCTGGCAGGACAGTGCGCGCAGCAGCCGCCGCAGGGTCCGCGGCTGGGTCTTCACCGCCGCCGCCAGGTCCTCCACGGTCATGGGGGTGTCTCCCAGGGCGTCCGCCACGCCCAGGCGGGCGGCCGCGCGTACGGCGGCGGCGCAGGCCGCCCCGAAGACGAGCTCCCGCAGCCGCATGGGCGGCGGGGTCGCCGGATGGGCAGGAGCCGGTTCAACAGTCGTCATCTGTCGCCTTGTCTGTGCGGTGGTGGTGCCGTGGGTGGGGGGTAGGGACCGGCCGGTCAGCACATGCCCGCGGGCTCCGAGACCCCGCAGGTGTTGCCGCGGAAGGTGTTGCCCTGGCCGGTGTCCCGGTCGGCCAGGTCGGCCGAGCCGTTGCGCAGCACGACGTTGTCGCGGATGTCGTTGCGTTCGTTGCGGGCGCCCACGAAGCTCTTGAACAGCACGATGCCGCCGGACAGCGGTGAGGCGCCCACGTTGTCCTCGACCCGGTTCTCCGCCACCAGCGTCTCCTCGGCGCCGGTGAGGACGATTCCGGAGCCCTGCAGGAAGGGCAGCCGGGGGGTCTTGGGGCAGAGCTTGTTGTTGGCGTGGATGTGGTTGCGGCGCAGGCTCATCGCCCCGGCGCGCGGGGTGGACTCGTCGCCCACCACGAAGACCGCGGCGCAGTTGCCGGTCGCCTCGTTGTGGTCGACGGTCAGGTTCCGCAGACGCCGCACCGTGATGCCGACGCGGTTGCCGGAGAGGCGGTTGCGGCTGATCCGGGTCCCCTCGGTGTCGACGGCCCCGGCCTCCGTGTCGACGGTGTTGGAGACGAACAGTCCGGCGTCCGCGTTGTCCCGTGCGACGTTGTGGGTCAGCACGCTGCGGACGGACCGCTCCAGGGCGATGCCCCAGTTGCCGTTCTTCTCGGCCGTCACCCGGTCGACCTTCAGGCGGTCGGTCCGCGACGCCCACAGGCCGTTCTTGGCGAAGCCCCGGAGCGTCAGCGAGCGCACGGTGACGCCCTTGACGGGCGCGCCGTCCGTGCCGGTCACGCAGATGCCGTGGCCGGCCTTGGCACAGGTGTCGCCGGCGGCGGCCTCGCCGGGCGCGAGGACGGTGGGGAAGACGGTCGAGCCCCGCAGGGTCAGGTTCGGTGTGGTGAGGCGGACGCTCTCGCGGTAGGTGCCGGGCGAGAGGACGACGACGTCCCCCGGCTCGGCGGCGTCCACGGCCTTCTGGATGGACTCGCCTGGCTTCACCCGGTGCACGGTGGGACTTCCGGCGGCCGCGGGGACGGCGGCGCCCAGTCCGGAGCCCGCGAGGGCCACGGCGCAGGCGAGGCCTGCGATCTGTCGCTTGGTCATATGGCGAAGCTATGAGGGGGAGTTCCGGTCTGCCACCGCTGATCCCCCGGGTGAGCCGCATGTCCCCCGGAAGGTCCCCGGGCGCCGTGCCGGCCGGTCGGAGGCTAGGCCGTTCGCCACTCGGGCAAGATCCTTTCTTTCGCCCCGCTCGACCCCTCGTGACCTGCGGCGACGGAAGCGGACGGGGCCGAGGGCCACCCTGACGGAGGACACCGGGTCGCGCTTCTCGCGTTGCGGTGGTCACAGGGGGGCGTTTCGCTCGTGCACGGAGCACAGCACAGGCGCCGCGCACAGGCCGGCCGAGAAAGCTCCGTGGAAGCAGAAAGAGAGATACATGCGTCTCGCACGTAGCGGTCTGCCGGTCGCCCTGATCGTCGGCGCCCTCATCCTGTCCGCCCCCTCCGCCCTCGCCGTCGACGGGAGCTCCGACGGGGACTCCGGCGCCGCGGGCCCGGCCACCACCGTGGATGCCGCCGGCACGGTCCGGCTCAGCCCTCACAAGGCCTTTCCCGGTTCCACCGTCACCGTCAGCACGAGCGCCTGCGGCAAGGAGACCTACGGCAAGGGCGAGTCGGAGGTGGGGGGCAAGTTCCACCTCCTGCCGGGTGACCGGAAGGGCGTCCTGGTGGGCACGTTCCAGGTGCCCGAGGACGCCGCCTCGGGCACGGACACGGTGACCCTCAAGTGCCCGCCGCGGATCAAGCAGACCGTCACGTACCAGATCTCCGGCCGTCCGCACGGCGCCGTCGCGGCGGGCTTCGGCTGGGCGGCCGGTGCCGACGAGAGCAGCGTCGACACCACCCAGCTCGCCCTGGGCGCACTGCTGCTGGGCGGAGCCGTGGCGGGCGGTGTGCTCCGCATGCGCCGGCGTTCCGCGCGAGCGGGGACCTCGGCCTGACGGTACGTCCGACCCGGCCCGCAGCCCCGGCCCCCGGCACCCCGCGAGGTGGCCGGGGGCCGTCGGGCGCCCGGCACCGAGCAAAGGCACCAGCACCATGAGGCAAGGCTCCAGGCCCGAGTCCCCCGGCGAGCCGCCGCGGCGCGCCCCTTCGTTCAGGACGCTCGCCTGGGTCGCGCTGTTCGGATCGCTGCTGGTGGCCGGTGCGCTGCGGCACGACGACCCGCCGCAGCCCACGGCCGCCCAGGCCGGCCTGCGGCCCGGGGCACGGACGGATCCCGGGACCGCCGCGAAAGGCCCCGGCCCCGGTCCGCTGCCCGCGTCGGCCCCGGTGCGGATCCGGATCCCGGCCATCAAGGTCGACGCCTTCCTGGCGCGCCTGGAGCTGGACGCCGAGGGCACCCTGCAGCCGCCACCGGCGTCGGCTCCCGCCCTGGCCGGCTGGTACGCCGACGGGACCGCCCCGGGCTCGCGGGGGACGGCCGTCGTGGCAGGGCACGTGGACACCCCTCATGGACCGGCCGTCTTCCACGAGCTCGGCGCCCTGGAGAAGGGGGCCGAGATCGCGGTCGACCGCCAGGACGGCCGGACGGCTCTGTTCAGGGTCGACGCGGTGGAGGTCCACGCGAAGGACGCCTTCCCCGACGAGAAGGTCTACGGCGGCTCCACCCGCCCCGAACTGCGCCTGATCACCTGCGGCGGCACCTGGTCCGAGAAGACCGGCTACCGGGCCAACACCGTCGTCTACGCGACGCTGAGCGCGGTGAGGTAGCCCCTCGGGAGGATCCGGCTCCCCCGCCCGCCGGCTCAGAACACGGCGAGCCGGTCCACCACCAGCTCCACCCTGCGCTCGGTGTCCTCCGGCGGCAGGCGTCGTGCCCGGGTCAGGGTGGCCAGCCCGTGCAGGGCCGCCCAGAACACCTCCGTGAACAAGCCCGGGTCGACGCCCTCCCCCGCCACCTCGCCGAGGCTCTCCAGCAAAGCGGCGAAGGCGTCCTTCAGCTGCTCCGGCGTGTCCTCCTGGGCGAACGCCAGGCCGCCGTCGAGCTGGAACATCGCGTCGTAGACCGCCGGGTTGCGCTCGGCGAAGCCGAGGTACGCGCGGGCGAGGGCCGTGACGCGGGCGCGAGGGCCGTCCGCGGCGGAGGTCGCCGCCCGCAGCGCCGCGGCCATGTCGGCGGCGCCTTCGAGGGCGACGGCGCCGATGATCTCGCGCTTGCCGCGGAAATGGCTGTAGAGGACGGGCTGGCTGTATTCGATGCGCTCGGCGAGCCGACGGGTGGTGACCGCGTCCCAGCCCTGCTGCTCGGCGAGTTCGCGGGCGGTCGCCACGATGAGGCGTTCGCGGTCCGCCCGTTCGCGCTGCTTGCGTTCCTGTACCGACATGATTCGATCCTAGCACCGCTAGACAAGCGAGCGGCAGCAGTACTAGCGTTGCCACATCACCTAGCGCTGCTAGATCCTTGGAGGGGTCATCATGTTCACCGCACTCGAGGTCTTCACCACCGTGATCGTCGGCCTGATGGTGGGGGTGGAGTTCTCCGTCGCCTTCGTCATGAACCCGATCCTCAAGGCACTCCCCGAGGACAGCGGCCTCCTCGGCCGCGCCCACGGGGGCCGGATGCTCGGCGCCGCGATGCCGGTCTGGTACATCACCTCGCTCGTCCTCTCCGCCGTCTGGGCCGTCGCCGGATGGCACCGCCCCGGAGCCGGCCTCGTCGTCACCGCCGGCGCGCTGCTGATCGTGAGCGTGATCATGTCGGTCCTGCTCCTCGTCCCGATCAACGACCAGGGCAAGAACTGGACCCCCGAGAACCGGCCCGCCGACTGGAAGGAGCAGTCGAACCGCTGGGACCGCCTCCACTACGTCCGCGTCGCCGTCATCATCGCCGCCTTCACCTTCCTCGTCGCCGCCCTCGCCTGAGCCCGCGAAGGGCGACCCGGGCGTCGACCTGCACCGATGCGGCTGGCAGAGTCATGACACCGCCCCGGAGCCGGGGCGGGGGGAGCAGCGGACCCCCACAGGTCCGCCGGTAAGAGACGACTCATGAGAAGAATCGCGGCCCACGGGCTGCACATCATGGCGACGGTCCTCGCGACCGTCGTCCTGCTCGGAGGGCAGGCGGCGCCCGCCGCCGCCGTCACGACGGTCCCGGGGGACGCGGCCGGCACGGCCACCACCCGGGAGTCGGTCCGGGCGATGACCTGGAACATCTGCGGGGAGGCGGGCGGGCGGATCGCCACGGACGACGGCTACTGCCCGTACCGCAACGTGCCCGGCAAGAAGATCGAGGGCATCGCCCAGCTGGTCGCGGAGCGGGACCTCAACGTGGTCATGCTCCAGGAGGTGTGCTCGGTCAGCCACCTGGCCCCGCTGGAGGCGAAGCTGGAGGCCGACGACCCGGGCTCCGACTGGACGTTCGCACTCGCGGGCGGGACGCGCCCGGGCGACACGTACCAGCCGGACCAGCCGGGAGTCGAGCTCATCGACACGCAGGGCTCGAAGTGCCGTGGCTCGCTGTCCGGCACGCTGGGCGTGGCCATCGGCGTCAAGGGCCGGATCACCTGGAAGACCGAGACGGACTTCACCACCCCGCTCGGTCTGTCGATGGGCCGCGGCAGCGTGCTGTGCGTGGAGGCGGCCGGCTGGGAGAACCACCTGTGCACGACGCACGTGTCCAACTTCGGGGCCGACGTCCCGAAGGGGCTGCTGACGCAGGCGCAGGCCGACCAGTACTACGACGACCAGATCGCGACGGTCGCGGACGTGGTCGGGGCGTTCCCGTCCGTCGTCATCGGCGGTGACTTCAACACCCGGCTCCAGGACCGGCTCCAGCCGCTCTACAGCCTGATGTCGGAGTGCGACCAGCGGGCGTACGGCATCGGCGACGCCTCCAACGAGCCGACCAAGTTCACGCTCGGCGGCGTGACGCAGGACGCGAACGGCGGGATCCTGTCGTACTCCGGGTACACGACCACGAAGATCGACTACCTCTTCGCCACCGGCGGCTTCACCGGCTGCGACTCCCGGACCGACTTCGCGGACCAGACGGACTACCGGGTCTCCGTCCAGCCGACCTGCACGAAGACGACGCCGTCCAGCGTCCCCGACCCGTGCAGGCCGGACGCGACCGGCTACTCCGACCACACCCCGCTGTACGGCCACACGCAGGGTGGCGGGGCGCTCTCCTGGCGGCTCGACGGCAGCCCCGACGGATTCGGCGGCACCCTGACGGGCGGCGCCTCCTGGGCGCCGGGCGAGCACGGCGGGGCGCTGGCCCTCGACGGCTCCACCGGTACCGCCACGGCGGCCGGGCCCGTCGTGGACACCACCCGCAGCTTCACCGTCTCCGCCTGGGCGAAGGTGAACCCTGGCGCGGGCACCTCGGTCGTGCTGTCCCAGGACGGGACGACGATCAGCGGCATGATGCTCTTCTACAACCCGGGCGACAGCTCCTGGCGCTTCGCCCTGCCGAAGGCCGACAGCACCACGTGGAGCGTCGACCAGGCCATCGCTCCCGGCGCCACGGTCGGCACGTGGACCCGCCTCACGGGCGTGTACGACGCCACCACCGGCGCGGTCTCCCTCTACGTGGACGGCGTGAAGAAGGCCACGGCCGTCCACGCCGACGCCGACCGCTGGGCCGCCACGGGCCCGTTCGTCGTCGGTCGCGACAAGGTGAAGGGCGCCTACAACGCCTACTTCAACGGCTCCGTGCAGCGCGTGGCGGCCTTCGACTACCCGCTGCGCGACGACCAGATCGCCTCGTACGCCGGCAAGCTGACGGCGCCGACCGGCCGCGGCACGCAGCTGCGCGAGGCCCCGGGCGAGCCGCTGTCCCAGGGCTGCCACCAGAACCTCGATCCCTTCGGCGCCGACTACGGCACGGCGACCACCCTCACGCCGACGCTGACGGCGAAGGTCACGCACCCGGACCCGTCGAAGGAGGTGTGGGCCGAGTTCTCCGTCTGGGACAACACCGACCAGACCCAGCCCCAGCCGATCACCATGGGCGCGGCCGGCTCGGCGAGCACCAAGGTCCGCGGCCAGGGCACCGTCTCCGTCCCTGTCCCCCAGCTGATCCCGGGCCACGCCTACGGCTGGCGGGTCCGCACCACCGACGGCACGACCACCTCGTCCATCTCCACGAACTGCCACTTCAGGGCCCCCGCGGCCTGATCCCGACCGGCGGATCGTGAACCCTGGTCGCCCATGCGGGCGGGGCCCCGCCGCGCGGGGTCCCGCCCTCAGGGCCGGTCAGGGGGCCGTCAGAAGCGGCCCTGCCCGATCGGGAGGCGCTGCGGGAGGGTCGGCAGCGGGAGCCCGGTGGAGCGGTGGGCCTGGTCGGCCGGGGTCCGGCAGGTGAGGTCCCCGGCGGGCAGACGGCCCGTGACCAGGTAGGCGGTGGCGGTCGCGTCCGCGCAGGATCCCAGGCCGTAGACGCCGTGGCCCTGGCCGCCGAGGACGGTGACCATCCGGGCCCCCTTCATCGCACGGCGCAGCCCCTGCCCACTGGCCAGGGGTGTCTGGGAGTCCCACTCGTTCTGCAGGACGAGGGCGGCGACGGAGTTGTTCACCTCGGTGGCGGGCTCGGCCCCGCCCCGCCAGAACGCACACGGCTTGATGTTCGACGCGAAGTCCCCGTACAGCGGGTACCGGCGCTTGTCGCGGATCGCGTCGCGCCGGTACCGCTCCGGGTCGCGCGGCCACGCGCGGGTGTCGGCGCACACCACGGACCAGAAGGCGGCGTCCATGTTGTCCGCCGGGACGGCGGGTGCGTCGGCCGGGGCGTCGGCCGCGCGGGCGAAGGCCGACGGTACCGGGGCGGGCGGCGTGCCGCGCCGCGCCGGCGCCGGGGTCCGGCCCTCCGCGGCGTCCTTGAGCCGTACGACCGCCTCGGCGGCGTAGGCCACGTCGAAGAAGACGGCCCGCGACCCGAGCCGGATGTCGTCGCCCGTCAGGGCGACGCCGTCGAGCTCGATCGGCTCGCGGTCCGCCCGGGCGACCAGCGCCCAGAACGTCGCGCCGACCTCGGCAGGGATGGCGCCGAGCCCGTAGGTCGCGTTCCGCTCGGCGGCCCAGCCGGTCCACCGCGTGAACGCCGGTTCCGCCCCCTCGGCCCATATCCGGATCATGCCGCGCCAGATCCGCTCCGGGTCGACCGCGCTGTCGAGCACGAACCGGTCGGCGCGCTTGGGGAACATCTGCGTGTAGACGGCTCCCAGATAGGTGCCGTAGGAGTAGCCGAGGTACGAGATCTTCTTCTCGCCGAGCACCGCGCGGATGACGTCCATGTCCCGTGCCGTGTCGCGGGTGGTGAGGTGCGACAGGACGGCGCCGTTCCGCGCCCGGCACTTCTCCGCGACGGTCCGCGCCCACTGGACGTCCCGCTTGAACGTCGCTGCCTTGTAAGGGCGTTGCCACGCGGTCTCCGCGTCGTTCAGTCCGCAGCTCACCGGGCTGCTCCGGCCGACGCCCCGGGGGTCGAAGCCGATCAGGTCGTACCGCTTCCTCACGTCGTCCGACAGCATCGGCGCCATCCAGACCGGCATGTCGAGGCCCGATCCGCCGGGCCCGCCGGGGTTCAGCAGCAGCACACCGCGCCGGTCACGGGCGCTGGTCGCCTTCGTCCGGGACACGGCGAGGTCGAGCGTGCGGCCGTTCGGGCGGGCGTAGTCGAGGGGCACCTCGATCGTCGCGCACTCGTACTCCGCCGGCCCTTCGGCGTCGCAGCGACTCCAGCGCGGCTTCTGCCGGCCGTAGCGGGCGAGCGGGTCGGGTGACGGGGTGGCGGTGGTCGCGGTGGCGGCCCGGGGCGCCGGTCCGGCCGCCGAGGCCACGGCGGGGGTGAGAACGGGGAGGAGCGTCGCGATGGCGCCGAGGGCCACGGCGGGCGCTGTTCGTCTGCTTCGCACGGTGATGGAGATCCTCGCGGGAGGTGGACGTTCTGTCCCAAGAACCCTTGCTCAGAGGGGACTTGCCGGAATCCCCCCGAAGGACGGCATCATCTCCCCCTGAAGGAGGACCCGACCCTGACCGATGGCACAGAACCAGCCACCTCCACAGGGTCCTTGATCCCCTGCGGCCTGGTCGCGACGTGAACTCCGGTGTGCCGGGCCCGGCTTCACCCGCCGGCCGGTGTGGCCCGTGGTCTAGAGTGAGGGCGCAGCTGGTTCGCCCCGTCCGCCAGGCGGGATGCGTCGTAAGAGGGAACCCGGTGGGAATCCGGGACTGCCCCGCAGCGGTGAGTGGGAACGACCGCCGTCACACAGCACTGGGTCCGACGTACCGGACCTGGGAAGCGACGGCCAGTAGGAGTCCCGTACGACGGGACGTGCCCGCGAGTCCGAAGACCTGCCCGTTGCCCGCACGCGGACGATTCCGCGCGCGGCCATCCGGTGACCTCGAGGGCGGGTCGGCGACCATACAGGCGGACGAGCGTGCCTTGCTGCGCGCGTGCGCATCCGCCTGTTCCCGGTCTCCCTTCGCCCCTCGTCAGGTCTCCGGACCTCAGGGATTCATCTCGCGAAGGAGATCTCCGTGACCACGAAGTCCGCAGCCGCGGCAGCACGGGCCACCGTGTACGGCTACCCCCGTCAGGGGCGGAACCGCGAACTCAAGAAGGCGATCGAGGGCTACTGGAAGGGCCGCGTCACCGCCGACGCCCTCCGGAACACCGGCGCCGCGCTGCGCCGGACGAACTGGCTGCAGCTCGCCGACGCCGGCATCACCGAAGTGCCGACCGGCGACTTCTCGTACTACGACCACGTCCTGGACACCACCGTCATGGTGGGCGCGATCCCCCGCCGCCACCAGGAGGCCGTGGCGGCCGACGCGACGGACGGCTACTTCGCCATGGCCCGCGGCACCCAGGACGTGGCGCCGCTGGAGATGACCAAGTGGTTCGACACCAACTACCACTACCTCGTCCCCGAACTGGGCCCTGACACCGTCTTCTCGGCGGACTCGGCCAAGCAGGTCACGGAGCTGCGCGAGGCCCTCGCGCTGGGTCTGACCGCCCGACCCGTCCTGGTGGGACCGGTCACCTATCTCCTGCTGGCGAAGCCCGCCCCCGGCGTGGCGGCGGAGTTCGAGCCGCTGACCCTGCTGGACCGCCTGCTGCCCGTCTACGCCGAGGTCCTCGCCGACCTCCGGGCCGCCGGCGCGGAGTGGGTGCAGATCGACGAACCGGCCCTGGTGCAGGACCGCACGCCCGCCGAACTCGCCGCCGCCGCACGGGCCTACCGCGATCTCGGCGCCGCCCGGGACCGGCCGAAGCTGCTCGTCGCCTCCTACTTCGACCGGCTGGGCGACGCCCTCCCGGTGCTCGCGAAGGCGCCCGTCGAGGGACTCGCCCTCGACTTCACCGGGCCCGCCGCCGCGAACCTCGACGGACTCGCGGCCGTCGGAGGCCTGCCCGGCAAGCGGCTCGTCGCCGGCGTGGTCGACGGCCGCAACGTCTGGGTCGACGACCTGCAGAGCTCCCTCACCACCCTCGGCACCCTCCTCGGTCTCGCCGGCCACGTGGACGTGTCGGCCTCGTGCTCGCTGCTCCACGTGCCGCTCGACGCCGCGGCCGAGGAGGACGTCGACCCGCAGGTCCTGGCCTGGCTCGCCTTCGCCCGGCAGAAGACGGACGAGGTCGTCGCCCTGGCCAAGGGCCTGTCCCTGGGCACCGACGCCATCAGCGGCGAGCTGGCCGCCAACCGGAGCGCGCGCTCCGCCCGCGCCGCCTCCCCCCTCACCCGCGACCCCGCCGTCCGGGCCCGGGTCCGGGCCGTCACCGAGGCGGACCGCCGCCGCTCGCCGTCCTACGCGCGGCGTGCCGCCGCCCAGCGGGCCCACCTCGGGCTTCCGCTGCTCCCGACCACCACCATCGGGTCCTTCCCGCAGACGGCCGAACTGCGCGCCGCTCGCGCGGACCTGCGCGCCGGACGGATCGGGGACGAGGGCTACGAGGAGCGCATCCGGGCGGAGATCCAGGAGGTCGTCTCCTTCCAGGAGAAGGCGGGGCTCGACGTCCTGGTGCACGGCGAGCCCGAACGCAACGACATGGTGCAGTACTTCGCCGAACAGCTCGACGGCTACCTCGCCACCCGGCACGGCTGGGTGCAGTCGTACGGCACCCGGTACGTCCGTCCGCCGATCCTCGCCGGTGACATCTCCCGTCCGCGGCCGATGACGGTGCGCTGGACGACGTACGCGCAGTCCCTGACGCCCAAGCCGGTCAAGGGCATGCTCACCGGCCCGGTCACCATGCTCGCCTGGTCCTTCGTCCGCGACGACCAGCCGCTGGGCGAGACCGCCCGGCAGGTGGCCCTCGCGCTGCGCGACGAGGTGAACGACCTGGAGGCCGCCGGCACCTCCGTCATCCAGGTCGACGAGCCCGCGCTGCGCGAGACCCTGCCGCTGCGGGAGGCCGACCACCCGGCGTATCTCGCCTGGGCGACCGAGTCGTTCCGGCTCACCACCGCGGGAGTGCGGCCCGACACCCAGATCCACACCCACATGTGCTACGCCGAGTTCGGCGACGTCGTCCAGGCCATCGACGACCTCGACGCCGACGTGATCAGCCTGGAGGCGGCCCGCTCCCACATGCAGGTCGCCCGCGAACTCGCCGCCCACGGCTACCCCCGCGAGGCCGGTCCCGGCGTCTGGGACATCCACTCCCCCCGCGTCCCGTCCCCGGAGGAGGCCACCGCCCTGCTCCGCGCGGGACTTGAGGCGATCCCCGCGGAGCGGCTCTGGGTCAACCCCGACTGCGGGCTGAAGACCCGCGGCTGGCCCGAGACCCGTGTCTCCCTGGAGAACCTCGTGGCGGCGGCCCGTGCCGTCCGCGACGAGGTGTCCCGTACCGGGGCTTCCTCCTGACGGACGACCCGTCAGGAGCAGGGGCGGCCTGTGGTAACTTGCCCGGGCCAGTCGCACCTCTGTACGTATCGACACGGTATGTGCACGGGTCAGGGAATCCGGTGGGAATCCGGAGCTGACGCGCAGCGGTGAGGGTGACGGGCGGAGCATCGGCCACTGGGCCCCGAGGGGCCCGGGAAGGCGCTCCGTCCGGACGACCCCGAGTCCGAAGACCTGCTGGCGGCCCTGGCGTCGCGCGCCGTCGCCCGGGGAGCACCGTACGACAGGCTCCGCGCATGAGCCGTGACGCAGAGGACTCCTTCCGTGCCCCTCGCACACTCCGCCCGTTCCGCCGTGCTGTTCGTGGCCGGTGCCGTTCTCGTCGCAGGCTGCGGCACCGGCACCGGCACCGAGGCCGCTTCGCCCGAGGCCAAGGGAGCGGGCCACCCGGTCCGGCTCGACAACTGCGGGCAGCGGGTCGAGGTCGACCGCACGCCGCGCCGTGCCGTCGCCCTCGACCAGGGATCGGCCGAGATCCTGCTCTCCCTCGGACTGGGCGACCGCATGGTGGGCACCGCCACCTGGACCGACCCCGTCCTCGAGGGACTGGAGAAGGCGAACGCCGCCGTGCCCCGGCTCGCCGATCGCTACCCGTCGTTCGAGAAGGTCCTCGACACCGAGCCCGACTTCGTCAGCGCCTCCTTCCTCTACACCCTGGGCAAGGGCGGCGTGGCCCCCCGGGAGCAGTTCGCGAAACTCGGGGTCCCCACCTACCTCTCCCCCACCGACTGCGTCGGCAAGGACAACAGCGGCGACGGCGACGGCGTGCGGACCGAGCCGCTGACCATGGACACCGTGTACGGGGAGATCCGCGACCTCGCCCGGGTGTTCGGCGTGCCGGAGCGCGGCGAGAAGCTGGTCGGGGAGCTCCGCGCGCGGGTCGGGAAGGCCACGGCCGGGGCCGACTTCGGCGACGCGTCCGCCCTCTACTGGTTCTCCGACTCCCAGGGCCCGTACATGGCCGGGTGCTGCGGCGCACCGGGGATCGTCAGCGGGGCGCTCGGCGTGCGGAACGTCTTCGACGACACGAAGGAGGAGTGGCCGCAGATCAACTGGGAGACCGTCGCCGACCGCGATCCCGACGTGCTGGTGATCGCCGATCTGACCCGCAAGGCGCAGTCGGCCGAGAGCGCCGCCAAGAAGATCGAGTTCCTGGAGACGCACCCCGTCACCCGGAACATGACGGCGGTGAAGCACAAGCGGTACGTGATCCTCAGCGGACAGGCCATGAACCCCACGATCCGCACCGTCGAGGGCATCGAGAAGGTGGCCGCCGCGCTGAAGACGTACGGTCTCGCGAAGTGACCCGGACCGGGCCGGAGACCGTGGCCGCGGCGGGCGCGCCCGCCGCCGGCCGCCCGGCGGCGGTGACCCCGTCCGCTCGGGCCGCCATCCGCTCCTCCCGGGCACTCGCGCCGGTCGCCACGATCGGCGGGGTTGTCCTCCTGTGCGTCTCGGTCGCCCTCGCCCTCACCATCGGTCCGGCGGACATCCGCGTCGCGGACTCCTGGTCCGTGGTGGCCTCCCACCTCGGCGGGGACCCGTCCGGCCTGAGCGCCATCCGGGACGGCATCGTGTGGGACCTGCGGCTGCCCCGCACGCTTCTCGCGGCCGTGTGCGGAGCGGGTCTGGCGGTGTGCGGGGCGGTGATGCAGTCGCTGCTGCGCAATCCGCTCGCCGACCCGTTCGTCCTCGGCGTCTCCTCGGGCGCGTCGACCGGGGCGGTCGCGGTCGTCGTCCTCGGTGCGGGCGGGGGCCTGCTGTCCGTCACCGGGGGCGCGTTCCTCGGCGCGCTCTGCTCCTTCGCCCTGGTCCTGCTCCTCAGCCACGTGCTGGGCGGGTCGGCCGACCGCGTCGTGCTGGCAGGGGTGGCGGCGATGCAGCTGTTCTCGGCCCTCACCTCGTTCGTGGTGATGACCGCAGCCGACGCCGAGACCACCCGGGGCATCCTCTTCTGGCTGCTCGGCTCGCTCGGCGGCGCCGGCTGGACGGACGTCGGGGTGTGCGGCGCCGTGCTCGCCGTCGGGCTGGCCGTCTGCCTCGGGCACGCCCGCACCCTGGACGCGTTCGCGTTCGGCGAGGACGCGGCGGCGGCGCTCGGCGTCTCCGTGGCCCGGACCCGCCTGGTCCTCCTGTCGGTGACGGCCCTGCTGACCGCGGTCCTGGTCTCCTCCGCGGGTGCGATCGGCTTCGTCGGCCTGGTCCTGCCGCACGCGATCCGGGCCCTCGCGGGCCCCGGTCACGCCCGGCTGCTGCCGCTGTCCGCACTGGCCGGGGCGGTCTTCCTGGTGTGGGCCGACACCCTCGCCCGTACGGTGCTCGACCCCCAGGAGGTCCCGGTCGGTGTGGTCACCTCGATCATCGGCGTCCCCGCGTTCGTCCTCGTCCTGTACCGCACCAGGAGCACCCGATGACCGGCTCGGAGATCCGCCCCGGCGGGGCCGCGGGGCTGCGGGCCGAAGGCGTCTCCCGCACGGCCGGGGGCGCCCTCGTCCTGGACGGCGTGACCCTCGCGCCGCGCCCCGGCACGCTCACCGGCCTTCTGGGCCCGAACGGTTCGGGGAAGTCCACCCTCCTGCGGCTGCTGGCCGGTGTCCTCGCGCCGGACACCGGGGTGGTGACCCTGGACGGCGACCCGCTGGACGCCGTCCCGCGCCGCGCGCTCGCCCGGCGCGTCGCCGTCGTCGAGCAGAACGCCGACACCCAGGTCGACCTGACCGTGGCCGACGCCGTACGGCTCGGCCGCGTCCCGCACCGCCGGGCCTGGTCGCCGACGACGGCCGCGGACGAGGAGGCCGTCCGGTCCGCGCTCGCGCACACCGGGCTGACCGGGCTCGCGCACCGCACCTGGCGGACCCTCTCAGGCGGCGAACGCCAGCGCGTCCACCTCGCACGCGCCCTCGCCCAGGAGCCCCGCGAGCTCCTCCTCGACGAGCCGACGAACCACCTCGACATCCAGCACCAGCTGGACCTCCTGACCCTCGTAGCGGGCCTGCGCCTCACCTGCGTCGTGGCCCTGCACGACCTCAACCTCGCGGCGATGTACTGCGATCACGTGGTGGTCCTGTGCGAGGGCGGGGTGGTGGCCGCCGGTGCGGTCGAGGAGGTCCTCACCGAACGGCTCGTCGCGGACGTCTACGGCGTCCGGGCCGCGGTGACCCGCCCCGGTCCGGACGGGCGCCCCCACATCCGCTTCCTCGGCCCGGTGCTCACCGGTGCGTGAACGGCCCGCCGCTGCGGGGACCGCGGGGCCGCGGTACACGGGGGTCCCGTGTGCCGCGGCCCCGCCCGCCCCGCGGAGGGGGTGTCACGGGTGGCCGTACCTCACGCACTTCAGGTACACGACCTGCGGGCCGTCCGCCCCGTTGTCGAGACACACCCGCACCACCGCGGCTCCTCCCGGGGCGTCCGCCGGCACGGTGAAGGAGAACGTGTCGCTCGCCCCGCAGACGTTGCCGGACAGGCCCACGCCCATCTGGTGGCTCTGCGAGTCGAGCGTGAACGCCGTGGTGCCACGGCAGCTGTTCACGTCGACCGACTTGTGCTCACCCGCCACCACCACCGACCGCCCGTACCAGGTGATGGTGCCCCGCGTGTACGTCTGACCGTACGTGACATCGAAGCCGCTGACCGGATAGGCGGCAGCGCTCGACGGCGGGGCGGCGGCCAGCAGGGTGGCGCACGTCAGCAGGGCGGACGAACCGAGGGCGGTGGCGAGGCGGGTACGCACGGCGTCTCCAGGGGGTCGGGTCCTGCGGTCAGCGGCCAGTATCCAGCCGCCCGCCGACCGGGTCCATGCCGCCTCCACCCGTCCGGGCTAGCGCAGGTGCCGGGCGAAGAACCGGGCCCCCGGGTCGAGTTCGAACTGCGGCACGCCGGTGTGTCCGCCCATGTTGGCGTGCAGGGTCTTCTCCTTGGTGCCGAAGGCGTCGAACAGGTCAAGGGCCGCCTGCCGGTCGTTCCCCTCGTCGTCCCACTGCAGCAGGACGTGCAGGGGAATGGTGACCCGGCGGGCCTCCTCGAACATGACGGCGGGCACGAGGCTCCCGGCGAAGAAGCCGGCGGCCACGATGCGCGGCTCGACCACCGCCAGCCGGATGCCGACGGAGATCACGCCGCCCTCGTACCCGACCGGGCCGTCGATCCCGGGCAGTGACAGGAGGGCGTCCAGGGCGGCCCGCCATTCGGGGACCGCCTTCTCGACCAGCGGGAGGACGAGCGCGTCGACGATGTCGTCGCCGACCGGCCCGCCGGCCTCCATCGTCCGCCGCAGGTCGGCGCGGGCCTGCTCGAGGGCGGGCCAGCGGGGCCGGTCACCGCTCCCGGGAAGCTCGATGGTGGCCGCGGCGAAGCCGTACTCCGCCGCGTAGTACCGGGCGCGTCCCACAAGGCGCGGGTACATCCTGCGCAGTCCGAGCGGGGGGTGGCCGATCAGGATCAGAGGGGTCGGCGCCGCTGCGGACTCGGGTGTCCACAGGATGCCGGGGATCTCGCCGAGGGTGAATGCGCGTTCGAGGACGCCGTCGTCGAGGCGGTTCTCGGAAGTGAAGTGCACGGTCGTGCCTTTCGGGAGGGCTCGGAACGGCGCTCCCGGACGACCTGCCTATCGTCCGACCGTGACCCCGGAGGGGAGCACCCATGTCGAAACTGCGTTCACGGGTACCACCTCCTCGTTCTCTCGCACGGCCTCCGGAAGGCTAGCAGAACGGCGGGACCGGCGTCCTCGGCACGTGCGCGCGTGCGCGGGTGCGCGGGTGCCGGGGATGCGGTGCACCGCGGCGGTCGGCACTCTCGGTAGCGTGTTCGTCTGCCGCGTGGAGCATCCGTGCGGCCTGCCGGTCCGTGCGACGGATTCCGGCGAAGAGTTCCCGCGAAGAGTTCCGGCGAAGAGCGAATGAGGCTGCCATGACCGAACCGACCAAGCCCGAGGTGCGTGTTCCGGAGGGTGACGCTCCTACCGAGCTGACCATCCGGGACCTGGTCGTCGGGGACGGGGCCGAGGCGAAGCCGGGCATGGTCGTCCGGGTTCACTACGTCGGGGTCACCTTCGAGTCCGGGAAGGAGTTCGACGCCTCCTGGGACCGGGGCCAGCCGTTCAAGTTCGCCGTGGGCGGTGGCCGGGTCATCAAGGGCTGGGACCGCGGCGTTCGGGGGATGAGGGTCGGCGGGCGTCGCGAGATCATCGTTCCCCCGCGCCTCGGCTACGGCAAGCAGTCGCCCTCGCCCCTGATCCCGGCGGGCTCGACCCTGGTCTTCGTCGTGGACCTGCTCTCGGTCTGAGGCGGCGACGGTGCGTCTCGACGCACGAAGGGCCCGGCGCGCACCCCGGCCCGCCCCTGGTTGTCGATCTTGGACGAGTCCCTGACAATCGGTCGGGGCCCGAGGGGGCTCGTGGAACAGGTGGGGGTTTGTGATGCTGAACCGACGCAACGTGCTGCGCGGACTGGCGGCGGTACCGGGCGCCGCCGCGCTGGCGGGTCTGGGCGCGGGAACGGCGAGGGCCGACTTCGCGACGGTCATCGACCCCGCCGCCGACCGGGGCACGTGGGAGGGCTGGGGCACCTCGCTGAGCTGGTGGGCCAAGGCGGTGGGGCCGGATCCGAAGCTGGCGGACGCCCTGTTCGGGCGGGGTACGGTCCAGTTGCTGGGGCAGACCCTGCCCGGGCTCGGCATGAACATCGTGCGCTACAACGCCGGGGCGTCGGGGACGAACAGCATCGACGGGCGCACGATGAAGCCGGCGCCGAGCATCGACGGGTACAAGCAGATCGAGGGGTACCAGCTCGACTGGTACGACGCCGATCCCTCCTCCGCCAGCTGGAACTGGTACGCGGACGCGAACCAGCGCGACATGATGTGGCTGGCCAGGGACCGTGGGGCCGACACCTTCGAGCTGTTCTCCAACTCGCCCATGTGGTGGATGCTGCGGAACGACGACCCGCGCGGCCACGACGCGGGGTGGACGAGCAACCTCCAGGACGGCAACTACGGGCGCCACGCGGCCTATCTGGCCACCATCGCCCGGTACGCCCACGACCACTGGGGCATCGACTTCCGCTCGGTGCAGCCGGTCAACGAGCCGGGCCTGCCGTGGACCCCGGAGATGGGCCGCGGCCAGGAGGGCTGCTTCTTCGATCCCGCCCAGCAGGCGCGGCTCGTCAAGGAGACCCGCACGCAGCTCGACGCCCGTGGCCTGTCCTGGATGGAGATCCCGGCCATGGACGAGAACGGCTACGACTACGCGCTGACCGCCTGGAACGAGTTCGGCCCCGACACCCGGCAGGCGGTCGGACGGATCAACGTCCACGGATACCGCTCCGACACCCGGCGCGACCTGCTCCACGCCGCCGCGGCGGAGTCGGGCAAGCGGATCTGGATGTCCGAGTACACCGACGGCGACGCCAGCGGGATGACCATCGCCCGGAGCATCGGCTACGACATGCGCTGGCTCCACCCCACGGCGTGGATCCACTGGCAGATCGTCGACAACAGCAACGGTGGCGGCTGGGGCCCCATCGAGCTCGTCGACGGCCGACTCGGCCTCGTCAACACGAAGTACTACGTCCTGGCCCAGTACATGCGCCACATCCGGCCCGGCATGCGGATCATCGAGTCCGGTCACCCCGACGTGGTCGCCGCCTACGACCGTCCCTCGCGCAAGCTGGTGATCGTGGCCGCCAACCACGGCGCGGGCCAGTACATCGACTTCGACCTCTCGCGCTTCACCACCGTGTCGACCGACGGAGCCCTCGTGGAGCGCTGGTACACGTCCACCGCCGGCAGCCAGCGGTACGCCTACCGCAACGACGACACGTACCTGCACGGCAAGCGGTTCTGGTCGTGGTTCGACGCGCAGAGCGTGCAGACCTTCGAGATCGGAGGCGTCGACATCTGACCGGAGCGCCGCGGATGCCGCGAGCGCTCAGCCGACGTCCTCCCGGGCTCCCGGGCCCCTGCCAAGTCGTCCTCGTCGAGGTCGAGTTCGGCGCCGGTGGCCCGGAGGCCTAAGGCGTGACCCGGTCCGCGAGGGCCGTCTGCCAGGCCGGGGCCGGGGCGCTCGGGGTGGTCTCGGGACGGCGGCCGCCGCGGGCGAAGAAGTCCGCGAGGGGCAGGAGGGCGGCGCCGACGGTGACCGCCTCCGGGCCCAGGGTGCCGAGGGCCACGCTGGTGCGGCTCGCCGGGTACCGCAGCGAGTAGCGGGTGGCGTACCGGGTGACGGTGTCGAGGAAGCGGGTGCCGAGCTGGAGGCCGGCCCAGCCGCCGACGAGGATGCGTTCGGGCTGGAAGAGGTTGACGAGGTCGGAGAAGCCGGCGCCGAGGTACTCGGCGGTCTCCTCCAGGACGGCCAGGGCCGTGGCGTCGGGGGCGGTCCCCGAGCCGTCGGCCGGGTAGGCGGCGGCGAGCATCGCGGTGAGGGCGGTCTCCTCGTCGGTGCCGGCGGGCGGGCGGCCGCCCGCTTCGGCCCAGCGCTCCAGGAGGGCTTCGGCGCCCGCGTACGCCTCGAGGCAGCCCTGGGAGCCGCAACGGCAGCGGCGCCCCCGGACGCTGACGGTGAGGTGGCCCCATTCGAGGGCGCGCCCGGAGCCGAGCGGGTCGGTGACGACGCAGGCGCCGACGCCGGAGCCGAAGAGGACGGTCACGGCGCTGCGGGCGCCGCGTCCGGCGCCGAACCACATCTCTGCCTGGCCGAGGGTCTTGGCACCGTTGTCGATCCAGTAGGGGACGCTGTCGGGGAGGTCGACCGCCTGGCGCAGCAGGCGTTCGAAGGGGACGGCGTCCCAGCCGACGGTCTGCCCGTGGACGACGGCGCCCTCCTCGGGGGTGTAGGCGATGATGCCGGGCACGCCGACACCCACGCCGAGGAGCTGTTCGGGAGAGACGCCCGCCGCGCGCAGGACCTCAGCGATGCCGTCCCGGACGTGACGGACCACCAGGTCCACGTCGTAGCGGTCGGTTCGCGGCCCGGTGCTGGGCAACGCGCGCTCCGTGCGGGCGAGTTCGTTGAGGGTGAGGTCGAACAGCTCGACCCTGACACGGGTTTCGCCGACGTCGACGCCGATCATGCAGCCGCTTCCGGCGCTGATCCGCAGCAGGGTCTGGGGGCGGCCGCCGGCCGAGTCGACGCTGCCGGCCTCCTCGACGAGGCCCTCCGCGACGAGCTCGGCGACCACGTTGCTGACCGATCCGGAGCTCAACCCGATGGCGGGTCCGAGCATCAGACGGCTCATCGGTCCGTCGAAGTACAGCCTTCGCAGTACCGCGGTGCGGTTCTCGCGCCGCAGGTCACGCACCGTACGGCCATGTGTCGCGTGCACGTGGGTTCCCGTCTCTGAAGTCCTTGGGTGCAACATACCCGGATTCCAGGCCTTGACGCGACCTTCTCGTGAGGTTTAACTCACATCCTAAATTAAGCCGATGCCACGGAGGCGGCCGGGCCCGCCCACCGTTTCGGTCCTCCCGTCGTCCCTGAAGGGTCCTGGAGCATGCGCACAATCAGAGCCGCCGTCACCGGTGCCGTCACCCTCTCCCTCGCCTTCGCCGCCACCGCCTGCGGCGGCGGCACCACAGACGGCTCGGGTGGCTCCGACTCCCAGCCGAAGACGCTCACCTACTGGGCCACCAACCAGGGCCCCAGCCTGGAGGCCGACAAGAAGGTCCTCCTTCCCGAGCTCGCGAAGTTCGAGAAGCGAACCGGGATCAAGGTCAAGCTGGAGGTCATCCCCTGGTCCGACCTGCTCAACCGCATCCTCACCGCCACCACCTCCGGCCAGGGCCCCGACGTCCTCAACATCGGCAACACCTGGAGCGCCTCGCTCCAGTCGACCGGCGCCCTGCTGCCCTGGGACGCGAAGAACTTCGGCGCGATCGGCGGCAAGGACCGCTTCGTCGACTCCGCGCTCGGCTCCACCGGCGCCCCCGGCAAGGACCCGGCCGCCGTGCCGCTGTACTCCATGGCCTACGCGCTCTACTACAACAAGAAGATGTTCGCCGACGCCGGCATAGCGAAGCCGCCGACCACCTGGGCCGAGGTCGACGCCGCCGGAAGGAGGCTGAGCAAGGACGGCAAGTGGGGCATCGGGGTCGAGGGCTCCAACCTCTCCAACAACATCCACCAGGTGTTCGTCCTCGGCAAGCAGCACGGCGCCGACTTCTTCACCCCCGACGGCAAGCCCGACTTCACCTCCGACGGCGCCGTCGCCGCGGTCAAGCAGTACGTCGACCTGATGGCCGCCTCGAAGATCGTCGCGCCCGGCAACGCCGAGTACGCGCAGAACCAGTCGCTCGCCGACTTCGCCAAGAACCGCACCGGCATGGTCCTGTGGCAGACGCCCTCCCAGACCTTCGCCGCCCAGGGCATGAAGCCCGAGGAGTGGGGCGTCGTCCCGGCCCCCGTCCCGTCCGGCGCGCCCGGCCAGGGGGCCCAGACCAACTCGATGGTCGCCGGCATCAACATCTCCGTCTTCAAGAACACCAGGAACCTGGACGGCGCCCTCCGGTTCGTGAAGTTCATGACCGGCGACGAGGAGCAGATCCTCCTCAACAAGACGTACGGCTCCGTCCCGCCGGTCAAGACCGCGCAGGCCGACGCCGCCTTCGGCACGGCCTCGCTCGCGGTCATCCGCGACACCCTCGCCCAGAGCGCCTCCGCGCTGCCTCAGGTCCCGGAGGAGTCCCAGTTCGAGACCGTCGTCGGCACCGCGGTGAAGGAGCTCTTCGCCGACGCCGCCGCCGGCCGCCCGGTCACCGCCGAGTCCGTGCGGGCCAAGCTGGACAAGGCCCAGCAGCAGATGCCGAAGAAGTAGGCAGCGCCTCCATGACCCAGACCGCCGTCACTCAGCGGAGTGAGCGCGCGGTGCGCAAGGCCGCACCCGGTGAGGCGCCCGCACCGCACCGCTCCGGGCGCCGCCGCATCGCCCTCCCCTACCTGCTGCTGTTCCCCGCACTCGTCCTCGAACTCCTCGTCCACCTCCTGCCGATGCTCATGGGCATCGGGATGAGCTTCAAGGAACTCACCCAGTTCTTCATCCGGGACTGGTCGGCCGCGCCCTGGGCCGGCCTCGACAACTACGGCGTCTCGATCGACTTCGACGCGCC
The DNA here is from genome assembly GCF_036240795.1 of Streptomyces sp. NBC_01268. NCBI lineage: Bacteria > Bacillati > Actinomycetota > Actinomycetes > Kitasatosporales > Streptomycetaceae > Streptomyces > Streptomyces sp. NBC_01268. The sequence continues at coordinate 7,643,786 of NZ_CP108454.1, read as the reverse complement.
GGTCGGCCAGGCGCTCCTGAAGTCCTTCCTCACCACCTGCCTGTTCACCCTGGCGTCGGTGGCCCTGTGCTGGCTCCTCGGCACGGCCGCCGCCGTCTTCCTCCAGGAGAACTTCCGCGGCCGCGGCATCCTGCGGACCCTGTTCCTCGTCCCCTACGCCCTGCCGGTCTACGCGGCGGTCATCACCTGGTCGTTCATGTTCCAGCGGGACAACGGCCTGATCAACCACGTGCTGCACGACCAGCTGGGCATCGGCGACAGCCCCCTGTTCTGGCTCATCGGCGACAACAGCTTCTGGGCGCTGCTCGTGGTCTCCGTCTGGAAGGGCTGGCCGTTCGCCTTCCTCACGGTCATGGCCGGTCTGCAGAACATCCCCCGGGACATGTACGAGGCGGCCGCCCTCGACGGGGCCGGGGTGTGGAAGCAGGTCCGCCACATCACCCTGCCGTCGCTGCGGCAGGTCAACCAGGTCCTCGTCCTGGTGCTGTTCCTGTGGACGTTCAACGACTTCAACACGCCGTTCGTGCTCTTCGGCAAGGCGGCTCCGGAAGCGGCCGACCTGATCTCCCTGCACATCTACCAGTCGTCCTTCCAGACGTGGAACTTCGGCACCGGATCGGCGATGTCCGTGCTGCTCCTGCTCTTCCTGCTCCTCGTCACGGGCGTCTACCTCCTGCTCACCACCAGGGGAAGGAAGTCCTCCGATGCCTGAGCCCCACCCTGGTGGCACGGCGCTCGCCGCCGCCCCGGCGGCCCGCCCCCGCGGGCGCGCCCCCCGCTCCCCGATGGCCGCCCCGCGCTCCTTCCTCTGGACCCGCCGGATCTTCCTCACCCTGCTCACCGGCTTCGTGCTGCTGCCGGTGTACGTGATGGTCTCCAGCTCCCTGAAGCCCCTGGCCGACGTGTCCGGGAAGTTCCGGTGGATCCCCTCCGGTCTCACGGTCCGCCCGTACCTCGACATCTGGGACACCGTCCCGCTCGCCGACTACTTCGTGAACTCGCTGGCCGTGGCGAGCGCGGCGACCGTGCTCTCCGTCGCGGTGGCGGTCTTCGCCGCGTACGCCCTCAGCCGCTACGACTTCCGCGGCAAGCGGGTCTTCGCCGTCACCGTCCTGTCGACGCAGATGTTCCCCGGCATCCTCTTCCTGCTGCCGCTCTTCCTCCTCTACGTCAACATCGGAAACGCCACCGGCATCGCGCTCTTCGGCTCGCGCGAAGGCCTGATCCTCACCTATCTGACCTTCTCCCTGCCCTTCTCCGTCTGGATGCTCACCGGGTACTTCGACTCGATCCCCCGGGAGCTCGACGAGGCCGCCAAAGTCGACGGCTGCGGCCCGGTCGGCGCCCTGCTCCGGGTGATCGTCCCCGCCGCGTCCCCGGGCATCGTCGCGGTCGCCGTCTACGCCTTCATGACCGCCTGGGGCGAGGTGCTCTTCGCCTCCGTCATGACCAACGACACCACCCGGACCCTGGCCGTCGGCCTCCAGGGCTACGCCACCCAGAACGACGTCTACTGGAACCAGGTCATGGCCGCCTCCCTCGTGGTGAGCGTGCCCGTCGTCGCCGGGTTCCTCCTGCTGCAGCGCTACCTCGTCACCGGCCTCACGGCGGGCGCGGTCAAGTGACCCGCCCCGCCGCGCCCGCCGTCCGAGTCGCTCCCTCCGCCGCCCTCCGGCCCGTCACGAAAAGGTGCCCCGTGTCCGAATCCACTCACCACCGCACGCTCGACCTGGGGGCCTTCCCTGCCGACTTCGCCTGGGGCACCGCCACCTCCGCCTACCAGATCGAGGGCGCCGTCGCCGAGGACGGGCGGGCCCCCTCCATCTGGGACACCTTCAGCCACACCCCCGGCAAGATCGACAACGCGGACCACGGCGACACGGCCTGCGACCACTACCACCGCTGGCCCGAGGACATCGCCCTCATGAAGGAGCTCGGCACCGACGCGTACCGGATGTCGATCGCCTGGCCCCGCGTCCTGCCCGGTGGCGACGGCCCCGTCAACGCGGCCGGGCTCGACTTCTACGACCGGCTCGTCGACGCCCTCCTCGCCGCCGACATCACCCCCAACGTCACGCTCTACCACTGGGACCTGCCGCAGGCCCTCCAGGACCGCGGCGGGTGGACCGAGCGCGCCACCGCCGAGCACTTCGCCGCCTACGCCGCCGTCGTGGCCGGCCGCCTCGGTGACCGGGTCACCCGGTGGGCCACGCTCAACGAGCCGCTCTGCTCGGCCTGGATCGGGCATCTGGAGGGGCGGATGGCCCCGGGCCTGACCGACCTCACCGCCGCCGTCCGCGCCTCCTACCACCTGCTCCTCGGCCACGGCCTCGCCACCGCCGCCGTCCGCGCCGCCGTCCCCGGCGCCCGGATCGGCCTCGTCACCAACCACTCCACCATCGCCCCCGCCTCCACCCGCCCCGAGGACGTCGCGGCGGCCCGCCGCGCCGACGGGCACACCAACCGCTGGTGGCTCGACCCGGTCTACGGCCGCGGCTTCCCCGCCGACATGCGCGAGCTGTACGGCGTCGACCTCCCCGAGCGGCCCGGCGACGCGGAGCTGATCGCGGCCCCGCTCGACTGGCACGGCCTCAACTACTACTTCCCGGAGACGGTCGCCGACGACCCGGCGGGGCCCGTCCCGCACGCCCGCGCGGTACGGCTCCCCGACGTGCCGCGGACCGGTATGGACTGGCAGATCGACGCCGGCGGCCTGGAGGCCTTCCTGCTGCGCCTCACCGAGGAGTACGGGGTGCGCGAGCTGTACGTCACCGAGAACGGCTGCGCCTTCCCCGACACCGTCGGCCCCGACGGCCAGGTGCACGACCCGGACCGCACCCGCTACCTGGAGCAGCACCTCGCGGCCTGCGCCCGCGCCGTGCGCAAGGGCGCTCCGCTGGCCGGCTACTACGCCTGGTCCCTGCTCGACAACTTCGAGTGGGCCTACGGCTACGACAAGCGCTTCGGCCTGGTGCACGTGGACTACGCGACCCAGCGCCGGACGGTCAAGACGAGCGGCCGGCGGTACGCGGAGCTCATCCGCGCCCATCGGGCGGACCACAGCTGACCCCACCACCTTCGGACGACCCGCTGCCACCGGCTTCACCGGCAGCGGGTCGTCCGCGTGCGGAGCCGCGGCCCCGCGGCTCCCGCGGTCTCCGCGGGTCTCCGGCGGTCTCCGGAAAGGCTGGAATCGACACTTAATGAAAGACAAAAGAAAAGCCTTGTCGCACGCCTTGACCACCAACTCCCCCGCCGGGCAAGGTTTCTGAGAACGCTCTCCCCCCTTCCCCCACCTCCCCCCAGGAGCCCCCATGTCTTCCGTCGGGTCCCCGCCGGCCTTCCGGCGCCCCGTCCCAGCCGTCCGACGGACCACCGTCGGCGCCCTCGTCGCCTCGCTCGCCGGCGGCCTCCTCGCGGTCGTCCCCGCCGCGACGGCCTCCGCCGCACCCGCCCTGCTCTCCCAGGGGAAGCCGGCCACCGCCTCCTCCACCGAAGGCCCGTTCACCGCGGGCGGCGCCGTCGACGGCGACCTCGCCGGGACCCGGTGGGCGAGCGACTGGACCGACGCCCAGTGGCTCCAGGTCGACCTCGGCCAGAGCGCCACGCTCAGCGGCGCCGTCCTGACCTGGGAGGCCGCCTACGGCAAGAGCTACCAGATCCAGGCCTCGGAGAACGGCACCGACTGGCGCACCGTCACCACGGTGACCGGCGGCGACGGCGGCACCGACGACATCGCCCTCTCCGGCACCGGCCGCTACGTCCGGATGAACGGCCTGGTCCGGGGCACCGCCTGGGGCTACTCCCTGTGGGAGTTCCAGGTGTACGGCACCCCGGCCGGCGGCGGCACGCCCCTTCCCGGCGGCGGCGACCTCGGCCCCAACGTGCACGTCGTCGACCCGACCACGCCGAACGTCCAGGGCCAGTTGGACGACGTCTTCCGGCAGCAGGAGTCGGCCCAGTTCGGCAACGGCCGGCACGCCTTCCTCTTCAAGCCGGGCACGTACAACGGCCTCAACGCCCAGATCGGCTTCTACACGCAGATCGCGGGTCTCGGCGTCCGCCCCGACGACACCACGATCAACGGCGACGTCACCGTCGACGCGGGCTGGTTCAACGGCAACGCCACCCAGAACTTCTGGCGCGGCGCCGAGGGCCTCGCCCTGAACCCGGTGAACGGCACGGACCGCTGGGCCGTCGCCCAGGCCTCGTCGTTCCGCCGCATGCACGTCAAGGGCGGGCTGAACCTGGCACCCAACGGCTACGGCTGGGCCAGCGGCGGCTACATCGCCGACTCGAAGATCGACGGCCAGGTCGGCAACTACTCGCAGCAGCAGTGGTACACCCGCGACAGCTCCATCGGCGGCTGGTCCAACTCCGTCTGGAACCAGGTCTTCTCCGGCACCGAGGGCGCCCCCGCGCAGGCCTTCCCCGAGCCGAGGTACACCACCCTCGACACCACCCCGGTCTCCCGCGAGAAGCCGTACCTGATCTGGGAGGACAACCAGTACAAGGTGTTCTCCCCGGCCAAGCGGACCAACGCCCGCGGCACCACCTGGGCGAACGGCGCGCCCCAGGGCGAGAAGATCCCGCTGAGCCAGTTCTACGTCGTCAAGCCCGGTGCCACCGCCGCCACCCTCAACCAGGCGCTCGCCCAGGGCCTGCACCTGCTGTTCACGCCCGGTGTCTACCACGTCGACCGGACGATCGAGGTGAACCGGGCGAACACGATCGTCCTCGGACTGGGCCTGGCCACGCTCGTCCCGGACAACGGGGTGACCGCGATGCGCGTCGCCGACGTCGACGGCGTCCGGCTCGCGGGCTTCCTGCTCGACGCGGGCCCGGTCAACTCGCCCTCGCTCCTGGAGGTCGGCCCGCAGAACGCCGGCGCCGACCACGCCGCCAACCCCACCACCGTGCAGGACGTCTACGTCCGGGTCGGCGGCGCGGGCGCCGGCAAGGCCACCGTCGGCATCATCGTCAACAACGACGACACCCTCGTGGACCACACCTGGGTCTGGCGGGCCGACCACGGCGAGGGCGTCGGCTGGGAGACCAACCGGGCCGACTACGGCGTCCGCGTCAACGGCGACGACGTGCTCGCCACGGGCCTGTTCGTGGAGCACTTCAACAAGTACGACGTCGAGTGGTACGGCGACCGCGGGCGCACCGTGTTCTTCCAGAACGAGAAGGCCTACGACGCCCCGAACCAGGCCGCCGTCCAGAACGGGGCCACCAAGGGGTACGCCGCCTACCGCGTCGACGACTCGGTGACCACCCACGAGGGCTGGGGGCTCGGCAGCTACTGCTACTACAACGTCGACCCGACGATCCGTCAGGACCACGGCTTCAAGGCCCCGGTGAAGCCCGGCGTGAGGTTCCACGGCCTGCTGACCGTCTCGCTCGGCGGCAACGGGCAGTTCAACCACGTCATCAACGACACCGGCGCCCCCACCGAGGGCACCGCGACCGTCCCCTCGACCGTCGTCAGCTTCCCCTGACGGCCCCGCCGGCGCCGCGCCCCCTCACGCCGCGCGGCGCCGGCCCCGCAGCCCCCTTCCGGGCGGCCGACCGTCCCCGCGGGCCGCCCGGAAGGCCCCCACCCCCTTGCCCGTCCAGGAGCCGCCATGTCCGCGCACACTCCGACGGCACCACGTCGTCACCGGCTTGCCCGCACGACAGCGCCCCTCGTCTCGCTCGTCTCCCTCGGCGCCCTGCTCGCCGCCTCCCTCACCGCCCTCACCGCCGCCCCCGCCGGCGCGGCGCCCGCCCTGCTCTCCCAGGGCAGGCCCGTCACCGCGTCCTCCGAGGAGGGCCCCTTCGCCCCGGGCGCCGTCGTCGACGGCGACCTCACCGGCACCCGCTGGGCCAGCCAGTGGAGCGACGCCCAGTGGATCCGGATCGACCTGGGCCGGCGCGCCGACCTCAGCCGGGCCGTCCTGACCTGGGAGGCCGCCTACGGCAGTGCGTACGACATCCAGCTCTCCGACAACGGCACGGACTGGCACACGGTGACCTCCGTGACCGCCGGGGACGGAGGCACCGACGACCTCACGCTCTCCGGCACCGGCCGCTACGTCCGGATGAACGGTCTCCGCCGGGGCACCGGATACGGCTACTCCCTGTGGGAGTTCCAGGTGTACGGCACCCCCGCCGACGAGCCGCCCGCGCCCGGCGGGGCGGTCCGGGTCACCGGCACCCAGGGCGACTGGCAGCTGACCGCGGGCGGCCAGCCGTACACCGTCAAGGGCGTCACCTGGGGTCCGGCCGTCGCGGACGCCGCCCGCTACATGCCCGACGTGAAGGCGATGGGCGTCAACACCCTCCGCACCTGGGGCACCGACGGCGGCACGAAACCCCTGCTCGACACGGCGGCCGCGCACGGCATCCGCGTCATCAACGGCTTCTGGCTGCAGCCGGGCGGCGGTCCCGGCTCCGGCGGCTGCGTGAACTACGTGACCGACACCGCGTACAGGAGCACCATGCTCGACGAGGTCGCGAAGTGGGTCGAGACGTACCGGTCCCACCCCGCGACGCTCATGTGGAACGTCGGCAACGAGTCCGTCCTCGGCCTCCAGAACTGTTACGGCGGCGCCGAGCTCGAAGCGCAGCGCAACGCGTACACCACCTTCGTCAACGACGTCGCCAAGAAGATCCACACCATCGACCCCGACCACCCCGTGACCTCCACGGACGCCTGGACCGGCGCCTGGCCGTACTACCGGCGCAACGCGCCGGACCTGGACCTGTACTCGATGAACGCCTACGGCGACATCTGCGGCGTGCGCCAGGACTGGACGGACGGCGGCTACACCAAGCCGTACCTCATCACCGAGACCGGCCCGGCCGGCGAGTGGGAGACGCCGAAGGACGCCAACGGGGTCGCCGACGAGCCCACGGACGTGCAGAAGGCCGAGGGCTACACCCGCGCCTGGAACTGCGTCACCGGACACCGGGGCGTGGCCCTCGGCGCCACCGTCTTCCACTACGGCACCGAGCACGACTTCGGCGGGGTCTGGTTCAACCTCCTGCCCGACGGCCTCAAGCGCCTCTCGTACTACGCGGTGAAGAAGGCGTACAGCGGCAGCACCGCGGGCGACAACACACCACCGGTGATCGGCGGGATGAGCGTGACGCCCTCCGGATCCGCCCCGGCGGGCGGCGAGTTCACCGTCCGCGCCGACGTCCGCGACCCCGACGGCGACCCCGTCACCACCCGGATCTTCCTCAGCGGGAACTACGCCGACGGCGACAAGCGGCTCGTCGAGGTCACCCGACGCACCCTCCCCGACGGCGCGTTCGCCGTCACCGCGCCGCAGAAGCTGGGCGTGTGGAAGGTGTACGTCCAGGCCGAGGACGGGCACGGCAACGCCGGGATCGAGGCCCGGTCCGTCCGGGTCGTCGCGCCGCCCGTCGCGGGCACGAACATCGCCCTCGGCCGCCCCACCACCGCCTCCTCCTCCCAGTCCTCGTACGGCGACTGCCCCTGCCCGCCCGAGCGTGCCACCGACGGGAACGCCGCCACCCGCTGGGCGAGCGACTGGAGCGACCCGCAGTGGATCCGGGTCGACCTCGGATCCGTGCGCTCCTTCAGCCGGCTCCAGCTGGTCTGGGACCCGGCCTACGCGCGGGCCTACGAGGTCCAGGTGTCCGACGACGGGGCGACCTGGCGCACCGTCCACACCACGACCGCCGGCGACGGCGACGTCGACACGATCGACGCGGCCGCCACCGCCCGCCACGTACGCCTCCGGCTCACCGCCCGGGCCACCGGCTGGGGCTACTCGCTGTACGAACTCGGCATCTACGCCTGACCCGCACCCGATCCAGGAACCCCGGACAGCAGACCACCTGAGGAGAAGTCCGATGAGAATCCGCGGCCGTACCCTGTCCGCCTTACTGCTCGCCACCGCCCTGGGCGTGTCCGCCCTCTCCGTCGACGCCGTCACGGCAGCCGGTGGCACGACCGCCCGCGGCGGCGCCCCGGCCGCCGCCCCGCACCTCGGGCACGCCATGGCCGCCTCCGCCCTGCCCTCCGGGGACGACCCGGACGGCGACGGCTACATCCCCGCGAACCCGCCCGTCACCGGGGTCACTCCCTCCCAGGAAGTGCCGCCCCCGGCCTACTTCCACGAGTTCCAGGCCAACTGTGCCGCCGGCCACAGCGCGCCGGACGACCCGATCGTCTACCCGGGGCAGCCCGGCGCCTCGCACGACCACACGTTCCTGGGCAACACCACCACGAACGCCCACTCCGTCACGGCGACGCTCGTCGACCGCCCGACCACCTGCAACGCACCGGCCGACGCCTCCGCGTACTGGATGCCCTCGCTGTTCGACGGCGACCGGAAGGTCCTGCCCGTCGGCCCGCAGGTCATCTACTACAAGTCGGGGGTCACCGACTACCGGAGCGTGCGGCCCTTCCCGAAAGGGCTGCGGTTCGTCGTCGGCAGCCCCACCCAGTCCGCCGAGGAGTTCCGCGCCCATGACGGCTGGGTCGAGGGGTGGGAGTGCGGCGACAGCTTCAAGAACGTCGACTTCCCCGCTCACTGCCCGGCCGGCACCCAGCTCAACATCCGCATGCAGTCCCCGAGTTGCTGGGACGGCCGGTACCTCGACACCCCCGACCACCGGAGCCACATGGCGTACCCCGTGGTCAAGCCCGGCACCAACGACGACGTCTGCCCGCCGTCGCACCCCGTGGCCGTGCCGATGGTCGAGTTCAAGATGGCCTTCCCGGTCGCCGGCGACATGGCACGGGTGCGGCTCTCCAGTGGCAGCGGCCACTCCTTCCACTACGACTTCTTCAACGCATGGGAGGACCGCACCCTGAAGGCCCTCGTCGACCACTGCGTCGTGGGCGGCCTCCAGTGCGACGCCCGCGGCTACGACCAGAACCAGCCCGGACGCGGAGCCGTCCTGGGCGCCGACTACCGCCTGCCCTGACCCTTCCCGGTCCGGTCCGGTCCGGTCCGGCCCGGTCCGCTTCCGGCGCCCCTCCCCGCCCGCGTCACCCGTCCCTCTTCCACCCGTGCCTCTTCCCGTCCCCTCCCCCGTACGGCCCGGACGCCCGCACGGCGCGCCCGGGCCGTACCGACGCCCTCCGAGGAGTCCGTACGCCATGACGTGGAGCCCGTACGCCGCGACCGACGACGAGGCCGTGATCGGCCTCCTGCCCCCGGACTTCCGGCTCGGCGCCGCCACCTCCGCCTTCCAGATCGAGGGTGCCGCCGCCGAGGACGGCCGCACCCCCTCCATCTGGGACACCTTCTGCCGCGTGCCCGGCGCCGTCGCGGACGGCGACACCGGCGACGTGGCCTGCGACCACTACCACCGCATGCCCGAGGACGTGGCCCTCCTCGCCGCGCTCGGCCTCGACAGCTACCGCTTCTCCGTCTCGTGGTCCCGGGTCCAGCCCGGCGGGCGGGGCCCGGCGAACCCGGCGGGACTCGCCTTCTACGACCGTCTGGTCGACGAGCTCCTCGACCGCGGCGTCACGCCCTGGCTGACCCTCTACCACTGGGACCTGCCCCAGGAGCTCCAGGACGCCGGCGGCTGGCCGACCCGTGACACCGCCTTCCGGTTCGCCGACTACGCCGAGCTCGTCCACGCCCGCCTCGGCGACCGCGTCACCCACTGGACCACGCTCAACGAGCCGTTCTGCTCGGCGGTCCTCGGCCATGTCGAGGGCGTCCACGCGCCGGGCGGCCGCTCCCTCGCCGACGGCGTCCGGGCCGTCCACCACCTGCACCTCGCGCACGGCCTCGCCGTCCAGCGGCTGCGCGCCGCCGCCCGCCGACCGCTCGACCTCGCCGTCACCCACCTCCTGGGCACCAGCGGCCCCGCCACGGACTCCGCCGCCGACCGTGAGGCGGCCCGCCGGGCCGACGCCTTCGGCTTCCGCTTCTACCTCGACCCGATCCTGCGCGGCCGCTATCCGCGGGACCTGATCGAGGACCTCGCCGCCCACCGGATCGAGATCCCCGTCCGCGCCGGCGACCTGGAGGTCATCGCCGCCCCCATCGACACCCTCGGCGTCAACTACTATCGCTCGATGCGCAGTTCGGGCGTGGACGAGCACGGCTCGGCCGCCGGCGCCCGCGGCCTCCCCGTCACCCGGGCCCTCCCGCACGGCGGCCTCCCGGTCACCGGCCTCGGCTGGGAGGTCATGCCCCACGACCTCACCGACCTGCTCCTGCGCGTCGCACGCGACTACCCCGGCACCCCGATGATCGTCACGGAGAACGGCGCCGCCTACGACGACCAGCCGGACGCCGACGGCTTCGTCGACGACGCGGCGCGCACCGCCTACCTCTCCGCCCACCTGGCGGCCGTCTCCCGGGCCCGTACCGCCGGAGCCGACGTGCGGGGCTACTTCGTCTGGTCCCTGCTCGACAACTTCGAATGGGCGTACGGCTACGCGGGCCGCTTCGGCATCGTGCGCGTCGACCGCGGGACCCAGTCCCGCACGCCCAAACGCAGCGCCCTCTGGCTGCGTGACACGGCGCGACGGGTTCGGCGCCGCAGCGTGGACCGGGGTGCGCGTACGGGCACAGATGCGGACACGGGCACCGTCAGGCGTCGGCGTCGGCCGTGATCCGTACGCACTCCCGAACCACCTCAACGAGGTCCCGGCCGTCCCGGTGGAGTTCGCGCTGTCGCTGTGCGCCGCCGCCGCGGGTGATCAGGGCCGCCAGGGTCCGATGCGCCCGGTCGCGGTCGCCGCAGGCGCGCAGGGCCGCGTCGGTGTGGTCGAGCAGGACCTCCAGGGCCGCCTCGGCCGGAGTCTCGCGCAGGGTGCGGGGGTCGAGCAACGGCCCGCGGAGTCCGGACCGGGCGGCCCGCCAGGACGCGAGCCGCAGCACGCCCACCGGGACGCGGGCGGGCGGCGCGCCCTCGCGCCAGGCGCGGGCGGCGGTCTCGACGAGGCCGCGGGCGAGGGTCGCCACCAGCACGGTGGTGTCCACGTCCAGACAGACGTCGGCGACGCGGATCTCCACGGTGGGGTAGCTGTGGGAGAGCCGGGCGTCGAAGTAGATCATACCCTTGTCGCGCAGGACACCGGTGGCCAGCATGTCGCGCACCTGCTCGTGATAGCCCTCGGCGCTGCCGAACGGCTCGTACGGCCCGGCGGACGGCCACCGGTTCCAGACGCGGCTCCGGTAGCTGCTGTACCCGCTGTCCTGGCCGCCCCAGAACGGCGAGTTGCCGCTGATCGCGTTGAGGAGGTACAGCCAGGGCCGGATCCGGTCCAGCACGCCGACGCCCTCCTCGTCGGACTCCACGGACACGTGGACGTGACACCCGCAGGTCAGCTGTTCCTGCGTGGTGAGGGCGAACTGTTCCGCCATCCAGCGGTAGCGGCGGCCGAGGTTCCTGGAGGGCTCCACGGGCAGCGGCGAGGTCGCCAGGGCGGCGACCCCCGCCCCCGCCTCCTTCGCGTGGCGGGCGGCCTCACCGCGCCACCGGACGATCTCGGTGCGCAGTTCGCGCATGTCGCTCAGGGGACGGGTGGCGAATTCCAGCTGCTCCTGGTGCAGCTCCTTCTCGAAGACGCCCCGCGCGTGTTCGTCACCGCCGAGCGCCAGGGCGGCGAGCACCGCGGACGAGACGGCGATCGGCGCCCCGGTCGTGGCGCTGACGAGCAGCAGTTCCTCTTCGACTCCGACGGTGCGCATCGGTGCTCCTGTACTACGTGAGGCGCGACCCACCGGTGAGCGTCTGCCCAGCCCGGCCCGGCCGATGCCTACGGCGGCCCGTCGGATCTGTCAGGCCCTGCCGCGGCCGCCCGCGTCGGTCCGGCGTTCGGCGTCCGGCGGGGCGGGCACGGGCAGGGTCTGGTTCGCCCCGTCGGACGCCTTGTCGTCCGGGTGGGGAACGCGGCGGCGTCAGCGGATTCCCGGGTCACCCGGCCCCGGCGGCAGCTGCCAGGTGTCGGGGGCGGGGCGGGGCCCGGGCTGACCCGTCGTGCCACCGCCCATGGGGCCCCCGTCCCGCAGCGGATCCGGGGTCATCCCACCGGGGGGCGTCTGCCCGGAGGGCGGCCCGCCGGTCGCCATCCCGCCGGGCGACGTCCTGTCGGACGGGCGGATGCGGCCGCGCCACTGGCCGGTCTCGTGCCCGTGCTCCTCGATGAAGCCCTTGAACCGCTTGAGGTCACCCTTGACGCGGCGGTCCAGGAAGCCGAGCGCGTCGCCGGCCTTCTCGGTCATGCCCTGCGGGTCCATGTCCATGGCCAGCCGTACCCGCGTGTGGTCCGGGTCGAGCGACTGGAAGGTGACGACACCCTTCTGCTTGACGTCGCCGCCCACGGTGCGCCAGGCGATGCGCTCGTCCGGGAGCTGGTCGATGATCTCGGTGTCGAACTCGCGCCGGACTCCGCCGACCTTGGTGCTCCAGTGGCAGTGGCTGTCGTCGATCTGCCGGACGTCCTCCACGCCCTCCATGAAGTGCGGGAAGTCCTCGAACTGGGTCCACTGGTTGTAGACGTTCCGCAGCGGGACATCCACGTCGATCGTCTGCTCCACCATGCTCACGATCATTTCCTCCTTCGCTTCCTCAAGGACCAATCGGGATCTCTGCGCGCGTACCCGCCAGAATGCGGATCAATCCCACGATCGCCTCGTCACGGCAAGCGGAGGACGAGGCCGCTGCGGGGGAGGGTCGGCACCCTCGACAGGGGAATGGTCAGATCCTGGTCGGGGACGGCGTACTCCAGCCGGGCCAGTTCGCCCACGAGCGTCGCGAGCAGCGTGACGGTGATGTCCTCGCCGGGGCAGCGGTGCCCGAGGGCCGGGTCTCCTCCCCTCTGGGGCACGAGCCGGTCGGGGGGTCGGTGGGCACCGGCGAAACGGTGCGGGTCGAAGCGGTAGGGGTGGTCCCACAAATCCGGGTCGTGGTTCTGCCCGTAGAGGTCGAGCAGGACCATGGCGCCCTCTTCGATCCGTTCGCCCTGCCACGTGAGGTCCCGGGCGGCGAGACCGCCGACGAAGGGCGCGAACGGGTAGAAGCGCCGCACCTCATGGGCGAAGGCCACGGCATGCACGCCGGTGGGGTCGGCGCGCAGCAGCCCCCGATGATGCGGCCAGCGGTGCAGGGCGTGCGCCGCGAAGGTCACGAACCAGGCGATCGCGATCGTGGGGCGGACGATGTTCAGCAGTTCCACCACCGCCGTGTGCGGGTCGAGGAGCGTGCCGTCCGGGTCCCGGTGCCGCGCCACCTCTTCCAGCACCGTCGGCCGGCCGACGGCCGGCGGCGGTTCCTCGCGCACGGCGTCGACGAGGGCACCCAGCGCCGTCTCCTGCCGGGTCCGGGCCCTGCGGGCTCGCAGGTGGCGCAGACCGGGGGTGGCGAAACCGTCGACCATGGCCGTGCAGTCGCGCGCGAGCTCCCCGGTCTCCGCGTCGGACAGGGGGAGGCCCGCCCAGTCACGCACGGCGAGGGCCAGGACCTGGGCGACCTCGTCGAACAGCACGACGGGGTCGCCGTGCCGGGCCGCCGCTGCCGCCGCCTCGCGCCAACGGCGCCTGACGTGGGCGTCCAGGTCCGCGATGCCCCTCTCGTCCTTGAGGAGGGCCGGGAACAGCACCTCGCGGGCCCGGTGCGCCTCCCCGTCGAGGCTCTGCACGGCCCCGTGCCCGAAGAGGGTGTCCAGAACGGGTCCGGGCAGCGCCTCCTTCCTCACGACATGCCCCTCGTCGTAGAAGAAGCGCACCGCCTCCGGCCCCCGGACGGCGATGGCGGGCCTGCCCAGCAGGCGGGTCCGGTACACCGCGCCGTCGACGGACCGCATCCGGTCGGGAAGCCACGCGTACCCCTGGGCCAGCGCGCCGAGGGTGCCGTCGTGCAGGGGAGCCGCGAAGGGCTTGGGAGGGGTCATGCGGTGCGGCTACCCGAAGATGCGCCGCGTAACGGGGGACGCGCGGCCGTGATCCGCCCCTTCGTGGCGGGCCCGGCCCCCGAGGCACCCGATGCCGTTGCGGGACGTGTGCCGGGGTAGCCGCGGAGGCACAGACGGCCGGCCGCCGGTCGGGGCCGGGAGGGCTATCCCGCCGCCCGCGAGGCCGCTCCGGACACCACTGATCACATCCTCGAGAGCATCGAGGAGCACCACGCCGTGGTGTGGACGCTCTCCGAGCTCCAGGACATGGACGCGGCCGACGAACGCTTCGAGGCCAAGACGACCGTGCTGATCGAGAACGTCCGCCACCACGTCGAGGAAGAGGAGAAGGAGTGGTTCCCCGACGTACGGAAGGCGATGGGGCGCAATCGGCTCACCGAGCTCGGCGAGCGGCTGGAGGCCGAGAAGGGCAGGGCTTCCCGGGCTCCCCTCGCGGTGCCGAGCGCGGGCGAGTGACGGTCCTTGCCGGCGCTCCTCCCGCGGGCCCCGCGGGAGGAGCGCGGCGGCGGTCCTGGGCGTGGCGCTGACGGCCCTCCTGTTGTCCGGGTGCGGGGCCGACGCGTCGCGGGTGGAAGGTCGCGGGGGGGGCTCGCCCGAGTCCAAGGAGCTCCACAAGGCGGGTCCGGAGAGCGACGGTGAGCAGGAGATCGGCGCGCACGCCCACGCCGACTCGCCGCGCTGGGCGGGGACGAAGGGCCGGCGGCAGCACCTGTACTCGCGGTCCCCGGGGACCGCGATGGCCCTGCTGTTCCTGCTCTCCTGGCTCGCCCAGTCCATCGTCGGCACCGCCGCCTGCAACGAGCGGCAGCTGCGCGACCTCCTCCCGCCCGTCTCCTGGGCCGCCTCGGCTCGCCGGGGCGGCGGTTCCCGCTCGGCACCCGCGCAACGGCGTCTGCCACATAGCGCCAGCTAAAGAGCCATACCGGGGCATTGAGCCGGGGCTTTCCACGAAGCCGGAAAAGGAATCCGGCCAGAGGGCTTCCAGAACAATGCGACATGTGAAATTTTACACGTCACATGTCGACTGCCCGTGTTACCCAGCACGTGGCCTCAACGGCCCCGGAGGCCCCCACAGATGCATCCCTTCCGGACAGCGAAGACCCGCGCGCGAAGACTTCCGGTCCTCGGCGCAGCCGTCTTCATCACGCTCGGTCTGTTCGCCCCGCAGGGCCAGGCCGCCGCCCTCGGCGACACCGCTCCGGCCGGTGCGCGGGCGCACGGCGCCGCGGCCCCGGCGCCGCGGGCGATCCCGGTCCCCAAGTCGCCGAACGCGATCAGCAAGAACCCGCGCTTCCGGCTCTCCTCGCAGGACGGCGCCGAGGAGTCCGGCCCGGTCGCGGCCCCCGCCCTCAAGGCGAGCAAGTCGGCGTCGGCCGCCGCGGACGCGTGCGGTGACCTCTCCGGCGTCATCAACTCCACGGGCAGCACGCTGGTCCAGCAGCTCAAGGCGCTCCCGCAGATCACCTGTACGTACCCCCTGTTCAGCCTCACCGGCGAGGACGCGCGGAAGACCTTCCGCGAGGCCCAGATGGTGACCGTCGCCAACGCGCTGCGCGACAGCTCCGCCACCTACACCGGCGACAACAGCGCCTCCGTCGGGCAGCTGGTCCTGTTCCTGCGCGCCGGCTACTACGTGCAGGACAACAACGCGGACGTCGTCGGCGACTACGGCACCGCGCTGCAGGGCGCGGCGCGCGGCGCGCTCGACGCGTTCTTCGCCGCCCCGCGCAGCAAGGACGTCACCGACGCCAACGGCGCGATCCTCAACGAGGTCGTCACGCTGATCGACAGCACCCACGAGGCCGGCCGCTACGCCGGTGTCGTGAAGTGGCTGCTCGGCGGCTACGACGGCACGTGGCCGAGCCAGATGAACCTCACCATGCAGCACGTCGAGTGGGTCGTCGAGAACGGCTTCAAGGCGAAGAACGACGCCCGCGGCTGGCGGGCCGCCCTCAAGGCCGACCCCGCCATCCTCGACACCTGGGCCGGCTTCATCACGCGCAACGAGGCGCAGCTGAACCGTCTCGACGTCGTCAGCAACGTCGGCCGCTACCTCGGCTACGCCCTCGACGTCCCCGAGCTCAAGGACCGGGTCCGCCCGCTCCTGAAGAACCTGATCAACCGGTACCCGAACGTCGGCCCCACCGCGCCGATCACCATGAACCTGGGCTGGGCCACGCGCCAGTACGACAAGGGCAACTGCGCCGCGTACGCCATCTGCGACCTGGGCGAGCGGGTGCTGCCGCTGGTCCTGCCGATCCAGCACACCTGTGGCCCCGAGCTCACGATCCGCGCCCAGGACATGTCGCCCGCGCAGCTGGCGAGCACCTGCACGAGCCTGGTCAACCAGGACGCCTACTTCCACCGGATCATCGGTGACAAGGGCGCGATCCCCGGTGACGTGAACACCAACCTGGAGGTCGTCGCCTTCGACGACTACACCCAGTACGCGCTGTACGCCTGGGCGATCTACAACATCGACGTCGACAACGGCGGCATGTACGAGGAGGGCAACCCGGCCGTCCCCGGCAACCAGGCCCGCTTCATCGCCCACGAGGCCAGCTGGCTGCGCCCGGACTTCCAGATCTGGAACCTGAACCACGAGTACACCCACTACCTCGACGGCCGCTACAACATGTACGGCGACTTCGAGGCGGGCATCGTCACGCCGACGATCTGGTGGGTCGAGGGCATAGCCGAGAACATCTCGTACGGCTACCGCAACGAGCGCAACTCCGACGCGATCGCCGAGGCCGCCAAGAACACGTACAAGCTCAGCGACCTCTTCGACACCGTCTACGGCCAGGAGGAGGACCCCGAGGTCAACTCGAACCGGGTCTACCGCTGGGGCTGGCTCGCGGTCCGCTACATGCTGCAGAAGCACCCCGCGGACGTCCAGACCGTGCTCGGCAAGTACCGCTCCGGTGACTGGACGGGCGCCCGTGCCGTCCTGAAGCAGACCATCGGCACCCGCTACGACGCCGACTTCGCGACCTGGCTGTCGACGGACTGCGCGACCAACGGCTGCGGAACGCTGCCGGACGCCTCGACGGCCGCTGCCGTCCCGCTCTGCACCATCGCGGACACCCGTCAGTTCGACCAGAACTGCCGCCGGGACGGCCTCTCCGCCGCCACCGGGAACTACAGCTACCACTTCGTGTACCTGCCGGCCGGCGTGAAGCAGCTGACGATCACCAGCAGCGGCGGCACCGGCAACGCCGACCTCTACTACGGCGGCGGCAGCTGGGCCACCACCACCGCCTACCAGGCGAAGTCCACCAACTCCGGGAACGGCGAGACGCTGACGATCGACAACCCGCCCGCCGGCTGGGTCTACTTCAGCCTCGCCGCCGCGCAGGACTTCAGCGGGGTGAGCCTCTCCACGCAGACCAGGTGAACCGGTTCGCCGGTGCCCACCGGGCACCGGCGGACGTCACCCCCCCGTGCGCTGGTCAGCCGTCGGCGGCCGGCGCGCCGGGGAGGTCGCGGAGGCCGCGCAGCGGCCCCACGACCAGGAAGAGGCCGGCGGCCGGCAGCGCGGCGGTCACGACCCACAGCGTGGCGCGGGCGCCGACGAGGGAGGCGAGGGAGCCGCCCAGGAGGGCGCCGACCGGGATGGTGCCGAAGTTGAGGAACAGGGTCGTCGCGGTGACACGGCCCAGCATCCCGGGCGGGCAGTAGGCCTGCCGGAAGCTGACGACGATGACGTTGCAGGCCACGACCCCCGCGAACATCACGCCCGTACCGAGCACGAAGAACGCCAGCCTCGGCCCGGGCCCGGCGAGCCCGGCGAGCAGCCCGAAGGGCGCGGCGGCGAACTGGACGGCCAGCAGGGCGCGCGCCGTGCCCAGGCGTCGGGCGAGCCGCCCGGCCACGAGGCCGCCGAGGACCCCGCCGAGACCGCCGCAGGAGACGAGCCACCCCAGGGTGTCCGAGCCGACGCCGACGGTCCGTACGAGGAAGACGATCTGGACGGCCTGGAACCCGGCCATCGCCAGGTTGACCGCGGCGCCGAACGCGGTGACGGCCCGGACCCACGGATCCCCGACGACGAACCGCAGGCCGTCGGCGATCTCCCGGCCCAGCGGGCGCCGGGGCGCCGGGGCGGGGCCCGGACCTTCGGTGCGGATGGCGAGGAGACAGACCGTCGAGACGACGAAGGACGCCGCGTCGAGCAGCAGGCCCGGCACGCTGCCGACGGTCTGGGCGATCACCCCCCCGAGCCCCGGACCCGCGACCCTGGCGGCCTGGTCCCCGGCCTGGAGTTGCGCGTTGCGTCCCATCAGGGCGTCCGTCGGGACCAGCCGGGGCAGATAGGCCGAGTAGGCGGTGGAGAAGAAGACGGAGGCGGCGCCGGAGACCAGGGCCGCCGCCAGGACGTGCCCCAGGGTGAGCGCGCCCAGCCACCAGGTGAGCGGCACGCTCACGAACACCGCCGCGGAGACGCCGTTGCACACGAGCATCACCCGGCGCGGGGCGAGCCGGTCGACCCACGCACCGGCGGGCAGACCGATGAGCAGCCACGGCAGCCACGGGGCGGCGGTGAGCACGCCCATCATGAACGGCGAGGCGTCGAGGGCGGTGACGGCCACGAGGGGCAGCAGGACGGACGTCACGCTGGTGCCCAGCTTGCTGGTGGTCTCGCCGACGAGCAGCAACCGGACGTTCCGGTGCGGGCGGGGGGCGTGGCCTCGCGCGGACCGCGCGGCAGTGGGCGGGGCGGACACCGGCACGGCCTCCGGACTTCGGTCACACGCCGATGGAGCAGACGCGACGGATGTTCGAACGCGCCTCAGCGTACGTGCGGGGGCCGGGAGTTGGTGCTGGATCGTACAAGTTCCCCGCCCTGGAAACCAGAGTGGCCATTTCCCGCTGGTGCCGCTTAGGCTCGACGACGTCCAGCTCGCGCCCGCGCCCGGTCACCCCGGCTGCACCCGCACCGGCACCACCCCCTTTCCCGTGCAAGGAGCTGTCCGTGGTCACCAGCGCGCCCGAACACCCGTTACCTCCCGAGGGCGCAGCCCCGGACGCGAACGTCCGGAGCGCCGAGGGCGCCGCGTCCCAGGACGACGCGCACGCCCCCGCGCGCCCGTTGCTCGACCTCTTCGAGGAGCGGGTCACGACCGCCCCGGACGCCACGGCCGTGCTCTTCGAGGAGGAGGCGGTCACGTACGCGGAACTCGACGCGCGCGCCGACCGGCTGGCCCACCTGCTGGCCGCGCGGGGGGCCGGACCGGGGACGGTGGTCGCCTCGGCGGTCGACCGCTCCGTGGAGCTGGTCGTCGCCGTCCTCGCGGTCCTGAAGACCGGGGCCGCCCACCTTCCGGTGGACCCCGGCTACCCGGAGGAGCGCATCGCCCACATCCTGGGCGACGCGGCCCCCGCGCTGCTCCTCGCGGAGTCCGGCACGGTCCTCCCGGCCGGCAGCGCGGTCCCCCGTACCGACCTGGACGCTCCGGAGACCCGCGCGGCGCTGCTGCGGGCCCCGGCGTCCGGCCCGCCGGCCGGCGCCCGGCGCGCCGAGTGCGGCCTCCCCGCGTACGTCATCTACACCTCGGGGTCCACGGGCCGGCCCAAGGGCGTGGTCGTGACCCGCGCCGGGCTCGCCAACCTGACCGCCCACCAGCGCGACACCCTCGCCGTGGACGCCGAGAGCCGGGTGCTGCAGTTCGCCTCGCCGGGCTTCGACGCGTTCTTCTGGGAGCTGGCGATGGCGCTGTCCGCGGGGGCGGCGCTCGTCCTGGCGCCCGCCCGCAGCCTGCTGCCCGGGCCCGGTCTGAGCCGTCTCGCCGAGGACCGGCGGATCACCCACGCGACCCTGCCGCCGTCGGTGCTGCGCGTCCTGCCCGCCGACGCCCTCCCGGGCGTACGCGTCCTGGTCGCCGCCGGTGAGGCACTGGACGCGGAACAGGTACGGCGCTGGGCTCCGGGCCGCACCCTGATCAACGCGTACGGGCCGACCGAGACCACGGTCTGCGCCACCATGAGCCGGCCCCTCACGGAGAGCACCACCACGCCGCCGATCGGCGGGGCGATCCGGGGCACGCGGCTGCACCTCCTCGACGCCGCGCTGCGCCCGGTGCCCGCCGGAGCGGTGGGCGAGCTGTACGTCGCGGGGGCCGGGCTGGCCCGCGGCTACCTCGGCCGGCCCGGACTGACGGCGCGGCGTTTCGTCGCGGACCCGTACGGGCCGCCCGGGACACGGATGTACCGCACCGGCGACCTGGCCCGCTGGACGGCCTCCGGCGAACTGGAGTTCGCCGGTCGCGCGGACGACCAGGTGAAGGTCCGCGGGCACCGGATCGAGCCGGGCGAGATCGAGGCGCGGCTGGCCGCCCACCCCCGGGTGGCCGCCGCCGCGGTGACCGTGCGCGAGGACCAGGACGGCGACCGGCGGCTCATCGCCTACGTCCGCCGCGAGCCGACGGCGCCCCCGGACGCCGCGCGCCCGAGCGACGCGGACCGCGTGGCCGCGTGGCGGCGGGTCCACGACGCCGTACCGGCCGACGCCTCGACCCCCTTCGGCGAGGACTTCACCGGATGGAACAGCGCGTACGACGGCGGCGCGCTGCCGCTGGAGCAGCTGCGGGAGTGGCGCGACGCGACGGTCCGGAGCATCCGTTCCCTGCGGCCCCGGCGGATCCTCGAACTCGGCGTGGGAAGCGGCCTGTTGCTGTCGCGGCTCGCCCCTGGTCTCACCGAGCCGGAGTCGTACTGGGGGCTCGACCTCTCGCCCCGCGTGATCGAGCGGCTGCGGCGGCAGGTGGACGCGCGAGCGGACCTGGCCGGGCGGGTCGTGCTGCACAGCAGGCCGGCCGACGCCCACGAGGGCGTGCCGCGCGGGCACTTCGACGTGGTCGTCCTCAACTCCGTCGCCCAGTACTTCCCCAGCGGGCGGCACCTGGCGCGGGTCCTCGGTCTCGCGGCGGCCGCGCTGCGGCCGGGTGGTTCGGTGTTCGTGGGCGACGTCCGGCACCTGGGGCTCGCGGAGACCTTCCACGGCGCGGTCGCGGCCCGGACGGCCGGTGACGCGCCGGGCGGCCCGGAGCACCGCCGCGCGACGGCGCGCGGCCTGGCCATGGAGCCGGAGCTGCTGGTGGACCCGGCGTTCTTCCCGTCCCTGACGGTCGCGACCGAGGGTGCCGCGCCGCTGTTCGCGAGCTGCGACGTACGGCTGAAGCGGGGAAGCCACCACAACGAGCTCACCCGTTACCGCTACGACGTCGTCCTGCGCCGCGCCGACGACGCGCGGCCCGGCGACGGGGCGCCCGCCGGGCACGGCACGGTGACGGAGCTCCGGTGGGGAGCGGACGTGCGGACGCTCGACGCCCTCGCCGACGCGCTGCGCGACCACGCCGGGGACCACTCCCCCGTGCGGGTCGCCGGGGTGCCGAACGCGCGCCTCGCCGACGATCTGCGCGCGTCGGGCGGGACGCCCGGCGCCGGCGCCGACCCCGAGGAGCTGACGCGGCTCGGCGAACGGCTCGGGTACCACGTCGTGGTGCGCTGGTCCGCGAAGGCGGGGCCCGACCACGTCGACGTCGAATTCGGCTCCGGGGAGGGGGACTTCCCGCCGGGGACCGGGACCGTGGGCACCGGGACCCAGGGGACCGGGCCGATGACGGATCCCGAGCGGCACGTCAACGTGCCGTTCGCGGCCGGCGACGACACCGAGCTCGTCCGGGAGGTCACCGCGTGGGCGGCCGGGTACCTCCCCGGGTCCATGATGCCGTCCGCGGTCGTGGTCCTCGACGCGTTCCCGCTCACCCCGCACGGGAAGCTGGACCGGGCCGCCCTGCCCGCCCCGCACGGCACCCGGCGCGGCGCCGGCCGCCCGCCGCGGACCTCGCAGGAGACGGCGCTGTGCCGCATGTACGCCGAGGTGCTCGGGCTCGGCACGGCGGGACCGCCCGACGGATCCCCCACGCACGACGCGCACGAAGCGCAGGACGAGCTGCGCGGGCCGGACGGCGACGGGCAGGACGGGGACGCGCCGGACTCCGCGCGCTCCGGGCACGTCGTGGGGATCGACGACGACTTCTTCGAACTCGGCGGCCATTCCCTGCTCGTGACCCGGCTGGTGAGCCGCGTCCGCGCGGAGCTGGGGGTGGAGGTCCAGGTGGCCACGGTCTTCGAGGCGCCCACCGTAGCAGGCCTCGCGGCCCGGCTGACGGGTGCCCGCCGGGCGAGACCGGCGCTGCGGAGGATGCCCCGCCCCGACTGACAGCGGCGCCGACACGAGCGCGGGCACGGGCACGGGCACGGGCACACGACCTGATCACCACCAGTGTTATCGAGGGATCCCGGATGGACTTCAGCCTCTTCTACTTCGCCGACGACAGCACATCGGGCGGGGACGCCGGCCGGTACGAGCTGCTGCTGGAAGGCGCCCGCTTCGCCGACCGGAACGGCTTCCGCGCGGTGTGGACGCCCGAACGCCACTTCCACCCCTTCGGCGGGCTCTACCCGAACCCGTCCGTGGTGGGCGCCGCCCTGGCGATGATCACGAGCAGGGTCGCCATCCGCGCGGGGAGCGTCGTCGCGCCCCTCCACCATCCGCTGCGGATCGCCGAGGAGTGGGCCGTCGTGGACAACCTCTCCGGCGGACGGGCCGGGGTGTCCCTCGCCTCCGGCTGGCACCCGGTGGACTTCGCGCTCGGCCGGGCACCGTACGAGGACCGCAAGCGCCTGCTGGCGGACAGCGTCGAGCAGCTCCGCGGGCTGTGGCGCGGGGAGGGCGTCGAGGTCGTGGACGGCAACGGCGCCCCGGCGACCGTGCGGGCCTTCCCGCCTCCCGTGCAGCGGGAGCTGCCGCTCTGGGTGACCAGCGCGGGCGACGCGGAGACCTTCCGTACGGCCGCGCGGGCGCGGGCCGGGGTCCTCACCCATCTGCTGCACCAGGACGTCGACGAACTCGCCGGGAAGATCGCCGAGTACCGGCGGGCGGCGCGCGCGGCCCACGACGGCTGGCAGGGGCACGTCGTCCTCATGCTGCACTCGTTCCTCGGGGCCGACCGCGACGAGGTGCGTGCCACCGTCGAAGCGCCGCTGCGCGCCTACCTGAGGAGCTCGGTCCATCTCCTCGCCCGCTCGTTCGGCGCTCTCGACCCGGACTTCGACATCGACGCGCTGGAGGACGAGGACCTCGACTTCCTCGTCGACCAGTCCCTCGACACCTATGTCGAGCAGCGGGGCCTGTTCGGAACGGTGGCGGACGCGTCCACGACGGTCGAGCGGCTGCGCGGCGTCGGGGTGGACGAGATCGCCTGCCTGATCGACTTCGGCATCGAGACCAAGACCGTGCTGGACGGGCTGCACCATCTGAACGCCCTGCGCGCGGCCTTCGACGCGCCCTGACCCGAGCGCCGATCCGGGCGCACCCGGCGGACCGAGAGACCCGAGAGACCCGAAAGGCCGAGACCACCGTGATCCCTCTGTCGTTTTCGCAGCTGCGGTTCTGGTTCCAGGAAGAGCTGGACCGCGACGGCGCATGGCCCAACGCCTCGATGGTGCTCCGGCTGACCGGCCACCTGGACGAGGCGGCGCTGCGCGAGGCGCTGGGCGACGTGGTGGCGCGGCACGAGATCCTGCGCACCGTCTTCCCGGTCACCGACGGCGTACCGGGGCAGCGGATCCTGGAGGCGGTCGACGTCGAGCTGCCCGTACGGCGGGTCGCGGAGCGGGACGTCGAGGCGGCCGTGGCCGACGCGACCGGGCACGTCTTCGACCTGGGACGCGAACTCCCGCTGCGGGCCGTCCTGCTGGCCGTCGGCGGGCCCGACCGGCATGTGCTGGCGATCACCGTGCACCACATCGCCTTCGACGGCTGGTCCGTCGGCCCCTTCCTCCGCGACCTCTCGGCCGCCTACGCCGCGCGCCTCGAAGGCCGGCCGCCGTCCTGGGCGGAACTCCCCTTCCAGTACGTCGACTTCACCCTGTGGCAGGGCAAGGAGCTGGGCGCGCCCGACGACCCCGGCAGCCTCTTCGCCGAGCAGCTGGCCCACTGGACCGGCGCCCTCGCCGACGCGCCCGCCGAGCTTCCCCTGCCCGCCGACCGGCCGCGCCCCGCCACCGCCACCCACCGGGCCGGAGCCGTCCCCTTCCACCTGCCGCCCGACGCCTTCCGCGACCTGTCCCGGCTCGCCCTCCGGCACGGCGCCAGCACCTTCATGGTGCTCCACGCGGCCCTGGCAGGGCTCCTGCGGCGCCTCGGGGCCGGTACGGACGTCCTGGTCGGCAGCCCGGTCGCCGGCCGCACCGACGTCGGCCTCGACGAGCTCGTGGGCTGCTTCGTGAACACCGTCGTCGTCCGGACCGACGTCTCCGGCGACCCCGACTTCCACGACCTGGTCCGCAAGGCCCGGACCGGTGTCATGGCCGCCCTCGACCATCAGGACGTGCCGTTCGAGCAGGTCGTCGAGGCCGTCAACCCGGCGCGGTCGGCGGCCCGGCACCCCCTCTTCCAGGTCATGCTGAGCCTCCGGAACAACGCGGGCACCGCCGTACGGCTCCCCCGCCTCGACGCCCGGCTGCTGGACCCGGCCCCGCACCGGACGACCGCCTTCGACCTGCTCCTCGACCTCACCGAGACCGACGGGGCGCTCGACGGCAGCCTGGTCTACGCCCGCGACCTCTTCGACCGCGCCACCGCGGAGCGCCTGGTCCGCTGCTTCACCGCCTTCCTCACCCAGGCGGTCGCCGCACCGGAACGGCCCACGAGCGCCGTGGAGCTCCTCGCGCCCGACGAGCGCCGCACGGTGCTGGAGACCTGGAACGGCCCGGCCACCGCGCTCCCGGACGGATCCGTGCCGCAGCTGTTCCGGCGCCGCGCGGCCGCCGCCCCCGACGCCCTCGCCGTGGTCTGCGGCACCTCCCGGCTCACCTACGCGGAGCTCGATGCCCGGTCCGACGGCCTCGCCCGGCGCCTGCGCCACCGGGGCGCGGGCCCGGAACGGCTGGTCGCCGTGGCGATGGACCGCTCGCCCGACCTGGTCGTCGCACTGCTCGCGGTACTCAAGACGGGGGCTGCCTACCTGCCCCTGGACCCGCGCAACCCGGCCGCACGGCAGCGCATCGTCCTGGAGGAGGCGCGGCCCTGTCTCCTCCTGGCCGACGCGTCCATGAAGGAGCGGGCCGAGGCGCTCGCGGGCGCGGCGCCGGACGTGCCCGTGGTGCTGGTCGAGGGGACCGGTCCGGCCGGAAGGGACGGGGGCGCGGGCGGGGCGCCGGGCGCCGATCCGGGCGATCCCGGTGCGGAGGCGACGGCCTGGCCCGCGATCGACGCCGGGCGGGCCGCGTACGTGATGTACACCTCCGGCTCCACCGGGCGCCCGAAGGGCGTCCTGGTGACGCACCGGAACATCGTCGCCCTCGCCGCCGATCCCTGCTGGGCGGCGGACGGCGGCCACGCGCGGGTGCTGGCCCATTCCCCGCACTCCTTCGACGCCTCGACGTACGAGCTGTGGGTGCCGCTGCTCGCCGGCGGCGCGGTCGTGCTCGTGCCGCCCGGCGACTCCTCGCCGCGGGCGCTGGAGCGGGCCGCGGCCGACGGGGGCGCGACGAGCGTGTTCCTCACCACCTCGCTCTTCAACCTGCTGGTCGCGGAGCGGAGTTCGCTGCTCGGCCGGGTCGGGCAGGTCTGGACGGGGGGCGAGCAGCCGTCGGCGGGGGCCGTGCGGCGGATGCTGGCGGAGTTCCCCGGGACCGCGCTGACCCATGTCTACGGGCCGACCGAGAACACGACGTTCACCACGTTCGGGCGCGTGGACCCGGGCCGGGACGCGGACGGCGGGAAGCCGCCGATCGGCCGGCCGATGGCGAACACCCGGGCGTACGTGCTGGACCCGTGGCTGCGGCCGGTGCCCGTGGGGGTGCCGGGCGAGCTGTACCTCGCGGGCGCCGGACTGGCCCGTGGCTACCTCGGCCGTCCGGAGCTGACGGCGGGGCTCTTCGTCGCCGATCCGTACGGCCCGCCGGGGACCCGCATGTACCGCACGGGGGACGTGGTGCGCTGGACCGCCGACGGCCAGCTCGACTTCCTCGCCCGCACCGACGACCAGGTGAAGATACGCGGCTTCCGCATCGAACCCGGCGAGATCGGGGCCGTCCTGGAGCGCCACCCGGCGGTCGCCCGCGCCGCCGTCCTCGTACGGGAGGACCGGCCGGGGGAGCGTGACCTGGTCGCCTACGTCGTGCCCGCGTCGCGCGCCGACGCCGAGCCCGTACGGCGCCCCGACGCCGATCCCGTACGGCACCCCGACGCCGATCCCGCGACGGAACTCGACGCGTACGCACGTCGGGCCCTGCCCGACTACATGGTCCCCCTCGTCGTGGTGCTCCCCGACGGGCTGCCCCTGACGCCCAACGGCAAGCTGGACCGGGCGGCGCTGCCCTCCCCCGCGCGAAGCTCCGGCTCCCGCCCACCCGCGACGCCGGCCGAGCGGCTGCTGTGCGGGCTGTTCTCCGAGGTCCTGGGGGTGCCGGGGGTCGGCGCGGACGCCGACTTCTTCGCGCTGGGCGGGCATTCGCTGCTGGCGATCCGGCTGGTGAACCGGCTGCGCGAGGTGCTGGACGCCGGGATCGGGATGAGTGCGGTCTTCGAGTCGCCGACGCCCGCCGGGCTCGCCGAGAGGTTCGGGGTCGCGGGCGCCGGACGCGGCCCGCTGCGGCCCGGGCCGCGCGGGGACGTGCTGCCCCCGTCCTTCTCGCAGCTGCGGTTCTGGCTCCAGGGCGAGCTGGCGGCGGGCGCCGCCTCGCCGAGCGTCACGACCGCCCTCCGGCTCACGGGCCCGCTGGACGCCGCCGCGCTGGCGGCGGCCCTGGGGGACGTGGTGGCCCGGCACGAGAGCCTGCGCACCGTGTTCCCCGTCACCGACGGCACCCCTCGCCAACTCGTCCTGGAGGAGGTCGAGTTCGATCTGCCGGTGCGGGAGGTGTCCCGGGCGGACGTCGAGGCGGCGGTGGCCGCGGCCTCGGAGCGCGGCTTCGACCTGGCGCGCGAGATGCCCGTGCGGGCCGAACTGTTCGCCTGCGGACCCGAGGAGCACGTCCTCGCGGTCACCCACCACCACATCGCCTTCGACGGCTGGTCCGCCGCCCCCTTCCTCCGCGACCTCTCCGCCTCCTATGCCGCGCGGCTGCGCGGGCAGGTCCCCGAGCTGCCCGAACTGCCGGTGCAGTACGCCGACTTCGCCCTGTGGCAGCGGGCGGCGCTCGGGGAGCCCGACGACCCCGCGAGCCTCTACGCCCGGCAGCTCGCCCACTGGACCGGGGCGCTGGCCGACGCGCCCGAGGAGCTCCCGCTGCCCGCCGACCGGCCGCGCCCCGCCACCGCCGGCCAGCGCGCGGGCGAGGTGCCGTTCCGGGTCGGCCCCGAGGACTTCGCGCGCCTCACCGCCCTGGCGCGGGAGCACGGCGCGAGCGTGTTCATGGTGCTGCACGCCGCTCTCGCGGCCCTGCTCCGGCGGCTCGGCGCCGGGACCGACGTCCTGGTCGGCAGCCCGGTCGCCGGGCGGGCCGACAGCGGCCTCGACGAGCTGGTCGGCTGCTTCGTGAACACCGTGGTGATAAGGACCGACGTCTCCGGGGATCCCGGCTTCGGTGACCTGGTCGACCGTGTCCGCCCCCGTGTCCTCGCCGCTCTGGAGCACCAGGACGTGCCCTTCGACCGGGTCGTGGACGCCGTCGCCCCGGTCCGGTCGGCGGCCCGGCACCCGCTCTTCCAGGTCATGCTGAGCCTGCAGAACAACGCGACCGGCACCGTGGACCTGCCGGGCCTGCGCGTCGAGGCGCTGGACCACGACCGGCACCACACGATCCCCTTCGACCTCCTCTTCGACCTCACCGAGTCCCGCGGCGGTCTCGACGGCACCCTCGTCTACGCCCGCGACCTCTTCGACCCGGGCACGGCGGAGCGGTTCGCCCGCTGGTTCGCCACCTTCCTCGCGGACGCCGTCTCCCGTCCCGCCCTGCCGGTGCGGCGACTGGACCTCCTCACCCCCGCCGAGCGGCACACCCTCCTCACCCGGTGGGGCGGACCGGGCGCGGGCGCGGCGGATGTGACGGACGTCCTCGTCCCGGAGCGGTTCCGGGAGCAGGCCGCCCGGACGCCGGGCGCGCCGGCGGTGCTCCACGGGTCCCGGAGGATCACGTACGGAGAGCTCGACGCGCGGGTGGAGCTGCTGGCCGGGCGGCTGCGCGGGCTCGGCGCCGGTCCGGAGCGGCTGGTCGCCGTCGCGATGGGCCGCACGCCCGATCTTCTGGTCGCGCTCCTCGCCGTGCACCGGACCGGTGCCGGATACCTCCCGGTCGATCCGCACCACCCCAAGGACCGGGTGGCGTCCGTGCTGACCGAGGCGGCGCCGCTCCTGGTGCTCACGGACCCCGCCACCCGCGACGCGCTCGGCACCGACGCCTGGCTGACCGTGGACGACCCCCGGTTCGGCACGGTGGAGGCGAGCCCCGAAGGGCAGGGGGCCGGGCGGGCGATCCCGGCCGACGGCACGGCGTACGTCCTCTACACCTCCGGTTCGACGGGCCGGCCGAAGGGCGTCACGGTCACCCACCGCAATCTCGCCCATCTGCTCGCGGCCGTGCGGCACCGGCTGCCGCTCGGCCCGGCCGACCGCCTGCTCGCCGTGACGACCGTCGCCTTCGACATCGCCCACCTGGAGCTCCTGCTGCCGCTGCTCGACGGCGCCGCGGTCGTCCTCGCCTCCCCCGACGAGGTACGTGATCCGCAGGCCCTGGGGCGGCTCGTCGCCCGGCACGAGGTCACCGCCGTCCAGGCGACGCCGTCCCTGTGGTCCGGGCTGGTCACCGAGGTCCCCGACGCCGTACGGGGCCTGCGCGTCCTCGTCGGCGGAGAGGCGCTGCCGCCCGCCCTGGCCGACGGGCTCGTCGCCCTGGCCTCGGAGGTCACCAACGTGTACGGGCCGACCGAGACGACCATCTGGTCCCTCGCCGCCTCGATCGGTCCGCACAACGCGGACCGCCCGCCGCTCGGCTCCCCGCTGGGCGACACCCGGGTGTACGTCCTGGACGAGGTGCTGCGACCGGTGCCCGTGGGGGTGCCGGGCGAGCTGTACCTCGGGGGCGCGGGCGTGGCCCGGGGCTACTTCGGGCGGCCGGGGCTGACGGCCGAGCGGTTCGTCGCCGATCCGTACGGTCCGCCCGGCACCCGTCTGTACCGCACCGGCGACCTGGTCCGGTGGACCCCCGAGGGGGAGCTCGCGTTCCTCGGGCGCACCGACGCCCAGGTGAAGCTGCGCGGCTTCCGGATCGAGCCGCGCGAGATCGAGGCGGTCCTGGACCGGCACCACCGGGTCGCGCGCAGTGCGGTCGTGGTGCGCGAGGACCGGCCGGGCGAGCGTCGGCTCGTCGGCTACGTCGCTCCCGTCCGGGCGGCCGACGGCGTGGCCGGCACGGAGGGCCTCGCCGGCGAACTCACCGAGCGGGCACGGCGGGTGCTGCCGCCGTACATGGTCCCCACGGTCGTCGTCCTTCCGGACGGGCTGCCGCTCACGCCCAACGGGAAGCTGGACCGGTCCGCGCTGCCCGCCCCGCAGGCGCCCGCCGCACGGGTGGTCCGGGAGCCGGGCACGCCCGCCGAGGAGATCCTCTGCGAGCTGTTCGCGGCTGTCCTCGGACGGCCCTCCGTCGGCGTCGAGGACGACTTCTTCGCGCTCGGCGGCGACAGCATCGTGTCGATCCGGCTGGTGTCCCGGGCCCGCTCCCGTGGTCTCGCGCTCTCCACGCGGGACGTCTTCCGGTACCGCACCGTCGCCGAACTGGCCGCCCATGCCAAGGTGCGGCCGCCCAAGGCGGGCAAGGCGACGGGACCCGCGCCGGTGGCATCGGTACCGGCCCCGGTGGCGTCGGTGCCGACGGGCGAGGTGCCGCTCACTCCGATCGTGCACTGGCAGCGCGAGCGGGGCGGTCCTGTCGACGGCTTCCACCAGTCGGTGCTCGTCCGGACCCCGGCCGACCTGTCCGAGGGACGCCTGCGGGGACTGCTCCGGGCTCTGGTCGACCGGCACGACGCCCTGCGGACGCGCCTGACGCGCACCCCCGCGTGGCGCCTTGAGGTGCTGCCCCGCGAGGCGGTCGACACGGCCGGGCGCCTCGTCCGGATCGACGCGGCCGGGCTCGCGGCCGGGGAGCTCGCGGAGCGGGTCCGCGCCGAGGCGGACGCGGCACGGCGGCGACTGGCCCCGGAGGAAGGGAACATGCTCCAGGCGGTCTGGTTCGACGCGGGTCCCGGCCGGCCCGGCCGGCTGCTCCTGATGATCAACCACCTGGTCGTGGACGGCGTCTCGTGGCGGATCCTCCTGGAGGACCTGGGCACCGGCGCCGCCCCCCGGACGGCGGGGACGGCGGAGCCGGACCTCGCACCCGTGTCGTTCGCCGACTGGGGACGGCTCCTGGAGCGCGAGGCGCGCGGGCGGACGGCCGAACTCCCCTTCTGGCTCGGCCTCCTCGACGGGGCGGGCGCCCTCGTCCCCGGTGTGGAGCTCGTGGCCGCCCGCGACGTGGAGGCCACGAAGCACGCCGTGACCCGGGTCCTCCCCGCCGACCGGACGCAACCGCTCCTGTCGGACGTGCCCGCCCGGCTCGGCGTCGGTGTGAACGCGGTCCTGCTCGGCGCGCTCGGCACGGCGGCGGGGCACTGGCGTGCCCGGTTCGGGCCCGAAGGCGCCTCCGCGGACACGCCGTTCCTCGTGGACGTGGAGGGGCACGGGCGCGAGGAGATCGCCGAGGGCCTCGACCTGTCGGCGACCGTGGGCTGGTTCACCAGCATGTTTCCCGTACGGCTCGCGGGGCGACCGGTCGATCCGGACGGTGCGGTGGACGCCGTACGGGCCGTGGAGCAGCAGCTGACGAGCATGCCCGACAAGGGGCTCGGCTTCGGCCTGCTGCGCCATCTGCATCCGGAGGCCCGGCCGGTGCTCAGGACCCGTCCCGAGGCGCAGGTCCTGTTCAACTACCTGGGCCGGTTCGACCGGACGGACGGGACCGACTGGGGTCTGGCACCGGAGGCCGGCGCGGTCGCCGGAGGGGGTGACCCCGAGATGCCCCTGACGCACCTCCTGGAGGTGTCCGCGGTGGTCCACGACCGCGGGGACCGGCCGGAGCTCCACGTCACCTGGATGTACCCGGGGCACCTGCTGGACCGGGACCGGGTGGAGACCCTGGCCGACGCCTGGTTCCAGGCCCTGGACACCCTGACGAACCCGAAGAACCCGACCTACTCGACGAACCCGAAGAACTCGACGAACCCGACGAACTCGACGAACTCGACGAACCTGACCGCACGCAGCGGCGAACCGGGAGACACGGCGTGAGCACACCCGACCGCACCCACCCCGACGGGCCGACGTCGAGGCCGTCGCCGCTCCAGCAGGGGCTGTTCTTCCACACGGCGTTCGACGCGGACGGCCAGGACATCTACACCATCCAGATGGCACTGGACTTCGAGGGCCCGGTCGACCCGGTGCGCCTGCGCGAGGTCTGCCAGGTGCTCCAGGACCGGCACGACAGCCTGCGTTCCGGATTCCGTACGGACTCCTCCGGCGCGCCCGTACGGTTCGTGCCGCCCCGGGTCCCACTGGAGTGGCGGCAGGCCGACCTGACCGGAACCGCGCCGGGCGGCCGGGAGGCCGAGGCGGTGCGGCTGGTCGAGGAGGAGCGGCGGCGGCGCTTCGACGTCGCCCGGCCGCCGCTGCTCCGCTTCCTGCTGGTCCGGCTCGGCGACGCCCGGTGGCGGTTCGTGCTGACGAACCATCACATCATCCTGGACGGCTGGTCCACCTCGATCCTTCTCGACGAGCTGTTCCAGCTGTACGACGCGCACGACGGGCACGAGGCGTCGGACGCGCGGGACGGCGCCACCGCGGCGGACCCGCTCCCGCCCGCCCCCGCGTACGGCTCCTTCCTGGACTGGCTCGGCGAGGTCGACCCGGACTGGTCCGGGGACGCCTGGGCGGAGGCGCTCGCCGGGATCGAGGGGCCGACGCTGGTCGCGCCCCGGGCCCGGGCCGCGGGCACGGTGGTCCCCGAACGCGTGGTGCGCGCGCTGCCCGCCGCGACGACGGCCGCGCTGACGGAACGGGCCCGGGAGGCGGGGGTCACCCTCGGCACGGTGATGCAGGTCGCGTGGGGGCTGGTGCTGCGGCAGCTGACCGGGCAGAGCGACGTGCTGTTCGGGATGACGGTGTCGGGGCGGACAGCCGACGTCGACGGCGTCGAGTCGATGGTGGGGCTCCTCATCAACACCGTCCCGGCGCGGGTGCGGACGGAGCCGCGGGACACGCTGCTGGACCTGCTCGAACGGGTCCAGGACGAGCAGCTCGACCTGCTGGAGCACCACCACGTCGGGCTGACGGAGATCCAGGGCCGGGCGGGCTTCGGGGCCCTGTTCGACACCACGGCCGTCTTCGACAACTACCCGATGGGCGCGGGCCGGCGCCGGCTCGGCGAGGCCCTGCTCGTCGACGTCACGGGCTTCGACGCCACCCACTACCCGCTCTCCCTGATCTGCACGCCGGCGGAGGAGCTGGGCCTCCGGCTCGACTTCCGTCCCGATCTGCTCGGGCGCGCGACCGTGGAGGGGGTCGCCGAGCGTCTGGCGCGGATCCTGGAGGCGATCGCCGAGGACCCCTACCGCCCGGTCGTCGGTCTGCCGGTCCTGTCGGACGCCGAGCGGCGGCGGACGCTGGAGGAGTGGAACGCCACCGCCCGCCCGGTGCCGCCGGGCACGCTGCCCGCCCTGATCGAGGCGCAGGCCGCGCGGAACCCGCGTCGCCCCGCCCTCACGTACCGGGGGCGGACCGTCGACCACGGGGAGCTGAACCGCCGGGCGAACCGGCTGGCGCGCGTGCTGCTCGCGGCGGGCGCGGGGCCGGGGACCCTGGTGGCCCTGGCGCTGCCGCGGACCGCGGAGATGGTGGTGGCGCTGCTCGCCGTGCTCAAGTCGGGGGCCGCCTACGTGCCGGTCGACGTGCGCTACCCGGCCGACCGGGTGGCGCGGATGCTCGGCGACGCCCGGCCCCGGCTCGCGGTGGTCACCGGCGCGACCCGGGGTGTGCTGCCGGAGGGGACGGCCGCGCTCGTCCTGGACGATCCCGCCGTGGCCCGGCGCGTCGAGGCGCAGGACGGCACGGACGTCCTGGACGCGGAGCGGCCGGGGCCGCTCCTCCCCCGGCATCCCGCCTACGTCATCTACACCTCGGGCACCACCGGCGTGCCCAAGGGCGTGGTCGTCGAGCACGCGAACGCCGTCGACTTCGTGGCGACGGTCGAGGACCACTTCGGCGCCGACGGCATGGCGCGGGTGCTGGCGTCCACCTCGCTCAGCTTCGACGTGTCGGTCTTCGAGATCGTGTCGACCCTGGCGCTCGGCGGGCATCTGGAGCTGGTGGACGACCTGTTCGCGCTGCTCGAACGGGACGGCTGGGAGGGGAGCCTGGTCAGCGGCGTGCCCTCGGCGATGGCGAGCATGCTGGCGGGCGGCTCCTTCGACGTGTCGGCACCGCACGTGGTGCTCGGCGGGGAGGCGGTGCCGCACGCCCTGCTGCGCGAGCTGCGGGAGCGGGTGCCGGGCTGTGCGGTCACCAACATCTACGGCCCCACCGAGGCGACGACGTACTCGACCTGGTGGCGCGCCGCCGAAGCCGACGCGGCTCCCGAGGGTGATCCGCCGATCGGGCGGCCGGTGCCCAACGCTCAGGTGTACGTGCTGGATCCGTGGCTCCAGCCGGTCGGGGTGGGGCAGTCGGGTGAGCTGTACATCGCGGGCGCGGGCGTGGCCCGTGGCTATCTGAACCGGCCGGGGCTGACCTCGGAGCGGTTCGTGGCCTGCCCGTTCGGGGTGCCCGGCGGCCGCATGTACCGGACCGGCGACCAGGTGCGGTGGCGGGCCGACGGACAGCTGGAGTACCTGGGCCGGCTCGACGGCCAGGTGAAGGTGCGCGGCTTCCGGATCGAACTCGGCGACGTGGAGGCCGCCCTGCTGCGGCACGAGCGGGTGGCGCGGGCCGTCGCGGTCGTGCGGGAGGACCGGCCGGGCGACCGCAGGCTGGTCGGGTACGTCGTGCCGGCCGGGCCCGGGGTGCCGCTCGACGGCGCGGAGCTGCGGCGCTTCACGCGGGACGCGTTGCCGGACCACATGGTGCCGTCGGCGGTGGTGCCGCTGGCGCGGCTCCCGCTGATGCCGAACGGCAAGCTGGACCGGGCGGCGCTGCCGGCTCCCGCGTACGGCGCCACCGTCCGCCGCGGGGCGGCGCACGCGCACGAGGAGCCGCTGTGCGTGCTGTTCGCCGAGGTGCTCGGGGTGGACCGGGTCGGCCCGGACGACGGCTTCTTCGACCTGGGCGGACACTCCCTGCTGGCGACCCGGCTGGTGAGCCGGGTGCGTGCGGTCCTGGGCACCGAGCTGACCGTGCGTGCCCTGTTCGAGGCGCCGACCCCGGCCGCCCTGGCACGCGGCCTCGACGGTGCGGGCGGCGGCTCCGGCCTGGACGTGCTGCTGCCGCTGCGGACCGGCGGGCGTCTGAGGCCGCTGTTCGCGGTGCACGCGGCGAGCGGCCTCGCCTGGCCGTACGCCCGGCTGCTGCCGCACCTGGATCCGGACGTGCCGCTGTACGGGCTGCAGGCGCCGAGCCTCGCCGATCCGGAGGGCGGGGCGCGCAAGCCGGAGGAGCTGGTGCGGGAGTACGCGCGGCAGATCCGGGAGGTGCAGCCGCGCGGGCCGTACCGGCTGCTGGGCTGGTCGGTCGGCGGGGTCCTGGCGTACGGGGTGGCGGCGGAGCTGGTGGAGGCGGGGCAGGCCGTGGAGTTCGTGGCGCTGCTCGACTCGTATCCGGCGCCCGAGGAGGGGCTGCCCGGTTGGGAGGAGACGCACCGGCACGTGGCCGGGTCGGCCGGGTTCGACGCGGACGGGGCGCCCCCGGAGCAGATCGCGCTGCTCGGGGAGCGGGCCGTGGAGGGCGCGCGGCTCGCGGTGCGGTCGGCGGTGGACGCGCTGCGGACGCCTCCGGCGCGGACGCGCGAGGTGGACGTGCTCCACTTCCGGGCCGCGGCGGACGGGGCGGCCGCCTCGCCCGCCGCCCCGGACGCCTGGCGGGCGTACGGCGGCGGTCGGGTCACGGCCGTGGACGTCGCGTGCGGCCACTACGCGATGCTGGATCCCGTTCCGCTCGCCGCGATCGGGGCGGTGCTGTCCGGACGGGCCGTGGAGGACCGGGCCGCGGAGGACCCGGCGGTGGAGGACCCGGCTGTGGGAGGGGGCGGCGCGTCGGGCTGAGCGCCGTCAGAAGTCCCAGCCGTCGGCATCGGGGTCGGAGTCGGTCCCGGGGGCGTCGGCGGCTCCCTTGGCCGGCGCGGTGGTGACGAAGGAGTCGCCGACCATGCCCGCGGTCAGGGTGGTGCCGTCGCTCGGGTCGATCAGGATGAACGAGCCGGTGCGGCGCGAGTCGGCGTAGGGGTCGACGGGCAGCGGCTCGGCGGTCCGGATCCTGACGCGGCCGATGTCGTTGGCGGCCAGCCGGCCGCCGTGGGGGCGCAGGGAGAGGTCGTCGAGGGCGAGCCGGGAGGGGATGTCCTCGACGATGGCCTTGACCGTGCGGGTGCCGTGCTTGAGCAGCACCCGGTGCCCGACGGTCAGTTCCTGGTCGGCGACGTGGCAGACGGTCGCCTCGATGTCCTGGGTGGGCGCGGGGGCGTGCGGCGTGGGCACGATCAGGTCGCCGCGCGAGACGTCGACGTCGTCCGCGAGGAGGAGGGTGACCGACTGGCCGCTCCGGGCGGTGCCGACCGGCCGGCCGAGGAGGTCGATGGCGGCGATCCGGGTCGTGCGGCCGGACGGCAGGACGGTGACGGGTTCGCCGACGTGGAGCGTGCCGGCCGCGATCTGTCCGGCGTAGCCGCGGTAGTCGGGGTGTGCGGCGGTCCGGGGGCGGATGACGTACTGGACGGGCAGCCGGGCGGGCCCGTGCGCCGGGTCGCGGCTGATCGGGACGGTCTCCAGGTGTTCGAGGACGGTGGGGCCGCTGTACCAATCCATGACCGCCGACGGTTCGACGACGTTGTCCCCGGTGAGTGCCGAGATCGGGATCGCGGTGACCCCGGGGATGCCGAGCTCGGCCGCGTAGGCGGTGAACTCGGCGACGATCGTGGCGAACACGGGCTCGCGGTGGCCGACCAGGTCCATCTTGTTGACGGCGAGGACGACCCGCGGGACGCGGAGCAGCGCGGCGATGGCGGCGTGCCGGCGGGTCTGCTCGACGACGCCCTTGCGGGCGTCGACGAGGATGACGGTCAGTTCGGCGGTGGAGGCGCCCGTGACCATGTTGCGGGTGTACTGCACGTGCCCTGGCGTGTCGGCGAGGATGAACCGGCGTTTCGGGGTGGCGAAGTAGCGGTAGGCGACGTCGATCGTGATGCCCTGTTCGCGTTCGGCGCGCAGGCCGTCGGTGAGCAGCGCGAGGTCGGGTGCCTCCTGGCCGCGCCCGGCCGACGCGCGCTCCACGGCCTCCAGCTGGTCGGCGAGGACCGACCTGGAGTCGTGGAGGAGCCGGCCCACCAGGGTGGACTTGCCGTCGTCGACGGAGCCGGCGGTGGCGAACCGCAGCAGGGTGGCGGCCGGGAGTGCGGTGGTCCTGGTCCTGGTGCTGGTCGTCATGGTCAGAAGTACCCCTCGCGCTTGCGGTCCTCCATGGAGGCCTCGGAGAGCTTGTCGTCGGCGCGGGTCGCGCCCCGCTCGGACAGCCGGGACGCGGTGATCTCGGCGATCACCTGGTCCAGGGTCGACGCGTCGGAGTCGACCGCGCCGGTGCAGGACATGTCGCCGACGGTGCGGTAGCGGACGCGCCGCTTCTCGACGGTCTCGTGGTCCTGTGGGGCGCCCCAGTCGCCGGTGGGCAGCCACATGCCGGAGCGGCGGAAGACCTCGCGCTCGTGGGCGAAGTAGATGTCCGGCAGTTCGATGCCCTCGCGGGCGACGTACTGCCACACGTCGAGCTCGGTCCAGTCGGAGAGCGGGAAGACCCGTACGTGTTCGCCGGGGGCGTGGCGGCCGTTGTAGAGCTGCCAGAGTTCGGGGCGCTGGCGGCGCGGGTCCCACTGCGAGAACTGGTCCCGGAGGCTGAAGACGCGTTCCTTGGCGCGGGCCTTCTCCTCGTCGCGCCTGCCGCCGCCGAAGACGGCGTCGAATCCCTCGGTCCGGATGCGGTCCGTGAGCGGCAGCGTCTGGAGCGGGTTGCGGGTGCCGTCGGGGCGTTCCCTGAGCACACCGCGGTCGATGTACTCCTGTACGGAGGCCACATGGAGGCGCAGCCCGTGTGCCGCGACCACACGGTCCCGGTAGGCCAGGACCTCCGGGAAGTTGTGTCCGGTGTCCACGTGGAGCAGCGCGAAGGGCAGCGGGGCGGGGGCGAACGCCTTCAGGGCGAGGTGCAGCATGACCACGGAGTCCTTGCCGCCGGAGAACAGGAGCACCGGCCGCTCGAACTCGCCCGCCACCTCGCGGATGATGTGGACGGCCTCCGACTCCAGGAGGTCCGCGTGGGTCAGGGTGCCCGGGTCGTCGGTGCGTTCGGACCAGGTCGTCAACGTCGTCATGCCAAGCCCTTCTGCCGGAGCAGTGCGACGAGCGCCTCCGCCGACTCCGCCCCGGTCTGCTCGTGGGCCGGGATCCTGAGGTCCGGTGCGGCCGGCGGCTCGTACGGGTCGTCGACCCCGGTCAGTCCGGACAGTTCGCCGCGTGCCTGCCGGGCGTAGAGGCCCTTCACGTCGCGCTCGGCGCACACGTCGACCGGGGTCGCGACGTGCACCTCGACGTAGGCGGTGCCGGCGGCCTCGTGCCGGGCGCGGACCGCCGCGCGGGCGTCCTCGTACGGGGCGATGACCGGGACGAGCACGGTCACCCCGTGGGCGGCGAGCAGTTCCGCGACGTAGCCGACGCGGCGCACGTTGGTGTCGCGGTCCTCGCGGGAGAAGCCGAGGTCGGAGGTCAGGTGGGTGCGCAGTTCGTCGCCGTCCAGGATGTGCGTCGGGCGTCCGGCGGACCGCAGCCGGGCGGCGGCGGTCCGCGCGATGGTGGTCTTCCCGGCGCTGGGCAGTCCGGTGAGCCAGACCGTCGCGCCGGCGGCACCGGCGTTCGCGGCGGGCATCACGCGCCGTCCGGGGTGCGGGGGTCCGTCGTCCCGGCGTCGAGTGCGATCTCGACGGCCGTGACGGCGATGAGCTGCCCGGTCGCGGTGTCGCGCAGGGCCATGTCGGCGACCTCGACGTCCGGGGTGGCGGTGCCGCGCCATCTGCGTACCGTGACCTCGAAGACGGTGCCGGGGTCGGCGTTGCCGAAGTAGCCGATCTTCTGGTCGAGGACCTTGCGCCGCAGGAACTGTTCGTCGGTGCGGCCCAGTGAGCGCCACAGGCGCAGCAGCATCGTGTCGAAGACGGCGAAGTAGCTGGCGAAGTACATGAGTCCGGCGCCGTTGAGGTCGCGTACGACGTCCAGCGTGTACGGGTACGTCTCGGAGGGGCCCGCCTCGTGGAACCCGGGGGGCCCGGAGGGGTGGAAGCTGCCGGTGGCCCGGGCCCGGCCCACGAGGGAGCGGGGCGAGTAGGCGTTGGGAAGCTGCGGCAGCTCCTGGTAGGCGAAGTCCGGGGGTGTCACCTGGGCGAGTCCCCGGTTGCTTCCGGCGGTGGTGCGGGCGATCCAGCGGTTGAAGTTCTCCGCGTAGAGGCACTGCGGGTGCGGGTGTTCGTACACCTCCGCCGGGTCCAGGGGCCCGTCGGGCAGCTCCAGGCCGGCGGGGGCGAGACGGTGCAGGGTGATGACGGACTGGCTGCCGAACTGGAACGACCGCGAGTCGACGCGGAGTTCGTCGCCGAAGGTGAGGCCGTGGGGGTGGACGACGTCCCCGCCGCGTACGTGGAAGTAGTAGAACGACAGGTAGGCGGGGTCGCCGTCGGCGGTGCGGGCGGCGTGCACGTTGATCCGGCACGACTCGGCCACCACCTCCCAGGTCCAGTCGCCGATCCGGCCGAACACCAGGGAGCCGCCGCTGCACATGCCGGGTGCGACGACGACGTGGCGGGAGACCCCGGCGTCGTCGCGTGCCGGCGCGTCGGGCGCGGTGTGAAGTGTGGTCATGCCTCCGCCGCCTTTCGGAGCTGCTGGGTCTGCCCGGCTCCGGCCGTGACCGGCCGTCCGGTGGTGCGTCGCCACGCGTCGGCGGCGGCGAGGAACCGGTCGTCGTCCTCGGCGGAGCCGATGGACACGCGCACGCCCACGTCGGCGAACGCCCGTACCGCGACGCCCCGGCTCGCGCACCAGGCGCCGAAGTCGGCGGCGTGCGGGCCCAGGGGCAGCCAGAGGAAGTTGGTCAGGCTGTCCGGGACCGTCAGGCCGCGGCGCAGCAGGGCGTCCCGTACGCGGGTGCGTTCCGCGACGGTCTCGTCGACGCGGCGCAGGAGTTGTTCCTCGAGTCCGAGGGCGGCGACGGCCGCGTGCTGGGCCACGGTGCTCACCGCGTAGGGGAGGCAGGCCTTGCGCAGCTTCTCGACGATCCGGGCGTCCCCGATCAGGTATCCGGTCCGCAGTCCGGCGAGGCCGTAGGCCTTCGAGAAGGTGCGCAGCACGACCAGGTTCGGGTGGTCGGCGCACAGGCGCAGGGCGCTGGGCGCGGCCGGCCCGCGGGCGTACTCGTGGTAGGCCTCGTCGACGGCGACCAGGCAGGTCGGCGGTACGGACGCGATGAAGGCGCGGAGTTCCGCGGGATCGACGCCGGTGCCGGTCGGGTTGTTCGGGTTGCAGACGATCACGAGCCGGGTCCGTGGGGTGATCCGGGCGGCCATGGCAGGCAGGTCGTGGGTCGCGCCGGTCAGCGGCACCTGGACGGAGGTCACCCCGGCGAGGGCGGCGAGCGTGGGGTAGACCTCGAACGACGGCCAGGCGTACACGGCTTCGGCGCCGGGGTCGGCGACGGACTGGAACAGGGTCTGCAGCAGGGCCAGGGAGCCGGCGCCGACCGCGATCCGGTCCTCGTCGGTCCCGTGGTGCCGGGCG
Source organism: Streptomyces sp. NBC_01268 (assembly GCF_036240795.1). NCBI lineage: Bacteria > Bacillati > Actinomycetota > Actinomycetes > Kitasatosporales > Streptomycetaceae > Streptomyces > Streptomyces sp. NBC_01268. The sequence continues at coordinate 7,603,818 of NZ_CP108454.1, read as the reverse complement.
AGGGCGCGGATCAGCGGTCCGCAGCCGGGGTCCGGGTAGCGGTTGACCGTGGCACCGGCCCGTGCGATCGCCTCGACGATGCCGGGCAGCGGGGGGTGCGGGGACTCGTTCGCCGACAGCGGGCGAGGGCGGGCGGTCGCGCCGTGGACGCCCGCGGACGGCTGGTAGGCGGCGACGGTGTCGAGCACCGCACGCAGGGATGGAGTGGACATGGGGCTCCCGGTGGAGGGGACACCGCCGCGCTCGGTCGTGCGGACGGCGCCCGGGTCGACGGTGGGGCTCAGCCTTCCGGCCGCCGCTCCGCCATCAGGCGGGCCACGTCGGCGAGGGTCCCGGCGTCCAGCAGTTCGTAGTCCTGGACCTCGATGCCGAGCCGGTCGTTCAGCGCGGCGGCGAGCTCCACGACGGCCAGCGAGTCGAGGCCGACCTCTTCGCGGGTGGCCGTGGGCACGACGTCCTCCTCGCGCACGTGGAGGTCGCCGACCAGGATGTCCTTGAGTACGTCGTACACGACTGGCTCTTCCCTCGTTGTTCTCGCCCGAACGGACGCCGCGGGATTGCGGCGTTCACGCACCACGGGCCGCCTTCAGGGCGAGGGCCACCTCGATGATGAGGTCCTCCTGGCCCGCGACGGCCTGTCTACGGCCCAGTTCGAAGAAGACGTCGCGCGGATCGACGTCCTCGCGCCGCGCGACGTCCAGGACCCGGGTCTTGAACCCGGAGAACACCCCGGCCAGACCGCTGACGACGCTCACCGAGTCGATGGTGGGTGGGGCCGGCATGAGCTCGCGCTCGGCGAGGTCGGCCGCGTCCAGCAGACCGTAGAGGTCGATGCCCGTCGGGAAGCCCATGCGTTCGAGGACGGGCACCAGGACTTCGAGCTGGGTGTTCCCGGCGCCCGCGCCGAAGCCCCGGGCACAGGCGTCCAGGATGTCCGCGCCCGCCTCGACGGCGGCGATCGAGTTCGCGACCGCCATGCCGAGGTTGTTGTGGGCGTGGAACATCACCGGTACGTCGACGGCCTCGCGCATGGCGGCGACGCGCTCGGTGACGTCGGCCGGCAGGTAGTGGCCGGAGGAGTCCATGATGCCGACGGCGGTCGCGCCGAACTCCACGAGGCGGGCGCATTCCCGTGCCAGCCGCTCGGCGCTCGCCATGTGGCTCATCAGCAGGACGGCCTGGGCCTGGACGCCGTTCTCGCGGAGGAAGCCCAGGTGCCGTTCGGCGAGGTCCCCCTCGGTGCAGTGGGTGCCGATGCGGACGACGTCCACCTGGTGGGCGATGGCCCGTTCGAGGTCGGCGGTCGTGCCCCAGCCCGGCAGCATGAACACGGCCATCGTGCTGCGGGTCAGGGCCTCCCGCACGATCGACAGCATCTCGTCGTCGCCGAGCCGGGACTGCCCGACCTGGAGGGACGAGGCCCCCAGACCGTTGCCGTGTCCCACCTCGACGACCGGGATGCCGGCGGTGTCCGCCGCCTGCGCGTAGGCGCGCAGTTGGTCGCGGTCCAGCTGGTGGCGGACGGCGTGGTGGCCGTCGCGCAGGGACGCGTCGTGGATGACGACCGGCTTGCGCGCGCCGTCGGGAGAGGGTGCTGTGCTCATGACGTCTCCGTACCGATGCTCGCCAGGCCGACCGCGGCACATCGTTCGGCGACGTGCACGGCGGCGGAGTTGATGATGTCGAGGTTGCCGGCGTACCGGGGGATGCGTCCGCCGGAGGAGGTGACCTCGGCGGCGACGAACACCTTGTCCTCGTCCACGACACAGGCGGTGATCCGGTAGCCGCCGGCGAAGGAGCGGACCTGTTCGGCCGCGGTCCGCACGGCCGCGTTCACCGATGCCGTGCCGAACCCCTCGCCCAGCATCGACATGGCGACGCGGAAGGTGGCCGGCGGCCGGGCCGGGCTGATGTTGAGGATCGCCTTGACGTCCTTGACGCCGGTGAAGTCCCGTACGGCGTCCTGGGTGGTCTCGATGTACTCGTCGAGGTTGAGCCGGGTGGAGCGCCCGACGCTCGGGCTGGCGGCCGTCGTGACGACCTCGACGTACTCGACGCGGTGGGTCTGGGTGATCGCGTGGAGGATCGGTATGGAGGCCTGGCCGCCGCAGCTGATCATGTTGATGTCGTCGGAGTTCAGGACCTCCTCGCCGTTCACGCTCGGGATGACCATCCGCCCGACCTTGCTCGGCGTCAGGTCCACCAGCTTGGTGCCCGACCGGCTCAGCAGCTCGGCGTGCTCGGCGTGCGCCATGGCGTTGGTCGCGTCGAACACGATGCCGAACGGCTCGGGTGCCTGAAGGAGGGACTCGATTCCGCGCGTCCCGACGGGAAGTCCGAGCTCGGCCGCCTGTCGCAGGCCGGGCGTCTTCTCGTCGCGTCCCACGACCAGGCCGCATTCGAGGTACTCGGAACGCATGATCTTCTCTGCCAGATCGACGCCGATGAGGCCGGCGCCGAGGACGGCCACGGGCAGGCGCCCGTTTCGCTTCATGACTGCATCGCCCTTCCCTGTCTGGAGGTTCGCCGTGGGGGCGCAACGGTGGTCTAGGCGTCGCCCACATGGAGGGTGACGGTGCCCAGCCGGTCGAACTCGGCCGTGAAGCTGTCGCCGGGTTCCATGGGGACCGCGGCGTGCAGGGCGCCCGTCATGATCAGCTGGCCCGCTTCGAGGGGCACGCCGTGCTCGCCGAGGACGTTCGCCAGCCAGGCGACCACCGCGGCCGGGTCCCCCAGCGCGGCGGCTCCGGCTCCGGTGGCCACGAGTGCGCCGTTGCGGGAGAAGGCCATGCCGATGAGGCGCACGTCGCAGTCGTCGGGGAGGGCGACCGGGGGGCCGAGCACCACCGCGCCGTTCGACGCGAGGTCGGCGACCGTGTCCGCGAGCCGGATCCGCCAGCCCTCGATCCGGGAGTCGACGATCTCCAGGCCCGCCATGACCTCGGAGATCGCCTCACGGGCCGCGGCCACGGTGACTCCGGGCCCGCGCAGGGGCGTTCCGAGCCGGAAGACGATCTCCGCCTCGACCTTGGGGGCGATGAACGCCCCGCTGGGGGTGGTGGCCCCGTTCTCGTACACGGTCGAGGCCAGCACCGGTCCGTAGTCCGGGGTGTCGACCCCGAGCATCTGCTGCATCGGGACGGAGGTGAGTCCCGCCTTGTAGCCCACGACCGTGTCGCCGGACGCCGTCAGCAGCGCGACCAGTTCACGCTGGACGGCGTAGCCGTCGTGCATGTCCAGCGCCGGCTGCGCGTCGGTGAAGGGAGGGATGGGGCAGCCCGTCGCACGGGCCTCGTAAAGCGCCTTGGCCTTGACTCTCGCGTCGTCCACCGAGATGTTCACGCTGCTCCTGTCAGAACACATCGCACCTGCCACATGGGCCTGCTCCCTCGATTCGCGGCTCACCGTAACGACGAAGGGGTGGCCGCAGAAGATTTCACCAATGCTTACGCATCCGATATTGCAGGACATTCACCGAACTGCCCCCCATACAAAGAGGGTCAAGAAGCCATGAACCGCACGCCAAACGTGAGCTTCGTCACCGGCCGCCCCTGGAAAGCCCGGACTGCTGCATCCCGGCGGCCAGCCGCTCCCACTCCCTGGCGTAATGGCTCATCACCTCGGTCAGGGCGCGCGCGCAGTGCGGCGGCACGGCGGACAGCAACTGCTCGCCCGCCGCGAGGCCTTGGGCCTGTCCGTTGAGCCAGCGCAGCAGGGCGCGGCCGCTGTCCGTGAAGCGGATCGACGGGTCGTTGGCCAGGATGTCCAGGGCCCGCACCCGGAGGCGCACGGCCACCGCCGTGGGTGCCCGCTCGCCCCCGTCGGGGCCGGCCGGGCAGGACCGCAGCTCCTGCCGGAGGCGGTGCGCGGTGCTGACCGAGACCCCGGCCTCCTGGGCCACTTCGCGCAGGGTGGCGCGGGGCCGCTGCGCGAGCAGGGAGCGTGCCTTCTCCCGCCGCTCCGGCATGTCGGCGGGGCGGACCCGGCCGTCCCTGCCGACCCGGGCGACCGAGCGGTTCGACTGAGGAGATTCCTCACTCGAACGTTTCCCCCGCACGACCCCTACGGTCTTGGGCGACACCCCTGTGACGGCGGCGATCGCCCGGTCCGACCAGTGCGGATGGGTCGAGAGGATGCGCAGGACCGCCGCCTTGCGGTCGCCCAGCGTCAGGGGAAGGCCGTGGCTGATGTTGGCCTGCACTGCCCGGATGAACAGGTCCGCCGAGGCGCCGTCGACATGACGGACCGTAATGCGGTGTTCGCCGCGCAGGATCGCGGCCCGGAGCCGGTGCATGCCGTCGACCACGCGTCCCGTGTCCCGGTGCACGAGGATCGGTTCGAACGCGGTCCCGCTCTCCGCCAGCGCCCGGGCATGGCCCTCGTTCAGCCCGTCCAGGCGCGGCGAGTCCGCCGGCAGCAGGGATTCGACCGGCACTGTGTGAATCGGCGACTGCGATGCGTCAAACAACTGTTCCACCCCTTCCGCTTGGCGGCACGGCCGCGTTGTGGAGTTGTTCGAACGGGTGCCGCCCGGCCTCACACCTTCTCGGCCGGCACCGTCCAGGGGACGTGTCCCCGGTAGGTGGTGTACGAGAAGGGGCTCAGCTGCAGCTGGAGGTGCAGGTCGCTCGGATCGCCCTGGTAGTGGAGCGAGAGGATGACCTCCGCGTACAGACTGTCGACCGCCCGTTCGGCGAAGTACTCACCGGTCTCGAAGACCAGCCGGTACGACCCGTGCGGCAGGGCGGTCGGGCCGCTCAGCGAGCCGACCGTTCCCGAGGCGTCGGTCCTCGACCGGGCCACCACGGGCCATGCGTCGTGCTGCCGGCCGTGCAGGGTGACGGCCAGGTCCGCCACGGGGCGGCCGTTGGTGGAGTCGACGACCCGAACCGAGATGCTCATGAAGGTCAGCCCCAGATCGTGTCGTCCGCGGTGAAGAAGCCCGCGAATCCGGCCAGGGTGGTGAGCAGAGCCATCATGTCGATCTCCCTTGCGGAAACTCGTGACCCGGTGGACCGGGTGGACGACTCCCTTTCTAGTGAGTCCCCTTTTCGTCCTCCTACTGGATCGCTAAGTCCTCGCTAAGCGCTCCGCACGGGAGGGAGAAGATCCTGGCGCCGTGGCCGTCGGTGCAGGTCAGCGTGGTGTACGCGGGGACGGCCCGGGCGGACGGCCTGCACGCTCGGCGGGGTGCGCGGGGAAGGGATCGCCTTCGCCCGCGGCCGCGCCTGCACAGGGGAGGCGGCCGGGGTGGGGCCGCCTGGCGTCGTGCGTCGCTCGTGGGCCGCGGCTACTGGCCGACGGCGCACACCGCGTACCCGTGGGGGGCGATCACGATCGGGATCTCCTGGTCCGCCTCCCACTCGGCGAACGCGACCGCGATGTGGCTGTAGAACGGGCGCATCCCGAGCGTCGTGAAGTACCGGTCGGTCTCCAGGACCAGCCGGAACGGGCCGGGCGCGTCCTCCGGGAGGGACGGGCGGTCCAGTCGCCCGTCCCTCCCGGTCAGCCCGTGCCACACGGTCTGCCACTCGTCCAGGCGAGGGCGTTCGATGCGGATCATCAGCCCGTCGACGGGCCGCCCATTGGTTCCATCAGAGACACACACTCCGAGTTTCACGTGACACCGGCCTCATCGATTGCGTCCTTTGTGGGACGGGACGCCGGATGCGCCCCGTCTGCGAACATCAGCCCCGCCGCGATCGCGACGTCCTTCCTTGCGTTCCACCGCCCGCGCGAAGCCGTCGGGGCGGAGCTTGCCGCCGAGTCGCGCATCCTGCCACGCGGCCGGAGGGGGCGGGGGACTTTTCGTGCCCCGCTGGCCGGTTCCGGTGCCGGGGCCGCGGCCCGGCCGCCGGCCGGGGACGGCCTCGGGGAGAGCCCGCGCACGGCCCGCGGGCGGCCGGGCACCGTCCGCCGCCGACCGTCGCGGGGCCCGGGTGTCAGCCCGCGTTCGCCTGTGCGTACGGGGCGGCCGGGGCCGCGTCGCCGGAGGCCTCGCAGACCTCGCGCATCAGGCGCGCCGTCTGTTTCTCCCACCGGGTGGCCCGCATCCGTCTGAAGATGTCCAGCGCCGCGGCGAGATGCTCCTTGGCGCGTTCATGACTACCCCGGTCGGCGGCCACCTCACCGAGGGAGAGCAGGATCCGTCCGAGGGCCAGGTACTCACGGGCCTGGGAGGCGATCCCCATGGCCTGCTCCAGCATCTCGTAGGCCGCGCCGTGACTCCCCTGGCGCGCCCGGACCATGGCCAGACCGCGCAGCGCGTAGCACTCCCCCACCGGGTCGCCGACCGAGCGGACGGTGTCCAGGGCCTGGGTGTACACGTACTCGGCCTCGGTCACCTCGTCGATCTGGAGGTGCGCCTCGCCCAGGCGGACCAGGATCTGCGCGCGCACCCGCCGGTTGCCCGAGCGCTCCACCGCCGCCAGACCGGCCGCCATGGTCCGCTTCCCCTCCGCGATCAGGCCGCGGTCCAGGTGGATCTGCGCCATGTTGCTCAGCACGTGCGCCTCGGCGGTCGAGTCGTTCACCTCGGCGAGCATGGCCAGCGCCTTCTCGTACCCCTCCATCGCCTCGTCCAGGCGGCCCTGGATCCGGTCGACGAACGCGAGGTTGCGCAGGGCGAGCGCCTCGCCGTGCACGTCGCCGACCTGCTGGAACAGCTCGCGGGCGGGACCCAGCCGGTCGCGCGCCTCGTCCAGCTTGTACTCGAACATGTGCAGGGCGCCGAGGGAGTACAGCATCGCCGCCTGGCCGCGCCGGTTGTCGTTGTGCCGGGTGACGGCGAGCGCGATCTCGTGCGTCGTGCGCCAGTCGTCGAAGTAGCCGTACATCTCGAAGAGGGTGACCAGGGTGAGCGCCAGGTCCCAGCAGAGCTCGTCGAGACCCGCGCCGGCCGCCTGTCTGACGGCCGTGATCAGGCCGGCCCGCTCGTCCTCGAACCACCGGAGCGGGTCGGCGAGTTCGCGGTCGAGCACCGACTCGTCCAGGGAGAGCCGCGGCGCCAGCCCGTGGATCAGCGTGTGGTCCCCGCCGTAGGCCCGTCGGTGCGCCTCCTCCACCAGGAGGAGCCAGGTGCTGAGCACCCGGCCGAGCACGACCGACCGCTCGGCGGTGCTCTCGTGCTGGGCCAGGCACTCCTGGGAGTAGACCCGGACCAGGTCGTGCAGGCGGTAGCGCGGGCGGCGGCCCTTCACCACCTCGACGTCGACGAGCTGGGCGTCCACGAGGAACTCCAGGACGTCCTCGGCCTCCGTGACGGCGAGGTCGAGCAGGGGCGCGGCGACCCAGCTGGAGAACTCCGCGGCCTCCAGCATGGACAGGCGCCGGAAGAGGCGCTGCGCGTCGGCGGGCAGGCCCTGGTAGACCATGGCCAGACCGGCCCGGACGCCGACGCCGCCGTGGGTCAGCTCGTCCAGGCGCTGGCTCTCGTCGCGGAGCCGGGCCACCATCTTGCTCAACGGCCAGTGCGGGCGGCTGACCAGTCGGGCGGCGACGATCCGCAGCGCCAGCGCGAGGTTGCCGCACAGGGTGATCAACTGGAGGGCGCTGGGGAGTTCGCTGTGGATCCGCTCGGCGCCGAGGATGCGGCTGAGCAGCTGCAGCGCCTGGTCGGTGGAGAACACGTCGATCTGGACGGAGCTGGCGCCCTCCAGACCGGCCAGCCGGGAGCGGCTCGTGACGAGGACCGGGCAGTTGGACGATCCGGGCAGCAGCCAGCGGACCTGTTCCTCGTCGATCGCGTCGTCGAGGACGATCAGCATGCGCCGGTCGGCGACGAGGTTGCGGAAGAGCTCCGCCCGTTCCTCGATGGTCGACGGCATGGCCGAGCCGGGTATGCCCAGGCTGCGCAGGAAGCGCTCCAGGATGCGCGTCGGCAGGATCGGCTGGGCCGAGGGACCGCGCAGCTTGGCGAACATCTGGCCGTCGGGGAATCGTTTCGCCAGGGAGTGTCCGAGGTGCACCGCGAGCGTGGTCTTGCCGACGCCGCCCCTGCCGGTGATCGAGACGATCCGCAGGGCGTACGAGGTCTCCGGGTCCTCCTCCAGCGCCTTCCGGATGGCGGCGAGCAGGTCGTCGCGTCCCGTGAAGTCGGCGATGGCGCCGGGCAGCAGACGGGGCACCGCCGGCGGCTCGACCCCCGTCGCGGCCACCGCCGGCGCTCCTTGGGGCTCCTGAGGTGCCGGTGCCGCCTGCGCCGCTCGTGATGCCGGGGAGGATGCAGCGGCCGCCGCCGGTGCCGTCCGTGCCACCGAGGCCGCGTCGGCGTGCGGCGCGCCGTCCAGCCGGCCGGACAGGATCGACTCCTGCAGGCGGCGCAGCTCCTCGCCCGGCTCGATGCCGAGTTCGTCGATCAGCTCGCGTCGGCCGCGCCGGTAGACCTCCAGCGCCTCGGCCTGACGGCCGGACCGGGACAGCGCCACCATCAGCTGGGCCCGGAGGTGTTCGCGCAGCGGGTTCTGCATGACCAGGTCGATCAGTCGCGCGACGAGCTGCTGGTGCAGCCCGAGGGCCAGCCGCGCGTCCACCCACTGCTCCACGACGGCGAGCCGCTGCTCGTCGAGGCGTGCGGCCGGGGCCTGGAGCACCGTGCTGGTGATGCCGCCGCCGAAGCACGCGGAGCCGCGCCAGAGCCCGAGCGCGGTCTCGAAGGCGGAGGCCGCCTCCTCGAAGCGGCCGGCCTCCGCGGCGGTGCGTCCGGCCGTCGCGGCCCGCTCGAAGACGTACAGGTCCAGCTCTTCGTCCTCGACCTCGACGAAGTAGCCGGGCGACCTGGTCTGGATGACGTCGGGCAGTCCGGCCTTCGCCATGCTGGCGCGCACGATGGAGACGCAGATCTGGATCTGGGCGCGCGCGGTGGGCGGCGGGGCCGAACCCCAGACCGCGTCGACGAGCCGGCCCATGGGGACGATCCGGTTGGGTTCGAGGAGGAGGACCGCCAGGACGATGCGCTGACGCTCGGCGGTGATCAGCGCCGGGCCACCGGGACCGACGACTTCCAACGGCCCGAGTAATCGAAAGCGCATGACCGTCCTTCACATCCACGACACAGTTTCCGCCGGTCAGCTACGCAGCACCTCAATATCTACCTAACGCGATCGGCTCTGTCCAGTGAGCGGTGGTGCGGAAGTGGCCGGGGATCCAGGGCGGGAAGGGACGCCGTGGAGCGGGGCGGGCGCCGGGAAGTGGGCTGGGCGATGTGTCCCGTTTTCCTTGCTCACCGCCTCCGTGCCTCGGTGAGGTCCCCCGTCACCGGTCCGCCCAGCAGCGGCGGCAGGTCCGCGCGCCGGCTGATCCGCAGCTTCCGGTAGGTGCGGGTCAGGTGCTGCTCGACGGTGCTGACCGTGACGTGCAGGCCCTCGGCGATCTCCCGGTTGGAACAGCCGACGGCGGCCATCGAGGCCACCCGGCGCTCCGCCTCGGTCAGGCCGTCGCCGCCGTCGGCCGGTGCCGGCAGGGCCGTGGCGCTCTCCACCGCCAAGCCGCGGACCAGCGCCTCGGCGTGGCAGTCGGCGGCCACGATGACCGCGCGCCGCTCGGCCGCGGCGGCCCGCCGGAACTCGCCCAGGGTGCGGTAGGCGCGGGCCAGGTCGGCGAAGGTCAGGGCGAGTTCGTAGCGGTCACCGTCGTCGGACTGCAGCAGCTCGGCCGCCTGGCGCAGCAGCGTGGGGCGGTGCGCCGGGGCGCCGGCGCCGGCCAGCACCCGGCTCGCGGCACCGCGGACCCGGTTGGGCATGAAGGTGAACCGGGCCGACTGCTCCGCGAGGATCCGCCGGGCGTCGTCCGGGCGGCCGAGGCCCAGGTACACCTCGGCGACGTCGGTGCGCCACGGGATCAGGCCGGGCGTGTCCATCCCCCACTGGGACAGCTTGGCACCGCACCGGCGCAGGTCCTCCAGGGCCATCTCCAGGTAGCCGGTGGCGAGTCCGAACCGCGCCCGCGCGTGGAGGTAGTGCATGCCGTAGCGGGTCTCGAACATCGCCTCCGGGACGCGGTGGTCCAGGTAGGTCTGCGCCTCGTCGTAGCGGCCCATCGCGGTGGTGGCCAGGATCAGGGTGCTCAGGGGCGCGCCGACGGTGACGCCCCAGCTGATGGCGGGCAGGGTGGCGAGCGCCTCGCTCGCGTACCGCCGGGCGTCGGTCAGGTCGCCGCGGCGCAGCGCGATCTCGGCCCGTACGGCGCCGAGCCTGGCGCGCCTGCTCGGTGTGTGCCGGGCCTGCATCCGGTCGAGGAAGACGTCGCACCAGGCGGTGGCGCGCTCGGCCCGGCCGCTGTAGGCGAGGGCGAGCAGGGCGCTCTCGACGGTCTCGGTGGACAGCTCGTCCGGCCGGGTGCCGTGGAGGACCCGCTGGGCCACGCCGACGGCCTCCTGGTGGGGGCCTTCGCCGAGCACGGCGGCCAGCGCGGACACCGCCTGGAGGCGCCGGTCGGCGCTCACCGAGTGCGTGGGGGGCCGTCCGGCGCCGGACCTCGGGCCGAGCGCGGCCAGGAACGAGGGGTAGGTGTGGCGCAGTCGGCGCCGGGTGATCTGCAGTTCGGTGGCGGTCTCCGGGTCGGTCGGCTGGCCGGATCCGGCCAGTTGACCGAGGACCTCCTGGGCCTGGTCGAAGCGTCCGTGCCAGAGCAGCGCACGGGCCAGGGTGAGCGCGTCGGCGCCCCGCAGGCACCCCTTGCGCATCGCCTCGACGAGTTCGCCGAGGCGGCCGCTGGAGACGCCGGGGTTGATGCTCCACTCGGCCCGTATCAGGGCGGCGGTGAGGCGGGACCGGCGGTGCGCGTCCGCGCAGACGAGCCGGGCCAGCCTCAGACAGGCCACGGCTCGGTCGGCGGCGCCGTCGCGCAGGGCGTGCGCGGCGGCGTCCTCCAGCGCGGGCAGCGCCCACGGCTCTTCCAGCACGCCGCCGTCGGCCGGAGCTCCGGCGTGGAGCAGATGGCCGGCGATCACCGCGGTGCCCGCGCCGCGCTCGTGGGCGAGGACCGCGGCGCGGGCGTGCAGCCCGGCGAGCTCGTCGGCGTCGACCGCGCCGGCCACCGCCTCGCGGGCCGCCTCGTGCCGGAAGCCGTCCATGGTGAGCAGCCCGCCGGCGATCAGCGCGTGCACGGCCTCGGTGGTACGGGCCGGGCTCAGGTCGAGCAGTCCGTCCAGGTGGTCGAGTTCGCCGAGCGCCAGATAGCCGGTGAGGGCGCGGACCATGTCCGGGCAGCTGCGGCGCAGGCAGGAGAGGACGGCCTCGCGGTAGCGCGGTCCGGCTTCGCCGCCGCCCAGGTGGTCGCGGACCAGGGCCTCGACGAGCAGCGGGTTGCCGCCGCTGTGGGCGTGCCAGTCCGCGGCCCGCTCGTCGGCGACCGCCTCGCCCAAGTGCTGGGCCGTCAGCTGCCGTACGCCCGCCGGGGAGAGCGGGGTGACCTCCACGCGATGGCAGTTGGGCCGGCGCAGCAGGTCGGCCCCGAAGCGGAACTCGGTGTCGCAGCCGTGGCCGCTGTGCGTGAACACGGCGAGCACCCGGGCGCTGTTCAGGCGCCGCGCCAGGTAGGCCAGGCAGGTCAGCGAGGCCTGGTCGGCCTGCTCGACGTCGTCGACGGCGAGGTACAGCGGGCAGCGTTCGGCCAGTTCGAGCAGGACGGTGCAGAGGCCGTGGACGATGCCGGCGTCCATCTGCTCGCCGTCCCGGGTCCGGGCGGCGCGTACGCCGTCCTCGATCAGCGCCACGGCCCGCGCCCGGTCCTCGGGGTCCAGCGGCGCGTCGTCCACCAGTTGCCGCACCACGCCGAGGGTCAGGTGCCGCTCGTCCTCGGAGGCCAGTGCCGACAAGGGCAGCATGCCGCGTCCGAGGGCGTGATCGGCGAAGTGGTGCACCAGTACGCTCTTGCCCGCCGCCACCGGTCCGGAGACCAGCACGGCCCTTCCGTGTCCGTCCCGCGCCTGTTCGGCCAGTGCGGTCAGCAGCGCCAACGGTGCTTCGCGCTCCACCAGTTCCACCGCGAACTCCTCCCCTGCCGGTCGCCGACCCGGCCCATGTTTCCCGCCGGGCTCATCGACCGGCTATCAGCGCGCTATCGATGAATCGACGGGCGGCCGGAGAATCCGGTCCCGGGGAATGGAGCGGGGAAAGCGGAGGGGGACCCGGGGGAACACGGGCAGGGACCACGCGGCCTGGCCGTGTGGTCCCTGGCGGTTCGGGGCGGGCGCGTCAGCCGGCCTGGCGCATCGCCTCGACGAGGCTCTTGGGGCGCATGTCGACCCAGTGCTCGTTCACGTAGTCCAGGCAGGCCTGCCGGGTCGTGCTCGGCAGGACGACGGTCCAGCCGTCCGGGACCTCCGCGAAATCCGGCCACAGGGAATACTGCTCCTCCGCATTGGCCAGAACGCGGTAGGAGGCGTTTTCGTCCTCGAACGGATTGCTCATGAGCCTTCGCACTCCTCAATTGCCGTCGAAATAGAGAGCCGCCCGAATTCTGGCCGCGCGACAAACTCCTGACAACCCCTATGTCCCCGTACGCGGGGGCCGTTCACCGCACGTCCATCGAGGTCAGCACCGCGTCCAGCGCGGCGACTCCCTTGTCCAGCTCGTCGGGCCCGACGGTCAGCGCCGGGCGGAACCGCACGGCGCGCGGTCCCCCGGGCAGCAGCAGCACCCGGTGGCGGCGGCGCAGGCGGTCCAGGACCTCGTTGCGCCGTGCCGTGTCGGGCAGGTCGAAGGCCCACATCAGGCCCAGGCCGCGCACGTCGCTCACCAGGGCCGGGTGGGCCTCGGCCAGATCGGCGAGGAGGCGGCCCAGGTGGGCGCCCCTGGCCTCGGCCGCGTCGACCAGTCCGTCCCGCTCGACGATCTCCAGGATCCGGGTGGCCCGCACCATGTCCGCGGTGTTTCCGCCCCAGGTCGATCCGAGCCGGTCCGGCACGGCCAGGGCGCCCTCGGGCACCTGGTCCACCCGGCCGCCCGCCATCAGGCCGCACACCTGGGTCTTCTTCCCGAAGGCCACCACGTCCGGGGCGAGTCCGAGCCGCTGGTACGTCCACGGCGCGCCGGACAGGCCGCAGCCGGTCTGCACCTCGTCGAGCACGAACAGCACGTCGTGGTCGTGGCACAGCTCCTGCATGCGCAGCAGGAACTCCCGGCCGAGGTGCCGGTCGCCGCCGGCTCCCTGGACGGGTTCGGCGAGGAAGCAGGCGATCCGGTCGCCGCGTTCGGCCAGGTGGCGGCGCGCGACCTCGACCGCCTCCCGCTCCTCGCCGGGCGCCGGGACGGGCACGCGCGGCCAGGTCCACGCCGGGTACCGCGCGGTCACCGTCGGGGAGGTGTTCGTCAGGCTCAGGGTGTAGCCGCTGCGCCCGTGGAAGGCGCCCTCCATGTGCAGGACTTCGAGGGGGGCCGACGGGTCGGCGCCGCGTCTCTGCGCCCGCCAGTCGAAGGCGACCTTGAGCGCGTTCTCGACCGCCAGGGCTCCGCCGTCGATGAAGAACAGGTGCGGCAGGCGCGGGTCGCCGAGCACCCGGCGGAACGTCGCCGCGAAACGGGCGTACTGCACGGTGTAGATGTCGGAGTTGGTGACCTTGTGCAGGGCGGCCCGGGTGAGTTCGGCCAGGAACGCCGGGTCCCCGGTCATGCCGGGGTGGTTCATGCCCAGGGGCAGCGAGCCGTAGAACGTGAGAAGGTCCAGGTACTCCTCGCCGCCGCGCGCGTCGACCAGGGTGCTGCCGTGGCTGCGTTCCAGGTCGAGCACGAGGTCCAGGCCGTCCATCAGGACGTGCCGGGACAGTTCCTCCAGGGCGTTGTCCGCCGTGATCTCCATGTCACCCCTCGTCGCGCCGATAGCGCCGCAGGTCCAGCTCGTGCAGGCCGGTCAGCACCGCGTCGGCGCCGGCCAGGCCGGACGCCCCCGCGGGCTCCCAGGGCACCGCCACGCAGCGCAGGCCGGCGGCCCGGGCGGCGCGGACCCCGGTCGGGGAGTCCTCGACGGCGAGGGCGTCGTCGGCGCCCACCCCGGCGCGTTCCAGCGCGAGCAGGTACAGGTCGGGTTCGGGTTTGTGCCGTGCGGTGTCGTCGCCGGTCACCAGGAAGGCGAAGTGGTGGCGCAGCCCGAGCCGCCGCAGGTGCTCCTCCACCCAGGCGGCCGGGCTGCTGGACACGACCGCCGCCCGGTCGGCGGTGCGCAGCAGCCGCTCCACGCCGGGCCGGACCGGCGCGGCGGCGCACCGGACGGCCCGCCGCTCCCGCTGCCAGGCCCACTCGCCGTCCCCGACCGGCCGGCCGAGCCGGGCGGCCAGGTCGTCCAGCGCGACCTTCGCCCCGGCCGAGTTGCCGAGCATCCCGGCCCGGGTCTCGGCGCTCAGGGGCACCTGGAGCCGGTCGTAGAGGTCCTGCCAGGCGAGCAGCGCGGCCCGTTCGGTGTCGCAGACCACACCGTCGAAGTCCAGCAGCAGGAACGGCGTGCGCATCAGTGGCTCACCGGCCCTCGGTCGCCCGCGGTGAGCAGGGCGCAGTAGCGGGAGAGGGCGTCGGTCCAGTGGGGCATCGCGTGGACGAAGGCGGCCGCGCGGGTGCTGTCCAGGCGCGAGTCGCGCGGCCGGCCGCCGACGAAGCCCGCTTCGGCCATGGACATCGGCACCGGGTGGGCGGTGCCGAGGCGTTCGGCGAGGGCCAGGCCCACCTGGTACCAGCTCGCCCGGCCCCGGTTGGCGATGTGCAGCAGGCCGCGGACGGCCAGTGCGCCGGGCAGCAGCCGGACCAGCGCCGACGCGAGGTCGGGGATGTAGGTCGGGCTGCTGAACTGGTCGTCGATCAGGCGCGGCCGGCCGCCGTCGAGGAAGTCCCGGGCGGCGGCGAGCACCTGGTCGAGGCGCGGGTCGGTGCCGCCGTAGAGCCAGGACGTGCGCACCACGAGGTGGTCGGGCACGGCCTCGACGATCCGCTCGCCGGCCAGTTTGCTCAGGCCGTACACGCTGACCGGGGCGGGGATGTCGTCCTCGTTGTACCCGGCCGGGCCGGGTGCGCGGCCGTCGAAGACGTAGTCGCTGGAGATGTAGATCAGCCGACTGCCGTGCCGCCGGCAGGCCTCCGCGACGTGGTGGGTGCCGCCCACGTTGACGCGCAGGGCCAGTGCCGGGTCGCGTTCGCAGGAGTCCACCACCGCGTTCGCGGCGGTGTGCACGACGACGTCGGGCCGGAATCCGTCGATCGAGTCCCGGACGGCGGCGGCGTCGCCGATGTCGAAGTCGGCGAGGGAGACCCCGAGGACGGGCCAGTCGGCGGTCTCCGGACGCGTCGCGAGCTCCTGGCGCAGCGCGGTGCCGAGCATCCCGTCCGCGCCGGTGAGGTAGACGCGCATCACAGGTGTCCGAACTCGGCGATCAGTTCGGCGACCGAGAGGCCGGAGCTGATCTTCTCGCGGATGACGCGCTCCCGGTCGATGTTCATCCGGGTGCGTTCGAGCACGCTGTCGGCCTGCTCCTTGGGCACGACCGCGATGCCGTTCTCGTCGGCGACGACGATGTCCCCGGGGTTGATCACCTGGCCGTCGATCACCACCGGCACGTTCACCTGGACGGGCTCGGTGCGGTCGTGCACGGCCGTCGGGGAGGGCCTCGGGACGGTGCTGCGGTACCAGACGGGGAAGTCCAGGTCGCGGATCTCGTCGACGTCGCGGACGGCGCCGTCGACGATGCCCGCGGCGATCCCGATCTGCTTCGACAGGGTGGACATGAGGCCGCCCCACATCGCGGTGCGGGTGGTCTCGTGGCAGGCGACGACGATGACGTCGCCGGGCTGTGCCTGGACGAGGACCGGCATGCAGTCGACGAGGTCGTCGATGGAGAGGTTCACGGTGAGCGCCGGCCCGGCGATCTTGTGGTGGTGCTTCACCGGCAGCAGTCCGCCGATGGCGCCGACCCGGCGCCGCGCGTCGGTGACGAGGCAGCTGGGGCTGTACTCGGCGAGCACCGCGCGGAAGCCCTCGACGATCTCCTCGGGCGGGCGGTTCAGCTCGTTGCGGACAGTTTCCACGATGTGTCTCCCATGAGTCGGGTGGTACGGGTGGGGTCCAGGACGTCCGTGCCGATCAGCTGCGCGAGGTGGGCCGCGTCCATGCCGTGGGCGGCGAGCACCTCCGCGTCGGTGCCGCAGCGGGGGACCTCGGTGAGGCCGAGGCCGCGGAAGGCGATGCCGTCCCCGGTGCCCGTCTCCAGGAGGTGTCGGGCGATCAGGTCGGCCTGGCCGCCGCTGCCGTACTGGTGCTCGACGACGAACACGTGCCGGGTGTCGGACAGCAGCTCGGCCAGCCACTCCGGGTCGACCCGGTTGTGCCAGGGCAGGTCCACCACGGTCAGCGCGATGCCCTGGGCGGCGAGCAGGTCGGCCGCGCCCAGCAGTTGTCCGAGGACCACCGGCCCGGCGCCGAACGCGACCTGCGGGCCACCGGGCCGCAGGACCTGTCCCCGGCCGACGGCCAGCGGGGCCGGCGGCAGCTCGGCGAGTGCGGCGGGGACGACCTGGCTGGACAGGCGCAGGTAGACGCTGTCCGGGGTGGTCCGGCAGTGGTCCAGGGCGGCGGCCAGCTGGGCGGGGTGGGACGGCTCCAGGACGGCCAGTCCGGGGACGGCGCTCAGCGCCGACACGTCGCGGACCGCCTGGTGCGAGTGGCCGGGCCCGGCCGGCAGCAGCCCGGCGAGCGAGCCGACGTAGACCACCGGCCGCCCCTCGGTGGCGTTGTTGTAGATGTGTTCGTTGGGGCGTGCGTGCAGGAAGCAGGAGAAGGAGTGCACGAACGGGCGCAGACCGCCCGCCGCCAGTCCCCCGGCCATCGAGACCATGTCCTGTTCGGCGATGCCGCATTCGACGAACCGGTCCGGGTGGGTCTCGCGGAAGGGGATGAGGCCCGTGTCGAGCACCAGGTCTCCGTCGAGCGCGACGATCCGCGGATCCTCGTGCGCCGCCTCGGTGAGCAGCCGGCCGTACACCTCGGGGAGTCTGACCCCGGACGGCTTCGCCGGCAGGTCCACGGTGCGCTCGACCGGCCGGAGCGGCGGCAGGCCGCGCCCGCGCAGGATCCCGTCGGCGGTGTCGAGCAGCTCCCGGTACGCGGAGTCGTGGTCCTGCCTGCCGGGCGCGCCGCTGTGGTGGCGGTAGCGCCATTCGCCGGGGGCCAGGGAGGTCGCGGCGAAGGTGGGGCAGCCACCGCCCTTCACGGTGTCGGCGATGATCACCACGGGCTGCTCGGGGTGGTCCGCGGCACGCCGGGCGAAGGCCTCTTCCAGCTGCCGGGGGTCGTGCCCGTCGCAGCGCAGCACGCCCCACCCGGCGGCGGTGAACTTGCCCGCGAGGTCGCCGAGGTCGCTGACGTCGGCGACGAAGGTGTCCGACTGGAGGCGGTTGTGGTCGACCACCACGGTCAGCTCGCCCATCCCGTACCGCGCGGCGCTGGGCAGCGCCTCCCAGTTCTGGCCCTCCTGCAGTTCGCCGTCCCCGGTCATCACCACCACGCGGGAGCTCCGGCCGGTCAGGCGGTGGGCGAGGACCAGGCCCTTGGCCTTGGAGATGCCCATGCCGAGGGAGCCGGTGTTGAAGGGCATCCCGGGGGTGCCGACGTCGGGGTGTCCGGGCAGTCCGTCGATCCTCCGCAGCCGGTGCAGGAGGTCCTCGTCCAGCAGTCCGAGCCCGATCATCGCGGCGTACAGTCCGGGCGCGTCGTGTCCCTTGGAGGAGAAGTACACGTCTCCGTCGGCCTCGAAGGGCCGGTCGAGCTCCTCCAGGACCAGCCAGCTGACCAGGTCGGCGGCGCTGAAGCTGGAGCCGATGTGGCCGGAGCCGGCGCGCGTGATCATGTAGAGGGTGTTGATCCGGCTCATCGCCGCGAAGGCGAGGGCCCGCTCGTGCGGATCGGCGACGTCGCCCAGGACGCGCTCGAACTCGGCACGCGGTATCCAGGCCAGCGGCCTGTCCATGGCTTCTCCTCGGGGAGGGGTCGGTGTCACCAGCACCCGAACCCGCCGTCGACGGCGAGTTCGGTACCGGTGACGTAGCTGCTCAGGTCGGAGGCGAGGAACAGCAGCGGTCCGGTCAGGTCCTCGCCGCGGGCCATCCGCCGCAGCGGGACGCGCGCGTCGAACTTCTCCCGGAACACCGGGTCCTGTGCGCCGAGCACCCCGCCCGGCGACAGGGTGTTGACGCGCACCCCGGCCGGGCCCCACAGCGCCGCGAGGTACCGGGTGAGCGCGGCGACGCCGGCCTTGGACATTCCGTAGGCGGGCGGCTTCAGGAACGGCGGGTCCACCGGCAGGTGCTCGTACATGCGCGGGTCGGGGGCGAGGCCGCCGTACATCGAGCCGATGTTGACGACGGATCCGCGCCCGTTGCGGACCATCCGCGAGCCGAACACCTGGCACATCCGCAGCGTGCCGCCGGCGTTGACGTCGAGGACGCCGCCGGACACCTCGTCCGGGATGTCCTCGAAGCGCCAGCCGGTGCCGTCGGCCGACGGCGGACTGTCGATGCCGGCGTTGTTGACGAGTACGTCCGGCTCGCCGGCCTGTTCGAGGCAGGCGTCGAGCGCCCGGCGCAGGCTGCCGGTGTCGGTGACGTCGGCGACCAGCGTGCGGAACCGCTTCGGGTCGTGGGCGTCCACCACCGCCCGCAGCTCCGGTCCGACGGTGTCCCGCACGTCCAGGCCCACCACGTCGGCGCCGGCGCCCAGCAGGGCGTCCACCCACACCGCGCCGAGCCGTCCGCAGACGCCGGTGACGACGGCGACCGATCCGGTCAGGTCAATCGCGGCCGGCATCGGTGTCCACCAGGTCGTCCAGGACGATGTCGGCGTCGGCCGCCAGCGGCCGGGCGAGGCTGCGGCCCACCACGTCGGCGAGCCGGTCGGGGGTGAGCCCGTCGCCCGGCGACTTGATGGCCACGTCCTCCAGGGTGAGGCGGTGCCCGGCGGGCAGGTCCCGGTGGGCGACCAGCTTCTTGCCCATCTTGGTGATCGCGGGCCGTTCGGCCTCCAGGACCTGCTTGTCCGGGCTGCCGAGCGAGCGCCGCACCCGGCGCAGCCCGTCGACCAGTTCGGCGATGTCCGCCTGCTCCAGCGAGAACTTGTGGTCGCTGCCGGGGCGGGTGCGGTCGAGGGTGACGTGCTTCTCCACCACACGGGCGCCCAGCGCGTACGCGGTCCAGGCGGCCCACGGGCCGAGGTCGTGCCCGGAGTAGCCGACCACCGTGTCGGGGAACTCGGCCCGGTAACTGCCCAGCACCGCCAGGTTCAGCTCCTCCTGCTCGGCCGGGTAGGTCGCCGTGCACTGCAGTAGGGCGAGGTCCGGGTTGATCGGCAGGACGGTGCCGCAGGCGCGCCGCACGGTCTCCATGTCGGCGCCGCCGGTGCTGACGATCAGCGGCTTGCCGACCTTCGCCGCGTAGGCGAGGAGCGGGGTGTTCCTGATGTCCCCGGACGCGATCTTGATGGCCGGCACGTCGAGCTCGGCCAGGAAGTCCACGCTGCCGAAGTCGAAGGCGGTGGCGATGAAGTCCACGCCCAGTTCGGCCGAGAGCCGCTGGAGGTGGGTGTACTCGTGGGTGCCGAACTCCAGGAACGCGCGGTGCGCTCCGTACGTCGGGCCGAAGCTGTTCCGCCCGGTGTACGGGGAGTCGTACATCGCCCGGGTGTAGAGCGCGCGGTTGTCCCGTTTCTGCAGTTTGACCGCACTGGCCCCGGCCGCGGCCGCCTGGCGGATCAGCTCCTCCGCCTTGCCCAGGTCGCCCTCGTGGTTGTGGCCGATCTCCGCGATCACGTAGGCGTCGGTGTCGTCCGAGATGATCCGCTCGTTTACCGTCAGCGCTCTCATGGTTGTCAGGTCCTCTCCAGAAGGTCGGTCACCAGCGAAGCGAACCGGTCGAGACCGAGGTCGATCTTCTCCGGCGTGAGGGAGCTGCAGGACAGCCGCAGCTGCCGCTGTCCGCCCCCTGCCGCGTAGAAGTGGTGCATCGGGGTCCAGATGACCTTGTGCCGCTTGGCCGAGTAGGCGAGCAGGTCGTCGTCGGCGACGAACGGCACCGTGACGACCAGGAAGAATCCGCCGTCCGGTCGGTTCCAGCTGACCGGCGACGTCGTCGGGAAGCGGGCGGCCAGCCCGTCGAGCAGGTGGCGCAGGCGCTGCCCGTACCGCGCGGTGGCGTCCCGGTTCGCCGTGCGCAGGGAGAATCCGCTCTCCAGCAGCTTGCCGCCGATGACCGCCTGGGCGATCGGCGGGGTGTTGACCGTGATCATGCTCTTGATCTTCGAGAGCTCGTCGGCGAGGGTGCCGACGTGCTCGCCGCCGCGGGAGACCGGCTGGTCCGCCACGACGAACCCGATCCGGGCGCCGGGCAGGGCGGTCTTGGCGTACGACCCGAGGTAGACCACCCGGTGGCCGGTGTCCAGGGACTTGAGCGTCGGCTTCGGGGCGACGCCGTCGCCGAAGAAGCCGTACGGGTTGTCCTCGATGATCAGGATGTCCAGCTCGGCGGCGAGTTCGAGCAGCCGGCGCCGGGTCGGGACGTCGAGGCTGAGCCCGGTCGGGTTGGCGAAGTCGGGCACCAGGTAGCAGGCCCGGGGCCGCAGACCGGCCTCGCGGGCGCCCCGCACCTTGGCCGCCAGGTCGTCCAGGTCGATGCCGCCGCTGCCGCTGTCGACCGGTACGACCGGCAGGTCGACCAGGCGGGCGGCGCCGGTGATGCCCACGTAGCTCGGCGAGGTGGCGAGGAGCACGTCGCGGTCGGTGGCCCGCAGCGCGCGCAGCACCAGGACCATGGCCTCCTGGCAGCCGACGGTCACCAGGACGGTCTCCGGGTCGACGTGGATGTCCTCGTCGACCGCGAGGTTGCGGGCCACCAGGTCCTGGACGACCCCCTTCGTCCTGCCGTACTGGTAGAGCCGGTTGCGGGCCGTCTCGGGGCCTCCGGCCGTGCCGTCGGCGACGTGGGCGGTCCAGGTCCGCAGGTACCGGTGCACGTCCTCGATCTCGAACCCGCCCGGGTCCGGCCGTCCCGGCGCGAAGGAGACCGCGTCCGGGTACCGGTCCGACACCTCGTTCAGCAGGTTCATGGACAGCAGCGCCGGATCGGACAGCGAGCCGTGCAGATCGGCCAGGTCCAGCACCGTCCCCGGCCGCGCCGTCGAGGCGTGGGACGCCTCGGTCATGACCCCTCCCGTTCGTTCGTCGCGGATTCCCGGCGCACGCCCAGCCGGCCCGCCGCGGCCACGGACGGCGCACCGGCGAGGGCCATCGACACCGCGAGTTCGGCACGCAGCAGTTCCAGCACCCCGGTCACTCCGGCTTCCGCGCCGGAGGCCAGTCCCCACAGGACCGGCCGGCCGAGCAGCACCCCGGACGCGCCGAGGGCCAGCGCGCGCAGCACGTCGGTGCCGCCGCGCACCCCGCTGTCCAGCAGGAGCTCGCAGGCGTCGCCGACCTCGTCCCGGATCGCCGGCAGGGCGAGCAGGCTCGGTACGGCGCCGTCCAGTTGCCGGCCGCCGTGGTTGGACACCACGAGGCCGTCCACCCCGAGGTCCACCGCGCGCCGCGCGTCCGCCGGGTCGAGCACTCCCTTGAGCACCAGTGGCAGCCGCGTCCGCTGCCGCAGCCATGCCACGTCGGACCAGGACAGCGTGGGGTCGATGACCTCCGCCGCGTGCGCCCCGACGCTCTGGCCGGCGCCCCGCTGGGTGTCGGCCAGGTTCACCGGCGCGGCGTGCGCCGGCACGGTGAACCCGTTGCGCAGGTCGCGCAGCCGCCGCCCCATGAACGGCACGTCCACGGTGAGCATCAGGGCACGGGCCCCGAGCCGCTCGGCCTCGCCGATCAGCCACTCGGTACGGGCCCGGTCGCGCAGCCAGTACAGCTGGAGGAACAGGTCGGCACCGGTGGCGGCCGGCTCGTCCAGCGGGCAGCCGGACAGGGTGGCCGCCGTGAACGGGATGCCGGCCGCGGCCGCCGCTCGGGCGACCGCCGGTTCGCCGTCCGGGTGCACCACCGCGTGGAACGCCATCGGCGCCACCGCGACGGGCATCGCCGCCGGGACCCCCAGCAGGGTCGTCGTGGTGTCGGCGGTCGCCACCCCGGACAGGACCCGGGGGACGAGGTGACACCGGTCGAACGCGGTCCGGTTGGCGTGCAGCGTCTCCTCCCGCCCGCTGGCGCCCGCCACGAAGTCGTACACCTCGGGCGCCAGGACGGCGCGGGCGCGGTCCTCGACGTCGGCGAGGGTGAGCGGATCCGCCTGATGCGCCTCATCCGCCGCCGGGGCGCCGGGTCCGCCCGTCACGCCAGGTCCTGCCGTTCGACCGCCTCGTACAGCTTGCGGATGTTGTTGCTGCCGAACGTGGTCGCGCCCCGGCGCTCGATGATCTCCATGAAGAGGGTGCGGCGCGGGTGCTCGGACCGGGTGAAGATCTGGAACAGCTCGCCGTCGTGGTCCCGGTCGGCGAGCACGCTGAACTTGCGCAGCTCGGCCACCGGATAGCCGGACGACTCGATCCGCTGCTCGAAGTCCTCGTAGTAGGAGTCGGGCGTGGACAGGAACCGGACGCCGGCGCTGCCGAGGTCGGCGACCGCGTCCACGATGCTCGGCACCGCGAAGGCCAGGTGCTGCACCCCGCTGCCGCCGTGCTTCTTCAGGAAGTCGTCGATCTGGCCCGGGACGGCGCCGGCCATGGGCTGCAGCAGCGTCAGCGTCACGCCGCCGCCCGGGCTCTGGACGACCTTGGACTGCATGGCCTGCGCGCCGACGTGGATGTCCTCCTCGAACACCACGCCCCAGCCGAGCTCCCGGCCGTAGAACTCGACGGTCCGGTCCAGCTCGCCGCTCTCCAGGCAGACCGCGATGTGGTCGACGCGGAGCAGGTGGTGCTGCGCCGCTTCCGCGGACGTCGTGGTCCTTTCGGTCCTCTCGGACCGCACCGGCGGGATGCCGGGCAGCGACCAGGGTTCGCCGGCGGACCGGCTCACGAAGGTGTGCGTCACGTCGCCGAAGGCGGTGAGGGCCGGGCGGAGCGGCGTGTCCACGCGCAGGGCGATGTCGCTCACGCCGTCGCCGTGCCGGGCGGTGTAGAGGGTGGCCGGATGGGTGTCGGTGCGGCCCTGCAGCAGCACCAGGACGGTGTCCCGCTGGCCCACCGCCACGGCGGTGAACTCCGGGGTGTCCCCGGCGGCGATCACCTCGAAGCCGTAGCGCTCGACGAACTCGGCGGCACGGGCGTGGGCGTCCGTGACGGAGAGCGTGATGTGGTCGATCCCCGCGTCGACAGCCTGCTGATTTCTGGTCTGGGGTATGGACGACATGAATTCCCCCAAGGCTCGATAATCGGTTTCAACGGCGGGAATCAAGAATTGTCAGATCCCGGTACCGCGACGGAAAAAACGCTACGGACGGGCCCGGAAGAATGTCAACGGACTCCGCCACCAGCCGCCGAACAGTGCGGAACACCCCTTCCGGCACTTGGGTGTCGGGGTGCCCGCTATGGGGTTCGTAGGGGTTGCGCACGCCCTGGTGGCAGGTGAGTATGCGACCGATCGAAGCTGCGGACAAGGAGCGGTACGTGCTGATTCATCAGGCACTCGACGAGCGCGCGGCAGAATATGGCGACCATATTGCGCTGATTGACGACAACGGCCCGGTCACCTATTCCCAACTGGTTTCGGCGGCCGATTCGTATGCCGCCGCGCTGGTCGCGGAAGGGGTGGGACCGGGCTGTCTGGTGCCGGTGCGCGTCGCGCGCTCGGCCCGGATGGTGACCTTCCTGCTGGCGGTGCTGAAGACGGGCGCGGCGTACTGCCCCATCGACGTGAAGTGGCCGGACGAGCGGGTCCGGGAACTGCTGCGCATCCTGGACGCGCCGTTGTTCCTCACGGACACCCCGTTCGCCGGCGCCCGGTGCTGGACGCCCCCGGCGGCGGCGCCGGACGCGCCGCCGGCCGGGACGGTCCCCGCCGGCACCGGGCCGGACGATCCCGCCTGCGTCTTCTTCACCTCCGGCAGCACGGGCGCCCCCAAGGGGGTGGTGACCCCGCACCGGGCGGTGCTACGCCTGTTCGACAGCGGCCCCCTGGCGGTCTTCGGGCCCGGCCGGGTGCTGCCGCAGCTCGCCCCGGTCGGCTGGGACGCCTGCGGCCTCGAACTGTGGGGCATGCTCAGCCGGGGCGGCACCGTGGTGCTGCCCGACGAGGACCACCTGCTCCCGGACACCCTGCGCGAGCTGATCGCGGATCACGGCGTGAACACCCTCGTCCTGGTCGCCTCCGTGGTGAACCTGCTGGTGCGGCTGGACCCCGACTGCTTCCGCGGGGTCGACCGGATGTTCATCGGCGGCGAACGGCTGGCGCCCGATCCGGTGCGCGAGCTGCTGCTGAGCCATCCGGACACGATCGTCCACAACTGCTACGGCCCGGTGGAGAGTTTCGCCTTCGCCACCATGCACCGCATCCGCCCCGAGGACTGCGACCGGGAGCACGGCGTGCCCATCGGGCTGCCGGTGCCCGGCACCGAGATCCATCTGATCGACGGTGAACTGTGCGTCGCGGGCGCGGGCCTGGCCCAGGGATACCTGCACGCCCCGGAGCGCACCGCCGAGGTGTTCGTGACGGTCGACGTCGATGGTGTGCCGACGCGGGTCTACCGCACCGGTGACCGCGCGGTGCGCGACGCCGACGGAGTGCTGCACTTCCTGGGCCGGGCGGACCGGCAGGTGAAGATCCGCGGCTACCGGGTGGAGCTGGGCGAGGTGGAGAGCCACGCCGCGGACCGCGCCGGCGTACGCGACTGCGTGGCGGTGGCCCTGGCCGGCCGCGGCGGCGCGTACGAGCGTCTGGCGCTGGCCTTCACCGGGGACGCGGACCCGGACCGGGTGCGCGCGGAGCTGCTCGACCGGCTCCCCGGCCACCTGGTGCCCGATCTGGTGCGCCGCCTCGACGCACTCCCCCACAACGCCAACGGCAAGGTCGACCACCGAGCCGTCACGGAACTGCTGCGCGTCCCGACCCCCGGAAAAGGGCTGACGATGACCACGTACACAGAGACGGCCGAGGCCGCCGAGGCCGCCGAGGCCGCCGAGGCCGCCGAGGCCGCCAAGACCTCCGAGATCCCGGAGACACCCGAGACCTCCGGTACCCCCGGGACCCAAGAGTCCGATGCGAGAACCGAGAGACCCGAGGCGGCCATACGGGCGGACCCCGCCGAGGCCACCGACCCGATCGTGCGGGACTACCTCACGCTCGTCGACGACAGCATGGTCGCGGTGCTCCCCCACGCCTTGCGCATCACCGTCGAACTCGGCGTCGCCGATGTGCTCGACCCCCGGGCCGCCCAGCCCGTCGCGAAGACGGCGGAGCTCGTCGACGCCGACCCCGACGCCCTGGGCCGGCTGCTGGCCACCCTCGCCGCGGCCGGGTTCTTCGCGGGCGACCGGGCCACCGGCTTCCGGCTGACCGCGCTCGGCGCGCGGCTGCGCCGCGACCACCCGGACAGCCTCTCCGCCTCGCTGGTCAACGCCGAGAGTCCGCTGGCCTGGCTGCGGGCCACGGACACGTTCCGCACCGGTACGGCGTCCTTCGGGGACGGCGAGAGCAACGCGGGCGACGGCGGCTTCTTCGGGGTGAAGAACACCCGGCGCGGCGAGAACCTCGCGTTCCTGCGCCGGATGCGGGAGCGCACCGGCCGGCTGTACCGGCAGGCGGCCGAGGCCGTCGACTGGTCGGAGTCGAAGGTCATCCTGGACATCGGCGGCGCCGACGGGTTCCTCCTCGGCGAGATCCTGCCGGTGGCCCCGCACGCGAGCGGCGTGCTCTTCGACCGCCCCTCGGTGATCGACGAGGTGAACCTCCGCGGTGGAGTGCCCGGTTGCCGCGCGGTGCCCGGCGACTTCTTCGCCGCCGTGCCCACCGGAGCGGACACCCACCTGCTGTGCAGCGTCCTGCACGACTGGACCGACGAGCAGGCGGTGGACATCCTGCGGTCGAGCCGTCGCGCGCTGGCCGCCGGCGGCCGGCTCCTCGTGATCGAGATGCTGGTGCCGGAGGACGGCGGCGGGCACGTCAGCCGCTGGAGCGACCTCGGCATGATGGTCCTCACCGGCGGCCGGGAGCGCGACCGGGCCGGGTTCGCCCGGATCCTGGAGGCGGCCGGCTACCGCCTGGACCGGGTCCTGGCGATCCCGGGGTCGCCGTTCTCGGTGATCGAGGCGCGCTGACCGGCGATGGACATCGACCTGCTCACTCCGGAGGTCTTCTCCGGGCACCGCTTCCTCGACCAGCTGGCGGCCGTCCGCGCGCGCCCGGGGCTGACCTGGCATCCGGAGCCGGACGGCCCCGGGTTCTGGGTGGCCGCCCGGTACGACGACGTCCTGTCGGTGCTGGGCGATCCGGCCACCTTCAGTTCCCGCGCCGGCATCCGGCTCGGCGGATCGGGCGAGGCGGCCGATCTGGTCGCCGACCGGATGATGGTGGTCAGCGACCCGCCTCGGCACGGGCGCATCCGCCGTGTGGTGGGTGCGCCGTTCACGCCGGCCGCGTTGCGCCGCTGGCACGACCGGATCGTCGCCGGGGTCACCGACCTGGTGGACGAGGTGGTCGAGCCCGGTGCCGGCGGGCCCCGGGTCCTGGACGCCGTCCAGGACCTGGCGCAGCGGCTGCCCAACCAGGTCATCTGCGCCATGATGGACCTGCCCCGGGCGGACTGGCCGACGATCGGCCGCCTCACCACCGACGGCCTGGACTCCCCCGACCCGATCGACCGGCTCGACGCCAACGCCGAGATCTTCGGCTACTTCGCCGACCTGATCGCCGAGCGCCGTGCCCGCCCCGGCGACGACCTGATCAGCGCGCTGCTCGCGGCCGGCGGCGACCTGACCGACGACGAGCTGATCCTCAACTGCTCCGGCGTGCTGACCGGCGCCAGCGAGACCGTCCGCTACTCGGCGGCCGGTGCGCTGCTGGAGTTCGGCGGACGGCCGGAGCTGTGGGCGGAGCTGCGGGCGGCGCCGGAGCTGCTGCCGACCACCGTCGAGGAGATCCTGCGGTGGACCAGTCCGGGGCTGCACGCGCTGCGTACGGTGACCCGGCCGGTGACGGTGGCCGGCAGTGAGCTGGCCCCCGGCGAGCGGGTGACGGCCTGGCTCTGCTCGGCCAACCGCGACCCGGCCGTCTTCGCCGACCCGGACGTCTTCCGGCCCGACCGCACGCCCAACCGGCACCTCGCGTTCGGCTGGGGACCGCACGTCTGCGTGGGGTCCCGGGTCGCCCGGCTGGAGCTGACGGCGCTGCTGACCGCGCTGATCCGGCGCGTGCGCGCGCTGGCCCCGGCCGGCGAGCCGGTGTGGAGCACCGGCAACTTCATTCATGGACTGACCAGTCTGCCGGTGCGGTTGAGCCCGGCGTGAGCCCGTCAAGGAGCTGATGGACGATGGACACCGCCGAAATCGCCGAGATCTGGCAGGAGGTTCTGGGCGTCCCGGTCACGGAGCACGACGACTTCTTCGCCCTGGGCGGGCAGTCGCTGGCCGCGATGGAGGTGATGGCCGCGGTGCGCCGGCGCACCGGCATCACGGTCCGGGTCCGGGTGCTCCTGGAGCACCCCGTGCTGACGGACTTCGCGGCCCGGCTCGCCGAGTACGGGGAGGGCCCGGCCCGCCCCTGACATCCCGGCCCGCACCGCGGACGGAACACGCAGCAAGCGCCGCACGCACAGGACGGCGGGAGCGGATCTCCTCGCTCCCGCCGTCCTGTGCGTGTCGGTGCGCCCGGGGCCGCCGCCCCCGGCCCGTCGTCCGTGCGGACGACGGGCCGGGGGCGGCGGTTCGTCACTTCCGGACCAGCCGGTCCAGGACGCCGCGCAGGCTCTCCGCCAGCGCGCTCAGGTGGGGCTGCCGCAGCATGCTGTGGTGGTCGCCGGGCACCGTGTGGAGTTCGAATCCGTCCCGGGCGAGGACGCGCCACGGGCGGGTCTTCGGCCGGCGCGGCTGCTGCCGCGCCGACAGGAGCACCAGGCGGGCGTCGACCGGGCCCGGGCGGTGCCGCAGCAGGGCGAGGGTGTTGGCCTCGAAGACCCGTATCCGGTCGCGCATGTCCTCCCGGATGCCCTCCGGGACGAGGGCGGCGCGCTCCAGCAGGTCGAGCAGTGCCTCGTCCTGGCGCTCCGGCGACAGGGCCCGCAGCGCGGCCGCGTCGTACGGCGGTGCCGGTACGCCGGCCTGGCCTGCCAGGTCGTGGACGAAGCCGCCGAGGAGCACCGCGCGGTCCGGGAGTTCCTCGCCCAGGTACGGCGGCATTCCGGTGTCGAGCATGACGACCAGGGCGACCGGTTCGCCCGCGGCGGTCAGCTGGCCGGCCATCTCGGCGGCGACCATGCCGCCCAGGGACCAGCCGCCGAGGTGGTAGGGGCCGTGCGGCTGGACGGCCCGGACGGCGTCGACGTACCGCGCGGCCAGGGCGGTCAGGGACGTGGTGAGCGGGCCGCCGTCGAGCCCCGGGTCCTCCAGTCCGTAGAGCGGCTGGTCGGCGTCGAAGAGCCGGGCCAGCGGCAGGTACGGGACGACGGATCCGCCGACGGCGTGCACCAGGAAGAGCGGCGGCCTGCCGCCGGTGGGTTTGATCGGCACCAGCGGCGAGGGCCGGGTGCGCCGGTGGCGGGACGGATCGAGCAGCATGGCGGTCATCTCCACGGTCGGAGCCGAGTACAGGTCGCGCATGTCCAGTTCGACACCGAGCTCGCGGCGGATCTCGGCGCGCAGCCGGGTCAGGTCGAGGGAGGTGCCCCCGAGGTCGAAGAAGCTGTCGTGGACGCCGATCCGCTCGGCGCCCAGCAGGGCGGCCCAGATCCGGGCGACCGCCTGCTCGGTGGCGTCGCGCGGGGCGACGAACGCGTCGGCGCGGCTCGGCTCCGGTGCCGGCAGCGCGGCCCGGTCCACCTTGCCGTTTCCGGTCAGCGCGATGCGCTCCACGGGCACCAGCACGGAGGGCACCATGTAGTCGGGCAGACGGGCCGCCAGGTGCGCGCGGAGCTCGCCGAGGTCGGCCGCCTCCTTGGACACCACGTAGCCGACGAGCCGGTCGTCGCGGACGGTCACGCACGCGTCGTCGACGCGGGGATGGGCGGCGAGTACGGCTTCGATCTCGCCGAGTTCGATGCGGAAGCCGCGGATCTTGACCTGGTGGTCGATGCGGCCCAGGTACTCCAGGCCGCCGTCGGCGCGGCGCCGGGCCAGGTCGCCGGAGCGGTAGAGCCGGGCGCCGGGCGCGCCGCCGAACCGGTCGGCGACGAAGCGGTGCGCGGTGAGGCCGGGCCGGTGCAGGTATCCCCAGGACAGCCCGGCGCCGCCGACGAGGAGTTCGCCCGGTACGCCGATGGGGGCCGGCTGTCCGGCCCGGTCGACGACCCACAGTGACAGGTCGGGGATCGGCTCGCCGATGGGGCTGCTGTTGTCCCGCAGGAGGTCCCGGGTGAGCGGGCAGTAGGTGACGTGGACCGTGGTCTCGGTGATCCCGTACATGTTGACGAGGCGCGGGTGCTCCTCGCCGTGCCGGTCGAACCAGCGCCGTACGGAGTCGGTGTCCAGCGCGTCGCCGCCGAAGATCACGTACCGGAGGGAGAGTTCCGCCGGGCGTTCCTCGTCGACGGCGACGAGCTGCCGGAAGGCGGCCGGGGTCTGGTTGAGCACCGTGACCTCCTCCCGGACCAGGAGGCGCTGGAAGTCCTCGGGCGAGCGGGTCTGCCACTGCGGGACCACGACCAGCCGGCCGCCGTGGGCGAGGGCGCCCCAGAGTTCCCAGACGGAGAAGTCGAAGGCGAACGAGTGGAACAGCGTCCACACGTCCCGCTCGTCGAACCGGTACCGGTCCTGGGTGGCCCGCAGCAGCCGGACGACCTGCCCGTGCGGGACGGTGACCGCCTTCGGTTCCCCGGTCGAGCCCGAGGTGTAGATCAGGTACGCCAGGTCGGCGGCGGTCGCGGTCGCCTCCGGCACCGGGAGGTCGCCGTCGGTGTCCTCGTCCAGCGGCAGCGCGGTGGCGGGCACGTCGGTCCCCCGCTGGGTGACCACCACCGTCAGGCCGGCGTCGGCGGCCATGTAGGACAGGCGCTGCGCCGGGTGGTCGGGGTCCAGCGGTACGTACGCGGCTCCGGCGCGCAGGATGCCCAGGATGCCGGTGACGAGGTCCGTGTCCCGACGGGTGCACAGGCCGACCAGGCTGCCCCGGGTGACCCCGCGGGCGGCCAGCCGGGCGGCCAGTCGTTCGGCGCGCCGGGCCAGTTCGCGGTAGGTGGTCCGCTCCTCTCCGGCGACGACCGCGACCGCGTCGGGGCGCAGCCGGA
Organism: Streptomyces sp. NBC_01268; assembly: GCF_036240795.1. Taxonomy (NCBI): domain Bacteria; kingdom Bacillati; phylum Actinomycetota; class Actinomycetes; order Kitasatosporales; family Streptomycetaceae; genus Streptomyces; species Streptomyces sp. NBC_01268. The sequence continues at coordinate 7,573,492 of NZ_CP108454.1, read as the reverse complement.
CCTGGGCGGCGAACAGCTCCCACAGGGAGGTGTCGGCCGGGACCTCGCGCCGGGCGGCGCTCCACCGGCGCAGGAGCGCGGCCTCGTCCGGCCCGGTGAGGACGAACGTGCCGAGTGTGGCGTCCGGGGCGGCCGCCGCCTGGGTCAGGACCCTGCCCAGGTGTTCGAGGAGCCGGGTGATCCGGTCGGCGTCGAACAGGTCGGTGGCGTACTCGGCCTGGAGCCGCAGTCCGCCGTCGGCGGTGACGGTGGCGTGCGCGGCCAGATCGAAGCGGGCCACCCGGCCGGCGACCGGCAGCGCTTCGGCGGTGAGCGGGCCGAAGGCCGGTGCGGCCGGGGCGACTTCGTCGGCGTGCAGGGTGAGGCTGATCTGGAAGAGCGGGTTGCGGCCCGGTTCACGGGCCGGCCGCAGCTCCTCGACCAGGGTGCTGAAGGGCAGGTCCTGGTGTTCGGTGGCGCCCCGGACGGCCAGTTCGCAGCGGCGCACCAGTTCGCGGAAGGCCGGGTCGCCGGCGACGTCGGCGCGCAGCACGACGGTGTTGGCGAAGTAGCCGACCAGCGGTTCCAGTTCGGGGCGGTCGCGGCCGTAGAGGACGGAGCCGATGCCGATGTCGTCCTGTCCGGTGTGCCGAGAGAGCACCACCAGGAGTCCGGCCATCACGACGGACAGCAGCGAGCCGCGTTCGGCGTCGGCCAGGCGGCGCAGTGACGTGCCGAGCCCGTCCGGGAGGTGCAGTTCGGCGGTGGCCCCGGGGTGCCCGGAGCCGGTGCCGCGCGGGCGGTCGGCCGGGAAGTCCAGCTGGGGCAGCGCGTGGAGCTGTTCGCGCCAGTAGCCGAGCTGCTTGTCCAGCACGTCGTCGGCGAGCCGGCCGCGCTGCCAGACGGCGTGGTCGGCCGGCTGGATGTCCAGGGCCGGGAGGCTGACGTCGGGGTCGGTGTACAGGGTGGCCAGCTCGTCGAGCAGGACGCCGGCGGACCAGCCGTCGGCGATGATGTGGTGGGCGCACAGCACGAGCACGTGCTCGGTCGGGCCGAGCCGCAGCAGTTCGGTGCGCAGCAGCCGGTCCTCGGCCAGGTCGAAGGGGCGGGTGGCGGCCTCGGCGAGCGCCTCGGGCACGGCGTCCGGGTGCGTCGCGGTCACCGCGAGCGGCCAGGTGGCCGGTGCGGGGTCGGTCACCTGGACGGGGACGCCGTCCACCGCGACGAACCGGGTGCGCAGGCTCTCGTGCCGGGCGACGAGCCGGCCCAGGGCGTGGGCGAGCCGGTCCGGGTCGAGGCGGCCGCGCAGCCGCAGCGCGAGCGGCACGTTGTAGACCGGGGAGGCCGGGTCGAGCTGGTGCAGGAACCACAGGCCTTCCTGCTGGTGCGAGAGCGGCAGCGCGGCGGTGCGCGGGGCGGCGGGGATGCGCCGGGCGGCGTCCGGTTCGACGAGCCGGGTGGCGAGTTCGGCGACGGTGGGTGCCTGGAACAGGGTGGCCACGCCGAGGTCCACGCCGAGGGTGGTGCGGATCCGGTTGACCAGGCGGATCGCGAGGAGCGAGTGCCCGCCGAGGGTGAAGAAGCCGTCGTGGACGCCGACCCGTTCTGCCTGGAGCACCTCGGCGAACAGGGCGCACAGGGCGCGTTCCCGGTCGTCGCGCGGTGCCACGAAGTCGGTGCCGGGGGCGGTGGGGTCGGGGGCGGGCAGCAGCCTGCGGTCGATCTTGCCGTTGGGGGTGAGCGGCAGCTGTTCGAGCAGGAGCAGGGCGGAGGGCAGCATGTACGGCGGCAGCACCGCGGCGGCCGCGGCGCGGATCCCGGCGAGGTCCGGCGACGGCACCGCGGGCACGAGGTAGCCGACGAGGCGCTTGTCGCCCGGCCGGTCCTCGCGGGCGTGCACGTGCGCCTGGGCCACGTGCGGGTGGCGGACCAGCACGCTCTCCACCTCGCCGGGTTCGACCCGGAAGCCGCGGATCTTCACCTGGGTGTCGGCGCGGCCGGCGAATTCGAGGGTGCCGTCGGCGCGCCACCGGGCGAGGTCGCCGGTGCGGTACATCCGGGTGCCGGGCGGTCCGAACGGGTCGGCGACGAAGCGTTCGGCGCTCAGCCCGGGGCGGCCGGCGTACCCGCGCGCGAGACCGGCCCCGGCCGCGTAGAGCTCGCCGACCACTCCGGCCGGGACCGGCCGCAACCGGTCGTCGAGCACGTAGACGGCGGTGTTGTCCATGGGCCGGCCCAGCGGCACGCTGTCCGGGACCGCGTCCGGGTCGTACAGGGGCATCTGCACGGAGCACATGGTCAGTTCGGTGGGGCCGTAGGTGGCGCGGACCCGCAGGCCGGGGTGGCGGCGCAGGACCGCGCGGACGGCGGTGGAGCTGATGACGTCGCCGCCGGTCATCACCTCGCGCACTCCGGCGAAGCAGTCCGGGTCCTCCTCGGCGATGACCTGGAAGAGCCCGGAGACCAGCAGGACGTCGGTGAGGCCCGCGGCCCGTACGACGCCGCCGTCGACGTCGCCGACCGGGGCCACGACGACTTCTCCGCCGGACAGCAGCGGAACCCAGATCTCGCAGGTCGAGGCGTCGAAGGCATGCGGGGAGTGCAGCAGCGCGCGGCGCGGCCGGTCGTCCTGCCAGCAGCGGTCGCGGGCGAAGGCGAGCACGCCGCGCTGGGTGGTGACGACGCCCTTGGGGGCGCCGGTCGAGCCCGAGGTGTACATGATGTACGCGGCCTGCTCGGGGTGCGCGGTGCCGTCCGGTACGGCGGCGCGGTCGGCCGCGGTGGGCGCGAATCCGGTCACGGTCAGGGTGGCCGCCCCGGCAGCGGCGGCCACCTCGTGGTCGCGCGTGGCGGTGTCGACGAGCAGCAGTTCGGCGCCGGACCCGGTCAGGATGTCGCGCAGCCGTTCGGTGGGCGCGGTGAGCGGCAGCGGTACGAAGCAGCCGCCGGCCTTGAGCACCGCGAGCATCGCCACGAGGAGGTCGGCGGAGCGCTGCTGGAGGAGCGCGACGCGGGTCTCGTCCGTCACGCCGAGCCGGGCGAGGCGGCCGGCCAGCAGGTCGCTGCGGCGGTCGAGTTCGGCGTAGCTCAGGGTGCCGTCCCGGTCGGACACGGCGGGTGCGGCGGGGGTCAGGGCGGCCTGCCGGGTGAAGGCCCGGGCGAGTCCGATCGGCGGTTCGGGCCGGGTCTCGCCGTTCCATCCGTGCAGCAGGGTGTCGCGTTCGCCGGGGCCGAGCAGGTCGATGTCGCCGAGGGCCCGGTCCGGGTCGTCCGCGACCTGTTCGAGCAGCCGCACCAGGCGGTGCGCGAGGCCGGTGACGGTGTCCCGGTCGAAGAGTTCGGTGCGGTGGACGAGCTGCGCGGTGAGTCCCAGCGGTGTGCCGTCCTCGGCGTACCGGTCGGTGAAGCTGACCGACAGGTCGAAGTGGGCCGCGATGGTCCGGTTCCGCAGCTCCGTGACGGTGAGGCCGTCCAGGGTGTACCGCGCGGCGGCGTTGTTCTGCAGGACGAGGGCGACCTGGAAGAGGGGGTGGCGGTTGAGCGCCCGGCTCGGGTTGAGGGCCTCGACGAGCCGGTCGAACGGCAGCTCGGGGTGGGCGAGGGCGGCGAGGTCGGCCTCCCGGGCCCGGGCGAGCAGCTGCCGGAACGTCGGGTCGCCGCCGGTGTCGAGCCGGAGCACCAGGGTGTTCACGAAGAACCCGATCAGGTCCTCCAGGTCCTCCTCGGAGCGGCCGGCGTCCATCGTGCCGAGCGGGATGTCGGTGCCGGCGCCCAGTCGGGTGAGCAGGCCCGCGAGGGCCGCGTGCACGACCATGAAGAGTGAGGCGTCGGCCTCGCGGGCGAGCCGCAGCAGACGCGTGTGCAGGGCCGCCGGCAGGTCGAGGAGCACCTCCGCGCCGTCGTCGCCGGAGACTTCGGGCCGGGGCCGGTCCAGGGGCAGCGGCAGCTCGTCGGGCAGGTCGGCGAGCCGCCCCGTCCAGTGGTCGAGGAGCTCCGTGCCGTCCGGGCCGTCGAGGAGTTCGCGCTGCCAGAGCGCGTAGTCGGCGTACTGGACGGGCAGCGGCTCCCAGTCCGGCGCGGCACCGGCCCGGCGGGCCGCGTAGGCGGTGCCCAGGTCGCGGCCGAGCAGGGCCGTCGACCAGCCGTCGCCGACGATGTGGTGGAGCACGAGGTACAGCGTGTGGTTCCGCTCGTCGGCGCGCAGCAGCCACGCCCTCAGCGGCAGCTCCGCCGTGAGGTCGAACGCGTGCCGGGCCAACCGGTCGAGCACGGCGGGCAGTTCGGCCGGTGCGACGTCCAGTTCGGTGACGAACTCGGCGACGTCCACGGAGTCGCGCACCTGCTGCCGCGGCTCGCCGTCGACCTCGGGGAACACGGTGCGCAGGCTCTCGTGGCGGGCCACCACGTCACCGAGGGCGGCCCGCAGGGCCGCGGTGTGCAGCGGGCCCTCCAGGCGCAGCGCGAGTGGCAGGTTGTAGGTCCACGCGCCCGTGCCGAGACGGTTCAGGAACCACAGGCGTTGCTGCGCGAAAGACAAGGGGAACACGGATCCTCCTGCGCCTGCGAGGCATCGACGGTCGTCGGCCGCACGATAGGACGCTCCCCCGGGGCGCGAGGGCCCCGGAGGGCCAAAAGGCCTTGTCCCAAGGGGTTTTGGCGGCCCCTAGTAGGGGTTGTCGGGCCGCTCGGCGTCCGCCCATCATGAGCCAGCCCGCCTGGGACCACCGGCACACACCGATCATGGAGAGCCGCGATGCCGTTTTCGCCGGAGCGCTTGCCGTCGGCCGATACAGAACCGCACCAGTCCTTGCACGGGATGGTGGCCCGGCACGCGGCGCGCCGCGGTGACGCACCGGCACTGCGCTGTGGCCCGGTCGAGTTGCGCTACACCGAGCTGGACGTCCGGGCCAATCAGCTGGCCCACGTGCTGCGCGCCCGCGGCATCGGAGCCGACGACGTGGTCGCGCTGGCGCTGCCCCGCTCGGCCGAGCTGATCGTGGCGATGCTCGCGGTCGGGAAGGCCGGCGGGGCGTTCCTGCCGGTCGACCTCCACCACCCGGCGGAGCGGATCGCCTTCATGTGCGCGGACAGCGCGCCCCGCGCCCTGCTGACCACCGAGGCGGCGCGCCCCGGGCTGCCGGACACCCCGGGCACCCCCCAGTGGGTGCTGCCGGAGCTGCTCGCCGAGGCGGCGACGGCGCCGGTGACCGCCCCGGATCCGGTGGACCACGTGCTGTCGCTGGAGTACGTGATCTACACGTCCGGTTCGACGGGCAGGCCCAAGGGGGTCGCCGTACCGCACCGGGGGGTGCCGCCGTTCGCCGCCGACCTGGCGGACCGGATGGCGGCGGGCCCCGACTCCGTGGTGTCCCAGCTCGCCTCGCCCAGCTTCGACGCCATGATCATCGAAGTGCTGCTGGCGTTCGGGCCGGGCGGCACCCTGGTCGTCTCGCCCCCCGACACGCTCGCCGGCGAGGAGCTGGCCGCGTTCCTCGCGGAGCACGGGATCACCCACGCGTTCACACCGCCTTCGGTGCTGGCGACCGTCCCGCCCACCGAACTGCCCGCGCTGCGCGCCCTGATGGTCGGCGGCGAGGCCTGCGGGGCCCGCCTGGTGGAGACCTGGGGCCGCGACCGCCGGATGGTCAACGGCTACGGACCCACCGAGACCACGATGGCGATCACCCTGTCGGCCCCGCTCGTCGCCGGCCCGGACGCGCCGCCGATCGGCTCCCGGTCCGGCGACACCCGCCTGTACGTCCTCGACGCCGCGCTGCGCCCGACGCCCCCCGGCGAGATCGGCGAGCTGTACAGCGGCGGCGGAGGCGTGACCCGCGGGTACGTGAACCGCGCCGGACTCACCTCGGAGCGCTACGTCGCCGACCCGTTCGGGGCGCCGGGCAGCCGGATGTACCGCACGGGCGACCTGGTCCGGCAGCTGCCGGACGGTCAGCTCGCCTACTGCGGCCGGGCCGACGACCAGGTCAAGATCCGCGGCCTGCGGATCGAGCCGGGCGAGATCGAGGCGGTCCTCGCCGGCCACCCGGCGGTCGGGCAGGCCCGCGTCCTGGTGCACGAGGACCAGCTGGGCGAGAAGCGGCTCGCCGCCTACGTGGTCGCCGCGCGGGCCCCCGAGTCCGACGACGGCAACGCCGAACGGCACGTCGACGAGTGGCAGCAGATCTACGAGACGTTCTACGACGGGTCGGACCGCGCCGCCTTCGGCGCCGACTTCTCCGGCTGGAACTCCACCTACACCGGTACGGGCATTCCCGTCGAGGAGATGGCCCGCTGGCGGGAGGCGGTCGTCGACCGCGTCCGCGGCTTCGCGCCCCGCCGCGTCCTGGAGGTCGGCGTCGGATCCGGGCTCATCCTGACGCCGCTGGTCGGCCAGGTCGACGAGTACTGGGGCACCGACTACTCGGCGTCCGCGATCGAGGGGCTGCGCGACCGGCTCGCCGGCGAACCGGGCACCGCCGCGAAGGTCACCCTGCGCGTCCAGGCCGCCGACGTCACCACCGGCCTGCCCCGCGCCCACTTCGACACCATCGTCATCAACTCGGTCGTGCAGTACTTCCCCCACGAGCGCTACCTGCGGGACGTCCTGGCCAAGCTGCTCGACCTGCTCCGGCCGGGCGGCCGGCTGCTCGTCGGCGACGTGCGGTGCCTGCCGCTCGTGGACACCATGTGGACGGGCGTCCGGCTCGGGCAGCTCGACCACGACCCCGGCCCCGAGGTGCTGCGCCGCGAGATCGAACAGGCGGTGGTCCTGGAGAAGGAGCTCCTGATCCACCCGGGGCTCTTCTGCACCGTCGGCGCCGGCGCGGTCGACGTACGGCTCAAGCGCGGCGCCGACCTCAACGAGCTCACCCGGCACCGCTACGACGTGGTGCTGCACAAGGACGGCGCCGCCGCGCAGGACCTGTCGGCGGTCCCGGCGCTCCGCTGGGGCCTCGACGTGCGGGGTCCCGAGGAGTTGACCGCCCGCCTCTCCGACGGCTCCGCGCTGCGGCTCACCGGGGTGCGCAACGCCCGGGTCGCCGGTGAGGTCGCCGCCCTGCGGGCGGTCCGCGCGGGCGCACCGGTGGAAGCAGCGCGCGCCGCGCTGGAGGGACCGGACGACCGGATCGACCCGGAGTCCTGGCACGGGCTGGCCGAGGCGCACGGGCGCACCGCCGTCGTCACCTGGTCCGCGGACGGACCGGACCTCGTCGACGTCCTCTTCCCGGCCGCCGGCCGCCCCGAGGGCGCGGACGGGTCCGGGGCGTCCTACGGCTCCGAGGTGCTGGACGGCGTGTACCTGCACCGCTCCAGCTCCTCCACGGACGTCACCGGCCCCGCCCCCTTCACCAACGACCCGATCGCCACCCGCCGTCGGGGCCTCCTCGTCGCGGCCCTGCGCGACTGGGGCAAGGAGCGGCTCCCCTCCTCCCTGGTGCCGTCCGCGTTCACGGTGCTCGACGCGCTGCCGCTGACCGCGAGCGGGAAGCTGGACCGGCGGGCGCTGCCCGAACCCGACTTCCGGGGCGGTGTGTCCGGCCGGGCACCCCGTGACGCGCGGGAGCGGCTGCTCTGCGAGCTCGCCGCCGAACTGCTCGACCGGCCCTGGATCAGCATCGACGACGACTTCTTCGAGCTCGGCGGCCACTCGCTGCTCGCCGCCCGCCTGCTCAACCGGATCCGTGCCGCGTTCGGCGTCCGGCTCGGGCTGGACGCGCTCTTCGCCGCGCCCACCGTCGCGGGTCTCGCGGCCGCCGTCGCCGGGACCGCCGGTCTCGAGGCGCCGGCCCTGGTCGCGGCCCCGCGCCCGGACCGCGTGCCGCTGTCCTGGGCCCAGCAGCGCCTGTGGTTCGTCAACCGGATGGACCCGCTGGGCTGGACGTACAACCTCCCCGTGGTGTTGCGTCTGACCGGCCCGGTGGACCACGCCGCGCTGGTCGCCTCGGTAGAGGACCTGATGGCGCGGCACGAGTCGCTGCGCACCGTCTTCGACGAGCAGGACGGGCAGCCGTACCAGCGGATCCTGCCCGCGGGACCGGCCGACGGCCTGGTGCGGGTGCTCGACGTGGCCGGGCCCGACCTGGACGAGGCCGTGCGCGACGCGTGCCGGGAGCCCTTCGACATCACCGCCGACGTCCCGGTGCGGGTGCGGCTGCTGCGCACCGCGCCGGACCGGCACGTGCTGGTCCTGGTGCTGCACCACATCGCCGGCGACGGGTGGTCGATGCGGCCGCTGGCCCGGGACCTGGCCACCGCGTACGCCGCCCGGGCCGCCGGGGCGGCACCGGACTGGCAGCCGCTGCCGGTGCAGTACGCCGACTACGCGCTGTGGCAGCGCTCCCTGCTGACCTCGGCGTACCAGGAGCAGATGACCGGCTTCTGGCGCGAGCACCTGACCGGTCTCCCGGAGGAGCTAGCGCTCCCCTACGACCGGCCCCGCCCGAGCGGCGCCGACCACGCGGGCGAGCTGCTCCCGCTGAGCATCCCCGCGTCGCTGCACGCCTCGCTCCAGGCCCTGGCCCAGCAGAGCCGGACCACGCTCTTCATGGTGCTGCACGCCGCCCTGGCCACGCTCTTCACCCGGCTCGGCGCGGGCACCGACATCCCGATCGGGACGGTGGTCGCCGGGCGCGGCGACGACAAGCTGGACGATCTGGTCGGCTTCTTCGTCAACAACCTGGTGCTGCGCACCGACACGTCGGGCGATCCGACCTTCCGCGAGCTCCTGGAGCGGACCAGGACCGAGGACGTGGCCGCCCTCAGCCACCAGGAGCTGCCCTTCGACCGGCTCGTCGAGGCGCTCAACCCGGTCCGCGCGCTCGGCCGCCACCCGCTGTTCCAGACCACTCTGGTCCTGCAGAACAACGCGGACGCCGAGTTCGGCCTCTCGGGCCTGGACGTCGAGGTCGTGCGGTCGACGCCGTCCGCCGCCCAGCTCGACCTCTTCGTCAACCTGACCGACGCCTACCGGCGGGACGGTGCCGCCGACGGCATCGTCGGCGAGATCGTCTACCGCACCGGACTCTTCGACGCGGCCACGGTGCGGGTGCTGGCCGACCGGTTCCTCCGGGTCCTCGGGGCCGTCGCCTCCGATCCCGACCAGCGCCTCGGGCGGCTCGACGTCCTGGACGACGCCGAGCGCGACACCCTCCTGCGGACCTGGAACGACACGGCACGGGCGCTGCCCGCCGCGTCGATACCGGGCCTGTTCGCCGAGCGCGCCGCGACGGACCCCGACGCGGTGGCGGTCACCGGCCCCGTCGTCCTGACCTACGCCGAACTGGACCGGCGCGCCAACCACCTGGCGCACCGGCTGGTGGCGGCCGGGGCGGTCGCGGACCGGCCGGTGGCCCTGCTGCAGCCGCGTTCGGCCGATCTGGTCGTGTCCATGCTCGCGGCGCTCAAGGCCGGTGCCTCGTACCTGCCGCTGCCGTCGACCGCTCCCCCGGGCCGGCTGCGCCGGATGGCCGAACGGGCCGGTGCCGCGCTGCTCGTCACGGACCGGCCTGACGACGTGCCGCACGACCTCGTGGACCTGACCGTGCTGACGCCGGGGGACGGCGAGGCGGCCGGGCCGCCCGGCCCGGAGCCGCATCCGGACCAGGCCGCGTACGTGATGTTCACGAGTGGCTCGACCGGCGTTCCCAAGGCCGTCGTCCTGACGCACCGCAACGCGGCCGGGTTCGTCCGCGACCGGCTCTGGCGGGCCGGTGGCACGGTGCTGATGCACTCCGCGACCGGTTTCGACGCGTCGGTGCACGAGATCTGGACCCCGCTGCTGACCGGCGGCACGGTCGTGGTGGCGCCCGAGGGGATCCTCGACGACACCGCCCTGGCCCGCGCGGTGTCCGCGTCGGGGGTGGACCGGGTCTGGCTCACCTCCGGTCTGTTCGCGGCGCTCGCCGAGGACCCGGACTGCTTCGCGGGGGTCCGGGAGGTCCTGACCGGTGGCGACGTGGTGCCGCCCGCGGCCGTCGCCCGCCTGCTGGAGCGCCATCCCGGCCTGACGGTCCGGGCCTTGTACGGGCCGACCGAGACGACCACCTGCTCGTCACGGTTCTCGATGTCGGGCGCGGAGTCCGTGCCGGGCCGGGTGCCGATCGGCGCGCCGATGGACAACACCCGGCTGTACGTGCTCGACGCGCGGCTCCAGCCGGTGCCGGCCGGGGTGCCGGGCGAGCTCTACATCGCCGGTTCGGGGGTGTCGCGCGGGTACGCGGGGCAGCCCGACCTGACGTCGGAACGGTTCGTCGCCGATCCCTGGGGGCCGCGTGGCGGCCGGATGTACCGCACGGGTGACATCACCCGGTGGCGGGCCGACGGCACCCTGGACTTCGTCGGGCGGGCCGACGCCCAGGTGAAGATCCGCGGCTTCCGGGTCGAGCCGGCCGAGGTGGAGTCCGCGCTCACCGCCCTCGCGGAGGTCGGGCAGGCCTTCGTCACCGCCCACGAGGACCGCGGCGGTGAGCGCCGGCTCGTCGCCTACCTGGTGCCCGACGGCGCGGGGCCTGACCTCGCCCGCGTCCGGGACCAGGTGGCCGCTGCTCTGCCGGACTACATGGTGCCCAGCGCCTTCGTCGTCCTCGACCGGCTGCCGCTCACCGGCAACGGCAAGGTCGACCGGCGGGCGCTGCCGGAGCCCGAGTTCGAGACCGGCTCCGGATACACGGCGCCGCGCACCCCCACCGAGGAGATCCTCGTCGAGCTCATGGGCGAGCTGCTCGGCAGATCCCTGGTCGGCGCGCACGACAACTTCTTCGACCTCGGCGGCCACTCGCTGCTCGCCACCCGTCTGGTCAACCGGATCCGCACGCACCTCGGAGCGGACCTGGGCGTCGCGGACCTGTTCGAGGCCCCGACGGCGGCAGCCCTCGGCGCGCGGATCGGCTCCGGCGAGGAGGCGCACCGGACCCGCGGCGCCCTGGTGCCGGCCGCGCGGCCCTCGCCGCTGCCGCTGTCCTACGCCCAGGAACGGCTGTGGTTCCTGTCCCGGTGGAACGGTCTCGGCTGGCCGCTGGTGCTGCGCCTGGACGGGGCCCTGGACGTCGAGGGGCTGCGGGCCGCGGTGGGCGACCTGCTGGACCGGCACGAGACGCTGCGCACCCGTTTCCCCGAGGTGGACGGGGCGCCGAGCCAGCAGATCCTGAAGGAGGCCGACCCGGACGAGGTGCTGCGGGTGGAGCCGGTGGAGCCGGCCGACCTGGAGCGCGCCGTGGCGGCCGCCGCCGGACACCGCTTCGACCTCACCACGGACCTGCCGCTGCGGCTGCACCTGTTCCGTACCGGACCCGAGCGGCACACGCTGCTGCTGCTCATGCACCACATCGCGGGCGACGGCTGGTCCCAGGCCCCGCTGGCCCACGACCTCGCCCAGGCGTACGCCGCCCGGGTCCGTGGCGACGTGCCGGTCCCGCGTCCGCTGCCGGTGCAGTACGCCGACTACACCCTGTGGCAGCGGGAGCTGCTCGAAGGTCCGGCCGGGGACCGCCTCTCGGCGTACTGGTCCGAGCGGCTGGCCGGGCTGCCGCAGGAGCTGGCCCTGCCCTACGACCGGCCCCGGCCCGACTCCTCGGACCTGCGGGGCGCACTGCTGCCGGTGACCCTGCCCGCGTCGCTGCACGCCGGCCTGCTCGACCTGGCGAGGAGCACCCACACCACGCTGTTCATGGTGCTGCACGCGGCGCTCGCGGCGCTGTACACCCGGCTCGGCGCGGGCACCGACATCCCCCTCGGCACGGCGGTGGCCGGACGCAGCGACGACAGCCTCGACCAGTTGATCGGCTGCTTCGTCAACAGCCTGGTCCTGCGGACCGACACCTCCGGAGACCCCGGCTTCCGTGAACTGCTGGGCCGGGTGCGGGAGCTGGACCTGGCGGCCTACGCCCACCAGGAGCTGCCGTTCGACCGGATCGTCAACGAGCTGAACCCGGCCCGCACGCTGAGCCGGCACCCCCTGTTCCAGACCATGCTGGTGCTGCAGAACAACGCCGAGTCCGCGTTCGCGCTGCCGGGCGTGGACGTGTCTCCGGCGCCGGCCGGGGAGGCGCTCGACGCGATCCGGGTCGGTCCGGTGGACTTCGACCTGAGCCTGAGCTTCGTCGAGCACCACGGCGCAGGCCGGGTGCCCGAGGGCATCACCGGGGACGTGCGCTACCGCACCGACCTGTTCGACCGGGAGACCGTGGCCGCTCTGACGGACCGGCTGATACGGGTGCTGAGCGCGGCCGTCGCCGATCCGGACCTGCCGATCGGGCGGATCGACCTGCTCTCCGACGCCGAACGGCGGGCCGCGCTCTCGGGCGGGCCCGACACGGCGCGGCCGGTCGTCGACGAGGACCTGGCCGTCCTCTTCGCCCGGCAGGCCGCGCAGACCCCGGACGCGGTCGCCGCGGTCGAGGGCGACCGGTCGGTCAGCTACCGGGACCTCGACCGGCGCGCCAATCACCTGGCGCACGCGCTGGTGGCGGCGGGCTGCGGGCCCGACGATCCGGTGGCGGTGCGTCAGCCGCGCGGCATCGACTACCTCGTGACCGTGCTCGCGGTCGTCAAGGCCGGCGGCGGCTACCTGCCGCTGCCCCGCTCCGCGCCGCCGGCCCGGCAGCAGCTGATGGTCGACCACATGCGGGCCCGCCTGCTGGTCACCGACGACCCCACCGGGCTGACCGGGGTCACGGTCGTCACGCCGTCGCCCGGCACCGAGGAGCACGGCCCCGCGACGACCGCGCACCCGGACCGTACGGCGTACACGATGTTCACCAGCGGCTCCACCGGCGCGCCCAAGGCGGTCAGCGTCTCGCACCGCGGCGTCGCCGAGTTCGTCGCCGACCGGGCCTGGGCGGGGCTGCGGCGGGCGGACACGCTGATGCACTCGCCGACGTCCTTCGACCCGTCCACGTACGAGATCTGGCTGGCGCTGCTGACCGGCGGCCGGGTGGTGATCGCGCCCGAGGGCGATCTGGACACCGACGTGCTGGCCCGCACCATCGTCGAGGGCGGGGCCACCACCGCGGTCTTCACCTCCGCGCTGTTCAACCTGATGGTGGCCGAGGCCCGGCCGGCGCTGGCCGCGCTGGACCTCGTCTGGACGGCCGGTGACGTGGTGTCGCCCGCCTCGGTGGCGGAGCTGCTCGCCGAGGCGCCGCACACCTCGGTCGCGGCCGCCTGGGGCACCACGGAGACCACGGTCATCTCCTCCTGGTACCCGATCGCCACGGCCCCGTCCCGTACGGTGCCGATCGGCCGGGCGATGGACAACACCGGGCTGTACCTGCTCGACGAGCGGCTGCGGCCGGTGCCCCCGGGGGTGCCGGGTGAGGTGTACGTGACCGGGACCGGCCTGGCCCGGGGCTACGCGTACCAGCCGGACGTGACCTCCGCCCGGTTCGTGGCCGACCCGTACGGCCCGGCCGGCGGGCGCATGTACCGCACCGGCGACCTCGCCCGGTACCGGCCCGACGGGGTGCTGGAGTTCGAGGGCCGGGTCGACGCGCAGCTGAAGGTCCGCGGGTTCCGGATCGAGCCGGCCGAGGTCGAGGCGGCCCTGACCGGCCACCCGGAGGTGGCCCACGCGACGGTCACCGGAGACGGGGAGCGGCTGGTCGGCTATCTCGTCCCGGCCGACGTGGACGTGGCGGCCGTGCGGGCGCACGCCGCCCGGACCCTGCCGGACCACATGGTGCCGAGCGTGTTCGTCACGCTGGACGGGCTGCCGCTGACCGGCAACGGGAAGGTCGACCGGAAGGCGCTGCCCGTGCCCGACCCGGGCGCGTCCGACACGCCCTACCTGGCGCCCCGGGACGAGCGGGAGGCCGCGCTGTGCGCCATGTTCGCCGAGGTCCTGAAGACCTCGCGGGTCGGTGTGCACGACAACTTCTTCGACCTCGGCGGGCATTCGCTGCTCGCCACCCGCCTGCTCAACCGGGTGCGCACCCGGTTCGACGCGAGCCTGAGCGTGGCCGCGCTGTTCGAGTCCCCGACGGTCGCCGCGCTCGCCGCACACCTCGGACGGGCGGCGCACCGCAGCCGGCCGAAGCTCCGCCGGCGCTCCGGTGGAGAGGGCGCCTGATGCCCGATGAGCGACCCCAGACCCGCGCGGCGCCGACCGTGCCGCGCCCGCAGGCCGGGCACCACACCGGTCCGGCCCCGTGGAACTTCCCGATGACCGTCGAAATGGAGTGGGAGAGCCCGATGTCAAGCATCAGCACCCCGGAGACCGCAGCCGATCTCGCCGCCGTCGCCACCCTGCTGGAGATGGCCGACCGCTTGGGGATCGTCCCCCTGCTGGAGCGCGGTGACCCGGTCACCGCCGCCGAGCTGGCCGTGGCCGCGGACGTGCCCGAGGAGGGCATGGCCGGATTCCTGGCCACCCTGGTCGCCGCGGCGCTGCTCGTGCCGACCGGTGTCAAGGAGTTCCGGGTCGCGGACGACTTCGCCGACCGGATCCACCAGTCCGGCTACCTCACCTGGTCGTTGCGGGCCAACCAGCCGTACGTGCAGCATCCCGCCGAGTTCCTCCGCGACCCGGCCGCCGCGGCGGCGCAGTACAGCCGCGACGGGCGCGAGGTCGCGGTCAGTTCCCGGTGGATCGGCAGCCAGGGCTTCTACCCGGCCGCCACCGAGGTGATCCTGGGGGCGCGCCCGAAGCGGATCGTCGACCTCGGCGCCGGTGCCGCCGGTCTGCTGATCGACCTGCTCGGCCGGCTCCCGGAGAGCACCGGGGTGGCCCTGGACATGAGCGCGGGCGCGTGCCGGGAGGCGTCCCGCGCGGCGCTGGCGGCGGGGGTCGGCGAGCGTCTGACGGTGGTGGAGCGTCCGATCCAGTCGATCGCCGACGACCCGGGGCCGGTGGCGGGCGCCGATGTCATCCACGCCGGGTTCGTCTTCCACGACATCGTGCAGGAGGGCGACGTCTTCGACCGCGTGCTGCGCCAGTGCCGGGAGGCGCTGCGCCCGGGAGGCATCATGGCGATCACCGACGCCGTGCCGTACGCGTCGGCGGAGCGCGAGCGCCGGTTCAGCGCGCTCTTCACCTACCTGCACGCCGGGTTCATGAACGTGACGCTGCCTCCGGAGGAGGACTGGCTGGCCCGCTTCCGGCAGGCCGGTTTCGAGCAGGCCGAGTGCGTGCCGCACCGGTTCCCCGGCGGCCGGCTCTTCATCGCGACCAAGTGAGCCGAACGGGCTCAGGGGGCAGGGCGGCCGTCCGGCGGTCCTGACCCGCACCAGGGCGCCCTCGGGGTCCGGCCTTCACCGGCCGGAGCCCGAGGGCGCCTTCACGTGTCCGAGGAGCCGCCCGCCGCCCGCGGGGGCGCCTACGCGGGGGCGTCCCCCGCGGGCTCCTTGGGCGCCCAGAACATCATCAGGAACTCGACCGGGACGACGGCCTTCTCCTCGTCGTCGGGGCGGTTGAACTCCTCCATCAGCGCGGACAGGCGGGACCTGAACTCGGTGGCCCGCTCCGGCGTGAGCCGGCGGTCGAGTGCCACGACCATCGGGCCGAGCGGATCGGGCTGCTCGGCGGCCTCGGGATCGGCCTCGGGATCGGGCTCGGGCTGGAAGCGCCCGCTGATGATGTCCCGTACGAGCCGGTCGCGGAAGTCGTTCAGGGTGGCCGCGAACGCGTCGGCGAGTTCGCCCGCGTTGCCCGGCGCGGCCAGCAGGTCGCGGCTCAGCCGCAGGGCGAACTGCGCCACCTGGTACTGGCTCTCCTGGATCCCGGAGACCATCCGGGTCTGCGCCACCTTGATCAGGCCCGCCGCCTCCAGCACCTTGATGTGCCGGTAGAGCCGGGTGGGCGGCTGGTCGAGCAGCCGGGCGATGTCCTTCACCCGGTGCGCGGCGCGTACGTCGCTCATCATCGTGCGCAGGATCGCCAGCCTCAGCGGGTCGGACAGGGCCTTCAGCGTCTCCACGTCGTCCACTTCGCGGACGACCGCCACCGCGTCGGCGTCTTCAGCCATGAACCCATCTCCGTTTCCTCGTAGCGAACCATTCACGACCATGCTACCTTTCACGCATGAGTGAACGCTTACATCAGAGTGATAGCGCGACTCTTCCCCCGCCGACACCCCTGCGCCGTAACCGACGCTTCCAGATTCTCTGGATCGGGGCGGCCGCGGCCAACCTCGGCCTCGAGACCGTGGAGGTCGCCTATCCCCTCCTGATCATGTCCCTGACCGGGTCACCGGCGCTGGCCGGCCTGTTCGGCTTCGTCCAGATCGGCACCGCCCTCCTGGTCGGACTGCCGGCCGGCGTGGTCGTCGACCGGTGGGACCGGCGCCGCATCCTGCTGATCTCCGAGGCGGTCCGGGCGCTCACCCTCGCGTTCATCGTCCTCGGTCTGCTGGCCGGTCAGGCGGACTTCGGGCTCCTGATGCTCGCCGCGGTCGTCCTGGGCACCGGTACGGCCTTCGGCGCACCGGCCCGGATGCTGCTGATCCGCGCCGTGGTGCCGGACCATCAGCTGACGGCGGCGCTCAGCCAGGACGAGGCCCGCAGCGGAGCCGCCGCCCTGGCGGGACCGCCCCTGGGCGGCGCGCTCTACCTGGTCTCCCGCACCTTCCCGTTCGTCGCCGCGATCGCCGGCTTCGTGATCTCGTTCGTCTGCGCCCTGGTGGTCCGGGTACCGACGACGGACCGGCCCGACGAACCGGCGGCCACCGCACCGGCGCCCGACGGGAAGAAGAGCGCGCTCGGCCCGCTGACCACCGCCTTCTCCGGCCTGGTCGAACTGCTCGGCGACCGGCTGCTGCGGTCCGCGCTTCTGCTGGTCAGCATCTTCTACTTCAGCGTCACCGCCGCGATCCTCATGGTGATGGTGACCCTGCAGGAGCAGGACCACTCCCCCGGCACCATCGGCCTGGCGCTGTCCGGCACGGCCGTCGGCATGCTCGTCGGATCGGCGCTGGTGCCACGGCTCCACCGGGTGCTCGGCCCCGGCGCGTTGCTGCTCTGCGCGTCCACGCTCACCACCGTCGCGGTGGCCCTGCTGGCGCTCCCGCTCGGACCCGTCTGGGTCTTCGCGATGCTGACCCTGGCCGCGCTCGGGCTGCCCGCGCTGAAGATCCTCGTCGACATCATGATCTTCCGGCAGACACCGGACCACCGGCGCGGCCGTGCCATCGCCGCGACCATCACGCTCATCGGTGCCGGATCCCCGCTCGGCTCCCTGGTCGGCGGTCTGGCCCTGCAGTTCCTCGGCGTCACCGGCGCCATCGTGCTCATCGCCGGCGTCCAGGCCCTCATCACCGTGGCCGGGCTCGCGAACCGGCACGTCAGATCCGCTCGCTGGCCCGCATGAGAACCCGCCTCCTCACGAAAGCGACCTCAGCCATGCTCAAGCAGCCCGTCTTCATCGTCGGCCACCCCCGTTCCGGCACCAGTCTGGTCCGCAGCCTGATCGAACGCAGCGAGCACGTCTGGAGCATCGGCCGCGAAGGCAAGCCGATCTGGGAGCGCGGCGACCTGCACCCCAGCCGGCGCGGCTGGCACTCCAACGCCCTGGACGCCTCCGACGCGACCCCCGAGGTGGCGGCCCGGCTGAGCGCGGACCTGCTCGCCGCCGCGCGCCGGCCCGGCGCCGAGTGGACCGTCGACGACAAGCTGGACTACCTCGACTTCATCAGCGCGCAGGGCCCCCAGCCGTACTACTACGACGTGCCGCTCAAGGCCCTCAAGGAGCGCTTCCCCGGCGACCTGCCCGAGGGCCCGCCCACCACGCGGGACGGCGGCGAACTCGACGAGATCACCCCGTTCTGCTTCCCGCCGCGCGGCCCGCGCCCCACCGGGGCCGAACTCGCCGACGGCATACGGCTGGTGGAGAAGAGCATCCAGTCCTGCTTCCGGATCCCCTTCCTCCAGGCCCTCTACCCGGACGCCAAGTACGTCTTCGTCGTCCGCGATCCGCGCACCAGCATCGGCTCCCTGATGGACGCCTGGCTCAACCCGCGGATGTTCTTCTCCTACCCGGTGCCGGAGCCGCTGCGCATCAAGGGCTACTCCGACGTGTTCCCGTGGGGCGAGCAGTGGTGGAACCTGAGCCTGCCGCCCGGCTGGCGCGACTGGGTGGACCTGACGCTGGCCGAGGTCTGCGCCCGCAACTGGCTGGCCCACAACCGGGCCGTCCTGGACGCCGCCAAGGCCCTCGCCCCCACCGGCAACGCCGTGCTCGTGCGCTACGAGGACGTCCAGGCCGACCCGGTGGCCACGATGGAGGCCGTGGCCGAGGCGGCGGACCTGCCCTTCGCCGAGGCCTGGGGCCGCCGCGACCTCCCCGTGGTGATGACCCAGACCCGGCCCGACCCGGACAAGTGGCGCCGCCACGAGAACGAGATCCGCCAGGTCCTGCCGATCGTCCGCGAGCTCGCCGAAGAGGCCGGCTATGACCGCGACTGAACCGCCCGTCCCTCGCCCGGCGTCGGACCCCCGTCGTACGATCGCGGCCATGAGGGCGATACGGGTCAGCCGGCCGGGCGGACCCGAGGCGCTGGAGCTCGTCGACCTGCCCCGCCCGTCGCCGGGCCCGGGCGAGGCGCTGGTGCGGATCGCCGCCGCGGGCGTCAACTACATCGACGTCTACCTCCGCTCCGGCCTCTACCCGCACGAACTGCCCTTCGTCCCGGGACAGGAGGGCGCCGGCACCGTCGTCGAGCTCGGGCCCGGGGTGCGCGAGGTCGCCGTCGGCGACGAGGTCGCCTGGGCGAACCTGCCGGGCGCGTACGCCGAGTACGCGCTGCTGAGCGCCGACCGGCTGGTGCCCGTGCCGGCCGGACTGGCCGCCGAACAGGCCGCGGCCGCCCTGCTCCAGGGCATGACCGCGCACTACCTCTGCCACGACACGTATCCGGTCGAGCCCGGCGACACCGTCGTCGTGCACGCCGCGGCGGGCGGCGTCGGCATGCTGCTGACCCAGCTCGTGCGGCTGCGCGGCGGCACGGTGATCGGCACGGCGTCGACCGAGGCGAAGGCGGAGGCGGCGCGTACCGCGGGGGCGGCCGAGGTCGTCGACTACCGGCCGGGCGCGCTCCTCGCGGCGGTGCGGCGGCACTCCGGAGGTCTCGGGGCCGCCGCGGTCTTCGACGGCATCGGCGGTCCGACCTTCGACGAGAGCCTGGCGGCGCTGCGCCCGAGGGGAGTTCTGGCGGTCTACGGCCAGTCCGGTGGCCCGGTCCCCCCGTTCGACCTGCAGCGCCTCAACGCCGCGGGATCCGCGTACGTCACGCGTCCGAACCTCGCCCACCACATCGGGGACCGCGCGGAGCTGCTGCGCCGGGGAACGGCCGTGCTGCGCCTGGTCCGCGACGGGAACCTGCGGGTCCGGATCGGCCGACGCCTGGACCTGTCCGACGCGGCGTCGGCCCACGCGGCCCTCGAAGCCCGCGGGACGATCGCCAAGACCGTGCTGACCTGCACCTGAGCGCTGAGGTCCGACCGCTGCCCGCCGGGGCTGCCTCCCGCCGGGGCGGGAGGCAGCCGGGGAGAGGGGAGGCGACCGGCCCACCGGGGCGCCGGTCGCCTCCCGTCGCCGCTACCTGGCGAAGCCGTAGTCCAGCAGCTTCTTCACGTCGGCCGCGCGGTTCGTCTCGTTCGGCGAACCGAGCACCGCGCCGATGACGGTCTTGGTGCCGCGGGTGGCGGCGAAGACGAGGCAGTACTTGGCCTGCGGCCCGGAGCCGGTCTTCACGCCGATGGCGCCGCTGTACGTGCTCAGCAGCTTGTTCGTGTTGGTCCACGCCATGTTCCGGTAGCCACCGCTCCTGGTGGTGACCTTCTGCGTCGTGGACTTCGTCTTCACGATGGTGCGGAACGTGGAGTTCTTCATCGCACTGCTCGCGATCTTCGTCAGGTCGCGCGGGGTCGAGTAGTTCGACCCGTTGCTGATCCCGTCGAAGGAGTCGAAGTGCGTGTTCCGCAGGCCCATCTTGCGGGCCTCGTCGTTCATCTTGCCGATGAACGACTTCACGCGGGCGGCCCGGGTGGTGCCGGTGCCGAACTTGTCGGCCAGAGCGTAGGCGGCGTCGCAGCCCGACGGCAGCATCAGGCCGTAGAGGAGCTGACGGACCGTCACCTTGTCGCCGACGATGAGCCGGGCCGAGGAGGCGTTCTTGGCGACGATGTAGTCGCTGTACGCCTTGTCGATCGTGACCTTGGTGTCGAGGTTCAGGCCGCGCTGGGCCAGCACCACCTTCGCGGTCATGATCTTCGTGGTGGAGCCGGTCGACCGGCGGGTGTCCGCGGCCTTGCCGAACAGCGCCGTCCCCGTCCCGTTGTTCATCACGAAGCCGCCGGCGGCGGTGATGGACGGGGCGGGCGGCGTCGCGGCCTGAGCCTGGCCGACGAAGAGGCCGCCGGCCAGGACGGCGGAGGTCGTGACCGCGACGGTCACGGCACGGCGCACGCCCAGAGTGGTGGATATCAAAATGTTCTGCCCTTGCTAGGAGTCGTCGTCACGCGGGTCCGCGCGGACCTCGCGCACACAAGATGCACGAGCGGCTCCCAGGGATGCACGACCGGGGACGTGACCTAGCTCGCATTTCGCGGGCGGCTCGACGGGCGTGCCCGCGGCCGAGGGACCGTCAGGCCCGGCTCAGCGGCCGGGAACCTCGCGGACCGGGTGCTTGCTGAGGATCGAGACCCGGTTGAAGGCGTTGATGGTGACGGCCACCCAGAGCACGCCGGACAGCTCGTCGTCGGTGAAGACCTCACGGGCCTGCGCGTAGGCGCGCTCCTGGGCGAGGGCGTCGGACGGGTGGGTGGTGGCCTCGGCCAGGGCGAGGGCCGCGCGCTCGCGGGCGGTGAAGAGTTCGGTGTCCCGCCAGGCGGCGAGCACACCGAGGCGCCGCGTGGACTCCCCGGCGCGCAGCGCGGCCCGGGTGTGCACGTCGAGGCAGGAGGCGCAGCCGTTCAACTGGGACACGCGCAGGTTGACCAGTTCGACCAGGATCCGGTCGAGGCCCGCGTCGGCGGCCGTCGCGCGGACGGCGTCCGCGGTGCCCACCAAGGCCCGGTACGCGGCGGGGCTCTGCTTGTCGAGGTGGATCCGGCCGCTCGCCCGGTGGGCGGCCGCCGTGGTCCGTGGCGTCTCGGTCACCCTGTGCTCCTTCGCGTGTTGTCGTAGGTTGCCGTCGGGACTATGATCACTCACGATTGTTGAAAATCCAACTACATGGTGGAGAGAGGGCCGGAGAAATGGATCATACGGAGGTCGAGGTCCTCACCGCCCGCGATGTCCCCCTGGGCGGACCGCGGGCGATGACCGTACGGCGGACCCTGCCCCAGCGGGCCCGGACGCTCATCGGCGCCTGGTGCTTCGCCGACCACTACGGACCCGACCTGGTCGCCGAGTCCGGCGGCATGGACGTGGCCCCGCACCCTCACACCGGCCTGCAGACGGTCAGCTGGCTCTTCACCGGCGAGATCGAGCACCGCGACAGCCTCGGCACCCGCGCCTTCGTACGGCCCGGCGAGATCAACCTCATGACCGGCGGTCACGGCATCGCCCACACCGAGGTCTCCACCCCCTCCACCACCGTCCTGCACGGCGTCCAGCTCTGGGTGGCCCTGCCCGACGCGCATCGGCACGCGCCGCGCGACTTCCAGCACCACGCGCCGAAGCCGTTCCGCGTCGACGGTGCCGAGGTCCGGGTCTTCCTCGGCACCCTGGCCGGCGACACCTCACCCGTCAGCACCTTCACGCCGCTCCTCGGGGCCGAGCTCCTGCTCGACGCCGGAGCCACCGTCACCCTGGACGTGGACCCGGACTTCGAGCACGGTCTGCTCGTCGACGAGGGCGACGTCCGCTTCGACGGCACGCCGCTCCGCCCGGCGGAACTCGGCTACGCCGCCCCCGGACGCACCTCGGTCACCCTGACCAACGACTCGGGCCGCCCGGCCCGGACGGTCCTGCTCGGCGGCCCGCCGTTCGAGGAGGAGATCGTGATGTGGTGGAACTTCATCGGCCGCAGCCACCAGGACGTCGTGACGGCGCGGGAGGAGTGGGAACGGGCCTCCGACCGCTTCGGCGAGGTCGACGGCTACCCCGGCGACCGCCTCCCGGCGCCCGCCCTGCCGAACGCCGTGATCAGCCCCCGCAAGAACCCGCGGACCCCGCGGAACGCACCCCGTTCCTGACCCTGCGCGCCGACCCGCGCGCGGACGCACCACACCCACCCCCACCCCGGAAGGACCCGAGCCCCCCATGAGCGAGCAGAGCACTCCCGCCGCCACCCCCGTCGTCCGTCGCGTCGACGCCCGCCACCGTTACGAGATCCTCGTCGACGAGAAGCGCGCGGGTCTCACCGCGTACCGCGACCGCGACGACCGCCGGGTGTTCTTCCACACCGAGATCGACGACGCCTACGCGGGCCAGGGCCTCGCCTCGGTCCTCGTCGAGAACGCCCTGAACGACGTCCGCGCGGCCGGGCTGCGGATCGTCCCCGTCTGCCCGTACGTGGCCAAGTTCCTCAAGAAGCACGAGGAGTTCGCCGACATCACCGACCCCGTGACCCCCGAGGTCCTCTCGTGGCTGGACACGCAGCTCGGGCGCTGACGCGGGCGCGGGACCCTCAGCCGTGCTGCGGCAGCAGCGGCGCCGGGTCCCCGTCGCGCCATCCCGGCGGCAGCGCGGCCAGCGCGTCCGCCACGGCGGCGCCCTGGAGGAACGCGGCGCCGTGACCGGCCACGATCCGGGCCTCGCCACCCTCCCAGGCGACCGGGACCAGCCGGGTGGACCCCGGGGCGGTCCGCGCCCCGCCCCGCACCGGCAGGCACGGGAGGGGAGCCGCGGGCCGCCCCGCCAGACCGGCGATCAGCGGGCCGAGCAGCGTGCGGGCGGCGACCAGGGCCGCGTACGGGTTGCCGGGAAGCCCCACCACCAGGCGCCCGGTGGGCAGTTCGGCCAGCAGCATCGGGTGGCCCGGGCGGCAGGCGACCGTGTCGACGACCATGCGGGCTCCGGCGTCGGCGAGCAGGCGCCGGAGCTGGTCGGTGTCGCCGACGGAGGTCGAGCCGGTGACCACGACGACCTCGGCGTCCCGTCGCGCGTGCACGGCCGAGGCGAGGCCGCCCTCGGGCCGGTCGGGGACGTGTCGGGTGGCCACGGTCTCGCCGCCGAGTTCGGCCACCAGGGCGGGCAGCAGCGGGCCCAGCGCGTCCCGCACCCGGCCCGGCCCCGGGACCCCCGTGAGGTCCAGTTCGTCGCCGCTCACCAGCAGGGCGACGCGGGCCCGCGGGCGGACGGACAGGGTGTCGTGACCGCAGCCCGCCGCGATCCCGATGAGCGCCGGGCCGACCCGCGTTCCGGCCGGGGCGAGGCACGCGCCGGCCGCCGCGTCCTCGCCCGTCCGCCGGATGTGCCGGCCGGCCTCCTGCACGGGTCCGCGCACCCGGCCGTCACCGTCGCGCCCCGCCAGCTCCTTCGGCAGCACCGCGTCCGCCCCGCACGGCACGGGGGCTCCGGTGGAGATCTCCACGGCGTCGCCCGCTCCCAGTTCGCCCGGCCACGCGGCCCCGGCCCGAGCGACCCCCCGGATCGTCCACGGCCCCCGGCCGGACACGGCGAAGCCGTCCATGGCCGCCGTGTCGAAGGCCGGGACGGGCAGCGGCGTACGCAGGTCGTCGGCGAGCGTCGACCCGGCCGCCTCCCGGAGCGGGACGGGGACGCTCCGCAGCGGGCGCCGCGCCGCGCCGTGCGCCAGCATTCTGGCCTCGGCCCAGGCCACCGCCCGTGGTGCGGGGGGAGGCGGGAGTACGGGCGCGGCGGGGGCGGCCGGCGGCGAGGGGAGCACGTGCGGGAGGGGCGGCATGGCGCCCAGTGTCCGAGCCGGGTGTTTCCGGCGGCGGCCGGACGGATTTCCCGGACGCGCCGTCCGCCTCACCGCCCGCGCCCCGCGCCGGTGAGGGCGCCCTCGCCGCCCGTCGCGACCGGGCCCTGTCCGTTCCTCCAAGCCCGCTCTCATTCGCGATGGAGACTCGTACGGGTTTCTTGCAGATGCGAGGCCGAGCGCCCTACGGTGTCGAAGATGAAGCCGTGAAGATCCTCCAGGACACCGGCTTCCGGAAGCCGTGACCCACCAGAGCGCACATCGGGATCCATCGATGAAACGAGCAGGCCTCCGTACGTCCGGCGCCCGTCCGCCCCTCCTGCTGGCGCTGCCCGCGCTGGCGGCCGTGGCGTTCCTGGGACTGCCTCTCCTCGGCATCCTCGTACGGACCGAGTGGAGCGAACTCGCCACCCACCTCACCTCGCCCGGCACCGTCGAGGCCCTGCGGCTGTCCCTTCTCGTCTCCTTCTACGCCCTCGGACTGTCCCTCCTCCTCGGGGTGCCCCTGGCCTGGCTGCTGGCCCGCGTGCCCTTCCGCGGCAAGGCGTTCGTGCGCTCGCTCGTGCTGCTGCCGATGGTGCTGCCGCCGACCGTCGGCGGTGTGGCGCTGCTGCTGGCGTTCGGGCGGCGCGGGCTCCTCGGGCCCTGGCTGGAGTCGACCTTCGGGATCACGCTGCCGTTCCACACCTCCGGCGCCGTCCTCGCGGCCACGTTCGTCGCCATGCCCTTCCTGGTGATCAGCCTGGAGGGCGCGCTGGGCGGGCTGCGGCCGCGGTACGAGGAGACGGCGGCCTCGCTGGGTGCGTCACCGGTGCGGGTCTTCTTCACCGTCACGCTGCCGATGGTGGCGCCCGGGGTCGTCGCGGGCGCGGCGCTGACCTGGGCGCGGGCGCTCGGCGAGTTCGGCGCGACCATCACCTTCGCCGGGAACCTGCCCGGCACCACCCAGACCCTGCCCCTCCAGGTCTATCTCCTGCTCCAGGACGCGCCCGAGGCCGCGACCTCGGTCTCGCTGCTGCTCCTCGCCATCGCCATGGGGGTGCTGATCGCCCTGCGGGGGCGCTGGACGGGCACCCCGACGGACCGGGCCCGCCGCGAGCCGCCCGCGCCCGACACGGACGCCGCCCCGGCCCCGGCCCAGGCCGCCGCCCCGGCGGTCGACGGCACGCCGCCCGCCGTCTCGCCGTCCGGCGAACGCTGGCCGCTGCACGCCGAGGTCAGCGGCTTCACGCGGCTCACCCTCGACGCCGAACCCGGCACCACGATCGCCGTCGTGGGTCCGAACGGAGCGGGCAAGACCACGCTGCTGCGGGCCCTGCTGGGGCTGACTCCGCGCGCCCACGCGGAGCTCACCCTCGGCGGCGCCGACGTCACCTCCCTGCCGCCGCACCGGCGGCGGGTCGCCTGGGTCCCGCAGGACGGCGCGCTCTTCCCGCACCTGACCGCGCTCGCCAACACCG
The DNA here is from genome assembly GCF_036240795.1 of Streptomyces sp. NBC_01268. NCBI lineage: Bacteria > Bacillati > Actinomycetota > Actinomycetes > Kitasatosporales > Streptomycetaceae > Streptomyces > Streptomyces sp. NBC_01268. The sequence continues at coordinate 7,548,234 of NZ_CP108454.1, read as the reverse complement.
CGTACGGCCTCCGCGCCCAGGGCGTACCGCGGGCGGAGGCCCGGCGCGAGGCGCAGGCCTGGCTCGACCGCCTCGGTGTCGGGCACCTGGCTCAGCGCCGCCCCGCCCAGCTCTCCGGCGGGCAGGCCCAGCGCGTCGCCCTGGCCCGCGCGCTGGCCGCCCGCCCCCGGCTCCTCGTCCTCGACGAGCCGCTCGCCGCACTCGACCAGACCACCCGGGCCCATGTGCGACACACGCTGCGCAGCCACCTCGCCGGGTTCGGCGGCGTCTGCCTGATCGTCACGCACGACCCGGTCGAGGCGGTGTCCCTCGCCGACCGCGTCCTCGTCCTGGAGGACGGGCGCGCCCTCCAGGACGCCGCACCGGCCGAGGTCACCCGCCACCCCCGTTCCCCCTGGGTCGCCCGCATGCTCGGCCGCAACGCCTGGCCGGGCACGGCCACCGCCGAGGGACTCGCGCTCGACGGCGGCGGCACCCTGGTCGCGGCCGAGCCGCCGCCCGCCGGCAGCCCCGCCCTCGCCATCGTCGCGCCGGAGGCGGTGTCCCTGCACCGGGAGAGGCCGGCCGGCAGCCCCCGTAACGTCTGGCCCGGGACCGTCCGCGAGATCACCGCGAGCGGGAGCAGGCTGCGGGTCCTCATCACCTCGGACGCGGCGCCCGACCTCGTCGCGGAGATCACCCCGCAGGCCGCCGCCGAACTCGGCCTCGCCGACGGGGTGGCCGTCTGGTCCAGCGTCAAGGCGACGGAGACGACCGTCGTCGTCCTCTGACCGCCCACTCCCACCCCCACCCCCGCCGGTGTCCCCGTACCCCGGCGGCAGGCGCCGGTTCAGTCGGCCCGGAGCCAGGCCGCCGTGTCCGGCGGCAGGGTGCCGTCCGGGGTGAGCGGGCCGCTGGTGAGGAGGAGTTCGGTGTGGGGCGGGAGGGGGGCGGGGGTGTGCGTGAGGTTGACGACACAGGTCAGGCCCTGGGTGCGGGTGAAGGCGAGGACGCCGTCGGCGGCCGGGAGCCAGGTGAGGGGGCCGTCGCCGAAGCCGGGCACGGTGCGGCGCAGGGCGAGGGCGGTGCGGTAGAGGGTGAGCATGGAGTCGGGGTCGGCGTTCTGCCGGTCGACGGCGTAGCGGGCCCAGTCGGCGGGCTGCGGCAGCCACGGCTCCCCCGGGCCGGCGCCGAAGCCGTACGCGGGGGCCTCGGCCTCCCAGGGGAGGGGCACCCGGCAGCCGTCGCGGCCGGGGTCGGTGCCGCCGGAGCGGAAGTGCATCGGGTCCTGGACGCGGTCCGGGGGGATGTCGGCCTCGGGCAGGCCCAGTTCCTCGCCCTGGTAGAGGTAGACGGAGCCGGGCAGGGCGAGGGTGAGGAGGGCGGCGGCGCGGGCGCGCCGGGTACCGAGCTCCAGGTCGCTGGGGGTGCCGAAGCGCTTGGTGGCGAAGTCGAAGGCGGTGTCGGCGCGGCCGTAGCGGGTGGCGGTGCGCGTGACGTCGTGGTTGCAGAGCACCCAGGTGGCGGGGGCGTGGACGGGGGCGTGTTCGGCGAGGGTGTCGTCGATGGTGCGGCGGAGCCGTCCGGGTTCCCAGGGGCAGGCGAGGAAGTTGAAGTTGAAGGCGGTGTGGAGCTCGTCGGGGCGGAGGTAGCGGGCGAAGCGTTCGGCGTCGGGGAGCCAGACCTCGCCGACGAAGACGCCGCCGTAGATGTCGGCGATGGCGCGCCAGGAGCGGTAGACGTCGTGGATCTCGTCCTGGTCGATGTACGGGTGGGGGTCGACGCCCTCGACGAAGTCGCGGAGTCCGGGGTCCTTGGCGAGGAGGGCGGCGGAGTCGATGCGGACGCCTGCGACGCCGCGTTCGAACCAGAAGCGGAGGACGTCCTCGTGTTCGCGGCGCACGTCGGGGTGCGCCCAGTTGAGGTCGGGCTGTTCGGGGGTGAAGAGGTGCAGGTACCACTCGCCGTCGGGGACGCGGGTCCAGGTGTTGCCGGAGAACTGGGAGGGCCAGTCGTTGGGCGGGAGTTCGCCGTCGGTGCCGCGGCCGGGGCGGAAGTGGAAGCGGGCGCGCTCGGGGCTGCCGGGCCCGGCGGCGAGGGCGGCCCGGAACCAGGCGTGCCGGTCGGACACGTGGTTGGGGACGATGTCGACGATGACCCGCAGGCCGAGTGCGGCGGCCTCGGCGATGAGCTTCTCGGCCTCGTCGAGGGTGCCGAAGGCGGGGTCGATGGCGCGGTAGTCGGCGACGTCGTAGCCGCCGTCGACCATCGGGGAGGCGTACCAGGGGGTGAACCAGACGGCGTCGACGCCGAGTTCGGCGAGGTGGGGCAGTCGCGCCCGGACGCCCGCGAGGTCCCCGGTGCCGTCGCCGTCGCCGTCGGCGAAGCTGCGCGGGTAGACCTGGTAGATGACGGCGTCGCGCCACCAGTCGGTGGTGCGGGACGGGTTGGGGGCTGCCACGTGAGGGTCCTTTCGGGCAGGGGTGCGCGGCGGAGGTGAGGGGTGGGGGCGGCGGGGCGGTCAGCCCTTGAGGCCGCCGGCGGTGAGGCCGCTCATGATGTTCCGCTGGAAGACCAGGAAGACGATGAGCGTCGGCAGCGAGGCGATGGTGAGGGCGGCGATGAGGACGTTGACCGGGACCCCGTTGGAGAGGGAGTAGATGCCCACGTTGAGCGTCTGCTTGGTGGGGTCGGGGAGCGTCAGCATCGGCCAGAGGAAGTCCTTCCAGACGCCGACGACCGCGAAGATCGACACGACGCCGAGGATCGGCCGGGAGATCGGCAGGACGATCGACCACAGGATCCGCAGAGGGCCCGCGCCGTCGATGGAGGCGGCGTGCAGGAGTTCCTTGGGGATGGAGTCGAAGAAGCGCTTCAGCAGGAAGATGTTGAAGGCGTTGGTGACGGACGGGAGCCAGATCGCCCAGGGGCTGTCGAGCAGGTTGCGTTCCACGATCGGCACGTCGAGGACCGTGAGGTACTGGGGCACGACGAGGACGGTCGCCGGGATCATCAGGGTGGCGAGCATCATGCCGAGGACGGCCTTGCCGAGGACGGGGCGCAGCTTGGAGAGCGAGTAGGCGGCGGCAACGTCCAGGACGAGCTGGAAGGCGAGCGCGCCGAAGGCGTAGTAGAGGGTGTTGAGGAGGAGGGTGGCGAGGTCCATGACCTCCCAGGCCCGGGTGTAGTTCTCCGGCGTGAAGGAGCCGGGGACGAGGGTGGGCGGGGTCTGGACGACCTCCTGGGCGTCCTTGAAGCCGCTCGACGCCAGCCAGTAGAGGGGGCCGAGGAAGACCAGGGTGGAGCCGAGGAGGACGAGGCCGAGGACGATCCGGTAGGCGGCCTTGCCGCCGGGCCGGGCGAGCCGCGCCGGTGCGATGAGCGTGCGTGTGGACATGTGTGTCTCCCCGGTCCTACTCGTCCTCGGCGCGGCTGAGCTTGACGTACGCCGCCGAGAACCCGGCGAGGAGTACGAGCAGCATGAGGCCGAGGGCGGCGGCGGCGCCGTAGTCGTTGAAGCTGAAGGCGTACTGGTAGATGAGGTACACGACGGTGGTGGTGGATCCTTCGGGTCCGGCGCCGCCGGTGAGCAGGAACGGCTCGACGAAGACCTGCATGGTCGCGATGACCTGCATGAGCAGCATCAGCGAGAGGACGAGCCGGGTCTGCGGGACGGTGACGTGCCAGATCTTGCGGAGCAGGCCGGCGCCGTCGAGTTCGGCGGCCTCGTACAGCTCGCCGGGGATGGACTGGAGGGCGGCGAGGTAGATGAGGGTCGCGCCGCCCATGTTCATCCAGGTCGAGGCGATGACGACGGCGAGCATGGAGATGTCCGGGTCCTGGAGCCACTGCTGTTCGGGCAGGCCGAGGAAGCCGAGGAGTTCGTTGAGGAGCCCGTAGCCGGGGTCGTACAGGTACTTGAAGAGGAGGACCGAGGCGACCGGGGGCAGCATGACCGGCAGGTAGACGAGGAGCCGGAGGTAGCTCTGGGCGTGCCGGAACTCGTTGATGACCAGGGCGGCGACGAAGGGGACGGCGAAGCCGAGGACCAGGGCGAGGACGGTGAACAGGAGGGTGTTGCCCCAGGCCTGCCAGAAGGCGGGGTCGTCGGCGACCGTGCGGAAGTTGTCGAGGCCGACCCAGGTGGTGCGGCCGCTCTCGGTCTTCTGGAAGGCGAGCAGGAACTCGCGGACCATCGGGTACCAGGAGAAGACCGCGAAGCAGAGGACGGCACCGATGAGGAAGCCGTGGGCGGTCAGGTTGCGCCGCAGGGCTTTGGCGAGGTGTCCGGTGGCCCGGCGGGGGGCGGGTTCGCCGGGAGGCGCGGGGCGGGGGCGGGCTCCCGCCTCGCTCGGGATCGTGCTGAGGGCCGGCATCGTCGCTCCTTGGTGCTGGGTGCCGCTGCGGAGGGTGCTGACGGGCGGGGCGGACCCGGCGGGTCCGCCGCCGCCCGGGCGGGTCACTGGTGGGACAGGACCTGGTTGACCTGGGTCTCGGCGGTGGCGAGCAGCTTGTCGATGTCGGCGTCCTTGTTGGTGAGGAGCGCGGACATCACGTTGTCCAGGACCTTGTAGACCTCCTGGGCCTTCGGCGGCTCGGCCTTGCCGGCGACCGGGTTGTCCATGAAGGACTTGAAGTTGGCGACCGGCATGGTCGCGTTCCGGACGCGGTTGGCGTCGTCCTCGGCCTTGGAGCCGTTCAGCCAGAAGTTGGGCTGTGGGACGCCGACCGGGAGGCCGTCGGTCTTGGCGCGGGCCCAGTCGAACTGGCCCTTGCCGACGGTGAGGTTCTTGAAGTTGAGCCAGGCGACGGCGGCCTTGATCTTGTCGCCGGAGATGCCCTTCTTGACCATGTAGTTGTTGCCGCCGGCGAGCGTGTTCCGGCCGCCGGGGATCGGGCCCATGCCGAAGTTCCCGTACGTCGCGCCGAGCTGCTGGACCATGTACGCGATGTCGTCGGGGGCGGCGAGGAACATGCCCAGCTTGTCGGTGGCGATCTGCTTCTGGAGGTCGCCCCACTTGAGCAGCTGGGTCTTGCCCATGCTGTCGTCCTCCCAGCGCATGGCGTGGAGGTTCCTGGCGACCTTCCGGCCGAGCTCGTCGTTGAAGGCGGCCTTCTTGCCGCTCGCGTCGACGACGTCGCCGCCGAGGCTGTACATCTGGGCGGTGAAGTGCCAGCCGCCGGTGTTGCCGGCGCTGTACTCGCCGAAGCCCGCGATGCCGTCGCCGAGGCCCGCGATCTTCTTGGCGGCGGCCCGGACCTCGTCCCAGGTGCGCGGCGGGTTGTCGGGGTCGAGGCCGGCGTCCTTGAACAGCTTGCGGTTGACGAGCAGGCCCATCGTGTAGTTGCTGGTGGGCAGGCCGTACAGCTTGCCGTCGTGCTTGAGGGAGCCGAGGACGTCGGTGTCGATGTCCTTGAGGGCCGGAACGGACGCCGGGTTGACGTAGGCGGTGATGTCGGCGGCGCCGTCCTCGGAGAGCACCTGGGGCAGGTCGGTGAAGTACGTGTAGAAGACGTCCGGCTGCGACTTGGCCTTGAGCATCGCCGTGAAGCGCGGGGGTTCGAGGCACTGGCCGGGGGTGGAGCGGCCCTCGATGGTGACGTTCGGGTACGTCTTGTTGAACTCGGCGACGTCCGCCTTCCATTCCTTGAGCTCGGCGGCCTTGGCGGCCGGCGGCATGCAGTCGATGGTGAGCGTGACCTTGGTCTTGGGGTCGAGCGGCTTCGAGGGGTCCGAGGGCGCGCCGGCTCCGGCGTCGCCGTCGTCGCTGCTGCTGCTGCTCGTGCCGCAGGCGGCGAGCGCGGTCAGCGCGAGGGCGGAGACGAGGGCGACCGCGGCGGGTCTGCGGGTACGGCGGAGCCGGGCACTTCTCATGGGTGGTCCCCTTCGGGCCTGGACGTGGAGGTCACCCCAACTCGGGTGCGTGGGTGGGGTGCGCCACACTCAACCACCGACGACAAGTGAACGCAAGATATCGCGCTGATTTCGTAAATGCTCGACAGTGATGCGCAACCCGGCATGCGGAAGAGGCGGCGCGGACCGTCGGGAACGGTGCGCGCCGGCCTCTCCGGAGCCGGCCTCCCGGCCGGACTACGGGTTGGTGTGGATCGTGAAGGTGGAGGTGGTGTTGCGGACGTCCACGGCGTTTCCGCTCATCCGCAGCCCGTTGAAGGTCACCTCGCCCACCGCCGGGCCCTGGCCCGACTCGGGCAGCTCGTTGGCCCACAGGCCGAAGCCGGACTTCGCGTCGAAGGCGTCACCGCTCTTGCGCGCACCCGTGATGGAGATGTCGCTGAAGACGGTGTCCTTGATGGGGAACTGCGGCTGCCCGCCCACGTAGTTCGTCTGGAACATCACCCCGCTGTAGGTGGGGTCGACGATGTCGACGTGGTCGACCCTGATCCCCTGGAAGACCTTCGAGGCGGAGAAGACCCAGATGCCGGGGAAGGTCTGCGAGCCCCAGAAGTGCCCGCCGGCCCGCACGATCGAGATGTTCTCGAAGGTCGTCGGTCCGGTTCCGAATCCGTTCATCGGGTAGCCGAAGTCCAGCGAGGAGATGGTGATGCCGGAGTAGACCAGGGTGTCGGCGATCAGGATGTTGCGGAAGGTGTTGTCGTAACCGCCGTAGACGGCCACGCCCGCCGCCCGCCAGGTGAGCGTGCTGGTCAGGTTCTCGTAGACGTTGTTCTTCATGTCCGCGCCGCCCGCGTCGATCGCCGAGAACAGCGCGAAGCTGTCGTCGCCGGTGGCCCGCGCGTCGTTGTTGGTCACCAGGTTGTCCGTCGACCCGTTGGTCATGTTGACGCCGTCGGCGAAGAGGTTCCGGATCCGGGCGTTCCTGAGGGTGATCCGGTCGGTGTTGGCGCCCCAGTAGAGGCAGACGAAGTGCTCGCTCCAGACGTCGTCGATGACGATGTCCGAGACGTTCGCGAAGTCGAAGACCTTCCCCGGGCCGTCGATCCGCGAGGTGTAGTTGCCGAAGTAGGCGAAGCCCTTGAACAGCGAGCCCTTCGCCGTCCCCTCCGCACGGAAGCCGACGTCCGTGTTGTCCTGCGTCGGGGGGGCGTGGAACCTCGTGAACCAGGGCCCGGCGCCGACCACCTTCACGGCCTTGCCGTACACCTGGAACTTGCTCGCCGTCTGGTAGTCGCCCGGCGGCAGGTAGACGCCCGTCAGGGCTCCCGTTGTGTCCATCCGGACCCGGTCCAGCGCGTTCTGCACGTCCTGGTGGGTGAAGCCCGCCGGGACCGCGTACGCGGCCGGGTCGGGGTTGGCCACCGGCGCGACCTGCTCCAGGTTCACGAAGTCGATCGCGTACGTGGAGGTGTTCGCGGCGTCCTTCTGGAGCCGGATCCGGCTGCCGGCCGGCACGGTCTCGCCGAGCATGAGCTGCGCCTCGTCGTAGATGTGCCGCGGGCCGCCCGCGCCCGGCGCGTTGCCGGGCGCCGTCTCGGAGCCGTACAGCCACGCGTACTTCGAGGTCAGCGACAGGGCCTTCTTGAAGACCCCGTCGACGTAGACGTCGATCGTCGACTCGGTTCCGCCGCCGCCCGGGGCGTCGGGGAGGGAGAAGCGGGTGACCAGGGTGTTGGTCGCGGCCCGGGTGGTGAACTCGACGTACTCCCCGGTCGCGTCCAGGTTCACCGCCCTGCGGCCGGAGGCCTCGCCCGCGATGTCGCCGACCGTGCGGTTGGGCCCGACGACGGTCGCGCCGCCGCCGGTGGTGCCGTCCTCCGCCTCGTACATGTCGTACGGCATGTCGGCGCCGCGCCCGACGAACAGGGGCTGGGTCGCGGTGTTGTTCTGCCGCTTCACGGGCAGCTCGTTGCCGTCGTCGGCGAGGACCGTGCGGACGGTGTAGGAGCCGTCGGCTGCCGTCCAGGGCCCGAGGCCGACCTCCGTCCGCGCCCCGGCGGCCAGCGCGCCGCCGTAGGAGCCGGTGAGGGTCTTCACCGTGCCGCCCTGCTCGTTCAGCAGGGTGAGCGTCACTCCGTGGGAGCCGGTGGCGGTGGCGACCGTGCCCTGGTTGCGGACGGCGACCTTGAAGGTGACGGTGTCGCCCGCCGAGGGGCTGGACGGCGAGGTGGTCACCGCGGCGGCGACCGGGTCCGAGCTGTCCACCGGCCGCACGACGAGCGCGGTGGGGCTGGTGTAGGTGTTGTCGGTCTCGTTCTGCTCGACGACCGCGTCCGCCTCGTCGGCGACGGCGCCGAACTCGTACGAGCCGGCGTCCCGGGCGCCGATCGACGCCGTGACGGTGGTCTGCGCACCCGCGGCGAGCGCGCCGACGGCGGCCGTGGCGACCCTGGTGCCGCCGAGGCGCACCGCGAGGCTGCTGGCGGGGGCGGCGGCGGAGCCGTCGTTGCGGACCGTCGCGCTCACCGTGACCGGGTCGGACTCGACGGGCGCGGCGGGCGAGACGGTCAGCCCGGTGACCCGCAGGTTCGGGTTGGGGGCCGGGACGCCGATCACCTGGAACTCGGCGATCTGGCCGGCCGGGGCGCCGGTGTTGGCGGTGAAGCGCAGCTGCACGTCGGCGACGCGGGCGGTGAGCGGGATCGTCACCTGGTTGCCGCTGCCGGGGTCGAAGGAGTAGCTCTTCGCGGCGACGAGCCCGGTGAAGCCGGTGGCGTCCTGCGCGCGCCCGAGGACCTCGACGGTCTGGGAGCGGGCGCCCCAGGCGGCGGCGGGGTCGAGCCGCAGGACGAGCCGGTCGAGGTCGGCGTCGGCGCCCAGCTTCACGGTGAGGCTGTTCGGGTAGCTGCCGCCGGCGCCCTCCCAGTAGGTCGCGGTGCTGTTGTCGTTGGCGTGGGCGGCGACGAAGGTGTGCACGGTGGAGGAGGCGGTGATCGCCTTGCCGACGGCCAGGTTGGAGCCGGTGCCGCCGCTGCCGTTGCGGGTGACGCCGTTGCTGGCGCCGGACCGGTTCCCGGCCGCGTCCTTGGCGCGGACGGAGTAGGTGACGGTCGCGGAGGCGGGCTGGGTGTCGGTGTAGGTGGTGGTGTTCCCGGCGACGGTGGCGCGCAGCGCGTTGTTCGCGTAGACCTCGTAGGCGGTGACGCCGGTGTTGTCGGTGGAGGCGGTCCAGGTCAGGCGGATCTGGCCGGAGGCGGGCTCGGTGTAGGCGAGGTTCGCGGGGGCGGTCGGCGCCTGGGTGTCGCCGGCGTCGCCGATCCGGGTGACGGTGTTGGAGTCGCCGGACTGGTTGCCGGCCGCGTCCCGGGCGCGGACCGTGTAGGAGACCGTCTGGTTCGCCGGGCGGGTGTCGGTGAACGTGGTGACGTTCCCGGCGAGGCCGGTCAGCAGGGCGCCGTTGGCGTAGACGTCGTAGCCGGTGACGGCCGTGTCGTCGGTGGAGGCGGTCCAGGTCAGGCGGATCTGGCCGGAGGCGGGCTCGGTGTAGGCGAGGTTCGCGGGGGCGCTCGGTGCCTGGGTGTCGCCGCTCGCCGGCCCGTAGACCTCCAGCTCGGAGAACTGGGCGGCGTTCTGGACCGAGTTGGCGGTGACGAGGACGCGGACGTACCGGGTGGTGGTGGCGCCGAAGGTGAGCGTCGCGCTGCGTCCGCTCGCCGCGTCGAAGGCGTGGGCCTGCGCGGCGGTCAGGTCGGTGAAGGAGCTCCCGTCGGTGCTGCCCTGGATCTTCAGGGTCTGGCTGCGTGCCTCCCAGGTGTCGGGCAGGCGCAGCACGACCCGGTCGACGCGCAGGGCGGCGCCGAGGTCGGCCTGGAGCCACTGCGGGAAGGCGCCGCCGGTGCTCTCCCAGTAGGTGGCGCGGTTCCCGTCGTTGGCGTTGGCCGCCGTGTAGGTCTGGGTGTGGCCGCTGGCGGTGAGGGTCTTGCCGGCGGCGAGGTTCGGGGAGGTGCCGTCGGCGCCGTGCACCTCCAGTTCGGAGAGCTGGGCGGCGGACCAGCCGGTGTTGGCGGTGATGTCGACCCGTACGAAGCGGGCCTGGGCGGCCGGGAAGGCGATGGTCACGGTGTTCCCGGCGCCCGGGGTGAAGGCGTAGCGCGCCGAGGACTTCAGGGTGGTGAAGGCGGTGCCGTCGGCGCTGCCCTGGACGGAGAGGGTCTGGTCGCGGCTCTCCCAGCCGGCCGGCAGCTTGAGCACCACCTCGTCGATGCGGGTGGCGGTGCCGAGGTCGGCCTGCACCCATTGCGGGAGGGCGGAGCCGGAGCTCTGCCAGTACGTGCCCTGGTTGCCGTCGGTGATGTTCGCGGCGCCGAACTCGGTGTGCGCACTGCTCGCCGCGGTGGCGTCGCCCAGGGCGAGGTTGGGGCCGCCCGCGGCGTGGGCGGGCGTCAGGGGACCGCCCAGCGCCAGGAGGCTCGTCGCGATCACGGCGCTCAGGCACTGTGATCTCCAGTTGCGGATGCTCATCGCTCCTCGGTTCTCACTCAGGGGGGTAGTCCAGAAATCGCGCGAGAATGTCGACTACTTGCGCGGGACGCTCAGAGAGTTCCAGAGGATCGTGGGACCGTCTACCGCCTGGGCAGGGCGAGTCGAGAAGGCGTCAGGGCCGGTGCGCGGGCATGCCGGAGCGGCGGTCCGCACCTCCGCGGACCGCCGCTCCGGCCCTGGTTCAGCCGCGGTTCACGACGAACTGCGAGCCGGGTTCGACGAGGACGTCGCCCTCGGCCGTGTGCGCGAAGGTCACCCCGGTCAGGGTGGCGCTGCCGCGGGCCCCGCTCATGGCGAGGAGCCCGGAGCCGTTGACCGTGCCGTCGACGCGGACGTCGTCGATCCTCACTCCGGGCATGTTCCCGCCGCCCGTCTTGAACTGGATGCCGTCGTAGGTCGAGTCGAGGATGTCGGTGTCCCGGATGGTGACGCCCGGGATGTCCTGCCCCTGCGCGAAGAGGGTGAGGGCACCGAACTCCTGGTCCTCGTTCCAGAAGGCGCCGCCCGTGCGGTGCAGGGTGTTGTCGGCGATCAGGGTCTGTCCGGAGAAGGGCAGCGGGTCGTGGTCGGTGGCCAGCATGATCCCCGGGTAGTTCATGGTGTCGGAGACCACGTTGCCCTCGATGGTGTTGCCGTAGCCGCCGTAGACCGCGATCCCGTTGGCACGCCAGGGCAGCTGGATCGTGTTGTTGCGGAAGTGGTTGTCGTGGCCGACGTCCACCGAGGTGTCCTTGACGTACTTGCTGGCCCAGACGGCCAGGGCGTCGTCTCCGGTGTTGCGGAAGGAGGAGTTCGAGACGATGGAGTTACGGGTGCCGTTGGCGAAGTTGATGCCGTCGGCGTACGTGTTGCGGATCCGCATCCCGCTGAACTCCAGGCCGTCGCCCGGCCCCCACAGCTCGGGGATGTTGGAGTAGTCGCGGCCGACCCAGACGCCGACGTTGGCGTGCTCGATCCAGACGTTGCTGATCTTCGTGCCCGCGCCGAAGCGCCCGTTGAGCCCGACCCCGCCCTCGGCGTTGCCGTCGCCGCCGCGGATGGTGCCGGAGCCGAAGATGGCGAGGTCCGAGATCCGCGTGTTCGCGTCGATGTCGAAGCCGAAGTTGCCCTCGTGCGGGTGGTTGATGCCGCCCGCGTCCTGCGGCGCCGTCAGCGTGTAGAGCTGGGAGTGCCACATGCCGGCGCCGCGGAGGGTGACGTCCCGGATGCCGACCTGGTTGTACTGCCCCCGGTTCAGCGGGTCGTCGGTCAGGATCTTCTGCTCCTGGCGCCACTGCCCGGCCGGGATCCAGACGCAGCCGATCTCGCCCTTCTGGTCGGCGGTGACGGCCCGCTGGAGGGCGTCGGTGTCGTCGATGCCGTCGTTGGGCACGGCCCCGTACTCGGTGATGGAGACACAGCCGGCCGGCTGGGTCGTGGGCGGGGCCACCTGCTCCAGGTCGACGAGGTCGAGCACGTAGAAGGAGGCCCGGTCGTCGCTGTCGCGCTGCAGCCGGAAGCGGGTGCCCGGCGGGTAGGACCGGGCGAGCAGCGTGTGCGACTCGTCGAAGAGCCGGCGGGCGTCGCCACCGGGCCGGTTGGTCAGTCCCTCCGGGTCGTCGGTGGTGCCGTACAGCCAGCTGTGCTTCGAGGAGAGCGTCAGCTTCCGCACGAAGACGTCGTTCGCGTAGAGGCTGAGGGTGGCCTCCGCTCCCCCGCCGGTGGCGGAGTCCGGGACGGAGTTGCGGACCGTGAGGGCGTTGGCCTGGTTGACCGAGGTGAACTCGACGTACTGCCCGTTCGCGTCGAGCCGGACGGAGCTGCGCCCCGAGGACTCCGATGCGAAGTTGGTGTGCCCGAAGGTGCGCAGGCGGTCGGCGGTGAGCAGGGTGCCCTGGTAGCGGGCGTCCTCCGCCTCGTACTCGGTGTACGGGACGGCGGCCCCGCGCCCGACGACCAGGGACCGGCTGAAGACGTTGTTCGTCTCGTCGGTCTCGGCGAGGGTGCCGGTGGCGTCGGCCGTGGCGGTGAGGGCGACGGCACCGGCGACCGCGGTCCAGGTGCCGGAGACGGCGACGTTCACGGTCTGGCCCGCGGCGACCGCGCCGGTGGCGCCGTTCAGCGTGGTGGTGCCGGCGACGAGCCGGGTGACCGTGCCCGCCGGGGCGCCGGTGGTGCCCCGGTTGAGCACGGCGACCGTGAAGGAGACGGGCGCGCCGGCGGCGGGGGTCGAGGGGTTGGCGGTGATCCCGGTGACCGTCAGGTCGGGACCGGGGCTCTGGCCGACGGTCAGCTTCGAGGCGGCGGTCCGGCTGTTGTTGGTGTCGTCGAGCTCCGGGACGGCGTTCGACGGATCGGCGGCGGCGGAGACGGTGTACGCGCCGACGGAGCGGCGCCCGACGGGGACGTCGACCGTGGCGGAGGCCCCGGCCGGGAGGGAGGCGACCGGTCCGGTGCCCGCGACGGCGCCCTCGACGCTGACGGCGACCGCGGAGGCGGGGGCGGTCGCGGTGCCGGCGTTGCGGACGGTCGCCCGCACGGTGACCGCGTCGGACTCGGTGGGGACGGCCGGGGTCCAGGTGAGGTCGGTGAGGACGAGGTCGGGAGCCGGGGCGGCGGTGCCGAGGACCTGGAGTTCGGCGACCTGGGCGCCGGGGGCGCCGGTGTTGGAGTGGAAGGCGAGCCGGATGTCGGCGTAGCGGCCGGTGACGGGGACGGTCACGGCGTTCTGTCCGGAGGAGGGGCTGAAGGCGTAGTCGTCGCGGGCCTTGAGGGTGGTGAAGGCGGTGGCGCCGGCGGCGCGGGCCTGGATCTCGAAGGACTGGGTGCGCGGCCCCCACGCCTGGTCGGGGTCGAGCTTGACGACGACGCCCGCGAGGTCGGCGTCCGCGCCCAGCTTCACGGTGAGGCTCGCCGGGAGGCCGGCCGACTCCCAGTAGGTGCCGGTGGAGTCGTCGACGGCGTTGGCGGCCTGGTAGTTCTGGGTGACGGAGGTGGCCTCGACCGGCTTGCCCCGGGCCAGGTTGGTGCCGCCGGGCGGGGGCTCGACCGAGCCCGGCACGCCGTAGACCTCCAGGGCGGAGAGCTGGGCCGCGTTCCAGCCGGTGTTGGCACTGATGTGGACCCGCAGGTAGCGGACCTGGCCGCCGTCGAGGGTGAGGGTGACGGCGTTCGCGGCGGCCGGGTCGAAGCGGCGGGCCCGGGCTCCGGCCAGGGTGGTGAAGGCGCTGCCGTCGGTGGAGCCGAGGACGGCGAGGTTCTGGTCGCGGGCCTCCCAGCCGGTGGGCAGCTTGAGGACGACGCGGTCGACGCGGACCGCCGCGCCGAGGTCGACCTGCGCCCATTGCGGGAAGGCGCCGGCCGGTCCCTCCCAGTAGGTGGCCTGGCTGCCGTCGGTGAGGTGGGCCGCCGGGTAGCCGCCGAGGGTCCCGGAGGCCGTGACTGGTCTGCCGAGGGCGAGGTCGGGGTCCGCCGCCGTGGCGGCGGACGCGGTGAAGGGCAGGAGCCCGAGGGCGATCAGGGCCGCGGCCAGCAGCCCCGTGACCGGGCGTACCAGTCTGGCCAGTCGTCCGTACACAATGACTCGCAATCTTTTGAGTAATACAGTCAATGTTTTGCGGATTCTGGTGGCACAGGTTTCTACTGGATGACGGCCGTGTCAACGGAACGGGCAGGGAAATGACAAAGGCACCGCTTCCGGAGCCGTCGGGCGACGGCAGGAAACGGTGCCTATGAGGAGGAAGCGGTGCGGCGCTCCCGCTAGCGGGCCGGCGGCGGGGCGGTCGAACCGCGCACGACGAGCTCGGGCTCGAAGAGCAGCTCGCCCGGGTGCGAGTGGACGCCCTGGATCTGGGAGCAGAGCAGCTCGACGGCGGCCCGCCCCATGGCCTCGATGGGCTGACGGACCGTCGACAGCGGCGGCTCGGTGCAGTTCATGAAGGCGGAGTCGTCGAAGCCGACGACCGACACGTCGCCGGGGACGGAGAGTCCGCGCCGGCGGGCCGCCCTGATCGCCCCGAGGGCGAGGGGGTCGCTGGCGCAGACGATGCCGGTGACACCCTGGTCGAGGAGGCCGTTGGCGGCGGCCTGGCCGCCTTCGAGCGAGAAGATCGAGCGCACGATCCGCTCCTCGGGCAGCGGCGTGCCGGCCGCCTCGGCGGCGGCGAGCGCGGCCGCCAGCTTGCGCCGGGAGGGCACGTGGTCGGCGGGGCCCAGGAGCAGGCCGATCTTCTCGTGCCCGAGCGAGGCCAGGTGGCGCCAGGCCTGTTCGACGGCGACGGCGTCGTCGCAGGCGACGCAGGGGAAGTCGAGCCCCTCGATGGAGGCGTTGATCAGGACGACCGGGATGTTGCGCTCGGCGAGCTGGTGGTAGTGGTCGTGCGGGGCGTCGGCCTGCGCGAAGAGCCCGCCCGCGAAGACCACGCCGGAGACCTGCTGCTGGAGCAGCAGGTCCACGTAGTCGGCCTCGGAGACGCCGCCCTTGGTCTGGGTGCAGAGGACGGGGGTGAGCCCCTGCTGGGCGAGGGCGCCCCCGATGACCTCGGCGAAGGCCGGGAAGATGGGGTTCTGCAGCTCGGGCAGGACGAGGCCGACGAGTCGGGCGCGCTCGCCCCTGAGCTGGGTGGGCCGCTCGTAGCCCAGCACGTCCAGGGCGGTGAGCACCGACTGGCGGGTGGCCTCGGAGACCCCCGGCTTGCCATTGAGGACACGGCTGACCGTCGCCTCGCTGACCCCCACCTTCTTCGCCACCTGAGCAAGTCGTCGCGTCATGCGCGCAAGACTAGCGCAAGGAGCGCAAGAGAATGACAGCCAGTTGCAGTCCTCGCGCAAACCGGGCCCTGGACACCGGTTCCTCCTCTCGCGTCCCCCGATCCCTGGCTGCCCCGCCCCCGATCCCTCACGGACTCCGGGCGTACTCGGCCGGGAACGGGGCACTCGCGCCGGACAGGAGCACCGTCGAGCCATGCCCGGCGGTCGTGGTCGGGCCGCGGCGGGCGAGGAGGGACCGCGATGAGAGCGCTGACCCGGCACGGCACCGCCGACGTGCGTGTCGACACCGTCCCCGACCCGGAGATCGAGCAGCCGACTCTTGCCGAGACGGCGGACGGAGTCCCTCCGGCTGTGGAGCGGCATGCGGAAAGCACCGGGCCGCGGGGGAGGCGAACCGTACCGTCTCCCCCGCGGCCCGGTGCGAACGTCAGACGCAGCGTCCGTCCATCCAGTCGGTGAGGCCCGGCGTCCACGAGGTGGCCAGACGGGTCGCGTCGGCGTCCAGCGCCCGCTGCCAGGAGGCGTAGTTGCCGGAGGCCGGCGGGGGCGGCTCCTGCCAGTCGACGACGTCGTACCAGTCGGGGAGGCCGGTGAGGGCCGCGGAGAGGCCTGCGGCGCTGACCCGGCTGCGGAGCACCTGATCCAGAACCTTGTCCTGCGTGTAGATCATGATCTCCTGGGACGCGATGCGCTCCGCGATCGGTGCGAGCACCTCGTTCCAGGCCGTCTCCTGGATCGACGAGTCGCTGCTGAGGAGGAACTCCTTCGTCTCCGGCTTCACCTCCACCAGCACGACCATGCCGAGGGCCTTGGCGCTGTCGAGCCACTCGCGGAACGTGTACACGGTCTCACCCGTGTAGGGGCCGCGCGTGATGGTGCGTCCGTCGAGCGGGTTCGGCCCGCTCGCCCACGTCAGCTCCGAGATGGAATCGGACGATCCGGTCAGCCCGTAGGTGGTTCTGTTGTGCCACATCACGGCCTTGGCGCCGTTCTTGGTCAGCCGCAGATCGGCCTCCACCCCGGCCGCGCCCCAGCTCTTCTCCTGGGCGAGGCCCCTGGGGTGGTTCGCTGCACGGATCTGGTCTTCCTGCCAGCCATCCGCCTCCGTGGGCCACCCGCCGTGCCCGAACACCGCGGGACAGTAGGGCAGCAGGGTGGGGCTGGTGTACCCCTCCATCATGTGGACCTGGCTGAAGGTCCAGTTCCCGGGCTCGGACTCCCAGCTGTGCAGGGGACCGTTGAGGTCACCGTCGGACTTGGCGGTGAAGGTGATCGTCTTCACCCGTCCGTCGGCGTAGCCGTAGAGAGTGGCCAGGTCGTCGCGGCCGTCCCCGTTGAAGTCACCGGTGACGATCTTCATGCGCGAACGATCGTACGAGCCCACCGGGAGGGTCAGCATGTCCCGCCGGGCGCCGAACTTCCCGTCCGTGCCGAGACGGAAGCCGATCACCGCGTCGTGTCCGTCCGCGTAGTCGTACCAGGCAGCCAGTTCGTCACGGCCGTCACCGTCGAAGTCACCCGCGTGCAGACTCGCCTGCCGGAACGTCCAGCCCGTGGACTCCCAGCCGTGCACGGGCTCGGCGAACCCGCCATCGGTCTTCCCGGCCCAGTACATCAGCTTCACACTGCCGTCCCGGTACCCGTACAGCGCAGCGAGGTCGTCACGACCGTCCCCGTTGAAGTCACCGGTGGCGAACTTCATGCGGTTGACGTACCAGCCGTCCCCAGGGGCCCGCTGGAAAGAGGAGAAGTGCGCGCCGAAACCGCCGTCCGGGCGGGCGAGCATCGTGAAGAGCTTGTCGCTGCCGTCTCCGTAGGCGTACCAGACGGCGACGTCGTCACGGCCGTCCCCGTTGAAGTCGCCGGCCTGGGCGGTCATGGCGTCGAAGTTCCAGTTGCCCGGCGCCGCGGTCCAGGAATGGAGAGGACTCGCGAATGTGCCGTCTCCACGGCCGACCCAGGTCAGCAGGGTGACCCGGCCGTCCTCGTAACCGTAGAAGGCCGCGAGGTCGCCCACACCGTCCCCGTTGAAGTCGCCGGTGAGGCGCTTCATGTTCTCGACCCAGTAGTTGCCCGCGAGGGTCTCCCAGCCCACCCCGGGCGCGGCGAAAGCGCCGTTCGAGCCCGCGAGGAAGGTGCGTACGGCGTCGTGCCCGTCCGCGTAGTCGTACCAGGCGGCCAGATCGCTGCGGCCGTCACCGTTGTAGTCGTGACGGGCACCGGTGCCGGCCGACCGGACACCGGTGCCCGGTTCGGCCGCCCCCATGGTCGGCGCCACCGCCGTGCCGTCGAATGCCGTGGCCGTCCCTGCCGGTTGCCCGGGCGCGGCGGTCGCGCTACCCGTGCCCGTGAACAGGCCGAGCAGAGCGAAGCACAGCACGGCCGAGCCCACTGCTATGGAAGGTCTCCTCATCCAGCTCTTCACATCCCTTGCCGTCGAACGAGAAAAATGCACCCCTCGGCGGGGGTGCATGGGGAACGAGCCTCGCCCGGCCGGATCGTTCGTCTCGCCACGGCCATGGCAATGACGACCGCCGACACCTGCGGAGCCGTCGATCATTAGATCATTCAAAATTCTTCTATCAAGGCGCCGCTGGGCCGACCCGTCAGAGGATCGGCGGGCGGCCCAGCCGGGTCATGCGCCAGACCGTGCTCCAACGCATCGCCCGGCGCGGGCCGCACGAGGTCCTGACGCCCTCGAAGAAGCCGCCCCACCAGGCCTTGAGGCCCGCGGCCTCGCGGGTGCGGAGCAGGGTGATGAGGATCCAGACGCCGAGGTGGACCGGGATCAGCGGGACCGGGAGCCGGCGGCGGGCCAGCCACACGCGGTTCCGGGCGGTGTTGCGGTAGTAGACCGCGTGCCGGGCCGGG
Organism: Streptomyces sp. NBC_01268; assembly: GCF_036240795.1. NCBI lineage: Bacteria > Bacillati > Actinomycetota > Actinomycetes > Kitasatosporales > Streptomycetaceae > Streptomyces > Streptomyces sp. NBC_01268. Next base: position 7,530,236 of record NZ_CP108454.1, on the reverse strand, counting down.
GAGGTCTTGGGGTGCTGGAGGACGAGCGCCGGTTCGTAGACGATCTTCCAGCCGGCGTCCAGGGCACGCCACGCCAGGTCGGACTCCTCGTGGCCGAAGAAGAACTCCCCGGCCCACAGGCCGGTCTGACGCAGCATCGGCATCGAGAAGGCGTGACCGCCGCCGAGGAAGGCGGTCACCGGGCCGCCGCGCATCGGGTCGTCCGCCCGCAGCCGGGGCACCCAGCGCCGCTCGGTGTGGCCGTGCTCGTCGGCGACCCGGAAGCCGATGACGCCCAGCTCCGAATCCTCCGCGAAGAGCCGCTGGACCGTGCGGAACACGTCGTCGGCGATGAGCAGGCCGTCGTCGTCGAGCTCGACGACGACGTCCACCTCGCCCGAGTCGCGCAGCAGTTCCAGGCCGACGTTGCGGCCACCGGGGCAGCCCAGGTTCTCGGTCAGCGGGATCTTGGTCGCGTCCGTCATGACGTCGGTCAGCGGGGTCGCGTTGCCCACCAGGACCACGCGCGTCGCGGGGACGTCCTGCTTCTCCACCGAAGCGAGCAGCGCCTCCAGCTCCCGCGGGCGGTTGCCCATGGTGACGATGACGACTCCGATGCGCGGCAAGGGCATGACGGTGAACTCCAGTTGTCGGCGACGTGCCGATGCTAGCGTCGGCGACCCGCGGCTCCTCGAACGCCCGGGCCGCGCACGGCGGCCTCCCGTCCCCGCGGCGAGGGCGGCGCGCCAGGTGCCCCTGACGTCGGGGGCGGCGCGCTCGGGGCCGGGCGGCCGCCGCGCCCGGCTCGCCGCGGCCCGCGGAGTGGCGGAGGCGGCCCAGCGCGCCGTCCTGCCGACCCCGCCCGACCGCATCGAGGGACTGCGGCTGGCCGGCGTCTCGACGCTCTCGCCCCGCTCGTTCGGCGTGCCCCTGGGCCTCTCCGACCTCTCCCCCGCGCCGCCGGAGCCGGACGAGTGGACGTTCCCCGCCGGAGCGACCCTGCTGCTGTACACCGACGGGCTGTCCGGGGCCCGCGACGAGTCCGGCACGTTCTACGATCCCGCCGACCGCCTCGAAGGCCCCGTCTTCTCCTCGCCCGCCCGGCTGCTCGGCACGCTCGTCGGCGACGTCACCCGGTTCACGGGCGGCCTGGCGACGGACGACATGGCCCTGCTCGCCGTACACCGGCCCCGCGGGCGCGCCCCGAGGTAGCCGGAGGGCCCTGAGGACGCTTCCCGGAGGGCGATCTTGTCCGGGCGCGCCGACAATGAGGGACGACGGACGTTCTCGCGAGGAACGGTGCGGCATGTCGGTGGAACAGCGCGCTGCCCAGGTCGATCCGGAGGGAACCGTCGACGAGTCGGTGCCCCTGGCGGAGCTCGTGGTCCGGCTCGTCGCCTCCTATCCCTCGGTCGACGTGGCCACCGTGGAGACGGTGGTGCGGGGCGCGTGCGCGCACTTCGAGCACGCCAGGATCAGGGCGTACCTCCCGATCCTGATCGAGCGGCGGTCCCGGAAGGAGCTCGACGCCGTCCGCGGGGACGGACCCGGCCGAGCACTGGAGGCGGGACCATGACCGGACCGGCGGACCGACCCCCGCCCGGCGCCGGTTCCTCGGCCGGTACCGCGGCCGCCCGCAGCTCGCGCCCATGGCCGCCGGGGTCGTCTCCGCCGTCGTCCCCGCACGCGTCCAGGAGCGGACGACCGCGGTCCTCCTGTCGGCCCTGACCCTGCCGGCCCGGCGTGCGAACCGGGCCAGGGCCGCGTGACGGCCCAAGTGGCAGCCGGGGCCCGGCCAGGGGACCATGACCGCGGAGGACGCCATGACTCCTGAACGACCCGCCGGCCCGCCGGAGGAAGCGCCGCCCGGCGCCTCACCCGCCGGCCCGCCGGATGCCCCGTCGGACGGGCCCGACGAGCCCCCGCCGGACGGACCGACCCCGCCCGACGGACACACCGCGCCCCCGTCCGACGGTCCGTCCGCGCCCCCGCCCGACGGACAGACCCCGCCCCCGCCCGACGGACAGACCCCGCCCCGCGGTCCGTCCGCGCCCCCGCCGGAGGAACGCCCCGAGCCCGCGCGCCGGACCCGTGCCGAAGAGCCGGAGCCGGAGGCCGGGAAGCCCGGGAGGCGTCGCCGCTGGTGGCCGCGGCTCACGGTGCCGGGCTGCTGGGGCGGGCTCCTCCTCGCCTGTCTGTCCTTCACGCCGTCGCTGCTGCCTCGCGGCGGAGTCCTCCAGGGGCTGATCGCCGGGATCAGCGGGGCCATCGGATACGGCCTCGGCGTCGTCGCGGCCCATGTGTGGCGGGCGTTCGCCGACCGGGAGGCCCGGACCGCCTCGCGCCGTTCCTGGCAGGTGCTGATCGTCGCCGCGGTCGTGCTGTTCGGCGTGGCGTTCGGGCTCGGGCAGTACTGGCAGCACGAGATCCGCGGGCTCATGGGCAACCCCGACTACAGCGTCCCCGGCGCCGTCGCCTGTCCGTTCGTCGCCGTCCTCGTCTTCTGGCTGCTGCTGCTCCTCGGGCGGGGCCTGCGGCGCGCGTACCACTGGGCCGCCCGCCTGCTCGGGCGCTGGGTGGGTCCGAAGGCCGCGCGGGTGGTCGGCTGGACCCTGGTGGCGGCCCTGGCGTGGTCCGTGTTCAGCGGGGTGCTGCTCGCCGGCTTCGTGAACGCGATGAACGAGGCCTTCTCGCTGCGGGACACGGAGACGCCCCAGGGCGTGCACCAGCCCACCTCCGCCCTGCGCTCGGGCGGGCCGGGTTCGCTGGTGCCGTGGGACTCGCTGGGCTACCAGGGCCGGGCCTTCACCGGCGGCGGTCCGACGGCCGCGCAGATCGGCGCGTTCACGCACCGCGCGGCGCAGGAGCCCGTGCGGGCGTACGCGGGTCTGGAGACGGCCGACAGCGCGGAGGGCCGGGCGGAGCGGGCGGTCGCGGACCTCCGGCGGGCGGGCGGTTTCGACCGGGAGAACCTGCTGGTCATCACCACCACGGGCAGTGGCTGGGTGGACCCGGCCGCCGTGGACTCGTTCGAGTACCTCGGCGACGGGGACGCGGCGACCGTGTCGATGCAGTATTCGTACCTGCCGTCGTGGATGTCGTACCTCGTCGACCAGTCCAAGGCCCGCGAGGCCGGCCGCGAGCTGTTCGACGCGGTGTACGACGTGTGGTCCAAGCTGCCCCAGGACCACCGCCCGCGGCTGTTCGTGGCGGGCGAGAGCCTGGGTTCGTTCGGCGGCGAGGCGGCCTTCAGCGGGGAGTACGACCTGCGCAACCGCACCGCCGGCACCCTGTTCGCGGGCCCGCCCAACTTCAACACGCTCTTCCGCGAGTTCAGCGACCACCGGGAGCCGGGGAGCCCGGAGATCGAGCCCGTCTACCAGGAGGGGCGGACCGTCCGGTTCACCGACGACCCGGCCACCGGGATCCCCCCGGCGGGCCGCGCCTGGGACGGGACGAGGGTCCTGTACCTCATGCACCCCTCCGACCCGATCGTCTGGTGGAGTCCGGACCTGGCTCTGAGCGAACCCGACTGGATCGGTCAGACGCCGGGGACCGACGTGCTCGGCTCGATGGTCTGGATCCCGTTCGTGACGTTCTGGCAGGTCACCGCCGACCTGCCGTTCTCCACGGGAGTGCCGGACGGTCACGGGCACGTGTACAAGGCCGCGTACGTGGACGGCTGGAACGCCGTCATGCGCCCGTCCGGATTCACCGCGCAGGACCTGGACCGGCTGAAGGAGATCGTCAGCCCGCCGAAGTGAACGGCGCCGCCGGTCCGCGACGCGGGGCCGGGCGGGGCGGGCCCGGGCGGGGCGGGCCCGGGCGGGGCGCGGTTCGGGCGGGCCCGGGCGGGGCGCGGTTCGGGTCAGCGCAGCAGGAAGCCGACGACGTAGCCGAGCGCGTTGACCGCCCAGTGCAGGCCCATCGGCGCCAGCAGGCTGCCGCTGCGGCGGCGCAGCTCGCAGAAGAGGACGCCCGCGGCGGCCGTGAACAGCACGGCCGCCCCGATGGCGACGCCCGCGCCGAGCGCCGAATCGCCGAAGACCGTGGTCAGCGCGGGTTTCGCCGTCGACAGGTGCAGCGACGGCAGCACGTGCCACAGGCCGAACAGGAGGCTCGACACGGTCGTCGCCCAGACGGCGCCCCGCGCCCGGGCCACCAGCCCGTACAGCACCCCGCGGAAGGCGGTCTCCTCCAGCAGTACGGTGCCGACGGGCACGTACACGAGCACGCGCAGCGCCACCTCGGCGCCGTCCATCCCCGCGTAGCGCCGGTCCTCGAAGAGGCCCCTGGTGGCCGGCAGCAGCGCCCCGGCCAGGTAGACGGCGCCGACCAGGCCGATCAGGGCCAGCGCCCACCGGGCGCCGCGCCCCAGCGTGCCGGGCGCCAGGCCCGCGTCCGCCCGCGTGCCGCCCGCCCAGCGGAGCACTCCGAGCAGCACGGCGGTGACCGCCACGGCCGCGGCGAGTTCGGCCGGTCCCGACCAGCGGTGCATGAGCACGTTGGCGACGACGAGCACGCCCACGGTGAGCGCGACCGCCGGCCAGGTGCCGATCGGCCCGCGCCACCGGCTCCGCGGCGTGGGGCCTCCGGTGCCGTCGTGCCGCCGCTCGGCGGGTTCGGCGTCGTGGGGGTCGCGGGGGTCGCGGGAGGGCACCGGGCCGAGTCCGTCCTTCGGTCGCGCCGACGTGTCGTCTGCCCCTCCCCGCGCCCACGCTACCGGGCACCGTCCCGCCGCGCCGGTCGGCTCAGCCCAGCACCTCCACCTCCGGGTGCCGGTCGCCGGGGTACTCGAAGAAGGCCGTGGGCCGTCGCTTGAGGTGCAGATCGAAGAAGGCGGTGACGGCGGTGCGCTGTGCCGCCAGGGAGCGGCAGGGGTCGATGGTGCCGACGAGCTCGGTGGCGGGGACCGGCAGACGGCCGGTGAGCGGGGGAAGGAGCACCTGAAGGTCGGTGTACGAGCCGTGGGCGGCGTCCCGCAGACGCAGGGCGTGCTTCCAGCCGGTCGAGGCGGCCCAGAACGTCGCCCAGCTCGGCTCGGTGGCCAGGGTCTTCGTACCGGACGCCATCAGCAGGAACGGCGTGGCGACCCCGCTGCGGGCGACCGGGCCGACGAACTCGCCGTCGAGGCCGGCGGCCGCGCGGACGCGCGGGTCGTCGTGGGCGAGCTGCGCGGCGACGGAGCCGCCCAGGGACTGCCCGAACACGCCGGTCCTCGCCACGTCGAGCGCCTGGGGCAGTCCGGTGGGCAGGGGCCGCCGCCCGGCGTCGGGGTTGTGCCCGCGGGCCAGGCTGTCGAGCTGTCCGAGGACGAAGGCCGCGTCGGCGAGGCGGGCCCGGGAGTGCTGCGCCAGGAGGGCGGCGACGACCTCCGGGGTGAGCTCGTCGGGCAGCGGGAGGGCCCGTTCGACGCGCCCGCCGGGGAACTCGACCTGCTCGGCCTCGTAGGTGGAGTCCACGGAGATCACGACGTAGCCGCGGCTCGCCAGCTCCTCGACCAGGGTGGTGCCGAGCGCCCGGGTGCCGCCGTCGCCGGAGGAGAACAGCACCACCGGCAGCCTTCCGGCCGCGCGGGCGACGGGTGCGCCCGTTCTCGCGTGGGTGCGGATCCCCCGCCAGCCCACCGCCCCGGTCCGGATTCCCAGGGCGGGTGCGGAGTGCTCGTCCCAGTCGGCGGCGGCCGCCGGGGGCAGCCACGGCGCGGTCGGGTACGTCCCTCCCGGATCCGCCGGGTACCAGACCCCGGCCATCAGCTCGCGGAAGGGCCGCGCCGGTACGAGCGGGTCGGGACGGGTCCGGTCGACGAGGTGCAGCTCGACGGTGCCGACCGGCCAGGGCCCTGTGGGCGGCGGGAGGCGGAGCGTGACGGGGGCCGGTGTCGCGCCGGGGTGGGCTCCCGGTGCGGCGGCGGTCCGCGCGGGCGGGCGGGCGGCGCCCGTGGTGGCGAGTGCGGTGGCGGCGCCCAGCGTGCTGAGCAGTCGGCGACGGGTGAGGGGCATGGGCCGGCTCCTGGTGCGGGGTGGGTCAGGGCGTGCCGGACGACCCGGCCCGATCCGGCGGGAACGGTCGGCCACGCCCTGGGGAACACGTCCAGACTTCCAACGGCCCGACGTCCGGGGCGACGTGCGGAAGGCCGATCCGGCCGGTGGGCGCCGGTCTCCCGAGGGGCGGCCGCCTCCTCCCTCGGGAGGAGTCCGCGCATCCCGGGGGCGCATGCCGCTTCTCCACCGGTGGGCTGACGTGCTCCCGGGAGCGGGGCCCTAGCGTGGACCACGGAGATGCGCCCCGACTGCGAGGACGGACACGATGGTCGAAGCCGCGGTACGGACGGGTCCGCCCGGGTCCCCGGGCCGGCTCCTGGCGCGCGTACCGCCCCTGGTGCGGGATGCGTCACTGGCGGTGGCGCTCTGGCTGGTGACGTTCGGGCCGGGGCGCCTGGCCGGTGCCATGGGGATCGCCCTGCAGACCGCCCTGGTGCTGCCGCTGGTGTGGCGGCGCCGGGCGCCCCGCACCGTGTTCGGGGTGATCGCCGCCGTCGCGCTCGCGCAGTGGCTGCTGGGCGTCCAGTTGCCCGCCGACGTCGCGCTGCTGATCGCCCTCGGCACGGTCGCCGCCCGGTCCCCCGGGCGGTCCGCGTGGACGGCGGGGCTCGTCGCGGTGGCGGGGGCCGTGCTGTCAGCGGCGCGCTGGGCGCCCGAGGGCCGGTTCCTCGCCTCCGCCGGGGCGCTGGTCTCCGCGGTCGCCGCGAGCGCGCTCCTGGGGGCGAACACCCGGATCCGGCGCGCCGCCCAGGAGGAGCGCGTGGCCCGTCTGGAGCGGGCGGGCGACGAGCGGGAGCGGCTCGCGGTGGCCGCGGAACGGGCCCGCATCGCACGGGAGTTGCACGACAGCGTCACGCACGGCCTGTCGGTCGTCGTGGCGCTCGCCGACGCGGTCGTGCACGCGCGGCCCGCCGACGCGCCCGCCGTGACGGGCCGGATCGCCGAGACCGGACGGCAGGCGCTGACCGAGATGCGGCGCTCGCTGGGCCTCCTCCAGGACGCCGGACCCGACGCGGAAACCGACGCGGGACGGCATCCGCCGCCCGGCGTCGCCCAGCTCGGGGCGCTGTGCGAGCGGATGGGGGCGGCGGGGCTCACGACCCGTCTGCGGGTGGACGGCGACGCCACCCGCGTGCCCGCGACGGCGCAGCTGACGGTCCACCGCCTGGTGCAGGAGTCGTTGACCAACGCGCTCCGCCACACGCCCGACGGCACGTCCGCCGAGGTCCGGGTCGCCTGCGCGCCCCGGGCCGTCACGGTCGAGGTGACCGACGACGGGCCTGCCGTGCCGGTCCCGGCCCCCGGGCGGGGTCTGACGGGGATGCGCGAGCGCGCCGCGGCCTACGGCGGGGTGCTGCACGCCGGTCCGCTGCCGGGCGGCGGCTGGCGGGTCTTCGTACGGCTCGATCCGGGCGGTGCCCCGTGAGCGTCCGGGTGCTCCTCGTCGACGACGAGGAGCTGTTGCGGCTGGCGTTCACCATGATCCTGCGGGCCGAGCCCGACATGGAGCCGGTCGGCGAGGCGGCGGACGGCGACGCCGCCGTCGAGCTGACACGTCGGCTGCGGCCCGACGTGGTCCTGATGGACGTGCGGATGCCGGGCACCGACGGCATCGAGGCGACGCGACGGCTGGTCCGGGAGGTGCCCGGGACGCGGGTGCTCGTCCTCACCACGTTCGACCTGGACGAGTACGCCTTGGAGGCGCTGCGGGCCGGGGCCTCCGGGTTCCTGCTCAAGAACAGCAGGCCCGAGGAGCTGCTGGCCGCGATCCGCGACGTCGCCCGCGGTGACGCCGTGGTCTCCCCCCGCGTGACCCGGCGTCTGCTCGACCGCTTCGCCCACCGGCTCCCCGCCGCCGCCGAAGACGGCGACGGGGAGCGTCTGCTCCTGCTGACCCCGCGCGAGCGCGAGGTCCTCCTCGGCGCCGCCCGTGGTCTGACCAACACCGAACTCGCCGCCGCCCTGCGTCTGGCGGAGCCCACGGTGAAGAAGCACCTCGGCCGGGTCATGGCCAAGCTGGGGCTGCGGGACCGCGTGCAGGCGGTGATCTTCGCGTACGAGAGCGGACTGGTCCGGCCGGGCTGAGGAGCCGGTGGCGGTGGGTCAGGCGACGTTGACCGCGCTCCAGGCGGCCGCCACCGTGGCGTACTCGGTGCTGGTGGCGCCGTAGAGGTCCTTGGCCGCGTTCAGGGTCGCGGTGCGGGCGCCCTTGTAGTCGGTGGTGGAGGTCATGTAGACGGTCAGCGCCCGGTACCAGATGGCGGAGGCCTTCTTGTTGCCGATGCCGGTGACGGTGGAGCCGTTGTACGTGGGGCTGTTGTACGTGACCCCGTTGACGGTCCTGGTGCCGCTGCCCTCGCTGGCGAGGAAGAACCAGTGGTTGCCGACGCCGGAGGAGTTGTGCACGTCGAGCCGGCCGACGGACTTCGACCAGTAGTCGGCGGAGCGGCCGTCCAGGGACGGCTTGTCGAAGCGGCGCAGCCACGGCGGGGTGGACTGGTCGCTGAAGAGGTAGTCGGGGGTGTCGACCGCGTTGGCGGCGTACCACTCGACCATGGTGCCGAGGACGTCGCTGGTGGCCTCGTTGAGGCCGCCGGACTCACCGCTGTAGCGCAGGTTGGCGGTGGCGGAGGTGACGCCGTGGGTCATCTCGTGGCCCATGGTGTCGAGGTCGACCTGCTCGGGGTCGGTGGTGCCGTCGCCGTCGCCGGTCATCATGCAGAAGCAGGAGTCCGACCACTGGGCGTTGTCCCAGTTGGTGCCGACGTGGACGAAGACGGTGGCGCCGCGGCCGTCGTTCTTGATGCCGTTGCGGCCGAAGGTGCTCTTGTAGTAGTCGAAGGTCTTCGCGGTGTTGACGTGCGCGTCGACGGCGGCGGTGGAACGGTCGGTGGAGAACTTCCGGCCGTCGCCCCAGACGTTGTCGGCGTCGGTGACGAGGGTGCCCGACGAGCTGTTCAGGGACGAGGCGGAGGCGTTGCGCGCGTCCCTGGTGACGTGCTTGCGGATCGGGTCGATCAGGGCGAAGGTGCCGTCGGCCTGCTGGGTGGTGTCGATGGCGACGTCGCCGGTGTACTCGGAATGGCCGGTGCCGGTGGCCTCGCGCTCGGTGTCGTAGTTCTCGATCGCCGCGCCGCTCTTGGCGTCGGTGACGAAGACCTCGCCGTGCGGCTGGCCCTTGTCGCCGAGGCCCTGCACGGTGGTGCGCCAGGCCAGGCGGGCGGTGCCGTCGGCGGCCCAGACGATGAGCTCGGGGGTGGACCGGGCGTTGCGGACCAGTCCGTGCGAGCGCCGCATGGCGCCGGCGGCGGTGCCCTTGGCGTCGACGGCGGGGGTGACGGAGGCGAGCGCCACCTTGTGGGCGCGGGCGTGGGTGGAGCCCTTGAGCGCGCCGTCGGCCTTCTGGTGGACGACGAAGTCGCCGCCGACGACGGGCAGGCCGCGGTAGGTGCGCTCGAAGCGCACGTGCTGGGTGCCGTCGGCGTCGATCACGACGTCCTTCACCTGCAGGGCCTGGCCCGCGCCGAAGCCGAAGGTGTCGGCGTGCCGGGTCACGTTGGCCTGGGCCCGGGCGATCGCCGTGTCGCGGACCGATATGCCGTGCTGCGCGGCGTGGGGCTGCGAGTAGGCGGGGGCGGCCAGCACACCGGTGGTGAGGGCGCCGGCGGCGACCATCGTGGAAAGGGCAAGCAGGGGACGGGACATGGCGCGGTGTTCCTTCGCTCGTCGTGGGGGGTGACGACGTCCTGGGACGTTGACGCGAAGTGTTCACCAGGTGACATGTTCCTGACGTGATCCCAGGTGGGGTACAACCGGGGAGCTATAGGGGGCGCCGGGAGTTATAGGGGTGCGCGGGGAGCCGTACGGGACGCCGGGGCCGGGCCGGTCGTCGGGCGGGCAACTCGGCCTCGCCCGCTCACGCGTCCGCGCCGAGCGCGAACGCCTCGCCGCCCTCCTCCCACCAGGCCAGGTACCGGGGCCGCTGCCGCACCAGCGCGTGATAGGCGGCCAGCAGCCGCTCGGCCACGGCGTCGGCCAGCCCGGGCGGCACCGTGTCCGTGTTCCAGGCGAGCTGGAGCCGCCGGTGGAACGGGACGTCCGCGAGCGGGCGCTGCACGGTGCCCTGGGCGGGGACGTCGGCGGTCGGCCACACCCCGCAGACGGCGCGCCGGCCGGCGACGAGGATCCGGGCCACCGAGAGGTCCGAGGTCACATGGGCGATGCGCGGGGTGAAGCCCGCCGACTGGCAGGTGAGGTGGAGGTAGGCGTGCACCCCGCTCTCGTCGGCCTCCGGCATGACCCATTCCTCGTCGGCGAGGTCACGCAGGCTCACCGTCTCCTGGCGGGCCAGCGGATGGTCCTCGGCGAGCAGGACGAAGACGGGTTCGCGCAGCAGCGTGCGCGTCGCCACCGATTCGCCGACGGAAAGAGGGAACCCCGGGAACTCGCCGAACACCGCGATGTCGCATTTCGCCTGACTCAGGGCCTTCACCAGGGTGTGCACCGAACGCCGGGCGTCGATGCTCAGCCGGCGTTCCGGGACGAGTTCGAAGAGGGCCGGGATCAGCAGCGAGACCAGCGGGCCCGCGGTGCCGCCGGCCCGCAGCGGGGCGGCGGTCTCCCGGTCGGCCTCGGCCGTCGACCGCGCGTGCTCGCGCAGCCGGTCGAAGCCGACCACGAGGTCGCGTGCGCAGCGGAGCACGTACTGCCCGTTCTCGTTGGGCTGCACTCCTTCCGCGCTGCGGACGAAGAGCGGACCGCCCAGCTCGTGCTCGATCCGCTTCAGCTGGGCGCTGGTGGCCGGCTGGGACAGCTGCAGCCGCGCGGCGGCTTTGCGGATGCTGCCGGACTCGGCGACGGTGAGCAGGACACGGAGGTGCCGGAACTCGAGGTGCATGAAGAATCCCCGCTCAGGGCGGAGGGCCCCTTGCACCCCCCGTGACCAGCAGTACCTGTTGCCCGAGGGCATGGTGACCAAGAGTCCGCCGGAGGCGTCGGGGCGGCAACCACGGAAGGGCAAAATCTAGGTGCCCCCACCACGGCTTTGCACGGGCATCGCGCCGCCGGCCCGGCCCCCGCGCCGCCGGTCAGGCGTCCGGGTCCGACCCCGGCCCGAGCCCCCGGCCGGGCGTCGCGACCCGCGCCCCGGCCCCGGCCCGCGTCCCGAGGTACCGGTCCAGGGGCGGCTCCTGTGCCAGTACGGCGCCGATGGTGACCGCGAACGTGAGCGCCGCGCACACCCCGATGAGCCACGACAGCATGGTCAGGACCAGCCCGAGGGAGCCGTATTCGTCGAGGGCGCGGTCGAGCGCGCCGGGCATGTAGAGCCGGGCCGTCAGGGCGAGGGCGGTCGTCGCGGCAGCGGCCAGCAGGGAGCCGGGCAGGAGGGGAAGCCACGGGACCCGGTTGGCGAGCAGGAGGTGCTGGGTCCAGAGCCACAGGGCGACGCCCACGACGAAGTACACGGGGACGCCCAGCCACACCCCCACGCCGAAGCCCTCCCGGATCGGGGCCTGGAACAGCACCACCAGACACAGCGCCAGGAGCCACATGACCCATCGCCAGGCCGCGATCCGGGTCCCCGCCTTGGGCAGACCCCAGGCGCGTTCGCAGACCCGGGACATGGCCCGGCTGAAGCTGGTGGCGGAGACCAGCGCCACGAACGCGCCGACGAGCCCGGTCGTCTCCCGCAGGCCCTCGGCGGAGGAGCCGTCCAGGACCTGCCGCAGCTGGGCGTCCGAGGAGCCGGTCAGCCCGAACATGGCGCGCAGGGAGTCGTGCAGCTGGTCGCGCACACCGGTCGGGGCGAAGGCGGCCAGGGCGAAGAGCAGGGGGACGGCGGCCAGGAACGCCTGGGCCGCGAGCCGGGTGGCCGCGTCGAGGAGGCTCCCGCCGACCAGTCGGGCCGTCAGCTCCGAGAGCACCGGGAAGCGGCGCTCCGCCGCACTCCGGATGCCGCGCATCCGGGCCGCCAACGACATCCCGCCTCCCTGTCCTCCGCCGAGCGGTCCAGGCCATTGGACTCGGCCCCGGGCCGCCCGGCGACCCGGACCGGCCGGAGCGACGGCGAGGCCGACCCGAGGTCGCTCATTCGGGCGAACCTCACCATACTGGACATATGTCCCGGCATTCCGAGAAGGCGCACACACCGCCCACCATGACGGTCAAGGGGAGGGACGTCCGGCTCCGCACCCTCGGCCTGCTGGTGCTCGCGGCCCTGGCCATCTGGTTCATCGCCGCCAACACCGGCTCGGTCACCATCCGCCTGTGGATCCCCGAGGTCACCCTCCCCCTGTGGATCGTCCTGACGGTCACTCTCCTCGTCGGGATCATGATGGGCATGTTCATGGCCTACCGCCGCCGCGCCCGCCGCTGAGCCCTTCCGCACCGGCCCCACCCCGACCGACCCGAGACCCGACCCCGACGCACCCGCACCCGCACCCGCGTTCACGGCGCGGGTGCCGGTTCACCGGCGCGGCACGGGAACGAGGCGCAGGAGTCCGTGGAGGACGGCGTCGACCCGGTCCTGCGCGGGCTCGTCGCTCACGTGCGTCAGGAGCCGGGCGAGGACCTTCAGCAGCTGCGGCGAGGCCATCACCCGGGGATGCAGCACCGGCCGGTAGCCGAACCGCGAGAAGAGCAGGTCCCCCGCGAGGTTGCCGAGCCGGAAGTACCGCGCCCAACGCCGCTGGATCTCGACCGGGTACTGGTGCAGGGCGTGCTCCCTGCGCGGCCCGGCCGGGCGGGCCAGTGCCAAGGCGATGGTCTCCGCGGCCACTTCGGCGGCCTCCATCGCCTGCGCGATGCCCTCACCGCTCCACGGACTGACCATGCCCGCGCTGTCCCCCACCAGCAGCAGACCCCGCCGGTACTGCGGACGCCGGTTCAGCCCCATCGGCAGCGGGGCGCTGCGCAAGGGGGACTCGGCGTTCTCCTCGCGAAGCCCCCACTCCTCGGGCAGCCGGGCAAGCCAGTGCTCCAGGGCCGCGCGCAGGTCCACGGGCCGGCGCCGGCGCTGCTGCGGCAGGGCGCCGAGGCCCACGTTGACGCGCCCGTCCCCCAGCGGGAACACCCACCCGTAGCCGGGCAGGTCGAGACCGGTGCGGGGGCAGCGCAGGTCGGCCCAGAGCTCCAGGTACGGGTCGTGGGTACGGGCCTCGCTGCGGTAGTAGCGCCGGGCCGCCGCCGCCACGGGCCGCTTCTCGTCCCGTACGAGCCCCAGGCCGAGCGCCGTGCGCGCGGAGGCGCCGTCGGCCGCGACGACCAGCGGGGCCCGGTACCGGACCGGCTCCGCCTCGGGCCCGCGGACGGCCGCCACGCCGACGACCTGACCCGAGCGGTCGGTCAGCGGGCCCGTCACCTTCACGTGGGTGCGCAGACGCGCCCCGGCGTCGCGCGCGTGGGTGGCGAGCAGGTCGTCGAAGTCGTGCCGGCTGCGGGTGAGCCCGAAGTCGGGATGGGCGCCGAGCCGCGGCCAGTCCAGCTCCACCTGATGCCCCCCGCAGACCCAGCGCATCCCCTTGTTGCGCATCCAGCCGGGGGCGTCGATGTCGACGCCCATCCGGATCAACTGGAGGACGCTGCGCGGTGTCAGACCGTCCCCGCACACCTTCTCGCGGGGGAAGCCGCTCTTCTCCAGGAGCAGCACGTCGACACCGGCGTGGGCCAGGTGCACCGCGGCCGCGGAACCCGCCGGTCCCGCCCCCACGACGATGACCTGCGCCTCCTCGTCGGCGGCACCTTCGGATCCCCCTCGGCCGCCGTCGCGGCCGCCACCGGACTCGTCACTTTTGGTGATCACGCCACTACTATGCCCCCGATCCCGGCCGCCAGACCTCGTGGCACGACCCAAACGACACCCCCGTCGCACCACCCCCCGCACGGCTCCCCGCACCGACTCCCGCACGGCCCCTCCCGCGGCTCCGCACTGCGGCACACTGGCTGTGGGGGGCGCGCGCCTCGCGCGCCCGCAGGCCCGGAAGAAGGTGTCCGGATGGCCAGGAACCGGTCCCGGTCGCGCTACGCCCCCGACCCGGGGCTCTCGGCCCGCATGGCGACGACGATGTTCCTCATCGGGCTGCTGTACGTGGTCTTCGTCGGCGTCCTGCTGGTGCTGCTGCGCGGCTCCTGGCCCGTCATCCTCCTCATCGTCGGCCTCCTGTTCGTCGGCCAGTTCTGGTTCAGCGACAAGATCGCCGCCCTGGGCATGGGCGCCCGCGAGGTCACCCGCGAGCAGGCTCCCGAGCTGCACGGCACGGTGGACCGGATCTGCGCCCTGGCCGGCCTGCCCAAGCCGAAGGTGGCGATCGCCGACAGCGACATGCCCAACGCCTTCGCCACCGGCAGGGGCGAGAAGACGGCGCTGGTCTGCGTCACCACCGGGCTGCTGCGCCGCCTGGAGCCGGAGGAGCTGGAGGGCGTCCTCGCCCACGAGATGTCCCACGTGGCGCACCGGGACGTCGCCGTGATGACGATCGCCTCGTTCCTCGGCGTCCTCGCCGGGATGATGACCCGGGTCGCGCTGTACAGCGGACTCGGCCGCAGCCGCGACGCCAACGCGGCCGCCGCCCTCATCCTCGTACCCGTCATCAGCGGAGCGGTGTACGTGCTGAGCTTCCTGCTCACCCGGGTGCTCTCCCGCTACCGCGAGCTGGCCGCCGACCGGGCCGCGGCGCTGCTCACCGGCCGTCCCTCGGCGCTGGCCTCCGCGCTCACCAAGGTGTCCGGGGAGATGGCGCGGATCCCGACCCAGGACCTGCGCAAGGCCGAGCCGTACAACGCCTTCTGGTTCGCCCCGGCCTTCTCCTCGAAGGAGAGCCTGGGCCGGCTGCTGTCCACCCACCCCACCCTGGAGCAGCGTCTCGACCAGCTCGCCCGGATCTCGGAACGGCTGGGGCAGGTCTGAGGACGAGCGCGACCGCGGACACGTGAAGCAGCGGCGGGAAGCGAACGCAAGAGTCGGACGCAGGAATCGGACAGGAATCGGACACGGGAATCGGACACGGGAATCGGAGGGGCCGGTGGGAATCCTCGACAGCATCCTCGGACGCAGCAAGCCGGTGCGGCCCGATCTCGACCGGCTCTTCGCCCTTCCCTCGGCGGCGCTCACCCTCCAGGCGGGCACCGGGTTCGTCCCGACCGGCGAGGGGTCGGTCTGCTTCGCCGGAGTGGAGGGCGGTGCGTTCACCCGGCTGAAGGAGGAGGTTCGGGAGCTCCTCGACGTCGCGGTCGACGGCGACCCGGTCACGTTCTCCCGGGACGCGTACGGATACACCTGGCTCCGTGCCCGGCGCGCCGCCGACGACCTCGTCTCCCTGGTGAACGACCTGCACGCCGTCAACACCCTGCTCCAGGAGTCGGGGTTCGGCCCGCACCTGCTCTGCTCCCTGACCGCGTTCCACGCACCGGAGGTCGACCACGAGCTCGCGCTCGTCTACCTCTACAAGCGCGGCACGTTCTACCCGTTCGCCCCCCGGGCCGACGGCACGACCCGCCGGGACAGCGCCCTGGAGCTCCAGGTCAGGGCCCTGCTCGCGGGTGACCTCGCGATCGAGCCGGACCTGGAACGCTGGTTCCCCCTCTGGGGCGCCCCCGGCGTGGGCACCGAGGACTGAGGGCGGGGGGACGAGGGGTCCTACGCCTCCCAGACGAAACCGTCCGGGTCGGCGAAGGCGCTCCCCGTGCCGCCGAGGGCGATGCGGTGCGCGCCGGAGCCGTCGCTGGGGACGCCGAGGTCCTTGGCCAGGCCGCGGTGCTTGTAGAGGGCCAGCTTGACGGGGCTCGACGGGCCGGCGGCGAACTCGGTGTACTTGCCGCCGAAGCTCCTGGCCACGGTCAGGCCCTGGCCGACGTAGTACTCCTTGCTCGCCTTCACGTCCGCCACCCCGAGGAGGAGGACCGTGTCGTCGATCTCGCGGGTGGCCGGGCCGTTGTCCTTCTTCGCCGAGGTCGCCAGCTTCCAGATCGTGCCGTCCGGAGCCTGGACGACGCCGCCGTAGCCCCACATCGACTTGGCGGCGGGCTTGAGGACGGTGGCGCCGGCGGACACGGCGGCGTCGACGAAGGCGTCGACGGTCGCGGGCCCGGAGACGGTGAGCGCCATGGCGAAGCCCCGGAAGCCGCTGGACGGCGCGTCGGAGGCCCGCAGGCGGATGCGCGTGTCCACGCCGAAGGCGGAGTAGAAGCGCTGGGCGGCGTCCAGGTCGGCCACCTCGAGGGTGACGGAGGTGAGGGACGCGGTTGCGGAGGAAGTCGTGGTTGCCATGACTCCAAGGTAGGGACCTGCCCCCGTCCGGCGCTTCTCGAATCCTGACCGTCTCGCGGGCGCTCCTATGATGATCGCGAACGCGGGCACCGCCCGCCGCACGAGCCGTGCGGACCGGGTACGCACCGCACCGCGCCGTCCAGGGGGGACGCCACCCGATGCCCACGCCGCCACCTCCGTCATCGCCGTCATCGCCGCGATCGCCGTCGTCGCCGTCCGGTCCCGTATCGCCGTGGCCGTCGCCGTCCGGCGCCGCGTGGACGCACGGGGCGCCGCCCCTCCGTGTCGGCGCCCTCGTCCCGCTGACCCCGCCCGGCTGGACCGAGGCCGGCCGGCACCTGCTCGCCGGGCTCGAACTGGGCGTGCGCGAGGTCAACGAAGCCGGCGGAATCGGCGGCCGCCCGCTGGAGCTGCTGGTCCGGGACACCGCGGCCGATCCGGAGCGGGCCTCGAAGGCCGTGGAGGAGCTGGCGGGCCTGGGCGTGGCCGCCGTGGCGGGCGAGTACCACAGCGTCGTCGCACGGGCCGCCGCCACCCGGGCCGACGCCCTCGGCCTGCCGTTCCTCTGCTCGTCGGCGGTGCTCGACGCGCTCACCGACGAGCCGACGGACTGGGTGGCGCGGCTGCCCCCGGCGCAGTCCCACGGCTGGCGGACCTACGCGGACTTCCTGCGCGGCGCCGGCCGGAGCCGGGTCGCCGTGGCGGTCCAGCCGAGCGTCTACTGGGCGTCCGGGACCCGCCTTCTGCGGGAGCAGCTGGCCGCCCACGGGGGATCCGTCGTCGAGCTGGACGCCAACGCGCTGGGCCCCGAGGCCCTGTGCGACGCGCTCGTCGAGCACGGGGCGACCGCGCTGCTCCTGCTGGTCGGCCAGCCGGAGCCGGCGGTGCCGCTCGTCCGGGCCGTCCGGAGCGACCCGCGGCTCGCGGAGCTCCTCGTCGGCGCCCCGGCCGGACAGCCGGAGTTCGCCGGCTGGGCGGAGGCGCTGGGCGCGGACGGCGCCGGGATCCCGTTCCTGCGCTATCTGCCCGAGCGGCCGGGTCCGCTGGGCGAGCGGGTCGGCAAGGAGCTCCGCGAGCGGCTGGGCGAGGCACCGTCGTTCGTGGCCTTCGAGGGCTGGGACACCGTGGCCGTCCTCGCCGAGGTGTTCCGTTCGTACGGAACGGACCGCGCGGCCGTCGCCGGGGCGTGGCCGCACGTGGCGGTGGAGGGCTCCCGAGGGCCGATCCGCTTCTCCCGCGCGCCGGGCATCGGCGTGTGGCAGTGGGTGTGGCCGCCCGTCCAGGTCGTCGACCGGGACCCGGGGGACGCGGCCCGCTTCCGCGTCCTCCACCGGGGTGAGGGGTGACGGAGGTCGGGTGCCGGCCGGCTCACGTCCAGGGGAGCCCGCCGACCGGGTCGTGCAGCACCCGCTCGGCCGGCAGGTCCGTCTCCACGAGCCGCCGCACGACGGCGCCGACCATCGCGGGCGGGCCGCTCACGTAGGCGAGGTGGCGCGACCAGTCGCCGTGCCGGGTCAGTGCGTCGGGCAGCGAGTCGCCCTCCGTCCCGGTGCCCGCGCCGACGACCGGGACGACGCGCAGCCAGGGGTGCCGCTTCTCCAGTCCGGTGAGGGCGGCCGTGTCGTACAGGTCGGCCGGTGTGCGGGCGCCGAGGAACAGGTGCGCCGCGCGGTGCGGCGGCCGGCGCAGGGCCAGGGCGTCGACGAGCGCCTTGGCGGTGGCCCACCCGGTGCCGCCGGCGACGATCAGGACGTCCCGCCCCGGGGCGTCGTCGAGGGTCATCGTCCCCTGTGCGGGCCCGAGGCGCAGCTCGTCGCCGACGCGGGTCCGTGCGACCAGCGCGTCGCTCACCCCGCCGGGGCCGGTGCGGCGGACGTGGAACTCCAGCTCTCCGTCGGGGCGGGGCGCGCGGGCGACGGAGTACGGCCGCCAGGCGTGCGGGAGCAGCGGCGACTGGATCGTGGCGAACTGGCCCGCCCGGTACGGGTAGGGCTCGGCGGTGCGGACCCGGAGGACGGCGAGTCCGGGTGCCTGGAGCGCGTGGTCCGTGACGGTCGCGTTCCAGTAGGCCGGCTCGGTCAGGGACCGGTTCGCTCCGTCGATCATGGCGGAGACGGCGAACCGCACCATCCGCAGCCACGCGCCTTCCAGCTCCGGCGACCAGTGCTGTCCGGCGCTGCGGCGCAGGCCCTCGGCGAGCGCCGCCTCGAACACCGCGAAGTGCACGGGCCGGACTCCCAGCTTGCGGTGGTCGCGGCCGAGCCGGGAGCAGAAGGCGGTCACCTCCTCGGGGCGGTCCAGGTGCGCGATCAGGTAGCGGAACGCCTGCTCCAGATGGGCCCGCTGGAAGTCCATCGACTCGGGGAACAGCCCGCGCAGGTACGGGTGCTGCGCGAACATCGCCCGGTAGAGGTGGTCGATGAGCGTGCCGAACGGCGTGACGAGCGGCAGCGTCCGGAGGATCGTCTCCCGGTCGCCGGACCCGGCCCCCTCGACGGGGCGGGCGGGGTCCGGCGCCCGCCGCTCCCCGCCGGACGGGGCCAGCAGCCGTTGACGCAGCCGCATGGCGTCCCGCCGCGCGAGGAGTGTGTGGTATTCGTCGTAGCTGTCGCTCGTGGTGGCGCTCACGTGCCGGCTCTCTCCCTGCTGGGTCCACCTGAAGGCACGTCAGTTTCGCACCGCTCCCCCACCGCCGTCCGGCCCCGGCGGAGGGCCGAACGGCCCTGCCGGACCGGGGTCGTTCGACCCTGTCGCCGAAAGATCCGCCGGCGTACGCGGGCGGGGCGGGTGCCGTCCAGGACGGCCCGGCCTGGTGGCGCGGCCGTCCCGGGCGGCCCAGCCTGGTGGCGCGGCCGTCCCGGGCGGCCCAGCCTGGTGGCGGCGCTGTTCTTCTTCTGCGTCGGCGGCGTGACGGCCCTGGTGATGCGGGCGGCACCGGCCCGTCCCGACACGCGGCGCCGGGTCCGCCTCCGCACGTTCTTTGCCTCGCCCACCGGACGACGGCCTCCATGTCCACGTCGGTACCAAGGGGCCGGGAGACGTCAAACGCGGGGGATGGGCGTGCCGCCTCCCGGCCGCGGCCCATGGTCCTCGCCCCCGCCGGGGGCCCGACAGGGTCGAACAGTCCCCGCGGGCGGGCGGCACCAGGGCCGAACGGCCCCTGCGGTCCTGCCGCCCCCGTGACGTAACCTGCGGCAGGAAGCACGCACCGGCAGAGCAGGCAGGCATGTCCGACACCGCAGAACCCCCGGGCACGCCGTGGCCGCGGCTCGACGTCCCCGAGCGGATGCACGCCCTCCTCGCCGCGGTCATGGACCTCGGTCGCGACCTCGAACTCCCCCAGGTCCTGCACGGCATCGTGGAGGCCGCCGTCACCCTCACCGACGCCGAGTACGGCGCGCTCGGGGTGATCGGCGACGGGGACCGGCTCTCGCAGTTCCTGCCCGTGGGCATGGCCGACGAGCAGGCCGCGCGCATCGGTCCCGCACCCTGCGGACACGGCATCCTCGGCGAACTCATCCGCAACCCGGTCCCGTTGCGCCTGGACGACCTCACCCGGCATCCGAGCAGCTTCGGCTTCCCCGCGCACCATCCGCCGATGCGTACGTTCCTGGGAGCGCCGATCCGTGTCAGGGACGAGGTGTTCGGCAACATCTACCTGACCGAGAAGCGCGGCGTCGGCGGCTTCGACGCCGACGACGAGGCGGTCCTGACGACCCTGTCGACCGCCGCGGGCGTCGCCATCGACAACGCCCGCCTCTACCACGACAGCAGGCGCCGCGAGCACCGGCTCGAAGCGCTCGCGGAGATCACCCGGGCGCTGCTCGCCGGGACCGACCCGGACCGGGTGCTGCGGCTGATCGCCCGCCGGGCGCGGGAGGTGGCCGACGCCGATCTCGCCGCCATCCTGCTGCCGGCCGGCCCCGACGGTCAGCTCGTGGTCCAGGTCGCGGACGGCGACACCGCCGGCGCGGTGCTCGGTGCGCGCCTTCCGGCGGACGGCTCGCTGACGGGGCTCGCCGCCCGCACGCGCCGGCCCGCCGTCACGGCGGACGTCCGCACCGACGCCCGGGCCCGGCCGCTGCGCGCGGACGCCGGCGCCCCGCCGGAGCACGGTCCCGTGGTGGCCGTGCCGCTGCCCGTCGACGACGCCGTGTGCGGGGCACTGCGGCTGGCCCGGCGGGCGGGGCGCCCCGGGTTCGACGCCACGGAGGTGGAGTTGCTCAGCGGCTTCGCCGACCAGGCCGCGATCGCGCTCGAACTCGCCCGCAGGCGGGCCGAGTCCGAGGAGCTGGCCGTGCTGCACGACCGCGACCGCATCGCCCGCGACCTGCACGACCTGGCCATCCAGCGTCTCTTCGCCACCGGGATGACGCTGCAGAGCGCGACCCGCCTGATCGGCGAGCCGGCCGCGGCCGAGCGGGTGTCGCGGGCCGTCGACGACCTCGACGCCACCATCCAGATCATCCGTTCCACGATCCTGCAGCTCCGCACGACGGCCGAGGACAGGGGCGGCCCCGCGCTGCGCCGCCGCATGGCGGAGACCGTCCAGCTGTCGGCCCAGTCCCTGGGCTTCCCGCCCTCGCTGCGCATCGCCGGCGCGGTCGACACCGCCGTCCCGGAGGACCTCGCCGACCACGTGCTGGCCGTCACGGTCGAGTCCCTCAGCAACAGTGCCCGGCACGCCCGGGCGAGCCGCGCCGACGTCGTCCTCTCCGTCCCGGAGCCGGGCGACCGGATCGTGCTCACGATCACCGACGACGGCATCGGCCTGGGGTCGGCCGAGCCGACCGGCGGCCTGCGCAACATGCGCTCACGCGCCGAGCAGTACGACGGGACGCTGGAGCTCCAGGCCCCGCAGGGCGGCGGCACCCGACTGGTGTGGACGGTGCCGCTGCGGCAGGACTGACGGACCGGCCGGTCGGGACTGCCCGCCGCACCGGCCGACCGGGACTCGCCGCCGCACCGGCCGGTCGGGCAGGGTGTCGGCCGAGCTGCCGGACCGTACGGGAACCGGCCGCCCCGCCGGACCGGCCGACCTCCTGCCCGGGTGGGCCGCCCCGCCGTGCCTCCGGCCCGCCTACTGGTCGCGCAGCCGCTCGGCGAGCATGGCCGCCTGGATGCGGCGGCCGACGCCCAGCTTGCCGAGGATGGCGGAGACCCGGTTCTTCACCGTCTTCTCGGCGAGGAACAGGCGCTCGGCGATCTGCCGGTTCGTCAGTCCCAGGCCGATGAGGTCCAGGATCTCCCGCTCGCGGGGCGAGAGCCGGTCGAGCTCGGCCGTCGAGGCGGTGCGGGGTTCCGGCTCGGGCTCGGTGCCCCGGATCCGGGCCATCACGCGGCTCGTCATGCGCGGGTCGAGCAGCGACTTGCCGGTGGCCACCGTACGGACCGCGTGGACCAGGTCGGAGCCGCCGATCTGCTTGAGGACGTAGCCGGCCGCCCCCGCCATGATCGCGTCGAACAGGGCCTCGTCGTCGTCGAAGGAGGTCAGCATCAGGCAGGCCAGCTCCGGCATGGCCGCGCGCAGTTCCCGGCAGACCTCGACCCCCTCGTGGTCGCCGCCGGTCGCGCTGCCGAGCCGTACGTCGAGCACGGCGACGTCCGGCCGTACGGCGGGCACCCGGGCGAGCACCTCCCGGGCGGTCGCGGCCTCGCCGACCACCTCGATGTCCGGCTCGGCCTCCAGCAGGTCCCGGACTCCGCGACGGACGACCTCGTGGTCGTCGAGCAGGAAGACCCGGAGGGGCGGGACGGAATTCACAGCGGTCTCCTGGGCAGGGGCGGGAGCTGAGGCGGCGTCAGTATGGCATCGGGCCCCGAGGGCCGTTCGGCCCTGGTCCCGCAGGGCCGAACGGCCCTGTGCGCCGCCCCCGCGCCCGTGATCGACTCGGCCTCGTGCCCGGGACGCACCGGCCGGGCACGGCCCGGCCGTCCCCCGGGCCGTCGCCGCGCCGGTGCGTCCAGGACCCGCCCGCCGCCCGGGAGGGACGGGACGGGCAGGGGCCGAACGGCCCTTTCCGCGCCGCCCCCGGGGGTCTGTACTGCGGGGAAGTCCCCTCCCCTGGAAGGCACCGTGAAAGACGACGCCGCTCTCGCCCCCGTTCCGGTCCCGCACCGTCCCGCCGCTCCCCCGGCCTGCGCCGGTGCGCGGCGCACCCTCCGCCTGGACACCGAGGAGGCGCTGCGTCTGCTGGCCTCCGTGCCCCTGGGCCGGATCGTGTTCACCCAGCGGGCGCTGCCCACGGTCCGCCCCGTCAACCACCTCGTGGACGGTGGCGACATCCTCGTCCGCACGCACGACGACACCGCCCTCGCGCTGCTCGCCCGGGTCGGCGGCACCGACGGCGTCGTCGTCGCGTACGAGGCCGACCTGATCGACGTGGAGGCGCGCCTCGGCTGGAGCGTCGTCGTCACCGGCTTCTGCCGACTGGTGACCGACCCCGAGGAGGCGGCCCGCTACCGGGCGGCGATCCGGCCGTGGACGGACCGCCCGTCGGACCGGGTGGTCCGCATCCGCCCCGACCTCGTCACGGGGGTCCGGCAGGTCGCGGCGGACTGACCCCGGGCGGCCCGCGGGCGCGGCCCGCCGGCCGGTGGGCCGGTGGGCCGATCGGCTCAGGTCCGGCGCGTCCGGGCCCGGCGGGCGGGCTGCGGGATCCGCCGGGGTGCAGGATCACCGGGGCGGTGCCGTGCCGCGGGCCGCCCGCCACCGCGCCGGCGTGGGAAGGGGTCAGGCCATGGAACGGTTCGACGGGACGGAGCGGTCGGCGTCCGGCGGGCGCTACGGCGAGGCCGTGTTCCGGCCCGGACAGGCCGGCGAGGGCGAGCGGATCGACTTCGGCGCCCTCGCCTACGACGGGATCACCCTGGCCCGGCTGCGCGCCCTCGGGGCCGGGCCGGGGTGGCACTGCCTCGACGTGGGCGCCGGTACGGGCACGGTCTCCCGCCGGCTGCTCGACGAGGCCGGGGTGGCGGGCGTCCTCGCCGTCGACCGGGACGTACGGTTCCTCGCCGAGCGGCCGGTGCCCGGGCTGGACGTGCTGGAGGCCGACATCACCGCCCCGGGCGCCGTCCCCGGCCGGTTCCGGCTCGTGCACGCGCGCTTCGTGCTGATGCACCTCCCCGAGCGCGAGCGGCTGGTCGCCGAGCTGGCCGCACTCGTGGAGCCCGGCGGCGTCCTGGTGCTCAGCGACGCCATCGACCTGACCGGCGACGGGACGCCGGTCACCCCGTACTCCGAGGCGATGCGGGCGATGTGGCAGGGGCTGCGCGCCACCATCGGCACGGACGTCACCTGGGTCCCCTCGTACCCCCGGCTGCTGCGCCGGGCGGGGCTCGGGCGGGTCGGCGCCGAGCTGCACGTGCCGCCGTTGCAGCCGGGCAGTCCCCTCAGCCGTTTCTGGGCGGACACGTGGCAGCGGAGCCGTGCGGCGATGCTGGCCACCGGACTGGTCGACGACGCCGCCGTCGACGCGGCGGTCCGCTACCTGGAGTCGGACGACTGCGCCGCCCTGTCGGCCGGGATGATGACCGTGTGGGGATGGAAGCCCTCGGCGGACACGTGACGCCCCGGGCGGGCCGCGGCCCGTCGCCGCCGTCAGCGGTCCGCCGGCGCCATCCGGCGCAGCAGGTAGGCGCCGGCGATCGCGACGAGGACCAGCATGCAGGCGATGAACACGAGCCCGGCCCCCTCCAGGCCGAGCGGATCCGCCAGCAGGCCGACGCCGATCACCGGGACCGAGATGCCCGCGTACGCGACGACGAACAGCGCGGAGATGACCGCCGCGCGCTGGTCCGGTGGCGAGGCCGCCGCGACGGCGGAGAGCGCCGCCCGGAAGGCGAGGCCCTGTCCGGCGCCGCCGACGAGGGCGGCCAGCACGACGAAGACGAGCAGGTCCGTGGCGAGCGCGCAGCCGAGCAGGACCAGTCCCGCGAAGAGCACGGCGCAGCCCAGCGGCAGCGAGCGCGCGGTGCCGAGGCGGCCGGCGGCCACCTGTCCGCCGGTGGAGGCGAAGAAGGCCAGGGCGACGACGATTCCGCTGACGGCGTGGTCGTCCACGTGCAGGTACCGCGCGAGGAAGGCGGGGCTGACGGAGGTGAAGACTCCGAACAGGGCGAACCCCGCGAAGGAGGAGACCGCCGCCGGCACGAAGACGGCCCGCACCTGGGCCGGGAGCGCGGGCTTCCGTGGCCGCACGGCGGTCAGCGGCTGCCGGTCCGGCACCGTCTCGGGCAGGAACAGCAGGACGACGGCCGAGAGCACGACGAGCCCGAGGTGCACGGCGAACGGCAGCAGCAGCGGCTCGGGGGCGTACTCCGCGAGCAGTCCCGCCAGGAGCGGCCCGCAGCCCAGTCCGCCCATGTTGGCGGCGGTCGCGACGAGCGTGGCTCCCGACGCGCCGCCGGGCGGGGCGAGCTCCATGACGTACGCGCTGGCGGCGCCCGTGAACAGGCCGGCCGACACGCCCGACAGGAGCCGGCCCGCGTACAGCCAGCCCAGGGAGTCGGCGGCGAGGAAGCAGACGGCGCTCGCCGCCGCGAACGCCAGGCCCCACCAGAGCGTCGGGCGCCGTCCGATGGTGTCGGAGGCGTTGCCCGCGAGGAGCAGCACGCCGATCACGCCGAACGCGTAGACCGCGAACACGACGGTGACCGTGAGCTCGGAGAAGCCGAACTTCTCCTGATAGAGCGGGTAGAGCGGGGTCGGCAGGGTCGTTCCGGCCATGCACACGACGAACACCGCGCCGCCGAGCAGACACTTCAGCCAGCCTTGCCGCTCCTCCGCCATGTCGGCGACCGTAACCCGGCCGTCCGCCCGCGACGCGACGGCAGGGCGCGCCCGGCCGAGTGATCCGCCGGGCCGTACGGTCCGGTCCGCGGGTCCGGTCCGCGGGTCCGGTCCGCCGGTGTCACTCCGGATGCTTCCGGATGCCTCGCCCGGCATCCCCACCCGTACCTTGTCGGCGACGTCCGCCAGGAGACCGATCTGGAGACCGGGGAGCAGCGATGCCGACGACCGCCACCACGCTCGGGGACCAGGAGCGCGCGCTGCTCTCGGCGGTGGGCAGCGGGCTGCGGGACGACGAGATCGCCGCCGCGCTTGCGGTCCCCGAGGCCTCGGTGGCCGAACAGCTCGCGCGGATCCTCGTACGGCTGGGACTGCGCGACCGTTCCGCGGCCATCGTCCACGCCTTCGACTGCGGACTGGTCGTCCCCGGCCACGGCCCGCGCCCCCGGCGGGCGGTCCCCGCAACCCTGGCCGCGGTCGGCCGGGAGCCCGCGCCGCGGATCGGGATCTCCGTGCTCGGCCCCCTGGAGGCCTGGCAGGACGGGCGGCCGCTGCGGCTGGGGCACCTGCGTCAGCAGGCCGTCCTGGCGGCGCTGGCGCTGGGCGGCGGGCGGACCGTCAGCCGCCGGGAACTGCTGGACGGCGTCTGGGGCGTGGAGCCGCCGGCCGCGAACGTGGTACCGGTGTACGTGTACCGGTTGCGCAAGGCCCTCGGTGGGGGAGAGCGCCCGGACGCGGTCATCGCGCACGACCGGTGCGGCTACCGGCTGGTCCCCGGCGTGGTCGACGTGGACGTCGTCCGCCTGGAGGAGCTGCTGGGCCGGGTCGAGACGGCGGACCGGTCGGGGGAAACGGCGGAGACGGTCCGGCTCTGTTCGCGGGCGCTGGACCTGTTCCGGGGGGAGGAGCCGCTGGCCGGCCTGCCCGGGCCGCGGGCCGAACGGGAGCGGCTGCGGCTCACCGAGCGCAGGATCGCCCTCGTACGGCGGAAGGCGGAGGGCCTGCTGCGGCTCGGCCGGTCCGCCGAGGCGCTCGCCGAACTGTTCGCCCTGTTCGCCGCACACCCGCTGAACGAGCCGGTGGCCGCGCTCCTGATGGGCGCGCTGTACCGCGACGGGCGTCGGGCGGACGCCTCGGCCGTGTTCGACCGCGCGCGCCGCCGGCTCGCCGACGACCTGGGGGTCGCGCCGAGCCGGATGCTGCGGCGGACGCACCAGATGATCCTGCGCGGGGACGAGTCCGGGCTCGGTCGGAGTCTCCGGCTCGGTCACGGGCTGGGTCTCGCGGGATGAGCGGCTCGCGGAGGCTGCGTGCACGGCTCCGCGGGCCGTCTCGTTCCGTGCTGTGCTGTGCTGTGCTGTGCTGTGCTGTCAGGAGGTGAAGGACCGCTCAAGGCGCGGGATCAGGTCCCTGAGGTCCTGCTCCCAGCACCAGGCGTTGTGGCCGCCGTTGCAGTTGCTGCCCCAGGCGGAACCGTCGCCGTAGTCCACGTAGTAGTACGACATGCCGAGGGCGTCCATGCTGTCCTTGACGTGCTTGGCCGCGCCTTCGAGCCAGAACTCGGTCTCGGTGGGCGAGCCGCCTCCGTTGCCGACGTAGATGGAGACACCGACGGTCCTGAGCTTGTCCATGTGGGCCGCCGGGTCGACCTCGTTCCAGCGCCAGTCGGCGTTGAAGATCGGGTACGGCGAGCCGAACGCGGCGTCGCTGTCCACGCCGGGCTTGTACGGGGAGTCGTTCGGGTCGCAGGAGCCGGACGAGGAGCCGCAGATCGCACCCGTCGCGTCGATGAGGGAGGCGACGACGGCCAGCCGCAGGTCCATGGACTTGACCGACAGGTCGATGTCGCCCGACAGGGACGCGGTCTGGCCGAACAGGTCGGGGCGGACCTGGGCGTAGTGCAGGGCGCCGAACCCGCCCATGGAGACGCCCGCGACGGCCCGGGTCTTCTTGGTGGCGATGGTCCGCAGGTTCGCGTCGATGAACGGGATGACCTGCTTGAGGTGGAAGTTCTCCCAGTTCTGGGCACCGAGCACGGTCTTCTGGTTGAGCCAGTTGGCGTACCAGCCGCGGGCGCCGCCGTCGGGGATGACCGTGATCATGTCGTTCGACGTGCTCAGCGCCGGGTAGTTCTGCTGGACCGGGTCGTCGGGCGAGCCGTGCAGGAAGTAGAGCACCGGATAGCGCCGGTTCGGGTCGTCGTAGTAGCCGCGGGGCAGGATGATCTTGATGTGGTGCCGGCCCGTCACCTCGGGCGTGGTCACGGTGAGGTGGAAGTCGGTGGCGCTGCCGCTCGCCGCCTCCACCTGGGTCAGTCCGAATCCGTTGGTGATCGGCGGCGGGCTGGTGGCGTCGGCGGCCTGAGCCGGACCGGCCGCCGGGGTGATCATGGCGACGGCCGCGACCGTCCACGCCACCACCAGCCGCCATCTCTTCGCTGTCCTCGTCACGGTGTTCCCCCTCGTGGGTCGCTGCGTCGTTGGGTGTCGACCGGCCGGGAGGCCGGTGTCGGGCGGAGCGGCCGGCTCAGTCCAGGACCTTGGTCTCCAGGGCCGGTGAGGCCGCGATCTGTTCCTCGGTGAAGCGCTCGGTCACCCACTGGCCGGCCGAGAACAGCCGGGTCTGGTCGGCGTAGTGGGGCGAGGTCGGGTCGGCCGACTGGGAGTAGGTCAGCAGGGTGGAGGCCTGCGGCGGGCCGTCGGCGGTGAAGCGCACCTGCTGGATGAAGCTGGAGCCGAAGGTGATGTCCGTCTTTCCGTCGACCAGGCCGGGAGTGACGACGTTCAGGACGCCCAGCTCGTGGATCGAGCCGTGGACGGGGATCTGCTCGCCGTTGCGGGTGACCTTCTGGACGTCCGAGAGCGCCGCGTTCAGCGGGATGCCCGCGTTGCGCATGGCGAATATCGCCCGTGCCAGCGAGTCGCGCACGGCGTTGTTCCCCGGGTCGAGCGAGTTGGGCGTGTGCACCGGGTCCTTGGGGTCGAAGGGCACCTTCCACGGCAGCGACTCGACGCCCTTGCCGCCCGCCAGCTGGTACCAGTAGTTCTCGAACAGCCAGGAGCCCCGGCTGTCCGACGTGAAGTCGTGGCTCTTCCAGGCGGCCAGGATCGGGCAGGCCTCGCTCACGTTGACCAGGTTGCCGTCGACGAGGACGAGCCCGAACAGGACGTCCTGGCACGCCTTCACGGTGGCGTTCAGAGCCAGGTCGGCCGCCCTGCTGTTGTCGGCGAACAGCAACTGGCGCATGTTCTCCGGCGTGAAGCCCCGGCCGGCCAGGCCGTCGGTGCCGTTGATCCGGTTCTGCGCGGTCAGGATCAGCTCCTGGGTGCGCAGCGACCGGGGCGCCGCCGTGTCGCCCATGACGCGGGGGAAGGACAGCGGCTGCTCGGGGTTGGCGAGCCAGGCGCTGTCGTTGGCGTTGCCGACGAAGTCCGAGCGGATCAGGCGCGGCTGCTTGCGGGGGTCCAGCAGGCCCGGCGCGACCGCGTTGGGGTCGGCGGGCCAGTCGCAGGCGCTGCGCTTGCCGTCGAAGATGGAGACCGGCGGGATGTTGGGCAGCCGGAGCGTCTGGTTGAAGAGGATCTTGCCGGTCTCGGTGAGGCACGACCGGGCGTGCTCGTCGGTGATGTTGGGGGTGGCCTGGATGTCCGCGTAGAGCGCGTCGCCCTTGCGGTCGGAGGCGATGGTGTTGAAGAAGGGGACGCCCTGGGTGGTCTCCAGGGTGTTCACCACGTCGTGGACGTCCTTCGCCTGGTCCAGGTGGAACCAGGTGTTCAGGGCGCGCAGGTTGTCCATGTTCACGTCGCGTACGGCGTGGGCGCTCACCAGCCAGGGCAGCCCGATGCCCTGGACCGAGGCGGTGACCGGGCCGTAGCGGGTGGACCACATGGTCCTGCTGACCTTGCCGACGGAGCCGTCCGCGCCGAGGACGTCGACGGAGACCTGCTGGGAGGTCATCTTCTCCCAGGCCCCGTCGACCAGGTACATGGTCGGGTTCAGCGGGTCGACCTGGACGTCGAAGAGACCGAACGGAGCGACCGTGGCGACCGTGTGGCTCCAGGCGACGTCGTCGTTGTGCCCGATGTTCACCGCGGGCAGTCCGAGCAGGCTGGCTCCGGTGACGTTGACCTTGCCCGGGATCGTCAGCTGGCTCTGCCACATGCGGTTCTTGCCCTGCCACGGGAAGTGGGGGTTGGCGAGCAGCATGCTCGTGCCGCCGGACACGCCCTGCGCGCCGACCGCCAGCGCGTTGCTGCCCATGCCGTCGCGCCGGCTCGCCGCCATCGCCTCGCGGATCCTCCGCCCGGTCTCCTTCGCGCTCTTGGCGCGCTGCGCGGCGGTGGGCGGCTTCGCCGCGGCCGCGGCGGCGGCCGAGGCCCCGGGAGGAACGGCGTTGACCAGGCCGTCGAGGAGGGGGTCGGCGGTGCCCATGATGATCTCGGCGTGCGCGTGCCGGTAGACGTCGAGCTCGGTGATGGGCCGCACCCAGGCAGCGCCCCGGCAGGCGGGGTCGGTGATGTTGCCGACGCCCGTCTCGGCCAGGTACCGGTTGTACCCCTGGACGTAGCCTCGGATGGCCTCCTTGACCTCCGGCTCCGGCCCGTTGGGCGCGGGCTGTTCGAGCAGCCGCTCCACGACCCGGTTGTCGTTGATCCGCTGGAAGTACAGGTCGCTGTTGAGATTGGTGGTGCTGTTCTGGCTCTGGCCGGGGCTCGCCTTCCCCGTGGGTCCCAGATAGCGGGACCGCTGGGCGTTGACCATCAGGTACGTGTCGGCCAGGGTGCAGATGTTGTCCTTGGCCGCCGCGTAGCCGTAGCCCGTCCCCAGGCCCTCCCAGGTCGAGGCGACGATGTGCGGGATCCCGTACTCGGTGTAACGGATCGTCGGCTTGTCCGGCGCCGCCTCGGCGGCGGACGGCCCGGCGACCGCCGTCGTGCCCATCACCGCCACCGCGGCCATGACCGCCAGCGGCAGCCTCGTCCTTGATCTCCTCCGCGCCATCGAGCCGTCCTTCCCCTGGGTTGCGCCCTCGCGGCCTGCGTCCGAACGCGGTCAGGCTACGGAGGGGCGATGAAATCCCGATGACGCGGCCGGTGGAGGGGCGGGGGCCGGAGACGTCGGCAGGGCGCCGGCGACGCCGCCGCCCGTGTGAAGCCGGCTCCCGTGGCGCCGGCCGTCGCGCGCGCCCCCGCGCCCCCGGCCGGCGGCCTCGGCTAGCCTCGCGGTCCCATGATCGGAGCACCGATGTCCCCTCCCTCCCCCACCCGGCGCGGCGCCCTGCGCACCCTCGCCGGACTCGGCGGGGCCGTCGCCCTCGGCGCCACGGCCTGCGGGCCCGAGGGCTCCGCCGACTCCGGGGCCACGACCGGGCCGAGCGGCTCGACCGTGCCCTCCGGAGCGGGCGGCGGGCGGCGGTTCGGTGCCGAGTGGGAGGGCCACACCCGCACCTTCATGTCCTGGCCGGCCCTGGCCTCCGTCTGGGGGGACGAGCTGCCGTCCGTACGGGAGGACATCGCGCGCATCGCCCGCGCCGTCGGGGAGTTCGAGGCCGTGGTGATGACGGCCCGCCCGGAGCAGGTGGCGGCGGCCCAGCGGGCCTGCGGCTCGCAGGTCGAGGTCATCCCGCTGCCCGTCGACGACCTCTGGGCCCGCGACACCGTCCCCGTCTTCGTGGAGGACGGACGCCGGCTCGTCGGCGTCGACTTCGACTTCAACGGCTGGGGCGACAAGCAGGAA
Organism: Streptomyces sp. NBC_01268; assembly: GCF_036240795.1. Taxonomy (NCBI): domain Bacteria; kingdom Bacillati; phylum Actinomycetota; class Actinomycetes; order Kitasatosporales; family Streptomycetaceae; genus Streptomyces; species Streptomyces sp. NBC_01268. The sequence continues at coordinate 7,499,422 of NZ_CP108454.1, read as the reverse complement.
CACGCCAACGACGCCCAGGTGGGCCGCAAGCTGCCGGCCCGGTACCACATCCCCCGCGAGCAGGCCCCGCTCGTCGCCGAGGGCGGCTCCTTCGAGACCGACGGCGAGGGCACCCTGCTCGTCACCGAGAGCTCGATCGTCAACGTCAACCGCAACCCGGGGAAGAGCCGGGACCGGATCGAGGACGAACTCGTCGAGACGCTGGGCGTGGACACGGTGGTCTGGCTGGCGGGCGTCCGCGGCGAGGACATCACCGACGCCCACGTGGACAGTCTCGTACGGTTCGTCGCCCCCGGTGTCGTCCTCCTGGACCAGGCGTTCCCGGGCACGCCCCCGGACTCCTGGTCCCGCTCGGCCGACCAGGCCCGCTCGGTGCTCTCGAAGGCGACCGACGCCCGGGGCCGGCGCTTCGAGATCGTCGACCTGCCCCAGCCCGACCTGGACAGGATCACCGGCGAGGGCGACGACTTCGTGTCCAGCTACGCCAACTTCTACGTCGCCAACGACTCGGTCTTCCTGCCCCGCTTCGGCGACGCGCAGGCGGACGCCCGGGCCCAGTCGATCCTCCAGGAGCACTTCCCCGAGCGCGAGGTCGTGCCGTTGCAGATCGACACCATCGCCTCGGGCGGCGGCGGCATCCACTGCGCCACCCACGACCAGCCCGGGAGACCTGCGGCCTGACGGGGCACGGTGGTACCGGGGCACTCGGCGCACCGGTGGGACCGCGTCACGCGGGATCACGGCGTCGCACGGGTGGCGCCAAGCGTGCGTCCCACGGGGTCACGGCGTTGCAGGGGTGACGCCAAGCGCGCCTGTGTGGCGCCACACGGGCGCGGGTGGCGCCACACAGGCGCCGCCTCTGCACCGCCAGTGCGCCATCCGCGCGCCACTCGCGCACCATCTCGCGCCACTCGGAGCCATGTGGCGCCACAGAGGCTTGCCATGGCGCCATTCTGGTGCCACTATGGTGCACATGGACCTGACCCCCTTCGTCGATCACCTCCGCCGAGAGCTCGCGGTCGCCGCGAGCGCCGGCGGGGACGAGGCCCGCGCCCTGGCCGAGCGGCTGACCGCGCCGCTGGAGTCGGCCGCCCGGCTGACCCTGCTGAACGCGCTGTCCGCGGCCTCGGACGAGATCACCCGCGACCTCGCCCCGGGCTCGGTGGACGTGCGGCTGCGGGGGCTCGACCCCGAGTTCGTGGTGACGGCACCGCCGGCCACCGAGAACATCGCCGTGGAGCCCGCGAGCCTGACGACACCGATGGCGCCACCCGTGGCGCCGATGGCGCCAGTGGCGCCATCCCTGGCGGACGGCGAGGACGGGGCCACGGCCCGGATCAACTTCCGGCTCCCGGCACCGCTGAAGGCCCGCGTCGAGGAGGCGGCCGGCCGCGACGGCCTGTCCGTCAACGCGTGGCTCGTGCGGGCGGTGGGCGCCGCCCTGGAGCCGGGGGCCGCCCCGGCCAGGCCGACCCCGCGCCCCTCGGGTCACGGACAGAGCTACCAGGGCTGGGTCCGCTAGCAGCAGCCCCCGACCCTCCCCCACGCACAGCGCCCCACCTGCGGAAACACCCACCAGAGTCAAGAGGACGGGACAGCCATGCCTTCTTACGAGACCCCCGAGCCCATCACCGCGGTCCTCGAGTTCGAGGTCGCCAACGTGCGGCTCACCGCGAGCAAGCGCGGGACCACGGTCGTCGAGGTGCAGCCGAGCAACGGCGCCGACGACGCCGACGCCCGGGCCGCCCAGCAGACCACGGTCGGGTACGCCAACGGTGTCCTGAGCCTCAAGGGCCCCAAGAAGCGCGGCCTGTTCGGCAGGCAGGGCTCGATCGACGTGACGGTCGAACTCCCCGCCGGCTCCCACCTGCGCAGCACCGCGCCCATGGGCGACTACGTCGCGGAGGGACCGCTCGGCGAGTGCCGGATCAAGGTCTCGTTCGGCGACATCCGGATCGACGAGGCCGCCGCCGTGAGCCTGCGCACCGGCTTCGGTGACATCCGGATCGACCGGGCCGTGGGCGACGCCGAGATCCACGGCGCCGGCCGCGTCGACATCGGCGAGATCGACGGAGCCGCGACCGTCAAGAACGGGAACGGCGAGACCGTGATCGGCGAGATCACCGGCGACCTCAAGGCCAACGCGTCCAACGGGCGCATCACCATCGGCGTCGCGCACGCCTCCGTCGACGCCAAGTCCGCCAACGGCGCCATCGGCGTGCAGCAGGTGGCCCGCGGTGTGATCAACCTCCAGACCGCCGTCGGCGACCTGGAGGTCGGCATCCGCGCGTCCACCGCCGCCTGGCTCGACGCGCACTCCAAGTTCGGCACGCTCCGCAACTCCCTCGACGCCGCCGACAACCCCGGCACCTCCGACGAGACCGTCGAGATCCACGCCCGTACCAGCGTCGGCGACATCGTGATCCGCCGCGCCTGACCTCCCCGGAAGGGAGAGCGCAGCCCATGACCGCGACCACCACGGACAGGGCCGGCACCACGGCCCCGCCCGCCATCTCCGCTCTCGGCCTGCACAAGTCGTACGGCGACAAGATCGTCCTCGACGGCATCGACCTCACCATCCCCGAGGGCTCGGTCTTCGCCCTCCTCGGCCCCAACGGGGCCGGCAAGACCACCACCGTCGAGATCCTCTCGACGCTCGTCCGGCCCGACGCCGGGCGGGCCAGGATCGCCGGCCACGACCTCGCCGAACGGCCCGACGGCGTCCGCGCCGCGATCGGCGTCACCGGCCAGTTCGCCGCCGTCGACAACCTCCTGACCGCGGAGGAGAACCTCCACCTGATGGCGGACCTGCGGCACCTTCCCCGGCCCGAGGGCCGTCGCCGGGCCGCCGCGCTCCTGGAGCGGTTCGAACTCGCCGAGGCCGCCCGCAAGCCGGTCTCCACCCTCTCCGGCGGCATGCGCCGCAAGCTGGACCTGGCGATGACCCTGGTCGGCGACCCCCGGATCATCTTCCTCGACGAACCGACCACCGGGCTCGACCCGCGCAGCCGGCGCACCATGTGGGAGATCATCCGCGGGCTGGTCGCCGACGACGGCGTCACCATCTTCCTGACCACCCAGTACCTGGAGGAGGCCGACCAGCTCGCCGACCGCATCGCCGTCCTCGACAAGGGCCGGCTGGTCGCCGAGGGCACCCCGGACGAGCTGAAGGCCCTGATACCCGGCGGACACATCCGGCTGCGCTTCGGCTCCGTCGCCGAACTCGACGCCGCCGCCCGTCACTTCGGCGCCGCCGCCCGCGACCCCGAGGAGCTCACCCTCCGCATCGCCGGCGACGGCACCCTGCCGACCCTGCGGGCCGTCCTCGACGTCCTCGACGGCGCGGCGCTGGCCGCCGAGTCCCTCACCGTGCACACGCCCGACCTCGACGACGTCTTCCTGACCCTCACCGGTCACGGGACGCCCGACTCCACGACGGAGATGGCCCGATGAGCACCCTCACGTACGCGGTCAGCGACTCCCTGACCATGCTGCGACGCAACCTCAAGCACGCGCAGCGCTACCCGTCGATGACGATCTCCACCGTCATCATGCCCGTGATGATGCTGCTGCTGTTCAACTACGCCTTCGGCGGGGCCATCGGCGCCGGGATCTCCGGCGCCGGGATCTCCGGCGCCGGAGGCGGCGCCTACATCGACTACGTCGCGCCCGGCATCATCCTGATGGCCGCCACCGCCGGCGCGGTCGCCACGGCGGTCGGCGTCTGCGTCGACATGACCGAGGGCATCGTCAACCGCTTCCGCACGATGTCGATATCCCGCGCCGCGTTCCTCACCGGGCACGTCGTCGGCAGCGTCATCCAGACCCTGATCGCCGTCGCCCTGGTCATCGGCGTCGCCCTCGCCATCGGCTTCCGGCCCAACGCCTCACCCGTCGAATGGCTCGCCGCCATCGGCCTGCTGACCGTGCTCATCCTCGCCCTGACCTGGCTCGCCGCCGGAATGGGCCTGGTGGCCAGGACCCCGGAGTCGGCCAGCAACGCGCCCCTGCCGCTGACCTTCCTGCCCTTCCTCGGCAGCGCCATCGTCCCGACCGACTCCATGCCCACCGGACTGCGCTGGTTCGCCGAGTACCAGCCCTTCACCCCGGTCATCGAGACCCTTCGCGGACTCCTGATGGGCACGGAGATCGGCACCAGCGGATACCTCGCCCTGGCCTGGTGCCTCGGTCTCACCCTCGCCGGCTACCTCTGGGCCCGCTCCGCCTTCAGCCGCACGGCCAGGCGCTGACCCCGGCCCTCGCGCTCACGGATCCGTGAAGCCCACCTCCGAACGATCGGCGCGAACGGGACCTCGAACGGACGCCCCGCACTGAACGCCCCGCGTCGAACAGGCCCCTGACCTCACGGGCCCTCCGCCGGACGAGCCGAGCGTCGAACGGCCGGGTGACACCCTCCCCGGCCCCGCCCCGACAGGCCTTCCGGCCGCCGCGGTCCACTTCCACTCAGCACACCGCTCCCGCGCCGCACCCTGCCTCGCGCGCCGCCGGGACGCCCCGTGCTGCCCGCACGCACTCGCCCGAGACCCTCCTCACCCGACAGGACCCACCTCCGTGGCTACCTTCCTCTCCCGGCTCGGCCGCTTCGCCTTCCGAAGGCGTGGCCTGGTCGTCCTGCTCTGGCTCCTCGCCCTGGTCGGCGTGGGCTTCGCCGCCTCGACCGCCCCGCCCCCTCCCGCCGACACCTTCTCGATGCCGGGTACGGAGTCCCAGAAGGCCTTCGACCTGCTCCAGGAGAAGTTCCCGGCCGCCCGCGCCGACGGCGCCGCCGCACGGGTCGTCGTCCGCGCCCCGGGCTCCGAGCACCTCACCTCGCCCGAGCGCCGGGCCCAGGTCCTCAAGCTCGTCGCCGACCTGGCCAAGGCGCCCCAAGTGAGCGCCGTCGCCGACCCGTTCACGACGAGCGCGGTGAGCTCCGACCGTACGACCGGCTATGCGTACGTCACGTACGGCGCCTCCGCCACGGAGCTCACCGACGCGGCCCACGACGGGCTCGCCCGGGCCATGGAGCGGGCCCGCGACGCGGGGCTCGTCGTCGAGGCCGGTGGCGACGCCGTCAAGATCGAGCAGGCGATGAGCGGTACGGGCGAGAAGCTGGGCATCCTCGTCTCCGCCGTGGTCCTGCTGCTCACCTTCGGTTCGCTCGTCGCCGCCGGCATGCCCCTGCTGACGGCCGTCATCGGCGTCGGCATCGGCATCGGCGCCATCACCGCGCTCGGCAGCACCCTCGGTCTGTCGTCCACGACCTCGACGCTCGCGATGATGATCGGCCTCGCCGTCGGCATCGACTACGCCCTGTTCATCGTCTCCCGCTACCGTTCCGAGATCGCCGAGGGGCGGGAGCGTGCGGACGCCGCCGCCCGCGCCGTGGGCACCGCCGGTTCGGCCGTCGTCTTCGCCGGCCTCACCGTGATCATCGCCCTCTCCGGGCTCGCGGTGGTGAACGTCCCGATGCTCACCAAGATGGGCCTCACCGCCGCCGGTACCGTGGCCGTGGCCGTGCTCGTCGCGATCACCTTCGTCCCCGCCCTCCTCGGCTTCGCCCCGGTCAAGGTGCTCGCCCGCCTCGATCGCAAGCGGCACACCGGCAAGGCCCTGTCACGGCGTCAGCAGCGCAAGGCCGACCGGCGCGCCGCCCGCACCAAGCCCAACCTGGGAGCCCGCTGGGCCGGCCTCGTGCTGCGCCACCCGGTCGCCGTGCTGCTGGTCGGCGTCCTGGGCCTCGGCGCGGTCGCCGTACCGGCCGCGAGCCTCGAACTGGGGCTGCCGGGCGAGGGCACCATGGCCCCGGACACCACCCAGCGCAAGGCGTACGACCTGTTGTCGGACTCCTTCGGCCCCGGCTTCAACGGGCCGCTGACGGTCACCGTCGAGGCGAAGGACGCGAAGGCGGCGGCGGAGCGGGTGCGGACGGCGCTCGAAGACGTCCGGGGCGTCGCGGACGTCTCCCCGGTGACGGCGAATCAGGCCGGCGACACGGCCCTGCTGACGGTCGTCCCCGAGACCGGCCCGACCGAGGCCAGGACCGAGGACCTGGTGCGCTCCCTGCGCGACGCGGCGGGCGGTCTGGAGACCCGGGCGGGCGCCACCGAGATCCTGGTGGCCGGCCAGACCGCGATGTTCATCGACTTCTCCCAAACCCTCGACGACGCCCTGCTCCCCTACCTGGCGCTCGTGGTCGGCCTGGCCTTCCTCCTGCTCATGCTGGTCTTCCGCTCCGTGCTCGTCCCGCTCAAGGCCGCGCTGGGCTTCCTCCTGTCGGTGAGCGCCGCCCTCGGCGCCGTCGTCGCCGTCTTCCAATGGGGCTGGCTCGCCGACCTGTTCGGCGTCGACCACCCCGGCCCGGTGATGAGCACCCTGCCGATCTTCATGATCGGCGTGGTCTTCGGCCTGGCGATGGACTACGAGGTCTTCCTCGTGTCCCGGATGCGCGAGGCGTACGTCCACGGCGCCCGCCCCGGCGAGGCGGTCGTGACCGGCTTCCGCTACGGCGGCCGGGTCGTCAGCGCGGCCGCGATCATCATGACCAGCGTCTTCTCCGGATTCGTCCTGGAGGATAATGATTTTGTGAAGATGATCGGATTCGGCCTCGCCGCCGCCGTGCTCTTCGACGCCTTCGTGGTCCGCATGGCGATCGTCCCCGCCCTCTTCGCCCTGCTGGGCAGGTCCGCCTGGTGGCTGCCCCGCTGGCTCGACCGACTCCTGCCGAACCTCGACGTCGAGGGCGAGCGGCTCGCCCGCGCCGACGGGACCGTGCCGGGGAACACCCCGCGGGAGCGGCACCTCGTGGGCTGACCGCGTGTCACGCGGCGTCGGCGGCCTTGCGCGGCCGGGCGTGGGTCTCTAGTCTCTCCCGCGCAATGGTTAGGAACATTTCCTAACCATTGCGGGTCCGCTCGGGCCCGTACCCGATCCACCCCCCACTGGTGCACCACTTCCCCCGAGGACGCCCGATGTCACAGGCACATCAGCACCGTTCCACGCACCGCACCTCCCGATGGCACCGCCCCCTCGCGGGTCTCGCCGTCGCCGCCACCGCCCTCACGGGGATCGCCGCGCTCGGCCCCACCGCGGGCGCGGCCGCGGCGGCCGGCCCCTCCGTCCCGTTCGGCAGCCACACCAAGCCGTACGCCGCCGGGACCCTGAAGCCCTCCGGCGCGCAGACCACACTCGACCAGAAGGTCGTCGACTACTACAACAAATGGAAATCGGCCTTCGTCCGCCAGAATTGCGGCCACGGCTGGTACCAGGTGATCTCGCCCGACGCGGACCATCCGTACGTCGGCGAGGCACAGGGCTACGGCATGGTCATCGCCGCGACGATGGCCGGGGCGGACCCGGACGCGAAGAAGATCTTCGACGGTCTGACGAAGTGGATGATCGACCACCCGTCGTCGATCAACAAGGACCTGCTCGCCGCCGAACAGGACAGCTCCTGCAAGAGCGTCGACGGGAGCGACGCCGCCACCGACGGCGACCTGGACGTCGCCTACGGGCTGCTGCTCGCGGACCGGCAGTGGGGCAGCTCGGGCACGTACGACTACAAGGCGCTGGCCCTCAAGCACATCGCCGCGATCAAGAAGGACGAGCTGAACCCGTCCACCAACCTGCTGAAGCTGGGCGACTGGAGCAGCAAGGGCGACGAGTACTACAACGTCTCCCGCACCTCGGACTGGATGGCCGACCACTTCCGCGCCTTCCGCGCGGCGACCGGCGACGCCGCCTGGGACACCGTCCGCACCGCCCACCAGAACCAGATCGCGAACCTGCAGTCCTCGTACGCCCCGAACACCGGTCTGCTGCCCGACTTCGTCGTCAACACGAACACCACGCCCAAGCCGGCCCCCGGCAAGGTCCTGGAGCACGCGAACGACGGCGCCTACTGGTGGAACGCCTGCCGCACGCCGTGGCGGATCGCGGACGACGCGGTGACCAGCGGGGACGCCAAGTCCCTCGCGGCGGCCCGCAAGTTGAACGGCTGGATCAAGGGCAAGACCGGCGGCGACCCGAAGAAGATCGGCATCGGGTACAAGCTGAACGGGACGCAGATCTCCTCGGGCAGCGAGGCCGCCTACTTCGCCCCGTTCACGCTCGCGGCCATGACCGACCCGGGCAGCCAGGCTTGGCTCGACGCACTGTGGAACCGGATGCTGGCGACGCCGGTCGACACCAGCAGCTACTTCTCCGCGAGCATCCAGCTCCAGGTCATGATCACGGCGTCCGGGAACCACTGGGTCCCGTAGCGGCGCGCACCCCGGGCGACACGCGCCGCCGCCTGCAGGGCGCGTGCCCGTCCGGGGTGCCAGGCTGGGGCCCTGGGGGGCACCGCACCTGCGAAGGGAACACCCCGTGATCACCACCGACTTCTCCCCCGGCTCCCCCTGCTGGCTCGACCTGGGCACCCCCGACGTCCCGGCCGCCGCGGCCTTCTACCGGACCGTGTTCGGCTGGGACTACGAGGCCATGGGCGGCGCCGAGGACGCCGGGGGTTCCGCGGAGGCCGAGGACTTCGAGGGCGGCATGTTCCGGAAGGACGGCAAGATCGTCGCCGGGCTCGGCAAGCTGACCGAGAAGGGCGCCCGCTCGGCGTGGATGATCTACTACAGCGTCGCCGACGCCGATGCCACGACCCAGGCGGTCGAGAAGGCCGGCGGCACGGTCCGGGTGCCCCCGATGGACCTCGACGAGTGGGGCCGGATGGCGCAGTACAGCGACCCCCTGGGAGGCCAGTTCGCCGTCTGGCAGCCGGGCACGAACAAGGGCGTCGACCTCGTGGACGAGCCGGGCTCGCTGTCCTGGACCGAGCTGTACACCAGTGACGCCGCCGCGGCCCGGGAGTTCTACGGCTCCGTCCTCGGCTGGTGGTACAGCGACATGGAGATGCCGGGCGGCGAGGGCACGTACACCCTCATCACGCCCGCCGGGCTCCCCGCGGAACGCATGCACGGCGGCCTCCTCCAGCTGCCCTCGGACCAGCTCGCCCTCACGGGCGGACGCCCGTACTGGCACCCGGTGTTCGCCGTGGCGGACTGCGACGCCACGGTCGCCCAGGTCACCGGGAACGGCGGTTCCGTGCAGATGGGGCCGGCCGACATGCCGGGCGTGGGCAGGCTGGCCGTCTGTCTCGACCCGGCGAACGCGGACTTCGTCGTCCTGGCACCCGAAGCGGGCTGAGCCCGCCCGCCCCGGGCAGCGCCCCGACCCGCTACCGTACCGACGAGTAGGGGCGGGGCCGCCGCCCCGGAGTCTCCGGCGACGAGGGGTGAGGGCGATGGAACGGCAGCGGAGCCTGGAAGAGAGCACGGTGATCGAGGCGCCGCCGGCGACCGTCTACCGGCTCGTGTCGGATCTGCGGAACATGGGGCGTTGGAGTCCGGAGTGCCGCTCCGTGTGGGTGCTGTCGGGGACGCCGGCGCGGTCCGGGACGCGTTTCGTGGGATTCAACCGGCGCGGTCCGTTCGTCTGGTTCACGCTGGGCCGGGTGGTCGAGGCGCGGCAGGACCGCGCGTTCACCTTCGACGTCGGCGTCTTCGGGCTGCCGATCGCCCGCTGGGGCTACCGCTTCGAAGCGCAGGGCACGGGCACCCGCGTCACCGAGTTCTGGCAGGACCTGCGGTCCGGCGGGCCCCGGGGCAAGGTCGCCGACCTTCTCGGCACGGTCTTCGCCGGCACCCACCCGGCCCGCCGGATCGCCCTCAACCGGGCGGGGATGCGCGCCACCCTGGCCGCGATCGCGAGGACCGCGGCCCTGTGACGCGTCCGGGGGTGTGAGGGCCGCTCGGCGGCCCCGTCCCGGCCGGGCGGCCTGACCCGGCCCCGCGCCCATGCCCCTCGGCCGGCCCCCGGCCGGTCGCCTACTGCCAGTCGTCCCAGGGCGGGTCGATCTCGTCCTCGTCGAACGGGGGCTCCTCGTCCGGGTCGAAGCCGGGCTTGTCGTCCTGCGGCGCGGGGCGGCTCGCCCGGGTGGCTCCGGCGGCCACGGCCGCCGGAGCCTTGGCGGCGACCGGAGCCGCGGCAGGCTCGGCGGCGGACGGACCGGGGACGGGGCCGGTGTGCTCGGCGAGGGCTTCGAGGACGCCCTGCCCGTACTTGGTGAGCTTGGCCTCGCCGACGCCGCCGACGGTGCCCAGCTCCTCGATCGTGCCGGGCAGCCGGGTCGCGATCTCCCGCAGCGTCGCGTCGTGGAAGACGACGTACGCCGGGACTCCCTGCTCGCGGGCGGCGGCGGCGCGCCAGGCGCGAAGGGCCTCGAAGACCGGCACGGCGGCGGCCGGCAGGTCGACGGGCACCCGGGCGCCCTTGCCGGAGCGGGAGCCGGATTCCTTGCGGGAGGGTGCGGCCGGGGCCTTCTCCTTCCGCATGAGGACGCTGCGGCGGCCGCCGAGGACCTCGCCGCTGCCGTCCGTGAGGACGAGCGTCCCGTAGTCGCCCTCCACGGCGAGCAGCCCCTGGGCCAGCAGCTGGCGCACGACGCCCCGCCACTCCGCCGTGCTCAGATCGGCGCCGATGCCGAACACGGTGAGGGTGTCGTGGTCGAACTGGATGACCTTGGCCGTCTTCTTGCCCTGCAGGATGTCGATGATCTGGCCGGCGCCGAACTTCTGGCGCCGCTCCTTGGCCAGCCGCCACACCGTGGACAGCAGCTTCTGTGCGGCGACCGTGCCGTCCCAGGACTCGGCCGGGGTCAGACAGGTGTCGCAGTTGCCGCACGGCTCGCCCTGCTGCCCGAAGTAGGCCAGGAGCCGGACGCGGCGGCAGTCGACGGTCTCGCAGAGCGCGAGCATGGCGTCCAGGTGCGCCGCCAGGGAGCGGCGGTGGGCCTCGTCGCCCTCGGAGCCGTCGATGAGCTTGCGCTGCTGGACGACGTCCTGCAGTCCGTACGCGAGCCACGCCGTCGCCGGCGCCCCGTCGCGTCCGGCGCGACCGGTCTCCTGGTAGTAGCCCTCGACGGACTTCGGCAGGTCCAGGTGGGCCACGAAGCGCACGTCGGGCTTGTCGATGCCCATGCCGAAGGCGATCGTGGCGACGACCACGACGCCGTCCTCGCGCAGGAAGCGCGACTGGTTGGCGGCCCTCGTGGCGGCGTCCATGCCCGCGTGGTACGGCACGGCGTCGACGCCGTTCTCCACGAGGAAGGCGGCGGTCTTCTCCACCGAGGACCGGGACAGGCAGTAGACGACGCCCGCGTCCCCGTCGTGCTCGGTGCGGATCAGCTCCAGGACCTGCTTGAGCGCGTTGTTCTTCGGGGCGATGCGGTACTGGATGTTCGGCCGGTCGAAGCTGGCGACGAAGTGCCGGGCCTCCTGCAGTCCGAGCCGGCCGGCGATCTCGGCGTGGGTGGCCTCGGTGGCCGTGGCCGTGAGCGCGATCCGGGGCACCTTGGGCCAGCGCTCGTGGAGCATCGACAGAGCGAGGTAGTCGGGCCGGAAGTCGTGGCCCCACTGGGCGACGCAGTGGGCCTCGTCGATCGCGAAGAGCGAGATCTTGCCCCGGTCGAGCAGCCGCTGCATGCCCTCGGTGCGCAGCCGCTCGGGTGCCAGGTAGAGGATGTCGAGCTCGTCGGCGAGGAAGGCCCGCTCGACCTCCTGCCGCTGGTAGCCGTCCTGCGTCGAGTTGAGGAAGCCGGCTCGCACCCCGAGCGCGGTGAGCGCGTCCACCTGATCCTGCATCAGCGCGATGAGCGGGGAGATCACCACGCCCGTGCCTTCTCTGACGAGTGCCGGGATCTGGTAGCAGAGCGACTTGCCGCCGCCGGTGGGCATCAGCACGAGGGCGTCGCCGCCTGCGACGACCTGCTCGATGATCTCTTCCTGCTCGCCGCGGAAGGAGCCGTAACCGAAGACGCGGTGCAGCACCCGCAGGGCGTCGGAGGTCTCGGGGGAAGCGTCGGTGAGGGCCATTCGAAAAGCCTAGCCGCCCGGACGGACACCCTTGGCCGAGCCGCCGCAACCTGTGGACAACTCCGGAGCCGAGGAGTCCGGATCGACACCCCGACATCGCCCGGTAACAGCGTTACCCCGAGTCTGGTAACAGCGTTACCCATCCAATACAGTGTTACCCATGAGCACGCCGTATCAGGATGCCCAGCGCGCCGGCCAGGACGCCGTGCGCACCACGATCCTCGACCGCTCCATCGATCTGCTCGTCTCGGAAGGGCCCGCCGCGCTGACGATGCGGCGGATCGCCGCCGACATCGGCGCGTCGACCAAGGTCCTCTACACCATGTTCGGCGGGAAGGAGGGACTGATCGACGCCCTCTACCGCGAGGGCTTCGCCCGCCTGCGCCGCGCGCAGGAGGCGGTGCCCCGGGACGGCGACCCACTGGCCCACCTCACCCGGCTCGGGCAGGCCTACCGGGCGCACGCCCTGGCCGAGCCGGCCTACTACCGGGTGATGTTCGAGCAGCCGGTACCGGACTTCCACCCGAGCCCGGAGGCCCTCTCCGTCGCCGAGGGCGCCTTCGAGACCTCCGCCGCCGCCGTCGGCGCCTGCATGGCGGCCGGGGTCTTCCGACCCGGCGACGCCCGGGAGCTGTCGAAGCTGCTCTGGGCCGCCTCGCACGGCGCGGTGAGCCTGGAGATCGGCGGCCACTTCACCCCGGAGGAGGCCGGCCCCCGCTACGACGCCCTGATGGCGGCGGTGGGCCGGGCCTTCCTCTCCGGGGTGCCGGGAGCCGGGACCGAGCCGGGTTCCCCTGCCGGGGCCGAGCCCCCGGCGGCGCCCGACGCCCGGACCCGGCCCCCTGCCGCCTCCGCGGCCGAGCCCCTCCCCCGTACGTCCGCCGACGGCGAAGGACGGCCCGCGTGACCATCGAACGACGTCAGCGCAACCGCTACCTCTCCGGGCGCTTCGCCCCCGTCACCGAGGAGGTCACCGCCCACGACCTGCCCGTCACGGGACGGCTCCCGGCCCACCTCGACGGCCGCTACTTACGCAACGGCCCCAACCCGCTGGGCGTCGAGGACCCCGCCGCGCACCTGTGGACCCTCGGTGCGGGCATGGTCCACGGCGTGCGGATCAGGGGCGGGCGCGCGGAGTGGTACCGCAACCGCTGGGTCCGTTCGGGTGCCGTCGCCGACCGGCTCGGCGAGCGCCGCCGTGGCACGCCGGTCGACGAGCGCCTGGACATCTCGCCGAACGTGCAGGTCGCGGGCCTGGCCGGGCGCACCTTCGCGCTCCTCGAAGGCGGCATCCGTCCGTACGAGCTCGACTACGAGCTGGAGACGGTGGGCCCGTGCGCCCTGGGGGCGACCCCGCAGGGGTACAGCGCGAACGCCCACTGCGTCCACGACCCGCACACCGGCGAACTGCACGCGCTCGCCTTCCTGTACGGCTCCGACGACGTCCAGCACATCGTGATGGACGCCACGGGCGCGGTGCGGCGCACGACGACCGTGCGGGTGCCCGGCAATCCGTACATGCACGACTTCGCGCTCACCGAGCATCACGTCCTGATCTTCGACTCGCCCGTGGTCTTCAGCCCGGCCCACCTGGCGACCGGGGTCCCGTTCGCCTGGGACGAGCGGCGCGGGGCGCGGGTGGGCGTCATGCCGCGCGAGGGCGGGCCGGTGCGCTGGTCCGACCTCGCGCCCGGACTGGTGGGGCACACCCTCAACGCGTACGAGCGGGTCGGCGCGGGCGGCCCGGAGATCGTCGTGGACGTCGTACGGCACGGGGAGGGCTTCGACATCCGGGACGTCGGGGCGAGCCGGCCCACGCTGGACCGCTGGACGATCGACCTCACCACCGGCCGCGTGCGGGAGGACCGGCTGGACGACCGGGTCCAGGAGTTCCCGCGCGTCGACTCCCGGCGCACGGGTCGCCCCCACCGCTTCGGCTACACCGCCGCCGTCGAGCTGTACGCGGCGCCCGCCGGCCCGGAGGACGCCCGTCCCGAGGAGGGCTTCAGCAACGCCCTGCTCAAGCACGACCTGCTCCAGGGGACCACACAGGCGCACGAGTTCGGGCGGGACGGGACCGTCGGGGAGGGGGTCTTCGTCCCGGCGGAGTCACCGTCGGCGGAGGACGACGGCTACGTCATGGCCTACGTCTTCTCCCCCGAGCGGGGCGCGAGCGACCTGGTGATCCTGTCCGCCCAGGACTTCACCGGAGAGCCCCTGGCCCGGATCCACCTGCCGGTCCGGGTCCCGCTCGGACTGCACGGCAACTGGGTCCCGGGCGACGAGTCGACGGCGGCCGCGGCACCCGCCCGCTGATCCGGGGGCCGCTCTCAGGACGTGCCGTCCAGGTAGGCGTCCGTCATCGCCTCCACGGCGTCCGGCCGGTGGAGGCCCAGGGCGTCCGCCGCCTCGCGCCAGTCGCCCTCGCGCAAGGCGCGCGCCAACAGCGGTCGGGCCCGGTCCGGTTCCAGGACCCGGGCGAGGGCGACCCGGACCCGGGTCCCGCCGCCGGGGAACGGGACGCCCTCGGCCAGGGCCTCGGCCGCCGTGGCCTCCCCGGCGGCCGCCAGGGCGCCCACGACCGGGCCGACCAGCCCTTCCCACTCCTCCGGCCCCACGCCGGCGACCGTCGCCACCCGCACGAACTCGCGGACCCCCGCGACATCACCCTCGCCCGCCGCGACGGCCGCGAGGGACGCCATCGTGCGCAGCGTCCCGCTCCGCGACCGCATCGTGCCCGCGAGCCGGTCGAGCTCCGCCCAGTCCCGCCGGGCCGCGGCCGCGCGGAGGCGCACGATCGTGGCGACGTCCCTCGCGTACGGGTGGAGCAGCGGGCGCGCGATCGCCTCGGCCCGGGCGTGGGCGCCCGCCGCGGCGAGCGCCTCCGCCAGCCCCAGCAGCGCCTCGTCCAGGGCGTTGGCCCCCGGCAGGCCGTCGACGGCGGCCTCCGCCCGGTCGGCGAGGCGCTCGGCCCACGCCAGGTCCCCGCCGACGGACGAGGCCCTCGCCACGAGGTCCGCCCAGCCCCTGACGTGGGCGACGGGGTCCGTCACCGTTCCCAGCAGGCTCTCGGCCCCGGCCCGGTCGAGCGCGGCGGCGATCCGGATCACCAGGTAGGGCGCCGTCTCCGGTTCCACGCGCGCGGAACGCGCCGCGTCGAGGGCGGCGGCCGCGAACACCTCGACGTGCCGTGGCCGCCCGGCGCGTGCGGCCGCACGGACGAGGGCGGTGAGCGCCGTGGCCCGCGTATCCGGCGGCGCCCCACGCAGGGCCCGGGTCACTGCCCCGTGTTCCCCCGCCCGGTAGAGCGCCTCGACCAACTCGGCCAGCACCTCGCCACGCGGGTGTTCCTCGACGAGCCGGGCGGCCACGGCGTCCGTCCGGCCCGCCAGGAGGCGGACGCGGGAGCGGGGGGCCCGGGGGCCGGCGCCGAAGCCGGCGCCGCGGGCACCACCGGGGTCGCCGGTGGGGACAGCGCCGGAGGCGGCTCCGAAGACGCCGCCGGGGTCGTTGCTCGGAGCAACACCCGGACCGACGTCCAGGGCAGCACCCGGACCGACGTCGGCGGAAGCGCCCGCGCCCGCGTCGACGCCGAGGGCAACACCCGGACCTGAGTCGGCGACAACCCCCGCGTCGACGTCGGGAACAACACCCGGACCGGCATCGGGAGCAGCATCCGCGTCGACGTCGGCGACTGCGCCAGGACCGGCGGAGAGCCCCCGGAGCAGCGCGGCCAGCGAGCGGCCCTCCTCCTCCGCGTCCCGCGCGGACCTCGCGTCCCGCTCCGCCTCGGCGGCCAGCTCGGCCGCCGTGCGGTGTTCGCCCGCCTCGGCCGCCGCCAGTGCCAGCTCGGCCAGCGCCTCCGCCCGGAGCGGCTGGGAGCGGAGGGTGCGGGCGGCGCTCGTGGCGCGGTCACGCAGGCCTTGCTCGCGCAGCGCACGCACCAGGACGCGCAGCGAGTGGTCCCGTGCGCCCGCGCCGTCCCCGTGGCCGACGAGCGCCTCCGCCCATGCGAGGTCCCCTTGCCGGACCGCCGCCGCGATCGAACGCCGCCTCGTCTCCTGCGCGTTGTATCCGGAGAGCGTGCGCAGCAGGGCCTCGGCGCGGTCGTGCGCGCCCGCGTGGACGAGTGCCTCCGTCAGGGCGCTGAGGGCGTGGGCCGCCCGGTAGGGGCCCTTCAGCGTGCGGGCCAGCGCCTCGGCCCGGTCGGCGAGCCGGCGTGCCTCCTCGGGGCCGGCCGCCGGGGCGGCGTTCCGTACCAGTGAGGTCCACGCCCGTACCCGGTTCTCGGCGTCCGGCTGCGCGTCGGCGAGCGCGCGGGCGCGGGCCCAGAGGCGGGCGGCGGAGGCGTGGAGATCGGGCGGGCCGGCCGCGGCGAGCGCCGCCAGCTGCTCCAGGCCGTGCATCCGCAGCATCGGTTCGGTCAGCCGGTCCACGAGGGCCTCCGCGCGGGCGTGGCTGCCGGCCCCGGCCAGGTGGAGGGCCAGGCCCTTCAGGATCCGCTGCGTGACGAACCCGTCGCCCGCCAGGGCGGCCGTCGCCTCGGCCGCCGCGTACTGTCCCGCCCTCGCCTGCGCCCCGGCCAGGGATTCGTAGGCGAAGGCCCGCGCCCTTGTGGTGAGGGACGCGGCGAGTCGTTCCGTGTCCGCGATGCGCCCTCGGTCGGCCCAGACCTCCGCCACCCGTCGCCACGCCGCCTCGCGCTGCTCGGGCCGCGCGTGTTCCTCGATGAGGTCCCGTAGCGGCGCGTCCCGTCCGGTGCGGGCGAGGGCCTCCGCCATGCCGAGGAGGGCCGCGTGGGGCAGGCCGGCTTCGGTGAGGGTGTCGGCCACCGCCTTCGCCCGCTCGACGAGCCCGGCCCCGGCGAGCACCGTGGCGAGTCGGACCAGCGCCTGGTCGCGCAGGTAGGCGTTCTCGACGCCCCGGACCGTCGTCCGGACGCGCTCCGCGAGCAGGAGGGCCGACTCGTCCTGCCCGGCGTCGGCCGCCCGCCGCACCAGGTCGGTCAGCGCTCCGGCCCGGGCACCGGCCTCCGGCACCGAACCCGCCAGGGCCCGGGCCCGGGGGAAGTCGCCGAGCACCGCCCACACGGCGGGCAGCGCCGTCGGCAGCGCCAGGTTCCGGGTGGAGAGCAGGCCGTGGTGGACGGCCAGCACCCCGAGGGTGCGCAGGTCCACAGGCTCCTGGGCGAGGACCGCGTCCTGCGCGGCGCCGATCTCGGCGAGCGCGGCGGCGTCCGCGCCGGTGCGGGCCAGCAGCCGGGCGTGGCGGGCGCGGTCCGTCGCGCAAGCGGACAGCTCGGTCGCCGGGCCGGCGTCGGCGAGCATCGCCGCGTACCCCCGCAGCAGGTAGTCGGGGGTCTCCGCCGGCCAGCCCCGCCCTCGGTAGGTGTCCGCCCAGGCGCGGAGCCGCTCCCGGTACGCATCGAGCCGCGGTTCCAGGAACCGTACGGCCGCGGCCTGGAGTTCCTCGTGGGCCAGGAGGTACCCGTCGGGGGCGCCGCGCCGGGTGAACGTACGGGCCGTCGCCGCCTCCAGCTGCTCGTCGACCCGCCACCGGTCGAGGCCCGTGAGCTCCGCGAGGTCCGCCGCCCGCAGCCCGCCGCCGGAGGCGGTGACGAGACCGAGCAGGTCCTGCTCGGCCGGGGAGCCGTGCAGCAGGCGTCTGAGCTCCCGCTCGGCGTCCCGGCGTACCACCTGGGCGTGCGGCGACGCGCCGAGGACCCGGACGACGGCGGCGCTCCGCAGCGGGTGGGCGTCGGGCACGTCGGCGGGGAGCGGCGGGTCCGGTCGGCCCGCGACGACGACCCGCAGTCCGTGCGGGGGCCGGACCGGCAGCAGCGCGGCGACGCTGTGCACGTCCGGCCCGGCGACCGCGCCGCGGTCCTCGTCGAGGCCGTCGACGAGGAGGACGAGCCGTTCGCCGCGGTCCCGGCACAGGGCCGCGGCGTCCGCGAGGAGGCCGGTCAGGTGCGGCCCTCGGGTGGCCTCGGACAGGTGCGCCGGAAGGGGCCGGTCGAGCAGGTCGGCCAGCTGCTCCAGTACGACGTCGGTGAATCCGGTCCGGTCGCCGTGGCCCGCGAAGCGGCCGGTGACGAAGAAGGGCACCACGCGGACGCCGGGCGGCGGGTGCAGGGCGAACCACGCCATCAGCGCGGACTTGCCCGCCCACGCGGGCGCCCGCCACCACAGGTACCCTCCGTCGCCGGGGCCGGTGCAGAACGCCGCGAGCGCGGCGAGCTCCGGCTGCCGGTCGAGGAGCTCGGGCGGGGCGATGGCCCGTACCTGGTGTGCGTAGGCGGAGCGGGCGGCGGGCGCCGCCGTGAGGAAGAGGTTCGTCTGGACGCCGCCGTCGCCGATCTGCACGCCGCGCGCGTGCGAGGCGTCGACGCGCACCTCGGCCGCCGGCCCGTGGACCCGCAGGGGGCCGCCGCCCGTGCCGCGCCCGGGCGGGTCGGACCCGGCGGCCGCGTCCGTGTCCGCGCGGGTCAAGAGAAGTGGTTCGTCTGGGTGTTGTGATCGCCGATCTGCACGCCCTTGGCCTGCTCGGCGTTCACCACGGGGCCGGCCCGTCGCGCCCCGGCCGCCTCGGCCCGCTCCAGCAGGAGCCGGGCGGCGGCGAGGACCCGTTCGTCGCGGTCGGCGCCCGTCTCCACGAGCCGCCCGCGCATCCGGGCCTCCCAGAGGCCCGGCTCGGTCTCCTCGGCCGCCGGCAGCTCCCGCGTCCCGGTGTCGTCGCCTGCCCCCTCCGGGGCGGCGCGGCGCCGGAGCGCGTCCCTGAGTCCCGCGTACGCGTCGCGGACGGCGGTCCCGGCGGACTCCGACACTCCCGCCGCCGCGCCGGTCGCCAGCGCCGCGAGGATCAGCTCGACACCTGTCACGCTCCCGCTCCCCTCCGGGTGGGCCCCGGCGGCCGCTCCCCCCGGCCCAACGACACCACCCCGCCACGGGGCACGGCGGGCGACCACCGGCCGGAGGCAACTTCGCGGGCGTCCCCGGCGTCCTTCTCCACAGCGGGGCACGCCCCGGCACGGCACCACCGGGCACTCGGCCGTGGCGGCCATCACGTACCAGGACAGGGAACGGGACAGACGATGAGCGACAAGGCTCGGATCCTCTTCGACGCGCTCGACCTCGACCAGGACGGCACCCTGACGCGTGCCGAGGTCATCGGCGCGCTGCGGGCCAAGGGCCCGACGCTCGCCGCCCGGGGAGTGATCCCGGTCTGGGGTGTGGGGGACGACGAGGCCGCGTCCGCGCTGTTCGACCAGGCCGACCAGAACGGCGACCGGGTGCTCAGCTTCGAGGAGTTCGCCACCCTGGTCGACCGCCGGTTCGGCTGGTGACGGACCTCAGGGGGTGGTCCGTACGGGGAAGCTGAAGGTGTGGCCCCGCTGCTTGAGCCACGGCAGCACCTGGTCCAGGGCGGCGACCGTCTGACCGCGGTCGCCGCCGCCGTCGTGGAAGAGGATCGTCGGGCCGTTGGGCAGCTCGTTCTTGACGGTGCGGACGATCGAGGCGGTACCGGGCCGCTCGAAGTCCTTCGTGTCGACGTTCCAGCCGAGCGGGCGCATGCCGGCCGCGGCGGCGATCCGGCGGCTGTCGGGGGTGAAGGCGCCGCCCGGTGCGCGGTAGTACTCGACCTTCGCGCCGCCGGCCGCGTCCTCGATCATCTTCTTCGCGTCGAGGATCTGGCGCTTCTGGTAGGCGACGGACTTCTTGTCCATCGCGGTGTCGTGGTCCATCGTGTGGTCGCAGAGCTTGTGGCCCTCGGCGACGATCCGCTTGACGAGGTGGGGGTGTTCCTGGGCCCGCGGTCCGACCATGCAGAACACGGCCTTGACGTCGTTCTCCTTGAGGATGTCGAGCATCTTCGGCGTCCAGCGCGGGTCGGGACCGTCGTCTATCGTGATGTTGACGGCCGTGCCGCCCGCCTCCGCGGCGTGCGCGATCCCCTCGGGCACCTTCTCCGGGCGCACCTGCGCCGGACCCTTGCCCTGCTCCTTGTCCCGCCCCACGGGCGCGTTCGCGCCCGGCGCGGCGCCCGCGCCGGCGGCCGCCTCGGGGTCCGTCAGCGCGGCGGCACCCCAGGCCGCCAGGCTGAGCCCGATCGCCGACGCCACCACGGCTATGTGCGTGGTGTACTTGCGCTTCTCTCCCATGGAATGCCCACTCCCCGTAGGTTCCTGACCGTATCCCAGAAGGGAGGACGGACGAGACGGCCGGAAGGTTTCACGCATATCGGACGCGAATGTCACACGTTCGTCATGACGCCCGGGGTGCCCCCGCCGACGCCGACGGCGGCTTCGGCGTGGTATGGGGATGCGGACATCTCGGCAGCTCGGGCCGGTCCTTGGTGCGGACGGCGGGCAGCCAGGCCGTCGCGGGCGCGCCCGCGACCGGGAGCCGGATGCGGAACCACACGGTGGACGTGAGGTCCTCCTCGTCGATCACGGGCAGCCCGTCCGGCAGCCGGCACTCCGCTTCGAGGACGTCGCCGTGCCACACCCTCGTCGGCACGACGTTCTGGGCGGTGTAGGGGCGCAGCGGGTCGATGGCCAGGCCGAGACTGCACTGGCGGTCGCGGTCCTTGCGTCCCTGGCAGCCCCGCTCGGCGTTGAACACGCGTATCGGGGACGGGCCTTCGGCACTCGGGCCGCCCGATCCACCACCCTCCCGGCCGGTGTACGCCCAGAGCGCGGCGCCCACCGCCGCGCACACGCCCACGGCGAGCAGCGCGCCGAACACCCGGGACCGCCCGCGCCCGTTCCGGGTGCGGTGCCCGCGCGGGGCGGGGCGGCCGGCGATCCGGTCGAGGAGGCTCTCGGCCGTGTGGGCGGCGCGGGCCTCGTGGCTGGGGGCGAGGCAGTCGGCGGCGAGGTCGCGCCAGAACGCGGGGACGGCGTTGTCCATACGTAACGGAGCGCGCCCTTCCGCGTACTCGCGTACGGCTGCGGTCCGTGCGGCCGGGGTCGCGCCGGGGAACGGCGAGGCGCCGGAGGCGAACACCTCGTGGATGACGATGCCGAGCGCCCAGACGTCGGCGCTGGGCCGTACCCGTACGCCCCGCTCGCCGAGCGGCTCCCGCCCGCGCTCGGGCGGGAGGTAGTCCAGCGTGCCCATCGGGGGCGTGTAGCCGTGGGTGCCGGTCAGTTCGATGGCGAAGCCGAAGTCCGACAGCTTCACCGAGCCGTCCCCGCCGATGAGGATGTTCTCGGGCTTGAGGTCGGTGTGCACCCAGCCCGCGCGGTGCAGATGGGCGAGGCCCTCGCAGATCCCGGCGATCAGCCGGGCCCCCTCCTCCTCGCTCACCCCGGCGTCGAGCAGTTCGCGCAGGCTGCACGTGGCCCGCTCCATGACCAGGACGATCGCGCCGTCCAGGGCGGGGTCCTCGCAGGCACCGAGGACGACGGAGTCCAGCAGTCGCACCAGACGGGGGTGCGCCGCCCTGCGCCCGAGTTCGACCTCGCGCGCGGCGGCCTCGGCGACGTCGCGGGCCTGGCGCGGTGCGAGCCCGGCCGTCGGCATGATCTTGAGCGCGACCTCCTCGGGCGCCCCGCCCCCGGGGTCGGCCGGCCGGGCCGCGTACACGGTCGCCCAGCCTCCGGATCCGATCGGCTCGGTGACGACCCAGTCGCCCACCCGGCAGCCCTCGGGCAGCGGTTCCGGCCGCCCGCTCCCCCACCAGACGGTCCGCTCGTCCACCCGCACCACGCCCCTACCGTCCCCGCTCGGCGGGTTCGGTGCCCGGCGGTAACAGCACGAGGTGCTCCTCGCGCACGATGCCGAACTTCAGGGCGAGGCCGACCACGGCCTCGCGCTTGCCGTTCCTGCGGTCCGTGCGGCCGGTGTCGGCCGCCCCGGGGACGCCGATCCTCAGCTTCTCGTCGGCGAGGTAGTCGATGTGCGAGCTCACCGCGCGGGCCGTCAGCCTCGCGCAGGCGGCGTGGCCGCGCAGCCGCTCGACGACCTGCGGGGTGGTGGGCACCGCCACGGGCGAGCGGTCGCGCAGCCACGGTTCACAGAGGGCGACGAGCACCAGGAAGTACGTGGCGGTCTCGTCCAGGGAGTACGCGGTGAGGGTGCGGCTCTCGCCGAGGCCGCCCATGCCGCGCGGGTCCATGTAGACGTGGTCCGGCGCGAACACCTGGAAGAAGACCGTGGTGTCGCGGCGGGTGGGCAGCACCACCCGGGAGAACTCGAACGGGATCGGCGCGCCCGCGCGGCGCGGCGGGACGCGCAGGTACTCGCCCGCGCCCTCCGGGTTCTCCACGAGATAGCTGTGGGTGGTGCTGTGGTTGCTGAGCTGCCAGTGGTCGTCGGTCGCCCTGATCTCGCCGGCCAGCCGGGAGATCGCCGCGTCGGCGAGGCGGAGCTCGACGGGCAGACTGGACGAGCCCCGGCCGAACCGGGCCCGCTGCCCGGGCCCGAGTCTCAGGGTCACCGCGTCGCCGCGGGCCTCCCCGTCCACGCCCCCGCCACTGCCTTGCGGCAGGTGGATGACAATCCCGCTCACCGCTCCCCCGTCCCGCGTGCCGACCACTGTCCGACACACCGAACGTTACCGGTTGCAACCGGTGATGCACCGAGTGGCATCGGCCACTTCGGCGCGCCTCCACACGGTCCACACGTGCGGGTTCTCCCGGCTCGTCCGGTTCGTGACGGAGTGTCAGGGAGCGGGTGCGCTCGACCGGAGCGTTGCGACCGCGCGGTCGCCGAACGCGGTCCACGGCAGCCAGCCTCCGCTGGGCCGGGCCTGGACGCGGGTGCGGATCCTTCCGTCGGTGGTGACCGCGAAGAGGTGGACGCGGCCGGTGGCGTCGGCTGCGGCGGACGGGGTCGCGACGAGGACGGCCCCCGGCTCGCCGAACTCCTCGGCGGCGGCCCACGGGCCACCGGAGGCGGTCTGCCAGCGGTGGTCGAGGCGGGCGCCGCCCGGAGCGAGCGCGAACGCCTCCAGCCTGCCGTCGGCGCCGGGGACGAGCAGCGGGGCCGCGGTGGACCAGCCGAACAGCGGCTGCCAGGCGTCCCAGCCGCCGCTGGGGACGGACTGGCGCCGGTGGAAGGAGCCCACGCCGGACGGGGCGACGGCGGCGACGGTCAGCCGGCCGCTGCCGTCCCGGGCCACCCGCGGCGCGTTGCCGGCGGCGGTGCCGAAGGCGCTCCAGGCGGACCAGCCGCCGTCGGCCGCCAGCTGCCACCGGTGGGTGAGCGCGGTGCCGCCGGGGGCGAGGAGGAACACCTCCAGGCGCCCGTCCGCGTTGGCGGCGACGACCGGCGGGGCGCCCGCGGGGCCGCCGAAGCCGGCGTCCCACGGGTCCCAGCCGGCCGAGCCGGGCGTCGCCTGCCTGCGGCGGGCGACGACGGCGCCGTCGGGGCTCAGCGCGAAGACCTCCAGTCGGCCGTCGGCGTTGCGGGCGACGGCGGGGGCCGCCGCGGCCGGGCCGCCGAACTCCTCCCAGTCCGACCAGGTGCCGTCGGTCCGCTGCACGCGGTGGTGCAGGTTGACGCCGCCGGGCGCGAGCGAGAAGACCTCCAGCCTGCCGTCGGCGTCGCGCCCGAGGGTGGGGACCGCCCCGGCGGGGCCGCCGAACTGCTCCCAGTCGGACCAGGTGCCGGCGGCCGGATCGAGCTGGACGCGCCGCAGCATCGAGCGGTCGCCCCCGTCGAGGGCGAACACGTTCAGCCGCCCGTCGACGTCGAGGGAGACGGCCGGGTTGTCCGGGCTCTGCCACGAGGGCGGGGTGGTCCGCCACTGGAGGGGCGCCAGGGAGAGGCCGTCGGCGAACCAGCCGGCCGCGCTCGCGTAGCGGTCGGTCCCGTCGGTGACGACCTCGACCGCGTGACCGGGCACATGGCCGGCGTAGCCGTCGAGGGTGAAGCGGAAGGGGTCCGGGGAGGCGAGGACGTCGGTGCCGTCGTAGCCGACCCGGGGGCCGATGAACAGGTAGTACCAGCCGTCCTGTTCGAGCACGAAGGGCGACTCGGTGACGGAGACCCCGGTGGACTCGGTGGTCTCGTCGGCGTACGCGACGGCGGGCTCGCTCCAGTGGACGAGGTCGTCGGAGCGGCGGTGGCACACGAGGTGCCGGCCGTCGGTGGCGGACACCTCCGTGTAGTACATGACCCAACGGCCGCCGATCCGGGTCACCATCGGGTCGCGGGCGGCGCGCCCCCGGAACAGGGGGCCGGACGGCAGGCGGGTCCAGGTGGACAGGTCGGGGGAGGTGGCGAGGTTGATCGCGGCCCCGTCCTTGCCGCCGGCCGCGTAGAACATCCAGTAGGTGCCGTCCGCCTCGATGACGTGCGGCGCCCAGAGGTGCTCCTCGCCGTGGTAGCCGGGGTCGAGGGTCAGGGCGTCGGCGTGGCCGGTCCAGGGCCCGTACGGGCCGGGGGCGGAGGCGTGGGCGAAGGCGGTCTCCGCCGCGCTGTCCGGGGAGTGGCCGGGTGCCGCGCTGTCGCCGACGATGCCGAACACGTGCCAGCGGCCGTCGGCCTCGATGAGGGTGTGGTCGTTGAGGTAGCGGCGGCGCCCGGGGGTGGAGGGGTCGTAGACGGGGGTGAAGGGGCCGGCGCCGATCCACCGGTGGGGCGGGATCGTGCCCGCGGCGGCCACGGCCGGGGCGAGGCCCGGGAGGGCGAGGGCGCCGACGGCGGTCGCCCGCAGCAGCCCGCGTCTGCTGATGGGGTGCATGGCTCTTCTCCTGATCGGCGGGACCCTGGGGGTCCCGCGGCCGGCCGGGCCGCGCAGGGCGGTCCCGGCCGGTCGCGGGGGTCAGTCGACGGCGGGGCCGGGGCCGTTGTTGAGCCAGGCCCAGTCGGACCACGTCGCGAAACCGGTCTGCCACTTGTGGTAGACCCCGGCGTGGCTGGTGCCGAACACCTCGATGCGGCCGTCGGCGTTGGTCGCGGCGGTGACCTCCGTACCGCCGCCGCCGTAGTTCTCCCACTGGCCGTAGGGGGCGTTGACCCCGGTCTGCCAGAGGTGCTGGGCGACGCTGCCGTTGATGGCGAAGACCTCGACCCGGCCGTCCGGCGAGCGTTCGCTGGTCAGCTGGGAGTCGGCGGGGCCGCCCGTCGGCTCCCAGTCGGACCAGCTCGTCGGGCTGGTCATGTACTTGTGGAAGACGCCGACCGGACCGGAGGCGAAGACCTCGATCCGCCCGTCCTGGTTGTGGTCGACGGTCAGGTCGCGCCCGCCGCCGCCGAAGTTCTCCCAGGCCGACCAGCCACCGTTGACCGCGGTCTGGTACTGGTGCTGGAAGACGTCGCCGTTGAGGGCGAAGACCTCCAGGCGTCCGTCGGGGGACTTCTCCACCTCGATGCGTCCGCCGGCCGGGCCGCCGCCGGTGGGCTCCCAGTCGGACCAGCCGCCGTTGGGCGCGGTCTGGTACTTGTGGAAGATCCCGACCGGGCCGGAGGCGAAGACCTCGATCCGCCCGTTGGCGTTCACACCGGCCGCGATGTCGCGCCCGCCGCCGCCGAAGGTCTCCCAGCCGGACCAGCCGCCGGAGGGCGCCAGCTGGTAGCGGTGCTGGAAGGTGTTCCCGTTGATCGCGAACATCTCCAGGCGTCCGTCCGCGTTCGGGGCGATCGCCAACTCGGCGCCGCCCGGGCCGCCCAGGGCCTCCCAGTCGGACCAGGCGCCGTTGACGCCCACCTGCCAGGCGTGGTGGACGCCGTCGGGGCCGGCCGCGAACGCTTCGAGGCGCCCGTCCGCCGAGCGGGCCGAGACCACCCGGCCGGACTCCGCCGGGTACACCACCGGGGCGGGCCCGGGGCCGGGGTGACCGAGGCGGTCCACCGCGGCGCGTGCCTCGTCCAGGTGCCGCCGGTGGACACCGGCGTTGTACGTGGACCAGGGCTGCCAGTTGGTGCCGCCGTTGGAGATGGTGAAGGCCGCGTTCGCGTTGCACTGCGCGTCGTAGGCGCAGGCGTCGTCGACCTCGGGGTGCCAGTAGTCGTTGATCTGCCACAGGCCGCGGTCGCGGGACGGGGGCGTGTTGTTGGTGACGTTGGTCGCCGACGGGTCGCAGCTGGACTCCGCGAGGGCGACGGCCACGGCGGTGACCAGGCCGTCGCCCCGGAATCCGGCGTTGTAGCCGACCTGGGCGCACAGGTCGCTGGAAGCGGCCTGTGCCGGAGAGGCGACGCCGGTCAGGATGCCCGCCGCGAGGAGCAGCGAGGCGAACGCCGACACGACGGTGCGATGGGGCGCCCTTCGGGAGCGCTGTCCGGTTCTCACCTGCTGGCTCCTCAATTGACCGCGGGACCGGGGCCGTTGTTGACCCACGCCCAGTCGGACCACGTCGTGTGCCCGGTCTGCCACTTGTGGTAGACGCCGGCCTGGCTGGTGCCGAACACCTCGATGCGGCCGTCGGCGTTGGTCGCGGCGGTGACCTCCGTACCGCCGCCACCGAAGTTCTCCCACTGGCCGTAGGGGGCGTTGACCCCGGTCTGCCAGAGGTGCTGGGCGACGCTGCCGTTGATGGCGAAGACCTCGACCCGGCCGTCGGCGGTGCGCTCGCTGGTCAGCTGGGAGTCGGCGGGGCCGCCGGTGGGCTCCCAGCCGGACCAGGTGGTGGGGCTGGTCTGGTACTTGTGGAAGACGCCGACCGGACCGGAGGCGAAGACCTCGATCCGCCCGTCCTGGTTGTGGTCGACGGTCAGGTCCCGGCCGCCGCCGCCGAAGTCCTCCCAGGCCGACCAGGCGCCGTTGACGGCCGTCTGGAAGAGGTGCTGGAAGGTGTTCCCGTTGAGGGCGAAGACCTCCAGGCGCCCGTCCGGGGCCTTCTCCATGTCCACCCGGGCGTCGGCGGGGCCACCGCCGGTGGGCTCCCATTCCGACCAGCCGCTGCTGGGCGCGGTCTGGTACTTGTGGAAGATCCCGACCGGGCCGGAGGCGAAGACCTCGATGCGGCCGTCGGCGTTGACCCCTGCGGCGATGTCGCGTCCGCCGCCGCCGAAGGTCTCCCAGCCGGACCAGCCGCCGGAGGGCGCCAGCTGGTAGCGGTGCTGGAAGGTGTTCCCGTTGATCGCGAACATCTCCAGGCGTCCGTCCGCGTTCGGGGCGATCGCCAGCTCGGCGCCGCCCGGGCCGCCCAGGGGCTCCCAGGCCGACCACTCGGCGTTCGCCTCCAGCTGCCAGGCGTGGTGCACGCCGTCGGCGCCGGCCGCGAACACTTCGAGCCGTCCGTCGGCGGAGCGGGCCGAGACCACCCGGCCGGACTCCGCCGGGTACATCAGGGGCCTGGGGTGCGGGACGCCGCCGGGGACGCAGGGCAGGGTCACACCGTGTTCGGCGAGGTAGATCTCGGGGTCGATGCCGTACGAGGTGGAGGTGTCGCCCCAGATCCGCAGGTGCAGGTGGACGCCCTGCGAGTCGCTGCCCTCGTTGCCCATCAGGGCGATCCGCTGGCCGGCCGTGACGTGCTCGCCGGCGGACACGAACCGCTGGTACATGTGCCCGTATTCGGAGATGCGCCCGTCGGGGTGGAGGATGCGGATCCACTGGCCGTAGCCGTCGGCGTATCCGGAGTGCGTCACCTCTCCGTCGCCGATGGCGTAGATGGGTGTGCCGAGGTCGTGGGCGATGTCCACGCCGTTGTGGCCGGGGTGATAGCCCTGGGTGACCTGTCCCTCGGCGGGACAGGCCGCGGTGTGGTCGGCGGGCCGGGCGGCCGGCTGGGCCGCGGCCGACGGGGTCACGAGGAGGCCGGGTGCGAGGGCCGCGGTCGCGGCGAGGAGGACGCGCAGGGCGCGCCGGGGAAGACCGAGCATCACGTGAGGCCCCCCGTCAGGCCTTGCGCAGGCGCGCGATGATGCCGTCGATGTCGCGCTGCATCATGTCGCGGCGGATGAAGTGGCCGCCGGGCAGCTCGTACGACTCGTGCGGGATGCGCGCGTTGTCGAGGGCGGCGCGGAACTCCCGCTGGCCCGCGAGGACCTGGGTCTCGTTGACGGTGTCGAACCAGTTGACCGGGTCGGGGCTGGTGCCGGCGACGAGGAAGACCCGCTTGTTGCGGTAGCTCTCGATGCGCTGCACCGGGTTGTCGGCGCTCACCCGGGCCTCGTCCCACAGCGGCGCGCCGTAGATGGTGCCGCCCCTGAGGTCCTGGTACGCGGAGGAGACGTTGGCCCAGTGGACGACGAGCCCGTTGTCCCGGCGGAGGCTGGCGGGGCCGGAGTGGGCGCTGACCGAGGCGAAGTGCCCGTAGTACTTGGCGGCGTACTTCAGCGCGCCGAAGCCTCCCATGGAGAATCCGGCGACGGCGCGGCCGTCGTACTCGGCGTAGGTACGGAAGTTGGCCTCGACCCACGGGAGGAGCTGGTTGATGTGGAAGTGCTCCCAGTTGCGGGGGCCTACGTTGGAGCTGACCGGGTTGGAGTACCAGCCGGCCTGGCCGCCGTCGGGCATGACCACGATGATCCCGCGTCCGGCCGTCCAGTCGCGGACGCCCTCGCGGTCGAAGGTGATGAAGTCCTGGCTCGTGCCGCCGCCGTGGAAGAGGTAGAGGACCGGGTAGGTCCGGCCGCTCCAGTGGTAGTCGTCCGGGAGCAGGACGTTGACGCCGGGGTTCCAGCCGATCGCGTCGGTCTGGAAGCGGTAGTACCACATGCGCGGGTCGCCCTCGTTGCGGTCCACGATGCGCAGACCGAAGCCGTCACCGGCCGCCGCGGCCGAGGACGCCGAGCCGAGCACGCCGCCGGCGCCGAGGGCCAGGGCGGCGGAGAGCCCGCCGGCGGACTTGAGGATGCTCCTGCGGGTGGGGTGGTGCGCGGTCAACGTGACCTCCAGGTAGACGCGACGGTACCGAGCGCTGGGCGATTGGACGGTAGCGGCGCTTTCCCGGGCGATGAATCCGGAACCTTACGGACTGACAAGGCGGGGCCGGTTGGGCTAGGGACGGTCCGGCCCCGGTCCGTGACGGCCCCGGGGGTCCTGGCGGTTCAGAGGCTGCCGGGGCCCAGGAGCCGTCGCAGGGCCTCGTGGCCGCGCCGGTCGTAGGGGTCGCGCAGGTCGAGGAAGACGACGTGGTGGGCGCCGTCGTGGGTGGACACGTCGAGGTGGCCGCTGGAGTGTGCGGGGCGCCGCCCCGTGGCCCGTTCGGCGGAGTCGATGTCGGCCGGGTCGAACGAGTGGGAGCCGAGGGTGATCCGTTCCCCCGGCAGGAGGAACCCGGGGTCCAGGTCGCGGAGGAACGCCTCCCGGGCGGCGTCCACCCGTCCCTCGGCCCGTTCGCGTACCGCCTGTTCGAAGGCCTCCCGCGCGGCCCGGTCCGTGGCTTCCCCCGTCATTCCCCCACCCGTCCTCGTGTCCGGCCTTCGTCGGCCCGTCAGCGCACGTGTGCCGCGATCCGCCGCGCGCACTCGATCGACTCGGTGCGCGTGGTGTCCACTTCCAGGTCGTACGTGACGCCCTCGTGCACCTGCCCGGCCTGAAGGGCGGCCATGCCGGGCGCCCGGTCCCCGCGGGCGGTCTCACGGCCCGCGGCGACCGTGGCGTCGCAGCGGACGCCGACCCACAGCACCTCCAGTCCTTCGAGGTGTTCGCGCCAGCGGCGCTGGGACTCGGCCCCGCCGAGGAAGACCTCGTCGACGACGATCCTGGCCCCGGCCCGGGCCATGACGGCGATGCCCTCGGTCCAGGCCGTCTCCAGCCGCCGGAACTCGGCCCCGACGTTCACCCCGCCGTCCGGGCCGATGTCCAGCCCCTCGTCGGACGCCTGCATCCGGGCGGGCAGGGCGTCGACGAACGAGTCGACGCCGAACGCCAGCCAGGGGTCGGGGAGGACTGCCTGGAGGCAGCGCACGATGCCTGACTTCCCTGCGCTGGAGCCGCCGTTGAGAATGATCATCTGAGTCGTCATCCGCGCCACGCTAGGCCCGGCGGCCCGATGGCGGGAAACGGATTTCGGCGCGCCGGGGCTCAGCTCCCGCCGAATCGGTGCACGTACGGCTCGACGCCGGGCCGGTGGGCGGGCCAGCCGGGGTCGCCGGTGGCGGTGAAGGCGGCCAGGGCTCCGCTGAACGCGCGGGCCAGCGCCCGGTCCTGGGCGTCGACCGGCCCGAGCATCGGCGCCGCGGCGTAGGCGTCGAGGCGGTCGAAGGCGAACGGCAGGTCGGCGCAGTGCGGCGCGCCGAGTCCGGGCACGGCGGTCGAGGCACGGGCGAAGCGGTAGACGTGGGCCGGTGTGCCGTGGGCGGCGCACTCCCGCGCGAGGGCGTCGACGCCCTCGCCGAACGCCGCCCGGGTGACGGCCGCGACCAGGTCGGCCGGGGCGTCGGGCCCGAGGAAGGCGGTGGCCTCGTGCGTGGTGCTGCCGACGAGGACGCCCTTGCCGGCGAGGGCACCGCGCGCGACGCCCGTCGGCCAGGCCTCCGGGTGTCCGAAGCCGCCGAGGACCGGGTACATCGGCGGGGCGGAGTCGCCCGGACGGGCGAGCTCGACGGCGACCCGTGCGTACGTGTCGAGGAGGTCGGCGGCCGGCACGTCCCGCAGCGACTTGGCGAGGTGTTCGTCGCGCTCGATGCCGAGCAGGGCGAGGAACCGGTCCGCCGCGTGGGCGGCGTCCTCGGGTGCCTGCGGGACCAGGCTCCAGGGGCCGCTCTGCAGGATCACCCGGTGGACGAGCGGACCGGTCGCCGGGTCGAGCGCGAGGGCGAGGGCGGAGTACGCGCCGGCGGACTGGCCGCCGACGGTGATCCGGTCCGGGTCGCCCCCGAAGGCCCCGACGGTGTCCCGTACCCAGCGCAGGGCGGCGGCCTGGTCGCGGGCGCCGAGGTTGTCCGCGCCGACCTCCGGCAGGTGGAGGTAGCCCAGCGGCCCGATCCGGTAGTTGGCGGTGACCACGACGATGTCCCCGGCGGCGGCCAGGCGGGCGCCGTCGTACCAGTCCCAGCCGCCGGATCCGCTGGCGAAACCGCCGCCGTGGAACCAGAGCAGGACCGGCCGCGGCCGGTCCGATCCGACGGCTCCGGCCGGTGTCCACACGTTGAGGTTGAGGCAGCCGTCCTCGTCCCAGTCCGGCGTCCGCGCGCCCATGACCGGCGCGAGCCGTCCGGGCCCCTGGGGCACGGAGGGCCCGGCCTCCGTCGCGTCGCGGACCCCCGGCCAGCCGGGGTGCGCGGCGGGCGCGCGGAAGCGCAGCCGCCCCACCGGTGGGGCGGCGTAGGGGATGCCGCGGAAGGCGGTCACCCCGCCGTCCGTCGTGCCCCGCAGGCTCCCCTGGCGGATCGCCAGAACCGTCGTGTTCCCGTTCGTGTCTTCCCTCGTCACCCGCCCAGTGTGCTACCTGGCGGACTCCGGTGCGGGACCCAGGACCCGGTCCAGGTAGGCGTTGGCGAAGACCCCGGTCGGGTCGACCTCGTCCCGTACGGCGGTGAAGTCGTCGAAGCGCTCGTAGCGGGTGCGCAGCGTGGCGGCGTCCAGCTGGTGCATCTTGCCCCAGTGGGGGCGGCCGCCGAAGGAGCCGAGGATGTCCTCGCAGGCCCCGAAGTACCGCTCGTGGGGCATGCGGTGGTACTGGTGGAAGGCGATGTAGCAGCTCTCGCGCCCGTGCGCGGTGGAGAGCCAGATGTCGTCGGGCGCGGCGAAGCGGACCTCCAGCGGGAACGACACGCGCTCGCCGCTGCGGTCGACCCAGCGCTTGATCTCCCGCAGCGCGTCGACGGCCGCCTCCCGGGGGATGGCGAACTCGCCCTCGTGGAACCGTACGTCGCGGACCGAGGCGAAGATCTTGTACGACAGGTCGGTCCACTCGCGTGCGGACATGGCCCGGGCGGCGAACCGCGTGAGGGGCGGGACGAGCGCCGGGAAGCGGGTGCCGAGCCGGTTGAGCAGGTCGAAGCCGGTGCCGCTGACGGTCTCGTCGAGGCGCCGGGAGAAGTCCCCGATCGGGGTCAGCGGGGTGTCGCCCGGCAGCCGGCGGAAGCTGCGGGTCAGCGTGGTCCCGCTGTGCGGGAACCAGAAGAACTCGAAGTGGTCGTTGGCGTCGGCCAGTTCGTGGACGCGGGCCAGGGTCTCCTCGACCGGCCGCGTCTCGTCCCGGGCGTGCAGCGCGAACAGCGGGACGCACTGGAGGGTCACCCGGGTGAGGATGCCGAGGGCGCCGATGCCGACGCGGGCGGCGGCGAAGAGTTCGGGCCGCTCCTCGGCCGAGCAGGTGACGAGGGTGCCGTCCGCGAGGACCAGCTCCAGCGCCCGCACCTGGGTCGCGATGCCCCCGAAGCGGGTGCCGCTGCCGTGGGTGCCGGTGGAGATGGCGCCGGAGACGGTCTGCCGGTCGATGTCGCCGAGGATCTCCATCGCGAGTCCGTGCTCGGCGAGGAGCGGGTTGAGCCGCCACAGCGGCATGCCCGCACCTACCGTGACCAGGCCCGTCGTGCGGTCCACCGACTCCAGCGCGGCCAGCCCGTCCAGCCGCAGCTGGACGTCGGGGGCGACGGCGACGGGGCTGAAGGAGTGGCCCGCCCCGACGGCCTTCACCCGGCTCCCGCCGCGTGCCGCGGCGGCCACCGCTGCCGCCACCTCGCCGGCGTCGGCGGGGCGCACCACCCGTACCGGGGTGGCGTGTTCGCTGCCCGACCAGTTGCTCCACGTGCCCGCCACGTTCGTCATGCCCGGGGTCCTCTCGCAGGGATCGGCGGTCCGCGCCGTACCGGGCGCGGTCGACGGAAGACTGAACTCGGTCAGTTGTCCAAGTCAAGCGTCCTGAAGCATTGACTTGGACGGGTGACCGAGAGATGGTGACGCCCCAGCAGGACCGAAGACGCCCGTCCTCAGACAGGGGGAGCAGCCTTGCCGGCCACCACCGCCATCCGTGCCGCCGCCGCGCCGATGTCCTTCGAGGAGCTGCGCCGCGCGACGGCCGAGCTCAGCCCGCCCTTCGCCGTGGTCGACCTGGGGGCGCTGCACGCCAACGCCACCGGGATGGCCCGCCGCGCCGGGGGCAAGCCCATCCGCCTGGCCAGCAAGTCGCTGCGCTGCCGCCCGCTGATCGAGCAGGTCCTGCGGATGCCGGGCTTCTCCGGCGTCCTCGCGTTCACGCTGCCCGAGGCGCTGTGGCTGGCGCGCACCGCCGACGAGGCCGTGGGCGACATCCTGGTCGGCTACCCGTGCGCCGACCCGGCCCCGCTGCGCGCCCTCGCGGCCGACGAGCGGGCCGCCGCCCGGGTCACGATCATGATCGACTCGCTGGAGCACCTCGACCTGCTGGACTCGGTGCTCGGCGCGGACGGCCCGGCCGTACGGGTCTGCCTCGACCTGGACGCCTCGCTGCGGCTCCTCGGCGGCCGGGTCCACCTGGGCATGCGCCGTTCGCCGCTGCACAGCCCCGACGCCGCCGCGGCGCTGGCCCGGGCCGTCGTGGCGCGCCCGCGGCTGCGGCTCGTCGGCGTCATGTCGTACGAGGGTCAGATCGCCGGGGTCGGCGACGCCCAGCCGGGCTCGCCGCTCACCCGCTCGGCGCTGCGGTTCGTCCAGCGGACGTCGGCGCGGGAGCTGCGCCGACGGCGGGCGGCGGCGGTGCGGTCCGTGCGGGACGTCGCCCCGCTGGAGTTCGTCAACGGCGGCGGGACCGGCAGCCTGGAGGCGACCTCGGCGGAGCCGGCGATCACCGAGCTGGGGGCCGGGTCCGGCATCTACTCCCCCGCGCTCTTCGACCACTACCGCGCCTTCCGGCCGCTGCCCGCCGCCTACTTCGCCCTCGACGTGGTCCGGCGGCCCGCGCCCCGGCACGTGACGGTGCTCGGTGGCGGCTGGACCGCCTCGGGCCCGGCCGGCACCGACCGCCTGCCGGTGCCGGTGTGGCCGGCGGGGCTGCGGATGCTGGCCCAGGAGGGTGCCGGCGAGGTCCAGACCCCGCTCGTCGGGGACGCCGCGGACGGCCTGCGGCTCGGGGACCGGGTCTGGTTCCGCCACGCGAAGGCCGGGGAGCTGTGCGAGCGGGTGGACCGGCTCCACCTCGTCGAGGAGGGCCGGATCGTGGACGTCGTGCCCACCTACCGGGGCGAGGGCCACGCCTTCCTGTGACGCATGGGGCGTCCGGGCGCTCTCCCGCCCGCCCGGACGCCACCGCCGCCCTCGGGGTAGCGTGCTCCGACACCCCTCTCACCTCCGGGAGTTCCCATGAGCCGCCGATCGGCCGACGAGCGTCGCGAGCAGCTGATCGACGCGGCGATCCGGGTCATGATCCGCGACGGCGTGGCGAAGGCGACCACGCGTGCCGTCGTCGCCGAGGCGGGGCTGCCGCTCGGCGCGTTCCACTACTGCTTCCGCGCCAAGGAGCAGCTGCTCCACAGCGTCATCGAGCGGATCATGCTGCGGGCCCTCGACCCGCCGGCCGCGCCGGTCCCGGAGGGCCTGCCGGTCGACGAGGTGGTCCGGGGCACCCTGCGCGCCTACTGGGAGCGGGTCCGGCGGAACCCGGACGAGCACCTCCTGACGTACGAGCTGACCCAGTACGCGCTGCGCAAGCCGGGCCTCGCCGACGTGGCCCGCGGCCAGTACCGGCACTACACCGAGGTCAGCCTGCGCCAGCTGGAGACCATCGCGCGCCGCTCGGGCGCCGAGTGGACCCTGCCGCTGCCCGTCCTCACCCGGTACGGGCTGAGCGCGCTGGACGGGCTGACCCTCAACTGGCTGATCGACCGTGACGACGAGGCGGCCTCGGCGGCGCTCGACATGTACGCGGACCACCTGGTCACGCTGCTCCGGCCGGTCGCGGAACCGGCGGCCGCCGTCTGACCCGTGTGGCAGGGTCGGAGTCGGCCGTACCACCCCGACTCTGGAGCCGCACGTGCACACGCTGAGCCACGCCGACGTCAAGACCGCCGCCGACCGGATCGCCGGACACGTCCGTCCCGTCACGATCGCCCCCGGGGACGCCGACGGGGTGTCGTTCGCGCTCGAACTCATGCAGCACACCGGTTCCTTCAAGGCGCGCGGCGCGCTGAACTTCCTGCTCGCCCACCGCGAGGCCGGGACCCTGCCGGCGGCCGGGGTCACGATCGCCTCCGGCGGGAACGCGGGGCTCGCCTGCGCGTGGGCCGCACGCGGGCAGGACGTGCCCGCGACGGTGTTCCTGCCCACCACGGCCCCCGGTGTGAAGGTCGGGCGGCTGCGCGGCTACGGCGCCGACGTCCGGCTCGTCGGCAGCGAGTACGCCGAGGCCCTCGCCGCGTGCGACGCGTTCGCGGCGGAGACCGGCGCGCTGGCCTCGCACGCGTACGACCACCCGCTGATCGCCGCGGGCGCGGGCACCCTCCTGGAGGAGATCCAGCGGGGTCTGCCCGGCCTCGACACGGTGGTGGTCTCGGTCGGCGGCGGCGGGCTCTTCGCCGGGATCGCGACCGCCGCCCGGGCGCACGGCGTCCGGGTGGTCGCGGTCGAGCCGGAGAACTGCCGGGCGCTGCACGCGGCGCTGGAGGCCGGCCGCCCGGTCGACGTCACCGTCGACTCGGTCGCCGCGGACTCGCTGGGTGCCCGCCGGGCCTCCGCGGCGGCCCTGGACGCGGCCCGCCAGGACCACGTCCGCGCGGTCCTGGTGAGCGACGCCGACATCGTGCGGGCCCGCCGAGCCCTGTGGGACGACCGCCGCCTCGTGGTCGAGCACGCCGCCGCCACGGCCCACGCCGCCCTGGGCGCGGCCTACCGCCCGGAGCCCGGCGAGCGGGTCTGCGTCGTCCTCTGCGGCTCGAACACCGACCCGTCCGACCTGGTGGCCCCGCGGCGGTAGGCGCCCCCGGGCGTCACTCGAAGCGTGCCGGGTCGCCCGCTCCGCGCCGTACGATCTCGGCCTCTCCGCTGGAGAAGTCGACGACCGTCGTGGGCTCGGTGCCGCAGTCGCCGGAGTCCACCACGGCGTCGAGGACGTGGTCGAGCCGCTCCTTGATCTCCCAGCCCTGGGTCAGCGGCTCGTCCTCGTCGGGCAGGAGCAGGGTGCTGGACACCAGGGGCTCGCCGAGCTCGGCGAGCAGGGCGCGGGTCACGTTGTGGTCGGGGATGCGGACGCCGACGGTCTTCTTCTTGGGGTGCATCAGGCGGCGCGGGACCTCCCGGGTGGCCGGGAGGATGAAGGTGTAGCTGCCCGGGGTGGCCGCCTTGATCGCCCGGAACACGTCGTTGTCGACCTGCACGAACTGGCCCAGCTGCGCGAAGTTCTCGCACACCAGGGTGAAGTGGTGCCGGTCGTCGAGGTGCCGGATCGACTTGATGCGCTCCACCGCGTCGTGGTTGCCGAGCCGGCAGCCCAGCGCGAAGCAGGAGTCGGTGGGGTACGCGATGAGGGCGCCGGCCCGGAGGCTGTCGACCACGGTGCCGATGGTGCGGGCCTGCGGGGTCTGCGGATGAACGTCGAAGTACTTCGCCATCGTCCGACCCTACGGGAATCCGTGACTCCGGGTGGAACACGTCGCCCTCCGGGACCGCTCGGGTCCCGGAGGGCGATGTTCCGCTCGGAGGGGGTCAGGCCTGGACTACCAGGTGCCCGCCGAGGCCTGCCAGCTCTTCCACGGGTTCTCGAAGCCTCCGTCGGCGCGCGCCTTGAAGGTGTTCGCCGCGGTGCCGCCGAGAGCGTCGTTGTACATGATCGCGATGTCCTCGCGGCCGTCGTGGTCGGTGTCGCCCGAGACCGGGAACGACGCCTCCTGGACGTGCCAGGTGCCCGAGGGCGCCTGCCAGCTGCGGAAGGCCTCGTTGATCGTGCCGTCCGCCTTGCTGGTCATGGTGAACAGCGAGGCGTTGCCGTAGCCGTAGTCGTACATCGCGGCCAGGTCGGCGCGGCCGTCGCCGTTGTAGTCGCCGGCGGTGAGCTTGGAGCGCCACCACTCCCATATGCCGGGGTTCATGTGCAGGGACGGGATCGTCGTGGCGAAGCCGCCGTCGGCCTTGCTCGGGAGGGTCCACACGGTGACCGAGCCGTCGTTGTAGCCGTAGAAGCCGACGAGGTCGTCACGGCCGTCGCCGTTGAAGTCGCCCCCGACGAACTTGGTCTGGCCCTGGCACCAGTTGCCGGCGCCGGAGCGCCAGCTGCCGAAGATGTTGTTGAACGAGCCGTCCGCCTTCGACAGGAAGGTGTACGCGCCGGTGTCGCAGTTGCCGTGGTCGTAGAGCATGACCACGTCGTCGCGGCCGTCGCCGTTGTAGTCGCCGGCGACCAGCTTGCCCTTGGTGGCGTCCCAGTTGCCGGGGCCCGTGTACGCGCTGCGCGGGACCTGGGTGAAGGTGCCGTCGGCCTGGCCCAGGAACGTGAACATGCCGTTGGCGCCGTCACCGTAGCCGTAGAGGGCGGCCAGGTCGTCGCGGCCGTCGCCGTTGAAGTCACCGGAGACCCACTGGGACTGCGAGACCCGCCAGTTCCAGGCGCCGCTGTTGTAGGCGACCACGGGGGCGGCGAAGCCGCCGTCCGCCTTGGCGGCGTGCGTGTACAGGGCCATCGCGTCGCTGCCGTAGTCGTAGACCGTGGCCAGGTCGGCGCGGCCGTCGCCGTTGAAGTCGCCCGAGAACTCCTTGCGGAGGGTGTCGGTGCGGTCGGACGTCTGGTGCTCGGCGGTGGCGCCGGTCCAGCGGTTGTGGCGGATGTAGCCCTTCTGGAAGTCGGTCCGCGGACCGCCCGCCACGTCGTACTCCTCCGACTGCGGGTAGCCGAGCCAGCTCTTGCCGCCGCCCAGTTCGAGCCACTTGTTGCGGATGCTGCCCCACACGCCCCAGGCCTGGCCCGTGGTGGTGGTCCAGTAGATGGAGCGGGAGTCGGCGGTCTCGCCGCGGCGCCGGAAGTTGTTGTACCGGCCGATGCCGTCGTCGACGTTGGTCTCGTCGGTGGTCGGGTAGCCGAATCCGGACGGGCCGCCCAGCTCCAGGTACTTCTTGTAGATGGTGCCGTGGATGGAACGGCCGCCGAAGTCGTACGTCCAGTAGATGGCGCCGGCACCGCCGGAGCCGCTGAACGTGGTGACCCAGGCGTCGCTCTCGAACGTGGTGGACTCGTCGGACGTCGGGTAGCCGAGGAAGCCCGCTTCGGCGCCCAGCGACTTCCAGTACTCGCGGATGCCGTTCTGGATCATCCAGGCGCCGGTGTTCGGGTGCCAGAAGATCGAGGCGTTCTCACCGTTGACGCCGTTCGCACGGAAGCCCGCGTACCGTCCCAGGCCGTCGGCCGGGACCAGGACGTCGGTGGTCGGGTAGCCGTAGCCGCCCGGACCGCCCTTGGCCAGGTACTTGGCCAGGATCGGGCCGCACAGGGAGTGCGTGCCGGTCGCCGCCGAGGTGAAGCTCTGGCACTCGGACCAGGGGGTGCCGCCGAGCACGAGCCTGCGGCCGGCGCCGAAGGAGGAGCCGCCGCTGGGGGCGCGGCCCGGGAACTCGGTGATCTCGCCGGTGGCGTCGCGCGACCACAGGTCGGCGTGGCCGTCGCCCTCGAAGTCGCCGTTGCCCTCCAGGTGCTGCGGCGAGGTGAAGCCGCTCGCGATCGCGCTGGTGCGGGCCGCGGCCTCGCCGTACACGGCCAGGTCGGCGACGGTCGGCGAGGAGGTGTCGGTGCTGACGCGGCTGGTGTACTGGTGGATCTTGCCGGTCGTCTTGTCGCGGGCCCAGATCTCCGGCAGCGCGTCGCCGTTCAGGTCACCGGGGGCGATGAGGGTCATGTTCTGCCAGTCGGCGTTGCCGAGCAGGATCGGCGGGCGGAAGCCGGCCTCCGTCACGTCGAGGTAGGCACCCGTCGAGCCGAGGTAGAGGTACAGCTCCGCGCCGGCCTTGACGAGCAGGTCGGGCTGGTCCGCCGCGTCGATCCGGCCGTCCTTGGAGTCGTCGTCGACGCTGCCGATGACCAGGGCCTGGTCGGCCTGGGCCCAGTGGTCGTTCTCGGGCATCGCGGTGGCCAGCGGGATGCGGTTGGCGTCGATCGGCTGGAGGTCGCCGTCACCGTTGCCCGGGTAGACGATCAGGTCCTTGCGGGCGCCGCCGGGGGCCGGGCGCAGGGCGACCAGGTCCTCGTAGTAGTCGGTGTTCCAGCTGCCCCGGTGCGAGAGGGACACGGCGTCGCCGAACGGACCGCGGTTGCCCAGCTTCTTCGACAGGTCGAAGGTGCCGTCGCCCTTGCCGGGGTGCATCCACAGGTGGCCGGAGCCCGGGTCGACGCTCCAGATGTCGACAGTGCCGTCGCCGTTGAGGTCACCCGGCTTGTCGCGGGTGGGCAGGCGCTTGGCGTAGAAGAGGTACGCCTTGAGGTCGGAGCGGTTGCCGGCCGCGTCCAGGCTGCGCACGAACAGGGTCTGCGGGCCGGTCGTGGACGGGGTGTACTCGACCGAGGCCTCACCGCCCGGCTGGCCCGTGGAGACCTCGCGCACCTTGGGGTCGGACTCGGTCCACCACTGGTACTTCACGACGTCGGTCTCGCCGTTGGCGTTGAAGGTGAAGGTGCCCTTCGTCCGCGCCTGGGAGGTGTTGTCCGGCTCGTTCTCGGGGAACTGGCCGGAGCTCACCTTCGGCGGGTGGCCGGGACGGGTGGCGTCGATGCTGAACACGCACTGGCCCGCCCAGGGGCCGGCCGCGTACTCGTCGAGTGCGCGGACGTCCCAGCGGTAGGTGCCGGTGGGCAGCTCGGCGGTGGGGATGCGCACCTGCGCGACGTTGCCGCTGGTGACCCAGACCTGGGGACGCTTGATGGTGCCCCAGTAGTCGTTGTCGTTCCAGTAGTTGAACTCGGCGCGGATGCTGTTGTCGTCGCCGTCCGAGACGCGGGCGCGGAGCACGACCTCGTCGGTGGTGCCGATCATGCCGCCGCCGCAGGACACCGAGGGGTCGGAACCGCGCTCGCCGACGGAGTCGGGCACGGTGTTGTACTGCGTGGAGATGCGGGCGCTGTCCGGGTTCATCTTGCGCCAGGACACGTCGACGGTGTCGTTGGCGGACTTGAGGCCCATGGTCCAGGCCGGCCAGTGCCAGCGGGCCGCGTCGGCGACCGCGGAGGTGACGTTGAGCTCGATCAGGTCGCCGTCGCCGGGGCAGTTGCGCCCGCCGAAGGACTGGCCCGAGGAGTCCACCATGCGCTTCCAGGCGGGCTGGTTGTTCCAGGTGGTGCCGCCGCCGATGCCGTCGGTGTCCCAGATCTGGATGTCACCGGACTTGCAGCTCCACGAGCCGGCGTACTTCTGCTGGATGCGGAAGGTGGAGGACAGGATCTGCTTGTCCCACAGGGCGCCCATGCCGACCTGGAAGAAGGTCTTCGCGCAGACCACCGCGTAGTTGTTCGCGGAGTCCTTGGCGCAGCCGACGCGGGCTTCCTTGCTGAGCGTCCCACCGTTCCAGTAGTTGGTGTTCGCCGAGTTCGGGAAGGAGTTGTGCTTGTACGCGAGGGCCCAGGCGGACTTCCAGTCGTCACGCCACTGGGGGTCGATGACCACCGGGTAGGTGGTGCCGGGAGCGGTCAGCAGCTTCCGGTCGGGCGTGAGCGTGAGGGTGTCGCCCTTGAGCGCGACGCCGAGGTCCGCCTGGCGGGTGCCGATGGAGATGCCGTCGACGGCGGCGACCCGGTCGGCGACCGGGGCCTTGGCGGTACGGGCGGCGGTACGGGCCTGGGGCGCGGTGGTGGCCTCGGGGGCCGGCCGGTCGGCGCCGGAGTCCCACATCTGCGGCTTGGCCGAGGTGAACAGGGCCTTGCCGGTGGGGTCGAGGGCCCGCAGCTCGCCGTTGGCCTCCTTGCGGAGGGTCAGGCCCTTGCCCTTCAGGCCGAAGCCGAGGGAGGCGAGGGCCGGGTTGTCGGCGGCGGCGCGGTTCTTGACGACCAGCTGGTGCGAGAAACCGGTGACGTCGGCGGTGACCCGCAGGTCGACGCCGCGCAGGACCTCGGGGTAGACGGCGCTGTCGCCCTCGATGCGCGGGGCGGGCAGCGGCTTGGGCCAGGTCAGGGAGATGTCCCTGCCGTCCTTGCGCATGGTGACGAGCGGGGACTTGCCGCCGCCGGAGAAGGTGAGCCCGACGCGGGTGGCGCGGGGGGCGATCCGGCCGTCGCGCTGCCGGCCGAGCCCGGTGTCCGCGGTCACCAGCTTGCCGTCGCGCAGGACGCGGACCGGCGTCAGGGCGTGGTTCTGGGTGAACGTGCCGTCCGGGTTGGCCCAGACGTCGTCGGTCTCGGTGCGCTTGGAGGCGAGTTCTACCGGCTTGCCGGTGCGCTTGGCCTCGGCGGTCGCCTTGGCGTGCAGGGCGGTGTCGGCGGGGTTCGCGGTGCGCTTGGGCGTGGTGGCGCCCTTGGCCGGGTCGCTCTTGCCGGGGGCGGGAGCCGCGGTGGCCGTGGTGGCCCCGGCGACGGGCAGCGT
This sequence comes from Streptomyces sp. NBC_01268, assembly GCF_036240795.1. Taxonomy (NCBI): domain Bacteria; kingdom Bacillati; phylum Actinomycetota; class Actinomycetes; order Kitasatosporales; family Streptomycetaceae; genus Streptomyces; species Streptomyces sp. NBC_01268. The sequence continues at coordinate 7,458,192 of NZ_CP108454.1, read as the reverse complement.
GCCGAGCAGCAGGGCGGCGAGCGTGACGGCCGCGGTGCGGGCCGTTCTGCCGCGGCGGGGCGGATCGTCGACGCGGGCGCGCGTCGGGATGGGTCTCACGGAGTGGGTCCTCGGGGGTCGGGTCGGTCACCGCGCCGGAGCGGGTGTCCGAGATCGGTTGTTCCGACCGCTCGCCGAAGGCCACTTTCGGCCACCTCGACGATCGGCCGTTGGCGTTCGATTATTTGTAGCAGCAGGGCGGGCCCGGGTGTGAGCCGATCCCGCGTCGACGTCCGGGCGGACCGCCGGTTTGTTGCGAGCAGGTTGACGGAGTCTCAAATTCCGCCCCGCTCGTTCTCCTTATCCCGGCGACCAGTCGGTATGTCCCTGACGCACCCTCAATCGGTGTGCCAGGGGCCGTCTCGACGCCTCGGGGTTCCGCTGTTAGGTTCAGCGCCGTCACCTGAAGCGTGATCATGCCAGTTTCACGCTACTCTCATCTTGATCTCATGGAGTGTTCGAATCTTGAGAAGATCCAAGGCGCACGCCTGGCGTGCGCCTATCAGGCGTGCCTGGCGGTGGCCGATACCCCTGCTGGCCGTCAGTCTGATGACCACCGGCCTCACGGCCATGGACGCCAGCGCGGCCCCCTCCGACCTGCGGCTCCTGGAGACGCAGCGACTGACGAAGGTCGGCGGGGCGCCGATCACCGGCAAGCCGGCCCCCGGCCCCGCCGAGTCCCAGCGGAAGAGCTGGAAGAGCGCGCCCGCCATCGCCTGGCCGAAGGCCGGCTCGGCCGAGATCACGCTGCCCGCCCCGGAGTCCGCGGCCGCCGGTGAGCGGAATCCGGCCGCCCGCAGCTCCCTGGCCGTCACCAAGCCCGGTAAGCCCGGCAAGGCGATCCGCGCGGGCGCCCTGCCCGTCACCGTCGCCGCGCTGCCGCCCCGCACTCCGGCCGCGCTGCCGCCCCGCACTCCGGCCGCGGGCCGCACCGCGCGGGCCGTCAAGCCGCCGACCACCGGCGTGAACACCGCGCCGGTCAAGGTCAAGGTCGGCCTGCTCGACCAGGCCGCGGCCCGCCGCGCCGGGCGCGCCGGCAGCCTGCTCCTCTCGGTGCAGCGCACGGACACGGGCAGCTCCTCGGCCCCCGTCTCGGTCGCGCTCGACTACAACGCCTTCAAGAACGCGTACGGCGGCGGCTGGGGCTCCCGGCTGCGCTTCACCGCGCTCCCGGCCTGTGCGCTGACCACGCCGAACAAGCCGGAGTGCCGCCGGGGCACCCCGGTCACCACGGTCAACGACCCGAAGACCGGGAAGCTGGTCGCCACCTTCGACGCCCCGGCCCAGCCGGTCGCCGCTCCCTCGGGCGCCCGCCGCTCGATGGCCGCCGCCGGCACGCAGGCCGTGACGCTGGCCGCGACCGCGGGCGCCGACGGCGCCAACGGCACGTACAAGGCGACCTCGCTCAACCCGAGCGGCTCCTGGCAGGCCGGCGGCTCCGCGGGCGACTTCTCCTGGTCGTACCCGCTGGACATCCCCGCCTCGCTCGGTGGCCCCAGCCCCTCGCTGACGCTCGGCTACTCCAGCTCGACCATCGACGGCCGGACCTCCGCCTCCGCCCAGCAGACCTCCTGGGTCGGCGACGGCTGGGACCTGGCCTCGAACTTCATCGAGCGGTCCTACGTCCCGTGCAGCCAGGACAAGCGGCCGAACTCCGGGTACAACAACCCGAAGGACGACACCGGCGACCTGTGCCACGGCGCGCCCATGGTCACCCTGTCGCTCAACGGCGGCTCCACCCAGCTCGTCCTGGACGACACCACCAAGAAGTGGCGTCCGGCCAAGGACGACGGCTCCCGGGTCGAGCTGCTCCAGGGTGCCCAGAACGGGGACAAGGAGGGTGACCACTGGCGGTTCACCAACCCCCAGGGCATCCAGTTCTACTTCGGTCTCAACCGGGTCCCCGGCTGGACCGCGGGCAAGCCGCTGACCAACTCCGCCTGGACCGTCCCGGTCTACGGCAACCACCCCGGTGAGCCCTGCTACAACGCCACCTTCGCGAACGCCGCGTGCGACCAGGCGTACCGCTGGAACCTCGACTACGTCGTGGACCCGCGCGGCAACGCCATGACGTACTGGTACGAGAAGGAGACCAACTACTACGGCTCCAACTACCAGATCGCCGGCGGCTCCACCGCCCGCCCGTACGACCGGTCCGGCTGGCTCGACCACATCGCGTACGGTCTGCGCAGCGACAACCTGTTCGCCGAGCCCCCGGCCCAGGTGGACTTCGAGGTCCTCGAACGCTGCCTGGTCAGCGCGGACTTCGACTGCGCCCCGGGCAAGCTGAAGCCGGACGTCGACTGGAACGTCGCCAAGCAGTGGCCGGACACCCCCGGCGACCAGCTGTGCGCCTCCGGCGAGGAGTGTAAGGGCCGGTTCACCCCGACCTTCTTCACCCGCAAGCGCCTGGCCGAGGTCACCACCACCGTCTGGAACGGCACCGAGCGCAAGCCGGTCGACACCTGGAAGCTCACCCAGGACTTCCCGATGACCGGTGACGGCACGGACTACCCGCTGTGGCTGTCCGAGATCCGGCACACCGGCCGCAACGGCTCCGACCTCCCGCTGCCGCCCGTGAAGTTCCGCGGCAAGCAGCTCGACAACCGGGTCGACGGCACGGGCGACGGCAAGCCGCCGTACAAGCGCTACCGCGTCGAGGCGATCGACACGGAGACCGGATCCACGATCCTGGCGCACTACGCCGACACCCAGTGCACCTCCACCGCCCTGCCCTCGTCCCCCGAGACGAACAAGATGCGGTGCTACCCGGTGATCACGGAGATCCCGGACCCGAACGACCCGGCGCGCGAGCGCAAGCTGTACGTCACCGACTGGTTCCACAAGCACGTCGTCGACTGGGTCCAGGAGGAGGACCGCAACGGCAACTCGCCGACGCGGCGCACCGAGTACCAGTTCCTCGGCGACCCCGCGTGGGCCTACGACGACGAGACCGAGATGATGCGGCCCAAGACCCGCACCTGGTCCCAGTGGCGTGGCTACGAGCGGGTCCGCACCCTCATCGGCATGGCGCCCGACCGGCGCTCGCAGACCGAGACGCTGTTCTTCCGCGGCCTCGACGGCGACCGCGCGACGCCCTCCGGCGGCACCCGCACGGTCAAGGTCAAGGACTCCGAGGGCAACGAGCTCCCGGACCACCGCCTCTTCGCCGGCCAGACCCGCGAGGTCCTGGCGTACGACGGCGAGGGCGGCCCGCTGGAGGCGGCGACCACGTACACCCCGTGGCTCCACGGCCCCACGGCGACCCGCCTCCGCAAGGGCGCGGTCCCCGAGGAGGACATCGAGCCGCAGCAGTCCTACGTCCAGCAGACCTCGGACGTGGCCTCCCGCATCCTCCTCTCCGACGGCCGCGGCTGGCGCCGCACGGCGATGCACACCGAGTACGACGACCGCGGCTTCGCCCAGTCGGTCTCGAACCGCGGCGACATCGCGGACCCGTCGGACGACAGCTGCACCCGCTACGAGTACGACGAGGACCCGGCGCGCTGGATCATCGCGCGGCAGAAGCGGGTGGAGTCGGTCGCGAAGGCGTGTGACGCGACGGACGTGGCGCGTCCGGCGGACGTGACGTCGGACGTGCGGATGCACTACGACGCGGCGGGCAACGTGCAGTCCACCGAGTCGCTCTCGGGCTACTCGGGCGGCGCGCCGCAGTACACGACGGACGGCAGCGCCGAGTACGACGCCTACGGCCGCCCGACGGCGACCACGGACGTCTTCGGCAAGGTCACCCGGACCGCGTACACCCCGGCCTCCGGGCAGATCGTGACCAAGGTCGTCACGACCAACACCCTGGGCCACACGAAGACCACGGAGACGGACCTCGGACGCGGCTCGGTCCTCGCCGAGACGGACGCGAACGGCCGAAAGCAGGTCATGCGCTACGACCCGCTCGGCCGGCTCCTCAAGGTCTGGTCCCCGGACCGCGACCCGCTGAGCAAGTCGCCGGACGGCGAGTTCTCGTACGACGTCCGCACCGACGGCCCGGTGGTCATCACCAACAAGGCCCTGCTGGACGACGGCACCTACCGCACCAGCTACGACATCTACGACGCGAGCCTGCGCATCCGCCAGACCCAGATGGAGGCGCTGGGCGGTGGCCGGGTCATCTCGGACACCTTCTACAACAGCCTCGGCCAGGTCTGGAAGAGCAACGGCGCCTACTACACCGAGGGCACTGCCTCCGGCGTCCAGTGGGACCCGAAGGACAACGAGGTCCCGTCCTCGACGATGACCCAGTACGACGGCTCCGGCCGTGCGACCGCGCAGATCTCCCGCAAGTTCGGCGTGGAGACCTCGCGGACCACGACCAGCTACGGCGGCGACAACATCACCGTCGACCCGCCGAAGGGCGAGACCCCGACCCGGGCCTTCGTGGACGGCCTCGGCCGCAAGACGGAGCTGCGCTTCTTCAAGGCGGACTCGCCGACCGGCGCGTACGACACCACGCGGTACTCCTACAGCCAGCGCGGCATGCTGGCGTCGGTCGTGAACCAGGCCGGGGACCGTTGGTCCTGGGAGTACGACCTCCGCGGGCGGAAGGTCAAGCAGACCGACCCCGACAACGGCTCGTCGACGCTGGCGTACGGCCAGGGCGACCGGCTCGAGTCCATGACCGACGCCCGGGGCAAGACCATCGCGCCCGAGTACGACGTGCTGGGCCGGGTCGTCGCCACGCACGAGGGCTCGGTGACGGGTCCGAAGCTGACGGCGACCACGTACGACACCCTGCCCGGCGCCATCGGCCTGCCGGTCTCCTCCACGCGCTACGAGGGCGGTAACGCCTACACGACGCAGATCACCGGCTACGACACGGAGTACCGTCCGACCGGGTCGAAGATCACCATCCCTGCCTCGGAGGGCGCACTCGCCGGCACCTACAGCTTCTCCTCCGGCTACCGGCCGAACACCGGTCTGTCCGCGTGGACGATGCAGCCGGCGGCGGGCGGTCTGCCCAGCGAGATCACCACGCAGACGTACAACCACTTCGAGCTGCCCACCGTCATGGGCATCGGAGGGAAGGCGTTCGTCGGCAAGGTCGACTACTCGCCCATGGGCGACGTGCTGCGCACGGAGGCGGGGCCGGCCGGCTCCCAGGTCTACACGACGAACTTCTACGACGAGCAGACCCGCGAGGTGCTGCGGACCGTCAACGACCGCGAGGTGTCGCCGAGCCGGATCAACGACACGACGTACGAGCGGGACGACGTCGGCAACATCCTGAAGATGACGGACACGGAGGGTTCGACCGGCACCCCCGACGTCCAGTGCTTCACGTACGACTACCTGCGCCGGATGAACGAGGCGTGGACCGCCACGGACGACTGTGCCGCCAAGCCCGGCTCGTCCGGCCCGGGTTCCACGCCGTCGGTGGGCGGCGCCAACCCGTACTGGTCCTCGTACAGCTTCGACGCCGCGGGCAACCGCACGAAGGAGGTCCAGCACTCGCCGACCGGTGACACCGCGAAGGACGTCACCCGCAGCTTCGTCTACGGCACTCCCGGGCAGGCCCGCGCCAACCAGCTCCAGCGGGTCGACACGACCGGCCCGGGCGGCTCGCGCACCGAGTCCTACACCTACGACGAAGCGGGCAACACCCGCAGCCGGACCATCCAGGGCGACACGCAGAACCTGGAGTGGGACCTCGCCGGCCGGCTCGCGAAGGTCACCAAGGGCTCCGATTCGACAGAGTTCGTCTACGACGCCGGCGGCGGCCGCCTGATCAAGCGCGAGAAGTCCGGCACCACGCTGTACCTGCCCGGCACCGAGGTCAAGCTGACCGCGGCGGGCAAGCTGGAGGGCACGCGCTACTACGCCCACCCCGCCGGCCCCAGCATGGTCAAGACGGCGAAGGACGGCGTGATCACCACGTCGTACCTGATGGGCGACCAGAACGGCACGGCCACCACTGCCGTGGACACGTCGACGTCGGCCATCACGCGGCGCAAGTACACCCCGTTCGGCGAGGTGCGCGGCACTGCGCCGTCGGTGTGGCCGGGCAAGAAGGGCTTCGTCGGCGGAGAGGTCGACGAGTCCACGGGCCTGGTCCATCTGGGCGCTCGGGAGTACGACCCGGGAACGGGCCGCTTCCTTTCGGTCGACCCCGTGGTCGACTACAACGAGCCCAAGCAGATGAACCCGTACGCCTACGCGAACAACTCGCCGGTGACGTACGCGGACCCGAGCGGTCTCTCGATCGCGCCGCCCGTGATGCCCGTCATGGACTTCACAGCGGCGGAAGAGGCCTGGGCCAAGATGGTCCAGGGCAAGAGCGCGCTGGACGTCGCCCTCGAGGTCGCCATCGGCATCCTCAAGGACGTCTCCGGCTACAACGACATCAAGGCCTGCCTCGGTGGCGACGGCTGGGCCTGCGCAGGCCTCGCCCTCGACGCGGCGCTGCCCTTCGCGGGCCGTGCCAAGCGCATCCTGAAGGCCCTCGACCGCGCCTGGGAGGCCTTCAACAGCTGGGCTTCGAAGCTGGCCCTGGCCCGCGACATCATGCGCAAGGTCGAGCGCTACCAGCAGGCCATGGCCAAGTACGCCGAGGACCTGGCCGAGTGGAAACGCCAGATCGAGGAGGCCGCCGAACGCGCGAGAAAGCTGGAGGAAGAGGCCGCGGCGGCCCGAAGAGCCGCCCAGGAGGCAGCGGCCGCAGCCGCCAAGAAGGCCGACGAGGCCGCGGCGACGGCGGCCAAGCAGGGCAAGTCGTCGGCGCAGAAGGCCAAGAAGGCCGACGGTGACGGCAAGTCGTCGAAGTCCTCGGAGTCGAAGAAGGCCGACGAGCCGAAGAAGTCGGGCGGCAAGGAGACCGACAGCGGCGGTTCGAGCGGCTGCAACAGCTTCGTTCCGGGCACCGAGGTCCTCATGGCCGACGGGTCGGCCAAGGCCATCGAGAAGATCGAGCTCGGCGACGAGGTCGTGACCACCGACGAGAAGACGGGGGCCACGAAGAGCCGTCCGGTCGTCGCCCGGATCATCGGTGAGGGCCAGAAGAACCTCGTCGAGATCACGATCGACACCGACGGCGCCAAGGGCGACGCCAAGGAGAAGATCACCGCGACCGACGGTCACCCCTTCTGGGTCCCGTCGCTGCACAAGTGGCTGAAGGCCACGGACCTCACGGCCGGTGAGTGGCTCCGCACCTCGTCCGGCACCTGGGTCCAGGTCACCGAGGTCAAGCGCTGGACCCAGCACAAGCGGGTCCACAACCTCACCGTCGCCGACCTCCACACGTACTACGTGTTGGCGGGCACCACCCCGGCTCTGGTCCACAACGACTCGTGCCCGACGGAGCGTGACCCGTACTCCGCTGAGCACACGGAGACACGCCAGAAGGAGAACGCCTCCAACTGGGGCAAGATCCCGAAGGAAGTCCACCAGACCGTCAACGGTGTGGAGAACGGATCGATCCCCCAGCGGATCAGCGGCGGCGCGCTCGACTGGTTCGACGCCCGCTACAAGTCCGGCAACGTCTGGAAGTACAACACCAATCACGAGTGGTACGGCGCGACCATCTACACCGGCTCGAACGGCGAGAACACCCTGACGCGTATCCTGGTCCGTCAGGACGGTGTCGTCGGATACGTACTCGGACACGACTACAACAACATCTTCGAGTACGGATACGCCGGGCGATTGCCCGGCAGATGGAACAGACCCCCACAGAGTTGGTACAACGCGCACTCATGAGATCTCTAGCCGCAGCCGGTCTGCGGCTGGTGGAAGGGTGGGATGAGCCCGAAGGGCTCGTCCCACCCCTCATCACCGGCCAGGCCCCGGGCTGCCCACCAGAAGACGGCCGCGTCGAGGCCATCCTGGACGTCGACGACCCCCAGCTGCACGAGAAGGCGAACGCGGACTGGTACCGGCTCTCGGTCGAGGGAGGACTGTTCTCCGAGACCGACCGCAGGTTCCTGCTCCCGCTCCGCCCCGATGAGAACGCTCCTTCCCGCTGGCACTGCGTCGAGTTGCAGAGCGAGTGGGACATCATGGGCGCGGGTGCCGCCGGGCTGCTCGGCAGCGCTCCGTGCCGTCCCGAGTTCCGCATGCTCTCGCTCGACGGGAACGTGCTGTGCTTCGCGACGACCTGGGAGCACGCGATCAGCACCTCGGTGCTGACCGCGCCGCATCGTTCACAGGTCCTCCGGCGGTTCGCCGCCTGGGTGGCCGACGGAGCGATGGACGAGCCGGATGAGCCCCCGTTGAGTCCGGCGGCACGCCGCTGGCTCGACAGCCATCCGGAAGCACGGCCCTAGCGATACGGACCAGACCACAGCCCCTGCCGGGAACCCGGCAGGGGCTGTGGCGTGTCAGACCGCCGGCACCGCGTACGTCAGCAGCGACGCGAAGTTCCCCGCGTACGCGTCGTGCGGCGCGTCGCCCTCCAGGCGGAGCAGTGCCTCGTCGTTCTCGCGCAGCGACGACTCGTCCAGGTTGTGGGAGCCGGTGAAGGTCCACTTGGTGTCGGGGTGGCCCGCGTAGTTGCCCTCGACCAAAAGGTACTTGGAGTGGAGCAGGTAGCCGTCGGCGGTGTTCAGCTGCTTCAGGGTGATGCCGGCGCGGCCCTTCAGCGTGGCGACCTCGTTGCTCTCGGCGTACACGATCTGGACCGAGCAGCCCTGGGCCGCCAGGGAGACGAGCGCGTCGGCGACGGCGTCGCGGTGGAGGGCGAAGGCGGCGACGCGGACGATGGAGCGGTGGGTGGCGGTGCCGACCGTGGTGTTGCCGGTGCAGGAGACGTTGTTCAGGACGTCGACGATCACGTCACCCGTCTGCTGCGGGAAGAAGTAGTACTTCTCGGTGCCGACCTTGGCGGTGGTGTAGTAGTTCGCGTTCTTGACGCCCGCGGCGAGGTCGTTGAAGTAGTTCACGTACGCCGTGTACAGGTCGGTGTTGCCGACGACGGTGTACGCGTTGTTCCAGTACTTCGCCGTGTTCACCGCGGTCTGGTTGGCGGAGGCCTGGATCACCACGTCCTCCCCGACGCCCGCCACGGCGCCGACCCGCGAGAAGGTGAAGAACTTGTTGTGGTTGATCGGGTTCACGCCGCCCGCGGCGATGCAGGCGCCGCCCGCCGTGCAGACGTCGACCCAGGACTGCGCCGACTTGTCCGTGCCCAGCGCGCCGATCAGGGACTTCGCGGCGGCCGAGTCGCTGTACTTCGCGTCCAGCACGACCCGGACGTTCACGCCCCGCGCGTGCGCGTCGGCGAGGGCGTCCGTGTAGCCCTGGTCGGTCAGCGCGTACAGGGCGGCGCGGATGAGGCGGCCGGGTTCGGTGGCGCGGACCGCTCCGATGATGTGGTCCTTGACGGCGTTCTGCTCCGCCGCCGTCCCCTTCGGGTTGTTGAAGACCGCTCCGGTGGCGATCGGCACCGGGTCCACCGCGACCGCGGTGCCGGTGCCGGGCAGGAGCAGCGCGGAGGCGAGCAGGAGGGCCGCGCCTATGCGCCGGTGTACTGCTGTGAAGATCGGAATCACTCCTCTGGGGTGGGGGGAAAGCACCGCGCGACCCTCGCTGTCGGGGCCGGGGGGGGTCAGGAGGTCGGGTGGCTCGCCACGACCTTGCCGCTGCTGTCGACGACGAAGTAGCCGACCGCGTTGTACTCGTTGATGAGGTAGTAGCGCAGGGTCGGGCGATCGTCGTTGAAGGTCCAGCGGTCGATCACGACGTAGCGCAAGGTCGGCCGCTCCACCTTCAGTTCGCGTTCGCCGCGCTTCATCAGGGCGGGAAGGTCGTCCCAGGCCATGGCGGAGACGTCGAACGGGTCGTCGGCGGCCGCTCCGCCGTAGAGGGTGCCCCCGGGGCCGGTCTTCCGGGCGACTCCGTCGCGGAACTCGTAGCGGTCGTAGGTCTTCGCCCCGGGCCGGGTGGGGATGGAGGCCAGGGCGTACTCCTCGTGGATCGTCAGCTCCTTCATCGTGGTGGAGCCGCCGGCCTTGCGGAAGGCCTCGATGACGGCCCGGACGTTGGCCGGGGTGAGGAGGGTGCCGCCCTGGGTCTCGGCGGTCCCGGTCGCGGTGCCGGCGGTGTCGGGGGCCGGGGTCCACCAGGGTGTCGCGCCGCCCTTCCCGCCGCCGTTCCCGCTTCCGCCGAGGTCGAGGAGGCCGCCCTTGTCGACCACCACGCCCACTGCCGCGACCGCCAGGACGATCGACACGGCGACGAGCACGGCGCGGCGGCGCGACGCGAGGGGTGCGCGGGGCGCGGCGGCCGGCGTCGGCGGGCCGTAGGCCGGGTGGGCGTACGCCGGGTGGGCGTCCGCCGGGCCGAAGGCCCCGGGCGGCGGACCGAAGGCCCCTGCCGCCGGTCCGGGCACGGCCGGCGCACCCGCCTCGGCGTCGGCGAGGAGCCGCTCCAGCTCCGCTCCCCCGGGCCGCAGCGCCGGGTCCCGTACGAGGAGCCGCGCGAGTACGGGTGCCAGCGCGCCGGACCTGACGGGGTGCGGGATCGGGTCGTTGAGCACGGCGACGACGGTGGCGAGGCTGGTGGCGCGGCGCAGCGGGTGGTGGCCCTCGGCGGCGACGTACAGGAGCATGCCGAGCGACCACAGGTCGGAGGCCGGGTTGCCCTCCTCGCCCCGCACCCGCTCCGGGGCGATGAAGTCGGCCGAGCCGATCAGGTCGCCGGAGGCGGTGAGCCGGGTGGTCGCCTCGTCGAGCGCGGCGATGCCGAAGTCCGTGAGGACGGCGCTGCCGTCGCGGCGGAGCAGGACGTTGGCGGGCTTCACGTCGCGGTGCTGGATGCCCGCGGCGTGGGCGGCGCGCAGGGCGGAGAGGACCTGGCGTCCGAGGGCGAGCACCTCGGGGACGGGCATCGGGCCCTCGTCGAGGCGTTCGTGCACGGAGCGGCCTTCGACGAGCTCCATGACGATCCAGGGGTGCGAGCCGTCCCGGGGCTCGACGATGTGGTGGATCGTGACGACGTGCGGATGGGAGAGCCGGGCGAGGGCCTGGGCCTCGCGGACGGCCCGTTCGCGCATCTGCGCGGCGAGTCCGGGCTGCGCCTCCTCGGCGGCGGGGTCGGGCGGGCGGACCTCCTTGAGGGCGACCACACGGTCCAGGGCGGTGTCGCGTGCGCGCCATACGGTGCCCATGCCGCCGCTGCCCAGCCGGGACAGCAGCCGGAACCGGCCGTCGATCAGAGCTCTGCCGTCCTCACTCGTACTCATGGGCGATCATGGTAGGGGTTCTCGGCGACCTCCCGGTTCGCCCCCGCGCCCACCCGGTGTCCGGGTGGGCGCGGGCGTGCGCGGGCGTGCCTACGGGGCCATCTCGTACGTCCCCGACAGCGCCTCCACACGCTGCCACACGCGGCCCGTGCGGGCCTCGTCGACGACCGGGCGGCGGACGGCGTCCAGGGCCCAGCGCTGCTGCTGCTCGGTCGCCGACTCCTTGCCGTGCAGCTCGACGGCGTGGGCGGAGAAGTCCCGTACGAGGACGGCGAACAGCTCGTCGAGGACGTCCTCGTCGAGGGTGGTCAGGGCGGCCTGCTCCAGGACCAGCTGGCCGTGGACGACGAGCGCGAAGAGCTGGCCGACGGCGAGGAGCAGGTCCAGGTCGCGGCTCTGCGCCTCGTCCGGGGCGGCCGTGGTGACGAACGCGCAGAGGGCGTCGGCCTGTTCGCGGAAGCGGGCGACGTTGGGGAGGTGCGCGTACGCGTCGTAGGCGGCGCGCCAGTCGTGGAAGCGCACCGAGCCCAGGCCGCGGGCCGGGCCCTGGCGGAAGAGGAAGGTGTCGTCCGCGGCGTCGAGGCGGGTCGGGACGGGCTCGTATCCGACCGGGTCGAGCAGGTGGTTGCGCATGAACTTGAGGATCAGGGCCAGGTTGACGTGGACCGTGCCCTCCAGCTTGGGCAGGCCGCGGATCTCGACGGCCGCCTGGGCGAAGTAGTTGTCCTTCTCGAAGCCCTTCGCGGCGATGACGTCCCACAGGAGGTCGATGACCTTCTCGCCCTCGGTGGTCACCTTCATCTTCGTCATCGGGTTGAAGAGGAGGTAGCGGCGGTCGTCGGGGCCGGCGGAGCGGAAGTAGTCGACGGCGCGGTCGCTGAACTGCTTCATGCCGACGAGGCGGACGTACGCGTCGGTCAGCTCGCGCCGCACGTGCGGGAAGGCGGTGACGGGGCGGCCGTAGAGGATGCGGTTCTGGGCGTGGGTGACGGCCTCGTACATCGCGTGCTCGCAGATGCCGATCGAGGCGGTGCACAGGTTGAACTTGCCGACGTTGACGGTGTTGAGGGCGGCGTCGAAGGCGGCGCGGCCGGTGTGCAGGACGTCCTCGGCGGTGACCGGGTAGTCCTCCAGGCGGAACTCGCTGACGAACTTGGAGGAGTCGACGACGTTCTTGACCAGGTGGTACGCCGGGTGGCGGCTGTCGGCGGCGAAGAAGACGTAGCCGTCCGGGCCCTCGACGTCGGTGCGGCGGCCGAAGACGGAGACGAGTCCGGCGGCGTTGCCGTTGCCGATGTAGTACTTGGAGCCGGTGGCCCGGAAGCCGCCCTGGCCGTCGGGCTCCAGGAGCATGTCGGTGGAGTAGATGTCCGCGCCGTGCGCCTTCTCGGAGAGGCCGAAGGCGAACACCTCGCCCTGTGCGAGCAGTTCGGCGGCGCGGGCGCGGGCGGCGGCGTTGTCGCTCTGCCAGACCGGGCCGAGGCCGAGGATGGTGACCTGCCAGGCGTACCAGTAGTCCAGGCCGTAGAAGCCGAGGATCTCGTTGAGGGCGGCGATCCGGGCGGTGTCCCAGCGCTTGTCCGCGTCACCGTCCGCGGCGGCGGACGGGGTGAGGAAGGTCGCGAACAGGTTCTCCTTGGCGGCGAAGGCGAGGAAGTCGCCGAGCCAGGCCCGGGTCCGGTAGTCCTCGATCAGACGGCGCTTGCCGCGCTCCTCGAACCAGTCGACGGTGGCGCGCAGCAGGCGGCGGGTCTCCGGGTCGAAGTGCGCGGGGTCGTAGGTGCGCGGGTTGAACAGCAGCGGGTCGGCCATGGTGGGGACGCCTTTCGGCTGGTGGGGTCGGAGTGAGGGGTGCAGGGGCGGGTCAGCGCTCGGGGCCGAAGCGCGCGAGCGTGGCGAGGACGTCGTCGAGCCACGCGAGCATCATCCGCTCGTACGCGATGCCGCCGCGCAGCACGGCGTGCTGGAGCTCCCGCTCGGCGTCGGTCATCGCGGCGGCGCGCGCGTCGGCGCCGGTGAAGTCCCGCTCCTCGCCCACGAGGTACCGGGCGAGCCGTTCCTCGTGGGCCGCCCGGTGCCGCCGTACCTCGGTGACGAGGGCGGCCGGGTCGTCGAAGGCGGCGCCGCGGATCTTGACGGCGAGGTCGTGCCGGACGCTCTCGGGCTCGATCGGCTCGTGCAGCCACGAGGAGAGCGCGGCCCGGCCGAGGTCGGCGACCGAGTACTCCCGCTTGTCCGGCCGCCCCTGCTGCGGCACGTCCCGGGCCGCGACCCAGCCGTCGTTCTCCATGCGCTTGAGCACGCGGTAGATCTGCTGGTGGGTGGCGGTCCAGAAGTATCCGATGGACCGCTCGAAGCGCCGGGCCAGCTCGTAGCCGGAGCCCGGCTTCTCCAGCAGGGAGACGAGGATCGCGTGTTCGAGCGCCATGAGCGCGATCATGCTATGCAACTGGTTGCATAGCAAGATCCGGCGGGCGGGTGAGACACGGCTCACGGGGCTCCGTGCGAGCGGTGGCGGACTCTGTGAAGAACGGGGCGGGGCCGCCGGTGACGTGCCAGACTTCGGCACATGGGGGACGTGAGACTCACTTTCGACGACGGCTCCGTCGTGCGCCTGCACCTCGCACCGGCAGGCGCCGGGGCCGACGGGACACCCGGATCCACGCCCGCCCCCGGCGGGCCCGGTGCCGGAGCCGACGGCGAGCTGGCCCTGCCGGACGAGTTCGGTTCGGCCCGGCCGGTCAGCGCCGACGGGCGTGCCGCGCAGGCCCTGACACGGAGCGGCGAGGCCCTGACTCAGGCCCTGCGTCCGCTGGGCGGCGTCCTGGGCGGCATCCACCGCAGCTTCTCGCAGTTCGCGCAGCGCCCGGACGAGGTCACCGTCGAGTTCGGTGTCACGCTCGGCAGCGACCTGAGCCTGGGGGTCTTCTCCGGCAGCGGAGAGGCCAGCTTCACCGTCTCCGCCACCTGGAACCTGGCGGGCGGGTCCGCCTCCCCCGACGCCGCCGGCACGGCCGACGCCACACCCGCACCCGCACCCGCACCCACACCCGGCCAGGCGAACGGCTCCTGATGGCATGCCACCGTACGTGAATCCCGACCCGGCCGACGCCCTGCTGCACCAGGCGTTCGTGTCGGTCCTCGGCCCGGCCGGGCCGGTCGGCGCGGCCGTCCTGATCGGCCCTCGACAGGTCCTGACCTGCGCGCACGTGGTGAACAGCGCGCTGGGGCGCGACCGTTTCGACCCCGGGCCGCCGTCACGCGCCGAGACGCTCACCCTGCTGCTGCCGCACGTCGACCGGCAGCGGGCCCTGACCGGCCGGGTGGTGCCGGAGACATGGCGGCCGCCACGCTCCCGTCCGGCGCCCGGGCGACCGGAGCCGCCGGCCGCCGGCTCGCTCCCGTACTACGGCGACCTGGTGGTCCTCGAACTCGACGCCGAGGCCCCACCGGGCGCCGAACCCGCTCCCTTCCTCCCGCACCGGGAGGGCAACGAGGTCGTGGCGCTCTGGGCCAGCGGCCACGCCCTGCCCACCGTGCGAGCGGTGCCCCGGGCCTCCGCCCACCCGTGGATCGCCCTGGACGTCCTCGGCGGGAGGGTCGCGGAGGGGTTCAGCGGCGGGCCCCTCTGGGACCGGGACCGGCAGGCGGTCGTCGGCCTCGTCGTGGCCTCCCACGAACCGCCCGGCCGCCCCGCGCCGGACGGCTCCGATCCGGTGGCGCACCGGCACGGACCGCCCGCCGCCATGTACGCCATCGGTCTGTCGTCCATCGAGGCCGAGCTGCCCGACCTGCCGCCCGTCGCGGTCCCGGCCGCGGGTCGTGGCCGTCAGCAACTCGTCGGCATGCTGGAGCAGTTGCTCTCCTCCCGCCGCCAGGTCGTTCAGTGCGAGGAGCGGCTCTCCGCACGGCTCCACCGACGGTCGGCCGGAGCCGCCGTGGACGTCGAACGGCTCGCGGGACTCGCCATGGGCGTGCGCCGGGGCGTGCCCGAACTCCTCGACATCGTCTACGACGACCTCGCCGAAGCGCGGCCCGGCGGGGCTGCCGGGGCCGCCGACTGGCAGCGGATGCTGGGCATCGCCAGGATCGTCAGCCCCCGCGAGCGCCTCTCGCTCGGCCGCCGCCGCAACCTCAACGCGCTGCTCGCCGCCTGCGCCGCGATCGACGCGGACGTGCTGCTGCGCAAGGTGCTCCCGTACGCGGACGACACACCGGTCCCGGTCGACCTCGCGGACGCGACGGCCATCCTGGAGGGCTACGACGCGCCCGCGGGCCAGCCCATGCCCCCGCTGCTCCAAGGCGTCGTCCACATCGGCGTGCACGAGCGGGCGGCCGGCGGAGAGCTCGCCGACGACCTGGACGCCTGGGTGCGCAGCGCGGCACCCCGCCTGGGCGTGGCACCGGCGGCGGTCGACCAGTTCCGGGCCGACGCCGTCACGACCCTGCAGGCCGCCTCCGCGCACGCCGCGGCGGCCGGCGCCCGCGCCCGGAGGCGCACGGCCCCACCCCGGGTGCAGGTGGAGCTCCTCCCCGTACCGCCGGGCCACCTCTTCGCGTACCAGATCTGGGTGTGGAGCGAGGACGGCCGTCACGAGGTCGTGCTGACCGAGGACACGGGGGTCCCGAGCCACCAGGTGGTGGAGGCCATCAGGCGGGTCCTGCGCACGGAGGTGCGGGAGGACCCGGAGACCGCCCTCCTCGAGTTCTTCGTGTCGCCCGCGTGGATGCGGCTCGACGTGGACGCGTGGGAGTTCCCGAGCGACGCCGAGGACAGCGGCTTCTACCCCGGCATCACCCGCCGCGTGGTGCTGCGCAGCTCGGAGCGGACACGCGAGACGTACGCGTCGTGGAAGCGGCGCAGCAGTGCGCTGCCGACCTCGCCCCGGCTGCTCCTCGACGCGCGCAGCGCCGATCCGGCCGTCGCGCGCGCCCGGCTCGAAGTGAGCCCGGAGGCCGGGATCGTCGTCGTGAGCTGCGACCAGCAGCTGCAGGGGCGAGTGCTGCGCCAGTGCATCGAGGCCGGGGTGCACACGGTGCTGTGGCACCGCGAGGACCACGGCGAGCGGATCGCGACCGATCTGCTGGCCCTGGTGGAGGACGTCGACCACACCGAGATCCCGGAGGTCGTCCGGCTGGAACGGGCCAAGGCGGTGGCCGACCCCGACTGCCCCACCCACCACGGCCGGCGCCTGTCGCTGCTGCACGACGGCCCCGACCACCGGCCCCCGCCCCTCGCTCCCGACCCCTGGGCCCTCACCCAGCCGTGAGGCGGCCCGCCCGCCCCCAGAGCCGTCCCGCCGAGATCGAGTACCGCCCCGACGAGGAGACCGCGCCCGTGCCGCAACCGCCCGCACCCGAACCCGGCGCCCCCAGCACAGCCACCGAGGACTGGTGGGTGTTCCGTGGCCCGGCCGAGCTGCCCGAGCCGCCGCCCTGGCGCCGCTTCCCCGCCTCCGCGCGGCTCCCGCAGGCACGGCGCCACCTCATGAGCGCGGACGAGATCTCCGTGGTCAACGCCGCCCTCCATCTGCGTCGTCCGCTCCTCGTCACGGGCCGCCCCGGCACCGGCAAGAGCTCACTGGCGCGCGCCGTCGCCGAGGACCTCGGACTCGGCGAGGTGCTGCGCTGGTCGGTGAACAGCCGCTCCACGCTGGCGGACGCGCTCTACCGCTACGACGCCGTCGGGCGGCTGCGCGAAGCCTCGCTCCAGCGGGAGCGCGAACCCGCTCGCGGCGCGGCCCGTCGCCTGCGCCGCCGCACCGGAGCGGGCCCGGACATCGGGAACTACCTGCGCCTCGGCCCGCTCGGCACGGCGCTCGCCGCCACCGGCGGCCCCCGGGTCCTGCTCATCGACGAGATCGACAAGTCCGACATCGACCTGCCCAACGACCTTCTGGTGGTCCTGGAGGAGGGCGAGTTCGAGATCCCCGAGCTCGCCCGGCTGCCCGAACACCAGCAGACGGCCGACGTCCTCGCCACCGGCAGCCGGGAACGCGTCCGCGTCCAGCGCGGTGTCGTCTCGTGCGCCCACTTCCCCGTCGTCGTGATGACCAGCAACGGAGAGCGGGAGTTCCCGCCCGCCTTCCTCCGCCGCTGTGTCCGGCTCGATCTGGGCGACCCCGGCGAGGCGAAGCTGCGCGACATCGTGCGGCAGAACCTGGGCGACGAGGCACTCGCCCAGGCCGACGACCTGATCCGCGACTTCCTGCGCCGGGCCGCCACGCAGAGCCTGGCGACGGACCAGCTGCTCGCCGCGGTCCACCTCCGGGTCACCGGCGCCGATCTCGGGCGCGAGGAACTGCTGTCGGCGGTCCTGCACCGGCTGGACGAGGCGTTCCCCGCGTGATCGAACGTCTGCGTCGGCTCCTGGACGGCATCGGGTACGAACTCGGCTCCGCCGAGCTCCTCGACGTCCTGTGGCTGGCGCGGGCGATGGAAGGCGACGCGGCGCCCGACGGCGCCCCGGCGGCCGGCGGCGCCCCGGCGGGCCCCGAAGACCCACCGACCGGGACGGACGAGCCGGACGATCCGGTGTCCGACCCGCCCGCCGGTGCGTCCCCGGACCCGACGGGCGACGCACCGGCCGCGATCCCCGGCCGGACTCCCGACGCTCCCTCGGACCTCCCCGAGGGACCCGACCGACGCCACAGCCTCTTCACCGCGCACCACTCCCCCGGCGCCGTCGCCGGTCCGCCGGCCCGCGCCGTCCGCGCCCCCGGGCCGCGCGCCCTGCCGGGCCTGCACGGACTCGCCCGGGCACTGCGCCCGCTGCGCGCCCACCGCGACCATCGCCACCGGACGGTCGCGGACATCGAGGCCACCGTCCGGCTCACCGCCGAGTCCGGCGTGTTCGACGTCGTCGAGCGCCCCGAACAGGAGCTGCGGCACACCGCGGTCCTGCTCGTGGACGAGTCCGCCTCGATGCGCGTGTGGCAGCCGCTCGTACGGGAGGTCAGACGCCTTCTGGAACGTGGCGGGGTGTTCCGCGCGGTCCATGTCCACGGAGTCGACCCGCGCGACGGACGCGGGGCCGGCAGCACACCGCGCGCCGAGTCGCCCGTCGTCGTCCTCCTGACGGACGGGGTCGACGAGGCATGGCACGGCCCGGCGGCACGCCGGCTCCTCGGCGCGTGGGAGCGGTCCGGCCCGCTGATCGTCGTACCGTCGCTGCCGCGCAGGCTCTGGCGCGGTACGGCCTTCGACGCACAGCCCCAACTCCTCTCCGCCGGAAAGCGGTTCGCCCCCAACGGCGGGCTCACGGTCATCGACCCGCTCGGCGGAGGACCGGTCGCCCCCGCCGGGGACCGTCTCCCGGTGCCGGTGGTGCCGCTCTCGCCCGCGTCGCTGGGCTCCTGGGCGCGGCTGCTCACCCGGCCGGGTGCCTCTCAGCTCCTCGACACCGTCATGGTGGGTGCGGGGGACGATGACCCGAGCCCGCGGACGGTCGTGGCGCCGCCGCTTTCCGCGGAGGAGCGGCTCGACCGGTTCCGTGCCTCCTTCTCCCCGGACGCGTACCGGCTGGCGCTGCGGCTCTCCGCGATCCACCCGCTGAGCCTGCCCGTCATCCAGCTGATACGCCTCGCGACCCTGCCCGCCGCCGGCCCGGCCGTGGTCGCGGAGGTGCTGCTCGGGGACCTTCTGACGCCCCTGCCGGAGCACGCCCCGGCCGGCCGGCTGCCGGCTGCCGTCGGCGGGGCCGCGGGCGAGATCCGCTACGACTTCCAGCCCGGCGTGAGGGACCTGCTGGCGAGCGGTCTCGGCACCGAGCAGTCCATCGAGGTCGTCGAGGCGGTGGGCCGGGCGCTCGAACCCTACCTGGGCCGCATGCCGGACTTCGCCGCACTCCTCGCCGACCCGGACGGCGACGCACGACTCTCCCCGGGCACCACCGCGTTCGCGGTGCTCGTCAGTCCCGTTCTGGACCGCCTGTACGGGGGACCGCGGGGCCTGGAGGGTGGCAGCGGGACGAGCACGGCCGAGGGCACGACGGCGCCGGAGCCGGAGACGGGACCGGAGACGGAGACAGGGCCGGGACCTGGGCCCGCCCCACTGAGGTTCACGGTGTTCGGCCCCTCGCTCGCGTGGCAGGGGGACGACCGGGTCGCCGTGGGTTCGCCGCGGCAACAGGCCGTCCTGGCCACTCTGTTGCTGCATGAGCACCGCATCGTGGCGACCTCGACCCTGGTGGACGCGGTGTGGGGCGAGGAGGCGCCGGCGTCCGCGCCGCACACGGTCCTGGACCACCTCTCCCGGCTGCGGCGGATGCTGACCGCGCACGGGTTCGGCATCGAGAAGCACCCGACCGGATACAGCTTCCACGCCGAAGGGACCGGGGCCGTCCCCCTGGACCTGACCGAGGCCGAGCGGCTGGTCGACGCGGCCCGGTCGGCCACCGAGTCCGGTGATCACGCCGCGGCGCGGAACCTGATCGCGGAAGCGCTGGCCAGGCTGGAGGGCACCCCGCTGGACGGGGTGCCGGGGCCCTACGCGGAGAACCAGCGGGCGCGTCTCGTCGAGTGGCGGCTGGAGCTCGTCGAGAGCAGGATCGAGCTCGACCTGGAGCTCGGCTCGCACGCCGATATCGTGTCGGAGCTCCAGGAGTTGGCCGACGAGCACCCGTTGCGGGAGCGGTGGCGGGCCCAGTTGATGGTGGCGCTGTACCGGTCGGGTCAGGATGCCCACGCGGTCGCGGTGTACGCCGACACCCGACGCATGCTCCGCGAGGAGCTCGGCATCGACCCCAATCCAGAACTCCGGGAACTGCACGAGTACATCCTGCAGAGACAGCCGCCCGAACTGGCGCGCACCGGCCGTCGCGTGCGCCTCACGAACCGGCCCTCGCGGACCACCCCCTCCTGGCCTCCCACGGAGGGCGTCCGCTTCCGTGTGCTGGGCCCCGTGCAGGCGTGGCGGGGAGGCGACCCGCTGCCCGTCGGCTCCCCGCAGCAACGGGCTTTGCTCGTCGCCCTGTTGTTGCGGGACGGGCGGACCGCCACCGTCGGCGAGCTGATCGACGCCATCTGGGGCGAGGATCCCCCCTCCCAGGCGCTGGCGGCGGTCCGTACGTACGCCGTGCGGCTACGCAAGATCCTCGACCCCGGCGTCCTCGTCAGCGACTCCGGCGGCTACGCCCTGCGCGTCGCACCCGACGCTCTCGACCTCGGCGTGGCAAGGGACCTCGAAGGGGCCTCCGACCGCGCCAGGAGCGCGGGCGACCGGCTGCTGGCACGCGACCTGCTCACGCAGGCCCTCGACCTCTGGGAGGGCGAGACCCTGGACACCGTGCCCGGGCCGTACGCCGAGAGCCGGCGCACCCAGCTGGAGGACTGGCGGCTCCAACTCCTGGAGACCCGGCTCGACCTGGACCTGGAGGTCGGCGCCCACGCCGAGGCCGTCTCCGAGCTGACCGCGCTCACCGCCGCGCACCCGCTGCGCGAGCGCCTGCGCGAACTCCTCATGCTCGCGCTCTACCGCTCCGGCCGCCAGGCCGAGGCCCTCGCCGTGTACGCCGACACCCGCCGCCTCCTCGCCGACGAACTCGGCGTCGACCCCAACCCCGAACTCTCCAGGCTCCAGCAGCGCATCCTCCAGGCCGACCCCGGCCTCCTCGGTGATCCGCCCGACCCCGACCCCGACCCCGACGCCGAGGGGCCGGCCCGGCCCGTTCGGCCGGCCATGCTCCCGGCGACGGTTCGGGACTTCACCGGCCGCGCCCGGCTGGTACAGGAGTTGAGCGAGCACCTGACCGACGGGACGGGCGACGCGGTCTGCGCCCTGGCCGGCATCGGCGGCGTCGGAAAGACCACCCTCGCCGTGCACGTGGCCCACTCCGTCCGCCCGCACTTCCCCGACGGGCAGCTGTACGCGGACCTCCAGGACTTCGGAGCCCGCCGCCTCGACCCGCGTGCCGTGCTCGGCTCGTTCCTCAGAGCACTCGGGACCCCCGAGTCCGAGCTCACCGCCTCCTCGACCGAGCTCTCGGCCCGCTTCCGTGCCGCGCTCGACGGCCGGCGGATCCTCGTGGTCCTCGACAACGCGCTGGACGCCGCCCAGGTCCGGCCGCTGCTGCCCGGCACGCCCGGCTGCGCCACACTCGTGACCGGGCGAGCACGCATGGTGGACCTGGAAGGGGCCCGCCTGGTGGACCTGGAGGTGATGTCCCCCGAGGAGGCGCTCCAGCTCTTCACCCGGATCGTCGGCACCGAGCGCGTCCAGTCCGAGCGCGAGGCCGCCCTCGACACCGTCGTCGCCTGCGGCTTCCTGCCGCTGGCCATCCGCATCGCCGCCTCCCGGCTGGCCGCCCGCCGCACCTGGACGGTCTCCGTGCTCGCCGCCAAGCTGGCCGACGAGCGGCGCAGGCTCGACGAGCTCCGGGCCGGCGACCTGGCCGTGAAGGCCACCTTCGAGCTCGGCTACGGACAGTTGGAGCCCGCCCAGGCCCGGGCCTTCCGGCTGCTCGGCCTCGCCGACGGGCCCGACATCTCGCTGGCCGCCGCCGCCACTGTCCTGGACCTGCCGGTTGCCGACGCCGAGGAGTTGCTGGAGGCCCTCGTCGACACCTCCTTCCTCGAGTCCGCCGCGCCGGGCCGCTACCGCTACCACGACCTCGTACGGCTCTACGCACGCGCGTGCGCCGAGCGCGACGAACAGCCCCCCACCGAACCGGGACTGGCCCTCTCCCGCCTCCTCGACTTCTACCTGGCCACGGCCTCCCGGGTGTACGCCCTGGAGCGACCCGGCGACCGTCTCGTCGACCACGTGGCACGGGTGGAGCAGGAAGGCCTGTCCTTCACCGACTCGCACGGCGCCCTGGAATGGCTGTACGCCGAGGCCGGCTGCCTGCTGGACTGCGCGCTGCAGTCCACCTCTCCCGGCAGCCTGCCCCGGGCCGTGGATCTCCTGTGGCTGGTGCGGGACCTCAGTGAATCCGGCTCCCACTCCGCTCGGTACGCGGCCGTGGCAACGGCCCTGAACGAGGCCGCGGACGCCCTGGGCGACGCCCGGACGGCGGGCAGGTCCGCCCTCGTCCTGGCCGAGGCCGAGGCGACCCTGGGACGGTTCGACCGGGCCGCGGAGTGGGCGGACAGGGTCCGACCGGGGACGCCCCCTGACCTCGCCGTCCCGAGTCGCACCGCGCAGCTCCGCGGGCGGGTAGCCCAGAACCGGAACCGGCTCGAAGAGGCCGAGGCGCACCTCTCCCGGGCCGTCGAAGCGTTCCGGAACGACGGCGACCGGCCGGGCGAGGCCGGGGCCCTGTCCGATCTCTCCCGGGTGCGGCTGGCAGCGCGAGACGTCTCCGCTGCGCTGTCCATGACCGAGCAGGCCATCGCCGTCCTCGATGACGCGGGCCGGTCGGTGCGCGGCGCCGGCGCCCGCTACGCACGCGGCCTCGCGCTCACCGCGGCGGGGCGGTACGACGAGGCGAGGGACGTCTTCCACGAGGCGAGAGGCGTCTTCCGCATCCATCGCCAACTGGTGTGGGAGGGCATGACGTCGTTCCGGCTCGCCGAGACCGAGCTCGCGGCGGGGCGCCCCGGGGAGTCCGCCGCGTACGCCGAGGAGGCTCTGGGGCAGCTCGCCAGGTCCGGCGGCGACTGGCGACGGGGCACCGTCCTGACCCTCCTCGGCCGGGCCCTGCAGGCACTGGACCACAACGACCGGGCCCGTGTCTGCTGGCAGGAGGCGTTGGCCGTCTTCGAGGCGCGGGGTGCCGCCGAGGCCGAGGAGCTGCGGGGGCTCCTCGACGCCGCGGCGGCCTCGTCCTGACGCTCCCCGCCGTCACGCCCCCTGCGGGCTTCCCTCCTCGAAGCGCAGGTAGCGCTCGACCGAGCGCTCCAGGACCTCGTTGCCGCCGGTGGGGACGACGCGCTGCCACCAGGCGCCGTAGATGCGGTCGAAGCGGTACCCGGCGAGGAGGTCGGCCGCGGCGCGGACGGCGTGGGGGCGTTCGGGGATGTGGTTGGCGAAGCTGTGCATGACGGTGACCCAGCGCAGGTCCGGGCAGACGTGGACGACGTCGCCGGTGAACAGGGCGCCCTCGCCGGCGGACCAGTGGAGGACGGCACTGCCGGGGAAGTGGATGCCCGGGTTGATCAGGACGAGGTCGTCGGCCAGCCGGTGGGTGCGGCCGCTCCAGAAGTGGAGGGCGGGGTCCGGGCGGCCGACCCACTCGCGGTCGGCCTCGTGGAGGTAGACCGGGGCGTCGAAGGCGTGGGCCCAGTCGACCATGGCGGAGTAGAAGTGGGGGTGGCTGACGGCGATCTTCGAGATGCCGCCGAGGGCGCGGATCCGCTCGATGATCTCGTCGTCCAGGTGGGGGACGCAGTCCCAGAGGACGTTGCCGGAGTCGGTGCGCAGGAGCAGGGCGCGCTGGCCGATGGCGATGGCGGGCGTGGCGCCGATGCCCAGGACGCCGGGGCCCTCCTCCTCGAAGCGGCCCCGGTGGCCGTCGGCGCGCAGGGCGGCGCGCGAGGTCCACTGCTGGCCCTGGGCTCCGACGTACTGCCGCTCGTCGAGGCAGACGGGGCAGTCCTGGCGCGGGGCGCCGTACTGGGTGCCGCAGGCGCGGCAGATGGGCAGGGTGGCGGCGTCGGTGTCAGGCACGGGTGGCTCCGGTCAGGTCGGTGAGGGGGTACGGCCGGTTCGGCTGCCAGCCCAGCTCGTCGACGGCGCGGCGGCCGGAGACGACCTGGTTCAGGGCCAGGGCCTCGGCGAAGGGCGCGCCCAGGAGCTGGGCGGCCGGCTCCTGGGGCCAGGGCTCGGCGCGCCCGGGTCCGCCGGCGGAGAGGTCGGCCGCGGCGGCGAGCGCGGCCACCGGGACGGACTCGTGGGCGACGCCGTGGAGCAGGGTGCCCTCCTCGGCCCGGGTGAGGGCCAGGACGTAGAGCGCGGCGAGGTCGTCGACGTGCACCATGGGCCATCGGGTGTCGACCGGGCCGACGTAGCGGCCGATGCCGTGCTCCCGGGCCCAGTCCGTCATCAGTCCGGGTATGCCGCCGCCGTTGCCGTAGACGATGCCGGGCCGGATCACCACGGTCCGCACGTCGTCGTCGGCAGCGTCGAGTACCTGCCGCTCGATGCGCGGGCGGTAGCCGACGATGCCGATGGGGTCGGTGGGCGTCTCCTCGTCGGCGGGTCTGTCGCCGGTGGCGCCGAGCACCCAGACGCCGCTGGTGTAGACGAACGCCCGTCCGGTGCCGCGCAGTCGTCGCAGCAGGCCGTGCACGGCGGCGGTGTCCACGGCCTCGTCGCCGGTGGGAGCCGCGATGTGCAGGACGGCGTCGATCTCGTCCGTGACCGCCGCGGCCAGCGACGCGGGGTCGGCCAGGTCGCCGACCCGGGCCGCGACGTCCGGCGCGACCCGGCCCGCGTCCTTGACCAGCCGGATCACGTCGTGTCCGGCGTGTGCCAGCCGCTCGACGACGGCGGAACCGATGTAGCCGGTGGCGCCCAGGACGAGGACCCTCACGGTGTTTCCCTTCGCTCGCGTACGGTCTCCGACCGCCGCTGGGGATGCGCGCCGCGACCGTGCGTAACGAGGTTAGGACCGGGGGCTGTCGGGGCCTTGCTCTCGCGCGCACGCTCCCTTGACACTGCGCGCACGCCAGCGCTGAACGGCCTGGTCGCGGAAGTCCGTGGGGCTTGTCCCGTAGGCCGCGCGGAAGGCCCGGCTGAACACGGGGGCGTTGGGGTAGCCCCAGCGGGCGGCGATCGCGTGGACGGGGTGGCCGAGGAGTTCGGGCCGGGCCAGGTCGGCCCTGCACCGTTCGAGCCGCCGGCGCCGGATGGTGGCGGCGACGGTCTCCTCCTGGCCGGCGAAGAGCTGGTGGAGCCGGCGCACGGAGATGTGGTGGTGGGCCGCGACGGTGCCGGGGGTCAGTTCCGTGTCGCCGAGGTTGTGGTCGATGAAGGCGTCGATGCGCGCGAGCAGCGCCGCGGCACGGGCCTCGCCGGGGAGTTGCTCGCAGAGGTCGAGGCGGGTGGCCAGACAGGCGGAGAAGAGGTCGATGGTGACCTGTTCGAGGCGGCTGCGTTCGTGCGGCGCGCAGTCGGTTCCGTGGGCGGTGAGCGTCCGCAGGAAGCCGGCCAGGACGGCGCCCATGCCGCTGTCGCCGGTGAAGGAGCGGGCGAGCATCCGGTCGACCCGTTCGGGTCGGAACGGCAGGGCCTGTTTGGGCACTTGGAGCACGACCGCGCCGATCGGCTCGGTGCCCTCTGCGGTGCCCGACTCGAAGGGGCGGGAGCTGTCCCACAGCACCATCTCGCCGACGGACTGGGTGGTTTCGCTGCGGTGTTGGGAGAACCAGGTGGTGCCGCGGGTGAGGAGGGCGAGGTGGTACTGCTCGGGGTCGCTCTGCCGGATGTGCGCGGGCGTCCGGCGGGAGCGCAGGGGGGTGTACGAGTAGGCCGTCACCTGTACGCGGCCCAGGTCCAGCACCGAGGCGTCACCTTGGAAGGTGCCGCCCCGTTCGCGCCTGATCGCCAGCGGTGCCAGTTCCCGCGTGACGAGATCGGAGAACCACTCGAACCGGTCGCCGGCCGGTACGGCCGCGGAGCTCATCGTCGCCCACATCTCGAACACCCCCTTGTTCTACGGTCCTTGTTCTGCGGTCCTTGTCCTGCGCTTTCGGCTCCACGCTAGGTCACGGGCGGGCCGCTCCCTAGCGTGCGACGAAGTGGATCCGGCCGGGTGTCGGCGCCGGCGCGGGCCGCGCGGGCGCCGGTGCATCCCGGGCGGGATCCCGCTCACTCCGACGGAGGGGCCGGTTCTCCGCAGAAACGATCAGCGGTTCGGCCGTCCGGCGTAAGGCCGGAGGGCCGAAGAGCGAGGACCGGGAGGGACCGCCGGGGAGAACCACCGGGCAGGACGACCGGAGGGAGGAAGACAGGCAGGCAGGGAGGAAGGCCGGGGACGACGGCCGGCAGCGGGCCGGGCGGGACGACCGGGACAGCGGGCCAGGCCGGACGACCGGGAGGGTCGAGAAGGGTTGCGGGAAGGGCTGCGGGGAGGGCGCCCGAGGGGGACAGCCGGGCCGGGGCCCGGCCTCGGGGCGCCGTCAGGCCTGTACGACCGGCGTGCCGGTCAGCTCCACGCCCGCGAGCCGCATCTCGTCCAGGGCCCGGGCGGTGCTGTCGTGGGCGACGCCCGTCGTGTGGTCGAGCAGGACGCGCACGCCGAAGCCGTCGCGCACCCCGCCGAGGGCGGTCGCCTTCACACAGTGGTCGGTGGTGAGGCCGACCACGTCCACGGTGTCGACACCCTGGGCGCGCAGCCAGTCGCCGAGGGCTTCGCCGCCGGCGGTCAAGCCCTCGAAGCCGCTCTTCGAGGCCGAGTGGGCGCCCTTGAAGAAGACCTCGTCGACCGCGCCGGAGGTCACGACGGGCTCGAAGTCCGGGTGGAATTCGGCGCCGTCGCTGCCGGCCAGGCAGTGCTCGGGGAAGGAGTTCTCGAAGTCTGGGTCGTCGGAGAAGTGGTCGCCGGGGTCGATGTGGTGGTCGCGGGTGGCGACCACCCGCACGTAGCCGTCACCGGCCTGCTGCTTGACGAAGTCCCGGATCGCGCGGGCCTGTTCGGCACCGCCCGGGACGGGGACCTTCCCTCCTTCGCAGAAGTCCTTCTGCACATCGACGACGATCAGCGCTCGGCCCGCCATCGGACCTCCTCAGTTCTTGTGGGTGCTCAGCTGGTGTGGTGGGGGGTGTGCGGTTCAGCCGCCGAGCAGGTTCAGCAGCTCGATGTCGTCCAGGTCGATGTCGGGCACGTCCACGTCGTGGGTGAGCGTGGTGGCGGTGCCCGGCGCGTGGCGCGGGGTGTCGGCCTGCGCGGCGCCGGCGACGGCGCCGAGGGCGACGCCCGCGAGCGCGAGGGCGGTCAGGGAACGCACGGTGAGATTCACGACCGGTAAACGATCTTTGTACCGTTTCGGTCACGACTCACTGTGAACGATCTGCAGGAGATTGCCGCAGGTGTCGTCGAACACGGCGATCGTCACCGGCCCCATCTCCACCGGCTCCTGGGTGAACCGCACGCCGAGCGCCCGCAGCCGCTCGTACTCGGCCGGCACGTCGTCCACGGCGAACGCGGCGGCCGGGATGCCGTCCTCCACGAGGGCCCGCTTGTACGGCCCGACGGCCCGGTGGCGGTCCGGCTCCAGGAGCAGTTCGGTGCCGTCGGGGGCCTCGGGCGAGACGACGGTCAGCCAGCGGTCCTCGCCGACGGGGACCTCGGTCTTCTTCACGAAGCCCAGCACGTCGGTGTAGAAGCGCAG
Organism: Streptomyces sp. NBC_01268; assembly: GCF_036240795.1. Lineage (NCBI taxonomy): Bacteria > Bacillati > Actinomycetota > Actinomycetes > Kitasatosporales > Streptomycetaceae > Streptomyces > Streptomyces sp. NBC_01268. Next base: position 7,430,691 of record NZ_CP108454.1, on the reverse strand, counting down.
GGCCTTGTCCTGGTCGTCGACGAAGACGCTGGTCAGGTGGATCCGCATGGGTGCTCTCCGGTCGTGTGCGGGATGGTGTCGATGCGTCATCTGTCTATCAAGCGGGCGGCCCGCGAGCCGGGGACACGGCCGGTGGGCGCGCTGTGGTGGAGTCGAGAAGCCGTCGTCACCGAATCGTGAAGGTTGCGCGGGATGCTCGGTGCAGTCGAGCGCACGACGCGCTTTCTCACCTCGGGGGCAGACCACCATGAGCACGATCCGCAGAGCCACCCTCGTCGCCGCCGCCGCGTCCGCCGCGCTCGTCCTGACGGCCTGCGGGCCTTCCGGCGACGACGCCGCGGGTGCGGGCCCGTCGGCGTCGACGGCGCCCGCGACCCCCACGACGACCGGGGCGCCCTCGGACGGCGGGGCCCCGACGGCCACCGCCACGCCGCCGAAGACGGCGGCCCCCACCAAGACCGCCGCGCCGACGAAGACGGCGAAGCCGAAGCCGACGACCGACCCGGACTACGACGTCTTCCCGTGCAGCACGTTCGACGTGACGTTCTCGGCGAGCCTGGCCGAGCCGACGACCGGCAGCTACCTGCTGAAGGTCACCAACAAGACCGCCAAGCCCTGCCGGGTCCTCGGCCACCCGATCGTGACCTTCGGCGCCCTGGACGGGACCGCCGTCCAGCGGGGCACGGCCCCGTCCCTGGAGGACTCCCTCCGTCTGGAGCCCGGCACGTCCGCCTACGCGGGGCTCATGGGCGGTCCGCACGACGGCAAGGGCTCGACGGTCGGCTCGATCGCGATGACCATGGACACCGAGTCGGACCTGACGCAGAAGCCCCTCAAGGCCTCGACGCCCGGCCTGTACGTCTCCCCCGACAAGAACTCGGTGACGGCCTGGATGGACAACTCCGAGGACGCGCTCAGCCTGTAGGCGCCCGGCGCCGCGGCCGTCAGCGCACGCCCCTCGTGCGGAACTGGACGCTGATGCGGGGGCCGACGGCGCGGCTGGTCTTGGGGACGGCGTGTTCCCAGGTGCGCTGGCAGGAGCCGCCCATCACCACCAGGTCGCCGTGGCCGAGGGGCAGCCGGAGCGCCGTGGGGCCGCCGCCGCGCGGGCGCAGCGCGAGGTCGCGGGGGTCTCCCAGGGAGAGGATCGCGACCATCGTGTCCTGGGTGGCGGAGCGGCCGGTGCGGTCGCCGTGCCAGGCGACGCTGTCCCGTCCGTCGCGGTAGAGGCAGAGGCCGGCGGTGACGAAGGGTTCGCCGAGCTCGGGCGCGTAGTGGGCGCCGAGGGTGTCGCGGGCCTCGACGAGGACGGGGTGCGGGAGCGGGGCGCCCTCCCGGTAAGAGGCGAGGAGCCGCGGCACGGCGACGACGGTGTCGTACATGGCCCGCTCCTCGGCCTGCCACGGCACGCGCCCGGCGAGCTCCTCGAAGAGCGCGTCGGCGCCGTGGAGCCAGCCGGGCAGGTGGTCGATCCAGGCCCCGTCGCCGAGCACGGTCCGCCGGAGGCCGTCGAGCGGGCCGAGTCCGACGACGTCGCCCTGGTCGAAGAGGGATCCCTGGAGGCCGGTCATGGGTCAAGAGTAGACCAGTAATCGAATGCGTGAGCGAATTCGATCGCGTGGACCCGGCGCCGCGCTCTCAGCCGGTCAGGTGCCGGTAGACGCGCGGGTTCGCCGCCAGGAAGTCGGCGAAGGACTGGGGCGGGTGTCCGGTCAGGGTCCGGACGGCGTCCGAGACCGTGTCCATCTCGCCGGTGGCCACCGCCTCGTACGAGGTGACCCAGCCCTCCACCTCCCAGTCCGGCGCGCCGTATCCGGCCCGGGAGGCGAGGGCCTCGTCGCGGGTCTCCGGGAGGTAGTGGACCGGGCGGCCCGCGGCCCGGGCCAGGGCCGCGGCGATCTCGGCGAAGGAGAGCGCCTCGGGGCCGGTCATGTCGTAGGTCGCGCCGTCGTGGGCGTCGCCGCCGAGGAGGACCGCGGTCGCCGCGTCGGCGATGTCGTCGTGCGTGACGGCGGCGACCCGGCCGTCGTCGGCGGGGCCCCGCAGGATGCCGTCGGCCCCGGTCATCGCGGCCAGGTCGGCCTGGTAGGCGCTGTCGCGCAGGAAGGTGTGGCGGACGCCGGTGGAGCGGATGTGCTGCTCGGTGTACCAGTGGTCGCGGGCGTACGTGAAGGTGGCGTGCGGCGCGGCGCCGAGGTACGAGAGGTAGACCACCCGGCGCACCCCGGCGGCGACGGCCGCGTCCACGGCGGTGGCGTGGGTCCTGACCCGGCCGGGCCCCTCATGGGCGGAGACCAGGAAGAGGGTGGCCGCGCCGTCGAGGGCCGCGCGCATCGCGGCGGCGTCGTCGTACGACGCCGTCCGAGTGTCGGCGACCGGCAGCGCGGCCAGCTTCTCCGGGTCGCGTCCGAGCGCCCGGACCGGCGCGCCCGCCTCGGCGAGGCGCCGGGTCAGGCGCCGGCCGATCCGTCCGGTCGCTCCCGTGACCGCGATGGGTTCCGTCATGTCGTGCCTTTCGCCGTGCCGGTCCGGCCGTGCCGATGCCGGTGCCGGTCGGGTTCCCGGCCCTCCCCATTCGACCCCGGCCGCGGCGGCGGCGCACGCCTTACGCGCGCCCGGCCGTCATGTCCATCAGCCGGGCCAGGACCCGGCCGCCGGAGGCGCTGACGCCGTCGTGCTCCCATTCGTTGGTGACCCAGGCACGGGCCGAGCCGATCGCGCGGACGGTGGCGAGCGAGATGCCGGCGTCCACGTACATGTCGTCGTGGTAGACCACGGCGGCCAGCGGGATCTCGTTGGCGGCGAGCCGGGCGAGGTCGTAGAGCGGCGGCCAGTCGGCGCGCCGGGCGAGCAGCTCGGCGGCCTCGGCGAACGGGCGCAGGCCGCGTATCTCCTCGAACATCCAGGGGTGGATGGACTCGCCGGTGAGGAGCAGCGGCTTCGCGTCGTCGGCGAACTCGGGCAGGGCGGCGAGCGCCCGGTCGGCCGCCCAGGCGGTCGGTCCGGCGCCCTGGGCGTAGATCGACTCGTGCAGGACGGCGAAGAGCGGGTTGTCGGTGAAGCCGGTGAGGGCCTCGACCTGGTGGAGGAAGGTGTCGGTGAGGCCGCCGTCGCCGGCGTCGTCGAGGGCCTCGTCGAGCAGCCAGTGGAGCCGTTCGAAGCCGTCACCCATGCCGAGGGCGAGCCCGAGGCTGCGCAGCCGCGGGACGGTGAGCCGGTCGCCGCCGGGCAGCCGCACGTCGGTGGCGGTGAGGAGGTCGGCGATCTCGCGGAGCCGGTCGGCGTCCTCGGGGTAGCGGGCGTACAGCTCCAGGACGCGGTCGCGTACGCGCGGGGAGGTGTGGGCGTAGACGTCGTCGGCGGTGGCGGTGAGACCGGGCAGGCCGCCGGTGACGTGGCAGGAGCGCAGTCCCTCGGGTGCGAGGGAGAGGTAGGTGAGGGTGACGAAGCCGCCGTAGCTCTGGCCGAGCGTGTCCCAGGGCGCGTCGCCGCAGAGGTGGCGGCGGATCAGTTCGGCGTCGCGGACGATGGCGTCGGCGCGGAAGTGACCGAGGTGGCCGGCGAGCAGCTCCGGGGAGGCGAACCGGGCGGCGGTGCGGGCGGTGACGGGAGTGGAGCGGCCGGTGCCGCGCTGGTCGAGCAGGAGGACCCGGTGGGTCTTCAGCGCCTGGTCCAGCCAGCCGGGCGAACCGAACGTGGGGCGGGGCGACTTCCCGCCCGGTCCGCCCTGGAGGTAGAGCAGCCAGGGCAGCGGCTCGGCGGCCCGTGCCGGGTCGACGACCTCGCGGGCGAAGACCTGGAGGGTCGGGCCGTCGGGGGCGTCGTGGTCGAGCGGGACCTCGAAGACGTGGTCGGTGGTCGCGTACGCGGGGTGCATGGATTCCTTTCCGGTGGCGGGGGCGTGGCGGGCGACCGGTTCACAGGGCCCGTGCGGGCGCCAGGGTGTAGGTGCGGGAGGACGTGTAGAAGCCGAGGGCGGCCTCGCCCTGTTCGCGGGGGCCGAAGCTGGAGGCCTTGGAGCCGCCGAAGGGCAGGTGGAAGTCGACGCCCGTGGAGGGGGCGTTGATCCGGACCATGCCGGTGTCGAGCTGGTCCAGGCCCTGCAGGGCCGCGCCGAGGTCGGCGGTGTGGACCGAGGTGACGAGGCCGTAGCGGGCCGCGTTGCTGAGGCGTACGGCGTGGTCGAGGTCGCTCGCGGTGAGCAGCGCGGCGACCGGGCCGAAGACCTCCTCGCGGAGCAGCCGGTGGCCGGGGGCGACCTTCTCGACGAGGGTCGGGGCCGCGTACCAGCCGGGGGCCTCGGGCACGCTGCCGCCGGCGAGGACGGGCAGGTCACGCCAGGCGGCGGTGACGGCGGTGCGGGCGGACTCGTCGATGAGCGGGCCGCACACGGTGCCTTCGGCGGCCGGGTCGCCGACGGGGACGGCCCGCAGCGCCTCGGTGAGCGCCTCGCGCAGCGGCCCGAGGGCGCTGCCGACGGCGATGACCCGGCTGGTGGCGGTGCACTTCTGGCCCGCGTAGCCGGCGATGGCGGCCGCGATGTGGGCGGCGGCGAGCCCGAAGTCGGCGTCGGGGAGGACGATCGCCGCGTTCAGTCCGCCCATCTCGGCCTGGACGGGGATGCCGCGGGCGGTGGCGCTGCGCACGACGGCGCGGCCCACGCCGGACGAGCCGGTGAAGGAGACGACGTCGGCGGCGGAGACGAGCGCGCCGCCCTCGACGGCGCCGCCCGGGACGACGGTGAACACACCGGCGGGCAGGGCCTTTTCGATGATCTCGGCGAGGCGCCGGGCGCAGGCGGTGGCCTGGGGGGCGGGCTTGAGGACGACCGCGTTGCCGGCCGCGAGGGCGGGGGCCGCCTTCCAGGTGGGGATGGCGAAGGGGAAGTTCCAGGGGGTGATGAGCCCGGCGACGCCGTGCGGGCGGCGGCGGGTGAGCAGCAGGCCGGGGCCCGCGGCCGTGTCGTGGACGGCTCCGGTGGGCGCGTAGGGGGCCTGGGCGTAGTAGCGCCAGATGGCGACGGTGCGGGCGACCTCGGCGCGGGCCTCGGCGAGCGGCTTGCCGACCTCGCGCACGGCGAGTTCGGCGAGTTCGGCGGCGGCGGCCTCGACGGCGTCGGCGATCGCGCCCAGGGCGGCGGAGCGGGCGGCGGCTCCGGCGTGCTGCCAGGCGACCTGGGCGGTGCGGGCCCGTTCGACGGCGTCGGCGGCGGCGAAGGCGCCGGGGGCCGGGAGGTGGAGGAGGACGTCGGCCGGGTCGGCCGGGTTGCGGGAGATGACGGTCATGCGGCGAGACCTTCCGGGGGGAGCGGGCGTTTCGGGCCCGCTGGTGTTCAGGACGTTCAGGGGCTTGCGCAGTACAATTTCACATTACTATGTTACGGGTCACATTCCAGCCGCCCCCGGCTGTCCGACCTTCTCCACCCGGAGTGACCCCTGATGGACAAGCACACCCGAAACGCCCTCGCCGCCGCGCTGCTCGCGGCCCTCACCCTCGGTGCGACCGGCTGCTCCGGCGCAGGCGGAGGCGGTACCGCAGGGAGCGGCGGACACCGCGGCGCCAACCCCGCGACCGGCACCAACGGCCAGATCGTGGGCGGTACGCCGGTCAAGGGCGGCACCCTGACCGTGCTGTCCAACCAGGACTTCACACACCTCGACCCGGCCCGCAACTGGGTCATGCCCGACATGGACTTCGGCACCCGGCTGCTCTACCGCACCCTCGTCACCTACAAGGCGGAGCCCGGCGCCAAGGGCAGCGAGCTGGTCCCCGACCTCGCCGAGGACCTGGGCAACTCCTCCAACGGGGCCAAGACCTGGACCTTCCGCCTCAAGGCCGGCCTGAAGTACGAGGACGGCACCCCGATCACCTCCCAGGACATCAAGCACAACGTCGAGCGGTCCTTCTCCGCCGACCTGCCCGGCGGCCCCGACTACGCCGCCCGCTACCTCGTCGGCGGCAAGGACTACCGGGGCCCGGCCGAGGGCAAGCACCTGGACTCGGTGAAGACCCCGGACGCCCGCACGATCGTCTTCGAACTCCACAAGCCCTTCGCCGAGTTCCCCTTCGCGGCCACCCTCCCGACCTTCGCGCCCGTGCCGCAGGCCCAGGACAAGGGCCCCCAGTACGACAACCGCCCGTTCTCCTCCGGCCCGTACAAGGTCGAGAGCTACGCCCGCGACAAGCAGCTCGTCCTGGTCCGCAACAGCCACTGGGACCCGAAGTCCGACGCCGTCCGCAAGGCGTACCCGGACCGGATCGTCGTCACGATGGGCCTCAAGGGCAACCAGATCGACGACCGGCTCGTCGCCTCCTCCGGAGCCGACGCCTCCGCCGTCTCCTGGGCCCAGCTCCGCCCCGAGTCCATCTCCAAGGTGCTCACCAAGGCCGACGTGAAGGCCCGGCTGCTCGCCGAGTCCAGCAGCTGCACCGAGATGGTCCAGATGCACACCGGCCGCGCCCCCTTCGACAACCTGAAGGTCCGCCAGGCCGTGCAGTACGCGCTCGACCGGGAGGCGATCGTCACCGCCGCCGGCGGCCCGGCCGTCGTCGACGCCTCCTCCGCCGCCATGCCCGGCGCCCTCTTCACCGGCGGCAAGCAGCCCGACACCCTGAAGATCCCGCTCTCCGGCGACGCCGAGAAGGCCAAGCAGCTGCTCAAGGAGGCCGGGAAGCCCAACGGCTTCTCCACCCGCCTCACCGTCTCCATGAACGACAAGCGCATCGGCGAGGCCGTCCAGGAGTCCCTGGGCCGGGCCGGCATCAAGGTGACCATCGAGACCGTCGACCCCTCGGCCTTCTACGACACCATCGGCGACACCAAGAACCGCACGGACCTCGTCTACGCCGGCTGGTGTCCCGACTACCCGTCCGGCTCCACCTTCCTCCCCTTCCTCTTCGACGGGCGCTTCATCAAGGAGAAGGGCAACACCGGCAACTACTCGATCTTCAAGGACGACGCCAGCATGAAGCGGATGGACGAGATCGCCGCCATGTCCGACGGCGCCCAGGCCAACAAGGCGTGGCAGGAGCTCGACGGGCAGATCCTCGCCAAGGCCCCGGTCGCCCCCGGCGCCTCGAAGCGCCGCACGCTGCTCATCGGCACCAACGTCGCCGGCGCCTTCGGACACAGCTCCTGGAGCGGCCAGCTCGACTACGCGACCGTCGGTCTCAAGGACCCGTCGAAGAGCGCGAACTGAAGGACGCCCCTCCCATGACGCTCACCACCACCTCCCCTCCGGTGACCGGGGGCAGCGGGGCCTGGCGGACGGTCCGCGCGGAACTGCGCCGCCGCGTCTCGCTGCAGGTCTCCCTCGCCGTCATCGCCCTCTTCGCCCTGATGACCGTCGCCGCGCCGCTGATCGGCTCGCTCGGCGGCTGGGGTCCGGAGGAGTTCGACAAGTCCGCCGTCGACCCGTACCTCGGCGGCATGCCGATCGGGCCCTTCGGCGGGGTCTCCGCCGAGCACTGGCTCGGCGTCGAACCCATCAACGGGCGCGACCTGTTCGCCCGCGTCGTGCACGGCGCCCAGGTGTCGCTGCTCATCGCCTTCTCCGCCACCGCGATCGTCGTGGTGGCGGGCACCGCCGCCGGCATCGCCGCCGGCTACTTCGGGGGCCGCACCGACACGGTGCTGTCCCGGCTGATGGACCTCACGATGTCCTTCCCCTCCCTCATCTTCATGATCGCGATGATGTCGGTGGCCCGGGACGTCAACCGCACCTTCCTGATGATCCTGGTCATCGGCCTCTTCGGCTGGCCCGGCGTGGCCCGGGTCGTCCGGGGCCAGACCCTCTCGCTCAAGCACCGCGAGTACGTCGACGCGGCCCGCGTCGGCGGCTCCGGCCCGCTGCGGATCCTCGCCCGCGACATCCTCCCGGGCGTCGCCGGCCCCGTCATCGCGTACACCACGCTGATGATCCCCGGCATGATCGCCACCGAGGCCGCCCTCAGCTACCTCGGCGTCGGGGTCCGCCCGCCGACCCCGTCCTGGGGGCAGATGATCGCGGAGAGCGTCGCCTACTACGACACCGACCCGATGTACTTCCTCGTCCCCAGCGTCTGCCTCTTCCTCACCGTGCTCGCGTTCACCCTCCTCGGCGACGCCCTGCGCGACATCCTCGACCCACGAGGGGGCCGTTCGTGATCCTCTACCTCGGCCGCCGGCTGCTCGGGGTGATCGGCGTCCTCCTCGCGATCGCCGCCGTCACCTTCGTCATCTTCTACGTGCTGCCCTCCGACCCGGCCGCCGCGGCCTGCGGCAAGGCGTGCAGCGACGAACGCCTGGACGCGATCCGCGCCCACATGGGCCTGGACCTCCCGCTGTGGCGCCAGTTCGCCGACTTCGTCACCGGCATCTTCACCGGCCGCACCATGGGCAGCGGCCAGTACGCGCTGCACTGCGAGTTCCCCTGCCTCGGCTACTCCTACGAGAACAGCGAGGCCGTCTGGGACCTCCTCGTCGACCGGCTGCCGGTCTCCGGCTCGCTCGCCGTCGGCGCCGCGGTGCTGTGGCTGGCCCTCGGCCTCTCCGCCGGGGTCGTGTCCGCCCTCCGCAAGGACACCCTCACCGACCGGGCCCTCATGATCGGCGCGGTCGCCGCCGCCTCCCTGCCGGTGTACTTCACCTCGGTGCTGCTCATCTACGGGATGATCCGGCTCACCGGACTGCTGCCCTACCCGCAGTACGTCCCCTTCACCAGCGACCCGCTGTCCTGGGCCTCCAACCTGCTGCTGCCCTGGCTGGCGCTGGCCGTGCTCTACGCGGCCATGTACGCCCGGCAGAGCCGCGGTTCGATGATCGAGTCCATGGCGGAGCCGTACATCCGCACCGCCCGCGCCAAGGGCCTGCCGCGCCGCACGGTCGTCGTCAAGCACGGCCTGAGGGCCGGCATGACCCCGATCCTCACCATCTTCGGCATGGACCTCGGCGGACTCCTCGCGGGCGCCGTCATCACGGAGTCCCTCTTCGGTCTCCCCGGCATCGGCCGCCTCTTCTACGGCGCCCTCACCACCGGCGACCAGCCCGTCATCCTCGGGGTGACCCTGCTCGCCGCCACCTTCATCGTCGTCGCCAACCTGTGCGTCGACCTGCTCTACGCCGTCGTCGACCCGCGAGTGAGGTACTGATGACCGCACCCGAACCCCTGCTGCGGGTCCGCGACCTCGCGGTCACCTTCCCCACCCCGCGCGGCCCCGTCCGGGCCGTCGACTCCCTCTCCTTCGACGTGCCGCACGGGCGCACCCTCGGCATCGTCGGCGAGTCCGGCTCCGGCAAGTCCGTGACCTCGCTCGCCGTCATGGGCCTGCACACCGGCGCCGAGGTGTCCGGCTCCGTCGTGCTCGACGGGCGCGAGCTCGTCGGCCTGCCGGACCGCGAGCTCAACACGCTGCGCGGCCGCCGGATGGCGATGATCTTCCAGGACCCGCTGTCCAGCCTGCACCCGTACTACACCGTCGGCGAGCAGATCGCCGAGCACCACCGGGTGCACTTCGGCTCCCGGCGGGCCACCGCCCGCGCCCGGGCCGTCGAGGCGCTCGCCGAGGTCGGCATCCCCGAACCGAAGCGCCGGGTGGGCGAGTACCCGCACCAGTTCTCCGGCGGCATGCGCCAGCGGGTGATGATCGCGATGGCCCTGGTCTGCGAACCGGACCTGCTCATCGCCGACGAGCCGACCACCGCCCTCGACGTCACCGTGCAGGCGCAGATCCTCGACCTGCTGGCCCGGCTCCAGGAGGAACGGCGGCTCTCCGTCGTCATGATCACCCACGATCTGGGCGTGGTGGCCCGGGTCGCCCACGAGGTGCTGGTGATGTACGGCGGGCGGGCCGCCGAACAGGCCCCGGTGGACACCCTGTTCGCCGAGCCCGCGCACCCGTACACACGCGGGCTGCTCGACTCGCTGCCCCGGCTCGACGACCCCGACGACGTACCGCTGCGGGCGATCCCCGGCAGCCCGCCGTCGCTCCTCGAACCGGCGCCCGGCTGCGCCTTCGCCGCGCGCTGCGCGCGGGCCGCCGCCGGCACGGACGCGGAGCGGGAGCGCTGCGCGAGCGAGCGCCCCCGGCTCCACGGACCCGAAGGACACGTCACCGCCTGCCACTTCCCGGCGTTCCCGGCGCGGTCGGCGCCCGCGCCCTCCCCGTACGAAGGGGTCGACTCATGACCACCGCCCACGCGGCCCTGCCGCACCCGGCGTCCGCGCCCGACGCCGCCGCGCCGCCGCTGCTGCGGGTGCGCGATCTGACCATGGCCTTCCCGGGCCGCCGCCGTTCGGCGCCCGTGCGGGCCGTCGACGGCGTCGGCTTCGACCTGGCCGAGGGCGAGACCCTGGGCCTGGTCGGCGAGTCCGGCTGCGGCAAGTCGACCACCGGCCGCATGATCGTGCGGCTCCTGGAACCGACCTCGGGCTCCGTCACCTACGCGGGCCAGGACGTCACGCACCTCTCGCAGCGGGCGCTCAAGCCACTGCGGCGCGAGATCCAGATGGTCTTCCAGGACCCGCACTCCTCGCTCAACCCGCGTCAGTCGGTGGCCCGGATCATCGCCGACCCGCTGCTGGTGCAGGGTAGTTCGGCGGCCGACGCCCGCGCCCGGGCGCGGGAGCTGATGGAGCTCGTGGGGCTGATCCCCGAGCACGCCGACCGCTTCCCGCACGAGTTCTCCGGCGGACAGGCCCAGCGCATCGGCATCGCCCGCGCGCTGGCGACCGGCCCCCGGCTGGTCGTGGCCGACGAGCCGGTGTCGGCGCTCGACGTCTCCGTGCAGGCGCAGATCGTCAACCTGATGGAACGCCTCCAGGCCGAACTGGGCCTCGCCTACCTCTTCATCGCCCACGACCTGTCGGTGGTGAAGCGGGTCTGCGACCGGGTCGCCGTGATGTACCTCGGGCGGATCGTCGAGATCGGCGACAAGGACCGGGTGTACGGGGCGCCCGCCCACCCCTACACGCGGGCGTTGCTCTCGGCCGTGCCGCTGCCGGATCCGGCGGCCGAGCGGAGCCGGGAGCGGATCACCCTGCTCGGCGACCCGCCGAGCCCGGCCGCGCCGCCGCCGGGCTGCACCTTCCATCCCCGCTGCCCGAAGGCGCAGGCCGTCTGCAAGGCGGAGGCTCCCCCCTTGCGGAGCATCGCCGTGGGGGAGCCGAGGGAGGTGGCCTGCCACTTCCCGGAGACCGTCTGAGCGGGCCGTGGGACGGAGCCGTCCGGCCGGGCCTTCCGGGCCGGCCGGACGGCTCAGTTGGTGGCGGGCCGGAGACGGTCGACGGGATGGGTCTCCACGTAGGTCCCGACGGTGTCGTCCCGGTACGCCTTCCACAGCGCGGCGCCCCGGGCCGGGTCGAGGTGGACGACCGACTGGCCCTTGACCATGCCGGTCCCCTTCGCCGGGGCGTTCATGAAGGTCATGTCGCCCGCGCGGACCTCGCGCATGTTCCAGACCAGCTCGCGCATCTCGGCGTCGCCGAAGCGCTCGTCGACGCTGACCGTCTCGGTGAAGATGTCCAGGGTCCGCTTGAGCCGCAGCGGGTCCTTGAGCGACGCGGAGGTCATCACCTTCTCCAGGACGGTGCGCAGGTAGTTCTGCTGCCGGTGGGTGCGGTCGAAGTCGCCGTTGGGCAGGCTCTTGCGCTCGCCCACGTACTCCAGCGCCTGCGCGCCGTCCATGTGCCGGCGCTCCCCGTCGGCCATCAGGATGTCGACGCCGCCCACGGCGTCGGTGAGCTTGCGGAAGCCGTTCCAGTCGATCACCGCGAAGTGGTCGACGCGCACGTCGGTCAGGCGCTGCACGGTGTCGATGAGGAGCGGCGGGCCGCCCCAGGAGAAGGCCGCGTTCAGCTTGGCCCGTCCCCGGCCCGGGACGTCGACCCAGGAGTCCCGGGGCAGCGAGACGACGTACGCGGCGGAGTGGTCGGCCGGGATGTGCACCAGCATCATGGCGTCGCTGCGCTGGTCCCCGTACTTCCACAGCGTGCCCTTGGCGTCGCTGCCGGTCGTGGGGACGTCCGAGCGGGAGTCGAGCCCCATCAACAGGAAGTTCTGGCCACCCTTGGAGGCGGCGGGGACCGGGGCGTCGGTGGGGAAGGTCTGCGGGATCCGCTGCACCCGGCCCGTGTAGTGCTCGTAGGCCCAGTATCCGGTGCCCGCGGTGAGCAGGACCGCCCCCACCAGCAGCGCGAGGGCGGTCAGCAGGACCGTCCTCGCCCTGGGCCGCCGCCGCTTGCGTATTCCGCCCTCGTCCTGTGCTGACGCGCTCATCCGGTACGGCTCCCCTCCGCTGGACACCCCGACTCGCCCCGCCCGAGGCGGACTTCAGGCCACCAGGATGCCGAAGATCGGCAGAACGCGCGAGGAGTCCCGGGAACCGGATGGGAGCCGTACCGGGCCCGCGTCCCGTGTGGACGGGACGGCGGGCGGCCCACCGTAGGGGTGTCGTCGGGGCCCCGGCCCCGACGCGGAACGACAGGAACCACCCGCACAACGGAAAGTCGTGATCACCATGTCGCGAATCCTGGGCCAGTTCGGCACCGACACCGCGCCGTACGTCCTGCGCGGCGCCCCGGGCCCCTGCGAGGAGCCCGGCTCCCGGGTGCTGCGCGGCCGGGGCTGGGCGCTCGCCGGCGGGCGGGCGGACGGTCGCGACGGCGTGGCGGCGGTGCTCGCCGGGGCCGTCGACGTACGGCTCCCGCTGCTGAGCCGCATCGAGTCCGGGGGCCGCCCGGTCGCCGAGCGGAACCACGCGGCGCTGCTGCGCGCCGCCTTCGAGGCGGACGGGGCCGGCTTCGCCGAGCAGCTGCGGGGCGCGTACGCGGCGGCCGTCGTCGACGCGCGCGGGGCACCGGTCCTGGTGCTCGCTGCGGACGAGGCGGGCGCGGTCCCGCTCTACTACCACTGGAACAGCACCCGCGAGGTGCTGTCCTTCGCCACCGAGATCCCGGCGCTGCTCGCGCTGCTCCCGGACCCGCCCACGCTGTGGACGCCCGGCCTCGACGCGTACCTCACCACGGGCGCGGCGCTGGGCGGGGCCACGCTGTTCGAGGGCGTACGGGTGCTCCCGCCGGGCACGACCGCCGTGTGCGAACGGGGACGCGCGCCCCGGCTGCTGCGGCGGCGCGAGCCGGCGGGAGCGCGGAGGGTCCCGGGGCCGGGGACCCCGGACCGGGAGCTCCTGGGCGAGGTCCCGGGTGTCCCGGGCGGCCCGGGAACACCGTCGCCCGAGCCGGGCGGAGGGCCGTGCGCGGAGCCGGACCGCCGGTCGGACCCGCTGTCCCACCCGCTGGACCGGCGCCGGGCGCGGGACCTGCCGGCGCTGCTGCCCGCGCTGCTCTGGCGGCTCGGCCAGCCCGAGGCCGACCCGGGGGCGCTCACCGCGTACGCCGGTCCCGGCCCGAAGGGCCCGGAGGCGGCCGGGCTCGCCACCGATCTCGCCGTGGACACCGAGGCGGGACGGCGCCGGGTGGCGGCGGCCCTCGCCGACCCCTCCGAGGACTGGCTCGCCCGCTACGCCGAGGGGTTCGCTCCGGTCGGCGCCGCCGGCCGGTCCCGGCTCTACAGCGTCGACTACCGGGCGTACCTCGCCGAGCGGGGCGACGCGGCGCAGGCGCTGGCCGCACGGCTCGGCGAGGCGGGGGCGCTCCGCTCCCGGCGGGCGGTCCTGACCGCGTTCGAGCGGGAGGAGCTGCTGCCGGTGCGCGGGCTGCGCCGCACGGCCCATCTGGGCGGCGCGGGCCTCAGGGTCCCGGGCGACGCCCGGCGGCGGGTCGCGGACCTGCTGGTCCCGGGCGGGGCGCTGACGGACCTGGTGAGGGAGGTGTTGTCGCCCGCCCGGCTGCGGGCGTCGGGGCTGCTGAGCTGGCGGGCGGTCGAGCGGCTCCTCGCCGCCCAGCTCACCCGCCCTTCGGAGCGGCTGGCGGAGACGATCTGGGCCCTGTCGATGTTCGAGCTGTGGCGGGAGGAGTACGCGGTGGCCGTGCGGCGCCCGGTCCCTCCGGCGGTGCGGGCGAAGAGCCCGGCCGAGCTGCCGGTGCTGGGGCGACGGACGGTCTCGCTGTGACGGAAGGGGCCCGGAGTGAGTCGTGGGCCTCATGTGCCCGGGACGCCTCCGAGGTGAGCATGGAACAGGAATCCGCACCGGCGGAGTCCAGGAATGGAACAGAAATGAAGCGCAAGATCATCGGATCGGTGCTTGCCCTCGTGGCGCTCGTGAGCGCCGTGCTCTTCGGTTCGAAGGGCTACGGCGCGCAGGGCACCGGCTCCGCTCGACCCGGCCACAAGCCCTCGTGCACCAACCGGGACTGCCCCGGGTGCGTGCCCTAGGGCCCGACCTCAGACCGCGGACCGTGACCTCAGGCGCCCGCCGCCCCTCCAGGCGGCGGGCGCCCCGTCGTGCGCTACGCGCCGCCGCGGCGCACCCGGGCGGCCTTGCGGGCCTCGGCCGCGCGCCGGGCGTCGGCGGTCTTGCGGGACTCGTTCTTGGTGCGGCCGGGCCGTCCGGGGACGGTGCCCATGCCGCGGAAGGCGGCGCCGCGCCGGTCGCGCTCGGCGGGGGCGGCAGCCCCTCCGCCGGGGGTGTCGGCCGCGGCCTTGGCACCGGTGATCCGGCGCAGCTCGGCGGCGCCGGGGCGGACGTCGGTGGTGCGGGAGCGGACGCCGGCCTCGGTGAGGAGCCGGGCGAGGTCGCGGCGCTGGTCGGGCAGGGCCAGGGTGACGACGCTGCCGGAGGCTCCGGCGCGGGCCGTGCGGCCGGCGCGGTGGAGGTAGTCCTTCGGGTCGGTGGGCGGGTCGACGTTGACGACCAGGTCGAGGTCGTCGACGTGCAGGCCGCGGGCGGCGACGTTGGTCGCCACCAGGACGGTGACCGCCCCGGTCCTGAACTTCTCCAGGGTGTCCGTGCGCTGGGGCTGGGACTTGTCGCCGTGCAGGGCGGCGGCCCGCACCCCGGCGGCGACGAGCTGCCGGGTGAAGCGGTCGACGGAGGCCTTGGTGTGCAGGAACATGAGCACGCGCCCGTCACGGGTGGCGATCTCGCCGGCGACGGCGAACTTGTCGCCGCCGTCGACCCGGAGCACGTGGTGCTCGGCCGTGGGGACGGGGGCGGCGACCGCGTCGGCGGCGTGCACCACCGGGTCCTGGAGGTAGCGGTGGACCAGGGTCTCGACGTCCTGGTCCAGGGTGGCCGAGAAGAGCATCCGCTGGCCGCCGGACGGCACCTGGTCGAGCAGTTCGGTCACCTGCGGAAGGAATCCCAGGTCGGCCATCTGGTCGGCCTCGTCCAGGACCGTGACGGCCACCTCGTCGAGCCGGCAGTCCCGGCGCTCGATCAGGTCCTTGAGTCGCCCGGGGGTCGCGATCAGGACCTCGGCCCCGGACCGCAGCTCCTTGGCCTGGCGGCCGGCCTGCAGGCCGCCGACGACGGTCGCGAGCCGCAGGTCGAGGGCGGTCGCGTAGGGCGCCAGCGCCTCGGCCACCTGCTGGGCCAGTTCGCGGGTGGGCACGAGCACCAGGGCGAGCGGCTTCTTGGCGGCGGCGCGGCGGCCCGCGGTGCGCGCGAGGAGCGCGAGGCCGAAGGCGAGCGTCTTGCCGGAGCCGGTGCGCCCGCGGCCCAGGACGTCCCGGCCGGCGAGGGCGCTGGGCAGGGCGGCGGACTGGATCGGGAAGGGGCTGGTGACGCCCTGGGCGGCGAGCGTCGTCAGGACCGCCTCGGGCAGCTCCATGGCGTCGAAGCTCTCCGCGGCCGGGAGCGGCGGGGTGCCGGTGAGGTCGGCGAGGCCGGTGGGATCTCCCGTGCGGTCCGAGCTGTTCATGGATGCGATGCCTTCTTCGGTCGGTGTCCGTCAAGGAAAGCACGGCGGGGAGGGGGTGGCCGAATCCGCGCCCGGACCGGTGCGCGGTTCAGCCCCGTGGGCCGTGCGCCGGACACCCCCGTGGACCGCACGTCGAGCGCGCCCCCGCCCCCCGCTGCGGGAGCGCCCCCTACCGGCGGTCTAGCCGCGCTCCATGGACGCGGCGGGGAGGGACTGCTCCGCCGAGCCGACGGTCGAGCGGGGCAGTACGGCGGAGACGCGGGTGCCGCGTCCGGCGTGGACGAAGGACTCGACCGTGCACCGGCCGCCGATCTCCGCGGCCCGTTCGGCCATGGAGCGCAGGCCGACTCCACGGTGGACGGCGCCCCGGCCGAAGCCGGTGCCGTCGTCCTCGACGGTGACGGTGAGCGCCTCGGCGTCGGCCCGCAGCCGGATCTCGGCCCGGGTGGCGCGGGCGTGCCGCACCACGTTGTTGAGGGCCTCGGCCGCGATCCGGTAGGCGGCCACCTCCACGGCGGCGGGGAGCGGCGGCAGCGGGTCGGGGTCGAAGGCGGCGGCCACGGTCAGCCGGGCGCCGTCGAAGGAGGTGGCGAGCTGGCGCAGGGCGCCGTCGAGGCCCAGTTCGCCGAGGGGCGCGGGGCCGAGCCGGTCGGTGATCCGGCGGACCTCCTTGATGGCCATGCCGAGGTCGTCGGAGACGGCCCGCAGCGCCTCGCGCAGGGTGTCCTCGGCGGGCAGCCGGGCGGTGGCGTTCTCGACCCGCAGGCGCAGTCCGGCGAGGGCCGGGCCGAGCCCGTCGTGGATGTCGCGTCGGAGTCGGCGCCGTTCCTCCTCGCGCGCGGTGACGATCTGTTCGCGGCTGCTGCGCAGGTCCTCCTGGAGCCGCAGGGAGGCGACGGCGGGCGCGGCCTGGCTGGCGAGGGAGGAGAGGATGAGGCCGTCCTGGGCGTCCAGCTGGGTCTCGCCCTCGCGCAGGCCGACGGAGAGCCGGCCGACGACGGTGCCCTGGTGGAGCATGTCGAAGTGGTGCGGGTGGTCGCCGAGCGACCCCACGCGGGCCAGCACCCGGGCCCCGGCGCGGGTGTGCACGGCGAGCGCGGCGGCGGGCAGGCGCAGCGTCTCCACGACGGTGGCGCACAGGGTTGCGGGGATGTCCTGGGAGCTGCCCGCGTGGCTGATGCGGGCGGCGAGGGTGTGCAGCACCTGGTAGGGGTGGGCCCGGTCCCCGAAGTAGAGCCGGTCGACGACGCCGACCGCCCAGGCGACGGTGCGGCGCAGGCACGCGCCCATGAGGAAGGCGAGGGCGACCAGGGCCAGGGCGTCGGCGTACCGGCTGGGGGTCATGCCGCTGGCGAGGGCGGCGACGACGGCGACGTCGGCGGCGGTGAGCAGGGCGACCACGAGCAGTCCGGCGAGGATGCGCCGCTCCGGGCGGCTGAGCCGCCAGGAGCCGGTGCGGACGACCACGTAGCCGACGGCTGCGGACATGGCGACGGAGGCCGCGGTCATCAGCCAGTACATGGGCCAGCGCAGGGCGTCGCCGAAGTGGTAGGTGATGCTCTGGGCGACGCCCCACACGACGTACGAGGCGAGGAGCGCGAGCAGCGCGCGGCGGGTGTGGGCGGAGCGGAGGCGCCGGACCCGGCGGAACATGACGGTGCCGCTGACGGCGATGAGGACGAAGTGGGTGACGTTCTGGGCGGCGCCGAGGTGGCTGTCGAGGACGGCCGAGGCGCTCCCCCACCAGCCGGTGGCCAGGGGGTTGGGCAGGCCGAACCGCTGGGGCTGGGCCGCGTAGGCGAAGGCCTGCGGCGCCACCCAGAGGGCGACGCCCGCGACGTACCACCACCAGCGGCGGGCCAGCCGGCCGTCGGGGAACCAGAGGGGCAGCGAGTACCAGAGGGTGACCTTGAGCCAGTTGGCGAGCGCTTCGAAGACGAGGACGGCGGCGCGCAGCGGCTCGGAGGGGTGCCCGAGCCACATCGGGGCGGCCAGGGCGGCGGGCAGGATCACCGTCATGCCGTACGCGATGAGCACCCAGCCGACCGGTCGGCCCGGCCAGTGCGCGTGGACGAGGACGCCGGCGGCGATGGCGGGCAGCCCGTACATGAGGACGCGCAGGCTCTGGGCGCTCTCCGAGGTGCCGGGGGCTCCCAGGTTGACCAGGAGGTAGCAGACCCACAGCCCGGCGAGGGCGAGGGTGACGGCGGCGCACAGCGCGGCGGCGGCCAGCCGGCGCTCGCCCTCCGCCCGGTGGGAACCCGACGGCGCGTTCTCACTCCATGCGTTCATATGCATACCTATAGTAATCGGCATGACGGCAGAAGGCCCCCAGGGCGCTCAGGGCTCCGAGACGTCCGCGGTCACGGTGGTGCTGGTGGACGACCACCCGATGTTCCTGGACGGGCTGCGCGGGGCGCTGCTCCCCGAGGACGGCTTCCGGGTGGTGGGCGAGGCCTCCTCGGCCGCCGAGGCCGTCGCGCTCTGCGCGCGGACCGCGCCGCAGGTGGTGGTGCTCGACCTCGGACTGCCGGACGCCTCGGGCATCGAGGTGACCCGGCGGCTGCTCGGCGACCGGCCGGAGACCCGGGTGCTGGTGCTCAGCATGTCCGAGGACGACGACAACCTGCTCGCGGCGGTACGGGCAGGGGCCAGCGGCTACCTCGTGAAGGGGGCCGGGCGCGAGGAGATCATCGGGGCGATCCGTACGGTCGCGGGCGGCGGGGCGGTCTTCGGGCCGCGGATCGCCGAGCGGCTCCAGTCCTTCTTCGGGGCGCTGGCGGCCGCGCCGGGGCGGGAGGTCTTCCCCGACCTGACCCCGCGCGAGCTGGAGGTCCTCGACCTGCTCGCGGGCGGGCTCGACTACCGGCAGATCGCCCGGCGGCTGACCATCTCCGACAAGACCGTCCGCAACCACGTCACGAACATCTTCAGCAAGCTGCAGGTCAACGACCGGGCGCAGGCGATCGTCCGGGCCCGCAACGCGGGACTCGGCACCGACGGGACGCCTCCACCCCGCCACGACTGAACCCATGGCCCACTCCTGTGCACGGCTCGGTACGGCAGCACGGACCGCGAGGAAGACGCGTCGGCGTGACCGTACGAATCGGTGTGAATCGGTGTGAATCGGTGTGAATCCGTACGACTCGATCGGGCGCGGCCCGGACGGCCCGCCCGTAGGACACCACCCTTCCCTTCCCGGGACACCGGGCGCATGAGGCGGACGGCCCCGTCGCGTCCCGGTTCCGACCAGGACCGGCGACCCGTTCGCACGTGAGGGGTGGGCCGGTCTCCCGCCCCGGGCACCCGGGTCGCCGGGCGGCGGAGCGTGGGCGCATCGACGCCGCACCCGCACCAGGAGGACCCGAGATGTCCGGCACCGCACAGCAGCCCGGCTTCGCCGACGCGAACGCACTGCGCCGCCGCAACCGGCAGACCGTCGAGACGTACATGACCACCCGGGGCAAGGACCGGCTCCGCAGGCACGAGCTGTTCACCGAGGACGGTACCGGCGGCCTGTGGACCACCGACACCGGCACCCCCATCGCCATCCGGGGCCGCGACCGGCTCGCCGAGCACGCCGTCTGGTCGATGCGCTGCTTCCCCGACTGGGAGTGGTACGGCGTCCGCGTCTTCGAGACGCAGGACCCGAACCACTTCTGGGTGGAGTGCGACGGCCACGGCCGGATCCGCTTCCCCGGCTATCCGGAGGGGTTCTACGAGAACCACTTCCTGCACTCCTTCGAGCTGGCCGACGGCCGGATCGTCCGGAACCGCGAATTCATGAACCCGTTCGCCCAACTGCGCGCCCTGGGCATCCCCGTGCCCGCGGTCCGCCGAGAGGGGATACCGACATGAGCCCGACGCACACCGTGGAGGACCTGCTCCACGAGATACGCGGGCGGGGCGCCGAACAGCAGCCCGACTGGCCCGACCCGGCGCAGACCCGCCGGGTGCGGGCGGCCCTGGCGGGCCGGCCGGCCCTGGTGCGGCCCGAGGACCTGCGGGCGCTCGGGCTGCTGCTCGCCCGGGTCGCCGAGGGCCGGGCGCTGGTCGTGCAGTCCGGCGACTGCGCCGAGGACCCGGAGGAGCGGACCGCGGGCCACGTGGGCCGCCGGGTGGCCGTGCTCGACCTGCTGGCCGGGGCGCTGCGCACCAGCTCCCGCAAGCCGGTGCTCCGGGTGGGCCGGATCGCCGGCCAGTACGCCAAGCCGCGCTCCAGCCCCTTCGAGCGGGTCGGCGGCCTCGAACTCCCCTCGTACCGGGGGCACCTGGTCAACGGGCCCGAGCCCGACGAGGAGAGCCGCCGGCCGGACCCGCTGCGCCTGCTGCTCGGCTATCTCGCCGCCGGGGACGTCATGGAGCACCTGGGCTGGCGCGGGCACCACCCGCCGCGCGGCCTCGAACCGCCGGTGTGGACCAGCCACGAGGCCCTGCTGCTCGACTACGAGGTGCCGCTGCTGCGCCGCGACGACGAGGGTCGGCTGTACCTCGGCTCCACGCACTGGCCGTGGATCGGCAAACGGACCCGGCACGTCGACGGCGCCCATGTGGCGCTGCTCGCCCGGGTCGGCAACCCGGTGGCGTGCAAGGTCGACGCCGACCTGGCCCCGGCCGAACTGCTCGCCCTGTGCGAGCGGCTGGACCCGGGCCGGGTGCCCGGGCGGCTCACGCTGATCGCCCGGATGGGGGCCGGTCTGGTCGCCGACCGGCTGCCGCCGCTGGTCGCGGCGGTGCGGGCGGCGGGCCACCCGGTCAGCTGGATCTGCGACCCGATGCACGGCAACACCGTGCAGGCCGGGGACGGGACCAAGACCCGGGTGGTGCCGACCGTGCGCCGCGAGGTCGTGCTGTTCCAGCGCGCCGTCGAGTCCGCCGGGGGCGTGGCCGCGGGGCTGCACCTGGAGACCACCCCGGACGAGGTCACCGAGTGCGCCTCGGACCAGCACGGCCTCGACCGGGTCTCCGAGCACTACACGACGTTCTGCGACCCGCGGCTCAACCCGTGGCAGGCGCTCGGCGTCGTCTCCGCCTGGAGGGGAGAACCGTGACCGGCATCCCGCCCATCGCCCCGTACCGACTGCCGTCAGCGGCCGAACTGCCCGCCAACACGGCCCGGTGGCGGCTCGACCCGCGCCGCGCGGTGCTGCTCGTCCACGACATGCAGCGCTACTTCCTCGCCCCCTTCCCGACCATCCCGCGCCGGGAGCTCGTCGCCCGCGCCGCGCTGCTGCGCGAGCGGTGCGCGGCGCACGGGATGCCCGTCGCGTACACCGCCCAGCCGGGTTCGATGACCCCGCGGGAGCGCGGGCTGCTGCGGGACTTCTGGGGGCCGGGGATGCGGGCCGCACCGGAGGACCGGGAGGTGGTGGCCGCGCTCGCGCCCGCCGCCGGCGACTGGCTCCTCGTCAAGCGCCGCTACAGCGCCTTCTTCCGCTCCGGGCTGCTCGCCCGGCTGCGGGAGGCCGGCCGCGACCAGCTCGTCCTGTGCGGGGTGTACGCCCACGTGGGCGTCCTGGCGACGGCGGTCGAGGCGTTCACCCACGACATCCGCGTGTTCCTCGTCGCCGACGCCGTCGCCGACTTCTCCAGGGAACACCACGACGCCGCCCTGCGGTACGCCGCCGAGCGCTGCGCCATGGTCGTCACCACCGAGGAGGTCCTGTCATGACCGACGCCCTGGAACCCCTGCTCGGCCCCGGGCCCCGGCCCCCCGCGTACGCGCTGCTGCACCGTCCCGGCGCGGGCCCGCCGGACGTCCTCGACGTCCTGGTCGGCCGGGTGTCGCTGCCCGCCACCCTCGCCGGGATCCCGCTGCCCGAAGGGCCGGACCGGGCGCGCGGCGCGTGCCACGAGTCGCTGGTCGTCGTCCCGTACCGGCAGATCACCGAACGCGGCTTCGCCTGCGTCGACGACGGGGCGCCGCTGATCGCCATGACGGTGACCGGCCAGGGCACCGTCCCGGTGGGCGAGGCGCTCGCGCGGCTGCCCCGGGAGGCGACGGTGCTCACCGGCGCCCGCTTCGACCTGGACGACGAGGCGTACGCGCGGACCGTCGGCCGGGTCGTGCGGGAGGCGATCGGCGAGGGCGCGGGCGCCGACTTCGTACTGCGGCGCACCTTCCTCGCGGAGCTCGCCGAGCCCGGCCCGGACAGCGCCCTCGCCTTCTTCCGGCGCCTGCTGGAACAGGAGTCGGGCGCGTACTGGACCTTCCTCGTGCACACCGGGGCCCGCACCTTCGTCGGGGCCTCGCCCGAGCGGCACGTCAGCCTGCGGGGCGGCACGGCGGTGATGAACCCGATCAGCGGCACCTACCGGCATCCGCCCGAGGGGCCGAGCCTGCCCGGGGTCATGGAGTTCCTCGCCGACCGCAAGGAGCGCGACGAGCTGTCGATGGTGGTGGACGAGGAGCTGAAGATGATGGCGCGGATCTGCGAGGGCGGCGGCCGGGTCGTCGGTCCGTACCTCAAGGAGATGGCGCGGCTCGCCCACACCGAGTACCTCATCGAGGGCCGGACGGACCGCGAGGTGCGCGAGATCCTGCGCGAGACGCTGTTCGCGCCGACGGTCACCGGCTCGCCGCTGGAGAACGCCTGCCGGGTGATCGCCCGTTACGAGGGCGGGGGCCGCGGCTACTACAGCGGGGTCGTCGCACTCATCGGGCGGGACGCGTCCGGCGGCCGGGAGCTGGACTCCGCGATCCTGATCCGCACCGCCGACATCGACGCCGCCGGACGGGTCGCCATCGGCGTCGGGGCGACGGTGGTGCGCCACTCCGACCCGGACGCGGAGGCGGCCGAGACCCGGGCCAAGACGGCCGGGCTGCTCGCCGCCCTCGAAGGCGACGGCCCCGGCCCCTTCGGGACCCACCCGGAGGTGCGGGCCGCACTGGCCCGGCGGAACGCGGACCTGTCCGGCTTCTGGCTGGGCCGGGGCGACGGGGAGGCGGGAGGCCCGGACGGCGCGGGCCGGGGCGACGGCACCGGGGGCTCCGGGCGGGCCGGACCCGCCAGACCGGCCGGCCCCGCGGCGGTCGACGGAGCCGCCGGGCTCGCGGGAGCCGACGGATCCGCCGCCCGTGCGGGCCACGCGGGACACTCGGGGGGCACGGGCCTCGCGGGCCCTGCGGGCCGCCCGGGCCCCGACGGTCTCGCCGGGCACACGGTCCTGGTCGTGGACGCCGAGGACACCTTCACGGAGATGATCGCGCACCAGCTGCGGGCCCTCGGGCTCGTGGTGACGGTCCGCCGCCACGACGAGGAGTTCGCGCCCGACGCGTACGACCTGGTGGTCCTCGGGCCCGGCCCCGGCGACCCCGGCGAGGCGGGACACCCCCGCATCGAGGCGATCCGGACCACGGCCCGCGGCCTGCTGGCGGGGCGGCACCCGTTCCTCGCGGTCTGCCTGAGCCATCAGGTCGTCAGCCTGGAGCTCGGTCTTCCGCTGGTCCGCAGGGACGTTCCCCACCAGGGCGTGCAGAAGGAGATCGACCTGTTCGGCCGGCGCGAGCGGGTCGGCTTCTACAACTCCTTCGCAGCGCGCGGCCCGGCCGACCGGACCGTCGTCGACGGGGTCGGCGCGGTGGAGCTGAGCCGCGACCCGGAGACCGGCGAGGTGCACGCGCTGCGCGGACCGCACTTCACCACCCTTCAGTTCCACCCCGAGTCCGTGCTCACCCGCGACGGACCGGGCATCTTCGCCCGCGCCGCCCGGCGGGCACTGCGGCCGCCGGCCCCACGCCGGTCACGGCTGTGAGGAGGAGAGGACATCATGCGCCCGTACGTCGTCGTGGACGCCTTCGCCCGTGAACCCCTGCGGGGGAACCCGGTGGCCGTGTTCTTCGACTGCGCCGGACTTCCGGCCTCGTGGATGCAGCGGATCGCCCGGGAGATGAACCTCTCGGAGGTGACCTTCGTGCTCCCGCCGCGACGCGGCGGCGACGCCCGGGTGCGCATCTTCACCCCGGTGAACGAACTTCCCTTCGCCGGGCACCCGTTGCTGGGCACCGTCGTCGCCCTCGGCCCGTACGTGCGGGGCGACCGGCTGCTCCTGGAGACCGCGATGGGGATCGTGCCCTGCCGGCTCGAACGGCGGGCGGGCCGGGTGGCCGCGGCCACGATGCGCCAGCCGCTGCCCGCCTGGGAACCCTTCGACCGGGCGGCCGAACTGCTCGCGGCGCTGGGCGTGTCCACCTCCACGCTGCCCGTGGAGGTCTACCGGAACGGCCCCCGGCACGTCTTCGTCGGCCTGGAGTCCGTCGCCGCGCTCTCGGCCCTGACCCCCGACCACCGGGCCCTCGCGGCCTTCGAGGACCTGGCCGCGAACTGCTTCGCCGGGGCGGGGACGCGCTGGCGCAGCCGGATGTTCTCGCCCGCGTACGGCGTGGTCGAGGACGCGGCGACGGGCTCGGCCGCCGGCCCGCTCGCCGTCCATCTCGCCCGGCACGGGCGGGTGGCGTACGGGCGGCACCTGAAGATCCGGCAGGGCGTCGAACTGGGCCGCGACTCCCTGATGCTGGCCCGGGCCGAAGGGTCCGGCGACCGGGTCGAGTACGTCGAGGTCGGCGGCGAGGCCGTCACCGTGGCCCACGGGAGGATCCATGTCTGAGCACGTCGAGCCCGTCGAGCCCGCCGAGTCCGCCGAGTCCGCCGAGCGCGTCGAGCGCGTCGAGCACGTCGAGTCCGCCGAGTCCGTCGAGTCCGTCGAGTCCGTCCGGCGGCGGGGCCGGTCGGAGACCCTCACCGGGACGGTCTCGCTGCCCTTCCCCGAGTACGAGGAGCCGCCCGCCGATCCGATCGGGCTGCTGCGCCGCTGGCTGGAGGGCGCGGAGGAGGTCGGCGTCCGGGAGCCGCGGGCGCTGGCGCTCGCGACCGCCGACACGGCGGGGCGCCCGTCCACCCGGATCGTCGCCGTCAGCCGGATCACCGCCACCGGGCTGGTCTTCACGACCCACCACGGCAGCGCCAAGGAACGCGAACTGCGCGCGAACCCCTGGGCGTCGGGGCTGCTCTACTGGCGGGAGACGAGCCGGCAGGTCAGCGTGGGCGGCCGGGTGCGGCGGCTCCCCGACGCCACCGCCGACGTCCTCTGGGCGGCCCGGCCGGTCTTCACCCACGCGATGACCGTGGCGTCCCGGCAGAGCGCCCCGCTGGCCGGCCCCGCCGAGGTGGCCGCGCTGCGCGCCCGCGCCGCGCGGCTGGACCAGGCCGGACCGCAGCCGCGCCCCGCCGCGTACATCGCCCTCGAACTCGTCCCCGAACGGCTGGAGTTCTGGGCGGACGGCACCGGCCGGCTGCACGAGCGGCTGCGCTACGAGCGCGGTCCCGGGGGCGGCTGGCGGACCTGCCGGCTCCAGCCCTGACCGTGCCGAAGCCCCGGACCGTACCCGCTTCGTTCCGCTCCGAAAGGAATTCCGTGATGCGTGAGTCCACGCTCCGCGACCGCAACCGCACCACCGTCGACGCCTTCCTCCGCACCGACCGCGAGAGCAGACTGCGGCGTCACCGGCTCTACACCGAGGACGGCACGGCCGCCCTGTTCTTCACCGACGTCGGCCGGCCGATCGTCGTGCGGGGCCGCGAGCGGCTGCGGCGCCACGGCGAACTGTCGCTCCAGGTGCTGCCCGACTGGGTCTGGACGGACGTCGAGGTGTACGAGACGCAGCACGCCGGCCTGATCTGGGTGGAGTGCGGCGGCGAGGGCACCATCCGCTTCCCCGGCTATCCGGCCGGCCACTACCGCAACCGGTTCGTCCACCGCTTCGAGCTCGCGGACGGCCTCATCGCGGCCAGCCGCGAGTACACCAACCCCATCGAGCACATGCGCTCCCTGGGCATCGGCACACCCCGCATCGCGAGGGACTGGATACCGTCATGACCACCGATCCGCGCGCCGTGCGGGCCGCGTTCGAGCTCGTCACCGGCGCCTGGCGCACCCAGGCCGTCCACGTCGCCGCCCGCCTCCGGCTGCCGGACCTGGTGGCCGAGGGGCACCGCGACGGCGCCGCGGTGGCCGCCGCCACCGGCCTCGACGCCGACGTCGCGCACCGACTGCTGCGCCTGCTCGTCCTGCTCGGGGTGCTGGAGACGGACGCCGAGGACGCCCTCCGTACGACACCCGTCGGCGAGCTGCTGCGCGACCGGCCCGGCTCGCTGCGCGACATGTGCCTGCTGTACGGGGAGGAGTTCTACCGCGCCTGGGGCCACGCCGAGGAGGCGCTGACCACCGGGACGCCCGGCTTCGAACTGGCCCACGGCGAGCCGCTGATCGCGTACCTCGCCGGGGATCCGGAGGCGGCGGCCCGATTCCAGCGGGTGATGCAGGCCGGGCACGCCGTCTTCGACGCGGTGCCCGGCGTCCTCGGCCTCTCGGGGCCGGGGCGGGTGGTGGACCTCGGGGGCGGTGCCGGGCGGCTGCTGGCCACCGTGCTGTCGGCCGCCCCGGCCGCCCGCGGGGTACTCGTCGACCTGCCGCACGTCCTGCCGCTGGCCCGGGCGCAGCTGGCCGCGAGCGTGGGTCTGGACCGGGTCGAGCTGCTCGGCCGGGACATCTTCGAGGCCCCGCTGCCCGCGGACGGGGACGTCTACCTGCTGTCCCGGGTGCTCGGCGACTGGGACGACGGCCGCTGTCTCCGCCTGCTGCGCCGGGTGCGGGCCGTGCTCGCGCCGGGGGCGCGGCTGCTGGTCCTGGAGCGGGTGACGACGGACGACGGGGCGGGTGCGCTGGCCGCGCTGTGGGATCTGCACCTGCTGGTGGTCAACGGCGGCCGACAGCGCACCCTCGACGCCTACCGGACCCTCCTCGACCGCTCGGGGCTGGCTCTGGAACGGGTGGTGGAGCTGCCGCTGGACACCAAGGGGCTGCTGGTGGGCGTGGCATCCGGGTGAGGTCCGGTGGGCGGTGAAGGGCCGTCCGGTGGTGCGGTCCGACCGGCGTCCCGGTGGGCTCGGGGCAGTACCCGTCCGTGCCGCGCGTCCGCCGACGGCCCGCCCGCCGGGCCGCCGACGGCCCCGCCCGGCCGGACTGCCGGTGGGCCGGGCCGCGACGGACGCCGGCACGCCGGAACCACTCCTCGCCTTCGGGGTCCCGCTCGTCCCGGTGGCCCTCGGCCGCCAGGCGTGGAGCCGGTGGGCCTGCCGGGGACGGGTGGACCCGCGCGATCCGGGACGGTACGCGCAGGGCCCGCCTGCCGGCCGGCAGGTCGGCCGGTCAGCCGGTCAGCCGGTCACGGTGACCTGCTGGGCCGGGTCGGTGGTGTCGGTGAGCTGGTAGGTGGCGCTGAAGGTCGCGGACTGGTTGCCGGTCGGGCAGAGGAAGCCGCCGGTGGCGGTCGCGGGGACGGGCGCGTTGGCGATGGCGAGGCTGGAGGGGGCACCGTTGGTCCAGCTGCCGTTGACGGCGGTCGGGCCGGCCGGCGAGGCGGTGATGGTGCAGCTGGCGAGACCGCTGGTCTTGAGCACGACACCGCCCTTGGGGATGGTGAAGCCGCCGGTGGCGGGGGCGCCGTTCTGGAGGGAGAGCGTCCAGGGGCCGTTGGTGGCGTTGCTCGTGATGGTGACGTTCACGCCGAAGATGCTGGTGGTGCAGCCGCTGAAGCTGGGCGGGTTGACGGGGAAGGAGACGGGGCCGGCGGCGTTGTGGTTGCCGGGGGCGGCGGGGACGGTGTTGTTGGCTCCGCTCGTCGGTACGGACGCGGAGACGGTGCAGGTCATCGTGGTCGACCCGGCGACGAAGGTGGCCTTGCCGGTGAGCTTGGCGGCGACGGAGTGGCCGGCGGGCGACACGGTGGTCGAGGCGGCCTGGGTGCCGGTGGCCCCGAAGGTGAGGGCGCCGGCGGCGGCGAGGCCGGTGAGGGAGACGAGCAGCTTGGACATGGGGATCTCCTCGGTGATCGACGGTGGGGTGCGAGGAGGTGCGGGTCGTCGCACAGTGCGGTGACGCGTGAGCCGTTCGCGCAGGGTGCGTACGCGTGGTGCTTGGGGGGAACGCGCAAAGTGACTTGAGAGTAGAACCGGCCGGTAGGGGTGTCCAGGCGCGATTCCGCCACTACTGACAGATCGTCAGGAAGGTTGACCCGACTCGGTACTTGACAGCGACGCGGCCGAAGGCAGGCTGGTGCGCGCCGGGGGCATACGACCAGACTGGCCCCCATGGAAACCACGGTGAAGGCGGACGGCGGCGAACTCTGGGCGGACGACACGGGCGGGGACGGAGTTCCGCTGGTCCTGGTCCACCCCGGCGTCGGCGACTCCACGATCTGGGACCCGGTCCTCCCGGCGCTCGCCGCGCGGCACCGGGTGATCCGCTACGACGCCCGCGGCTACGGGCGCTCGCCCGCGCCCCTCGTCCCGTACCTCCCCGCCGCCGACCTGTCCGCGGTCCTCGACCACTTCGACCTCGGGCGGGCGGTCCTGGTGGGCTCCAGCATGGGCGGGGCCGCCTCGGTCGGCCTCACCCTGGACGAGCCCGACCGGGTCGCGGGCCTGGCGCTGTTCGTCCCCGGGGTCACCGGCTACCCGGACCTGGACGACGCGGAGTTCTACCAGGACGTGGAGCGGCTGGCGAAGGCCGGCGACATGGAGGGCATCGTGCGGCTGGGCATGGGCCTGTGGGGCGCGGCCGGCGGCGGCACCCCCGAGTCCGACCCGGTGGTCGCCGCGCACTTCCGGGCGGTACTGCCCGCCTGGTTCGCCAACGTCGGCCACCAGCAGACCGGCGCCCCGGCCTTCGACCGGCTCGGCGAGATCGCCGTGCCCACGGTGCTGGCCCTGGGCGAGCTGGACCGGCCCGTGGTCGTGCGCTGCAACGAGGAGATGGCCGCGCGGATCCCGCGCTGCCGACTCGAACGGCTGGCCGCCACGGACCACTACCCGACGCTACGGGAGCCGGAGACGGTCGCCAGGCTGATCGAGGAGCTGTACGCCGAGGCCCTCTGAGCCTCCCGTGCCCGACGCCGCCCCCGGAGCGGAGCCAGGGTCCGGGGGCGACGGAGAGCGGCGACGTCGGCACACGACGCTCTCTTCGGCGGCGGGGTCCGGGAGCCCCCACGGCTCCCGTTCAGGGCGACCCCGCCGCCTCGATCCTGCCGCCCTCCGGCCCGTGATCCACGATCACGGGGCGCCTCCCACACGATCCGGCGAACACGGCCGGCCGCCTTGACGCCCCGCACGCCCCCCACGCGCCCCCTCGTCACCCTCCGTTCCCCGCACGGTGGTTGACGGCCCGAGAGGTGCCCTGCGAACGTCTGGACCCCCACGAGCGAGGAGTTGTCGTGTACCTGATACCCCCAGCATCCCCCTCCCGGCGCGGGCGGCGGCGCTCCGCCGTCGCCGCGCTCCTGTGCGCCCTGGCCCTCGTCCTCGGCGTCCCCGCCACCGCCCACGCCGCCGTCCTCCCGCAGCTGCCGCAGAACGCCGACGGGCTCGACCAGACCTTCTCTCCCGCGTACGACTTCGACACCGACGGCTGCTACGTCACCGCCGCCATCGGCACGGACGGCACCCTCAACCCCGGCCTGAAGCTGGGCGGCACGGTCAACGGCAAGTGCCACGACTACGCCCAGCTGGCCGCCGCCAACAGCTACTCGCGCAGCAAGTGCAACAACGGCTGGTGCGCCGTGATGTACGCGAGCTACTTCGAGAAGGACCAGGCGACCTGGGGTCCGCTGGCGATCGGGCACACGCACGACTGGGAGCACGTGGTCGTCTGGATCAGCGGCGACCAGGTCCAGTACGTGTCGGTCTCCCAGCACAGCGGCTACCAGGTGGCCGCCCGCTCGGCGGTGCGCTTCGACGGCACCCACCCCAAGATCGTCTACCACAAGGACGGGGCCTCGACCCACTGCTTCCGCTTCGCCAACCCGGACGACGACCGGATCGAGAACGCCACCGGCGGCTGGTTCTACCCGCGCCTGGTCGGCTGGAACGGCTATCCGGCCGGCCTGCGCGACAAGCTGACGGGCGCCGACTTCGGTTCCGCCACGCTCAAGATCCGGGACGTCGACTTCGCGTACCACCTCGGCCGCTCCAAGCCGGCGGGCATCCCCTTCGACCCGAACGCCTGAGTTCGGCACGCTCCAATCCGGTTCACCCCGATCTGTTCCTGTCCATCTCGGCTCATCCCGCCCTGTTACTGTTCGTGCTGTTTCGGCCTGCTCTGTCCGACACCCCGGCGGTTCCCCCGGCGAGGCGTGCCGATCGAGCCGAACCGCGCCCAGCCTGTCCGGTTCCGGACAACTGGAGGATCCCGACAAAGGCCTGAGCGGGGCGGACGGTGATACTGGGAGGCCCACAGGATTCAGTGAGAAGGAGGGCCGGGTGGAGTTCCGCCTGCTCGGAACGGTGTCCATCGCGGCCGAGGCAGGTGAGCTGCCGCTCGGCCCCGCCAAGCGGCGCAGCGTACTCGCGGCGCTGCTGCTGCGGGCGAACGCCGTCGTCCCGGTGGACCGGCTCATCGACGCCGTCTGGGACGAGCGCCCGCCCGCCCGCGCCCGCACCGTCGTCCAGGGCCACGTCTCCCGGCTGCGGGCGCTCTTCGAGCAGGGCGGCGCCGAGGAGTACGGGGTCGAGCTGGCCACCCACGGGCAGGCCTACGAGCTGCGGATGCCCGACCACCTCCTGGACGCGCACCGCTTCGAGGAGCTGGTCCAGCTCGCCGGGCACCAGAAGCACCCCGGGGACGCGGTCCTCATGCTGCGCGAGGCGCTCGCCCTGTGGCGGGGGCCCGCGCTGACCGGGGCGGTGCCCAGCGAACCGCTCGTGGTGGCCGCGCGCGCCCTGGAGGAGACCCGGCTGGTGACCGTCGAGCAGCTGGCGGCGGCGTACGGGCGGCTCGGCGAACACGTGAAGGCGGCGGCGCTGCTGCGCGCCGAGTCCGTCGCCAATCCGCTGCGCGAGTCCCTCGCGGCGGCCCTGATGCTGTCGCTGTACCGGGCGGGGCACCAGTCGGACGCGCTCGACTGCTACCACCGCACCCGGACCCAGCTCGCCGACGACCTCGGCGTGGACCCGGGCCCGGCGCTGCGGGCGGCGTACGAGGCCGTGCTGCGCGGGACCCCGCCGGCCGCCCCGCCCAGCGCGGGCGACGCGCCCGTGGCGGGCGGCACCGCCGACTGGCCCGAGGTGGCGGGCGCCCCCTCCGCCGAGGCCGAACCGCCGGCCCCCTCCCCCGCGCTGCCCGCGCCCGACCTGCTGCCCCGCGCCCCGCGCGGCTTCCTCGGGCGGGCCCGGGAGCTGGCCGCCCTCGACACCGCCGTCGAGCGGGCCCGGGTCGCGCTGGTCACCGGACCCGCCGGGGTGGGCAAGACCGCCCTCGCGCTGAACTGGGCGCACCGGCGCGCCTCCCACTACCCGGACGGGGTCCTCTACGCCGACCTGCGGGGCTTCAGTCCCGACGACGGGGTCGACAGCGCCGACGTGCTCCGCGAGTTCCTGCCCGCGCTCGGCGTGCCGCCGCGCCAGGTGCCGGAGTCGCCGACGGCCGCCGCCGCCCTGTACCGCTCCCTGACCGAGGACCGGGCGCTGCTCGTCGTGCTGGACAACGTGCGCAGCGCCGACCGGGCCCGGCCGCTGCTGCCCGCCGGTGCGCGGAGCGCGACCGTGGTCACCTCCCGGCTGCGCCTCGGCGGCCTGGTCGTCACCGAACTCGCCCGCCCGGTGCCGCTCGGCGTCCTGGGGCTCGACGACTCGGCGGCCCTGCTCGCCGCCGCGGTCGGCGGGGACCGGGTGGACGCCGAGCCCGCGGCCGCCCGCCGGCTCGCCGCCCTCTGCGACGGGCTGCCGCTCGCGCTGCGGGTGACCGCCGCCCAGCTCGCCGCCCGACCGCACTGGCGGCTCGCCGACCTCGCCGCCGAACTCGCCGACGAGCAGCGCCGGTTGTCCCTGCTGTCGGTGGACGACTCCGAGGGCGCCGACGGACAGGGCGTGGCCGCCGCGCTCCGCCTCACCGTGCAAGGCCTGCCCGAGGAGGCCGGGCGCCTCTTCCGGCAGCTGGGCGTGGTGCCGGGCACGGACCTCGACCGGCACGCCGCCGCGGCGCTGCTCGACCGGACGCCCCCGGTCGCCGCCGAGGCCCTCGACCGCCTCTGCGACGCCCACCTGCTCACCGAGTACGCGCCCGGCCGTCACACCCTGCACGATCTGGTGCGGCTCTACGCCCGCGGCCTCGACGCCGACGAGGACGCACTGCTGCGCCTCCTCGACCACTACACGCTCACGGCCATGGCCGCCGCCCGCGCCGCCGAGCCGGACGACCAGCCGTGCTGCGCGGCACCGTCCAACGCCCGACTGCCCAGGACCGCGCCGCAGTTCGCCGGGCGGGACGCGGCCCTGCTCTGGTACGCGGCCGAGCGCGACAACCTCGCGGCGGCCGTCGCCTCGGCCCGCGCGGCCGGCCTCCACGACCGGGCCTGGCGACTGGCCGTCCTCCAGTGGCCGTACATCCTGTGGCACAGCCACGACGGCTGGGTGCCGCTCCTGGAGGCCGCGGCCGACTCCGCGTCCCGGGAGAAGGACCCCGACGCCGAGTCCCGGGTCCGCGCCCTCCTCGGCTGGATACTCACCCAGGAGAACCGTCTCACCGAGGCCCTGGTGCACCTGCGTCTCGCGCCCCCGCTGGCCGCCCGCGCGGGCGAGGCCTCCAGCGAGGCGACGGCGCTGGTCAACCTGGCCGTCGCCCTCGACCGCTTCGGCGTCAGCGACGAGTCCCTCGCCCACACCGCGCGGGCCGCTGCCCTCGTACGCGGCAGCGGGGACGTCATGACCGAGCTGCTGGCCCTGGAGCACCGGGCCCGCCAGCTGCTCTCGGTGGGCGACCCGGCGGGCGCCCTCGCCTGCGCCCGGGAGGGGCTCGCCCTGGACGGCGACACGGTCAACGGCCTGGTCGGCGTGCGCCACAGTATGCTCACGGCCACGGCGGGCACCGCCCTGATCGACCTGGGCCGGACCGAGGAGGCCGCGACCCTGCTCGTACGGGCCCGGGAGATGGGGCTCGCGCACGGTTACAAGGAGAGCGTGCAGCGGGTGGAGGCGCAGCTGCGCCGGCTCGACGCGGCGGCCGTGGCGACGACGGAGCGTTAGCCGGGCGTTAGCGGGGCGGCAACGGGACGGAAGTGGCCCCCGTGACTGTGGTGGAGACCAATGAAACGGCCGGGCAACCGGCCGTCTACCAGCACATTCTTGGGGGAAGGGCAGGCATTCGAGCATGCTCACCAAGCGCGTGGCAGTGACCGTCCACGCTACCGATCCGCTCAGCCGGGCCGGACTGATCAGCCATCTTCAACACCAGCCGTCCATAGAGGTGATGCCCGAGCACACGGCCGACGAGGCCGCCGAGTCGCAGACCGGCACGCCCTCCGTCGCCGTGATGCTCGCCGACCGGATCGACGAACCGGCCACGACCGAGCTGCGGCGCGTCCTGCGCGGCGGGGACCAGCGGGTGGTGCTCGTCGCCGGGGAACTGCGTGAGCCGGACCTGCTGACGGTCGTCGAGTACGGGGTCCGCGCCATCCTGTGGCGCCACCAGGCGACCGAGCAGCGGCTGCTCAACGCGGTGCACAGCGCGGCGCGCGGCGACGGGGAGCTGCCGCCGGACCTGATCAGCCGCCTCCTCAACCAGGTGGGACGACTGCAGCGGGCGACGACCACCGCGACCACGGGGACGGCGCCGCTCTTCGGGATGGCGCCCCGCGAGGTGGACGTCCTGCGGCTGCTCGCCGAGGGCCTCGACACCCGGCAGATCAGCGAGAAGCTGGCGTACTCGGAACGCACCGTCAAGAACATCCTGCACGCGCTGATGACGCGTCTCCATCTCGCCAACCGGGCTCATGCCGTGGCGTACGCACTCCGCGAGGGCTACATCTAGATGATCCACGAGATCGACGAGGCACTCGGCCGCCTCCTGGCCCCCGCCGTCACCGGCGACGTCTCCTTCGACCCGCCCACCCGTGACTGGGCCGCCCGCCGCACCGCGCCGACCCTCAACGCGTACCTCTTCGACATCCGCGAGGACGTGGCCCGCCGCGAGCGCGGCGCGTACGCGGAGCGCGACGCCCGCGGGGCCGTGGTGCGCCGCCGCCAGCCGCGCCGCTGGTTCCGGCTCTCCTACCTGGTGACCGCGTGGACCGCCCGGCCCGAGGACGAACACCGGCTGCTCTCCAGTGCCCTGGCACTGCTGCTGCCGCACGAGGCGCTGCCGGAGGAGGTGGTCCCCGAGGTGCTGCGCGGATCCACGGGCACCCCGGCGCTGCCGCTCACCGTCGCCGTGCCGCCGGGCGAGTCGCGTTCCCTCGCGGACATCTGGTCGGCGCTCGGCGGGGAGCTGAAGCCCTCGCTCGACGTGGTGATCACCACCCCGTTCCCGGTCGTCCCCGTGTACGACGTGGCGCCGCCGGTCACCGAGGGCGCGGTCGTCACCGTGCGCGGCACCGACGGCACGCCGTCCGACTCCGCGCCGCGCATGATCCGACGGACGGAGTACCGGCCATGAGCGGACCCACCCTGAACGGTCGCCTCGCGGCCCTCCGGGAGCGGGTGGTGGGCGTGGTCGAGAGCCGCGCCACCGACGACCCGACGGCCGGTGACCCGCTGCGCGGCCTGTACGTGACACCGGAGACGGCCCTGCGGGCCGCGTCCCGGCCCCTCGACGGCGCCGGGACGGCCTGGGCCGCGGACGCGACGGCCGGGGGCGCGGACGCCGTGCCGGCGGCGGACGCGGAGCGTGACGTGCACGCGTACGCCGACGTGTCCGCGGACGTCCCCCCGCACCCCGGCGCCGGCACCGACCGGCTCAGCACGCTCGCGCGGGCCTTCGGGCTCGGCGCGCTCGACGCGCACATCCTGCTGACGGCGCTCGCGCCCGACGTGGACCGGGCGTTCGAGCCGCTGTTCGGGTATCTCAACGACGATGTCGGGCGACGGCGGGCGACCGTGGGGATCGCCCTCGGACTGGCGGGCACCGGCCCGCACGAGGCCGCCGCCCGCGACCGGTTCCATCCCGCCGCCCCGCTGTGCGCCGGCGGTCTGCTGGTCGTCGAGGACGAGGACCGGCCGCTGCCCGGGCGCGCGCTGCGCGTGCCGGAGCGGGTGGTGGCGCATCTGCTCGGCGACGACGGCAGGCTGGACGCGGGCCTGCGGGACGCCGGTGTGGAGCTGCTGCCTCCCACGGCGGACGAACCTGCCACCGCGTCCGAGGCGCTGGACGCACTCGCCGCCCGGGTCCGGGCCGCCGCGCCCGTCACCGTCCACCTGCGCGAGCGGATCCCGGGAGTCGCCGCCGACGCCGTCGCCACGGCCCTGTGCGCCGCCGGGCGACCGGTGCTCCGGCTGCGCACCGGCTCCGGTGAGGACGACGCCGCCGTGGCGCCCGTCCTGCTGCGGGAGGCCCGGCTGCGCGGTGCGGCCGTCGTCGTCGAGCCGCTGCCCCGGGAGGCCGGTCCACTGGTGCGCGCGCTGGCGGCGCCGGACGTGACCGTCGTCCTCGCGGGGACCGACGCCCCGGACCCGCGCTGGGCGCCACGTGTGGAGATCCTCGCCCTGGAGGCGCCCGGCGACGACGTGGGCTCCGCCGAGCTGTGGCGCCGTGAACTCGGCCCCGGGGAACCCGCCTTCGACCTGGCGGAGGCGGTCGCCCCGTACCGTCTCGGCGGCGGCCAGATCCGCCGGGCGGCCCGTTCCGCGCGGGCCCTCGCCGCGTTCGAGGGGACGGAGCTCACGGCCGCGCACGTGCAGCGCGGGGCACGCCTGATGTCGGCCCCGCTGCTCGACAGCCACGCCCGCCGGGTCCGTCCCGCGGTCGGCTTCGCCGATCTGGTGCTGCCCGAGGAGCCGCTGCGGGAGCTGCACGAGCTGACCGCGCGGGCCCGGCACCGGGACCGGGTGCTGGGCGCCTGGCGGCTGCGGACGGGCGGCGGCCGGGGGCGCGGGGTCGTGGCCCTGTTCGCCGGGGAGTCGGGCACCGGCAAGACGCTGGGCGCGGAGGTGATCGCGGGCGAACTCGGCCTGGACCTCTACGTGGTGGACCTGTCGTCGGTCGTCGACAAGTACGTGGGCGAGACCGAGAAGAACCTGGAGCGGATCTTCGCGGAGGTCGACCGCACCGACTGCGTGCTCCTCTTCGACGAGGCCGACGCGGTCTTCGGCAAGCGCTCCGAGGTACGCAGCTCGCACGACCGCTACGCGAACCTGGAGAGCGCCTATCTGCTCCAGCGGCTCGAAGCCTTCGACGGCATCGCCGTGCTGACCACCAATCTGCGGGCCAACATCGACGAGGCGTTCACCCGCCGGCTCGACCTGGTCGTGGAGTTCCCCTTCCCGGACCCGGAGCAGCGGATCTCGCTGTGGGAGGCGTGCCTGGCGGGCGCGCCGCAGGCGCCGGACCTGGCGGACGCGATCGCCGACTGCGCGAAGGCCTTCGAGCTCGCGGGCGGTGCGATCCGGTCGGCGGCGGTGACCGCCGGGTATCTGGCGGCGGCCCGCGGTGGCCCGGTGACCGGGGACGACGTACGGACGGGGGCGCGGCGCGAGTACCAGAAGGCGGGCCGGCTGCTGCCGGACGCCGGGGTGCCCTGGGCCCCGTAGACGGTCCGCGCGCCAAGCGTGACGGACTCCGTGGGCAGCGGCAGTTGGTCGCTGTCCGTGATCAGGGGGATCTTCGGTCCCCCTTGCCGGGCCGGTCGGATTCGCTCCCGTCGGCGGGCCCCTTCCAGCCCGCAGACCGACTGGTCCGGTCGCACACCGCGACGAGTGCGGCTCACCCCGCGCCCCGGGTCCGTCGAGGACCACCCGGAAGGGCCTGGCCCGGACCCGGTCCCGGCTCCACCGAGCGAACCCGGGCGGACCGGGGCCTGGCGGGACCGAACACGGGCTGCGACTGCCGCCCCGTGCGGCCCCGCGTCGCCACGAGGACGATCCCCGCCAGGCGTCGCGGTCACCCGCTCGGATCCGTCGAACTCCCCCCTCACACAGAGCGATCCCGGCCGTGGCGGGGCCCGGCCCGGCAGGCTGAATCACCCCGGCCGCCGTAACCTGAAAGGGGGGTCCGAGGGCAGCTGGTGTCCGCTGGGCCACAGCGCCACACGCGGGGGAACGCCCCGCGTACGACGGCACACCGGCGGAAGTTCCTTACCCCGAGGACGGAGTGAACCATGCGCGTACTCAAGTGGCGTCGTACGGCGGCGACTCTGTCGTCCGCCGTCCTCCTCGCGACCGGCGTCCTGACGGCGCCCGCCGTCGCGACGGAGACGACCCCCGTGGCGAAGGGGTGTTACACCCGGGACGGCTTCCCGCCCCAGCAGAGCGGGAACAACATCGGTGGCACGCCGAACCGGTACGAATACAGCGACAGCCCGTACATCGGCGGGCGCTACGAATCGTGCGGGAACGTCATCAAGCTCTACTACGGCGGATACACCACCAACCTCACGCACTACAGAGTCCGCTGGCAGCATGACAACGACAGCTGGCGCGTGAGCAGGCAGAGCCCCGGCGAGCGGCGGGTGTGGACCCTGGACGCGCCCGGCAGCGACTACAACTTCATGGTCCAGGCGTGCAACGGCAACTCGTGCTCCCGCTGGTCCCCTCAGCTCTACGTCAACGCCCGCTGAGGAAGGCACGGACGGAGGAACGGACGCAGGAAGGGACGAACGGGCAAGTGGAAGGACACAGGAGGGCGGGACCCCGGCGGAACGACCTCGTGGGGCCGACCCGCCCTTCACGCTGGTGACCCGCCACCCCGGGGACTCCGGATCGACCCCGGGGCCTCCGGATCGACGCCACCAGCGGTCTCCCGCACGTGAGCGTCCAGGTCACGGAGCAGTCGGCCCCTGCCGTCCTCGGGTGGAAGAGGAGGCCCGCCGGCGGGGGACGGGCGGGCCTCCTCGGTCTGTGTCAGCCGCGCCAGACGACGCCGCCGCCGAGCATGGTGCGGATGGTGGCCCAGTCGGCGGTGCCGTTCACGGGCAGGCCCATGGCCGCCTGGTACTCCCGGATGTGCGCGGCGACGTTGTCGCTGTACTTGGAGGCCGGGCCCGGGACCGAGCTGTTGCGGAAGTAGTCGATGCCGAGGCCGGCGTTGGTCCGGGCGACGTCCATGTCATGGGCGTCGAACGTCCCGTTCATCGCCCAGTAGAAGGCGGCCATCAGGCGGGTGGTCTCCCAGCTGCTGCCGCCCTTCTTGACCATGTCGGGCGTGACCCCCTGCATCCACAGCGAGGTGAGGGTGGCCGGGCCCAGCATCCCCTCCCGCTCGACGGCGAGGATCTTCGTGGGGTTCTTGCCGCTGTTGTCGACGGCGTGCTGGTAGCAGACGAGCGCGGCGCGGGTCGGCGCGTCGATCACACCGCGGGAGAAGCCGCGGGGGCTGCAGCCGTTCTTGAGCGCGACCAGGCGTTCCTGGGCGAACTCGACGACGACGTCCTTCTGGTAGCCGGGGCCCCAGGGCGGACCGGTCTTCGCGGGCGGTGGCACGTTGGGCCGCTGCGCGGAGCCGCCGCCCTGGTCACCGCCGCCTCCGCCGACGCTCCCGCCTCCGCCGCCTCCACCGTCACCGGTGCCCCCGTTCCCGGAGGGCGGCGGGGCGCCGCCGGTGTCGGGGTCGCCCCCGCCGCCGGGCGGCGGTGACGCGCCGCCGGGGCCGCTGCCGGCGTCGTCACCGGAGCCCGGGGGCAGCGGCGGCGGCGACGGGAGGTTCTTCCCGTCGCCCTGCTGGACGGGGTCGGGGGCGCCGGAGGCGAGCAGTTCCTTGGCCGAGCTGCCGATCTTCGGCGAGAAGCCGAACCACAGCACGGCGAAGGCGATGACCGCCGCGGTGAGCAGTCCGCCGACCGACATCAGCCAGGTCCCGATGACGGGCCGCTGGACGTAGGTGCCCTCCAGCTCCCGGCCGGTGTCGTCGCCCGACCTGCGCAGCGCGAGCGTGAAGCGGTGGGTCTGCTCGCCGCCGGTCCAGCGGATGTCCCGCGGGCGCAGCGTCAGTTCGGCGAAGGCGGCCCGGCCCGGGTCGACCCGCACGGCGTTGGGCGCCAGGTCGAACTCGAGGGCGTCGGTCTCGTCCCGGGCCACGAGGGACGCGGTGACCGGCGTGTTGCCGAGGTTGTCGACGGCGGCGCGGGCCCGGCCCCGGAACCGGCCGGTCAGGGCGGGCGGCAGGAGTTCGGCCCGGATCTCCGTGAAGGGGGCGATGGTGAGCTGCCCCTCGACGACGTCCTGTACGGCGGTGTTCTCCCGCGGCTCGACCCGCACGCCGTAGGCGGCGGGGCCGGCCTCCGCGTCCGGGGTGCGCGGCGGGGCGAACGAGATCTCCGCGGTCCCCTCCGCGCCCGGGTAGAGGCGCAGTACATCGGGTTCGACGCGGCCCCAGCCCGCGGGCCTGCCGACGAGGGAAAGGCGGTACTCCTCGACGGTGTCGCCGGTGTTCCGCACCCGCAGCCGGGCGGTGGCCCGGGAACCGGGCTCCACGGCCACGGCGGCCGGGTCCAGAGAGGTCCAGATGGTCATGGGCCGCAGGCTACGGGCGGGCGGACCGCGCGGGCGTGTCCGAAGGTCCCGGGGTGGGGGCAGGCCGGGCTGCCCTTCCGTACGGGCTGCCCTTCCGGGTGTCCGGTGAGGCAGCGATCGCTGCCCTCGGCGCCGCCCGTTCGTCCACGCGCCGGGGCGCGCGGGCGGGAGAGAGTCGGAAGCGTCACCGCCCCTTTCCCGTCCTCCGTACCCATCGAGGAGCGCACGTACCCATGCCCACCTACCTCTCCCCCGGTGTCTACGTCGAGGAAGTCGCCAGCGGCTCCCGCCCCATCGAGGGGGTCGGCACCTCCGTCGCCGCGTTCGTCGGGCTCGCGCCGACCGGACCGCTGCACGAGCCGACGCTGGTGACCAACTGGTCCCAGTACGTGGCCTCCTTCGGCGACTTCGCGGACGGGTACTACCTGGCGCACTCCGTCTACGGCTTCTTCAACAACGGTGGCACCGCCGCGTACATCGTCCGGGTCGGCGGCGGGGACGCCTCCGGAGCGCTGCCCGCGGCCGCCGGTACGAGCGGTACGGACGCCCCGAAGGAGCTGCTGCCCGGCACCGCCGTCGCGCTCGGCGCCTTCCGGGTCGCCGCGATCGCCGCCGGTTCCGGCGCGGACGGCACGCTCACCGTCGAGGTGCAGGAGGCCGAGGGCGACGACGAGCGCTTCAAGCTGGTCGTGAAGGACGGCGACAAGGCCGTCGAGAGCTTCGACGTCAGCGCGAAGAAGAGCGCCCGCAACTTCGTCGTCACCCAGGTCCGCCAGCGGTCCAAGACGATCGTGGTCGAGGAGACGGCCGGCGCCGCGCCGGCCCGCCCCGAGGCGCAGTCGGTGACGCTCACCCCGCCCGCCCCGGCCGCCCTGGCCGTGCCCGCGGCCCGCACCGGCCAGGACAAGGCCCTGGAGTCGGGCCAGTTCATCGGCGACTCGGCGGACCGCACCGGCTTCGGCGGTCTGGAGGCGCTCGACGAGATCACCATGGTCGCCGTGCCCGACCTGATGGCCGCCTACCAGCAGGGCCTCATCGACCTGGAGCAGGTCAAGGCCGTCCAGCTCGGCCTCATCGCGCACTGCGAGCTGATGGGCGACCGGATGGCGGTGCTCGACCCGCCGCCCGCCATGAACGCCCGCGACATCCGCAGGTGGCGGCAGGAGACGGCCGGTTACGACTCGCGCTACGCGGCCCTCTACTACCCCTGGATCAAGGCCTTCGACCCGGCCACCGGCCAGACCCGCACCGTCCCGCCGTCGGGCCACATGGCCGGCGTGTGGGCCCGCAACGACTCCGAGCGCGGCGTGCACAAGGCGCCGGCCAACGAGATCGTCCGCGGCGCCGTCGACCTGGAGCTCCAGATCACCCGCGGCGAGCAGGACCTGCTCAACCCCGTCGGCGTCAACTGCATCCGGGCCTTCCCCGGCCGCGGCATCCGCGTGTGGGGCGCCCGCACCCTGGCCTCCGACCCCGCGTGGCGCTACCTCAACGTGCGCCGCTACTTCAACTACCTCGAAGAGTCGATCCTCATCGGCACCCAGTGGGTCGTCTTCGAGCCGAACGACCAGGCCCTGTGGGCCCGGATCCGGCGCAACATCTCGGCGTTCCTGGTGAACGAGTGGCGCTCCGGCGCGCTCTTCGGGCAGCGCCCCGAGGACGCGTTCTACGTGAAGTGCGACGAGGAGACCAACCCGCCGGAGTCCGTGGACCTCGGCCGCGTGGTCTGCGAGATCGGCATCGCGCCGGTCAAGCCGGCGGAGTTCGTGGTCTTCCGGCTGGCGCAGTTCCAGGGCGGCGGGGGCGAGCTGGAGGAGTAGGAGCCCGCCTCCCCGGCGGGAGGAACCCCCTCCCGCCCCGCCCCGCGCGCCGACCGCGCCCTTTCTCGACGAACCAGAACCAAGGAGTGACCCCGCATGTCCCTGCAGCCCGGTGACGCCCTCACCACCCATAATTTCGGCCTCCAGATCGACGGCGTCATGGTCGAGTACCTCCAGGAGGTCAGCGGCCTGTCGATGGAGCAGGACGTCATCGAGTACCAGCAGGTCTCGGCCGACGGCAAGCCCGTCGTGAAGAAGATGCCCGGCGTGAAGAAGGCCGGTCAGTGCACGGTCGTGCGCGGCATGACGCAGAGCGCCACCTTCAACGAGTGGATCAACCAGTCCATCGCGGGCGACATGGGATCGGCGCGCAAGAACGCCACGATCATGATGATGGACTACCAGAACAACCCGGTGAAGCGGTACAACCTGCGCAACGCCTGGTGCAGCAAGGTCGACACGAGCGGGGTCAAGGCCGGCGACGCCGCCGCGCTCACCGAGACCGTCACCATCGTGTTCGAAGAGCTGGTCATCGAGTAATGCGACGCGAAGGCCCCGGGGGCGCGCCCGCGTCCCCTTCCGCAGCCGCCGAGGAGCGACGCGAGCCGCTGCGCACGGAGTTCGAGTTCGAGCTGCCGCGCGGGTACGTCGACGAGTCCGGCACCGTGCACCGCCGGGGTGCGATGCGGCTGGCGACCGCCCGGGACGAGCTCGTCCCGCTGCGCGACGTCCGGGTCCGGGAGAACCCCGCGTACCTGTCGGTCGTCCTGCTGGGCCGGGTCGTCACCCGGCTGGGCACGCTGCCGTCGGTGCACGACGGGACGGTGGAGAACATGTTCGCCTCCGACCTGGCCTTCCTGCAGGACTTCTACCGGCAGATCAACGCGGAGGGCCACACCCGGGCCGCCGTGGCCTGCCCGCACTGCTCGGAGTCCTTCGAGGTCGAGCTGGCCGGGAGCCGCCTGGGGGAATCGTGACGTACGCGGCCGACCGCATCGAGGAGGAGACCGCGTACCTCGCCTACCACTTCCACTGGTCCCTGGACGACGTCCTGGACCTCGAACACGGGGACCGACGGCGGTACGTCGAGCGGGCCGCGTCGCTGGTGGAGCGGTCGGCCCAGGTCTAGGCGGGCGTACGTGAGCAGTGAGGGAGCAGGAGGGGATGGGAATGTTCGGCAGGTGGAAGTCGCGCCGCGGCGGCTCGGGCGACACGTCGCCGGCGCCGGAGGCCGCGCCGCGGACGGGCCCGGGCGACGCGTGGGCGGCGCTCCCGCCGGTCCAGCGCGTCCTCGCCCCGCCGCAGCGGGTCGCCGACCCGTCCTTCTCCACCGCTCTCGCGACCCACGCGGACCCCTCGTTCCAGCGTGAACTCGGCCACGGCAGGACCCCGTCCGCCCCGAGCGGCCTCCTCCTCGACGCCGTCCGCGTGCTCCCGGACCGCCCGACCGGCACCGAACTCCCGGCCGTACGGCTGCCGGTGACAACGCCGGAGGGCGCCCGAGAGGGCGACGCGACCGGGGCGGCCGGTGCCGTGGCGGCGGCCGGGCCTGCCGGGCGGACCACGGGTGCCGCCTCGGCTCCGGCGAGTGCCGCGACCGCCCAGCGGGCGGCGCGCACCGGTGCCGCGGCCTCGCCCGGCCGGCGGGCGACCGACACCCGCACGGCCGGCACCCCCGGCCGACGGGCGCCCGGCGTGCCGGGCGCGGCGGCCGGGGCCACCGCTGTCCAGCGGGCGGCGGAGACCGACGCCGCCGTGTCCGCCCGGTCGGCGGCGGACACCACCCCTGCCGCCACGCCCGTGAACCGGGCGGCCGGTGCGCCGCACGCGCCCGGTCCGGCTTCCCCCGTCCGGCAGGCCACTGCCCCGGCCGCGGGCTCGGCGCCTGCCGCCGCGGCCGCGCCCGTCCAGCGGGCGGCGGCCCGGCCGGACGCGGCGGCTACCGGCGCGGCGTCCGTCGGCCGGGCGACCGGGACGGCGCACCAGACCTCGGCCCCGCAGGGCGACGAGGCCTCGGGCGCGCCCGCCGAGCGCTCCGCCACGACG
Organism: Streptomyces sp. NBC_01268; assembly: GCF_036240795.1. Lineage (NCBI taxonomy): Bacteria > Bacillati > Actinomycetota > Actinomycetes > Kitasatosporales > Streptomycetaceae > Streptomyces > Streptomyces sp. NBC_01268. The sequence continues at coordinate 7,387,536 of NZ_CP108454.1, read as the reverse complement.
CCGCGGGCACCTCGGGCGGCGGAGCCCGCGCGGCCCGTCGTTCCGGCCACCCGGACGGCACCCGCCCCCACGCGCGCGCAGGACACCGCGGCAGCCGCCGCCCCCGTCCAGCGCGCCCCCGAGACGAGCGCCGACCCTGCGGCGCTCCCCGCCAGGGGCGATTCGGCCGTGGGCCCCTCCCCCGTGCCGAGCACCCCTGCCGTTCAGCGGGCCGAACCGGCGCACCCGGTTCGGCCCGCTGCAGACGGTCGCGCCACGCCCGTGGCCCGTCCCGTACGCGAGGCCTTCCTCACCACGGCCCGGGCCACGGCCGGCACGGCACCGCAGCGACGCCTGGCCCCTGTCGGCGCGCCCGGCGCGCAGCAGCCGACGCCCCCGGTCCAGCGGACGAAGTCCGCCCAGGAAGACCGGGCGACCGCCCCCGCCCCCGCTCCCGCCCCGGACACCGTCACCGCCGCCCGGAGCACCGCCACGAGCCCACAGCCCGTTCCCACCCCGGCCGCGGCCCCCGCCCGGCCCCTCGACGTCCCGGGCCCGTCTCCCCTCGACGGGCCCGGGACCCCGGCCGGCGACGCCGTCGCCCGGTCCGGCCCCCCGGTGCGCCGCTCCCGCCGCGCTCCGGGCGCGGACTGGAGCACGGCGGCGCCGACGGCCCCGCCCCGCAAGGGGGTCGGCGCGCCGGTCCAGCGAGCCGTCGCGGACACGCCCCCGGCTCCGGCGGGGCCGCGGCCGCGCCGGTCCCCGATCGGTCCGCCGATCACCCCCGCGCAGGCGGCGCCGGGCGCGTCCCCCGCTCCGGGACGGGTCGGGCCCGCGGCACCGCAGGCTCCTTCCGCGGCTCCCGCACCGGTCACGCCGCCCGCGGCCCCGGCACCGTCGGCTGCTCCCGCTCAGGCGGCACCCCCGGCGGTGGCGGCTCCGTCGACCCCTCCCTCGCAGGCCTCGCACACGGCGACCCCGCTCCGTTCCGCCGCTCCGGCCCCGGCCACCCCCGCGGCCGCCTCGTCCGCGTCGGCCCCTGCCGTGCAGCGGGCGCCCCAGGCGCTCCAGGGTCCGTCCGCCACTGCGGCACGGAGCACGCCCACCGCGCCTTCGGCTCCGTCCCCTGCTCCGGTGCAGCGGGCGCCCCAGGCTACGGAGGGCCCGTCCACCGCTCCGGCGCCGGTCACTCCCCCGACCCCGTCGGCTCCGTCCGCCCTTCCGGCGCAGGTCACGGCGGCCGCGAATCCGCGGCCCGCCACTCCCGCACACCTCACGCCGACGGCGCCTCCGGCTCCGTCCACGCACCCTGTGCGGCCGGCGGCGCCCAAGGCGAGCCCGCTTCCCGCCGCCTCTCCCTCGCCGGGAGTCTCCACGGCGCCTCCGGCCGCGTCCGCCGCTCCGGCGCCGCAGCCGCCCGCCGCACCCGCCACGCAGCCCGCCGTCCAGCGCACCCCCGCCCCGGCACGGGAGCCGGCGGCAACGACGCCCGCGCCGGCCGAGTCCCGCCCCACCGCCCCCGTCCAGCGCATCGCCCTCCCCCTCGCCCGGACGACGGGGCCCGCGCCCCTGCCCCTGGCGACGGCACGCCCCCTCGCCCCTCGGCACACGGCCCCGAACGCCCCGGCCCCCGCCGCGCAACCGGCTCCCTCGGTGCCCTCCGTGCCCGTCACACCCTCCGCCCCCGCAGGGCCCGTCGCCGTGCAGCGACGCACCCCCGCGCCCCCCGTCGTACCCCTGTCCGCGCCCCGTCCCGCGCAGCCCGTGCGCACGCCGGTCGCGGTGCAGCAGGCACCGGCCGTCGTGGCGGCGCCCGCGCCGAGCCGTCCGGTGCAGGCGAGGGCCACCGCGCCGGCTCCGGCCGCCGCGCCCGCGCCCGCACCCGTCATCCCCACCCCGCTCCCGCCCCGTACCCCCGTGCAGCGGTCGACCGGTGCCGGCTCCTCGACGCCGGCGCCGGCTCCGGAGCAGGCGGCGGCCTCGGCCTCCGCTTCGCCCGCGCAGCTGGACGAGTTGGCGCGGCGGCTGGTCACGCCGTTGTCCCGGCTGCTGCGCGCCGAGTTGCGGGCGGACCGGGAGCGGGTGGGCCGGTTGCGTGATCACGGGCGCTGAGAGAGCGCCGCCCCCGACCGTCCGCCACCACCCTCCCCACCGAGTCCGAGAGAACTCCTATGCCCCAGCCCCTGGATCCCGCCTCCACCATCTTCTTCAGACTGACGATCGACGGTCAGGACCTCGGTCTGTTCAACGGCTGTGACGGTCTCGCCTCCGAGGTGGAGGTGGAGCAGCGCCAAGAAGGCGGCAACAACGGCTTCGTGTGGCAGCTGCCCACACGTGTCACGTTCTCGACCATCCGTCTCACGCGCCCGCTGACCCCGGACACCGCGCGGGTCGCCGCGTGGATCTCCTCGCTGGCCACGGGCATCACCCGGCCGACGGCGCAGATCGCCGCGCTGCGGGCCGACAAGTCGGTGGTGGCGCAGTGGGGTCTGGTGGAGGTGCTGCCGGTCCGGTGGACCGGGCCGAGTCTGGATCCGGGGAACCCGTCCGTGGCGACGGAGACCCTGGAGATCGCGCACCACGGGTTCACCGACGCGGGAGGGGCCTGAGATGGCGGCGCCCTCGGGCGGTAAGGCGGCGCGCGGTCTGTCGCGGGCCTCGTTGTCGATCCACCAGCCGCCGACGGATCTGGGCGGCTCGATGGGCGGCGCGATCGGCGAGGTGAAGTTCCAGTTCAACCCGGACCAGCTGCGGCTGAGCCGTTCGGCGGACTGGCACACGGAGCCCGCGGTCGCCTACACCCGGGGCGCTCCGCCGAAGTTCACCGGCAGCCGGCCCGCGTCACTGGAGCTGGAGGTGTTCCTGGACGCGTCCGGGACGCCGAGTTCCACGGCGGTGCAGAACCAGGTGGAGCTGCTGCTGTCCTGCTGCGAGGTGACGGCGCAGAGCGTGGACTCGAAGGCACCGAGCCCGCCGTGGGTGCGGTTCTCGTGGGGTTCGTTCTCGACGGTGCAGTTCGTCGCGTACGTGACGAACGTGTCGGCGACGTACACGCTGTTCAGCCCGAGCGGTGTGCCGATCCGGGCGACGTGTTCGCTGTCGCTGACCGAGGTCGCGTCGGAGACGAAGAAGCAGAACCCGACGTCCGGCGCGCTGTCCGCGCGCCGGGTGCACCGCACGGTCGCCGGTGACTCGCTCGCCTCGCTGGCCTGGCGGGAGTACGGCGACGCGACCCGCTGGCGGGTGATCGCCGAGGCGAACGGCATCGACGACCCGATGCGGCTGAGCCCCGGCACGGAGCTGCTGCTGCCGTCCGCCGCCGAACTCCCGGCGGCGGTCCGACCTTCCGTACCGACCTTCCGATCGCCGACCGAGGGCGCCGCATGAGCGAGAAGACCTTCACCACCGTCCTGCACGTGCAGCTGGACGGGGTGACACTCCCCGACGCGCTCGCGGTCCGGCTCACGGAGGGCTGGGTGGACGCGAGCGTCAACGTGCCCTCGGCGTTCCAGCTGACCTTCAGCGACAAGGACGGCACGCTGACGGAGAAGTTCCCCTTCCTGAAGGTGGGGGCGATGGCGGTGCTGTCGCCGTTCACCGACGGGCGGCTCGGCGCGCCGATGCTGACCGGCGAGGTGACGGCCCTGGAGACGGACGCGGCGCCGACGCTGGGGCGGTACCTGATCGTGCGCGGTTACGACCCGGGGCACCGGCTGCTGCGCAACCGCCGGGTCGAGGGCTATCCGAACATGACGGCCTCCGACATCGTGCGGAAGGTGGCGGCGCTGAACCGGGTGCCGCTCGGGCAGGTCGACGCGACGCCGACGGTCTACGAGCTGGCGACGCAGCCGAACATCACCGACTGGGACTTCCTGTCGCGGCTCGCGCAGGCGAACGACGTGCGCCTGGCGGTCGACCCGGCGGGTCGGCTCACCTTCGCCGCCCTGCCGCCCGCCGCGTCCGCTCCCGCCGACACGACGCCGGCCGCGCAGAGCCCGTACGTCCTGGACTTCGGGCACAACACGCTGCACAGCCGGGTGTCGGTGACGGCGGCGGGCCAGGTCGGCCGGGTCGACGTACGGGGCTGGGATCCGCGGACGAAGCAGGCGCTGTCCTCGCCGACGCCGGCGGCGAGCAGTACGGAGATCGTCTCGGACATCACTCCGGCCCAGCTCTCGGCGCCGTTCGGGACGGCCGAACTGACCCTGGCGGACCGCCCGTTCACCACCCAGTCGGAGGTGCGGCAGGCGGCTCGCGCGCTCGCCGACGACGTCACGGGCTCGTTCGCGGAGGTGGAGGTGGCCGTGACCGGCAACCCGGAGCTGAAGCCGGGGCAGCCGGTGGCGGTGAAGGGCGCCGGGTTCCCGTTCGAGGGGCGCTACACGGCGACCGGGGTGCGGCACGTCTTCGCGTCGGGGCGGCAGTTCACGTCCTGGCTGACCGTGTCGGGGCGTCAGTTCCGTTCGCTGTACGGGACGGCCGCGGGCGGCGGCGAACCGGCGCCGCCGATGCCGGGCGTGGCGGTCGCGCTGGTCACCAACACCAAGGACCCGCTGTCGCTGGGCCGGGTCCGGCTGCGTTTCCCGTGGCTGTCGGCGACGTACGAGAGCGACTGGTGCCGGGTGGCGCAGCTGGGCGGGCGCGGGGGCGGCGGCCTGATGCTGCCGGAGGTCGACGACGAGGTGCTGTGCGCCTTCGACCGGGGCTCGCTGGAGCACCCGTACGTGCTGGCCGGGCTGTACAACGGCGTCGACAAGCACACGCCGGCCACCGACCGGGTGCCGCCGGTCGACCCGACCAGCGGCCGGGTGCAGTGGCGGGCCCTGACCTCCCGCACCGGGCACACGGTGGAGCTGCGCGAGGAGGGCGGCGGCCGGACGCGCGCCTCGCACGGCATCCGGCTGCGCACCGCGCAGGGGAAGCTGAGCATCGAGCTGAACGAGGCCCGCACGACGCTCACCGTCGACAGCGACGGCACGGTGACGATCAGCGGCGCGCGAGGGGTGACGGTGGAGTCCGGGGCGGATCTCACGCTCTCCGCGTTGGGGAAGATCAGCCTCAACGCGGGTACCGGCGTGGACATCAAGTCGACCCTCGGGGTCGACATCAAGGCGGGGACGCGGTTCAAGGCGTCGGCGCCGCAGGCCGTCCTCAACGCCCCCAACATCGTCACCTTCACCGTTCCGCTGCCGAATCCGGCCATCGCCGCCTCCCCGCTCTGACGGGACCCGTGAGCGGAGAGAGGACCTTCCATGAGTGAGCATTTCGTCGGTGCGGGCTGGGCGTTCCCGCTGCGCACCGGGCCGAGCGGATCGATCGCGCTCGTCCGGCGCGACCGCGAGATCGAGGAGTCGATGCGGCTGGTGCTCGCGACGGCGCCGGGCGAGCGGCCGATGCGGCCCGAGTTCGGCTGCGCGGTGCACGAGCTGGTCTTCGCGCCGGTGAACGACGCGACGACGGGCCGGATCCGGTACGAGGTGCTGACCTCGCTGGAGCGCTGGGAGCCGCGCATCGAGGTGGAGGAGGTCACGGTGACCCCGGCCCCGGGGGATCCGGCCACGCTGCACATCGACGTCCGCTACCGGGTGCGCGGCACCAACAATCCGCGCAACCTCGTCTTCCCCTTCTACGTCATCCCCTCCGAGGACTGAAAGAGCCGCCATGGCCCTGCCCGCACCCCATCTCGACGACCGCCGCTTCCAGCAGTTCGTCGACGACGCCAAGCGCTACATCCAGCAGGCGTGTCCCGAATGGACGGACCACAACGTCTCGGACCCCGGCGTCACGCTCGTCGAGGCCGTCGCGCACATGGCCGACCAGCTGGTCTACCGCCTCAACCGGGTCCCGGAGAAGAACCACCTGGCCTTCCTCGACCTCCTCGGCATCACCCTCTTCCCGCCCGCCGCGGCCCACGCCGACGTCACGTTCCGGCTGTCGGCGCCGCAGTCCGAGCCGGTGCTGCTGCCGGCCGGCACGGAGGTGTCGACCGGGCGTACGGAGACGGAGGAGGCGGTCGTCTTCGCCACCACCGACGATCTGACGGTGGTCCCGTGCGAGCTGGCGCGCTTCCTGCGCCAGCCGTCCGGCGAGACGCCGGAGGACCGGACGCAGGACGTCCTCGGCGGCTCCGACGTGCCGGCGTTCGCGCCGCTGCCGTCCGTCGGCGACCTGCTGCTCTTCGGCCTGTCGGCGGCCGTCCCCGGCTGTGTCCTGGTGCTCGGCCTGGACAGCCGGGTGGACGGCGTGGGCGTGGACCCGCGGATGCCCCCGCTGGTGTGGGAGGCGTGGACGGCGACCGACGGCTGGGTCGGCTGCGAGGTCGACGAGGACACCACGGGCGGTCTCAACCGGCCCGGCGAGGTGGTGCTGCACATACCGGCGGGGCACGCCCTGTCCCGTCTGGGCCGGCACGAGGCGGGCTGGGTGCGCTGCCGGGTCGTCCAGGCGGCCGAGGGCCAGCCCGCGTACAGCGAGTCGCCGACGGTCCGTGCCGCGAGCGCCTTCACCATCGGCGGTACGGTGCGGGCGGCGCACGCGGAGACGGTGCGGGACGAGTCGCTGGGGGCGTCGGAGGGCGTCGCGGGGCAGCGGTTCCGGCTGACCCACGCGCCGGTCGTGCACCGGCCGGCGATGCTGCTCCAGATCGCCGAGCACACGGACGGGCCCGGCACCACAGGCCCCGAGGGCGGGGCCGCCGACGGTCCGGCCCCGGCGGTCGAGGGCGACACGGCGACGGGCTGGCGCGAATGGACCCTCGTCCCCGACTTCGCCTCCTCCCGCCCCCGCGACCGGCACTTCACCCTCGACGCGACGACCGGCGAGATCGCGTTCGGCCCGAGCGTGCGCCAACCCGACGGCACCCTGCGCCAGTTCGGTGCCGTCCCGCCGAAGGGCGCGGCGATCCGCGTGGCGCGGTACGGCACCGGCGGCGGCCGGGCCGGCAATGTCGCGCGCTCCGCGATCAGCGTGCTGCGCAGCTCCATCCCGTACATCGCCCGGGTCGAGAACCGTGAGGCGGCGCGCGGCGGGGTGGACGGGGAGACCGTCGAGGAGGCCAGGCTGCGCGCGCCGATCGCGCTGCGCGCCCAGGAGCGGGCGGTCACCGCCCGCGACTACGAGGAGCTGGCCCGCCGGGCCGCGCCCGAGGCCGCGCGGATCGCCTGTCTGGCGGCGGACGCGGCGGAGTCCGGGGACAACGCGGTGCGGGTCCTCGTGGTGCCGCAGGCGGTGCCCGACCGGGGCGGCCGACTGCGCTTCGAACAGCTCGTGCCCGGCGAGGAGCTGCTGGGCCGGGTGACGGACTTCCTCGACGAGCGGCGTCCGCTCGGCACCCGTCTCGCGGTCGGACCGCCGTTCTACCAGGGGGCGACGGTGGTGGCCACGCTGCACGCGTTCCGGGCCGTGAAGGCCGAGAAGGTGCGGGCCGACGCGCTGGACGCGCTCTACGCGTACCTCGACCCACTGACCGGCGGGGTGCACGGCGAGGGCTGGCCGTTCGGGCGTCCGCTGCGCGCCGGGGAGATCTTCGCGGCCCTCCAGCGGGTGCCGGGCGTGGAGCTCGTCGACGAGGTGCTGCTCCACCCGGCCGACCCGCTGACCGGCCGCCGGGGCGAGGCGACGGACCGCATCGAACTGGCCCCGTCCGCGCTGCTGTTCCCGTTCGACCACCACGTCCGCGTGATCGAGGCCCGGTGAACGGGCTGCGGCACGGCGCACCGGCCGGTTCCGCGCGCGGCACGGTGCCGGGCCTGGCGACGCCCTGCCCGCTGGGCGACGCGCTGCCCGCCGTGTACGCGGAGGACGACTTCGGCCGCCGGTTCGTGTCGGGCCTGGACGTGGTCCTCGCGCCCCTGTTCAACGTGCTGGACTCGCTGGAGGCGTACTTCTCGCCCGCGCTGGCCCCCGCCGACTTCGTCGACTACCTGGCGACCTGGGTCGGCGCCGAACTCGACGGCTCCGAGCCGCTGGAGACCCGCCGCCGCGCCGTCGCGGCGGCCGTCGCGCTGCACCGGGTGCGCGGCACCCGGCGCGGGCTCGTGGCGGCGGTACGGCTCGCCTTCGGCACCGCCCCGGAGGTCGTCGAGAGCGGCGGGGCGCACTGGTCGGTGCGTCCGCTCGGCCCGTTCCCCGGCACGCCCGTGCCCGGACTCCACGTCACCCTCCGGGTCGCCGACCCGGGCGCCGTGGACACGTACCGGCTGCGCGCGGTCGTGGCCGCCGCGCGCCCGGCCCATCTTCCGTTCACCACCACGGTGACCGCCGCTTCCGCACCCGAAGGAGCCTCCACCCCATGAGTGACACCGTCCAGCCCCGCCCCTGCCCGGACTGCGCCCGTCCGGTCCGGGCGGCGGACCAGTCCTTCTGCGACGCGTGCGGCGCGTTCCTCCGCTGGGACACGCCGTCGGCGCGCCCGGCGGCGTCCGGGTCCGGCGACGGGGACGGCGCCCGGGACGGCGGCTCGCCGACCCCGGCCGGAGCGGCGGGCTCCACGGGCACCGGCGGTACGGGCACGGGCGCCACGGCGTCCGAGGCCGTCACGGAGCCGCTGCCCGCGGTACGGGACGCCGGGGACGGCGGCGGGGACGGCGGGGCACCGGCGGCGCCTGCCGGGAACGGGTCCGGGGCCGGGGCCGGGGCCGCGAACGGGGCGGGGAGCGGGGCCGGTTCCGCGGCGGCGCCCGCCGCGGAGGTCCCGGCCCAGCGGGCCACCGCCTCCCCGGTCGAGGCGTCCGGGGCGGCGGAGGCGTCCGGAGCGTCGGAAACGTCCGGCGCCCCCGCCGCGCCCGAGATTCCGACGACACCCGCCCCCGCCCCCGTTCCCACCCCCACCCCCACTCCCGCGCCCGCTCGCGCCACCGGCCCGTCCGACACCGTCGCGCGCGCCCTCCTCGTCCCCGTCCCGGAGAGCGACCCGTCCGTCCCGGCCGCCGTGCTGCCGGGCCGCCCGGACGCGCCCCGGCCGACGGTACGGACGGCCGAGGCGCCCGTGGTGGCGCGGGGCGGCACGCCGTGCCCCGCCTGCGGGACCGCCAACACCCCCGGGCGGCACTTCTGCCGGCTCTGCGCGACGCCGCTGGTCGCGCGGCCGCTGACCGAGGCCGAAGGCCCGTACGCGGGCCAGCGGCCCCGGCTCGCCCGGGACCGGGGGCGCTGGATCGTGCGGGCCCTGGCGACGACCGCCGTGGTGGCCGTGGTCGTGGGCGGCATCTTCGGCGGGCCGCCGGCCGCCCGCGCGGTGCAGGACCACTTCGCCGACCGGGCCCCGGTCCATCCGGCGGCCTGGCGCGCCTCGCACTCCGCCCCGAAGCAGGGCGCGGCGATGGCGGGCGACGGCTACTCCAACACCTGGTGGGGCACCGGGTACGCGGGCGACTCGGCGGGCCAGTACCTGGAGGCGCTGTTCGGCGAGCCGACCGATCTGCTGGCGGTCCTGATCACGCCCGGCAGCGGGAAGAACACCACCCGGGCCGACGGGCAGGCGACGCCGCGCACCTTCGACCTGGTGGTCACGGACTCGGCGGGCGAGACGCACGTCTCCCAGCACCGGATCAACGACGGCGGCACCCAGAAGATCGAGCTGCGGGTGCGGGACGCCGTGTCGGTGCGGCTGGTGGTGCGCACGGCGTGGCGGGCGGACCCGACGCGTCAGGTGGCCGTCGCCGAGCTGGAGTTCTTCGGCCGCTCCTTCTCCTGACCGGTCGGGAACGGGCGCGTCCCGGGGCCGGTCTTCAGGGCCACGCAGAGCCAGTGGTGGGACGCGCCCGCCGTCGGTTCCGCGCGGCCGGCGGCCGGCGCCGCCGCCTCCGCCGCCAGCTCCCAGTAGCGGGCGATCAGCGGGTCGGCGCCCTGGATCATCAGCCCGGCGAGACGCCGCCGGAAGGCGCGGGTGTCGGGCACGCCGAGCGCGGCGGCGTAGGCGGCGACGAAGCAGTCGAGCGCCTCGCCCCCGGCGGGCTGGCGGCCCGCCCGCAGGTGCGCCGCCGCGAGGGCGTACGCCTCGCCGAGGCCCTCGTACAGCACGGCGGGCCGGTGGTCGAGGCCGGCGAGGTGCACGACGGGGGCGGGCGCGCGGGCGACGAGCTCGTGCAGGCGGGCGAAGGCCAGCACCTGGGCGGGGGTCGGGTCCTCGGGCGGGTCGGGCACGGCGACGCCGACGACCGCGGCGGCGAGCCCGGACGGCAGCCGTACGGGCAGCGTGCGGCGCCAGAAGCGTGCCAGGGCCGTCGTGTCGGGCGGTACGGGCACGGTCCCGAGGAGCCGGAGCCGCTCGACGCGCTCCTCGGGGGTGCAGTCCTGGAGGAGCCGGAGGGAGGCCTCCTGCCAGCGCAGGGCGGCGAGCCGGCCGCCGACCTCCCGCAGCCGCTGTGCGACCACGTCCTCCAGGTCGTCGTCGCGGTCGAGCACCCGTCCGACGTCCGCGACGGGCAGGTCGAGCGTGCGCAGCGAGCGGATCAGTCGGATCCGGTCCAGGGCCTCGGGCCCGTACCGCCGATGGCCGCCGCCGCTGCGCCCGGCCTCGGGCAGCAGTCCCCGGTCGGAGTAGAAGCGGACGGTCTTGACGGTGACGCCCGCGCGTTCGGCGAGCTCCCCGATGCTCCACAGCTCCTCTGGCGACACGCCGCGACCCCTCCCCCGCCGAGAGCCACCAGGCTATCCTCCGCGGCCGGTGGCCGATCGGGCACCGCGCGGCGCCCCGGAGTCTCCGGCCGGGACGGCGGCCGGGCGGCGGCCGGTCGGTGGCCAGGCGGCGGCCAGGAAGGGTCACGACTCCCGTCGCAGGAAGGGGCGCCCCTGGCACGCCCGCGAGAAGACCGGAGACCGGTACTCGACGGTGCAGCCCCTCCGCGTCCCGCTTGAACCTCCCCCAGGGGGAGTTCCTACCGTCCCCCCGTCACGAGGAACGCGAGGAGACGAGACGATGACCGCATTCGTATTGGTGTCGGGGCCCTTCACCGGGGGCTGGGTGTGGGGGGAGGTCGCGGACCGGCTGCGGGACGCGGGGGCCGAGGCGCTTCCGGTGGGGCTGACGGGGATGGTGGACGGGCCGCCCGGGGGGCCGGAGACGGATCTGGAGACGCATGTCGCGGACGTGGTGCGGGCGATCGACGCCTGCGGCGCGTCCGAGGTGGTGCTCGTCGGGCACGACTACGGCATCCACCCCGTGCTGGGCGCCGCCGACCGGCGGCCCGGGCGGGTGGCGCGGGTGGTGTACCTGGACGCGGGGATGCCGGGGGACGGCGACGCGGCGCTCGCGCTCGCCCCCGAGGGGACCGTGGAGCGGGACGGGTTCGTGGCGCCGCCGTCGGGCGAGGGGTGGCGGCGCTGGGGCAGTCTGGACGGGATCCCGGCGGAGGCGCTGGCCCGGCTGGACCGGCTCTCCGTGCCGCAGCCGGCGCGGACGCTGACCCAGCCGCTGCGGCTGGCCGGCAGTCCCTTCGACCGGCCGACGACCGGGGTGCTGTGCACGGCGAACGGCTCCGGGATCGCGATGGTCGAGCTGCTGGTCGCGACGGGCCCGCCGGCGTTCCGGGTGCTCGCCGATCCGCGGGTCGGCTTCCTCGAACTGGGCACCGGGCACTGGCCGATGCTCTCCGCTCCCGGCGAACTGGCCGGGGCGCTGCTGCGGGCCGCCGCCGACGAGGGGCACCGGGTGGCGGCGCCGGAGCCGACGCGTCCGGCGCACGCGGGCACCTTCCTCCTGGACGTCGCCGAGCGGCCCCGGGAGCGCGAGGGGCGGGTCGATCTGCACCTGCCGGAGGCCGAGGGGCCGCGCCCGGCGGTGCTGTTCGTGCACGGCGGGCCGGTGTCGCCCGACGCGCGGCCGACGCCCCGGGACTCGACGACCCTGCTCGGCTACGCCCGCTACGTGGCCGGCCTGGGCGTGGTGGGGGCGACCCTGGACCACCGCCTGCACGACCTGGGGGACTATCCGCGCGCGGCCGAGGACCTGGCCGAGGCGGTGGAGCTCGTCCGTGCCGATCCGCGCGTGGACGGGGACCGGATCGCGCTGTGGTTCCTGTCGGCCGGCGGTCTGCTCTCGGCCGACTGGCTCGCGGCACCGCCGCCCTGGCTCCGGACGGTGGCCCTGAGCTACCCCGTCCTCGCTCCACCGCCCAGCTGGCGCGCGGTGCACCCGCGCTTCAGGCCGGCCGGGACGGTGGCGGCGGCGAGCCCGCCGTTGGTGCTGATCCGGGCGGGGCTGGAGCACGAGGTGTTCGCGGCGGCGGTGGAGGAGTTCCTGACCGCCGCCGCGAAGGCCGGCGCCGCCGTGGACGTGGTCGACGCCCCGCTCGGCCACCACGGCTTCGAGACCCTCGACCACACGGAGGACACCCGCGCCGCCGTGGTCCGCGCGACGCGCGCGGTGCTCGGGCATCTGGACACGGCGACGTCCGTCGGCTGAGGGAGAGGGGCGCGCCCGGCACCGGGTCCACCGACGGGTGCGGCGCGGGCATGCGCCGGCCCGCACGGGGCAGAAGCACGATGCCCCCAGGAGGTGCGAACACCATGGCCACCGGCAAGGCGCAGGCAAGCAGCCCTGACACCGGCCCCGAGCCCGTCCCGTACGTGGTCCGGGTACGCGGCGACATGGACCTCGGACACAAGGAGCGACTGCGCGCCTCCTTCGCGGAGGCGCTCGCGCAGGCGCCGGCGGGCTCGGACATCGTCGTCGACCTGTGGAACTCCTCCTTCTGCGACTCGGCCGGGCTCAGCACCCTGCTGACCGCCAGGACGAAGGCCCTGGAGGAGGGCCACCGGCTCGTCCTGGCGTCGCCCGGCCACCAGATGATCCGGCTGCTGGAGCTCACCCGGGCCGAGGACCTGTTCCGTTACCTCCCGTCCACGGCGGACGTGGCGCCCGAGGAAGGGCCGTCGTGACGGCCCGGCCCGCGGAGGGGTGAGGGAAGCGTCGGTGGACCGGATCGCGCACCCCTGGGGCAGCCGCACCCCCGGTCTCGCCGTCCTCCCTGAGCAGGGCCCCCGGTATGCCGGGCGGCGCGGGCGCAGTGGCCCCGGCGATGCACGGTACCCGCGCGGTCCGGGGCCGGGCGCCGGCGCGCGCGAGGACCTCCTGGCCGCCACGGTGCGGCGGCCAGGAGGTGACGGCGGGAGCCGGAGGGTCAGTTGACGAAGACGACCGGGCTGCCGGCCTGGGTGGTGTCGCGCACCGGCCCGTACTTGGCGGTGAAGTAGCCGTTGGCCGGGCAGGTGCCGGGGCCGCTGAACTTGGTGAACAGCTGGTCCTTGAAGCTGAGCGAGTTGTCCGTGTTGGACGGCGTGGCGGTCAGGCTGCCCGCCCGGTAGACGCAGGTGGTCACGCCGAGGATCGTGTTGATCTTCAGCGTGGTCTGGATCGGCCCCGCGGCGCCCGCCGAGACGGTGAGCGAGCCGCCGGAGGTGACGGAAGCCGCGAACGGCAGGTTGTTGACGGTGATGCTCTGCACGCCGGTGGCACCGATGATGTTGGTGGTACAGGTGCTGAGCGTGTGGGCCGTGACCGTCTCGGTCGCGGTGCCGGGCGCCGTCGGGTTGGTGTTCGCCGTGGCGGTGAACGCCGAGGTGTTGCAGGTGATGCCGGTGCTGCCGCCCAGGGTGGTGGCGATTCTCGCCGTGGTCCCGGAGGAGAGCGAGGCGGACAGGACGTCGCCGGAGGCGACGGCGGGGCCGGTCGGGCTGCCGGTGGTGAGGACTTCTCCGGCGGAGGCGGTCGCGGCGGCGGAGCCGGTGATCGCGAGCACGGCGGCGACGGCGGCGCCTAAGGCCGCGGTGAGGGCACGCTTGTCCATGGGGGTTCCTTTCGCACGATGGCGGAGGGTGGAAGAACGCGAACGTCGGCGTGGGTGGGCACGCACAGAAGGACGTGCGGGCTCACGGGAACGCACGAGGGGTCGCGCCGTGCGGGGATCGCGTACCGGGGACGGCCGTCGGGAACGGCACGCCGGAGCTCACGGGGACGCGGTGACACGGCGGCGACACGAGGGCGACGGACGCCGCCGGAGGGATCCGGCGCCACGGATCTCCGACAGCGGTGTCGCGATACGGGGTGGAGCGTAATACTCGGTGTGCGGTCCGCGGCGGCGACGCATCCCGTCCCACGGGGGTGCGGCTCCACCGATGCGCCCGGAACACCGAGAGGAAAACCCACGAGGGTTGTAATCCTGTCGGGCATGTGGCGTCAACAACCACCGGAGGAAGTGGCCGATGACGAGCACGCGCGGTGTCGAGGAGGAACTGGTCCTGCCGGGAGCCCGCACGGGCCGTGAGCCCGAGCGCTCGCTGCGGCCGGGTCCGCGCCGGCTCAGTCCCGAGCAGGTGGCCTCGCGCCAGCGCGAGCGGCTCCTCGACGGCATGGCCCGCACGGTGGCGGCGAACGGCTACGCGGGCGCCCGGATCAGCGACATCTGCCGGGCCGCCGGGGTGACCCGCCCGGTCTTCTACGAGCTGTTCTCCGGCAAGGAGGACGCGATGGTGGCCGCCTTCCGGGGTGGCACGCAGACGGTGGTGCGGGCCATGGAACGGGCGTACGAGGAGGCCGGCGGCGCCGCCTCCTGGCCCACCGCCGTACGGGCCGGGCTGCGGGTGCTGCTCACCCTGCTCGCCGACACCCCGGCCTTCGCCACGATGGTGGTCGAGATCGAGTCGGTGGGGCCCGCGGGGCGCCGCGCACGGTCCGAACTTCTGGCCAGTTTTCGACGGTTCTTCACGGACGCCCCGCCGGGGCCGCCGGGGGTCGGCCGGGCCGAACTGGTGGACACGGTGGTCGGCGCCGTCCACGCGGCCGTGCACCAGGCGGTCGACGAGGGCCGCTTCGCGGGGCTCGTGGACCTGCTCGACGCGCTGGTGCACGTGGTCGTCTCCCCCTTCGCCGGCCCGGTCGGACCGGCTGCATCTCCCACTCCTTGATCCTCAACAGCCTTTTGTTACCGGGGAGTTGACTGCGTGTATCCCCGGGCGTACGGTCCGATCGGTTCCCTGCGGCACGACTGCCTCCGCACGAGTCCGGAAGACCCAGGCGGGTGGGGGAACCGTCCGCGCCAGGACGTCGCCGCGCTCCGTTTCCTCACTCATGTCAGGAGCACCGCATGGCCCTGTCCGAAGACACCAACGGACCCGACTCCCCTCCCGACACGGACAGACGCGGCGGCGTGCGCTACCGCCGCGCCGCGTACATGGGGGTACCCGCGTTCCTCATCGCCGGCGCCCTGGTCGGACTGACCGCCTCCGGCGCGCTCGCCGCCCAGTTCGCCATCTCCGGAATGCCGTTCGTCGTGACCGCCGACTCCCTGGAGGGCTCGGGCTTCGGGCAGTTCGGGGCGCTCGACACCATGGCCGAGGGCAGCCCCAACGAGGGCGACACCGGCGGCCAGGTGCTGGTGATCGTGACCGCGTTCCGCGAGGCCAAGCTCACCAACCTGTGCCAGAGCGTGGAGCTCGGCGGCACCCACCTGCTGATCACCGCGGGCAACAAGGGCACCCCGGTCAAGGCCTCGGGGCTGACCACCGACTCGGTCGACATGGCCGCGAAGCTGGCCGAGTTCGAGAACATCGAGATCGGCGGCGACGCCAGCACCTACGACAAGCCGCCGATCAAGGGCCCGCTGGGCTCCTTCGGCCAGCAGGCCGACAAGGTCAACATCACCAAGGTGCGGCAGAACAACTACGCCACCACCGCGACCCGGTTCACCCTGCCCGACCTTCACATGGGCTTCAGCTCGAAGGGCTGCTGAGCGTGGCGCCGGACGCCCCGCAGAGCACCGACCAGGCCGTCGCCCCGGCACCGGTGGCGGCGGCACACCGCCGCCATCCGTGGCGGGCCTTCCGGCGCTGGCGGCACCGCAGGCCGTTCGGCGCGGGCGTGGCCGTGGCGCTGGGCGGCGTGGAGATCCTGGTGACCCAGCGGGCGAGCGTCGCCGTGGTGCTCGCGGCGGGCGCGGACAGCCTGGCCGGTTACGTGCTGCCGATCCTGATGGTGGTGTGCGGGCTGCTCATCGTGCTCAACCCCCGCCAGCGGCTGTTCTATTCGGTGATCGGCGTGCTCGCCTCGCTGGCGACCTGGGTCACGTCCAACCTCGGCGGCTTCTTCATCGGCATGCTGCTGGGCCTCGTCGGCAGTTCGCTGGCCTTCGGCTGGCTGCCCGACCGGCCCCGGCGCCGGCGGTGGTGGAGCCGGAGCGGCCGTACGGCGGCCCCGAAGGCCGGCTAGGTCGTGTTTTAGAACTCGCTGACCTGCTTGGTTGGCCGTCCGGGGAAGTCGCGGGCGGCCATCCAGATGGTGAGGTCGCGGGCGATGTTGCTGATGCTGGTCGCCGTGGTGACCTCGTGCTCGTCGCGGGAGGTGTCACGGCGGACGATCTCGTAACCGCCTTCATCGAGGACGGCCACGGAGGCGAACCAGACGGGGTCGTCCTCGTCGGGCTGGACGACGACGAAGGTGTTGTCGGAGTTGTTGAGGTCGCTGATCATCATGAACAGCGCGTCCTCGGAGGGGTCGTCGATGCGGTCGCCGTTCTCGCTGTCGGCGCCGTAGTACTGAGCCCCCATCGCTGTCTCTCCCTCACCCTGTCGATCCTGGTCGCGGTCAGCATTGCATGAGGAACCGACAGCTCAGACCGGTCATAACCATTCGCCGATCGCGGCGATCAGGACGGTGGCTTCGAAGCGGACGGCGAGTTTGTCGAACCTGGTGGCGACCGCACGGTTGCGCTTGAGCCGGTTGATCCCGCACTCGACCGCGTGCCGGGCCTTGTAGTCCTCGCGGTCGAACGCCGGAGGCCGCCCGCCGGCCTTCCCCCGCCGCTTGCGGTTGGCCACCTGGTCGGCAGGCTCGGGGATCGTGCACCGGATTCCCCGCTTTCGCAGGTAGGCCCGGTTGGCCTGGGACGAATACGCCTTGTCGCCCCGCACTCGCAGGGGACGGACACGGGGACGGCCCGGTCCGGTGCGGGGGACCCGGATGCCTTCCAGGACGGCGGCGAACTGAGGACTGTCACCACTCTGACCTGCGGTGACCAGTAGAGACAGCGGCCGCTGGCCTTGCTCGCAGGCCAGGTGGATCTTGGTGGTGAAGCCTCCCCGGGACCGGCCCAGGCCGTGGTCGTCGGGTTCGCTGCGGGTGCCGCCCGGCGGTTCCTTCTGGGCCTGTCCGTCGCGGCGGGCGCCTGCAGCGTGCTGATGGGCCCGGCAGATCGTGGAGTCGACGTTGACCTCCCACGTGATCAGCCCGCCCGCGTCCGCCCGGGCCTGCAGTCCGGTCAGCAATTCGGGCCAGGTGCCATCACGTTGCCAGCGGCGGAAGAGTCCGTAGACCGTTTGCCACGGCCCGTACTCCGACGGCAGATCCCGCCACGGAGCACCGGTACGAACCCGCCACCGGATCCCATCGATCAGCCTCCTCCGCCCCACCGCCGGCCTGCCCCGCATCGCGACCGGCAGCATCGGCTCGAGCACGGCCCACTGCTCGTCAGAAAGATCCCCTCGCCCCACACCGCGATCATCACGGCGCAGGGCGAACGGCGAAGCCCACTTCTAAAACACGGCCTAGCGGGCGTCCTGCCGAGCCCGGCCCGGACGGCAGGACACCCCGACGCAGGACTCAGGTGCCGGCCGGACGCGGGCCGTGGTCGACGGTGACGACGATCTTGCCCACCTGGGCACCCGCCTCCAGGTAGCGGTGCGCCTCGGCGATCTCCTCCAGCGGGAAGGTGCGGTCGACGACCGGCCGGAAGGCCCCGGTCCGCAGTCCCGAGGAGACGAACGCCGCGGCGCGCCGCAGCCGTTCCGGGTCGTGGGTGGTCTCGAAGAGGGTGAACGTGCGCATGTTCAGGGCCGGCATCCCGAGGTCGAAGCCCGGGAAAGGAGTGGTCAGCCCGCTCAGCGCGCCGTACACGAACAGCGTGCCGCCGGGCGCCACGACCCGGCCGAGGTCGAGCACCCCGGGCCCCGCTACGGCGTCGAAGACGAACTCGGCGCCGCGCCCGCCGGTGACCTCGCGGACCCGTGCCACCAGATCCTCCTCCTCGGTGACGATCACCTCGGCGGCCCCGGCCGCGAGCAGCGCGTCCTTCTTCGCGCCGGTGCGGGTGGTGGCGATCGGCAGGGCGCCCACCCGGCGGGCGATGGCGATCGCGGCGAGGCCGACGCTGCTGGAGGCCGCGGTGATGACGACCGTGTCGCCCGCGCCCATGCCGCCGACCTGGACCAGCGCCCCGTACGCCGTGAGGTACGGCATCCAGACGGCGGCGCCCTCGACCGCGCCGACGCCCTCGGGGCGGCGCAACACGGCGGAGGCGGGCACGATGGCGCGCTCCGCGTAGACGCCGTACGCGTTCATCGAGAAGGCGGGCACCACGCTGACCGGGTCACCGGGCACGAACCCGGCGACACCGGGACCGGCCGCCTCGACGACACCCGAGGCCTCGGCGCCGAGGCGGGCCGGGAACTCCTCGACGTCCTCGATGTAGGTGCCGGCCCGGTAGAGCGCCTCGGCCCGGTTGAGGCCGATCGCGTCGATCCGTACGCGCAGTTCGCCGGGGCCCGGCTCCCCCACGGTCTCGTCCTCGATCCGCAGCACCCCGGGTCCGCCGTACTCGTGGAACCGCACCGTCCTGGTGCCCATCACGCCTCCCCCTCGTCGTTCCGAACGCGGATGATCACCATAGTTCGATGACCGTCGTACTTTCAACGGGGTTCGCCGACACCCACTTTTTTGTGGGTACTTGTCGCCACCCACGCCCCGGGAGAACCTGATCGAGCCCGGGGGGAACGCCCCGGAGCACGCCGCGCGAAAGGAGGACGACGAGGGATCAGGACGCGGCGCGCTCCTCGGCGAGCCGGTCCAGCCTGCGGTGGCCCCAGTCGGAGAGCGGGGCCAGCGCCCGGGCGAGCTCGTGGCCGAAACCGGTCAGCGAGTAGACGGTCTTCGGCGGCACCACGTCGTGCACCTCACGGTGGACGAGACCGTCCGTCTCCATCTCCCGCAGGGCCTGGGTCAGCACCTTCTCGCTGATCGCCGGGACCTTCCGGCGCAGTTCGCCGGGCCGGTGCGGGCCGGACTCCAGCAGCCACAGCAACAGGGTCTTCCACTTGCCGTCGATCACGGCGATCGCGGCGGTCACTCCGCACACGTCGGTGTCCAGGGCGCGGCTGCGCGTCATCGGCGTCGTCCTCCGGCGTATCGGCGTCTCTTTCCTTCTTACCTACCTCATGTACAAGGGAGTTCCGTCATGTCTTCTTCCCCCGCCCGCCCGACGTCCCCCTCCTCCCCCGCGCCCCGTGCCGTCACGGTGATCGGGCTCGGCCCCATGGGGCGCGCCCTCGCCGGGGCCTTCGTCGCCGCCGGGGTGCGCACCACCGTGTGGAACCGCACTCCCGGCCGGGACGGCGAGCTGGTCGCCCGGGGCGCGCTCGGTGCGGCGACCGCGGAGGAGGCGGTCGCGGCGAGCCCGCTGACGGTCGTCTGCGTGGTCGACTACGACGCCTCGGACGCCGTGCTGCGGCGCGGGCCCGTGACCGCCGCGCTCAAGGGGCGCACCCTGCTCAACCTGACCGCCGACACCCCCGGACGGGCCCGGGACACCGGCCGGTGGGCCGAGGAGCACGGCATCCGCTACCTCGACGGCGCCATCATGACGCCGACCCCGACCATCGGCACGCCCCAGGCGGTGTTCCTGTTCAGCGGCCCGGAGGAGCTGCACCATGAGCACCGGCCGGTGCTCGACGTCCTGGGCGGCACCCACACCCACCTCGGCGAGGACGTGGGGCGGGCCGCCGCGTACGACATCGCGCTGCTCGACATCTTCTGGACCGCGATGGCGGGGTACACCCACGCGCTGGCGCTGGCGGCCGCGGAGGGCGTCTCGCCGCGCGAACTGGCCCCGTTCGCCGAGGGGATCGGGGCGATCCTGCCGCCGCTCTTCCGGGAGTGGGCCGACGACGTGGAGAGCGGCTCGTACTCGGGCGAGGGCAATCCGCTGACCTCGGCGGTGTCGTCGATGGCGCACATCGTGCACAGCTCCGAGGACCACGGCATCGAGGCCGGCGTGATGCGCGCCGCCGAAGGCCTGGCCCGCCGGACGGTCGCGCTCGGGCACGGCGCGGACGGCTTCTCCCGCCTCGCGGAGGTCCTCGGACGGCGCTGAGGACGGCGCTGAGGACGGCGCTGAGGACGGCGCTGAGGACGGCGCTGCGCCGGGTGTGAGGGGGCGCGTCCCGTCACACCCGGCGCAGCGCGCCCTCCGCCCGCAGGTCGGCGAGGGTCGGGTAGCCGTCGACGGCCATGACGAGGTCGGCCTCGGCGAGCAGCGAGCGCAGGACGTGGACGATGCCGTCGGCGCCGTCGAGGGCGAGGCCGTAGGCGTACGGTCGGCCGACGGCGACGGCGGTGGCGCCGAGGGCCAGGGCCTTGACGGCGTCGGCGCCGGTGCGGACGCCCGAGTCGAAGAGCACGGGCAGGCCGTCGGCGGCCGCCACCACGTCCGGCAGGGCATCGAGGGCGGGCAGCCCGCCGTTGGCCTGCCGTCCGCCGTGGTTGGAGCAGTAGACGCCGTCCACGCCACCGTCCCTGGCGCGGCGGACGTCCTCGGGGTGGCAGAGGCCCTTGAGGACGAGGGGGAGCGTGGTGAGGGAACGCAGCCAGGGAAGGTCGTCCCAGGTGAGCGGGTTTCCGAAGATGCCGGTCCACTCCAGGACGGCGGCCTGCGGGTCCTCCTCCGGCGGCTTGGCGAGGCGGGCGCGGAAGACGGGGTCGGAGGTGTAGTTGGCGAGCGCGTGGCCGCGCAGTTGGGGGAAGTTGCCGGTGGCGAGGTCGCGGGGGCGCCAGCCGGTGACCCAGGTGTCGAGGGTGACGACGATGGCCTTGAAGCCGGCCGCCTCGGCGCGGTGCACCAGGCTCTCGGCGAGGGCGCGGTCGGTCGGGGTGTACAGCTGGAAGAGGCCCGGGGTGTCGCCGAGTTCGGCGGCGACCGTCTCCAGCGGGTCGACGCTCAGGGTGGAGGCGATCATCGGGACGCCGGTGCGGGCCGCGGCGCGGGCGGTGGCGAGGTCGCCGTGTCCGTCCTGGGCGCACAGGCCGATGACGCCGACCGGGGCCATGAGCAGCGGGGTGGGCAGCCGCAGTCCGAAGAGGTCCACGGTGAGGTCGCGCTGCGCGGCGCCGACCATCATCCGGGGCACCAGGCCCCAGTTGCGGAAGGCCTCGACGTTGGCGCGCTGGGTGTGTTCGTCGCCCGCGCCTCCGGCGACGTACGACCAGACGGACGGCGGGAGCGCGGCGCGGGCCCGGTCCTCCAGCTCGGCGAAGGTCATGGGAAGGCTGGGCAGGGTCCCGAAGAGCCCGGCCAGGTAGATCTCGTTCTGGTAGTCGCCGAACCGCTGGGTCATCGCGCGTCTCGTCCTTCCGCCGGTCTCCGCTGTGCGGCGACGCTACCGCCCGGTACCCGCGGAAGGCCATGGCCCGGGACGGCGGGCCGTGACGTGGTGCGGAGGGTCAGGCGGCGAGGGCCCGGCCGAGCTCCTGGCGCAGCACGATCGCGTTCAGGCGGATCGCGAAGGGGACGGCGTCGGTCATCTCCAGGGCGCCGACGGCCTCCTTGCCGAGGCCGATGGTGACGTCGATGCAGAAGGCGATGGCGTACATGTGCGCACCCGTCTCCTCGTCCTGGAGGGCGAAGAACAGGTCCCGGTAGTAGCGGGTGCGGTCGACGCCCTCCTCGTAGTACGCGAGGCCCGGCAGGCCCTCCTGGGCGGCGAGGCCCGTGAAGGCGTCGACGAGTTCGCGCTCGACGGTGTCCCAGAAGGACGCCTGCGCCGACTCGGGCGGCAGGGCCTGGCGGACGGCCTCCTTGAGGGAGAGGACCATGACCAGGACGGGGGCGTGCTCCTGGAGGACCCAGCCGCGCACCATCCGCACGATGGTGCTGTCGGGGATCGCCGCGGCCGCGTCGCGGATGTGGTCGAAGTCGTAGTTGACGGTGGCGGGGGCGATGGCCTCCTGGAAGGCGTGGCCGAGGGCCTGCGCCTGGGCGAGGTGGCCGGGGCCCACCTCGACGACCGTCTTGAAGCTGGCGCCCAAGAGTCCTCCTTAAACAATCTGTTGATCGAGGAGGGTCAGTATGACCCAGCGCCCGGCGGGTGGCCCAGGAGGGTCCGGGCGTAGCCTGGAAGGACCATGTGCCCCTCCGTGATCCCGCGCGGGCCGGGAGCCACCGCATGGGCGCCGGAGACGGTGACCACCGACCCGTACAACGCCGAGACGCCGTCGGCCGCCCTGACCGAACCGGTCACCCCCGCCGGCGCCCTCTTCGTCCGCGACCACTTCGGCGTGCCGGCCCTCCCGCCCGCCGGGTGGCGGCTGCGGATCGACGGGGCGGTGCGCGCGCCCTTCGGTCTCGGGTACGCGGAACTGCTCGCCCTCCCGCACACCGAACTCGACGTGGTCCTGGAGTGCGCGGGCAACGGCCGTGCCCTGATGACGCCCCGGCCGCCCGGACTGCCCTGGGGGCAGCGGGCGGTCGGCTGCGCGCGGTTCGCGGGCGTACCGTTCCGGCTCCTCGCGGAGCGCGCCGGGATCGGCCCGGAGGCCGTCGAGTTCGTCTTCACCGGGGCCGACGCGGGAACCGTGCGCGGGCGCCGCACGCCCTTCGCCCGCAGCCTGCCGCTCGACGTCGCCCTCCACCCCGGCACCCTCCTCGCCACCCGTCTGGACGGCGCGCCGCTCACCCCCGAACACGGCGCGCCGGTGCGGCTCGTGGTCCCCGGCCGGTACGCGGTGGCGGACGTGAAGTGGCTGGTGGGGGCGCAGGCGGTCACGGAGCCCTTCGCCGGGGTGTTCCAGAGCGAGGAGTACGTGTACGTCGACGCGGACGGCGGCGCAGCGGGCCCGGTCGCGGGGCTGCGGGTCAAGTCGCTGATCACCTCTCCCGAGCCGGACGAGGACCTGCGGCGGGGCCGGGAGACGCTGGTGCGGGGCCGGGCCTGGTCGGGCGACGGGGTGCCGGTGCGGCGGGTCGAGGTGCGGGCCGTGCACGAGGACGCCCCGGCGGACCCGTCGGCGGGGTGGCGGGACGCCGAACTGACGGAGCCCTCGGGGCCGTACGCGTGGACGGGCTGGTCCTGCCCGTGGACGCCGGACTCCCCCGGCCGCTACCGGGTGCTCGCGCGGGCGACCGACGCGGACGGCTCGGTCCAGCCGGAGCGGGCCCACTGGAACGCCCGCGGCTACGGCTGCAATCCGGTGGCGGCGGTCGACGTGGTCGTCGTCTGACGGAGGCACCGTGCACGCCATCGAGATCATGACCGCCGCCTCGCTCGGCGACAGCAGCTACCTCCTGGTCAGCGGCGACGAGGCCGCGCTCGTGGACCCGCAGCGCGACAGCTGGGCGCTGCTGGAGTCCTGCGCCGCGCGGGGCGTCCGGATCCGCTACGTCCTGGAGACCCACGTCCACAACGACTACCTCTCCGGGGCCCTGGAGGTGCGCGCGGCGACCGGGGCCACCGTGGCGGGGCCGGCCCGCGCCCCGTACGCCTTCGCCCATCTGCCGCTCGCCGAGGACGACGAGATCACGGTCGGCGACGTCACCGTGCGGGCGATGGAGACCCCCGGGCACACCGTCGAGCACACCGCGTACCTCGTCCTCGACGAGGCGGGGGAGCCGCCGGCCGCCGTCTTCACCGGCGGCAGCCTGCTCGTCGGCGGCGCGGGCCGCACCGACCTGTCGGGCGCCGCGCACACCGAGGAGCTGGCCCGCGCCCAGTACCGCTCGCTGCGGCGGCTCGCGCGGCTGCCGGACGCCACCCGGGTGCTGCCGACGCACGGCGCGGGCAGCTCCTGCGCCGCGGGCCCCGTGCCGGGCGGCCGGGACCGTACGACGACGGTCGGGGCCGAGCGGCGCGGCAACCCTGCGCTCGCGCCGCGCGACGCGGACCGGTACGTCACCGAGCGGGCCACGGGCCTGCCGCCGTACCCCGCGTACTACCGCTACATGGCGCCGATCAACCGCTCGGGCCCCACCGTCCTCGGCGGACCGCCGGTGCCCCGCCCGCTCGCCCCCTCGACGGTGGCCGGCCTGGTGGGGGACGGCGCCCAGGTCCTGGACGCCCGCGACCGACGGACCTTCGCCGCGGGCCACCTGCCGGGCGCGCTCGGAGAGGAACTGGACGAGCGCTTCGCGAGCCTGGTCGCGGAGGTGGTGCCGTTCGGCACCCGCCTGGTGCTCGTCCTGCCCGAGCCGGCGGACGAGGCCGCCCGGGAGGCGGTGGTCCAGCTGCTGCGGATCGGGTACGAGGAGGTGGCAGGCGTGCTCGCGGGCGGCGTCGACGCGTGGCGGGCCGCCGGGCGGGCGCTGCGCTCCTTCCCGACGGCGGACGCCTCCGAGCTGGCCGCCAGGCTCCCCGAGGTGCGGGCGCTCGACGTGCGTCCGGAGCGCCCGGAGGGCGGCATCCCGGGCACCCTGCACGTCCCGCTGAGCGAACTGCCCCGAAGGGTCGTCGAGTTGCCGCGCGACCGGGAGATCTGGACGGTCTGCGGGAGCGGCCGACGGGCGACGGTCGCGGCGGGCCTGCTGGACCGGGCGGGCCTGGCGGTGCGGGCGGTGACCAGCGGCGGGGTGCGGGACCTTCGGCCACCGGCGGGTCAGCCGATCGGATGACCCGCCGGGCCCCTGGGTGGCCGGAGCATGGGATACGGGCGGTGCCCGCCGCCCCGGCGCACGTCGACCCGGTGACGGTGTCCGTCGTCCCGCGACGGAGGGCGCCGACACCCCGACGCCCCGACGGCACGCGCCGACGGCACGCGCCGAGTCG
This sequence comes from Streptomyces sp. NBC_01268, assembly GCF_036240795.1. Taxonomy (NCBI): domain Bacteria; kingdom Bacillati; phylum Actinomycetota; class Actinomycetes; order Kitasatosporales; family Streptomycetaceae; genus Streptomyces; species Streptomyces sp. NBC_01268. The sequence continues at coordinate 7,362,759 of NZ_CP108454.1, read as the reverse complement.
CACCGATCCGTCCGGTCAGTCCCGTCCGTCAGTCCGTCCCGCCGTCCGTCCGTCCGCCGTCCGTCCCGCCGTCCCGCCGTCCCGCCGTCCGTCCCACCTCGCCCCGCGGCCCGCCCGCCCCGCGCCCTGCCCGCCCCGCCTCAGGAGTCCCGCCGATGTACCGTCACCGCGCCCTCGCCGGACTGGCCGCCGCCGTCGCCCTGCTCGCGGGCTGCGCCCAGGGCGGCACGGAGACCGCCCGGGCCTCCGCACCGCCGTCCCCGGCGACCCCCTCCCCCGGCACGCCCACACCCGCTCCGGCGTCCCCGTCCACGCCCGTGTCCGCGTCCCCCGCCACGCCCACCCCCGCGGGCACGCTGCTCGTCACCGACTTCGGCTCGGACACGGTCACCTTCGTCGACCCGAAGCGCGGCCCGGTCTCCTCCGTGCGGGTCGGCACCGCGCCGTACGGGCTGGCGGTCGGCTCCGACGGCCGGGCCTGGGTGGCCACCGCCGAGGGCGTCGCCGTCGTGGACACCGACACCCGCACGCGGCTGGCCCTCGTCCCGTACCGGACGGCGACGGGCCCCGTCACCACCGGCGAGTACCGGGGCGGCGGCATGGGCATCGCCCTGTCGCCCGACGGGCGCCGGGCGTACGTGGGCGTCAACGTCCCCGGGAGGCACGGCACCCTGGAGGTGATCGACACGGCGGCCCTGAAGGTCACGGACACCGTGCCGGTCGGGAGGCGCCCCTTCGACGTGGACGTCGCGCGCGACGGCGCGGAGGTGTACGCGACGGACCACGACTCCTTCGACGTGACCGTGGTCCGCGCCGACACCCTGCGCCCGCGCCGGATCGAGGTGGCCCCGTACGGGACGGAGGGCGGGCTCGGCTCCTGGCTGAAGCCGCACTACGCGGCGGTGCGCCCGTCCGACGGGCGGCTGCTGCTGCCCTTCGAGGGCGAGCGGCTCGTCGTCCTCGACCCGCGCACCGGCCGCTCCGAGATCCAGCCGATGACGGCGAACACGCACCAGCACGGCGTCACGGTCACCCCCGACGGCACCCTCCTGACCGTCGGCACCGGCCCCATCGACGCCGCCACCGACCGGGGCCCGTCCCTCACGGTCCGCTCGCCCGGCGGCGCCGAGCGCGTCTACCCCCTGGACGGCCCGCACGAGGACGTCGCCGTCTCGAAGGACGGGCGCACCGCCTACGTCACGGGCGGCTTCACCCGCGAGGGCTACTGGGACGGCCTGACGGTCGTCGACCTCGCCGACGGCACCACCCACCGTCTGACGGCCGGCTCGCGGCCCCTGGGCATCGCGGTGCTCTGAGCCCTGTCGGTGCCATGGTGTTGGCTGGGGAGCACAACGAGCCCCGGCCCGAGGAGAGTCCATGACCGCCGCCCACCGCAACACCCAGCCGCCACCCGCGCAGGCCTCCCTCGGCGCGGGCGTGGTGGTCACCGACGCCGCCGGCCGCGTCCTGCTCGGTCTGCACCGCTCCGGTGTCTGGGAGCTCCCGGGCGGCAAGGTCGACCCCGGCGAGTCGATCGAACAGGCGGCGGTGCGCGAACTGGCCGAGGAGACCACGCTCGTGGCGGACGAGGCCGACGCCCAGGTCGTCGGACTCATCCTCGACACCCGGACCTCCGCGGAGCTGACCCGGATGACCGCCGCGACGATCGTCCGCGCCCACACCGGCACCCCGGCCGTCGCCGAACCCGACAAGATCGAGCGCTGGGAGTGGACCGACCCCGGCCGGCTGCCCACCGCGCTCTTCCTCCCCTCGGCCCAGGTCCTGAAGCTGTGGCGGCCCGAACTCCCCATCGACGACGCCCCGTTCCACCGCTACGCCGTCCGGCGTCTGGCACCCCCGGGACGCCCCTGACATCATGCCGAGGAGGGGGAGGGGGGTGCGCTGTGACGACGTGCGACCGGGTGACGGTGCCACCGCCGGGCGAGGAGGCCACGCGTGCGGCGCGTGAGGCCGGGCTCGGGGTGTACTTACGGGGATTTCGGGCGCACCACTCCGAGGGCGAACGGCGCCGCGGCGTGCCGCCCGCCGCGCTGCTGCTCCTCGCCGTCGCGGGACTGTGGGTCCCGGTGCTCGTCACCCGGCTGGTCGGGGCCTGGGCGGGCATCTCGCTCCTCGTGCTGCCGTTCGGGCTGCTCGGGCGGCAGGTGTGGCGGTACGGCAGGGTGCCGGCCGCGTCCTTACGGCCCGACGAGTACGTGTACCTGTACGAGCGGGGGCTGCTCTGTCCGGGCGCGGACGGCGGCGCGCGGGCGCTGCCCTGGGCCTCGGTGACGGCGATGCACCAGGACGTCACCCGCACCTACGTCCACGGGGGCTACGCGGGGACGCGCTACGCGTACCGCCTGTCCACCGGCGGACGGCGGGTGGTGTCGGTGGGCGGGTTCGTCAACGAGGAGACCGTGCCGAAGCCGACCGACTCGCAGATCCGCGAGCTGGCCCAGATCGTCCTGGACGAGACGGTCCGCCGTGCCCTGCCGACGGCGGTGTCCGCCCTGGAGGAGGGCGGCAGCGTGGCCTTCGGCGAGGTGGCGCTGGACGGGCGGGGCATCACGCTGCCGTCGGGCTCGTCCCCGTGGGAGCGGGTGCGACGGTGCGAGCTGCGCGGGGACGGCCTGGTCGTGGTGCGGACCGCAGGCGGCGGCCGGTGGGCCCGGGAGTCGAAGGAGATCCCCGACTTCCCGGTCTTCTGGGCGCTGCTCAAGGAGCTGTCGCCGACCGTCCGCGAACACCGTCGGTGACGTGCCGGGCCGCGTGCCGGGACGGATGGGGGGACGGGTGGCGGGACGCGGGGCGGAGATCGTCACGGTGCGTCACCAGGCGGGCCGGAGCGGAGCTGGTTAGCGTGGCCGTAGACACGTCATCGATTCGGAAGAGAGTCCCGTCATGGCCTCACGCACGGAAGGCACGCCGGTCTGGACCGACGCGATGTTCACGGACATCGAGGGGGCGAAGTCGTTCTACGCCGACGTCCTCGGCTGGACCTTCGGCGAGTCCGCCTCGGAGTTCGGGAACTACACCCAGGCCTACAAGAACGGCAAGGCGGTCGCGGCGGTCGTCCCGCCGATGCCCGGACAGGACGGCGAGCCGCAGTCGGCCTGGTGTCTGTACTTCGCCTCGCCCGACGCGGAGACCACCGCGGAGAAGATCAAGGCCGCCGGCGGCACCCTGCTGATGGAGCCGATGAAGGTCGGCGACTTCGGTTCCATGTGCCTGGCGCAGGACCCGACCGGCGTGGTGTTCGGCGTCTGGCAGGCCGGAGCCCACGAGGGCTTCGAGCTCGAGGGCGAGACGGGCAGCTACGTGTGGGCGGAGGTCTTCACCCGCGAGCCGGGCAAGTCCGACGACTTCTTCACCGCGGTCTTCGACTTCGGCTCGAAGAAGATCAAGGACGAGCACATGGACTACCGGGTCTTCGACCTGGGTGCCGGCCCCGTCCTGGGCCGGATGGTGATGAGCCCGGACGACTTCCCGGCCGAGGTCCCCGCGTACATCCAGATCTACTTCGCCGTCGACAACTGTGACAAGGCCGTCGAGGCGGCCGAGCGGGCCGGCGGGCGGAAGGTGTTCGGGCCGATGGACAGCCCCTTCGGACGGTTCGCGGCCATCCTGGACCCGCAGGGCGCCGCGTTCGCGGTGATCGACGTCAAGACCACGGTCGGCAAGATGCCCGAGATGGTCTGAGCCCCCTGCTCAGCGGGCGCGCCCGGGTCCCCTCAGGGGTCCCGGGCGCGCCCGCGGCGGCCGTCAGGCGCCGTCGCGGACGGCGACGATGCCGTTGAAGACGCCGACGTACGCGGTGCCGTCGGGGCCGATGGTGATCGGCGCCCAGTTGTTGTCGTAGGCGGGGCCGGTGCCGGTCAGCCGGGACCAGGCCCGCCCGCCGGTGCGGAAGTCGACGGCCGTCAGGTACCAGGCGTCGATGCCGAGGGCGTGGGGCCGCTTCTCGTAGAAGTAGAGCAGGCCGTTGGCGGTGGACAGCTTGGGCACCGTGGAGGGCGAGCGGACGTCGCTCTCCCACACCGTGTCGCAGCCGCTGCCGTCGGCGCGCACGTCGACGCGGGTCGCGCCGCCGACGACGCTGCGCCCGAAGGTCAGCGTGCCGGGGTTCTCGTAGCCGTAGTTGTTCTCGACGACGAGGCTGTCGCCCCAGCTGATCAGCGAGTTGTCGGTGGTGGAGGCCCCGGAGCCGAAGACCGGGACCCGGCAGACGAGCCGGTCCGCCTCGGCCACGTCGGTGCCGCGCCGGTAGACCAGGACGTTCATCCGGTCGTCGGCGTTGTCGGTGATGGCGACGTACCGCGCGCCGTTCTGGCCGAAGAGGTCGGGGGTGGTGCCCGAGCCCTGGTTCACGGAGCCCGGCTTGGTGCCGGTGCCCCGGTCGTAGGTCTGGCGCCACTGGACGCGCGGCGTGCCGTCGGGTTCGGCGCGGAAGCTGTAGAGGGCGTGGTCGGAGACGATGGAGACACCGTCCTCGGCGACGGAGAAGGAGTTCTGGATCTCCTCGCCGTCGAGCCGGATCGCGCGCAGGGCGCCGGTGCCGGGGTCGACGGTGCCGACGCGGCCGAGCCGGGTCACCCACCAGATCCGCCCGTCCCAGTCGGGCATCACGGAGGTCACCGGGTCGCAGACGCCGCTGGGGAAGAGACGGGTCCAGCTGACGCAGTCGTGCGGGACGAGGGAGGTCAGGTCCCAGTCGTCCTCGACGACGAACTCCCAGACGCCGTCCGTCTTCTGACGGTGCGACAGCCGCAGGACGTGCTGGCGCGAGTCGGCCAGGACGACCCGGTCGCGGTCGTCGAGGTAGAAGTAGGCGCCGCCGGAGGTGTCCTTGAAGATCTTCTCGAAGTCGAGGCGGGTGAGGGCCTCGACGGTGGAGGAGCGCTGCGGCAGCTTGTACTCGGCGAGGGTGTCCAGGCTGCGCGGGTCGAGCAGCTTCAGCAGGAAGCCGTTGAAGGTGCCGCAGACGGTGACGAGCCGGCCGCCGGCGTCGAAGGTGACGGTGGCGCATTCGCCGCCCAGCGCGGCGATCTTCTCGCTGTCGACCCGCGGGTCGCGGCCGAGCGGCCCGGAGAACGGGTGGGTGCCGCTGCCGGCGGCGTCGGCGTGCATGCCGCTGCGCCCGTTGGGGGCGAGGTACGGGTGCTGGGGCGGGGCCTCGGCCGGGACGGGCCGGGCGGTGGCGGGCGCCCCCTCGTAGTGCTCGACGAGCCGGTGCCCGGGGGCGAGCGGTATCCCGTCGGCGAGGGCGGGCGTGGCGAGGGCGAGCGCGGTCGCGCTCACGGCGGCGATCAGCGCGAGCGCGCGGGCTCGCCGACCGGGGGGTCGGGTGGTCAATGCGGCTCCTCGGGTGCGTGCGTACAAGGTCGCGCCGCGGCGACGCTAGGCCCGGGTGCTGGAGATGTACATGGGAACGCGCTCCGTTTCACGCGCACTTCACGGTCGGGAAACGATCCGGCGGACGCCGGTCAGGGCCTCAGGCTGGACACCACGTTGGCGGTGGCGGCGACCCCGTTCTGGATGGTGGGCGCCATGCTCGTGCTGGCCAGGAAGAAGCCGAGCAGCGCGCAGACCAGCGCGTGGGAGAGCTTCAGGCCGCCGCTGCGCAGGAAGATCACGGCAAGCACCAGCAGGAGCAGCAGTACGGATACGGAAACGGCCATCGCGCAACCCTCCTCGCGCCGCACCGGATTGCGGCGTTCGGCCGACAGTGTGGCGGACCGGACGATCCGGACGGCGGTATGGCGGCGCGCCCATCCGGGTGACGTTGCGGAGCAGACCGTTCCTCGGCGCCCGCACCGGCCGTTCCCCGGCGCTCGGCGGCACCCCTCGCCGCCCCTCGGAGCTCGTCGGCGTTCGTCGGCGTTCGTCGGCGTCCCTCGGAGCTCGTCGGCGTTCGTCGGCGTTCGTCGGCGTTCGTCGGTGCTCCTCAGGGCGTTCGGCGTGGGTCAGCCCCGCGCCCAGGTCTCGGCGATGCTCGGGTGGCGTACGGCCTCCAGCTCCTCGTCGGCCAGGAGCGCGGCGATCAGCTCGGCGCTGCCGAAGACCTCGGTGGCGCACAGGTCCCAGTCGGTCAGCACGAACCAGGACCCGTCGACCGCCCACCAGTTGGCGGGGAACTGCAGCCAGGCCTCGCCGCTCCGTCCCGAGCAGTGGTCGTGGTGCGCGGGCGCGTCGGCGAGCCGCCCCGCACGGGCCGGGGCGGGCACGCCGAGGTCCTCGATCGGCGCCTGGGCCGCGTGGCACGGCGTGTCCGGCCCGTCGGCGCCGTGCCGGGCGAGCAGCGCGACGAGCCGCTCCAGGCAGGCACGGTCGATCTCCCCGTCCGACGGCCCCTCCCAGTCGCCCCGCCCCTCGATGCCCTCGAAGAGGAGGTACGAGGGGGTCTTCGGCCACTCCGCCAGGGGCCGCCGGCCCGCGCCCGCGAGGATCTCGCGCCAGCGCAGCCGCCGCACCCCGTCGTGCACGGTGTGCAGGACCCAGCAGCGGTCCTCGTACCCGTCCTTCGGTTCGTGCCCGAGGACCGCGTCCGCCGCCTCCAGGACGGGGCGCATCCCGCCGAGGGGATGGGCGTCGGGCAGCGGGGTCCAGGGGCTGGTCATGCCGCATTCTCTCCCGGGGCCCCGGCGGCCAGGCAGTCGGCCCACTCCACCGTGCGGTCGCACCAGCGCTCCAGGAGCACCCGGTCGTGTCCGACCGCGAGCAGGCCCGCGCCGGTCTCCGCGCGGTAGGCCTCCACCGCGCCGACCAGGGCGGCGGTCGTCGAGGCGTCGAGCATCGCGGTCATCTCGTCGCAGATGAGCCAGCGGGGCCGCAGCACCAGGGCGCGGGCCAGACAGGCGCGCTGCAGCTGCCCGTCGCTGACCTCGTGGGGGCGGCGGCCCAGCAGGTCGCCGGTGAGCCCGACGACGGGAGTGAGGGCGGCGAGGCGTTCGGTGACCTCGCCCCGCCGGCCGGTGGCGCGCAGCGGTTCGGCGATCAGGTCGGCGAGGCGCAGTCGCGGGTCGGCGGAGAGCCGGGGCTGCTGGAAGACGACCCCGATCGAGGTGCGCAGCGCGCGGGGGGCGCGGTGGCGCCAGGCCCGTACCTCGGTGCCGTCCACGCGGACCCGGCCCGCGTCGGGGCGGTGCAGGAGGGCGGCTACCCGGGCCAGGGTGGACTTGCCGCAGCCGCTGGGGCCGAGCAGGCCGACGGACTCGCCGGGGGCGACGGTGAGCGAGGCGGCCCGGAGGACCGGCGCGCGGCGCTCGTATCCGGCGGTGACGTCATGGAGTTCGAGCATCGTCGGCTCCCCACGGGTGGTGGCAGGCGGTGCCCGCCAGGAGTTCCGGCCGGACGGCGCAGGCCGAGGTGGCCCGGGCGCAGCGGGGGGCGAAGGCGCAGCCGTCGGGCAGGTCGGACAGCTCGGGCGGGAGCCCGGGGATCGGGGTGAACTCCCGTTCCGGGAGGGCGTCCAGCAGGCCGCGGGCGTAGGGGTGGCGGGGGCCCGGGTCGCCGAAGAAGCGGGCGGCGGAGGTGAGTTCGACGATCCGCCCGGCGTACATGACGGCGACCCGGTCGGCGACCCGCCGGGCCGCGGCCAGGTCGTGGGTGATGAGCAGCAGGGCCTTGCCCTCGTCGGCGTGGCGGCGCAGCTCGTCGGCGGTGCGGTCGACGAGTTCCCGGTCAAGTCCGGTGGTGGGCTCGTCGGCGAGGAGCAGGGGCGCGTCGCCGATGAGGGCGAGGGCGGTGGCCGCGCGCTGGGCGAGGCCGCCGGAGAGTTCGTGCGGGTACCGGTCGAGGTGTCCGGCGGGGAACGCGGCCCGTTCGGCGGCGGCCTCGGCCGCACCCCTGCGGCCGCGCCGCGGGGTGCCGGTGAGGGCGCGGACGGTCTCCTCCAGGTGGGCCCGTACGGTGCGCACCGGGGTGAGGTGGGCGGCGGGGCTCTGCGGGACGAGACCGACGCGCCGTCCGCGTACGGTGCGGGCGAGGGTGCGTTCGTCGGCGGCGAGCAGGTCGGTGCCGTCGAGGAGGGCGCTGCCCGCGGTCTCGGCGTTGCCGGGGAGGAGGCCGAGGAGGGCGGAGGCGAGGACGGACTTGCCGCAGCCGCTCTCGCCGACGAGGGCGAGGCACTCCCCCGCCGCCAGGTCGAAGTCGGCGTCGGTGACCGCGGCGACGCCGCGTCCGCCGCGCAGCCGGAAGCGCACGGTCAGGCCCCGGACGCTCAGCACGGCGTCCTCGGCCCGCTCGGCGGTGACGGCGGCGAGGGCCCGCGCGATCTGCGGGTTCACGGGGTTCCCGGTCACAGCGTCAGCTCCGATCGGCGGCGCGGGTTGAGCCGGTCGCGCCAGATCCCGGCGAGGCCGGCGACGGCCAGGGTCGGCACGATCAGCAGCAGGCCGGGGAAGAGCGTCGGCCACCAGGCGCCGGCGAGCAGCGAGGAGCGTGCGGTCTGGACGAGGTTGCCGAGGCTGGCCTGGTGGCTGGGGAGGCCGAGGCCGAGGAAGGAGAGCGCCGACTCGTGCCACATGGCGTGCGGCACCATGAGGACGGCGGCGAGACCGGCCTGCGGCAGGACGGCGGGCAGCAGGTGCCGGACGCCGACGCGCCACCGGGAGGCGCCGCCGGAGATCGCGGCGTCCACGAAGGGCCGCCCGCGCAGCGACAGGACCTCGGAGCGCACGATCCGGGCGGTGGAGAGCCAGTGGGTGAGCGCCACGGAGACGATCACGGGCCAGACCCCGGGCCGGAACATGGCCACGACGAAGATGCCGAGGAGCAGGTGCGGCACGGACGAGAAGGCGTCGACGATCCGCATCACGAGCCGGTCGAAACGGCCGCCGAGCGCGCCCGCGGCGGCGCCGACGGCCGTCCCGATGACGGTGGCGACGAGGGCGGCGACCAGGCCGACGAGGAGCGAGATCCGCAGGCCGTAGACGCAGCGCAGGAGCAGGTCCCGGCCGAGGTCGTCGGTGCCGAAGGGGTGCTCCCAGGACGGCGGCAGGAGCTTGCTGCCGAGGTCGACGGCCTGTTCGTCGAGCTGGACGAGGGGCGGGACGAGGAGGACGGCGAGGACGACGGCGCCGGTGACGAGCGCGGAGCTCCACAGCCGCACCCGCCGGGTGCGGTCGGCGGGTGCGCTCCTGCGGGGGCGCGCCGTGGCGGGCCCGGACGGCGTGCGGGGCGCGAGGTCGGTGTCAGCCATCGAATCCCACCCGGGGGTCGGCGAGCCCGTACAGCAGGTCGGAGAGCAGGTTGCCGAGCAGTACGGCCGCGGTGGCGAGCACGGTGAGCGCGGCGAGCAGCGGGAAGTCGACGGAGACCGCGGCCTGCACGGTGGCGGCGGCGATGCCGGGCCAGCTGAAGACGGTCTCCACGAGGAGGGCGCCGGTGATGAGTTCGGGGACCCGGGAGCCGATCAGGGTGAGCATGGGCAGCATGCCGGAGCGCAGGGCGTGGCCGGTGAGGACGGTCCGCTCGGAGAGGCCCCGGGCGCGGGCGCCGCGCACCGGGTCCTCCTCCAGCGCGTCGCCGACGCCCTGGCGCACGTACAGGAAGAACCAGGGCAGTTGGGAGACGCCGAGGACGAGGGCGGGCAGCACGAGGTGGGTGGCGACCTGCCCCGCGGTGACGGTGTCGCTGCCGGTGTCGGTGAGTCCGCCGGCGGGGAGCACGCCGAGGCGGAGGGCGAAGAACCAGATGGCGAGCAGGCCGAGCCAGAAGGCGGGGGCGGCTTCCAGGGTGTACGCGGCGGAGCTCACCGCCCGGTCGAGGAGGCCGCCGCGGCGGCGGCCGGCGAGGACGCCGAGGGCCGTGCCGAGGGTGACGGCGACGAGGAAGGCGGTGGCGGCCAGCAGCACGGACCAGCCGACGCGTTCGGCGATGACGTCGGCGACGGGCTGGCGCATCACGCCGGACCGGCCGAGGTCGCCGGTGACGGCGTCGCCGAGCCACTCCCACCAGCGGGTGATCAGGGGCCGGTCGACGCCGAGGTTGGCGCGCAGCTGGTCCAGGTTCTCCTGGGAGGCGGTGAGTCCGGCGGTGCCGGCGTAGGCCTTGACGGGGTCGAACGGGGAGGCCTCGGCGACGGCGAAGACCGCGAGGGTGACGCCGAGCAGGACCGGGACGGCGGCCAGGGCGCGCCGTCCCGTCATGCGGGCCATGGCCCCCCAGGGGAGGCGGCGGCTCACTGCTTCGGCTTCCAGCTCTCGACGTTCCACCAGGGGCCGGAGGCGAGGCCGTGGTCGTGCGGCTCGACCTGGGTGGTGAGGCCGCCGGTGGCGGTGTCCCAGCGGTCGTTCACCACGTACAGGTGGTCGATGTGGGTGAGGAAGGTGTAGCCGGGGTTCTTCACGAGTTCGCGCTGGACGGTGTCGTAGGCGGCGCGGCGCGCGGCCGGGTCGTTGCTCCGGCGGCCGTCCTGCAGGGCCCGGTCGACGGTCTTGTTGTCGTACCAGGCCATGTTGTTGAAGCCGTCGCCGGCGAGGGAGGACGTGAGCAGCAGGTACTGGTCGAAGTCGGGGTCGCCGGGCGAGCCGCCGCCGGCGAGGACGGCGTCGGTCTTCATGCGGGGTTCGATGACCTCCCAGGTGCCGGCCTGGGCCTTGATCTCGATGCCGGCCTTCTTGGCGTCGGAGGCGTAGGCGAGGGCGTGGTCCTGGCGCAGCTTGTCGCCGGAGAGGTACCAGAGCGGGAAGGAGGCGCGGACGCCGTCGCGGACGCGGACGCCGTCGGGGCCGGGCTTCCACCCGGCCTCGTCGAGGATCTTCCCGGCGGCGGCGAGGTCGTGGCGGCGCTCGGTGCCCTTGGCGAACCAGGGGCTGTCGGTGGGGACGGGTCCGTAGGCGGGCTTCCCGGCGCCTTCGAGGATCTTGTCGACCATGGCCCGGCGGTCGACGGCGATGTCGAGGGCGCGGCGGACGGCGGTGTCGCCGGTGACCTGGTGGTGGGTGGGCAGGGTGACCGTGCGGTAGTCGTAGGTCTTGGCCGCGTAGGTCTTCCTGCCCTTGTCCTGCGCGAATCCGGCGGCGAGGGCGGGCGGCAGGATGGCGGCGTCGAGGTCGCCGGCGCGCAGCCGGGTGGCGCGGACGTCGTCGTCCTTGATGACCGCCATGGTGAACTTCTTCACGGCGGGCTCGCCGCCCCAGTAGCCGGGGTTGGCCTTGAAGGTGAGCTTCTCGCCCTTGGACCAGCCGGTGAGGACGTACGGCCCGGTGCCGACCGGCCGCGTGGTGAACGGGCCGGTGTTGACGTCCTGGCGGCCCGCGACGTGCTCGGGGGCGATGGCGAGGACGGTGCGCTGGGCGAAGGGCGCGTAGGGGTACTTGAGGGTGAACACGACGCTGTCGTCGCCGACGGCGCGGACGTCCTTGAGGGCGTCGAGCTCGGTCCGGGAGGCGTTGTTGGTCTTCGGGTCGAGCACCGTGCGGTACGTGAAGACGACGTCCTTCGCGGTGAACGGCTGCCCGTCGCTGAACTTCACGCCCTTGCGCAGGCGGTACGTGTACGTGAGGCCGTCGGCGCTGACCGCGGGCAGCGCGGCGGCGAGGGCGGGCCGCAGCCGCATGTCGGCGTCGAGGGCGAGCAGTCCGTCGAAGATCTTCGAGTTGCCGTCCTTGCCGTAGCCGAGGAGCGGGCTGAGCGACTCGGGTTCGTAGGCGATGCCGACGACCGCCGCGTCCTTCGGGCCGCCGGAGCCCGCGGCGGCCCCGCCGGGGGTCGAGCAGGCCGCCGCGGTGAGGGCCAGTGTTCCGGCCAGCGTCGCGGCGGCCGCGCCGCGTAGGGATCGGGCGGTCATGGTGTCCACACCCCTCTTGAAGATCAACTGTTATTGCGAACAGCTTGCAATTAAACAGTAGGTAAAGGGGTGCGGACAACGAGGGCCCCTTACCGGCCCCTAGGCGGGAGCCGGCAGGTCCGCCAGGGACGCGACCGCGTCCTGGTGGCGGCCCGCCGAACCCAGGCCGATGGCATCGGACTTGGCCCGCTTCAGCGCCAGGTGGGCCGGGTGCTCCCAGGTCATCCCGATGCCGCCGTGCAACTGCACGCACTCCTCCGCCGCGCGCACCGCCACCTTCGAGCAGTACGCCTGGGCGACGGCCACCGTCAGGGCGGCGTCCCCGGCGCCGGTCGCGAGCGCGTCCGCGGCGGCCCGGGCCACCGCCCTGGCGCCCACCAGCTCCAGCCAGAGCTGGGCCATCCGGTGCTTCAGCGCCTGGAAGGAGCCGACCGGCCGGTTGAACTGGTGCCGCTCCCGGGTGTGCCGCACGGTCTCCTCCAGGCACCACTCGGCGAGCCCGAGCTGCTCGGAGGCGAGCAGCCCGGCGCCCGCGAGCAGCCCGCGCCGCACCGCCTCGCGCGCGGCGCCGGCGTCGGCGAGGCGGGTGCCCGCCGCGCCGTCCGGGTCGACGGTGGCGAGCGGCCGGGTCAGGTCGAGCGAGGAGAGCGGGGTGACGACGGCGTCCGAGGCGTCGACGGCGTACAGGCCGTCGGCGCGCGGGACGAGGAAGACGTCGGCCGCGACGGCGTCGGGCACGGCGGGGACGGGTGTGGCGGGGACGGCCGGTCCCGCGGAGCCGTGGGAGCCCGTGCCCGCCGGGCGTCCGTCCGGGGCCGTGGAGAAGGGCACGGCCAGGACGGCGACGCGTTCGGCGTTCGCCAGGGCGCGGAGCAGGTCCGCGGCGGGGCCCTGCTCCGCGCCGAGGGCGAGCAGGGTCGTGGTCGCCACCACGGCGCTCGTCAGGTACGGGGCCGGGGTCACCGCCCGCCCCAGCTCCTCCAGGACGACGGCCGCCTCGCGGTGGCTCGCGCCCTGGCCGCCCAGCTTCTCGGGCACGAGGAGCCCGGCGGCGCCGATGCCGCCCGCGAGGGCGTCCCAGAGGCCGGGCGGGTACGGGTCCGGTGATTCGATCCGGTCGAGCACGGTCTGCGAGCCGGCCCGGTCGGCGAGCAGGGCGCGGACCGCCGCGCGCAGGTCGTCCTCGGTCTCGGAGTACAGCAGGTCGCTCATCGCGCGAGGTCCTTCCAGGCGACGTCCTTGTCGTTGCGGGGCTCGGCGGGCAGGCCGAGGACCCGCTCGGCGACGATGTTGAGCAGCACCTCGCTCGTACCGCCCTCGATCGAGTTGCCCTTCGAGCGGAGATAGCGGTAGCCCGCGTCGCGCCCGGTGAAGTCGACGAGCTCGGGCCGGACCATCGTCCAGTCCCCGTACGACAGGCCCTCGTCGCCGAGGAGTTCCACCTCCAGGCCGCTGATGGCCTGGTTGAGACCGGCGAAGAACAGCTTCATCGCGCTGCCCTCGGGCCCCGGCTGGCCGGCGACGAGCTGCTGGCGCAGGCGCTCGCCGGTGAGCCGGGCGACCTCGGCGTCCACCCACAGGTCGAGCAGCCGCCGGTGCAGGTCGTGGGTGCGCAGCTCGGGCCGGGCGCGCCAGGTCCCGGCGGCCTTGCCGATCATGCCGCCCTCGCGGGGGATGCGGGCGCCGCCGATGGAGACCCGCTCGTTCATGAGGGTGGTCTGGGCGACCCGCCAGCCGTCCCCGACCTCGCCCAGGCGGTGGGCGTCGGGGATCCGGACGTCGGTGAGGAAGACCTCGTTGAACTCGGCCTCGCCGGTGATCTGCCGCAGCGGCCGCACCTCGACGCCCGGGTCGGTCATGTCGCAGACGAAGTAGGTGATGCCGCGGTGCTTGGGCAGCTCCGGGTCGGTGCGGGCGATGAGGATGGCCCAGCGGGCCACATGGGCGCTGGAGGTCCACACCTTCTGCCCGTTGACCACCCACTCGTCCCCGTCCCGCACGGCGCGGGTGCCCAGCGCGGCGAGGTCGGAGCCGGCGCCGGGCTCGCTGAAGAGCTGGCACCAGACCTCCTCGCCGACCCAGAGCGGCTTCAGGAAGCGCTCCTTGACCTCCTGCGAGCCGTACGCGAGGAGGGTGGGGGCGGCCATGCCGAGGCCGATGCCGATCCGGCGCGGATCGTTGTCGGGGGCTCCGGCGGCGGCCAGTTCGGCGTCCACGACGGCCTGGAGGGAGCGCGGCGCGTCGAGTCCGCCGAGGCGGACCGGGTAGTGCACCCAGGCGAGTCCGGCGTCGAAGCGGGCCTCCAGGAACGCGGCGCGGCCGGTGGTGGCGGGCGGGTGCTCGGAGAGCAGCCGCCGGGTGCGCTCGATGAGCGCGTCGGCGCCGGGGGGTGTGCCGGTCATGCGCGGACTCCTTCCGGGAGGACGACGAGCCGGCCGGTGGTGACGCCCTCCGAGACCCGCTGCACCGCGTCGGCCGCGGCGTCGAAGGGGACCCGCTCGCTGACGTACGGCTTGATCAGGCCCTTGGCGGCGAGGGCGGTGAGGGTCTCGTGGCAGCGCAGGACGGCGGCCGGGTCCTTGAGGTTGTAGAGGCCCCAGTGCAGGCCCAGGATCGAGTAGTTCTTGATCAGGGCGTGGTTGAGGGCGGGGGCGGGCACGGTGCCGCTGGCGAAGCCGACGACCACGATCCGGCCCTCGAAGGCCACCAGCTTGGCGGACTGCTGGTAGGCGCCGCCGCCGACGGGGTCGTAGATCACGTCGGCGCCCCGGCCGCCGGTGGCCTCCTTGACGGCGGCGACGACGTCCTCGGCGTGCCGGTCGACGACGGTGTCGCAGCCGAGCGCGCGGGCGGCGGCCGCCTTGTCGGCGCCGCCGACGACGCCGATGACGGTGGCGCCCGCGGCCTTGCCGAGCTGGACGGCGGCGCTGCCGACGCCGCCCGCGGCGGCGTGCACCAGCAGCGTCTCGCCCTCCTGGAGGGCGGCCCTGCGGTGCAGGCCGAACCAGCCGGTCTGGTAGCCGATGTGGAGGGCGGCGGCCTCGGCGTCGTCCAGGGCCTCGGGGGCGGGCAGCAGGGCGGCGGCGTCGGCCACCGCGTAGGCGGCGAGGCCACCGTGCGGCAGGACGGGGGTGGCGATCACCCGGCGCCCGTCCTCGGTCTCGGCGCAGATCTCCACGCCCGGCGTGAAGGGCAGCGGCGGCCGCACCTGGTACTGCCCCCGGCAGAGCAGCGCGTCGGGGAAGTTGATGCCGGTGGCGCGGACCTTGAGCAGGACCTGGCCGTCGCCGGGCACCGGGGGCTCGACGTCGTCGCGCTGCATCACCTCGCCCGGTTCGCCGTTCTCGTGCACTCGCCATGCCTGCATCGGGGGCCTCCAGCAGCCGTCGTCGGTCCTGCGCGGTTCGACGGCATACTAAGCGGTCGCTTGGGCTTGCGGAACCAGGCCGCGCCCGGAAAGTGGCGCCGTCTGCCCGCGGGGCGGGGCCGGGCGGGACTTTCCGGGCCGGCCCCGGTTCAGGACTTCTTGGGTCGCGCCCTCACGTGCATCCGCTCCCCCTGCGGCCCGAACAGGCTCAGGAACTCCACCGGCCGGTCCCCGGCGGGCCCGAACCAGTGGGGCACCCGGGTGTCGAACTCGGCGGCCTCTCCGGAGCCGAGCACCACGTCGTGGTCGCCCAGCACGAGCCGCAGACTTCCGGAGAGCACGTACAGCCACTCGTACCCCTCGTGGACGCGCGGCTCGCCCGCCTCCGCGCCGGGCTCCTGGACGACCTTGTACGCCTGGAGCCCGCCGGGCTGGCGGGTGAGCGGGTACATGGTGCGCCCGTGCCGGACGATCGGCTTCGCCCGGACCCGGGGGTCGCCGACCGGAGGAGCGCCGACCAGCTCGTCGAGCGGCACCTGGTGGGCGCGGGCGATCGGCAGCAGCAGCTCCAGGCTGGGCTTGCGCTGCCCGGACTCCAGCCGGGAGAGGGTGCTCACGGAGATGCCGGTGGTGGCGGAGAGCTCCGCGAGGGTGGCCCCGCGCTCGCGCCGGATGCGGCGCAGCCGGGGGCCGACCTCGTTCAGCACGGAGTCGATGCGATCGTCGTCGGTGGTCATGCGTCCATTGCAGAAACGGCAACTCCGTTTGTCAAGCGAGCACGCTCCGCGTGACCCTCGTGGCATGAACGACAACGAGCAGACCCCTGACACGTACGACGTCGTGGTCGTCGGCGGTGGCGCGGCGGGGCTGAGCGCGGCCCTGGTCCTCGGCCGGGCCCGGCGCAGCACCCTGGTGGTCGACGCCGGTGAGCCGCGCAACGCGCCCGCCGCCCACATGCAGGGCTACCTCACCCGGGACGGCATGAGCCCGGCCGCGTTCCTGGAGGCGGGACGGCGGGAGATCGCCGGGTACGGGGTGGAGCGCACCGAGGGCGTCGTGACCGCGGCGACGCCGGACGGGGCCGGGGGCTTCGCGCTCGCCCTGGCGGACGGGCGCCGGGTCCGGGCCCGCCGGCTGATCGTCACGACCGGGCTCGTGGACGAGCTGCCGGAGCTCGACGGGCTCACCGGGCGCTGGGGCCGGGACGTGCTCCACTGCCCGTACTGCCACGGCTGGGAGGTCCGCGACCGGGCCTTCGGCGTGCTGGCCCACCCGGAACTCCCCGCCCACCAGGCGCTGATGGTCTCCCAGTGGTCCGCCGACGTGACCCTCTTCCTGCACACGGCCGCGGCCCCCGGCGCGCAGGACGCCGCCCGCCTGGCGGCGGCCGGTGTGACGGTCGTGACGGGCGAGGTGGCGGGCCTCGTCGTCGAGGACGACCGCCTGACCGGCGTACGGATGGCCGACGGGCGGACCGTGCCGCGCGAGGTGCTCTTCGTGGGCCCCCGGCCGGTCCCCCGCGACGGGCTGCTCACGGCGCTCGGCGCGGAGACCGGCGAGACGCCGTTCGGCGCCTTCGTGGCCGTGGACGAGACGGGGCGGACCAGCGTGCCGGGCGTGTGGGCGGCGGGGAACGCGATCGGCGCGCACGAGCAGGTGGTCAACGCGGCGAGCGGCGGCTACCGGGCCGCCGCCGCGGTCAACGGGGACCTGCTCCTGTCCGACCTGGACCGCGGGGCGGCGGGCCCCGCGGCCTGACGGGGCTTCAGTTCTCGGCGCGGGCGCGCTATCGATACCCCATGGAGGAGACGAGAGGGACACCGCGTGAAGGGGCGTACGACACTCCCGGGCTGCCCGCCCCTCCGCCGCTCGGCGCGAGCGCCCTGCCGGCGGGCACGTTCGAGGGCCGGGTGGTCCTGGTGACCGGCGGGGGCTCCGGCCTCGGCAAGGCGATCGCCGCCGAGTTCGCCCGGCTCGGCGCCGATCTGGCCATCCTCGGGCGTACGGCCGGACGGCTCGCGGCGGCCCGTGAGGAGCTGGCGGCGGTCGCCGGGACGCGGGTGGTGACCGGGGTGTGCGACATCCGGGACCCGGAGCGGATCGCCGGGGTCCTGGACTCCTGCGAGGCGGCGCTGGGCGCCCGGCCGGACGTCCTGGTGAACTGCGCGGCGGCCAACTTCCCCGTACCGGCGGAGGAGCTGTCGCCCAACGGCTGGCGGGCGGTGGTGGACATCACGCTCTCCGGGACCTGGTTCACCACCCGGGAGTTCGCCCGGCGGCACCTGGCCGCCGGGACCCCCGGCTCGGTCGTCAACGTCGGCGCCTCGTACGCCTGGACCGGCGGGCCCGGGTACGCCCACTCGGCGGCGGCGAAGGCCGGGGTGAAGAACCTGACGGAGACCCTCGCGGTGGAGTGGGGGCCGTACGGGATCCAGGTCAACGGCCTGGTGCCGGGGCTGATGCCGCACGAGGAGATGGTGCCGGCGGTCCGGGCGAACCTGGACCGGGCCGGGCACCCGGAGCTGCGGCAGCCCGCGCTGCCGGTGGGGCGTCCGCGCGAGCTGGGCTGGGCCGCGACCTTCCTGGCCTCCCCGTACGCCCGGTTCGTCAGCGGGCACACCCTGGTGGTCGACGGCGCCAACTGGCAGCGGCGCTCGCTGGTGAACGAGCCGGTGGTGCCGGTACGGGCCCAGCTGGGGCGCGGCCCGTTCACATGGGAGGGCCCGGAGCGGGCACACGGGGGCTGAACCGCGCTGGGCCGTGCGGATGAATCCGGGGTGGCAGCGCTACGGGGGACCCGGGAGGGGGTGAGGATCGGCCAGGGTGGCCGGAACCCCGCCACCCGCTCCGCCACGGCACGGCTTCCCCACCCGGAAGGACGGGACACATCCCATGCTCGGTACGGACTTCACCACGGGCTCGCCCGACTGGCTCGACCTCGGCAGCCCCGACACCACCGCCGCCGCCACCTTCTACGGCCGGGTCTTCGGCTGGGACTTCGTCTCGGCCGGCCCCGACACCGGCGGCTACGGCTTCTTCCAGCAGGACGGCAAGACGGTCGCCGCGCTCGGCCCGCTCACGCAGGAGGGCGCGAGCAGCGCCTGGACGGTCTACTTCGAGACCCCGGACGCCGATGCCACCGCCCGGGCGGCCGAGCAGAACGGCGGCACGGTCCGGATGGCTCCCACGGACGTGATGGAGGCCGGGCGGACGGCGGCCCTCACCGACCCGGGCGGCGCCGAGTTCGCCGTCTGGCAGCCGAACGCCGTGAAGGGCCTGGAGCGCACCTCGGAGAACCACACCCTGCTCTGGGCGGAGCTGCACGTCGACGACCCGGAGGCGGTGCTCGGCTTCTACCGCGGCCTGTTCGGCTGGCGCTGGGCGGAGATGGAGGCGCCCGGCATGACGTACCGGGTGATCTCCACGGCCGCCGGGGACCAGCAGGACGCCTCCTTCGGCGGAGCGGCCCCGCTGCAGCCCGGCGCGGACAAGGCGCGCTGGATCCCGTACTTCGCCACGGCCGACGCCGACGTGGTCTCCGCCTCGGTCCAGGAGAGTGGCGGCTCGGTCCTGATGCCGCCCGCCGACGTCCCTGACGTGGGCCGGATCGCCTGGCTGGCGGACCCGTTCGGCGCCCCCTTCGCCGTGCTGAAGCCCTCCCCCACCATGTGACGCGGCGGGCCCGGGACCACGCGGGACGGCGTCCGGCCGGTGTTCGGCCGGCGCCCGGTCGGCGCCCGGTCGGCGTTCAGCGGCCCTCGAAGCGGGGCGGCCTGCGGGCCGCCTTCGCCGCGTAACCCTCGCGGGCGTCCTCGGAGGTGAGGGTGAGCGCGGCGGCGAGCGCGGTGCGGTCGAGGGCGGCGGCGAGGCCCTGGTCGGCGAAGGAGTCGACGGCGCGCTTCACCGCCCGGACCGCGAGCGGGGCGGCCGCCGCGACGGCCCCGGCCGTCTCGTACGCCGCCGCCGCGAGCTCCTCGGGAGCGGTGACGCGCTGGACCAGGCCGAGGCGTTCGGCGGTGGCGGCGTCGATCCGCCGGCCGGTGAGCGCCAGGTACTTGGCCCAGCCGGCGCCCGCGTCTCGGGCGATCCGCAGGTCGCCGCCCGCGTCCACGGCGACGCCGATGCCGGTCTCGGGGAGGGCGAAGACGGCGTCGTCGGCGGCGAGGCGGATGTCGGCCATGAGGGCCAGCTCGAAGCCGAAGCCGAGGCAGTAGCCCTGGACGGCGGCCACGACCGGCTGGGGCAGCCGGGCGAAGGCGGCGAAGCGCTCGTGGACCCAGCGGATGCCCTCGGCGTAGTTCTCGGTGCGCTCGGCCGCCGAGCGTCCGGTGATGGCCCCGCCGGGTGCGGTGACGTCGATCCCCGCACAGAAGGCCCGCCCCTCGGCCCGCAGCAGCACGGCCCGCACCCGTTCGTCGAAGCGGATCCGGTCCGCGACGAGGCCGAGCTGCCGACTGGCCTCCCAGCTCCAGCCGTTGAGCTTCTCCGGGCGGCACAGGGTGACCACCCCGATGCCGTCCTCGACCCGGAGGGTGAGCCGCTCCTCGCCCTCCGGGACCGTGTGGTCGAGCGTGTCGATCACCGCACCGCCCCCTGCCCCCGGTCTGCCTGACGGATCGTCAGGCACATCCGGGCGTGGAGCCTAGCGCTCGTCCCCTACCGGGGGAACACCTCGAACGCCACCGCGGGGCGGCCTCCGAAGCGCTCCGAGGAGCGGCCCGTCGACAGGGCGACGAACTCACGGCAGTACGCGTCCGCGTCCTGGTCGGTCAGCGCCTCGATGTAGGTGCGGTGGGCGAGCAGCGAGCGGGTGGCGCGCTCCAGGCCCGGTCCGGCGTCGACCGCGTGGGTGGGGAGGTTCGAACCGGCGACGGCGACCCAGCGCACCCCGTTCCAGGGGGCGAGGCCCTGCTCGGTCAGCTCGGGGAAGATCCAGCGGTTGCCCGCGTCGGCCGCCGCGTCCAGGACGGCGCGGCCCACGGCCAGGTGGTCCGGGGTGTTCCAGGCACCCCCGGGCTCCGGGCCCCAGGTGTCGCGGTGGTTGAGGGTGAGGACGAGTTCGGGGCGGTGGTGGCGGATGGCGGCGGCGATGTCGCGGCGCAGCCCGAGCCCGTACTCGATCACGCCGTCCCGGTGGTCCAGGAACTCCACGGTCCGCACTCCGACGACCGCCGCGCTGTCCCGCTGCTCCCGCTCGCGCAGCGGGCCGCACACAGCCGGTTCGAGGCCGTCGATGCCCGCCTCGCCCCGGGTGGCGAGGACGTAGACGACCTCCTTGCCCGCGTCGGTCCAGCCCGCGACGGCCGCGGCGCAGCCGTACTCCAGGTCGTCGGGGTGGGCGACGACGGCGAGGGCGCGCTGCCAGTCGGAGGGCATCTCTTCCAGTTGCGGCGGGGCCTGCCCGGTGGTGTCGATCATGGGCGCAGGATACGTCGCGGGCCCGGCCCACGGGCGGCTCCGGTGCGGTGCCGGGGCCGCCCGGCGGCGCGCCGGGGCGCTTCAGGGGCGTTCCGGGACCGGTTCAGCGGGCCCCGGCGAGGATCACCGAGCGCGTGAGGTGCCGGGGGCGGTCGGGGTTGAGGCCGCGGCGGTCCGCGAGGGCGACGGCCAGCCGCTGGGCGCGCACCAGGGCGGCGACGGGGTCGACGGCGTCGGCGACGAACCGGGCCCCGGTGGAGGCCACTTCGTCGGCCAGGCCGGGCGGGACCGGGCCGAGGCACCACACCAGGCTGCCCGGGTCGCTGATGCCGATCGGGCCGTGCCGGTACTCCATCGCCGGGTACGACTCGGTCCAGGCGCGGGCGGCCCCGCGCAGCTTGAGCGCCGCCTCGTCGGCGAGGCCGACGGTCCAGCCGGTGCCGAGGAAGGTGAACTGCCCGTACCGCGTCCAGCTCGCGGGCAGCGGCTCGTACAGGGCGAGTTCGGCGTCGGCGACCGAGGGGCCGAGGTCGACGCCGAGACCTGCCCTGAGCAACTGGAGCGCGGTGGTGGGGAACCGGGTCTGCACCACGGAGCGCTCGTCGGCGAAGGGGAGGTCGAGGACGGCGTCGGCGAGCCGCGCGGCCGGGCTGCCCGGCACGCCGGTGAGGACGAGGGTCGGGGTGCGCCCGGCGGCCCGGGCGAGCAGCTCGGCGACCTCGGTGGTGGTGCCCGAGCGGGTGAGCGCCACGATCCGGTCGTAGCCCCGGCCGAGCGGGGTCGGGTCGGAGGCGGGGAAGGCGTCGGTCTCGCCGCCGCCGAGCGACTCCCGGAGGGCGGCGTAGGCGCGGGCGATGAAGTACGAGGTGCCGCAGCCGACGACGGCCACCCGCTCGCCGGAGCGGGGCAGCAGGTCGGCCCGTGCCGCGGCGATCTCGGCGGCGCGCCGCCAGCAGTCCGGCTGGCTCGCGATCTCGATGTCCACGTGGGTGGTCATGTGCGTCCTCTCGGGACCAGGTCCCGGGGCGGACGCCGGGGCTCGAACGGTGTTCTACCCCGGGAGACGATAGCGAACAATGAGCAAACGGTGACTACGACTTGGACTTTCATGAGCGGAAACCCGGTCTGCCGCTCACCCTCGCGCACCACGAGGTGCCCCGCACGAGGCCCGGACGACCAGGCGCGGGCGCAGCTGCACCTGGTGGAGCGGGGCCGCGTCGCCCTCGGCGAGCCGGCGCAGCAGGATCTGCGCGGCGAGCCTGCCGAGCTGGAACTTCGGCGGGGAGACGGCCGTCAGCGGGGTCTCGGCCACGTCCGCGAACTCGTTGTCGTAGCTGATCAGGGCCAGGTCCTCGGGGACCCGCAGACCGGCCCGGCGGGCGGCGCCGAGGACCAGCGCGGCCTCGCGGTCGCCGAAGCAGAGCGCGGCGGTGACCCCGGCGGCGCGCAGCGCGGCCACGGCCCGGTCGGCGCGGCCCGCGTCCCACTCCCCCATGGCCTCGCTCTCCCGGCGTGCCTCGGGCAGCCCGAGGTCGGCCACGGCGCGGGCGAAGCCGGACTCGATGGGCGCCGTGGTCGGCGCGTCGGAACGCACGACGAGTCCGAACCGCCGGTGTCCGAGGGCCCGCAGGTGCCGTACGGCGTCGTAGGCGCCGCCCTCGTGGTCGGTGCACACGTGCTCGGTGGGGTCGCCGGGGCCGTGCGCGGCGAGCCGGCGTTCGACCAGGACGGCCGGCACGGGCAGGGCGAGGAGCTCCTCGGCGCGCCGCCCGGGGTCGGCGGCGGTGTGCAGCGAGGGGACGAGCAGCAGCCCGTGGACTCCCGCGCCGAGCAGCCGGGCGACGGCGGCGTCCTCCTCGGCCTGGTCGTAGTGGGAGCAGGCGAGGACCAGCCGGGCCCCGGCCGCGGCGAGCTCCTGCTCGATGCCCTGGAGCACCCGCGGGTAGTAGAAGGCGGTGTCGGGGACGAGGACGCCGACGACCCGGCGGTCGGCCCGCTCCTGCTCGGCGCGGTGGGCGGCGAACGTGCCCGCGCCCTGGCGCCGTTGGACCAGGCCGAGGGCGACGAGGTCCTCGTACGCCCGGCGGACGGTGGTCACCGAGAGCCCCGTCTCGGCGGCGAGGGCCCGCTCGGTGGGCAGCTTGCTGCCGGGCGGCCAGGTGCCGTCGAGCAGGCCCCGGCGCAACTGGGCCGTCAGGGCCCGGAACTTCAGCTCGCGTCCGGACGCCGGGATCTCGCCGTGTGCCACCGGGCCCCCTGGTGCTCGGGTCGCCGGCCGCGGGCCGGCCGGCGGGCGACCGGGTGCGGCCCGGTCGCGCGGCGCATCCTATCCCCGCGCACCGGGCGGGCCGGGGCTCAGAGTTCGCCGCGGGCCAGGGCGAGCAGCCGGTCGAGGACGCGGGGTCCGCCGGCCCGTACGCCGTCGTGCTCGAACTCGTCGGTGACCCAGGTGCGCAGCCCCCGGACGGCCCGCGCGGTGCCCAGCGAGTGGGCGGTGTCCACGTACATGTCGTCGTGGTAGACGGCGGCGGCCACCGGGACCTCGTTGACGGCGAGCCGCGCGGGGTCGTAGAGCGGGGCCCAGTCGGTGCGGGCGGCGAGGAGTTCGGCGGTCTCGCGCAGCGGGCGCAGGGCCGGGTCGGTGGCGAAGTGCCAGGGGTGGATCGTCTCGCCGGTGAAGAGCAGCGGGGCGTCGCCCGCGAGGGTCCCGGCCGCGTCGAACTCGGGGAGCCCGGCCCGTACGCGTTCGGCCGCCCAGTCGGTCGGGCCCTGCCCCTGCGCGTAGATGGCCTCGTGCAGGAGGGCGTAGAGCGGGTGGCCGGCGAAGGAGAGGTGGGCCTGGACGCCTTCGAGGAAGGCGTCGGACAGGGCGGGGCCCGCCGGGGTGGGGACGAAGGCGTCCTCCAGGAGCAGATGGAGCTGGTGGGTGCCGTCGCCGCCGCCGAGCAGGATGCCGAGGGACTGGAAGGCCTCGGGGGTCAGCGCGCCGCCGCCGGGCAGCGCGACCTCGTGCGCGGCGAGGTGGGCGGCGATCCGGCGGGCCCGCTCGACATCGCCGGGGTAGCGGGCGTAGTGGGCCTCGTTCTTGCGCCGCACGCGCGGGAAGGCGGCCCGGTAGACCTCGTCGGCGGTGGCCGTGAGGGAGGGCAGCCCGCCCGTGATGAGCACGGTCTCCAGGCCCTCGGGAGCGGCGCCGAGGTAGTGGGTGGCGCAGAAGCCGCCGAAGCTCTGGCCGAGGACGGTCCAGGGTGCGCCGCCGGTCAGCTGCCGGCGGATCAGCTCGCAGTCCTTGACGATGGAGTCGGCGCGGAAGTGGGCGAGGTAGTCGGCCTGTTCGCGCGGGGTGCCGCGCAGCGGCAGGGTCTGCCGGTTGGCGGGGGTGGAGGCGCCGGTGCCGCGCTGGTCGAGGAGGAGCACCCGGAACTCGCGCACCGCCCGGCCGAGCCAGGCCTGCGGCCCGATGAAGCGGCGGGCCCCGAAGCCGGGCCCGCCCTCCAGGTAGAGCAGCCAGGGCAGGCCGGTCCGGTCGGCCCGGTCGCTCGCGACGACCTCCCGTCCGTGGATCTCGATCCGTTCGCCGTCGGGGGCGTCGTGGTCGAGGGGGACGCTGAAGCGGTGGTCGGTGAGGACGAGTCCGGGCTGCCGGAAGGTGGACACCAGGTGGTTCCTGTTCGTGCTGTGCGTGCCGTGCGGTGGTGCGCGAGGGGGTGGGGCGGTCAGGGGGCGATCGGCAGCCGGCGCTTGTGCTCGGTCAGCTCGTAGCGGCGGACGATCGAGGCGAAGGCGGCCTCGCCGACCGGCTTGCCCTCCAGGAAGTCGTCGATCTCGTCGTAGGTCACGCCGAGGGCGTCCTCGTCGGGCTTGCCCGGGTCGAGGGTCTCCAGGTCGGCGGTGGGGGTCTTCCAGACCAGCTCGGCCGGGGCGCCCAGCTCGGCGGCGACGGCGCGCACCCGGCGCTTGGTGAGGCCGGTGAGCGGGACGAGGTCGGCGGCGCCGTCGCCGTACTTGGTGAAGAAGCCGGAGACGGCCTCGGCGGCGTGGTCGGTGCCGACCACCAGGCCGTTGTGGGCGCCGGCGACCGCGTACTGGGCGATCATGCGCTGCCGGGCCTTGATGTTGCCGTGCACGAAGTCCTGGTGGTGCGGGTCGCGGAAGGCGGTCCCGGCGGCGAGCGTCGCGTCCAGGGCGGCGTCGCCGGCCGCCTTGATGTCGACGGTGAGGACCTCGTCGGCGCGGATGAAGTCGAGGGCGAGCCGGGCGTCGTGCTCGTCGGCCTGGACGCCGTAGGGCAGCCGCATGGCGTAGAAGGTGGCCTGGTGGCCGGCGGCGCGGGCGCGCTCGACGGCGAGCTGGCAGAGCCGCCCGGCGGTGGTGGAGTCGACGCCGCCGCTGATGCCGAGGACCAGGCAGCCCAGGCCGGTGGAGGTGAGGCGCTCGGCGAGGAAGGCCACCCGGCGCTCGATCTCCGCGCGCGGGTCGAAGGTCTCGCCGACCTCGAGCTCACGGGCGATCCGCTGCTGCAGGGCGGTGGTCTCCGGGTCGGTCACGGAATGCTCCTCGGTGGTGCGTGGTGTGCGGTGGCGTCCGCTCCGACTCTATGCGGCCCGCACGGCGCCTGTCGCCCGCCCCGGCGCCCGGCGGCGGCCGCCCCTCCGGCTACGTGACGCAGAGCACCTCCACCCGCTGCACCAGGTTGTTGCCGAAGCCGCCCCGGTTCCACGGGGCCGTGAGCGGCTGGGTGCGGCCGGTGGCATCGGTGGCGCGGACGGTGAGCAGGTACGGGCCCGGGGCCGCCGTCCAGGCCGTGCGCCACGCGGCCCAGGCCCAGGGGCGCCCGGGGTCGGCGGTCACCTCGGCGTCGGTCCAGGTGCGCTCCCCGTCGGCGCTGAGCTCCACGCGGGTCACGGGCCCGTGTCCGGACCAGGCGCGCCCGGCGAGCGGGACGGGACCGGGGCGGACGACACGGGTGCGGGACATGAAGTCGGGGAAGCCGGGCGGGATCATCAGGGCGCGGGGCGCGATGACGTCCACGGGGGCGCCGGCCTCGTCGGGGCCCTGCCGGTAGCGGTAGGCGACGGCCTGCTGGAAGCCGGCGAACGGGGTGTCGGTGACGGTGACGCCGGTCAGCCACTTCACGGAGGCCATGCCGTACCAGCCGGGCACGACCAGGCGCAGCGGGTGCCCGTGCTGGGGCGGCAGCGGGGCGCCGTTCATGGCGTACGCGACGAGCACGCCGCGTTCCGGATCGGCGGCGAGCGGGAGCGGGAGGCTGCGCCGGTAGTCCTGTTCGGTGCCGCGCTCCACCCCGTGGTCGGCGCCGGTGAAGACGGCCTCGACGGCGCCGTCGAGGGGGCCCGCCTCGGCGAGCAGGGCGGCCAGCGGGACGCCGGTCCAGTCGGCGGTGCCGACGGCCTCGACGATCCAGGGCTGGCTGACCGGGCGGGGGCTGAGCCGGGCCCGGCCGTTGCCCGCGCACTCCAGGGTGACCCGGTGGGTGACGGCCGGCCGCTCGCGCAGCCCCGCGACGTCGAGGTCCAGCGGGCGGCGCACCAGGCCGCCGACGGTGAACCGCCAGTCCTCCGGGTCGGCGGCGGGGATGTCGTAGTGGACCAGGACGTAGTGCAGGCCGGGCGGGCTGGTGTCGTAGCGCAGCGCTTCGAGGGGCAGTCCGTGGTTGCGGGCGGCGAGGGCCAGCTCGGCCGCGCCGATGCCCTCGTCGGGGCCCGCGACGCGGCCCGGGGCGCTGACCTCGCCCATCCCGGGCCCGCGCGCCGCGCCGTCGGTGCCGTTCATGTCTTCATGGTGCTCCGCCGGTCCGCCACCGGCACCCCGACGGCGGGCGTGCGGTGCCGCCCATGACGGAAGTGAGCCCGAGGGTAGGGGAGTTGGGTGTTCCACTGACCGGCGATCCGGGTCCCTGGAACGCGGTCACCGAGGTGCCGGGCGTCCAGGTCGGCCAGGTCGGCCAGGTCGGCCACGTGACCCTGATCGAGGGCGAGGACGTCCGCACGGGGTGACGGCCGTCCCGCCGCGCGGCCGGGCCGGGGTGGCGCTCACCGCCGCCCGGTCGACGACGGGCCGGGCCGGGCACCACGTCCCGGCGCTCCCCCCCGAGCTGCTCCGACGGTGACCGTGACGGAGTGCAGTCCGGTCGCCCCGTCGGGCATGGTCCCGGCCCGCTGCTCGGTCTGCACCGCCCCGGTGCCGTCGGTCGCCCGGGCGGTGAGGGTGTGGTGTCCGGGCTCCGCGGGCCAGCGGTACACCCACTCGCGCCAGGTGTCGCGGCTGTCCTGGGCACCCAGCTCGGCGTCCTGCCAGGGGCCGTCGTCGACCCGTACCTGGACGCGGGAGACGCCCCGGTGCTGGGCCCAGGCGACCCCGGCGACGGCGACCGTGCCGGCCCGCGGCTCGCTGAAGGCCTTCGGGGTGTCGATCCGGGACTGGGTCTTCACGGGCGCCTGGGCCGCCCAGCCGCGCGGCACCCAGTAGGCGTCGTACGCGGCGAAGGTGGTCAGTTCCAGCGAGGAGATCCACTTGCAGGCGGAGACGTAGCCGTACAGGCCGGGGACGAGCATGCGCACGGGGAAGCCGTGGGCGAAGGGCAGCGGCTCGCCGTTCATCCCGAAGGCGAGCAGCGCGTCCCGGCCGTCCATGACGGTCTCCACGGGGCTGCCGATGGTCATGCCGTCGACGGAACGCGCGACGAG
Source organism: Streptomyces sp. NBC_01268 (assembly GCF_036240795.1). Lineage (NCBI taxonomy): Bacteria > Bacillati > Actinomycetota > Actinomycetes > Kitasatosporales > Streptomycetaceae > Streptomyces > Streptomyces sp. NBC_01268. Next base: position 7,335,473 of record NZ_CP108454.1, on the reverse strand, counting down.
CTGGTCGGCGGGGCCTCCGGCCGACGGCGGGCGCACCCCGGCCTCCCGCAGCAGGTCGGCGAGGCGGACACCCAGCCAGCGGGCGTTGCCGACGTACGGGCCGCCGACCTCGTTGGAGACGCAGTTGAGGGTGAGGTCCCGCTCGACGACCTCCCGGCGGAACAGGTCCCGCAGGGTGACGGTGAGCTCGCGGGCCACGCCCTGGCCGTGGATGCGCAGGGTCCAGGTGTCGGCGTCGATCCGGGGCACCACGAGGGCGGTGTCGACCCGGTAGAAGTCGCGGTTGGGCGTGACGAAGGGGCTGATCCCGTCGACCGGGAGCTGGGCGCCGGGCGGCACCGCGGGGGCGGGCGAGGCGGGGCGGGGCAGCCGGAGGGCGTTGCGGGAGGCGGTGGCGTTCGCGGAGCGGTCCGCGCCGGCCGACCGGGCGAGGAAGCCGGCCCCGACGGCGCCGACGAGGGTGCCCGCCCCGGCCACGAGGAAGCGCCGCCGGGCCCGCGCGGGCGTGGTCGCGGGCGGGCCGACGAGCCTCCGGGCCAGCAGGAACAGGACCGCCGCGGCGGTCGCGGCCCCGGCGAGCGAGGGCAGGGCGTCGGTCCAGGACTCCGAGTCGGGCCGGGTCACGGCCGCCAGGGCGCCCACCAGACCGAGCGCGCCCACTCCGGCGAGGGCGAGGGCACGGTGGCGCAGGGCGAGCACGCCGAGGCCGGCCGCGAGGAGCGCGAGGATGATCAGGACGCCGGTCTGGAGGACGTCCTTGTCGCTCTCGCCGAAGGTGCGGATGGCCCATTCCTTGACGCCCGCCGGGGTGTGGTCGACGACGAAGCCGCCGACGGACGCGACGGGGGCCGCCTCGGGTCGGACGGCGACCGTGAGGAGCGCCGCGACGGCGAGCCCGCCGCATCCGGCGAGGATCCCTCCGAGGGCGGCGAGGAGGCGGTCGGTGCGGTCCGGCGCTCGGGTCGGCGCCGGTGCGGGCGTGAAGGTCATGCCCTGGGTTTCGGCAGACCGCCGCCGGGGGCTGAGCACCGCCCGCGGCGCCCCGGTCAGGTCGGCCCCGTGCGCCCCGGCTCCCCCGGCGCCGCCAGGTCCTGCACCGCGTCGGCGCCGACCACCGCGCCCGTGGACCGCTTGCCGCGGCGCAGGCGCCGTTCCAGCCAGGAGGCGAAGGTCGTGAGGGCGAAGTTGAGGACGACGAAGATGACGGCGACCACGGTGAACGAGGCGATCGTGTTCGCCCCGTAGTTGGCGCTCATCGGACGCACGGAGGCGAGGAGTTCGGAGAAGCCGAGCATGGCGCCGCCGAGCGCCGTGTCCTTGACGATGACGACGAGCTGGCTGACCAGGGCGGGCAGCATCGCGGTGACCGACTGCGGCAGCAGCACGTACGCCATGGTCTGGCCCTTGCGCATGCCGATGGCCTTGGCCGCGTCGGTCTGCCCGGCGGGCAGCGCGAGGATCCCGGCGCGGACGACCTCGGCGAGGACGGAGGCGTTGTAGAGGACGAGCCCGGTGACGACGGCGTACAGCGGCCTGCTCTCCGGGCTGATGTCGGTGAACTCGGCGTAGGCGGCGTTGGCGAAGAGCATCAGGATGAGCACGGGGATGGCGCGGAAGAACTCGACCAGGGGGCCCGCCGTGCCGCGCACCCAGCGGTGGTCGGAGAGCCGGGCGACGCCGAGGAACGCGCCGAGCGGCAGGGCGATGCCCATGGCGAGGGCGGCGGCGGTCACGGTGTTCTTCAGGGCGGGCAGCAGGTAGGTCTGCCAGACCCGGGGGTCCGTGAAGAAGGGTGCCCACTTGGCCCAGGCGAGCTGGTCCTTGCCGGCGAGGCTCGCCACCACCCACCAGACGACGCCGCCGACGGCGAGGACGAAGAGCAGGGTGAGGAGGAGGTTGCGCCGCCGGGCGCGGGGGCCGGGGACGTCGTAGAGGACGGCGCCCGGCTCCTTCGGCGCCTTCAGCCCCTTGGGCGCCTTCGCCTCGGGGCCCTTCGGCGCCTTCTCGTCCCCCGTCCCGGCCCCCGTCCCGGCCCCCGTCCCGCCCTTCGTCCCCTTCATCGCTTCACCGCGACCTTCTTGGCGATCCAGCCGAGGAGCAGCCCGGTGGGCAGGGTGAGGCAGAGGAAGCCGACGGCGAAGACGGCGGAGACGAGGAGCAGCTGGGCCTCGTTCTCGATCATCTCGCGCATCAGCAGGGCTGCTTCGGCGACGCCGATGGCGGCGGCGACGGTGGTGTTCTTGGTGAGGGCGATCAGGACGTTGGCGAGGGGGCCAACGACCGAGCGGAAGGCCTGCGGCAGCACGATCAACCGCAGGGTCTGCGAGAAGTTCAGCCCGATGGCCCGGGCGGCCTCGACCTGGCCGAGGGGCACGGTGTTGATGCCGGAGCGCAGCGCCTCGCAGACGAAGGCGGAGGTGTAGGCGGTGAGGCCGAGGACGGCGAGCCGGAAGTTGACGGCGGTGAAGTCCTCGGCGCCCAGGCTGACCCCGAGGGTCTGGAAGAGGCCCAGGGAGGTGAAGACGATGATGACGGTGAGGGGGATGTTGCGGACGATGTTGACGTAGACGGTGCCGAAGCCCCGCATCAGGGGGACGGGGCTGACCCGCATGGCGGCCAGCAGCGTCCCCCAGACCAGGGAGCCGATCGCGGAGAAGACGGTCAGCCGGACCGTCGTCCAGAAGGCTCCCAGCAGGTCGTAGCCTTCCAGGAAGTCGAACACGGCGGCCCGCTCACTGGACGACCACGCCGATCTTCGGTGCGGGCTCGGCCTGGTATCCGGCGGGCCCGAAGTTCTTCTGCACGGCCGCGGCCCAGGACCCGTCGGCCACCATCTTCTCCAGCGCCGTGTTGATCTCCGCCTTGAGCTCGCTGCCCTTCTGGACGCCGATGCCGTAGTTCTCGTTGCTCAGCTTGAAGCCGCCCAGCTTGAACTTGCCCTTGAACTCGGGCTGGGAGGCGTAGCCGGCGAGGATCGAGTCGTCGGTGGTGATCGCGTCGATGACGCCGTTCTCCAGACCGGTGAGGCACTCGGAGTAGCCGCCGTACTCCTGGAGCTGGGCGTCCGGGGCGATCTTCGTCTTGACGTTCTGCGCGGAGGTGGAGCCGGTCACGGAGCAGAGCTTCTTGTTGTTCAGGTCCGAGGGCTTGGTGATCGAGTCGTCGTCGGCGCGGATCAGCACGTCCTGGTGGGCGAGCAGGTAGGGCCCGGCGAAGTCGACCTTCTCGGCGCGCTTGGGGGTGATCGAGTAGGAGGCCGCGATGAAGTCCACGTCGCCGCGCTGGAGCAGGCTCTCGCGGTCGGCGCTCTTGGCCTCCTTCCAGACGATGTCCTTCGGGTCGTGGCCGAGCTGCTTGGCGACGTAGGTGGCGACGTCGACGTCGAAGCCGGTGTAGGTGCCGTCCGGGGTCTTCAGGCCGATGCCGGGCTGGTCGAACTTGATGCCGACGGTGATCTTCCCGTCGTCGCGGTGCGCGGCCGCCCCACCGGAGGCGTAGGCGGTCCCGGTGAAGGAGAGGACGACCGCCGCGGCGGCGGCGACGGTGAGCCTTCGGGTCCTGAGCGGATTCATGGTCATCACCCCACGGTGGTGCGGATGGCGTACGGGTCAGTGGTGGAGGATCTTCGACAGGAAGTCCTTGGCGCGCTCGCTGCGCGGGTTGCCGAAGAACTCCTCGGGCGTGGCCTGTTCGACGATCCGGCCGTCGGCCATGAACACCACGCGGTTGGCCGCCGACCGGGCGAACCCCATCTCGTGGGTGACGACCACCATCGTCATGCCGTCCCGGGCCAGCTGCTGCATCACCTCCAGGACCTCGTTGATCATCTCCGGGTCGAGCGCCGAGGTCGGCTCGTCGAAGAGCATGACCTTCGGGTCCATCGCGAGCGCCCGGGCGATGGCGACCCGCTGCTGCTGGCCACCGGAGAGCTGCGCCGGGTACTTGTCCGCCTGGGTAGCGACCCCGACCCGTTCAAGGAGGGTGCGGGCCCGCTTCTCGGCGCTCTTGCGGTCCTTCTTCCGGACCTTGATCTGGCCGAGCGTGACGTTGTCGAGCACCGTCTTGTGCGCGAAGAGGTTGAAGGACTGGAAGACCATGCCGACGTCGGCGCGGAGCGCGGCCAGCTCCCGCCCCTCGGCCGGCAGCGGTCTGCCGTCGACGGCGATCTCGCCCGAGTCGATGGTCTCCAGGCGGTTGATCGCGCGGCAGAGCGTGGACTTGCCGGACCCGGAGGGGCCGATCACGACCACGACCTCGCCGCGACGGATGGTGAGGTCGATGGAGCGGAGCACATGGAGGGTCCCGAAGTGCTTGTCCACGTCTTTGAGTACGACGAGTGCGTCACCGCCGTCCGGGACGGGCATGGCACCCTCCTCGTCACCTCCCCCGCCGGCCGTCCCTCCTCACGTTCATGCTCCGCCCTCCGCCGGACGGGCGCACGCGGAGCGATGTCGCGCCCTGCGGCGCGCCGCGCGGTCGCGCCGCGCGGCACCCCGTACGGTCGCGCCCCGGTGGCCCGCCGCGTGTCCCGTCATGCGGGACAGGCTGCGAAAGGCCTTGCCCCGGGCCGCCCGGATTGCTTGGATCTTGACCGTTCCGGGCGGACACACGGCTCCGGCCGGTGCCCCCGCAGGCCCACGGAGAGGCTCACCCACGGTGACGTACACGAGACCGGACGACATCCCGCCCGTCCCGGAGCACCTGCGCGCCGAGGGCGCCGTGCTCACGGACTCGCTGATCCCGCTGGTGGACCGCTTCCGGGCCCGGCAGGCCGAGGACGGTACGGTGCCCCGGCCCGACGGCGCCGACCGCGCGCTGCTGCTGCGGATCCGGGAGGAGGGCGCCGCCTGGTGCCGGCGGCACGCGCTGGACGGCCAGGCGGAGGCCCTGGAGGCCGATGTCGACGGCTGGCTGGCGGCCGGACTCGACACCCGGCCCGTCTTCGGGCGTTCCGCGGACGCCGTCGCCCGGCCCGCCGCGGGCGAGACGGTGTTCCTGCTGGCACCGGCCCGGGACGCCGGCGGCACCCCGGAGTCGGGCGACCGGCTCGACTGCCTCTTCGCCCTGCGCGCCCCCGCCGCGTTCCCCCTCCTCGTCCCGGTCGTCGCCAGCGAGGGCTTCGCCCGCGGCGCCCGCCCCGCGCTCTTCACCGAACCCGCCCGGCAGGGGGCCGCCTCGTGACCGGCACCCGCCCGGCGGAGGCCCTCACCGCGGAGGCCCTCGACTCGGAAGCCCGCCCGGCGGGCGCCCGCCCCACCCTCGTCCTCGTCTTCCAGCGGGCCGGTCTGCCCTGGGTCTTCGAGGCCGCCGAGCGGGCCGGGATCGACCTGGTGCTCGTGCCGCGCCCCGACGAGGAGGTCCGGGCCGACCGACTGCCGCCCGGGGTGGTGGAGTTGCTGCCGCTCGACCCGGACGGCGACCGGGCCGGGGCGCTGGAGCTGCTGCGGGCCCGGCACGCGGCGCGCCCCTTCCAGGGGATCACCACGCTGTACGACCCGATGGTGCCGTTCGTCGCCGAGGCGGCCGAGCTCCTCGGCCTGCCGGGCATCGGGCACGACACCGCGCTCGGCGCGCAGGACAAGCGCCTGATGCGCGAGCGGCTGGCCGCGGCGGGCCTCAACGTCCCCGGCTTCGTCCGGATCGAGGGCCCGGACCCGGAGCCCGGTCTGGCCGCGGCCGGGCGGCTCGGCTTCCCCGTCGTGGTGAAGCCCGCCCACGGCTACTCCAGCCTCGGCGTGACCCGCGCCGACTCCCCCGCCGCGCTGCGCGACGTGGTCGCCGAGGTGCGCCGGGTGTGCGCGGAGAAGCTGGACGACCCGGCGGCGGCGCTCGTGGTCGAGGAGTACCTGGACGGGCCCGAGTTCGCCGTCGAGTCCCTGGCGTACGGGGGTGAGGTGCGGGTCCTGTCGGTGGGCTACAAGGGCGAGCCGGTCGGCCCGTACTTCGAGGAGAGCGTCTACCGGGCGCCCGACACCCTTCCGGCGGCCGTCCGCGAGGCCGTCGTCCGCGAGGTGACGGCGGCCCACGCGGCGCTCGGCATCGGCGAGGGGCCGACCCACACCGAACTGCGGCTGCGCGGCGGGCACACGCCGTACCTGCTGGAGATGGGCGCCCGGATCGGCGGCTCGGGCGCCTCGCACTACGTGGCCTCGCACGTCAGCGGCACCGACCTGGCGGCCGAGGCGCTGCGGATCGCGGTCGGCGGCGCACCGTCGTCATCCGCGGCGGGCGGGCTCGCGGCCCCGGTGGGCGCGGCGGCCAACTACATCGTGCCGTGCGGAGGGCACGGCCGGATCACCGCGGTCCACGGCCTGGACGAGGTGCGGGCCGATCCGCGGGTCGACCACGTGGTGCAGATGCTCTTCCCGGGCGACGTGGTGCGCCCGTACCCGGACTTCACCGGCTATCCGGCGTTCGTGCTGTCGCGCCACGACAGCCCGGCCGAGGCCGCGGAGTTCCACGCGCGCCTGGAGCGGACCGTCCGCGTCGAGTACGCCGGGACGGGCGGGGAGTAGCCCGCGCGGGGGCCGGGGCCGCCTGGCGGCCCGGGCCCCCGCGCCCGGCGGGGGGCGGGTCAGCCGGTGGTCTCGCGGGCCGCGACCTCGATGAGCTCGGCGATCGCGCCGGGCTGGGAGGCGAGCGAGGCGTGGCTCGCGTCGAGCTCGACGGTCTTGACCGGGTCCATCCGCGCGGCCATGCGCCGCTCGTTGTCCGGGTGGATCATCCGGTCCTCGGTCGAGACCTGGTACCAGCAGGGCTTGGCGCGCCAGGCCGGGGCCGTCACGTTGTCGCCGAAGGTCGAGCCGAGCGGGGCCTTCTGCGTGACGGCCATGACCAGGGCCTCGTCGGCGCTCAGGTCCTGGCAGAAGCTCTCGTGGAACCTGTCCTGCTTGATCCAGAGGTAGCCGTCGGAGTCCGGCACGATGTTGTCGAACGCGGCCGGCGGGTACTCCTGGCTGATCTGTCCGGGGCTCTCGCCGGCGTCCGGGGCGAAGGCGGCGATGTAGACCAGGGCGGAGACGTTCGGCAGGTCCCCGGCCTCGGAGATGACGGCGCCGCCGTAGGAGTGCCCGACGAGCACGACCGGCCCGGCCGCCTGACGGATCATCTTGCGGGTGCGCTCGGCGTCGTCGGCGAGCGAGGTCAGCGGGTTCTCGACGGCGTGCAGGTCGCCGAAGCCGCGCCGGTGCAGTTCGGTGATGACGCGCGACCAGTGGGCGGCTCCGCCCCAGAATCCGTGGACCAGGACGATCGAGGGCTTGTCTGCCATGAGCGGCACCGTTCTCGGTGGGGGTCCCCCCGGGAGTCCCACGCTAAGCGGACGGTGACCGGGTCGCCACCGACCGTACGCGCGGCGCCGCCCGCGCCGTGCCGCGCGCCGTCCGCGGCGCCGCCGCGGAGGGCCCGGACCGCGCCTCCGCGCGACCCCCGGACGGCCTGCGTACCCCGTCCGTACGGCGTCCGTGTGACGGGCCGCGTGCGGCGTCTGCGCACCGCGCGCGGGCGACGGACACTGGAGGCGGGACGCACCGCCGTCGCCGGGTCCGAGGAGGTCCGCCATGAGAAGTGCCGCACCCAAGATCAGCAGCCTGCCGCCCGAGCACCGGGAACGGCTCATGGCCTTCGCCGAGGACGTGTACTTCGAGTCCGGCCACCGGCTCTTCGAGGAGCAGCAGCACGCCGACCGGTTCTGGATCGTCAAGACGGGCGCGGTCACCCTCGACGCCAAGGTCCCCGGACGCGGCTCGCCCGTGATCGACACGCTGCGCCACGGCGAGCTGGTCGGCCTGTCCTGGCTGTTCCCGCCCCACCTGTGCCAGTCGGGCGCGGAGGCGATGACCCCGGTGCGGGCCCACGAGTTCGACGCCCTGGCCGTGCGGTCGATGTGCCGCACGGACGCGGAGTTCGGGGCCTCGGTGGTGTACTGGGTCGGCGAGATCCTGGCCTACCGCCTCCATGTGACGCGGGTCAGGCTGCTCGACCTGTACGCGCCGCACGGCAGCGGCATCCTGGCGTGACGGGACCGCCCGCCGCACGTGCGGTCCTCAGCCTCGGTCGAGTTCCCGCACGTACCAGTCGAGGACGGTGCCGTCCCGGTGGCTGATCTGCCCGCGCCGCAGGAACCCCGCGCGCCGTGCGACCGCCGCCGCGGCCGGATCGTCGGCAGGGGTCTGGATCACCGCGCGGCGGGCGCCCTCGCAGCGGGCGTGGGCGCACGCCAGCAGGACGGCGCGGGTGGCGAAGCCGCGGCCACGGGCCTCGGGGTGCAGACGGTAGGTCACGTCGACGTCGCCGTGGGCGAGTCCGACGGCGGCGAACCGCAGCCCGACGCTTCCCACGCACCGCCCGGCCCGGATCCCGAAGGAACGGAACGGGTCGCGGTCCCCGGCCCGCGCCCCGGCGTCGGTCGAGGGCAGCAGGGTGACGACTCCGTCGGACAGCTTGGCGGCCTCGGGCATCTCTGCAGGCATCTGTTCACGCACCCCAGCGATCCTTTCGCCTCTCCGCCGCCACCACAATCGGTATCCGGCCGGACCCGCCGAGGTGGCCTGCCGAGGCATCACCCGAACGGGCCTGTGGGTACTGTGCGGGCTCCTGCGGGGTACGAGGCTGGGGTCGAGACATGGGGAGGCAGTGGTGAGTGAATCCGGTACGGGGGCGCGGGCCCGGTCCCGGGAGCGCCTGTTCGCACGCTGTGCGCTGCTGGTGGCGGTGGCCGCGGTCGTCGCGCTGTTCGTCCCGTTCGGGGCCGGCGGTCTGCTGATCGTCTTCAGCGGTCTGGTGGGTCTCGTCCTGTGCGCGGCCGGCACCTGGTGGTTCCTGGCCCACCGCGGGCCCGTGCGGTTCCTGGGCGCGCTCCTCGCGGCCGGGGCTCCCGTCGGGCTGCTCGTCCTCTACATCCAGGGCGGCCTGTGGCCCACCGCCCTGCTCTCGCTCGGCCTGTGGGGCGTGGCGCTGTTCTGCGCCCGTGCGGCGCTGCCGCGGCCCCGCCCGCACCGTCCGGCGGCACCCGCGGCGCGCCCGCGGCGGCCCGTGCTGCTGATGAACCCGAAGTCGGGCGGTGGCAAGGTCGAGCGCTTCGGCCTGATCGAGCTGGCCGAGCGGCTCGGCGCACGGGTGGTGCTCCTGGAGACCTCGGATTCGGGCGAGCAGGCCGACGTGGAGGCGCTCGCCCGCCGGGCCGTGGCCAACGGCGCCGACCTGCTCGGCGTGGCGGGCGGCGACGGCACGCAGGCGCTGGTGGCGGCGGTCGCCGCCGAGCACGACCTGCCCTTCCTGGTGATCAGCGCCGGCACCCGCAACCACTTCGCCATGGACCTCGGCCTGGACCGCACCGACCCGACCCGCTGCCTGGACGCCCTGACGGACGGCGAGGAACTGCGGGTCGACCTGGGCGAGGTCGCGGGGCGCCCCTTCGTGAACACGGTCTCCTTCGGGGTGTACGCGGATGTCGTGCAGCGCCCCGAGTACCGGGACGCGAAGGCGGGCACGGCGCTGAACGCGATGCCCGAGCTGCTGGCCGGCGGCGAGGGCGGCCGGCTCGACGCCGAGGCCGACGACACCTCGCTCCGCGGCCAGCAGGCGCTGCTGATCAGCAACAACCCGTACGTCTCGCCCGACCCGCTCGGCGGCGGGCGGCGGCCCCGCCTGGACCGTGGCGAGCTGGGGGTCATCGCCATCCGGGTGGAGGGCGCGGCACAGGCCGCCGAGCTCGCCGTCCGCGGCACGCAGGCCGCCGGGCTGAACGTCCTGACCGCCCATCGGGTCGAGGTCACCGCCGAGGACGACACCCTCCCGGTGGCCGTCGACGGCGAGGCGCTGACCCTGCCGACCCCCGTCCTGTGCACCCTGCGGCCGCGCGCCCTGCGCGTCCTCGTCCCGCGCGACCGCCCCGGGACCGCACCGCCCGTCCCCCCGCTGAACTGGAGCCGGATCGTCGTCCTGGCCTTCGGCCCCCGAGGAGAGCACCATGCCCGAGCCCACTGACGGACAGTCCCACGAGCAGCCCCACGAGCCGCCGCACGCGCAGCCGACCGGACCGGCGGCGGAGCCGTCGGCCGAAGCCGCAGTCGGTGCCCAGGCCGAGGCCCGGACGGAGGCCGCGGCCGAGCGGTCCCCCGAGCCCCGGGCGGAGCCGCCCGCCGGGCCCGCGGAGGAGCCCGCCGAGCCCTTGGCCGAGACCCTTGCCGCCGCCGCGGGCCCCGGCCCCCGGGCCGTGCTCGCCGATCTGCGGGCGGTGGACGGCGCCCTGTACGCGGCGGTGGCCGCGACCCCCACCCCGGCCCTGGACCGGGGGCTCAGGCGTCTCTCCCACGCGGCCGACAACTCCAAGATCTCCTTCGCCGTGGCCGCCGCGCTCGCCCTCGCCGGGGGCCGGGCCCGCTCGGCCGCGATCGTCGGCGTCGGCGCGATCGCGGTGGCGTCGGCCTCGGCGAACCTGCTCGGCAAGCGGCTGGTGCGCCGCCCGCGCCCCGACCGGGAGGCGGCCAGGGTGACGGTCGACCGCCATGTGCCGATGCCGACCTCGGCGTCCTTCCCGTCCGGGCACACCGCGTCGGCGGTCGCGTTCGCCACGGCGGTGGGCGTGGTCTTTCCCCCGGCCGCCGTCCCGCTGACCCTGCTGGCCTGGACCGTCGGGTACTCGCGCGTCCACACGGGCGTCCACTACCCCGGCGACGTGGCCGGTGGCGCGGCGCTCGGTCTGGCCAGCGCCGCCGTGGCGCTGGCCGGTGCGGGCGCCTGGTCGCGACGCGCGGAGGTCGGGTGATTGCTCGCTTTCGCCCTGGCCGGTGGTCAAGGGCAGCCCGAGCGGCATCAAGGCCGGCACCAAGGTCCGCAACATCCGGCTCGTGGACGGCGTCGACGGGCACGACATCGACTGCGAGGTCGACGGCTTCGGCCCGATGCAGCTCAGGTCCAGCGTCGTGAAGAAGGCCTGACGGGCGGGAACAAAGGGGCCCGCACGGGACTTGGAACGGGCATGACGACCTCCCGCTTCGACGCCCGTGAGCTGCTCGCGAAGAGCCGGCTCGGTGTCCTCGCCACCCTCAAGGCCGACGGCCGCCCCCAGCTCTCCCCCGTCATGCCCTCCTACGACCCGGCGACGGAGACGCTGTACGTGTCGATGACGGAGGGCCGCGCCAAGACGGCGAACCTGCGCCGCGACCCGCGCGCGGCCCTGGAGGTCACCAGCGACGACGGGCGGTCCTGGGCGACCGCCGAGGGCACGGTGACGCTCACCGGCCCCGGCACCGACCCGCACGGGCCGGAGGTCGAGGCCCTCGTGGAGTACTACCGGCTGGCCGCCGGCGAGCACCCCGACTGGGACGAGTACCGGGCGGCGATGGTGGCCGACGGGCGGGTGCTGATGCGCATGCCCGTCGACCACGTGTACGGCCAGAGCATGCGCTGACCCCTCCGGGCGCCTGGCTCCGGTCGCCCGGCCGCCCCTCGGCGGCCGCTCAGCCCTTGCGGACCTGGCCCAGCCGCCCGGCGGGACGCTCGACCGGCTCGTCGCGGGCCTCGGCCCACAGCGAGCGCACATGGCCCAGGTGCCGGTGCATGCAGGCCTCGGCGCCCTTCACGTCCCCGGCGATCATCAGGTCGAGCAGCTCGACGTGCTCCTCGGCCGAGGAGACCAGCTTGCCGGCCTCGTCGAGGCCGGTGAGCCCGTACAGACGGGAGCGCTTGCGCAGGTCCCCGACGGTCTCGACGAGGCGGTCGTTCCCCGCCAGGCCGAGCAGCGTGAGGTGGAAGAGCCGGTCCGCCTCCAGGTAGCCGATGAGGTTGTGGTCACGGGCGTTGGTGACGATCTCCTGGGCGAGCGGCCGCAACGCCTCCAGCTGCTCGGGCGTGGCCAGTTCGGTGACCCGGCCGATCGTCGGGACCTCGATCAGCATGCGCAGCTCGGTGCACTGGTCGAGTTCGCGCTCGCTGACCTCCGTGATCCGGAATCCCTTGTTGCGGACCGGCTCGACCAGGCCCTCGCGGGCGAGGTCGAGCATGGCCTCGCGCACCGGTGTGGCCGAGACGCCGAGTTCGGCGGCCAGGCCGGGGGCCGAGTAGACGCTTCCCGGCCGTAGTTCGCCCGCTATCAACGCGGCCCTGAGCGCGTGACCGACCTGGTCGCGCAGCCTTTCCTGGGCCTTGATGAGACTGTGCTGCTTCAGGTCACCCACGCTCTTCCTCCGAGAACTCGCAGGAGGACAGCGTACAATGTCACGTTTCGCTGCCGGACCCTCCGTACCCTTCCGGAGCTTCCCGTCCTTCCGCGAGGGCGGCCCGGTACACCGCCACCGCCACCGCCAGATCCTCCCAGGCCATGCCGACGCTCTTGAAGAGGCGCGGCACCCGGGGATCCGCCGGGGTGCGACCGGCGGCCAGGTCGGCGAGCGTGCCGGTGATGTGCCCCGGCCCGACCGCGCCCTCGGCCTCGGGGATCAGCAGGTCCCCGGCCTCGCGCAGCGCCGCCGACCGCGACTCGACGTACACCTCGGCCCGACGGACCAGGGCGGTGTCGACCTCACGGGCGTCCGGCTCGTGCGAGCCGACGGCGACGACGGTGGCGCCCGGCGGGACCAGGCTCCCGTCGAAGAGCGGTTCGCGGGCCGTGGTGCAGCACACCACGAGGTCCGCCCCCGCCACGTCCTCCGGCGTGCCGGTACGGGTCTTCGGCACGCCGAGCCGCTCGGCGTACCCGGCCAGCCGGTGGGCACCCTCCGGGTTGCGGGCGACGACCACCGTCTCGGCGAGCTCCCGCACCGCGAGCACCGCGTCGAGGTGGGCGAAGGCCTGCGGGCCCGAGCCGAAGAGCACCAGGCGCAGCGGTTCGTCCGCCGGGGTGAGGTGACGGACCGCCAGGGCGGAGACCGCCGGGGTGCGCAGGGAGGTGAGCGCGGCGCCGTCGAGCAGGGCGACCGGGCGGAGCGTGGCGCCGTCGAGGAGGAGGTAGCTGCCGGTGATCCGGGGCAGCCCGAGGGCCGCGTTGCCGGGTGCCACACCGGCGACCTTCACACCGGCCCAGGCACCGGAGGCCGCGGGCATCAGCAGCAGTTCACCGCCGGGCACCGGCAGCGCGCTCCGCTGCGGGCAGGACTCCGGGTCGAGGCCCTCGCCGAGCACCCCGGCCAGCGCGTCGACGCCACCGGCCGGGGAGAGCAGCCGTGCCACGGCCGGGGCGTCGACCCAGAGCGGGGCGCCCGTCACAGCGGGAACCCCGAGCCCAGGGCGTCGTACGGGTCGAGCGTGAAGAGGTGCTCGCCCGTGCGGTGGGCGGTGCCGGTCACCGTGGTGACCAGGCCGTCCGGCGTCTCCCCGCCGGGCGCGATCCGGCCGGTGAACACGGTGTCCACGACGGATTCGTGGGTCAGCGTGTCGCCCTCCTTCAGGCGTCCCTCGTCGGCGAGGAGGGCGATCCTGGTGGAGGTGCCGGAGCCGCAGGGCGAGCGGTCGATCTGGCCGTCGGCGAAGACGGTGACGTTCCGCTGGCGCGGGCCGGCCGGGGTGTCGGGGAGGTCCTCGTAGAGGATCACGCCGTACACCCCGGACAGCAGGGGGTCGTCCGGATGCCGGGTGGCCGGGTGACCGGCGAGGGCCGCCCGGACCTCCCGGCCCACGGCCACGAGCTCGGTCAGGTCGGCGCGGTCGACGCGCAGGCCGAGGTCGCGGGCGGCGACCGAGGCGTAGCAGGCGCCGGCGTGCGCGAGGTCGGCCTGGACCGTGCCGCGGCTCGTGGCCACCGGGACGCCCCGGCCGGTCACGCGGGCCGGGACGTTGCGGAAGGTGACACCGGTGGTGCGGCCGCCCGCGCGGTGGACGGTCGCGGTGACCCGTCCTGACGGGACGTCGATCCGCACCTCGACGTCCCGTCCGTCCTCCGGGGCGGCGACCAGACCGGAGTCCACGGCCCAGGCGCCGAGCGCCATCGTGCCGTGGCCGCAGGCGGTCGAGTAGCCGTCCTTGTGCCAGAACAGGACGCCGAGGTGCGCCCCGTCGTCGTCCGGGGGCACGACGAAGCCGCCGTACATGCCGGCGTGGCCGCGCGGTTCCTGGACGAGCAGCCGGCGCAGGCCGTCCAGCTGGCCGGGCCGGGGCGCCGTGCCGTTGCCGGCCGGGCCGAGGAGCGTCGCCCGGCGTTCGGCGACGGTGTCGCCGGGCAGCGGCGGCAGGCCGGCGGCGGCGAGGTCGACGATCCGGAAGGGTTCGCCGGCCGTGTGGTAGTCGGTGGTCCGCACCTCCGTGGAGCTCACAGCAGGAATCCCGCCGGGAAGGGGTCGGTCGGGTCGAGGAAGTACTGACCGGTGCCGGTGATCCAGGCCCGGCCGGTGACGGTGGGCACGATGGCGGGGAGTCCGGCGATCGTGGTCTCGCCGACGATCCGGCCGATGAACTCGGTCCCGATGAAGGACTCGTTGACGAAGTCCTGGTCCGGGCCGAGCAGTCCGCGGGCGTGCAGCTGGGCCATCCGCGCGCTGGTGCCCGTGCCGCACGGGGAGCGGTCGAACCAGCCGGGGTGGATCGCCATGGCGTGCTTCGAGCGGCGCCCGTCCGAGCCGGGGGCGGCCAGGTAGACGTGCTTGACGCCGCTCTGCCGCGGGTCCTCCGGGTGGACCGGGCGGTCCGGGCCCGCGTTGATCGTGTCCATGAGGGACAGACCGAAGGCGAGCAGGTCGTCCTTGCGGGCCCGGTCGAAGGGCAGGCCGATCGAGTCGAGCTCCACGAAGGCGTAGAAGTTGCCGCCGTACGCGAGGTCGTAGGTGACCGTGCCGTAGCCGGGGACCTCGGCCTTGAGGTCGAGGCCGGCGCTGAAGGCGGGGACGTTGGTCAGGGTGACGGAGCGGGCGGCGCCGTCCTCGACCTTGACGTCCACGCTGACCAGTCCCGCCGGCGTGTCGAGCCGGACGGTGGTCACCGGCTCGCTGACCGGGACCATGCCGGTCTCGACCAGGACCGTGGCGACCCCGATGGTGCCGTGGCCGCACATCGGCAGCAGTCCGGAGACCTCGATGAACAGGACTCCGTAGTCCGCGTCGGGGCGGGTGGGCGGCTGGAGGATGGCGCCGCTCATCGCGGAGTGCCCGCGCGGCTCGAACATCAGCAGCGTGCGCAGGTGGTCCAGGTTCTCGATGAAGTGGACCCGCTTCTCCGCCATGGTGGCGCCGGGGATCACCCCCACTCCCCCGGTGATCACGCGGGTCGGCATGCCCTCGGTGTGCGAGTTGACCGCGTGGTAGACGTGACTGGTGCGCATGGTTCCCCTCGGTCGCTGGTGGGCGTCGGTACGGCCGGCTGTCAGTGGTGGCCCTCGGCCAGGGCCTTCTCGGTGGCGGAGCGTACGGCCGTCAGGGTCTCACCCGTCAGCGGGTGGCGCGGCGGACGGGTGGCGCCGCCGGGACGGCCGGCCAGGTCCATCGACAACTTGATGGCCTGGACGAACTCGGTCTTGGAGTCCCAGCGGAGCAGCGAGTGCAGGGACTTGTAGAGGGGCAGCGCGGTGCTCAGGTCGCCCGCGACGGCGGCGTGGTAGAGCGCGGAGCAGGAGGCGGGGAACGCGTTCGGGTAGCCGGCGATCCAGCCCACGGCACCGGCCAGGGCCAGCTCCAGGAGCACGTCGTCCGCGCCGATCAGCAGGTCGAGCTCCGGGGCCAGTTCGGCGATCTCGTACGCGCGGCGCACGTCCCCGCTGAACTCCTTGACGGCCACGATGTTCCCGTCGGCGTGCAGCCGGGCGAGCAGGCGCGGGGTCAGGTCGACCTTGGTGTCGATCGGGTTGTTGTACGCGACGATCGGCAGTCCGGCCTTCGCCACGTCCGCGTAGTGGGCCCGGACGGCGTCCTCGTCGGCGCGGAAGGCGTTCGGGGGCAGCAGCAGGACCGAACCGGCGCCCGCCTCGGCGGCCTGCTCGGCCCAGCGGCGCGACTCGGCGCTGCCGTAAGCGGCGACGCCCGGCATCACCCTGGCACCGTCACCGGCGGCCTCGACGGCGGTGCGGACGACGCGGGCCCGCTCCTCGTCGGTCAGCGTCTGGTACTCGCCCAGGGAGCCGTTGGGAACCACACCGTCGCAACCGTTGTCGACGAGCCAGCGGACGTGGTCCGCGTAGGCGTCGAAGTCGACGGAGCGGTCCTCGCGCAGGGGCAGGGCGGTGGCGACCATGATGCCGCGCCAGGGGCGGGCGGGGGTCCAGGTGCCGGTGGTGGTGGTGCTGTCAGACATGGAAGGCTCCTTTGTAGTGTGTGACATTTTACTGAGTGGTGTGCGGCGGCCACAAGAGGCCCGCCGCACGAGATCAGGCGTCGTCCGAGGGGAGTTCGGCCAGATGCCGGAGCGGGACCGGGCACGCGAGCGGCCTGCGGTCCGGGGTCGCGCCCGCGCCGCAGAGCGCTGCCACCGCCGGGCCGCACATCCGGCCCTGGCACCAGCCCATGCCGGCTCTGGTCAGCAGCTTGACCGTACGGGGGTCACGGGCGCCCAGCTCCTCGACCGCCTCCCGGATCCGGCCCGCCCGCACCTCCTCGCAGCGGCACACGTCCGTGTCCTCCCCGACCCAGGCCGTCCAGCCCTCGCCGGGACGGTGCGCCGCGCCCATCGCGTCCGCGAAGGCGCGCAGGCGGTTCCGGGTGCGGCGGATGCGTGCCGTGGCCTCGCGCCGCGGTGCCCGGCCGAGGCTCACCGCGATCGCGTGAGCGGCCAGTTCGCCTTCCGTCAGGGCGAGTTGGGCACCGCCGATGCCGCCCGTCTCGCCCGCCGCCCAGATGCCGGGGACCGAGGTGCGCTGGTCCGCCGAGAGCGCCAGCGCGACGGTGCCGTCGGTCGCCGTCCTGGTGGCGCAGCCGAGGCTGGTGGCCAGGGACAGTTCGGGGACCAGGCCGTGGCCCACCGCCAGCGCGTCGCACGGGATCCGGCGGGCGGTCCCCGGGACGGGCCGCCAGTCGCGGTCCAGCCGGGCGACCGTCACGGCCTCGACCCGGTCCGTGCCGTGCGCCTCGACCACGGCGTGCCGGGTGAGCGGACGCACGTGGTGCCGGGCCAGCGCCGCGCCGTAGCGGGCGCCCTCGATCAGCTTCGCCGGGTTGCGCAGGAGCGTGCCGGTGCTGCGGGCGTACCCGCCGTACGCGGCGGCCTCGACCACCGCGGGGACACGGGCACCGGCGGCGGCGAGGGTGGCCGCGACGGCGAGCAGCAGCGGGCCGCTGCCCGCCACGACGACCCGCCGGCCGGGGAGCACCAGGCCGCTCTTCAGCATCGCCTGGGCCCCTCCGGCTCCGACCACGCCGGGCAGGGTCCAGCCGGGGAAGGGGAGTTGGCGTTCGTACGCGCCGGTGGCGAGCAGGACGGTGCTCGCGTGGACGGTGGTGGGTGTCTCGTCGCTCCTGCGGGCGTGCAGCGTCCAGCCCTGGCCGTTCGGCAGGACGGCCCAGACGTGCGACTCCGGGTGGTGGTCGATCCGGCCGGCCGCGCGCAGGCGCTCCTCACGGGAGGCGAAGGCCTGCCAGTCGTGGTGCAGGGCCTGCGGGCGCTCGGCGCCCAGCTCGGGGGCGGGGCTGCGGTAGTACTGGCCGCCGGGGCTTCGCCCCGCGTCCAGGAGGACCACGGACAGGCCCAGGTCGGCGGCGGTCACGGCGGCGGCCAGCCCCGCGGGGCCCGCGCCGACGATCGCGAGATCAGCAGCCGAGTTCGGCACGGCCGGTTCCCTCCTGGGTGGTGATCGTGTCGCCCGGGCTCGCCGGGACCAGGCAGGCCCGCTGGTTGGGGCGCCCGTTGACGGTGACCAGGCAGTCGAAGCACTGGCCGATCCCGCAGAAGGCGCCTCTCGGCGCCCCGTTCTCGCGGGTGGTGCGCCAGGCCAGGATGCCCGCGGCCCAGAGGACCGCGGCGATGGACTGGCCGGACTGTACGGGGAGTTCGCGTCCGTCGAAGGTGACGGTGTGCGTGGCGGTGGGCGTGCCGCCCACCAGGTCGCGCGGGGTGGTCATCGGGGTGCTCCGTGGGTGGGTCGCCTCATGCCTCTGTCTCCTCGCCGAAGTCCCGGTCCGGACGGAACGGGGCCGGGTCCATCGGCGGTTCCGTGCCCGCGAGCCGTGCCGCGACGATCGCACCCGTGCCGGGGGCCAGGCCGATGCCCGCGCCCTCGTGGCCGCACGCGTGGTGCAGGCCCGGGACCCGCGGGTCGGCGCCGACGGCGGGCAGGTGGTCGGGGAGGTAGGGGCGGAAGCCGTGGTAGACGCGCTGGACGTCCACCTCGGCCAGGACCGGGAAGAGCGCCTGAGCCTGGGCCGCGAGGCGGCGCAGGGCCTCCGTGGAGAGCGAGCGGTCGAAGCCCACGCGTTCCCGGGTGGCGCCGATCAGGACCGGGCCCGAGGGGGTTCCCTCGACGACCGCGGAGGACTGCAGGGACGCGGAGTCGCTCGCCACGTCGGCCACGTAGTCGGCCGCGTAGACCTTGTGGCGGACCACGCGGGGCAGCGGCTCGGTGACGAGGACGAAGCCGCGGCGGGGCAGCACGGGGAGGTGCGTGCCCGCGAGCCGGGCGATCTCGCCGCCCCAGGTGCCCGCCGCGTTCACCACGGCGGGGGCGAGGAGTTCACGGCGCGGGGTGCGGACGCCGCGGACCGCTCCGGTGGCGTCGGTGAGGATCTCCGTCACCTGTTCGCCCAGGTGGACCTCGGCTCCCGAGGCCGCCAGGAGGCGCGCGGCCGCCAAGGCGGGCTGGACCTGGGCGTCCTGCGGGTAGTGGAAGGCGCCGGCGAGGCCGGGGGCCAGATGGGGTTCGAGGTCGTGGAGCCGGTCGGCGGTCACCTCGGTGTTCTCGACACCGGCGGCCCGTTGGCCCTCCGCGTAGCCGCGGAGGGCCTTCAGGGTGGTCTCGTCGGGCGCCACGACGAGACCGCCCTTGGGCTCGTACTCGGTGTCCGGCAGTTCGCCGGCCAGCTCGCGCCACAGTCTTGTGGACAGCAGCGCGAGGTCGAGCTCGGGACCCGCCTCCTTGTCGGAGACGAGCAGGTTTCCTTCCCCGGCACCGGTGGTGCCGCCCGCGACGGGACCGCGGTCGACGACGGCGACGGAGAGGCCGGAGCGGGCCGCGTAGAAAGCGCAGGCGGCTCCGACGACGCCGGCACCGATGATCACGGCATCCAGGGAGTGTCTCTTGGGCACGACAGTAATATGTCACATTCTTCAGACGGTGCCCAGACCCCTCAGGGGCCTGGGCACGGATCGGTGGGACCTCACCCGCGGAGCGGGCCCTCGCAGGTGAAGCTGGACGTGCCCGCGACCCGGGAGGGCCAGATGTCCACCGTCCCGAAGGAGCAGTTCATGTCGGCCAGGTTGTTCGAGGCCGTGCCGGCGCGGTCGAGGATGAAGTAGTCGACCGTCTCGGACATGTCCTTGAAGACCTGGTCCTGGTTGTTGGCGTCCTTCAGGTTGGCGGTGATCCGGCCCGTACAGACGAAGCGCTTCTTGCCGGGGTCGCCGTTCTCCACGCAGTCGGGGTTGTTGTACGTGGCCGTGGAGAACGCGGAGCGGACCGCCGCGGCCGTCGCGTCGCGCAGCTGCTCGTTGGGCGTGAAGGTGGTGTTCGGCACGTACAACTTGTCGACCTGGGCGATCTGGGTGTCCAGGAAGCGGTCGTACGCGGCCTGCAGGCCCGGGTCGGTGCCCATCCGGTTGCGCCAGGCGTCGTAGCCGGCCACGTCGTTGGCGCGCAGGCTGGTGTACATCTCGCGCAGCAGGGTCGGGCGCTCGGTCCACAGGAACTCGAAGAACGTGCCCGCGTAGTTGTAGAAGCGGAAGCCGTCGCCGTCGTAGGTGGCGTGCAGGAGCTGGTTGACGCTCATGCGCGGGCCGCCGCCGGCGGTGTCGTTGATGATGCCGCGCACCAGGGACTTGCGGACCGCGATGCCGTTGTCGCGGGTGGCGCCGTCGAAGAACTCCGCGGTGCCCTCGTCCATGGCCGTGGTGCGGTCGTTCTGGTACCAGGGGCCCTGGCCGAAGGTGCCGGGGACCGCCCAGCGGCCGTTGAGGTAGTGGGTGTACTCGTGCCGGAAGAGCTCTTCCAGGGTGAGGCTGGAGTCCTCGGGGACGCGGCGCTGGTACGTGTAGAAGGTGGCGCCGTTCTCGATGTAGATGCCGCCGTTGCTGGTGTTGTAGCCGGTCAGGACCGGGTGGTAGACCTCGTAGTCGAAGCGCGAGGCGTAGAGCACGATGTTGAGGGTGCTGTTGGTGTCGCCGGCGAGCGGCTGTTCGGTGCCGAGCACGCGGTGGAACTGCGACTTGACCTGCTTGCTCGCGTAGTAGAGCTGGTCGACGGTGGCCCGGTCCAGGGCGGTGCGGACCTTGATGCCGCCGTTGTCGTACGTGAAGGTGTTGGGGAAGAGCTTCTTCTCGATGTCGGACTTGCAGACGCCGTACGGCGCGCAGGCGTTGTAGAAGTTCAGCCAGGAGACGACCGATCCCCACTGCACGCTGAGGCCGAAGGTGGACTGGACGGTGCCCAGTACGGTGCCGAGGTCGGCGGCGATGGCGCCCTGCAGGCCGTCGATCTGGCCGAAGCGGCCGTACTCGCTGAGCGCGTCGCGGACCACCCAGGCGTTGGTCGTGCCCTTGAGGTGGCCGTAGCCGGCGAAGGCCCTGAAGGCGGCGCGGTAGGCGGGGTCCGCCTTCGCCGCGGCCTGGAAGGCGGCGTCCTTGTTGCCCGGGTAGACGCCCAGGTAGTTGGTCGAGAGGCCGGCGAGGGCGGCGCCCGCCCAGCCGGCGTCCTTGTTGGTCGCGGTGTGCGAGGCGTCCATGGTGGCGAGCACCCGGGTGATGAGGCCGAGCTGGTGCTGGCGCAGCCCGGGGCCGCTGCCCGTGTAGAGGGCCTCGCGCAGGGTGCGGGCGTTGGAGGGGGTGACGTCGAAGGTGCGGGCGGCGTTGCCGAAGTCGGCTATCGCGCGGCGCATCGCGTCGACGGTGGGGGCGTCGGTCACGTCGATCTCGGTGCGCGAGAAGTCGTGGTACACGACCGCGTGGAGGTAGGTGAACATCTCCTCCAGGTTGGAGGAGTTGGTGCCGTCGTGCGTGGCGGAGAGAGCCGAGATCCGGCGGGAGACGGCCTGGACGTGCGCGTCGGACATGACGGGGACCAGGCGGGCGTCCCACCTCCAGATGAGGCCGCGCAGGCAGACGTCGGCCGTGACGGCCTTGTCGGCGAGGAAGTCCGCGAACTGCTCCGGCGACAGGCCGGTGATGCCGTCGAGGGTGCAGGGGACGCCGGACGCGAGGGTGGGGGCCTCGGCGGTGCGGGCGGCCGCCGACTGCTTCGCCGCCTTCGCGGTGCTCTTCGCGGGGCCCGGGACGCGGGCCTCGGTGCCGCCGCCCGGGGCGGGGGCCGGGGCGGGCTTGCCGGGCTTGGCGTCGGCGAGGTGCTCGACCTCGTCGAAGGGGTTCGCGCCGGCGACCGGGCCGGCGGCGAACGCCGCGGGCACGGAGGACGCGGACGGCGCGGTCGCCGGGCGCTCGGGGGCCACCTGGCCGACGGCCTGGCCGGCGGAGGCGACGAGGGTCACCGCGACGGCGGTGGCGAGGAGGGTGGATCGCACGGCTTTGTGCTGGTTCACCTGGGGACTCCAAGTCGGGACGGGAACGTGGGGGCACACGGCTTGAAAGTCCCTGGCTCACGCGGGACTTGACGGAGTACCGTCACCATGTGAGCTGTAACATAGTAATGTGAAATTGCACTGACAACCCCTGTGCACCTGTGAGTTCCTTCCGGTTCACGAAGGTGTCGGTGGAGCCCCGGTCGCCCGGCGGCCCCTAGGCTCTGCGCGTGAGTGAGGGCGAGCGGTCCGGCGCGGCGCGCATGATGCTGGTGGCGGCCCTGTTCGCCGTCCCCGTACTGAAGTTGTCCTGGACGCTCGGCGGCGGCGAGGCGGCCCGCGAGGCGCTGGACACCATGGGCCCGAAGAACTGGCTCGACGTCATGAGCGGCATGTTCCTCTTCGAGCCGCTGCTGTCCACCGTGCTCGGGGTGGCCGCCGCCCGGGCCTGCTACCTGTACCTCGGCGAGCACGGCCGCGGACCGGCCCACCCCGGCCGGGGCTTCGCGGCGACGGCGGCCGCCGCGGCGATCGTTCCCGGCGCCCTCGCGCTCGTGATCGGGTCGCTCAACGGCTGGGCGTGGGCCCTGACGGCGGGCGCGGTCTCCTACGCCCTGCGCCTCGGCGTCCTGCTCGACCACCGCACCGGCCGGTACGCGGGCGGCCGTCGGCGCACCCGCGCCGCGGGCCCGCTGCACCGGACGGCCGACGTGGTGTGGGGCGCGGGCCTCCTCCTCACCCTGGTCGCCCTGCCCCTGCTCGCCCTCGCGGCGGCGCTGGACGGGCGGTCCTGGGCCGGCACCGTGCGGTGCGACGTCGACACCGGCTCCGGCTCCTCCCGCATCCGGCTGATCGAGTTCGAGCGCGAGGGCGAGGGCGTGGTCGGCTGGGACGTCGCGGACGGCGGCGTCGTCAACGGGATCAACTGCGCCGGGGACGCCGGGGACGAGGGCGACGTGATCCGCGAGCCCTGGTGGCGCGCCTGAGATCCCCAGGCGGTGCGGTTACCCTGTCGGCCCCGGTGGAGCCGATACGAGGAGGAACCATGGCGCGGATGCCGTCGGCCGAACGGCGCCGGCAGCTGGTCGAGGCGGCGGTGCGGGCGATGGCCAGGGACGGCGTGGCCCGGACGACGACCCGGTCGATCTGCGCCGAGGCGGGCGTCTCGCTGAGCGTCTTCCACTACTGCTTCGAGTCCAAGCAGGCCCTCCTGGAGGCGGCGATCGAGTCGATCACCGACACCTACGTCGCCCATGTGATGGCGAAGGTCGAGCCGAGGGCGACCCTGCGCGAGACGGTCCGGGGCGCGCTCGGCACGTACTGGGACCACGTGACGGCCCACCCGGCCGAGCACATGCTGACGTACGAGCTCACCCAGCACGCCCTGCGCGAGGAGGGGTTCGAGCATCTGGCGCGGGCCCAGTACGAGCAGTACGTGGCCTCCGGGACCACCTTGCTCGAACAGGTCTGCGCGGTGTGCGAGGTCGAGCCGCGGGTGCCGATGGCCCTGCTCGCGCATCTGCTGGCGGCGATGATCGACGGGCTGACCCTGCAGTACCTGGTCCTGGGCGACGAGCGGACCGCGGCGGCTCTGCTCGACGCGACCGCCGACCAGTTGGTGACCCTGATCGGAGGTTGACGGATCATCAACAGGTCATTTGACCCGGACTCTTGACTCACTCGGCGATCCTCGCGATCCTCGGGCCCAGCCGCTGTTACCGCAAGAAACACCCGGCGGCGCCCCCAGCCCGGCATCACCCCCATGACCGAAGGCATCGCTGACCATGAATCGACCAACAACGCGTAGAAGGGGCGGGCGGTTCGCCCTCGTCTCGCTCTTCATAGCCCTGGCCACCGTCGTCTTCGGTGCGGGGCCGGTCCCCGCGGCCGACGCCGGTTCGTGGTGGGAACCCACCGCGCGGCCCGCCCCCGACTCCCAGATCAACGTCACGGGCACCCCCTTCAAGGGCACCGACGCCCAGGGCAAGGTGCGCGGCTTCATCGACGCGCACAACCACCTCATGTCCAACGAGGGCTTCGGCGGCCGCATGATCTGCGGCCAGACCTTCTCGGAGGCGGGCGCCGCCGACGCGCTCAAGGACTGTCCGGAGCACTACCCGGACGGCTCCGGCGCCCTGTTCGAGCACCTCACGGGCGGTGACAACGGCAAGCACGACCCGGTCGGCTGGCCCACCTTCAAGGACTGGCCCGCCAACAACTCGCTGAGCCACCAGCAGAACTACTACGCGTGGGTCGAGCGGGCCTGGCGCGGTGGCCAGCGCGTGCTCGTCAACGACCTGGTCACCAACGGACTGATCTGCTCGCTGCTGCCCCGCGACCGCGGCTGCGACGAGATGGACGCGATCCGCCTGGAGGCCCGCAAGTCCTACGAGATGCAGGACTACATCGACAAGATGTACGGCGGTCCCGGCAAGGGCTGGTTCCGCATCGTCCTGGACGCCGCGCAGGCCCGCTCGGTGATCGAGCAGGGCAAGCTGGCGGTCGTGCTCGGCGTGGAGACCTCGGAGCCCTTCGGCTGCAAGCAGATCCTCGACGTCGCGCAGTGCGGCAAGGCGGACATCGACAAGGGGCTCGACGAGCTCTACGGGCTCGGCGTGCGCAGCATGTTCCTCTGCCACAAGTTCGACAACGCCCTGTGCGGTGTGCGCTTCGACAGCGGCACCACGGGTGTGGCGGTGAACATCGGCCAGTTCCTGTCCACCGGCACGTTCTGGACCACCGAGAAGTGCGCGGGTCCGCAGCAGGACAACCCGATCGGCCTGGTGGCGCCCGCCGCGATGGCCGAGAAGCTGCCGGCCGGGGTGAGCGTCCCCTCGTACGCCTCGGACGCCAAGTGCAACACCCGCGGTCTGACCCGGCTCGGGGAGCACGCCCTCAAGGGCATGATGCAGCGCGGCATGATGCTGGAGCTCGACCACATGAGCGTCAAGGCCGCCGGGCGCGCCCTGGACATGCTGGAGGCCGAGGAGTACCCGGGCGTCATCTCCAGCCACAGCTGGATGGACCTGGACTGGACCGAGCGGGTCTACCGCCTCGGCGGCTTCGTCGCCGAGTACATGCACAACGCCCCGGGCTTCATCGGTGAGGCCGCGCAGAAGGCCGCGCTGCGCAAGAAGTACGGCGTCGGCCTGGGCTACGGCACCGACATGAACGGGGTCGGCGGCTGGCCGGGCCCGGTCGGCGCGGACGCCCCGAACGCGGTGAAGTACCCCTTCCGCAGCTTCGACGGCGGTTCGGTGCTCGACCGGCAGGTCACCGGGGAGCGCACCTGGGACCTCAACACCGACGGCGCGGCGCACAACGGTCTGGTGCCGGACTGGGTCGAGCAGATCCGGCTCACCCCCGGCGGCCCGGGGGTCGTCGACGAGCTGTCGCACGGTGCGGAGTCGTACCTGACCACCTGGAAGGCGACCGAGAAGCACGAGCTCGGCGTCAACCTGGCGGCGGGGCGGCCCGCCTCGGCCTCCACCACCCAGTGGTGGAACCCGTTCGTGAACTACTCGCCCGGCCTCTCCGTCGACGGCGACACCGGCACCCGCTGGGCCAGCGAGTGGTCGGACGACCAGTGGCTGCAGGTGGACCTCGGCGAGGTGCGCCGGGTCGGCCGGGTCACGCTCGACTGGGAGACCGCCTACGCCCGCGGCTACCGGATCGAGCTGTCGGAGGACGGCACCGACTGGAAGAGCGCCTGGTCCACGGACGCCGGTGACGGCGGCTACGACACGGCGGAGTTCGACTCGCAGCCGGCACGCTACGTGCGGGTCCACGGGGTCACCCGCGGCACCCAGTGGGGCTACTCGCTCTACGAGCTGACGGTCAGCCGGTCCTAGACCGGGAGCGTGCGGCAACGGAAGGGGCCCGCCGGATCCGATCCGGCGGGCCCCTTCTCGTCGTCCTCGTCGCGCGGCCTCAGCGTGCGGCGGGGCCGGTCCAGTCGGCGGGGACGCGGGCGAGCCGGACCCGCTGGGGGTGGTCGCCGACGGCCACGGTGGCCACCCGCCGCCCGGTGGCGAAGTCGATGGCGGTGACCCGGTCGGCACCGCTCTCGGAGATCACGCAGGACCTGCCGTCGCCGCTCACGGTCGCCCAGTACGGCTTGCTGGCCTCGACGAGGGGGCCCTCCTGGAGGGTGGCCCGGTCGACGACGGTCGCGTAGTCGTCCATCGTCCCGGCCACGCACAGCTTGCTGCCGTCGGGGCTGATCGAGAGGCCGTGGTGGCGCGAGTCGTTGACCCAGGTGGTGCGGTCCGGGTCGGTGGCCGGGTTGGCGGGAAGGACCTTGGCGCGGGTGATGCGGTCGGTGGCGAGGTCGTACTCCAGGAAGCCGTTGTAGAAGGAGACCTGGAAGTAGAGCTTCTTCTCGTCGGGGGTGAAGACGAGCGGCCGTACCGCGTCGGAGAGGTCGCCGCGCCCGAAGGCGTCCAGGCGTTCGCGCATGTCGATGACCCGGACGGTCTCGAAGGTGGCCGCGTCGACGACGGTGATCTTCCGGTCGCCCTTGGTCCAGTCGAGCCAGGGGGCGTCGAGCGCGGTGGTGACCTCGCCGATGGACATGTTCCACAGCAGCCCGTCGGAGGTGAAGACGTTCTCGTGGGGCTTGTCGCCGGTGGTGAAGGAGCCGACCTGGCGGCCGGTGACGACGTCGAGGACGTGCACCGTGTTGGCGGTGGAGGCGGAGACCGCGACCCGGGTGCCGTCGGGCGAGACGGCCATGTGGTCGGAGCGGTAACCGGCCACCGGGAAACGCCAGTTGATCTTTCCGGTGCGCAGGTCGAGGGAGACGACGTCGGCGAAGCTGGGCCGTGAGACCACCATGGCGGAGCCGTCGGGGGTGGCGTACATGTCGTCGACGAACTGGTCGTGACCCTCGCCCGGGCCGCTGCGCACCCCGAGGAAGTAGGCCAGCTTCACCGGGTTGAGGTAGATCTCGCGCATCCGCTCCTCGCGGTCCGGGATCACGTTCACCCGGCCGACCCGCGCGAAGTCGCCACGGGAGGCGATGACATCGGCGGTGCCGTCCCAGTTGTTGCCGACGAACATGACCTCGCGCAGGGCCTCCGCGCTCCGCTGCTCCGGCGGGGCGGCGGCGCCGGTGCCGCCGACGGCCGCGAGCAGGGCGAGCGCCGCGGCGAGGGCCGTACCGAAACGGCCACGGGCGCGGGGGGAGCGGGGTGGGCGAAGGGTGGGCATGGGGGTTCCTGCTTCCGGGACGGAGGGAGGGGAGACGATGGGGCTTACCCGAGGTAACCACGGACACGCCATGGCCAACAAGCCCTCGGAGAGCGTGGGTTACCCCCGGGTAGAGCCGCGCTCCGGCGGCATCGCACAGCACCCGCACACCGCCTTCACACCGCCCACAAAACGGCTGGCAGACGCCCTGTCGGCCGGTTCCCACTCAGGCAGAATGCGGGGCGAAGACGACGGTTGCGGGCGGGGAGGGCGTGGTCTTGCCGGTGGGGTCCTTGGCGATGGAACGATTACGGGCGTTACGGCAGTCGACCGTGGCGGGATCCGGACTCCACCGCGCGCAGTCCTTTCTCATTCTGGCCACGCTCCTGTACCGGGCGAGCCATCTCACGGTCGGGCTCCTCGCGGTCTCCCAGCACCGGCAGGGCCACCCCGTGCAGTACCTGGGGCTGGCGGCCGCCCTCGGGCTGAGCCTCCTCCTGTTCGGAGCGGCGCTCGCCCGGGGCTGGTTCGACCTCCGCCACGTCTGGGCGGACGTGCTGGTCACCGGGTGTCTCCTGCCCTTCGCGCTCTACGCGTGGGGCGGCGTGCGGGAGACCCCCGCGCTCGGCTGGGCCATGCTGCTCGGCGGATCGGCCAGCGGCGTGGTGTCCGTCGCGCTCCCCCGGCTCCAGGCCCTCGCGGCGCTCGTCCTGCTCGTCGTCACCCACCTGGTCGGCTACCACCTGGTGGGCGCCAGCCGCGCCGTCCTCGGCGGGCACGTCAACTCGCTGCTCTCCTCGGCCGTGATGACCTGGGTCTTCTGGTGGTACCTGCGCCGGCAGGGACGCATGCTCGACGAGGCCAACGCCCGCGCGCTCGCCGCCGAGTCCCAGAAGGCGCGGTACGCGGAGCGCCTCCAGCACCACCGGGCGCTGCATGACACGGTTCTCGCCACTCTCACCACCCTCGCGGCCGGCGGCATCGACGCCAACGCGCCCGAGGTGCGGGAGCGGTGCGCCAAGGAGGCCGCGTACCTGCGCCGGCTGATCCAGCAGACCGCCGACGAGGAACCCCACCCGGAGATGGGCGCCGCCCTCGAAGAGGCCGTCAGCTCCGCCGAGAGCCTGCGGCTGCGGGTCACCGCCCAGTACCACGAGCTGCCCCAGGTGCCGCCCGAGGTCGCCGCCGCGTTCGCCGACGCCACGCGCGAGGCGCTCAACAACGTACGGCGGCACGCCGGCACCGGCCACGCCTACGTCACCGCGACCGGCTACGCCGGCGACCCCGACGGGGCCGGTGAGCCCGGCGGGGCGGTCGTCACCGTCGTCGACCGGGGCCCCGGCTTCGACCCGGACCACGAGGTGTCCGGCCTCGGCCTGCGCCGCTCGGTGCGCGACCGGATGGCGGAGGTCGGCGGCCGCGCCACCGTCGACACGGCGCCCGGCGAGGGCGTCCGAGTGGAGCTGAGATGGCCGGCCTGATCACCGTCGGCGTCGTCGACGACGACCGGATGCTCCTCGACGGCATGCGCTCCTGGCTGGGCCAGGTGCCCGAACTGCGCGTCGTGGCCGTGGCGGCGACCGTCGGGGAGCTGCTCGCGGGCCTCCCCGGCCCGCCCGACATCGTCCTCCTGGACCTGCTGCTCCGGGACGGCTCCGCGCCCGCCGACAACATCGGTCGGGTGCTGCGCTCCGGGAGCCGGGTGCTGGTCATCAGCACCGTCCCGGACCGCCCCCGGGTCATCGAGGCGGTACGGGCGGGCGCCGACGGCTACCTCACGAAGGACAACGACCTGCCGACGCTCGTCGCCGCGATCCGGGACGTGGTGGCCGGGCACGGGGCCCACTCCCCCGAGCTCGCCTTCGCCTGCGCGCACGACACCAGCCCCGAAAGACCCCGGCTGTCCCCGAGAGAACGTCAGATTCTGCTCGATTACGCCTCCGGGATGACCCTCAAGTCGGCCGCGCGGCGGGCCGGGATCACCGTGCACACCGCCAAGGACTACCTGGACCGGGTCAAGGCCAAATACCAGCAGGCGGGCCGTCCGGCGTACACGAAGATCGACCTCGCCGTGCGGGTCCGCGAGGACCGCATCGAGGGGGTCTGACCACGTACGGAGCCCCCGCAAGCCCCCCAAACGGACGGCTGCAGGGGGCACCTGCCCCCTTCCTATCGTCATGCCCGGCGCACGCGGTCATCGCCACGGCGCCGACCTCCCTCTTCCCCACCCCACTTGGAGAGGCAGATGACGACTCCCTACGCCTGTACCGCCCCGGCCCAGGACCATGTCCCCCGACCCGGGGGGCAACTCGTGGGCCGGGGCACCGAGACGGGACGGATCGCGGACGCGCTCGCGGACGCGCGGTCGGGCCGGGGCGGGACGGTGATGGTCACCGGCGAGCCCGGCGTCGGCAAGACCCGGCTCGCCGCCGAGGCGGTCGCGGCCGCCCGGGACGCGGGGATGGCCACCGCCCGGGGCCGCGCCGGCTCGGTGGGCCCGGCCGTCCCGTACCGGCCACTGGTGGAGGCGCTGCTCGCCCTCTCCCGCGCCGAACCCCTGCCCGGCACGGAGGAACCGGACGGCTACGGCCCGCTGCCCCGGCTGCTCTCCGACCCGCACGGCGCCGAGGAGGCCGCGGTGTCGCCGCTGATGGTCGCCGAGGAGGTGCTGCGGCTGATCGCCGCCGCCGGCCGGGGCCGGGGCTGCCTGCTCGTCCTCGACGACCTGCACGAGGCCGACCCGGGCACCCTCGCCGTCGTCGAGTACCTCCTCGACAACCTCGGACACCTCCCGGCCGTCCTGCTGCTCACCGCCGAGCGCGGGCCCTGCGGGGCCGTGGCCCTCGCCGCCCGCGCCCGCCAGGACGGCGTCGCCACGGTCATCGACCTGGCGCCCCTCGGGCGCTCCGCGGTCCGCCGGCTCGTCGCCTCCGAACTGGGCATCGCCCCCGAGGAGGTCAGCCCCGCGATCGTGCAGCGCGCGGCCACCGGCGGCGCCGGCCTCCCCTTCGTGGTCAAGGAACTGGTGCACGGCCTCGGCGGGGTCGCGCAGAACCTGCGGCTGCGGGCCGCCCGGCTCGGCCCGCGCGGCGAGGAGTTCCTGAACCTCGCGGCCCTGCTCGGGCCCCGCTTCCCGCTGCCCGTGCTGCGGCACGCCGCGCGCTGCGACGAGGCCGAGCTGACCGGCCTGCTGCGCGCCGCGACCGCCGCCTCCCTCGTCGTTCCGGACGGCCCCGGCACGGACTGGTACGCCTTCCGCTACCCGCTGGCCGCCGAGGCGTTACGCGACTCCCTCGGCCCCGTCGAACACCCGGCGCTCGCCCGCCGGGCCGCCGATGCCCTCACCGCGCTGCACCCGCGGCTGCCCGGCACCTGGTGCACCCGCGCCGCCGAGCTCCACGAACGCGCGGGCGACACCGCCAAGGCCGTCCGCGGCTTCACCGAGGCGGCCCGCCGGGCGACCGCCGAGGGCGCCCCCGACCGCGCGCTCGACCTGCTGGCCCGCGCCCACCGCCTGTCCGACCCCGACACCGCGCCGGAACTACACGCGGCGGTCCTCGCCCGCCTCCTGGACGCCGTCGGCAGTTCCGGACGGCTGGACCGGCTGCCCGCCGCCCCGGTCTCGGGGCTCCCGGACGAGGGCGCGGACCGCCCCTGGGAGCCGGGGCCCACCGTGCCCCCGTCGCTGCGGGCGGGCCTGCACGCCCGGCTCGCCGAGATCCAGGTGCAGGCCGGACGGCCCGTCGAGGGCCTCCGCAGGCTCGACCTGGCCCGGCGCCTCCTCGTCGGACTGGACGACGCGGCGGCCGTCGCCCGGGTGGAGCTCGCGGCGGCGCTGGTGGAGCCCGCCCGCCTCGCCCCCGAACGCCTGCGCACCGCCGAGGAGTCCGCCCGGCGGGCCGTCGACGCGGCGCACCGCGCGGGACTGCCCGAGGTGGCCGGCCGGGCGCTGCTGGCGCTGGCCCGGCTGGTCCGGGAGGAGGACGAGACGGCCGCGGTGGCCCGGTTGGAGGAGGCCCGCTCCCTCGCCGAGGCGCACCGCCTGCCGGGCGTCCGGCTGTCGGCCGAACTCGGCCTGGCCCGCGTCGAGGCGCGCCGCGACGGGCGTACGGCCCCGGTGGAGCGGGCGCGGACCGAGGCCCTGCGGGCGGGGCTGCTGCCGACGGCGCACGAGGCGGGGCTGGAGCTGGCGCTCGACCGGGTGCGGCGCGGCGCGTTCGACTCCGCCGGGGAGCTGGTCGACGAGGGGATCGCGGAGGCGACCCGGCTCGGTCTGGGCCGGGCGTTGTCAAGGTGGCGGCTGGTCGACGCGGTGCGCTGGGCCCACCAGGGCCGGCGGGCCGAGATGGGCGAGGCCCTGAGACGCCTCGCCCCGCTGGTCGACGCCGCCCCGGGCGTGCGGCCGGTGGCGTACGGGCTCGCCCGGGGGTTCTGCTCGCTGCTGGAGGAGGACCACGAGGGCGTCGAGCGGGACTTCGCGCAGGCCCTCGCGTACGACGCGGAGAATCCGGCGACCGGCGAGTTCGGCCGGCACGGGATCGTCCTGCTGCTCGGGGTGCTCGCGGGCCGGATGGGCCGGCGGCACCACGCGGGGGTCGTGGCGGCGAGCGCGGCCGGCGCCCGCTGGAACCGCCCGTTCGTCGGCCTGGCGCACGCGGTGCTGCTCGGCCGGGAGGGCCGGACCGCCGAGGCGACGGCCGCCGCGACGGCGGCGCTCGACGCGGCGGCGCCGTACCCGGTGGCCCGCCACCTGTGTCTGCGGCTGGTCGCCCGCTCGGCGTACGAGGACGGCTGGGGCGCCCCGGTGGAGTGGCTGCGCGAGGCCGAGGAGTTCTTCCACGGCGCGGGCCTGCCCGCGCCCGCGGGCGCCTGCCGGTCGCTGCTGCGCGGCATGGGCGCCCCGGTCCGCCAGCGGCGTTCGGGTGCCGACCGGGTGCCGCCGGGGCTGCGCCGGTGCGGGATCACGGTGCGGGAGTTCGAGGTGGCGCGGCTCCTCGCGGAGCGGTTCGGCAACCGGGACATCGCCGGGCGGCTGCACATCTCGCCCCGCACGGTCGAGAAGCACGTGTCCAGCCTCCTGCAGAAGACCGGCCACCCGACCCGGGCGGCCTTCGCTTCGGCCGCGCGCGAGCTGGTGGCCGGTCCGGCCGTGTGACGGCCCCGTCAGGCCGCGGTCCCGACACTGCCCGGGACCGCGGCCACGGCCAGGTTCACCACCCGGTCGAAGGCGTTGTCGAGGTCCTCGTCGCCGTGGTGCACGACGAGCAGGGCCCGCCCCTCGGTGCGTTCCCGCAGCATCCGCAGGACCAGGGCGCGGCCCGCGTCGTCGAGGTTCGCGAAGGGCTCGTCGGCGAGGTACACGTCGGCTTCCTCGCCGAGCAGCGCCGCGACGCCGAGCCGCTGGCGCTGACCCGAGGACAGCTCCGAGGGGAGCTGGTCGGCGAGGCCGTCCAGGCCCATGGCGGTGCGCAGCCGCGGGTCGGTGACGAGGTCGCGCACCGGCAGCGGGGGCAGCTGGACCGGCGAGGTCAGGCTCGCGACCCGGGGCGGCAGGGTGACCGTGCCGCTGTCGGGGGCGAGGGTGCCGGCGACGATGTGCAGCAGGGTGGTCTTGCCGCAGCCGTTGGGGCCGCGGAGGAGCACCCGCTCGCCGGGCCGGAGTCCGAAGTCGGGGATGGCGACGGCCTTGTCGGCCTCGGACCGCTTGTCGAGGTCCACCGCGTCGACGGTCCCGTCGGCGCCCTCACCGTCCCCGGCCCCCGCTCCGTCGTCGTCGGCCTTCCCGTAGCGGACGCTGGCGCCGCGGACCAGGACCAGGTTGCCCTCGTCGTGGTAGGGGGCGCTGCCGGACTCGCGCAGGGCCTCGATCCGTTTGAGGACCGCGGTGTTGCGGCGGGTCTGCGGGATCATGTTGACGAGGTCGAAGATGCCGTTGACGGCCCGCCACAGCGAGTTCACGAAGGCGAGGAAGCTGCCGAAGGACATCCGGCCGCTGAAGACGAAGAAGGCTCCGATGACCATCGACGCCGTGTCCGACAGGTTCATCACCAGGTCACTGAGGGTCCGCTGGCGCTGCGCGAGGCGGTAGTTGGCGTAGGTGATGCCGAGGAAGCCGTTCAGGGCGTCCTGGTTGGCGGCGCGGGCCCCGGGCAGGAGCGAGCGCAGCCCGCGCAGGGCGTGGAAGGCTTCGAGGGTCCGGGTGAGGGTGTTGACGTAGCGCGCCTCGGCCTCACGCTCGGGGTCGGTGTTCTTCTCGATCCGCCGGGCCAGGTCGTTGCTGACCAGGACCAGCGGCGGGATGATCACCAGCAGGATGAGGCTGGCCTGCCAGGAGAGGTAGAGCAGCACGCCCAGGAAGACGACCGAGGCGCAGGCCTGGCGGGCGATGCGGATGCAGACGTCGACGGCCGGCAGCACGCCCTCGCGGACGTCGTTGTGGATGCGGCTGACGTAGGAGGCGTTGCCCTTCTGCGACATCTGCCGGCCGTCGAGGCCGAGGGTCCGGCCGAGGAGCTCCGTCTCCAGGCCGAGGACGAAGGCGTTCTCGAACCGCTTGCGCCAGAGGCCGATCCCGTAACCGGAGAGGTTGAGGGTGAGGCCGAGGACCAGGTAGCAGCCGCCGAGGAAGAGGAACCTGCGGAAGTCGGCGGTGAGGATCGCCTGGTCGAACAGGGCCTTCAGGAGCAGCGGGTGCAGCAGGGCCTCGGTCCCGCCGAACAGGGCCTCGGCGACGAGGATGCCGGTGAAGGGGCGGTGGTGGCCGCGCAGGGTGCGCCAGATCTGCTTCACCGTTCCGTCCCGTCGAGCTCGTCGAGGAGGAAGTCGGCCATGCCGCCGTGGTTGGCGCGGTGCAGCACCCGCAGCACGCCGGCGGAGCCGGTGAGGTAGTCGGTGGAGCAGCGCAGCAGACCTTCGCCGGGGACGCCGAGCGGGGTGACGCCGGCGCGGCTCGGGACCTCGAAGTGGGCGGCGGGCTCGAAGAGGAACACCTTGCGGAGGAAGTCGAGCTGGCGCAGGGCGGTCTCCCGGTAGGAGGCGTCGCCGGTGATCTCGGCGGCGTCCAGGAGGGCGTCGGCGATGCCGCTCATGCCGAAGGAGTAGCCGGGGAGCACGGAGTGGCCGACGTCGAGGGCGCGCAGCACGGTCCGCGCCGAGTCGAGGTCGCCGTAGCGCAGCAGCACCTGCGCCACGCCCGCGGAGCCCACCTCGATGTAGGGCTCCATGGTCCCTTCGTGCTCGAACATGATCAGGTCGGTGTCGTCCAGGGGTTTGGCGTGGGCCATCTCCCAGGCGAGGGCGTCGCGGCCGAGGTCGCGGTAGTGCTCTTCGCCGGTGACCTGGTGCATGCGCAGGAGGAACATGGCCACGCCGGCCTGGCCGAAGCCGAGCCCGGTCAGCGGGCCCTCCTCCGAGAAGTCGTTGAGCCAGTAGGCGTGCCGGCCGTCCCGGTGGACGGTGTCGAGGAGCACCCGGGCGCAGTCCTTCGCCGCGGCGAGGTCGCGGGGGTCGCCGCCGCGCACGTAGAAGCGCAGGTTGGTCATGCCGATGCCGGACAGGCCGTAGTAGAAGGTGTGGTCCGCGGTCTCCAGGGCGCGCCGGTTGGCGTGGCCGAGGAGTTCCCTGGCCTGGCGGCGCATGCCGAGCGACTCGGCGGCCCAGGCGATGCCGGCGAGGCCGCTCATCAGGCCGTCCGGGTAGGCCTCCAGGTCGATCCGGGTGAGCTGCTGGCGCAGCCAGTCGTGCCATTCGGGGCGTACGGGGACGCCGGAGGCCTGCAGGGACCAGAGCACGCCGCTCGCGCCGAAGCCGAGGCTGAGCGGGTTGGTGACGTGTGCGAACGGGTCGACGGGGAAGAGGGTGGCGCGGTCGGTGTCGGCGGCGGCCTCGACGAAGGCGGCGACGCCGGCCTCCGTGGCCCGCAGTCCGGTCGCCTCGATCTCGGGGCGCGGCCGCTCGGTCCTGACCTGGGCGAGCAGCTCGGCCTCCTGTGCGTCGAGGACCTCCACGACGTCGGCGAGGCCGATCCGGGTGGCGGCGAGGTCGGTGACCAGCCGGTGGACCTGCTCGGGCCAGCCCAGGCCGTCGAAGAAGACGTGGTACGTGTCGAGGACGTCCTCGCGCAGGTAGGACATGGCGGCGATGGGGAAGACGAAGTACGCCATGGTGGAGGCCAGGGAGTAGAGGTCGCCCTCGATGCCTGCGGGCTTGAAGCCGCCCCGGGAGAGGCTGAAGCCGGGGGTGTAGAGCTCGACGGGCCGGGTGAGGCCCCCGTCGCCGGTCTCGCCCGTGGCGCCGGAGCCGTCGACGAGGCGGCAGGCCTCCAGGTCGACGATGGTCACGTCGTACGTCTCG
Organism: Streptomyces sp. NBC_01268; assembly: GCF_036240795.1. Lineage (NCBI taxonomy): Bacteria > Bacillati > Actinomycetota > Actinomycetes > Kitasatosporales > Streptomycetaceae > Streptomyces > Streptomyces sp. NBC_01268. The sequence goes on along the minus strand of NZ_CP108454.1, from coordinate 7,300,356 downwards.
GGGTCGATGAGCAGGTTGGCGGGGGTGAAGTCGCCCAGGACGACGCCGTGCTGGTGGGCGGCGTCGATCGCGCGGGCGAGGCCGCGGAAGACGGTGATGAAGATCCGCAGGAACTCCCGTGAGCGCTCGGCCGCGAAGCCGGGGCGGGCGAGCGGGTTGTGTTCGAGCAGCACCGAGCGGATGTCGGTGCGGTCGATGAACTCCTCGGCGATGTAGTGGTGTTCCCAGTGCCGGAAGCGGGCGATCGGGTCCGGGTAGGCCTCGACGTCGGCCAGCCGGTTGAGGAACATCCACTCGCGGCCGAGGACGTCGACGGCGTCGTAGTCGAGGCGCGGGTTGAGGTTGGTGTGCGGCCGGGCCTCCTTGAGGACGACCTGCCGGTCGCCGTCCAGGGTGTCCTCGGCCGTGTACACACCACCGCTGTTGGAGAACTGGAGGGCGCCGGTCACTCGGAAGCGGCCGCCGAGAAGGCCCTCCCCCTCGGCCTCCTCGGCGGGCTTCCAGTCGGCGAACGGCCACGGCACCCACCAGGGGTGGGTGTCCCCCGGCCGCCGGCCGTCCGTCTCGGGCTTCCCGTCGGGTCCCAGGATGTGCGGGATCTTGCGGCCCAGGATGTCGACGGTGTGGGTGGAGAGGAGCTGGCCGTACCGGAAGTACAGCGCCTTGCTGTCGCGATAGCGCACATCGGACAGCACGTACGCGCCCTCGGCCCCCTCCAGCAGGCGGGCCAGGTCGGCGAGGCACGTCCTGAACTCGTCCTCGTCGCGCGGGTAGACGGTGAGCAGCTTGCCGCCGCTCCCCCTGGACATCGCCTTGGAGTTGAGCATCTCGAAGACGTTGAGGTCGAGCGCGATCTTGAAGTCGATCTCCCTGCCGACCAGATGGCCGATCACCGTGGCCGCGATCTCCCTCACCTGACGGTGGTTGGAGGACACGTGGATCTTCCATCCCTGCTTCGGGAGGTCGGGGTTGTGCCGATGGCTCCACCAGATGCCGCTGCGGACGAAACGCGCCCGCGTGCGCTCGTCGAGGTCGGCCAGGAAGTGGTCCTTCCTCGGCTTGTAGTACACGTCGAGCGGATCGAAGAACAGGGTGTCGTTCCAGGCGAAGAGGAACCGGTGGACCCATCGTTGGTCGCGCATGTCAGCCTCTGTGGTCGTCGAGGTGCCGCCGACGGCAGCGGCAGGGCGAGTGCGCCACGGTCCGGGTGGGGGCGCGGGTCGCCCCCACCCCGACCGTGCCGGCCGTGCAGGTGATTACTGAGGGTCCCGGTTGCAGCAGTCCGAGGCGGAGCTGGTGTAGCTCCCGCCGACGACCCTGCCGATGACGGTGCGGGGCTGCAGGTTCTGGAGCTTGAGGACGCTCATGTCGTCTCCTCCGTGAGGTGCCGCCGCCGACGGCAGCGGCGGGGCGGCTGCGCCACGGTCCGGGTGGGGGCGTGGGGCGTCCCCACCCGGACCGTGGCGGTCGTTCGGGTGATTACTGCGGGTCGTTCTTGCAGCAGTCCGAGCCGGAGCTGGTGAGGCTCACGGAGACGGCCTTGCTGGCGGTGGTGCGGGGCTGCAGGTTCTGGAGCTTGAGGACGCTCATGTCGTCTCCTCCGTGTCGAGTGCGCGGGAGGCGCACTGTGCTGGTGTTCCGTTGCCGTTCGGCGCCGAGCGACATGCGCAAGTCAACGCGATCCGTACGGAGGGCACATGGGAGCTCCGACCCCATAATTCGGCCGCGCGTCCCCCGCGAAAGGTGGGGGTGCGGGCGAGGGGAATGGTGGTGTTTCGGGGCCCGGGCGGAAGAGTGGGACCCATGGTGCCGCCGGCCGACCGACGGCACGGCGGCACGGCGGCACGGCGGCACGGCGGCACGGCGGCACGGCGGCACGGCGGCGAGGGGCGCCGGCGTACGCACTGCGCCGGGCGTGGGTGGCCCCTGAGACGCGCGGCCGGCGCACGGCCGAGGAGCGGCCGGGGCGCGGACGGCCGTCTGGCCGCCCGCCGGTTCGCAGGGTCAGCCCCGGCAGGTGTCCAGCATGGTTCCGAGCATGGCCTTCTCCGCCTTGGTCACCGTGAGGGCGTAGGAGGACTTCACCGCGGTCCAGGAGCGGGCGTACGCGCACCAGTAGCTCCGCGCGGGCGGCTGCCACTCGTCGGGGCCCTGGTCGCCCTTGGAACGGTTGGAGACCGCGGAGACGGCGATGAGCTGGGGGCGGGTGAGGTCGTTGGCGAAGGCCTTGCGCTTCTCCTGGGTCCAGGCGTCGGCTCCGGAGCGCCAGGCGTTGGCCAGGGGCACGGTGTGGTCGATGTCCAGGCCCGAGGCCTTGGTGAAGGTCCTGCCGTCGTAGACGCTGGTCCACGTGCCGGAGACGGCACGGCACTCGGCGTCGCGGCGTACGTCGCGGCCGTCGCGGGCGAGGACGGTCTCGCGGGTGTTGCAGTCGTCGCCCTGTTCGGCCCAGTGCGGGAAGCGGTCACGGCTGTAGCCGGTCATCGAGCCCTGGGCCGCGACCTTCAGGCGGGCGAGCCGGGCGCGGGCCTGGGCGGCGGTCGGGACGCCGGGGAGGGTGCCCTCGGTGGTGCCCTTGCCGTTGTCGGACGGGGTCCGCGGGGCGGGCGCCGTGGGCCTCCCCTTGGCGTCCCCGGGCGCGGTGCCGCCGCCCTGGCCCGTGCAACCCGCGACGGCGAGCAGCGCCGCCACCACGGATCCCGCTATGTACGACCGCTTCTGACGCCCCATGAGCAGGATCTTCCCTCCGCCCGACACTGGTACGCACGGCAGCGTACGACGTGGGGGCCGCGGCGCCCGGCCGCGGCCCCCACGGGTCAGGCGGGGTACTTCACGTCGGCCGTGTAGCCGGCGCCGACGAGACAGTCGCGGATCTCGTGGCGGGGCGCCGCCGTTCCGGTCCAGCGGAGGAAGCTGGTGTCGTCGTTGCCGATCGCCTTGGTCATGTCGATGAAGCGGCAGCCGTCGTAGAGCACCTTGCCCGCGGTGGTCGGCGTGCTCCCGGTCGCCACCTGGTGGGAGCCCATCAGGGCGCAGTCGGTGTAGCGGACCATGGGGCCGCTGTTCCCGATGGCGTTGAAGGCGTAGGTGTGCGCCACGGCCCCGTCCGTCCACGACTGGTGGCTGACGGCCGTGTCGTCACAGGACACGAAGGTGATGGTGCCCTTGTGCCAGCGGGAGTCGATGACCTTCTGGTTGGCGTTGTGCAGCTCGAAGCGGACGCCCTGGACGTACAGGCGCGCGACGGAGTCGGCGCGGGTGGTGGCCTCGGAGCCGAGCTGGAAGAAGGTGCCGGCCGCGGCGCCGTCGGTGAGGATGTAGGAGCCGCCGATGAAGTTCATCGAGCCGCCGCGGTTGTTCTTCACGAACACCCCGGACTTGAACTCGACCTTGCACTCGCGGAACCAGAAGTTGAGGAACTGGTCCTGCTGCGTGGCCGTCGGCTTCATCCCCATGACCAGGAAGGCCTCGGAGTAGCTGCCGCCGATCTGGCAGTGGTCCCAGCCCATCTCGCTGTTGAGGTCGGACTCGGGCAGCGTGTGGTCGGGCGAGTCGACGGGTCCGTCGAGCCCGATGCCGCGCTTCCAGCTGCCGCGCCACTCCACGTCCGTGTACCAGGTGTCCTGCACGCCGTAGCCGCCGTCGGTGGAGTAGGCGTAGCAGAAGCTGGAGGTGGGGTTGTTGCTGGTGAAGGTGAGCCCGGAGATCCGGATGTTCTTGTAGCGCCGGTAGTTGGTCCACAGGGTGGTGTCGTCGGTGGTGGGCGCGTACACGATCCGGGAGAGCCGCTTGCCGTACCCGGTGATCGACAGGCCGTCGACGATGCCGCCGTTGCCCTTGCCGTCGATGCCGGGCAACAGCGAGTCGGGCTGGGTCAGCAGGTAGTTGCCGGGCGGGATCACCAGCACCTTCTTGGGGATCGCCCCCGAGATCGCGCCGGGCTGGAACGAGGCGAGCACCTCGGCGGCGGCCGCGCGGAAGGCGGCGTCGCTGGGCGTGGCGCCGGTCGGGTCGGCGCCCTTGCTGATGACGTCGACGCTGTACGGGTCGTCGCCCGCACCGGCGGCGTACGCCGGGGTGCCGCCCATCGTCACGGCCCCGGCGGCGGCGCCGACGCCCATGGTCGCCACGCCGCGCATGACGGAACGTCTGTCCATGTGCCCGTTGTTTCCGGTCATTCACTGCCCCCAAGTGTCATGATCGTCCGAAAGAAGGCACATCCGATCATGGCTCCGGTACGGGTGCAAGGCCGGTCCCCCGCGTTCTCGCGCGTAGGGTGCCGGAATGATCGTGGTTCCCGAGGAGTTCGTGCGGAGCACCGTCGCCCGCGAGGGCGGGCCGGGCGCGGCGTGGACGGACCGGCTGCCGCTGCTGGTCGCCGACTTGCTGGCGCACTGGGACTGCGTCCCGGACGGCGCGGTGCTGCACGGGGGCGTCGGCGTGATCGTGCCCGTACGGCGCCGTTCCGGGGAGCCGGCCGTGCTCAAGGTGTCCTTCCCGCACCCGGGCAACGTGCACGAGCCGGACGCCTTCGCCGTGTGGGGCGGCCGGGGGGCGGTCCGGCTGTACGCGCGGGACGACGAGCGGTTCGCGATGCTCCTGGAGCGGGCCGGGACGTCGACTCTGGCCGCGCTCCCGGACGGTGACGAGGTGGCACGGTTCGCGGGCGGGCTCGGGCGCCGGCTCGCCGTGCCCGCGCCGCCCGGACTGCCCCGGCTGAGCGAGCGGGCGGACGCCTGGGAGGAGCAGCTGCGGCGGGACGCCGGCGAGCTGGCCCACACGATGCCGCGCCGGGCCGTGGACGCCGCCCTGGCCACCGTACGGGAGCTGGGACGGGTCCAGCCGGACACCCTCGTCCACGGCGACCTGCACGCGGGGAACGTCCTGCGGGCGGAGCGCGAGCCGTGGCTCGCGGTCGACCCCAAGGGGTACGCGGGGGATCCCGCCTACGACGGCGGCACGTTCCTGAAGACGCACGCCCCGCGCCTCGCGGCCGCGGACGACCCGCGCGCCGCCGCCTTCCGGGTCCTGGCCGGGTACGCGGAGGCCGCCGGGCTCGATCGCGACCGGGTGCGGCGCTGGGCGCAGTTGCAGGTGGTGCAGACGGCGTTCTGGGGGCGCAGGCACGGCCTGCGGAGGGCGCGCGGCGGGCCGGAGCTCGACGGTCTGATGGTCCTCGCGGACCGGTTCGCGGAGTTGCTCACGGACCCGCGCTGACGCGGCCGGTCCGCCGGTTCGTCCCGTTCCCTTCGCGATCTTCCGCTATCCCGGCGAATCCACCACTTTGTTGCCTGGGTAAAGTATTTGCCAAGACGCCCTCCGCCGTGGGGCGCCTCCGTTCACGCTGCCCGTCCGCCGAGGAGAGCCGTCGTGCCCGCTGCACGCATGAGTCGTACGCCCCTGCCCGGAATCGGGGTCCGCTACGACCTCACCACGCGCGAGGACCGCCGCCTGTCGGTGGTCGCGGGCCGCGACGGGAGCCGGGTGCTCAACGCGTACCGGAGCGACGATCCCGACGAATGCTCCTTGTCGGTACGGCTGACCGCCGGAGAGTCGGAGGCGCTGATCGACGCGCTGATGCCGTCCCACCACAGTCCCAGCCTGCTCTCCACCACGGACCTGGGCCTGGTGGCCGAACGGATCGAACTGTCCGCCGCCTCCCACTGGAGCGGCCGCCACCTCGGTGAGACCCGCACGCGCACCGAGACCGGCGTCTCGATCGTGGCGGTGCTGCGCCGGGCGGACGCCGTGCCCTCCCCCGGACCCGACTTCCGGCTCGCCGGGGGCGACACCCTCATCGTCATCGGCACCCGCGAAGGCGTCGACGCCGCCGCCCTGATACTCGGAAGGGAGTGATCCATGCACTCGTCCGCCGTCTTCCTCATCGAGTTCGGTGCGATCATCCTCGGCCTCGGCCTGCTGGGCCGGCTGGCCGGACGCCTGAAGTTCTCCCCCATCCCCCTCTACCTCCTGGCCGGCCTGGCCTTCGGTGAGGGCGGGCTGCTCCCGCTCGGTGCGAGCGAGGAGTTCGTGGCCATCGGCGCCGAGATCGGCGTCATCCTGCTGCTGCTGATGCTGGGCCTGGAGTACACGGCGACCGACCTGGTCACCAACCTCAAGACCCAGTACCCGGCCGGTCTCGTGGACGCCGCCTTCAACGCCCTGCCCGGTGCGGTGGCGGCCCTGCTGCTCGGCTGGGGCCCGGTGGCCGCCGTCGTCCTGGCCGGTGTCACCTGGATCTCGTCCTCCGGCGTCATCGCCAAGGTCCTGGGCGACCTCGGCCGGCTCGGCAACCGGGAGACCCCGGTGGTCCTGAGCATCCTGGTCCTGGAGGACCTGGCGATGGCCGTCTACCTGCCGATCGTCACGGCCCTCCTCGCCGGGGTCGGCCTCGCCGCCGGCAGCGTCACCCTGGCCGTGGCGCTGGGCGTCGCCGGGCTCGTGCTCTTCCTCGCGCTCCGCTACGGGCGCCTGATCTCCCGCTTCGTCTCCAGCGACGACCCCGAGAAGCTGCTCCTCGTGGTGCTCGGACTCACCCTGCTGGTCGCGGGGGTGGCCCAGCAGCTGCAGGTGTCCGCCGCCGTCGGCGCGTTCCTGGTCGGCATCGCGCTGTCCGGCGAGGCCGCCGAGGGCGCCCACCACCTGCTGAGCCCGCTGCGCGACCTGTTCGCCGCGGTCTTCTTCGTCTTCTTCGGGCTGCACACCGACCCGGCGAGCATCCCGCCGGTCCTGCTCCCCGCGCTCGCGCTGGCCCTGGTCACCGCCGCCACGAAGATCGCGACGGGCTACTGGGCGGCCCGCCGGGCCGGGATATCCGCCAAGGGGCGGTGGCGGGCGGGCGGCACGCTGGTGGCACGCGGGGAGTTCTCGATCGTCATCGCGGGGCTCGCCGTGTCCGCGGGCATCGAGCCCTCCCTCGGACCGCTCGCGACCGCGTACGTCCTCATCCTCGTCGTCCTGGGCCCGCTGACCGCCCGGTACACCGAGCCCCTGGCCACCCGGCTGGGCCGCCTGTCCCGGCGCGGGCCGGACGCGGAGACCGTCGCCGCACCCTCCCCCGGGACGCCCCCGAGGGAGGAACGGCTCGACCCGGTCGGCGACGGGTCGTCAGGCCGCGTGTCCTAGCGGCCGACCGGCGGACGTGCGGACGGGCATCTCGGGCAGCGCCCGCCAGCGCACCGGGACGTCACGCATGACCAGGACGGAGTCCAGGGTCGCGCTGCCCGCCGGGAAGCGGGCGGGGTCGTCGAAGTAACGGGACCGGGCCGCGGTGACGCGGCCCGGTTCGACGCGCCAGGCGTCCGTGTGGAGCTGCATGCCGTCGAGCGAGCAACCGGAGCGGGTCTCCGACCAGCCCTTGCTGCCCGTACGGAAGAAGGCGGAGGCCTCGTCGAGGCCGGCGAACAGCTCGCTGCCCTCCAGCCGTTCGGTGACCCGGGCGGTGACGTCGACACCGGTCTCCCCGTCGCGCGACGTGTAGGCCACGCGCAGGGTGTCGGCGGTCTCCCGCACCTCGAAGTCGGCGTGTCCGTGCTCGCCCGGGAACACCCGGCCGCCGGCCCAGCGGTTGATCCGGGAGCCGGTGTCGCGGCGCGGGATGTAGACGCCGGTCTCGACGCCGTCCGGGCCGTCCCACTCGACGGCGATGCGGTGGGCCGCGTTCTCGCTGCGCAGCCCGACGGCGGCGGGGGCCCAGGCGGGCCGCACCGAGCCGAGCCGCAGCAGGCAGATCCCCGCGACGGCGTGGCCGCGCACGAGCTGCGGGCGCAGCGGGGCCGGGAGCAGGGGGGCGACGGCTTCCGGGGCGACCCGGTAGTTGACGAGGAGGCGCCGTTCGATGACGGAGGCGAGGCGCGGGGGTCTCATGCGTTCTTCTCCTGTTCGCGGGCGTCGCGGCCCGTGCCGCCGCGCCACTTGGTGTGGCGCAGGACGATCTGCTCCGGGCACACGGCGCTGAGGAAGCGCCCCACGCTCGCGGCCAGCCGGTCCTCGACCAGGGTGTAGAGGATCCGGTTGCCGTCCCGCCGCTCCGCGACGAGCCCGGCGCCCTTGAGCACGCCGAGGTGGCGGGAGATGGAGGGGGCGCTGATGGCGAAGCGGCTCGCGATCTCGCCGGCGGCGAGCTCGCCGCCGGCACGGAGGTCTTCGAGGATCTGACGCCGGGTGGGGTCGGCGAGGGCGCGGAACACGCCCGCGTCGTCGTCCGGACCGCGCGGGGACTCGCTCGGTGGTTCGGTCACGGAGATCTTTTTAGCACTTTGGCTAAGTAGCTAACAACGGAACCCCGAGCCGATGTCCGGATCTGCAAGTCGCATGACATTGCCGCCATCGGAGCGGGTTCGTAGCGTGGAGACACGGCACCGGGCCCTCGCCCGGACCCCGTTCCCACTCCTATGCCCTCCGGAAAGAGCACACCCATGTCTGCCACCACCCTGCGTGACCTCAACGGCTTCGACGACACTCCCGCCTCGCCGGCCGGTGCCACGCTGCTCCTGATCGACTACCAGAACACCTACACGCGCGGCGTGATGGAGCTGGACGGGTGGGAGGCCGCCCTCGACTCCGCCGCCGGGCTGCTGGCCCGGGCCCGGGCGGCCGGCGCGAAGGTCGTCCACGTCGTCAACGACGGCGGCGAGGGCACCCCGTACGACATCCGGACCGAGATCGGGCAGATCCACCCCCGGGTGGCCCCCGTCGAGGGCGAGACCGTCGTCGTGAAGACCGTGCCGGACGCCTTCGTAGGCACCGACCTGGCCGAGCACCTCGACGCCGCAGGCACCAAGGACCTCGTCGTCGCCGGGTTCATGACCCACATGTGCGTCGCCTTCACGACCGCCGCAGCCTTCCTGCGCGGCGACCGCCCCACCGTCGTCGCCGACGCCTGCGCCACCCGGCCGCTGGCCACCGCCGTCGGCGAGGTGACGGCCGAGCAGCTCCACCGGAGCGCGCTCGCGACCATCGGGGACCTCTACGGGGTCGTCGTCCCGAACGGGGCCGCGCTCGGCGGCTGAGCCGGGCGGCGCGGAAGTCCGGGAGCGGCACGGGGGTCCGCCCCCGGACTCACTCGTGCGCCCGTCGGGCGCACGGGGTCACCGGCTCACGCGCTCACGGCCGCTGGAACCTCACCTCGGGGTGCAGCGGGCTCGGCCCCGCGAGGAGCGGCTGGGGCACGCCCCGCAGGTGCCGGTCGAAGAAGGCCCCCACGTACGCGCGGGTGACGGCGAGTGCCCGATCGGCCGGGATGTCTCCCGCGGGCAGTCCGAAGTGGCGCTGGAGCACCGGCCCGTCGGAGAAGCTGAAGTGGTCGGCGCCGGCCACCGTCAGCCAGCGCTTCCAGCCGCCGAGGACCGGCCAGGTGGCGTCCCAGGTGGCGTCCTCGCCGCCCGGCCGGTGCATGTCGTCGTCCGTGCCGAGCATCAGGAACGGACGCCCGCCGAGCCCCTGCGCGGGCAGGGTGTCCCAGAACGAGCCGTCCATGTTGACGCCCGCGTCGATCCGCCGGTCCAGGAGCATCGCCGTGGCGGCACTGGCCCCGCCGATGGAGTGGCCGGCCATCCCGATCCTGCTCCGGTCGATCGCCGCCGCGTCCTTCCACACGGGCCGCGGGCCGGTCAGCCGGTCGAGGAGGAAGCGCATGTCCGCCGCGCGCGCGGCGGTGACGACGCTGCCGTGCACCCCGCCCTCGTCGAGGGCCTTGCAGGCCACGCAGGTGAGGATCCGTCCGTCGGGCACGGCGGTGCCGGAGGTCTCGTAGGCGTGGTCGACGGAGGCCACGACGTAACCGCGCGAGGCCAGGTCCACGGCGAGGTTGGTGAGGGTGAAGCGCGGCACGCCGAAGCCGGGCGAGAGCAGCACCAGCGGGTGCCGGCCCGGCGCGGGCCGTACGCCGGTCTCGCTGTACGCGTCCATCCCGGCCAGCGCCCGCGCCGCCGCCGGGTCCTCGACCTCGACGCCCGCCAGGAGCAGCCGGGCCTCCGCCTCGGTCGCGTACGGGGCCGGGGCGCCGTGCGAGCGGCGGGCCGCGGGGTAGTGCAGGGTCACCATGAGCTCCCGGCCGTCGGCCGTGGGCACCCAGGGGTCCTTGCGGGAGCGGTCGACGAGGTGCAGGACAGTGCTTCCGACCCGCTCCGTGCCGGTGGGCGCGGGCAGTTCGAGCGGGGCGGGCGCCGGGACGGCGGCGGGCTCGTGGACCGGCCGCGGCGCGGTGGCGGAGGACGCGCCCGTGGTGCGGGGCGACGCGGCATGGGCGGGCAGCACCGTCGCGGGTAAGGCGAGGGCGCAGGCGAGGAGGGCGGTCGCGGCCGCCCGGGTGGGTGTGAGCATGGGGACGACGCTACGTCGGCGGGCCGCGCGCCCACGTCAACCCACGGTCGGACCCGTGACCGGGGGCGTACACCGGAAGTCTGATCGTTCCGCGTACGCTCACGACGCTGCCCCATGCGACGAGGAGGACCCATGAACGCCGACGCCGGAGGACAGCAGCAGTTGGACGCGGCCAGCGTGCTCAACGCCCGCACCACGCTCGTCAATCTCCTGGCCCGGGCCGGGGTCTACTCCGGCGACGCGGAGGAGCTGATCGGTCTGGTCGAGGCCGGCGCCCTCGCCCTCGCCCACCAGGAGGTCGACGGGCTGGCGCACACGGCCCCGCGCGGCGCGGACGAGCGCTACGGCTCCGGCTGGCTCGACGGCGCCCGGGCCGCCGCCGACGGCCTCGGCGGGATCGCCGAGCAGGCCCTGCGGCAGGCCGTCGCCGCCGGGGTGCCGGACCGCACCGCGGACGACCGGCCGCTCGTCGGCCGGATGGAACTGGAGCGGGTCAAGGTCGCGGTCCTGCCGCTGTACCTGTCGTTCACCGACGTGTCCGACCTCGACCCCGAGGCCACCGACCAGGTCCTCAAGGCCGTCCTGGCGACGCTCACCTCCCGGCAGCGGGCCGGATACCCCGGGCGGATCACGGAGTTCACCACGCTCCACCGCACCCGTCTCGAGCGCCTCTTCGAGGATTACGGCCCCGGCAGCGCCATCGCGATCCACGGCCGGTACTCCCTCGTCCACTCCCCCACCAGCCTCGCCGTCCTGGAGCGCCTGCTCGGGGACCCCGCACCGCTGCGGGCGGAGTGGGACGCGGCCGAGCTGCCGCCCGCGTGGCTGGACGGGCTCATGACGGCCTGGGAGCGGTCGGCCCCGACCGGGTGACCGTCCGCCGCGGCGCCCCTCCACGTGGTCGGCGGCGCGGGGGTCCGAAGGGGGCCCCGAACAACGTCGGCGGCATGCGAAACGCCGCGCGGCGGTGGGCCGGGACAATTCCCGGTCCACCGCCGCGCGGCGATGATGCTGATCTGGTGTCCGAGGGGGGACTTGAACCCCCACGCCCGATAAAGGGCACTAGCACCTCAAGCTAGCGCGTCTGCCATTCCGCCACCCGGACGGGTGTGTCGTCGACCGCGAGTGTTCCCTGCGGCGACGGAGATCAATCTACCAGGCTCGCGGGGTGCCTCCCCACAGCGTTCCCCATGGTCAGCCCCATGATCGGCACCGCGCCCGGCGACGCGGTCGATCATGGGGCCGACGCACCGATCGGCCCCATCGAGGCGCTGAGTGTGTTAGGCTCAACGCGTTGCAGTTGTGGTACCCATGAACTTGGCGTCTGACGGGAATACTTCTCTTCTCTTCGGGCGCATTTTGTTTTCCGGCATCTCCGGATGGGGCCTCTGCCTACAGAAGGAGAAAGTCATGGCACAGGGAACCGTGAAGTGGTTCAACTCGGAAAAGGGCTTCGGCTTCATCGAGCAGGACGGCGGCGGCCCGGACGTCTTCGCCCACTACTCGAACATCGCCACCCAGGGCTTCCGTGAGCTGCAGGAGGGCCAGCGGGTCTCCTTCGACGTCACGCAGGGCCAGAAGGGCCCGCAGGCGGAGAACATCGTCCCCGCCTAATCGCGCCGGTCGATATCTGCTCACCGGGGTCCGCACCGATTCGGTGCGGACCCCGGTTTTGCGCTGTTTTCCAGGAAGGTAGTCCCCCCGCATGTCCCGCAAGGCCCAGAAGCCGAACCGGCGCGCCAAGTCGCCCCAAACCTCCGCGGCGCCGCCGAGGGAGTTCCGCCTGCCGGAAAGCACGACCCCCGCACTCCCTCCCGTCGACGACTTCGCCGCCCTCGACATGCCCGCCGGGCTGCTGAAGACGCTCACCGCGCAGGGTGTGACCGCGCCGTTCCCCATCCAGGCCGCCACGCTGCCCGACTCGCTCGCCGGCCGTGACCTCCTGGGCCGTGGCCGTACCGGCTCGGGCAAGACCCTCGCGTTCGGTCTCGCGCTGCTCGCCCGCACCGCCGGTCAGCGGGCCGAGCCGAAGGCCCCCCTCGCCCTGGTGATGGTGCCCACCCGTGAGCTCGCCCAGCAGGTGACGGACTCGCTGACCCCGTACGCCACCGCGGTCAACCTCCGGCTGACCACCGTGGTCGGCGGCCTGTCCGTGACCAAGCAGGCCAACGCGCTGCGGCGCGGCGCCGAGGTCCTCGTGGCGACCCCCGGGCGGCTCAACGATCTCGTCGAGCGCGGCGACTGCGTCCTGGACGACGTGCGCATCACGGTCCTCGACGAGGCCGACCAGATGACCGACATGGGCTTCCTGCCGCAGATCACCCGGCTGATCCAGCAGGTGCGGCCCGGCGGCCAGCACATGCTGTTCTCGGCGACCCTGGACGGCAACATCGACCGCCTGGTCCAGCGCTTCCTGCACGACCCCGTCGTGCACTCCACGGACCCGTCCGCGGCCTCCGTGACCGCGATGGAACACCACGTGCTGCACGTCATGGACGAGACCGACAAGAAGGCCGTCACCACCCGCATCGCGGCGCGCGACGGGCGGGTCATCATGTTCATCGACACCAAGCGGGCGGCCGACCGGCTCGCCAAGCGGCTGCTCACCGCCGGCGTCCACGCCGCGGCCCTGCACGGCGGCCGTTCGCAGAACCAGCGGACCCGCACCCTGGACCAGTTCAAGAACGGCCAGGTCACGGCCCTGGTCGCCACGAACGTCGCGGCCCGGGGCATACACATCGACGACCTCGACCTCGTGGTGAACGTCGACCCCCCGACCGACCACAAGGACTACCTGCACCGGGGCGGGCGCACCGCGCGCGCCGGCACCTCCGGCAGCGTGGTCACGCTGGTCCTGCCCGAGCAGAAGCGGGAGGTCTCCCAGCTGATGACGCACGCCGGCATCCGCCCCCGGACCACCCGCGTCACGTCGAGCGACCCGCAGCTGACGGACATCACCGGCGCCCGCGAGCCCTCCGGCGTGCCCGTCGTCCTGGAGGTCCCGCAGCCGACGCCGCCGAAGGCGGCCCGCCCGGCCCGGAAGTCCGCCCCGAGGACCGGCACCCGGACCGGCGGCGGCAGGACCGGCGGCAGGACCGGGGACGCCACGAACGACGGCCCGAAGACCCGCGCCACGGGCGGCCCCCGGACCGGCGCCGCCTCGTCCGACGAGTCCGGCACCCGGTCCCGTCGCCGTCGCCCCGCCACCGGCGGCGGTCAGAGCACCGGTCAGGGTGCCGGCCAGGGCGGCGACCGCCGGGCCGGTGCCCGCGGCGCCGGCCGCGGTGCGCCCGCGGGCTCCGGCCGCGGCACGTCCGCCGGCTCGGCCACCGGCGGCACCGGCGCCGCCCGCGGCCGTGGCGACTCCGCCCGCAGGGGCGGCCGCCGCGGCACCGCCAGCTGACGCACCGCCCTCCGGCGACGAAGCTCCCGGCGGCACGGGTCCTCGACCGAGGTCACCCGTACCGCCGGGAGCTTCGTGCTGTCACGCGTTCGCCACGTCCGTCCCCCGGACGCCCCGTCCGCTTGGTGCGGTGGAGCGCGGAACCCTAGCGTCGAATCGGGACGCAATGTCCCGAGTCGCCCGTGAGGGGATCGCCGATGAGGCACGCAGACGATGCCGCAGTCGAGACCGAGGTGGACGGCGTCGACGTCGTCGTCGTCGGATCCGGCTTCGGCGGGTCGGTCGCCGCGCATCAGCTGGCCGACGGCGGACTGTCCGTCGTGGTCCTGGAGCGCGGCCGCCCCTACCCTCCCGGGAGCTTCGCCCGCACGCCCGCCGCCATGGCCCGCAACTTCTGGGACCCCAGCGAGGGCCTGCACGGGCTGTTCGACCTCTGGTCCTTCCGCGGACTGGAAGGCGTCGTCTCCAGCGGTCTCGGCGGCGGGTCCCTGATCTACGCCAACGTGCTGCTGCGCAAGGACGAGAAGTGGTTCGTCCACGAGTCGCCGGTGCCCGGCGGCGGGTACGAGAACTGGCCGATCGGCCGCGGCGACCTCGATCCGCACTACGAGCGGGTCGAGCGGATGCTCGGCGGCACGCCCTACCCGTACCCGGACACGCCGAAGACCGCCGCCCTGCGGGAGGCCGCCGACACGCTCGGCCTGGACCTGTCGCGGCCGCCGCTCGCCGTCTCCTTCGCCGCCCGGCCGGACGGGCCGCCGGTGCCGGGCGCCCCGCTCCCCGAGCCCGAGTACGGCAACCTCTACGGACTGCCCCGGGAGACCTGCCGGCTGACCGGCGAATGCGACATCGGCTGCAACCTCGGCGCCAAGAACACCCTCGACCACACCTATCTGTCGGCCGCGCGCCACCGCGGCGCCGACATCCGCACCCGCTGCGAGGTGCGCGGCTTCGCCCCGCTGCCCGGCGGCGGCTACGAGGTGCGGTACGTCGTCCACGACCCGGCCCGCGAGGGGCACCGCACCGCCACGAGCCGGCTGCCGCTGCGCCGCATCCGGTGCGGGCGGCTGGTGCTGGCGGCCGGCACGTTCGGCTCGACCTTCCTGCTGCTGCGCAACCGCTCCGCGCTGCCCGGTCTCGGCCCGGCCCTCGGCACCCGCTTCAGCGGCAACGGCGACCTGCTCGGCCTGGTCCTGAACGCCACCGGCGGCGCCGCGGGCACCGCGCCACGGCGGCTGGCGAGCAGCACCGGGCCCGTGATCACCAGCGCGATCCGGGTCGGCGACGAGCTCGACGGGGACGGCTCCACCGGGCGCGGCTTCTACGTCGAGGACGCCGGCTACCCGGCCTTCGTGGACTGGCTCGCCGAGGCCGCTCAGGTGTCCGGCAGCGTGCGCCGCACCGTGGGCTTCGGCCTCGACCGGGTACGGTCCCGGCTCGGCCTCGGATCCGGCCCCCGGAGCAACATCAGCGGACGGCTGGCGCAGCTGCTCGGGCCCGGGGTGTTCTCCGACTCGGCGCTGCCGCTGCTCGGCATGGGCCGGGACGTCCCGGACGGACGGATGGGCCTGCGCCGGGGCAACCTCGACGTCGACTGGACCACGCGCACCTCGCGCCCCTACTTCGAGCGGGTCCGCGCGACCATGGCGGACGTGGCCGGGGCGCTCGGCGGCACGTTCCACGACAGCCCGCTGTGGTGGGCACGCCGGGTGATCACCGTGCATCCGCTCGGCGGGGCGCCGATGGGCCGCCACCCCGGCGAGGGGGTCTGCGACGCGTACGGCGAGGTCTTCGGGCATCCGGGTCTCTACGTGCTCGACGGCTCCGCCCTGCCGGGCCCGGTGGGCGCGAACCCGTCGCTCACGATCGCCGCGTTCGCCGACCGTGCCTGCCGCCGCATCCTGGAGACGCAGGGCCCGCGGCCCACGACGACGACCGCGACGCCGGCGTCGTCGGCTGCCGCGGCAGCGGATTCCGACGGCAGCGGGGAGCGGCCCACCAGTCTGTCCTTCACCGAGGAGATGAAGGGATACCTCGCCCTCGACGTCACCGACCCCGGGGAGGGGCGGGAGCTCGGCCGGGCCCGCGGCCAGCACATGATGTTCCGGCTCACCATCACCGCGGACGACGTGGACCGGTTCGTCGCGGACCCCCGGCACGAGGCCGGGGCGGTGGGCCATGTCGAGTGCGAGGTCCTCGGCGGGCGACTGCCCGTGGAGGCGGGCTGGTTCAACCTGTTCACCCGCGACGGCGACCCCACCCGGCGCCGGATGCTGTACCGGCTGCACCTGCGCGACCCGGGCGGGAACCCGCTCACGCTCGTCGGGCACAAGGAGGTGCGCGACGGGACCGGGCTCGACGTCTGGGGCGACACCTCGACCCTGTACGTCCAGGTGCTCGCCGGGCATGTTCCGGAGGACGGCGACGCGGCCGCCCCGGTGCTCGGCGCGGGCGTCCTCGTCATCCTCACCGCCGACTTCGTACGCCAGCTGACGACGTTCCGGGCCTCCGGTCCGCATCCCGCGCGGGCGATGGAGGGCTTCGGGCGCCTGTTCCTGGGTGAGCTGTGGGGTGTCTACGGGGTGCACTTCGCGGCGGCCGGGGAGTCCCCGTGAAGGTGCGCGAGCTGCGCGCGCACGCCGACGCGCTCGGTTTCACCCCGCAGGAGCCGGTGCGGTGGCTGGCCCCCGCGGAGCTGGCGCGGACGGCGGTCAAGGTGGTGATCGCCGCGGTCTTCGCCGGGTACGCGGACAAGCGGGAGTTCCAGGGGGTGCTGGCCGGGGAGCTCCTGGAGGCCCCGCCGGGCAGGCCCGAGGCGCGGGAGCTCTGGTTCGACTTCGTGGCCGACCTCGGCGACGGCTTCGACGCCACGAGCTCGGTGGCGTGGGCGCTGGCGGCGGAGGAGCTCCCGGTCCCGCCGACGGGCTCCGGCGCCCCCGGCGGCGACGCCCCGGGCCCCGGAGGCCCCCGCGCCGGCGCCGCCCTCGGGGACGTACCCCTGCGGCTCCCCCGGGGCTCGCTGCTCGTGCTCGGCGGCGACGAGGTGTACCCGACGGCTTCGGCGGAGGGGTACGAGGACCGGATGAAGGGTCCCTACCGCGCCGCGCTGCCGACGGCCCAGGACCCGCCGCTGATGGTCGCGCTGCCGGGGAACCACGACTGGTACGACGGGCTCACCGCCTTCCTGCGCATGTTCGCCCAGCAGCGCCCGATCGGCGGCTGGCAGACCCGGCAGACCCGCAGCTACTTCTGCGTGCGGCTGCCCGAGCGCTGGTGGCTGGTGGGCCTGGACAGCCAGCTCGGCACGTACTTCGACGATCCCCAGCTGCGCTACTTCCAGGAGAACCTGTCGGCGCACCTGCTGCCGGGGGACGGGGTGATCGTCTGCTCGACCGAGCCGACCTGGCTGCAGAGCGCGGGCCGGAGGGTGGACGCCTTCAACTCCCTGCACTGGTTCGACCGGAACGTCGTCCGCCAGCACGTCGACCGGGACACCGGCGAGCGGCGGCCCACCCACGCGACCGTACGGCTCTGGCTGACCGGCGACCGCCACCACTACGCCCGGTACGCGGAGCTGCTGCCGGACGAGCCGCCCCCCACCCCGGACAGCGCCCCCGGCGCCCCGGTCCCCGATCCGCGGCGGCGCCAGATGGTGACCTGCGGGCTCGGCGGCGCGTACCTGGCGGCGACCCACCGGCTGCCGCCGGTGCTGCCGCTGCCGCCGTACGGGTCGCGGCTGCGGGACAGGGACGACCCGCCGGTGGAGTTCGCCCGGATGGCGACCACCTACCCCGACGCCGCCGAGTCCCGCCGGCTCACGCGGGGCATCGCGGTGCCCTGGTCGGGGCGCTGGCTGCCGTGGCGCAACACGGGCTTCGCCTCGCTCGTCGCGGGGCTGCACGCCGGGCTCTTCCTGGTGTCCAGCTTCCTGTTCGCCTTGTCGAAGGGCGTGACGCGGCCCGTCGACGCGGTGCGCGGGGCCGGTATCGGCGCCTTCTGGGGCTTCGGCGCCGTGTGTCTCGGCGTGGCCGGCGGGCTGCTGCTGCTCGGGTTCCTGGGCCGGCTGCTGCGGAGGCGGCGGGCGGCCCCGCCGTCCCGCGCCGCGGTCGCCTCGCTGGGGCAGGTGGCGGTCGCGCTGGCGGCCCTCGCCGTCACCATGGCCCTGCCCTTCCCCGCGTCCTGGTCCGGCTGGGCGGTGCTCCTCGTCTGCCTGGCCGTCGCCGCCGGGGTCGGCGCGGTCGTGGGCTCCGGCGTCTTCGCGCTGTGGGTGCTGACCGCGCGCGGCGGGCCGGTGGCGGAGTGGCAGATGTCGGGCCAGTCCATCGAGGACCACAAGGGCTTCCTGCGGCTGCACATCGCCCCGGGCGGCGACCTCACCGTCCACCCGCTGACCCTCGACGCCGTCTGCCACGACTGGGAGCTGGCCGACGACCCGACGGGCGGCCGGTCCCGCCACGCGCCCGAGGCGGCCGCCCCGACGGCGCGGCGCCTGGTGCCCGCGAAACGGCCGGTGCCCGTCCACCCCCCGACGGTGCGGCTGATCGAGGAACCCTTCGTCATCTCCCGGGGAGCGTGACCCCATGACCCGCAGACCCCCCGCCGACGGCCCCGCGGTCCCGGCCGCTCCTACGACCCGCCGTGACCACGTCACCGAGGTGCTGCCGCTGACCGCGCTCGACGGGCGTCCGCTGACCCTGGTGCACGTCCGGGGGAAGCGCCCGCCCACGCGGGGGCCGGTGCTTCTCGCGCACGGTGCGGGCGTGCGGGCCGAGCTCTTCCGGCCGCCGCTGCGCCGCACCTTCGTGGACGCGCTGATCGACGCCGGCTGGGACGTCTGGATGCTGAACTGGCGGGCCTCGATCGACCTCGAACCGATGTCCTGGACACTGGACCAGGCCGCCGCGTACGACCATCCCGCCGCCGTGGCGCACGTCCTCGCGGCGACCGGCGCGGACCGGCTCAGGGCCGTGGTCCACTGCCAGGGCTCGACGTCGTTCATGATGGCCCTGGCGGCCGGGCTGCTCCCCCAGGTCGAGGTGGTGGTCAGCAACGCGGTGTCGCTGCACCCCGTCGTCCCGCGCCTCTCCGGCTTCAAGCTGGCCCGCTTCTCGCCGCTCCTCGCCCGGCCGATGCCGATCATCTCGCCGGCCTGGGGCGACCGGCCGGTCGGCGCGCTGTCCCGGGCGACGGTGTGGGGCGTGTGCGCGATCCACCGCGAGTGCCGCAACCCCGTGTGCCGCATGGTCAGCTTCACGTACGGCAGCGGCCGGCCGGCGCTGTGGTCGCACGCGAATCTCGACGAGGCGACGCACGACTGGATCCGCGGCGAGTTCGCCGACGTGCCGCTGACCTTCTTCGCCCAGATGAACCGGTGCGTCCGTGCCGGGCAGCTGGTGTCGACGGAGGGCATCGAGGGGCTGCCCCGGGCCTTCGCCGAGCGGGCGCCGCGGACCGACGCGCGGATCGCGCTGTTCGCCGGCGAGGACAACCGCTGCTTCCTGGCCGAGAGCCAGCAGCGCACGTACGACTTCCTCACCACGCACCGGCCGGGCCGCGACACGCTCCACATACTTCCCGGCTACGGCCATCTCGACGTGTTCCTGGGCCGCCGCGCGGCGACCGACACCTATCCCCTGATCCTTGAGGAGCTCGCCCGATGAACCGGATTCTGGACCTCGCCCGGCTGGGGCTCTCGGCCCTGCCGTCACCGATGCCGCGCCGCCAGCGCCGGCTCGCCGGACGGCACTCGCTGGTCGACGGCATCCCCTTCGAACTGCCCGTCGACTCGGTCGACACGCCCGCCCTGATGGCCGGGTTCCCCGTCGACCGGGAGGCGGTGGCCCGGCTGCTGCCCGGCGACGAGCTGCACCCGGTGACGCTGCCCGGCGGCAAGGGGCTGCTCGTCATCACCGTCGTCGACTACCTGCGGACGGACATCGGCCGCTACATCGAGTTCTCCATCGCGCTGGCCTGCACGCACGGTCCGCGGCCGGCCCCGCCGCTGCTGCCCGGCCTGCTGCGGGGCGCCTTCCGCACCGGCCAGTACGTGGTGGACCTGCCCGTGAGCAGCGAGATCTCGGTCAAGGGCGGCAAGGGCATCTGGGGGATGCCGAAGCACCAGGCCAGTCTCGACTTCAAGGTGAGCGACAGGGCGATCTCCAGCCAGTACGAGGTGGGCGGGCGGCTCGGGATGTACATCGAGATCGAGCGCCCGCCGGCGACCGCTCTGCCGGTGAAGGCGGCGGCCGTCAACTACTGCGCGTTCCGCGGGATGCTGATGAAGTCGACGGTCTACCTGGACGGCGCGGCGGACGTCGCGGTCGGCCGGCGGGCCCGCGCGCGGCTCGTGCTCGGCGACGCTCCGCAGGTCGCGGCCCTGCACGACCTGGGCATCGCGGACGATCCGCTGTTCACCCTGTTCCTGCCGTCGGCGCAGGGGGTGCTCGACGACCACTTCGAGTGCTGGTTCCTCTCGAGCGGGGAGCCGGGGCGGACGTTCGGGGAGGGGCTGGACAGCGTGGTCGGGCTCGGGATCTCCCAGGAGTGGCCCGCGCCACCGCGCCTGGACGTGGGAGCGCACCCGTGAAAGAGGCCCTGCTGCTGGTCAACGCCCTGTACTTCCTCTTCGGCGCGACGATGTACATGGGGACGATGTGGGTGCTGAGGTTCTTCCTCTATCCCACCTGGCGGTCCCTCACGCCACAGAACGTGGGCGACCACTTCGGCATCCCCACCACCCTCGCGACCACATTCTTCACGGTGGTCGTGCCCCTGATGTTCGTCTCCGGCATCGTGCTGGTGTGGAGCGAGTGGGGCGAGTGGTACGTCGTGCTGTCCGCGGTCTGCCTGGCGGGCATCGTGCTGCTCACGTACGTCGGGCAGCAGATCATCATCCCGATCAACAAGCGGATCAGGGCGGGGGACTTCGACGGCCCGGCCGGGCTGACGCCGCTGCTGCTGCGCTGGATGCGCCTCAACGACATCCGGTTCGTCGGCTCGACGATCACCTGGGCGGCGATCGTCTGGTACATCGTCGCCAAGGGCGACCTGCTGGGAGCGTTGGAATGAGCGTGCTGCCGCCGTACGTCCGGCGGGACCTCCTGCGGGTGGTCCTCCTCCTGATCGGCGCGGTGACGGTGCTGACCGGCCTCGTCCAGTTGTGCGCGCCGGGGCCGGTGCTCGACCTGCTGTCGTCGGACTCGACGCGGATCAGCCGTCATCTCTTCGCCACCGTGGGCATGTTCATGGTGGTCGTGGGCGGTCTGCTCGTCCAGGCGCTGCTGACCCCGGCCCCGCCCCCGTACCTGCTGTTCTGGACGGGACTGCAGAAGTTCGGCGCCTTCGCCCTGGTGGGCGTCGGGGTGATCCGGGACCTCTTCGGTTCGCTCGCCCTCCTGGTGGCCTTCTTCGACCTGGCCACCGCCCTGCTGTGCTGGCTGATGGCGCGCCGCCTCGCGACGGCGGCGGCGGTGCACCCGTGACCCGGCGGTCGCTGGTGCTCGCGGGCGGCGGGATGCGCGTCGCCTGGCAGACGGGCGTGGTGCGGGCGCTGCGCGAGCACGGCCTCGTCTTCGACCACGTCGACGGGACCTCGGGCGGCATCATGACCACCGGCATGGTGCTGTCGGGCCAGGACCCCACGGAGATGGGGCGCCGCTGGTCCGCGCTGAACGTGCGGGACTTCAGCTCGGCGCTGCCCCTCGTGGACTACCTCAAGGGTCCCTGGGCGCTGCCCGCCCTCGGCGACGCCGACGGAATGGTCCGCGAGGTGCTGCCCGCGCTCGGCATCGACGTGGCGGCGATCCGCTCCTCGCCGGTGGCGGGCACGTTCAACGTGGCCGATTTCGTCACCAAGACCTGCGTGGCCGTGCCGCACACGGAGATCGACCTGGAGCTGATGGCCGCGGGCATGTCGCTGCCCCTGTTCGTCCCGCCGCTGCGCCGTGGGCCGCGCGTGTGGACCGACGCGGTGTGGATCAAGGACGCCAACCTGACGGAGGCCCTGCGGCGCGGGGCCGACGAGGTGTGGCTCGTCTGGTGCATCGGGAACACGCCGTACTGGGGCGACGGGCCCCTCGAACAGTACGTCCACATGATCGAGATGAGCGCCGGCGGGGCGCTCTTCGCCGAGCTGGACGCCGCCGCCGCGGCGCACCGCCCGTTCGCCCTCCATGTCGTCGTGCCGCGCCATCCGCTCCCCCTCGACCCGGAGTTCCTGACCGGCCGGATCTCCGCCGACTCCCTGGTGGCCATGGGCTACCGGGACGCCTGGGAGTACCTCGGCTCCGCGACACCGTCGGGCGTGCCGAAGGACCCCTCGTGCACGAGGATGCGGGAGCCCGTGCGCGGGGTGCGTTTCCGGGAGCGGCTGCGCGGCGAGGCGGCCGGCGCCCCGCTCTTCCTCGACGTGACGGTGGAGCTGCCGCTGCCGCCCGCCGGCACCCCCTCGCCGGGCGCGCGGCTCGCCGGGCACGTCGACCACGGGCCGTGGGGCGGCCGGGTGCTGCTCGCGGACGGCCGGGTCGAGTCCGACGGCGACGGCGTCGACTACGTGGCGCGGGTGAACCTGTCCGGGACCTGGCGGGAGGTCCGCGCCCACCGCGACCTGGCCGACGCCCCGGGCCCCGACCTGTGGGCCGACGCCCACGAGGCGGACTTCCGCGCCGCCGACGGCACCTCGGCCCGGCTGCGGCTCGGGCTCCGCGAGGCGGCCCGGACCCTGGCCTCGCTCGAACCGTACGGCGCCCACGGCTTCCGTGACCGGGCGGAGGCCTTGGGGGAACTGGCCCGGGTGGGGCTGCGGCGGGCCCTGGCCGGCCACTGAACCGGCGCCGGCCCGGGCGCACGGTTCACCCGATCGGCGTAGCCGAGCGCCCGGCCGGGGCCCCTCGCGCCCAGACTGGTGAGCGATCGGACCGATCGGATCTCCCCATCGACGTATCTCCGAGTCGAGAGAGTCGCGACATCATGGCTGGTGCGACAGATTTCCAGATCTCGTTCCACGACGACATGCCCGAAGCGGACCGGCGGGACGCGGAGCGTTCGGTGGCCTCCCTCGTGGAGCACTCCCTGGCGCGGACCGCCCGGGAACGCGCGGCCGAGGCCGAGCTGGCGGAGCTCACGGACGCGATGGAGGCGCCGTTGACGCGGCTCGTCCAGCAGGACGCGGCCGCCGCACGGGCGGCGGAGGCGCTGGCCGCGACCGAGGTGCTGCACCTGCGCGAGTCGGACGCGCTGCGGGAGGACGGCGCCTCGTACTTCCCGCCCCACATCCGGACGGACGTGCGTTCCGTGGGGTTCGTCCCGCCCTACGACTTCAGCTGGGCCTGGCACGACGGCGCCGGCTTCCCCCCGCACAACCGGATCCTCAACCGGTCCACGGGAGAGGTGGGGCTGGACGCCCGGTCGGGCTCGCTGCCCGACGGGGTCTCCGGACTCGTCGCCGCGCACGCCGGGTTCGGAGTGGTCCTGCCGACGACGAACCCGGGGCAGAAGTTCCCGCACGCCGTGCTCAATCCCGGCCGGTACGCCTTCGCGCTGAAGACGGTCGGGGTCGGCAGCAACGCCACCTCGGAGGGCGGCTTCGAGCTGACCGTGTTCGAGGACGGCCGCTTCCTCGTCGGCGCCGGCACCCAGCTGTGGCGCTCACGGATCAGCGCGGGCGAGGAGAGCAGGGGCGGCGACGGTCCCCGGCCGATGACCGGTCCGGAGCTCCAGTTCACCATGGTCCCCGGCCGCTCGTACGTGTTCAACGCGGGGATCTGGGTGGTCACCGACCGCTCGACGGGGATCGGTGCGGCGGCGGCGCAGTCCCTCTTGCAGGGCACGATCACCCGCATGTGGATGTTCGGCTGAGCGCGGGCGCGCCCGCGCCGCCCGCCCGGTCTCCGAGTGACCGGGCGGGCGGTCCGCGACGCGCGTCGCGGCGTTACGGCTTCGGCAGGGTGCAGCCCGGGCGGTTCAGGTCGATCACGTTGCCCGCGCCGACGCACGGGACGATCGTGTACGTCTCCTGGGCGTAGTTGATGCCCTGGCGGACGGTCACGACGCCGCTCTCGTCGATCTCGCACGGGTTGTTCACGGTGCAGCGCTCACCGCTCTCGTTGCCCGTGTTGTTGACGGCGACGACCTTGCCGGTGGTCGTGTCGATGACCGGCGAGCCGGAGGTGCCGCCGATGGTGTTGCAGGAGGAGGTGTAGCGGACCGAGTCCTTCCAGGTCCAGTCGCCCTCCTTCATGCGGTAGACGAAGCCGTCGATGTTGCAGCTGTAGATCCGCTTCCAGTATCCGGACACCACCTTGATCGACGAACCCTGCGTCGGGCGGACGTCGTTGAGGGTGAGGGCGCCTATGCCGTACTGGCTCTGGATCTGCGCGTACGTCTTGGTCACCTGGTAGATCGAGATGTCCGTGTCGGTCATCGTGCCGTACGCGATCTTGCTGGCGCGCAGCGTCGCGACCTTGGTGCCGGCCGAGTTGAGCAGCGAGAACGAGCGGGTGGAGCGCACGTCCTTGACGACCTCACCGGCTCCCGGCATGCCGGTCTCCAGACAGTGCCCGTTGGAGAGGACGAGCGCGGGGTCGTTCGGCTGGGAGCTCGGCATGCGGACGAGCGAACCGGAGCAGTTGCTGAGCGCGACCGTGCCGGCGAAGTCGACGGCGACGGCCGCCGTGGCCCGGTCCTTGGCCGCGGGAGCCTGCGGCGGCGCGGACGCCATGGCCGGGACCGCGGCCGCTCCGGTCAGGAGCAGCGCGAGCAGGGCGCCGACGAGAGGCTTCTTCATGTGGGGGTTCCCCTCTGATGACATGCAACCGAAGATCCTCCGGTTGTCATGTGCATTCTTGGAACCTCGGCGGCAACCCACAAGAGGGCGTACGGAATTGAGCCACCGCCCCACCCGCCCCACCCGTCGGGCCCCGTGCGCCCGGACGGGTCGTCCGGAGTGATCCGCGGGGCCTGCCGGACGATCCCGCGCCGTCGAAGACCGAGCCCGGCCGGGCCACCGGGCCCGGCCCCGCGACCGGCACGTCCACCGGCCTGGACCTGGTCCGGGATGCGCTGACCGGGCCGGGACGCCGAAGGGCCGGGGCGGCTGTCGCCGTCCCGGCCCCGGACGCCTCGGAGGGTCAGGCCTGCTCGTCCTCCGGGATGCTGACCAGCCAGCGGGTGTCCCGGCGCGGCCGCAGGTACAGCGCCCAGTAGAGGGTGGCGGCGGCCGTGATGCCGCCGGTCCACGCCAGGTACTTGGCGTCCTGCATGTACAGCACGTACGCGAGGACGCCGATGAGCAGGACCGGCACGGCCGGCCACAGCGGCATGCGCCACGCCGCGACCTCGCGGTGCGCACCGCGGCGGCTGAACAGGGCGGCCACCGCGACCAGCAGGTACATCCCGGTGACGGAGACGCCGGTGACGCCGTACAGGGTGTCGAGGTTCACGAAGCACAGGGCCGCGCCCGGGACGCCGACGGCCAGGGTGGCCACCCACGGGGAGCCGAAGCGGCCGAGCCGGGACAGCGCGTTGTTGACGGGCTCCGGCCAGGCCTTGTCACGGGCGGAGGCGAACAGGACGCGGGAGTTCTGGATGACCATGACGATGCCGGCGTTGACGATCGCCAGCGCGACGCAGAGGCTGATGAAGGTGCCGACGGCCGAGTTGGACCAGGCGGCGATCATGCCGCTGATGTCGCCGCCGGTCAGGGTCTCCAGGTCGCCGGCACCGAGGGTGATCGCGACGACGGGCACCAGGATCACCGCGGTGGAGATGGCGAGCGTGGCGAGCACGGTGCGGGCCACGGTGCGGCGCGGGTTCTCCAGCTCCTCGGAGAGGTAGACGGCCGTCGAGAAGCCCTGGGTGACGAAGAGGGCGATGGCGAGGCCGGAGACGACCATGGCGCCGGTGACGAGCGAGTGTCCGCCGCCGGCGGACGCGACCTGGCCGTGGACCAGGGCGCCGACGCCCCGCTGGGAGTGGGAGAAGCCGAGGACCGCGACGAGGCCGGCGGCGACGACCTCCAGGACGAGGAAGATGCCCGTGATCCAGGCGTTGGCCCGCAGGTCGAGCAGACCGGCGAGGGTCGCGAGGACCATGACGCCGGCACCGGCCAGCGGGGCCGGGATGTGCACCAGGGGCGCGAGGTAGTCGGCGGTCCCCATGGCGATGACCGGGGGCACGATCATCACGACCAGCAGGGACAGCACGAACACGAGCCAGCCGGCCAGGCGGCCCGCGAGGGTGGAGACGATGGCGTACTCGCCGCCCGCGCTCGGGATCAGGGTGCCGAGCTCGGAGTAGCAGAACGCCACGCCGATGCAGAGCAGCGAGCCGATGGCGATGGTCAGGGCCGCGTACGTGCCGACGCCGTCGAACAGGTCCGGGACGACCACGAAGAGGGTCGAGGCGGGCGTCACGCACGACAGCGTGAGCAGGGTGCCGCCCACGACACCGATGGAGCGCTTGAGCTTCTGCGGCACGGGGCCGGTCTGGGGGGCCAACGCGTGCGGTGCGCTGAGGGTGTCCGTCATCAGGCGGTTCCGATCGGTGCGAGCGGTGTTTCTGAAACGGGAGCGGTATCGCCTCCGAGGCGTCCGGTGATCAGTTGGGTCCGTGGCTCCCGGCCTGAATGGAAGCTCGGGCGGAACCGCAGGTCAATGCCCCTCCCACTGCGGAATCCGTTGTTCCAGGATGATCGAACGGCGCTTGAGGGTGCTAAGAACGCGATAAGACGCCGTAAACACTCCGTGCGGGAACCGCAGCGGTCCGACCAGGACTTTTCCCGCGCTTTACCCCCGCACGCCCCCGCGGCCCGCCGGTCGGGCGGGCCGCGGGGGCGTGCGGGGAGTCGGTGCCGGTCACTCCGGGCGGCTGAAGCGGCGGGCGGCCCAGAGGAGGGCCAGGGATCCGACGGCCAGGAGCAGCCCGGCCTCCAGGAGCAGCGGGGGCTGCCGGCCCGCCCATTCGATGCCGCCGGCGGCCGCCTGGTCCGGGACCCGCAGGGCGATGCAGCGGCGCAGCAGGTCCACCCCGTACGCGAGCGGATTGACGGTCGCCAGGCCGCGCGCCCAGCCCGGCATGGACTCCAGCGGGAAGAAGGCGCCGGAGAGGAACAGCAGCGGCATCATCAGCAGGCTGAGGAGGGTGTGGAACAGCTCGGGGCTGCGCAGGGTCACCGACAGCGCCAGGGTCATGCTGGTGAGCGCGAAGGAGGCGAGCAGCATGCCGCCGAGGAGGAGGAGCAGGAGGAGCGGGTCGTAGGGCAGGCCGACCGCGCCGGCCAGGCTCAGCAGGACCGCGCCCTGTACCGCGGCGACGAGGGTGCCGCCGGCGCAGCTGCCGAGCAGCAGCGTGGAGCGGCTGACGGGGGCCATCAGGAGCTCGCGCAGGTATCCGCTCTGCCGGTCGGTGATCAGCCGGATGCCCACCATGATGGCCGGGGTCTGCACCGTCATCATCAGCATGCCGGGGAAGAGGTAGGTCTGGTAGCCGGTCCCCAGCGAGGCGGCGGGGATGAGGGTGGCGAGCCCGCCGCCGAGGGCGAAGAGGTAGAGCACCGGCTGCAGCAGGACCAGCGCGGTGTGGGAGCGCTGGCAGGCCAGGCGCAGCAGATCGCGGTGGACCAGGGCGTGGATCGCGCGCAGCTCGTGCCGCAGCCGGGGCGCGCGCGCCCGCTCCGTGGCCTCGGGCGCCCGGAGGGTGAGGGCGGTCATCGGCCGCCTCCGATCGCGGCGGAGGTGGTGATGCTGCGGCCGGTGTGGTGGAAGAAGACGTCGTCGAGCGTGGGCGGGGTGGCGGAGGCGGCGTGCACGGCGATGCCGTGCGCCTCCAGCGCGGCGCACAGGCGCGGGATCCACGCGCTGCCGTCGGGCACCCGCAGCCACGTGCCGTCGGCGTCCACGGTGACGGGGCGGTCCGGCGGCGCCGCCTGGGCGACGACCTTCCGCGCCCGCGCGTCGTCGCTGGTGCGCAGCACCACCCGGTCGTCGCCGATCTCGGCCTTGAGCCCGTGCGGCGTGCCCTGCGCGACCAGGCGGCCCCCGTCGATGATCGCGATCCGGTCGCAGTTCTCCGCCTCCTCCAGGTAGTGGGTGGTGACGAAGAGGGTGCTGCCGAGCCGGTCGCGCAGGGCCCGCAGGTGCTCCCAGATCTCGGCGCGCGCGTGCGGGTCGAGTCCGGTCGTCGGCTCGTCCAGGAACAGCACGCTCGGGGAGTGCAGCAGCTGGCGGGCGATCTCCAGGCGTCGCCGCATGCCGCCCGACAGGGCGCGTACGGGGAAGCGCCGCCGGTCGGTCAGTCCGGCGGGTTCGAGCACCTCGGCCGTCCGCCTGCGCACGTCGCGGCGGGGCAGCCCGTAGAGGCGGGCGTGGATGCGCAGGTTCTGCTCGACGGTCAGGTCCGGGTCGAGGGCGCTGTGCTGGAAGAGGATGCCGACCTGGCGCCGCACGTCGTGCGGCCGGGTGGACACGTCGAAGCCGGCCACGGTGGCGTGACCGGAGGTGGGGCGGGCGAGGGCGCACAGCAGGGCGATGGTCGTGGACTTGCCGGCGCCGTTGGGGCCGAGGAAGGCGAAGGTCTCGCCCCGGCGCACGTCGAGGTCGAGCCCGCGGACCGCGTCGACGGCGGTGCCGTCCGGACCCGGGTAGCTCTTCACCAGACCGCGGGTGCTGATCGCGAATCCGGCCTCGTGCGGTGGCTCCCCCGCGCGGGGACCGGTGACCTCGGCGGTCAGGAGGGCTGCTGCGGCGAGTGCGTCGTCACCTGCGGATGGCTGCATGGGGTCTCGTCCTCGTCCTCTTCCTCGTCGTCCGCACGGTGCCGGAGCCCGCTCCGGCCGGCGGCTGCCTCGGGGCAACCACCGGCCGGGGGGTGCTTCGGTGTTACGCGCAGCTGATACCGATACAGATGGTGTTGAGGAGCGTCAGCAGGCCGACGCAGGCGCACGTTCCGCTGAACGAGTCGCCGTCGACGCCGACCGGGTCGGTCTCCGGAAGGGCGTGCAGGTGGGCCAGCAGCTCGAGGTCCTGGTTCTCCATGACAATCTCCTTCTCTTGTGTGACACGTGGCGGCAGAGACTCCTGCCGCTCAGACCGGCTGCTGGACCATCCAGTGCCGGGGCTCTGTGTGGCGGACCCTCAGGAGGAACGCCAGGATTCCCGCCGATCCGTCGCTCCAGCTCGTCGAGACGTCCCCGTACTCGTTGGGGAAGACGACGTGGCTGCCGCGGTGGGACCGTTCGGAGACGATGAGGCGGGCCAGTTCCTCGGCGCGCGCCCGGTGGGCGGGGTCGCCGGTGGCCTCGGCCATGTCGAGGAGGAAGTCGCCGTTGCCCGCCAGTCCGTGGCATTGGGTGAGGGCGGCGCGGGAGGCGCGCTCCACCACGGCTCGGGTGCCGCCGAGGGCGAGGTCGCGGAAGCGTTCGTCGCCGGTCGCCCGCCACAGCCGGACGAGGAACGAGCCGATGCCCGCGGATCCGTGGCACCAGTACGGTGCCGTCGGCACGTCGGTGGCCTGGGCCGGCCACTGGGCGGCGTCGCCGACGGTGACGGCGTGCGTCGCGAGGAGCTCGCCGGCTGCCAGGGCCAGTTCCCGGTGTTCCGGGTTCTTGGTGACGGCGGAGGCCTCCAGGAGGAAGCAGCCGATGCCGGCGGTGCCGTGGGCGAAGCCCAGGTAGCGCTTGCCGGCCTCCTCGACCACGGCCTCGGCGGGCACCGGCCAGCTCGCTCCGGCCGGCTCGCGCCGGGCCGCGGCGGCCAGCCGGTCGGCGGCGTCGGCGACCCGCTCGGCGAAGCGTGGATCGCCGGTGCGGTGCCACAGGTGGACGGCGGCCAGTCCGCTGCCCGCCGAGCCGTGGGTGATGTCGTGACTGGGCGTCGACTCCTGCGGCGCGAGGGCCAGGGCCACGGCGTGGTCGACGAGCGCCCGGTCGTCGACCGCGCGGCCGGCGTCGTACAGCGCCCAGGCCGTGCCGCGGCCGCCGAAGTGCAGGCCGGGCCGTGTGGAGCGGGTGTCGGTGCGGTCCGCGATCCAGCGGCCCGCCGTGACGATCAGCTCCGGCATGCGGGCGTCGCCGGTGAGCTCGAAGTAGCGCGTCAGGGCGGACAGCACCCCGGCCGCGCCCTGCTGCACGATGCAGGCGTCGGTCTCCCCGGCCTTGACGGAGACGGGCCACAGCCTCAGGTCGTCGTCCGGCGTCATGGAGTCGACGAGGTGCTCCACGATCCCGGCCACGGCGATGTCGATCGGATCGGCGTCCGTGTCGGCGCCGGTGTCTTCGTTCTCGGCGCCCGTCGCGGCGGTACGGGCCGCGCCGGTGCGAGGGACACCCGAACGGGCCGGCTCCGGGCCGCGCAGCGCGTCCCGCGCCCGGGCCGGGTCCCAGCGCTCGGCGGGGTCGTCCTTCATCAGCCCGAGGATCATCGTGCGCAGGCCGTCCGGCAGGTCCAGCGGAGCGGCGCAGGCGCGCAGCCACTCGTCGAGCCGGTCCTCCGCGGGCCGGGTGGCGGGCTTCTCCTCCAGCAGGGCCGGCACCTTGCCGGTCAGGACGAAGCAGAGCGTCGCGCCGAGGCTGTAGTAGTCGCCGGTCGGGGAGACCGGCGCGTCCACCAGGCGCTCGGGAGGGCTGAAGCCGGGCGTGCCCACGCGGGTCGGGAGGGCGACGTCGTCGGCGAGGACGGCGAGCTCCAGGTCGATGAGGCGCAGGGCGCCGTCGGGGCGGACCATCACGTTGGCGGGGGTGAAGTCGCGCAGCACGCAGCCGCGGGCGTGGGCCGCCTCGACGAGGTCGACCAGGCGTCCGGCCTGGGCCAGCGCGTCGGTGCGGTAGCGGGTGGCGCCGCTGTCGCGGAAGTGCTCGGCGACCCAGTTGCGCAGCGGGATCCCCGGCACTTCCTCCTGGGCCAGGAACAGGTGCCCACCGTGCTCGAACATCGCGAGCGGCTCCGGTGCGAGCCCCGTGCCCTTGAGCTTCTCCAGGGTGCGGGCCTCGGTGCGCAGCCAGTCGCGGACGTCGTTGCCGGAGGCGTCGGCCTCCACGTGGGGCCGGGTCTCCTTGATCACGACCGGGGCGCCGGTCTCGACGTCGGTGCCTCTGTAGACGCCGCCCTTGTTGGTGTGCCGGATCGCCTCCCGCACCGAGAACCGGCCGCCGAGCAGGACGGGGCGCCGCGGCGCCTCGGTCTTGGGCGGTGCGACGGGCACGGAGTCGGGGAAGGGGCTGACCGCCCACGCCGGCGGCTCGTACCGGCCGGTCCGCTTGTCCTCCACGGGATTGCCGTCGGGGTCCTCGATGTACCAGACCATCAGCCCTTCGTCCGAGAGGCGCCGCCGCCCGACGAAGGCGCCGTAGCGGTAGTGCACCAGGCTGTCGGGGGCGTAGGGCTGGTCGGACAGGATGCGGGGGCCGGCCAGCCCCTCGGTCGCCGTGTGGAGGTCCTGCGCGAGGCGGGCCGCGTCGGCGTCGGAGGCCGGGTAGACCGTGATGAACTTGCCCGAGCTCCCGCGGGGGGTGGCACGGGTGTTGAGGGCGCTCACCTGCTCCAGGGAGCGGGCGAACTTGAACGCCGAGCCGTCCTTGAGCAGGACGTCCAGGGCCTTCTCGAGCACCGCCGGGGCGGATGCGGCCGTCGCCGACACGTGCAGCTTCCAGCCCTGGGCCGGCCCGGTCCCGGAGCGTGGCGCCACCCGGCACCAGCTCTCGTTCGACTCGGTGGCCCAGCGCTCGCCCGCCCCCTTGGCGCGCAGTGCGCCATGGAGCAGGGCTTCCAGCTCGGACTCGGTGACTTGGGTCGTCATGCCCATCCCTCTCAACGGGTGAGAACCGCTGGGAGGGAGCGTGCCCCGACGCCCTAGTCGTATCAACACACACACCGCCGGATTCACTTGATTCGGCGAGCGCACGGCCGCGTTGTGCCACCTTGTGGCGCGACCGCGCAAGGAGGGCGTGCGGCCGCGCACTACGGGGCGCATTCCTGTCAGCGCACGCCGTCCCACAGCCTCCGTTCGAGGGCCCGCGGATCGCTGACCTGGGCGGGGCCCGACATGGTGAACTCCATCGTCGTACGGGTCCCGGGTTCGTACGACTGCCAGCCGGGGTCGCCCGTCCGCGCGAAGGAGACCCACGCCCCGTGCACCGCGTCCGCGAGCGCCTGCGGCGGGTCGGCGCCCAGCAGGGGGGCGTAGGCCGGGTCGTGGAGGCGGTCGAAGACGAAGGGGAGTTCCAGGGCGTGGCAGGAGCCGAGCGCCCCGTCGAAGCGGGGTGAGCGCCAGGAGAACTCGTACAGGTACGAGCCCGGGACGGCCTCGGCCAGCCGGACGGCGGGCATGCGGTAGAACCAGTCGGTGGCCACCGCGTCGAGGAGTTCGCCCGGCGTGGCGCCGGGCCGGGCGGCCGCGTAGACGGGGAGGGCCTCGGCCGGGTCGAGTCCGTAGGCCGTGGCCAGGGCGTCGAGGGTGGCGGCGGGGACGAGGTCCAGGCGCCCGGTCGGGACGAGGAAGAGGCGGTACTCCTCGCGGTTGCTGCCGATGAGCAGGTCGACCCCGCAGTCGGGTCCGGGGAGGGCGAGACCGGGCGCCACCGGCTCGAACGGCATCATGTTGAGCGCCGCCTCGCCCCAGAGCGCCGGGTCGGGCCGGGCGTTGAGCTCGCCACGCAACTCCGCCTGCGCGGGCAGGAGTTCGGGCAGCGGGACGGCGGCGAAGGCCTCCGGGGTCGGGTCGATGCCCAGCTTCGCCGCCAGCCGGGCCGTGACCAGATCGGCGGAGGCCGGGCGCAGGAAGTGGTGGCAGGCGCCGGACTGGAGGATCGCCCTGCGGAACAGGCCCCGGGCCGCGGGGTGGGTCAGGAGCACACCGATGCTCATGGCGCCGGCCGACTCGCCGAAGACGGTCACCCGTTCGGGGTCGCCGCCGAACGAGTCGATGTTCTCCCGGATCCAGCGCAGGGCGGCGATCTGGTCGAGCAGGCCGCGGTTGTCGGGGCGCCCGGGCAGGCGCAGGAAGCCGTCGCCGCCCAGCCGGTAGTTGAGGGTCACGCAGACGACGCCGTCGCGGGCGAAGGCGCCGCCGTCGTACGCGGACACCGAACCCGCCCCGTTGGTGAACGCCCCGCCGTGCAGCCACACCATCACCGGCAGCCCGGCGCCCCGCTCCGGGGCCGGCGTCCAGATGTTGAGGTTGAGGCACTCCTCCCCCTCGGTGACGTCGTCCGGGATGAGGGCGTCGAACGGGGGCGCATAGGGGGCGTGCGGCGGCGTCGGGCCGTACGCCGTGGCGTCGCGGACGCCCGTCCAGGGCGCGGGCGGGGCCGGTGCGCGCAGCCGCAGGTCACCGAAGGGCGGGGCCGCGTACGGGATGCCGAGGAACGAGGTCACTCCGTCGGGCAGGGCGCGGCCGCGGACCGCGCCCTGCCGGGTGGTGCGCACCGTCATGCCGTCAGGACCTGGAGCAGCGCCGCGCCGAACTCCTCGGGGCGTTCCAGGTGGACCGTGTGCCCGGCGTCGGCGACGGCGACCTCCCGCACCTTCCCGCCCGCCGCCGCGTACCGGTCGAGGACGTGCCGCGTCTGCGCGACCATCGGCTGTGCCGGGGTCCCGTCCCACCCCGGCACGGCGCCGACCGCGCCGAGGTGCGCCAGGTCGAACATCGAGGTGTCGGCGACGATGACGTCGTCCTCGCCGCGTATCCACAGGATCGGCGGCTTGGGGCCGATCAGGTGCAGGTCGTCGATGCGGAAGTGGGTCGGGGCGAGGCAGTTGAGCACCCCTCGGGTGCCGGGCGCGATGCCGGGCCAGGCGGCGGACGGCCTGCTGTCGCCCGGATAGTGGTCGTCGCCGGTGCGGGTGGTGAGCATGGCCTCGACGTACGCGTCCTCGTGCGCGGGGCGCAGCGGCGGCCTGACGTAGCAGGTGGCGAGGACGGAGCGCGGGGAGAGCGGGGAGTCCTCGCCGCGGTCGCCCTCGGCGAGCAGGCGCACGAACTCGGGGTTGGCGGTGCCGCCGCCCGACCCGGCGCCGTCGGCGGAGTTGAGGACGCCGTCCACGCCGCGCGTGCCGCCGAAGCCGTACGGGGAGACCGGACTGACCAGGGACAGGGAGCGGACCGCGGCCGGATGGTCGCGGAGGAACTGCATCGCGACGCCGCCGCCCATGGACCAGCCGACCAGGTGCGCCCGGTCGACACCGAGCGCCTCCAGGAGCGCGGAGAGGTCGTCGGCGTAGTCCCGGACGCCCCGGGTGGCGTCGACGGGCAGCGGGTCGGTGCCTCCGAAGCCGCGCAGGTCGACGGCGACGGGGCG
Source organism: Streptomyces sp. NBC_01268 (assembly GCF_036240795.1). Taxonomy (NCBI): domain Bacteria; kingdom Bacillati; phylum Actinomycetota; class Actinomycetes; order Kitasatosporales; family Streptomycetaceae; genus Streptomyces; species Streptomyces sp. NBC_01268. Next base: position 7,266,343 of record NZ_CP108454.1, on the reverse strand, counting down.
GTAGCGGTCCGGCAGCGCGGTCAGGGTGGTGTGCCAGAAGGCGGAGGAGGAGACGTTGCCGTGGACGAAGAGGACGACCTCGCCCTCGTCGCGGACCTCGGTGATCTGCTGGGTCAGCCGGGCGGTGGCGACGCGGCGGGTGCGGAGCGGGTTCATGTCGGTCCTTCAGGACAGCCAGGTGGCGATCTGGGCGGCGGCCGAGCTGTTCCAGCCCAGCTCGAGGTGGTTGGCGCTCGCGACGGTGGCCTTGCCGCCGACCGTGGGGATGCCGGTGGTGTCGAGGGCGCTGGCGGTGAAGACGACACCGTCGCTGGGGCCGCGGTTCTCGTTGAAGATGCCGACGATGTCGGCGGACCCGCCGGCCAGCAGGTACGTGGTGACGGACGCGGGCACGCCGGCGCTGTGCAGCGGCGCGATGAGCGACCCGGCGTCGATGGCGGCCTGGATGCCGCCGCCCGCGGTGTAGAAGCCCTGGCCGCCGAAGTAGGTCGTGTACCAGTCCTGGGCGGCGCCGTCGACTCCGTACACGCCGTCCCAGCGGGCCAGCATCTGCCGCTGGCCGGGGTAGTTGTCCTGGCCGCCGGAGGGTGTGAACGAGAACTCCGGGTGGGCGGTGTACAGGCCGTAGCAGGTCATGTGGGAGTGCGGGGAGGGTGCGTTGATCTTGCCGCCGCACTCGGGCCAGAGGGAGAAGTCGTGGGCCCAGCCGTGGGCGTAGGGGTAGTCGTAGCCGCCGTTCGGGCCGCCGACGGTGACGAGCCGGCGTACGTCACCGGCGTACGCGCGTCCCCAGCTCGGCTTCACGGACGACACGTACGCCCGGGTCGACATCTCGCCCTTGCTCCAGCCGACCAGGTCCACCTGGGCGACGCCCAGCCGGGCCTTGATGACGGCGATGGCGTCGCCGACGACCTGCGCCTGCATGAGGTTGTCGCCCTGCTTGTGCGCGAAGCCGACGGCGAAGACCCGGTGGCCGCGCGCGGAGAGGTACTGCATGAGACCGGTGGACGGGCAGGCCGCGGCGCCGCAGCCGTAGCCGCCGGACTCGCCGGGGTTGGCCCAGGCGCGGTCCGCGGTGTCGTTCGCGCCGTGCACGAGGAGCACGGGCGTGGTGCGGCTGCCGGTGTCCCAGCCGGGAGCGGAGTAGAGGAGGAAGGTGCCGGAGGAGGGCCGGGTGGCGCCGCCGAAGTAGGTGACGCGCACTCCGTCCTGGTTGCCGCGGCCGTCCGCCGGGAAGCCCTCGGTCCGGAATCCGGCGGTGGTGTCGGCGTAGCGCTCGACCCGGTTCCAGCCGTTGGTGACGGTCCCCGCGCCGTAGCTCGCCTGGAGGGTGAGGTACGGGGGCGGGGCGGCGGTGGCGCCCACCGTCCGCGCACCGGCGGTGGCACCCGCCTCCTGCCCGCTGGCGGTGGCGGGCGGCACCACGAGGGCCGCCGTGACGACCCCCGCCACCGCCACGATCCGGGCGGCCCGCGCCCGCCAGCCCCGCCCCCGGCTCCGTCTTCCGGCCATGTCCCGGCCTCTTCCCCACTCGTGCGCCCTCAGCGCGGCGGCCCGATGCCGTCCCGGCACCGGGTGAGCACACGCTAGGCGGGCGGGGCGACACCGGGGCATGGAGCCGCCCCACACAAAGAGGGCCGCGCACATGGCGGCCCTCTCCACATCCGACCGTCCGGAAACGCCCACGTCCGCCACCACCCGGCGGCGGACGTGGGCGGCGCTCTCCTGGACCCGGCGGCGGATCCGGGGTCCCCCGCCCGTGGAGGCGTCCTCCTCGAACCGTCGGCCGTCCGTTCGGGCAATCCGCCGGGCTCACCACCCTCGGCGGTAGACCCGCAGGTCGCTGACCTCGTACGACATCTCGGTGGTGCCGGCATCGGGGGCGGGGTGGTAGCGCCCCGCGCAGACCGAGAGATTGACGATCAGGTAGGCGTGCCAGCCGCGGCCGACGCCCCGGCGGTCGTCGAAGATCTCCTCGCCGTCGAGGGACCAGGTCACGGAGCGCGCGCCGAACTCGACGCGCAGGGCGATCCAGGCGCCGGGCCGCACGGCGGAGGAGCGGTGGTAGCGGTTGGCGTTGCGGACGTGGTTGGTCAGTTCCAGGAGGTCGGGGTTGTCGGGGTGGTACTCGAAGACGTCGACCTCCTGGCCGCCGTCGCGCCAGGTCCAGATCGCGGGCCAGGCGCCCATCTCCTCGGGGAGCCGGACGCGGGCCTCGAGCGTGTCCCCCGTGCGGAGCTCGAAGCCGTCGCGGCTGCCCTCCGTGGTGAGCAGTCCGGCGTCCCAGAGTCCGTCGCGCCGCCGGGTGGCGCGGAAGCGCCCCGTACGGCTGTACGCCGGGTCGTCGACGAGGTGGTCCAGCTTGTTGTCGCCGGGGTTGACCGGGCCTCCGTTCGGATAGGCCCAGCTGCGGCCCGCGACCCATTGGTCGTGCGAGGTGAAGTCCGCGGTGAAGACCGGCTCTTCTGCCGACGGCCAGGTGGACATACGCGCTCCTCACGTCTGCGGATGTCGAGGTGCCCTCGGCTGTTGTGCCCGCCCTCACCGCCCCGATACGGAATCGCCCACTCCTGTCCGGAAGTCGCCAAACGGCGCGGTCCCTTGAGCGCGCCGTCAGGTCAGCCGGGTCAGCCGGGTCAGCCGGGTCAGCCGGGTCGGCCGGGGAACGTCAGCCGGAACAGGGCGCCGCCGCCCGGGGCCCGCTCCGCGGTCAGTTCGGCGCCGTGGGCTCGGGCGATCTGGAGGGCCATGGCCAGGCCGAGGCCCGATCCGGGCAGGGCGCGGGCCGTGGTGGCCCGGTAGAAGCGGTCGAAGACGTAGGGCAGGTCCTCCTCGGCGATGCCCGGCCCGTGGTCGCGCACCGTCAGCTCGTGGGCGTCGAGCCCGACCTGGACCGGCTGCCCGGGCGGGCTGAACTTGGCCGCGTTGTCGAGGAGGTTGCCGACGAGCCTGGTCAGGCGGGCCGGCACGCCGGGCACGACCGGTGCGGCCGTGACCCGCACCTCGAAGGCGACCCCGGGCCAGTGGTCGCGGGCCGTGGACACCGTGTGTTCGAGGAGCGGGGCCAGGGCGACCCGTTCGAGCAGCGGCCGGGGCTCCTCGTCCCTGGCCAGTTCGATGAGGTCGGCGACCAGACGGTTCACCTCGCGCAGCAGGCGGTGCACGGCGGACGCCGCCCGGTCGCGCTGTCGGGGGGTCAGCCGGTCCGCGCGGGTGAGCAGTTCGGCGTTGGTGCGCAGCGCGGTCAAGGGGGTGCGCAGTTCGTGCGAGGCGTCGGCGACCAGCCGGCGCCGCGCCATGACCGACTTCTCCAGCTCGTCCAGCATGACGTCGAAGCTGGCCGCGAGGCGCGTGATCTCGTCCGCGGGGGCGCCCTGCGGCCCGGGCGACGCCGGGCCGATCCGGTGGCGGGGGTCGCGGGTGGCGGCGATGCGCTCGGCGGTCGCGGTCAGCCGGGTGACCGGGGCGAGTCCGGTGCGGGCGACCCAGGAGCCGAGGAAGCCCGCCGTCACCACGCCGATCGCGCAGGTGAGGGTCAGCAGCCGGGCGACCTGGTCCACCCCGCGCTCCACGGTGTCCGACCGGGTCGCGACCTGGAGGGCGCGGCCGGGGGCGAAGTCGGTGGTGAGCATCCGGGTGGGCTGTCCGGCCACGGTGATCTCGGAGTAGTACGGCGCGTGCTTCCCGGCCGCCACGGCGCGGGCGGTGTCGGTGACCGGCAGGGTGTACGGGTCGGCCGGGTCGTTCCGCGGGTCGGCGGGCACCACTTGGGCGCAGCCAGGCGCGGCCAGGAAGCGGCACTCCCCGGAGATGACGCCGGGCCCGACCCCGTGGTTCCGCTGGGCGACGAGCCGGGCGTACTGGGTGAGGTTCAGTTCGAGCTGGTGGTTGAGCTGGGCCCGCACGATGAGGAAGGCCGCCACGCACATGCCGACGGCGACGACGGCGACGGCCGCGGTGGCGGCGAGCGCCATCCGGGTACGGAGCGGCCGGCGGCGCCACCGCGCCCCGCTCCGGTGCCCCCCGCCGGGCGCGCCGCGCCGCGCCCCGCCGTCCGGCTCCCCGCCCGGGGCGGGTTGTCCACGTTCCCCCGGCACTCGGAGCTCACCCGGCTCTCCCGGCTCTCCCGGCTCATCCGGCTCCCCCGGCTCCCGAGGCGCCCCCGACTCGCCTTCCTTCTCACGGTCCTCCGGCTCCCCCGGCTCGCCCGGCTCATACGGCTCATCCGGCTCCCCGCGGCGCGCCGTCACGCCGGTCCCAGCCGGTAGCCGACGCCGTGGACCGTGTGGACGAGCCGTGGTTCGCCGCCCGCCTCCAGCTTGCGGCGCAGGTACCCGACGTACACGGCGAGGGAGTTGGACTCCGGTCCGAAGTCGCGTCCCCAGACGAGTTCGAGGATGAGCTCGCGGGGCAGCACCTGGCCGGGGTGGCGCAGCAGCAGTTCGAGAAGGGATGCCTCGGTGCGGCTGAACTCGAGGGATCGCTCGCCCCGGCGCCCGGTCCGCGTGCCGGGGTCGAGGACCAGGTCCTCGTAGTCCAGGAGCTCCGGGCCACCGTCCTGCTCGGCGGGGGCGGGGTCGGCGCGGCGGAGCAGCGCCCTGACGCGCGCGAGGAGTTCGTCGAGGGCGAAGGGCTTGACGAGGTAGTCGTCGGCGCCCGCGTCGAGGCCGTCGATGCGCTCGCTGACCGAGTCCCGGGCGGTGAGCACCAGGATCGGCGTGCGGTCGCCGGCCGCGCGCAGCCGGCGGCACACGCCGAGGCCGTCGATGCCCGGCATCATCACGTCGAGGACGACGGCGTCCGGCTCCCACAGGGCCACCGCGGACAGGGCGGCGAGTCCGTCGGGGGCGCCGCGCACCTCGTACCCCTCGACGGTCAGTCCATCCTCGACGGCGGCCCGGACCTCGGGCCCGTCGTCGACCACCAGCACGCGGTACACCTTCGGCTCCATGTCCCGAATGATGCCAAAGCCGAGCGAACCCGCTCTTAGAACGTTCTTAGGGCGAGCCGTGAGAGTGCGGCCATGGACACACCACGCACCCGCCCGCCGCTCTCCGTGGTGATCGGCGCGGGCGGCACCGGGGGTCACATCTACCCGGGTCTCGCCCTCGCCGACGCCCTGCGCCGCGCGGCCCCCGGAGCCACCGTCTCCTTCATCGGGACCGAGCGCGGTCTGGAGGGCCGGCTGATCCCGGACGCCGGATACCCGCTGCACCTCGTCGACATGATCCCGTTCGACCCCGGACTCGGGGCCCGCCGCTTCCTGTTGCCGGCGGCGCTGCTGAAGTCCGCGGGGCAGGCCCGCGAGATCCTGCGCGCCCAGGGCGCGGAGGTCGTCGTCGGCATGGGCGGCTATCCCAGTGCCCCGGCCGTGCTCGGCGCGCGGTTCGCCGGGCTGCCCGCGCTGATCCACGAGTCCAACGCGGTGCCGGGCCGGGCCAACCGGTTCGCGGCCCGGGTCACCCCGCACGTCGCGGTCGCGTTCGACGTGAGCAGGAGCCATCTGCACGGCGGGCAGAACGCCCGGACCACCGGCATGCCGATCGCGGCCGGGATCGCCGGACTGGCCGCCCTCCCGATCCGCTCCGGCGCGCGCGAGGCCCGCCGCGCCGAGGCCAGGCGGCGGCTCGGCGTACCCGAGGGGCGACGGCTGGTGGTCTTCAACGGGGGCAGCCTGGGCGCCGCGCGGCTCACCGAGGCCGCGCTGGGCCTCGCCGAGCTGTGGCGCGGCCGGGACGACGTCCACCTGGTCGTCAAGACCGGGCCCGCCGCCCTGGCGGACGCCCGGCTGCGGCTGACCACGGGCGGCGGGGAGCGCGTCGCGCGGGCCGTGCCGTACCTGGACGCGATGGCCGAGGTGTACGCGGCGGCCGACCTGATGGTCTGCCGGGCGGGTTCCGCGACGGTCGCGGAGCTGGCCGCCACCGGCGTCCCGGCCGTCCTCGTGCCCTACCCGTACGCCCCCGGCGACCACCAGACGCACAACGCGCGGGTCCTCACCGATCCGGGGGCCGGACTGCTGCTGCCGGACGCGGAGACCACCGCGGACCGGCTGGCCTCCCTGATCGCCCCGCTGCTCGACGCACCGGCCCGGCTGTCCGCCATGGCCGGGGCCGCCGCGCCCGGGCCGCACGCCCACGCCGCCGACCTGCTCGCCGCCGAGGTGCTGCGCCTCGCCGGCCATCCGCTTCCCCGTTCCCTCACCACCGCACTGGAGCTCATATGACCGGCACCCCGATCCCCGCCCCCTCCGTCTGGGAGGGCCGTACCGTCCTCGTCACCGGCGCCGAGGGCTTCATCGGATCGACGCTCGTGGACCTGCTCGTGGAGCGGGGCGCCCGGGTCCGTGCCTTCGTGCACTACAAGCCGTACGGGGAGAAGGGCCATCTGGCGCGCTACCTGGAGGACGACCGGGTGGAGATGTGGGCGGGCGACGTCCGCGACCCGGGCCGGGTCGACGACGCCGTCGCGGGCTGCGACACCGTGTTCCACCTGGCGGCGCTGATCGGCATCCCGTACAGCTACGTGTCGCCGGGCGCGTACGTGCAGACGAACGTGACGGGCACCGAGCACATCGCCGAGGCGTGCCGCCGCCACGGCGTGCGCCGTCTCGTCCACACCTCCACGAGCGAGGTGTACGGCACCGCCCTCACCGCCCCCATCGCGGAGTCGCACCCGCTGCAGCCGCAGTCGCCGTACTCGGCGTCGAAGATCGGCGCGGACATGATGGCCCTCTCCTTCCACCACGCCTTCGAGCTGCCGGTGACGGTGGTGCGGCCGTTCAACACGTACGGGCCGCGCCAGTCCGCACGCGCGGTCATCCCCACCATCCTGGCGCAGCTGCATGCGGGCGCACGGGAGATCAAGCTGGGCTCGCTCACCCCGACGCGTGACTTCACCTACGTCACCGACACCGCGGAGGGCTTCCTGGCCGTGGCGGAGTGCGACCGTGCGCTCGGCCACGTGGTGAACCTCGGCACCGGCCGCGAGATCTCCATCGGCGACCTCGCGCGGGCGCTCGTGACGGCCTCGGGCCGAGCGGCGGAGGTCGTCGTGGACCGTGCCCGGCTGCGCCCGTCCGGCAGCGAGGTCGAGCGCCTGCTCTCCGACAACACGCGCGCCCGCGACTGGGCCGGCTGGCAGCCCCGGGTCTCCCTCGAGGACGGCCTGCGCCGCACCTCGGACTGGGTCGCCGCCCATCCGCACCTGTTCGCGCCGGACCGCTACCAGGTCTGACCGGTCACGGACGCGGCGAGGGTCCGGCACGTCCCGCGTGCCGGACCCTCGCCGCGTCCGTGCCGCTTCCGTCAGCTCGTGACGGCCGCCGTGTCGCGGGGGCGGCGGGGCCGCGCCATCGCCAGGGTGACGGCGGATCCGAGGGCCGCCCAGAAGCCGAGGACCAGCAGGGACGAGCCGAGGGCGTTGCCCTGGAAGTACGCGATCGAGCGCGCCGCCCAGGTGCCCGCACCGGGCGGCAGGAAGGGGCCGATCGCCTGCCAGAACGGCGGCAGCATCGGCAGCGGGAAGGCGCCTCCCGCGCTCGGATTGCCCATCACCACGATGAGCAGGATCGCGAGGCCGATGCCGACGATGCCGAAGATCGACTCCAGGGCGAGCGTGAGGGCGCCGACACCGAAGACCACGAGGGCGCCCAGGCCCCACAGGGCGGCGATGCTGCCGGGCAGGGCGTTCAGGACGGGGCCGACGATGATCGCGCCGCCCAGTCCGCCGAGGACCGCGGACACGGCGAGGGCGCCGAGCCGGATGAGCGCCCGGGGCTTGTTGTCCGGCCGGGAGCCGCTGCTGACGGCCAGGATGGAGGCGCAGATGTAGCCGCCGACACACCAGCCGACGACCAGGTAGAACGCCGTGAGCGCGTTGAAGTCCCCCGCCGCCACCGGAGCCACGTCGACCGTGTTCACCTGCCGGTTCTGGGCGGCCTCCACCTTGGTGATCATCTTCTCCAGGCCCGTGGAGAGCGCGGAGCCGCCGCCGGACGCGACGAGCAGGGTGTCCGTGCGGCCGGCCGGGTCGACGACCAGGGCCCCGTCGATCTCGCGCTGCGCTATCTGCTCACGGGCGGTGGCCTCGTCGGCGACGACGCGCGCGTCGAGCGGCTCACCGGGCATCTTCTCCAGCTCTCCGACGAGCTGGGCCGACACCGTGCTGGGGGCCACCACGCCGAAGGGGACGTCCTTCGGCTTCGGGTGGTGCAGGGCACCGACGTACGAGGCGATGAAGAGCAGTTGCAGGACGAGGACGCCCACGACGAGCAAAGCGGCCCGCGGTGTGACGGCTCGCTTCATTTCGGTACGGAAATTCATCCTTTCAGGCTAAGTGCTGCCTTTGGTGGTGTTTTCGGGTGGTGCCCGCCCGCACGCTTCCCAACTGACCTGGTGCGGCGAGGACATGGCGCCTCGACGCGCTTTCCGCACGGACGGAAGTCCTCCGAAAGACGGGACCTTCGTCCCACGAGGACGAGCCCCCTCGACCGTTGCCGCAGCACCTCGCTCGTTCTCGTCGGTCGGCCGGGGGCCCGCCGTCGACGTCGCGAAGGGCGCGGGCCGACCGCCCCGCAGGGGGCCGTGTTCCGCCGGGTCGCGTCGCCGGTACCGTGGAGGATCGTTCCTTCTCCCGTATGCTCGCCTGCCCGCCGGCGGTGTGCCCGCCCGACAGGTCTGCCCTCCTTGCCCGACTCCGCTGTTTCCGTACCCGCCAGGCCGCGCTCCTTCCGCCCGGGCCTGCTCTCGCCGAAGGTGCTGCGCACCGAGGTGCTCGCCGGGCTCGTGGTCGCACTGGCGCTGATACCGGAGGCCATCTCCTTCTCGATCATCGCCGGCGTGGACCCGGCGATCGGCCTGTTCGCCTCCTTCACGATGGCGGTCACGATCGCCGTCGTCGGCGGCCGGCCGGCGATGATCTCCGCCGCCACCGGTGCGGTGGCCCTGGTCATCGCGCCGCTCAACCGGCAGCACGGCTTCGGGTACCTCGTGGCGGCGGTGATCCTGGCCGGGATCCTCCAGATCGTGCTGGGCGCGCTGGGCGTGGGCAGGCTGATGCGATTCATCCCGCGCTCGGTGATGGTCGGTTTCGTCAACTCCCTCGCGATCCTGGTGTTCATGGCCCAGGTGCCGCAGCTGTGGAACGTTCCGTGGGCCGTGTACCCCCTGTTCGCGGCCGGTCTGGCACTCATGGTCCTCTTCCCGAGGATCACCACCGCGGTCCCGGCCCCGCTGGTCTCGATCGTGATCCTCACGGTGATCACCGTCGCCGCGGGCATCGCCGTGCCGACCGTCGGCGACAAGGGCGCGCTCCCGTCCTCGCTGCCGGTCCCCGGACTGCCCGACGTGCCCTTCACGCTCGACACGCTGACCACCGTCGCCCCGTACGCGTTCGCCATGGCGCTCGTCGGGCTGATGGAGTCCCTGATGACCGCGCAGCTGGTCGACGAGATCACCGACACCCGCTCGTCGAAGACCCGCGAGGCCGTCGGGCAGGGCGTCGCGAACATCGTCACGGGCTTCTTCGGCGGTATGGGCGGCTGCGCCATGATCGGCCAGACCATGATCAACGTGAAGGTCTCCGGCGCGCGGACCCGGCTGTCCACCTTCCTCTCCGGCGTGTTCCTGATGGTGCTGTGCATCGTCTTCGGGCCCGTCGTCTCCGACATCCCCATGGCCGCCCTGGTCGCCGTCATGGTGATGGTCTGCTTCGCGACCTTCGACTGGCACTCCGTCGCGCCCAGGACGCTGAAGCGGATGCCGGCGGGCGAGATCACCGTCATGTGCGTCACCGTGGGGTGCGTGGTCGCCACCCACAACCTGGCCGTGGGCGTGGTCACGGGCTCCGTCACCGCGATGATCATCTTCGCCCGGCGCGTCGCCCGCCTCGCGGACGTCACCTCGGTCACCGACCCCGACGGTGGCCAGGCCGTCTACGCGGTCACCGGCCAGCTCTTCTTCGCCTCCTCCAACGAGCTCGTCGGCCGCTTCGACTACGCCGGCGACCCCGACAAGGTCGTCATCGACCTCTCGGCCGCCCACATATGGGACGCCTCCTCGGTGGCGGCACTCGACGCGATCGAGCACCGCTACGCCCAGCGCGGCAAGACCGTGCGGATCACCGGCCTCAACGAACCCAGCGCCCGCCTGCACGACTCCCTCAGCCGCGACCTCACGGCGGCGGGCTGAGAAGACGGCGCCACCGGCCACCTCGCACGGGACCGAGGGCCGAGCGCAGAGAACCGATCCCGGCGGACGGCGCCCTCGTGGCCAGGATCGCCTCCGTCGACGAGTCCGCCGTCGCCGCCACGGGCGAGTCCGCGCCTGCCACCCGCACGTTCCTGCCGGGGCCGAGGCCTGACCGGGACCGCCGCCCCGGCGTCCACGTCGGCCGGCGAGGACCGAGCCGGAACCTCAGCCGGCAGATCACGGCATCGGTGTCCCGGCGGACGGCGTGGGCGACGACCGCGCCTCGCCGGTTCTGCAGCAGTCGCTGCCAGAGGTGCTCCGGCTACGCCTCGGGGACCAGCACGGTCACCCGGGTGGCGGGCTCGGCCGCGCGCAGCTCGCGGACGTACGCGCTGATGGGCCGGCCGAGCGCGCGCCGCTCGGCCGGGAGCCGGACCAGGGGTACGCCCGGGTTCCACAGCGCCCAGTCGCGTTCCAGGGCCTCGGTGGCCACCCGGTCCTCCGGGTCCGGGTGGCACACGGTCACCGCCCGGACCTCGTCGCCGAGCGAGACGGCGGCGGTGAGGGCCTCGCTGGTGAGCCGGGTCAGCGAGGAGACCGGCACGAGGACGAGCGAGCGCTCGCGGTGCGGGGGCTCGGGGACCCGGCCGACGCCCAGGCGCTCGCCGATCCGGCTGTACGCCCGGTGGACGGCCTCGAAGACGAGGACGCGACGGACGCCATCGCGTCGAGCGAGAGCGCGGCGAGTCCGGTGACGGCGGTCAGCTTGTGCCGCGCACCGGTATCGGGAGGCTCGGGATCGGCCGCCTTCTCGGCGGGCGACGTGGTGGGTGCGGTCATGGCCGGGGAACTCCTTCGGATCGAACTCCGCTCAGCGTCGGCCCCCGACCGGCCCGTTTCCGCCCGTCCTGGCGCGTTCCTTGCGCCGCACACCCCGCTCCTGACGGCTTCTTGACGCGGAACAGGCCGCCCGGCCGTCGTCCGCCCGCCGTCCCGGGTGGTGCCGGTGCGGCTGCTCCCGTTGCGGCCGAGGTCGGCCGCAACGGGAGCAGCCGACGGTGCGAGCGGACGGGGTCAGCGCCCGGCGTACGGCAACAGGCCCGTCTCCCGGGCGTTCTTGATGGCGGTGGCGAGGGCGCGCTGCTGCTGGGCGGTCACGTGGGTGACGCGGCGGCTGCGGATCTTGCCGCGGTCGGAGACGAACTTCCGGAGCAGGTCGGTGTCCTTGTAGTCGACGTACGTGACGCCGGCCGCGTCGAGCGGGTTGCGGCGGGACGTCACGGGCTTGCGGGGGTCGGCGCTTCGGGCCATGGGAGGGCTCCTTCGGATGAGCGTGTCAGTGGGGTCGTACGAGGTCAGGCGGCGTCGAGGAGGGAGTCGAAGGCCGCGGGCAGCCGCTTCCACGCCTCGCGCCCCGCCTGGTACTCGGCGTCCGTCAGCAGGCAGGACTCGAGGAGTGCTTCGAGCCCCTCGCGGTCGAGGCCGGGCGAGGTGAAGACGAGGTGCTGGCAGCAGTCGCCGTGTTCGGGGTGCCAGTCGAGGGCGGCTGCCGCCCGGCGGACGGGCGGCACCAGCTCCCAGGCGGCGTCGGGCAGTGACGCCAGCCATGGGCCGGCGTTCTCCACGCACAGCGCTCCGCCTGCCGCGTCCCAGGCGAGCAGGGCGTCGGGACGGTCGGCGAGCCAGAACCGGCCGCGGCTGCGGGCGGCGGCGCAGCACAGGTCCTCGAGCGCCTGGTAGAGCCGTTCCGGGTGGAACGGCCGGTGGCGGCGCCAGACGTAGGTGGTGACGCCTGCCTCGTCGGCGTCCTGGGGCAGGAGCGCGCACGCGGGGTGCTGGGCGGCTGCCGCGGCTTCGACGTCGAAGCCTGCGAACGCGGCTTCGGCGAGCTCGCCGGAGCCGGCCGGGACGCGCCGGGCGGTGGGATGGAGCTGTGCGAGGAGGGCGTGGTCCTCGTCGTCCGCCTGGTCGTTGGCGACGACGGCGAGGACGGGCGCGTACTCCAGTTGGCGGGCCCAGGTGTCGCCGACGGTCCGCCGGTCGGTGGGGGCGGCGGCCAGGCCGGCCTCGGCGAGGTCGTCGCCGTTGCCCAGGCAGGGCAGGACGAGCGCGGGGTCCACGGCGGTGATCACGTTCGTCAGGGCAAGGCGGGCGCCGCCGTGGGCGGCGATGACCTCCGCCATGCCCTTCGGTTCGACCGAGTCCCACAGCTCGACCACGGCGAGCCGGGTCAGACCGCCGTCCGCCATCCGTTCCAGTTCCGGGACGAGGTCTTCGCGCAGCGCGCAGCAGGCACAGTCGTTGACCAGCGGGGTGTGGCCGCAGGAGACGGTGCCGGAGGCGTCGCGGACGAGGCGCAGCACCGTGCCCTCGGGTGCTCGGGCGAGATCGTGGTGGAGCGCGACGCTTCCCGGAACGGTCCGCAGGAGGCGTTCGACGACTTCCTTGCGGGCGTCGGCGTGGAGCCCGGCGACGATCACGACGGGCATCCGGTGTCCCCGGTCCATCAACGGGCTCCGTAGCGGCGCTGGAACTTCTCGACGCGGCCGGCGGTGTCGAGGACGCGGGCGGTGCCCGTGGAGAAGGGGTGGCTCGCCGAGGAGATCTCGACGTCGACGACCGGGTAGGTGTGGCCGTCCTCCCATGCGACGGTCTTGTCGCCGGTCATCGTGGAGCGGGTGAGGAAAGCGGTGCCGGAGGCGGGGTCGCGGAAGACGACGGGCTCGTAGGCGGGGTGGATTCCGGGCTTCATGGCAGGACCTTTCGGGGTCGGGGTCGGGGTTCGCGGGTCGGGCGGGGAGGGTCAGCGCTCTTCGCGGAAGTCGACGTGCCGGCCGACCACGGGGTCGTACTTGCGGAGCACCAGGCGGTCGGGGTCGTTGCGCCGGTTCTTGCGCGTCACGTAGGTGAACCCGGTGCCCGCCGTGGAGCGGAGCTTGATGACGGGGCGGATCTCGTTGCGTGCCATGCCCGGTAGTATATGGGAACGGTTTTCATTTCCAATACCGTACCGTGAGCAGCACACCGAGCCAGCAGGAAAGGTGGCGGCAGCCATGTCAGCCCACTGTCAACTCACCGGCGCCAAGACGGGATTCGGCAACACCATCTCCCACTCCCACCGACGCACCTCGCGTCGCTTCGACCCGAACGTCCAGCGCAAGCGCTACTGGCTGGCCGGCGAGGGCCGACACGTCCGCCTGACGCTCAGCGCCAGGGCGATCAGGACGGTGGACGCGATCGGCATCGAGGCCGCCGTGGCACGCATCCGCGCACGAGGCGGGAAGGTCTGATGGCCAAGCGGAGCAGGATCGCGAAGAACGACCAGCGCAGGGAGACCGTCGAGCGGTACGCCGCCCGGCGGGCCGAACTCAAGGACGTCATCCGCCGCCCGTCCTCCACGACGGCCGAACGGGACGCCGCACGCGCGGAGTTGCGACGCCAGCCACGCGACGCCAGCGCCACGCGCGTACGCAACCGCGACAGCGTGGACGGCCGCCCCCGCGGCTACCTGCGCAGGTTCGGCCTCTCCCGCGTACGGACACGCGAGGCGGCCCACGCCGGCTTCCTGCCAGGGGTCGTCAAGTCCTCCTGGTAGGAGGGGACCCGACACCGGTCCGACTCTCGTCCGCGTGCGGAACCCTGCCGGCCCAGGGGCCCAGGGCCGCACGCGGACACGCGAGCGACCGAGTCGCACCTCCTGAGCCGTCAGCTCTTCTGAGGATCGTCACCCCCAAGGACGACCGCCGTTCCGGCCTTGCCGTTCAGGATGAGGTGGAGGACGAGGTACACGGCCATCCCGATGACCAGTCCGATGCTGTACCAGGCGAACATGGAACCGTCCGCAGGGAGCGACGAAGTTGGTGACGAATCCGGCCATGGTCGATGCCACGACCTCCGCCGTGTAACAGGCGTTGAGGAGGACGAGCGGCCGGCGGCCCTCCCCATGGTTCTCGGCCACTTGTCGCGGGCCCACACCGCGATGTCGTCCCTGGTCAGCGTCCGGTCGGGAAAGACCAGGGCCTGTGTTCGCCCCAAGGGGCCCGTGCTCTCGCAGTGGCCGAGCAGGTAGACGATGTCCATGTCGGACGGTTCGAGCGCGTCTCGCAGCTGCTCGGCCTGCCGCAATGGACTGTCCCTCGTGGTCGCGAGGCGGGCCGGCCGGGCGGCTACGCGCTCCAGATGACGGTCGACCAGGTCCGCGTCCAGCCGCGTTCCGACACCGGTCACGATGGTCGGATGGACCGCGGACGTCGTGATGACGTGATGACGTGATCAAGGGACCGCTGTCCCGGCGGGGGCTCCGGCACCTCGAGGATGTGCGCGAGGCCCCAGAAACCGAAGGGGCACAGGAACGCCCGCCCGGGTTGTTCCGCCAGGGCTCTCTCGTGTTCACCGAGATGGGGGCATGCGGCGGGTGGGGGCCAAGCACCGTTGCCGTCTGGACCGTACTCGTCGACGGACGGGCACATCGCCGTGCCCGCCTCTGGATGCTCCAGGGGCAGTTCGTACAGGATCTGCCAGGGAATGACGAAGGGATGCCGGACGGTTCGGGCGATCTGTACGACCGGCGGCCTGCCGCGGGCCCGGGCCTCGTGCTGCAGCATCGGGGCGAGTTCCCGGCTGGCGGGCGTGTTGAACAGCTGGTTGAAGAGCGTTCGACCCAGGACGGCCACGTGGAGCAGGGAATCACGGTACTCGTTCGTCGGGACGTCGACGTCCGGATAGAGGGGTGCCCATCCACCTTTGCGTGTGGTGAAGTGCCTCGCGATGAGTTCCTCGCGGGCCTGCACCACTGCGCCGTTCCCCTGCCCGTCGCTCGCTCTGAACCCGAAGGCGCTGTTCCTTCCCGCCGACCGTACGCCCGGCGCTCCGATCCCGTTGATGATCAGGTGCTCAGCGTCCTCGGTCACACTCGCGGTTCGATCGGTGAGGTCGGGCAGCCGGTCGAAGGAATGCAGGAGCCGATAGGTGACGCGGGCAGCGGCTCCTGGGCCCTGCGCCACGTCCAGATCCACACGCTGAATGTGCACGACCGCCACCCCGAGGTAGATCAGCACATTGAAGCTGAGCGCCCCCGGCTGCGTATGCGGTGGGATCTCGAACTCAGCCAGGTCCTGATGGGCCGCGCTGCACCGGTCATGGCCGAACGCGGTGGAGTCGGGGAGCGCGTCCGCGGTCGGACAGGTGAATGCCGGCCCGTCGTCGGGCAGGTACAGATGGCGGTGCTGGACGGACGCCCCCCCGGGGGGCGACGTGTTCGAGGTAGACATCGACCCGTCGCGCCCGTCGGCCGAGTACCTCGTGGGGAATCGAGGAACCCTCGCCGAGGAGGCTGTCCTGCCTGCGCGGCCCGATGCCGATTCCAAGAACGTAGGCGGTGTCGACATCGAGGCTTACGACGGTGGTGATCGGCGCCCGGTCGACGATCCGCTGCACCACGGTATTGACGTGGCGAGGCTCCGAGGCATCCGGAGACGGGATCGGCTCACCGATGGTCGGCAGCTGATGGGCGAGGTCGCTGGTCAGCGCGAGGACCCCGGGCTCCGTCCACCCGTCGGCGATGGCTCGGGCCCATCGGGAGTCATCGGCAGCGGACCCTTCACGTCCCACTACGACAACCACCTGAGGCTCGTAGGAGGTGATCTCACGCCGTACGCGCTCGATTTCGGCCGGATCGAAGGGCAGCGCCGGCCGCACCCAGACGACGGACCGCCCGGACGCATCCGCACGGGACGCATGACTCAACCTGATCCGGGTGGCTGATACTTCGACCTGCACCACCCAGTCGGATGCGGATGCTGAACCGAAGGCCTCCGACACATCCTGTTCTGACCCAATCGCGATCAGGAATTCATCCTGCCCGCTGAGGTTGGCCAGCCGCTCACGCAACAGCGTGAACTCGTCGGAGGCTTCACTGGAGAAGTCCCAGGTATCCCTGGTGCCGGATTCCACCGTCGGATCCCACGGAGAACGAGACGACCTCCGAGCCCTTCACATTCTGGTGGTGCCCCGCGCATGACGCTCAGGTGACGCCGGGTAGGCAAGGCGCCTGATGTCCCGTCAGCGGGAGGGGCGATAACCCGCCCCTCCCGTCGGCGCGCCGGACGTCGGAGGCATGACCGAGCGCCCCCTCGCGCCCCGCCCAGTCGAAGGAGAGCCCGGGTCAGCGCACCCGGCCCCGTGCCTTCAGCGGTGTCGCCGGAACCTCGGGGGCGTCCAGGCGGTCGCCGTCGTAGCCCTTGACCTCGCCGAAGCGGCCGGTGGTCATCCAGTCCTCGCGGGCCTGGCGGATCTCCTCGTCGGTGCGGCCGACGAAGTTCCACCACATCACGATCTCCTCCTCGAACGGCTCGCCGCCCAGGAGCATGAGGCCCGCGTCGGACTCGGCGCGCAGGGGGAGCTCGCTGCGGCCGCAGCCGAGGTAGAGCATGGAGCCGGGGAGGACGGGGACGCCGTCGACGTGGGCCTCGCCGGACATGGCGAGGACCGCGTACTCGAAGTCCGGCTCCAGGGGGAGGCGGACCTCGGCGCCGGCGGTGAGGGTCAGGTCGGCGCCGGTGATCGGGGTGTACGCCGTGCCCGGGGAGACCGCGCCGGCGAGCTCGCCGAGGATCACCGTGGCGGTGAGGCCGGGGGCCGTGACGTGCGGGAGTTCGGCGTGGTGCTGGAAGTGGGGTTCGACGTGCCGGTGGGCCTCGGGGAGGGCGACCCAGAGCTGTGCGCCGTGCAGGTAGCGGGCGTGCCGGCGGGGGCTCTCCTCGGAGTGGGAGATCGCCCGGCCGGAGGTCATCAGGCCCAGTTCGCGCGGCCCGATGGCCTGCAGGCTGCCGGTGGAGTCGCGGTGCAGGACCTCGCCCTCGTGCAGCCAGCTGACGGTCTGCAGCCCCATGTGCGGGTGGGGCGGAACCTGCATGCCGGGTTCCTCGGCGATGTCGTCGGGGCCGTAGTGGTCGACGAAGGACCAGGCGCCGACCATGCGGCGGCCGAGGTTGGGGAGCAGGCGGCGCACCTCGGTCGATTCGCCGAGCTGGACGTGGCGGGGGCTGAGGAGTTCCCGTACCGGCTCGGCGACGACGAATCCGCGTCCGCCGCAGACCTGGAGGGCGGCCTGGCGATCAAGATTGCTCATGGCGTTCAACCTATTCCTGTCAGGGCGCCGTAGGTCCCCGGTACGGCGTGGACCCGCGCCGCAATATTGGTGGAATGTTCAAACACAGGGCGGTGTTGTACGGGCACAGGGACGTCCACCCCAGGATTTCCACCCACAGGAGAGAGAGCCGGAGCAGTGAGCGAGGAGACGTACTACGAGTTCGGGACGGCGGGCGAGCGGTGGGACCGCGCGCAGCTGTTCTTCGAGGCGAAGGAGTACCTGACGGCCGTACGCATCCTGCGCGGTCTGGTCGCCGAACACCCGGACCAGACGGCCCAGCGACTGCTGCTCGCCCGTGCGTACTACCACTCCGCCCAGCTCTCCCGTGCCGAGGAGGAGCTCCGGACCGTCCTGGAGCGCGACCCGGTCGAGCACTACGCCCGGCTGATGCTCGGCCGCACGCTGGAGCGGCAGGGCAAGGCGGCGGAGGCCGCGCCGCATCTGCGGCTGGCCGCGGCGATGGCGGGTGAGCTGCCGGAGTGACCGGCCGCGCGCCGGTCGCGCTCATGCCTTGAACCGGAGGTCGGCGGCGCCCTTGAGCAACGGGGCGTCGTTGGCCTCCGTCCATTCCCGGTGCTCGAGAAGGTCCTGGACGGGTCGAGTTCGCCGTGGCGATCACCGTGCCCGGCTGCACCGCCGAGGGATAGCGCCGTGTGGGAGCTGGTGCGGGAGTAGGCGGTCGGGAGCGGGTCGCCCGCGACGCCCTCCCAGCGGGCGGGCGGCACGGGGTAGCGGCCGAGGGAGTCCGGTCCGGCGGGTGCGGCGAGGTCGCCGGGGCGCCAGAACTCGGGCGAGGCGAAGTACAGCATCTCGTCGACGTCGAAGATCTGCCGGATGAGCTGAGTGCCGCTCCTCCTTGGGCAGGTCCTCTGCGGGGCGCGGCCGGACCTTGCTGAGCAGGGTGCTCCTGTCCCGCACGGCGGCGGCGTACGCCTTGCGCTGGAGGGCGGCGACGTCCTTCCCGTACTGCGCCGTCGCCGCCTCGTACGCCACCTGGGCCGGGTTCACCGGGGGCGGCTCCCAGCGCAGCTGGAGGGTGAAGGTGATGACCGCGGTGCCGCCGAAGTGCACGTTGTCTGCGCGGACCTGGAAGCGGCCGGTGTCGGGGCGCTGGATGACGTACTTCACCAGGAACTTGGCGTCGGTGCCGTGCCCGTTCTTCGCGGAGACGAACTGGACGAAGTCCGGGTTGGTGTCCCTCGGCGCGACCGTCTCCGCGGGCGGCTCCTTCGCCGGCGTCTCCCACGCCGACGCCAGCGCCAGCTACGTGTCGGTGGCGTGGGACTCCTTGACGGCGTCGGCCACGTCGTTCCGGTCGGTCAGGGTCTCCTCGGACTTGCGGGTGGTCTCCTCGGACTGGCTCGCGGTCCGCTCGACCAGGGTCCGGCGCGTGGTGGTCTCGACGAGCTCCACCATGCCCCCGGGGCTGAGCCAGAGGTGGCCCGCGGGCGCACCGAGGAAGGCGGCCGCCCGACGCGCACCGGCCCCGGCACCGGCGCGGTCAGCACCCGCACCGGGCCCGTGGGGCCGCCGGCGGTGGTGCCGAACGGGGTCACCGTCCAGGGCTGACCGGGGCCGCGGGTGACCAGGAGCAGGTCCCGGTCCGACTCGGTCGGCGGCGCGACGAAGGAGAGCGTCAGCGCACCGGTCCCCGCCACCGACCGGCCCGCGTACTGGTGGCCCGAGCCGGGGTCCGCCTCGATGAAGGCGCCGTCGAGGGCCGCCACTCCGGGGAAGAGCGCCGGATCGCGCAGGTCGACGTCGGCCGGGAGGGCGAGGGCGATCCGCTGCCCGGGGCGGAGGTCGGCGGGGCCCGACGGCTGCACCCGGTACGACCAGATCTGGTACCAGGAGCCCGCGGTGGGCAGCGGGGTCCTTCCGGCGAAGGTGACGACGATCGACATGACGTGCCTCCCGGCGTGATCACGGCGGACGGGCGGGTGTCAGGGCGCTGCGTGCTCAGGGTCGGGCGACGGGCCGGGCGGTGTCACCGGCTTGGCAGAGACGCGCCACGGGGTCGCCACGGGGTCGCCACGCGAAGACACGCCGGGTACCCGTGAGGGGTATCCGCCCCCGCGTTCGGTATCGTCGGGGCAGGAGGTCGAAGACGTGCACGTGGGACGGGCGGGACGCAGCGCCACACGAGCGGGAGGTGCCCTGGCGCACCTGCTGCTCGTCGTCGTGCTCGCGCTCGGCGTCTTCGTGATGCACTCGGTCGGGCACCCGGAGGGGTCCTCGGGGAACGACACGATGACCACGACGGCGGGGACCGTCCCGCACGTCGCCGCCCCGGCCGAGCCGACGCGGGCGACGCGGCACCACGAGACCGCCTCCCCGGGGATGCCGGCGGGCGAGGCCACGTACGGATCCGCGTACGGATCCACGCATGACGCCACGTACGGGTCCACGCGTGCCGCCACCCACGGCTCGACCCACGGTTCCGGCATGGGGATGGACATGACCACGCTCTGCGTGGCCGTCCTCGGCGTCTGGCTGCTCGCCGCCCTCCTCAGGGCCGCCCTCGGCCGCCGCGCGGACGGGATCGCCCCGCTGCTGTCGCGGCTGCTGCCCTTCCTGGGCCCGAACGCCCCGCCGCGCCCGCCCGACCTCGCCCAGCTGTCGATCCTGCGGATCTAGGCCGTATCGCCACCGCGGGCGCCTCGCGCCGCCCGCAGACGTGCACGGCCCGTCCACGAAACGAACGACAGCACACACGAGGTGTGACACACATGCGTGCCTTCACGACCCGAACGACCCGTACGACCCGTACGACCCGTACGACCCGCAAGCTGGCGATGACCGGCGCCGTCGCGGCGGCAGGACTGCTGCTCGCCGCCTGCTCGGGCTCCGACTCCGGCTCCGGCTCCGGCTCCGGCGACGCCATGGGCGGCATGGAGCACGGCGGGAAGACGTCCGCTTCCGCATCGGCGTCCTCGTCGGCCGGGTCCTTCAACGACGCGGACGTGATGTTCGCGCAGATGATGATCCCGCACCACGAGCAGGCCCTGAAGATGGCCGAGCTGGCCGACGGGCGTGCCGAGGACGCCGAGATCAAGAAGCTGGTCGGCGAGATCGAGAAGGCCCAGGACCCCGAGATCCGCAAGATGAAGGGCTGGCTCTCGACCTGGGGGAAGCCCGAGAGCATGAGCGGTGGCGGCCACGGCATGGCCGGGATGATGTCCGACGCGGACATGACGGCTCTCGCCGCCACGAAGGGCAAGGCCTTCGACCGCAAGTTCGCCGAGCTGATGATCGCCCACCACGAGGGTGCGGTGGAGATGGCGAAGACCGAGCAGAAGAACGGCAGCGACGCGGCGGCCAAGAAGGTGGCCGACGACGTGGTCCGGACCCAGGCCGCCGAGATCGCGCAGCTGAAGAAGATCCTCGAACGGCTCTGACGAACGGCTCTGACGAACGGCTCAGCCGGGTTGGATCCAGGATCCGAAAGACAGGACCAGGATCCTGGATCCGAAGTCCTGGATCCAACCCACCCTCCTCTGCCCTTCCCCAGGCGGCCCCGCACCCCGGTGCGGGGCCGCCCCTCCCCCGTACCCCTGGGACCACAGACACATGAAGAAGCACCGCGCCGCACTCGCCGCCGCGCTCACCACGGCGCTCGCCCTCGCCCTGACCGCCTGCGGCTCCGACGAGGCGCCCGGCTCGGAGGCGGGCTCCGACGCCTCCACGGCGCTCAGCCACATCCATGGCGTCGGTACCGCCGGCGGCAAGCTGTACGTCGCCACCCACGAGGGCGTCTACACGCCCGGAGCCGACGGGCGGCCCGCGCTGGTAGGTGACCGGAAGGACGATTTCATGGGGTTCACGGTGACCCCGGAGGGCTCTTTCCTCGCCAGCGGCCACCCGGCCCCCGGCACGGACGGCCCGTCGAACCTCGGCCTGATCTCCTCCACCGACAAGGGCACCTCCTGGACCACCAGGTCGCTCGCCGGCGAGGTCGACTTCCACTCCCTCGACACCTCCGCCGACGCGACCGTCTACGGCTACGACAGCAGCAACGGGCGGCTGCGGGTCAGCCGCGACGGGCTCGCCTGGGAGGATCGCGCCGAGTTGGAGGTCCTGGACAT
Source organism: Streptomyces sp. NBC_01268 (assembly GCF_036240795.1). Classification (NCBI taxonomy): domain Bacteria; kingdom Bacillati; phylum Actinomycetota; class Actinomycetes; order Kitasatosporales; family Streptomycetaceae; genus Streptomyces; species Streptomyces sp. NBC_01268. The sequence goes on along the minus strand of NZ_CP108454.1, from coordinate 7,244,918 downwards.
CGCCGTCGCTCCCGCCACCCCCGGCACCGTGCTCGCCACCACCGAGCGGGGCGTGGTCCGCAGCACCGACGGCGGGCGCACCTTCGGCAGGCCGCTCTCCGGGCAGCTCGTCGCCTACGTGTCGTGGGGCGCCCCGGACGCACTGTTCGGCGTCGACCCCGAGGGGGTGCTGCTGCGCAGCGCGGACGCGGGCGCCACCTGGAGCCGGGTGTCCACCGTGCCGGGCGGCGCGCCGCAGGCGCTGACCGCCGTGGACGGGCGCCGGGTCCTCGCGGCGACCCGGGACGGGGTGTACGAGTCGGTGGACGGCGGGAAGTCGTTCACCCGTCGGATGGCGGTGACGTCGGGCGGCGACGGCCACTGAGGACCACCGCCGCCCGTGCGGGGGGACGGGCGCCCGTCCCCCCGCTCAGTAGCCGATCCGCACGCCGGTGACGGCGTGCCGGTCGGTGCGGCCGCCGGTGGTGCCGCTGAAGCCGACGAGGACGTTCTTCGGGAGGGTCACGGCCACGTCGATGACCCGGGCGCCGTCGACACTCACCTGGAGGCGGCCGGTGGAGGTGACGACGGCGTCGACGGTGTGGCTGCCGGTGCGCAGGTTGGGGACGTTCGTCGCGGTGGCCGCGTAGGTGAGGGTGGTGCCGCTGCCTCCGGTGGCGACCGCGACGAAGTTCGCCGAGGGGTCGTTGGCGCCGTTGTCGAAGGTGTCGAGCGTGACGGCGACGCCCGGCAGTCCGGCGAAGCCGAGGCTGCCGCCGCTGTTGACGGCCAGCGCCTTGGGGGTGGCGCGGCTCGCGTCGAGCAGGAGCAGCGCGAGTCCGTCGGCGCCGGTGCCGCCGCCGATGGTGGCGGTGAACCGGGCCTTCAGCTGGGCCGAGGGCACGGCGGTTGCCTGGAGGGCGGAGCCGCGCTGGTAGGTCTGGACGGGGGTGAGTTCGAGGGTGGTGCCGGACAGCTTGGCGCTGCTGTTGTACGTCCATCCGTTGGGGCCGGGCGGCGGCACCGCGTACGCCGGGGCGGTGATCGTGGCCCGGCGGACGGCGTGGATGTCGGTCCTGCCGCCGGTGGATCCGGTGAAGGCGAGGAAGGCGGTGGGCGGCAGCGAGGCCACGCTGGTGCTGAGCCGCTGGGTGCCGTCGACGGAGACGGTGAGGGTGCGTCCGGTGACCGCCACGTCCACGGTGTGGCCGCCCGAGCGGAGGTTGGGCACGCTCGTCGTGGTCGAGGCGTAGGTGAGGGCGTCGCCGCTGCCCGAGGTGGCGATGCCGACGAAGTTGGCCGAGGGGTCGTTCGTGCCGTTGTCGTAGGTGTCGAAGGTGACGGCCGTGCCCGGCAGGCCGGAGTAGCCGAGTCCGCCGCCCCCGGCGCCCAGGGCGCCCGGGGTGGTCCTGGCCGGGTCGAGGAGGGCGAAGGAGAGTCCGTCGGCGCCGTCGCCGCCGCCGATGACGGTGGTGAAGGTGGCCTTGAGGCCGTCGGTGAGCACGGGCACGGGCCACACGGCGGTGCCGCGCTGGCCGGGGGTGGCCTGGGTGAGCTGGAGGTCGCCGCCGGAGATCAGGGCGTTGCCGTTGAGCTTCCAGCCGCCGGCGTCGGGCCCGGGGACGGTGACGCCGCTGCCGGCGGCTCCGGTGCCGGAGAGGCTCTCGTCCAGGGCGCCGTGTCCGTCGTCGGAGGTGAGGGCGTAGGCGGCCTGGACGGTGCCGAGGGAGGTCGGCGAGAAGGTGACGGCCTGGTGGACGACGTCCTCGGGACCGAGGACCTGGCCCTCGCTGAGGGGGTTGGTGACGTGGAAGGGGGCGGCGGGCGGCTTGGCCTTGGTGATGGTGAGCGGGATGTTGCCGGTGTTGCTGATGTCGAAGGTCTTGGTCACGGACTGACCGACCTTCACCGACCCGAACGCCGTCGAGGTGGGGGTGATGGTCAGGCGGGCCTCGCCGGTGACGGCGCTGCCCGTGAGGTCCACGGTCGCGGTGCCGTTCTGGCCGGTCACGGAGAGGGTGCCGGTGTCGTTGCCGCTGCTGGTGGGGGCGTACGCGACCTGGACGGAGACGGACTGCTGGGGCTGGACGACGGTGCCGTCGGCCGGCAGGCCCGCGGCGCTGAACGGGGCGCCGGGCGAGGCGGTCGCGGAGACCGTCTCGGGCTGGGTGCCGGTGTTGGTGAAGGTGACGCCGAGGGACTTCTCGGTGGTGGTGGGCACGGTGCCGAAGTCGAGCGTCGTCGGCGCGGCGACGAGGCCGGGCCGGGTGCCGTATCCGGTGAGGCCGAGGGCGCTGTCGCCGAGGTCGGTGGCGAAGGTGAGGACCGAGCTGTCCGGTCCTGGCGCGGTCGGCGTGAAGGACACCGGCACGGAGAAGGTGTCGCCGTTGTGCAGGGTGCGGGGCAGCCCGGTGGGGCTCGCGGTGAAGGCGCCTCCGGACGGGGTGGTGACGGCGCTGACGGTCACGTCGCGGGTGGCGGTGACCGTCGCCGTCGCGCCGCCGGTCGAGCCGACGGCGACCTTGCCGAAGTCGACGGGGGCGGCGGTGAGGGCGGTGTTGGCGGGGCGGCCGAAGGCGAGGACGTGCCCGTCGCGGGTGCCGACGTAGATCCGGCCGCCGTCGGTGGCGGGCACCGTGAACTTGGCGGCGGTCCCGATCGGCGCGGACCAGCGCAGCTTCAGCGCGCCGTTCACGGGGACGGCGTCGTACGCGCGCAGCCGGCCGTTGGCGCCGTTGGAGCCGTCCGCGTGGATGGCCCAGACGAGCGCGGAGCCGGGGTTGGTGCCGGTGGAGGTGATCACGGGCGAGCCGGAGGTGTAGCCGAAGCTCTCCGTGCTGCTCCCGGTGTTGGTGAGCGCGGGTTGGCCGGAGCCGGTGAGGCCGTACGCGAAGGCGCGCAGCGGGCCGCGGGAGCCGATCGTGTAGACGTAGCCGCCCTGTCCGCCGTACACCCCCGGGTGACCCCACACGCCCTCGTACGGTCCGAAGGTGCCGAGGACCTTGTCGGTGCCGCCGGGGCCTTGGGAGCGCCCGCCCAGGTCGTCGCGGTCGAGGAGGAAGAGCCGGCCGTCCTTGCCGATCTGCGCGAGCAGTTTGGGGTGGCTGCTGGTGCCGAAGGGGGTGCCGGGGAGGGCGACGGGGCCGCCGGAGCCCAGGTCGGTGTCGTTGAGGTCGAGCTGGTTGGCGTTGGACGGGCTGAAGAAGTCCTGCGCGGACAGGGTGCCGTCGCTGTTGACGCCGAGCCGGACGACGGATTCCGACAGCTGCCCGGGCGGCATGCCGCCGGGGCCGGGGGCGGGGGTGACGCCGTTGCCGGTGCTGAGGATGATCCGGCCGGGCCCGTCGGAGACGAGGCCGCCGCCGCTCATCCAGATGCCCGCCATGCCGTTGGCGGAGGAGTCCTCGCTGGCCCACAGGGTCGTCTTGCGGGTCGAGGTGTTGACGCCGAGGACGTAACCGACGTACGGACCGTGGTCGCAGTGCGAGGCGAAGGCCGCGTAGACGGAGCCGCCCATGAGGAGCAGCCCGGGACGCTGTGCGGCGGTGTACGGGTTGAAGGCGCGCCCCGGGTCGTTGGAGGGCGAGCCGGCGACCTTGACGGGCCAGCCGCTGCGCTCGGCGCCGGTCGCGGGGTCGACGGCGTGCACGTACCAGTTGGGGTGCTGGTCGTCGGCCCCGTCGTTCACCTTGGAGGTGAGGTAGAGGGCGTTGCTCGTGGGGTCGTACACGGGGGTCGAGGTGACGCCGATGTTCGGCACCAGGTCGCCGCAGCTGATGGCGGCGGCGGGCCACGCGGGGCCCAGGTCGCGGGTCCACGTAACGGCCCCGGAGGCGGCGTCGAGTCCGTAGACCTTGTTGTTCTCGGTGGCGACGACGAGGGTGTCGCCGACGACGAGGGGCTGCGCGTAGACCTGGCCGTCGACGGCGGTCGAGAACTGCTGGCCGAAGTCGGAGCTGGACACCTGGTCGGGGGCGAGGCCGGGTTCGTCCTGGTCCCAGCCGGTGCGGAAGTCGTCGTGCGAGACGGTGGTCTGGTCGGCGGCGACACCCCGTCCGACGGGGACCGGTGCGGGCGGTGTGCGGTCCGCGCCGGCCGCGCCGGGCCCCGACCACCCTCCCGCGCCCAGGATCAGACACATCGTCAGCATCCTGGCGAGCACCCTGCGTCTGCCGGTCATCGCGTCCACCTTCACATGCGCGCAGCGGCGGCGAGCCGGTGTGTGCGCGGCCCGCCGTGGCCATGATGCAGCCATGGTGGAGTGAGCCTGCCGCACGCGGACTCCGCGACGTGGGGGACTCGGCCCACTTCACCTGGTCGGGTGGTCCGGCCGCGTCCTGGTGGCGGTCCGCCCGACCGGGCGCGGGGTGCACGGGTGGTGACGGGGGGTCAGCCCTGGTGGGCGGGATGCCCATCGAAGCCGCGCCCGTCAGGCCGTCCCCGGCAGGCCGGGCCGTCAGGCCGAGGCCTCCAGGGCGGCGCGCCAGACCGGGCTGTCGACGTAGTGGTTGTCGTACCGCTCGGCCGAGTCCGCGATCTCCTGGAAGTCGGCCTCGCCGCGCATGACCCGGCCGAGGAGGCGCAGGTAGTCGAAGCGGCCCATGCCCGGGGTGAAGACGAACAGGACGTCGGCCTCGCAGCCCGGCGCGGCGGCGAAGGCGTGCGGGGTGTGCGGCGGGACGGCGAGGAAGTCGCCGGCGCCCAGGACGGTGATCTCCTCGTCGACCAGGACCTGGAGGGAGCCGCTGATGACGAAGAACAGCTCGGTGGCCTTGGTGTGGAAGTGCGCGGGCGCGCCCACGGCCCCCTTGGCGAAGGTGGAGCGGTAGCTGGTGAAGCCGTCGGCCGTCTGGTGCGAGTCGGCGAGCAGCGTCATGACGCTGCTCGGGTCGGCGCAGGTCTCGGCCTCGGCGTGCCGGGTCAGGACGGGCGGGAAGGGAGCGACGGCGGCGGACTCGGAGGGCGTCTTCTCGGTCATGGCGGCAACTTTACGATCTTGAAATCCGAGCACGCCATTCCGTTTCGCACACCCTTGGCGTCCCCGTTCTCGGCGGCGGACACCACCGTTTCGGCGCGCGGACCCCGGCCGTGACATCCGTGGAAGGAAAATCCGGCGGCGATGTCGAGATCGCGCGTCCGGCTCCGTCCCAGGGGTGAACGCGGCCACTATGGGTCGCAGGAGACCGAGGAGAGACATCATGGCCAAGTACCTGCTGCTGAAGCACTACCGAGGCGCCCCGGCCGCGGTCAACGACGTCCCGATGGCCCGGTGGACCCCGGACGAGATCACGGACCACGTGCGGTACATGAACGACTTCGCGGCGCGGCTGGAGAAGACCGGCGAGTTCGTCGACGGTCAGGCGCTCGCCCCCGAGGGCGCCTGGGTCCGCTACGACGGGGAGGGGCGCCCGCCGGTCACCGACGGCCCGTTCGCGGAGACGAAGGACCTCATCGCCGGCTGGATGATCATCGACGTGGCCGATTACGAGCGCGCCGTCGAGCTGGCCGGGGAGCTGTCCGCCGCCCCCGGGGCGGGCGGCGAGCCGATCCACGAGTGGCTGGAGGTGCGCCCCTTCCTGACCGCGCCTCCCACCGTCACGGAGTGACCTCCCCCATGGACGAGGTCCTGCTCAGGAGCCTCACCCCGAGCGTGATCGGTGTCCTCGTCCGCCGCGGAGCCGACTTCGCGGCGGCCGAGGACGCCGTACAGGAGGCCCTGGTCGAGGCGCTCCGGGGCGGGGTGGCGGGCGACCGGCCGCGCGACCCGAAGGGCTGGCTGGTCACCGTGGCCTGGCGCAAGTTCCTCGACGCGAGCCGCGCCGACGCCGCCCGGCGCCGGCGCGAGGACCGTGCCGCCGAGGAACCGGCGCCGGGTCCGGCGCCCGCGGTGGACGACACGCTGCGGCTCTACTTCCTGTGCGCGCACCCGTCGCTGACCCCGGCGTCGGCGGTCGCGCTGACGCTGCGCGCCGTCGGCGGGCTCACCACCCGCCAGATCGCGGCGGCCTATCTGGTGCCGGAGGCGACGATGGCGCAGCGCATCAGCCGGGCCAAACGCACCGTCTCCGGCGTGCGCCTCGACCGGCCGGGCGACGTCGCCACCGTGCTGCGCGTCCTGTACCTGGTCTTCAACGAGGGCTACTCCGGCGACGTCGACCTCTCCGCCGAGGCCATCCGGCTCACCCGGCAGCTCGCCGCCCGCATCGACCACCCTGAGGTGGCAGGGCTGCTGGCCCTCATGCTGCTGCACCACGCCCGGCGGGCCGCCCGGACGACGCCCGACGGCGGCCTGGTGCCGCTCGCCGAGCAGGACCGCGGCCGGTGGGACACCGCGCTGATCGCCGAGGGCGTCGACATCCTGCAGGCGGCCCTCGCCCGCGACCGGCTGGGCGAGTTCCAGGCGCAGGCCGCCGTCGCGGCGCTCCACGCGGACGCGCCCACCGCCGGGGAGACCGACTGGGTGCAGATCGTCGAGTGGTACGACGAGCTCGTACGCCTCACCGACAGCCCGGTCGTCCGGCTCAACCGCGCGGTCGCGGTGGGCGAGGCCGACGGCCCGCGCGCCGGGCTCGCGGCCCTCGCGGAACTGGACGACTCGCTCCCCCGCCACTCCGCGGTGGCCGCGTACCTCCACGAGCGCGACGGCGACCTCACGACGGCGGCCCGCCTGTACGCGGAGGCGGCCCACCGGGCCACCGACCTCGCCGAGCGCGAGCACCTGACCCGGCAGGCGGCCCGGCTCAACACCCTCCTCCGGCCTGCCCGCCAGGGTCTGGTCCGGCGGGAGGCGTCGGACCCGACCTAGGGCCTGTCGTCAAACTCCCGCGCGGGGCCGCCCTTCGGGCGACGACGGGAGTTTGACGACAGGCGCTAGGCCGTGTTTTAGAAGTGGGCTTCGCCGTTCGCCCTGCGCCGTGATGATCGCGGTGTGGGGCGAGGGGATCTTTCTGACGAGCAGTGGGCCGTGCTCGAGCCGATGCTGCCGGTCGCGATGCGGGGCAGGCCGGCGGTGGGGCGGAGGAGGCTGATCGATGGGATCCGGTGGCGGGTTCGTACCGGTGCTCCGTGGCGGGATCTGCCGTCGGAGTACGGGCCGTGGCAAACGGTCTACGGACTCTTCCGCCGCTGGCAACGTGATGGCACCTGGCCCGAATTGCTGACCGGACTGCAGGCCCGGGCGGACGCGGGCGGGCTGATCACGTGGGAGGTCAACGTCGACTCCACGATCTGCCGGGCCCATCAGCACGCTGCAGGCGCCCGCCGCGACGGACAGGCCCAGAAGGAACCGCCGGGCGGCACCCGCAGCGAACCCGACGACCACGGCCTGGGCCGGTCCCGGGGAGGCTTCACCACCAAGATCCACCTGGCCTGCGAGCAAGGCCAGCGGCCGCTGTCTCTACTGGTCACCGCAGGTCAGAGTGGTGACAGTCCTCAGTTCGCCGCCGTCCTGGAAGGCATCCGGGTCCCCCGCACCGGACCGGGCCGTCCCCGTGTCCGTCCCCTGCGAGTGCGGGGCGACAAGGCGTATTCGTCCCAGGCCAACCGGGCCTACCTGCGAAAGCGGGGAATCCGGTGCACGATCCCCGAGCCTGCCGACCAGGTGGCCAACCGCAAGCGGCGGGGGAAGGCCGGCGGGCGGCCTCCGGCGTTCGACCGCGAGGACTACAAGGCCCGGCACGCGGTCGAGTGCGGGATCAACCGGCTCAAGCGCAACCGTGCGGTCGCCACCAGGTTCGACAAACTCGCCGTCCGCTTCGAAGCCACCGTCCTGATCGCCGCGATCGGCGAATGGTTATGACCGGTCTGAGCTGTCGGTTCCTCATGCAATGCTGACCGCGACCAGGATCGACAGGGTGAGGGAGAGACAGCGATGGGGGCTCAGTACTACGGCGCCGACAGCGAGAACGGCGACCGCATCGACGACCCCTCCGAGGACGCGCTGTTCATGATGATCAGCGACCTCAACAACTCCGACAACACCTTCGTCGTCGTCCAGCCCGACGAGGACGACCCCGTCTGGTTCGCCTCCGTGGCCGTCCTCGATGAAGGCGGTTACGAGATCGTCCGCCGTGACACCTCCCGCGACGAGCACGAGGTCACCACGGCGACCAGCATCAGCAACATCGCCCGCGACCTCACCATCTGGATGGCCGCCCGCGACTTCCCCGGACGGCCAACCAAGCAGGTCAGCGAGTTCTAAAACACGACCTAGCCGAGGCTGTGCACGACCTCCCCGCCCACGACGACCGTCTCCGCGACCGTTCCGGGGATGGCGTCGGGGTCGACGCGGAGGATGTCCCGGGACAGGACGACGAAGTCGGCCAGCTTGCCGACGGTCAGCGAACCGCGCTCGTGCTCCAGGAAGTTGGCGCGCGCCGAGCCCATCGTGTAGCCCTCGACGGCGGTGGCGACGTCGATCGCCTCCCCGGCGGTCCAGGCCTCGCCGCCGCCGGGCGGGCGGCGGGTGACGGCGGCGTGGATGCCGATCATGGGGTCCATCTCGGCGACGTTCCAGTCGCTGGACAGGGCGAGCAGCGCGCCCGCGCGGTGCAGGCTGCGCAGCGGCCAGGCCTTGTGCCAGCGCTCGGGGCCGATGTTCTCGGCCCAGTCCTGACCGGGGCCCGCGATGTCGGGGGCGGCGTGCCGGGGCTGCATGCAGGCGGTGACGCCGAGGGCGGCGAAGCGCGGGGTGTCGGCGGGGTCGAGGCATTCGACGTGCACGATCTGGTGGCGGGCGTCGCGGGGCCCGTTGACGGCGCGGGCCCGCTCGACGGCGTCGAGCACGGTACGGATGCCCCGGTCGCCGGTGGCGTGCACGAAGCACTGGAAGCCGCGCGCGTCGAGGCGCGTGAGGAGCTCGGCGAACTCCTCGGGCGGGTAGAAGGTGTCGCCCCGGTGGTGGCCGCAGCCCGCGTACGGTTCGAGGAGGGCGGCGGTACGGGGCTCGACGACGTCGTCGATGTACAGCTTCAGCGGCCCGACGCGCAGCCGGTCGTCGGCGAACTCCTCGGCCGCCGCCTCGAACGCGTCGAGGTCCGCCTCGGTGGTGCCGCGCGGGTGGAAGAGCGCGGCGACGATCCGGGAACGGAGCCGGCCCTCGGTGCGGGCGCGCTGGAAGAGGGCGAGGTCGTCGAGGGAGTTCTGGGGTTCGACGACCGTGGTGATGCCGTAACGGGCGGCGTCGTCCAGGCTCTTGGCGAGGCGCCCGTACTGCCGGTCCGGCGAGGCCCACGGGACCCCGAGCTCGCGCAGGGCGCGGTGTCCGTCGCGGGAGAGGCCCTTGACGGCGAAGTCCTTGACGAATCCGGTGGGTTCGCCGGTGGCCGGATCGGTCACGGCGGTGCCGAACGGCAGCTCGGTGTGGCCCGCGCGGACGCCGAGGCGGCGCAGGGCGGCGGTGTTGAGCCAGGCGGTGTGGACGTCGTAGCTGAGGACGAGCGCGGGGGTGTCGCCGGTCGCGGGGTCCAGGTCGACGGCGGTGGGCATCCGTCCGTCGGGGATCACGGAGTAGTCGAAGGCCTCGGCCTCGATCCAGGACGCGTCGGGGTGCGCCGCGTGCCAGGCGCGGATACGGGCGTGCACGGCGTCGAGGTCACGGGCGCCGGCCAGCTGGACGCAGGCGTCGTCGGAGCCGAGGCGCACGTGGTTGTGGGCGTCGACGAAGCCGGGCAGGACGAGCCGGCCGCCCGCGTCGAGGACGCGGGTGTGCGGGCCGGCCCAGGCGCCGGCCTCGGCGTCGCTGCCGACCCACACGATCCGGCCGTCCCGGACGGCGAGGGCCTGGGCCTCGGGCCGCGCGGGGTCGACGGTGTGGACGCGGGCGCGGGTGAGGAGGAGGTCGGCGGGGGCGGGGCGGTTCATTCGGGGTCTTCTTCTCTTGAGGGGAGGGGGGTCGGGTTCCCTTGAGGGGAGGGGGGTCGGGTTCCCTTGAGGGGAGGGGGGTCGGGCGGGGCTCGGCTCGGGGGCGGCCGGGTCAGGCCGCGACGGGCCGCACGGTGCGGCGGGCCAGGAGGACGTAGACGAGGGCCGAGACGACCGAGCCGAGCAGGGTGAGGTCGGCGCCGCCCAGCGGGGCGACGAGAGGGCCGGTCCACAGCTCGGAGTCGCAGGTCAGCGCCGCGAACAGCATTCCGGCGAGGAGCGCGACCAGACCGGCCGGGTGCCAGCCGGACCGGTACCGGTAGGGGCCGTCTCCCGCGTGGTGCAGGGCCTGGGCGTCGTACGTGCAGCGCCGCAGCACCATGTCGGCGAGGAAGACGCCGCCCCAGGGGGCGAACACGATGATCAGGAGGGAGAGGAAGGAGAGCAGCGAGGTGGTGAAGTCGACGAGGAACAGCGCGCCGAGCGAGCCCGCGGCGGTCACGCCCGCGCTGACGAGGATCGCGCGGGCACGGGTCCAGGGGATGCCGAGGACCTGGAGGTTCAGGCTGGAGGAGTAGAGCGTGATGATCGAGTTGGTGACGGAGCCGCCGAGGACCAGCGCGAGGAAGACCGGCTGGAACCACCCGGGCAGCAGACCCTCCGTACCGGCGACCGCGTCGGTCATGTCGGCCTGGGTCGCGGCGGCGACGCCCGCGACGCCGAGCGCCACGGAGGAGAGCAGACCGCCGAGGCCGCCGCTCCAGGTGAGCGCCTTGAGGGAGGTGGTGCGCGGCAGGTAGCGGGTGTAGTCGGCGGGCATCGGGACGTACGAGAAGGGGCCCGCGAACATGACGACGAGGGCCAGGCTCCAGCCGGACGCGCCGGGCCCGGCGGCGGGGGCGGTGGTGTCGGTGCCGGGCAGGACGAGGGCGATGAGGACGCCGAAGCCGACGGCGAGGACGTAGGCCATCCAGCGTTCGGCCCACTGGACGGTGGCGTGCCCCCACAGGGCGACGGCGAAGGTCAGGGCGAGGGTGACGGCGAGCGCGAGGGCGCGCGGGAGCGGGCCGCCGCTCCAGCCGAGGTCGGCGAGGAAGGCCTCGAGGGCGAGGGTGCCGACGACGGTGTTGACGATCGTGTAGCCGATGCTGACGACCCAGTTGAGCAGTCCGGCGGGCCAGTTGCCGCGGACGCCGAAGGCGGCGCGGGAGATGACGAGCGTGGCCGTGCCGGTGCGCACCCCGCTGAGGCCGGCGGCGCTGATGGCGAAGAAGGAGAGTCCGCCGAGCACGACGACGGCGGTGGCCTGCCAGAAGGAGAGACCGAAGGCGACGGCGAGGGCGCCGTTGATGACGTAGGTGAAGGTGAGGTTCGAGCCGAACCAGAGCCAGAAGAGGTCCTTGGCCCCGCCGTGGCGTTCGGTGTCGGGGATGGGGTCGATGCCGTGTTCCTCGACCTGGAAGACCTCGTCCCGGCCCGCTGTCACGGGCGGCGTCTCGTGTCCGGGCACAGCGTGCTCCTGTCGTGTCCTGTCGTGTCCGGTTAGGGACACCGCTTCTTGAATGGCGTTCTAACTCTTTGAATGGCATTCAAGATGTGCGATGAGTTCCGGCCACGTCAAGACCCCGGCGGAAAGCAGTTAGGGTCGACCCCGCAGGGACGTGCCGGACGGCACGAGGACGAGCGAACGGAAACGGGGCCGGGAGCGGTGGCAGGCGCAGCGCGGGCGGGACGGCGGCGGGACGGCAGCATCACGCGGGAGCGGATGCTGGAGGAGGCCATGACCGCCATCGCCGAGGACGGGCTGGCCGCGCTCACCATGTCCGCGCTGGCCGAGCGCCTCGGCACCAGCGGCGGCCACATCCTGTACTACTTCGGCAGCAAGGACCTGCTCCTGCTCGCCGCGCTGCGCTGGAGCGAGGCCGCCCTGGCCGAGGAGCGGCGCCTCCTGCTCGCCCGCCGGATCCCGGTGCCGCGCCGGCTCGACCTCTTCCTGCGGCTCTACCTGCCGCGCGGACCGCGCGACCCGCGCTGGACGCTCTGGATCGAGCTGTGGGCCCGCACCCCGGCCAACGCCGAGCTGGGCGAGGCCCAGCGCGAACTGGACCGGGGCTGGCAGGAGGATCTGGAGGCGCTGCTCGTCAAGGGCGTCGAACGGTCCCACTACGCCCCGCTGGACGCGCCCGCCCGGGCCTCCGAACTCCTCGCCCTGCTGGACGGGTTGAGCACCCGCGTGGTCCTCGGCCAGGAGTCGGGCCGGGACTCCCGGCCCGCCCTGGACGCCGCCCGCGCGGCGGCCGCGCTGCTGATCCCGCCCGCCTGAGCTCAGTCTTCCGGCGCGGGTTGCCAGGGCAGCGGCTCGACCGGGGTGAACGGCCAGGCGAGCGCGTCGGGATGACGGCTCGTCTGCTCCGCGTACCAGATGACCTGCTCGGTGTGCAGGGCCGGCCGGGAGAGCCGGGCCAGCGGCGGATGGCAGGCCGCGACGGCCTGGGCCACGAGCAGGCTCGCCGCGGCGTCCGAGGCCGGATCGCCCGGCGTGGCGTGCGGGACGCCGTACCACTCGGCGACCGCCCGCAGCGACCGGCTGCCGGGACGGTAGCGGTCGGCGTGCCGGTCGAGGACCAGGGGGTCGCACACGGGCGCCACCCCGGCGGGCAGCCGCTCGACGAGCGGGGGCAGGCCGTGGCGGAGGAGCTCGGCGTGCAGGGTGCTCAGGACGTGCGGGGCGAACCAGACGACGAGCAGTTCCCCGGCGGTGAGGTGGGCGGTGAGGAGGGTGGCGAGCTCCTCCAGGGCGAGCGGTGGGGGGAGGGGCTCGGGAAGGGCGTCGACGACGGTGCCGGGGAGGGCGTCGGCGTGGGTGTCGGGGAGCGCGGCGGTCGGATCCTGGATGTCGGATCCGATGTCCAGGATCCAGTCGTGCGCCGTCCCGTCGCTGCCCCGCAGGGCCGCCGACCGGATCCGGTCGACACCCGGCCGGTGGCCGGTGGATCCGATGTCCAAGGCCCACAGCCGTCGCCGGTGCCACCCCGGATGGGTGCCGCGTGGCGGCGGCCCCGGCTCCGGGGCGTGTCCGGGGTGGAAGACCTCCCAGCCCCTGGCCCCGTGCCGCAGCAGGCCGGCGCCCGCGGGGACCGGCCCGCCGCAGTCCGCGCAGGAGGCGTCGTACGCGTTGACGCGCTCCCCGCCGCTCACGGCGTGTCCGCCCCGTCCCGGTACGCCTCCAGGAGCCTGAGCCAGATCTCGCTGAGGGTCGGGTAGGCGGGTACCGCGTGCCAGAGGCGCCCGATCGGGACCTCGCCGGTGACGGCGACGGTGGCCGCGTGGAGGAGTTCACCGATGCCCTGGCCGACGAAGGCGGCACCGAGGACGGTCTCGCGGTCCAGGTCGACGACCAGGCGCGCGTGCCCCCGGTAGCCCGGGGCGTACAGACCGGCCCCGGCGACCGACGCCATGTCGACGTCCACGGCGCGCGCCCGGTGTCCGGCCGCCTCGGCGGCGGCGAGGGTGAGGCCCACGGAGGCCGCCTCGGGGTCGGTGAACACCACCTGGGGGACGGCCGTGTGATCGGCGGTCGCGGCGTGCGGGCCCCAGGCGGCGGTGTCCAGGGCGCCGGTACCCGCCGCCCGGGCCGCGATGGCGGCCCCCGCGATCCTCGCCTGGTACTTGCCCTGGTGGGTCATCAGCGCCCGGTGGTTGACGTCCCCCACGGCGTACAGCCAGTCGTGGCCCGCCACGCGCAGGCTGTCGTCCACCGGGAGCCAGGCCCCCGGCTCCAGTCCGACCGTCTCCAGGCCGATGTCCTCGGTCCGCGGCCGGCGGCCGGTCGCGAACAGCACCTCGTCGCCCTCGACCCGGTCGCCGCCCTCCAGGACGACGCTGACGGGGCCGGTGCGCCCGTCCCGCACGACCGCGGCGACGGTGACACCCGTACGGACGTCGGCGCCGCGTTCGGCGAGGGCGGTGACGACGTGCTCGCCGACGAACGGTTCCATCCTCGGCAGCACTCCCCCGCCCCGTACGAGCAGCGTCACGCGCGAGCCGAGGGCCTGCCAGGCCGTCGCCATCTCCACGCCGACCACACCACCGCCGACCACCACGAGCCGCCCGGGAACCTGCGACGAGCTGGTCGCCTCGCGGCTCGTCCAGGGCCCGGCCCCGTGAAGTCCGGGCAGGTCGGGCAGGACGGCGCGGCTGCCGGTGCACACCGCGACGGCGTGCCGCGCGGCGAGCACATGGCGGTCGCCCTCGGGGCCCTCCACCACGACCCGGCGGGGTCCGAGGAGCCGGCCGTGGCCCCGGAAGAGGCGGGCGCCGGTGGACTCCACCCACGCCACCTGGCCGTCGTCCTTCCAGTCGCCGACGACGGCGTCCCGGTGGGCGAGGACGTCGCGGGCGTCGAGCGGGCCGTAGGCGTGACCGCGCAGTCCGGGCACCCTGCGGGCCTCCGAACGGGCGATGGCGGGCCTGAGCAGCGCCTTGCTGGGCATGCAGGCCCAGTACGAGCACTCGCCGCCGACCAGTTCGGCCTCCACGACCGCGGCGCTGAGCCCGGCGGCACGCACCCGGTCCACCACGTTCTCGCCGACCGGCCCCGCTCCCAGGACCACCACGTCGTACTCGTGCTCGTGCTCGTTGCGCGCCGTTCGTGTCATGACAGACAGTCTGCCGGGCAGGTGCGTGGAATAGCGCGGCTCGATACGCCGTTGTGCGGGGCGGGTCCCGAGGGGACCGTGAGGAAGGCGCGCCAAGGACGCCGGCCCCGGAGAGGTAGGAAGCATGAGCACTGTCGAGCTCACCAAGGACAACTTCGACCAGATCGTGAGCGAGAACGAGTTCGTTCTCATCGACTTCTGGGCTTCCTGGTGCGGCCCGTGCCGTCAGTTCGGGCCGGTCTTCGAGGCGGCCTCCCAGCGGCACGAGGACCTCGTGTTCGCGAAGGTGGACACCGAGGCCCAGCAGGAGCTCGCGGCGGCCTTCGAGATCCGCTCGATCCCGACGCTGATGATCGTCCGCGACAAGGTCGCCGTCTTCGCCCAGCCCGGCGCGCTGCCGGAGGCCGCCCTGGAGGACGTCATCGGCCAGGCACGCGGTCTGGACATGGACGAGGTGCGCAAGTCCATCGCGGAGGCGCAGGCGCAGCAGGGGCAGTGACCCGCGTGCGGTGAGGGGTGGTCCGGAGGGTCTCCGGCCCACCCCCTTTCGCGTGCCGTGGCGCGGGGGTCAGCGCTCCAGGACGAGCGCGAGGCCCTGGCCGACGCCGATGCACAGCGCGGCGAGGCCGGTGCCGGAGCCGGCCGCGGCGAGCTGGTGGGCGACGGCGCCGGCGAGGCGCGCGCCGGAGGCGCCCAGCGGGTGACCGATGGCGATGGCGCCGCCGCGCGGGTTGACCACGGCGGGGTCGAGTTCCGGCCATTCGGCGAGGCAGCCGAGGGACTGGGCGGCGAAGGCCTCGTTCAGCTCGAACGTGGTGAGGTCCCCGAAGCCGCGGCCCGCCTTGTCGAGCGCCTTGCGCACGGCCTCCACGGGGCCGAGCCCGAAGAGCTGCGGCTCGATGCCGGTGACGGCGGAGGCGCGGATGCGCGCGAGCGGTTCGCGGCCGGTCGCCCGCAGCCCCTCCTCGTCGACGAGGAGCAGGGCGGCGGCGCCGTCGTTGAGCGGGGAGGCGTTGCCCGCGGTGACCGTGCCGCCGTCGGGGCGGAACGAGGGCTTGAGCCGGGCCAGCGCCTCCGGCGACGTGTTGTCGCGGATGCACTCGTCCCGTACGAGCTCGGCGCCCGGGTACGGGACGACCTCGCCGTCGTACAGGCCCTTGGCCCAGGCCTCGGCCGCCTTCTGGTGGCTGGCGAGCGCGAAGGCGTCCTGGGCCTCGCGGGTGAGGGCGTGCTTGTCGGCGACGAGTTCTGCGCCCTCTCCGAGGGCGACGGTCCACTCGGCGGGCATCCTCGGGTTGGTCATGCGCCAGCCGAGGGTCGTGGAGTGCAGCTGCTGGTGGCCGGCCGGGAAGGCGCGCTCGGGCTTCTGCAGCACCCAGGGGGCGCGCGACATGGACTCGACGCCGCCCGCGATGGCGACGGAGGCATCGCCCAGGGCGACGGCGCGGGCGGCCTGGATGACGGCTTCCAGACCGGAGCCGCACAGCCGGTTGACGGTCACGCCGGGCACCGAGGTGGGCAGTCCGGCGAGCAGGACGGCCATCCGGGCCACGTCGCGGTTGTCCTCGCCCGCGCCGTTGGCGTCGCCGAAGTACACGTCGTCGATGCGGGCCGGGTCCAGGTCCGGGGTGCGCTCCACGAGCGCCTTGACGACGTGGGCGGCGAGGTCGTCCGGGCGGACGGAGGAGAGGGCACCGCCGAACTTGCCGATCGGGGTGCGGACGGCGTCGACGATGTAGACGTCGCGGATGCTCATCGGTTTCTCTCCCACGTGACCTTCGCGTACGGACAACGGCGCGGGGAGACCACCCGGCGTTCGCCTGGTGAAGTTTTCTTCGTCCCCGCGGGCCCGAGTCTCCGCCCGTCCACGGCTCCTGTCAACGCCCCCTCAGGCCGTACCCGGCCCCCTGATCAGCGCCGTCAGACCGTAGTCGAGCTCCCTGCCGTCGACGAGCAGCGCCTCCACCGTGCGCGTCTCGGGATCGATGTCCGCGACCAGGCCGTGGCCCTCGTAGATCGGGTAGCCCGTCTCCCCGGTGCGCCCGGTCGCCTCGACGACCGCCGAGCGGACGGCACTGTCCTCCACGGAGGCGCTGCCGCGGTCCTCCACGTGGGAGGACACCAGCAGGATCTCGAAACGCTTCGGGTGAGTGCTCATGAACCGACGCTAAGCCGCCCGGCCGTCCGGCGCCGCCGGGAGCCGCCGGGAGCCCGCACCCCGCCCCTCAGCTCGACTCCCGCCGCACCACCCGGGCGTCCAGCATCTCCTGCCGCTCCGGCGCCGACTCCGGGTCGCGGACCACCCGGTCGACGAGCTCGGCGAGCTCGCGCCCCAGGACCATGTCGATGTGGACCGTGCTCAGGCGCGGGCGCAGCAGCCGGCCGAGGACCAGGTCGTCCGAGCCGACCACGGCGGTCTCCCCGGGGATCGCGATCCCGGCGTCCTGGAGCGCGCGCATCAGCAGCATGGCGTACTCGTCGTTGTAGGCGAACACGCCGTCGAGACGCAGCTCGCGCCAGCGGGCGGCGAGGGCTCCGGCCGGCTCCTCCTCGTAGCGGAGCGGCAGCGGCACGACCTCCGCGCCCGCCGCCTCCGCCACGCTCCGTACGCCCTCGAAGCGCGGCACGGAGAACATCTCCAGGCCCGGCTCCTCGGGCATCACGACGCCGATGGTCCGGCAGCCGCGCTCGACGAGGTGGGCGGCGGCGGCCCGACCGACCTGGGACTGGTCCATGACGAGCGCGTGGGTGCCCTCGACCCGCTGCGGGCCGACGGTGATCACGGCCTTGGCGCCGGAGCGCTTGAGCAGGTCGACGCCCTGCGGGGTGAGCTCCACCTCGCCGAGCGAGACGACGGCGACCGGGCGCAGCTCGGCCCAGGCGCGGGCGGCCTCGTCCGGGTCGAGGCCCACGCTGCCGTACTGGACGACGGTGTAGTCGAGGCGGCGCAGCGCCCACTGGAGCTCGTTGAAGAAGCGGCTGTACAGCGGGCCGATCGGGACGTGGGCGGTGGGCAGCAGGACCATCCGGCTGTGCCCGGCCCGCAGGCTGCGGGCGGCGGCGTGCGGGACGTAGCCGAGTTCCTCGGCCGCCTCGCGGACCTTGCGGCGGGTGGGCTCGCTGATCCGTACGGCCGCGGTGTTGTTCAGGACGTAGCTGACGGTGGCCCGGGAGACGCCCGCCAGCCGCGCGACATCGGCGCTGGTGGGGACGGTGCGTCCGGCGGACTGCTTGGGTGACTGGCTCATCGCTTCGGCATCTTTCCAGAACGATCCGGACTCAGGTCTGGCGGATGGCCGGATTCGAGTGCTACACAGGGGTTACACGCGTCACTGACACGTGTAACCACCAGCGTGTCACCCCCCTCTCCCCCTTCCGCTCCCGCCCCGCACGGGCGTCTTCACCTCAGGAGGGCATCGTGGCCCTTTCCTCCCCCGGAACCTCTCCGGACACCGGCACCGCAGGCGCCGCCTCCCCCGGCTCCCCCCGGCCCACGCGCGGGCTGCTCCCCCTTCTGCTGACCGGCAACACCGCGATGTACGCGCTCTACATCGGCGTCCCCGGCATGCTCCTCGCGCTCCAGATCGAGGACATCGACCCGGCGTCGAAGGTGGCCAACTTCGGGCTGGTCTCGGGTGTCTCCGCGATCTTCGCGACGATCTTCAACCCGGTGGCGGGCGCGCTCTCCGACCGCTCGGGGCGCCGCAACCCGTGGATCCTCGCGGGCGGTCTGCTCGCCGTGCCGGTGATGCTGCTGCTCGGCAGCGTGCACACGATCCTGCTGGTGATGATCGCCTGGTGTCTCGGCCAGGCCGTGATGAACATCTACCAGGCCGCCCTCACCTCCGTGGTGCCCGACCGCGTGCCGCTCGCCTCGCGCGGCAAGGCCTCGGCCGCCGTCGGTCTCGGCCTGCCGATCGGATCCACCATCGGCGCCCTGGTCGGTGCCGCCTTCTCGGAGAACTACCGCACCGGCTACCTCGTGTTCGGCGCGATCGTCGCCCTGACCGCCGTCCTGTTCACCTCCTGCGCGCGCGAGGAGCGCATGCCGGCCAAGGCGCCGCTGCCGGTCAAGGAGCAGGTGGCGGCGTTCGGCAGCGCGCTGAAGGACCACGACTTCCGCTGGGCGTTCATCGGACGGGCCCTGCTCGTCCTCGGCTACTTCGCCGTCGCCGGTTTCCAGCTCTACATCCTCAAGGACCACACCGACCTGCCGGCCGGGCTCAGCGCCGAGGAGGCCGTGGCCGTCCTGATGCCGCTCAACTCGGTCGCCATGGTGGTCTCCACGGTGCTCGGCGGCTGGCTGTCCGACCGCTACGACCGGCGCAAGCTGTTCGTCGGCGCCTCGGCGGCGCTGGCCGCCGTCGCCCTGGTCATCCCGGCCGTCTCGGCCGGCTGGACCGCGATGCTCGCCTTCTCCGTCGTCAACGGCCTCGGCTTCGGCTGCTACATGGCCGTGGACACCGCCCTGGTGACGATGGTGCTGCCCAAGGCCGAGGACGCCGCCCGCGACATGGGTGTGCTGAACGTCGCGAACGCCGGTCCGCAGATCGTGGCGCCCTTCGTCGCCTCGCTGATCGTCTCGCTCAGTGGCGGATACACCGCGCTCTTCATCGTCGCCGCCGTACTGTCGGTGCTCGGCGCACTCGCCGTGCGCCCGATCCGTACCGTGCGCTAGACACCGCCCGCGCACCCCGCAGAGAGGCACCGCCGTGCAGTTGCACACCACCACGTGGGGAACCGGCGAGCGCGTCGCGCTCCTGGTCCACGGGATCATGGCCGACCACCGCACCTGGCGGCGGGTCGGACCCGCGCTCGCCGAGCGCGGCTACCGGGTGGTGGCCGTCGACCTGCGCGGCCACGGTGCCAGCGGGCGGGCCGGCGGGCCCTCGGGGTACGGGCCGCAGGACTACGCCGACGACCTGGTCGAAACCCTGCCCGCCGGGGCCGAGTTGGCGATCGGCCACTCGCTCGGCGGCCTCACCCTGGCGACCGCGGTGGAGCGGCTCGCCCCGCGCCGGGCCGTGTACGTGGACCCGGCCTGGTACCTGCCGTCGGGCCGCAGCGGCTTCCGGGCCGAGCTGTTCACCCAGGCCAAGTCGCTGACCCGGGAGCACGTGAGGGAGTTCAACCCGCGCTGGGCCGAGGAGGACCTGGACATCGAGCTCGATTCCGTACGCCTCTGGGACGAGCGCTCGGCGCACGGTCTGAGCCCGTTCGCCGGCAAGGACCTGGCGCCGGGGCACCCGGTGGTGCCCTCGCTGCTGATGCTGGCCGACCCGAGCATGCTGGTCTCCCCGGAGCGGGCCCGGGTCTTCCAGGAGCGCGGCTTCCACGTCCGCACCGTGGCCGGGGCGGGCCACACGATCCAGCGGGACGACTTCGACGGGTTCATGTCCGCCCTGGACGGATGGATCTGACGTACCGTCTGTGCATGGACGACGCTTCGATGGTGGGACTGCTCGGCCGGGTGACCGGCACTGTCGGACCCGGCCTCGTCGGTGAGGTGATCGTCCGCATCCGGGGTGGTGCCGAGCATTTCCTCGCCTATCCGGCCTCCCCCGCGGAGCGGATCGAGACCGGAACCGTCGTGACGGTCGTGGAACATCTACCGCCGCGCACCGTCTATGTCACAGCCGCGTACGGCAGTTGACCGATCCATTGATCGGCGGTCGCACCGGGCGCACACTCCCTTCACCGGAACCGCACGGCTCCGGTGAAGGGGGACCTGCCCATGAGCCTCGGGATCCTGGCGGGCGCCGTCGTCGGCGCGCTGGCCGTTCTGATCGCTCTGTTCAAAATGATGTGGCGCGTCGCTGAGCCCAACGAGGCGTTGATCATCTCCGGTTCCAACCACAAGATGGAGGGGCTCGGCGAAGGCATGGGGTTCCGGATCGTCACCGGACGCGGCACGCTGGTGATGCCGGGAGTCCAGGCGGTGCGGAAGCTCTCGCTCGACCTCAACGAGACCCAGCTCTCGGTGGAGTGCGTCACGCACCAGGGCATCCCGCTGAAGGTGCGGGGTGTGGTGATCTTCAAGGTGGGCGACGACTTCGTGTCGATCGCCAACGCCGCCCGGCGTTTCCTCGACCAGCAGAAGCTGATGTCCGAGCGGGTGCACATCGTCTTCGCCGGTCATCTCCGCGCCATCGTCGGCGGGTTGACGGTGGAGGACATGATCCGTGACCGGGAGAAGCTGACCGGACAGGCGCGTTCGGCCTGTGGCACGGAGATGGAGAAGCTGGGTCTGATCGTGGACTCGCTGCAGATCCACGAGATCGAGGATCCGACCGGGTACATCAAGAACCTGGCGGCGCCGCACGCGGCCGCGGTCCAGCGGGACGCGCGGATCGCGCAGGCCGAGGCCAACCGGCGGGCGACCGAGGCGGAGCAGCAGGCCGCGGCGCGCATGTCGGAGGCGACCAGGGACAGCGAGATCCTCCAGGCGGGCTACCAGGCCGAGCGCGACCAGGCGTCGGCGAAGGCCCGTCAGGCCGGTCCGCTGGCCGACGCGGCGGCGCGTCAGGAGGTCGTGGTCCAGGAGACCCGGGTCGCCGAACTGGAGTCGCACCGTACGGAGCAACAGCTGCAGACGGACGTGCGCAAGCCGGCGGACGCCCTGGCGTACGAGAAGCGGACGCTGGCCGCGGCCGAGCGGGACGCGCGGATCTCGGCGGCCGAGGCCGACGCGAAGGAGACCGAGCTGGCGAGCGCGGCGACGGCGACGGCCACCCGGGTGACGGGTGAGGCGGAGGCCGCGGCGGCGCACGCGAAGGGTCTGGCGGTGGCCGAGGCGACGCGGGCGAAGGGTCTCGCGGAGGCCGAGGCGATCAAGGCGCGGGCGGCGGCGCTCGCCGAGAACCAGGAGGCGGTGGTCGCGCAGCAACTGGCCGAGCGGTGGCCGGAGATCGTGGAGGCGGGCGCTTCGGCGTTCGGCAACGTGGATCAGATGGTGCTGCTGAACGGTGCGGACGGCATGGCGGACATGTTCGCCAAGGCCCTGACCATGGGCGGGACGGGTCTCGGGGTCGCCCGCAGGCTGCTCGCCACCATGGGCCCGGACGCGGCCGGGAGCGGCGGCGGGGCAGCGGGGCCGGCGGACGCGGTACCCGCGCCGCGTTCGGAGGAGATCACGGTCGGCGACGGGGACGGGGCCGCGTCCGGAGCGTAGCGCCGTCTGTCCGAAGGTCCTGCGGGACTCTCCGGACCCGCCCTGGGGCGGGTCCGGACCCGCCCTGGGGGCGTCCGACGGCGACGGGGCCCGGCAGCACCTGTGCGGTGCCGGGCCCCGTGTGCGTGGGGTGCGGCGTCGTCAGCAGTTCTCGTCCTTCTTGACGGCGCCGAGGTGGATCCGCGTCCCGTCGAGGGCGGCGCCGGGCCCGGGCTCCTGGGTGCAGATCTTCCAGCCCTCGGCGTTCATGGGCACGGTCCGTCCCTTGCCGGAGACGTCCTCGACGAGCATCGACCCCGACAGCTGGGCCATCGCTCCGGCGACGCTGCCGCCGATGAGGTCGGGCATGGAGCCCTTGGCGGCCTGTGGGGGGTCGGTGATTCCCGGGGTGGGCGTCTCGGGGCCCGCGTCCGGTGCGGGGGACGCCGTGCAGGCGGTGAGGCCTGCGACGAGCAGAGCTCCGGCGAGCGCCGCGACGAGACGGGTGGTGCGCATGTTCCCCCCTGGGACGAGCGTGAACGGGGGACCATCATCCACGCTCCGCCCCTGACGTGTACACGCACCTATCAGTTGTGCCCGAACTTGCGTTCCTTGCGGTGGGACGGGGTGTCGAGGATCGGGCGTGGCGCGTCGGACGCCGCCGAGCGCGGGCTCTCCTTCTCCGCGGCCGCCGTCCGATGCTCGTGGCCGCCCGTACGAGCGCCCTTGTTGACCCGGGTCTGTTTCTTGCCCACGATCGTGCCTCCCGTCGTGAATCTTCCTCCCAGACTCGCATGGGGGCACGAAAGCCGCATGTCAGGCGACCGGGGTCCCCTGAGCGAGCACGGGCCAGAGTGCGGGGTCCTCGAATCCGAGGGCCCACAGGGCGGTGTGGGTGACGCCGTGGCGGCGCAGGACGGGCAGGTGGCCCAAGACGCCGCGGGCGTCCTGGTACCAGACGTGACGGGTGTGCGCGCCGTCCTGGTAGGTGAAGTACGGGGTGCTGGAGGTGGGATCCCACCGGTACGGGGCGTGCTTGGCGCGCCGCAGGGCCTCGGCCTCCTTCCAGGTGACGTGCGCGGTCTTCCCGGCGCGGGTGCCGTCGGCGTGGGTGGCCCAGTCCCAGCCGTAGGCGGGCAGGGCGAGTTCGAGGCGCTCGGCGGGGACGAGGGCCGTGGCGGTGCGCAGCACCTCGTCGTACCAGGCGGTGCTCGCGAGGGGGCCGGGCGCGCCGCCCGCCCAGTGCAGGTTGTAGCCCATGATCCGGATCCGGTCGGCCGCCCTGCCGAGGGCGGCGTAGTCCCAGACACGGCCGCTGACGGCGGTCTTCGGCATGAGGGTGACGACACAGCTCTTGGCGCGGGCGCGCAGCCGGGCGCACACGTCGGTGACGAGGGCCGCGTACCCGTCGCGTACGGCCGGGTACGTGGCGTCGCCGGTGGTGGCGATGGTCTCGTAGTCGAGGTCGAGTCCGTCGTAGGCGCCCTTGGCGGCGGTGGCGAGGAGGGCGTCCGCGTGGGCGGCGCGCCGGGCGGGGTCGGTGACGAGGGCGGCGAGGGCTCCCTCGGGCATGGACTCCATGACGGTGGGCACGACCTTGATCCCGGCGCGGTGCAGTCCGTCGACGATGAGCCGCTCCCCCGCGCCGGGGTGGTCCGTGACGGTGCCGTCGGCCTTGGCCTCGTACCAGAAGGGGCTGACGGTGTGGAGCTGGTCGGCGTGGCGCAGGGCCTGGAGGTAGGCGGCCTCCTGGTCCCAGTACGGGAGCCAGCCGGAGACGGTGCGGCGGGCGGGCGGCGTGTCGGCGTCGGCGGACCCGTCCGCGGCCGCGGTGGCCGGGGCGAGGGGCAGCAGCAGGACGGCGGCGGTGAGGAGGGCGAGGCGCATGGCCACGAGCCTGCGGATCCTCCGCGCGACACGCGCGACGTGCTGGGCCGTTCAGGCGCTAGCGTGCGGGGGATGACGACTCCCCTGTACTCCACGACCGAGGCCGACCCCTACTCCATCGGGGCGGTCCGCACCTCCTACGCGCCCGACCACGACGGCGATCCCGATCCCGGGGAGATCGTGTGGACCTGGGTGCCGTACGAGGAGAACGACGGGCGCGGCAAGGACCGCCCGGTGCTGGTGGTGGCACGGGAGGAGGCGGGGACGCTGCTGGCCGTGCAGCTGTCGAGCAAGCGGCACGACCACGACCGCGAGTGGGTGCCGATCGGCGCGGGGTCGTGGGACGCGGAGCGGCGCGAGTCCTGGGTGGATCTGGACCGGGTGCTGCGGGTACGCGACTCGGGCATGCGGCGCGAGGCGTGCGCGCTGGACCGGCCGCGCTTCGACCGTGTGGTGGAGCGGCTGATCGAGCGTTACGGCTGGTCCTGACCGAAGGTCCGGCGGAACGCGTCCAGGGTGGCGCGGTCCCGGCTCCGGTCGAGGATGCCGAAGACGATCTCGTCGAAGTGGCCGGCGAACCGCCCGTCGCGGGTGATCAACTCCTTGAAGGCACCGGCGACGTCGACGGGGTCGTTCTGGAAGACGCCGCAGCCCCAGGCGCCCAGCACCAGCCTGCGGTAGCCGTGGGCGGCGGCGGTCTCCAGGACCCGTTCGGCCCGGGCGGCGAGCGCCGCGGGGAGGCGGCCGGCGCGCTCGGGACTCTGGCGGCGGACGACTCCGGCGTTCGGCGCGGGCGAGGTGAGGAAGCCGACGGTGAAGGGTTCGGTGAGCAGGACGCCGCGGTCGGTGCGGAAGACGGGCACGCCGGGTGAGTGGATGACCCGATCGGTGTAGAAGGGGTCGCGCTCCGCGCGGTGGTGCTCGTAGTAGGCGGGGGCGCGCAGCAGGGTGGCGTACAGGGCGGAGGAGCGGCACAGGGCCTCCTCCTGGGCCTGGGCGCCGTTGAGGTAGCCGCCGCCGGGGTTGCGGGCGGAGGCGAAGTTGAGGACCGCGACGGGGGCGGTGGCGTCCGCGCGGGTCATCCGCCGGGCGGCGACGAGGCTGCTCTCGCCGGTGACCTCGATCAGGGTCGTACGGCCGGTTCCGGGGGTGACGGGGACGGGTCCGGGGCCGTGGAGGCTGGTTCCGGCCAGGGCCGCCGCCAGCTCCTCGGCGAGGGAGACGGTCCGGCCGTCCGGTGCCGTGTAGCGGCCGGCCGCCACGATCTCCTCGGTCTCGTGGGCGAGGGCCCGAAGTCGTGCGCTCATGGCCCGAAAGCATGATCGACCCGCGTTCCGGGCGGCAACGGGTTTTACCGGCCACGCCGCGGGAGGCGCTCTTGCACACCCACCGGAGGTGGCTTTAGGTGGAATCAGCGCTTTCCCAGGAGGTGCAACGATGCCCACGTCGCCGACGAGCGGCATACCCCGGGGCGGTTCCTCGCTCAGCGAGGCGGAAGCCGAGGACCTGCTGCGATGTATCTGCTTCAAGACCGGACCGCCCCGCACGGTCGGGGCCGAGCTGGAGTGGCTCGTCCACGATCTGCGTGACCCCCGGCTGCCCGTCCCGCCGCCCCGGCTGGCGGCGGCCATCGACACCGTACGGGCCCTGCCGCTGGTCTCGGCCCTCACCTTCGAACCCGGCGGGCAGCTGGAGCTCAGCTCGGCGCCCGCCGCCTCCCTCATGGAGTGCCTGGACTCGCTCGCCGCCGACCTGAAGGCGGTGCGCGGGGCGCTCGCCCCGCTCGGGCTCGGGCTCAGCGGCTACGGCGTCGACCCGTGGCACGCGCCCCGCGCGCGCGTGCTGCACGAGCCGCGGTACGACGCGATGGAGATCGCCCTCGGCAGGACCGGGCCCTCGGGCCGGGCCATGATGTGCGAGTCCGCCTCGGTGCAGGTCTGCCTGGACGCCGGGGTGGAGGGCCCGGGGCCGCTCGGCTACCGGCGGCGCTGGGAACTGGCCCATCTGCTGGGACCGGTGCTGGTGGCCGCCTTCGCCAACTCCCCCGTGCACGGGGGCCGCAGGACGGGCTGGCGCTCCACCCGGCAGCTGCTGTGGGCCGATCTCGACCCGGCACGGGCCCTCGCCCCGCCGGCCGACGGCGAGCCGCGGGCCGAGTGGGCGGCGCACGTCCTGGACACCCCCGTGCTGTGCGTGCGGACGCCGGAGGGACCGTGGGCGGTGCCGGAGGGGCTGACCTTCCGGGAGTGGCTGCGCACGGGCGAGCCGCGTCCGCCCGTGATGGACGATCTGCGCTACCACGTCACCACCCTCTTCCCGCCGGTGCGGCCGCGCGGGCATCTGGAGCTGCGGATGATCGACGCGCAGTCCGGCGCCGACGGGTGGATGGTGCCGGTGGCCGTGACCACCGCGCTGTTCGAGGACCCGAAGGCCGCCGAGGCGGCCTACCGGGCGACGCTGCCGCTGGCGGCGCGCGCGGCGAGCGGTCCCGCGCCGCGCAATCCGCTCTGGCTCGCGGCGGCCCGCAACGGCCTCACCGACCCGGCGCTGCACGCCGCCGCGCTGGCCTCGTTCGACGCGGCCGTGGAGGCGCTGCCGCGGATCGGGGCGTCATCCCGCGTGGTGGGCGCGGTCGGAGCGTTCCGCGAGCGGTACGTGGTGCCGGGCGGCTGCCCGGCCGACGGGCTTCAGGAGGCGGTGTCATGACCGGGCAGGACACGGAGGCGCTGCGGCTGCGGGCCGTGACGGCGCTGACCACGGCGCGGGAGCGGACCGCGCTGCTCACCTCCTGCGTGGAGGACTCCGAACTCACCGCACAGCACTCGCCGTTGATGTCGCCCCTGGTGTGGGACCTGGCGCACATCGGCAACCAGGAGGAGCAGTGGCTGTGGCGGGCCGTCGCCGGCCGGGAGGCCCTGCGGCCCGAGATCGACCCGCTGTACGACGCGTTCCGGCACCCGCGCGCCGCCCGGCCGTCGCTGCCGCTGCTGGCCCCGGCGGAGGCCCGGGCGTACGCGGCGGACGTCCGCGGCCGGGTCCTGGACGTCCTGGGCACCACCCGCCTGGAGGGCCGCCCGCTGGTCGACGCGGGCTTCGCCTTCGGGATGATCGCCCAGCACGAACAGCAGCACGACGAGACCATGCTGATCACCCATCAGCTGCGGAGGGGCCCGGCCGCGCTCTCCGCGCCCGCCCCGCCGCGGACGCACACCTCGGGACCCGTGGTGCGCGAGGTGCTGGTGCCGGGCGGCCCGTTCACGATGGGCACCTCCGACGAGCCATGGGCCCTGGACAACGAGCGGCCCGCGCACACCGTGATCGTCCCCGCCTTCTTCATCGACACCGTCCCCGTGACCAACGGCGCCTACCAGGCGTTCATGGCCGACGGCGGGTACCGCGAGGAGCGCTGGTGGCGGCCCGAGGGATGGGCGCAGATCCGCGAACACTCCGTCGAGGCACCGCTGTTCTGGTACCAGGACGGCGGGCGGTGGCTGCGCCGCAGGTTCGGCGTGACCGAACCGGTGCCCGAGGAGGAGCCGGTGCTGCACGTCAGCTGGTACGAGGCGGACGCCTACGCCCGCTGGGCCGGCCGCAGGCTCCCCACCGAGGCGGAGTGGGAGAAGGCCGCCCGTCACGACCCGGCGGCCGGCCGCTCGCGCCGCTATCCGTGGGGGGACGCCGACCCCGAGCCCGTACACGCCAATCTGGGGCAGCGGCACCTGGGGCCGGCGCCCGCCGGGAGCTATCCCGAGGGGGCGTCCCCGCTCGGGGTGCGCCAGCTGATCGGCGACGTGTGGGAGTGGACGGCGAGCGACTTCCTGCCGTACCCGGGCTTCCGGGCCTTCCCGTACAAGGAGTACTCGGAGGTGTTCTTCGGGCCCGAGCACAAGGTGCTGCGGGGCGGGTCCTTCGCCGTCGACCCGGTGGCCTGCCGGGGCACGTTCCGCAACTGGGACCTGCCGGTGCGGCGGCAGATCTTCTCCGGCTTCCGGACCGCGCGCGACGCGGAGCCGGTCTGATGTGCCGGCACCTCGCCTTCCTCGGCGAACCGGTGGCGCTCGGCGAACTGCTGCTGCGGCCGCCGCACTCCCTGGAGCACCAGTCCTGGGAGCCGCGGTCGCAGACCAGCGGGGTGGTGAACGCCGACGGCTTCGGGGTCGGCTGGTGGGCCGAGGACGACCCGGTGCCCGCCCGCTACCGGCGGGCGGTGCCGATCTGGGGCGATCCCTCCTTCGCCGACCTGGCCCGCGTGGTCCGGACCGGGGCGCTGCTCGCCGCCGTACGGGGCGCGACCCTGCCGGGGGCGGACGGCGAGGCCGCGGCCGCGCCCTTCGCCGCGGACCGGTGGCTGTTCAGCCTCAACGGGGCCGTCCCGGGCTGGCCGGGGTCCCTGACCTCCCTGGCGGCGACGCTGCCCGCCGCGGAACTGCTCGCCCTGGAGGCGAGGACCGACTCGGCCCTCGTGTGGGCGCTCGTGCTGCACCGGCTGCGGGCCGGGGACGCACCCGACCGGGCGGTCGCCGAGACCGTACGGGAGGTGGCGGAGGCCGCCCCCGGGGCCCGGCTCAACCTGCTGCTCACCGACGGATCGACGATCACGGCCACGGCCTGGGGGAACTCGCTCAGCTGTCTCACCGGTCCCGACCGCACGGTCGTGGCCTCCGAACCGTACGACGACGACCCGCGCTGGAGCGCGGTGCCGGACCACACGGTCCTCACCGCGACCCGGTCCGGCGTCGTCCTCACCCCGCTCAAGGAGCCCTCCCCGTGAGCCCGTTCCAACTGACCCGCACCCTCGCCGAGGACGCCACGGGCGCCGCGCTGCGCGCCGACGTCCTGCACGGCCTCACCCGCACCCCCAAGGAACTGCCGCCGAAGTGGTTCTACGACGCCCGCGGCAGTGACCTGTTCGAGGAGATCACCCGGCTCCCCGAGTACTACCCGACGCGCGCCGAACGGGAGATCCTCGTCGCCCGCTCCGGGGAGATCGCGGCGGCGACCGGGGCGCGGACGCTGGTGGAGCTCGGTTCCGGCTCCTCCGACAAGACGCGCCATCTGATCGACGCGCTGCTGCCCGCGCTCGACGCCTACGTGCCGGTGGACGTGAGCGAGTCCGCGCTGAAGGGCGCGGGCGAGGCGCTGCTCGCCGAACGGCCGGGGCTGCGGGTGCACGCCCTGGTGGCCGACTTCACCCACGGGCTCGACCTGCCGGACGCCCCGGGGCCGCGCCTGGTGGCGTTCCTCGGCGGCACGATCGGCAATCTCCTGCCCGAGGAACGGCGGGAGTTCCTGCGCGCCGTACGGGCGATGCTGACGCCCGGCGACGCGCTGCTCCTCGGCACCGACCTGGTGAAGGACGAGGCGACCCTGGTCGCGGCCTACGACGACGCGGCCGGGGTGACGGCCGCGTTCAACAAGAACGTGCTCGCGGTCATCGGCCGGGAACTGGGGGCGGACGCCCACCCGGAGGACTTCGAGCACGTGGCGCTGTGGGACCGCGAGCACGAGTGGATCGAGATGCGGCTGCGGGCGCGCCACGCGCTCACGGTGAAGATCCCCGAGCTGGATCTGGTGGTGCCGTTCGAGGCGGGTGAGGAGCTGCGCACGGAGGTGTCGGCGAAGTTCCGTCAGGAGGGGGTGCGCAAGGAGCTGGCCGAGGCGGGGCTGACGCTGGCGCGCTGGTGGACGGACGAGGAGGGACGGTTCGCGCTGTCGCTGGCCACGGTCGGCTGACGGGGGACGGCCGGCAGGAGCCGGGGCCGGTGCGGGTGGACCTGGCGGTGGGGGTGGACGGCGGTCTCGGCGGCACGGGCGAGGGCCCGGCGGTCCGGATGGTGGGTACTGGACAGGGGATCCGATATCCATAGGTCGGCGACGAGCCGCCGCGCCGTCGCGATCCGCCACAGGGACGCCCCCAGGGTGTCGTCCCCGACGAACGCCGCCGGGCCGACGGGCCGGTAGGCGATCCGTACGGGCTGGACGTCGGATCCCGTGTCCACGGCGGCCTGGAACGCCGCCGGCCGGAAGGCGCCGCCGCCCCGTCCGCACCATGTCGACCCCTCGGGGAAGACGACCACCCGGCCGCCTCCCGCCAGGACGCAGCTCATGGCGCCCACGGTGCCGGGCAGGCTCCTGAGCCGGTCGCGGTCGATGAAGAGGGTGCCGCCGAAGGCGGCGAGGCGGCCGAGCAGGGGCCAGCCGCGCACCTCGCGCTTGGCGACCATCCGGCCGGGCAGGACGGCGGCGAGCAGCGGGACGTCCAGCCAGGAGACGTGGTTCGCCACCACCAGGAGCGGCCCGGCCGGGGGCACGGCCCGGCCGTGGACCCGGATGCGCACCCCGAAGGCGCGCACCACCGCCCGGCACCAGCAGCGGACCAGGAGCAGGCGCCAGGCGGGCGGGAGCGGGGCCGCGAGCGGGGCGAGCAGCACGCCGAGGAGCACGGTCGTGAGTCCGGTGGCGAGCCGGAGCGCACCCCGGGCCGCCGTCGCGCGCGGTGCGTCGGGCCCGGGATGGGCGGCGCACCGGCCCGGGGTGCAGGGCGCCGTGGGGAGCCACGGCGAGGGTGCCGTGGGGGCGCTCACCGGACCGGGGCGAGCGAGAGGAAGTGGCGCAGGTAGCGGGGGTTGGTGCGGCGCAGCGACAGCAGGACGTACAGGTCGGCGACGCCGAAGTCGGGGTCGTGGGCGGGGGCGCCGCACACCCAGGCGCCGAGCCGGAGGTAGCCGCGCAGCAGCGCGGGCAGCTCGGTGCGGCCCTGCGCGGGGGTGACGCCCTCGGGGGTCCAGAGGCGGTGCGGGGTGACCCAGAACTCCTCGGGCGCGAGGTGCTTGGCCTTGACGGTCTCCCAGGTGGCGGCGGCCAGGGTGCCGCCGTCGGCGAGCGGGACGGAGCAGCAGCCGGCCAGCCACTCGTGTCCGGTGCGGGTCATGTAGCGGGCGAGTCCGGCCCAGATGAGCGCGATGACGGCGCCGTTGCGGTGGGCGGGGTGGACGCAGGAGCGCCCGACCTCGACCAGGTCGTGGCGGATGGGGGCGAGCCGGGTGAGGTCGAACTCGCTCTCCGAGTAGAGCCGGCCCGCGACGGCGGCGCGCTCGGGCGGCAGCACCCGGTAGGTGCCGACGACCTCGCCGGTGTCCTCGACCCGTACGAGGAGGTGGTCGCAGTAGGCGTCGAAGGCGTCACTGTCGAGGCCGGGTTCCGGCCCGTCCAGGACGGCGCCCATCTCGCCCGCGAAGACCTGGTGGCGCAGCCGCTGGGCGGCGCGCACGTCCTCCTGGTCGCGGGCGAGGCCGACGACGTAGCGGGGCTGTGGCTCGCCCCCCGGCTGCGGCTGGGCCGGTACGGCCACGACCGGTGCGGCGACGTGCTGGGCGACGGGTACTGCGGCCATGTCGGGCTCCTCCGGCGATACGGAAGGGACGGTGGGAGCCGGACCGAGCGAGCGGTGGTCCGGCTCCTTGTTTCTTCCGTGACCGGCTGGATTCGACGTGACCGTGCGGGGGCCGGTTGGTGTGGAGGCGCTGAATGCTGTTCGGCGGGCGGGCTACTCCGCGAGACCGCTCGTGATCTGCTCGGAGGCGTCCTTGGCGGCCTGCCGGGGGTCGCCGCCCTGGAGGACGGCCGTCATGTACGGCTTGATGGGGTTGGAGCCCTCGATGTCGGCCCACTGCGGGGAGTTGGGGGTGGCCCGGCCGCGGGCGGCGCCGACGGCCATGGTGGCGGTGGCCTCCTGGTCCTCGACGGCGGAGGCCAGGGAGGCCTTGTTGGGGACGTAGTTCATCGCGCGGGCGAGGTCGGTCTGCCACTTCTCGCCGGCCAGGGCCTTGACGACGTCGAGGGCGGCGGCGCGCTCGGGGGCGTTCTCCGGGATGATCAGGTCGGAGCCGCCGGTGAAGACGGCGCACGGCTGGCCCGCCTTCTTGCCCGGTATCGGGAAGAAGCCCAGCTTGTCCTTGAGGCCGGGGTTGGCCTTGGTGATGACGGGGATGGCGCTGGGCGTGGCGATGATCTGGGCGACCTTGCCCGTGGCGAAGACCTCGGCCTGCGGCGGGTTCTGCTCGTCGGCGTCCTTGGGGCCCTGGCCGTGGGACTGGAGGTCCTTGTAGAACTCCATGCCCCGCAGGGCGGCGGCGCTGTCGAGGGCGCCGGTCCACTGGCCGCCCTTGTCGACGGCGAGTTCGCCGCCCTCGTCCCAGATGAAGCCGGACAGGGTGTACCAGTCCTGGCCCGCGAGGTAGATGCCCTGGGTGTCGGCACGGTTGAGCTTCTCGGTGTCGTCGAGCCACTGGGCGCGGGTGGCGGGCGGCTTGGTGACGCCGCCCTGCGCGAAGAGGTCCTTGTTGTAGATGACGATGCGGTTGGCCGCGTACCAGGGGATGCCGTACTGGGCGCCGCCGATGGAGCCGGGTTCGGCGAGACCGGGGAGCCAGTCCTGGCTGCCGAGGTCGCGGACCGACTCCAGGGTGAGGTCGTAGAGCTTCTCGGTGTCGGCGTACTGCGCGACCTGGGTGTTGCCGACCTCGATGACGTCGGGTCCGCCGGAGCCCTTGATGGCCTCCGTGACCTTCTTCCCGATGCCGGTCCACTCCTGGATGGTGAACTTCAGCTCGATGCCGTCGTGCTCGGCCTCGTACGCCTCCGTGAAGCGCTGGAGGAAGTCGTCGCTGACGCTGTCGCGCATCAGCCAGACGTTGACCGTGCGGGTGCCACCACCGCCCGGAAGGAGACCGCACCCGGACAGGACGAGGGCGGAGACGACTGCCAGCGGACAGACGAGACGGCGGTTCTTCACGTAGGTCACCTTCTGCGTTCCAGGGCACGGGCTGCGGCATGGAGTGCGGCGGCACGGGGGGCTGACCCGACGTGTGGGGGGACCTGACGGGAGGTTCGCGCGGGTATGTGGCCTGGATTCTGGTCTGGACCAAAGCGGATGGTCAAGTCCTTGACCAATCGGGCCGTCGGGCCCGGCGCCTCGGCCGGGCGGCCGTGGACGTGTCGCGGACCCCGGCGGGGTGGGGCACGGTGGAGGGAACGCACCGAGAGGAGTCCGGCTCCCATGTCGAACCACACCTACCGCGTCACCGAGATCGTCGGCACGTCCACCGAGGGCGTCGACCAGGCCATCCGCAACGGAATCGAACGTGCCTCACAGACCCTGAGAGGCCTCGACTGGTTCGTGGTCACCGAGGTCCGCGGGCATCTCGCCGACGGGGCGATCGAGCACTACCAGGTCGGGCTCAAGGTCGGCTTCCGGCTGGAGGACGAGGCCTGACATCCGCTCCGTCAGGTCCGCCCCTCCCCCTCCTGGGCCTCCGACAGCACCTCCGAAGGCGCTGTCCACCGCGCCCGCACCACGGTGAAGCCGGCCTCCTCGGCGGCCTCGCAGACCAGCTCGTCGTCGTCGACGAGCACGCGGATCTCGCGGTCCTCCCCGAGGCGGCGCAGCACGTCCAGCTTGGTCTGCCGGGCGGGCCGCCGGTCCCGGTCCCCGCGCATGTGGACCGGGCCCTCGGGGAGGCCGTGGGCGGTCAGCCAGGCGAGGGTGTCGCGGCGGCAGCGTTCGGGGCGGCCGGTGAGGTAGACGATGTCGCACTCCTCGGCGGTCTCCCTGCACAGCGCGACGCCCTCGGCGAGCGGCGGGTCCTGGGGCGCGGCGGCGAAGAAACCGTTCCAGTCGCGCGACCTGCCCTCCAGGAAGTGCTGGCGGTGGGCGGTGGAGCTGAGGGTGTTGTCCAGGTCGAAGACGGCCACGGGCCTGCGGTGTCGGGTCACTCCCCCAGCCTAGGCACCGGGCACGCCCGCCCAGCGGACCGGGCGCCCCGGTTTTCCGGGAATCCCCGGCGCCCCGGCGCGTTGAACCCTGCGTGAGCACCGTGACGACGACCGCACTCGAAGGCATCCGATTCTCCGTCCTGGACCGTTCCCGCACCCGGGAGGGCGAGGACGGCGGGCAGGCGCTGCGCGACACGGTGCGGCTCGCCCGGGAGGCGGAGGAGCTGGGTTACCACCGGTTCTGGGTGTCGGAGCACCACAGCGTGCCGGGGGTGGCCGGCTCGGCGCCGACGGTGCTGGCCGCCGCGGTCGCGGGGGCCACCTCCCGGATCCGGGTGGGGACCGGCGGGGTGATGCTGCCGAACCACCAGCCGATGGTGGTGGCCGAGCAGTTCGGGGTGCTGGAGTCCCTCTTCCCGGGGCGGATCGACATGGGGCTCGGGCGTTCGGTGGGGTTCACGGACGGCATCCGGCGGGCGCTCGGCCGGGACAAGGAGGACGCCGACCGTTTCGGCGAGCAGGTGGAGGAGCTGCTGGGCTGGTTCACCGGCGGGCAGACCGCCCATCCGCAGGTGCACGCCCGGCCGGCGGAGGGGCTGCGGGTGCCGCCGTTCGTCCTGGCCACCGGTGAGGGCGCGGCGATCGCGGCGGCGGCCGGCCTGCCGCTGGTGATCGGCGACCTGCGGGGGCGCTCGCGGATGCTGGCGGCGGTCGACGCCTACCGGTCCGCGTTCCGGCCGTCCGTCTGGTCCGCGGAGCCGTACGTGGTCGTCTCGGGCACGGTCGCGGTCGCCGCGACCGACGACGAGGCCCACCGGCTGCTGAAGCCGGAGGCGTGGTCGCTCGCCCACTCGCGCACCCAGGGCGTCTTCCCGCCGCTGCCGCCGCCGGAGCGCGTGGAGCGCCTGGAGGCGGCCGGGATGACGGAGAGGCAGCGCGGCTTCTACACGTCCGGCCTCCAGGGCCACATCCACGGCACCCCGGAGCGGGTCGCCGGGGAGCTGGCGGAGCTGGTGCGGGAGAGCGGGGCCCAGGAGGTGCTGGTGACGACGAGCACGTACGACCGGGGCGCGCTGCTCGACTCGTACCGCAGGCTCGCCCGTCTGGCGGGCCTGACCAGGGCAAATGCGACGGACGGCCTAGAATCGGCGGATGCACAGCCGCACTGACGTCCCGCCGGCACCGCCCGCGCCCCACGATCCGTTCGTCCGCGTCCGGGGCGCCCGCGAGCACAATCTGCGCGGTGTGGACGTCGACGTCCCCCGGGACGCGCTGACGGTGTTCACGGGCGTCTCGGGCTCCGGGAAGTCCTCGCTGGCGTTCGGGACGATCTACGCGGAGGCGCAGCGCCGCTACTTCGAGTCGGTGGCGCCGTACGCCCGTCGGCTCATCCACCAGGTGGGCGCGCCGAAGGTCGGGGAGATCACCGGGCTGCCGCCCGCGGTGTCGCTGGAGCAGCGCAGGGCCGCGCCGAACGCGCGCTCCTCGGTCGGCACGGTGACGACGCTGTCCAACTCGCTGCGCATGCTGTTCTCCCGTGCCGGCACCTATCCGCCGGGGGCGCCGCGGCTGGATTCCGACGCGTTCTCCCCCAACACCGCCGCCGGGGCCTGCCCTTCCTGCCACGGCATCGGCCGGGTGCACGGGACGAGCGAGGAACTGCTGGTCCCCGACCCGGGGTTGTCGATCCGCGAGGGTGCCATCGCCGCCTGGCCGGGCGCCTGGCAGGGCAAGAACCTGCGGGACGTCCTGGACACCCTGGGGTACGACGTGGACCGGCCCTGGCGGGAGCTGGGGGCGAAGGACCGGGAGTGGATCCTGTTCACGGACGAGCAGCCCGTGGTGACGGTCCATCCGGTGCGCGAGGCGGGTCGCATCCAACGCCCTTACCAGGGCACGTACATGAGTGCCCGGCGCTATGTGATGCACACGTTCTCGGACTCGAAGAGCGCGACGCTGCGGGCGAAGGCCGAGCGGTTCCTGACCAGCAGCCCGTGCCCGGTGTGCGGGGGCGGCCGGCTGCGGCCGGAGGCGATGGCGGTGACCTTCGCCGGCCGGACGATCGCGGAGCTCTCCGCGCTGCCGCTGACCGATCTGGCGCGGACGCTCGCCAGGGCGACGGGACGGAACGCGGCACGGACGGCGGCACCGGCAGCGGTAGAGGAAGCGGCACCGGCACCGGAAGAGGCACCGGCAGAACAGGCACCGGCGGCATCGGCGGCACCGCCGGAGCCACGCTCCGAGACCGCGCGGGTCCTCGGCGAGGACCTGGTGGCGCGGATCGGCACGGTCACGGAGCTGGGCCTCGGCTATCTCAGCCTGGACCGGGCCACGCCGACGCTGTCCAACGGCGAGCTCCAGCGGCTGCGCCTCGCCACCCAGTTGCGCTCGGGGCTCTTCGGGGTCGTGTACGTGCTCGACGAGCCGTCCGCGGGGCTGCATCCCGCGGACACCGAGGCGCTGCTGGTGGTCCTGGACCGGCTGAAGGCGGCGGGGAACACGGTGTTCGTCGTCGAGCACCATCTGGACGTGGTGCGGCACGCGGACTGGCTGGTGGACGTGGGCCCGCGGGCCGGGGTGCACGGCGGCCGGGTGCTGCACAGCGGCCCGCCGGCGGGACTCGCGGAGGTGGCCGAGTCGGCGACCCGCCGCTTCCTCTTCGACCGGACGCCCGCGCCCGGGCGCGCGGTGCGCGAGCCCTCCGGGTGGCTGCGGACCGGACCGGTCGACCGGCACAACCTGCGCGGCCTCGACGCGGCCTTCCCGCTGGGCGTGCTCACGGCCGTCACCGGGGTGTCCGGTTCGGGCAAGTCGACCCTGGTGGGGGTCCTGGCCGGGGAACTTCCCGGGGTGGAGCGCCTGGTGACGGTCGACCAGAAGCCGATCGGCCGGACGCCCCGCTCCAATCTCGCGACCTACACGGGCCTGTTCGACGTCGTGCGCAAGCTGTTCACCGCCACCGACGAGGCGCGGGAGCGCGGCTACAAGGCCGGGCGTTTCTCCTTCAACGTGCCCGGCGGGCGCTGCGAGACCTGCCAGGGCGAGGGGTTCGTCTCCGTCGAGCTGCTGTTCCTGCCGAGCACGTACGCGCCCTGTCCGGACTGCCGCGGGGCCCGCTACAACCCGGAGACGCTGGAGGTGCGGCTGCGCGGGCTGACCATCGCCGAGGTCCTGGACCTGACGGTGGAGTCGGCCGCGGCGTTCTTCGCGGACGTCCCGGCGGCGGCCCGGAGCCTGGGCACGCTGCTCGACGTGGGCCTCGGCTACCTGCGGCTCGGCCAGCCCGCGACGGAGCTGTCCGGCGGGGAGGCACAGCGCATCAAGCTGGCCTCCGAGCTGCAGCGGCCCCGCCGCGCCCACACCCTGTACGTGCTCGACGAGCCGACCACGGGGCTGCACCCGGCCGATGTGGAGGTGCTGATGCGCCAGCTGCACGGTCTGGCCGACGCCGGTCACACGGTGATCGTGGTCGAGCACGACATGGACGTGGTCGCCACGGCGGACTGGGTCGTCGACCTGGGTCCGGGCGGCGGCGACGAGGGCGGCCGGATCGTGGCCGCGGGCCCGCCCGCGGCCGTGGCCCGGGCGACGCAGAGCAGGACCGCTCCGTATCTCGCCCGGGCCCTGGGCCTCCCCGCGACCGGGGAGGCCCGGTGAGCGCCTACGCCGCGGTGTCGAAGGTGTAGTGGCGGGTGTGGTCCAGCATGTCCGCCGGGGTCACGTCGTTCCACGGACGCATGGTGTCGTTGAGGTCGACGACGTTGGCGGTGCCGGCGGCCGGGAGGTACGGCGACCGGGGGTGGCGGGCCTGCCAGTCGGCCCACAGCTTGTCGATGAAGGCGTGGTGCATCCAGAACACGGGGTCGTTCGGGGAGACGCCGGTGGCCATCTGGCCGCCGACCCAGACGTGGACGCGGTTGTGGAGGTTGACGCCGCGCCAGCCCTCCAGGTGGTTGCGGAAGCCGTCCGAGGAGCTGTTCCAGGGGGCCATGTCGTAGGTCTCCATGGCCAGGACGGAGTCGACCTCGGCGCGGGTCGGCAGCTGGCGGCCGCCGGCGCCCAGGTCGCGGCGGAGGTAGTCGCGACCGTCGACGCGGACGTTGATCGTCCAGCGGTTGCCGGAGCGGGCGAACGCGCCGTCGAGGACCTGGCCGTCGCGGGCCCGTCCGGTGCCGCCGAGGAAGTCGGGGGCCCAGATCGAGGAGCTCGCGGTGCGGTCGGCGGTCCAGTCCCAGTAGGGCAGGGCGACGGTCGCGTCGACGGACTGCAGGGCCTGCTCGAACTGTATGAGGAAGCGGCGGTGCCAGGGCAGGAAGGAGGGCGAGCGGTGGCCGACGCGGTCGCCGCTGTCGGTGTCGCTCATGATGAAGGCGTTGTGGGTGGTGACGAAGGTGTCGTAGCGGCCCGAGCGCTTCAGTTCGAGGAGGGCGGCGACGAAACGCCGCTTCTCGTCGGCGGTGAGGGCGGCCTGGTTCTTGCGTACGGTCACGGTGGTACGGCTCCTGGGTGAAACGGGGTGTGCGGGATCGGGTCAGGCGAGGGTGAGGGGAACGAGCGGTGCCCCCTGGAGCTCGCGTACGGCCGCGCGGGCCACGGCCTTGGGCGTGGCGACGGGGTCGTAGTGGTTGATGACGCTGATCCAGGTGCCGTCGGCGTTCTGCATGACGTGCAGTTCCTCGCCGTCGATCGTCACCGAGTAGCCGCCCCCGTGGTGCCCCCCGTGGTGGCCGCCGCCGTGCGACGGGCCGCCCTTGATGCGGCGGCCCTGGTAGACCTCGTCGAAGGCGGCCGGCTGCGCGCCGGCCGCCGGCGCGGCGGCGCGCGGAGTGGCGGCGCCGGCGGAGCCGGCCAGGGCGAGGCCCGCGACGGCGCCGGCGGCGCCCGCGGCGACACCCAGGGCCTGGCGGCGGGTGATGCTGGACATGAAACCCCCAAATGAACTGGTACGACCGGGGGTTTGGTCATATGCCCCCGGCAGGACCCATCAGTACCCGGGGGTGCCCGGACGCCGGAAATCGCCCGGAACGGGTTGGCTGCGATATGGACAACTCGCCATGATCAGTACAGCCTTGAACGGAGTCGATCTTGCGGTTCCGGCACACGGAAGCGCCCCGGAACGAAAGTTCTGCGAAGATCACGGGGATCTTGTGAACGATCTTTCGTTCCGGGGCGCCGGACGTGGTGGGGCTCACGCTCCCAGACTGTCCGGATTCAGCCGCGCGCCGTCCGCCGCGCCCGCAGCCACTCCTTGTTCATCGCCGCGATCGACGGCAGCGGGATGCCCTTGGGGCAGGCGGTCGCGCACTCCCCGGTGAGGGTGCAGCCGCCGAAGCCCTCGGCGTCCATCTGGGCCACCATGTCGAGGACGCGGGTCTCCCGCTCGGGCGCGCCCTGCGGCAGCACGCCCAGGTGGTTGACCTTGGCGGAGGTGAAGAGCATCGCCGAGCCGTTGGGGCAGGCGGCGACACAGGCGCCGCAGCCGATGCACTCGGCGTGCTCGAAGGCGAAGTCGGCGTCCGCCTTGGGGACGGGGGTGGCGTGGGCGTCGGGGGCGGAGCCGGTGGGGGCGCTGATGTAGCCGCCGGCCTGGATGATCCGGTCGAAGGCGGACCGGTCGACGACGAGGTCCTTGACGACCGGGAAGGCGGCGGCCCGCCAGGGTTCGACGTCGATGGTGTCGCCGTCGCGGAACGAGCGCATGTGCAGCTGGCAGGTGGTGGTGCGCTCGGGGCCGTGGGCGTCGCCGTCGATGACGAGGCTGCAGGCACCGCAGATGCCCTCGCGGCAGTCGTGGTCGAAGGCGACGGGGTCCTCGCCACGCAGGATGAGGTCCTCGTTGAGGGTGTCCAGCATCTCCAGGAACGACATGTCGGGCGAGACGCCGTCCACGTCGTAGGTGGACATGGCGCCTTCGGTGTCGGCGTTCTTCTGGCGCCAGACGCGCAGGGTGAGCCTCATGCGTAGCTCCGCTGGGTGGGGTGGACGTGTGCGAAGACGAGGTCCTCCTTGTGGAGGACGGGGACACCGGACGGGGTGGACTCCCAGGCGGCGACGTACGCGAACTCCTCGTCGCGGCGGGCGGCCTCGCCGTCCGGGGTCTGGGACTCCTCGCGGAAGTGGCCGCCGCAGGACTCCGCGCGGTGCAGGGCGTCCAGGCACATCAGCTCGGCGAGTTCGAGGTAGTCGACGACCCGGTTGGCCTTCTCCAGCGACTGGTTGAACTCCTCGCCCGTTCCGGGGACCTTGATGCGGCGCCAGAACTCCGCGCGGATCTCGGGGATGCGGCGCAGCGCCGTGCGCAGGCCCTCCTCGGTGCGGGCCATGCCGCAGAACTCCCACATGAGCGCGCCGAGTTCACGGTGGAAGGAGTCGGGGGTGCGGTCACCGTCGACGGCGAGCAGGAGGTGCAGCCGGTCCTCGGTCTCGGCGAGGACCTCCCGCACCTCCGGGTGGGCGTCGGTGACGGGGGTGTCGTGCGGGTGGCGGGCCAGGTAGTCGTTGATGGTGGCGGGCAGGACGAAGTAGCCGTCGGCGAGGCCCTGCATGAGGGCGGAGGCGCCGAGCCGGTTGGCGCCGTGGTCGGAGAAGTTGGCCTCGCCGATGGCGAAGAGGCCGGGGATCGTGGTCTGGAGGTCGTAGTCGACCCAGAGCCCGCCCATCGTGTAGTGGACGGCGGGGTAGATCCGCATCGGGACCTCGTACGGGTTCTCGGCCGTGATCCGCTCGTACATGTCGAAGAGGTTGCCGTACTTCTCCTCCACCTCGGCGCGGCCCATCCGGCGGATGGCGTCGGCGAAGTCGAGGTAGACGCCCTGGCCGCCGGGGCCCACGCCGCGGCCCTCGTCGCAGACGTTCTTGGCGGCGCGGGAGGCGATGTCGCGGGGGACGAGGTTGCCGAAGGAGGGGTAGACGCGCTCCAGGTAGTAGTCGCGCTCGTCCTCGGGGATGTCGTTGGCGGGCCGGGTGTCGCCGTGCGCCTTGGGGACCCAGATGCGTCCGTCGTTGCGCAGCGACTCGCTCATCAGGGTGAGCTTGGACTGGTGGTCGCCGGTGCGCGGGATGCAGGTGGGGTGGATCTGGGTGAAGCAGGGGTTGGCGAAGTACGCGCCGCGCCGGTGCGCCCGCCACACGGCGGTGGCGTTGGAGTTCATGGCGTTGGTGGAGAGGTAGAAGACGTTGCCGTAGCCGCCGGTGGCGAGGACGACGGCGTCGGCGTAGTGGGTGGAGACGCGTCCGGTGATCAGGTCGCGGGCGACGATGCCGCGGGCCCGGCCGTCGACGACGATCAGGTCGAGCATCTCGGTGCGCGGGTGCATCTCGACGTTGCCCGCGGCGATCTGCCGGGACAGCGCCTGGTACGCGCCGAGGAGGAGCTGCTGGCCGGTCTGGCCGCGGGCGTAGAAGGTGCGGGAGACCTGGACGCCGCCGAAGGAGCGGGTGTCGAGCAGTCCGCCGTACTCGCGGGCGAAGGGCACGCCCTGGGCGACACACTGGTCGATGATCTCGACGGAGATCTGGGCGAGCCGGTGCACGTTGGACTCGCGGGCGCGGAAGTCGCCGCCCTTGACCGTGTCGTAGAAGAGACGGTGCACGGAGTCGCCGTCGTTGCGGTAGTTCTTGGCCGCGTTGATGCCGCCCTGGGCGGCGATGGAGTGGGCGCGGCGCGGGGAGTCCTGGTAGCAGAACTGGACGACCTGGTAGCCCTGTTCGGCGAGGGTGGCACCGGCGGAGCCGCCGGCGAGGCCGGTCCCCACGACGATGACGCGGTGGCCGCGGCGGTTGGCGGGGTTGACCAGCTTCGCCTGGAAGCGGCGGGTGTCCCACCGTTCGGCGACGGGGCCGGTGGGGGCCTTCTCGTCGGCGAGCGGGGTGCCCAGGGTGTAGTCGGGGGAGGTCATTCAGCTCACCACTCCGGTCATGACGGCGACGGGTACGGAGACGAAACCGGCGGTCAGCAGCAGCGCGAGCCCGTTGGCCGTGGCCTTCAGGAGGCGTTCGCGGCGGGCGTTGCCGACGCCGAGGGTCTGGGCGGCGCTCCAGAAGCCGTGCCGGACGTGGAGTCCCACGGCGAGCATGGCGACGATGTAGACGACGTTCCCGTACCAGGTGGAGAAGGTGTCGACGACGTTCTCGTACGGCCTGCCCTCCTGGAAGCCGCCGGAGTGGACGGTGCCGGTGGTCAGGTCGAGGACGTGCCAGACGATGAAGAGGCCGACGACGACCCCGCCCCAGCGCATGGTGCGGGTGGCGTAGCTCGCCCTCCTGCGCTGGTGGACGTACGCGGTGGGGCGGGCCTTCAGGTCGCGCCTGCTGAGCTGGTACGCGGAGACGGCGTGGGCGACGACGGCGGCGAGCAGCACGATCCGGGCGAGCCACAGGCCCCACTGGTGGTGCAGGACCGGGGCGCCCATGGTGCGCAGCCAGTGGCCGTAGGCGTTGAACTCCTCGGGGCCGAAGAAGACCTTGAGGTTGCCGGCCACGTGGGCGACGAGGTACGCGAGCATGGTCAGGCCGCTGACGGCCATGACGGTCTTCTTGCCGATCGTGGACGCCCAGAAGCCGCGGGTGGGGCCGGCGGGCGGGCGGTCCGCCTTCCGGCCGTTCCGCCGGTCGCCGTTCCGGTCGCTCTTCCGGTCGGGGTTGGTTGCCAGAGCCATGCCAGCGACGGTAGGGGCGAAGGACCCGAGAGGTCCAAGACATGGTTCGGCTGATATCGATAGGAAGACCCTATGGTGCGGGGTAGGCTGGTCCCATGCAGTTCCAGCAGCTCCTGTACTTCGTCGCCGTCGCCGAGACCCGTCACTTCACCCGGGCCGCCGAGCGGGTCCACGTCTCCCAGCCCTCGCTCTCCCAGCAGATCAAGGCCCTGGAGCAGGAGCTGGGCGCGGAGCTGTTCAGCCGGGCCCGCGGCAACATCGCGCTCACCGACGCGGGCGAGGCGCTGCTGCCGCTGGCCCGCCGGATCCTCGCGGACACGGACACCGCCCGGCACGAGGTGCAGGAGCTCGTGCAGCTGCGGCGCGGCCGGGTGCGGCTCGGGGCGACGCCCAGTCTCTGCACCGGCCTGCTGCCGGACGTACTGCGCACCTTCCACGACCTGCACCCGGGCATCCGGCTGCTCATCGAGGAGGGCGGCTCGCACGATCTCGTACGGGAGCTGGCGCGCGGCGCGCTCGACCTGGCGCTCGTGGTGCTGCCGCTGCCGACGCCCTCGCCGGCCCTGACGACGGTCGAGCTGCTGACCGAGGACCTGGTGGTGGTCTCCTCCGCGTCGGCGCCCGCCCCGCGCCGGCCGGTGCGGATCGCCGACCTCCGCGAGCAGCCGCTCGTGATGTTCCGGCACGGCTACGACCTGCGGGAGCTGACCGTGGCGGCCTGCCGGGCGGAGGGCTTCGAGCCCTCCTTCACGGTGGAGGGCGGCGAGATGGACGCCGTCCTCGGTTTCGTACGGGCCGGGCTCGGGCTCGCCGTCGTGCCGACGATGGTCGCGGCGCGCGCGGGCCGCGACCTGCGGGTCACGGCCCTGGCCCGACCGGGGCTGCAGCGCACGATCGCGCTCGCCCACCGCAGCGACGTGGCGCCCCCGCGGGCGGCGCGCGAGCTGCAGAAGCTGCTCATGGCCTCCCGGAGGGCGGGGGCCGGGGCCGGGGCCTGACGCCGCCGGCCGGCGACACCGCGCCGGACCCGCCCCGCGCTACACCGCGTCCGCCAGGACCAGCGAGTGGATGCGGTCCGGGGCCCCTGGGCGGGCGTAGTACCAACCCTGGGCCGTGTCGCAGCCGAGCTCGCGGAGCTGCTGGGCCTGCGCCCCGGTCTCCACGCCCTCGACCGTGACGGCCAGCTCCAGGCTGTGGGCCAGCTGCACGATCCCCTCGACTATCTTCAGGTCGACCGGGTCCACGGGGTGCTGCTGCATGCCCTGGGTGAAGGAACGGTCCAGCTTGAGCACGCTCACCGGGAGTCTGCGCAGGTTGGCCAGGTTGGAGTAGCCCGTCCCGAAGTCGTCGAGCGCGATGTCCACGCCCATCTCGGCGAGCTGCCGCAGCGGCTTGAGCAGGTCGTCGTCCGCGCCGATGAGCGCCGACTCGGTGACCTCCAGGCAGAGCGCGCCGGGTTCGAGGCCGGAGCGCTCCAGGACGTCGACCGTGTCGGCGACGAGCCGCGGGTGGTGCAGCTGGGTCGGCGACAGGTTGACGTTGATCCGCAGCGGGCCGCCGTCCGCGTGGCGGGTCTGCCAGAACCGGGCCTGGCGCACGGCCTCCTGGAGCACCCAGCGGCCCAGCGGGACGATGAGGCCGGTGTTCTCGGCGAGCGGGATGAACCGGTCCGGGCCGAGCACGCCGTGCTGCGGGTGGCACCACCGTACGAGCGCCTCGGCGCCGTGCACGCTGCCGTCGTGGAGGTGCACGAGCGGCTGGTACTCGATGAAGAACTCGCCCCGCTCCAGGGCGGCCGGCAGGGCGGTGGTCAGCCCGTGCCGCGTGATGGCCCGGGCGTCGGCCTCGGCGTCGGCGAACTCGAAGCGGTTGCCGCCCGCCGACTTGGCCCGGTACATGGTGATGTCGGCGCTGCGCAGCACCTCGGCCGCGGTGCGCTCCCCCGCCGGGCCCTCGACCACGCCGACGCTGCCGCGCACGGTCAGTTCGCGGCCGTCGATCCGGATCGGCGAGGCGAGGGCGGCGAGCATCCGGTCGGCGAGTTCGGCGACCTTGTGCTCGCTGTCGGGCCCGGTGGTGAGCGCGACGAACTCGTCGCCGCC
The DNA here is from genome assembly GCF_036240795.1 of Streptomyces sp. NBC_01268. Taxonomy (NCBI): domain Bacteria; kingdom Bacillati; phylum Actinomycetota; class Actinomycetes; order Kitasatosporales; family Streptomycetaceae; genus Streptomyces; species Streptomyces sp. NBC_01268. The sequence continues at coordinate 7,200,850 of NZ_CP108454.1, read as the reverse complement.
GAGCCGGGCCACCATCTCGCCGGGCGCGGTGACCGAGCCCTGCAGCCGGTCGGCGACCTCCACGAGCAGCCGGTCGCCGGTGGCGTGTCCGAGGCTGTCGTTGATGACCTTGAAGCCGTCGAGGTCCAGGTAGCACAGGCCGAAGCGGCTGCGCTCGCCGGGCGCGAGGGTCTTCTCCAGGCGCTCGAAGAACAGCGTGCGGTTGGGCAGTCCGGTGAGCGCGTCGTGCGTGGCCTCGTACCGCAGCCGCAGGTTGAGCAGCCGCCGTTCGGTGGTGTCCTCCATCAGTGCCAGCTGGTAGCGGGGGACGCCGGCGGCGTCGCGCAGCAGCGACACGGTGAGGTTGGTCCACAGCGCGGTGCCGTCGCCGCGGTAGTACGGCTTCTCCACCCGGTAGTGCTCCCGCTCGCCGCGCACCAGCTCGTCGTACAGGCGCCAGACGTGCGGGCCGTCCTCGGGGTGCGACCACTCGGCGATGTTGCGGCTGAGGACGTGCTGTTCGAGGCCGCCGAACATGCGGGTGAGGGTCTCGTTGACCTCCAGGACGTTGCCGTTGAGGTCGGCGATGCCGATGCCGATCGCCGCGCCCTCGAAGACCGCGCGGAAGCGGCTCTCGGTGGCGTGCAGGGCGAGTTCGGCGGCGCTGCGGGCGGAGAGCGCCGAGTGCGCGATGGTCTCCTGCTCGGTCAGCGTGCGTTCGCGCAGCGCCTGCGCGAAGCCGGCGGCCATGGCGTGCTGGAGCCGGGAGCAACGGGCCCGCAGCTCCTCGGCGGTGGCGCCGGCGGCGTCCGGCTCGTCCGCGCAGTACAGCACCAGATAGGCGTCGACGACGCCGAGGCTGCGGGCCAGTGCGTCCGGGTCGGTGCAGTGCGCGGCGATCAGGGCCTGGCCGACGCGGTGCGCGGGCGCGGTGTCGAAGGGCCGGGCGCGCAGGGCCGCGCTGAGGCCGCGGGCGAGCGGCAGCAGGTGCTGCTCGAACTCCTGGCGGGTCATCGACGTCGCGGTGACCGGGAAGACGGCCCTGCTCCAGATGGTGACGAACCGTCTGATTCTGTCCTCGGGTCCGTCGGCGTCGGCGTCCGACCCGGCCGGCTGGGGCGGTACCTTCACGCCTTACGCCCCACCCCTGCGAACCCGGAGAAGGCGTAGGGGTCCTCCTCCTCTTCCGGACTGTCGGGACGCCAGCGGGGCATCGACACGAGTCCGGGCTCGACGAGTTCGGTGCCGTCGAAGAAGCGGGCGATCTCCTCGCGCGAGCGCATCACCAGCGGGCTGCGGATGTCGCGGTAGACGTCGACGGTGCCGCCGGCCTGCTCCTGGGACAGCGGGACACCCTCGTAGGAGGCGTGGGTGAGGACGAGGAGACTGCCCGGGGCGAGCGCGTCGAGCAGTTCGGCGACGGCGGTGTCCGGCCCGTCGGCGTCCTCCAGGAAGTGCAGGACGGCGACGAGGAGCAGGGCCACCGGCCGGTCCAGGTCGAGGAGTTCGGACACCTCGGGGCTGTGCAGGATCGTGGCGGGCTTGCGCAGGTCGGCGGCGAGCACGGCCGACCGGGCGTCGTCGGCGAGCACGGCCCGGCTGTGGGCGACGGCCACCGGGTCGTGGTCGACGTAGACGACCCGGGCGGAGTCGCTGGCGGCCTGGGCGATCTCGTGGACGTTGCCGAAGGTCGGTATGCCGGAGCCGATGTCGAGGAACTGGGTGACGCCGCCGTCCACCGCGTACCGCACGGCCCGGCGCATGAAGGCACGGTTCGCCTGCATGATCTTGGGGAGACCCGGCATGAACTCCATGGCCTTGCGGGCCGCTTCCCGGTCCACTTCGAAATTGTGCGAGCCGCCCAGATAGAAGTCGTACATTCGGGACACGCTCGGCACCGAGATATCGATGCCCGGCGGAGCCCAGGCGGGACGCTCCATCAAAGTCTCCAACAAGTCGCCACGGAGGATACGGCCATGTGTTCGCGGCCGACGTTCGAGCCGAGGCTACTGATCGCTTGCCTGGAGAGCGAGTAGAAACGGAAATTCGCGATCCGTTCTTGGTCACACGCCATTGGCACGTGCGGCGGGAACGGAAGAGTTCACGCCTTCGGCCCGTGCAAATTCACGTGCATATGGCCGTGCCCCGCTTCCTCGCCAGACGGCAGGCGGGATCGAGGCGCGCCACCCGCCCCGTCAAGGGACGACAACCGGCCACCTCCCCCGCATGCGCCGTCCCCCACGGAAGACACCGCCCCAACCTGCCCCAAGCCACCCTAAGACGCCTCAATCCCGCGCAACGGCACGCCCTTTGGGGCCAGTCCCCACCAACAGGTCGACAGCGCCGGGGTGAACGTCAAACACGTGCACCTCGAAAACCCCTCCATCCGGGGAATCCGAGGCCGTTCCGGGCCTACGGCCCGATTCACGTGATCATGCTGCTCGGCGTGTCTCTGTTGTCTCAGTACGGATCGCTCCTCGCGCGGCCCCTGGCGGCCGGCGCGCTCGTGTGGCTGCTCGCCACACCGGTGCCCGTCGCCGCCGACGCCTGCGCCTCCGCCGCCACCGGACCCGACGGTGCGAACACCACGGTCTCCTTCGCCGGACGGGGACCCTGCCACCCCGCCCACCACCCGCACCCGCCCCACCCGACGCACCCCACTCACCCCACCCACCCCACCCATCCGACCCATCCCCCGCACCCCACCCACTCTCCGTGTCCCACGGATCCGCCGACACCGACCGAGTCCCCGAAGCCCACCGAGCCGCCGGCGCCCTCCGAACCGCCGAAGCCCCCGAAACCCACTCCGCCTCCGCCGCCCCCGCCGGCCCCCGAGCCGCCTCCCGCGCCGAAGCCCCCGCCGGAGCGGCCGGCTCCCCCGCCGCGCCCCGCGCCGCCCGAGCCCGCCCCGACCACGCCCGAGGCCGAGCCGCCCGCGCCGCCGAAACCTTCCCCCTCGCCCACCGCGCGCCCGGCCGCGCCCGTGGCCCTGCCGCACTACCGGCCCACGGCGACCCGGGCGAAGCCGAAGAGCGCCCCGAACGTCCTCACCACGACCCTGCTCATCACCGCCCCGGCCGTGATCGCGACCGCGATCCTGCGCCCCCGCTCCCGCTGAGCCCCGCGCTCCGCCACCGGAGGAACCCTTGTCCGAATGGCTCGTCCTGACCATCGCGATGGCCGCCGCGTGCGCCGTCGTCCTCGCCATCGTCGTCATCAACCACCGGAGGATCCCCGAGGACGACGACCCCAGCGAGACCCCTGACGTCATCGAGTACATGACGATGATGATCGGCGTGGTCTACGCCATCGTCCTCGGTCTCGCCATCGCGGGCGTCTGGGAGGCCCGCAGCGCCGCCCAGGAGACCGTGCGCCAGGAGGCGCAGGCGCTGCACGAGATCTCCGCACGGGCCGAGGTGTACCCGGTCGTCGTGCGCGAACGGATCCGCTCCGACGTCGACACGTACGTCCGCTACGTCGTCGAGGACGAGTTCCCGCACATGACGGAGCACGGCGAACTCAGCGACAAGGGCACGGAGCTCCTGGAGAAGGTCCGCCGGAGCGTGACCGACTACCAGCCGGCCAACGACTTCGAGGGCCAGGCCTACCAGCCGCTGGTGGACCAGGTGGCCGTCGCCGACGACGCGCGGGGCGCCCGCGGGCAGAGCGCCGGGGACACGATGCCGGGAGTGGTGTGGTTCGGCCTCATCATCGGCGCCCTGGTGACGGTGGGCCTGATCTTCACGCTCCAGATCCGGCGCACCGGGAAGGAGTTGCTCCTCGCCGGCCTCTTCAGCGCCCTCATCGCCTTCCTGCTCTTCCTCATCTGGGACTTCGACGCCCCCTTCGGCCGGGGCATCGCGGCGACCGCCGCGCCGTTCACCGATCTGTTTCCGCAGCTCACCGGCTGATCAGGGCGCCGAATGTAGGCCGGTCGGGGGACATCGGTGCCCCATTCGCACCTCTGGGATCGCGGCTGTGATAGGGGGCTCCTAGCGTTTCGGGCATCGAGGTGCAGGTCGTCCGATGTGCGGAAACCCTTCCGCAGCTGCTCCTCGGGTACCCGGAGGATTCACCATGCGCGCGATACGTGCCGCGTCCACCGTTCTGCTGGGGGCGGCCGCCCTCGCCCTGGCCGCCCCGCTCGCCGTCGCCTCCGACGGCGCTCCCGCCGTGCCCGCGCCCCAGGCGCCCCGCGCGAAGCAGGCGGGCGACTTCGTCATCTCCCCCGGGGTCGTCGCGCCGGGCGGCCGGATCACCCTGAGCGCGCCGGGTTGCGCGAGTACGGCGACGGCGTCGGCCGGCATCTTCGACACCGTCACCATCGCCCCGGGCTCGGCGGCGACCGCGACGGTGGACACCGACGCGAAGCGCGGGGCCGTCTACACGGTGTCGTTCAACTGCACGGGCGGCATCGGAGGCACCGTCGACCTGACGATCAGCGGCGGGGCCACCTCGACGCCCACGGCCAGTTCGACGCTGCTCACCCCGCCGCGCGGAGTGCAGGGCGGCCTCGGCGGCTCCGTCGGCTCGATGGACGCCTGGACGCCGGCCGTGGGCGGTGCCATGGTGCTCGCCGCCGTCGCCGGTGTGGTGCTCGTCGTACGGCGCAGGGCCGCCGACGGCCGCCGTCACTGACGGTGCGGACGGTGCCCCCGCCGTACACCGCCGTCGTCGCGCAGGGCAGGACCGGACACGAGCCCGTCGCCCCCGGGTCCTGGAGAAGGACCCGGGGGCGACGGGCGTGACGGGCCGACCGGGAGGTTCGACCGGTCAGACCCCGGCGCCGGCCATGCGGCGCCGACGGGCGATGAACAGACCGCCGCCGAGCGCCGCCGCGGCGACGAGCGAACCGCCGACGGCCATCTCCGTGGAGCTCGGGGCGAGCGAGCCGCCGAGGCCACCCTGTGCGCCCTGTCCGGCCAGGACGCGGAACGGCTGGGTGAGCGTACGGCCGCCGCACTGCACGGCCAGGTTGTACTGGCCGGGCGTGGCGTTGTTGAAGATGCGGGCGGTGGCGGTGGACACCCCGTTGACGGTGGCGGAGAGCGTGGTCGTCGGGAAGGCGTTGGACGTGACCGTGCCACCGGCGCAGCCCCGGACGGTGATCGTGAGGATCGCCCCCTGGTGGACCGCGAAGGGCGACACCGTGACGCCGTTGGAACCGTCTCCGCCCCGCTCGGCCTGGAAAGGGCTGACCGACACGCTGCTGGGCCCGTTGGTGGCAGTGGCGAGGGGGGCGGCGAGCCCGAGCGCCGCGAACGCGGTCGCCGTCACCGCCAGAGTGCGTGCAGCACGCATGGTGGAACCTCCAGATGGAAGGCGCCCCAAAGCGGTGCTCCGGGAGATTCGACGAGTACGCCTTCCATGACGAACCATCACAAGTCGGGTCGGGCCCCGCATGTCGGCCTTGGGCCACCCCGGTGACGCGGGGCACCGGCCGAACGGGGGTCGGTGCCTGACGGTTCCGCAGGTCACACGGCGTCAGGCCGATGATCTGACGATTACTCGGATGGGGCATCACCCGGACGCCGCCGCACCGACGGCCGACACCCGTTCGCCGCGCCCCGATCGCCGGTCTCACCGGGCGCCCTTACCGTTCCCGTGACGCCCACGAAGGGAGAACCATGAGGACCAAGGACTTCAGCGTCCTCGACGCCGCCAGGAGACGCCAACCCTGGGGCGCGCTGGCTCTGGTCATGCTGTCCGGCCTGGCGATAATGCGCAACGGCGTCGGCTTCGAATCGGGTCCTCCGCAGCCCGCCGCCGCGGCCCGCCCGATCACCCGTCCCGTCGGCCCCGCTCCGACCGCGGCCGCCGGACTCGAACCGCTCCCCTTCGCCCCGGCCTCCCGGATCAGGATCCCGGCGCTCCGGGTGGCCGCACCGATCATGGACGTGGGCCTGGACGACAACGGCTGGATCAGTGCTCCCCCGCCGCAGGACGCCAACCTCGCCGGCTGGTACCAGAACGGCATCGCGCCGGGCATGCGCGGCACCTCCGTCGTCGTGGGCCATGTCGACAACCTGGCGGGCCCCGCCGTCTTCTACGGCCTCGGCTCCCTGCAGAAGGGCCAGCACGTCGAGGTCGAACGGTTCGACGGCCGGGTGGCCGTCTTCGAGATCTACGGGGTCGAGGTCTACGCCAAGAACGACTTCCCCGTGCAGGTCTACGCCGACACCGGCGAGCCCGAACTCCGCGTGATCACCTGCGGCGGCGGCTACTCGCGGGCGCACGGCTACGACGGCAACGTCGTCGTGTACGCGCGGATGGTCGGCTCGCGGTAGCGCCGCCCGGCGCACCATGACGAGGGCCCCGGCACGCTCTCCCGTGCCGGGGCCCTCGTCGTGGTGCGCCGGGCGGCGCGCTCAGCGGCGCGGGACGGTGATGCTGTAGCCCGCGTCGAGGAGTCGGGGCAGATAGCGCTGGAGGGCGGCCACGCTGTGCGCGCGGTTGCCGCCCGCGTCGTGGTTGAGCACGACGACCCCGGACCCGGCGCCGTCCAGCACCCGGCGCACGATGGAGTCGGTGGGCGGCTCCTGCCAGTCCAGGGTGTCGACGGTCCAGGCCATGGGCTCCATGCCCAGCTCGGCGCCGATCTCGAACGAGAGCCGGTTCCACGCCCCGTACGGCGCCCGGTACCAGAGCGGCGGGGTGCCGAGGGCCTGTTCGATGACCTCGCTGGTGGAGCCGAGCTCCTGGCGGATGCGGGAGGGCCGCAGCTTCGGGACCAGCGGGTGCGACCAGGAGTGGTTGCCGACCACGTGCCCGTCCTCGGCCATCTCCTTGAGCAGGTCCTGGTTGTCGACCGCCATCTCGCCGCAGACGAAGAACATCGCCCGGCAGTCGTACCGGCGCAGGGTCGCGAGGATCTCCGGGGTGTAGCGCGGATCGGGTCCGTCGTCGAACGTGAGCACCATCGAGCGGCCGACGCCGGTCAGATGGAGGAAGGGCCGGGTGCGCACGGGCGGGATCGCCCGGCGGAAGGCCGGGGGCGCGTAGCCGGTCATCGGCTGGAGACGGTAGGCGGCCGGGCGCAGCCTGGCCTGCGCCTGCGCGCCCGGCGCACCGGCCGGATGCGGACGCGCCGGAGGCGCCGCCCCGGTCGCGGGGCCGGTGCCGGAGCCGCTCATGCGGTCCGCCGCGAAGACCCCGACCGTGGCCGTGGCCCCGAGCGCGGCGGCGAGCCTCAGCAGGGACCGCCGCCCCATGGGCTTCTCATCGTTTTTCATGACCAATGGTTCGTACGGAGGACCCCGCGTGCTTCTCAGCGACACCGGGCCCCCGGCCGAAAGCACCCGATGAGCCGATAGCCTCGGAGGGTGAGTGGTTTCGAACGAGGTACCGACGGCCCGAAGGTGATCGTGGCCGGAGTCGACGGCTCCGAGTCCTCCCTGCGCGCCGCCTCCTACGCGGCCGGTCTCGCCCGGCGGCAGAACGCCCTGCTGGCCCTGGTGTACGTGCAGCCCCTGCTCACGGCGGGAGCGGCCGTGGGCGCGCCGGTGGCCGACACCACGGACGAGATCGCCGAGGGCCTGGTCGCCGAGATCCGCGAGGCGACGGAGCGGGTGAAGGAGATCTGGCAGGTGCGCTGGGAGTTCCACACCTTCCGCGGGGACCCGTACGCGGGCCTGGTCGCCGCCGCGGACGAACTGAAGGCGGACGCGGTGGTGGTGGGCGTCTCGGAGTCGGCCGGGCACCGCTTCGTCGGCTCGGTCGCGGTGCGTCTGGTCAAGGCGGGCCGCTGGCCGGTCACCGTGGTGCCCTAGCCGGACTCCTGGCACGCCAAGGGCGCGCCGGGCGTGCGCCAGGCGTGCGCCGGGGTCTCACTCGCCCATGACGAGCCCGTCGCGGGCGGCGCCGCGGCCGAGGACGACCCCGCGGATGGCGTCGCGGGGCTCGGTGTACTGCGTCTCGCCCTTCCGGATCACCTCGTTGAGGTTCACGACCCGGCCCCGGGCGGTGTCGAAGAGCTGCGGGACGAACTCGGCCCGGGAGACCTCCCAGCGCGCGCCGGGCGCGGCGGGCGGGGTGAAGGTGAAGCGGGCCAGGGTGCCCTGGTTGCCGCGCCTGTCGTAGGTGCCCTCGTAGTTGATCATGTCGCCGGCGATCTGGTCGCCCATGCCGTAGACGATCCAGGTGCCGTTGACCTTCTCGTACGCCTGCGGGACGTGCGCGTGCGTCCCGAGGACGAGGTCGATGTCGGGGCGCTCGCCGGTCCGTGAGGCGGTGAGCGAGCGGCCGAGGGTGAGCTGGCGCCCGTCGGGTTCGGTCTGCCACTCGGTGCCCCAGTGGACGGAGACGACCACGACGTCGGCACCCGCCTTGCGGGCGGCCCTGGCGTCGGCGACGATCCTCTGCTCGTCGATCAGGTTGACGGCCCAGGGCTGTCCCTCGGGCAGCGGGTAGCCGTTGGTGTCGTACGTGTAGGCCAGCTGGGCCACGGTGGCGCCGCCGGCCTTGAGCAGGGCGGGCCTGGCCGCCTCCTCGGCGGTGCGGGCGGATCCGGCGTGCCGTACGCCCGCCTTGTCGAGGGCGTCGAGGGTGCGGCGCAGTCCGGCGGCGCCGTCGTCCAGGGTGTGGTTGGAGGCGGTGGAGCAGGAGTCGTAGCCGGTCTCCTTGAGGGCGGCGGCGACCTCGGGCGGGGACTTGAAGGCCGGGTAGCCCGTGTAGGGGCCGCCCTCCTCTCCGTAGACGGTCTCCATGTGGCAGATCGCCAGGTCGGCGCCGGAGACGACGGACTTCACGCCGGCCAGCATGGGGCGGAAGTCGTAGCCCGCGCCGCCCGAGTCGGCGGCGGCCTGACGGATGATCGAGTCGTGCGGCAGGACGTCGCCGGAGGCGACGAGGGTGAAGCCGGCCGGGGCGGACGCTCCCCCGGGGGCCGCGGGAGGGCGGGGCGCCCGGCTCGGGGCGGCCGGGGCGTCGGCGGCGCGGTCCTGGGCGGCACAGCCGGTGGCCGCGGCGAGCAGGAGGGCGGCGAGGGCCGCCGCGCCGGGTCTGGTGCGTGAGGTCATCTGCCGGCTCCACCGATTCATAGGATGAACATCTGTTCCTGTGAATTCATCGCCGCCGAAGGCCTCAGTCAAGGGTCATTGCCGCACTTCACACCAAACCCCGCTGAATCGGACGCAAAGGTTCCGTCTGACCGTTCGCCGTACCGTTCACCGCGCGGTGCGACCGTTCGTCGCAGACCGTTGTCCGTTCCCTGTCGCTCACCGCCCGGATGCGTTCGGATACGGGCCATGACCACGGCAACCACCGACGAGCGGACCCTGCAGGAGCTCCAGGCCGAGCACGGTCCGGCACTGCTCGCCTTCCTCCTCGGACTGACCCACGGCGACCGGCAGCGCGCCGAGGACCTGGCGCAGGAGACCCTGGTGCGGGCCTGGCTCCATCCCGAGGCCTTCGCCGCGCCCTACGAGTCGATGCGGCCCTGGCTCTTCACCGTCGCCCGGCGCCTCGCCATCGACGCGCGCCGCTCCCGGCTCGCCCGCCCCACCGAGATCGGCGACGCCGTGCTCGCCGTCACCGCCGACCCGGGCGACGCCACCGAGTCCGCCGACGCCGCCCTCGACGTACGGGCCGCCGTACGCGGGCTCAGCCCGGAGCACCGCGCGGTCCTCGTCCGGCTCTACTTCCACGGCCTGACCGTCAACGAGGCCGCCGCCGAGCTCGGCATCCCGGCCGGCACGGTCAAGTCCCGCTCGCACTACGCGCTGCGCCTGCTGGGACGGCGGCTGCCCGGCTACCGGCCGCCCCGGCGCACGCCCGTTGCCCGGCCGCGGGCCACCGCCCCACAATGCCCTTCGTGACGCTGACTCTCACCTCCGCCGAAAAGATCCTCGCCGACAACTTCGCCCCCTGGGTGCTCGACCTGGGGCTCACCGTGGCCTCCGTCGACGGCCGGGAGGCCGTCCTCCGGCTCCCCTGGTCCGACCGGCTCGCCCGGGAGGGCGGCGGCCTGTCCGGGCAGGCGCTGATGGCCGCCGCCGACACGGCGACGGTGCTCGCGGTGGCCGCCGCCCGCGGCGGCTTCGTACCGATGACCACCGTCCAGCAGTCGATCAGCTTCCAGCGCGCGGTGGTCGGCACCGACGTCCTGGTGCGGGCGCGGCTCACCAAGTCCGGCAAGCGGATGGCGTTCGCCGACATCACCATGACCGCCGACGGAAGCGAGGAGACGGCGGCCCACGCGACGGCGGTGTACGCGCTCCTCGGCTGACCACCACGAGCGCTCCCGCCTCGCATCTCACCCGAGTCACACGGCTCCCACCTGCACCGATGTGGCGGGGGCCGTATCCGGAACCGCTCGGGCGAGTTGAGCCAAGTGCGCCCCGCGCACGTGCTTCCTGGTGGAGGCTCGTCGTCGGGGCCTCGTGAGGACGTCCGGGAGAAGGTGGAGCGTTGCTGCCCGAGAGCACGAACGGCGCCGGCGGGGGCGGGCTCGCCGTCCCCATGGACTGGCTGTGCGCCGAGTACGCCGCCGACGACCTGCTGCGCACCAGCGGTCTCGTCGAGCCGGGATCGCTGGAGTTCCGCGCCGGAGTCCAGGCGCTGGCCCTGACCGTCCACCTCGCGGGCGCCGGGGTCGAGGAGTGGCTGTGGCGCACCTCCCACGACCATCCCTGGTCCGGCTGGGTCGCCGGCCGGCTCTCCGCACCGGCGCCCGAGGGGCCCGATCTGGCCCTGGCCCGGGCCACCTGGCGGCAGTTGCGCGCGACCGAGCTGCGCGCCGCCGACCTGGCGGACCTCGCGGGGGTGGCCGGGCCGGTCCCGCCGTCCCCGGCCGCCGGGATCGACGAGGAACGCCAGGTGTGGCTCCCCGCCTGGCAGTTGGGCGTCGCCCTCGCCCATCTCGCACTGCACCTGCACTGAGCGGTCAGGCCGCGGGGTGCACCCCGGGCCGGTACTTGGGGATCCGCACCGTCACCTTCATCCCGGCGCCGGGACCCGTCTCGATGACGAGGCCGTGCTCCGGCCCGTACACCTGCCGGAGCCGCTCGTCGACGTTGCTGAGCCCGATGCCCGAGTCCGAGGGGCGCTCGCCGCGCAGGACGGCGCGCAGCTCCTCGGGGTCCATCCCCACCCCGTCGTCCTCGATGGTGACGACCGCCTCGGCGCCCGCGTCGCGGGCCGCGATGACGATCCGGCAGCCCGCCGCGGAGTCCTCGAGCCCGTGCTTGACGGCGTTCTCCACCAGCGGCTGGAGGCAGAGGAAGGGCAGCGCCACCGTCAGCACCTCGGGCGCGATCCGCAGGGTCACCTTCAGCCGGTCGCCGAAACGTGCCCCGGCGAGCGCCAGGTACTGCTCGATGGAGCGCAGTTCGTCGGCGAGCCGGGCGAACTCTCCCTGCCTGCGGAAGGAGTAGCGGGTGAAGTCGGCGAACTCCAGGAGGAGCTCGCGGGCCCGCTCCGGGTCGGTGCGGACGAACGAGGCTATGGCGGCGAGGGAGTTGAAGATGAAGTGCGGGGAGATCTGGGCGCGCAGGGCCCGTATCTCCGCCTCGACGATCCGGGTCCGCGAGCGGTCGAGCTCGGCCAGTTCGAGCTGGACGGAGACCCAGCGGGCCACCTCGGTGGCCGCCCGCACCAGCACCGCCGACTCGCGCGAGCCGTACGCCACGAGCGCGCCCAGCACCCCGTCCTCGCCGGTGAGGGGGGCGACGACCGCCCAGCGCAGCGGGCAGGAGTCGTCGGCGCAGCCGGTGTGCGCGGAGCGGCTGCGGCCCGAGGCGAGGGTCTCCGCGACGAGCTCCACGACCCGGTCGCGGTGGTGCCCGTCGCCGGGCCCGTCCCAGGCGAGCACCGCCGTACGGTCGGTGAGGCACAGCGCCTCGGTGCCGAGCAGGGAGCGCAGCCGCCCGGCGGCCCGGGCGGCGGTCTCCTCGGTGAGCCCCGCGCGCAGCGGGGGCGCGGCGAGCGAGGCGGTGTGCAGGGTGTGGAAGGTGGCCCGCTCGACGGGGGTGCCGAGTCCGGCGGCGGTGGAGCGGTCGCCGCGCCGGGCGGTGGTCCGGCCGAGGACGAAGCCGACGGCGAGCAGCACGGCCCCGACGGCGCCCGCCGCAGCCGACGCGATGCCGCTCACCGCTCGGCCGCCTTCGGACGCGCCGGGTGCGCCGCCTTCGGGACCGCGGCCCCCCGGACCGCCGTCCTCGGTGACGCCGGGCCCGGCTCGCGGGGTTCCGGCCGGCCGCTGAACTCCTCCGGAAGGTGCAGCCGGGCCAGGATCGCCGGGGTCCCGGGCGGCACGCGGCGCGGGGTGGCCAGGGAGACCAGGACCATGCTGAGGAAGCCGAGCGGCACCGACCAGACGGCCGGCCAGGCCAGCAGGGTGTGCGGCCAGCCGGCCGGCGCCAGTCCGGCGCGGGTCGCCATCACGGCGGCGAGCGCCGACCCGCCCCCGAGGATCAGTCCGGCGACCGCGCCCGGCGGGGTCAGCCGCCGCCACCAGATGCCGAGGACGAGCAACGGGCAGAACGAGGAGGCGGAGACGGCGAACGCGAGGCCGACGGCGTCCGCGACCGGCACCTGGGAGGCGACCGTCCCCGCGCCCAGCGGCACGGCCGTCGCCAGCAGCGTCGCGAGCCGGAAGTGGCGCACGCCCCGGGAGGGCAGCACGTCCTGGGTGAGGACACCGGCCACGGACATGGTCAGTCCCGAGGCGGTCGACAGGAACGCGGCGAAGGCGCCGCCCGCGAGGAGCGCGCCCAGCAGGTCGCCGAGGACCCCGCCGAGCATCCGCTCCGGCAGCACGAGCACGGCGGCGTCGGCGGCGCCGGTCAGGGCGAGTTCGGGGGCGTAGATCCGGCCGAGCGCCCCGTACAGCGGCGGCAGCAGGTAGAAGACGCCGACCAGGCCCAGGACGACGAGGGTGGTGCGGCGGGCGGCGCGGCCGTGCGGGCTGGTGTAGAAGCGGACGGCGACGTGGGGCAGGCCCATGGTGCCGAGGAAGGTGGCCAGGATCAGCCCGTAGGTGGCGTACAGCTGGTGCCCGTCGCGGCTGCCGGCGAGCGGCTGGGACCACCCCAGGGGGTCGGCGCCGGTGCCGGCCCGGCGCGGGACGGGCGCGCCCTCGGGGAAGCCGAGCGCGGTGTCCGCCTCCACCCGGTGGGTGCCCGGGGCGAGGGTGACGCGGTCGTCCTCGTACGTCCGGGAGTCGATCCGGCCGGTGACGGTGAGCGTCAGCGGGGCGTCGACCTCGACGCGTACGGTCTCGGCGACCCGGACGGCGGTGTGCGCGCGCAGGACGGCGGGGGCGTCGAAGCGGGCGCGCGGGGCGCCGTCCCCGTACCAGGCGGCGGCGAGGAAGAGCACCGGGACGAGCAGGGCGGTGAGCTTGAGCCAGTACTGGAAGGCCTGGACGAAGGTGATGCTGCGCATGCCGCCCGCGGCGACGGTGCCGGTCACGACGAGGGCGACGAGGAGCCCGCCGACCCAGTCGGGCGCGCCCGTGAGGATCTCCAGGGTGAGGCCCGCGCCCTGGAGCTGGGGCAGCAGGTAGAGCCAGCAGATACCGACGACGAAGAGGCTGGCGAGCCTGCGGACCTGGGGCGATTCGAGCCGGGCCTCGGCGAAGTCCGAGAGGGTGTACGCGCCGGATCGGCGCAGCGGGGCGGCGACGAGGAGCAGCAGGACGAGGTAGCCGGCGGTGTAGCCGACGGGGTACCAGAGCATGTCGGGGCCCTGGACGAGGACGAGTCCGGCGATGCCGAGGAAGGAGGCCGCCGAGAGGTACTCGCCGCTGATGGCGGCCGCGTTGAGGCGGGGGCCGACGGTGCGGGAGGCGACGTAGAAGTCGGAGGTGGTGCGGGAGATGCGCAGGCCGAGGGCGCCGATGAGGACGGTGGCGAGGACGACGGCGGTGACGGCGGCGACCGCGTAGGTGTGGTTCACGGTGCGGGGGTCACCGCTCGACGAGGCCGGTGAAGTCGCGTTCGTTGCGTTCGGCGCGGCGCACGTACCAGTGGGCGACGGCCCAGATGACGGGGTGGACGCCGACGCCGAGCGCGACCCAGACGGCGGGCTCGGGGGCGGGCAGGGCCAGCAGCAGCGGCAGCGGGCCGACGAGCAGGACGAGCGCGCCGAGTGCGGTGAGCGCGGTGCGCAGCTGGCTGCGCATCAGGGAGCGCACGTAGGTGTGTCCGAGGGTGGTCTGCTCGCTGATCTCGGAGCGGGCGGGCGCGTGCTGGGGCCGCGGGCGGGGCGCGGCGCCGCCGAGGGCCGAGGCGTAGGTGACGGTCTCGCGCCGGGGCCGGGGGGCGTCCCCCCGGTCGGTGGCGGGGGGAGGGTGGTGCTCGGACATCGCCGTCCGCTCTCTCACGGTCTGCTGGGCCCGTGGAGTGTACGCAGAAGGCCTCCGCGCCCGGTAGGGGTCGGCAACCGCCCTACGGGGCGCGCCGCATGAGGAGGTCGCGCAGGTGACGGGCGTGGCGGCGGGAGACGGCGAGCTCGGCGTCGCCGACCCGCACGGAGGTCGCTCCGCCGTCGAGGCGGAGCTCGTCGATGCGGGCGAGGGCGACGAGATGGCTGCGGTGGATGCGGACGAAGCCGCGGTCGGCCCAGCGCTCCTCCAGGGCGGACAGCGGGATGCGGACGAGATGGCTGCCGTGGTCGGTGTGCAGGCGGGCGTAGTCGCCGTGCGCCTCCACGTACGCGATGGCGTCGACGGACACGAAGCGGGTGACGCCGCCGAGTTCGACGGGGACCTGCTCGGGGGCGGGCGCCAGGGCGGTGGCGTGCACCAGTTCGTGGACACGGCGGACGGCCTCGGCGAGCCGTTCGCGGCGCACGGGCTTGAGCACGTAGTCGACGGCCTCCAGGTCGAAGGCCTGGACGGCGAAGCCCTCGTGTGCGGTGACGAAGACGATGAGCGGCGGCCGCGCGAACCCTCCGAGCAGCCGCGCGAGGTCGAGGCCGCCGAGTCCCGGCATGTGGATGTCGAGGAAGACCACGTCGATGCCGTCGGCGCCGTCGATGCCGTCGGCGCCGTCGCCGGCGGCGGCGCCCGACTCCAGGGCGCGGCCTATCCGGCGCAGCGCCTCGGTGGCGTCGCCCGCGCCCTCGGCGCTGCGCACCCGTGGGTCGGCCCGCAGCAGGTAGAGGAGTTCCCCGAGGGCCGGCGCCTCGTCGTCGACGGCCAGTACGCGCAGCATGCGGGGAGTCTAGACACCCCCCGGGCGCCTACTTCAGGAGTTTCGACATGCGGCGGTCGGCGAGCGGCTTCCCGCCGGTCTGGCAGGTGGGGCAGTACTGGAGGGCGCTGTCGCTGAAGGAGACCTCCCTGATGGTGTCCCCGCAGACGGGGCAGGGTTCGCCGGCGCGGCCGTGCACGCGCAGGCCGCTCTTCTTCTCGGCCTTGAGCTTGCCGGCGGCGAGTCCGTGGGAGCGCTCGACGGCCTCGGTGAGGGTGTCGCGCATCGCCGTGTAGAGAGCGGCGGTTTCCACCGCTGTCAGGTTCTGAGTGGGTTTGAAGGGGGACATCCTGGCGACGTGCAGGATCTCGTCGGAGTAGGCGTTGCCGATGCCCGCGATGAGGCTCTGGTCGCGCAGCGCGCCCTTGATCTGGCGCCGTTCGCCCGCGAGCAGCGCGGTGAACGCGGCGAGGTCGAAGTCCTCGGCGAGCGGGTCGGGTCCGAGGCGGGCGACGCCGGGCACCTCGGCGGGGTCGCGGACGAGGTGGACGGCGAGGCGTTTGGTGGTGCCGGCCTCGGTGAGGTCGAAGCCGTCGCCGCCGGTGAGCGCGGTGCGCAGGGCCAGCGGGCCCTTCCCCGGGCGCGGCGGCCCGTCGGGCAGGACGTCCTTCCACTGGAGCCAGCCGGCCCGGGCGAGATGGACCAGCAGGTGGAGCGGGCCGGCCGCGCCGTCGGTGCCGATGTCGAGGAACTTGCCGTGCCGGGCGACCGCGGTGACCCGTGCCCCGTCGAGGGCGCCGAGCGGCGGGTCGTAGGTCTTGAGCACGCTGATCGCGACGGGCATCACGCGGGCGATCTCCTTGCCCACGAGATGCTCGTCCAGGAAGGCGCGGAGGGCTTCGACCTCGGGCAGTTCCGGCATGGTCCCACCCTGCCGTACGGGGAGGGCGGACGCCCGCCGGCGGCTGGGTGCGCGGCCCGCCGGGCCGCCCTTCCGGTCAGTCCTCCGGCTGCTCCGTGACGAACTCGCACCACACGCACTTGCCGCCGCCGCGCGGCTCCACGCCCCACAGGTCGGAGATCCGGTCCACGAGGAGCAGCCCGCGCCCCGAGACCCCCGAGTCCCCCGCCTCGCGGCGGCGCGGCAGCGCGCTGGAGCGGTCCTCGACCTCGACGCGGAGCCGCCGCTCGGGTCCGGGCAGCATCCGCAGGGTCACGATGGCGCCGCCGTCGGTGTGCATGAGGGCGTTGGTCATGAGCTCGTCGGCGACCAGCTCGATCTCGTCGGAACGGCTGCCCGCGCCCCAGGCCCGTACCGCGGCCCGGATCATGTGCCGGGCCGAGCTCAGGGCCTCCGGGTCGTTCTGGCCGACGTGCTGCTGGAGGCGCCCGCCGGGCTGAGGCGGGTGGGCGCCCTCGCGGCGCAGCAGCAGGACGGCGACGTCGTCCTCGCCGCCCCGCTCGTCGACGACGTCGCAGAGGTGGTCGGCGAGTTCCTGGAGGTCCCGTGGGCCGCGTTTGACCAGCGAGGAGAGCCATTGGAGCCCCTCGTCGAGGTCGGCGCCCGGCTTCTCCACCAGGCCGTCGGTGTAGAGCAGGAGGGTGTGGCCGGGGTCGAGTTCGACGGTGGTCACGGGGTAGTCGAGCCGGGCGAACTCGGCGGAGAGGCCGAGCGGCAGGCCGCCGTCGACGGGGAGGCGGTGGGCCGTGCCGTCGGGGTCCTGGACGAGCGGGTCGACGTGGCCGGCGCGCACGATCTGGACGAGGCCGGTGGCGGGGTCGGCCTCGGCGTAGGTGCAGGTCGCGAAGCGCTCGGTGTCGAGCTCGTGCAGGAAGACGGAGGCGCGGGCCATCACGGTGGCGGGGGTGTGCCCTTCGGCGGCGTAGGCGCGGAGCACGATCCGCAGCTGTCCCATGACGGCGGCGGCGTGGGTGTCGTGGCCCTGGACGTCGCCGATGACGGCGCCGACCCGGCCGCCGGGCAGCGGGATGATGTCGTACCAGTCGCCGCCGATGTCCTGGCCGAGCCGGGCGGAGCGGTAGCGGACCGCGATCTGGGTGCCGGGGACGTCGATGATGCGGCGGGGCAGCATCGCCTGCTGGAGGCCTTCGGCGAGGTCGTGCTCCTGCTCGTAGAGCATGGCGCGCTGGAGGCTCTGGGCGATGGAGCTGCCGAGGGCGACGAGCAGGTTGCGCTCGTCGGCGCTGAAGCCGGTGCGGTCGCCGCTGTAGAGCAGTCCGAGGGCGCCGATCGGGCGGGCCTGCGCGATGAGCGGGAGATAGGCGGCGGAGGTGATGCCGAGCCCGCTGATGTGCGGCCAGAGGACCGGGTAGGAGGCGGCGAAGTCCTCCGGGGACTCGATGAAGCGGGGGCGCAGGGTACGGATGACCTCGCCCATCGGATACGGCTCGTCCACTCGGGTGAACCGGGTGCCGGGGACGAAGGCGCCGTCGGGTCCCTCGGCCACGAGGTGGATGCGCCCGGCTTCCAGGAGGCCCATGACGAGGCTGGCGGCGCCGAAGTGTTCGAGGCCCTGGGAGTCGTTGAGCAGGTCGATGATGTCCTGCACCGTGCGGGCGTGGGCGAGGGCCGCCGTGGTGCCCTCGACGACGCTGGTGCGCCGGCGGCGCCCCTCGTCGAGGCCGAGCCGGGCGGCGGACTCGGTCAGCTCCTCGGAGGCGTCCCGGACGATGCCGACGATGCGGAAGGGGCGTCCGTTCTCGTCGCGCCGCACGAGGCCCTGGGTGTGGGTCCAGCGCTGGATGCCGGAGCGGGTGCGGATGCGGAAGTAGGCGCCGTACCGGTCGCTGCCGTCCTTGAGCGCCTGCGCCACCAGCGTGTCGAGGCGGCGGCCCTCGTCGGGCAGGACCCGCGAACCGAGGCTGCTGGGGTCGCCGTCGTAGGCGTCGGCGTCCATGTCGAAGACGTCGAGGGCGGCCTCGTCCATGGTCATCCGACCGGTGAGCAGGTCCCAGTCGAAGCTGCCCATCCGGAATTCCTGGCCGAAGTCATGGAGAAAACAGCAGGTCGGCCCCGCCGAGCCCGCTTCACAGCGGCACTGCTCGGCCGCCTCCCCGCCCCCGTTGCCCGCGTTCATGGGGCCACGCTAGGCGCAGCCCCGCCCGCGCGCACGGCGAAGATCGGAAATGGGTTCGGATCGGGATCGGGGAGGGGGACCGGGCCGGACGGGGGACGGTCAGCCCTGGAAGGTCTCGGGCTGCTCGGCGGCGGGGTCGTTCGGGAACAGTTCCTCGAACGAGGGAGGCGGCTCGGCGGACGGGGGGTCGGGCGGCAGGTCATGGGGGGCATCGGGCATCGGGAGGTCGGGGGTCGGCACGTCCGGTGCGGGCACGTCGGGTGAGGGGGCGTCGTGCGAGGGGACGTCGGGGAGGGGTTCGGCGGGGCGCGTGCCGCGATCGGGCGACTGCGGGGTGGTCGGCGCCTGCGGCCGCGCGGGGGTCTGCGGGTCGGCCGGTCGCCGCGGGTCGGCGGGCGTCCGCGGGTCGGCGGGCGTCTGCGGTGCCTGGCCGCCCTCGGGCGGCGCGGCCGGTGCGGTGACCGGGTCGCAGGAGGCGGGGTCGCACGGCGGCAGGACGTCGGGCCTGCGGTCCTGGACGCCGTAGCCGGCGGCCTTCCGCTCGATCCAGGTGTTGTCGGTGAGGTTGGCGATCACCAGGCTCGTGACGACGGTGCTGGTGGGGGTGATGGCGAGGACCCGGTCCGGCACGTAGCCGGGCCAGGGTTTCCCGGTGTGCACGGCGCCCGGCCCGGCGGCCGGGGAGCGCAGCGGGTTGCCGCAGGTGCAGCGGACGCGCGGGGTGCCGTACTGGTCGACGAGGACGGCCGTGCCGGCCTGGAGGACGGTCTGGAAGGCGGTGGCGCGGCCGTCGCGGTAGCCGTGGTCGGTGACGCGGGTGTCGGCGCGCAGCAGGACGGGGGTGAGGGCGCGCAGCCAGCCCGCGACGTCGGCCTCGGGGATTCCGGCGGCCTCGGCGAAGGAGCGGGCCCTGGCCGGCTCCGCGGTGAGCAGGGCGGCCTGCTGGGCGACGTTGCAGCTGGCGACGGAGCGGGTGCCCGCGTAGAGGCCGGGGGTGGCGCCGCCGATCTCGCGGGCGGCCGGGACGGGGGTGCCGGTGACGCCGTCGGGTGCCGTGCCGGACGTCGCGGGGGCGCCCTCCTGCGCCGTGGACGGGGTGAAGGGGTCGGGGCCCTGGGCGGCGGCCGACTGGAGCAGCACCCCCCGGGAGGGCGCGGCGGCGGCCTGTTCCGCCCCGGCCTCCCCCGTGCCGCCGGAGGAACAGCCCCCGATCAGCAGGGCCGAGGCCAGCGCGCCCGTCGCCACGGCACCGGGCCGTGTGGGCCATCGTCTGGGTGTACGCACCTGGTCTCCCGCCTTTCGCCCCCGAGCCGTTCCTCCATGTCTCCCGCAGGGCCCGGGGACCCGCAATCCGGGTACGCCCATCCGGCGAGTCGCCCGTCACCCACCCCTCCCTTGAACGTGTTCAAGGGAGGCTCTACGCTCATCCCAGACGGTTGAACATGTTCAACAGGGGGGTGGCCGCCGTGTCCGTGCTCGTGGCACTGATCGTGACGCTCGGGATGCTGGTGATCGTCCCGATGGGCCTCCGGCTCATCGACGAGACGGCCGGGCACGCCGAGCACGCCGAGCACGCCGGGCAGGACGTACCCGCCGGACCTACCGGACCCGCCGGACCTGTCGTGCACGCCGGACCCGCCGCTCCCCGGCCGCCCGGTCTCCGGCTGCTCGCCCGCGCCTGGCCCCTGCTCGCCGCACCCGGCGTGCTCGCCCTCTGGCTCCCCCGCTCCCCTCTCGCGGCCGGGTCGGCCTGCCTCTACGCGCTCGCCACCCTGGCCCTCGCCCTGCACGCCCCCGCCCGGCTCGCGGTCACCCGCTCCCTCGTCCCCGCCGAGGTCGCGGTCCTCACCGCCCTGGTGACCCCCTCGGTCGCGGGCCTCGCGCTGGTCGCCGAGCGGGGCGGGCACGCGCTGTTCGGCTTCGAGCCCGGCATCCTCGCCCTGACCGTCCCGCACTTCCACTTCGCCGGGTTCACCGCCGCCCTGGTCGCCGGACTCGTCTGCCGCACGACCGGCGGACGCACGGCCCGGTTCGCCGCGCTCAGCGTCCCGCTCGGCACCCTGCTCGTCCTGCTCGGCTACTTCGTCGACGACTGGGCCGAACTGGCCGGAGCCCTCGTCCTCACCGCGGGCATGTGGGCCGTCGCCCTGCTGACCTGGCGCGAGCTGCGCACCACCGCGCCCGACCGGGTCACCCGCACCCTGCTCGGGGTCTCCGCCGTCGTCCTGGTCGCCACGATGCTGCTCGCCCTCAGCTGGGCGCTCGGCGAGGCCACCGGGCTTCCGCACCCGAGCCTGACCTGGATGGCCGCGACCCACGGCCTCGGCAACGCGCTCGGCTTCGCCCTCTGCTCGCTCCTCGCCTGGCGCCGACTGCGCGCGCTCCCCAAGCGCCACGAGGCCCGCACACGCCCGCCCCTTCCGCGTGACGCCGGTAACCCGGGTAGCCCCCGTGACCCCGGTAGCCCCGGTGACCCCCGTGGCCCCCACGCCCCCCGCACCGCCCCGCACCCCACTCCCCGAACGGAGCTCCCGGCATGACCCGTCTCATCCGCAGCCTCTCCGACGAGCCCGCGCGCCCGGCCCTCCGGACCCGACCCGCCCATCCCGCCGCAGGCGGCCCCAACTACCCCGAGGTCGGCGCCACCCGCACCCGGCCGCTGCCCGCCGGCTACCACCACCTGCACCACACCGTCCGGGTCGGCCACGGGCGGGAGGCCTACGCGACCGCGGGTGCGGCCGTCACCACCTGGCGGATGCACCGGGCGACCGGCGCCCGGGTGACCAGCGAGGCCGTCCGCGCCGAGCCCGGCGTCACCCTGGAGGTCTCGATGGGCCTCGGCCCGGTCCGCTTCACCGCCCCGTGCCAGGTGATCTGGACCGCGTACACGGAGACCGAGACGGGCTTCGCGTACGGGACGCGGACCGGGCACCCGGAGCGCGGCGAGGAGTCCTTCGTGGTGGACCTGCGCGAGGACGGTTCGGTCTGGTTCACCGTGACCGCCTTCAGCAACGCCGCCGCCTGGTACACCCGGCTCGGCGGGCCCGTCGTACGGGCCCTCCAGCTGGCCTACGCGCGCCGCCTGGGCCGGTCTCTGGCGGGTCTCGTCACGGGGCGATAGGAGTTACGCTCCTTCTGTACTCATCCGTGCTTCCTGAAGGAGGCGGCCATGAGCCAGTACGACGAGTACACGACCCCGGCGCAGGCCGAGGGCGAACGTCTCGAAGAGGACATGGACGCGCAGCAGAAGGCGCAGCTCCACCCGCAGACGACCCGCACGACCCCGTCCCAGGCGGAGGGCGAGCGGAAGGCCGACGAAGAGTAGCGGCGGCTCCCGGGAGCGGCACCGGACGCGATGCAGTGGTTCACCGCACCCGACTACTGGCTGAGCCGGATCGTCTTCCAGCGGGGGCTCGCCGGGCTGTACCTCGTCGCGTTCCTCTCGGCGGCCCTCCAGTTCCGGGCCCTCATCGGCGAGCGCGGGATGCTGCCCGTGCCGGAGTTCGTGCGCCGGGTGCCGGCGCGCGGCGCGCCCAGCCTCTTCCAGTGGCGCTACTCCGACCGCCTCTTCGCCTCGGTGGCCTGGGGCGGGGCGGGCCTGGCCCTCGCGATGGCGGCGGGCGCGGGCGACGCGGTGCCGCTGGCCGTCTCGATGCTGCTGTGGCTGCTGCTGTGGGGGCTCTACCTGTCGATCGTGAACGTCGGCCAGACCTGGTACTCCTTCGGCTGGGAGTCACTGCTCCTGGAGACCGGCTTCCTGGCCGTCCTGCTCGGCAACGACGACACCGGGCCGCCCGTGCTCGTGCTGTTCCTGCTGCGCTGGCTGCTGTTCCGGGTCGAGTTCGGCGCCGGACTGATCAAGATGCGCGGCGACCGCTGCTGGCGTGACCTCACCTGCCTCTACCACCACCACGAGACCCAGCCGATGCCCGGTCCGCTGAGCTGGTTCTTCCACCACCTGCCCCGGCCGCTGCACAAGGTCGAGTGCGCCGCCAACCACGTCGTCCAGCTCGGCGTCCCCGTACTGCTCTTCACCCCGCAGCCGGTCGCGACCGTCGCGGCCGGCCTGATGGTGGCGACCCAGCTGTGGCTGGTGCTCTCCGGCAACTTCGCCTGGCTGAACTGGCTGACCGTCGTCCTCGCCCTGTCGGCGATCGACGGCTCGCCCGTCGCGGGCGCCCACCCACGGCCGGACCCCCCGCTCTGGTACGTGGTCGTCGTCTGCGCCGCCACCGCCCTCGTCCTCGTGCTCAGCCGTCATCCGGTGCGCAACCTGCTCTCCCGGCGGCAGGCGATGAACCGCTCCTTCGACGCGTTCCACCTGGTCAACACCTACGGCGCGTTCGGCACGGTCGGCCGGATCCGGGACGAGATCGTCATCGAGGGCACGGACGATCCGCGGCCGCACGCGGGCACGGAGTGGCGGGAGTACGGCTTCAAGGGCAAGCCCGGCGATCCACGCCGGCTGCCGCGCCAGTTCGCCCCGTACCATCTGCGGCTCGACTGGCTGATGTGGTTCGCGGCGCTCTCCCCCGGCTACGCCCGCGACTGGTTCGGGCCCTTCGTCGAGCGGCTGCTCACCGGGGACCGCGACACACTGCGGCTGCTGCGCCACAACCCGTTCCCCGACGCGCCTCCCACCCACGTGCGCGCCCGGCTCTACCGCTACCGGTACACGACCTGGCGCGAGCTGCGGGAGACCGGGGCGTGGTGGCACCGGACGCTGCTGCGGGAGTACCTGCCGCCGATCCGGCTGCGGGAGACGGCGGAGCGCCGCTGAGACGCACCGGGTGCGGGGTCCGGGCAGGCACGTGCCCCCGGGCGCGCGGGGCGGCCGGGGGCACGGGGCGGAGCGACCGTACGACGGGTACGGCTCAGTCGATGCCGGGCAGGATGTGCGGCTCGGCGAGGTCGTCCTCGTAGCCGGCCAGACGGATCGGGGCCGAGCGGGCCCAGACCTCGAGGCTGCCGAGCTCTCCGGACCGGCGCTTGCGCTCGGTCGGTTCGGCCGGGCGCTGCTCCTGCTGGGTCAGTTCTGGTGTCACCGCGCACTCCTTTGTGTCGCGTACCAATGGGGACAGGGACCGTCGGTCGCGGTGGCGCCGTTGTTCGGGCGGGACCGCGGCCTTGGTGTCAGGCCTGTCCCCAGGCCGACCGTGAGGGTTCGGTGAAACCCCGGTGGCCGACCGTGGACATCAGACTAACCAGATGAGCACGCCAGCGCTCTATGGGGCACCAAAGTGTGACGCGAACGGGTGACGCCTTTTCGGGCAGAAGCGGACGGACTACCAGTTACCGGGCGCGTAATCCTTCATGAAGACGCCGTAAAGGTCCTCACCCAGCTCGCCGCGGACGATCGGGTCGTAGACGCGGGCCGCGCCGTCGACCAGGTCGAGCGGGGCGTGGAAGCCGGCCTCGGCGAGTCGGAGCTTGTCGAAGTGGGGACGCTCGTCGGTGATCCAGCCGGTGTCGACCGAGGTCATCAGGATGCGGTCGGTCTCGAACATCTCCTGGGCGCTGGTCCGCGTCACCATGTTCATCGCGGCCTTGGCCGCGTTGGTGTTCGGGTGGCCGGCACCCTTGTAGCCGCGGCCGAAGACGCCCTCCATGGCGGAGACGTTGACGACGTACGAGCGCCCGCTGGGCGCCTTGGCGGCGGCCTCGGCCATCACCGCGCGCAGCTTGCTGATCAGGATGAACGGCGCCGTGTAGTTGCACAGCTGCGTCTCCAGGAGCTCCACCGGCGAGATCTGCTCGATGGACTGCACCCAGGTGTTGGACTCGACGACGTCCGGCACCAGGCCGCCCGCGTCGATGGCGGTCCCGTCGAGGTGCCGGGCGACGCTCGCGTTGCCCGCGACCAGCGCGAGGTCGGCGACCTGCTGGGCGTCGAGCCCGCTCACACCGGCGGGCAGCGCGGTCCCGGCGCCGAGCTCGCCGACCGCACCGGAGCCGAAGGCGCCGATGACGTGGTGGGCGGGGAGCTCGCCCGCGGGCAGCGGGGCGTTCTCGCCGTCGACCAGGGCCGCGTAGGCGGAGGCCAGACGGCGCACGGTCTGCGTCGCGTTGTTGACGAGGATGTCGAGCGGTCCGGCCTCGGCGACCTGGTCGGCCAGGGCCACGGCCTGCGCCGGGTCGCGCAGGTCGATGCCGACGACCTCCAGGCGGTGCATCCACTGCGCCGAGTCCTCCATCGCCTTGAAGCGGCGGATGGCGTCCTTGGGGAAGCGGGTGGTGACGGTGGTGTGGGCGCCGTCGCGCAGCAGCCGCAGCGCGATGTACATGCCGATCTTGGCGCGGCCGCCGGTCAGCAGGGCGCGCTTGCCGGTGAGGTCGGTCCGGGCGTCGCGGCGGCCCCGGTTCAGGGCGGCGCAGTCCTGGCAGAGCTGGTGGTAGAAGTAGTCGACCTCGACGTAGCGCGTCTTGCACGTGTAGCAGGAGCGCGGGCGCTGGAGTATCCCGGCGATCTTTCCGGCCTCGGTCACCGAGGTGGGCAGGATGCCCTCGGTCTCGTCGTCGATGCGCTGCGCGGAGCCGGTCGCCGTGGCCTCGGTGACGGCCTTGTCGTGGGCGGTCTTGGAAGCCCGGCGCTCCTGGCGGCGACGCTGCTTCACGGTCCGGTAGATGCCGGCGGTCGCACGGCGGACGGTGATGGCGTCCGGGTGGTCGACGTCGATCTTGTCCAGCTCGTCCAGCACGCTCAGGCAGACGGCCAGGCGCTCGGGGTCGATGCCCGGCCCGTAGTCCTGGGTCTCTTCAGTCACCGTCATGGCCTTCGTCGTTCCTCGATCGCTCGCGCCGTGAGTACTCCGTCAGTACTTCCAAAGACGCAACTTTACGGAGCGGAGGGCCGCCCCTCCAAACCCGTTCGAGGAGCGTGGTCGAACACACAGTCGCCGCACAGGCCACCGGAAGGGCAGCGGTAGTAGAGGCAGCAGCTGGTACGGCGCAGCGCGGGGCCCCGGACGGTGCGGGCCAGGTCCGGGTGGCCGAAGAGGCCCTGGACGAGGGCGGCGGCCCGCTCGGCGGCGTCGGGGCGCGCGTGGGCGCGGGACCAGCGGACGAGCTCGCGCAGCGCTCCGGCCAGTGCGGAGCCCGCGTTGCCCCACAGCAGCCGCTCGGAGATCCGCCCGTCGCGGGCGAAGGCCGCGTGCAGCGGGACGAGGTGGGCCTCGTGGACGGCGGCCCGCAGTTCGTCCACACCGGCGGGGCGGGTGGCGGTGCCGGACCACCACAGGTCGTCGGGCGAGGTGAGCGCGCCGTCCCAGTGCAGGGTGGCGGGCGCCAGGTCGGGGAAGCGGCCGTGCAGGGCGGCGGGGCCGAGGGCGGTGGACCACAGGCGGGCGGCGAGGCCGAGGTGCGCCACCGAGGCGCCGACCCTGCGCTCGGGGGCGCCGAGCCGGGCGGCGACCCGGTCCACGCGCGCGGCGAGGGGCCCGTCCTCCCCCGCGTACAGCCGGGCAAGCGGGACGTGTGCCGCACCGGGTCCGGGCGGGGCGGTGCGCAGCGCGAAGAAGCCGCCCACCTGTGCGCTGTCGTCGAGATCCACTCCGGCATCCTCCCGCACGCGCGCGGCCCGACCGGCCCGGGCCGCCGAGCGGATGGCCGAGGAGCTCGCTCCGTCGGCCCGTGCGACCCTCCACCTGCCGGGCGACCGGGTCGGGAACACGATGCGGGCCAATGTGGACCGCGTCACCCGCCGACTGGCTCGGGATGCGGACTTCGCCGACGCCCGGATCGTCGGCGCCCGCTTCGACCTGGACACCGGAAAAGTCGCATTCCACCCGGCCTGACCTGCACAGGCGTACATCCCAGGGTGTACGAGGGGGCTTCGTACTCCATCCGCGGTACCTCCGATCGCGTCCCCAGGTACGAAGACGGGAGCGCCGAGGAGAGAGATCGTGGAGGGTATGAGCCCCCTCCTGCTGTCCGTGCTCCTGGCCCTGGTCTCGGCGGTCGCCTACGCGGCCGCGGCGATCGTGCAGGAGCGCGTCGCGGCCTCCGCCACCGGACCGCGCTACGCCCCGCTGCGCACCCCCGCGTGGTGGGGCTCCGTCCTGCTCAACGGGCTCGGCGCGGCCCTCCACGTGGCCGCGCTGGCCTACGGTCCGCTCAGCCTGGTCCAGCCGCTGGGCGCCCTGACCATCGTGTTCGCGCTGCCGATGGCGGCACTCCTGGTGGGCCGCAAGGCCGGCCGCACGGCCTGGTGTGGCGCCGTGATGGCGACCGTCGGCCTGGCCGGGCTGCTCAGCCTGACCGGCGGCACCGGTACCCAGACCCTCTCCGACGGCGAGCGGCACCTGCTCACGGTGACGACCTTCGGTGCCGTGGTCCTGCTGTTCGTCCTGGCCCGGCTGGTCGGCCGCACGGTGCTGCGCAGCGTGGTGCTGGCCGCCGCGGCCGGGGTGTCCTTCGGCATCGCCTCGGTCTTCACCAAGACGGTCGCCGAGGAGTGGACGGCGCGCGCGCCGCTCGCCGAGTGGACCAGCCTGCTGACCCTCTCGGCGCTCGCGGTGACCGGACTGCTGCTGTCCCAGGCGTCGTACCGGGGCGCGGGGCTCGCGGCCCCGCTCGCCACGGTCACCGTGGTGAACCCGGTGATCGCGGCGGCGGTGGGGCTGACGCTGTTCGGCGAGTCCTTCCGTTACGGGACGGCCGGCACGGTCGCCGCGCTGATCTGCGGCGCGGTGGCGGCGGGCGGCCTGGTCCAGCTCACCCTCGACCGGCTGACCCGGGCCGAGGACTCGCCCGCGGTGTCAGACCGGGCGAGGGCCGGCGGGACACGATCAGATCGACACGCCCCTGGCGCGGAGGTAGGCGAGGGGGTCGATGTCGGAGCCGTACCCGGGACCCGTGCGCATCTCGAAGTGGAGGTGCGGTCCCGAACTGTTGCCGGTCGATCCTGAACGCGCGATGCGCTGACCGGGGTTGACCCGCTGCCCCTCGCGCACGTTCAGCGCCGACAGGTGCGCGTACTGGCTGTAGCGGCCGTCCTCGTGGCGGATGACGACCTGGTAGCCGTACGAGCCGGCCCACCCGGCGGAGACCACCCTGCCGGAGGCGACGGCCCGCACCGACGTGCCGGTGGGGACCGGGAAGTCGACGCCCGTGTGGTAGCCGCTGGCCCAGGACGAGCCCTCCTTGCGGTACCGGGTGCCGATGTCGGTGTCGGAGACGGGAGCGGCGAAGCGGTCGGCCTCGGGGGCGGCGGGCCGGGCGGCCGGCTTGTGGACCGGCTTGGGCGCGGGCTTGTGGACGGGCTTCGCGGCCGGCTTCGGCGCGGGCTTGTGCACGGGCCGGGCGGCGGGGGGCCTGGCCGCCGGGCTGGTGCCGGGCCGCGTCACCGGCCGGGTGACGGGCTTGGTCGCGGGCGCGTGCGGGGCGGGCGCGTGCGGGGCGGGCGACTGGGTGGCGGGTGCCTTCGTGGCCGGGGGCTTGGCGACCGGCTTCGTCTTCGAGGGCTCGCCCGCGGGCCTGGCGGGCCGCGTGGGGCTCGTGGGGCGCGTGGGCTTGGTTTCGGCCTTCGGGGGCGCCGTCGGGGCGCTCATCCGCAGGGTGAGCCGCTGGCCCGGGTAGATGAGGTCGGGGTCGTCGCCGACGACCTTCCGGTTGGCCTCGTAGAGCCGCTGCCAGCCGCCCCGGAGGTGCTCGTCGCGGGCGATGGCGGAGAGGGAGTCGCCGGGGGTGACCGTGTACATCTCGCGGACGCTCGGCACGGCGGTGGGGCTGGTGCCCGCGGGCTTCTTCCGCTGGGCGGGCAGCGCGGCCTTCGAGGCGCCGGCGGCCGTACCGGTGTCGGTCAGCGGGCGGGTGCGCTGCGTCTGCGGTGCCACGTCGGGGGCTTCGCCGCCCCGTTCGAGCCCGGCGCCCGGCGCGCAGCCCGGCCAGGCGCCCGGGCCCTGCCCCTTGAGCACGCGTTCGGCGACGGCGATCTGCTGGTCCTTGGAGGCCAGGTCGGCGCGCGGCGCGTAGTGCGTGCCGCCGTACCGCTCCCAGGTGGACTGGCTGAACTGGAGGCCGCCGAAGTAGCCGTTGCCGGTGTTGATCTGCCAGTTGGAGGTGGACTCGCAGGCGGCCAGCTTCTCCCAGACGTCGAGCGAGGCCGCCTGGGCCGTGCCCGCGCCGATCAGCGGCAGCGCCATTCCGGCACCGCCCGCGGTGACGGTCAGCGAGGCCCGGTTGATCAGGCTCGGCTGGTACCGGCGGCGGTGTCTCCCGCGTAAGGCCATGGGCCCCCCTTGAACGCATCGGCAGTCGCCCACGGTAAGGGTGGGCAACCGTACGTGACAAGGCCCCTGGCACAATCCCCGGGCTGCTCCGTCACCTCGCCGTCAGGGGCCCGCGGGACCCGGCTGCGGCTGGGGCTCCGGCTCGGGTACGGGCACCGGGCCCGGCGGAGGCCCCGGCACCGGGCTCGGCGGCGGTACGGGCGGGGGCGAGGGCACCGGCGGAGGGACCGGCGTCGGGACGGGCGGCGACAGCGGATCGGGGTACGGCGGCTGGGTCATGGCGGACTCCGGCGCTCGGGGGCAGGGTCGGCTCCAGGTTCCCCCGGTCCGTGCGCCCGCGCGCGCGGAGCCCGTTCATTCGGGTCCGTGGCCGACCGCGCGGGCCGCCGCCGCGAGCCCCGTACCAGGACTGGACAGCACCGTCAGCGGGGCGCGTACGCGCTCTGCGGCGTCGGCCATGGAGGCCTGGGCCAGCACGACCACGGGCTCCTCGGCGGGGTCGATCCCGTCCACGGCGGCGGCGACGGCGTCGAGGTAGCCCTCCCGGTCGCCGGCCTCGAACCGCTCCCACGCCTCCGTCACCAGCAGGGTGCCGACGAACGTGGTCCGGTCGGCGGACTCCTCCCGGAGCAGGTCCAGGGTGGGCCGCACGGTGGACCGCACGGCCGCCACGATCACCACGGGCCGCCCGGCGCGCACGGCCTCGGCGGCCATCGGGCGGTCGACGCGCAGCACGGGCACGCCGAGGGCGCCGGCCCGCGCCTCGGCGACGGCACCGAGGGTGGAGCAGGTGCACAGGACGGCGCCCGCCCCGTCGGCGACGGCCTCGGCGAGGACGCGGCCGACGTCGTCCGCGACGGCGTCGGGCCCCTCGGCCCGGGCCCGGTCGAGCAGCCCCTCGTGGACGAGGTGGCGCAGACCGAGCCCGGGGTGGTGCCGGTCCCGCAGCGCGTCGAAGACGGGCACGTGGACCGGCGAGGTGTGCAGCAGGGCGAGCGGGCCTCCGGGCGCCGGGGTCACCACAGCTCCGGCGAGGCCTTGAGCTGCCGCTTGGCCGCCCGGGTGACCTCCTCGGGAGGCACCGGGGCCTCCTCGGGGTGCCGTTCGGCCCACTTCGCCGTGTACGGGCAGAGCGGGACGACGGGGACGCCCGCGGCGGCCGCGATCCGGTAGAACTCCCCGACCAGCGCGCTCGCGACGCCCTTCCCCTCGTGGGTCGCCTCGACCACGGTGTGCACCGCGACGAGGGCGTGCGGTTCGCCGTCCAGGGCGAAGTAGACGACGACACCGGCGTAGTCGCCGTCGTCGAACGCCTCCAGGCGCCCCTTCTCCCGGTCGTCTCGGATCGTCAAGTCGGCCATGCTGCGGTCCTCCCGGACTCCTCGGCTGCGGCCTGCCGGCCGCCTGGGGCTCAGACCTGAGCGGGCACCGCGTGCGGCGCGCGCACCGTCTCGCTGCCCGGGACCGGCGCGGACGCGTCCTGTCCCAGCTCCACGATGCGGTTCTCGCCGTCCACGTGCACGACACGCGGCACGAGCGTCCGCGCCTCGGCGTCCGCCACCTGGGCGTAGCTGATGAGGATGACCAGGTCACCGGGGTGCACGAGATGGGCGGCGGCCCCGTTGATGCCGATGACGCCGGAGCCGCGCTCGCCCTCGATGACGTAGGTCTCCAGGCGGGCCCCGTTGTCGATGTCGACGATGTGGACCAGCTCGCCGGGGAGGAGATCGGCGGCCTCCATCAGCTCGGCGTCGACGGTGACGGACCCGACGTAGTGGAGATCGGCCTGGGTGACGGTGGCACGGTGGATCTTGGACTTGAACATGGTTCGCAGCACGAAAGCGCTCCTAGACTCGGCTCCCTGCCCGCTTTGTGCAGGTCAAGGGCGTTGTTCACTGTACAGCGGACGGCTTTTCGAGGGTACGGAACGTGGTGGGCGGGCGCACCGAGAGTCCCGTCACGCCCGAACCGGGAGAACGGGGCTTCCCGGGCGCCGGATCGCCCTAGAGTCGGGGCCGTGGACGATGCCGAGATCATCCCGAAGGAGTTCGGCCGGGACCGGCCGGCGGCCGGGCTGCCCGGGGCGGCCGAGGTGTGGCTGGTGCCGCCCGGGGCGGTCGCGGCGGACGGAGGCCCGGGGGTGCTCGACGCCGAGGAGCTGCACCGGGCGGGGCGGTTGCGGCGGGCGGTCGACCGGGAGGTGTACGTGGCCGCGCACACGGCGCTGCGGGTGCTGGCCGGGGCCTACCTCGGGCAGGCGCCCGCAAGGCTGGTGTTCGCGCGTCAGGAGTGCCCGGGGTGCGGCGGACCGCACGGGCGGCCGGTGCTCGCCGGGGACGCGGCCGGGCTGCACTTCTCGCTCTCCCACAGCAGGGACCTCGCCCTGGTCGCCTTCGCGCCCGTCCCCGTCGGCGCTGACGTCGAGGGCGTGCCCGAGGCGCGGACGGTCGGCAACGTGGCGAGCGCGCTCCATCCGGACGAGCGGCGTGAGCTCGCCCTGCTCGACGGCGCCCCGCTCGCCTCGGCCTTCACCCGCTGCTGGACGCGGAAGGAGGCGTATCTGAAGGGGACGGGCCAGGGCCTGTCCGGCAGCGGGTTCGCCGACACCGTCGTGGGGACGGGCGCGCGCCCGCTGCCCGTGCCCGGCTGGACGCTCACCGACGTGCGCGTCCCGCGGGGCTTCGCGGCGGCGTGCGCGGTGCGCACGGTGCCTCAGGCGCGGTCTCACACCGTGGCCCGCCCGGTGTCTCACCCGGTGGCGTAGTCGCGCAGGACGATGTTGTCGGGCGCGTGCCGCATGGCGTCGAGCAGCCGCTCGCTCTCCCGGCCGTTGCCCGCGAACCGCTCGACGAGCACCTCCTGCTGGCGTGCCACGTCCCGCCGGTCCAGGTCCGCGTCCGGGGAGCCGAAGGAGAAGACGGCCTTCGCCTCGGTGTTGTGGCGGGCGCTGTACATCGCGACCATCCGGTTCGCGCCGCGCGCAGCCGGGACACCTGGGACTGCAGCGCGTGCGCGGTCACCGCGCCGCCCGGTTCGACCTCCTCGGCCAGCCGCTCGGCCGACACGACGACGCCGGGACGCACGAGGAGCAGGGCCGGCAGGGCCCTGCGCGCGGGACCGCCGAGGGCCACTTCGGTGCCGTCGTCGTGCCAGGCCCGGGTGTCGCCGGGGATTCCGAAGCGCATTCCCGGAATCAGATCACGCGGCGGATCCCGGGGTCCTCGCCACGCACCCCCTCACCGGCTGCGGAGGGCGGGGAACCCGGCCGGGAGCGGGGCGAGTTCGTCGTCCTCCCCCGCGATGACCCAGGCGGCCCCGTCGGCGACGACGGAGGGCCGCGCGCCGTGCTCGGAGCGGCGCCGGACGAGCGGGGCGCACACGTACTCGTCCGTTTCCGGGACCGGCAGCCGCAGTGTCTCGGCGGTCTCCCGGCCCCGCGGGTTGCCGGTCAGGAGCAGCAGGCCGTCCTCGCGCAGGGCGGCGCCCGCGAGGCGTACGGTGCGGGCCGGGTCGGTCTCCCGGACCAGGGGGCGCAGCGCCGAGGCGGGCACCGCGCGGAAGCGGACCCGGCGGAAGAGCTCGGCGACGCGGGAGACGCCGTCGGGGCGGGAGACGACCGCGTCCCGGGCGTCCGGCGCCAGATGCAGCAGGACGTTCTCGGGGAGCGGCGCGTCCCGGTGCAGCCAGAGGACCCCGCTGCGGTGGGCGTCCGCCGTGAGCGCCGAGAGGCCGTGCCGTTCACCGGCGGGCCTGAGGTGTTCGGGCCGTACCCGGACGAGCCCGGCGGACCAGGTGGTCCGCAGGTCGTCCGCGTAGACGATCAGGGCCACGGTCCCGACGGCGTTCGGGGCGAAGGTCTCGCGCGGGCCGTGGAGGGAGAACTTCACGTCGAACGGCACGTCGCCCTGCGGACGTTGCCACAGCAGGCCGAACGTCCGGCCCCGTACGAAGGGGAAGACGTCCTGGAGCGCCGCTCGCACGTCGCCACGGATCCGCGCCTGTTCGTCCGCCTCCAGGTCCCGCACGTCGAAGCGGCCCGTGTTCCTCGCGTCGAGCGCGCCGTCGAGGCAGTCCCGCAGGATCCCCGCGAAGCGCCGGCCGTCCGGGTCGAGCTCGTTGAACACCCGCGCCAGCGAAAGGAGTTCGCCGTCGTACGCGGAGAGGTCGAGGAGCGGGGTGAGGATCACGCAGACCTCGGTGCCGTCCTGCGTGCGTACCTCCTGCGCGGTGAAGCGCCGCACGGCGTCGGTGTCGCGCACCTGGGCGAACACCTCCGGCGAGACGCAGAGCGTGGTGTCGTCCGGGTAGTTCCCGGACACCCTGTGGAACTCGGCGGACCGCAGCATCTCCCGGGTGTACTCGACGCCGAGGCCGGGGTGCGGGTCGTCCGGGCCGAGGCGCGCCGGACCCGTGTGCACCCCGATGCGCAGCGGGCGGCCGATGCCGCCCTGCGACCGTCCGGGCAGCTGGTCGACCAGGGCCCGCAGCACCGCGTCGACGGGTACGACGGAGTCGACGAGCAGCAGGACGGAGTGGTCCAGGAGCTCGATCTCGTACGGGCCGGCGACCGCGCCAAGCCGGAGGGCGGCCCGCACGTCCGAACCGAGGAGCCGCGGGTCGGGGCCCTCCAGCACGACGAAGGTCCGCCCGGCCGACGCGTTCGCCCGGGCGGTACGGAGCAGGCGCTCTGCGACCTCCCGGCCCGCCGCGTCGCCGGCCGCATCGAGGAGCTCCAGGGCACGCCGGGCCGGCTCCTGAGCCTCGCCGCCCCGGTCGAGGAACAGGAGGGTGTCGGCCAGCCGGACCAGCGCCTGCCCCTCTTCCTCACCGAGGCCGCGGTCCGCGAGGTGCAGGGCCAACCGGCGCTGGGAGACGAGGAGTTCCTCGTACTCTCCGGACGCGGCGAGGGCCTTCTCCAGACAGCGCAGCGCCTCCGTGGTCTCCGGGCTCCGGGCGGTGGGGGGCGCGTCGAGGTACGCCAGGGCCTCCTCGGCCCAGGAGACCGCCGGCCGCGTGTCGTCCGGCTGCCCGTCGAGGGAGAGCCGGGCGAACAGCAGGGCGGTCGGACCGTACGTCGCCGCGTCACCCTGGAGCTGGAAGGTGCTGGCCTTGTGCACGGTGTCCCAGGCCTCGCGCGGACGCCCGGACGCCTGCTGGGCGTGGGCCAGCGCGACGACGGCCCGGACCCAGGCCTCGTCGGCGTGCAGCGAGCGCCCGTCGACCAGCGAGCGAGCGGCCCGCGCGAAGCGCGCGCGGTACAGCGGCGAGGCGCCGGTCTCGTGGAGGAGGAAGAGGGTGTCTGCCTCCGGGCCCGGGGGTCCGAGGCCCGAGGGGGACAGCGCGTTGGGGATCCACACCTCGGGGTGCGGCGCCGGCTCGGGCGTCACGCCCAACAGGGCGGGCAGCGCGCTGCCCGGGTGCCGCTCCTCGCGCAGGGCCGCGGCGGCGGCACGGCGGAAGCGGGCGATGCGCTCGCGGGCCACCACGCGCCGGGGCTCGAAGGGTGTGCCCTTCTCGACCTCCGCGTGGACGGCGTTGGGGAAGGCGTACTGCTCCGGCCCCGTGCGCTCCAGGAGGCCCGCGCGGACGAGGGTGTCGAGGAGGCGGGAGGATCCGGCCGTGCTGCTCTCCAGTACGGCCACGGCCTCCTGGAGCGTGAACTCGCCCGAGCTGACGACCGCGAGGCGCTCCAGAGCGCCCGCGAGGCTTCCCTGCCAGCGGTCCAGGTCGAGCCGATGGCGCACCAGCAGCATGGGGGCCACGGCCTGTTCCGTCGAACGGCGCAGTCCCGGAATGCCGCTCACCTTGTGCTCCGGGTCGAGGTCGAGGGTCAGCGTGCCGCCCAGGATGCGCAGCGAGAGCGGCCACCAGGCGTTGGAGCCGACGACCTCCAGCGCCTCGTCCACGGTGGCGTCCGGCCCCATCCGCGAGACGAGCAGCCGCGCGGCGTCCTCGCCCCTGAGGGGCGGCAGTTCGACGGTGTCCTCGGCCTGCCACCCGGTGGGCTTCTCGCGACCGGTGACCAGGCAGGCGCAACCACGGGGCGGGGTGGTGGAGAAGCGGTGCATGCTCTGCTGGCCGCCCAGGTCGTCCAGGACGAGCAGGACCCGTCTGCCCGCGAGCGTCCTGCGCAGCGTCTGCTCCAGGGCTTCGAACAGGCGCGGCGGGTGTTCGTCCGGGATCTCCTCCTCCGCGACGCCCAGCTCCCGCAGCACCCGGTAGAGCGCGGCTTCCGGCGGCAGCGGGTGCGGGGTGGAGCCGCGCAGCGGCACGAAGACGACGCCGTCGGGGAAGTGCTCGCGGAGGCGGTCGGCCACGTGCCGGGCGAAGGCGGTGCGCCCGGCGCCGGGGACACCGTCGCGCGCGGTCACGTAGACGAGCCCGTCGCCCTCGGCGAGCTCGCGGACCACCCGTTCGACGAGCTCCGCGTGTCCGACGAACGCGTCGGCTCCGGCCGGCGCCGACGACGGGTCCGGCCCGTCCGGGCGGCTCGGCTCCGCGAAGCCGAGCAGTTCCAGGGTGCGCCGTGAAGCCCGCGCGAAGGCCTCCTTCTCGGCGGCCCAGTCGTGCGGACCGTCCCCGTCGTGGGCGACCGACGGCAGCCGTCCGGGGCCCGCGTCGCGGGTGGCGACGTACCGGTCGAGCTCCTGGTGGACGGCCCACAGCTCGTGGGCGGGCAGCTCGGCGCGCAGGACGGCCTGGGCTTCGGGCGGCAGCACCAGTTCGATGCCGCCGGCGGCGTTCTCCTCCAGGTCGAAGAGGCCGCTGGTGACGAGTTCGGCCACGTCCGCGACGCCCGCCTCCGGGACCAACTGTTCGCGCAGGACGTGGATCAGGCGCAGGCTGAGGCGCTCGAACGGGGAGCAGAGCACGGCCAGTCGGGCCGCGCGCGGCGACGCGGTGCGCAGCAGGTTGCGGGCGAGGGTCCCGGGCGGCAGCGGGAGCGCCGGCGGCCGGGCGGGGCCGGGGGTGCGTCCGGTCGGCGGGACGAGGACGGCGGTGCAGCCCTCGGGGGCGCCGCGCATCAGGGTGTGCGACCAGCGGCCCAGGGAGTGCGGGGTCAGGGAGAGCACGGGGATCGGCAGCCAGTCGCCGTCCGTGCCGCCCGCGCCATCGGGGCCGTGGGGGTCGCGGGGCCCGGGCGGGCCGAGCAGCGGCGGGGGGTCGACGGGGACGCGGCTGCGGTGGGTGCCCGGGGCGGCGGGGGTGAAGCGCGCGGTGGGGAGGTTGAGGCCGCCGCGCCGCCAGAGGCGCGTCGGCAGCGGGTTGAGCACGGCGGTCGGAGTGGCGCCCGCCCACTCCCGCAGCAGGTGCCAGACCTCGGGGCGGCGCCAGGCGTCGGCCATGCAGTCGGAGACCACGACGACGAGCCGGCGCCCGTCGGAGGAGCGCAGCTGTCCGGGCACGAGGGGTTCGCCGGAGTCGTCGAAGGCGAGGTCGGTCACCTGGAGGGTGCGGAAGGCGCCGAGCCGGTCGAGGACGGCGGTGAACTCGGCGATCGTCTCGCGCCAGACGCGCATGCCGGGCGAGCGGTCGACGACGAGGGCCAGGTCGAACCAGCGCTCGGGCGCCGCCGCCAGGACGGGGATCAGTTCGCCGCTGCGGGCGTAGCCGTCGACGGTCGCGTCGATGTCGAGCTCGGCATGGCGGCCCCGCGGCCAGCGCCGCTTCCAGGGGCGTAACGCCCGGGTCAGTTCCAGGGCGTGGGGCAGTCCGGCGGCGCGGGGCGCGCCCACGGCGTGCCCGCGGACGTGGA
Organism: Streptomyces sp. NBC_01268; assembly: GCF_036240795.1. Taxonomy (NCBI): domain Bacteria; kingdom Bacillati; phylum Actinomycetota; class Actinomycetes; order Kitasatosporales; family Streptomycetaceae; genus Streptomyces; species Streptomyces sp. NBC_01268. Next base: position 7,164,654 of record NZ_CP108454.1, on the reverse strand, counting down.
TGCCGCTGCCGGGCAGCCGCTCGTGCAGGGGGCGCGTGTCGGGGGCGGGTCGGCCCGCCGCGTCGGGCGGGCGGGGCGCCGGGGCCGGGGCGGGCTCCCTCGGGCGGGGCGGGGCGTCCGGCGGCCGCGACGGCTCGGCCCGGTCGGCGGTGGGCGGTGCGGGGGGTGCGGGCCGGTCCGTGGCGGCGGTCCGGTCCCCGGCCATGTGGGCGGCCAGCCAGAGCGCCTCCGCCAGCGCGGTGCCGTCCAGGTCGGGGACGGCGGAGCGCAGGGCGGAGAGCAGTCCGGGCAGGGGATCAGGCATGGGAGAGCTCGCGCAGGATCAGGTCCTCGATGGCCTGCCGCCGGTTCTCGTCGGGCGCGCCGGCCCCGGCGAGCAGGTGGACGGCGTTGAGGAGCTGGTCGACGGCGAGGCTCTCGCCCGCGGTGAGCCGTTCGAGGAAGACCGTGAGGAGCCGGTCCGCCTCGGGGGTGCGGGCGGTCTCGGGGCCCATGTGGGCCTCGACGATCCGCAGCAGGGTCTCGGGGGTGGGCAGCGGCATGGTGAAGCGGACGCAGCGGCGCAGGAAGGCGGCGGGGAAGTCGCGTTCGCCGTTGCTGGTCATGACGATGAACGGGAACTCGGTGCACTGCACGCGCCCGCGCCGTACCGCGTGGTGGGCGTCGCCCTGCCATTCCCGCACGGCGACGACGTCGGTCCCGTAGCGGGCGAGCTCGGGGATCTCGAACTCGCCGCGTTCGAGCACGTCGAGCAGGTCGCTGGGGAGGTCGAGGTCGCTCTTGTCGATCTCGTCGATCAGCAGGGCGCGGGGCCGGTCGGTGGGCAGCAGGGCGGTGCCCAGGGGGCCCATGCGCAGGAAGGGCGCGATGTCGTCGCCGCCGTCGCGGCCCTTGAGGCGCTGCGCGTGGATCCGGCCGAGGGCGTCGTAGCGGTAGAGCGCCTCGGTGAGGCTGCTGCGGGAGGTGATGTGCCAGCGCAGGACGGTGCCCAGGGCGAGTTCGGCGGCGACCTGTTCGATGACGGTGGACTTGCCGGAGCCCGCCGGCCCGGTGACGAGCAGCGGCCGGCGCAGCGCGAGCGCGGCGTTGACGGCCTCGACGAGGCCGGGCGGCGGCACGAACTGCTCGTGCAGGGAGCGGCGCGGGAACTCGCGCCAGGGCGGGGCCGGAGGGAGCGCGACGGGACTCTCGGGGTCGGCCGGGGCGGCGCCGTCGCCGACGTAGAAAGGCTGCCAGGTCATGCGGGTTCCTCCCCCTCCGTGTAACGCTGCCGGGTCATGCGGGGCTCTCCCCCTCCGTCAGGAACCGTTCCGGGAGGAACTGTTCCCGAGCCGTGTGCTCGCGATCGAACCATTTGCAGAATTCCAGCCACTCGTGACCGTCCCACACGGTGCGCAGTCCGGCGAGATGGCGTCGCCCCGCGTCGGCGTGCCCGCACGCGCCCCCGGGCCCGGGGGCGGACCGCCGGCGTTCCCGGTAGGCGCGGCTGAACTCGGCGGGCAGCAGGTGCCAGTAGGTGTCCACGGACCGCCGTACGGGCTCCGGTACGGGAGCGGCGGCGCCGGAGCCGTTGCGCGCGCCGGGCACCGACTGGTCCGCCTGCCCCGCCTGTTCGGGGTTGGGCCACATCACGATGGGCGAGGAGGCCAGCAGGATCTCCATCATGTCCTTGAGGTGGGCGGGCCGGTGTTCGAGCGCGACGGCGCGGCTGCGGGGCGCGGACCGGCGCAGCCGTTCGTGGAGTTCGTCGGTGCGCCGGGTGTCGGCCTCGCCGAGCCAGTCGACCCGGCTGCCGTCGGCGTGGGCGTCCATGGCCTTCAGGGTCGTACGGGCCTGGTCGTTGATCCACCACAGGTGGTCGGGGGGCTGGATGCGGTCGCTCCAGCGCAGCACCACGTCGTGGAGGTCGCCGAGGCGCATGCCGAAGTCGGTGTCCTCGGGGCGCCAGGTGGCGAGCAGCGGGGCGGGGGCGGCGATCTCGACCCGGCGCAACGGGGTGTCGAGGGCGTCGGCGTGCCGGGACGCCCAGCGCAGCACGCCGCCGAGGGTGCGCTCGACGCCGGTGCGGTCCTGCGCGGGGCAGGGGAACTCCTCGTGGCGCAGCACGGTCCCGCCGTCGAGGAGCCAGACGGCCAGCGACTCGGGCCAGTCGTCGCCGACGGCGGCGTGCAGGCTCACGACGAGCCGCAGCCGGGTCTCCCGGTCGTGCTCGGCGAGCCGCTCGAAGGCGTCGTTGAGGTCGATGGCGGCGTCGACGGCGCTCGCCCAGGCGCGCAGGACGTGGTGGCGCGGGTCGACGTGCGTGTCCCTGGCGAGGACGGCGACGAAGGCCGCGAGGGGTTCGGTGGGCCGCTGCTCGGCGCGTGGGGCCCGCAGCAGGAGGTACTCCACGGTGTCGCGCAGCAGTTCGCCGCCGGAGGAGTCCGGCAGCGGCGAGAGCGGGGCCGGGCACGCCTCGGCGAGGGCGCGCCGCAGCAGGGCGCTGGTCAGGTCGTCGCCGGGCCAGTCGGCGAGCAGGGCCTGGGTGCGTACGGCGCCCTGGAGGGCGGTGGTCACCCGGCGGGCCCAGCGCCGCCGGGGCTCCGGCAGCGCGGCCACGCGGGCGCGGAGCCCGTCCAGTTCCCTGGGGTGGACGAGCGTGTCGGCGACGGGTCCGTCGGCGGTGCCGACGGCACGGTCGAGGTCGGTCCGGCCGACCGGGCCGAACAGGGAGCCCGAACGGGCGTCGCCGTGGCGGGCGTTGCGGGCGAGCCACAACTCCGCCTCGGCGAACTGGGCGCCGTCGTAGTCGGTGTGGTGGACGGCCTGGCCCTCGGCGCCGCCGTCCTCGCGGACGGCGCGGACGACGGCGGAGGGGACGAGGGTCTCGCCGCCTTCGGCGATGCCCGCGTCGAGCACCTTGACGAGGGTGCGGCTGAAGCGGAGCTCGTACGCCTCCTCCTCGGCGCCGGAGCCCATGAGCAGCGAGAACCGGGTGTCGCCGCGCCGGATGCCGAGGGCCAGTGAGCCGAGGTCGGGCGTGGCGTTGCCCGCGTGGCAGGTGTCGACGAGGGCCACGACGCCGTCGATCCCGGGGGTGTCGACGAGTCCGGTGAGCAGCGAGCCGACGTCGACGGCGCTGGACGGGTCCTCGGCGTGGGAGTCGCCCGCCATGAAGTAGAGCCGGGTGCCGGCCGCCATGCCGTGGCCGAGCAGTCCGAGGACGAGGACCGCTCCGGCCTCGGCGGCGGCGCGCCCGGCCCGGCGGACGGCCTCCTCGACGCCGGTACGGGTGAGCCCGGGGCCGTACAGCAGGGTCGGTCCGTGCGGCTGGTCCTTCTCGCAGGCGCCGGCCCAGGGGGTGGTGAGGGTGTCGTGCAGGGCGCGGGTGGCCTGCTCCAGCTCGTCGAGGAGGCCGAGACCGGGGCACTGGGCCCCGATCACCAGCACATGGCGCGGTCCGGTCATCGCTCCGCGAGGGTGGTCAGGGCCTCGACGAGCGGACCGGCGACGGCCGGCTGCGCCAGGTACTTCGCCGCCGGGTGGACCCAGGCGCCGTCGGAGTCGACGCGGCGGGAGGCCGGGACGACGGCGGTGGCGTTGGGGCGTACGAAGGTCTCCAGGTGCGGGCGGGCGGCCACGATGTCGTCCCGGTCCCAGAAGTTGAGCCAGCGCCCCACGGAGGCGGGGGTGGCGAGGGGGTGGGGGCGGACCCGGGGCTGGACGGCGCTCCGGATGCCGAGGGGCGAGCCGAGGGTGACGAGGAGCGGCACGTCGGGGCGGCGGCGCGAGGACGGGGCGCCGTCCGGGCTTGCGCCCGCCGTCCCCGTGCCGGCGGCCTTCCCGTAGGTGATCTCGTGCAGCGTCTCCAGCGCGACGACGGTGCCGAGGGAGTGGGCGACGACGACGTTGGGGCCCTCGGGGTCCAGGCAGTCGGCGACGCGGGCGCGGATGCGCCGGTCGAGGGTGGCGCCGGTGGTGTCGGGTTCGGCGCGGTTGAGGTAGCGGGCGACCTGGCCGAGCATGCCGGCCGTGGTGCGGGCGCTGAGCCAGCCGCCGAGGGCGCGTACGCCCGGGACGGCGAGCAGGGTGGTGACGGCGTTGACCACGCGCCGGGCGGGCGCGCCCGCGCCCTGGGCCCCGGGAGGCGGGGCGAGCTGGGTGCGGGCGTGCCGCAGGGCGCGGGTCTCGGCGGCCGAGAGGGGGGCGTCGGGGTCGGCGAGGCGCTCGTCGACCGCTTCCAGGAGGAGCTCGGCGAGCACCTCGTCGTCCTGGTCGTCCCCCGCGCCGCTGCCGCTCCCCTGGCTGCCGGCCGTACGGAACAGGTCGCCGTAGTAGGCGAACCGGGCGTCGGCGGCCCAGCCTCCGGTCAGGCCGGAGACCCGTGCGCCGTGCCCGGCGGCGCGCGCGCCCGAGGCCACGGCCCGCAGCCATTCGTCCAGGTCGGCGGCGGCGTCGCGGGGGCCGCCGATGCCGTGGACGAAGACCAGGCGAGGTTTCATGGCGTCCCCGTTCTCCAGTTGCCTGCGGGCGATCCTTACGGGTGGGGCGGGGCGGGAGCAAGCTGTTGCGGAAGCTTCACCTGGTCTCGGCCAACTCCTCCGTCAGCTTGGCGGGATCACGGCGGTCCGGCTCAGCGGCCGGAGGTCGCCGTGACGAGGCCGTCGATCAGGGCGAGGGCGTCGTGCGCGGCGTACTCCTTGGCGAGGGCGGCGGCGCGCTCGCGGTAGGAGGGTACGGACAGGACGGTGTCCACGGCGGAGCGGAGCGCCTCGACGGTGGGGTCGCCGGTGCGCAGGTTGACGCCGGTGCCGGACCATTCGACGCGGGCGGCGACCTCCGGCTTGTCCTCGGTGTCGCCGGCCACGATCAGCGGGACGCCGTGGGCGAGGGCGGCCTGGGTGCCGCCGTAGCCGCCGTTGGTGACGAGCAGGTCGGTCAGCGGGAGGAGTTCGGCGAAGGGGACGAATCCGGCGACGCGGGCGTTGGCGGGGACGGCGGGCAGGTCGGCGGCGACCCGCTCGGCCGCGTCGGGGCGCCCGGTGGCGGCGACGACGAAGACGTCGTCGCGGTCCGCGAGGGCCCGCACGGTGGGAACGACGAGCCGGCCGAGGGCGGTGTTGGCGAGGGTGCCCTGGGTGACGACGACGATCCGCTTCCCGTCGGCGCGGGCCTTCAGGAGCTCGGGCCACCAGGCGGGCGGCTCCTGGGCGGTGCCGGGGTCGATGGGGATCGCACCGACGAAGCGGATGTTGGCGGGCTGGTCGCTGCGCGGGTACTCGAATCCGGCGACGGTGAGCTGGAGGAACGCGTCGGCGGCCTGGATCCGGAGCCAGCCGAGCGAGCCCTCGGCCAGGCTCACCCCGGCGGTGGTGAAGCAGCCGCGCAGGTGCTCGGCGAGCGGCTTGCTCCGCTCGGCCATCCGCGCGGCCAGCTCGGCGTACCGGGCGCGCTCGGTGTCGTCGACGGGCGGCAGCAGTCCCAGCAGGTGGGGCGCGGTGTCCCGGCTGTCGACGCCGAGCGGCGAGATGCCCACGCTGAACACGGCCGGGCGGCGGCCCGGTTCCTCGCCGAGGGCGAGCGCCACGCCCCCGAGGAACAGGTTGTCGTGGAGGACGACGGACGCCGGGAAGTCCGCCAGCACCTCGCGGAGCGCCCCGAGCTGGGCGGGGATCGGGTCGCCGAAGACGTGCATGACGTCCCACATGACCTGCGCGGGTCCGGCGGGGATCCCCTCCCGGCCGGGGAACCGGGCCGTCAGATCGCGGTCGTCGTAGTCGGCGGCGGCGGGCAGCGCCCGGAAGGCGGGGCCGGCCGCCTCGACCTGGGCGCCGAAGCGGGATCCGCCGAGGAAGACGACCTCGTGGCCGAGGCCGCAGAGGTGGCGGGCGATCTGGAGCAGCGGCGCGTGGTGGCCGGACACGGGCGTGGCGGCGACGAGGATCCTGGACACGGTGACGTTCCCCCCTGGGTACGGATGTCGTGCGGTCGGCGCGCACCTCGCGGGTGACGCGCGTAGCGAGCGTACGACCTGCGGCGACGCGACTTCGAAGCGTTGTCGCGCGACGGCGCGTCGGCCCGCCGCGCACGGCTGGGCGGGTGCGGAGCGCCCCCGCCGCCGCCCGCCCTCCGGATCCCGGGGACAATGCCCCCGTGAAGATCACCGCACGGGAGCTCAACCGCGCCACGCTCGGCCGTCAGCTGCTGCTCGCGCGTGCCCCGTTGGGCGTCGCCGAGGGCGTCCGGCGGGTCGTGGCACTGCAGGCGCAGCACCCGGGGTCGCCGTACCTGGCGCTGTGGAACCGGCTCGTCGGACTGGATCCGGCCGAGGTGGACGGCGTCTTCGCGCGCCGTGAGGTGGTGAAGGCGACGCTGATGCGGATCACCCTGCACGCGGTGCACGCCGGGGACTACCGGATGTTCCGGGAGGCGCTGCAGCAGACGCTGTACGGTTCGCGGCTCGGTTTCCGGTTCGCGGAGACGGGCCTGACCCCCGCCGACGGCGAGGAGTTGGTGCCGGGCCTGCTGGCGTTCGCCGAGGAGCCGCGCACGGTGGCCGAACTGCGCGGGTGGCTGGCGGAGCGGGTCGGCGCGGAGCGGGCGGAGGGCGCGTGGTGGGGGCTGCGGGCGTACGCGCCGCTGCACCACCATCCGACGGGCGGGCCCTGGTCGTTCGGTCTGCGCCCGTCGTACGTGACCTCCGGCGGCCCTCCCGTCACGGGCCGCGAGCCCTCAGCGGAGGCGCTGCGGGGTCTGGTCCGGCGCTATCTGGAGGGTTTCGGCCCCGCGTCGGTGGCGGACGTGGCCCAGTTCGCGATGGTCAGGCGCACCCCAATCCGCCGTGCCCTGAAGGACCTCGACGCCGAACTGGACCACCTGGAAGCCCCCGACGGCACCGCGCTCTTCGACGTCCCGGGCGCCCCACGACCGCCCGGCGACACTCCCGCCCCGCCGCGCCTGCTGCCCATGTGGGACAGCGTCCTCCTCGCGTACGCCGACCGGAGCCGGGTGATACCGCCCGAGTACCGCCGCGTGGTGATCCGCGTGAACGGCGACGTCCTCCCGACGCTGCTCGTCGACGGATACGTGGCGGGCGTGTGGCGCCCGGTCGAGGGCGGCATCGAGGCGACGGCCTTCCACGAGCTCCCGGCCCCGACGTGGGAGGCACTGGCCGAGGAGGCCCGGACCCTGACCGCACTCCTCACCGCCCGCGACCCGTGGCTCTACCGCCGCTACGCCAACTGGTGGGCCAAACTGCCCGAAGGCCGGGTGCGCGTGCTGCCGGGGTAGGGCGCGTCCCACCCCACGCGACCCGGGTCAGGTGAGGAGGCCGACGAGTCCGATCACCCGGACCGTGAACAGCGCGGGGACCCCACCAGACTGCCGGCACCCGCCACGTCGCCGAACCGGCCCGCATCGACCGGGTTCGTCGCCCCGCACCCTCGGGCGCCGTGGCCGAAGGCGGCCCCGACCGGGCTCGTGTCCGGTCGGGGCCGCCGTTCGGTCCGGGTCGTCCGGGGCGGGCTACTCGGGCTGGGTGACCGTCAGGGCCCAGCGGACGGAGTCCGACGAGGCGTCGACGCCGATGGTGAAGGAGCCGGAGCGGACGACGCCGGCCGGCATGGTGACCGAGCCGCGGCCGGGTTCGCCGGCCGGGCAGTCGGCGGTGAAGGCGGCCACCTGGTCCTGCTGGGACTCCATCGTCACCGTCACGGTGCCGCCGCCCTCGCAGGCCACGGTGAGGACGGTGGGGAGGCCCTCCCACGCGCCGCCCGACGCGACGCCGCCGTCTCCCCAGTGCTCCTCCACCCACACCAGGCCGTCCGGCCCCGGGTGCGGCAGCAGGACGTCGTCCGCCGACGCGGCGGTCGCGGCACCGGCGGCGCCCCAGACGAGGAACGCCGCGGCCGTCGTGGCCAGTACGGCTCTGAAACGTGTCATGGCTGTCTACCCCCTGTTGATCGCGGACCTGGTCGAGCCGCCAAGACTGCCTCCTCCGCATCCTCCCGCGCATGAGTACGGGTACTCATGCGCGGCGGCTTGGCGGCGGCGGCCGGGGGCGCCGAACCGGAGGACGGCCTCGCCCCCTCGGGCTCCCGGCGGACGCCTCGGCGCGGTGCGCCCCCTACTGCCCGTACCTCAAGGCCGCCGCGTACGCCTCGTCCGGGTCCAGGCGGCGCAGTTCCTCCGCGATGAGTTCCGCCGTGGTGCGGACCTTGAGGGCCATCACACGGCTCGGCTGGCCGGGGATGGCCAGGTGGGCGACCGGGCCTTCCGGGCGGTCGATGCGGATCTCGCCGTCCGGGGTGCCCATGCGGACGGCGGTGACGACCGGGCCGTCGGTGACGACCCGTTCGACCGGGACGTCCAGTCGGTCGCCGAACCAGCGGGCGAGGAGTTCGGCGCTGGGGTTGTCGGCCTCGCTCTCGACGGCGGCCGAGACCACCGTCGTACCGGCCTGGTCGAGGGCCGCCGCGAGCAGCGAGCGCCAGGGGGTGAGCCGGGTCCAGGCGAGGTCGGTGTCGCCGGGGGCGTACGAGGCGGCGCGGGCGGCGAGCGCGGCGAGCGGGTCCTCGACGGCGTACGTGTCGGTGATGCGGCGCTGGGCGAGGGCGCCGAGGGGGTCCTGGGAGGGCACCTCGGGGGCGTCGACGGGCCACCAGAGGACGACCGGCGCGTCGGGGAGGAGCAGGGGGAGGACGACGGAGTCGGCGCGTCGGCCGAGTTCGCCGTGGAGGCGGAGGAGGACGGTCTCGCCGGGGCCGGCGTCGGTGCCGACCCGCACCTCGGCGTCGAGGCGGGTCTCGCCGCGGCCGCGCGGGGAGCGGGCGTGCCGCTTGATGACGACCAGGGTGCGCGCGGGATGCTCGCGGGAGGCCTCGTTGGCCGCCTTCACCGCATCGTAGGCGTGCTCCTCGTCGGTGACGATGACCAGGGTGAGCACCATGCCGACGGCCGGAGTGCCGACGGCACGGCGGCCCTCCAGGATCGCCTTGTTGATCTTGCTGGAGTTGGTGTCCGTGAGATCGATCTTCATGGCCGGCGCCTGTTCCTTCCCTCGCGTGTCCGCATGCGCTCCCCCGCCCTCCCCGTAGCACCGGGCGGGTTCCGGATCTTCCCGAACACTATCGAGGTGTTCAGGCCTCGCCGACCGAGAGGACCAGCTTGCCCCGGGTGTGCCCCTCGCTGTTGAGCCGCCAGGCCTCGGCGGCCTCGCTCAGCGGCAGGACCTTCTCCACGGGGACGGTGAGGCGGCCCTCGTCGGCGAGGGCCGCGAGGGTGGCCAGGCCCGCGCCGTCGGGTCTCACCCAGACGTAGTGGCCGCCGAGCGCGGCCGCCCGGTGGTCGGCGATGGAGGCCAGGCGGGCGGCCGACGCGAGGAGTTCGACGGAGACGTCGACGGCCTCGCCGCCGACGAAGTCGAGCGCCGCGTCCACACCGCCCGGGGCCAGTTCGCGTACGCGGTCGGCGAGACCGGGGCCGTACGCGACGGGTTCGGCGCCCAGTTCGCGAAGGAACGCGTGGTTGGCGGGGCTCGCGGTGCCGATGACCCGGGCGCCGCGGGCGAGCGCGAGCTGGGTGCCGAGGGAGCCGACACCCCCGGCGGCGGCGTGCACGAGCACGGTGTCGCCCGCGCCGACGCCGACGCGGTCGGCCGCCTGGAGGGCGGTGAGTCCGGCGAGCGGGAGTCCCGCGGTCTGGGCCCAGCTCAGCGCGCGGGGCTTGCGGGCGAGCATCCGGACCTGGGCGGAGACCTTCTCCGCGTAGGCGCCGTGCTCGGCGCTGTCCTTGCGGATGTAGCCGAACACCTCGTCGCCCGGGGCGAACTCGGTGGAGTCCAGACCGTTGCGCTCGACGACCCCGGCGACGTCCCAGCCGGGGATCAGCGGGAAGTGGGTGACCATCAGGGGGTCGAGTCCGCCGGCGGCCAGCTTCCAGTCGACCGGGTTGATGCCCGCGGCCACCACCCGGATCAGGACCTCGCCGGGGGCGACCTTCGGGTCCGGGAGGTCCGCCGGCGCGAGTTCCTCGGGGCCGCCGTACCGCGGCATCGTCATGGCGCGCATGGCGTCACCCCTCCGGGTCCGGGGCGGTCCCGTGCTCGGGCTCGGGTTCGGGACGGGCCTCGGCCTGGGCCTGGGCGCGGCGCCCGACGACGGCCGCGGCGGCGAGCGCCGTGCCGACGAAGGCGACGGCGACCACCCAGGGGCGGTCGAGGACGTGCCCGGTGGCGTGGTCGAGGGAGTAGCGGCCGGCTCCGGCGACGCCGATGGCGGCCGCGGTGAAGCCGAGGAACGCGGGGTACTCGTATCCGCCGCTCTGGGCGAAGAAGCCGGCCGGGGCGTGCACGGCGACCGCGCCCGCCATGGCGCCCGCCGCGGCGGCGCCGGCCGCGGGGGTGGCCAGGCCGAGGGCGAGCAGGGCGCCGCCGCCCGCCTCGCCCAGCCCGGCGGCGATGGCGCTCTCCCGGGCGGGTGAGAAGCCCATCGCCTCCATCCCCTGGGCCGTTCCCTCGATGCCGCCGCCGCCGAACCAGCCGAACAGCTTCTGCGTTCCGTGGGCGGCCAGGACGGCGCCGGTGCCGACCCGTAGGACGAGGAGTCCCAGGTCGCGGCGGTTGAGCGGGGTCATGGGGTCTCCCGGTGCGTGACGGGGTCGCGGCGGGTGCGCGACCTCCACAGGCTGAACACAACACAGGCGTGGACTCCACGGGTGTGGACTCCACAGGTGCTCCCACTCTGCTCCGGGTGGCGCCGCGACCCTCTGCGATGCTCGGCCATCCAGGCTATTTTTGACATGTTTTGCGGCGTTCGTCCGGTGTTGCTTTAGTGAAAGCGCATGGCCCGCCCGACGGAAGTGGGACGCATGACCGCCGATTCCCCGGAGACCGCCGACCTGCGCGCGAGGGTCCGCGAGCTGATGCCACGCGCCAAGGAGGACCTGACCGCGCTGGTCGCGATGCGCTCGGTCGCCGACCCCCGGCAGTTCCCGCCGGAGGAGTGCGCCAGGACCGCCGACTTCCTCGTGGAGGCGTTCGCGGAGGCCGGACTGCGGGACATGCGGCGGGTGACCACCCCGGACGGCACGGACGCGGTGGTGGGGCACGCTCCGGGCCCCGAGGGCGCGCCGACGGTGCTCCTGTACTGCCACTACGACGTGCAGCCGCCGCTCGACGACTCCGCCTGGGAGACCCCGCCGTTCGAGCTGACCGAGCGCGACGGGCGCTGGTACGGGCGGGGAGCCGCCGACTGCAAGGGCAACATCGCCATGCACCTGACCGCCCTGCGCGCGCTCGGCGGCCCCGACGGCACGGGCTTCCCGGTCCACCTCAAGTTCGTCGCGGAGGGCTCGGAGGAGCAGGGCACCGGCGGCCTGGAGCAGCTGGTGCCGCAGCACCCGGAACTCTTCGCCGCCGACGCCCTCCTGGTCTGCGACACCGGCAACTTCGCGCTCGGTCTGCCCACGGCGACCACCTCCCTGCGCGGCCTCACCAACGTGGTGGTGACCGTCTCGACGCTCAAGGGCGAGATGCACTCCGGCATGTTCGGCGGCCCCGCCCCGGACGCGCTCGCCGCGCTGGTGCGGATCCTGGACAGCCTGCGCGACGAGGCCGGCAACACCACGGTCAAGGGCCTCGCGGACGACGGGAGCTGGGACGGCGTCCCGTATCCCGTGGACCAGTTCCGCGCCGACGTCGGCGCCCTGGACGGGGTGTCGCTGCTCGGCACGGGCACGGTCGCCGACGAGCTGTGGGCCCGGCCCGCGGTGACGGTGCTCGGCATCGACTGCCCCCCGGTGGTCGGTTCCTCGGCCGCCGTGCAGGCGAAGGTGCGGGCCCGGGTCAGTCTCCGGGTGCCGCCGGGGGTCGACGCCGAGGAGGCGCGGGACGCGCTCTGCGCCCACCTGCTCGCCGCCGCGCCCTGGGGCGCGCGGGTCGAGGTGGAGCCGGAGAGCGTGGGCCGGCCGTTCCGGGCCCGCACCGACGGGCCCGCCTACCGGGCGCTCGCTTCGGCGCTGAGCCGGGCGTACGGGAAGGACATGGTCCAGGCGGGGCAGGGCGGTTCGATCCCGCTGTGCAACGTGCTCGCCGCGCAGTTCCCGGACGCCGAGATCGCCCTGATCGGGGTCGAGGAGCCCGGCTGCCTCATCCACGCGCCCAACGAGAGCGTGGACCCCGCCGAGATCGAGACGATGGCGCTGGCCGAGGCGCTGTTCCTGCGGACGTACGCGACCCGCTCCGAGGGCGCGCGAAGAGGAGTGGAGTGACGTCATGACTCAGACGGACGACCGTCCCTCACGGGGCGACCTGCCACCCGGACCGCTCGCCATGCTGGCGGGCGTCGCGTGGCAGGCACTGCTGATCGCCGGTGTCCTCGCGCTGATCCTGGGTGTGCTGGTGCTGGCCTGGCCGAAGGCCACGCTGACCGTGGTCGGTGTGCTGTTCGGCATCTACCTGCTGGTCAGCGGTGTGCTGCAACTGGTCGCGGCCTTCGGCACGCACGCCAGGACCTCGCTGCGGGTGATGGCGTTCATCAGCGGCACGCTGGGCATCCTGCTCGGCCTGTTCTGCTTCCGGGGCGCGACGCAGTCGATCCTGCTGCTGGCGCTGTGGATCGGCATCGGCTGGCTGTTCCGCGGCATCATGCAGACGGTCGCGGCGGCCTCCGACCCGGCGATGCCGGCCCGGGGCTGGCAGATCACGCTGGGTGTCATCAGCGCGCTGGCCGGTGTGGTGCTGATCGTCTCGCCGCTGGAGTCGGTGGCGGTGCTGACCGTCCTCGGCGGCATCTGGCTGCTGGTGGTGGGCGTGGCCGAGATCGTGACCGCGTTCATGGTCCGGTCCCGCGCCAAGCGGCTCCCGCCGGGGGTCTGAGACACCGCCCCGTTCCGAGGCCCCGGCCCACCCGGCCGGGGCCTCGGCGCGCTGCGCTACATTTTGCCGGTCCTTGACACGATCGATCGCGAGCACAGCGCGCGCGATCTCTTCCCTCCGGAGCCGGCATTCCCATGAGCGACATCGTCAACGGCCTCGGCCGGGCCTCCGCGTACGGCGCCCTCGGCGTCGTCCTGCTGATCCTCGGCATCTTCCTGGTCGACCTGCTGACCCCCGGGAAGCTGGGGCGGCAGATCTGGGAGGACCGCAACCGCAACGCCGCGATACTCCTGTCCTCCGCGCTGCTCGGCGTCGGCGGGATCGTCTTCACGTCGATCTGGACGACCTACGAGGACTTCGCCAAGGGCCTGGTGTCCACGGCCGCGTTCGGCCTGCTCGGTCTGGTGATGATGGCGATCGCGTTCCTCGTGGTGGACCTGGTGACGCCCGGCAAGCTGGGCGCCACCCTGGTCGACCCCGAGCCGCACCCGGCGGTCTGGGTGACCGCCTCGTGCAACATCGCCGTCTCGGCGGTCCTGTCCGCCTCCATCGCCTGACCCGTCCGCACCGGCGTCACCTCGGGGGGATCGCCCCCGCGTAGACGTGGTCCGGGGTGACGACCTCGGTGATCGCCCGCGCGAGCAGCGTGGACGGCTCCTGGCCTCCGACGAGCGAGTCGGTGTTGATGATGAGGACCAGGGTGGCCTTCCGCTCGGGCAGGTAGACCGTCACGGTCTCGTAGCCCGGCAGCGAGCCGTTGTGCCCGATCCAGCCGTTGGTGTCGAGGATCCCGAGGCCGTACGAGGTGCCCGGGAAGCCGGTCGGCAGCGTCTTGAGGCGCTGCGCCTGGGTCTCCGGGCTGAGCAGGCGGCCGGTGGCGAGGATCTCGGCCCAGCGGCGCAGGTCGTGCAGGTTCGAGGTCATCGCCCCGGCCGCCCACGCCCAGCTGGGGTTCCAGTCGGTGGCGTCCTCGACCTCGCCGCTCAGCGTCTGGTCGGTGTAGCCGTGGGCGTGCGGCTCCGGGAACTCGGCGGCGTACGGGAGCGCCGTGTCCTTCATGTGCGAAGGCCGCAGGACCCGGTGGTGGATGAAGTCGGCGAGCCGGTGCCCGCTGACCTTCTCCACCACCAGCCCGAGCAGGACCAGGTTGGTGTTGGAGTACTCGAACTTCGCGCCAGGCGCGAACGTGTTCTTGTGCTTGAAGCCGTACTTCAGCACCTCGTACGGGGTCCACTGGCGCTGCGGCTCGCTGAGCAGGGCGTGGATGAAGTCCTCGTCCGAGGTGTACGGGAAGAGGCCGCTGCGCATCTCGGCGAGCTGGCGCAGCGTGATCCGCGCGCCGTTCGGCACACCGTGGACGTACGTGGCGATCGGGTCGTCCAGCCCGATCCGCCCGTCGTCCACGAGCTCCAGGAGCGCGGTGACCGTGAAGGTCTTGGTCTCGCTGCCGATCCGGGCGTAGGTGTCGGCGAACATCGGCCGGCCGGTGGCCTTGTCGGCGACGCCGGTGGCGCGCACGTAGTCGCCCTGGCCCGGCATCCAGAGTCCGACGACGACACCGGGGATGCCCGCCTGCTTGCGGACGTCCTCGATCGCCTTGTCCAGCTTGGCGGTCAGCTCGGGGCCGAGTCCGTCCGACGGGCAGTCGTCGCCGTGCCGGACGGTGGCGTGGGGGCCCGCGCTCGCGGCGTGGACGGTGGTGGCGGGGGTCGCGGCCACCGGGGCCAGCACGGACGCCACCAGCAGCGTCGCGGCCAGCAGCCGGCGGGAGGGGGTACGTCGTCGCATCTCGGGGGGCTTCTTCCGGTCACGGGCTCGGAGGGCCAGATGACCACCGGCGCCGGGCGACGGGCGCGCCGCTCCCGGGCGTGTTCCGGGGAGTCCACTCGATCGGAGCCGCCCGGGATCGCCGGGGCGGCCCGGGAGGCCTTGGGCCGCCCCGGGTCGCCGCGGGTAGCCGTGGGCCGCGGCAGGTCGCCGCAGGTCGACCATGCGGCCGGGGCGGCCACGGTTCCCCGGGAAGCCGTGGCCGCCCCGGGGGCCCGGCGCACCGTCACGCCCTACGCCTCCGCACGCCCTACGCCTCCGCCGGCCTGGCCGCCTCCACCTCCAGGAAGTGGCGTCGACGTGGGCCCCGGTAGAGCAGGGCGTCCCAGCCGAGCCGGTCGAGGGCGGCGGCGCAGGCGGTGAGGGCGGGTTCCTCCTGGAGGGCGGCGCCCGCGCCCGGCGGGCCGAGCCACTCGACCACGGCCGTGCCGGGCCGTTCGCCGGGCGTGACCCGGTAGCCGGTGGCGGTGCGGGCGCCGGTGGCGTCGAGCGCCGAGGGCGGCTGCCGGGCCGCCTCCAGGGCGAGGGCGATCGCCCGCACCGGCTGCCCGCGCTCCCAGGCGGCGGGGCTCGCCGCCGGGTCGCCGCCCTGGCGGTTGGTCAGCCGTCTGATCTGGAGCAGCCCTTCGAACGCGGCCCGCACCTCGCGCGAGCGCTGCTCCGCGTCCTCCTCGGGCAGCGCGGGCCCGTCCCCCGTGGCCGCGTGGAAGGTGCTCACAGCAGCCGCCGGATGTCGCCGCGGACCCGGTAGAAGCCGCCCGAGGCAGGGTGCAGGGCGTCGACGACGTAGCGGGCGCCGGGCTCCCGGATGGCGCGCGGGAACTGCACGTTCCACCCGGTCTCGTACCCCTCGGTGACGACGTGGACCCGGGTCCTGCCGCCCTCCATGACGCATTCCACGACGACCGTGCCGGCGGGCGCGGCGCGGACCGCGTCGACGGCGGCGACGGTGGTCGCCGGGGCGTACGTGGGCAGGGCCGCGGCCAGCTTGATGTCCTGGGCGACGGGGACGGTGCCCTGCTGGGCGGCGGCGATGGCCGCCTCGCTCGCGTCCACGCAGAGCAGCGAGCCGTCCGTGGTCACCAGGTAGAGGCGCTCGTCGCGGTACTGCATCGAGAGGGCCGAACCGCCGCCGGTGCCCAGCTTCCACAGCCGGGTGCCGTCCTCGGCGAAGCAGTAGACGGAGGACGCGTTGTCCCCGGCGAAGACGAACCGGCCGCCGGGCGAGGTGGCGCACGAGTACACCGGGCTGTCGCAGCCGTAGACCGCCTCGGTGCGCCCGTCCTTCTTGGCGAGCCGGTGGACCTTGCGGCGCGCGGTGCCCGCGTACACGGCGGTGTCCTCCTGCCAGCCGAAGAGCACCCCGCCCTCGGCGGGGGTGTGCCACAGCTCGCCGCCGCCGTCGGGGGCGTAGGCCGTCACGCCGCGGCTGTCGCCGTAGTAGACGCCGTCGGCGTCGGCGCGCACCATCCAGGCGTGCTCGCCGGGCCCGGAGCGGGACCACTGGTGCTCGTCCTCGTGGTCGATGACGGTGAGCCGGCCGGAGCGGTCGGCGACGTCGAGGACGCCCTCGTGGATGTCGAGCCAGAAGATGTCGACGTCGGCCGCGATGTCGTAGGCGGCGAAGGGCAGCTTGGACGACAGGTCGTAGACCCGGCCGTCGTCGCAGCCCGCGTAGATCCAGAAGTCGTCGGCGACCAGGCACTTGACGCCGTCCGGGAGGCTGAAGCGGGCCTGGACCTCGCCGGTGTGGCCGAGGGTGAAGACCTCTCCCGCCTGGTTGCCCACCCAGCAGCGCTCGTCGTCCACGTGGATGCCGAAGGCGGCGGAGCCGGTGCGGAAGCGCCACAGGACGGGGGCGACGGCGCGGGCGGTGGAGGGCGCGGAGCTGACCGCGCGCCGGCTGACCGCGCGGGCCGCGCGCTGTCCCTGGACCGCCGGCGCGTACCCCTTGCGGACCTTCTCGCCTATCTTCTTCGCCGCCGCGGCCTGCGCCTTCTCGACGGTGGCGAAGGTCGAGGTCTGCGTCTGACCGGCCGCGCCGATGCGTCCGTAACGGACCGACACCACCGTGCCGGTGACCGTCACTTCGTAGAACTTGTGCGCGCCGCCGCCGTCCTGGGACAGCTCCAGATAGGTCTTCGTCGTCATGTCGAGAACGGTAGGGGGAGCCACTGACAATCGCGGCGGACGGCCTGCCGGGCCGACGTCAGGGACCAAAGTCCGTCCGGTTCGGGACCTTCGCCACGGCATTTCGGACATTAACCCCTGTGACGATGGCTTCCGAAGATCATCCGACACCTCGTCACCTCGACGGGGGACGGCCGGAAGGGCCATATGACCGAGCGACCGAAGCGGCCCCTGCCCGTACGCACGCGATGGCACACCGACGGCATACCGATGGACGACCTGTTCCGGGCCGACCCCACGACACCGACCGCGGTCCTCCCGCCGCTCACCCAGCCGGCGCGCCCCGCCCTCCCGACCCGGCCCTCGCGCCCCCGGCCGCCGGAGCAGCAGGCGCGGCCCGAGGCGGACGAGCCGCCGCGGCTGCCCCGGCGCCCCCCGCCGGACGATCCCGAGCTCGTCGAGCGCCGCGGTCCGGCGGCCCCCGGCTGGCTGGCCGTCCTCGTCGGCCTCACCGCGCTGGGCGGGGCCGGGACGCTGCTGTGGCGGGCCCGGCCGCTGCGGACGGTCCATCTGGCGCCCTGGGAATGGGCCGCGATCGGGGGCTGCGCCGCCGTCGTGGTGCTCGCCTTCGGCGGGCTGACCAGGGGCCGGACCGGTTCCGCCTGGGTGCTCTCGCTCTTCGGCCGCTACCGGGGCAGCGTGCGGCGCACCGGGCTCGTGTGGATCAGCCCGTTCGTGCTGCGCCGCCGGATCGACGTGCGGCTGCGGCACTGGCGCAGCGAGCCGATCGCCGTGGTCGACGCGGAGGGCGCGGCGCTGCGGGTGGTCGTCCTGGTCGTCTGGTCGGTGAAGGACACCGCGCGGGCGCTGCTGGCCGTGGACGCCCATCTCGACTATCTGCGCGCGCAGGTGGAGGCGGCCGCCGCCCGCGTCCTGTCCCAGCTGCCCGCGGACGCGTTCCGGGGCGAGGGGCCCACGCTGCGGGACGCGGAGGCGGTCGGTGCCACGCTGACCCGGGTGCTGGCGGCCGAGTGCCGGCCGGTCGGCATCGCGGTCTTCTCGGCGCAGCCGACCCGCATCGAGTACGCGCCGGAGGTGGCGGCGGCCATGCAGCGGCGCCAGATCGCCGCGCTCGACGCCAAGCACCGCGACACCGTGCTCACCAGCGTGATCGACGCCGTGGACGACACGGTGACCCGGCTGACCACCCGCGGCCTCGTCGAGCTCGACGACTTCGAACGCCAGGCCCTGGTGAAGGACTTGACCGTGGCCTTCTACACCCGGCGCGGCGGAGCGGCCGAACAGGGCCGGGAATGAGCGCCGCGCCCACCCGTACCGACGCCGACGACCGCCCCCGAGAGAGCGAGGACACCATGGAACTGCGGACCCCCGACTTCACGGACGAGACGGCCGGGACGGGGTGCGACTGCGCGGGCTGCGCGGCGGCCCGCACGGCCGCCCGCGCCGAGCGCGGCGGCGGAGCCGCGGCCCTGCGCGGAGTGCGCTGCGCGGTCGTCGCGACGGTCGGCGCGGTGGCCCTCGCGGGCACCGGCGCGGGCACGGCGGCGGCCGAACCCGCCCCGTCGCACGCGGGATGGGACGGCTCGCGCTACTGGTTCAAGAACGAGGCCGGCCAGTGGCGCTGGACGAGCCACCACGCCACGTACGCGAAGCGCACGGGCGAGACGGCGGCGATGGCGCGGCAGCAGCCGCGGCGCGCCGGCGGGGAGCCGGTCTTCCGGGGGCGGCAGGGCTGGGACGCGACGGACCGGGTGTACTGGTTCCGGAGCGGCGGCCACTGGTACTGGACCGGCCACAAGGAGAAGTACGAGCAGCGCACCGGCTCCAAGGGCGGCGGCTCGACGGGCGGTTCGGCGGGCGGTCCGTCGAAGGGCGGCTCTCGGGGCTGGCAGGCGCCCGTCTCCTCGTACGTCTTCACCGGCTCCTACGGGGAGCGCGGTTCCTGGTCGAAGGGCTATCACACGGGCCAGGACTTCGCGGTGCCGACCGGCACCACGGTCCGTTCGGTCGGCCCGGGCCGGGTGGTGCACGCCGGGTACAACCGGAGCTACGGCAACGAGGTGGTGATCCGGCACGCGGACGGGCGCTACACCCAGTACGCCCACCTCTCCCTTGTCGACGTGTCCCCCGGCCAGAGCGTGTCGGCCGGTCAGCGCATCGCGCGCTCCGGGGCGACGGGCCGGGTGACGGGTCCGCACCTGCACTTCGAGGTGCGGACCACGCCGTACTTCGGCTCGGACGTCAACCCGCTGGCCTACCTGCGCGCGCACGGGGTGCGCGTGTAGGGGCGGGTCCGCGCCCGGGCCGGCGGGCAGGTCTCAGGACCTGTCCGCCGACGCGTTCTCCTTGAGGGTGATCCGACCCTTGCGGAGGGTCGCCAGGCGCGGGGCGCGCCGGGCGACGGCGCTGTCGTGGGTGACCATGACGAAGGTCAGGCCGTGCTCCTTCCAGAGGCCTTCGAGCAGGTCGACGATCTCGTCGCGCATCGACTCGTCGAGGTTGCCGGTGGGTTCGTCGGCGAGCAGTACCTTGGGCCGCTTGACCAGGGCCCGTGCGATGGCGACGCGCTGCTGCTGGCCGCCGGAGAGCTCGGACGGCAGATGGGCGAGGCGCTCACCGAGGCCGACGGAGTCCAGCGCCTCGGCGGCGAGGCGGCGCCGCTCGGCGGTCTTGACCCCGAGCGGGACCAGCGCGGTCTCCACGTTCTCCTGGGCGGTGAGCGTGGGGATGAGGTTGAAGCTCTGGAAGACGAAGCCGATGTTCTCGCTGCGGACGGTGGTGAGCCGGCTCTCGGGGAGCGTGGCCAGGTCGGTGCCGTCGAGCAGGACGCTGCCCGAGGTCGGCCGGTCGAGGCCGCCGAGCATCTGCAGCAGCGTGGACTTGCCGCCGCCGGTGGGGCCCTGGATGACCAGCCGGTCGCCCTCCCTGATGGTCAGGTCGACCCCGGCGAGGGCGTCGACCCGCTCCTGGCCGCGCCGGTACTGCTTGGTGACGCCGGTGAGTTCGTACATGGTGCGACTCCTGTGGTACGGGGTGGGGTTCGGGTGCTACTCGACGCGGCGCAGTGCGTCGGCGGGGCGCAGCCGGGAGGCGCGCCAGGCGCCGAACGCGCCCGCCACGAGGCCGCCGCCGAGGGCGAGGACGACGGCGAGGCCGACGGTGGTGAGGCTGACCGGGGCGGTGAGCGCGATGTCGAGGGTCCGGCCGGCTCCCGCCGCGCCGCCGCCGAAGATCCGGCCGCCGCCCATGGCGCCGCGCGTCCCGCCGGGTCCGCCGGTGCCCGCGCCGAGGTCGGCGGTGAGGGTGGGGCTGACGGCGGTGACGAGCCAGGCCCCGCCGAGGCCGACCGCGATGCCGAGGGCGCCGCCGATGAGCCCGTTGACCAGGGCTTCGCCGACGACCTGGCGGGTGACCCGGCCGCTCTTCCAGCCGAGGGCCTTCAGGGTGCCGAACTCGCGGACCCGGCGGCTGACGGCGGAGGAGGTGAGCAGTCCGGCGACGAGGACGGCGGCGAGCAGCACGGCGTAGGAGAGCCAGGTGCCGACGGTGGCGGCGAGGCCCGAGGCCGTGTCGAGGGAGCCGGAGACCGTCTGGGCGAGGTCGGCGGAGGTGGTGACGGTGGTGCCGGGGACGTTCTTCCGGATGCCGGCCTTGACGGCGTCGATCCGGGTGGAGTCGACGGCCTTCACGTAGACCGTGGTGATCTTGCCCTTGGCGTCGGCGAGCGTCTGGGCCTGCCGCAGCGGGAGGTAGACCTGGGCCGCGGCCTGGCCACTGTCGGCGGTGGCGATCCCGACGACCGTGAAGGCCACGCTCTTGACCGTGAGCGTCTTGCCGACGGTGAGGCCCTCCTGCCGGGCGTAGGCGCTGTCGACGACGGCGACCTCGGCGTCGGTCTCGGTGGTCTTGAAGGTGCGGCCGCCGGTGAGGGTGGAGGTGGTGAGGGGGCCGAGGCCGGGGGCGGTGACGTCGGTGCCGTAGAGGGTGAAGGAGTCGACGTCGAAGGCCGCGCCGCCGCCGGTGACGGTGTCGCCGGGGCCCGAGCCGCCGCCGGGACCGCCCTGCCGGACGCTCCCGCCGCTCTCGCCGCGCTGGATCTCGCCGCGCTTGAACTGACCGTTGATCTTGAGGTTGACGAGGCTGAGCCCGCCGACGGCCTGGGCGACGCCCTGCTGCCTGGCAACGGTGCCGACGGTGGAGTCGGGCAGGGTCTGGAAGCCCTGCACCATCAGCCGGTCGCTGCTCTGCTCCTCGCCCTCGCCCTCTCCTCTGCCCTGGAACTCGAAGCGCGGCCGCTGCGGCTGCTCCCCGGCCTTGGGCTGCTCCTGCGCCTTGGTGACCGTGAGGTCCGTGCCGAGCCCGTAGAGGGATTCGAGGACCTTGCCCTGGGCCCGCTGCATCCCGGCGGAGACGGCGTTGACGACGATGACCAGCGCGATGCCGAGCGCGAGCCCGGAGGCGACGACGAGCGCCGCCTTTCTGCGGCGGCGCAGTTCGCGCCGGAGGTAGGTGAAGAACATGACGGCGAAGCTAGGAGCGCCCGGTGATGGACGGATAAGGCCCGCGTAAGAATGTGATGAGAGCGCGCCCGGGGCCCCTCGGGCGTGGTCCCGCCCCGTCAGCCGCCGTACGTGAGGGGGTCCGCGAGGATGTCGCGCAGGACGAGGGCCGCCGCGCCGCGGGCCGTGGTGGCGGTGGTCGAGGCGGCGCGCAGACGGCCGGCGTCCGGCGTCCAGAGGGCCGAGACGACCCGGTCGGCGAGCTCGCCCTCGACGGCGGGGGCCAGCCAGGGCATGAGCCGGGGGTAGATGCCGCCGAGGACGACGGCCTGCGGGTCGAGGAGGTTCACGGCTCCGGAGAGGGCGACGCCGAGCATCCGGCCGGCCTCGTCGAGGGCGGCGAGGGCACGGGGCTCGGCGGCGGCGGCCCGTTCGACGAGGGTGTCGAGGGAGCGGGCCCCTGCGGCGCGCAGCAGGGCCGGCTGGCCCGCGTACTGCTCCAGGCAGCCGTGCGAGCCGCAGCGGCAGCGGGGGCCGTCGGGGGTGACCGGGAGGTGCCCGATCTCGCCGGCGAACCCGTGCGCGCCGCGCAGGAGTTCGCCGTCCAGGACGATCGCGCCGCCGACCCCGATCTCGCCGGTGACGTGCAGGAAGCTGCGGATCCCGCCGAGCTCGCCGAACCAGAGCTCGGCGAGCGCGGCGACGTTGGCCTCGTTGTCGGAGGCGACGGGCAGGCCGCGGGTGCCCGGCGGGCGGGCCGTGGCGGCGGCGAGGGCCTCGGTGAACAGGGCGTCGGCGTCGACCTGGTGCCAGCCGAGGTTGGGGGCCTGGCGGACGGTGCCGCCGGAGACCAGTCCGGGCAGCGCGAGCCGTACGCCGGTGGGGCGCAGCTCCTGCCGGGCCGCCTCCGCCAGGGCCTCGGCGGCGATGTCCGCGGCCCGGCGCAGCACCTCGGCCGCGGGGCGGGGGCGGTGGTCGAGCGGCTCGGTGCGCCGCACCCGGTCGGCGCCGGTGAGGTCGGCGACGCACACGCTCACGTAGTCGACGTTGATCTCGACGCCGAGGCCGGCCGGTCCGGTGCCGGCGGGCTTGAGGACGGTCCCGGGGCGCCCCGCCTGGCCGCTGAAGGTCTTCCCGGACTCGACGAGCAGCCCGAGCTCCAGGAGCTGTTCGGCGAGCGAGGACACGGCCGCGCGGGTGAGGCCCACCCGGGCCGCGACGGCCGCCCGGGTCGTCTCCCCGGCCTCGTGGACGGTGCGCAGGACGAGGCTCAGGTTGTGCCGGCGTACGCCCGCCTTGTCGGCCTTGGGCTCCGAGGGGTGGTGGGGGCTGTTCATCGTGCGCAGAGCCTAGCCGGAGGGCGCGGGAACGGGGCTCCCGGCGAGGGGGCCGCGTCCTGCTCCCCTCGACGGTGCAGGCGTCCGGGCCTACGGCGCGACGAACATCCAGGGGAAGCGCGGGCCCAGCCATGGCTTGCGGCCCCAGGCGAGGGCGCGTCCGGTGGCCATCACCGGGACCGGGTCGATCCGGCCGAGAGCCATCAGCAGGAAGGCGACGGGCTCGGTCAGGACCGTG
The DNA here is from genome assembly GCF_036240795.1 of Streptomyces sp. NBC_01268. Taxonomy (NCBI): domain Bacteria; kingdom Bacillati; phylum Actinomycetota; class Actinomycetes; order Kitasatosporales; family Streptomycetaceae; genus Streptomyces; species Streptomyces sp. NBC_01268. The sequence goes on along the minus strand of NZ_CP108454.1, from coordinate 7,141,749 downwards.
CAGTCCGGCCGGTCCAGGGGACCGTGCGTGGTGGTGACCGTGCCGTCGGCGACGGTCACGCCGAACTGGGCGCCGCCCCAGAGCCGGACCCGATAGCGGGCGGTGACCCCGGCGACGGCCGTGGGGTCGGCCACCCGGGGCATCGCGGCGACCATGAACGGCAGGGTCAGCTCGACCCGGTTGCGGTCCACCATGTGCGGGCGGCCGAGCGCGCGGGCCAGGTCGTAGCCGTGGCCGAGCATGTGGGTGAGCAGGTAGGCGCCCAGGCCGGCGGGGTCGAGGGGGCCCATCGGGGTCTCCACGACCTCCTCGGGTGTCCGTTCCTCCACGGCGTCGAGGAACGCGAGTGCCTGGTCGACGATCAGGTCGGCGAGCGGTCCGGCGCCCCGTTCGGGGAAGGCGGCCAGGGCCTCCTCGTTGGCGGCGGCGATGCCCGCCGCGGTGCCGTCGGCGTACGGGCGGGCGTGGCCGGCGGCGAGCTCGGCCATCAGCAGGTTGGCCTGGCCCAGGTGGGCCGCGGTCTCACCGACCGTCCACGTCAGCCGGGGCACCGGCAGCCCCGTGTCAGGCGCTGCGCGCAGCACGTCGGCGACGTCCCGCGCGGTGCCGCGTATCGCGTCCCCGAGCCCTTCCGGCAGCACACCCATGTCTCGCCCACTCCTCGCGCCCCGACGGATCAGGGCGCAAGAGTAGGGCGCCGGTGCCGTCCGTGACCAGGGGTAACCCCCCACTGGTCAGGGGCGGTGCCGGTGGGGGCGACCCGCTCGGATCAGGCGCGGATCAGGCGCGGCTCAGGCGCAGGGTGAGGAGCTGGAACGGGCGCAGGGTGATCGGGACCTCGTCGCCCTCGACCGCCACCTCCCCCTCCCTGGGGCGCTCCAGCAGGTCGCAGACCCGCGCCCCGGCCAGGGCGAATCCGGCGGAGAGGCGGGTGCGGGCGCGGCCGCCCCCGGCCTCGTAGAGCCGGACCACCACGTCGCCGCTCCCGTCGTCCGCCAGCTTCACGGCGCTGACCACCACGGCCGGGTCGGCCACGCCGACCAGCGGCGCCACGTCGGCGGCGCCGGGCACCCGTCGCTCGGGCAGGTTGATCAGGTACCCCTCGCGGACGGCGTCGCCGATGCCCGCGCCGGGCACGAGGGCGTGCCGGAAGCGGTGCGCGCCCTGGTCGGTGTGCGGGTCGGGGAAGCGCGGGGCGCGCAGCAGGGAGGCCCGGACGGTGGTCGTGGTGCCCTGGTCGGACGGGCGGACGGTACGGGTGACGTCGTGGCCGTACGTGGAGGCGGTGACGAGCGCGACGCCCCAGCCGGGCTCTTCGAAGTGGACGAACTTGTGGTTGCAGGCCTCGAACTTGGCCGCCTCCCAGCTGGTGTTGGCGTGGGTGGGCCGGTGCAGGTGCCCGAACTGGGTCTCGGCGGCGTAGCGGTCGGTGTGCAGGTCGAGGGGGAACGCGGCCTTGAGGAACTTCTCGGTCTCGTGCCAGTCCACCTCGGTGTCGAGGTCGAGCCGCTTGGCCCCGGCCGTCAGGGTGAGGGTCTGGACGGCCCGGGAGGAGCCGAAGGAGCGGGTGACGCGGACGGCGACCGCCGCGGCCGTGTCGGCGGCGACGGTCAGCTCGTCGACGCCGGTGAGGTCGGTGACGGTGTTGCGGTAGAAGCGGTCGACGTCCCAGGCGTCCCACATGTTCGGGAAGTCCGGGTGGAGTTGGAGCAGGTTGGCGGCGGCTCCGGGCGCGACCGTCTCGCGTCCCGAGTCGAGGTCGACGACGGAGACGACGAGCCCGCGCGCGTCGACGGTGACCCGCAGCAGCCCGTTGCCGAGGACGAAGCCTCCTTCGGGGCGTGCGGTGACCGTGCACCGCCCGGGGGCCGCCGGCAGGGCGGCGGCGCGGCGGGCGCCGCCCGCGGGGACGCCGCCGCGCGGGTGCGGGGCGCTGTTGAAGACCACCTCGGCGGAGCCCGGGTCCGCCGCGCCCCCGGGGCCGTCGGCGAGGGCCCGCTGGGCCCGGTCGACCAGCCCGGTCAGCTCCTCGGCCACGGCGGCGTAGGTGCGCTCGGCCTCCCGGTGGACCCAGGCGATGGACGATCCGGGCAGGATGTCGTGGAACTGGTGGAGCAGCACCGTCTTCCAGATCCGGTCCAACTCCGCGTACGGGTAGGGGAGTCCGGTGCGCACGGCGGCGGTGGCGCACCACAGCTCGGCCTCGCGCAGCAGGTTCTCGCTCGCCCGGTTGCCCTGCTTGGTCCGCGCCTGGCTGGTGAGGGTCGCCCGGTGCAGCTCCAGGTACAGCTCCCCCACCCACACCGGCGGGTCGGGGTACTCGGCCTGCGCCTTGGCGAAGAACTCGGCGGGCCGCTCCCAGCGCACCTGGGCGGAGCCCTCCAGGTCGCGCAGCCGGGCCGCCTTGGCGATCATCTCGCGGGTGGTGCCGCCGCCCCCGTCGCCCCAGCCGGTGGGAGCGATGGAGTGCCGGGCGCGGCCCTTGTCCTTGAAGTTGCGGGCGGCGTGGGCGATCTCCTTGCCCTGCATGGAGCAGTTGTACGTGTCGATGGGCGGGAAGTGGGTGAAGATCCGGGTGCCGTCGACGCCCTCCCACCAGAAGGTGTGGTGCGGGAAGGAGTTGACCTGGCTCCAGGAGATCTTCTGGGTCAGGAGCCACTTCGATCCGGCCTCCTTGATGATCTGCGGGAGCCCGCCGGCGAAGCCGAAGGTGTCCGGCAGCCAGGCCTCCTGGTTCTCGACGCCGAACTCGTCCATGAAGAAGCGCTTGCCGTGCACGAACTGACGGGCCATCGCCTCGGAGGACGGCATGTTGGTGTCGGACTCGACCCACATGCCGCCGGCCGGGACGAAGCGTCCCTCGGCGACGGCCTTCTTGACCCGGGCGTACACCTCGGGCCGGTGCTCCTTGATCCAGGCGTACTGCTGGGCCTGGGACATCGTGTAGACGAAGTCGGGCTCGTCCTCCAGGAGCGCGGTCATGTTGGCGGTGGTGCGTGCCACCTTGCGGACGGTCTCGCGCAGCGGCCACAGCCAGGCGGAGTCGATGTGGGCGTGTCCGACGGCGCTGATCCGGTGGGCGGAGGGCTCGGCGGGCGAGGCGAGGACCTCGGCCAGCTCGGCCCGGGCGGCGGCGGCCGTGCCGCCCACGTCCTGGAGGTCGAGCGCGTCGAGGGCCCGTTCGACCGCGCGCAGGACGTCCCAGCGGCGGGCGCCCTCGACGGGGAGCTCGGCCATCAGCTCGCCGAGCACCTCCAGGTCGACGACGAGCTGCCAGACCGTCTCGTCGAAGACGGCGAGGTCCATCCGGGCCAGCTTGTACTGCGGGGTGTCGCCGGCGGTGTCCCGGTCGCCGAGCTCCGTGGGCAGGAAGGGGTGGTAGTCGAGGATCACCGGGTTGGACGCGGCCTCGACGTGCAGCAGCACCTCCTCGCCGCCGCGCGCCGGTTCGGCGATCCGCACCCACTGGTTGCGCGGGTTGAGGCCCTTCACCGGGCTGCCGTCGGGGCGGTAGACCAGGCCCTCGCACTGGAAGCCGGGCATGTTGGCGTCGAAGCCGAGGTCGATCAGCGCCTCGACGGTGCGGCCGGCCCACTCCTGGGGCACGGTCCCGGAGACGGTGAGCCAGCTGGTGCCCCACGGCGCACCCCAGGCGTCGCCGACGCCGATCGGGGTCCGCGGCGCGGCGAGCCCCTCGGCGACGGGCACGGGTTCGCCGGGGGCGGTCCAGATGCCGACCTGGAGGGGCACGGAGGCGGGGTACACGGCGGGGCGGACGCGTTCGTCGAGGACGCGCTTGAGGCGGTTCTCGACGAGGCTGCGGTCGTCATGCATGGGCGGGACTCTCCGGATCGCGAAGGGGCGGAGGGGGGTCGGCAGTGCGGGGCGGCGGCGGAGCGGGGCGTACGGGCGGGGGCGTACGGGCGGGGGGGCGGATCGGGTGCGGGGGCGGGTCGGGTGCGGGGGCGCGGCCGGGTGTGGGCCCTAGGCGGCGCCGGGGCCTCGGTCCGTGCCGGGGCCGGTCCCGGTGGTGCCCAGGGTCTCGGGCGTGACGAGTTCCGTGATCCCGCGCGCGGCGAGGTACGCGGGGTCGTCGGCGCGGGCCGCGAGGACCACGGCCGGGCGGGCTCCGTCCGCGGCGAGCCGCATGAACGCCTCGAAGTACGCGCCGCCGGGGGCGCAGGCGGAGCGCTTCGGCCCCTCGTCGGGCAGGTCGAGGACGAGCGCGGTGCGGCGGGGCGCCGGGGCGGGGGTGGCCGCGCGGGCCTCGGCGACGGCTTCGGCGAGCGCCCGGCCGGCCGGCTTGACCCGGCGGTCGGTGGTCAACAGGCCCAGGCTGTATTCCAGTTCGGGGAAGTCGGCGAGCGAGCGGTCGACGTCGTGGGAGCACCACCACGTGATACCCCACAGATCGGGGCAGTCGAGCGCGGCGGCGACGGTCGTCCGGGTGAATTCGGCCGCGCGGTCGGCGGCGATGTGCGGGGCGGGGGCGCCGACCTCCTGGAGCCAGACGGGCCGCCGGGGGTCGGTGGCCCAGGCCTTGGAGAGTTCGACGAGGTAGGCGGCGTGCTGGGCGACGGCCACGGAGTCGGGGCCGTAGCGCTGCGCGGTGCCGTTGAAGACCCAGGAGTGGACGGCCGTGACGCCGCCGAGCCGGGCGGCCTGGGCGGGGGTGAAGGGGTGGTCGTCCTGGTACCAGGCGGCGTCGTACTCGGCGTGCAGGTGGAGCCGCCCGGGGGCGCCCTCCTCGCAGGCGGCGAGCATCCGGCGCAGCCAGGTCCCGGCCTCGTCGGGGGTGATCCGGTCGGGGTCGGGGTGGGGGTCGCCGGAGAACTGGTTGATCTCGTTGCCGACGGTCATGCCGAGGAAGTGGGGCCGGTCGGCGAGTGCGGCGGCGAGGGTGCGCAGGTAGGCGCTCTGCCCGTCGACGACCTCGGGGTCGGTGAAGAGGCCGCGCCGGTGCCAGGTGCGGGTCCAGGCGGGCAGGAAGTCGAAGCTGGAGAGGTGGCCCTGGAGGCCGTCGACGGCGACGTCCAGCCCGCGTTCCCCGGCCGCGTCGACGAGCAGGCCGAGCTGTTCGACGGCGCGGGGGCGGATCAGGGTGCGGTTGGGCTGGAACAGCGGCCACAGCGGGAAGGCGCGGATGTGGTCGAGGCCGAGTTCGGCGACGGAGTCCAGGTCGGCGCGGACGGCGTCGAGGTCGAAGTCGAGCCAGTGGTGGAACCAGCCCTGGCTGGGGGTGTAGTTGACGCCGAAGCGCGGACCGGTGCGGTGTGGACGGTTCGTCATGCGGGGTGCGGTTCCTTCGTGAAGGAGGGGTGCTGACGGGTCGGGTGGCGGGGCCGGCGGGTCATCCCTTGACCGCGCCCTCCTCGACCCCCTTGAAGAAGAAGCGCTGGAGCAGCGCGAACACGGCGACGACCGGCAGGAAGGCGATCATGGTGCCGGCGGCGATCTGCCGGGGGTTGGCGCTGAACGTGCCGTCGAGGTACTGGAGGCCGACCGTGAGGGTGTAGCGCCCCGGGTCGTTGAGCACGATCAGCGGCCACAGGAAGTCGTCCCAGGCCTGGATGAAGGTGAAGATCACGACGACGCTCAGCATGCCGCGGACGCTGGGCAGCGCGACGTGCCACAGGCGCTGCCGGACACTGGCGCCGTCCACGAGCGCGGCGGCGTCGAGCTCGGGCGGTACCGCGCGGAAGGCGGTGTACATCAGCAGCACGTTGAGCATGCCGATCGCCCCGGGCAGCGCCACGCCGAGGAGGGTGTCGGTGAGGCCGAGGCTGCGGACGGTCACGTACTGGGAGACGATGGTGACCTCGCCGGGCAGCACGAGGGTGGCGACGAAGAGGCCGAGGGCGAGTCCGGCCCCCTTGAAGCGCAGCCGGGCCAGGGCGTAGCCGGCGAGGGTGGCGCCGACGACGTTGCCGAGGACGGCGATCCCCGCGACGATCAGCGAGTTCGCCGCGTAGCTCCACACCGGGATGGTGTCGGCCACCTTGGCGTAGTTGTCGAGGGTGAGGTCCTCGGGCAGGAAGCGGGGCGTGCGGGAGAAGACGTCCTCCGCGGGGCCCTTGAGCGAGGTGGACAGCTGCCAGAGGAAGGGGCCGACGGTGAGGAGGAGGACGAGGACGAGCAGGAGGTAGCGGACCGCCTTCGCGGCGGTGGAGGGCGTGCGGTTCAGGGTCATCCGTCAGGCCGCCTTCCGGTTGAGCCGGGCCAGGACCAGCATCGGGCCGACGGTGAGGACGAAGAGCAGCACGCTGAGGGCGGAGGCGTAGCCGATGTGCCCGGTGAAGCCGCGGCTGTACATCTGGATGAGCATGACCACCGACATGTCCCGCCCGCCGGGGCCGCCGGTGCCGTTGGACAGCACGTACAGCTCGGAGAAGACCCGCAGCGCGGAGACCGAGACGAGCACGGAGATGAGCAGCATCGCGGGGCGCACGCCGGGCAGGGTGACGTGCCAGAACCTGCGGGCGGCGCCGGCCCCGTCGACGGCGGCGGCCTCGTGCAGCTCCCGTCCGACGTTCCCGAGCGCGGACAGGTAGATGACCATGTAGTAGCCGAGGCCCTTCCACACGGTGAGGCCGATGGCGCTGAACAGCAGCAGCCAGCGGTCGGTGAGGAAGGAGACGGGGCGGTCGGCGAGGCCCAGCTGTTGCAGCAGGCCGTTGAGCAGGCCCCGGTCGTCGAGCATCCAGCCCCAGACCAGGCCGACGACGACGGCGGAGGCGACGACCGGGGTGTAGAAGGCGGTGCGGAAGAAGGTGATGCCGGGCAGTTTCCGCTCCACGAGGAGGGCGAGCAGCAGCGGCAGCAGGGTGAGCAGGGGCAGGCAGACCAGCAGGTAGATGACGCTGTTGACGAGTGCGTCCGTCAACTGGGCGTCGTCCAGGACCCGTTCGTAGTTCGCGAGTCCGGTGAAGCGGCCGCCGCCGAGCGGCCGGGCGCTGGTGAAGGACAGGATCACGGTGTTGACCGCGGGCCACAGGTTGAAGACGGCGAGCCAGACCAGGGCGGGGCCGGCGAGCAGCCAGGGCGTGAACCAGCGCCGGTGCGTCAGCGTCATCGTGGGGCTTAGTCCTTGATCAGCTGGTTGGCGCGGGCGACGGCCGTGTCCAGGGCTTCTTGGGAGCTCGTCTGGCCGCTGACGGCGAGGGAGATCTGCTGGTTGATGACGGTCTTGACGGCGTCGTTGGCCTGGACGGGTTCGAGGACGCGGGCGGCGGCGAGCGAGCGGAAGGCCGCCACCTTGGCGTCGGCCGCGTTGGTGCCGTCGCTCTTGCTGAAGAACGGGTCGGCGGCGGACGCGGTGGTGGAGGGGAAGATGCTGGTCTCGTGCGCGAAGGCGGCCTGGTTGGCGGCGTTGGTCACCCAGCGGGCGAGGGCCAGGGCAGCGGTCGGGTTCTTGGTGGACCGGGGGATCGACAGGCCCTGCACGTACAGGGGCGGGGTGCCCATCGCCGGCGAGGACACCACCTTGGGGGCGAGGGTCGGGTTGTCGACCGCGAGGCTGGTGATGTAGTTGGCGCCCGCGGTGGTCCAGGCGGCGGTGCCGGAGGCGAACAGCTTCGTGTTGCCCGCGTAGGTCTCGGTCAGGACGTCCTTGGGCAGCAGCCCCTCCTTGAACGCCGCGCGGTAGGTGTCGAGGACGGCGGCGGCCTCGGGGGTGTTGAAGGTGAAGCTGCGCCCGTCCGCCGACATGACCGGCACCCCGGCGTTGGCCAGGTCCATGAGGTTGGGCTTGCGGCTCATCAGGTACGTCCGGCCGCCGGACCTGGCCTTGACGGTGCGGGCCGCCGTCACCAGCTGGTCGAGCGAGGCCGGCGGCTTCTTCGGGTCGAGGCCGTATCGGGTGAGCAGTTCGGCGTTCCAGTAGTTGACGTCGGTGTTGAGGTACCAGGGGTAGCCGAAGGTGCCGTCGTGACCGGGGAAGCGGTACGCGTCGAGGCCGCCCTTGACGTAGTCGGAGGAGGCGGAGGGGTCGGACCCCGCGACGTCGAGCAGCAGGTTCTGCTTCACCAGGGGCAGGGCGAAGTCCGGGGGCAGGTTGACGACGTCGGGCAGGGTGCCGCCGGCGGACTGGCTGAGGACCTTCTCCGAGTAGCCCTCGCCGGGCTGGTCGAGCCACTCGACCTCGACGCCGGGGTGCTTCTTCTCGAAGCCGGCGATCACGCCCTCCATGTAGGCGGTGAACTTCGGCTTCAGGGCCCAGGTCTGGAGCGATACCTTGCCCTTCACCTCCCCGCCCGAGACCGCCGGGCCGGGGGCGCCGGAGTCCTCCGCGCCGCCGAGGCCGCAGCCGGCGAGGGTCACCGCCGCCACCGCGACCGCCGTCCACCACGCCCAGCGGCTCCTTCGAATGACTCGCACGAGGGTGTCTCCTTGCTGATCGGTGGTGCAGGGAGTGCGGTGGCCGTCGGGAGGCAACCACCCTGTTTACTAAACCGCTCTAGCGATGCGGGACTATCCTCCCGGCTAAACTCCGGTGTCAAGAGAGCCCGCGGAAACCGGCCGTCCTCACGGGGGCGGCGGCGGAGCGGGAACGGCGGATCAGGGAGGGCGTCCGGTGGCCAGACCGACCATCGCCGACATCGCCAGGGAGGCGGGCGTCTCCAAGGGCGCCGTCTCCTTCGCGCTCAACGGGCGCCCGGGGGTGAGCGAGGCGACCCGGAACCGGATCCTGGGGGTGGCCGAGCGGATGAACTGGCGTCCGCACAGCGCCGCCCGCGCGCTCGGCGGGGCCCGCGCGGGCGCCGTCGGCCTGGTGCTCGCCCGCCCCGCGCGCACGATCGGCCTCGAACCCTTCTTCAGCCATCTGCTCTCCGGACTCCAGGCCGCCCTGTCCGGCCGGGGCACCGCCCTCCAGCTGCTCGTCGTCGAGGACACCGCCGCCGAGATCGAGGTCTACCGGCGCTGGACCTCCGAGCACCGGGTGGACGGCTTCGTCCTCGTCGACCTCCAGGTGCGCGATCCGCGCATCCCGGTCCTGGAGGAACTGGGCGTCCCCACCGTGGTGCTCGGCGGCCCCGGCCGGCACGGGCGGCTGCCCGCCGTCTGGGCCGACGACCGCGAGGCGATGACCTCGATCGTCGAGTACCTGGCCGCCCTCGGGCACCGCAGGATCGGCCACCTCGCCGGCCTGCCCTCCTTCCAGCACACCCAGCGCCGGATCCGGGCGGTCCGGGACGCGGCGCGGCGGCTCGGCCTCGCCGACGCCGTCTCCGTGCCGACCGACTTCAGCGACGCGGAGGGCGCGGCGGCCACCCGGGCCCTGCTCGCGCGGCCGGGACGGCAGCGCCCGACCGCGATCGTCTACGACAGCGACGTGATGGCGGTCGCGGGCCTCGGGGTCGCCACCGAGATGGGGGTCACGGTCCCGGGCGAGCTGTCCGTCGTCTCCTTCGACGACTCGGCGCTCACCCGGATCGTCCACCCCTCCCTGACCGCCCTGTCCCGGGACACCTTCGCGCTCGGCGAGCAGGTCGCGACGGCGCTGCTCGCGCAGGTCGACGCCCCCGGTTCGGCCCAGGACGTCAAGAACCCGACCCCCCGGCTGACGGTCCGCGAGAGCACGGCCCCGCCCGGCGTCTGACCGGGGCGGCCCTCTTGACCCCGGTCGCTAAAGCCGTTTAGCCTCCCCGACCGAGCGGCCCGGCGTCCTCGCCGACGCCGGTCTGCCATCGTTGTCATCCGCACCATCGCGCCACCGGCACCACCAGCCCCCACCCCTTCCGCTGGACCGGAGCTCCGATGAGACGACCCCTGCACCTCCTCCTGGCCGCGGCGCTGTCCGCGGCCGCGCTCGGCCTCGGCGCCGCCGCGCCGAGCGCGTCGGCCGCCGCCGAGGGCCCTCAGGCCCCCGCGAGCCCCGCGGCTCCCGCCGCCGCGGGCGACCAGCCGTACGCCTCGTACTGGTACCCGAACACGATCCTGACCTGGGACCCGGCCACCGACCCGGACGCGCGCTTCAACCGCTCCCGCGTCCCGCTCCGGCCGCGCGTGTCCGATCCCGCGCTCAAGGCCAACGCCAACGCCCGCGCGGGTGAGGGCAAGGTCGTGTCGCTGGTCTCCTTCGGGCCCACCTCGAACAACCCGTCCCAGGGCTCGGCCGACCCGAACTACTACGCCTTCGGGCACTGGCAGTACGTCGACAAGCTGGTGTTCTGGGGCGGTTCGGCCGGCGAGGGCCTGATCCTGGCGCCGAACCCCACGGTGATCGACGCGGCCCACCGCAACGGCGTGAAGGTCTACGGCACGGTCTTCTTCCCGCCCGGCGCCTACGGCGGCCAGCTCCAGTGGGTGCGGGACTTCACACAGAAGTCGGGCGGCCGCTACCCGGTCGCCGACAAGCTGGCGCAGGTCGCGCAGCACTACGGCTTCGACGGCTGGTTCGTCAACCAGGAGACGGCCGGCGGCGACTCGGCGCTGGCGACCGAGGTGCGCAACACGATGCGCTACGCCCGGTCCCTCGGCCCGGTCGAGTTCATGTGGTACGACGCGATGACCGAGTCCGGCTCCGTGAGCTGGCAGAACGCGCTGACCTCGGCCAACGACGCCTTCCTCCAGGAGGGCGCGCAGCGCACCAGCGACTCGATGTTCCTCAACTTCAACTGGAGCTCCGGCGGTCTGAGTTCGTCCCGCTCGCTGGCCCGCGGCCTCGGGCGCGGCGAGTACGAGCTGTTCAGCGGCGTGGACACCGAGTCCGACGGTTACCACACGAGCGTCGACTGGAACGCCCTCTTCCCGGCCGGGCAGCCGCACACCACGTCGCTCGGGCTCTACCGCCCCGAGTGGACCTGGAAGTCCGCCGCCGACCGGGCCGACTCCGTCGCCCGCGAGGCGCGCTACTGGGACGGCGCCAACGGCGATCCGTCCGACACCACGACCAGCTCCTCGTGGAAGGGCCTCGCGCAGTACGTGGCCGAGTCCTCCCCCGTCACGACGAAGCCCTTCGTCACGAACTTCGACGCCGGGCAGGGCGACTTCTACCACTCGGGCGGGGCCCGGGTGTCCGGCGCGGGCTGGAACAACCTGTCCCTCCAGGACGTGCCGCCCACCTACCGCTGGCTGGTGCGGTCCACCGGCACGCGGCTCAAGCCGTCGATCGACTTCACCGACGCCTACGAGGGCGGCTCCGCCCTGCGCCTGAGCGGCCCGCTGGACGCCGTGAACTCCGTGCGGCTGTACCAGACGCGGCTGCCGGTGGCGGCCGACACCAAGCTGGCGGTCGTGGTGAAGACCCCGGCGGCCGGGCCCACCCGGCTGAAGGCGGCGGTCTCCTTCACCGACGCCCCGACCAGCTTCACCACCCTCGACCTCGGCTCCACCACGGGCACCGGATGGGAGCGCAAGGTGCTCGACCTCTCCGCGTACGCCGGGCGGACGGTCGCGCAGCTCGGCCTGGAGACCACCGGGACGGCCTCGTCGTACGACATCAAGGTGGGCCAACTGGCCCTGTACGACGCCACGGTGGACGTTCCGGCCGCCCCGGCCGCGCCGACCGTCCTCGGCACGACGGACACGGGGACGAGCAAGTCGCTGCGGCTCGGCTGGACCGCTTCGGCCTCCGGCGAGGTGCATCACTACGAGGTGTACCGCCGCAACGCCGACGGCAGCCGCACCTTCCTGGGCGCCACGCCCAACGACGCCTACTTCGTGCCGAAGCTGGACCGGGTCGGCAGCGAGACCTCGACGACGCTCGACGTCGAGGCCGTCTCCACCGAGTTCGGCCGCTCCCCCGCCGCGAGCACCACGGTCACCTGGTCCGGGACGACCGAGGGCAACCTGGCGCTGAACCGGCCCGCGACGGCCTCGGGGCAGTGCAACACGGCGGAGACCCCCGCCAAGGCGGTCAACGGCAGCGTCTCGGGCGGCAACACCGACAAGTGGTGCACCACGACCTCCGCCAAGTGGCTGGAGGTGGACCTCGGTTCGGCCCGGCCCCTGAACCGCTTCGTGGTGAAGCACGCGGCGGCGGGCGGCGAGAGCGCGGCCTGGAACACCCGGGACTTCCGGGTGGAGGTCCGCGACAGCACCACGGCCGCCTGGACCACCGCCGTCACCGTCACCGGCAACACCGCGGCGACCACGACGCACCCCGTCGCGCTGACCGCCCGGTACGTCCGCCTGGTGGTCACCGCGCCGACGCAGACGACCGATCCGGCGGCCCGGATCTACGAGTTCGAGGCCTGGGGCTCCTGAGCGCCTGACGCCCTAGGAGGTCGCCGTCGCGACCTTCACCCCGAAGCCGATGAGCACCACACCGGTGACCCGCTCCATGGCCCCCCGCACCGCGGGCCGGGCGAAGAAGGAGCGGGCTCCGGCGAGCAGCAGCACGTAGCCGGAGAGCCACACGACCGTGAGCGCCGCGTGGATCAGCACCAGCAGGGCCATCCCGGTGTGCGGGGAGAGCCCGGACGGCGCGAGGGTCGGCAGCAGTCCGGTGTAGAAGACCGCGATCTTCGGGTTGAGCACGTTGCCCACCAGACCGGTCCGCCACGGGTTCCCGGCGGGCGGCGGCGCGTCCACGGACGCCGCCGCCCCACCACGCCTGGTCCGCCACAGTGCCTGCACCCCGAGGAACACCAGGTAGGCGGCGCCGACCAGCTTCACCACGGTGTACGCGACGGCCGACGCCGCCAGGACGGCGGCCAGCCCGGCCACCGACAGCACGCCCCAGACCAGCAGCCCGCTGGCGATCCCGCCGACGGTCAGCAGCCCGTCCCGCCGGCCGGCGGTCACGGCCCTGCGCGTGACGACCGCCATGTCCGGCCCCGGCACCATCGTCAGCAGCGCGAGCACGCCCGTCGCCGCGAGGAGTTCGAACACCATGGGCCGAGTCTGCCACCCGTCCGGCCGGGCCGACGCCGCGGCCACGGGTGTGAGCGGTGCCCCCGACACCCGCACGGCCCGCGTGTTCTCCCACCCCCGGGCCGTACGGCGACCGGACAATGAACCCCTGTGCCGGAACGTCGCAGGGAGCGCGCATGGCAAGGGTCGAGGTCAACGGCGTCGGACTGTTCTACGAGACCGGCGGTGACGGTGACCCCCTGGTCCTGGTGCACGGCTCCTGGGGCGACCACCACGACTGGGACGCCGTCGTCCACGCCCTGGCCCTGCGGCACCGGGTGCTCGTCTACGACCGGCGCGGGCACAGCGAGAGCGACCGGCCGGCCGGGCCGGGTTCGCGCTTCGAGGACGAGGAGGACCTGGCCGCGCTGATGGAGACGCTGGGCTTCGCGCCCGCCTTCGTCGTGGGGAACTCCTTCGGCGCGTCCACCGCCCTCGGGCTCGCCGCCCGCCGCCCCGAACTGTTCCGGGCGATCGCCGTGCACGAGCCGCCCCTGCTCGACGTGGTGGCCGACGTGCCCGAGTACCGGGAGGAGGTGGCCGCGACGCGCGACCGGATCGACGGCGTCAGCGACCTGCTGCGGGCGGGCGACGCCCTCGCCGGTGCCCGGGCCTTCGTCGACACGGTGGCCTTCGGGCCCGGTTCGTGGGAGCGGTTCCCACGGGAGCTTCAGGACACCTTCGTCGCCGACGCGCCCACCTTCCTCGACGAGCAGGGCGACCCGCACTGGGCCGCCCTCGACCTCGAAGGGCTGCGCGACTGCGCCGCCCCCGCGCTGCTCACGCGGGGCTCCGAGAGCCCGCGATGGTTCCGGGCGGTGTTCGAGCGGATCGCCGGGACGCTCCCCGGGGCCCGCACCCGTGTCTTCGAGGGCGCGGGCCACATCCCCCACGTCACCCACCCCGAGCGGTACGTGGAGGAGTTGACCGCCTTCTTCGCCACGGCCCGGTAGTCAGGCCCCGGCACCGTCCACGACCAGCACGATCTTCCCGCTCGTGCGGTCCGTCTCGCCGAGGGCGTGGGCCTCGGCCGCGGCGGAGAGCGGGAAGACGGAGGCGACGTGGGCGCGCAGGGCGCCCGTGGCGACGAGGTCGGCGATGGCGGCCATGCCGCCGTGGTCGGCCTCGACCAGCATCGTGACCGCGCGGACGCCGCGCTCGGCGGCCTTCGCGGCGTCGTCGGGGTCGGAGGGCGGCAGGATCGAGACGACGATGCCGCCGGGGCGCAGCACGTCGAGGGAGCGGGTGCGGGTGTCGCCGGAGACGGGGTCGAGGACCACGTCGATGTCCTTGGCCACCTCGCGGAAGTCGACCGAGCGGTAGTCGATCACCTCGTCCGCGCCGAGCGAGCGCAGGAAGTCGTGCTTGGGGGCGCTCGCGGTGGCGATCACGTGCGCGCCCCGCGCCTTGGCGATCTGTACGGCGAGGTGGCCGACGCCGCCGGCGGCGGCGTGGATCAGCACGCGCTGACCCGCCCGCAGGTCGGCGGTGTCGACGAGCGCCTGGTACGCGGTGAGGGCGGCCAGCGGCAGGGCGCCGGCCTGGACGTGGTCGACCTCGGCGGGCTTGCGGGCGAAGGCGCGGGCCGGGGCGGTGACGTACTCGGCGTGGGCGCCGACGCCGTGCGGGTACGGCAGCATGCCGAAGACCTCGTCGCCGGGCTCGAAGAGGGTGACGCCGAAGCCGACGGCCTCGACGACGCCGGAGACGTCCCAGCCGAGGACCTGGGGCAGTGCGCGCAGGAAGAGGCTGTCCGTGGCGCGGTGCTTCCAGTCGGTCGGGTTGAGACCGGAGGCGCGGACGGCGACCAGGATCTCGCTGGGGCCGGGCACGGGGCGCGGGACCTCGGTCTCCTGGAGGACCTCGGGGGATCCGTGGGTGTGCTGGGTGATGGCGCGCATGGTGGCGGTGTTCGTCATGACGCAAGCCTCGCCGGGCACCCCCACCCCGTACCATGGCATGAATGCCATCTTTCGACAGGATCGTGCCATGGGAAACGCCCACCGTGTCGTCGTTCTCGCCCTGGACGGGGTGTACCCCTTCGAGCTGGGCATCGCCAACCGGGTCTTCGGCACGACCGGGGGCCGCTACGAGGTCCTGACCTGCTCGGTCGACGGCGGGCCGGTCCGGACCAACTCCGACTTCTCGGTCACCGTCGAGCACGGGCCCGAGGTGCTGCGCACGGCCGACACCGTGATCCTGCCGCCCTGCGACATCGCCAACCTGACCCGCGAGCTGCCGGAGGGGATCCGCGCCGCCCTCGCGGCCGTGCCCGAGGGCGCGCGGATCGTGTCCATCTGCACGGGGGCCTTCCTGCTGGCCGCCGCCGGTCTGCTCGACGGCCGGCCGGCCACCACCCACTGGGGGCTCGCGGACCGGTTCCGGGAGTGGTACCCGCAGGTGGCGCTCGACCCCGACCTGCTGTTCATCGACGACGGCGACGTGCTGACCTCGGCGGGTGCCGCCTCGGGCGTCGACGTCTGCCTGCATCTGCTGCGGCGCGACCACGGCACCGCGTTCGCCAACCGGGTCGCGCGCCTGTGCGTCGTCCCGCCGTGGCGGGACGGCGGCCAGGCCCAGTACATCGAGCAGCCGGTGCCCGAACCCGACGCGAACGGCACCTCCGCCACCCGTCAGTGGGCGCTGGAGAACCTGCACGAGCCGCTGGCCCTCGCCGACCTCGCCGGACACGCCCGGATGAGCCTGCGCACCTTCGCGCGCCGGTTCAACGAGGAGGTCGGCCTGAGCCCGGGCCGCTGGCTGATCCAGCAGCGGGTGTCCCGGGCCCGCGACCTCCTGGAGTCCACCGACCTGGCCGTGGACGACATCGCGGGCCAGGTCGGCTTCGCCACCGGCACGTCCCTGCGGCAGCACCTGCACGCCGCCATCGGGGTCACGCCCCTCGCGTACCGGCGCACGTTCCGGGGCAGCGGCGTGGGCGTCGGGGTCTAGGTCGCGTCCGGAAGGCAGCGCCGTCCGCCCGCCACGAGCCAGGCGGGTGTTCCGGACACGGCCTGGGTGCGGTCCGGGCCGGGCGCCGCCTGGGACACTCCCTAGCGCCCGTCCAGCAGTGCGCCCAGTCCGGCGGCCAGCCGCTCGTACTCCTCGGGCCGGTTGTAGATCTGCCCGCTGATCCGGATGCCCCCGCCGTCCGGCCAGGCCCAGACGAGGGTCCGGCAGCCGAGGCGGGCCGCGATCTCCTCGCGCAGCGCGGCCGCCTCGGGCTGCGTCCGGGCCAGGCTCCGGGGCAGCCGCAGGGACCGCATCGCGAGCCCCTCGTCGTACGGGAGGGGGGTCACGCCGGGGAGGCGGGCCAGCAGCTCGGCGCCGTGGGCCACGAGGGCGCTGTTGTGGGCGCGTACGGTCGCGGCGCCGAGGCGCTCGATCAGGTCGAGGCCCTCGGGCGCGGCCAGCCAGCCGGTGTAGTCGGCGGTGGCCCGGAACTCGACCGCGCCCGGGAAGCCGCGGGCGTGCTCCCAGGAGGGCACCGGGGCGGGGACCCGGTCCCGGTGACCGGGGGCGGCCACCAGGACGGCGGTGCCCGACGGGGCGTAGGCCCACTTGTGCAGGTTGCCGAACCAGAGGTCGGGCCCCCCGGCGAGGGGGTCGCCGAGCATCCCCGGCGCGTGGGCGCCGTCGACGACGGTGGTGATCCCGCGGGCGCGGAGCTCGGCGAGCAGCCGGGGCGTGCCGAGGTGGCGCGCGGTGGGCGAGCTGATCTGGTCGAGGAGCGCCACCCGGGTCCGCGGGGTGATCCCGGCGAGCACCGCGGCGACCAGCGCGTCCTCGTCCGGCAGCGCCGGGTCGAGGGCGACGGTGGTGAGCGGGGCGCGCCGGGCGGCGGCCGTGACGACCGTGCCGTAGCCGTGGTCGGTGACCAGAATCTCGTCGTCGGGGTCAAGGCGCAGGGCGTCGAGGGCGAGGTTGGCCGCCTCGGTGGCGTTGGCGACGAAGGCGAGGCCCTCGGACTCCGTGCCCAGGTGAGCGGCGATCCGGGCCCGTGCCTGCGCGAGCCGGTCGGGCACGTCGCGGAAGAAGCGGTCGGGGTCGGCGGCGGCCTCCTCCTCGACCCGGGTCCGGACCCGCGCGACGGGGATCGGGACGGCGCCGTACGAGCCGTGGTTGAGGTGGGCCACCGACGGGTCGAGCCGGAACAGGGAGGCGCCGCCGGGGAACGCGCCGGGGACCTCGGGCCAGCCGGACCCGGCGCGCGCCGTGGATCCGGCGGGCGCGGTGGATCCGGCGGGCGCCGGGGACTCCGGCGCCTGGCCGGAGCTGTCCCGCGCCGTCATCGGACCTCCACGGTGACGGTGCGGCCGGGGGCCACGCGGGTGCGGACCGTCGTGTACGTGACGCCGTCGACGACCTCGGTACGGGCCGGGCGCGAAGTGCCGTCGACCCGGACGGAGGCGTGGGCGCCGGGGAAGCGCGCCACCCAGGTGTAGGGGCGGGTGCCGGAGGTGTGGGTGAGGGTGGAGCGACGGGACGCCGGTGCCGTGTCGTGCCGCAGGGTGAAGGCGGAGTCGCCGACGCGCAGGTCAGAGACGCTCAGCCAGTCCATGCCGGAGGGCAGGCGCGGCTGGGTGGTGAGGGTGCGGGCGGGGGCGTCGGGGGTGACGCCCATGAGGCCCTGGACGGTCTGGGCGACGAGGGTGAAGGAGACCTCGGGGTAGTCGCCGTTGGTGCCCTGGCGGGTGTTGACGTGCTGGACGTCCTTCTCGGCGTAGATGCGGCGCATCCACTTCCAGGCGGTGTCGGCGCGGTTGTCGGTGAGGAAGGTGTCGGGGAGGTAGGTCAGGGCCTCGATGTTGTCGGGGCGTCCGTCGCCCTCGGCCTGGGCGTCGATGTAGTCGAGGTAGGCCTCGCGGCGGGCGCCGGGGTCCATGATCCGCTTCATCGGCATGAACCAGCTGTTCTCCTTGCCCCAGCCGGTGAGCGCGCGCCCGTCGGTGGTGTAGCCGCGAACCATGTCGGCGCCCGAACCGGTGCCGCTCCAGGTGGTGTTGAAGTAGGTCCTGAGCTCGCGGGCGCGCAGGTCGAAGCGGGCGGCGGTCGCGGTGTCGCCCTTGGCGCGGGCGAGGGAGGCCATGGCGCGGTAGGCCTGGTACTGGGAGCCGATGGCGTCGCCGGCCTCGGCGAGCGGCTCGTCGCTCTGCTCGTTGTAGCTGGCGGTGCCCCGGAAGATGCCGCGGCCGGTGCCTTCGGCGACCCGCACCGGGCCGTTGTCCTTCTGGCCGTCGTGGAGGGTGACGAACTCCTCGGTGGCGTGCCGGTAGAAGTCCCACAGGGCGGGGTCGTCGAGGTAGGCGCGGTCGCCGCTCCAGCGGTAGGCCTCCTCGGCCTTCTGGACGAGTTCGAAGGGGGCGGGCACCTCGCGGACGAAGAGGGAGGGACCGCGGTAGTCGATGGAGAGCGGGCTGCGGTTGTCGAAGTTGAGCGCCCACACCGGGTAGTAGGCGTGCTCGGGAGTGGCCGTGGCGGCGAAGGCGCGGAGCATCTCCTTGTTCTCGCCGTGCAGGCCGAGGACGCCGGCGCCGGCGAGCTGGTGGGCCATGTCGCGGGAGTAGTAGCCGCTGCGGTTGGCGTAGCCGGCCCAGTAGGAGGGGCCGTAGACGCCGTTGCCGGTGCCGCCGGTCTGGCGTTCGTCGGCGTCGAGGGGGCCCTCGGTGCCGGGGAGGTGGACCCAGCTGTTGGCCTTGTGCTTGGCCCAGTCGAACATCTCGACGACCTGGGGGTCGCTGGAGGTGACCCGGGGGTCGGCGGGGGCCGCCGGGGAGACCATCACGTCGTCGACGTTGATCCAGCCCTGGCCCGACTCGAAGGCGATCTCCAGCCGGTCGCCGGGGGCGAGGGTGATCCTGCCGAGGGTGTGGCGGCGGTAGTTGGCGCCGTCCGGGAGGGGCTGCTCGGCGACGGTGGTGCCGTTGACGCGCAGGAGGTAGCGGCCGCCGGGGCCGCCGGTGGCGACCCAGGCGGAGACGAGGTAGCCGCCGTGGCCGGTGGCGGTCACCGTCTGGGAGACCTTCATGCCGCTGCCGGCGTCGAGGTAGGCGAGGCGTCCACCGGCGTGCGGGTTGTTGCTCGCGACGCCCGTGCCGGAGGTGAACTCCCAGCCCTGGCCGCCCTGTTCGAAGCCGGGGTCGGTGACGGCCAGCAGGGCGGGGGCGGTCGGCGGAGTGGGACGCGAGGGGGTGGCGTGCGCGGTGGTGAGCGGGGCGAGGGTGGTGAGCAGCGCGACGGCTGAGAGCAGCGTCAGGCGGGTGCGCGTCATGAGGGTGGTCTCCCGGATCGGGTCGGGTCGGGTCGGGTCGGCGCGCGGCACGCTAGCAATCGGTCCCGACGGATCGCAATGGATTCCGGCAACATTCCCTGCCGGATCAAACTGAAAGTTTTCATTGAGGGCTTGCAACTCTGGCAGGTCGGCTTGTAGCGTCCCGCCCCATGACAGACAGAGACTCGGCAAGAATCCCCTCCCGGCGCCACCTCCTGCAGATGGGAGGCGGCGGGGCCCTGGCCCTCGCGCTCGCCGGCTGCACCGGCAGCGGCGCCGCCGACGCGGGCGGCTCGGGCACCGCGGGCGACCCCCGCAAGGGAAAGATCACGGTCTGGTCCTGGCAGGGACCGGCGGCCGAGCTCAAGGCCCTGATACCGAAGTTCAACAAGGAGTTCCCGGACATCCAGGTCACCGTCGAGGACATCGGCAACCCGGCGATCTGGGACAAGATCACGGCGGGTCTGGCCGCCGGCGGCCAGGGCCTGGCCGACGTCCTGCACATCGGCGTGGACTACCTGCCGGGTTACGTCGAGCGCTTCCCCGGGGGCCTCGCCGACCTCGCGCCGCTGGGTGCCACCGCCCACAAGGACGCCTTCGCCGCGGGGCTGTGGCAGACCGTCAGCCCCGACGGCAAGCGCGTCAACGCCCTCCCCTGGGAGGCCAACTCGGCGGGCTTCTACTACCGGGCCGACCTGTTCGAGCGGGCCGGTATCGACGTCGGCGCGCTGCAGACCTGGGACGAGACCATCGAGGCGGGCAAGCGGCTCAAGGCCCGCACCGGCGTCCACCTCCTCGGCATCGACAAGCCCGCCTCGCAGCCCGACGCCGCCAACTTCTTCCAGATGCTCCTCCAGCTCCAGGGCGCCTTCTACTTCGACCTGGAGGGCCGCATCACCCTGGAGTCCCCCGAGGCCGTCCGGGCCATGACGCTCATCAAGACCATGAACGACGCCGGTCTGGTCAGCGACCTCGCCGGCGGCTGGAACGCCCTGATGAGCTCCCTGAAGCGGGGCACCGCCGCCGTGCTGCCCTGGCCCACCTGGTTCGGCGGGATCATCCAGGAGCAGGTGCCCGCCGAGGCCGGCAAGTGGAAGGTGCGGCTGCCCCCGGCCGTCCGCCGCGGCGGCCCCACCGCGGCGACGGTGAACTCCACCCACCTCGCCGTCGCGGGCAGCAGCAAGCAGCAGGCCGCCGCCTGGACCTTCATCGAGTTCGCGCTGACCCGGCCCGCCTCCCAGGTGAGCATCTACCGCGGCAAGGGCATCGCGCCCGCCCTGATCAAGGCGTACGACGACCCGGTCTTCCACGAGCCGTCGGCGTTCTTCAGCGGGCAGCGCAAGGGCGAGGTCTTCCTCTCCGCCCTCAAGGCCCCCAGCCCCGCGGTGAACTACACCGGGGACTACGCCCGCGCCCTCAAGCTGGTGACCGACGCCCAGTCCCAGGTGCTCCTCAAGGGCGCCGACCCGGCGAAGGTGCTCGCCGAGGCAGCCGGTGAGCTGGCCCGTCAGACGGGGCGGAAGGCCGTCCGATGACGCAGGTCACCACGGCGGCCGGCACCACGCCGGCCGCCGCCGCACCCCGGCCCGCCGCGCCCCGCCCCCGGCGGCGCGGCCGGGCCGCCCCGTACCTCTTCGTGCTGCCGGCCCTGCTGCTCTTCGCCGGGTTCAAGCTCTACCCCATCGCCTGGTCCTTCCTGATCAGCCTGCACCGCACGGTGGGCGGCGTCGAGACCTTCGTCGGCGCCGACAACTACCTGCGGCTGGCCGAGGACCCGCTGCTGTGGACCGCGCTGCGCAACACCCTCCTGATCCTCGCCGTCCAGGTGCCGCTCATGCTGGCGCTCGCGACCGGACTCGCCGTCGCCCTCGACTCCACGCTGCTGCGCGGCCGGCCGGTCTTCCGGCTCGGCTTCTTCCTTCCGATGGTCACCGGCCTCGTCGCGTACGGCATCGTCTTCTCCGTCCTGCTCAACAAGGACTACGGCCTGGTCAACTGGGTGTTCGGACAGTTCGGCGCCGACCCCGTGCCGTGGCTGACCGATCCCATGTGGGCACGGATCTCCCTGGGCCTGGCGCTGACCTGGCACTACACCGGCTACAACGCCGTCATCCTGCTGGCCCGACTGCAGACGGTGCCGCGCGAGCTCTACGACGCGGTCGCCGTGGACGGCGGCGGGGCGTTCTCCGCCTTCCGCCACGTCACCCTGCCGGGAATCCGCCCCGCGCTGCTGCTCACCACGGTGCTGTCCACGATCGGCACCCTCCAGCTCTTCGACGAGCCGTACGTGCTGACCGGCGGCGGCCCCGACAACGCCACCCTGACCATCGGCGTGTACCTGTACCAGAACGCCTTCAAGTACTTCGACTTCGGCTACGCCTCCGCGATCGCGTACGCCCTCACCGTCCTCGTCGGGCTGCTCGGCCTGATCCAGTTCCGCCTCCTCGGGGAGAAGCCGTGACCGCCCGCCGCGCCCGCAACCCCGGGCGGAGCATCCTGCTCACCTCCGCGCTCGCCCTCGCGCTCGCCGTCGTCGTGGTCCCGTTCTACTGGCTGGCCGTCGGCGCCACCCACAGCTCGGCGGAGATCTTCGACAGCCCGCCGCCGCTGCTGCCCGGCGGCCATCTCGGGGAGAACCTCGCCACCCTCCAGGACACCGCCGACTTCGGCCGGGTGGTGCTCAACTCCCTCGGCATCGCGGTGGTCTACACGCTCCTCGCGGGCGCCGTGTGCACCCTCGCCGGATACGGCTTCGCCGTCTACCGCTTCCGCGGCCGCGAGCCCCTGTTCGGACTGCTGATGCTCGGGCTCGTCGTGCCCGCGCAGATCACCCTCGTGCCGCTGTTCAAGATGATGGCCGAGCTCCACTGGCTGAACACCTACCAGGCCGTCGTCGCCCCCAACCTGGCGCTCCCCTTCGGCATCTTCCTGATGCGCCAGTCGATGGGCACGCTGCCGCAGGAACTCCTCGACTCGGGGCGGATGGACGGCTGCGGCGAACTGCGGCTGTTCTGGCGGGTCGCCCTGCCGCCCATGCGCCCGGCGCTCGCGGCCCTCGCGCTGTTCCTCTTCCTCTACCAGTGGAACGACTTCGTCTGGCCGCTGATCGTGCTCCGCGACGAGAGCGCCTTCACCATCCCGGTCGCACTCGCCTCGCTCCAGGGCCTGGACGAGACCGACTACGGCGCCATCCTGGCCGGCACCTCCATCGCCGCCGTCCCCATGGCGGTGGTCTTCCTCGCCCTCCAGCGGCACTTCGTCTCCGGCCTCCTCGCGGGTGCCGTGAAGGAATGAACCGGACAAGCGACATGAGCCAGCTCAGCCCCACCGTTCCCCCGCCCGCCCCGGCGGTGACCACCGCCCACCTGGCGCCCGCGCCCGCCGAGCCGCTGCTCGACGACGTGTCGATCGCCGTCCTCACCCCCGGCCAGGACGGCCCGCGCCCCCGCTGGACGCTGGGCCCGCTCACCGACGGCCTGCGGATCCTCGAAGTGGCCACCGACGGCGGCCCCGTGGAGATCCGGCTCTCGGTGCCGCTCGGCGACGCCGCCGGCTACTGGCATCCGCAGGGCGCCTGGCGGCGCACCCTGGTGGCCGACTGGGAGGGAGAGGCCCGGGTCAGCCTGGTCGACGGGGCCGCCGTCGGGTGCCTGTACGAGCACTCGGGCGCCACCCTGCTCGCCTTCGCCGCCGCCGACCCGGTCCCCGAGGCCACCCTGCGCTTCGGGGTGTCGGAGGAGAACGACACCCACGTCGTCCACCTCGGCCTGCCCGCCTCCGCCGCGCCGCACCGGCTGCTCCTCGTGCCGCGCGCCCCCTCGGTGGCCGCCGCCCTGCGCCCGCTGCGCGCCTGGTTCGCCGCCGACCGCCCGCCCATGCCCGTACCGGACACCGCGCGGCTGCCCGTCTACTCCACCTGGTACGCCTTCAACCAGGACGTCTCCGCCGCCGCCGTCGAGACCCAGGCCGAAATCGCCGCCGGGCTCGGCTGCGGGGTGCTGATCCTCGACGACGGCTGGCAGAAGTACGGCAACGGGCGCGGCTACGCCGGCTGCGGGGACTGGCTCCCCGACCCGGCGAAGTTCCCCGACCTGGGCGAGCACGTGGCCCGGGTCCGCGCCGCCGGCCTCGCGTACCTGCTGTGGGTCGCGCCGCTGCTCGTCGGACCCGAGGCGGACTGCTTCGGGCGGTGGGCCGAGGCGGCGCCCGCCCCGGCCACCGTGCCGGGCGCCCGGGTCCTCGACCCCCGGCTGCCCGAGGTGCGCCGGCACGTCGTCGACCTGTGCGTCTCCCTCGTGACCGAGTACGAACTCGACGGCCTCAAGCTGGACTTCCTCGACGAGGCCGCCGTGTACGCGGGCGACGGCGGTGAGGACGTGGGCCGCGCGATGACCGGACTCCTCGCCGAGCTGCGGGCCGCGCTGGAATCCGTACGGCCCGGGGTGCTGCTCGAACTGCGCCAGCCGTACGCCGGTCCCGGCATGGCGCCGTACGGGAACATGCTGCGTTCCTTCGACTGCCCCGCGGACGCCACCGCCAACCGGGTGCGCACGCTGGACACCGCGCTCCTCGCGATCGGCGGCGCGGTCCACTCCGACATGGTCATGTGGTCGCGCACCGCGCCGGTCGAGGCGGTGGCCCGCCAGCTGATCGGCGCGCTGCACTCGGTGCCGCAGATCTCGGTGCTCCTGGACCAACTGCCGGACGCGCAGCTGGCGGCCGTACGGTTCTGGCTCGGGCGCTGGCTGCGCCACCGCGAGCTGCTCCTGGACGGTCTGGTCGAGCCGGGACGGCCGGACGAGCTGTATCCGGTGGTGACCGCGGCCCGGGGCGACGAATGCCTGGTGAGCGTGCACGGCGACCGGGTGGCCGAGCTCGACTTCACCGCGTACCGGAGCTACCACCTGGTCAACGGCTCGGACCGGGACCGGCTGATGGTGGAGGTCCGGGGCGGCGGGACCGGCGTGACCGCCCTGGTCCACGGGCCGGACGGCCTTATGATGAATGATCCGCTGTCGGTCCCGCCGGAGGGGCCCCGCTCCCTGGCCGTACCGCGCGGCGGTCTGGTTTCGCTCGTACTCACGGAAGGACCGCGATGAAGGTCGGCATCACCGACGTCGCAGCCCGGGCACAGGTCAGCGAGGCCACCGTCAGCCGGGTGATCAACCGGCGGCAAGGGGTGTCGAAGAAGACCCGCGAAGCCGTCGAGCAGGCCATGGCCGAGCTCGGCTACGAGCGGCAGACCCAGGGGCAACTGGTGGCCGTGGTCACCGAGTTCGTCTCCAACCCGTTCTTCGCGGACGTCGCCGAACGGATCGAGTCGGCGCTCGCCCCGCACGGCCTGAAGACGGTGCTCTGCCCGGTCTTCCCCGGCGGCGTGCAGGAGCTCGACTTCCTCAGCTCGCTCGTCGACAAGGGCATCGCGGCCGTCGTCTTCCTCTCCGCGTCCAACACCGTGGAGGGCGCGGAGACCGACGGCTACGAGCTGCTGCGCCAGCGGCGCGTGCCGTACGTCGGCATCAACGGCGAGTTCGCGGACGGCGTGGCCGCCCCGGTCTTCTCCACCGACGACGCCCTCGCGGCCGAACTGGCCGTGGACCACCTGCACCGCCTCGGACACCGGCGGATCGGCATGGCCTCGGGCCCGGCGGGCAACCGTCCGGCGGACCGGCGGGTACGGGGCTTCGTGGCGGCCATGGCCCGCCGGGGCATCGACGACGCGCAGCGCTGGGTGGTCCGCCAGTCCTACAGCGTGGAGGGCGGCCAGTCCGCGGCCTCCTCGCTGGTCGGCCTGGGCGCCACCGGGATCGTCGCGGCCAGCGACTTCATGGCGCTCGGCGCCGTCCGGGGAATCCGCCGACAGGGCCTGTCGGTGCCGGGCGACGTGTCGGTGGTGGGCTACGACGGATCGACGGTCACCGAGTTCACCGACCCGGCCCTCACCACGGTCCGCCAGCCCGCCGACCGGCTCGCCCTGGAGGTGGGCCGCAGCGTGCTGGCCCTGGTCAGCAACCGGGAGGTCCCCACGGGCGAGCTCCTCTTCGACCCGGAGCTCGTGATCCGGGCCTCCACGGGACCCGCCCCCGCCTGACCGGGGACGGACCGGGGCCCGCACCTGCCGGTGCGGGCCCCTCGTGCCGGTGGCGAGCCCGGTGCGAGGGTGCGCCGGGGGGGGCGGATCACCGGTGCGAGGGCCCGGTTTGCCGGGTTCACTCGCTGATGCGGTAATGGGAACGCCGTATCCCCATCCGCCCCACCAGTGACGCGGGAGCAGCCATGACCGACGGCCCCCAGCCCCTCAGCCCCGACGACCTGCGCGAGCTGGAGCGGGAACTCGCCGAGCTCCGCGCCGAACGCGGCAAGGTGGCGGCGACGCTGCCGGACGACGACATGGTGGGCGACCAGGCGGACACGGCCGAGGAGCTGGACCGGGCCACGGACGTCGCCCGTGTCGACCGGCGCATCGAGGAGATCGAGGCGCGGCTGCGCACGGCGTCCGTCGCGGGACCGCCTCCGGCGGACGCGGTGGGGCTGGGCAGCACGGTCACCGTGCGCTTCGCGGACGGCTCGGAGGCGACCGTCACCGTCGGCGAGCTCGCCGAGGCCCCCGACCTGAACCTGGTGACCACCGACAGCCCGCTGGGCCGCGCCCTGCTGGGGCGGGGCGCGGGCGACACCGTCACGTACCGGACGCCGGAGGGCACCACGACGGCGACGGTGGTGTCCCTCGGGACTCCCTAGCCTCAGCGGGTGACGAGGGTGGCCACCAGGTTGATCGTCGTCGCGAGGATGCTCGCGCCGAACACGTAGGACAGCAGGCAGTGGCGCAGCACGACCGCGCGGACCGTCGAGCTGGAGACGTCGTTGTCGGACACCTGGTACGTCATGCCGAGGTTGTAGCTGAAGTAGAGGAAGTCGCTGAACCGCGGCGGCTCCTCGGAGTGGAAGTCGATCCCGCCGCCGGGCTCCCCGTAGTACATGTCCGCGTAGCGGGTGGCGTACATCAGGTGCAGTGCGGCCCAGGCCATGAAGACGCCGGCGAGGGCGACCGCCGCGGCGGCGTGACCGGTGCCGGGGTCGGCGCCCAGGAGCAGCAGCACGGTGGCGACCAGGCCGCTCAGCGCGGCCGACACCACCGCGAGCTCCGCGAGGAGCGGCCGGAAGTCCTCGCGGCCCACGTTGCGGCGGGTGGCGGCGGCGTCCATGGGCCAGAGCACCGCCCAGCCGGTGACGACGAAGACCGTCTCGGCGGTGGCGATCCCGGACAGCGTGCCCAGTGCCCTCCCGGTCAGCAGGGCGACGGCCAGGCCGACGCCCACGCCGACGAGGGTCGAGCCCACCAGACGGGGCACCGCGGACAGCGGCAGCAGCCGACGCATCGCGCGGCTCAGTGGCTGAGCACGACGACTGCTTCGTCCGTGTAGGTCAGGAACGTGAGCGTCTCCTGGAAGTACAGCTCGACGCCGTGGGCGTCGTGCGACGTGTAGCCGATGGCCACGTCCTGGCCGAGCCGCAGCTCGAAGTCGCCGCCCCGGGTGGACAGGACGAACGCGCCGCTCAGCGCCGGCGCCCACAGCGGCGGGCCGTCCAGCATCCGGGCCAGGTGTGCGGCGATCGGGTAGCCGTGGTCGGAGGTCTCGCTGACCGCGCGGTAGTCGTCGGCGCCGAGCAGCAGTGCGTACGGGCCGTCGACTCCGGCGAGTCGCAGGGAGGTCAGGGCGCGGCTGACGGCGTCCGGGTAGTCGCGCGGCTCGGCGGGCAGCGCGAGCACCGGGTTGGAGCTGCGGTCGCGCAGGCCGTCGACGCCCGCCGCCGGGTAGCCGTCGAAGATCGCCCGGTCCTCGGCGAAGGCCATGGCACGCGCCGCGTCCTTCACCGGCTGCCAGTCGGAGTCGCTGGAGCCGC
This sequence comes from Streptomyces sp. NBC_01268, assembly GCF_036240795.1. Lineage (NCBI taxonomy): Bacteria > Bacillati > Actinomycetota > Actinomycetes > Kitasatosporales > Streptomycetaceae > Streptomyces > Streptomyces sp. NBC_01268. Next base: position 7,114,718 of record NZ_CP108454.1, on the reverse strand, counting down.
GTTCGACGTCGTCCACGGCGGCCCTGCTGACGGTGAACGGCACGCGCAGTTCCACCAGCGGCTTCGCCTCGCGCAGCCGGGCCGTCACCCCGGGAGCGGGCGGGGCGATCTCGGAGAGGTGTCCGGTGCCGACCGAGGCCAGGCCCAGGCCGCCGGGGTCCGGCACGTCGACGACGCGGCGGCCCGCGACATGGCGCCGGAAGGTGCGGCGGGCCTCCTCCTCGATCTGTTCCCAGGCGGCCTGGGTGACGGGGGCGAGTTCGCGGTGCAGGTTGGTGGTGCCGGCCGGGTCACCGGGAGGCGTCATGGCAGGTCACGCTCCTTTCATGCTGCCGATGCCGAGACCGCCGGCCCCGTGCGTACGGACGGGGGTGGCGCTCCCGGCGGTCGCGGTGGTCACTGCGCCGACCGCGGGCGCGGCCGTGGCGGCCGTGGTGGCCGGCGGGTCCGGCAGGTCGTCGAGGAAGTCGGCGCTCGGCACGTGGAAGAGACAGCCCGTCACGGCCGTGGAGAAGTCGAGGATGCGGTCGGTGGTGCCGGGCGGGTCGCCCAGGAACATGTGGGAGAGCATCAGCTCGGTCACGGCCGGGGTGCGGGCGTAGCCGATGAAGTACGTGCCGAACTCACCGCTGCCGACGTTCCCGAAGGGCATGTTGGCGCGCAGGATCTGCCGCTCGGTGCCGTCCTCGTCGGTGAGCGTGTTGAGCGCGACGTGCGAGTCCGGCGGCTTGACGTCGTCGGCGAGCTCCACGTTGTCCGCCTTGTGGCGGCCGATGACGCGTTCCTGCTCGTCGACGGTGAGTCCCTGCCAGGCCGTCATGTCGTGCAGGTACTTCTGCACGATGACGTAGCTGCCGCCCCGGAACCCGGGGTCCTCGTCGCCGACGAAGACGGCGTCGGCCGCCACTTGGCCCTCGGGGTTCTCGCTGCCGTCGACGAAGCCCAACAGGTCGCGCTCGTCGAAGTAGCGGAAGCCGTGCACCTCGTCGACGACGGTCGCGGCGCCCGCGAGGCTCCGTGCGATCAGCCGGGCCAGCTCGAAGCAGAGGTCCATGCGCTGGGCGCGTACGTGGAAGAGCAGGTCCCCGGGTGTGGCGGGGGCGCGGTGCCGGAGCCCCTCCAGGGGGACGAAGGGGTGCAGCTCACGCGGGACGGGCCCGTCGAAGAGGCGGCCCCAGGCCGTGGCACCGATCCCGAGCACGCAACTGAGCGCCCCCTCGGGCTCGCGGAAGCCCACGGTGCGGACCAGCCCGGCGAGGCCCGCGAGCGCGTCCCGTGCCACGGCCTCGCCGCCGGGGTTCACGGTGGCCACGAGGTACACGGCGGCCTTCGAGGGAGGGGCGAGGACGGGCTGCGGGGTGACCACGTGACTCCCGGACGGACGAGAAGCGACAAAGGCCGCAAAGCGGGCACAAGATCCGGGCCCAGCGTAGCCGGGCCCGGACCCGTGCGCAGTCCGGGGACGTGCTCAGCGCACCCCCGTCCGCTCCGCCGGCTCTGGCGGCTCCTCCAGGAAACCGCCCGACTGGTGCTGCCACAGCTTGGCGTAGGAGCCGTCCGCCGCGAGGAGCTCGTGGTGCGAGCCCTGCTCGACGATCCGGCCGCGGTCCAGGACGACGAGCCGGTCCATGTGCGCGACCGTGCTGAGCCGGTGGGCCACCACGAAGGCCGTACGCCCCTCCATCAGGCTCCACAGGGCGTCCTGGACGAGGACCTCGCTCTCCGAGTCCAGCGCGCTGGTCGCCTCGTCGAGGAGCAGGATCGGCGCGTCCCGCAGGATCGCGCGGGCGAGGGCGACCCGCTGGCGCTGCCCGCCGGAGAGCTTCACCCCGCGCTCGCCCACCATGGTGTCGAAGCCGTCCGGCAGCGCGTCGGCGAACTCCGTGACGTGCGCGGCCTCGGCGGCCCGCCGGATCTCGGCCTCGGTGGCGTCCGGCCGGGCGAAGGCGATGTTGTCCCGCAGGGTGCGGTGGAACATCGCCGGGTCCTGCGGCACGTACGCCATCAGGCCGCGCAGGTCGGACTGGCGCATGCGGCTGATGTCCTGGCCGCCGACGAGGATCCGCCCGGCGTCGATGTCGGTCATCCGCAGCAGCAGCCGGGTGAGCGTGGTCTTGCCGCCCCCGGACCGCCCGACGAGCCCGATCTTCGCCCCGCCCGGCACGTCGAGGTCGAGCCCCTGGAAGAGCGGGTCGCCACCCGCGTGGGCGAAGGTGACCCGCTCGAAGCGCACGTCGGCGTCCCGGGAGCGGAGCGGCTCCGGGACCTCCGGGTCGCGCACGGTCGACGGGACCAGGAGCAACTCGGTGAACTGCGCGGCCTCCGTCATCGAGCTTTCCAGGCGGCGGTAGATCTGGTTGAACTCGAACATGATCCGCGTCGCGTTGGAGTAGTACGTGAAGGCGACGACGAGCGCCTCCACACCGTGGTCGCCGGCGCCGAGCGACAGGGCGAGCACCAGCCCGAGCACGTTGGTCAGCACCGACAGCGGTGCGACGAGCGTGTCGATGCGCAGGTTGCCGAAGTCCCAGGAGCGCAGGGTGAGCCGGCGCGACTCGGCGACGCGGGACCGGTGCTCGGCGGCCTCGCGCCCCTCGGCGGCGAAGGCCCGCACCGTGTCCATGTTCATCAGGCTGTCGGCGACGTGCCCCGACACCCGGGCGATCGCCTCCTCCCGGTGCCGGACCAGGACCTGGCGGCGGCGGATGAGCGGCCGTACGACGACACCCGTGAGGGTGATCATCACCAGGAGTCCGACGACGAGCAGCGGCTCGTACGTCCACAGCACCACCGAGGCGAAGAGCAGCGGCACGAAGCTGCCGAAGACCGAGAAGGTGAGGGTGTCGACGAACTCCTCGAAGCGGGAGGCGAAGCTCAGCACCCGCTTGGTGAGCGACCCCGCGAAGTTGTCGTGGAAGAAGGCGGAGTCCTTGGCGAACAGCTCGTCCATGCCGAGGACGTACAGCTGCTCGATGCCGAGGGCGTCGAGGCGGTTCAGACAGTGCAGCCCGAGGCGCCACAGCGTCTCGGCGAGCAGCAGCACGCCGGCGAAGCCCAGGACGTAGGGCAGCACGGGACCCGGCCCGCCACCGGAGCCCCCGGCGAGCCGGCCGACCAGCTTCGCGACGAGCAGGGGCGCGACGTAGTAGATGCCGATGTTGCCCAGCGCCGGGAGCAGCAGGGCGGGCACGGTCAGACGTCTCAGCCTGACCAGCTCTTTCGTGTAGAAGCGAAGTGCGAGGAGCACCGGGCCCCTGGCGGACGGACCCTCGGGCGCCTGCGCTGGCGGACCTCCGGGTGATTCAGACGTACCCATACCAACCCTGCTTTGTCGGACCTGACGGGACAGGATGGGGAGTGTTCCGCGCGGGCCCCTTCGCCGTCCAAGGGTTTTCCGGTGCACGGAAAAGGACTTGACAGGACATCAGACGCTCACGGGCGTCTTTCCCGCCGCATGTCGGCGCCGCGCGTACGCCACCGTCAACACGGCCAGCAGGGGTCCCCACAGGACCAGTGGCGAGTAGCAGACATAGAAGGAGGCCGCCTCCCAGCCGCCGGCCTCGCTCGGGAAGTCCCCGGGCAGGGCGTCGCCCCGGACGGTCCTCCCCAGGAGCTGGGTGACGGGGGTCAGCAGCGTCCACAGGAAGGTGAGGAGCGCCGCGCCGACCGCCGCCGGGACGACCGCCGCGCCCGTCGGGACCCGCAGGCCGCGCAGGACCGGGATCCAGCCCGGGACCACCTCGCCCCAGCGCGCGATCAGGCCGAACGCGGTGAAGGCGAGCGCCTCCGACAGGACCGACAGGAGCACGACGTACAGGCGTTCACCGGCGCCGATGTCCCGGTCGAAGGCGGCGGGCAGCCGCCACAGGCTCGACGGCAGGACCGCGAGCACCACCCCGTAGGCGGCCAGCCGGGTGCGCCGGGACACCCCCGCGACGGGCTCGTGCGCCGCCCGCCACGCGGCGCGGAACCGTCCGGGGCGGGCTTCTCGGGTGGGTGCGGGCGGACGCATCGGGGTTCCCTCCGTCGCGACGGGCCCGGTCGGCCCGTACGCCTCGACGATCGCGCGCGGGAGGGTCCGGTGGATCGCCCGGCGGACCGAACCGGCTCCGCCGAGCGACCGAGGGAGGGTGCTACCGCGGGAGTACCAGGAGCTACGCCCGGACCGCGGTGAGGGTCCCCCGTACGGGTCCGTCGGGCCGCAGGTTGGCGCCGAAGACGGCGCCCCGGGGCGGGGTGGTGAGCCGTGGCCGGTGGGCGGGGAGCAGGAGCCGCAGCAGGGTGAGCATCTCCTGGAGCGCGAAGTGCTGCCCGAGGCAGGCGCGCGCCCCGACGCCGAAGGGCTGGAACGCGGCCGGGTGGTGGGGGCGGTGCCCGCCCGGGAGGAAGCGGGCGGGGTCGAAGCGCTCCGGGTCGGGCCAGAGCTCCGGGATGCGGTGGGTGAGGTACGGGCAGGCCAGGACGCTGGTGCCGGCGTCGATCGGCAGGCCGTCGAGGACGTCGTCGCGGGCCGCGTGCCGGGGGACGAGCCAGACGGCCGGGTAGAGCCGGAGGGTCTCCTGGACGAGGGCGCCCAGCAGGGTGTCGCGGGCGGCGGGCCCGTCGGCCGCCGCGTACGCGGTGAGGAACCGGTCGTGGACGTGGGGGTGCCGGTCGAGGAGGACGAAGAGCCAGCACAGGGTCTGGGCGGTCGTCTCGTGTCCCGCGACGAGCAGCGTCACGAGTTCGTCGCGGATGAGCCCGTCGGTGTACTCGGGCCGGGTCTCGGCGGTGTCCAGGAGCAGGTCGAGGAGGTGCGGCGGGCCGCCGGGCCGCGCGTCGGCGCGCCGGGCACGGGCCAGGCCGATGACGCGGTGGGCGGTGGTGTCGATCTGCGCCAGTGCCTCGTCGACGGCGAGCGCGGGGTCGGGCCGGGCGCCGGCGAGCGTGGGCAGGGAGGCGACCACCGTGTCGACGGCCTCCAGTTCGCGCTCGGTCGTCTCGTCGAGGGGGGTGCCGGTCAGGGTGCGCCAGATGGTGTCGAGTGCGAAGAAACGCATGTCCCGCCCGATGTCGACCTGCCCGCCGGCACCGGCGGCCGCCTCCCAGCGGGCCGCGATCCGCTCGGCCGCCGCCGTGATGTGGTGGGCCCAGCGCCGGGTCCCGGCGACGGTGAACCGGCCCTGGAGCAGCTTGCGCTGGCGCTTCCAGGCGTCACCCGAGGCGGAGATGAGTCCGTCACCCAGAAGGGGACGGGCGCGGTGCCCGTGCTTGACGTAGACCTCCGGGCGCTTGGCCAGGATCTCCTGCGTCTGGTCGGGGCCCGTCGCCAGGACGAAGGGCCGCTCGCCGATGCGGAGGGCGGTCAGCGGCCCGGCCTGCGCGGCCTCCCGCAGGAGCTCGACGACGCCGCCCGCGGCCGGGGGTGGGGTGGGCGGCGAGCCGGGGCCGGGAACGGGGGCGGCGGACACGTCGGTGGACACGTGCGCGGAGGGGGACATGGCTTCCTTACTGGTTTCCTGGTGCGGCGTGCCCCACGGGCACCCCGCCGGTCAGCTGTCGAGGGCGCGCCGCAGGTCGTCGACGGCGGACCGCCACAGCCGCGGCAGCAGGTCGAGCTCCGGCGTCGGCCGGTCGGTGCGGAAGCTGACGTGCAGCTGCCCCCGGTAGGACGTCCACGCGATGAAGAGGCGCTGGCCCGGCACGAGCACCGGGATCGGGTACACGTGGCGCACGGGCGTTCCGGCGAACTCCAGGGCTCGCCGGAGCCGGACGTCGGCGACGCTCAGTGCCGCCGTGCGCGGGTCGATGGCGCGGCGCAGGGCGAGCCGGTCGAGGACGGGCCAGCGCGCGCGGAGCCGGTGCGCCCGGCGCGCGCGGCCGACCAGCCGTTCCCCCGGCACTCCCTGGGCCAGCCGCCGCAGCCGCGCGAGCGGATCGGGCTCGTCGACGGGGAGTTCGACGCTCAGTACGCCGACCTGGTTGCCGATCGGGCGGACGGGTGTCGCGGGCGGCCGGAGGCTGATGCCGAGGTTGGCCCGGAGCGGCGTGGTCCCGGCGAGCGACGGCCACTGCCGGGCCGTGGCGGTCGCCAGGGCGAGGCACAGCTGGTGCAGCGAGACCCCGGCGGCGCGGGCGGCCCGGAACAGGACGGCGGTGTCGAGGCGGGCGGTGACGACCCTCCCCGGGCCGGGGGCCGCCGGCGCAGCCGCGTCCTCGGGGGCTTCGGCGGCGAGCGGCACGGGGGCGGTCCCCGGCGCCGGTCCGAACAGCGCCTCGACGGCGGCCATCGCGGCGAGGCCGTCCTGGAAGGCGTGGTGGACGCGGTAGCAGAGCGCGTACCCCTCCGCCCCGGGCTCGCGCGGCCTGACCAGCCACACCCCCCAGAGCGGCCGGTCCTCGGGGAGCGGCCGGTCGAGGACGGCCGCCAGGGCGGCGTCGGCGGCCCCGGCGGGACCCTCGGGCCGCTCGGCCTCGTACACGTGCCGGGCGATGTCGAACTCCGGGTCCTGGGCCCAGTACGGGCGCTTGCCCGTCAGCCCGTACGGGCGGTACGTCAGCTCCGGCACGTCCCGGATCCGCGCGCGCAGGTGGTCCGCCAGCTCGCCGGTCGCGGGCGGCGGCCCGTCCAGGAGCAGCACGGCGCCGAGGATCATGTCGCCGCCGTGGCGGGCCAGTTCGAGGGTGACGCGGTCCCGGTCGGACAGCGCGACCCGGGGCAGCGCGGGAACACCGCCGCGCGGGGCGGGGATGCGGGCGCTCGTCGCGCCGGTGCGGGCGGTCACGCGGCGGCGAGGACGAGGGCCACGTTGTGGCCGCCGAAACCGACCGACAGCGACAGCGCGGCGTCGATGCGCGCGGTGCGGCGGGTGCCGGACACGTCGACCTCGATGCCCGGGCCGGGCGTGGTGAGGTTGGCGGTCGGCGGGACGACGCCCTTCTGGAGGGAGAGCGTGGTGAGCGCGGCCTCCACCGCTCCGGCCGCCCCCATCAGATGCCCGGTGACCCCCTTGGTGGACGTGACGGAGGGCCGATGGGTGAACGCGCGGGCCAGCGCGGCGCTTTCGATCGCATCACCGCGGGGTGTACTGGTGCCGTGCGCGTTGACGTGCTGGATGTCGCGCCGCTGCAGACCGGCGTCGCGCAGCGCGTCGTCCACGGCGGCGGCGATGCCGGTGCCCCGCGGGTGCGGTGCGACGGCGTGGTGCGCGTCGGAGGCGGACCCGTGCCCGACGATCCGCGCCCTGACCCTGGCACCCCGGGCGGCGGCGTGCTCCGGCCGCTCCAGGACGAGGAATCCGGCCCCCTCGGCGATGAGGAAGCCGTCCCGCTGCGCGTCGAACGGGCGGGAGGCGCCCAGCGGGTCCTCGTACCGGCGGGACAGGGCGCCCAGCCGGTCGAAGCCGCGCAGGTGGTACGGGGTGAGGCCGGCCTCCGTGCCCCCGACGAGGACGACGTCGCAGCGTCCGAGCGCCAGCATGTCGCACGCGACGGCCAGGGCGGTCGCCCCGGAGGCGCAGGCGGTGTTGACGACCGCGCTGGTGCCGCGCGCGCCGAAGGCCATCGACACCAGCGCGGCGGGCGAGTTGGCGAGACTGCTGGGCAGCGCCAACGGCGGGACGTCCTCGGGCGCGGTGTCCAGCAGCGGCAGGTAGTGCTCGTACGTCTCCGCGCCGGCCGTCCCGGAGCCGACGAGGACGGCGACCCGGTCGCCGTCCCACTCCGCCGGGTCGAGGCCCGCGTCGTCCAGCGCCTCCCGCGCGGCCAGCAGGGCGAACTGCCCGGCCCGGTCGGGCTTCCAGCGGCGGGCCTCGCCCAGCCGCCCGGCGTCGAACTCCGGCACCCGGCCCACCACGAACGTGCCGTGCGGGCTCCGGTGGAGGGCCGCCGCGGGCTCGCCCGCGCACACCCGGCGCCAGCTCTCCGCCCGGCCGTCCCCCGCGGGCGTCAGCAGCCCGACACCGGTGATGGCGGCGTCCGTCACCGCTCCGCCCCCGCTCCCGCACCCGCGCGGTGCGCCACGGCCGCGGCCACGTCGGCGAGCGTCGCCGCGGCGAGGATCTCCTTCTCGGGGATCCTGATGCCCTTCTCCTGGCGCAGGATCAGGGCGAGTTCGGCCGCGAACAGCGAGTCGAGGCCCGCCTCGTCGCGCAGGGCGTCCGGGTTCAACTGCTCCGGTGGCATTCCCATGCCGATGAGGGTGCTCTTGAGCTCGTCGAAGGTCATGGCGCTCCTGGATCGTGCGGCCGGGCCGGTGCCGCACGCGCGGCACCGCGGTTCGAACCCGGCGGATATTACCGTGCGAACTCACTTGATCACATACGGTAGTGTTCGCCGCCGGAACGATCACCGGCACTGGAGGGGCGGCGTGACGGCGCACGAAACCGTGGACTACGTCGACGCGGACGACCGTCCCGTGACGCGCGGACCACGCGGCGGGGCCGCGGCCCGGGGCCTGTACTACCGGGTGGCCGCGACCGTCTGCACGGACGCCGCAGGCCGCCTCCTGGTCTACCGCCGCCCGGCCTGGGCCGCGGTCTACCCGGACCACCACGACATCCTGATCGGCGGCTGCCCCCGGGCCGGCGAGGGCTACGCGGAGGCCGCGGCCCGCGAACTGCGCGAGGAGCTGGGCGTCGTGGCCGCACCGCGCCTGGCGCTCCACCAGCCGCGCCCGTCCCCCGTCGGACGCTGCTGGCTGGCCGTCCACGTGGCGGAGGTCCCGGAGCCGTCGAACGTCGACCCGCGCGAGATCGCGGAGCACTTCTTCGCCCCGCCGGCCGAGCTCCTCGACCACCCGCCGACGCCGTTCGTCCCGGAGGGCCGTCGGGTCCTGGCCCAACTACTGGCCCGGGGCGTCCCGTTGACGTCCCCCTGAAGGCCGGCTTCCGAGCCCCCGCGCCTTCTCCTCACCCACCGCCTCCCCACACTCCCCCACCCCCCACCACCACCCGTCCGACGTGAGAAGGACACCGTGACCGCATCACCGACGTCCACCGCCACCAGGCCCACGGAAGTCACCCCCGCCGCCCTCCGCTGCCGGACCCTGCTGGCCCGGCGGGTCGTCGCCGGGGTCGGCCCCGACGGCCTGCTGCCCGCCCCGTGCGAGAGCCGGGTCCTGGAATCCGCCCTGGCCCTCGCCCTGTTGACGGCGGAGCGGGCCGAGGAGGACGCGACCGCCCGCCTCACCGCGTACCTCCGCACGACGCTGCGCACCAGTCCGCCCGACCCCTTCCAGCGCGCCGTCGCGCGGGCGGTCCTCGGCCGGGACGGCGACGCGGGCGCGGCGCTCGACGCCGGACTCGACGGCTTCGACCACTTCACCGCCGGCCGCAAGCGGCTGATGTTCGGGACGGTGCTCGCCGCGCTCGGCGCGACCGCGTTCCCCGACGTCCCCTGGGAGGCGTACGACGCGCAGCCCCAACAGAGCTGGCTGCACATGGAGATGAAGGCGCTGAAGGTGCTCGCCGCGCATGGCACCGGGCGCGCCGAGGTCGTACGCGAGGCGGACTGGGACGCGTTGCTGCCCGCTCTCGAACCCGGTCCCGCGTGGGAGCGCAACAACCTGGCGCAGTTGCTCGCACTGCTCGCACTGCGCCACTCGCCGCGCCGTCGCCCGGCGCTCGGCGACGTCCTCAAGCACGTCGCCGGCCGGCTGCGCCCGGACGGCGGCGTGCCGTTCATCGACGGCATGGCCGTCTTCACGACCGCGGCCGCCGGTCTCGCCCTGTCCCTGCTGCCCGCGCCCCCGCCGTGCGTGACGCCGATGGCCGACGCCCTCGCGCTGCGCCGCAATCCGGACGGCGGTTACGGCTTCCACTCCGGCGTGGCGCAGAGCGACGTCGACGACACCTGCTACGTCCTGGAGTTCCTCCGCCGCGCCGCGCCCGTCCGGCACCGGGCGGCCGTCGCCGAGGCGGAGCGCTATCTGCTGGAGGTCCGCAATCCCGACGGCGGGTTCCCCACCTTCGCCCGCGGCACCAGCTCCGAGATCGCGATGACCGCCGCCGCGGCGAGCGCGCTGGCCCCCAATCCCGACCGGCGGGACGTGGTGGCCGAGGCCGTGCGCTACGTCGTACGGAACCAGCGGTCCGACGGGACGTTCGAGCGCAGTTGGAGCCGCAACGCGACGAACGCGGTGTTCCGCGCGGTGCTGGCGCTGAACGGCGTCGACGCGTACGGGGAGGAGCACGGGGCGCGGGCGCGCGCGGCCGAGCGGTCGCTCGCCCACCTCGCGGCCACCCAGCACGCGGACGGCGGCTGGGGCCATGCCGAAGCCGAGCCGAGCGACCCGATCAGCACGGCGTACGCCGTCATCGCCCTGGCGTCCGCCGGGCCCCTCCGCGACGGCCCCACGCTCCACCGGGCGCTCGCCTACCTGATCTCCCGCCAGCGCCCCGACGGCGGCTACCGCAGCCGCCCCGACCAGGCGGGGCCGAGGCCCCTGCTGTACGACGTGCCGGCCCTGGCGGACGTCTTCGTCCTGCTGGCGTTGTCGCATGCCACGGCCGTCCCGGGAGTGCGCGCCACGGCCGTACCGGGCGCGCGGGAAGGCGCCCGATGAGCCTCCCCGCACCGCCCCGCCCGCTGATTCCGCACCAGGCTCCGGGCGGACTGCCGCTGCTGGGCCACGCCGTGGCGATGCAGCGGCGGCGGCTCGACCTGCTGGAGGAGGTCCAGCGCCTCGACGCGGGTCTGGTCGCCCTCCGCCTGGGGCCGCAGCGGATGCTGATGGCGACCGACCACCACCTGGTGCGCGAACTCCTGGTGCAGCGGGCGGACGACTTCGGCCCCAGTCCCCAGTACCGGCTGATGGAACAGGTCACCGGCCGGGGCCTGTTGCTGTCCGAGGGGGCCTTCCACCGCCGCCAGCGCCGCCTCATCCGGCCGGCGTTCCGGCACGCCCGGGTGCGCCACTACGCGGAGCTCATGACCGACCTGTCCCGCACCTGGACGGAGGGGCTGCACGAGGGCCGAGTGGTGGCGATGGACGAGGAGTTCGGAAACCTCGCCTCCTCCATCGTGGTCCGCAGCCTGTTCACCCAGGGCATCACCGGGCAGGACGCCACGTCCGTCGTCGAGGCCATGACGGACGTCATGGCGTGGGTCGGCGCGCGCGGCTCGGACCCGCTGCCGTTCCTGGCGAAGCTGCCCACCCGGGTCAACCGGCGCTTCGCCCGCGGCTCGCGCACCCTGCACACCCTGGTGGACGCCGTCATCGCGCACCGGCACGGCCTGGGCGCGGAGGCCCCGGACGACGTGCTGACCTGGCTGCTGGGGACGACCGACGCCGAGACCGGCGAGCGGATGTCCGACGGGCAGGTCCACGACGAGGTGATGACCCTCCTGACCGCGGGCACCGAGACGACCTCCCGCACCCTCGCCTGGTGCCTGTACCTGCTGGCCCGTCACCCCGAGGCCGAGGAGCGCCTCCACGCGGAGGTGGACGCGGTGCTGGCCGGCCGGGCCGCCGGCTTCGACGACCTGCCGCACCTCCCGTACACCCGGCGCGTGCTCACGGAGACCCTGCGGCTGTACCCGTCCGGCTACCTGCTCTCCCGGGCGTCCGTCCGGGACACGGCGCTCGGCCCGTACGCGGTCCCGGCCGGCACCACGGTCCTGTTCTCCCCGTACTCCCTCCACCGCGACCCGCGCCTCTTCCCCCGACCGGAGCGCTTCCTCCCCGACCGCTGGCTCCCCGAACACACGTCGGAGGTGACGCCCGAGGCCTTCCTCCCCTTCGGGCTCGGCCAGCACGGCTGCCTGGGCGAGGGCTTCGCGTGGACGGAGATGACCATCGCCCTGGCCACCCTCACCGGCCGCTGGCGCCTGCGGCCCCTCTCCGACGCCGCCGTCACGCCGACGCCGCTGTTCTCGCTCGCCTGCGGGCGGATGCGGATGCGGGTGGAGGGGCGCACCGGGGGTGCGGCGGCCGAACGGGTATCTCCGGAGTAGAAGTCGGCCAGGCCGATCCGTCGATGACGGATCGGCCTGGCCTGCCCACAGGAGGGGAACTACTTCACGTGCTTCCTGCGGGCCTGTCTCATGTCGTGCTTGAACCCTCGATAGCCGTCACGTGCGTTGACGAATCCGAGGAAGGTGCCGAGCCCCTTGAGGGCCCATCGCACCGCACGGAGCGCTATCCCCGCCAGGTCTTCCATGGTGTCCTTCTCGCTCTCGCGATGCCGGTCATCGGCAGCTGCTTCCACCACGGTATCCGGTGTACTGACGGCAGATCTCTTCCTTGCGCTGGTACGTGAGCGCCTGGCTGTACTCCCGCAGATAGCGGTAGTTCTGCCAGTACTTGCGTCCGTAGTAGAGGCCGGAGCCGCCACCCCATGCAAGCGCCCCACACCCTGCGGCTGCCCTCCAGCCCCGGGAGCACGTGCGCCAGGCACGCCTGGGGTTGGAAGCCCAGCGCCTGATGGTGCGGTACTTCCGCAGCGGGTTGTAGAAGCTGCCGATGAATCGGACTCCGTAGTAGTAGTGGCGGACATGCGGGTTGCGGGTCGTCCGGCCCCACCACCCCTTCGCCCGCTTCCACTTCTTCTTGAACCAGCCCCAGCGACCGTCGAGGTCGTAGCGGTTGAGCGGGTCGCCGTTGACGTAGTCGTAGGCATGGGCGTTGCCGCCGTACACCGGGTCGGTGGACAGGAAGCGACCGGTGCTCGGGTTGTACAGGCGGACGCCCATGAGCACGAGGCCGGTGAGGGTCTCGCTGGAGCGCTGCTTGGCACCGAGCCAGTTGTAGCGCACAGCGGGCTGGCCGGTGCGGGGGTTGCCGTACTCGTCGTTGTCCAGGACCAGCGGGGCGTCGTTGCTGTCCAGCGGGAGCTGGAGGGCGACGTCGCCGTGGATGCTGGTCAGCTGCAGGACGGTGTTCCCGTTGCCACTGGTGGTGGCGGCGAGGTCGCCGGAAGCCGAGTCGACGTTACGGGTGAGGGTGCCGTCCGCCGGGTCCTCCACGGTCCAGCGAGGGTTGTCGCCGTCGCTGTCGTAGTGGTTGACCTTGGCCGCTGTCTGGGCCCAGGTGCCGTCCGTGTTCTCCTCGACGGTCCAGGAGCGCAGACGCTGGTTGGCGTCGAGCTGCCAGGTCTGACGCTGGTTGCCGCTGGTCTGCTGGCGGACCAGGTCGTTGGCGTAGTAGCCGATCTGGCTGCCCGGCATGTCGGTGGTCCGGCCGAAGGCGTCGTAGACGTAGCCGGTGTCGACGATCCGGTCGGCGCTGTCGTACGTGGAGGTGGTGCTGGTTCCTCCGGTGGTCGGGCACCCGGCGCCGGCGCTGCCGGACGCGGTGGTCAGCCCGGTGCGGCGGGTGCGCTTGTCGAAGGCGTAGGTCCGGCTGGTGCAGATGTCCCCGAGGGTGTCGTCGACATCGGTCAGACGGCCCGTGGCGTCGTAGGCGTAGTCCTGCGAGGACCAGCCGGCGTGCTCGGTCACCTGGCCGTGGACGGATTCCTCGACCGTGTCGGAGTAGACGACCTGCTTGTCGCTGTCGCGGGTGTAGACCCGGGTCCTGGTGGCGCCGGTGGTGTCCTCGGAGGTCGTGAGCGTGTAACCGCCGGGGAGCTTCTCGGTGGCGACGGAGCCGTCGGCGTCGTACGTGGCGGCGAAGGTTCCGGCGACCGAGTCCGTGGTGGAGGTGACCAGGCCACGAGGCTCGGCGGTGCTGTCGTACGTGTACGTGACGGTCGACGGAGTCGAGTCGGTGGTCTTGACCGGCCGGTTCAGCAGGTCGTACTCGGTGCGGGTGACCCCGCCGTCGGCGTCGGTGTAGGAGATCTGGCGGCCCAGCTTGTCGTACTCCTTGACGGTGGTGCCGCCGGTCGGCGACGTCGCCTTGACGGCCTGGCCGGTCGCCGGGTCGTACTCGGTCGTCGTCTCAGGGACGGCCTGGCCGACTCCGCCGGTCATGACGCTCTTGATCGGGCGGCCGGCGCCGTCGTGGGTGTTGGTGGTGGTGCGGGTGACGCCGTTGGCGGTCTCGGTGACCTTCGCCGGGTTGCCCCACCAGTCGTACTCGGTGGTGGTCGTCGGCAGCTGGTTCGGGTTGCTGCCGCCGCCGGTGATCGCGCCGGCCGGGCCGGTGGAGCAGACCTGGTCGGCCCACTCGGGGCGGCCGGCGCAGGTGCCGGTGCCGCTCGCGGACCAGTAGGTGGTGACCCGGGTGGCGGCGTCGGTGCCGGTGGCGTCGGGCAGGAGCTGCTTGGTGATGCGGCCCTGGTCGTCGTACTCGGTGGTCTCGGTGATCGCGAGACCGGCCGGGTCCTTGACCGTCTTGACCGGCAGGCCCTTGGCCCAGTCGTAGAGCGTCTGGGTGACGCGGGCGTCGGTCATCGCCACGGTGCCGTACACCTGGGCGCCGGTGGTGACCTTGGTGATCTGGTTCTCGACCTTGGCGTCGGCCGGTCGGCCGGCGTCGTACTCGTTGACCAGCCAGGAACGCGCCACCACCGACGCGGCACCGCCGCTCGGGGTGATCCGGTGCAGCGCGCCGAACTCCTGCTCCTTGCGGATGCCCTTGGCGTCGTAGACGGACTTGCTGGAGAGCAGGTCGGCACGGTCCTTGGCGGGCAGGCCGATGATGCCGAGATCGGTGAGGGTCGCCTGATCGGACGCGGTGCCGCCCAGAGCCAGAGCCCGGTTGCCGGCCGAAAGCTCACGCACCGTGTTGCCGAACCGGTCGTACTCCGTGGTGGTGACGTTGCCGCCCGGGTCGACCGTGTTCACCTCGCGCCCGGAGGCGTTGGTGTACGTGATCGACGCACGGCGGTAGTCACCGGCGGTCAGTCCGTCGCCGGAGTTCGCCGCGGGAACGGCGTCCGCGGGGAAGACGGCGGTCGCGTCGGTGGGGGCGTCGGTCTGGCCCCAGGCGTCGACGTCCGAGACGCCCAGCTTGTAGGGGGCGTTGGTCCCGGTCAGCGGCACGTCGTAGACGATGCTCGTCGCCGCGGTGCCGGACACGACGTCCTTGCTGCCCTGCTGCAGACCGAAGCGGCTGGCCTTCGTCAGCATTCCCTCACCGGCGGTGGCGGCGTTGCCCGCCTTGCCGTAGGTGAACGACCAGGGCAGCTCGCCGGGCGGGGTCAGCCCGGTGACACGACCGACGGAGTCGTAGCTGTAGGCGGTGGTCAGCGCGGGGCTGATCTGCGGGTTGTAGGTCTCCCGCAGGCGGCCCGAGGCGTCGTACGCGTACTTCTGCACCGTCTTGGCGGTCGCCGCGGCGGCACCCGGCTCGGTGGACCAGGCCCGGATCTCCTTCACCTGGCCCGCGAAGTCGCCGAAGACCGTGCCGGTCGCCGTCGTCGCGGTCGCGTAGACGAACTCCAGCGCGCGGCAGCCCTTCGTGGACGGCGTCGCCGTGCACGTCGTGGCCGAGGCAGCGGAGGTCGGGGCGATGACCAGCTTCGGGCGGGCCAGCTTGTTGGCGCCCACCGTGACGGCCTCGGAGATCACCGTGGTCGTCGACTGCGTCAGACCGTCCACGGTGCTCGACGCGACCTGCCACGACGTGGCCGCCGGGTCCGCCTTGGTGAAGACGGTGACGGTGCCCTCGGTGTCCTTCAGCGTGAACGACCCGGTGAGCGAGCCGGTCAGCGTCAGGTCCTCGGACCCCGGCTCCGGCTTCCAGCCGCCCCCGCTCGTGGCGGTGAAGCCCAGCTCCTCACCGTCGATGTCGACCAGCGCCACCGAGGTCGCCGTCGACTTCTTCAGGTACGTCCAGTCCGACTCGGTCAGGTCCGCGGCCGTGCCGGAGGTCCACTGCGGACCGAAGATCGCCGCCTGACCGTCCTGCTTCGAGCCCGCGTCGGGACGGCGCGAGGACGCCGTACGCGAGACCGACAGGCCGAACATCGACGTGTCCGTGGCCGACAGGCCGTAGTCACCGGTCAGCAGGTTCACCGAACCAGGACCGGCCTCCTCCGACGGCGCCGTGCCCGCGTTGCGGTCCACGGTGATGTCGTTGCCCGGCGAGTACACGGGCGTGGAGCCGGTCGCGAACGCGGCGCGGACCTCGATCGGCCCGTCCTCGGCGAGGGTGTCGGTGATGTTCCAGGTCAGCCCGGCCGGCTTGCCGTTCGTCAAGGCCACCGGCCAGCCGGGGACCGTGTTCGAACCCTGCCGGACGTCGGCGACCGGCACGTCCTTCCACGCGTCCGTCTCACCGCGCCGGTACTGGTACGTGACGCCGGTGTACGAGGTCAGGCCCTCGGCCGACAGACCGACGCGGCGGGCCGGGCGCTCGCCCTGGCCCGGGGTCAGCAGCGCGGCACCGGAGCCCGCGTAGAAGACGTGCGACGCCTCGGCGGACACGTTGCCGGCGGGGTCCTTCGAACGGACCGTCACCGTGTGCTTGCCCGCGGGGAAGGTCAACGTCTTGGCCACCGCGGCGCCGGTCGTGGTGGCCTCCGCCCAGGCGCCGGAGTCCAGCTTGTACTCCACCGCCGCCACATCGGTGGCGGGCGGGGTGAGGGTGAACGAACCGGAGAAGTTGCCGTTGGCGTCCGGGGAGCCCGACCAGGTGTTCGCCGGGAAGTCCGTCGAGGCGACCGAGCTCGCGTTGGGCTTGGTGGTGTCGACGGTGAAGTACACCGACGGCGTCCAGTTCGACCAGGAGCTGCCGTCGTAGATGCGGCCCTTGTACCAGTAGGTCTTGCCGTTGACCAGCTTGCCCGGCAGCACCTGGTGGGAGACCGTCTTGCCCAGGACGGGGTCCTCGGTGCCGGTGTCGTACACCTCCAGGTTGGTGGTGCCCTCCCAGATCTCCCACTTCTGCCGCAGGAAGTACGTCTCCGCGTCGCTCGCGGCGTAGGAGAGGTCGGGCGTCGTGGTGGTGACCCAGTTCTTGCCCGCGTTCGTACGGCCCGGAGTCGCGGTCATCGGGTTACCGGCGACCGGGATCGTGTTGTACGTGACCGACATGTACGGCGTGTTGGAGGCCGCGTTGCCGGAGTTGAACCGCTTCCACGAGTTCGGGTCGGACTCGGTGGTGGCCCTGATGCCCATCGAGTTGGTGCTGTTGCCGTTGGCGGCCCAGGCCACGGCGAGGTTCTTGATGTCCTGCGAGACCCAGCCGTCGGCGCAGGCGGACGAGAAGCCCTTCGTGGCCGTGGACGTGGCCCACTTGGTGTTCCAGTTCGGCTGCGCCGTCCACCGGCTCGCCGTCGTGGCGTGCGGGGTGTCCCACACCTCCCAGCTGGACGGCGTGCAGGACCAGGAGTGGGAGTTGAACAGGTTGAGCTTGGCGCCCAGGATCTGCTTGCCCGAGATGCCCGTCATCGGGAAGGTGAGGAAGGAGCGGGCGATCTGGCCCGAGCCGTTGTTCCCCAGCTTCAGCTCGGTCGACGTCGACATGTCGGTCGTGTAGCCCTGCTGCACGAAGGTGTCGAAGCTGGCGCCGATGTTGACCGCCGGGTCCACGGTCACCGGGTACTTCGTCGCCGGGTCCGCCAGGAACTTCGCGTCCGGCGTCAGCGTCAGGTCCACCCGGCTGCCGCGCTGGGTGACCTTCAGGCCCACGTCCGCGCGGCGGGTGTGCTCGCCCGACTTCGCGTCGACGGTCGCGTCCCACATCACCGGCGCCGGCAGCAGACCGACCTGCTTGCCCGTCTTCGCGTCGACGAACGTCACCGAACGGTCCGCGTTCGCGCGTGCCTTGACGCCCTTCGCGTTCAGCGTCAGCGTCACCGAGCCGTTCGCCTCGACGGCGGAACGGTTCTTCAGTTCCAGGAACTGCTCGAAGCCGGTCCGGGTCGACTCGATGATCAGGTCCGTCGCCGTCAGCGCGTCGACGTAACGTGCCGTCGTCCCCGACAGCTTCGGCTCCGGCAGCACCCCGCGCCACGACAGGCCGAGTTCACGGCCCTCGCCGGCGGCCAGGGTCACCAGCGGAACCTCCGCGGTGCCCGCCTCACCGGCCGCACCCGACGCGCGCACCTTCGCCGCCTGCGCGGCGGGCGTCTTCCCGCCGAGCCGCAGCCCCAGCGGATGGCCCTTCGCGGCGATCACGCCGTCCTGCTTCGTCAGCTCGACGTCGATGTCCCGCCACTGACCGTCCGCCCCGTCACGGAAACGGACCGGACCGGACGCACTGTCCGTCGTCACCGTCCCGTCCGGGTTCGCCCACGTCGTCGACGACTCCGTGCGCTCCGACTTCGCCTCCACCCGCTTGCCCGACAACCGGGCCGCGACCCGCGCCGACGGAAGATCCGCCGCCTCCGTCGCGTACGCGGGCCGCTCGGCCGCGGCCTCCTGCGAGGCGAGTGCCACCGCCTGCCCGGTCGTCGCCACGACGACGGCGGCCTCGAAAGCCATCAGGCCGGACACCGACAGGGCTATGCCGGGCAGTGCGCCACGGCGCAGCCACCTCGACCCCCTGCCCCATCTGTCCGGCAGATCCACACGCTCACTCACTACGAGATCCCTCCCCATGGACATGTCTCACGTGCCGGGGCGAAGGCCGGAGCGGCGAACAGGCCGCCGCCTCCTCGCCCCTCCGGTCCCCCGCCCCGGCACCGAACGCGACGCTAGATGGCCGTGTGTGACCAAGCCGAGGTCCGAGCGCGCCAGCGGGGGGACTTCTCGCGCCAGGGACAGTGACGAACTATCGGAAGCGGGGATGATCGGGAGGGTCCGGCGAACTACGCTCGCCGCTCGTGTCCCTGCAAACGCACCCCGGTACGACGCCGTCCGCCTTCACCCGCATCAACGCCGTCAGCGCGGACCTGCTGGGCATCGCTCCGGAGAAGTACGCCGGGCTGCTGGGCATGGCTCCCGAGCACCTGCACGACGACCGGTACCGGACGCCGGCGGCCACCAACGTGCGCCTCTGGGAGCTGATGGTCACCCGCGTCCCGTGGACCGAGACCGCCCTGCTGATGACGGAGCAGACGACGCTCGGCCTGCTGGGCGTGTGGGACTACCTCATCACCTCGGCGCCCACCCCGCTCCAGGGGCTCCGCGATGCGGCGGCGTACTTCGCCACCGTGGCCGACATCGGCACCGAGACCCTGCTGATCGCCGAGGACGAGCAGGGCGTCACCCTCACTCACGTGAACGCCGCCGACCTGAGCTACGAGGTCGCCTCCGCCATCCGCGCGTACGTGCTGGGCCTGCTCCAGCGGCGCCTCTGCCTCGCCCTGCGGAAGGAGCTCGTGCCGCTGCGCGTCAGGCTGGCCACGCCGGCGCCGCGGCACCGCGGCCCCCTGCTCGACCTCTACGGCACCCGGAACGTCGACTTCGAGTGCCCGGTCAGCTCGATCACCTTCCACGCCGACGACCTGCGGGGCGCCACCCCGCACGTCCAGCCGGGACTGTCGGACGTGCTGCGCAGCCACGCCGAGCGGGTCATGGCCGACTCGATCCCCCTGCACGACTGGCTCGACCTGTTCCGCCTCGCCCTCGCGGAGGCGGCCCGCGGTGACGAGGCGACGCTGCCCGCGACGGCCGCGCGCCTGACCCTGAGCCCCCGGACCCTCCAGCGCCGCCTCGAAGCGCACGGCACGACGTGGACCGCCGAGATCGAGGCGGTACGGCGTGCGGACATCACCCGGCTGCTCCGCACCACGGACCTGCCACTCGACGTGGTCGCCGAACGCAACGGCTACGCCGACGCCCGCGCCCTCCGCCGCGCGGTCCACCGCTGGACCGGCCACACCCCCACGGCCCTGCGCCGGCAGGCCGCACGCCCGGCCACGTGAACCGGGGCGTGCGAGGATCCCCGCGTGAGTGATCTGCGCATACGCCCGGCCACCGACGCCGACCTGACCACCCTCGTCCGCCTGCGCGACGACGCGGCCCGCTGGATGCCGACCACGGGCGTCGCAGGACAGTGGCGGCCCGGCGAGCTCGACGAGGACCACTTCCGCCGGATCATGGACCGGGACGAGGTGTGGCTCGCGGAGGACGCGGGGCTCGTCGTCGGCGCCTGGGAGCTGTGGTGGGCGGACGAGGCCGCCTGGGGACCCCAGCCGCCCGTGGCGGGGTACGTGCACCGGCTCATGGTCGACCGGGACACCGCCGCGCCGGGAACGGGCCGTCTGCTCCTGGAGGCCGCGGAGGCCCGGGTGGCGGCGGCCGGGCGCACCCGCGTACGCCTCGACTGCCTGGCCGGCAACGCACCGCTCAACGCCTACTACCAGCGAGCCGGTTACCGCGTCGTGGGCCACAAGGAGGGCAAGCCGCAGCCCGGAGGGGCGCCGAAGTCCTTCACCTTGCTGGAGAAGGCCCTCGGGCCGGCGCGGGAGACCTCGTAGTCACGCGCGATCCTTCGTGTTCGTTCGTCGCCGCTCCCAGCCACCGGAGATTTTTCCGGATTTTCATGTTTGGAGGGCGTCGGGCGGTGCAGGTGGCTTAGGGAGAGGATTGCTGCCCAGGAGGAACCTGATGGGAATCATTGCCTGGATTTTGCTGGGCCTGCTCGCCGGAATCATCGCGAAGGCCTTGATGCCGGGGCGGGACCCGGGCGGTTGCATCGTGACCATTCTGATCGGTGTGGCCGGTGCCCTTCTGGGAGGGTGGCTCGGCAAGGTCATCTTCCATGTCGACGCCGTCGACGGGTTCTTCGAACTCTCCACGTGGATCGCCGCCATCGTCGGATCCCTCCTTCTCCTGACCGTCTACCGGCTCGTGGCCGGCAGACGGCAGTAGCGAGGACCCCGTGAACCGGGCATGGCCTCGACGTTCCTGGGCCCGTCGACACGGGCTCACGCGGTGGACACCGCGCGCCGTGATGTGCCGGGCTTCCGCGGGCGTGACGAGGCGGACCATGAAGATGGCCGTGCGCGGCGGACTGTGGATGACGCGCCGGACGGTGCGCAGGGCGTTTCGGGCCGCGATGCCGAGATGGCTTCGGCTGGCGGTGTGGCTGCCCGGCCCGAGTCCCTACTGAATCCCCAAACCGGGGGGATGACATATCGATGACATATCGGAGGTGAACAGCAATGGCGACCGGAGACAAGGCCAAGAACATGGGAAAAAAGGCGAAGGGAAAGGCCAAGGAAACCACCGGTAAGGCCGTCGGCAACGAGAGCCTTGAGATCAAGGGAAAGCTCGAGCAGACGGCGGCGGACGCCAAGCAGGCCGGGCAGAAGGCGAAGGACGCGATGAAGCACTGAACGCCTGCGCATGCCGGAGGCTGCCGCCCTTCGTGGGCGGCAGCCTCCGGCATGCGCCGGGGTCGTGGGTCCTTCCCCGGCTCCCGGCTTCAGCGCCTGGCGCGGCGGCGGCTCGGGCGCGCTTCCTCCGGTTCCCGGGCCTCGGCATCGTCCTCGGGTTCGGCCTCGGGTTCGGCCTCGTACTCCTCGTCCTCGTCCTCGTCTTCGTACTCGTCCTCGTACTCGCCCTCCTCCTCGGGCTCCTCCTCGTCGTACTCCTCGGCCGGTTCCTCTTCGTCTTCCACTTCCTCCTCGCCCTCGCCCTCGCCGTCGTCCGCGCCCTCCCCTTCGGCTTCCTCCGGCTGCTCGTCCGCGTCCTCCTCGACGGCCTCCTCATGCGTGCGGACCACCTCGCCGTCGCGGATCTCGCCGCGCCATCCGTCAGCTTCGTCGTCGGTGAGGGTCACGTGACGGACGAAGTGCTTGAGGTCGAGTCGCAGCCGCCTGCCTTGGGCGCGCCAGATGTTGCCCGTCTTCTCGAAGAGTCCGGAGGGGTAGTACTCCACGACCACCACCACGCGCGTGAGGGACGGCGCGAGCTCGTGGAAACTGACACAGCCACGCGTGGTGCCCTTCGCGCCTTCGGAGGTCCACACGATCCGTTCGTCCGGTACCTGCTCCTGGATGCTGGCCTTCCAGCTCCGCGTGGACGGGCCGACCTTCACCTTCCAGTCCGTGCTGGTCTCGTCGCTCTGCGAGACGCTCCGCACCCCCTTGGCGAACGTGCTGAAGTCCTCGTACTGCGTCCAGTGGTCGTAAGCCGTACGCAACGGGACGCCTATGTCGACGGCCTCGCAGATGTGCGTCGGCTTGGATCCGCTCTTGCGGGACCTGCCTCGGCCCATCAGTCCGCCTCCGATGTCCTTGACCGCGCCTTTGAGACTGTCGAAGGTGCTGCCCGCCGCCGCCTTCAGCGGTGAATCGCCCTGGAGGAGGCGGCCGCCGATGTCGGCGAGCGAGCCGCCGTTGTCCGCCACGTCGGAGAGCTGGTCGGTGAGGTCCCCCACCTTGTCGATGGCCTTGCCGGTGAAGTCGTCCGCCCGCGCCAGCAGGTACTCGCCGACTTCGTCGAAGAGCTGGTCCATGGGGCTGCGGGCCTTGGACTCCTTGTGTGCACGATCGGTGGCCATGGCGCTACCTCCGCGTCGACGGCTTGCGTGCCGTCGTCCTCTTGGCCGGCGTGGACTTCTTGGCGGTGCTGCCGCTCGCGGGCTTGCGCGCGGCGGTCTTCTTCGCCGGTGCCCGTTTCGCCGCCGCCTTCTTGGCGGCGGGCCGCGTCGACGCGGTCTTCTTCGCCGCGGTACGACCCCCTGACGAGGCGGTCTTCCGCGCCGGTGCCTTCTTCGCCGGCGTCTTCCTCTCCGGTGCCTTCTTCGCCGGTGCCTTCTTCGCCGTGGCCGACGTGGGCTTCTTCGCCGTGGCCGCCGGTGCCTTCTTCGCCGTGGTCGACGTGGCCTTCTTCGCCGTGGTCGACGTGGTGGCCTTCTTCGCGGGTGCCTTCTTCGCGGGTGCCTTCTTCGCCGTCGACGTGGGCTTCTTCGCGGCAGAGCGGCCTCCGGTGGAGGCGGTCCTCTCCGCGGACTTCGACGGCCTCGTGGTCTTCCCGGTCGGCTTCGCGTCCGCGGTCTCCGACCTCTTCGCCGGTGCGCGTCGGGACGCGCCGCCGGATCCGGACGACCCTGCGGACTCCGCACTCTTACGGGTCGAGGGGGTGCGACCAGTGGCGGAAGACCGTGATCCCTCGCGCCGCGACCGTTTCGGCGCCTCCCGCTCCTCGTCCTCCTGGGCGGCCTCGTCCTCCTCGCCCTGCTCGTCCTCCTCGTCCGCCGACTCCGTCCGCTCCTCCGGCTCCTCCGGCTCCTCTCCGTACGGTTCCTCCTCCTCGTCCTCGTCCTCGTACTCGTCCGCGTACTCGCCTTCCTCGTCCTGGTCCTCGTCCTGGTCCTCGTACTCGTCCTCGTACTCGTCCTCGTACTCACCGTCGTCGTCCGCGTACTCCTCGTCGGACTCATCGCCCTCACGGGTGAGGCCCAGGGTGCGCTGGTGCACGGAATCAGCGAGGCCGGCGAGCTGGCGGTTCGCCGCGGCCGTGAGGGCCTTGCGGCCGGCTTGGAGGGCTTCACCCCTCAGCTGTTCGGTGAGTTCGGCGGTCTGGGGCATCTCCCCCAGCTTCCGCACCCCCTGTGCCACGAGCTGGCCGGGCTGGAGCCCGAATCTGCGCCCCGCGACATAGGTCGCGAGAGACAGGGCCATGCGGCCCTTCTTCGCCCGCCCCAGTACGTATCCGCCTGCGATGGCGGCCGCAAGGGCGATCTTGGTCGTGTCCTCCATCTGCTTCGTCCTTTCGGGATGAGCGGTGGCCGGTGTCGACATCACAGGCCGCCCCCGACGCTCGGGGCCTCATGTGGTGGCTGCTCAACCCATCTCCAGATATGCGGCATATGAGAAGAAAGTTCGTCTTATCCGGAATGGAGCGCGCATCCGCGGGGAGATGCGTGAGTCAAAGGGAAACCCGATTCACGAGGGCGTCAGATGACCGGACCGGAGCCAGAGCGCCGCCGGCGCCGCCCGCGTCGGCCCCAGGGCGGCGCGGCCGCCGCACTGCGGGCCGCCGCCGATCAGCTCTCCGAACTGCTCGGCAGGCGCCCTGAGGCGGTGTCGTCGCTGAAGCCCACAGAGGACGGCTGGGAGGCGGTGGTGGAGGTGGTGGAGCTCGAACGCATCCCCGACACCACCAGCGTCATGGGCAGCTACCGCGTCGAGCTGGACGAGGCCGGCGACCTGATCTCCTACGAACGCATCCGGAGATACAGCCGGGGCATGATCGACCGGCACGGCGGCTGAGGGCTGCCGAGCCGTGAAGGGACACGCCATGACGGTGATGCCGCAAGGAACGAGCGGAGGCCCCGTAAGCGGCGGCCAGGCAGGGACCGGCAGCCTCTACGACGTCCTGGAGCTCATCCTCGACCGCGGGCTGGTCATCGACGCCTTCGTGCGCGTCTCCGTGGTCGGGATCGAACTGATCAAGATCGATGTCCGGGTCGTGGTGGCCAGCGTCGACACCTACCTCCGCTTCGCCGAAGCGTGCAACCGCCTGGACCTGGAAGCGGGCCGGAACGCTCCCGCCCAGCTCCCCGACGTCGTCGGCAAGATGGTCGAGGGCGGTAGTCGGGGCAAGACCAAGGGCGCGCTCGGCGGCGCGATCGATGCCGTCACGCAGTCGCTGTCGGGCGGGGCCGAGGAAGCCGAGGACGAGAGCGAGGACGACGCCGAGGAGAACGAGGACGCCGAGAACGCCGAGGACGCCGAGTACGAGACCGAGGAGGCGCAGCCGCCTCCCCGGCGCCGGAGGCCCGCGCGGCGCCCGGCCAGGCGTGACAGGGAGTGATCATGGCCGTCTACGTCTACGCGGTGACATCGCGCGACCACCCCTGCCGGGTCGACGGTCTGACGGGCGTCGGATCCACCGGAGCGGAGGTACGGGTCGTGTCCACGGACGGGCTGCGTGCCGTGGTCAGCGACATCGACGAGGAGATCCGTCCGAAGCGGCGCGACGTGGCCGCCCATCAGGCGGTCCAGGAGCGCCTGTTGTCCGACGGCACCCCGCTGCCGCTGAGGTTCGGCTACACCGCCCCCGACGACGCCGCCGTGCTGCGGGCGCTCGACGAGAACGCGGACTCCTACCGGGCGACCCTGACCCGGGTCGACGGCTGCGCCGAGTACCAGGTGAAGGCTTCCCGTGGGCAGGACCTGCTCCTCCGGGAGATCCTCGACGACCTGCCCGAGGCCCGGCGACTCAATCGCGAGATCGTCGGCGGCTCCGCGGATCCACGGCTGCCGCTGGAACTGGGGCGCCTGGTCGCGGCCGAGGTCGAGCGACGCCGTGCCCATGCGGCGGAGGGCCTGATGCGCTCCCTGGCACCGCTGGGGCGGGAACACGTCGTCCACCCCGCCCAGGGGGACGACTTCCTCGCCCTGTCCCTGCTCGTGCGCCAGGACGACGAAGAGGTGTCGAAGGCCCTCGACGAGCGGGTCCGGAGCGGCGACGACGGCGTCGAGTTCCGGCTCAGCGGCCCGCTCCCGCCGTACAGCTTCGTGTCCTAGTTTCGCCGCCCGGCCGGAAGGAGTGGAAGAGATGGGTCTCCTGGGGCAACTGGTCATGCTGCCGCTGGCCCCGGTCCGCGCCGCTCTGTGGGCCGCCCGGCAGGTGGCGGACCAGGCGGAGGCCGAGTACTACGACCCGGCGCCGGTCGTCGCCCGGCTCGCGGAGCTGGAACGGCAGCTGGTGGCGGGCGAGATCGACGAGGAGGCCTTCGAGCAGGAGGAAGACCTGCTGCTCGACCGCCTGGAGGAGATCGACCGATACCGCTCGGGCGGCGCTTGAACGATCGCGGCACGGGCAGCGGCAGGCCGACGGCACCACGGCGCCGGTTCGAAGCAGTACGACGGAGCACGACGCAGTACGACGGAGGTGAACGTTCGTGAGCGACCCCGTCAGCCGCAGGTTCGGCACCGATCCGGCGATGGGCGGCTATCCGTCCAGTTCCTCCGCCAGCCTCGCGGACATCCTGGAGCGCGTGCTGGACAAGGGCATCGTGATCGCCGGCGACATCCGCATCAACCTCCTCGACATCGAGCTCCTCACCATCAAGCTGCGCATCCTGATCGCCTCGGTGGACAAGGCCAAGGAGATGGGCATCGACTGGTGGGAGCACGACCCGTCGCTCTCCTCACGCCCCCACGACCGCTCCCTCGCCGCCGAGAACGAGCGCCTGCGCACCGAGATCGCGCGGCTGCGCCATGACGAGCTCACGGCAGGCTCCGGCGAGGACCCCTACGTGGCCGGCGGCGAGGAGGAGGAAGAAGAGGAAGAAGAAGAAGAGCCCGCCGACGAGGTGCGTCCGACGCGCCGCACCCCGAAGCGGAGGACCGGACCATGAACGCGGCTCCCGCGGCGGCGCTCACCTACGTCTACGGCGTCACGCCGCCGGCTCCCGGCCTGGACGACGTCCTGTCCACGCTGACCGGAGTCGCGGGCTGCCGGGTCGCCCTCATCGGCGCCGCCCCCGACGCCGCCGGGCCGCCCCTCGTCGCCTTCGCCGTCAGCGACGTTCCCCGGGCCGAGTTCGCGGAGGAGGTGCTCCCGGAGCGCTTCGAGGACCTCCGTTGGCTGGAGGCCACCGCGCGCGCCCACCACCTCGTCATCGAGGCCCTCGCCGCCCGCACCACCGTCCTCCCCCTCCGCATGGCGACGCTCTACCAGGACCGTTCCCGCGCCGTGCGGGCCCTGAGCGCGCAGAGCCCGCAGTTCGCGGCCCGACTGGCCCAGCTCGCCGCCCACACCGAATACGGCGTGAAGATCTACGTGCGTGGGCGAGCCGCCGGCCCGGACCCGGACCCGGCTCCGGCTCCGGACCCGGCTCCGGAACCCGCCGTGGAGAGGGACGGCGCGACGGGCCCGTCCGCCGGCCCGGGCCGGGCGTACCTGCGGGCCCGCCGGGCTCAGCGCGACGCCGACGAGGACCACCACCGGCAGGCGAGGATCGCCGCCGACCGCGTCGCCGCGATCGCCCGTCGGCACTCGGCCCGGCACGTCTCCCACCCTCCGCAGAGCGGGCCGCTCGCGGAGACCGGGGCAGAGGCCGCAGCGGGGGCCGGGGAGAACGTCGTCAACGACGCCTTTCTCGTCCCCGACGCCGCGGCCGGCGCCTTCCGGGCGGCGGTCCGGGCCGCAGCAGCCGACCTTCCCGGAGTGCTGCTCGAACTGAACGGCCCTTGGGCCCCGTACTCGTTCACCGCTCCCCCGCCGCCACCCGAACCCCCGCCCCCGGGCCGCGGGCCGGTGTCATGAGCACCCCCGGCCGGGCCGACCCGGCCCTGCCCGGGCGTCAGGTCGCACTCGTCGACCTGCTCGACCGGCTGCTCGCGGGAGGCGTCGTCATCACGGGCGACGTGGTCCTGTCCATCGCCGACATCGACCTCGTCCGGATCTCGCTCCGGGCCCTCGTCAGCTCGGTCAGCTCGGTCGGCCCGCTCGGTCCGGTCAGCCCGGTCGGCTCCGTCAGCCCGGTCGGCTCCGTCGGCTCGATCGGCTCCGCCACGGACGCGGGGTCCCCGCGTCCGTCGCAAGCGGACGGCGGTGAGCCCGATGGCCGATGAGCGGGCCGACGTGCACGACCTCGGCAAGGCGATGGCGGACGTGCTCAGGGTCATGCCCGCCCTCCCGCCCGACGGGAAGGCGCGTGCCGACTCCGTCTGGCGGCCACCCGCGCGACGGATCCGCACCGGCGCCGACACCGTCGAGGAGGATCTGCTCAAACTGGTCCTGACCGTGGTCGAGCTCCTCAGGCAGCTCATCGAACGCCAGGCGCTGCGCCGCGTCGACGAAGGCGACCTCACCGACGAGCAGGAGGAGGAACTCGGCGCCACCCTGCTGGCCCTCCACGACCGCATGAGCGAACTCTGTGCTCAGCACGGCTTCAGCCTGGGCGATCTCAACCTCGACCTCGGCCCGCTCGGTCCGCTCCTCCCGCGCGATCCGGGGTGAGGGCCGCGCGCACGGCGGATCACTCCTCGGGGACGCGGATCTCCAGGACGCAGATGTCGTCGCGGTTCCGCGGGCGCAGGTCGGCGAGGGTCTTGGCGAGCATGCCGCTCTCGACCTCCCGCACGAGCCGGGCGGCCGTGTCGGCCAGTTGGACGAGGCCGGTGTCGATGTCCTGGCCCGGCTCCTCGACGAGGCCGTCCGTGTAGAAGAACAGATGGTCGCCGGGCCGCAGTTCGATGACGTCCTGCGTGTACGTCGAGTCGGACGCGGCACCGAGCAGGGTGCCCTCGGGCTGCGGGAGGAAGCGGGCCTCGCCATCGCGGATGAGCAAGGGCGGGAGGTGGCCCGCCCTCACCCAGGTCAGGCGGTGCGTCCAGGGCTCGTAGCGCCCCATGACCGCCGTGGCGGTGGCGCCGCCCGTGTCCGAAGCAGTGTGCAGCAGAAGGGCGTTGAGACGGTCGAGCACGTCGGGCAGCGGCGATCCGGTCACGCTCATGCCCTTGGTGGTGAACCGAAGCTGCGCCATGGTCCCCACCGCGGCGAGACCGTGTCCGGCGACGTCTCCGACGACGAACAGCGCGCTCTTGTCGGGGAGTTCGATGGCGGAGTACCAGTCGCCGCCGACGTTCAGTCCGCTGTCGACGGGGACGTACGCCACGTCGACGCACAGACCGGCCAGCTCCAGCGACTGCTCGGGGATCGGCAGCAGGGTGTCCTGGAGCCGCGCGCCGAGCGCGCGTTCGGCCTTCAGCATGCCGCGCTGGACGAGGTTGGCGCGTTCGCTCTCGCGCAGGGCCAGCTCGGCGTCCCGCAGCTCGGTCAGGTCCTGGAAGAAGCCGTGCACCTCCACCGGGCTGCCGCCCGCGTCGCGTTGCGCCTCCGCGACGACCCGGAGGTGCCGCACGCCGCGCTCGGTGGTGATGCGGAAGTACTGGTCGACGGCGACGCCCTCACCGAGCAGCCGCTGCACCGCCGCGCCCATCCGCGGCAGGTCCTCCGCCAGGAGGTGCCGGGGCAGCTCCTCCAGCCGCATGGGCCCCAGGGCGGGATCGCGGTCGAAGACGGCGTACACCTGGTCGGACCAGGTGATGGAGTCGGTGACCAGGTCCCAGTGGGCCCAGCCGAGGTTGCCCAGCCGCTGCAGGTCGTCCAGCAGACGGGTCTCCCGTTCCGCGGCGTCGTGGCGGATCCAGGACACCACCAGGCGCTCGCCCAGCCGGGACGCCCGGACCGAGTACACGGACTCCTGCGGTACCCCGGCGGTCACTTCCTCGTAGACGAAGGGCTCGCCCTCGTAGACCTCGCCCGTGGTCAGCGTGTCCAGGTACCCCTCCCAGAGCGCGGTGCCCGCGACGGTCGGGTAGTTCTCCAGGAGCCGTCGGCCCACCAGCTCCTTGCCGCGCCGTCCGGTCACGTCCAGCGACTCCGGCGCCGCCGCGTCGATCCGGAAGTCCTCCACCTCGCCCTCGGCCGTGAACAGGGGCGTCAGCAGGGCCGCGGGCCCGGACAGCGCGTCGAGGACCGTCTGGATCGCGTCGACGTCCTCTCGCCGCAGGGCGTCCCGGTAGCGGTCCCGGTCCTCGCGCAAGGACCCGCCGCAGAGTCTGACCGCCCGCCGCAGCAGCGCCCTGGTCCGGACGTCGAACGGCCCGTGCCGCCCCCGGAAGAACCCGACGACCGCGGTCACGTTCCCGTCGGTGGGGACGGGCAGCCAGGCGCGCGAGGGCCACCGCTCGGGCGGATCGCCGATCAGCAGGTACCGGGCGGCGTCCGACTCCGGGTCTTCGAGCCACACCGGCTGCCCGGCGGCGATGGCCTCCATTCCGGCGATGCCGCTGAGCGGAGGAATGTGACTCCACTGGTCGGCCAGCGCGTCCCCGGTTCCGGCGTGCCCGATCAGGCGCAGGCTGCCGGCCGAGGCGACGGTGTAGATCATCACCGCGTCGACGTCCGCGGCGTCGGCCAGCAGCGTCCGGAGCAGCTGGGCGATCTCCTCCGGGGTGCGGACGTGGGCCAGCTCCCGGGCCAGGCCGGCGAGGAGCGCGCGATCCCCGGGCGGGCGGGTGCCGCCGTCGGCGGCGGCGACGTAGCGGCTCGTACGGAAGGGCGAGGCTTCCGGTGCCGGCGGCGCGGCCCGAGCCGTCGGGTCGGCCGCCTCCGGGGGTGGTGACACCACGTGCCCGCCGGTGCGACCCAGCGTGATCCAGCACTCCTCCAGGAGGGTGCGCCGCTGCCGGGCGGCGTGATCGAGCAGCAGCTGGTAGGCCGCGTCCGGTGTGACGCCTTCGCGGCCCATCAGCACGCCTTTGGCCCGTTCCACGACGGCCGTCGTCGCGGCCAGGTTCTCCAGGTCCACGACTTCGGCACGCAACCGGGAGACGACCTTGGCCAAGGCCAGCACTTCGGGGGTCGCGGTCGCACCGGACCCTGAAGTCACGGAATCGCCCTCCATGAGTCGAGCATGCCACGCCTCGTAGCCGATGCGCCCGGGTTCCGCGCGGCAGCACATCGGTGCGGCCTTCCAGGGCGGTCGCCGGGCAGGGACGGATGGGTGGACACCGGCGACTCCTACCGGATGCGGACGGCTGCCTCGGAGCCCTTCGCCCCCTCTCGGGGAGCGTGGAGGCCCACGCGGCCCGGTCGGCCGGGCCCGGCGTCGGCGTCCGCCCCCGGCGGGGTGACCCGGCCGGGGGCGGACGCCGACGCCGTACCGTCAGAAGACGGTGACGAGGCGGGCGACGCTCGGCACCCCGTGGCCGTCCAGGGCGAAGAGCATGTAGGTGCCCGGCAGGACCACGCCCTTGTCGGCCGGGATGGACACCGTGTGCGTGCCGGATCCCGTGGCCGTGGACACCAGCGGGACCCGCCGCTGGTCGTTGTCCGTGGAGTGGGTCGCGGCCGCGGCCCGTACCAGGACGAAGGAGGCCACCGACCCTTCGGTGCCGACGGTGAGCGAGCTGCCGGCGGCGACCCGGGGCGGCACGCCGCCGGTGATGACGGGACGCGCCTTGGCCGAACCGTCCGCGTTGAGCAGGTACGGCGGCGTGAACACGGCGCCGTCGGAGTGGTTGGTGGCGCAGTCGCCGCACAGGCCGCCGCCGCCGGAGAAGATCCGGCCGTCGGGCAGCAGGTTGGCCACGCTGTGGTAGTTGCGCGGGATCGCCATGCTGGCGAGCGGGGTGAAGCGTCCGGTCGCCGGGTCCCACAGCTCGGGGGTCAGCACGGACGTGGCGTCGCTGAACGGCACGGGGAACGCCTGCCCGCCGAACACGGCGACCTTGCCGTCGGGCAGGACGACGCTGTTGCCGAAGGCGCGGGCGTGGTCCATGTCGCCCGTGCGCGCGGCCCGCACCTGCGTGCCGTCGACGCTCACGGTGTACGCGCGCCGGGTGGCGGGCGTGCTCTGGTACCCGGGCGAGCCGCCCAGGGTGAGCAGCTTGCCGATGTCGTACGCGACGGCGTTGCCGGTCATGGCGTCCGGGCTGTCGGCCCTGGTGCCGGCGGGGGTCAGGGTGCCGTTCCCGGAGGTCGTGATCCAGTTCATCTGCTTGCTCGGGCCGAGCTGGAGCACCTTGCCGCCCGAGGTGGCGTACAGCCACATGTGGTTGTCGGCGCGGTAGGCGCCGGCGGGGTCGGCGGTCATCGCCGGGACCGCGGAGACGCCGGGCAGTCTGCGCCAGGTGCGGGTGTCCGGGGACCAGACCTCGCCGGCCTTGTCACCCGCGGTTCCGCTCCAGGATCCGCCGAGGACGAAGGCCTCGCCGGTGGAGAGCAGGGTCATGGCCTGGTAGCCGCGGGCGATGTTCATGCTGGTCGTCGAGGACCAGCTGTCGGTGGCCGGGTCGTAGATGCTCGCCTTGTCGGCGTTGCTGCCGCCGGTGACCAGGACCCGGCCGTCGGCGAGCATCGCTATGCCCGGGCAGAACATGTCGTGGCCGGTGTTGTCGATGCGGCGCTGGGTGACCTTGCCCGTCTTCAGGTCCAGGATCGCGGTCTGGGTGTAGCCGTTGCTGCCGCCGAAGCGGTCGATCGCGTACGCCGACCAGGCCAGGAGCTTGTCGCCGGGCAGGACGGCGGTGGCCACCGGCACCAGGGGGAAACCGGTGATCCGGCTCCAGGAGCCGTGGGCGGCCGGGTTGGCCGGTCCGCTCAGGCGCATCTCGGCGGCGGAGGCCCAGGGCCCGCGGTTGCCGGCCTCGCGGGTCACGGTCAGGCGTACGTAGCGGGCGTTGACGGTGCGGGTGAACGTGGCGGTCTTGACGGTGTCGTCGTCGCGCCAGGTGCCCGAGGCGACCGCTGCGCCGAAGGTGGTGCCATCGGTGCTGGTGGTGACGGTGTAGGTGCCCGCTCGCCCGTTGGGGCTGTCCTTGCGGGGCTGGTAGACCAGGGCGGAGACGGCCGTCGTGCGGTGGGTGTCGATGGTGATGCTGTGCGGCAGCGGGGCCGGGGTCCCGGACCACCTGCTGTGCCAGAGGGTGGCGGCGTCGCCGTCGAGGACGTTGGCCGCGCGCCCGTTCTCCTTGGCGGTCTCCTCGTCGCTCGCCGTGGCCGTCCATCCGGTCCTGGGCAGGTCGACGGTGGCCGCCGGGGTTCCGGGGTCGCCGAGCAGGTTGAGTTCCGCGGCGGAGGTCCACGGGCCGCGCTTGCCGGCCTCGGTGACGGCGGTGAGCCGGACGAACCGGGCGCCCTGCGGGGCGAATCCGAGGGTCTTGGTGCTCGCGTCGTCCGCGAGGGTGCCGGTGGCGACCGGACTGCCCCAGGCGCGGCCGTCGGTGCTCACGCTGATGCTGTACTCACCGACGCGCCCGTTGGCCTTGTTGTCGGTGCGGGGCTGGTAGAGGAGCGCCGAGACCACCGTCGTGCGGTGCATGTCGATGGTGATGACGTGGGGCAGCGGGGCCGGGGTCCCGGACCACCTGCTGTGCCAGAGGGTGGCCGTCTTGCCGTCGAGGACGTTGGCCGCGCGCCCGTTCTCCTTGGCGGTCTCCTCGTCGCTCGCCGTGGCCGTCCATCCGGTCCGGTCGAGGACGGGAGCCATCGGCTCCATGGCGTTCGCGGGGGCCACGCCGTGGTGCGGCGACTGCTGCGCGGTCCGCTGGGTGAAGGGCGTCGGCGGCGGGGTCGGACCGTGTGCGCCGGGTCCCGGGCTGGCGACGCCGAGCCAGGGCGTGGCCCCGACGAGCAGCGAGCCGAGGCCGAAGGCGATGAGCACATGGGAGCGGCGCAACGCTCGGGCACGGGCGTGGACGCGTCTGGGCTGCAATCGGACCTCCTGGGCGAACCGTGGACCTGAACCGCGGTGGGCCCCTAGAACATAGGGCAGACCGGCTCAGATCAACCCTTGTCGGGAGGGAGTTGACGCGAACCCGTGCCGCTTTGCCCGGTCGGGTGGCGTCGCCCGCGTCCGGCGGGTGCGTGCCGCCGTACAGGTGGGTCAGGCGGAGTGGCTCCTGATCCTGGCGAGGAGGTGGACGATGCGCTGCCGCGCCAACTCGGTGCCGCCCAGCGGAGCCGTCGGCACGGAACTCGCCCAGCGACTGCGCGACTGGATCGCCCGTGCGGACCGGGCCGGCCTCATCTCCGCGGTCGAACGCAACGGCCTGAGCCACAGCGCCGACGACCTGGCGAACACACCCATGGACAGCGCGGCATGCCACCTCGACTACCAACCGCGGAACTGGCTCGTCGGTGACGCCTTCGGGCTGTGCGACTTCGAGCACATGCGCCGCGACGCCCGCATCCGCGACTTGCCCGGCTCGAGTTCCGCCGCTGGCAGGCAGCGCCCAACCTCCGCACGGCGTTCTTCGCCGGGTACGGACAGCCGCTGAACGACACCGAACAGCGGCTGCTGGAGTCCTTCGGCGCGATCGAAGCCGTCACCGCCCTGGTGCGTGGATACGAGCAGGACGACCCCGCCCTCAGCGCCCACGGCCGCACCGTGCTGGCCCGCCTCTCCTGAACGTATCCCTTCGCCACCTTCTGGAGATTCCCGTGTCACGGAACTCGCCCGCCCACCTGACCACCACCGTCCCGCGTCGGGCCGTCGTGACCGGCGCCGCCGGCTTCATCGGCTCCCACCTCGCGCGCGCCCTCGTCCAGGCCGGCGCCATCGTCATCGGCGTCGACCGGCGCGACCCGGCGACCGACCCCACGGCCGCCGCCAACCTCGCCGCTCTGCAGGGGATCCCGGGATACATGCACGTCACCGCCGACCTCCTCAGCTGTGCGATCGAGCCGCTTCTCGTGGAAGCGAACGCCGTCTTCCACCTGGCCGGTATCCCTGGGGTACGCCCTTCCTGGGGACCGAAGTTCAGCGACTACGTCGCCTCGAACATCCTCGCAACCCATCGCGTCATGGACGCCGTCGCCCGCATGGGCGTGCCCAGACTCGTGGTGGCTTCGTCCTCCAGCGTCTACGGCGCCACGGACGGCGGTGCGAGCGTGGAGACCGACAGGCCCCAGCCGGCGTCCCCGTACGCGGTCACCAAGCTCGCCGAGGAGCAGCTCTGCCTCGCGCACTCCACACAGGCCCCACTGCCCGACCAGCGTCGTCGCCCTGCGGTACTTCACCGTCTACGGCCCCCGGCAGCGGCCGGACATGTTCACCCACCGTGCCCTCACGGCGGCCCTTACCGGTCAACCGCTCCGTCTGTACGGTGACGGTCACCAGCGCCGGGACTTCACGTACGTCGACGCCGCGGTCTCGGCCACCATTGCCGCGGCCACGTTCCCGACGGCGCAGGGCGTGATCAACGTGGGCGGCGGTTCGGGCGCCTCCCTTCTCGAAGTGATCAGCATTGCGCGCAGCCTCACCGGACTCGAGGTCCAGGTTCAACAGGAGCGCCCTCGCAGCGGCGACGTCCTCACCACCCGTGCCAACCGGGGCCGCGCCCAGGAGGTCCTGGAGTGGAAGCCCCAGGTCGACCTTCGCAACGGCATGCACGCCCACATGCAGGCTCTGGCCTCCGAGCTGCACGCCGCAGAGCCGAGGAGCCATGGGTTGCGCTCGCTCGGCGACTCCGCCGCCCCGACCACCCGAGTCGACCTCCGCTGCCCTTCCTCGAGCATGGCGTACGTCTTCCCCACCCCCGGGGCGGCCCCGAGGTAGATCCGCAATCGTCCTCGCGCCATCGGGGGCTCCTACCGATACGCCACACCCACACGCTCTCCCTCCATCATGCGCGCCCGGCCCCCGTCACACTCCGACACCCGCGCAGGCCCGCGAGTTTGACGTGTTCCTGACGCCGGAGGCGCATCCGCGGGTCCCGCTCGGCCGTCCTGACCAGTGTCGAACCGGTTTCACGAAGGAGGCGTTCCCATGGAGAGCGCGGTTGTCGGAGTGGTCGTCGTGGTCGTCTTCCTTCTGTTGCTGTTGCGCAGCGGGATGCGGGTGATCAATGAGGTCGAGCGGGGCGTCGTGTTCCGCTTCGGCAAGGCTCTGCCCGGCCATCGACAGCCCGGCATCACCTTCCTGATCCCCGTCGCGGACCGCATGCGGAAGGTCAACGTGCAGGTCGCGACCCTGCCGATCCCGACACAGGAGGGCATCACCCGGGACAACGTCTCGGTCAAGGTCGACGCGGTCGTCTACTACCGGGTCACCGACCCCGCCCGTGCCACGATCGAGGTGCAGGACTACGCCTTCGCCGTCGGCCAGGTCGCGCAGTCATCGCTGCGCTCGATCATCGGCAAGAGCGACCTGGACGACCTCCTGTCCGACCGGGAGCGACTGCACGAAGGGCTCGCCTTGATGATCGACAGCCCGGCGGCCGGCTGGGGCATCCACATCGACCGGGTCGAGATCAAGGACGTACAGCTGCCGGAGTCGCTGAAGCGGTCGATGTCCCGGCAGGCGGAGGCCGAGCGCGAGCGGCGGGCCCGCGTGATCACCGCGGACGGCGAGTTCCAGGCGGCCCAGCAGCTCGCCAACGCGTCGCGGATCATGGCCGACACGCCGGAGGCGATGCAGCTGCGGCTGCTGCAGACCGTCGTCGAGGTGGCCGCGGAGAAGAACTCCACGCTTGTGATGCCTTTCCCGGTGGAACTGCTCCGCTACTTCGACCGGGCGGCCCGCAACCTCGACGCCGCTCCGACGCCGACACCGACACCGACACCGACACCGGAGACGCCGGAAACCCAGACGGCCACCGCGACCGATCGGTCCGCCCCGGCGGACGCCTCCTGATCGACGGCCGACGGACCTACCGACCTACGGTCCGGCGGTGGCCGGTTCCGACAGGGCCGGGTCCGCCCCTGCGCGGCAGATGCCCCCGGGGGGAAACGCCCGGGCTCGGACGCCTGAACGCCCGTTCCTCGTACCGGCTCACGCGGGGCAGCCGTGGCGGGCCGTCGACGCGGCTGCGAAGCTGCCCAGCAGCTCCTGGACGTCGGCGGGCCGGAGCTCCCCCGGCCCGCCGTGGCCGCCGGACGGACCGACCAGCTTGACGTACGCGGTCCCGAGGGCTCCCTTGCAGGTGAGGGCGCGCGTGCTGGCGCCCTTGACGCTGCCGGGGTAGCGGCCGTCGAGATACATCTCCTGCTCGGCGGAGGCGCCGTAGTAGGCGGTCAGCTCGGCGAGCGTCTTCGCCCCGCGCTTCAGCGCGCAGGCCTCGGTCAGCGCGCGGCCGGCCGGCTTCTCGGAGATTGCCGTGACGCCCAGCCGGGTCGCGGTCGCTGCGGTGAGCACGTTCCGGCAGGTCCCCGTCGCGCGGGCGGGCGGTACCTCGCGCCATTCGCTCAGGTCCACCCCGGACGGACGTGTGCCGAGCGCTCCCTCGCAGTGGAAGCGATCGGCGGCCTTCCGGGCCGTCTCCGTGGCGAGCCGGGCGACTTGGCCGACCTGCTCCTTCGTCAGGTCCTCGGCCTTCGCCGTGGCCTCGGTCAGAACGAGGAGGCCCTTGCCGGGCAGCGCCTCGCAGTCGACGAGCACCGCCGCCTCAGGCCGGCTCCGGCCGACGAACGAACCGTTCCACCCGTATCCGATGGGCGTCGCCGAGGCCTCCTCCGCCGCACCGCTGGCCCGGTGTGCGGCGACCGGGCGGATCTGCAGCCGCAGGGTGGGCGCCGAGTCCTGTCCGCGCGCCGTGACCGAGCACCACTCCGTGTCGTGTCCGACCCATTCACCGGTGTGCCCGCGCGCTTCCAGGTCGGCACCGGCGAAGAACGTCCGGGCCTCCTCGACCGCCAGCGACCCCCGGCAGCTGTCCCCCAGGTCGTCGCCGGACGCCTCGCCGCCGCCGAGTCCGAACCAGACCGCGCCGGCGGCCGCCGCCACCGCCAGAGCGGCGGCGAGTGCCTTGACCCCGGTCATGCGCGCCTTCGTTCGCGAGTGCTCCGTCTCGCTCACCAGCACTCCCCCCTTCGTCCGCGTCCTCGGTGCCCTGCCGGCACCCTGATGGATGACTGATCATCCGGCCGTACGGTTCCGAGCGGTCAGGTCGTCTCGGTCGTCGCGTCGGGGTGGAAGGGCGGGGTGCCGTCCTCCCTGCGGAGGCTGATGGTCATGGTCAGGCCGCCGCCCGGGGTGTCCTCGGCCGTGACCGTGCCGCCCATGGCTTCGACGAAGCCGCGGGCGACGGCGAGGCCGAGGCCGACTCCCGCGCCGCGCGGGGCGTCGCCGTGGCGTTGGAAGGCGCCGAAGATGCGGTCCTTGGCCTCGTCGGGCACGCCCGGGCCGCGGTCGACGACCCGGAGTTCGACGCGGTCGGCGATCGCGCTGGCTGCGACGAGGACCGGTGCTCCGTCAGGGCTGTACTTCACCGCGTTCTCGACGACGTTGGCGACGGCCCGTTCGAGCAGGCCGCGGTCGACGACGACCATGGGCAGGGTCTCGGGGATGTCGAGCTCGACACTGTCGTCGGGCACGCCGACGAGTGCCATCGGAACGACCTCGTCGAGGTCGGTCTGCCGCAGGACGGCGGTGACGGTGCCGGTCTCCAGGCGGGAGACGTCCAGCAGGTTGCCGACGAGGTGGTCGAGCCGGTCGGCGCCCTCCTCCACGTTCGCGAGCAGGTCGGCCCGGTCCTCCTCCGACCACTCGACGTCCTCCGCCCGCAGCGAGGAGACCGAGGCCTTGATGCCGGCGAGCGGGGTGCGCAGGTCGTGGCTGACGGCGGCGAGCAGCGAGGTGCGGATCTTGTTGCCCTCGGCGAGCCGGCGGGCCTCCTCCGCCTCGTCGACGAGACGCTGCCGGTCGAGCACGACCGCCGCCTGGGCGGCGAACGCGCCGAGCACACGCCGGTCCTCGCCCGGCAGGACCCGCCCCGTCAGGGCGAGGGCCAGGTGGTCGCCGACCGGTATGTCGACGTCCGCGTCCTCGGGCCGGCCGACCGGGCGGCCGGGGCCGACGACCGCGACACACGTCCACGGCTCGGTGTCGTGGCGGCGCTCCAGGAGCGCGACGGACTCCATGGCGAAGGTCTCCCGGAGCCGTTCGAGCAGCGCGTCCAGGCCGGTCTCGCCGCGCAGCACGCTGCCGGCGAGGAAGGAGAGCGTCTCCGCCTCCGCACGCAGGCGGGCGGCCTGGTGAGTGCGGCGGGCGGCCAGGTCGACCACGGAAGCGACGGAGATCGCCACGCCCACGAAGATCACCAGAGCGACCACGTTCTTCGGGTCGGCGATGGTGAGTTCGTGTATCGGAGGGGTGAAGTAGTAGTTGAGCAGCAGCGATCCGACAGCTGCGGAGGCGAGGGCGGGCCTGAGGCCGCCGAGGAGTGCCGCGGCGACCGTGAGGGTGAGGAAGAGCAGGACGTCGTTGGCGAGGCCTACGTCCGGGAGGGTGCTGCTGAGCAGCAGGGTGAGGAGCACCGGTCCTGCGAGGCCGACGAGCCAGCCCCAGATCGTGCGGGACCGTCCCAGCTTCGCGCGACGCGCCACGGGCAGGCCGCGGCCCTTCGCCGCCTCGTCGTGGGTGACGATGTGGACGTCGAGGTCGGGCCCCGACTCGCGGGCGACCGTGGCGCTGACACCGGGGCTGAAGGCGTACTGCCAGGAGCGGCGGCGGCTGACGCCCAGGACGATCTGGGTGGCGTTGACCCCACGCGCGAACTCCAGGAGTCCGGTGGAGATGTCGTCGCCGATGACGTGGTGGAACGTGCCGCCCAGGTCCTCGACGAGGGTCCGCTGGACGGCCAGTTCCTTCGGCGAGGCAGAGGTGAGTCCGTCGCTGCGCGCGATGTAGACGGCGAGGACCTCGCCTCCGGCGCCCTTCTCGGCCAGTCGGGCGGCGCGGCGGATGAGGGTGCGGCCCTCGGGTCCTCCGGTGAGACCGACGACGATCCGCTCGCGGGAGCCCCAGATCTTCGAGACCCGGTGTTCGGTGCGGTACTCCTGGAGGTATTCGTCGACCCGGTCGGCGGTCCACAGCAGCGCCAGTTCGCGCAGGGCGGTGAGGTTGCCGGGGCGGAAGTAGTTGGACAGGGCCGCGTCGACCTTGTCCGGCTTGTAGACGTTGCCGTGCGCCATCCGCCGCCGCAGCGCCTGGGGCGACATGTCGACCAGTTCTATCTGGTCGGCGCGGCGTACCACCTCGTCGGGGACGGTCTCCCGCTGCCGCACCCCCGTGATCGACTCGACGACGTCGCCGAGGGACTCCAGGTGCTGGATGTTGACCGTGGAGATCACGTCGATGCCGGCGGCGAGCAGCTCCTCGACGTCCTGCCAGCGCTTGGCGTTGCGGGAGCCGGGGATGTTGGTGTGGGCCAGCTCGTCCACGAGCGCGACGGCGGGCTTCCTGGCCAGCACCGCGTCCACGTCCATCTCGGTGAACACCGTGTCCCGGTAGGCGATCTCCGTACGCGGCATCGTCTCCAGGCCGTGCAGCATCACCTCCGTGCGCGGCCTGTGGTGGTGCTCGACGAAGGCGACGACGCAGTCGGTGCCGCGCTCGACCCGCCGGTGGGCCTCCGAGAGCATCGAGTACGTCTTGCCGACGCCCGGTGCCGCGCCGAGGTAGATACGGAGTTTTCCGCGTCCCATGGTTTCGTTTCTCGTCGATGTCGGACAGAGCGTGTGGCCGAGCGGGCGGGACGTCACGCCTCGAAGCGGTATCCCATGCCGGGCTCGGTGATCAGATAGCGGGGGTGTGACGGGTCCGCCTCCAGTTTGCGACGCAGCTGCGCCATGTAGACCCTCAAATAGTTGGTCTTGCTGCTGTAGCTCGGCCCCCACACCTCCTTGAGGAGGCGCTGCTGGCTGACGAGGACGCCGGGGTTACAGATGAGGATCTCCAGCAGGTGCCACTCCGTCGGGGTGAGCCGGACGTCGCGGTCACCGCGGCGTACCTTCTTCGCCACGAGATCGACCGTGAACTCGTCGGTCGTGACCAGCGCGGCCGCCGCTCCGGTACTCGGCCGCGCCTGCGCGGGCGACTCCTCGATCCGGCGGGTAGCCGCCCTCAGCCGGGCGAGCAGTTCGTCCATGCTGAAGGGCTTGGTCATGTAGTCGTCCGCACCCGCATCGAGGGCCCGGATCTTGTCCTCGGACCCGCTGCGGGCGGAGAGCACGAGCACCGGGGCCCGGTTCCAGCCTCGCAGCGCCCGGATGAGGTCGATGCCGTCCATGTCGGGCAACCCGAGATCCAGGAGGATCACGTCCGGTGGCTCGGTGGCCGCGAGCCGGAGCGCGGCGGCGGCGTCGTGGGCCGCGTCCACGTCGTACTTGCGTGCTTTGAGGTTGATCGTCAGAGCGCGCGCGAGCTGCGCGTCGTCCTCGACGACCAGGACCCGGGTCATCGGCGTACTGCCTTTCGTTTGAGCATGGCGTCGGATGCGCGTCGGGAGCCGGCAGCCGGGACGTTCCCGGACTGCCGGCTCCCTTGCGTCGGGCGTAAGGCCATCAGCCCTTGGCCGCCACAAGCGTCTTCAGCGCGATGTTGAGCTGGAGGACGTTGACACGGGGCTCGCCGATGAAACCGAGGATGCGGTCGTCGGTGTGGTCGGCGACCAACTTCTCGACGGCGGCGACGTCCAGGTGGTTCAGCTCGGCGACCCGGTGGACCTGGAGCTTCGCGTACTCCGGAGAGACGTGCGGGTCCAGACCCGAGCCGGAGGACGTGACGGCGTCGGCGGGGACGTCGGACGGCTTCACCTTGAAGTCGGCCGTCGAGTTGTCCTTCACGACGGCGGCCTTCGCGTCCGTCACCCAATTGATCAGGTCCTCGTTGTCGCCGGAGCGGTTGGTCGCGCCGGAGAGGATGATCTTGTACTGGGGGTTGACGCTGTTGGCGCCGAGGCCGTTGGAGGGGCGCGGCTGGAACCACTTGAGGTCCGGGCTCGCGGTCTCCTCACCGTCCTTCAGCGGGAGGTTGTAGGTCTGGCCGATGAGCTCGGAGCCGACGACCTTCCCGCTCGCGTCCTTGATCTCAGAACCGTTCGCCTTTCCGGGGAAGGCGAGTTGGGCGACGCCGGTGACGGCGAGGGGGTAGAGCACGCCCGTCACCACGGTCAGGACGAGCAGGGCACGGAGAGCGGCCCAGAGCAGACGTCCCGCGTTTCCTACGGAGTTGTTCGTCATGGTCAGCCGATTCCGGGGATGAGGGAGATGAGCAGGTCGATGATCTTGATGCCGATGAACGGGGCGATCAGGCCGCCCAGACCGTAGAGCCCGAGGTTGCGGCGCAGCATCGAGTCGGCGCTGGACGGTCGGTAGCGCACGCCCTTGAGGGCGAGCGGCACGAGCGCGATGATGATCAGCGCATTGAAGATGACGGCGGACAGGATCGCGGACTCGGGCGAGGCGAGGCCCATGATGTTGAGCTTGTCGAGCGACGGGTAGGCGACGGCGAACATAGCGGGGATGATCGCGAAGTACTTGGCGACGTCGTTGGCGATGGAGAAGGTGGTCAGCGCGCCTCGGGTGATGAGGAGTTGCTTGCCGATCTCGACGATCTCGATGAGCTTGGTCGGGTTGGAGTCGAGGTCGACCATGTTGCCGGCCTCCTTCGCGGCCGACGTGCCCGTGTTCATCGCCACGCCGACGTCGGCCTGCGCGAGGGCGGGGGCGTCGTTGGTGCCGTCACCGGTCATCGCAACGAGCTTGCCGCCCGCCTGCTCCCGCTTGATGAGGGCCATCTTGTCCTCGGGGGTGGCCTCGGCGAGGAAGTCGTCGACACCGGCCTCCTCGGCGATGGCCTTCGCCGTCAGCGGGTTGTCACCCGTGATCATGATCGTCTTGATGCCCATGCGGCGCAGCTCGTCGAACCGCTCCCGCATGCCGTCCTTGACGACGTCCTTGAGGTGGATGACGCCGAGAACGCGCGCCCCCTTGCCGTCCTTGACCGCGACGAGGAGGGGCGTGCCGCCGGCCTCGGAGATGGCGTTGGCGAGGGTGTCGGCGTCGTTGGAGACCGTGCCGCCCTGCTCCTTCACCCAGGTGACCACGGAGCCCGCGGCCCCCTTGCGGATGCTCTTGCCGTCCACGTCCACACCCGACATGCGGGTCTGGGCGGTGAACTCGATCCAGGTGGCGTGCGCCAGCTCGCCTTGGTGGCGCTCGCGCAGCCCGTACTTCTCCTTGGCGAGGACCACGATCGAGCGGCCCTC
The DNA here is from genome assembly GCF_036240795.1 of Streptomyces sp. NBC_01268. Lineage (NCBI taxonomy): Bacteria > Bacillati > Actinomycetota > Actinomycetes > Kitasatosporales > Streptomycetaceae > Streptomyces > Streptomyces sp. NBC_01268. The sequence continues at coordinate 7,072,497 of NZ_CP108454.1, read as the reverse complement.
GGGCGTCTCGTCGGCGAGCGAGGAGAGCTGGGCGGCGTCTGCGACCTCCGCGTCAGTGGCGCCCTTGACCGGGACGAACTCCGAGGCCTGGCGGTTGCCGAGCGTGATGGTGCCCGTCTTGTCGAGCAGCAGCGTCGACACGTCACCGGCGGCCTCGACGGCGCGGCCGGACATCGCGAGGACGTTGCGCTGGACGAGCCGGTCCATGCCCGCGATGCCGATCGCGGAGAGCAGGGCGCCGATCGTCGTCGGGATGAGGCAGACCAGGAGCGCCGTGAGGACGATCGTCGAGGTCTGCTTGTCGGCGCCCGCGTAGATCGCGAACGGCTTCAGCGTCACGACGGCGAGCAGGAAGACGATGGTCAGCGAGGCGAGCAGGATGTTGAGCGCGATCTCGTTGGGCGTCTTCTGGCGGGCGGCGCCCTCGACCAGGTTGATCATGCGGTCGATGAAGGTCTCGCCGGGCTTCGTCGTGATCTTGATGACGATCCGGTCGGACAGCACCTTCGTACCACCGGTGACCGCGCACCGGTCGCCGCCGGACTCGCGGATCACCGGCGCGGACTCGCCGGTGATGGCGGACTCGTCGACCGAGGCCACTCCCTCGACGACGTCACCGTCGCCGGGGATGATGTCGCCGGCCTCGCAGACCACCAGGTCGCCGATCTTCAGCTCGGTGCCGGGGACCTGCTCCTCGCTCTTGCCGTCCTGGTTCAGGCGGCGGGCGACGGTGTCGGTCTTGGCCTTGCGCAGGGTGTCGGCCTGGGCCTTGCCCCGGCCCTCGGCGACCGCCTCCGCCAGGTTGGCGAAGATCGTGGTCAGCCACAGCCAGGCGGTGATCGCCCAGCCGAACCAGTCCCCCGGGTTCTTGATCGCGAGCGCCGTGGTGACCACCGAGCCGACCAACACCACGAACATCACGGGTGACTTGACCATCACCCGCGGGTCGAGCTTCCTGATCGCGTCGGGGAAGGACTTGACCAGCTGCTTCGGATCGAACAGGCCCCCGCCTACACGGCCGCCCTCGGGCTTGTGCCCCGTGGGTACGTCCGGGTGCGGTGCCCGGGTAGGAGTGATGGCGCTCATGCTGCGAGCCCTTCGGCGAGCGGACCCAGCGCGAGGGCCGGGAAGTAGGTGAGACCGGTGATGATCATGATCGTGCCGACGAGGAGGCCGGTGAACAGCGGCTTCTCGGTGCGCAGGGTGCCTGCGGTCTCGGGGACGGGCTTCTGCTCGGCGAGCGAGCCGGCCAGTGCGAGGACGAACACCATGGGCAGGAACCGGCCGAGCAGCATCGCGATGCCGATGGTCGAGTTGAACCACTGGGTGTCGGCGTTGAGGCCGGCGAAGGCGGAGCCGTTGTTGTTGGCGCCCGAGGTGTACGCGTAGAGGATCTCGGAGAAGCCGTGCGCGCCCGAGTTGGTCATCGAGTGCGACGGGGTGTCCAGGACGAACGAGGCCGCCGTGAAGCACAGCACGAGCGCCGGCGTGATCAGGATGTAGAGCGCGGCGAACTTGATCTCACGGGTGCCGATCTTCTTGCCCAGGTACTCGGGCGTGCGGCCGACCATCAGGCCGGCGATGAACACCGCGATGACCGCCATGATCAGCATGCCGTACAGGCCGGAGCCGACACCGCCGGGCGCGATCTCGCCGAGCTGCATGCCCAGCAGGTTGATACCGCCGCCGAAGCCGGTGTTCGAGGAGTGGAAGGAGTTCACCGCGCCGGTCGACGTCAGCGTCGTGGAGACCGAGAAGATCGCCGAGCCACCGATGCCGAAGCGGGTCTCCTTGCCCTCCATGGCACCGCCCGCGATGTCGAAGGCGGGGCCGGGGTGGGCGAACTCGGTCCACATCATCAGACCGACGAAGGCCAGCCAGATGGTGGCCATCGTCGCCAGGATCGCGTAGCCCTGCTTGATCGAGCCGACCATGCGGCCGAAGGTGCGGGTGAGCGCGAACGGGATGACGAGGATCAGGTAGATCTCGAAGAGGTTGGAGAGCCCGTTGGGGTTCTCGAAGGGGTGGGCCGAGTTGGCGTTGAAGTAACCGCCGCCGTTGGTGCCCAGCTCCTTGATGACCTCCTGCGAGGCGACCGCGCCGCCGTTCCACTGCTGCGTGCCGCCCATGAACTGGCCGACCTCGTGGATCCCGGCGAAGTTCTGGATCGCACCGCAGGCCACCAGGACCAGGGCGCCGATCACCGAGATCGGCAGCAGGATGCGGACGGTGCCGCGGACCAGGTCGGCCCAGAAGTTGCCCAGCTCACCGGTACGGGAACGGGCGAAACCACGGACCAGAGCCACCGCCACCGCGATGCCCACCGCGGCGGAGACGAAGTTCTGCACCGCCAGGCCGCCGGTCTGCACGACGTGCCCCATGGCCTGCTCGCCGTAGTACGACTGCCAGTTGGTGTTGGCGACGAAGGACGCGGCCGTGTTGAAGGCCTGGTCCGGGTCGATCGACACGAAGCCGAGCGAGCCCGGCAGCGAGCCCTGCACGCGCTGCAGCAGATAGAGGAAGAGCACACTCACCGCGGAGAAGGCGAGCACACCGCGCAGGTACGCGGGCCAGCGCATCTCCACGTTCGGGTTGGCGCCGATGGCCTTGTAGATCCACTTCTCGGGCTTGTAGTGCTTCTCCGAGGAGTAGACGCGCGCCATGTGGTCGCCGAGCGGCCGGTAGGACAGACCGAGGGCGACGACCAGGGCGAGGAGCTGGAGGACTCCAGCAAGGACGGGACTCATATCCGTACTCAGAACCTCTCCGGCTTGACGAGGGCGAGGACGAGATAGGCCAGCAGGCCGGCGGCGACCACCAGACCGACGATGTTCTCGACAGTCACAGCTTCGCCACCCCCTTGGCGACGAAAGCCACCAGCGCGAAGATCGCGATCGTGGTGACGACGAAGGCCAGGTCGGCCATCGTGAGCTCCCGGATGTGAGTGGATGAGATGAGCGGTCCGTCGGACCTGTTAGAGGAAAGCGCATTTCAGCCACCACACCGCCGACGTTGACGTCCCCCTAACGTGCACTGCGGCCGTCTTGACACAACCCGTACGCGCCGGCGTCCTGGATCAGTCGGTTTCCTCGCCGACCGGCGCCTTCAGCAGTCGGTCCAGCTCGTTCCCGGCGTCGTCGTACCCGGCGTCCGAGATCCGTTGCAGCTCGCGCAGGTTGCCCGTCGCGACGGCGCGCCGCGTGAGCAGGAGCCCGGCACGCATGGACCCCTCGTCCAACAGCTCGCTCAGCTCCTCCAGGTCGCCGTGGGCGTCGGCGAGGTCGGCCAGCCGGTCCAGAGCCGTCTCGTTGCCCTCGTCGGCCAGCGCCCGCAGGGTCTCCCGATCGATGTTCTCGTTCACCATGACGCCAGGGTGCAACCCTGCCCCAGGGGAAAGGTCAAATGGGACGATGGCCAGGTGATCACCATCGGGCAGCTGGCCAGGTACGTCGGAGTGTCGACGAAGACGATTCGCGTCTACCACGACAAGGGACTGCTCCCCGAGCCCGACCGCGACGCGTCTGGTTACCGACGGTACGGCGCTGCTGACGCCATCGAACTGATCAAGATCCGCACCCTCACGGAAGCCGGGGTCCCGCTGGCCCGTATCCGGGACCTGAGAGCAGCGACCGACGAGGACTTCCAGCAGGCGCTGGGTGAGATCGACGACGAGCTCACCGCCCGCATCCGTGGCCTGCGGGCGACGCAAGGGCGCTTGCGCAGGCTCGCCGCCGGGGAACTGTCCTCACTGCCCACCGAGGTCGCCGGCTTTCTGGAGCGGCTGGCCCGCTGGGGTTTCACCCCCCGATGGGTGGACCTGCAACGCGATCTGTGGATCCTCGTGTTCGCCGCCCACCCGGACCAGGCGATGACGCTCTTCGAGGACCAGAACGAGATCCTTTCCGACCCCGCGCGGCGGCAGCTGTTCCTCGACTACGACCACGCGCACGACCTCGACGCCGACGACCCCCGCCTCGACGACCTCGCCCGCCGGATCGTCGAGGCGACCCGAGCGCGCTACGGGCCCGACGAACTGCCCGAGCTGGACACGGCCTCCGAGATCCCCGCCCTCATCCAGGGCGCGGTCAATGCCGAGTCCGCGGCGTGGCGGCACCTCGACACGCTCATCCGCACCCGTCTGAAGGTATGACTCGGCGTAAAGGAAACACCGGGTTCGGCTCACTCATCGGGCCACCCGCGTGACTCCGTCGGTGCCGCTCCTCTCCAGCGGTGCGCAGGGCAGGCTGATGACCATGGTCAGGCCGCCGCCCGGGGTGTCCTCGGGGGTGAGCGTGCCGCCCATCGCCTCGGTCAGCCCTCGGGAGAGTGCGAGGCCGAGGCCGACGCCCGTGGTGTTGTCGGTGTCACCGAGGCGTTGGAAGGGCTCGAAGGCCTGTTCGTGGACGCCTGCGGGGAGGCCCGGGCCGCGGTCGACGATCCGGACCTCCACGCGGCCCGCGAGGCTGCTGGCGGTGATCAGGACCGGGTGCTCGGGCGGGGCGAAGCGGGTGGCGTTGGCGACCAGATTGGCGACGACCCGTTCGAGGAGGGGCGGGTCGGCGAGGACCGCGGGGGTGTTCTCCAGGCTGCCGACCGTGGGCGGACGGGAACCGGGTGGCAGGGTGCCGAGGGCCGAGGGGATGACCTCTTCCAGGGTGGTGGGTCGTAGTGACAGGGAGAGTGCCCCGGCCTGGAGGCGGCTCATGTCGAGGAGGTTGTCGATGAGCCGGCCGAGCCGGGCCATGGAGGTGTCGGCGGTGTCGAGGAGCTCTTGACGTTCCTCCTCGGTGAACTCGACGTCGGGGCTGCGCAGCGAGGCGACCGCGGCCCAGCCGCTTGCGAGCGGGGTGCGCAGGTCGTGGCTGACGGCGGCGAGGAGCGCGGTGCGCATGCGGTCCGCGGCCCGTACGGGTTCCACCTCGGCGGCGGCCTCGGCGAGCCGGTCACGTTCGGCGGCGGCGGAGACGTGGGCAGCGAACGCGGCGAGGACGCGCCGGTCGGAGGACGAGAGGGGCCGGCCGCGCAGGACGAGGTGCAGGTCGTCGTCGACGACGACGCCGGTGATGTCCATGCCGTCGTCCGGTCCCGCCTCCCGGGCGGCGCCGAGTTCGGCCGAGTCCATGAGCTCGGCCGACGCCATCCCGAAGGCCTCCTTGGCCCGGCCGAGCAGGGCGGAGATGGCCTCCTCGCCACGGACGATGGAGCCCGCGAGCGAGGACAGGGTCTCGGCCTCGGCGGTGGCGCGGGCGGCTCTGCGGGAGAGCCGTAGGGACCGGTCGACGGCCGCGGCGACGACACCCGCGACGACGGCGAAGACGACGAGCGCGAGGACGTTGTCCGGGTCCTGGAAGCTGAACTGACCCACCGGCGGTATGAACCAGTAGTTGAGCAGCAGGGAGGCAGTGAGCGCGGCGACGAGCGCGGAGGCGACACCGCCGATGCACGCGACGCCCACCACGGTGAGGAGGAAGAGCAGCGCCTCACTGGTGAGGTTGAGCGTGCCGCGGGCGCGGTCGAGCACCAGGGTCAGCAGCACCGGCAGAACCAGTCCGGCGACGGGTCCGGCGACGAGCCGGGAGGTCGGCAGGGTGCGGCGCCGGGAGGGCAGCAGGCGGCCGCGTCCGGCCCGCTCGTGGGTGACCATGTGGACGTCGATGTCGCCGGAGAGCGCGACGGTCGTCTCGCCGATGCCCCGCCCGGTGAGGAATCGTTCCAGCCGCCGGCGGCGGCTGGTGCCGACGACGAGCTGGGTGGCGTTCTCCGCGCGGGCGAAGTCGGTCAGGGCCGTGGGCACGTCCTCGCCGACGACTGTGTGGTAGCTGCCGCCCAGGTCTTCGACGAGCCGGCGCTGACGACCCAGAGCGGCGGCGGAGGCGCCCGCGCTCAGTGCGTCGCTGCGCGCCACGTACACGGCGAGGAGTTCGCCGTGGGCGGCGCGGGCGGAGATGCGAGCGGCCCGGCGGATCAGGGTCTCCCCCTCGGGCCCGCCGGTGAGCGCCACGACGACCCGCTCGCGGGTCTCCCAGACTCCGCCGATGCGGTGTTCCGACCGGTAGGCGCGCAAGGCGTCGTCCACGCGGTCTGCCAGCCACAGCAGGGCGAGTTCACGCAGAGCGGTGAGGTTGCCGATGCGGTAGTAGCGGGCGAGGGCGGCGTCGACCTCACCGGGCGGGAGGATGTCGCCGTGGGCCATCCGGCGGCGCAGAGCCTCGGGCGCCACGTCGACGAGCTCGATCTGGTCCGCGCCGCGTACGACCGTGTCGGGGACGGTCTCCCCGCCGGGCAGTTCCGTGATCCGCTCGACGACGTCGCTGAGCGATTCCAGGTGCTGGATGTCGAGCGTCGTGACGACGTCGATTCCGGCGGCGAGGAGTTCGTCCACGTCCTGCCAGCGGCGCTCGTTGCGGCAGCCGGGGGCGTTGGCGTGGGCGAGGTCGTCCACGAGGACGACTTCGGGGCGGCGGCGCAGCACCGCGTCCAGGTCGAGCTCCCGGCCCCGGGACGCGACCCGTTCGAGCCCTTGGAGCATCGTCTCCGTGTAGGGGCGCCCGTGTGACTCCACGAGTCCGGCGACCACGTCCGTGCCTCGCGCCGCCCTGCGGCGACCCTCGTCGAGCATCCGGCACGTCTTGCCCGCGCCCCGGGCGGCCCCGAGGTAGACCTTGAGCCGGCCGCGGCGACCACGGGCCGCGTCGGCGGGGTTCCGGGCGTTCAAAACTTCTCGGGCTTGATGAAGGCGGCCACCAGGTAACCGACCAGGGCGACCGCGACGATCAGACCGACGACGTTCTCGACACTCATGTTCCAGACTGCCCCTTCGACTGCGCGGCATTTCCTCGGAATTGCGCGCGTGTCGCACGCACTCCCGAAGAAGACGCCCCTCGTCATGTCCTGCGCAGCCACCTTGACGGCTCCCTGGCGCCCAGGCCCGTGATGCTGACAGGCTCTTGACGCGATCCGTACGGACGTCATCCGCGGTTCGCACAGCCAGGCACAGAAACCGAGAACGGGCCGGGGTGCCGTTCCAGGAGTGCGTGTCAGAACTCCCGGGACACCCCGGCCCGCGGCCGGCCCGGCCCGCGACCCCCCTCAGGGTCACGGGCCGGGCGGGGCCCCTGGCCGGACGGCCGTCGCATGGCGTTGGGCTTCTGTCGGGGCCCCCGCCCCCAGACTGTGCCCTGTACCGGCGCCGATGGTCGTGCGCCCGCCGAACCGACGGTCGTCCGTCCCCCCGTGCCGATCAGTCTTGACCGGGCGAGAACCGAAAACGATCGCTGTTGACGCGACCCTGACGCACCGCACGCGAGTCCTGACACCGTCCTGACAGACGGCGCGGCGGGGTGCAAGGAAACCGTCAGAGCCACGCCCCAGACCGTCAGAGGGACGTCAACGTCCGTCCGTGCGGACGGAGTCGGCGACTACATTCAGCAACCGCCGCTCACCGCCGAGGACGTCAGTGGCTCGACCCTCCTCGACGAAGGCCGCTCGGTGCCATGCCTCCCCATCCGCATGCGCCGAGCCGGGAACGGCGCCCTGCCGATCACCTCCCATCCTCGGGATCGGCAGGGCGCCTCGCTCCCGTCCCTCTGTCCGACGCACCCGGAACTCCCGGTGCGTCCTGCCGGTCCAGCCGTCGCCCGCCGTCCCGGGCGGCGGCTCCTTCATGAAGGTCCTGACCCCATGAATCCCGCCGCTCCAGTCCACCAGGCGCCTTCCCTCCCGCCCCTCACGCATCCACCACGGCGCAGACGCGGCGTGGAGGGTGGGCTGCTCGACCCCGCCCAGATGATCAGCTCGTTCCCCGACGCCCTCCGGAAACTTCATCCACGGCACCTGGTCCGTAACCCGGTCCTGTTCGTCGTCGGGGTCGGCTCGGTCCTCACCACCTTGTCCGCGGTCGTCAATCCGTCCGTGTTCACCTGGGTGATCAGCGCCTGGCTGTGGCTGACGGTCGTCTTCGCCAACCTGGCCGAGGCGGTCGCCGAAGGACGAGGCCGGGCACAGGCCGAGTCGCTGCGGAAGGCCCGTACGGACACGGTGGCCCTGCGCCTCCGGCACTGGCGGTACGGGACGGATCTCGACCGGGCGGAGACGGAGGCCGTGGCCGCCACGGATCTGAAGATGTTCGACTTCGTACTCGTCGAGGCGGGCGAGCTGATCCCGGCCGACGGCGATGTGGTCGACGGGGTCGCGGCGGTCGACGAGTCCGCCGTCACCGGTGAATCGGCCCCGGTCATCCGCGAGGCGGGCGGCGACCGGACGGGAGTGACGGGCGGTACGACGGTGCTGTCGGACCGGATCGTCGTACGGGTCACCTCACGCCCCGGCCACTCCTTCATGGACCGGATGATCGCCCTGGTCGAGGGCGCTTCCCGGCAGAAGACGCCGAACGAGATCGCGCTGAACATCCTGCTCGCCGCGCTCACCGTCGTCTTCGTCCTCGTCGTCGTCGCCATCCAGCCCATGGCCACGTACGCGGGCGCGGCCCCCTCCACCACCGTCCTCGTCGCCCTGCTCGTGACGCTCATCCCGACGACGATCGGCGCGCTGCTCTCGGCCATCGGCATCGCCGGCATGGACCGGCTCGTCCAGCGCAACGTCCTCGCCATGTCCGGCCGGGCCGTCGAGGCCGCCGGCGACATCAACACACTCCTCCTCGACAAGACGGGGACCATCACCCTCGGCAACCGGGAGGCCGCGGACTTCGTCCCGCTGCCAGGCATCGACGAGGCCATGCTCGCGAACGCCGCCCAACTGTCCTCGCTCGCCGACGAGACGCCCGAAGGCCGCTCGGTGGTCGTCCTGGCGAAGGAGCGGTACGGGCTGCGGGCCCCGGCCGACGGCGAGCTCGCGAACGCCCGGTTCGTGGAGTTCAGCGCGCAGACCCGGATGAGCGGCATCGACCTCCGCTGGGACAACGGCGCCGCCTGCCACATCCGCAAGGGGGCGACGGCTCAGGTCATCGCCTGGGTGGAGATGTACGGCGGGAAGGTTCCCGGCGAGGCGGGCGCCTGGAGCGACCAGATCTCGGCGGCCGGCGGCACCCCGCTCCTGGTCGCCGTCAACGACTGGGACGGTCCCCGTGTCCTCGGCATCGTCCACCTCAAGGACGTGGTGAAGGACGGCATCAAGGAACGGTTCGCGGAGCTGCGCCGTATGGGCATCCGCACGGTCATGATCACCGGTGACAACCCGCTGACCGCGCGCGCCATCGCCCACGAGGCCGGGGTCGACGACTTCCTCGCCGAAGCCACCCCCGAGGACAAGCTCGCCCTCATCAAGAAGGAGCAGGAGGGCGGCAAGCTGGTCGCGATGACGGGAGACGGCACGAACGACGCTCCGGCGCTCGCCCAGGCGGACGTCGGCGTGGCCATGAACACGGGCACGTCGGCCGCGAAGGAGGCCGGCAACATGGTCGACCTCGACTCCAACCCGACCAAACTCATCGAGATCGTCCAGATCGGCAAACAACTCCTCATCACCCGAGGCGCGTTGACGACCTTCTCGATCACGAACGACGTGGCCAAGTACTTCGCGATCATCCCCGCGATGTTCGCCGGCGCCTATCCAGGCCTCGAAGCGCTCAACATCATGGGTCTGCACAGCCCCACCTCGGCGATCACCTCCGCCATCATCTTCAACGCCCTGATCATCGTGGCGCTCATCCCACTCGCGCTGCGCGGCGTCCGCTACACGCCCGCATCGGCGCACGACCTGCTCCGCCGCAACCTGCTGCTCTACGGTCTCGGCGGCCTCGTCCTGCCGTTCATCGGCATCAAGGCCATCGACCTGCTCGTGTCGATGATTCCGGGGCTCGGGTGAATCTCCGTCAGGGCGGCGTCAGGGAAGGGCCTTTGGCCTTGCCCCGGGATGTGTCCCGGGATTGGATGAGAAGCGTGAACAGCGCGTGGCTCCTGCTCGACCGGCCGCCTCATCAGGCGTCGCCGAGTCGCACGCCCCGCTGCCGACCGGGCGCGTCCGCCCTGCGCTGACGCCTGCCCGCGCCACGTCACAGGGGCGCCGTGACCGTCGCAACCGGTCACGGCGCCCCTCTTCTCGTACCTCATCGACCATCCCTGGATGAACCATGTCTTCTTCCTCCCTGTCCGGACGCACCGTGCTCGTCACCGGCGCCACCTCCGGCATCGGCCACCAGACCGCCCGGCAGCTGGCCGAGCGCGGCGCCACCGTGCTCCTCCACGGCCGGACCACCGAGGAGGCGCACGCCGCCCTCGACCGTCTCGTCACGCTCTCCGACGTCTCCGCCGGGCAACTGTGCCCCTTCGGCGCCGACTTCTCCCGTCTGGAGGAGGTCGAGCAGCTCGCCACCCGGGTCCTCGCCGAGCACCCGCACCTGGACGTCCTGGTCAACAACGCGGGCATGGCGGCTCCCGAGCGGCACACCGTCACCATCGACGGCAACGAGATCGCCTTCCAGGTCAACTTCCTCGCCCACTACCTCCTGACCAACCTCCTGGAGCCGGCCCTGACCTCCGAGCCGGGCGGCCGCGTCGTCAACGTCTCCTCCTCCCTGCACCGCACCGGCTCCATCCAGTGGGCCGACCCCAACCGCGCCCGCCGCTACTCCCGGCTCGCCGCCTACGCCCAGTCGCAGCTGGCCCTGACGGTCTTCACCGCCGACCCCCGGGTCACCGCCGTTTCCGTCCACCCCGGCATCTGCACCACCAGCCTGCTGCCGCTGTACGCGCACGAGGGCGTCTCCCCCGCCGAGGGCGCCGCCCATGTCGTACGGCTCTGCGACCCGGCCGTCGAGATCGTCAACGGCGCGTACTACGACCGCGAACACCGCGTCGCACCCGCGCCCGCAGCCACCGAGGAGCGCACGATCAAGCGCCTCACCAAGCTCGCCGACGTCCTCGTCGGCCACACCGCCTGAAGGGAACCCGAGGCATGTCCAAGCGCGCCCGCAAGAAGAAGGCCCGCCGCAAGAAGAACGCGAACCACGGCCGTAAGGCCTGCGGAAGCTGACCCCGACCGGGGCGGCCCGCCCCGTGGCCGGCCGCCCCGTGTCCGTACCGGAGGTTCTCCCGTGATCCCTCACCCCGCCCACCAGCCGCCCGCCTGCGCCCGCGTCTTCCCCGTCGGCGGACCGGGCACCGCCGCCCTCGCCGAGCACGTCCTCGCGACCGGCCACGGCACCTGGTGGACCGACCGCACCGAACGCCCCCGCGTCATCGCCGTCACCTGCGGCGACCACGCCCTCCTGGCCGGCGACCCCACCGCCCTCACCCCCACCGACCTCGCCCCGCTGACCGGTCACTGTGTCGAGGCATCCGACCGCTTCCTGCCGGTGCTCGGCGCCGCTTTCGACCGCCTGCACCCCTGGGACCGCATGCTCTACATGCACCACGCGGCCGGGGCTCCACCACGCGTGCCGCGCGCGGTGACGGTACGGCGGCTCACTTCCGAGGACGGCCCGGCGCTCGCGGCGCTCGACCCCTCCATGAGTTGGATCCACGCCACATGGGGCGGTCCCGCGGGCCTCGCCGCCTCAGGGCAGGGCTGGGCAGCCTTCCGTAAGGGCCGTGTCCTCGCGCTGGCCTGCACGCGCTTCACCGGAAGCCGGTACGAGGACGTGGCCTGCGCCACCGACCCCTCCGAGCGACGGCAGCACCTCGCCCTCGCCTGCGTCCAGGGCCTCACCGCCGACATCACCGCCCGCGGCCGAACCGCCACATGGAGCTGCTCCCGCGACAACCGTGCCAGCCGCCTCCTGGCCTGGACGGCCGGCTTCCGCCTCGTCCGCGAGTACGTGCACCACACGACCGGACCCATCGCCGTCAGCAACCCGTCAATCCTGCGGGCAGCAGCGTAAACACGGCGTACGAGCCCGGTGGCGGGGCCGGGCAACGGTCCTAGCGTGAGCGCCATGAAGCCGTTCCGTCGCATCGCCCGTCGTGCAACCGACGTCCCCGGCGACGTCCTGTCAGACGCGGGGTGGCCGGGAGAGGCTCGCGCCGCCGTCGGCTGCGCGGCGCTCCTGCTGGCGGCGTCGCTGACCGTCGACGCCGGCACGCACGGCCTGACGCTGCTCCGCACGGTGGGATTCATCGCTCTCGCGTCGCTCTTGCTGGTGGTCCTGCTGCCCCCGCGGGTCAGCGCCACACCGGACCTGCTGATCGTCCAGGGCCTGTGGGTGACGCGGACGGTCCGCATGGACCGGCTCACGGCGCTCGCCTGGCCGGCCGGAGGCACCTCGCATCGTGTGATGCTCAGGGATACGGAAGGCGGTCGAGCCGAGGTCGACCTGCGCGTTCTCACCGCCAATCCGGCGCTCTGGCTCCGCCTCGAGGCCGGCGCCCGCGCCTCCTTGCAGCGCGGCACGCTGAGCCCCGGCACCCGCGATCTGGCCCGGCTCTCCCTCTACATCCACCACGAGACGACACGGTCGGTTCTCAAGGTCTCAGGGCTGGGCTAGATCCTTCTGGCCGCTGAGCGCGAGCGCGGCCAGCCCCGCCAGGTCGACGGCGACCAGCCGGGCCTCCGGCGACGCCGGTGCGACCCCTGGCACAGGAGTCATCACGAAGACCCCGTGGCAGCGCCCGTGGGCGACGGCCCACAACTCCGTCTCCCCGTCCGGCCAGCCCTGTCGGTCCAGGTCCCAGATCCAGCCTTCGACGCGCAACGAGCCGTCGGGTTCCAGTCCGGGCGGCGGACCGTCGACGGGCCCCGAACCACGCACGAAGCGACAGCCGCGCAGATCGAGGACCTCGATGAGGTCCTCCCGGATCCGCTCGACGAGCTCGTCGGCCGAGCATCGGCCCGACCGGACCAGCCTCGACACGGCATGCAGCCGCTCCAGGTGCTGGGCATCGGAGACCGCGGCCCTCCGCAGCACGCGGGCACGGGCCGACAGCTGGGACACGACCAGGCCGACGAACAGCAGCAGCACCGCCGTCTCGGCGTCGGCGCGGTCCTGGATGTGGAAGCTCTGGTACGGCTCGGTATGGAAGAAGTCGAACCAGGCGACCGCAGACAAGGCTGCCAGCGCCCCGGCGAACCGATTGCCGAGGGCCGACACGGCCACGACCACGACGACGAGCAGCAACGCCAGATTCGTGTGCGAGAGGCTCGTCCGCAGCGGCACCAGCGCCAGCCCCATCAGAAACGGTGCGAGGACCGCGGCCGACATCGCGACCGCGTCCCGGAGTGACGTCCGCATTCACGGCCTCCTCCGCGTACGACTCAAGGCTGCCCCCGATGTGAGGGACGTGACACCCGACCGGGCCATCTTGACGCTTTCCTGACGCGCGACCCGGAGTCTGCCACGGGTGCTCTGCTTAGGCTGGCTCGGCCGTCAGCGTGATGGCAAGAAACGATCGCCTTGAACACCCGGGGACAACCGATGGCCGCCACGAACGACGCTCGTACCGCCCGATTGCGAGCGTGGATGCTGGAGGGGCTGTCCGACATGGGCAAGGGCAAGCCCTCCCGCCCCAAGGAGCCCGCCGCGGACGCCGGGCACAAGGGGCAGCCCTGGTGGCGGGTCATGTGCCTGACCGGTGTCGACTACTTCTCCACCCTCGGCTACCAGCCCGGCATCGCCGCCCTGGCCGCCGGCCTCCTTTCTCCCGTGGCCACGATCGTGCTGGTGATCGTCACCCTGGCCGGCGCCCTGCCGGTCTACCGGCGGGTGGCGGAGGAGAGCCCGCACGGCGAGGGCTCGATCGCCATGCTGGCGCGCCTGCTGTCCTTCTGGAAGGGCAAGCTCTTCGTCCTCACCCTGCTGGGCTTCGCGGCGACCGACTTCCTCATCACCATCACGCTGTCGGCGGCCGACGCCTCCACCCACCTGGTGGAGAACCCCCACCTGGAGTCGGCCCTGCACGACAAGCAGGTGCTGATCACCATGATCCTCATCGCGCTGCTCGGCGCGGTGTTCCTCAAGGGCTTCCTGGAGGCGATCGGCGTCGCCGTCGCCCTCGTCGGCATCTACCTGGCCCTGAACGCGGTCGTCGTGGTCAACGGCCTGTGGCATGTCCTGACGGAGGGCCATGTCGTCACCGACTGGACCACCGCACTGACCGCCGAACACGGCAACGTCTTCGCCATGATCGGCGTCGCCCTGCTCGTCTTCCCCAAGCTCGCGCTCGGTCTGTCCGGCTTCGAGACCGGCGTCGCCGTCATGCCCCACGTCCAGGGCGACCTCGATGACACCGAGGCGAAGCCGACCGGGCGGATCCGCGGCACCAAGAAGCTGCTGACGACGGCCGCGCTGATCATGAGCGTCTTCCTGATCACCACCAGCTTCATCACCACCGTGCTGATCCCCGAGAAGGAGTTCGAGTCCGGCGGCAGCGCCAACGGGCGCGCGCTCGCCTATCTCGCCCACGAGTACCTGGGCAACACCTTCGGCACCGTCTACGACATCGCCACCATCGCGATCCTGTGGTTCGCGGGCGCCTCGGCCATGGCCGGCCTGCTCAACCTGATGCCCCGCTACCTGCCCAAGTACGGCATGGCCCCCCACTGGGCCCGCGCGGTGCGCCCCATGGTGATCGTCTTCACCCTGGTCGCCTTCCTCGTGACGTGGATCTTCGACGCCGACGTCGACGCCCAGGGCGGCGCGTACGCCACCGGCGTCCTCGTCCTGATCTCCTCGGCCGCCATCGCCGTCACCATCGCCGCGCGCAAGGCCGGCCAGCGCGGCTGGACCATCGGCTTCGGCGTCATCTCCGTCGTCTTCCTCTACACCACCGTCGTCAACGTCATCGAACGACCCGACGGCGTGAAGATCGGCGCCTGCTTCATCGCCGGCATCATCCTCATCTCCCTCCTCTCCCGCCTCGGCCGCGCCTTCGAGCTCCGCGTCACCCACATCGAGCTCGACGACATGGCCGAGCGCTTCATCCAGGACATCTCCCGCCGCACCCCCCGCTTCATCGCCAACGAACCCGGCGACCGGGACGCCGACGAGTACCGCGCGAAGAAGGACCAGATCCGCGCCGACAACGACATCCCCGGCACCGAGGACTTCGTCTTCGTCGAGGTCACGATCACCGACCCGTCCGAGTTCGAGGCCGGCCTGACCGTGAAGGGCGAAGTCCTCCACGACCGCTTCCGGGTCCTCACCGTGGAGAGCTCCTCCGTCCCCAACGCCCTCGCGGCCCTGCTCCTCCATTCGCGCGACCTCACCGGCACCCGCCCGCACATCTACTTCGAGTGGACCGAGGGCAACCCCTTCGCCAACTTCCTCCGCTTCTTCCTCTTCGGCCAGGGCGAGATCGCCCCCGTCACCCGCGAGATCCTGCGCGAGGCCGAATCCGACCGGGACCGGCGCCCCCGCGTCCACGTCGGCTAGCTGGACGGCGGACCGGTTGAAGAGGCGGCCACCCAGGTCGACCCCGGTGACGCGACCGGCGGCGTCGCGGGTGAAGAAGCCGCGCTGCCCGCGAGGGTGCCCTCGGTGAGGACGTATTCGTCGCCGTCGCCGGGCAGGAAGCCCATGGCGGCGGGGGCGACGTCCGGCGGCATGTCGGCTTCCGAGGCCTGGCGGAGCTCCGGCTTGATCTCCACGGCCAGGGTGAGCCGCGTGCCGTCGGTGGCGATGTCGAGATTCATGGTACGAGAAGGCCGGCTTCGCGCCCGCCGACGCCGACCGGGCCGCGGCCACCGTCTTCGTCTACGTCCTCGGCAGCGCGCTGGGCGCCGCCGCGCACGTCTCGCTGACCCGCCGCCTCGGCAAGGGCGGCGACCCGGAGAAAGAGCTGGCCGACGCGATGGCGGCGGCCACCGAGGTCGCCATGCACTTCCCCCGTCTGCGCGAACGCCTCGACGGCAGCGCCGCGGCCGAGTACACCGCCGCCCCCGACCGCACCTTCGCGTTCGGCCTCGCGGCGATCCTCGACGGCTTCGAGGCGCAGCTGACAGGGACGAGCCAGCCGGCTAACGAGCCCCGAGCCGGAACCTCAGCCGGCAGATCACGGCATCCGTGTCCCTGCGCACGGCGTGGGCCACGACCGCGCCCCGCTGGTTCTGCAGCAGCCGCTGCCACAGGTGCTCCGGCTCGGCCTCCGGGATCAGCACAGTGACCCGGGTGCCCGGCGCGGCCGCGCGCAGCTCGCGTACGTAGGAGCTGACGGGCCGGCCGAGCGAGCGCCTCTCGGAGGAGAGCCGCACCAGCGGAATGCCCGGGTTCCACAGCGCCCAGTCCCGCTCCAGCGCCTCGGTCTGCCCACGGTCCTCGGGGTCGGGGTGGCAGACGGTCACGGCCCGGACCTCGTCACCGAGGGAGACGGCGGCGGTGAGGGCCTCGCTGGTGAGCCGTGTGAGCGAGGAGACGGGGACCAGGACGAGGGAGCGCTCACGGTGCGGCGGTTCGGGGACGCGGCCGACGCCCAGGCGCTCGCCGATCCGCCCGTAAGCGCGGTGGACGGTCTCGAAGGCGAGGACGAGGAGCGGCAGGGCGATCACGATCAGCCAGGCACCGTCGTGGAACTTCGCGGCAGTGACGACGATCGCGGAGACGCCGGTCAGGACGGCACCGAGACCGTTGAGGAAGGCCCTGCCCCACTGCCGGGTGGCCCGCCAGTGCAGCACCATGCCGGTCTGGGCGATGGTGAAGCCCACGAACACCCCGATCGCGAAAAGCGGAACCAGGGTGTTGGTGTCACCGCCGGAGAACACCAGCAGCGCCGCCGACACCACCGCCAGCCACACCACGCCGTGCCGGTGCACCTGACGGTCGGCCTTGAGCCCGAAGACGTGCGGAACGTAATTGTCACGCGCCAACAGCTTCAGCAGGACGGGCAGGCCTCCGAAGGACGTGTTCGCAGACAACGCGAGGAGCACCATGGTCGCGAACTGTATGACGTAGAAGGCCCAGTTGTGCCCCAGGGAGGCGTCGGCGAGCTGGGCGAGGACGGTGACGCCCTCCACCGGCTGGAGCCCGAAGCGGGAGATCAGCACCGACAGTCCGATCAGCATCACACCGAGCAGTGCCCCCAGCGCGACCTCCGCGCGCATCGCCCGCCGGGCGGCCGGCGCCCGGAAGGAGGGCACGGCGTTGGCTATCGCCTCGACACCGGTCAAGGCGGAGCAGCCGGATGCGAACGCCTTGAGCAGGAGCAGGGCGCCGACGGTGGTGGCGTTGTCGGCGAGGACGGAGGCGTGCCCGTCGGAGGCGGCGGTGGAGACGGGCGCGTCGCGGAACAGGCCGACGGCGATCATGGCGAGGATCGCGCCGACGAAGACGGCGGTCGGCGCGATGAACGCGCGGGCCGAGTCGACGATCCCGCGCAGGTTCACGGCCGTGATGAGCACCAGGACGCCCAGGCAGATCACCAGCCGGTCGCCATACAGGCCCGGGAAGGCCGACGTCAGCGCGGCCACACCCGCCGTCACGGCCACGGCCACGTTGAGGACGTAGTCCAGGACCAGCGAGCCGGCCGCGACCAGACTCGTCCGCCGCCCCAAGTGCGCCTTCGCCACGGCGTAGGAGCCGCCGCCGTCCGGGAACGCGGCGATGACCTGCCGGTACGAGGCGACCAGGACGGCCAGCAGGCCCGCGATGGCGAGCGTGACCGGGAGCGTGAAACCGAGCCCGTACCCGCCGGCCGCGGCCAGCACCAGCACGATGGCCTCGGGCCCGTACGCCACCGACGCCATCGCGTCCAGCGACAGCGCGGCCAGACCGGTGACGGCGGTCAGCTTGTGCCGCGCCCCGCTGTCAGGGGGCTCCTCGGCACCGGGCACGGCGTCCTTCTCGGTGGTCAAGGTGGTCATGCGGACGGACTCCTTCACATCGGGCTCCGATCAGCGTCCGGCCCCACCCCGGGCATGTCTGCCCTTCCTGGCGCGTTCTTGGCGCCACCCGCCCTTCCCCTGACAGCTCCTTGACGCCGTCCTCGACGGCGCGGGGCGTCAGGTTCGCGTGAAGACTTCACGGGCAACGGCCGGCCGGCCCGACCGCGCCCTACAGTTCGGCCCCATGAAGCGACCCGACGGACGCCTCCCTTCCGACCACAGCCTGCGCCGGCACTCGGTCGCACTCGCCGGCGGAGCCTGCCTCGCCAGTCCCCTCGGGCTGGTCCTCGACAGCGTGTGGCTGCTCGGCGCCGGCGCGTGGCTCCTCATCGCGGCCGTCCTCCTGGAGCTGGTCTACCGGCCCTGATGACCCTCATCAACGGGGTCTTCTGGACGCCGGGCAGCACTTATCCGCAGTAGTGCAGCACGACTTCCCCACCCCCTCTAGGGGCCGCCACACCAAGTCGCCCCGCGGGGCGGAAAGTTCGCATCACTGACCTGGATACCGGGCGGGGGCCACCTGCGACTCGGCTACGCCGCGCGATGCGAGTAAGAACTCGGATCGCTTCCCTCGCCGGCAGCGATCCGCCCCACGAACCAGCCGCCGCTGGGAAGAATCTCGGGAGAATGAGTTGCCCAGGGGCGGCTGGGGATGGCAGTTGCCGCCCTCTGACGAGCCACGACGACCGTCCTGGTCCCCAACTGGTCCCCAAAAACGATCTTGAGGCCGTATCGGATCCTTCCGATACGGCCTCCGACCTGCGTACAAGCAAGTCGGGACGACAGGATTTGAACCTGCGACCCCTTGACCCCCAGTCAAGTGCGCTACCAAGCTGCGCCACGTCCCGGTGCCCGTCTGCCTCCGATTTGTCCCCGGCGGCTGCGTGCAAGAGAACATTACCTCACTTCACGGGGTGGATCACCACACGGGGTGTCACCGGGTGGGGCGGCGGAGAATGGGGGGATGGACAGGGATCGGGACCGGGACGGGCGGGCGCGGAGTGCGCGGCCGCGGGACGGGCTCGGGCGGCCGTTGCCGTACGGGGTCGAGGGGGTGCCGCGGCAGCCGGAGGGGCTGGTGCGGGCGCCGGGCGAGACGGTGCGCGAGGCGCAGCGGCTGTTGGACGCGGGGATGCCGTTCCACGCGCACGAGGTGTTCGAGGACGCCTGGAAGTCGGGGCCCGGGCGGGAGCGGGACCTGTGGCAGGGGCTCGCCCAGCTGGCCGTGGGCCTGACGCACGCGGCGCGCGGGAACGCGACGGGCGGTGCGCGGCTGCTGCGGCGCGGGGCGGAGCGGATCGCCGGGTACGCGGCGGGGCCGGGGGCCGCGACGTACGGGGTCGACGTCGCCGGGGTGGTGGTGTGGGCGCGGGGCCTGGCGGCCCGGGTGGAGGTGACCGGCGCCGCCGTGCCGGACGCCGCGGCGGAGGCGCCGCGGCTGCTGCTCAGCGGGTGAGGAGCAGTTCCTCCGGTGAGCGGTGGATGAGGGTCGGGCGCATCACCGGGGCGGGGCCGTCCGCGAGGCGGAGGTCGGGGAGGCGGTCGGTCAGCACCTCCAGCGTGGTGCGGAGTTGGACCCGGGCCAGCTGGGAGCCCGGGCAGCCGTGGCGGCCGTGGCCGAAGGCCAGGTGGCGGGCGTGCGGGCGGGGCCGGGTGATGTCGAAGGAGTCGGGGTCGCGGTGCCGGGCCGGGTCGCGGTTCCCGGAGCCGTAGGCGAGGAAGACGACGGCCCCGGCGGGCAGTTCGGTGCCGGCGAGGACGACCGGGCGGGTGGTCGTGCGGCGGAAGCCCTGGACCGCCGTGTCGTAGCGGGCCGCCTCCTCGACCGCGGCGGGTATCAGCTCCGGCCGGCGGCACAGCAGCCGCCACTGGTCCGGGTGGCGCAGGAGGTGGAGCACCGTCCCGCCGATCAGGGCGGTGGTGGTGAGGTGGCCGGCTATCAGCAGGTTCTGCAGATTGGAGACCAGTTCGCAGCGCTGGTCCTCGGTGAGGCCGCGCGGTCCGGGGCCGAGTCCCGCGTCGGGGGCGAGCGCGCCGACCATGGTGCTGATCAGGTCGTCCCGGGGCTGCGCCCGCCGGTCGCGGGCGTAGCGGTCGAGGAGCCGCTGGAGCGCGAGGACGTCCTCGGCGGCCGCGATCTGTTCTTCTTCGGGCAGCGGCCGGAACAGGAGGCGTTCGGCGCTGTACGAGCCGTGGACGGCGGCGGGCACGTCGGCGGGGTCGAGGCCGAGGAGCCGGCCGACGACGGCGCCGGGCAGACGGCTCGCGTAGTGCGCCATGAGGTCGGCCCGGCCCTGCTCGGCGAGCGTGCCGGCGAAGGCGTCCGCCAGGGTTTCCGCCTGTCGGCGGACGTACGGGGTGAGGGCGGCGGTACGGGTGGCCGAGAGGCCGCTGTTGAGCGGGGCCCGGTGGCGGCTGTGGGCCGGGCCGTCCGTGGAGACGACGGTCGGCCGGGGTGCGAAGCCCCGCGCGAGGACGGCGAGCGCGGCGGGGTCGGGCAGCACGTCCGGGCGCAGGGCCTGCGCGGAGGAGAAGTCCTGCGGCCTCAGGAGCACCTCGCGGATGTCGGCGTCGCGTGCCACCAGCCAGGCGTCCAAGGCGGGGACGAAGGTCAGGCCTTGGGAGCGGCGCGCGCGGGCGTAGAGGGGGTACGGGTCGCGCTGGAGCGCGTCGAGCACGGCGTGCCGTCGTCGGCGGGCCTGGTCCGGGTCCACGCGGTGCCTCCTCGCGAGCGCCGAGACGAGAGGGGTGGGGCCGTGCGCTGCCGCGCCGGGTCCCGCCGCCCATGGTGCCGACGGGTCCGGCCGCTGAACAGGGGCCGGGGCCGAGGTGGCCCGAAAGGACCGCACCGTGACGGCGTCCCGCCGGCCGCGGTTCAGCCCGCGCCCTGCCCCAACAGCGCGGTCAGCACCGCCGTATGGCTCACCGTCGGGTCCTTCGCGGCCGTCAGCAGGGTCACCGGGCCCTCGGCCACGCGGGCGCGCAGGGCCGCCAGCGCCTCGGCGGCGGGCGGTTCGGCGAGTTCCCGCTCGTAGCGGCGGCGGAACTCCTCGTACGCGCCGTCCGGGCCGTGGTACCAGCGGCGCAGTTCGGTGGAGGGGGTCAGGGCCTTGGGCCACTCGTCGATGCGGGCGTCGGCCTTGGCCAGGCCGCGGGGCCAGAGGCGGTCGACGAGCACCCGGAGTCCGTCGTCCGGCTCGGGCGGCTCGTAGATCCGCCGCACGCGGACGCCGGAGGGGGAGGTGGGGGGCGTGGGCTCGGGCATGGGTTCAGGGTGCCGGAGCGGTGGGCGGTTCACATCTCGGAGGTGTGCGGGGGCCCGGCGGCCGGCATGTCCCGTACCCGGAGGGCGGGCAGCAGGACGGCGTCCACGAAGGTGCGCAGGGTGTCGGGGTCGGCGAAGCGGTCCTCGAAGAGGCGCTCGATGCGGAGCATGCCGAGGAAGCTGGGGGCGACGAAGCCGATGGCGGGGTTTCCGGCGTCGATCTCGCCGCGTTCGACGGCGCGCCGCAGCATCGCGTCGAGGGCGGCTACCTCGGGTTCGATGACGGTCTCGCGCAGCGCGGCGCGCAGGTCGGGGTGCTGGATGTACGCCTGGCTGACGGCTTCCATCAGCTCCGCGTCCCGCTCGCGGCGGGAGGCGGCCACACCGGCGGCCGCGCGCAGGTCGCCCACGAGGGTGCCGGTGTCGATGCCGGTGAAGACGGCGCAGCGGCGCTTGTCGAGAGCGGCGGTGACGAGGCGCGGTTTGGTGCCCCACTGGCGGTAGAGCGTGGCCTTGCCGCACTTGGTGCGGGCCGCGACGCCCTCCATGGTGACCGAGTCGTAGCCGCCCTCACGGAGCAGACAGATGACGGCCTCGTACAGCTCCGTCTCCCGCTCGGGGGTGAGTTTGCCGCGCTTCGCGGCGGCGGTCGCGGCCTGCGTGGACATCGATTTCCTCCCGGACACCCCGTACCCAGCGGACAGCTGTCTCTGCACATACGAGAGTAGGGGGTGCACAATCGAGACGCAAACGTATCGAGACGCTTGCGTCTCGATGAATTCGGATCTAGAGTTCCTCCGTTTGCTGTCCGAATTGACGGAAAAAGGGGCCGAGCCATGGCTGCCGGGATACGCGGGATACGGAGACCACGTCCTGCAGGACCGGGGGTGACGGCTACCCCCAGACCGCCCCTCGTGCGCGAGCTGCTGCTGGTGACGGCGCTCTTCCTCGTCTACAAGTTCGGCCGGCTCTTCGCGAACGGGCACGAGACCCGCGCCTTCCACAACGCCGACCGCGTGTGGGACTTCGAGCGCGCCCTGCACCTTCCGGGCGAGGGAACGATCCAGCAGCTGCTCCTGCACGGCGAGGGTCTGGTCCGGGCCGCCAACACGTACTACGCGGCCGTGCACTTCCCCGCCACCCTCGCCTTCCTCGCCTGGCTCTACTGGCGCCGGCCCGCGCACTACGTGTGGTCGCGCCGCGCCCTCGCCCTGCTGACCGCCACCGCCCTCGGCCTGCACCTGCTCCTGCCGCTCGCGCCGCCGCGGATGCTCGCCGCCACCGGCCTGATCGACACCGCCCAGGTGTACGGACCCTCCGTGTACGGCGCGACGCCCGAGACCGACTCGATGGCGAACCAGTTCGCCGCGATGCCCTCCCTGCACTTCGGCTGGGCCCTGATGGTCGCGGTCGGCCTGATCGCCGCGACCTCCTCACGGTGGCGCTTCCTGTGGCTGCTGCACCCGCTGCTCACGCTGCTGGTCGTCGTCGGCACCGCCAACCACTACTGGTCCGACGCCCTCGCCGCCGCCGTCCTGCTCGGCCTCGCCCTGCTCGTCGTGCCCGTGCCGGGCCGGAAGACCGGACCCGGCACCCTGGTGCCGCTCTCCCCCACCACTGCCACCGTCGGAGCGCTGCGATGAGCCCCGCCACCGGGACCGCCGTCGCGATCCTCCTCTCCCTCGTCTCCGCCGCCGGGTACGCCTTGGCGGCCGTCGCCCAGTCGCGGCTCGCCTCGGCCTCCGCCGGCGGGCCGGGGGCGCTGCGCCGGCTGCTCGCCCGCCCCCAGTGGTGGTGGGCGGTCGGCCTGAACGCCGCCGGGGCCCTCGCCCACGTGGCCGCGCTGCACTACGGGCCGCTCACCCTCGTCCAGCCGCTGGGTGCGCTGACCCTCGTCGCGGCCCTGCCCATCGGCGCGTACGGCGCCCACCGGCGCGTCACCCGCGCCGAGTGGCGCGGCGCGCTGTGGACCCTGGTGGGCCTGGTGGGCCTGGTGGCCGTCACCGGACCCGCCGCGCCCGGCGAGGCCCTGAACCTGCGCGAGGCCCTGATCGTCACGGCGGCCACGCTGCTCCTCATCGGACTGCTCGCCTCCCGTTCACGCGCCCGCGCGGGGACCGCCTCCCGGGGGCGCGGCCTCGGCCACGCCACCGCGTCCGGGATGGCCTCCGGGGTGGGTTCGGCCCTCACCCAGACCCTGACCGCGGCGCTCGCCCGCGACCTGCCCGGCGGCCCGACCGGCTGGTGGCAGACCGCTCTGCTCGCGGTGCTGATCGCCACCTTCGCGGTGGGCGGGCTGCTGCTCTCCCAGGCCGCCTACCGGGGCGGGCTCGCCGCTCCGCTCGCCGTCGTCAACCTCTCCAACCCGGCCGCCGCCGCCGTCATCGGCGTGGCCCTGCTCGGCGAGACCTTCCGTGCCGGCGCCTGGGGCTGGGCCGTCGCGGCCACCGCCTCGCTGGTGGCGGCCCGCGGGGTGGTCCTGCTGACGACCGGGCTGGGTACCGAGGAGTCCGCGGCGGGCCCGGAGCCCGCGCACGAGACCCTCCTGAGCGGCATCCCGGAACCCGCCGGGCGCGCCACGGGCGTCGAGTCCGGACCGCTGACCGCGCCGCCGTCGGCCGGCCCCTTGCCCGGCCTGGCCGTTCCCGTGCCCGTGCCCGTTCCTTCGCCCGTACCCGAGCCTGCGCGCTGAGCCCGGCACCGGCCCTCCCGGCGCCTGAGCCCAGCCCCTCCCCTCCCTGCATCTCCCTCCCGCCATCCCGCCATCCCGCCATCTCCTCATCCCCTCATCTCGTCATCTCGTCATCTCGTCATCTCGTCATCTCGTCATCTCGTCATCTCGTCATCTCGTCATCTTGACGACAAGCGGAATCCCCTCCTATCGTCATCCTGACGACAAGGGGAGGTCCCACATGGCCGACATCACCCGGCGGGCCGGCTGGCGCCATCTGCGCTCCGCGCCCACCGCCCACATCCGCTACCAGCGCGGCGGCCGGATCGTCCAGGACGGCGCCGGGCTCAGCTTCTGGTTCCGGGCGCTGTCCGCCGCCCTCTCCGAGGTCCCGGTCGACGACCGCGAGCTGGCGATGGCCTTCCACGCCCGCACCGCCGACTTCCAGGACGTCAGCGTCCAGTCGACCGTCACGTACCGGATCTCCGACCCCGGCGCGGCCGCCACCCGACTCGACTTCTCCGTCGACCCGGACACGGGCGTCTGGCGCGGCACCCCGCTGGAGCAGATCGCCGGCCTGCTCACCGAGAGCGCCCAGCAGCACGCCCTCGACGTGCTGGCCCGCATCCCGCTGGCCGAGGCGCTCGTCGACGGGGTCGCGGCGGTACGGGACCGGATGGCGGCCGGTCTCGGCGCCGAACCGCGACTGCCGGACACGGGGATCGAGGTGGTGGCCGTACGGGTGGTGGCCCTGCGCCCGGAACCCGAGGTCGAGCGCGCCCTGCGCACCCCCGCCCGTGAGCAGATCCAGCAGGAGGCCGACCGGGCCACCTACGAGCGGCGGGCGGTCGCGGTGGAACGCGAGCGCGCCATCGCCGAGAACGAGCTGGCCAGCAAGATCGAGCTGGCCCGGCAGGAGGAGCGGCTCGTCGACCAGCGGGGCATCAACGCCCGGCGCGAGGCCGAGGAGAGCGCGGCCGCCGACGCCGTACGGGCCGAGGCCGAGGCCGCGCGCACGGTACGGCTGGCGCGCGCGGAGGCGGAGGCGGCGCGCGAGGTCGGCGCCGCGCGCGCCGAAGCGCAGACCGCCTGGCTGCGGGCGCACGCGGACGTCCCGGCGGCGACGCTGCACGCCCTCGCCGCGACCCGGGCGGCCGAGCAGCTGCCGAGGATCGAGCACCTCACCCTCTCGCCGGACGTCCTGACCGGGCTGCTCGCCCGGCTGGGCGGCGGTACGGGCTCGTGAGCCTGGCCCCGCGCGCGGTGCTCGTGCACCGCACGACCGAGTACCAGGAGCTGCTGGCCCGGCACGGGACGCACGGGCAGGCCGCGTTCTTCCTGGCCGCGCGGGGGCGTTCGGCCGACGAGGTCCGGGACCGTCACGAGCGGTCCGCGCGGGCGCTCGCCGAGGTGGCGGCCGCGGTGCCGTTGCGGTGGCGGCGGGCCCAGGTCGAGAGGGCCGACCTCGACCGTTTCCTCTTCGGCCCCGAGGACGTGGTCGTGGTGGTCGGCCAGGACGGCCTGGTGGCCAACGCGGCCAAGTACCTGACGGGTCAGCCGGTCGTCGGCATCGACGTCGACCCGGGGCGCAACCCGGGCGTCCTGGTCCGTCACCGGGCGGCCGACGCCCACCGGCTGCTGCCGTCCGCCACGGGGGTGCGGACGGCGGTGGAGAGCCTGACCATGGCCGAGGCCGTCACGGACGACGGGCAGCGGCTGCTCGCGCTCAACGAGGTCTACGTCGGCGCACCCGGCCACCAGACCGCCCGCTACACCCTCCAGGCGCCGTCGGGACCGGCGGAGCGGCAGGCCTCCTCGGGTGTCCTCGTCGGCACCGGGACGGGCGCGACCGGCTGGCTGCGCTCGCTCTGGCACCAGCGCTCCAGCCCCGTCCCGCTGCCCGCCCCGACGGCCCCGCGCCTCGCCTGGTCGGTGCGCGAGGCCTGGCCCTCGCCGGCCTCCGGCACCGGGCGCGTGGAGGGGCTGCTCGGGGCCGGCGACACGCTGCGGCTCGTGGTCGAGTCGGACCGGCTGGTGGCGTTCGGGGACGGGATGGAGTCGGACGCCCTGGAGCTGACCTGGGGTCAATCCGTACGGGTGGGGGTCGCGGAGACGGCGCTGCGGCTGGTGGGGTGACCGTCGGCGCTCGGGCCGGGGCCGGTGTCACCTCTCGCGCCCGACGAGTCGGCGGCCGCTCGGGTCGGATCGGGTCGGATCGGAACGGGTTAGATCGGAACGGGGCGGATCGGAACGGGTCGGGTCGGGTCGGGTCGGGTCGGGTCGGGTCGGGTCGGGTCGGGTCGGGTCGGGGGAGGGTTGACCGGGGGCGGCCGGAAAGCGACTGCGGTACGTCGGGGGGACGGGGCCGCGCCGCTATGCTCGGCGGCTCCCCTCCCCGTGCGCGCCGCGCTCCGTCCTCCGCCGAAGGGACCTCCATGACCCTGCAGATCACCCGCGCCTCGCTCCAGGACTGGGCGCTGGTGCGCGACTGGGCGGCCGACGAGGGGTGGAACCCCGGTGTCTCCGACGCTCCGGCGTTCTTCGCGCAGGACCCCGAGGGGTTCTTCCTGGGACGGCTCGACGGGGAGCCGGTCTCGGCGATCTCCGTCGTCAACTACAGCGACGCGTATTCCTTCCTGGGGTTCTATCTCGTCCGCCCCGACCAGCGCGGTCTCGGCCACGGTCTCGCGACCTGGCGGGCCGCGCTCGCGCACGCGGGTGAGCGGACCGTCGGGCTCGACGGGGTGCCGGCGCAGCAGGACAACTACCGCAGGTCCGGGTTCGCCCCGGCCTACCGGACCGCCCGTTTCGTCGGGGAAGTCCCGTTGTCCGGGGGGACGGTTGCCGGGGTGGTGCCCGTGGAGCGGGTGGATCCGGCCGCCCTCGCCGCGTACGACGGCGCCTGTCACCCCGCCGACCGCCCGCGCTTCCTGGCGTCCTGGCTCGCGACGCCCGGCCACCGCGCGCTGGTCCGGCTGACCGACGGGCGCGTCACCGGCTACGGCGTGGTCCGGCCCGCCGAGCAGGAGGCCCGGGTCGGACCGCTCTTCGCCGACACCCCCGCCGACGCGGCGGCGCTCCTGGACGCCCTCGCCGCGGAGGCCCGCGCGTTCGGTTCGGAGCGGATCGCCGTCGACATGCCGGAGGCCAATCCGGCGGCGGCCCGGCTCGCCGAGGAGCGGGGTCTGGAGCCGACCTTCGAGACGGCCCGGATGTACACCGGTCCGATCCGCCCGGTCGCGGCGGACCGGGTGTTCGGGGTCACCACCCTCGAACTCGGCTGACCCGGAGGCCGAGCGGGCGGAGGCGGTGCGACCCCGCCGCCCCGCCCCTCCGGCCCACGGCCCCTCCTCCTCCCACCGTCCACCGTCCCCGCTCCGAAGCCTCCCCCGCCCTCCTCACCAGGGCGTCACCCCGTCGCCGCCCCGTCCGACGGCCCCTCGGATCCGCCCCGGCCCGGCCTGTGTCCGGCGCCCCTCCGGCCCCGTCCCGCCCCCTCCCTCAGGCGCCGTCACCTGGTAAACCTCGCGGCTCCCCTTTCCTCGCGGGCCGGTTTCCCCACCCCTCCCCCTCCCTCCCCCGAGGGGTGACAAGGGTTTTCCCCGTATCGAGTTCACCTCGGCTTTCCCTACTGTCTGCCGCACCGGCGGATCCCCTCCCCCTTCTCCACCTGTCAGGTGCATGAGAAGGGTCAGTGATGTCCGTCGGGGACGGCCTTGACCCGGGCCGTCGCGCCGGTGGCGGCGCACGGGCCCCCACGCCCAGGGAGACACGGAAGCGACCCCACTTCGCCCCGCGGATCCCGCGCCGCCGCCACTGCTCCACTCACGTCGTACTCGAAAGGGCCACACCTTGAACGGTTCCAGGCGGAGAGTCATATCCGTGGTCGTCGCGAGCGCCGCGATCCTCGGCGCCGCTGCCACCACCACCGGGGCGTTCGCCGCCGTCCCGGCCGCTGCCACCCCGAAGCCCGTCCCGGCTTCCCAGTCGATGACCGCGCTGCCCAGCGCCCCGGTCGACAAGGTCATCGTGACCTACAAGTCCTCGTCCGCCGAGGCGGGTTCCAACACCGCCGCCAAGAGCGACGCGGCCGACAAGGCCGCCAAGACCGGCGAGAAGCTCTCCTTCGAGCGCCGCCTGTCCGGCGGTGCCGCGCTGGTCGACCTGGGCGGTTCCGCCTCCCAGCAGGACGTCGCCGAGGTCATGGACGCCTTCCGCGCCGACCCGCAGGTCGCCTCCGTGGAGCCGGACATCCGCGCGTACGCCATGGCGGTCACCCCGGACGACACCGACTACGCCAAGCAGTGGGACCTCTTCGAGCCCACCGGTGGCATGAACGTCCCCACCGCCTGGAACAAGACGACCGGTTCGGGCGTCACCGTCGCCGTCATCGACACCGGCTACGCCGCCCACTCGGACGTGGCCGCCAACGTCGTCCCCGGTTACGACTTCATCTCCACCTCCGCCGACGCCCGCGACGGCAACGGCCGTGACGCGGACTCGAAGGACGAGGGCGACTGGAACGCCACGGACGGCGAGTGCGGCACCGGCTCCAAGGCCTCCAACTCCTCCTGGCACGGCACCCACGTGGCGGGCACCATCGCCGCGGTCACCAACAACACCAAGGGCATCGCGGGCATCGCGTACAACGCGAAGATCCAGCCCGTGCGCGTGCTCGGCAAGTGCGGCGGCTCGTCCTCCGACATCGCCGACGCGATCACCTGGGCCTCCGGCGGCACGGTCGCGGGCATCCCGGCCAACCCGACCCCGGCCAAGGTCATCAACATGAGCCTGGGCGGCGCCAGCGCCACCTGCCCGAGCGTCTACCAGAACGCGATCAACGGCGCCGTCTCGCGCGGCACCACCGTCGTCGTGGCCGCGGGCAACAGCAACGCCAACGCGTCCGGCTTCACCCCGGCGAACTGCTCGAACGTCATCACGGTGGCGGCGACCAGCCGCGAGGGCAACCGGTCCTTCTACTCCAACTTCGGCACCATCGTGGACGTGGCGGCCCCGGGCGGCGAGACCCGTCGCGCGACCGACACCCCCGGCACCGTCACCACGCCCGAGAACGGCATCTACTCCACGCTGAACTCCGGCGCCACCGTCCAGTCGACCGAGACCTACAAGCCCTACCAGGGCACCTCGATGGCGGCCCCGCACATCGCCGGTCTCGCCGCGCTCCTGAAGTCGGCCAAGTCGACCCTGACCCCGGCCGACATCGAGTCCGCGATCAAGACCAACGCCCGCCCGCTGCCCGGCACCTGCACCGGCGGCTGCGGCACCGGCATCGCCGACGCCGCCAAGACGGTCGACGCGGTCACCACCACGCCGCCCGCCGGCACCGTCTTCACCAACGCGACCGACGTCACCATCGCGGACAACACCACCGTGTCCTCCTCGATCGCCGTCACCGGCCGCACCGGCAACGCGCCGGCCGCCCTCAAGGTCGACGTGGACATCAAGCACACCTGGCGCGGGGACCTGGTCGTCGACCTGGTCGCCCCCGACGGCACCGTGCGCAACCTGAAGGCGTCCTCCTCGTCCGACAGCGCGGACAACGTGCTCGCGACCTACACGGTCGACGCGTCCAGCGAGGTCGCCAACGGCACCTGGAAGCTGCAGGTCCGGGATGTGGCCTCGGGTGACACCGGCTACATCGACTCGTGGAGCCTGACCTTCTGATTCGGTCGGCTTCTCGTCAGAACCACCCCCCACATCAGCATCACCGCTGGTCAGCGAAGCGCTCGTGGTCTACACCACGGGCGCTTCCTGGTGCCGGTGACGGACCGTCGACCGGCACCCGCTGTCCGTATGCCGGACACAGGGCCTGGACTGGGGCGACAGGCTCCGTATTCTCTGCGCAACGGGGCTCATGGGCCGGGCCCCGAGGGCCGGAGGGTGGTGGAAGCATGACGACAGCGCCCCCAGCGCCCGTGGGCCGGGAGGAACTCCTCGCCCGCCTCGAACGCGTGCTGCAGTCGCGGGGCCGTGCACTGCTCACCGGGCCGGCCGGGGTCGGCAAGACCGAGGTCGCGCTGGCCGCGGCGGCGCGTGCCGAGGCGCGCGGCGAGACCGTGCTGTGGCTGGCCACGCTCCCCTCCGACCGGGACATACCGGGCGCGACCGCTGCCGCGCTGCTGGCCTCGGTCGCGGCCACCGTCACCTGGCCCGCCGCCCCGGCCGTACCGGACGCGCCCACGGGCACGCCGCCGGGCGCCGGGTACGGCACGCCCGGGGCCGCACACGGCACGCCCAGGGGCGTGCCCGCCGCGGACGAGGACCTCGCGTTCCCCGAGCCGCGGTCCCCGGCCCCCGACGGCGCCGCCCCCGCGTACGGATCCACCGCCGCGTACGACTCCACCCCCGCGTACGACACCGCGCCGTCCGGTCCCCCGGCAGCCGCGCACGGTCCGCTCGGCGTCTCCGCCTCCGGGGTCTTCGACGCGCTGCCGGGCCCGCAGCGGACCGCGGTGGCCATGCTCTGCCGCGAGGCCCCGCTGCACGAGGGCGGCTGGGACCCGATCGCGCTGCGCCTCGGGATCGCCCGGATCCTGCGGGCGATCACCGCGCGCGGCCCCGCGCTGCTCGTCGTCGACGGCGTGCAGCACATCGACCCCGACAGCGCCGACCTGCTCCGCTTCGCCCTGCACCTGGCCCCGCCCACGCTGCGGGTGGTCTCCGTGGAGACGCCGGAGGCGTACGAGGCGTACGGCACGCAGGACGCGCACGACACGCACCTGTGGGTGCCGTCCGAGGCGGACGTGCTGCTCGTGCCGCCGCTGCACGCCGACGAGATCGCCGAACTCCTCATCCACCACCGGCTGCCTTCCCGGATGGCCGGGCGCATCCACAAGGCGAGCGGCGGCAACCCGCGCCTCGCGCTGGCCGTGGGCCGTTCCCTCGCCGACGCCCGCACGCCGGTGCACCACGCCGAGGCGCTGACCCTGTCCGGCCGGGCCCGCGACCTGGCCCGGCAACTCCTCGGCACCGCGCCGCCGGACGTGCGCGAGACCCTGCTCCTGGCGGCGCTCGCGCTGCGCCCCTCGGCGGCGCTGGTCCGCCGGGCCGGGCGCCCCAACGCGGAGGCGGACCTCGCGGCGGCCGAACGGGCCGGCCTGGTGTCGCTCGCCGAGGACGGCACGGTCGCGTTCACCGCCGGGCTGCTGCCGTCCACCCTGGTGCACGACGCCTGCTGGGCCGAACGCAGTGCGGGGCACGCGGCGTTGGCGAAGGTCGTCGACGATCCCGTCGAGGCGGTACGCCACCGGGCCCTCGCCACCGACGCACCGGACGAGGAGCTGGCCGCGGAGGTCGGCGCGGCGGCCGACCTGGCCCGGGGCCGCGGCAACCGCGCGCTGGCCGCCGAACTCGCCCTGCTCGCCGCCGAGTCGACCCCCGGGCAGTACGGTCCGCGGCGGATCGCCCGGCTCGTCGACGCCGCCGAGGAGGCCGCCCGCGCGGCCCGCGCCGATCTGGCCATGCGGGCCGCGACCGACCTGCTGGCCCGGGACGCGGTGCCCGCCGACCGGGTGCGGGCCCGGCTCGCCGTCCTGGACACCGCCGGGCAGGGCCTGACGGGGCTCGACGAGATGTACGTCCACGCCATGGAGGACTCCGAGGGCGACACCGCGCTGCGGGCGGCGGTGCAGCTCCGGCTGGCCGTCAAGTACGTGCTGGCGGACGGCGATCCGCTGCGCTCGCGGGCGGCCGCGGTGGAGTCGGCCGCGCTCGCCGCCTCGATGGGCGATCCGCGCACGGCGGCGCAGGCCCTGACCGTGCAGGCGCGGATGGAGCGGGCGCTCGGCTCCTCGGACGCGGACGCGGTGCTCGCACAGGCCCGGGCCCTGGAGACGGCCGAGCGTCCGTCCGGGATCCGTAACGCGGCACAGATCCTGACGATCCGTCACGCCCTGTTCGACGGACGTCTCGTGGACGCCCGCGACCAGTTGAACGCGCTGCTCCCGCTGGTGCAGCGGCGCGGCTCCGTCGAGGACGCCATCGAGCTGCTGAGCACCCTCGCGGAGATCGAGTCCCGGCTGGGCCCCTGTTCGGCGGCCCTGGCGCACGCGGGCCAGTCGCTCGGGCTCACCCTGGAGGCCGGACTGTCGCCGGGGCCCGCGTGGTACGCCCTCGCGCTCGCGGAGACCGCGGGCGGCAGCTTCGGCCGGGCGGCGAGCTACGCCCGGCGCAGCGTCCAGGCCTCCGAGGAGGAGGGCGACCGGGTCTTCCTCTCCCGCAGCCTGTACGCGCTGGGCCGGGTCCAGCTGGTGAACGGGGACGTCGCCGCCGCCCTGGAGACGCTGCGCCGGGTCGAGGCCAACGAGCGCGCGCAGTCCACGGTCGACCCGTCGATGCTGCGCTGGCACGAGGAGCTCGCGGAGGCGCTGCTCGCGCACGACGCCGTCGAGGAGGCCGTCGCGGTCCTCGCGGAGGTACGGCCCGTGGCCGAGCGGCTCGGGCGGACCTCGGTGCTGCTCGGCTGCGACCGGGCGTACGCGCTGTGCCTGGCGGCGGAGGGCCGCACCGACGAGGCGGCGGAGCTGCTCACCCGCACGGCGGAGCGCTTCGCGCGGGCGGGGCTGCCGCTGGAGCGGGGCCGGGCGCTGGTGGCGCTGGCCCGGGTCGAGCGCAGGCGCCGGCGCAGGTCGGCGGCGCAGGCCGCGCTGCAGACGGCGGCCGGGGTGTTCGAGCGGGCGGGGGCGGCGCCCTGGCTCGTGCTGACGAGCGAGACGCCGGCCGGGCCGGCGGGTGAGGGTCCGGTGGGCGAGGAGGCGCTGCCCGCGCTGTCCGCGTTGACCGAGGCGGAGCTGCGTCTGGCCCGGCTGGTCGGGCAGGGGGCCAGCAACCAGGAGGCGGCGGCGAAGCTGTACCTGAGCGTGAAGACGGTCGAGGCACGGCTGACGCGCATCTACCAGAAGCTGGACGTACGCTCGCGCGCCCAGCTGGCGACCGCGCTCAGGCCGTGAAACGGGCAGCGCCCGGACCGCGGGCCCAGACCGTGGCCGGGGCAGCGCCGAGCAGTGCCCGGGGCCGCCGGCGCCGTGACCGCGGCCGCGTGGAGCCGTGGCCGGGGGCGCGGTCCGGCCGGGACGGGACGGCGGTCCGGGGAGGCAGCCTGTGGAGCGTCGGGCCGTCCGGACCGTCGTCGGGGAGGGATGTCAGACCGTGAGGGGTCTCTGACCGAGGAAGGCCTCCGTAGGTGAGCCGGTCGTGTAGAGGTTGGGGCTCTGGGTGGGCGGCAGCTTGGCCTGGATCGCCTTGTGGAAGGTGCGGTAGTCGCCGTGGAAGGCGCCGTCGCGCCAGACCTCGAGGAGC
The DNA here is from genome assembly GCF_036240795.1 of Streptomyces sp. NBC_01268. Taxonomy (NCBI): domain Bacteria; kingdom Bacillati; phylum Actinomycetota; class Actinomycetes; order Kitasatosporales; family Streptomycetaceae; genus Streptomyces; species Streptomyces sp. NBC_01268. The sequence goes on along the minus strand of NZ_CP108454.1, from coordinate 7,039,477 downwards.
GCCTCGGTGAAGGCGCCGTTGACGGCTCCGTCGGCGGCGACCTGGTTGTCCTGGCAGGCGGAGACGAGGATCACGGGGGGTCCCTGTCCGTCGCCGTCGGCGGCCGCCGCCTTGGCGAGCGAGCGCTGGAGGTCGTCGTAGAAGTCCCGGTCGCGGTCGTAGAGCGCGATCTGCCGGGGCTCGGGCACATAGCGCCCTCTGACCTCCGCCGTGCCCGGCAACTCGATGCTGCTGCCGCTGTGGCAGCAGTCGAAGAAGGTGACGATGCGTACACCGTCGTCGAAGCGCAGGAACTCCTGGTGGACCTCGTCGTCGAGGAACTGGCGGTCGTAGAAGACCAGGGTCTCGTCGCGCCGGTCGGGTTCGTGGTCCCCGCCGGTCACGTCCGGGACCTGGCCGCCGTGGCCGGAGTAGCTGAAGAGCAGGATGTCCCCGCCCGACAGCTTGCCCGCCGCGTCGCGCAGTGCGGCGGTGATCCCGTCGACGGTTCCTTCCTCGGTGAGCAGGACGGTGGGCGTGAAGCCCACGGCACCGGCGATCCTCGCCATGTCGCGGGCGTCGTTCTCACAGGCCACGAGGGTGCCGTCCCAGCCGTCGTAGCGGTCGGGATCGACACTGTTCAGTCCGACGTGCAGTGAAAGGCCGGTGGGCATGGTGGTGCCTCCTTGGCCGGGGTGAGGGGGCACCGGGGGGCGTCTGTTCGAGTGGCCTACGGGTCCGGTGCCGTGGGCAGCCCTCCCCCGCGCGGTACTTACATCGTATGAACCCGAGCGATTCCCGGCACGACCAGTTCTCCGACCGCGCCGGGTACGACGAGGCCTTCCTCGGCCCCGTGGTGCCCCTGCCCCTGCCGGTGCGCGAGTCCGTGCGGACCGTGCTCCTGCCGTACACGCACTTCACCGTCGTCTTCCGGCCCGACCGGCGGCTCGCCGCGTCGACCGGCGTCTGCATCGAGGGCGCCCAGCTCCTGGAGGACGTGCCCCGCGAGGACGTCTGGAACTTCGACCCGCGGGTGCCGCAGGACCAGCAGGCCGGCAACGACGTCTACCGCAACAACAGCCTGGACCGCGGGCACCTGGTCCGGCGCCTCGATCCGGTGTGGGGCGCCGCGGGCGTGGCGGACGCGGCGAACGCCGACACCTTCCACTACACCAACGCGGCCCCGCAGGCCGACGTGTTCAACCAGGGCAAACAGCTGTGGCAGGGCCTGGAGAACTACCTCCTGGAGCACGCCGCCGAGTACGACCGGAAGCTGGTGGTGCTCACCGGGCCGGTGCTGCAGGACGCCGACCCGCCCTACCGGGGCATCCAGGTGCCGCTGCGCTTCTGGAAGGTGGTCGCCTTCATGCAGGACGGGGCGCTCGCCTCCACCGCGTACGTCCTCGACCAGAGCCCCGACCTCAGCAAGGACGCCGAGCGGGCGCTGGCCGGGGCGACGGCGGGCGCGCCGCCGCCGCTGGGCCCGTACCGCACGTACCAGGTCCCGGTCTCGGACGTCGCGGAGATCACGGAGCTGGAGTTCGGGCCGCTGCCGGACGTGGACCTGATGCCTCCGACGCGGGCGCCGGAGGAGCGCTGGCGCCGGCTGGAGAGCTTCGAGGACATCGCGATGCAGGGCTGAGTACGCCTCGCGCGCCCCGGGTCCGGCAGCGATTGCGGCGCTGCGGGCCCGGGGAGAGGATGGCAGGGAAGTCCGTCCTCATTCGGCGCAAGGACGGCGGGCAGGTGAGCCATGCCTCTCACCGAGACGGAGTGGGGCCTCGTCACCAGCTGGGTGCGGGACCACCTTCTCGACAACCCCGACCCCCGCAGAGGGCTGCTGCGCTCCGCCCTGAGCAGGATCTTCGTGGCGGACCTGCCGCTCACTCCGGACCGGGACGAGAACGCGCGCCGGATCGTGGGGGCCGCGCGCAAGGACATCGGGCACCAGCGGAGGCTGCTCGCCACGCTGGCCCGGCTCGACACGCTCGACCGCCTCGACGCCAAGGACGCGGCCGGGCGGGGCACCGAGCTGCGGTCGCTGCTGGGCCGGCTGCGCGAGGACGAGGAGGTCGCGCACTCCGAGCGCGACCCGTTCTCGACGGTGGTGCTGCGGGACGGCACGGCGGTCTTCATCGACCGGGCCGAGCTGCGCGAGAAGCTGCGCCGTTTCGTCGCCGATCCCGAGCAGACGGTCCTGGTGGTGGACGGCGAGCCGGACACCGGGCGCTCGTACACGTACCAGCTGATCCGCCATCTGGGGCAGCACTGCGGGTTCCGTCCGGTGCGGGTGACGCTGTCGCGGACCACGACGGCGGCGCGGCTGGTGGGGCGGCTCGACGAGTTCGTGACGGAGCCCGGCCTCGACGGAGTTCCGTTGAACCCCACACAGTTGAACGATCCACTGCCCTCGATCGACGACGCCGTGCACCGGCTCGTCAGCCGCGCCACCGCCGCCGAGGAGCGCTACTGGCTGGTCCTCGACGAGTGCGACACGCTCGACCCGAACTCCGACGTCTGGGACTGCATCGGCAAACTGGCCCTCGCGATCTACGAGCACACCCCGGTCCGCTCCCAGACCGTGCCCCGGCTCGTCCTGCTCGGCTACTCCAGCGCGATGCGCCAACTCCCGTACGACATCCGCAAGAACGAGGTCCGCGACACCTCGCGGGCGGCCGACGCGGACGATCTGCGGGCGTTCTTCGGGCAGTTCTTCCGGGAGTCGCCGACCCCGCCGGAGGAGGAGCTGCTGCCGGGGCTCGTGGAGACCACCGTCGCCGAGGTGCTGCGGGCCGTCGGGGCCGCCGACCCGGCCGACAGCTACATGCGCCGGGTCTGCACGGCGGTCGAGGAGACCGTGCGGACCTATCTCGCGCTGGCCCCCGGCCATGACGTCACGGGCCCGCTCCGCAGGGCCCTGCGCACCCCCGCCGCACCGGCGACCCCCGCCGTGTCCGAACTGCGCCGCGCCTACCGCGAGGCGGCCTGCCTGCTCGACGACTTCGACCCCGCGCGCCTGCGGCTGCCCGGCGAGGAGCGGGCCACCGGCCGGGCCGTCGCCGAGCTCGTCGACGACTGCACGGCGCTCGCCGCCTCCCAGCACGCCCTGCGCTGGGTGCTCACCCCGGAGGTGCGGGAGGCGACGCTGAAGGGGTTCAGCGGGCCCGCGGCGGCGAAGGCCGCCCTGGGCGCCGCCGACTTCGACGCGCTCTCCGAGGGCCCGCGCGTCGAACGCACCGCGGCCGCCCTGCTGTGGGGCGCCCTGCCGACCGGCTCCGAGCCGAGCGTCGAGGAGCTGTCCGACCTCCTGCAGGCCGTGCTGTGGCTGCGCCACGTGCCCGGCACCGAAGGACTGCTGCCGGACGCCGAGGACGTCCAGCGGCGGCTCGAACGGGCCCGGCTGCTCCAGCCGATGCGGCTTCTGGTCGAGGGCACCTTCCACGGCCGGATCCGCGAACTCGACGCGCTGCGCTCCTATCTCGCGCTGCCCGCCGAGCCCGCCGAACCCCCCGTGCTCATCCACGGCATCGGCGGCATCGGCAAGAGCACCCTGCTCGCCAAGTTCCTCCTGGACAGCCTGGCCGAGTCCGCGCCCGAAGGGTTCCCCTTCGCCTACATCGACTTCGAGCGCCCCACGCTCTCCATCCAGGAACCCGCCACGATGATCGCCGAGGCCGCCCGGCAGCTCGGCATCCAGTACCCCGCCCACCGGGAGGCGTTCGACGCGCTCGCCGACCGGTGCGGCGAGACCGCCGCCGCCCAGCGCGGCGAACGCAACCAGCTCGACGAGCTGTACCAGCTCTCCGCGACCCGGGCCACCCTCGGCCGCGACTACTCGGCCGGCTTCCACGCCCGCGCCTCCGCCCACGAGCAGGAGCTCGCCCGTGAGCTCGCCGAGCTCGTCGCCCGTGCCGCCGCCACCCCGGCCGGCGGGATGGACCCGCCGCTGCTGATCGCGCTCGACTCCTTCGAGCAGGCCCAGTACCGCGGCTCCCCCGTGATGTCCCGGATGTGGGCCGTCTGGACCGCGCTGCGCGCCGCCTATCCCCGGCTGCGCTACGTGGTCGCCGGGCGGGCCCCCATCGACCACCCCGCCAAGGTGATGACCCCGCGCACCATGGCCCTCGGCGAACTCGACGAACCGGCCGCCGTGGAGCTGCTCATGTCCTCGGGCGTCGACGACGAGGACGTCGCCGGGAACCTGTACGACCGGGTCGGCGGCCATCCGCTCAGCCTGAAGCTGGCCGCCCGCACGGCCGTCCTCCTCGGCGAGGAGTCCGAGACCCTGGGCGAGCTGCTCACCACCCTGCCGTCGCGGCGCCGGTACTTCCACTACAAGGTCGACCAGATGCTCATCCAGGGCACCCTGTACGACCGGATCCTCAAGCACATCTCCGACGACACGGTCCGGTCCCTGGTGCAGGCCGGCCTCGCGCTGCGCGTCATCACCCCCGAACTGGTCCGCGAGGTCCTCGCCGTGCCGGCCGGGCTCACCGTCACCTCGGCCTCCGAAGCGGGCCTGCTCTTCGGCAAGCTGGTCTCCCGGCTGGACCTCATGGAGTCGGCCGGACCGCAGGCCATCCGGCACCGCGCCGACCTGCGCACGATCGTGCTGCGGCTCTCCGACAGCGCCCGCACCGACCTGATGCGGGCCGTCGACACCCGGGCCGTCGCCTACTACGCCGCCCGCGAAGGGCCGTCGGCGCGCGCCGAGGAGATCTACCACCGGCTGCGGCTCGGCGAGAACCCGCGCACGGTCGAGCTGCGGTGGGAGCCGGGCGTCGAGAGCTACCTGGTGGACGCGGACCACGACATGTCCCCCCGCTCGGCGGCCTTCCTGCTGGCCCGGATCGGCGGCCACGTCCCCGACCAGATCATGGCAGAGGCCGACCAGGAGGACTGGGAGCGGATCGCCGCCCGCGAGGTCGAGGACCTGCTCACCCAGGGGTACGTGGAGGCCGCCGCCGAACGGCTCGCCGAGCGGCTGCCGTGGACCCCGTGCAGCAGGCTGCACGCCCTCCTCGTCGAGACCCTGGCCCGCTCGGGCCGCTCGGCGGACGCCCGCGACACCGCCGACCGGGCCGTGGACCGGGCGGAGGAGGCCGGCTGCGCGGAGAGCCGGCTCGAACTGCTCCAGCTGTCCGCCCGGCTCGCCCAGGACGCGGGCGACTTCGTGGACGCCGACCGGTCCCTCCAGGAGGCCGAGTCCCTCGCGGCCGGCCTCGGGCTGCCGTACGAGTCGATGGGCGTCCTCGTCGCCCGCTCCCGGCTCGCCGCCGTCGCCGACGAGGACTCCGACGAGACCGACCGGCGCCTCGCCCGCACGCTGCGCGGGATCCCTGACGAGGCGCTCGCCCAGCAGCCCGCCCTGGCCCGGGCCGCCGCCGCCTCCGCCGGGCGCGTCGACCCGCACGTCCTGGAGCACACCCTGCGGCTGGTCGGGCTGCCCGGCGACGACGAGGCGGTGCTGGCGGCGCTGGCCCGCTGGATGGACACCGCGATGGCCGACGAACCGCAGCTGCGCGAACCCCTCACCCGCATCCTGGAGTCGGCCGCAGCCGGAGCCGGGGCGGACGACCGGCCGGACCTCCCGGACACGGACCCGTCACGCGCCAAGCAGGTCAGCGCCGTGCACGCCGTACCGGGCTCCTCCTCGGCCGTCCACGCCCTGCCGTACGCCCAGGTCGAGGAGGCCCTGAGGGAAGCCCTGCGGCACGGCACCCTGGACAGCGTCGCGCGGCGGGCGCTGGCCCTGCGCGACCACAGCGGCGACCTGCTGCTCGGCGTGGCCGCCGCGATGGACGCCGGCACCCCGGTGCCCGCCCCGGGCCACGGGCACGGCTTCGGTCCGGGGTCGGGCGGCCAGGCCGGCCTCGCCCCGCCGCCCGACTCCGCCCAGGCGGCCTGGCGGACGGTGCCGTACCTGACCGACGACGAGCTGCTGCGGGTGCAGAGCGCGGCCGTCGAGGCCGGGCTCGCCGACGCCGAACTGCGGCCCCGGCTGTTCGCCGGCACCACCCGGCACTTCCGGGCCGGGCTGCCGCTCCGGAAGACACCGTTCGAGCAGATCCGCTCCGACCTGCGGATCGTGAACAGGGTGGAGCGGCTGATCGACGGCACGGTCCCGCTGGAGGTCTGGCTGCGCAACGCCCTCACCCTGACCACCCAGCCGGGACCGGTCGCCGTCTTCCAGCGCGCCCTCGACGACGTGGCCCGCGACGCGGCCGGCGAACCCGAGCTGTCGGCGGACTTCCTGCCCGGCGAGGCCAAGGAGGAGATCGTCTTCCGCGACGACACGGTCCCCTTCGAGTTCCTCCAGGGCGGCTTCCAGGCCGGTGCCGCCGTCGCCCGGATCAGCGTCCCGCCGTACGAGTCGGGGGCGCCGCTCCAGCCCGCGTACCCGCACGCCGGCACCGGCTGGCTCATCGCGCCCGGCCTGCTCGTCACCAACCACCACGTGGTCATTGCCCGTACCCGCACGCCCGGCACCCCCCGGGCCCGGGTCACCGACGACGACCTCCAGCTCCAGGTCCGCAACTCGCGCTCGCGCTTCGACTACGGCTCGGACGAGACGGAGACCGAGGAGGCGACCGCGGGCGCGCTGGTCGCCTGGGACGAGGCCCTGGACTACGCGATCATGCGGCTGTCGGCGGAGCAGCCGCAGCGCCCGGTCCTGCGGGTGGCGACCGTGCCGCTGGCCCCCGCCGCGAGCGAGCCGGTCGCGGTCAACATCATCCAGCACCCGGGCGGCCGGCCGAAGCGGGTGGCGCTGCGCAACAACCTGGTCTACCAGGCGGACGAGAAGGACGTCGTCTACTTCACCGACACCCGCGGCGGCTCGTCCGGCTCGCCCGTCCTCGACGACGGCTGGACGGTGGTCGCGCTGCACCGGGGCACCAAACGGATCGAGGAGGTCGACTTCCAGGGCAGGGCGACGGCGTTCGTGAACGTCGGCACCCAGATGAGCCAGGTCCTCGCCCACCTGCGGGAGCACCGGCCGGAGCTGTACGAGGAGATCATGGCGGCCCAGGCCGCCCTCTTCGGCCAGTCGTGACACACGCGGGCGGGGCAGACGGAGGTGACGGGAGATGGGCTACGGATCACGCGGCGGCTCGCACGGCGGGTCACCGGTCGCGACCGGACCCGAACGGGTCTTCGGCGATCTGCGCGAGGTGGCCGCCCGGGTCCGGGCGGGCCTGGAGGCGGAGATCGAGTACGAGGAGTCGGCGGCGGAACTGCCGCCCGGCGTGGCCTCCGCGGCCCAGATCGCCAAGTTCGCGCAGGAGGAACGGTCCCGGGTCCTGGAGGCGGGCGTCTCCGGCCTGGAGAAGCTGGCCGACGGCCGGGCCGACGAGATCGACGACGACGAGTACTTCGGCGTGGAGGCGATCGTCCTCCTGGAGGGCCGGCCCGCGATCCTGGTGCAGGGACAGGACTTCCCCTCCCAGCCGGGCGACTGGGCGGTCCTCGACGCGAGCCGGCCGGCGATCCACGAGTCGATCGCCCGGGTCGGCCGGGTCGAGGTCACCGGACACCCGAGCCTCGCGTGGATCGGCACGGCGTTCCAGGTGGGGCCCGACGCGGTGATGACCAACCGGCACGTGGCCGCCGAGTTCAGCCGCGCCGAGGGAGCCGGCTGGACCTTCCAGCAGGGCATGTCCGCCCGGATCGACCCGGGCGAGGAACTGCCCGCCGCCCAGGCCCCGGGACCGGTGCCGACCCCGGCCTCCCTCCCGTACGAGATCACCGAGGTGATCGGCATCCACCCCGAGGTCGACATGGCGCTGCTGCGGATCGCCCCGCCCGACGGCGAGCAGCTGCCGACCCCGCTGGCGGTCGCGGCGGACGCCCCGGCGAGCGTGCCGGGCCGGCCGGTGTACGTCGTCGGCTACCCGGCGTGGGACGGGCGCCGCAACGAGCCGGAGTCGATGCGCCGGATCTTCATGGACATCTACAACGTGAAGCGGCTCCAGCCGGGCATGACCACGGAGTTCACGCCCGGCGGCCGGGTGATGAAGCACGACTGCTCGACGCTCGGCGGCAACAGCGGCTCCCCGGTCTTCGACCTCACCGACCACCGGGTCCTCGGCCTCCACTTCGGCGGGCGCTACCGGATCGGCAACGTGGCCGTGCCGCTGTGGGAGATGGTGGACGATCCGCTGCTGGCGCAGGCGAAGGTCAACTGGGTGTGACGGGCGGGGCGTCGGGCCCCGGAGGATCGTGCCGCTCGTGTCGCTCCCTGAGCCTGCGCGCCGTCTCCCGCCGGACGCGGTCCTCGTGCGGGCCGGGTCCGGGGGGCAGTCCGAGGGCCCGCGCCAGCTCCTCGGTCTCGCCGGGGACGAGCGGCAGGTCGCCCTCCTCCAGTGCCGTGGCGAGCCCGCTCCGGCACAGCGCGGAGGTGCCCTTGTCCCAGGGCCCGGCCACGAGGACGTCGGCGCCGCCGCCCAGGCCGAGCAGGGCGCCCTCGGCGGTGAGCACGGCGTGCGGCCCGGCGAACAGGAAGCGGATCACGTCCGCGGCCCGCAGTCCGAGGGCGCCGAGGTCCGCCGGGCCGACGCGCCTCAGGGTGAGCGGGCCGGGGTCGGCGAGCCGTCCGGGAAGGCTGAGCAGCATGAGGACCAGCTGGCACAGGACGCGCCCCGCGAGGAAGAACTCGCCCTGATCCAGCTTGTCCACGTAGAGCTCGCGCAGCTCCCTCGGGCCCCGGGAGGCGACCACCAGCGGATGCTCGACGCAGTCGGCGGTCGCGTCCCAGAACCAGTGCCGGTCCCGTCCGGGCCCTTCGGGGCGCACCGCCTCCGCCAGCACGCGGACGCACTCGACGACCTGGTCCAGGTGCTCGTCCGCGCCCCACAGGACACCGCTGAACAGGCCTGCCCCGTCGGCGCCTTCGGGGACGCGCGGCCTGACCGCGCCCGTGTGCTCGCGGACGGGACCGAGGTCTCCGGTGCACGCGAGGATGCCGGACGGGACCGTACCGGTGTCCTGGGTGACGACGCGGAGCCCGGTGTCGTGGCGGTGCCCGTCCGCGGTGACCCGGTGCACGGCGTACCCCGCGCCGGGCACCGGCGTCGCCGCCGGGCCGAGGCGTTCGCGGGCGACCGGGTCGAGGTAGAAGGCCCCGGGGCCGAGCCGGTCGGCCACGGTCCGCCCCGGGCCGGTGTCGCCGAGCGCGGGCACCAGCGCGACCTCGGTGGAGCCGACCGTGAGGTCGTCGAGGGAGATCCTGCCGAGCGGCGCGTGCTCGAAGCCGTCCCCCATCCGGGTCCGCAGGGTGGCGAGCCGCTCCGGCGCCCACTCCCCCGGGCGGGCAGGCGGTGCGGGCGCGTCCCAGGGGCGTGCGCCGCCGCCGAGGTCGCGCGTACCGCTTCCGGTGACCTCGGCGGGACCGAGGCCGCCCGCCGGGCGGCCGACGGGCCCGGTGGCCGGCACCCCCGGGCCGTCGCGCAGCGGCACGGTCACCGGGCGGCCGGCGTCGGCGTAGCTGGGCACCTCGTAGCCGTCGCCGGAGGTGCCCTCGCCGGGCGGCCGGGGCGGCGCCGCCGCGTCGCGGGCCCCGTCGGGTGCGGCTGCCGACGTCGGCGTCGCGCCGGACGTGCCGTCGCCGAGCGTCCGTACCGCGTCCGACAGGGCCTGCCGGACGGCGCTCTCCAGGAGCCGTGCGGTCTCCGGGGAGATCCCTTCGGGCCGGGCGGGCACGTCGGGCGGGTGGAAACGGCGTTCGCGGCGGCCGGTGTTCACTTCACCCTCTTTCCGGCGATGATCCGGTAGACCGTGCTGACGTCGTCGGCGGTGATCTCGAAGACGATGTCGGGGTGCCGGGCGCTGAGCCGGGCGAGCACCCCGCCGCGCGGCCCGCCGCCGAGTCCGGAGGCGCAGACGGTGCAGACCTCCTGGTCGACCCGGACGTACACGGTGTGCCCGCGCGCGGCGGCCCGTTCGGCCTCGGTGAGGCGGGCGAGGCGCGCGTCGATCTGCTGGCCGACGTCCTGCTCGGCGTGCCCGTGGGCCTGCGGCACGACGACGTTGTCCGCCGGCCGGATGTCATGGGTGGCGTCGTACGAGCCGAGGGCGCGCGGCGATCCGCCCGTGAACAGCTCCCCGGCGAGGGCGGGGATGTCGGAGCGGGCGACGGCGATCGTGCCCTCGTACCCGGCGGCCGCCTTGTCGGTCGGCTCCAGCCAGTACGTTCCGGCCCGGGTCTTGATCTTGACCCACCCGGCGCGCTCCCGTTCGGACCGCTTACGCAGCCCTGCCGCCACCTGCCGCCGTCGCTCGGCCTCCACGGCGACGCGCGCAGCGCGCAGGTCCTCGCGCAGCCGCGCCTGTACGGCGGGATCGGTGGGGCGTTCGGGCTGGTACGGGCGCTTGGCACCGCCCCACTCCGCGTCGAGCAACTGCTTGGCCACGGGGTCGTGGGCCTCGCGGGCGCGCAGCTCGTCGATGCTCGCCGTCTCGTACCACCGCCGGTCGTGGGCCGCTTCCCGGTCGGTGAGCGAGGCCTCCCTGAGGCGTGCCCAGCTCGGCCAGGTGGAGACGGGCGGGGTCCGCCGCCGTACGGCCTGAGCCGCGGGGCTCGCCTCTTCGGTGACGGGAGCGGCCTCCGTGACAGGAGCGGCCTCCGTGACGGGAGCGGCCTCCGTGACGGGCGCAGCCTCCGTGACAGGCGCGCCCTGCGAGACCGGCGCGGTCTCCGTCACGGGCGCGGCTTGCGACACCGGCGCGGCCTCCGTCGCGGGCGCGGGCGCCGGGGTCTCGTGCGCCGACGTGATGCGCGCGGGGACGCGGGACTCGGTCCCCGTGGGGCGCGCGTGGGCGAGCCCCTCCGCCGCCTCGTCGGCACGGGCGCCGAGCGCCCGCGCCCAGGCCTGCGCCTCCGCCTCCGGGAGGCTCTGCCCCAGGGCACTCTGCATCCGTCGCCGGGTCAGGGCCATGGCCTCGGCCCACTGTTCGGCGGTGACGCCCTCGGCACTGAGGAGGCGGGTCAGCAGGGCGGCCTTGATCACCGTCGGCCCGGTCCGGGTCAGGAGTGCGTGCAGGAACGGCTCGACGGTGAAGGCGGCGACGATGCCGAGGACCGCGGGGAACTCCATGGTGGCCACATAGGCGTCGATGCCCGACGAGCGTGCGTCGACGATGTCGTGCCCGAAGGTCACCAGGACCGCCCCGGCGGCGCCGCCCACCGCGCCGGCGCCCAGCTTGCCGGTGATCCAGGCGGCGATCCGGGCGCGCAGCAGGGCGCTGCCGATCCGGCTGCCGGCCCAGCCGCCGAGCCCGCCGCCGATCCGGTAGCCGACGGTGCCGAGGTAGCCGTCGACGGCGGCGGTGAGGAACCCGCCGGCGGTGGCCTCCTCCTGACGGCGCAGGATCTTGTACAGGTAGACGGCCTCCGAGACGGTGATGCCGAAGCCGATCTGGCCGATCCCGCCGCCCAGCCGGACGAGGGAGGCGACGACGCCCGCCTCCCAGGCGAGGGCGAGTCCGCCGATGGCGACCACGGCGAAGCCCGCGATCCGGTAGGCCTCTCCGGCGCGGCCGAGTCGCCACTCCACGAGCCGTGCCTCGAACGCGCCGACGGTCTCCCGCAGGGGGCCGACGGCGAGTCCCCACCCGGCACCGGAACCCTTCTCGCGCGAGACGATCTCGAACCCCACGTCGTAGGAGGGCAGTCCGTGCTCCTGGGTGGCGTACACCTCCACGAGCCTGATGCCGAACTCGATGTCGACCTTCTCGAAGTCGTCGGCGGTGATATGTGCCGCCCGTGCGGCCCGCTCCATCGCGACGGAGAGGAACTCCCCTTCCTCGTAGCTGTGTTGGTCTCGCCCGGCGAGGATGTCCTCGATCATCCGCTCACGCTCGACGTCGAGCGCGGCGAGCAGTGCCTCCGCTCTGCCCGGTTTCGGGCGCGTGACGGTGCGGGTCTTCTCGTAGAGGAGGTCGACGTCCCCCAGGAGCTGCCCGGCCAGCACGGTCCCGTCCTCCCGCCGGTCGAGCTGGACGGCCCCCCGCAACGTGCCGCCGACCGTGTAGGCGTGGGCGGTGGTGACCGCCCGCTCCTTGGCGAGGGTGGTGCGCAGGGCGCGTACCCGCCCGTGACGGGCGTACCGGGTGGTCTCGCACTGCTGGAGCAGGCGCAGCCGCAGGTCGAACCGGCGGGTGGCGTCGGCCGCGTCGAAGAACTCGACCAGTTTCCCGTGCCGTTCGATGCTGTCCAGCACGTACGCGAAGAGGCCGCCGAACCGGCCGCCCGCCTGCGAGAGGGTCTCGGCGAGCACCGTGTCGAGCGCGGCGCCGAAGCGGTCGTCCCCGATCAGCGGGACGAGGCCGCCGGCCAGCTTCCGGGCCTGCGGCCGGAAGACCGCGGCGCCGAGGGTCTCGGCGCTGACATCGAGCAGGGCCCGGCAGTAGAGCACCCGCTCGCCCTCCGCATCCGGCCACAGGATCTCCTGCCGCACGGAGTCGGGCACGCCGGGCAGCGCGTCACCCTCGGCGACGAAGAGGCGGGAGGCCGGTTGGAGGTGCGGGTGCCCGTCGAACGCGTGCCGGTCGAACAGCGCCAGGAGGAGCTCGCGTTCGATGCCGGCGGGGGTGCGCACCGCGTTCGAGGCGGCGCGCAGCACGGCGGGCTGGGTCGCGACGGTGATCGGCTCGCTCCCGAACTCCTCGGCGTACCGGCTCCACGGGACGCCGGTGGCCCGTTGGAAGACGTCCGGGTCCACGCAGAACCCGGCCTCGCGCACGGTCACCCCGACCCAGTTGGGGCGACCGAGGACGGCGACCTCGGTGAGGTCGACGTGCGGCAGCCGCATCGCGGCGAACACGGCGTGCCGCAGGGGCACGTGCGGGATGCGGGCGGCGACGGTCCCGCTCTCGTCCGCCTCGGCGAGCCGCCCCAGCAGGGTCTCGGACGCGGAGAGCGCCCAGGCCTGATCGCTCTTCCCGCCCTTCTCCGCGGCGGCGTTCCTGGCCATGAGCTCCTGCCCCAGCGCCTCGGGCACGTACGCCGTGTCGAGGCGCACCAGCCAGACGTCGACGTCGCGGACGGTCCCGGCCAGCCCGCGGTACAGCACGGCCTGGGGGAAGGGCTGCCCCAGCACCTCCCCCACGTGGCCGAGGAACCGGTCCACCTCGACCCGCGCCCGCACGGTGCGGACGACGGTCCAGGGCTCCCGGCGGCGCACGGGGACCTTGGTGCGGCGGCCGGCGCCGGCGTACGAGGGCAGCGCGTAGCCGTCCTCCACGTCCCGCTCCGGCTCGTGGAGCTCCTGCGCCCCTGTGCCGTCCGCCGTCGCCCAGGGCGGGGTCCGGTGCCCGCGCCCGACCTCGCGCTCGGCCTGCGCGAGCCGCCGGGCGACGAGCGCGGTCAGCCGGCGGGTGAGCGCGGCCAGCTCGTCGGGTCCGGGCTCGCCGGTGAGGGTGATCCTCACCGGCACGTGGACGTGGATCTCCATCGCGGTCGGGCCGGGGCTACTCGGTGACCAGGAGCATCACGCGCAGCGGGCAGCCGACCATGTCGCCCCGTTCACTCCACAGGGCGATGTCGAAGGTGTAGAGGCTGCCGAGGGGGGCGTCCTTGGGCAGGTCGACGATGAGGTCGGTGTCGATCCGGTCGGGCCGGTCGGGGGCGAACCTGAAGCGGGTGTCGAGCCCGGGGATGAAGTCCGAGCTCAGCCCGAAGACAGGCGGCTCGGTGCCGACCGTGATGGGCACGGTCCCGCTGGAGGTGCTCAGGCCGACCTCTCCCCTGGCGAGCCCGGCCTCGGTCGACACGACACGGGGATGGTGCACGAGCATGTCGAGCTGGCCCGGGCTGGGCTTCGTCGTCACGTGCTCGGCGGTGACGAGGTAGAGCATGTCGCTCACCGGCGGCGGGTACTGCGTCGTGGGGACCTTCGACGACGTTCCGGGGCCGTGCGGGGCGTCGTTCAGGACGAGGTTGCGCTGGGCGTGGTGCGCGTTGTTGACGGGTTCGAAAGTCTCGAACGCCCCGACCTCCTTGCCGTCCGTGCTCGTGTAGACGTTGGCGGCGATGCAGAAGTGCCCGCCGCTCGTCTTCTGGTAGTCGGAATCAAGGGGCGTCCACTGCGGCGGCACTTCGATCTCGACGACGGCCCCCGGATTGATGTTCGTCGGAGGCGCGAGGTTGAACACCGCCTGTTTGGCCGAGGGGGTCATGGCGCCGAACCCCGGTGGGAACAGGTACGCCTGGATCCGGACGTCCTGCATGAGTTCCGGGCCCTTGTTCTTGACCCGCACCATGACGAGGGTCTTCAGGCCCACCCGGGTCGTGTTGCCGTCGACGTGGTCCTGGGGGTGGTTCGGGTCGGGGAAGGTGCGGATCCAGAGGCCGTCGTTGTCCCAGAACTTGGGTGTGTTGCTGTCGGGCCACGGCCGTACGCCGTCGTCGGTGTCGGACATGCGGATGTAGAGGTGGTCGGTCATGGGGCCTCCGTTCAGATTCCGAGGTAGGAGAGCTGGATGCTCGTGATGCCAAGCGTGGTTCCGGCGGGGGCGTTCGCCACGTACGCCTCGATGAAGTAGCGGTACGTGCCCATGTCCACCCGGTTCCGGTCGGCCGGCACCTCCGCCGGATCGCCGAAGGGGCCGCCGGAGCACGACACCTGGGCGACCGTTTCGAGGTTGGTGGAGTCGGCGAGCGGAATGCGGTGGAGAGTGACCTGCAAGGGGCTGGTGGCGCTGTTCTGTCCCGTGGCGCGCAGCTTGCGCAGGACGACGCCGTCGGGCGGCGTGACGCTCATGATGCCTCGGACGGGCAGGAGGTTCCCGTCCTGCCTGATCGCCACGCCGTGGCCGTCGATGGTCCACGGCGGACTACCTTCCACCGGGACGAAGGCCGGCGCCAGCGTCAGCTTCCGCTCGACCAACGGCCGCTGCCCCGCCGCCTTCAGCCCCACGTCGACCTGCCCCACCACCTTCGACAGGTTCTCCAGGTCCCTCTGGATCGCGTCGAAGCGCACGTTGAAGCCGTTCTGCCCGCTCGCGGCCACGCGGTCGCGGTTGTCGACCCACGCCACGTGTTTGAAGGTGGGGCTGAAGACGATGTCGGTCACGGGTTCCCTCCGGGCAGGAGACGGGTGACGACCTCGACGCCCAGGGGGCGCAGGTCGTCGAGGAGTCGGACGATCAGGGTTCGGGTGGCGGGCGGCAGGGTGTGGCCGGCGAGTTCGGGGCGGAGCCGGACCGTGAACTGGTAGGCGCCGGTTCTGTCGCCCATCCGGTAGGAGGCCTGCACCCAGGCGGGGCCGCCGTGTTCGCCGCGGACGGACATCGCGCCGGGGGCGGTGGTCAGGAGGGTCGCGGCGCCGTCGCCGGTGGACCAGCCGAGGACTCCGGCGGCGCCGATCTCGGCGGGCGAGGGTGTCACGGTCAGGGGCACGGTGGTGCCGATCGGCAGGACGTCGCGGAAGATCCCGGGGGCGGTGACCCTGACCGGGTCCCGGTGTTCCTGGGAGACCGTCACGACTCCCCCGGCGACGCGGACGTAGCTGAAGCCGGCCCGGTGGGCGAGCGCGCCGAGCGTTCCCGGGGGCAGGCCCGGGTGGCTGAGGCGCAGTTCGCGTGCCTCCTTGGCGAGGGGGCTCGCCGTCGTGCTCAGGTCCCTGCGGACGGCCAGCTTGCCGGTGGTGGCCGGAGGTAGGAGGGCGATCAGCGCGTCGAGGTGTTCGGCGACCTCGCGCCGCATCCGGTGGGTCTCCGCGTCGGTGCCGTACTCGGCGTGGGCGGGGTCGTCGTGGCGTACGAGGAAGGCGGGATGGAGGCCCTCGCCGGGCGGCATGGTGGGTGGTGGGGCCGGGTCGAGGGTGCCGTCGGCGCCGATCGCGGTGGTGTCGGCGAGCGTGACGGGACGGACGACGATCTCGCGGGTGGCGGAGGCCGTGAGGTCGGCGAGGCGGAGTTCGGCGACCACGACGACCCGGCCGGCGGCCTTGCCGCGGAGGACGACGGAGCTGCCTTCGGTGGGTCCGACGAGTTCGGCGCGGCCCGCGCCGCCGCGCAGCACGTACCAGCGGACGAGGGAGCCGGGCGGCGGGGTGAGGGGCCGTACGGAGAGGGTGGTCGTCCCGTCGACGGGGAGGGTGCCGTCCCCGGTCTCCATGCCGAGGAGCTCGCCGGGGGCGCATTCGGCGTAGGCGAGTCCGTCCGTGCGGTGGGTGACCAGGTCGAATCCGGACCAGTGGGCGAGGGCGGCGATCCGTTCGGTGGGGATGGTGTCGTGGCTGAGGAGGACGGCGCGTCCGGTGGCGCGGGCGTCGGTGGCCCTCGGGTCGTATCCGGCGTGCACGACGGACCGCGAGGCGAAGAGGTTGAGGCGGGCGATGGCCGCGGCGACGACGGGCTGGACGAGGAGGGGGTCGGGGGTGCCGGGGAGGGGCCGGGACTCGGCGGCGAAGGGGGACAGGGCGACCAGGAGGCCGGGATGGAAGACCTCCTCGACGGGGGGCCGGGGCAGGTCGGTGCCGACGGTGCCGAGCAGGTCGACGCTCTGTCCGGGCGGCAGGTCGAGGGGGGCGACCCGCAGCGGCAGCAGGCCGCGGCGGAGTTCGGCGTCGGTGTCGTCGAGGACGAGGGGGTCGGCGACGCCGTCGACGGGTCCGACGGCGTCGTTGAGGGCGGCGAGGAGGCCGGCGGGGGTGGGCAGGGTCCAGCGGCGGGCGACGGTCAGGCGGCGCCGGTAGGCGTCGTCGGTCTCGCCGGGGGCGCGGACGACGCCGAGGCCCGCGCCGTTGCGGTCGAGGTGGATGCCGAAGGCGTGGGCGACGGTGCGCTGGGCGGCGGTGCGGGAGAGCTGGCGACGCAGGTGGTCGCGTTCCCAGCCGACGGCCCACAGCAGCCGGCCCATGGTGCCGAGGAGGGCGGTGAGCTGCCACCAGTCCTCCTGGGGTCCGGCGAGGGCGGACTGGATGCCGGTGAGGATGCCGGTGCCGTCGGGGAGGGGGACGGAGGTGCCGGCGGTGAGCCCGTCGGGCACGGGCAGCGACAGCGCCGGGCCGCCCCGTACGCCGAGGGTGACGGTGGTCCCGGCGGGGACGTCCTGGCGGGCCTGGAGGATGTACAGGGGCCGGGGCGTGACGCCGAACTGCGCGGTGTGCAGCTGGAAGTCGTACGGGGCGACGGCCGTGCCGCGCACCACGAGCCGCAGCCGGTCGGCGCCGCGCGCGAACGGCACGGTGAGCCGGGCGGCCATGTCGGCGGCGGCGAGCCGCGGAGGGTCGGGCACGGCGGCCGGGGCGGCGGGCGCGACCGGGACGGCGGGGGCGCTCATCGGCCGACCACCTCGATGCTGCCGAGGGCGGCGTCGGCGGCGAAGACGGCCATCTCGGTCGGCCCCATGGCGAGGGACTCGCCGATGGCGGCCTCGACGATGCCGAGCTGGTAGGGGACGCCGCCGAAGCCGAAGCGGCCGAAGGCGGGCGGGCAGCGTCGGAGGTGGAGCCGGCGGACGTCGTCGACGCCGGGCTGTTCGGCGACGGCGCACATCACGCGGGCGTAGAGGACGTCGTCGCCGAGCCGGAGACGGCCGATGTCGGCGGTGAGGCGTGCCCGGATGCGGTCGATGACGGTGGGGCCGTCGAAGCCGGCGGCGAGGACGATCTCGGCGCGGACGGCGACGTCGATGTGGTCGGCCTCGACGATGTCCACGTGGACGCCGATCGGCCGGACGCGGTCCACGGCCGCCTCGACGAGCTCGTACACGCCGGTCACGGAGCCCGGGGCGGGCAGGGTGCGCCAGGGGCGCAGGCCGCGGTGGGCGACGGCGACCTCGGCGAAGTACGGTTCGCCGACCCGGCGTTCGTCGCTGAAGGTGCGGCCGCCGAAGTCGAAGCCGCCGAAGTAGGCCTGGGAGACGTCGATGCCGCCGAGCGGGTCGGAGACGCGGGCGTCGATGACGTCGGGCACGCCCAGGGCGGCCTGCCGGACGCTCTCCACGGTCCACAGGGCGCGTGGGAGGGCGATGATCCGGGCGCGGTAGGCGTCGTCGTCCTCGGGGATCAGCTCGTCGAAGGGCGCCGGGTTGGTGACGACGAGCGCGGCGGGCGGCCAGTCGGCGAGGTACTGGGCCCGGTGCACCGGGTGCACGTCGTCGACGGTCCCGGCCGCGACCGGGGCCTCCCCGGGGTCGACGGCGAGGACGCGTACGGTACGGGCGGGGGCGGCGGCGGTCAGTTCGACGGGGGCGGTGGTGGCGAAGGCCCGGGCGGGGTCGCCGTCGCCGAGCAGGACGGTCGCCTCGGGCACCACGTAGGTCCGGCCGGGGACGCCACCGGTCAGGGTGAGGGCGACGGTCCCGGCGCGGCAGGCGGCGTGGCGGGCGAGTCCCGCGTCGTCGCCGAGGAGTTCGAGGGCGGCGCCGTCGGCGGTGGCGGTGAACTGCCCGTAGTAGAGGGCCTCCATCCGCTTCCACAGTTCGGCGTCCTCCTGGGCGACCACTTCCAGGATCTTGCCGAGGGGGCTGGTGGGAGACAGGTCGACGTCGGCGCCGAGCGCGGCCCGGGTGCGGGCCTTGCTCTCGGCGAGGATCACGTCGAGACCCTTGAGGACGAAGCCGTCGGGGGTCACGCCGTACGCCATGGTTCACACCTCCACTTCGGCGGTCAGGGCGGTGGTCCGGCCGTCGAGGGCCTCGACGCGGACCCGGACGGTCAGGACCCGGTCGGCGGGGTCCTCGGTGAAGGCGACGTCAGCGACCTCCCGCACCCGTGGGTCGGCGGCCAGGGTGCGGACGATCTCCAGGCGCAGCAGGTCCTTGAGGACGCGGGTGCCGCCGGGGTGGGTGAAGGCCCGCCCTGCGCTGAGCCCGTAGCGGTGGTCGCAGCGGTCGCTGCCGTACGGGGTGAGCAGGCGCAGCGTGAGGGCCTGGACGAGGTTGGCGAGGCCGCGCACCTCGGCGAGGCCGGTGCCGCGGACGACGAGGTCGCCGTCGTCGAGGAGGAGGCTGTGACCGAGGGGTTCGAGCGGCGCTTGGGGTGGCATGGGCTTGCGGCTCCTCAGTCCGTACGGAGCAGGGTCTGGCCCGGGTCCTCGACCTGCCAGGCGAAGGGGAGGACGGGGGTGGCCTGGGTGGTGCCCTTCGCGGTGGCGAGGGCGACGGGGGTGCCGCTGACCTTGAGGAGGCGGCTGGCGCCGACGCTGACGGCGGTGATCTTCACGCAGGGCGTCTGGCCCTTGCTGACGTCGGTGTTGGGGCAGGCGGGGACGGTGGCGGTGAGCAGGTCGGTGACGAGCAGGGCGGGGGCTCCGTCGATGGTCAGCGCGCTCTGCGAGGCGGTGGTGAGGACGGTGGCGCCGTGGGCGCACGTGAGGACGGAGGCGGTGGTGAGGACTTCGGGCATCACGTCACCTGGACCGAGGCGCCGTCGAGGGACAGGCTCACGGTCCCGTTGGTCAGGGTGATCCCGCCGCCTTCGGTGCGGACGGTGACGGCGCCGGCGGCGTCGATCTCGATGGTGGTGCCGGTGTGGTGCTCGATGGTGATCGAGTCGTCGTCGGGCGGGGTGGGGCGGGTGCCGACCTGCGGGAGCTTCGGCGTGCCGACGAGGATGTGCAGGCCGCGGGCCTGGACGATCCGGCCGCCCGTGGCGTCGGTGAGGTCGTTGACGCCGGGGCCGGTGGGCTGCCCGTCGGCGTCGGTGCCGGTGGGCAGGGCGAGCCAGTAGTCGCCGGGTTCGGGCGCGGGTGCCCGGGCGCCGGGGGTACGGGGCCAGAGGTAGCCGACGACGGCGGCGTCGTTGACGAGGTTGCGGTTGTGGGCGAGCAGGGCCCGCATGCCGGGGTAGACGGGCGTCATGAGCCCGCACGGGCCGAACGCGAAGGGCGCGGCGACGGGCTTGTCGAGCAGGACGTCGTCGCCGACCGGCCCCGTGACGCTGGGCATGGTCATGGAGGGCGGCGGCGACTGCCCGTAGCGGAGGGAGACCTGGTGGCCCGCGCCCTTGTAGGCGCTGACCTCGCCGACGTCGACGGAGGGGCGGGCGAGCAGGGCGCGTTCGGCGCCTGCGTCGAGGCGGTCGGTGAAGGCGCGGACCCCGTCGACGGCCTCGACGGACTCCCCGGCGCGGGCGGCGACGAGCTGCACCTCGCAGACGTACCCGGTGCGCACGCCGAAGCGGTGCACGAGCCGGTTGACGCGGAGCGTTCCGGTGGGGGCGTCGGGGAAGCGGTGGAAGGTGGCGACCTGGCCGACCCGCAGGTCGGGGTGGCCCAGGACGACCAGGTCGAAGGAGTTGCGGACCGGCGGGCGTTCCTCTCCGGGGGCCACGACGAGCGTCTCCTCACCCTGCGCGTCGCCGTACGAGACGAGGTTGACCTCCGGGTCGAAGGCGACCGGGGCGGGGTCGTCGGTGCCGACGGCCGGGCCGATGAGGACCCTCCGGTCGCGGATGACGACGGGGGCGCGGGCGGTGCGGGCGAGTTCACGGAGCGCGTCGAGCGCGGTGGGGTTACGCACGGTGTGGTCGGCGAGCCGGGTCGCGAGGGCAGAGCCTTCGGCGAGGGTGAGGCCGGCGGCGTGGACGACCTTGTCGGCGAAGTCCAGGGCGTCGGTGGACTGGGCCCGGTGGACGGCCGCGGAGGTCATGCGCAGCGCGTAGCCCCCGGCGTCCTGGCCGGTGAGCCTGACCCGGCTGAGGCCGTCCTCGGCGACCCAGGAGGTCAGCTTGACGACCCGGCCGGTCATGACGGGCCGGCGGCCGATGCCGGGGTCGTCGAAGTAGCCGAGTCGTACGGTGGCGGCGAGCGGCCGGCGGGCGAGGGTGTCACGGAGCGTCTTGACGGTCTCGGCGGGCAGGTTGACCAGGACCGCATCGAAGGTGCTCGCGACGGCGCCTTCGCCCATGGTGACGGTGATGTCGGCGTCGAGGACGAGGGAGCCGCCGAAGACGTCGTTGGAGACGGTCAGGGGGAGGGCGGTGAGGCCGCCGAGGCCCGCGAGCGGGCCGGCCTCGGTGGCGGCCGCCTCGGCGAGGCGGCCCGCGGCGGCGACGTCGGTGCTCTCCTCCTCGGCGACGGTGAGGCTGTAGCGGATGGCGAAGCTCACCGGGCCGACACCCCCGCGAGGACCTTCGAGCCGTAGCTGCCGGTGCCGTTGAGGTTGCGGACGTCGACGCGGGCCTCCCGGAAGACGAGCCGAAGCTCGCCGGCCGGGCAGGGGAGGTCGCGGACGGCCTTGCGGCGCAGCAGGGGGACGAGTCCGCCGGGTTCCTCGCGGGATACGGCGATCACGAGGAACGGGCCGCCGCCGAGCAGGTCGAGCACGCCGCCGGCGGCCACCGTCTCCTCGGCGGCGTTGACGTACAGCTCGATCCGGTAGACGCGCTCGCCGAAGCGCAGCCGGAAGGACTGCGGGAATCCTTCGTCGGCGTCGACGGGCAGACTCGCCTGCATCGGGGCCTCCTCTCGGGACGGGGCGGCGTTCTCGTGGGGTCGGGATCGGGATGGGGGTCGGGGTGGGGGGCCGGGCTCAGAGGAGCGGGGGGCCGGGTGAGCGGGGTACGGCTCCGGGGGCGGGTACGGAGGGGACGCCGGCGCTCCCGGCGGCCAGCGCCAAGTCGGCGGCCTCGCCGGCCAACGCGCTCAGGCTGGAGCGGGGCACGTACTGGAGGGTCATGGACAGGTCGAAGGCGTCCCGCTTCTGCACGCTCTGCGCGAACCGCAGGTCGGTGATCTGCATGTCGAGGCTGAGCGTGAGCCCGCAGACGACGGGGATGCCGGTGGCGGCGAGCGTCGGGCCCGCGGCGGAGAGCAGCGCCCGTGAGGTGAGGGCGAGCACCTCCAGCGCCTTCTTCGTCGCGAACCGGTCCGGGCCGAGCAGCACCGCCTCGACGGTCAGGGTCTTCGTGGACGGCTGGGTGGCCTGGGAGAACCTGCTGCCCAGGATCCGCTCGACCCGGTACCCCTCGGTCATGGTGATGCTCTGCACGTACAGCAGGGGGATCGTGCCGACGAGCACCTTGTCCGCCACGGGCTATCCCCGGCTGCCGAGTTCACGGTCGAGTTCCTCGAAGACGTGCGCGGCGATCCGCCGGACGTGGTGGTCCTGGAGGGCGCCGACCACCTCCACCTCCACGGGGAAGTGGTAGTGGACGACCTGTCCTGCGTCGCTCTGGTGCGACACCACGGCCTCGCTGCCGGGGGCGGGCACGATGTACTCGCCCTCGTGGACGAGGGCGATGCCGGTGCGCTCCACCCGGTCGCCGGCGCGGGCCGTCGCTTCGGGGGCGTCGTCGGGCGTCATGGTCAGTCCTCCACGCCGACGTTGAGGGCCATGCAGGTGAAGGTGGCCTGCGGGACGCCGTCGACGGTGATGTTGCTGGGCTGGGCGGCGCTGACCACGCAGCGGCTGAACTTGAGCGAGGAGAACGCCCAGTCGGTGCCCTTCTTCTCGGCGACCGCGATGGCGAACTCACCACCGTTGACGGCGAGTTCGGTGAGATCGGCGACGGCCGACGCGATGGCCGGGATGGTGAGCGTGAAGGTGAAGGTGAAGGGCTGGCGCACATAGCCGACGCCGTCCGCCTCCAGGCTGTGGATCACCGTGTGCGGCACGTTGAACGACGGGGAGAAGTTGGTGATCGGCGAGATCGTCCGGCCGGCGAGTTTCACTTCCAGCCGGGTGTTCCAGTCGGACATGGGGACGGCTCCTTGGTCGGATCAGTCGAACTTGAGCGTGATGTTGATGCGGTGGATCGCGCCCGCGTAGTCGACCCGCACCATGGCCTCGGCGGCGCGGTCGGTCTGGGCGGCCTGGACGAGGGCGTCCTCGACCGGGGTGCGCTGCGGCTTGTCGAGCAGGGAGAGGATGGGGACGACGATCTCGTACGCCTCGATGACCTCGGACCTGCGCAGGGGTTCGAGGACGGTCTCCATCTCCGCGACGAGTCCGCGCAGGCCGGAGCGGCTGATCCGCAGGTTGCCGATGGTGCCGATGAGCCGAGCCTTGAGCCGGAAGGTGATGTCGTCGACGGTCCGGACGATGTCGATGTACTTCTTCCCGCGGGGATTGCCGGTGTAGCCCTCGCCGAGGTAGACGCCCGCGCCGGGGATGAGCGGCGGGTCGACCAGCCAGTTGACGCCCTTGCCGGCCGGTCCCGCGCTGTTCGGGCCCTCGGAGTCGTTCAGCTTGACGAGGTCCGCGGCGGAGAACGCGTCGGAGCGCACCTTGACCCTCTTCAGGAGCAGGGAGACGTGCGGCTCGTGGCCCGCGATGGTCCCGGCGACGGCGGCGGCGACGTCCTCGTCGCTCTTGTGCGCCACGTAGACCATGCGCTCGGTGACGAGGTTGCCGGTCACCACGGCGGGGTCGGCGGCGCCCTTGGCGAGCATCGCGACGCCGATGCGTTCCATGCCGTCGGCCGCGGGGGCGGCGACGTGCTCGGCCAGCTTCGCGATGCCGGGGGTCGGCGCGACCGGGCCGCCGCCCGGCGGAGCGCTGAGGGTCAGTTCGGTGTCGGCGACGACGACGATCTGCACGTTCAGCGTGCCCACCTTGGTGAAGGCGTCGTCGTGGGCGTTGGACTGCGCGAGCCGTACGCCCCAGACCTCGCTGGGGCCCGGCTCCTGCACGAGGGCCGTCGCGATGGCGTCGCCGAGGGGCCCGGCGGCGATCCTGCGGGCCTCGTTGACGTCGGTGAACAGGTAGGGCGTGTTGGGCGGGAGGAAGTCCGCGGGCGGGTTGGTCGGCGGGGTCGCGACGCCGATGACGGCGATGTTCCCGTAGGCGCGGACGGCGGGGGCGAAGGGGACGCCCTCGGTCTTGACGCGGACGTAGCGGACGGGACTGTCGGGCATGGGACCTGCTTCCTTCCGGAACGGGGACGGTCTTCGGGGCTCGCCGGTCGGGATCGGGCGGGGCGTCGGCCCCGGAGGGTCCCCGGGCGGCAGTGCGGGAGCGGCGATGCGGAGGCGGTGGCGCGGAGGCGGCGGAACAGGAGCAGCGGCGCGGAGGCGGCGGAACGGAGGCAGCGGTCGCGTCAGGTCAGGAAGAGCGCCGCGATGCCCGCGCCTTCGAGGAGGCTCTCGATCTGCGCCTGGGTGAGCCCCGGCTGGGCGGGCGGCTGCGGTACGGGGGCGGGAAAGGCTGCCACCAGCGCGTACGGCGCGACGCGCGTCCCGAAGGCCCCCGGCGACAGCGGGCGGTCGCGTGCCGCGGCGGCGACCAGGCGGGCCGCCCGTACCGCACCGGCGACGTCGTCGGAGGCCCCGACGACCACGGCGGCGTCCACGGCGACGGTCCGACGGTTCGCGGGATGCCCCGGGTCGAAGACGGGCGGCCGGCGCAGCCTCACCTCGGTACGGAGGTACTCGCCGGACTCGCGCAGGTCCTCCACGGTGACGAGACCGTGGCCGCGCATGAACGCGTCCAGGTCCAGGAAGCGGAACTGGGCGCGGAACTCGTCCAGGGTGGCGTACTCGTCGACCGCCTTGACCACGAGGGAGTCGAGGCCGCCGGGGTCGGTCTCGGCGACCACGTCGATCTCCAGCTCGGCGAGGACGTCGATCCACACGGGCTCGGGCGTCTCGCCCGACCAGGAGAAGTCGGCGAGGGTCGTGCCGGGGACGACCTGACTCCAGCTGCCCCGTCGGGAGTCCGGCGGGAACAGCGGCCACTGGGCCGAGACCTTGCGGACCCGCAGCGCCGCCACGGAGTCGATCCGCTCGTACTCCAGCTCGTGGGTCCGCTCGACGAGGAACCGGGCCCGGGGTTCGAGCAGCGCGCCGAGTAACGCCGGGTCGGCGAGCCGGACCATGGCCCGGTCCTGGATGACACCCATGCACGCGTCCTTTCGCGCCGCGGCGGACCGCGGAGCGAGAACGCGACTCCGGCGTGCGGCAGGACATAGGGACGCATGTCCGCACACCCTCCGACAAGGGCTTCTACTCCGTGCGGAGGAGAAGAGACACCGATCGGGCGATTGCGCTCCGATCGGTGTTTTCGAGGGCCTCCCCCGCCCCTTCGGGTGAGCGCGCGAGCAGGGCGCGAGGTTGTGCGCCGGAGCGCACGCCCCCGCTCACCTCGCGGACAACTTCCCTTCCCTCAGGCAGACCTGAGGCCACATCACCTCAGCCGGAAACCCACGCCGGCGTCAACACGGGTCCCTTCAGGCGCGGCCCGCGTCACCCAGCAGCCCGAAGACCGGACGCAGGCCGTCGGGCCGCCGGTCGACGGGGAGGTGGTCGACGAAGTGCACCCGGGCTCCGAGCGCCAGCGCGCCGCCGTCGGCGGTACGGTCGTCGCCGACCATCAGCGTCTCGGCGGGGGCGAGCCCGAGCCCGTCGCAGGCGAACCGGAAGATCTCCGGGTCCGGCTTCTGGACGCCGACCTCGTAGGAGAGCGCGTAGAGGTCGACCCACTCGTCGAGACCGTGCGCGCGGAACACCGGCCGGAGGTCCCAGCCGATGTTGCTGACGACGGCGACCAGCACCCCGCCGCGGCTCAGCTCGCCGAGCGTCCGCGCGGTGTCGGGGTACGGATGCCAGGCCGCCGGGTCCATGTGCCGGTCGTACAGGGCGCGGACCAGCTCCGGTTCGGTCACCCCGGCCTCCTGGATCAGCCCGGAGTACGCGGCGCGGTGCCGCTCGGCGTCGAGGTCGCGCTCGTCCCACAGCTTCCGCAGCCGCGCCGGCACCTCGCGCGGCGACGGGCCGCCGGGCAGCGCCCCGTACCGGGTCAGCCGCTCCACGGCGTGGCCGAACTCGTCGCCGGACAGCCGCGCGCCCGTGTCGGACAGGACGGCGTCCAGCCAGTGCGCGGTGGACTCGACACGCAGCAGCGTGCCGGAGAAGTCGAACATCACGCCTTTGATCATCCCCCGATCGTAGAACGCCCGGCCGGGAACTCGGGAGAGCCCGGCGACGTTATACCCCCCATGGGTATGCCGGTGCGGTGTGCCGAGGAGGAGGCAAGGTGCGAACGGAAGACGAGACCCAGGGCGTGGCACGGGGCACGGCGTCGGGCGGGACCCCGGGCCGGGCGCGGCGCTTGGCCGCGCTCGAACCCGAGCAGGCCACCGGGAAGGCGCGCGAGCTGCTCACCGACATCGTCGAGCGGCACGGCTCGGCCGGCGAGATGGTCTCGACGATGGCGCACTCGCCCGCGCTCATCGAGGGCTACCTCAGCCTGTCCCGGGCCATGAAGCGGGTGAAGATCCCCCGGGCGCTGAGCGAGAAGCTCTCCCTCGCCGTCCAGGAGTGGATCGGCTGCGGCACCTGCCGCGAGGCGCATGCGGCCGCCGCTCGGGCCGCCGGGCTGAGCGAGGCCGACATCGAGCTGGCCCGCCAGGGCACCTCCACGGACGCCCGCGAGGCCGCGCTGATCGCCGTCGCGCTCCGCGTGCTGGTGGAGCCGAGCGCCCTGGGCGACGAGGACGTGGCCGGGCTGCGGGCGCACGGGTGGAGCGACCGGGTCATCGCGGAGGTGGTCGGGGTGGTGACGCTCAACCTGCTCACGGGGGCGTTCAACCTGCTGGCGGGGATCCAGCCGGAGGACGAGGAGCTCGGCTAGGACGGCAAAAGGGCCGCCCCGGATCGTTCCGGGACGGCCCTTCCTGTGGATCGGGTCCTGCGGGGTGCCTACGGCATCAGCCGAAGGCCTTGATGGCGTTCCAGTCCACCGACAGGACGACCTTCACGGCGCCGTTGGTGTTGGTGGCGGACGGGTAGTAGACGCGCATCTGACCGTCCTCGAAACGGGCCCAGAGGTCCGGGATCCTGTCACCGTTGACGTCGGGGATGCCGACGATCGCGGTCACGTGGGCCTCGGTCCAGTTGGTGCCGTACGTCTGGTCACCGTTGAGCGAGTTGGCCGACACCATCAGCGAGTTGATGTCGACGCTGCCCGCGACCGCGCCCGGCTTGCCGTGGCGGATGTAGATGGTGCCGCTGTCCAGGCTGCGCCAGAGCATGTCGGGGGTGCCGTCGAGGTTGATGTCGCCGACGTTGACGATCTCGCGGCGGGCCCAGACGGTGCCCTCCATCAGCGTGGCGGTCTGGAAGGTCGCGCCGGTGTAGCCGGAGAGGAACCAGAAGGCCGTGCCGACGCGGACGACCACGTCCTGCAGCTTGTCGCCGGTGATGTCACCGACGGCCTTCATCTGGATCCAGTCCTTCGGGTCGGGCATGTTCGCGGGCAGCCGGATCCTCAGCCGCTTGTCCACGTTGAACGTGCCGTAGCCGTCACCCGGGTAGAGCCAGAACTTGCCGTCCGGGGTGCGGGCGAAGACGTCGGTCGAGCCGTCGCCGGGGTAGGCGTCCTGGTAGTGCGAGATCAGCGCGGCCTTGCCGGTCGTCTTGTCGAACCAGTGGCCGGACGGGTAGAGCTTGTTGTCGCTCGTGTACGAACCGGCCATGCCGCCGTACAACTCGCCGCCGGGACCACCGGCGTACGAGATCAGGTTGCCGTTGGCGTCGATGACCAGGAGGTCGGCGATGCCGTCGCCGCCGACGTCGCCCGGGCCGTCGCCGGTGTCACGCGGCGGGACGTAGAAGGCGTAGTCGGTGCGGGCGCTGACGTTGCCGAGCGCGTCCAGGGCGAAGAGGTGCAGCCAGTTGGGGCCGGCGTGCGGCGGCGCCAGGTTCGGGACCGTGTAGGAGCCGTTGACGGCGGTCACGTCGGGGCCGTAGAAGCCCTCGAAGCCGTAGCGGAACTTCGCCGCGCCCGCCGAGCTGAAGGTGATCGCGCCGGTCTGGCCGAACTTGACGCTCGCCCAGGTGGCCCCGTCGGAGGTGGCCCGCTTGAACGGGGTCGTGGACTCGTCCACCGTCGGCGCCGGCGGAGCCGAGCCGTCGATGGTGATCCGGCAGGGCTCGTCGCCCGGCGGGTAGTTGTTCGACCCCGCACCCGCGGAGTCCTGCGCCTGGGCGTCCCACGAGTAGGTCGCCTTGTCGTCCAGCGGGAAGGTGACCGGGACCGTGTACGAGACGGTGCCGCCGGCCGCCGGGGCGGGGACGAGCCAGCCGGCCGGGACGGTGCCGCCGGTCTTCCAGAAGCGGAAGCGGACCTGCTTCAGGTTGTTGTCGTCGTCCTTGGCGGTGACCTTCAGCGTGATGTTGGTCTTGCCGACCGTGACGCCCGTGCCCGGACCGGGCACGCAGGCGCCGCCCGGGGTGGTGGTGCCGCCGGTGGGCTCGTTCGGGGCGCGGTTGTAGTCGGCCTCCAGGACCGCGGAGGTGGCCCTGAACTTGCGCCAGGTCTGCGTGTCCGACTCGGCGGTCGTCTTCATGCCGAGGGTGATGTTCGACCAGCCGGCCGTCGCGGCCTTCTGGACCGCGTCCATCACGGAGAAGGACTCGTAGTCGTCCGGGCAGGAGGTCGAGGACCAGCCGTGCGCGAAGGACTTGGTGTCCTGCACGGTCGACCAGCTCGGCTGCGCGTTCCAGGTCGTACCGGAGGAGATGGAACCGGTCAGGGCGAACTGGAACGTGCGGGTGGTGCAGGACCACGAGTGGTTGTTCAGCACCTTGAAGTCGGCACGGGTGAACGCGGCGCCCGCGATGCCGGTGGGGAACCCCATCCGCCAGAAGGAGCGGGCGGTGCCGCCGGTGTCGCTCTCGTGGCCCACGCGGGCGTCGGAGGTGCCGGAGGAGAAGTTGGTGCCGTTGAAGAAGCTGGTGTTCGGGTACGGCTTGTACGCGACCGTCCACGCCTGCCACGGACCGTTGATCGGCGGGTCGATGAAGACGGGGTACGTCACGCCCTTGCGGGCGAGGAGCCCGGACGCGGCGACGCCGAGGCCGAGGCGGACGGAACCGGTGTTCTCGCCGACCAGCTCGATCGGGAGCGGGGCGGCCTCGGCACCGGGCTCGATGCCGGTGAGGCCCGACAGCTTGAGGACGTCGGCCGGGGTGGCGGTGGCGGTGCGGTTCGGGGTGCCCTGGGGCAGCTCGGGGTCGCGGCCGCTGGAGTCCCAGGCGAAGGGGGTCGGAATGGAGCCGACCTCCTTGCCCTTCTTGTCGAGGACCTGGACCCGGCTGGCCTTGGTGTCCTGCCGGAAGGTCGCGGTCGCGGAACGCAGACCGTACGAGACGGTCTTCAGCTGCTCCTGCTGCGCGGCCTTCTCGTTCTTCACGACGAGGACCTGGGCGAAACCGCCCTCCTCACGCGCGACGAGCAGCAGGTCGACGCCCGGGAACACCTCGGAGTACAGGGCGCGCGGGCCGTCGAGCACCGGCTCGGGCAGCGCACCCGGCCAGGTGTAGGCGACGGTGTGGCCACCGAGCTCGATCTCGGCCAGGGGCGTCTCGCCGGGGGCCTCGCTCCGGACGAACGAGCGGTCGGCACGGCCCTTGTCGGGGCTGCCGCTCGCGAAGCGCACCGGGATTGCGGCGTTCGCGGGTGCGATGCCGAGACCCCGCGGGGCCTTCGCGGACCGCTTCAGCCTGTTGTCGATCGGGGCCCACTCGCCCTCGGCGTTCTTCGCCCGGGTCGGCGTCGCGGTGATCCGCGAACGCAGCTGCCCGTTGGGCAGGGCCCAGGTCAGCGAGGTGGCGGTGGTGGCGGTGTCGATCAGCACCTGCTTGCGGGTGCGAATGGCCTGAGCCATCGCGGTGGCCTCGTCCTTGAGGCCGGTCGAGGCGGGCTTGGCCTTGGCGGCACCGCCGGCCACGGCGGGTGCGGTGCCGGCCGGCTGCCACCAGGGCAGCAGGGCGGCGGTGAGGGCGGCCAGTACGAGGCCGAGGGTCAAGGACAGCCGTGTGCGCGTGCGCACGAATGGGCTGAGAAAACGAGGCGGCGCGGTCACGGCGGTCTCTCCCGTGTGGACCAGGCGGATCAGGGACAGCACAAACAGCCCCGTACGGCGGACCGAGGGGCAGAAGGCGGGCAAACAATCACACGCCGGGGTTCGCCAGTCCACAAATGAGAACTTTATGAAGACGTTATCCATTCGGATGAACGCACCATAGTGACGCCCGAATTGACACGAACCACCCGGTACACCCCCCCTAAATCCCCCTCGGCGAACCTCATCTGACGTTTAGTCCGCTTGCGCGTGATCACCCCGATTCACCCCATCCTGCACTGTGATCCACTTCACCGGAAATCACCCTCCGTCACCATGAGTGACCTTGATTACGCAGTGTCGATGACGGAGAGTGCCGACGCGCGCACCTCGACAGAGGTGCGCTCTTTGGTGTTTCCGCACCGAGTTTCCTCTTCCTTTTCTTTTTCTTTGCGCTGGGTGGGAGTCGACGCGTATGCGTGCTTCAGGTCCGCTGTCATGGCTGGGGCGGGGACGCCCAGCCATGACGGAGTCACAACGACGGCGCCGGCGGCGAAGCCGCACGGCGACCGTCCTTCTGTTGTCCTCGACACTGACGGTGACGAGCCTCGGCGGGCAGGCCCTGGCCATCCCCGGCCCGGGCATGAGCCGTGAGGAGACGACCTCCCAGGTCGACCTGCCGGACATACCCAAGAGCACGCAGCTCGAGGGCGACGCGACGGCGCAGAAGGACCTGACCCTCGCGCCCGAGACCGTGATCCCGCAGTACACGGCGAAGGACACGGCGGCCTGGGCCTCCGGCACGGGCAACGCGACTCTCTCGTCGACCAGTACGCCTGGTGACACCGTTCCGGTCACGAACAACCTGCCGATCGCCATCGGTGTGCCCGAGGGCGGCGACGCGACGGCGCTCGCGGGCGACTGGCAGGTCGGCCTGGCACCGGCGACCACCTCGCAGGACGCGGGCGTCTCCGGTCTGGTCATGAAGGTGACCCCGCCGGCGACCGCCGACCCGGCCGCCGAGGTGGCCCTCACCGTCGACACGAGCGGCTTCAAGGACCTCTACGGCCCGCAGGCCGCCGAGCGCTTCGGTCTGATGCTGCTGCCCGAGTGCGTCTACTCCTCCCCGACCACGGGCGACTGCGCCGACGACGGCGGCACGACCCCGATGTCCGGCAAGGACGACTCCGGCGCCTTCAAGCGGCTGAGCTCCGAGGCGGAGACCGTCCCCGCGAAGGACGCGCCGACCCACTCGAAGGCCGCGCCGAACGCCAAGACCCGCAGCATCGTCACGGGCACCATCCCCGTCTCCAGCCTGCTGGGCGAGGGCTTCACCTCCTCGCAGACGAAGGCCTCGTACCGCGACGGCGTGCAGCCGGTCGCGAACGCGGCCGGCGGCAGCGCGGTCGGCATGCTCGACACCGGTTCCTCGGCGCAGGGTGACTTCACGGCCTCGCCGCTGCTGTCCTCCGGCTCCTGGTCGGCGGGCTCCTCCTCCGGTGCCTTCACCTACGGCTACCAGGTCCAGGTCCCGGAGACCGCCGGCGGCCTGATGCCGAAGGTCAACCTCTCCTACTCCTCGCAGTCCGTCGACGGCCGTACCTCGTCGTCGAACAACCAGGCCTCCTGGATCGGCGACGGCTGGGACTACAACGCGGGCTCCATCACCCGCACGTACGTCAACTGCCGCCAGGACTCGAAGAAGACCGGTGCGAACAACAAGACGCACCGCACCGCGGACCTGTGCTGGGGCTCGGAGAACGCCACCCTCTCACTGGGCGGCATGACGACCGAGCTCGTCTGGGACGACACCAAGGGCAAGTGGTTCACGGCCAACGGCGACGGTTCGACCGTCCAGCAGGTCAAGGGCCAGGCCACGGGCAACGGCGCGAAGGACGGTGAGTACTGGGTCGTCACCACCAAGGACGGCATCCGCTACCACTTCGGCCTGAACAAGCTGCCGGGCTGGTCCGACAACGGCACCGCCGCCGACGACCCGACCACGGACTCCGTCCTGACGGTCCCGGTCTACGGCAACCACGCCGGTGAGCCCTGCTACAAGGGCTCCACCACCGAGGACTGGAAGAACTCCTCCTGCACGCAGGGCTGGCGCTGGGGCCTCGACTACGTCGAGGACGTCCACGGCAACGCCATGTCGCTGTGGTGGAAGAAGGACCAGAACTACTACGCCAAGAACTTCAACTTCAAGGCGCCGGTCATCTACGACCGCGACGGCTACCTGTCGCACATCTACTACGGCCAGCGCAAGGACTCGATCTTCTCCGCGACGGCCCCGGCCCGCATCGGCTTCACCGTCGCCGAGCGCTGCTACGAAGTAGGGGGTGTGGCCTGCACCGAGGACAACTTCAAGTCGAAGGACCCGGGCCAGTACCGGCCCTGGTTCGACACCCCGGCCGACCTGCGCTGTGAGTCCGGCAAGAAGTGCTGGAACGCGGGCCCGTCCTTCTGGACGCGCAAGCGCCTGGACAAGATCACGACCTCGGCCCAGCGCCGCACCGACACCACGGCCCGCCAGGTCGTGGACGAGTACCAGCTCAAGCAGTCCTTCGCGTCGCTGAAGACCGGCCCGAACACGGCCCTGTGGCTGGAGTCCGTCCAGCGCACGGGCTACGCGCGCAACGGCTCCACCGACGCCAGCGTCAGCCTGAACGCGGTCCGCTTCGAGCCGAACGCCGAGGACATGCCGAACCGCGTCCTCGCGGTCAACCCGCAGCGCCCCGGCTTCTCCCGCCTGCGCATCGCGCGCGTCATCAACGAGTACGGCGGCGAGACCTACGTCACCTACAAGCCCATCGAGGGCGAGTGCAAGACCGGGCCGCTGCCCGGCAAGGCCGACACCGCGGCCCTGAAGTCGAACGACCGCCTGTGCTACCCGGTCTACTGGAACCCGGACCCGGAGTTCGAGGACATCGACTGGTTCCACAAGTACGCGGTCGAGTCGATCGAGGAACTGCCGAACATCGAGGGCTCGTACGCCACGAGGACGGCGTACCAGTACAAGAACCCGGCCTGGAAGTTCGCCGACGGCGAGTTCAGCAAGAAGTCCACGCGCACCTACTCGCAGTTCGCGGGCTTCGAGCAGACCACGGTGCTCACCGGTTCCGAGGACCCGGCGATCCACAGCAGGCAGTCCAAGGCCGTCACCCGCTACTTCCGCGGGCTGGGCGACACGGTGTCCGTCAAGGACATCACCGGCGCCGAGATAGCCAAGGACAGGCAGCCCTTCGCCGGCCGCGTCGCCGAGGAGCTCACGTACACCAACGCGACCGACGCCGACACCGACTGGCTCACCCGCAGCGTCACGGTCCCCGAGGCCACCGAGCTGGCCAAGCGTGACCGCGACGACGGCCTCGAGCCGCTGCGGGCGTGGCGGGTCACGGCGCCCGAGGAGTTCGCGTACACGAAGTCCTCGGGTACCAACGAGGACGATCCGCGCACCCTGCGCTCGGTCCGCACCCTGACGACGTACGACCCGACGTACGGTCTGCCGACGCAGGTCGAGTCGTTCGGCGACACGACCAAGCCCGGCGACGAGACCTGCACCAAGCTGGAGTACCTGCACCACCCGGGCAAGAACCTCATCGGTCTGTCCAAGCAGGTCCTCGTCTCGCCCGGCACCTGCGCCAACGCCAACTTCGCCGATCTGAAGACGCTGACCAGCGCCAACCGCACGGCGTACGACGGCACGGCCTACGGCACCGCGCTCGCCGACACCACCCGTGGCCTGGCCACCGAGTCCTGGTCCCTCAACGGCGACGGCACCGGCTTCCAGACCAACGGCACCACCGGCTTCGACGCCGTCGGCCGGGTGGTCCGGCAGACCGACCCCGCGCAGAAGTCCGCCACGATCACCTACGACCCGCCCACGGGTCAGGTCTTCAAGGTGACCGAGAAGAACGCGCTCCTGCACGAGCAGACCCGCGAGCTGGAGCCCGGTCGCGCCGTCACGCTGAAGACGACCGACCCCAACGGCAACGTGAGCGAGGCGAAGTTCGACCCGCTGGGCCGTCTCGCCGAGGCCTGGTCCCCGGGCCGCACGCCGACGACGGGCGCCGTGCCGGACTTCCGCGCGGTCTACACGATCCCCGCGGAGGAGAACGACCCGGAGGACCCGAACAAGAAGATCCGCAAGCCTCCGTTCGTCACGACGTACGCGCGTGGCTACGAGGACCGGGTCGAGACCTCGGTGACGCTGTACGACGGCCTCGGCCGCGAGCGGCAGGCGCTGGAGGAGGCCGACAACGACGCCGGCTGGCTCGTCACCGACACCCTCTACAACAGCTCCGGCGAGGTCTGGCAGACCAACAACTCCTACCTCACCAAGGACGCCAAGCCCGGCGAGCTCTTCACCCCGCTCGCCGACACCGCCATCCCGAACATCACCCGATACTCCTACGACGGCCTCGGCCGCGTGGTGCAGGAGACCCCGTACCTCAAGAAGGTCAACGCGGCCGGTGAGGCCTCGTCCGAACCCTTCGAGGAGCGGGCCACGAAGTACGAGTACGGCCAGGACTGGTCGAAGGTCATCCAGCCGCAGGGCGCCTCGTCCTACCAGGTCTTCACCGACGCCCTGGGCCGCACCGTCCGGACGGACACGTTCAACCCGGCCGCACCCAACGGCCGCACGTCGATGTCGTACGACTACGACACGCGCGGCCTGATGGTGAAGGCCACCAGCTCGGCCGACAAGGCCCACCCGTGGTCCTGGACCTACGACCGGCGCAGCCGTCTGGAGACGGCGACCGACCCGGACTCCGGCACGACGCGTAACACGTACGACAGTCTCGGCCGGCCGCTGACGAGCACCAACGCCGTCGGCACCAAGGTCTGGAACAGCTACGACGAGCTGTCGCGGCCGAAGCAGCAGCGCCTGAACGACGCCAACGGCACCGTTCTCGCCGACTACACGTACGACACCGTCCCGGGCGGCAAGGGCATGCCCGCCACCGCCACCCGCTGGACGGACGGCCTGGCGTACACGCAGAAGGTCAACGGCTACACCGAGGACTACGACCCGACCTCCACCACGCTGTCCCTCCCGCAGTCGATCGTCGACACGTGGGGTCTGAAGAAGGACTACACCTACGGGTACTCCTACTCGGACACGGGCGCGCTGGAAGAGGCGCAGGTCCCCGCCATCGGCAAGCTGGACGCCGAGAAGCTGGTCGTCCGCTACAACAAGGACGGCAACGCCCTCTCACTGTCCGGCAAGGACTGGTACGGCGCCGAGACCACGTACTCGCCGTACGGCCAGGTGCTCCGTTCCACCCTCGGCTCGCAGCCGTACCGCGTGTGGACGCAGAACTCGTACGACGAGGGCAGCGGCGCGCTCCAGGAGCAGGCCGTGTACCGGGAGAAGAACGACCCCGGCCTGGTCAGCGGCAACCTGGTGTCGAACCGCGGCTACACCTACGACCCGGCCGGCAACGTCACCTCGATCCAGGAGAAGTCCGTCGGGATCGAGGAGCGCCAGTGCTTCTCCTACGACCCGCTGGGTCAGCTGAAGTCGGCCTGGACCTCCAAGGACCAGACGGCCTGCTCCACCCCGAAGAACACCGACGGCACGCTCAACGTGGCCGCCGGCAAGGACAACTCCGGCTACTGGCAGGAGTACGAGTACGACCTTCTCGGCAACCGCACCAAGCTGACCGAGAACGACCTGACCGGCGACACCACCAAGAACGCCGTCACCACCTACGCCTACGGCAAGAACGTCGCCAAGGACCAGCCGCACACGCTGACCAAGGTGTCGAAGACCTACAAGACCCCCGCGGGGGCGCAGGTCACGGCCGAGGCCACGCGTCTGTACGAGCTGACCGGCGACACCAAGTCGATCACCTCGATCCAGAACGGTGACAAGCAGGACCTGAGCTGGACCTACGACGGCAAGATCGACCGGATCACCGGTCAGGGCTCGGGCGGCAAGACCCCGTACGTGGGCCTCGGCCAGAAGTGCCTCGACCTCAAGTCCGGCCTCGCGAGCGCCGGCAACGCCGTCCAGCTCTACCAGTGCAACGCCACGGTGGCGCAGGCCTGGCACTTCGACCCGGTCCCCGGCCAGGCCGACGCCAACCTCGGCACCATGGAGGTCTACGACACCTGGTGCCTCCAGCCGACCGGCAACACGGCGGGTTCGGCGGTCCAGCTGCAGAAGTGCGGCACGACCACCGCGGCCGCGACCGCGCAGCAGCTCAAGCGCAACGCGTCCGGGCAGCTGACCCACGTCGCCTCCGGCCTGTGCCTCGCGGTGCAGGGCGCGGCGAACGTGAACGGCACCGCCATCGTGCTCGCCACCTGTGACGCGGCCCAGGCCGCCCAGCAGTGGCTGGCGCAGAACGACACCCGTCACATCTACGGCCCCGACGGCAACCGTCTGCTCACCATCAAGGGCAAGCAGGCCACGCTGACCCTGGGCGACTCCGAGGTCACCGTCCAGCAGGGCGGCATCCTGGTCCAGACGCAGCGCACGTACTCCGTCCCCGGCGGTGCGGTCATGCGCTACGCCAACGGCACCGGCGGGGAGACCCTGCTCGCCCAGACCGCCGACCACCAGGGCAGCGCGTACACCGAGGTCGGCCTCTACAGCGGCATGCCGGTCCGGATCCGCAAGCAGGACCCGTACGGCAACCAGCGCGGCGCCGACACCGCGGGCCAGAACATCCAGAACCACCGTGGGTTCCTCGGCAAGGCGCGTGACGACGCCTCCGGCTTCCAGCCGCTGGGCGCCCGTCTGTACGACCCGGCGGTCGGACGCTTCCTCTCCGTCGACCCGGTGCTCGACCTGAACGACCCGTTGCAGTCCAACGGGTACGGCTACGCGCACAACAACCCGGTGACGTTCGCCGACCCCACCGGTCTGTCGATCAGCCTGACCGCTACCGAGCGGGCCGCGGCCCTCGCGGGCGCGGGTCTGTCGGCGGCGCAGGTCGCGGAGGCCGAGGCGATGCAGGGCAAGTCCCTGACGTCCGTGATCCTCGCGGTCGCGTGGGAGACGCTGAAGGACTTCATCGGCATCAACGACGCCATGGCCTGCTTCGGCGGTGACATGTGGTCGTGCGGCAGCCTCATCATCGGGGCCATCCCGTGGTCGAAGCTGGGCAAGATCCCGTCGGTCCTGAAGGCGGTCAACCGCACCATCGACGCCATCCAGGCGTTCAAGGCCGCGAAGAAGGCGGCCGAGATCGTCCTGAAGGCGGCCAAGGCCGCCGAGGAAGCAGCCTTGAAGGCCAAGACACTGGCCATCGAGAAGGCGAAGAAGGAGGCCGCTCAGAGAGCGCAGAAGAAGGCCGCCGAGCAAGCCAAGAGAACGGCCGACAAGGCGGTCCAGCAGACGAAGAAGACCGGTAACCCGGTCCACAAGCAGGCCCAGGCCAAGTCGGCTCCCAAGGCGTCCTCGCAGTCCAACAA
Organism: Streptomyces sp. NBC_01268; assembly: GCF_036240795.1. NCBI lineage: Bacteria > Bacillati > Actinomycetota > Actinomycetes > Kitasatosporales > Streptomycetaceae > Streptomyces > Streptomyces sp. NBC_01268. Next base: position 7,002,338 of record NZ_CP108454.1, on the reverse strand, counting down.
GGGCGGTGGCAAGGCCGGCGGCGGCAGCAAGGTCAACACCAGCAAGCCCGGTGGCTCCTCCGGTGGCTCCTCCCGTGGCAAGGGCGGCACCAGCGGCGGCGGCGGCTCGGGCAAGGCCGACTCCCAGCGCAGCGGAAGCGGTGGCGGCGGAGGCTGCAACAGCTTCGTGCCGGGCACCAAGGTGCTGATGGCCGACGGCTCCACCAAGCCGATCGACCAGGTCAAGGCCGGCGACAAGGTCCTCGCGACCGACGAGAAGACCGGGGAGACCCGGGTCGAGACGGTCACGGCGGAGATCAAGGGCCAGGGCCTCAAGAAGCTGGTCAAGGTCACGATCGACGTCGACGGCGCCAAGGGCACGAAGACGGCCATGGTCACCGCGACCGACGGCCACCCCTTCTGGGTCCCCGAGCTCGGCGAGTGGATCAAGGCGACCGATCTCCGGACCGGTCAGTGGCTCCAGACGAGCAAGGGCACCTACGTCCAGATCGCGTCCGTCCGGCGCTGGACCGCGCAGGCCGCGACCGTCTACAACCTGACGGTCTCCGACGTCCACACCTACTACGCGCTCGCGGGTGCGACGCCGGTCCTGGTCCACAACGACGGCGGCCAGGAGCCGCACGTCTGCGAGATCACCGGCGACCCGTCGGACGAGCTGCTCGACTACGCCGACGAGCACGAGGGCCAGACCAACGTGGTGGCCCAGGTCTTCACGGCCGATGGTGAGCACTTCGCCCTCGGCATGAGCATGAACCGCTCGATCTCGGGCCTCACCCCGAACGTGCGGACCGCGGTGCAGCTGCAGGAGCACCACGGCGGTTGCGGAGAGATCGGCGCCCTGTGCGAACTCGAGCGGCGCGGACTGCCGATCGGAGGCGCAAGGTCACAGGCCGTCGACGTCCATGGCGGATCCGACGATTACGAATGGGAGCGCCATGGCGCTCACCGGGAGATGTGCCCCTCCTGTAGGAAGCTCTTCACCTACCTGCTGACCGTCAATCACTAGCCCGCCACCCCGGAAAGGAAAGCCCGCGTGAAACCGACAGCCGAGTCCGTCCGGTTCCTCAACGAGGAGGTACGTGCCCCTCGTGGTCTTCGCGAGCTCGACTCGATCGACTTCCCGTCCGAGACGGGAGCCCTGATCGACGTGCTCACACAGGAGTGGGAGGGCTGCGTCCTTCCCTGCTACGGGGGGAACTACCACGGATGGAACCGGCTCTCGGTCTCCGCGGGCGGCTGGACCTCCTCCCCTTCGGGGGACGAGTTCGTGCGCATCGCCGGCAACCACGGCCTTCCCTGCGCGATCGTGCTGCGGCGCGACGGCAGGGTCGGGGTCTCCTGGAACGGTGAGTACACGGACATGTTCGCCGGCTTCACGGAGTTCGTGGAGACGGTGGCCCTGTGGTCGACGCTACGGGGCTGGACGGTCCTGACGGGCTTCGGCCTCCGGTACGACGACGCCGTGGAGTTCGTCTCCAGGGGAAGGACCCGCCCGGTGACGGGCGGGAGCCTCACCCGATGGACGCGCTTCGACGACGCGGTCGTCCTGGAGGAGCCGTTCCTGACCGGCGACCCGGACCGCCCGCCGCGGGTTCATCTCGTGGTGGCGGACCCGGCGCCGCTCGTCGGATCCGACCTCGTCGGATCCCTGCCGCGTCCGATGATCTCGACCGTCGGGCAGGAGTTCCCCGAACTCCCGGCCCGATGGGTCTGAGACCCGTCCTGGAAGCCCCGCCGAATCACTTCGGCGGGGCTTCCCGCGTCTCCGGCCTCGGTCGGCCCGGCGTGTGTCAGTGCCGCTCGGCCAGATCACGCTCCGCCGCGTACCCCGTGGCCCCCTGCACCGCGCGCCCCGCGCCGCCCGCCGCCCGCGTGGACGGCGCGGCCGTCTTCGCCGTGGTCGGCTTCTTCCCGCAGAAGGCCGACTCCAGGACCCCGCCCAGCGCCGTGTTCGCCGCGCCGTGGTTGGACGTGTTCGCCACCGCCGACAGGCTCCTGCGGCCGTCGCGGGTGGAGAAGGCGTACGTGTAGTAGCCCTGGACCGTGCCGGTGTGGCCGTAGACCTGGGTGCCGCAGGTCAGGTCGTAGCGGCGCAGGCCCAGGCCGTAGAAGCGGGTGTTCGTGGTGTCGGTCGGGGTCACCGTCGTCATCGCGTCCAGCATCGGCGCGGAGAGGAGGCGGCCGCGCATGAGGGCGCTGGTGAAGGTGTTCAGGTCGGCCGGGGTCGAGATGATCGCGCCGGCGGACTGCGCCCAGGAGACCGTCTGCTCCGTCGAGTCGACGAGCGGCGCGCCCTCCGCGTCGGGGTGCAGGTAACCGTTGACGTGCAGGCCCTTGATGGCGGTGTCCGGGTGGACGTACGAGGTGCCGCGCAGGCCGAGGGGCTTGAAGATGCGGCGCTCGTACGCGTCCGCCACCGGCCGGCCGGTCAGCTCCTCGATGAGCATGCCGACGACCACGAAGTTGGTGTTCGAGTAGGAGTACGCGGCGCCCGGCTCGCCGGTGCGCGGCTCGGCGAGGGAGAGGGCGACGAGGTCGCGGTAGCCGAAGACCTTGTTCCGTACCGCTTCGAAGCCCGGCACGGTGTCGTTGAACATGGCGTTCGTGTAGTCGGAGAGGCCGCTGCGGTGGGTGAGCAGGTGGCGGACCGTGATGCGGGTGTCGGGGAGCAGCCCGGGCAGGTAGCGGTCGACCGGCGCGTCCAGTTCGAGGCGGCCCTCCTGGACGAGCTGGAGGAGCACCACCGTCGAGAAGGTCTTGCTGACGCTGCCGATGCGGAAGCGCGCGTGGATGTCCATGGGCGCGCCCGAGACGCGGTCACGGACGCCGGCGGTCCGGGTGCGGACGCCGTCGGGGGCGGTGTAACGGGCCATCGCGCCGGGCGCGCCGTTGGCCATCGCGGAGTTCAGGGCGGCGGTCACGCCGTCCATGTCGGGCGCGGGGGCCGAGGCGGGGGCCGGTGCCGGTGCGGGGGCGGCCTGGGCCCCCGGGGCGACGGCTCCGACGAGGGCGGCGATCAGGGTGGCGCTCAGCGCCAGGCGTCGGCGGGACGGCAGGGACACGGTGGTTCCTCGGCTTCTTGCTCGTGCTCGATCGGTACGGCGGGCCGCGGTCGTCGGTCGAACGCGGCCACCATGGATCATGAGTGCCGGAGCGGGGGAACGGTTCCTGACACGCCCGGCCGGTCGGTCGGGACCCGTCCGGTGACGGGCCCCGGGGGCCGTCCGGTGCGTCAGACCCGGTCGGCCGCGATCAGCACGTACTGGAAGGAGCCGTCCTTATACGAGTTGATGAACGCCTCCTCGATGCCCGTGACCAGGGACGACGTGGCGCGCAGCTCCCAGTACGGCAGGGTCTCGGGGGTGAGGTCGATGACCGCCTGCGGGACGAGGCGGTTGTCGGCCATGGCCTTCAGGTACTCGCGGCGGGAGTGGATGTTGCACTCGAAGTGGGCGTTGATCTGGGAGACCCACTTCGAGGGCTGGCCGTAGCGCGGGTTCCAGCAGCCGGTGATGGTGACGTAGCGGCCGCCGACCTTGAGGAAGCGGGAGTGCTCGGCGAAGAGGTCGTCCAGGTCGACGTACATGCTCGACTCGTTGTTCCACGAGGCGGCGATGCTGCCCTTCTCGAAGGGGGTGTCGAGCATGTTGCACACCTGGGCGTGGACGTGGCTCTCGATGCCCAGTTCCTTGGCGCGCTTGTTGCCGAACTCGGCCTGCGCGGCGGAGAGGGTGACGCCCTCGACCTTGCAGCCGAAGCGCTGGTGGGCCATGACGCTCGAACCGCCGCGGCCGCAGCCGGCGTCGACGAGGGTGTCCTCGCTGCCGATGGGCCCCAGGTGATCGAGGAGGAGCTCGGCCTGGGCCGACTCCAGGCGGTGCAGCTCGGCGATCAGCTTCTTCTCGTAAGCGCTGTCCTCGACGTCGCCGAGGGCGGCCCGGTCGATGTCGCCGATGCCGTAGTGGTGGTGGTAAAGGCCGTCGACATCGCCCAGCTTCAGGTTGACCGGCCGGGCCTCCGCGTCCCAGTAACGCGCGATGTCACCCTGGTACGGCGAGGCCGGGGAGGGGACGAACGCCGCGGAGGAGGTGCTGTCGAGGGTGGTGAACTCGGTGCTGGTCACGGATGAATCCATTCTCTCGATTACCAGAAGTCGGGAAGGCTGTATCGATAGGTGTTGGTCTGGTGCCAGTAGTGGTTGCCGTCGACCCACACGGCCACCCCGCGCAGGAAGCGCAGCACGGACGGCAGGGGGCAGGCGGCGGCCAGCTGGGCGCTCTCGGCCTCGAAGGCGCGCATCAGGTCGTTGTGGACCTCGATGGCCTTCAGGTAGGCGTCCTTCTCGGAGAGGCCCTCGCGCTCGGCGATCACCACGGGCAGGTTCAGATGCCTGCCGGGGCTCGCCAGCTCCTTGGTGTAGGAGTAGAGGTCGTTGACGATGGTGCTGGCGTTCCCGGCGAGCGCGAGCACCCGCTGCATGGCGGGCTGGGCATGCAGGTCGGCCGGCAGCTCGTAGCCGCCGACGGTGTCGGTGATGGTGGGGCAGGGACGGAAGTTGTTGAACTGGCGCATCGCCAGGTACTCCCACACCTCGGGCATGTGGTCCGTCTCGGCCCAGGCCCCCTCCGCGAGGTATCCCAGGTGCAGCCGGGCCATGTCGTGCCGGAACCGGTCGGCCTGGGAGGGGGTGGACCGGCCGACGAAGTACTCCATGGCGGAGCGGTACGCGCGCCGCGGGGCGTCCGAGCCGAGCGACTCGGCCCACGCCGTCTGGTACTCGGCCGGCATGTGCAGCGGGTCCAGGGCGGTGTGCGCGAGCAGCAGGCGCCCGCCGAGGCCGACGGGCGAGCCGCCGTGGTTCTCGCAGTACATGTCGTCGACGGCGTTCTCGGCGACCATCAGGCGCGTGGCGAGCATCAGGTGCTCGACGGTGGGCGCGTCCGGGTGGCAGGCGACCATGTAGCGCCCGACGGAGAAGCCGTCGAACTCGCCCTCCCAGTCGTCGGGGAACAGTTCGACCTCGTCGACGGCCCAGTCCTTGATGCGGCGGCTGACCTCCGCCACCCGCACCGGATCGGGCTCCGGCACCGGGTGGTAGTAGAGGCCGGGGATGTGCAGCGCGTCCACCGGCGCCGACGGCTCGGACGGTGCGGGTGGTGCGGGAGCCTCCGGCGGCTCCGGCACCGCGGCCGGCTCCGGGCGACGCGCCAGGGACAGTGTGCTCGTGCCGAGACCGCTGGGCCCGCGCAGGATCCGGTCGATGGGCGAGAGCCCAGCGGGTGGAGGGGCGGGAGGAGAGGCGGGAGGAGGGGCGGGAGGAGAGGTGGGAGGAGGGGCGGGGAGGGAGACGGGGGGAAGGGGGGAAAGCCCGGGGTCGGGCATCCGTGGCTCCTTGCTGAGGTGAGTGGGCTGTCCCCGGCTCCCGGACATGCTCGCCCGGCCCGGGAAGGTCCGGGCCGGGTCGCGGACGTCGGACGGAACCTGTGGTCGCGCCCTGCGGTCGCGCGCTTCCTTCGCGCCGCTCAGTCGCGGCGGCGGGCGATCTGGACGTTCTCCAGCACACCCAGCGCGTCGGGCACCAGGACGGCGGCCGAGTAGTAGGTGGTCACCAGGTACGAGATGATCGCCTGATCGCTGATGCCCATGAACCGCACGGACAGGCCCGGCTCGTACTCCTCCGGCAGGCCGGTCTGGCGCAGGCCGATGACGCCCTGGTTGTCCTCGCCGGTACGCATGGCGATGATCGAGCTGGTGTTGTCCTTGCTGATCGGGATCTTGCTGCAGGGCAGGATCGGCACCCCGCGCCAGGCCGGGACCGCCTGTCCGCCGAGGTCGACGTGGTCCGGGTAGAGACCGCGGGCGTTGAACTCGCGGCCGATCGCCGCGATCGTGCGCGGGTGGGCGAGGAAGAGCCGGGTCCCGCGGCGGCGGCAGAGCAGCTCGTCCATGTCGTCCGGGGTGGGCGGTCCGGAGTGGGTCTGGATGCGCTGCTTGAAGTCGGCGTTGTGGAGCAGGCCGAACTCGCGGTTGTTGATCAGCTCGTACTCCTGGCGCTCGCGCAGCGCCTCGATGGTGAGCCTGAGCTGTTCCTCGGTCTGGTTCATCGGCCCGTTGTAGAGGTCGGCGACCCTCGTGTGGACCTTCAGCACGGTCTGGGCGACGGAGAGCTCGTACTCGCGCGGCTTCAGCTCGTAGTCGACGAAGGCGCCGGGCAGGTCGTACTCGCCGACGTGGCCCGCCGACATCGCGATCTCGGCTTCGCCGTGCTTGTTCTGCCGCTGGAGCGGGAGGGAGCTGAACTCCTGGATGTGGGCCTGGAGGCTCGGCGCCGAGGAGAGCACGGAGGCGAAGTCGGCCCGGGAGAGCGTGAGCAGGGTGCCGGAGGTCTCCGCGGTCGCGGTGTAGTCCCACTTGGCGTCCGCGTCCAGGAGGGCGTTCTCGCCGAAGGGCTCGCCGTCCGCGAGGACCGCGACGGAGATCTCGTCGCCGTACTTGCCGGCGGAGGTCTGGCTGATCCGGCCGTGGGCGATCAGGTGGATCTTGTCGGCGGGCGCGCCCCGCTCGACCAGCACCTCGCCGGTGCGGAACTCACGCTGCTCGCAGCGGTCGGCCAGGGCGGTCAGGACGTCCACGTCGTCGAAGTCCCGCAGCAGGGCGAGTTCGCCGAGCTCCCGGGGGATCACCCGGACGGTGGCGCCGTCCTGGACGAACTCGATGCGCCCGTCGCCGACGGTGTAGCTCAGCCGGCGGTTCACCCGGTAGGCGCCGCCCTTGGTCTCGACCCAGGGAAGCATCCGCAGCAGCCAGCGGGAGGTGATCTCCTGCATCTGCGGGGCGGACTTGGTCGTGGTGGCGAGGTTGCGGGCAGCCGCGGTGCTCAGGCTGGACTGCGGCCGGGATGGCTCCAGCTGGGCTTCCGCGCCGGTGTCAACGGTCATCGGGCGAGCTCTCCTTCACGAAGGCGGCGATCTGCGCATTCCTGTACAGATCACCGGAAGAGGGGAACAGTGGTGGAAATCTCTGGGAATCGCCCCAGATCCCGGGGAACAGTAACGGCCTGGGAGACCGGCTCACCTCGTCGGACCGGGGGCATTACCTCGAAGCGGTGATCTTGTTGCGTGCGGGGTTTATTCGCGTGAACGACGACATTCCGGCCATCGCGCGAGAGGGGCCGCGCACAAACCCGCGGCATAGTCCGGAGAACACCGCAAGGCGCACGGAGGCAAAGGCGCCGGATCCGGCCAGGGAGCGCACACGCATGCTTCACCCCACTCGAATGGCCGTGCTGTGGACCGGAGTTGCGGAAGAAGGCGTACGAGAGGCGCACCGCGCCGTCCGTGCGGCACCCTCGCCCGGGCCGCCGCGACGCCCACCGTTCCCCTCTCGTGCGGACATCCGCGGCGTCTCCGCGGCGTCTCCGCGCGCGCATACGCGCGCGGCACGAGACGTTTCCCGGGTCTTCACATGGGACACCTTCCGGGTTGGCATGGACACTCCTACCCTTCGGTTGCACCGCCCCCAAGTCATCCCCCTCAACCGGAGGTAGCCGTGTCCGGCGCGCCCAGACAACGCCGCACCGCCCTTCTTTCCGCCCTCGGCCTCGCGGCCGCCTCGCTCGGCCTGTGGGCCGGTTTCGGCGGGACGTCCTCGGCCCAGGCCGCGGCGACCGTGCCCACCCCGGACCACGTGGTGGTCGTGGTCTTCGAGAACCACGCCTACAGCCAGGTCATCGGCAGCTCCAGCGCCCCGTACATCAACTCGCTGAAGACCGGCGGCGCCAACCTCACCCAGTCGTACGGGGAGACGCACCCGAGCCAGCCCAACTACTTCGCGATGTTCTCGGGTTCCACCCAGGGCATCACGGACGACAGCTGCTACACGCCCGGCTTCTCGTCCGCGCCGAACCTGGCCTCCGAGCTGATCGCCGCGGGCAAGACCTGGGCCAGCTACAACGAGACGCTGCCCAGCCAGGGTTCGACCACGTGCAGCAGCGGAAAGTACGCCCGCAAGCACAACCCCTGGTTCGGCTTCTCCAACGTGCCGACCTCGTCGGCGTACACGTTCACGCAGTTCCCGACCGACTACACCAAGCTGCCGCAGGTCTCCTTCGTCGTCCCGAACCTGTGCAGCGACATGCACGACTGCTCGGTCGGCACCGGTGACACCTGGCTGAAGAACAACCTCGGCGCCTACGCGACCTGGGCGAAGACCCACAACAGCCTGCTCGTGGTCACCTTCGACGAGGACAACCGGCTCGCCGGCAACAAGATCCCGACCGTGTTCTACGGTCAGCAGGTCACCCCGGGATCGACCTCGGCGACGACGTACAACCACTACAACCTGCTCCGCACGATCGAGGACATGTACGGCACCTCGCACGCCGGACAGGCCGCCAACGCGACCCCGATCACGGGCATCTGGACTCCGTGACGTGTACGTAGCGGACAGTCGCAGCACCCCCGCGACACCCGCGCCCGCCGCCCGGAGCACCCGCTCCGGGCGGCGGGCCGCCGTCGCCCCCACGGTCCTCGCCCTCGGCACGGTCAGCCTCGTCACGGACGTGTCCTCGGAGATGGTCACGGCCGTGCTCCCGCTCTACCTCGTCGCCGGGCTCGGCCTCTCACCGCTCGGCTTCGGCCTGCTCGACGGCGTCTACAACGGCTTCAGCGCCCTCGTCCGGCTGGTCGGCGGACACCTCGCCGACCGCGGCGGGCGCCACAAGACGGTGGCCGTCCTCGGCTACGGCCTGTCGGCGCTGTGCAAACCCCTTCTGCTGGTGGCGGGTTCACTCCCGCTGATCGGGGCCGTGCTGGCCGCCGACCGCACCGGAAAGGGCCTGCGGACCGCCCCGCGCGACGCCCTGATCTCGCTGGCCTCCCCCGCCGAGTCCCGCGGCCGCGCGTTCGGCGTGCACCGGGCGATGGACACCGCGGGCGCCCTGATCGGGCCGCTCGTCGCCTTCCTGATCCTCCGCCAGGCCGTGGACGGCTACGACGCCGTGTTCACCGTCAGCTTCTGCGTGGCCGCCGTCGGCGTCCTGGTCCTGGTCCTCTTCGTGCCGTCGCGCCGACGCCCGCCCGCCGACGCCCCCGCCACCGCTCCGGCCGGCGCCCCGCGCGCCTCCCTGAAGGCGGCGCTCGCCCTGCTCCGGGTCCACGAGGTCCGCCGACTCGCCCTCTGCGCCCTTCTGTTGGGCCTCGCCACGGTCAGCGACTCCTTCGTCTACCTGCTGCTCCAACGGCGCCTCGGCGTCTCCGACCAGTGGTTCGCCCTCCTGCCGCTGGGCACCGCCGCCGCCTTCCTGCTGCTCGCCGTACCGCTGGGCCGGCTCGCCGACCGCGTCGGCAGCCGACGCGTCTTCCTCGGCGGCCACCTCGCCCTGCTCCTGGCGTACGTCGCGCTGCTCAGCGGCTGGCAGGGCACGGCACTCCCCTACCTGGTCCTCGCGCTGCACGGCGGCTTCTACGCGTCGACCGACGGCGTCCTGATGGCCGCGACCGCCGGCGTGGTCCCCGCCGAACTGCGCTCCTCAGGGCTCGCGTTGGTCCAGACGGGCCAGGCGCTCGCCCGCTTCGGCTGCTCGATCGCCTTCGGCGCCGCCTGGAGCGCGTGGGGCGACCGCACCGCCCTCGGCACGGCGACGGGCGCGCTCGCGGTGTGCGCGGCGGCGGCGTTCGCCCTCCTCCCCGCGCCCTCCCGCGACACCGCGCCGAGCCGCGCGACGGACTCGAAGGAAAGGCCCGCATGACCCTGCGCATCAAACTGCTCGTCCTGCTGACGGCGCTGGCCGTGCTCGGCGGCGTCGCGGCGGCCTCGCTGCTGCACGCCTCGGACCGGGCCGCCGAGAAGGACCGTGCGCAGGCGGGCGGCCCGCCGGTCGCGTCCGGCCGGATCACCCTGACGCCCGACGCGACCCGACGGATCGTCTTCCGGAACATGGCCTGGGGTCCGCACCGCGACGAGCTGGCCACCGTGCCCGCCGACGCGCCGGGCGGTCCGCGCACGGCGTCCGGGGTGAAGTGCCTGCGCTTCCACGCCGCCGCGGGAACGGGGATCTGCCTCCAGGCCGAGCGCGGCACGGTGGAGGACGCCTACCGGGCGGTGGTCCTGGACGCGGGCCTCAAGGAGCGGGCGCACTACGCGCTGCCCGGCATCCCCACCCGGGCCCGGGTCTCCCCGTCCGGCCGGTTCGTGGCGTGGACGGTGTTCGTCGGGGGCGACTCGTACGCGGGCACCGACTTCTCCACCCGTACCGCCGTCCTGGACACCGGGACGAACCGGCTCACGGCGTCCCTGGAGGAGTTCACGGTGATCAAGGACGGCACGGAGCACCGCGCCGCCGACACCAACTTCTGGGGCGTCACCTTCTCCCGCGACGACCGGCACTTCTACGCGACGATGGCGACGGGCGGGAAGACCTACCTCGTGCGCGGCGACCTCGGGGCGCGCACCGTCACCACCCTCCACCAGAACGTCGAGTGCCCGTCGCTCTCCCCCGACGAGACCCGGGTCGTCTACAAGAAGCGCGTCGCCGGCGCACCCGCCGACGCGCCCTGGCGGCTCTACGCCCTGGACCTGTCCACGTTCCGCGAGACCCCGCTCGCCGACCGTCGCAGCGTCGACGACCAGGCGGTCTGGCTGGACGCGCGCACCGTCGCGTACTCCCTCCCGGGCGACTTCGGCGCCGACCTCTACGCGGTCCCCGCCGACGGCTCGGGCGCCCCGAAGCGCCTCCTGACGGCCGGCCTCGCACCGGTCGTGCTGGGCGGTGCGGGGGAACGCGAAGGGCCGCTCTCCCAGGGACGGGAGAACGGCCTCACGGGGGGGTGCCTCAGGCGCGGCTCTTGGCGGCGGCCAGGGCCTCCCTGACCTCGCGCGCCACGCGGGCCGCGTCGTCCGGGCTGTTCACCACGTCGGTGTGGTTCATGTCGATGACGAGGACCTCACTGGCCGAGTAGTGCTTGTGCACCCAGTCGTCGTAGCCGGACCACAGCACCCGGTAGTACTCGACGAGGGCCTCGTCCTGCTCGAAGTCGCGTCCGCGCAGCCCGATGCGCCGCAGCACCGTCTCGAAGTCCGCCTTGAGGTAGACCATGAGGTCGGGCGCCTTGCGGTACGGCAGGCCGTCGATCTCGCGCATCATCTCGTTCAGCAGCCCCTCGTACACCTGCATCTCCAGCGAGCTGATGCGGCCCAGGTCGTGATTGACCTTGGCGAAGTACCAGTCCTCGTAGATGGAGCGGTCGAGGACGTTGTCGCCCTGCTTGTACGCCTCCTTGATCGAGGCGAACCGCGTCTGCAGGAAGTAGAGCTGGAGCAGGAAGGGGTAGCGCTTCGCCTGGATCTCCTCGGCGCTCGCCGTGTAGAAGAGCGGCAGGATCGGGTTGTCGTCCACGCTCTCGTAGAAGACCTCGCTGCCCAGCTCCTTGGCCAGCAGCTCGGCCACACACGTCTTGCCGATGCCGATCATGCCGCCGACGCAGATCACTGACATACCTCACTTCTCCCTGGGGACTTCTGTTCGCGGGCGGGGACGGGCTGCCCACACCACGGGGACAGGCGGCCGCGATCGGCACGCCCCCCGGAGAACACGAAAGGCCGTCCTCTCGTGAACGAGAGAACGACCTCCGACTGCGTTTCCGCACAGTCGGGACGACAGGATTTGAACCTGCGACCCCTTGACCCCCAGTCAAGTGCGCTACCAAGCTGCGCCACGTCCCGGTGCCCGTCTGACCTGGGGTTTCCCCGGCCGAACGCGCATGAGAACCATACCGCACTTCCCCGGGTGGTCACGAACCAGTTCGACGCTTGACCTCAAGTGCGCTTGAGGTAGCACGGTGTACACCATGACGAACACGACGTACACGCCGTCCGCACGGTCCGCGCCGTCCGCGCCGGAGGAAGCCGTGGGCGAGCTGCACCGCCTGATGGCCCTCATGACCGGGGACGAGAAGCACTCCACGGCCGCCACCTCCACCCTCGACGCACTCTGGGTCCTCTACGACCGCGTCCTGCGGGTCTCGCCCGGGACCGTGGACGATCAGGGGCGGGACCGGTTCCTGCTGTCGAAGGGGCACGGGCCCATGGCGTACTACGCCGTGCTGGCCGCCAAGGGCTTCTTCGGCGAGGAGCTGCTCGGCGGGTTCGGGCAGTACGCGTCTCCGCTCGGGCACCACCCGGACCGGACGCTCGTGCCGGGCGCCGAGATCGGCAGCGGGTCGCTCGGGCACGGGCTGCCGCTCGCGGTGGGGAGCGTGCTGGGGCTGCGGGCGCAGGGACTCACCGACCCGCGGGTGTGGGTGCTGATCGGCGACGCCGAGCTCGACGAGGGCAGCAACCACGAGGCCATCGGCTACGCGGGGCCGGCCGGTCTCGAGCAGCTGCACACACTGGTGATCGACAACGGTTCCGCCACCTACGGCTGGCCCGGGGGCATCGCCTCGCGGTTCGAGGCCGCCGGGTGGTCCGCCGAGACGGTGGACGGACGGGACCACGAGGCCCTGTACGCGGCCTTCACCGCCCCGCACCCCGGACGCCCGCGCGCCGTCGTCGCCCGCGTCGAGGCGAAGGGCGCGTGACGGCCGGCGGCCTGCACCTTCCGCCTTCCCCCTCTCTCCCCGCACCCGGCACCCGGCACCCGGCCCGACATCCAGCCCGGCACCCGCGGCCGACCGTTCCCCCCATCCCCTGAGCATCCCGAGGAGACCCGTCCCCATGGACACCATGCGTGATCGTTTCATCGCCACCACCACCCGCCTCCTCGACGAGGACCCCCGGCTCGCGGTCGTGCTCGCCGAGATCAGCAAGGACGGCTTCCAGCAGGCGCTGGAGCGGCACCCCGACCGGGTGCTGAACGTCGGGATCCGCGAGCAGCTGCTCATAGGGGCGGGCGGGGGGATCGCCCTCACCGGGATGCGGCCCCTCATGCACACCTTCGCCAGCTTCCTCGTCGAGCGGCCCTTCGAGCAGCTGAAGCTGGACTTCGGGCATCAGGGCGTGCACGGCGTGCTGGTCAGCGCCGGCGGTGCGTACGACTGGCCGGCCGGCGGGTTCACGCACATGGCGCCCGGCGACGTGGCGCTGATGGACACCCTGGACGGCTGGACCGTGCACGTGCCGGGGCACCCCGACGAGGCCGAGGCCCTGGTGCGGGAGGCCGTGGCGGGCGAGGGGTCGGTGTACGTGCGCCTGTCGGTGCACGCGAACGCCGTCGCGCGGCCGCGTGCCCGGAGCGGCTTCAGCCTGCTGCGCGAGGGCTCGCGGGGGGTCGTCGTCGCGGTCGGGCCGATGCTCGACAACGTGCTGGCGGCGACGGAGGGGCTCGACGTGAGCGTGCTGTACGCGACGACCGTGCGTCCCTTCGACGGGGAGGCGCTGCGGCGGGCGGCGGGCGCCGCCCGGCCGGACGTGGTCCTGGTGGAGCCGTATCTCGAAGGGACCTCGACGGCGGCCGCGAACGACGCCCTGGCCGAGGTGCCCCACCGGGTGCTGGGGCTCGGCATCGGGCGCCGCGAGCTGCGCCGGTACGGGACGGTCGAGGAGCACCTGACCGGTCAGGGCCTCGACCCGGCGGGCCTGCGGGCGCGGATCGGCGCGTTCCTCAGGTGATCCCGCCGACCCCGGGGTGCCGGTCGAGCAGCGCGCGGGTCGCGGCCTGGCGCCAGGAGTCGGAGAGGATCGCCCGCAGCTCCTCCTCGTCGTCGAGGGCGCCGAGCCCGACCCTGATCCACGCGTACCCGTCGTCGTGCCCCTCGCGCAGGAAGAACTTCTCGGGTTCGGCGGCGATCAGCTCCTCCCGGTCCTCCTTCGGGCATTTCACTCCCCTCACCTGATCGGTGTCGTCCAGCGAGGCGAACATCCGGCCCCCCTGGCCCGCCCGGAAGGTGGGCATGCCCCACGCCGGCTTCTCCACCGCCTCCGGCAGGGAGAGGGCGATCCTGCGCACGTCATCGGAAGTGGCCATGTTCCGACCGTACGACCCCCGGCGGCCGAGGGGCGCGGAACGGCGTACGCGCCCGCGCACGCTCCGTCACTCGCACCCCCTACGCTCAGTGACGCGCTGCTGCGCTCGCCAATGCCTCTGTGCGCCCCTTCCGCGCCGCGCAGGGCCCTTCCGGGAGGCGCGAAGCGCTCACAGGCCTTGCGGTTCCTGGCTTCACGCCCCTCCGGGGTACTTCCGGAATGCCGCCTCTTTGGTGAAGAAGTGGCGCATGATGCGATCCGAGGGGCCTCGCCGCCATATGCCCACGAAACCTTTGCCGTTGGCATGTGGCAGAAAGATGCCCTCGGGGAATGACCTTCGGGCCGGACTGAGCAGGCCAACATCGCGCACAACACAGTCGGAAACAATCGTCAACCATTCCGGTTTCGGACAAACTTGGTGGCGATATTGATCCGCCCGAGAAAGATCAACACCATGAAGTGGTCGGCCTGCTCGGGACGGGACCACTGCCGATGCACCACCTGCTCGGACCACGAGGCGAGCAGGCGTTTCGCAGGGGAGGGACTCGTATGGACGGCTACTTCAGCAGCCGACTGCATCATCAACTCCGAGAGACGGTGCGGCACTTCGCGGAGAGTGAGGTTCGGCCACGGATACCCGAGATGGAGGCGTCACGCTCGGTCCACCACGAGCTGTCCCGGCTGATCGCCGAGCAGGGCTGGCTGGGCGCGACTATCAGCCATGAGTACGGCGGGATGGGCGCAGGCCATCTGGCCAAAACCATCATCATCGAGGAGCTGTCCCGGGTCAGCGGCGCGATGGGCGCCATGGTCCAGGCCTCACAGCTGGGCACGGCCAAGATCGTGCACTTCGGGAGCGACGAGCAGCGCAAGACCTGGCTTCCGGCCATCGCGGCCGGCGAGTGCCTGCCGACCATCGCGGTCACCGAACCGGAGTCCGGGGGCCATGTCCTCGGCATGTCCGCGACCGCGGAACGCGACGGCGACGACTACATCCTCAACGGCCGCAAGGTGTACGTCGGCAACAGCCATGTCGGCGACCTCCACGGTGTCGTGGTCAGGACGGGTCCGGGATCGAAGGGGCTCACCGCCTTCCTGGTCGAGTCCGATCGCCCGGGGTTCAGGACCGGTCCCCAGCAGCCGGCCATGGGCCTGCACGGGTTCAGTTTCGGCGAGCTCGTCTTCGAGAACTGCCGCGTTCCGGCCTCCAACCGGCTCGGCGACGAGGGTGACGGCCTCGCCGTCGCGTACTCGTCCAGCGTCCTCTACGGCAGGGCCAACCTGACGGCCGTGTCGCTCGGTATCCATCAGGCCATTCTGGAGGAGACGACCAAATTCGCCACCGAGCGGATCCGCTACGGCAACCCACTCGCCGAACTCCCCACCGTCAAGCTGAAGTTGGGCCAGATGCAGTCGCGCCTGATGACGGCCCGGCTCGCCGCCTACCACGCCGTACACCTGCTCGACCAGGGCATGTCCTGCGACACCGAGCTGATGAACGCGAAACTGGTCAACGTCGAGTCCGCCATCGACTCCGGCCGCAACGCCATGGAGATCCACGCCGCGGCGGGTCTCTTCACCGACCGCTCCATCGAGCGGTACCTCCGCGACGCGCACCACATCTTCGCCCCCGCCGGCACCTCCGACATCCAGCTCCTCCGCCTCGCCGAGGTCGCCCTCGGACAGGACAAGGGCAGTTGGTCGGAGCGCCTGTCCGACGTGGTCCGCATGGAACCCGCGGGCTGCTGAAGGAGTCCACCGAAGAACCGTGCCCCGGGGTCCGGCGAAGGAGCCGAACACCGGGGCACCCGTACGAGGCGACGGCACGGGCCGTCAGATCATGCCCTCCTCGCGGCGGTGGATCTGCTCCACCAGCTCGGCCGCCATCGCCTTGATCGTCTCCAGGCCGGCCCGGCCCCAGGGACGTACGTCCGTGTCGACCACGCAGATGGTGCCCAGCGCGACCCCGGTGCGGTCGATCAGCGGGGCGCCCATGTACGAACGGATGCCGATCTCGTCCACCACCGGGTTGCCCGCGAACCGCGGGTAGTCGCAGACGTCCTCCAGGACCAGGGCCTTGCGGCGCACCACCACGTGCGGGCAGTAGCCGTGGTCGCGGGCCATGAAGCGGCCGACACCGCCGCTGCTCGCCGCTGCCGCGCCGAGGTCGGAGCCCGAGTGGGTGCCGGCCGGGGTGTGCAGCCCGGCGAAGAACTGCCGGTTCTCGTCGATGAAGTTGACCATCGAGAAGGGCGCGCCGGTCACGTCCGCGAGCCGGCGCGCGAATTCGTCGAAGGCCGGGTCGGGCTGCTCGCCGAGGCCGAGTTCGCGCAGTCGGCGGACCCGGGCGGGCGCCTCGTTGTCGACGGGGGTGAGCAGCATATGACCGGTCGGGTCGTAGGTCATGTCGTGGCTCCGTAGCTCGGCACGGCGGCCGGGATGGTGGTGAGGAGGTGCTGGACGAGGGTCAGCAGGGTACGGATGCCGGAGCTGGATATCCGGGCGTCGCAGAGCAGGACCGGCACGGTCGGCTTGAGGTCGAGGGCCGACCGCACCTCGTCGGGGTCGTAACGGTGGGCGCCGTCGAACTCGTTGACGGCCACCACGAATCCGATGCCGCGCCGCTCGAAGAAGTCGACGGCGGAGAAGCAGGCCTGCAGGCGGCGGGTGTCGGCGAGGACCACCGCCCCGAGCGCGCCCTCGGACAGCTCGTCCCACATGAACCAGAAGCGCTCCTGGCCGGGGGTGCCGAACAGGTAGAGCACGTTGCGGTCGTCGAGGGTGATCCGCCCGAAGTCCATGGCGACGGTGGTCGTGGTCTTGGACTCCACGCCCTCCAGGCTGTCGGTGGCCGCGCTGACCGAGGTCAGCAGCTCTTCGGTGCTGAGCGGTTCGATCTCGCTCACCGCGCCCACGAAGGTGGTCTTGCCCACCCCGAACCCGCCGGCCACGAGGATCTTCAGCGCGGTCGGAAAGGGGTCGGCCGCGAAACTCTCGTGGCGCTCAGAGCCGTTGTCGTAGGCCATCGAGCACTGCCTCCAGCAAGGAACGGTCGGTTGGATTGGCGTGGAAGCGGGGCGCGCGGGCGGTGATCGCCCCGCAGTCCACGAGGTCGGAGAGCAGGACCTTGGTGACGACGGCCGGGAGCCGTAAGTGCGCCGCGATCTCCGCCACCGAGGTGGGCCCGCCGCACAGCCCGAGAGCCAGGCTGTGCTCGGGCCCCATGTGCGGCTGCGGGCTGCTGCCGGTCGCCATCACCATCGACAGCAGGTCGAGCGCGGCGGTCGGCTGGGTCCGGCCACCGCTGACGGTGTACGGACGAATCAGCCGGCCGGCCGCGTCGTCGAGCCAGGGTCCTTCCTGGTGGGACCCCATGCTCACTGTCCCGCACTGCCCGCCGCGCCGGCGGCCTGTCTGGCCGGGGTGACCAGATACGGCCGGACGCTCTTGACGAGCATCGCCATCTCGTAGCCGAGGACGGCGGCGTCGGCCTCGCGGCCCGCCAGGACGGCGAGACAGGTTCCGGACCCGGCGGTGGAGACGAAGAGCAGGGTGGAGTCCAGCTCGACCACGACCTGGCGCACCTCGCCGCCGTCACCGAAGCGCGCGCCGGCGCTGCGTCCGAGCGAGTAGAGCCCTGAGGCCAGCGCGGCCATGTGGTCGGCCGCGTCGGGGTCGAGGCCGTGCACGGACTTCACGAGGCCGTCGGAGGAGAGCAGAACGGCGTTACGGGTGTACGGGACCCGCTGGACCAGACCGCTCAGCAGCCAGTCGAGATCCGAGGAATGGCCGTTCGGCACATTGCTCGCCATGGTGCATCTACTCCTTGTGCTCGTCGCCTGGACGCAGCGGTTCACGGGGGGCGGGCTGGGATTCTGCGAGGCCGATGCCGCGCTGGAAGGCGGCCATCAGGCCCGGGTCGTGCAGGGCGTGCTCCTCGGGCTTGCGGGCCGCGGGCTCGTCGCGCAGCTGCGGGACGAGGTGCTCCTGGGCGCGCCGCTTGGGGAGGACCGGCCTGCCCGATGCTCCGGCGCGCGGGGCCGGGGGGACCTCGGGCGTCGGGGCGGGGAAGGCTCCGCCGGGCCGTGCGGGCTCGGCGTGGCTGGGCTGGGGCGGGACTCCGGGCAGGCCCGAGGCGGCGGGGGCCGCTTCGGCGTAGACCGGGAGGGGCGGGATCGGCGCCTGCCCGTACGCCGGGCCCTGCGGTGCCTGCCTCCGCACCTGCGCCTGTGCCTGCGCCTGCACCGGTACGGGCGCCGGGGCGGCTACGTGGGTGGGCGCGGGCGCGGGGGCGGCCGGCGCCACCGGGGCCGGGGCCCGGACCGGGGCGGGGGCCGCGACCGGGGCGGGGGCCGCGACCGGGGCGACCGCCGGGATCGGTGCGGGCGCGGGGACGGCCTGGGCCGCCGGGGGTGCGGCCTGGACGTGCGGGGCGGCGGCCGGGGCCGCGGCCGTGCTCCGGTTCTCGGTGCGGGCGAGGCCCTCGGGGTCGGCGCCGAGGAGGCCCTGCGGCAGGACGAGGACGGCCTGGACGCCGCCGTAGATGTTCGACTGGAGCCGGACGGCGATGCCGTGGCGCCGGGCGAGGGCGGAGACCACGAAGAGTCCGATGCGCCCGTCCTGGAGCAGGTGCGCGACGTTGACCTGGTCGGGGTCGGCGAGCAGGGCGTTCATCTTGTTCTGCTCGGTGACGGGCATGCCCAGGCCGCGGTCCTCGACCTCGATGGCGAGGCCGGCCGTGACGTACTGCGCGCGCAGCAGCACCGTGGTGTGCGGTGCGGAGAACAGGGTGGCGTTCTCGACGAGTTCGGCGAGCAGGTGGATGACGTCGGCCACGGCATGGCCCCGCAGCGTACCGTCGATCGGCGGGACCAGCTTCACCCGCGGGTACTGCTCGACCTCGGCGATGGAGGAGCGCAGCACCTCGGTCATGGTGACCGGGTTGGACCACTGGCGGCGGGAGATGGCGCCGCCGAGGACGGCGAGGTTCTCCGCGTGCCGGCGGATGCGGGTCGCGAGGTGGTCGACGTGGAACAGGCCCTTGAGCAGCTCGGGGTCCTCGACCTCGTTCTCCAGCTCGTCGAGGAGCTGGATCTCGCGGTGGACGAGGGACTGGAGCCGGCGGGCGAGGTTGACGAAGACCTCGACCTTCTGTTCGTTCCCGACGCTGCTGGAGAGCCGGGAGGCCTGCACGACGGCGCTGACGGCGGCTTCGTGAGAGCGCGTCAGTTCGTGCGCGAGCAGGTCGAACTCGTCGCTCGACCCGGTGCCGGCCGGGGCCGTGGTCCGGGGTTCCGGCGTCTCGCCCCTGCGCAACTGTTCGACGACCGTACGCAGTTCGCTCTGGCCGCGGGCACTGGTGCGGCGCAGCGCGTTGGCCCGGTCGATGACCGCCTTGGCCGCCCGGTCGGCGCCGAGCGCGGCGGCGGTCACCGAGGCGACCGTGAGCGCGGCGGCCCCGGTGAGCGCGGCCCAGAGGCCCGGCGTGACCTCGGCTCCGCTGGAGCGGATGGTGAAGAGCACGGCGGCGGCGCCGCCGAGCGCGACCGCGACGGCCGGGAGCACGGAGGTACGCAGGAGTTGGGGGCGTATGCGCGCCTCGGTGGGAAGCTGCGCGGGGGACTGTGCGGTGCCGGCGCCGGCCGGACCGGCGTTGCGGGCGCCCGACCGGCCGTGACGCCCGCCCTCGCGGCGTTCGGACCGCGCGGCGGGTGCGCGAAGTTGAGACATGAGTGTCCTTGGTACGTGCCCAGGAATCGGCGTACTACGGGGGGTGCACTACGAGGAGGTGGACTACGTGGGTGTGATGAGCCTACCGATGATCACCAAGCAGCCACTGTAGTGGTCAACCGTTCATGTGCGGTGCGCAGTTGGCAAACTTACCCCGTCGGGAGCCCCGGTCTGCTAGCACCCGTCGCACGACAGGCCGATACCTGTCGGCCGAAACTCGACGAAGGGGTTCCGGAGGCGGGAACGGAAGAGGGCGGAGGTGTACATACACCTCCGCCCTGCACGGAATTCGCCCGCGACCGGAATCCGATGCGGGGGCGCAAACTAGGGGGTGGGAGCGGCCTCCTGCGCGCTCCGCCCGCTGTCCGCGCGCCGCTCCTCGGTCGCGTCGCCCTCGTTCACCGCGCCCGTGTTCGCGTTCGCGTTCGCGTCGGGCCCGCCGGGGCGCGCCCCGTGCCGGTCGACTCCGTCGGGGGCGTCCCAGCCGCCCGCGGGGGCGTGCGCGACCGTCCGCCACCAGGGGGCGTCGGGAAGCGTCGCCGCGCCCGGCTCGAAGGGCTCGCCGGGCCGGGGCAGCGCGAGCGGCTGCCCGGCCTCGGCACCGGCGGTGACGGTGCCCTCTCCGGGCTCGGCCCACGGGTGCGGGGCGAGGTTGAAGGTGCCCCAGTGGATGGGCAGCATGACGCCGTGCGGGCTGCCGCCCTGGAGGTCGAGGTGGGCGCGCACGCCTTCGGCGGGGGTCATGTGGATGTCGGGCCAGTACTCGGAGTACGCCCCGATCTGGATCATGGTGACGTCGAAGGGGCCGTGGGCGGCGCCGATGTCCTTGAAGCCGGAGAAGTAGCCGGTGTCGCCGCTGTGGTAGATCCGGTGCCCGGGCCCCTCGACGGCCCAGGATGCCCACAGGGTGTGCTGCTGGTTGCGCAGGCCGCGGCCGCAGAAGTGGCGGGCGGGGGTCGCGGTCAGCCGCAGGTCGCGGATCTCGGTGGACTCGTTCCAGTCCAGCTCGCGCAGCCGGGAGGCGGACACGCCCCAGCGCTCCAGGTGGGCGCCGACGCCCAGCGGCACCGCGAAGAGGGTGTCGGTGCCCGCCAGCGCCTTGATCGTCGGCAGGTCCAGGTGGTCGTAGTGGTCGTGGGAGATCACCACGACGTCGACCGGACCGAGCGCCGCCAGCGGTACGGGCACGGGGTGCAGGCGCTTGGGCCCGGCGAAGGCGAAGGGCGAGCAGCGGTCGCCCCAGACCGGGTCGAAGAGGACCCGGCGGCCGTCGATCTCGGCGAGGACGCTGGAGTGCCCCATCCAGGTGATCCGGAGCCCGGAGGCGGGCGGGCGGGCCAGGTCGGCGAGGGTGGTCGGGTGGACGGGGATCGTGCCGGTGGGGGCTCGGCGCGCCCGCGCCTCCTTCTCGAAGTAGATCTTCGCGAACTCGACCGTCGAGCCGGTCGGACGGTGCCGGGCCTCCTCCGGGTTCCGGAACACGCCGTCCGCGAAGTTCGGGGAACGGCGGATGCGCGCCAGGCGCTCGCCCGTCGGGTCGGCGCCGAAGGCCTCGGGGCGCAGCGCGCGCAACCGTGCCCGCAGTGAGTGGTCGGGGCCAGTGCCGGTCACAGGACCTCCTGAAAGTCGAGGATCTTTTCATTATGGGCGGCCCGCCGGGTCCGGCGCCCGGACGATCAGCGATACTGAACGCTCATTCAGTAGGACCGGGAGTACCGAGGAGTACGCCGATGAGCACCGCCCCGCTGTTGAGCGTCGGATGGACCGACCACGTGACGGGCCGCCGCGGCCACCTGGTCGTGGACCGGCTGGTGCGCGGAGTGGCCAGCGGAGGCCTGCGGATGCGCGAGGGGTGCACGGTCGAGGAGGTCGCGGGCCTGGCCCGCGGGATGACCATGAAGGAGGCCCTGCACTACGACCCGTCGGCCCGCTACGTCCCGCTGGGCGGCGCCAAGGGCGGCATCGACTGCGATCCGCGCTCCCCCGAGGCGTACGGGGTGCTGGTGCGCTACCTGCGGGCGATGCGTCCGTACATCGAGCGCTTCTGGACCACCGGCGAGGACCTGGGCCTCACCCAGGACCTGGTGGACCGGGCGGCGGCGGAGGCGGGGCTCGTCTCCTCGATCCAGGCGGTGTACCCGCTGCTCGACGACGAGGCGGCGGCCCGCGCGCGGCTCGCCGACGCGTTCGCGCTGGAGGTGGACGGGATCGGCCTGGACGAGCTGGTCGGCGGCTGCGGCGTGGCCGAGGCGGCCCTGGCGGCCCTCGACCGGGCGGGAAGGCCGTACGCCGGTGCGCGGGTCTCGGTGCAGGGCTTCGGGACGATGGGCGGCGCCACCGCGCGCTTCCTCGCCCGGGCGGGGCTGCGGGTGGTCGCCGTGGCCGACGTGAAGGGCACGATCGCGAACCCGGCCGGCCTGGACGTGGAGGCGCTGCTCGCGGCGCGTGACGCGCACGGGGCGGTGGACCGGGCCGTGCTGCGGCCCGGGGACCGCGAGGAGGCCGGGGACGCGTGGCTGGCGGCGGACGCGGAGGTGCTGGTGCCGGCCGCCGTCTCGTACGCCGTGGACACGGGGAACCAGGAGCGGGTGCGGGCCCGGCTGGTCGTCGAGGCGGCCAACATGCCGGTGGTCCCGGAGGCGGAGCGGCTGCTCGCGGCGCGCGGGATCGTCGTCCTGCCGGACGTCGTCGTCAATTCGGGCACGAACGCCTGGTGGTGGTGGACGCTCTTCGGCGACGTGGAGGCGGACGCGGAAGCGGCCTTCGCGCAGGTCCGGCGGGCGATGCGGGGGCTCGTGGGCCGGATGCTCGACCGGGCGGAGGCGGACGGCACCACGCCGCGCGCGGCGGCGCACGCGCTGGTGGAGGAACGGCTGCCGGAGATCGCGCAGCGGTACGGCTGGTACTGACGCATGGCGAGAGTGAGGCTGGGTGCGGCGGAGCGGCGCGAGGCGCTGCTCCGGGCGGCCGTCGGCCTGATCGAGGCCAAGGGCGTCGCGGCGCTCCGGGTCGCGGACGTGGCGGCGGAGCTCAGCGTCAGCAACGCGCTGGTGCTCTACCACTTCGCGACCAAGGAACAGCTGGTCGCGGCGGCCTTCGCGCACGCGGCCGAGGAGGACCTGGCCAGGCTGCGCCGGGTGCTGGGCCGCCGCACCACGGCGGTGCGCCGGCTGCGGGCGGCGGTCCGCTGGTACGCGCCGACCGGGCAGGCCAAGGGCTGGCGCCTGTGGATCGAGGGCTGGGCGGCCGCGCTGCGCGAACCGGCGCTGCGCGAGGTCGCCGGTGCGCTGGACCGGGAGTGGAAGGCCGCCCTGACCCGGGTGATCGCCGAGGGCGCGGCGGCCGGGGAGTTCACCTGCCCCGACCCGGCCGCGTCGGCCTGGCGGCTCACCGCCTTCCTGGACGGCCTGGCGGTCCAGATGACCTCGTACGCGGGCGCGCTCCCCCGCGCCACCCTGCTGGAGTGGGCGGACGGGGCGCTCGCCCGGGAGCTGGGGGTGACGTCGTTCGCGACGGCGGGGGCGGCCGGGGAACCGGCGGTGGGGCCGACGGAGGGCCCGGAAGCGGGCCCGGAAGCGGGCCCGGCACCGTCGGCAGCGCCTCAGATCAGCTCGTAGACCGCCGCGACCGTCACGTGCTCCTCGATCTCGCCGGGGGCGAGCGGGACGCTCTCGCCGCCGTCCGCGGGGGCGCTCGGGAGGGCGCCGGGGCTCGGGCGGACGCTCTCGCCCTCGGTGAGGGACACCAGCCGACCGAGGCGGTGGCCGCTCAGCTCGGCGTACCGGGCGGCCTTGTCGTGCGCGTCGCGGAAGGCGGCGTCGCGGGCCTTGGCGCGCAGCGCGGTCGGGTCGGAGACGTCGAAGGAGACACCGTTGACGCGCCCCGCGTCCCCGGTGGCGTCGCTGACCGCGCCGACGACCTGCCCGGCCTTGTCGACGTCACGGACCTTCACGGAGAAGCTCTGCCCGGCCTGGTAGCCCGTCACCTTGCTCTCGCCCTGGGCGGTCTGGGTGTAGACCGGCGAGAGGGACAGGCTCTCGGTGCGGATGTCCCGGTCGGCGATGCCCTGCTGCGCCAGGGCGTCGAGGAGCGCCTTGGCCGCCGTGCTCTGGGCGGCCATCGCCTCCTTGCCGGTCTTGCGGGTCGCCTCGACGCCGACCGAGACCACGGCGACGTCGGGCGCGGCGGACGCCCGGCCGCTGCCGCTGACCGAGACGGTGGCGGGCGCGGCCCGTACGGCGGTGTGGCGGGCCGTCCCCCCGGGCGCGGCGGCGACGGCGGGGGCCGCGGCGCCGAGCAGCATTCCGCCGAGGGCGGCACCGACGGCGAGCGCGCGCACGGTGCGGGCGGGAGTGCGGGCGGTCTTGCTGTCGGGGTGACGGGGCGTCATGGGCGGTCCCTTCGGGGATGTTTGTCGGCGCGCCCATCCCACCAGGCCCCGCCCCCACCGGCGCAGCGCCACTCCTTGGACGCCCGTTTCCTTCACCTCTCCGGACGCCTGTCCCGGACCTCGGCGGGCGCGTGCGGGCGACGCCCGGGTGTGGAGGCGTAGGACGGCGGGACGAGTCGGGCGGCGGGGCGCGCGTCCCTCGCCGTCGGGGGGATGCCATCCCGACCCCTCGCCTGTCACTGCCCCTTGGTAGAACTTCTGCCATCAGCCGATCAACGCCGTTCGGCGTCCGGAGTACGGGAGCGCTCATGACCATCGGGGTTCACCTGCAGGAGTTCCACGGCCTGCCCGTGTTCGAGTTCCCGGCGCCGGGCGCCGCGGTCCGGCTGCCCGATCCGGCCTCGGTGGCGTGGCGGCTCTCCGCGCCGACGTACGCGGACCCGGAGGACGAGGAGTGGGGGCCGCTGTTCGAGCGCTTCCTGGCGACGGTGGAGACCGGCCGGGTGCGGGCCGTCGTGGTCGGCGGCTGGGAGGAGGCGTACGACACCTCCTCCGCCGGGATCGTGACGGCGCTCATGGGCGCGAACAACCGGCTCACGGGGCTGGAGGCGCTGTTCCTCGGCGACATGACCTCCGAGGAGTGCGAGGTCTCGTGGATCGTCCAGTCCGACGTCGGCCCGCTGCTCGCGGCCTACCCGCGGCTGCGCGAGCTGGGGGTGCGCGGCGGCAGCGGGCTCGCCTTCCCGCCCGTGCGGCACACCGCGCTGCGCACCCTGGTCCTGGAGACCGGCGGCCTGGGCGCCGAGGTCGTGCGGGGCGTCGCGGCGAGCGAGCTGCCCGCGCTGGAGCGACTGGAGCTGTGGCTGGGCACCGAGGAGTACGGGGCGGACGCGACACCCGCCGACCTGGAGCCGCTGCTGACCGGGGACCGGCTGCCCGCTCTGCGGCGGCTCGGGCTGCGCAACAGCCACATCCAGGACCAGATCGCCGCCGCCGTGGCCACCGCGCCGGTCGTCGCCCGGCTGGAGGAGCTCGACCTGTCCATGGGCGTGCTCACCGACGCGGGCGCGGAGGCGCTGCTCGCCGGGCAGCCGCTGACCCACCTGCACCGGCTCGGGCTCGCCCACCACTACCTGTCGGCCCGGACCGCCGAGCGGGTGACCGCGACCCTCGCTCCTCACGGGGTGACGGTCGACCTCGACGACGCGCAGACGCCGGAGGACGACGGCGACGGCGAGCCGTACCGGTACGTGGCGGTCGCCGAGTGAGCGGCGCCCCGCCCCTCGCCGTCGTCGGCAACCCGGAGGGCCGCCGGGTGCGGCTCTTCCAGGACGCGGCGCGCGCCGCCGGGCTGCCCCGGCCGCGGGTCGTGCCGTGGCTCGACGTGCTGCGGGGCGGGGCCCGCTTCCACCCCGGGGAGCTCGTGCGGCTCGACTCCCCCGGCGAGGAGCCGGAGGTCGACCGGCTGCTGCGGGGCGTGCCGGAGCCGACCCGGGTCGAGGGCACGGGACGCTGGTACGCGCGCTTCACGGCGGCGGTGCACGGGCTCGCCGCCGGAGTGCGGACGGCCGGCGCGGTCCTGCTCGGCGACCCGGACGAGCTCGCCGTCCTCTTCGACAAGCGGCTCGGGCACGGCCGGCTCCTCGCGGCCGGGGTGCCCGTGCCGCACGCGCCGACCTCGGGCCCGGCCGCCCCGCCCGTACGGGGCTGGGACGACGTGCGCGCACTGACGGCCGGTCAGGGGATGCGCCGGGTCTTCGTGAAACCGGCGCACGGCTCCTCCGCCTCCGGGGTGCTCGCCCTGGAGAGGGCCGCCTCCGGCCGGACGCAGGCCACCACCTCGGTCGAGCTGGACGCGGACGGGCGGCTGCACAACTCGCTGCGGGTGCGCCGCTACACGACCGAGCGCGAGGTCGCGGCCCTCGTGGACGCGCTCGCCCCGGACGGCCTGCACGTCGAGCGCTGGGTGCCCAAGGCCTCGCTCGGCGGGCGCGCGGCCGACCTGCGGGTGGTGGTGGTCGACGGCCGGGCCACCCACGCCGTCGTGCGCACCAGCCGCTCCCCCATGACCAATCTGCATCTGGGCGGCGCCCGGGGCGACCTGGACGCGGCGCGGGCCGCGATCGGCGCCGCGGGCGGGCGGTTCGCCGACGCCCTGGACGTCTGCGAGCGGGCGGCCGCGGCCTTCCCCGGTACCCGCTGCGTGGGCGTCGACCTGCTGCCCGCCACCGGCTGGCGCCGCTTCGCGGTGGGCGAGGTCAACGCCTTCGGCGATCTGCTGCCCGGCCTCACCGGTCTGCCGGGCAGCGGTGCCGAGGGCCTGGACACCTACGCGGCGCAGCTCGCCGGCTACCTCCGCACCCCCCGACCGACAGGAACGAGCACGCCGTGACCCCGCCCGCACTGGACATGAACCGGATCGTCGGCAGCCACGACCTGCTCCTCGTCACCCTGGACACCCTGCGGTACGACGTGGCCGCCGAGCTGGCCGCCGAGGGCCGCATCCCGAACCTGGCCCGCCACCTGCCCGGCGGTGCCTGGGAGCTCCGGCACGCGCCCGGCAGCTTCACCTACGCCTCCCACCAGGCGATCTTCGCCGGCTTCCTGCCCACCCCCGCCTCGCCGGGACCGCACCCGAGACTCTTCGCCGCCTCCTTCGCGGGAAGCGAGACCACGGCCGACGGCACCTACGTCTTCCACGAGACGCCCGACCTGGTGTCGGCGCTCGCGCACGAGGGCTACCGGACCGTGTGCGTCGGCGGGGTCGGCTTCTTCAACGGGCGGCCGCCGCTCGGCGCGGTCCTGCCCGGCCTGTTCCAGGAGAGCCACTGGGAGCCCTCGTTCGGGGTCGCCTCACCCACCTCGTTCGAGTCGCAGGTGGAGCGCGCCGAGGAGGTCGTCGCCGCCCTCCCGCGCGACCGGCGCCTCTTCCTCTTCGTGAACGTGTCCGCCCTGCACCAGCCCAACTGGTTCCACCAGCCGGGCGCGAGCCGCGAGGCCGGTGACTCGCGGGCCACCCACGCCGCCGCCCTGGAGTACGTCGACCGGCACATCGGGCGCCTGTTCGCGGCCATGAGCAGCCGCCGCGACTGCTTCGCCGTCGTCTGCTCGGACCACGGCACCGCGTACGGGGACGACGGCTTCACCGGGCACCGGCTCGGCCACGAGAGCGTATGGAACGTGCCGTACGCACAGTTCGTCCTGCCCGGCCCGGACAGCATGGAGAACGCCGCATGACCCGCTCGACCGGGACGCCGCGCCCGTACCGCAGCTACGTCTACGCCTACCCGCACAAGACCGCGTACCGCCCGCTCCCCGAGCGGCCCCCGCTCGACGCGCTCTGGGCGGACGAGCCGAAGGACGCGCTCTCCCTCTACGCCCACATACCCTTCTGCGAGGTCCGCTGCGGCTTCTGCAACCTCTTCACCCGGATCGGCGCCCCCGACGAGCTGACGACCCGCTACCTCGACGCGCTGGACCGGCAGGCCGCGGCGGTGCGCGAGGCGCTGGGGGACGCGGGGCCGGTGCGGTTCGCCACGGCCGCGTTCGGCGGCGGGACGCCCACCTATCTGTCCGCCGCCGAGCTGGAGCGGCTCTGCGACATCGCCGAGCGACGGATGGGGGCCGACCTGCGGACGGTGCCGCTGTCCGTGGAGACCTCCCCGGCCACGGCGACCGCCGACCGGCTCGCGGTCCTCGCCGGGCGGGGCGCGACCCGGCTGAGCATCGGCGTGCAGAGCTTCGTCGAGGAGGAGGCCCGGGCCGCCGTGCGCCCGCAGCGCCGCGCCGACGTCGAGGCCGCCCTGGGACGCATCCGGGACACCGGCGTCCCGGTCCTCAACATCGACCTCATCTACGGCATCGACGGCCAGACCGAGGCGTCCTGGCGCCGCTCGCTCGACGCCGCGCTCCAGTGGCGGCCCGAGGAGCTCTACCTCTACCCGCTGTACGTCCGCCCGCTCACCGGCCTCGGCCGGCAGACCGGCGGGCAGGACGCCGACCGGGAGTGGGACGCGCAGCGGCTGCGGCTCTACCGGCACGGACGGGACCACCTCCTCGCCCACGGGTACCGACAGGTGTCGATGCGCATGTTCCGGCGCGCCGACGCGCCCGCGCTCGGCCCCGACGACCACGCCTGCCAGACCGACGGCATGATCGGCCTGGGCTGCGGCGCCCGCTCCTACACCTCGCGGCTGCACTACTCCTTCGACTACGCGGTCGGGATGCGCGAGATCCGCTCGATCATCGACACGTACACGGCGACGGCGGACTTCTCCCGGGCGGAGGTGGGCCGGCCGACCGGTCCGGACGAGGCCCGCCGCCGCCATCTGCTGCAGTCGCTGCTCCAGGCCGAGGGCATGGAGACCGCGGACTACACGGCCCGCTTCGGCGCCTCGCCCTTCGCGGACTTCCCGGCCGAGCTCGCCCGCTTCGAGGAGCTGGGCTGGCTGGACGGGGATGCTCCCGGCGGGCTGCTCCGGCTCTCCCCCGAGGGCCTCGCGTTCTCGGACGGGCTCGGCCCCGAGCTGTTCTCCCCGGCGGTGCGGGCGGCGATGGCCGCGTACGAGGCGAAGTAGCGGGGCCCGGCATGGATCTGACCCTGTTGTACCGGGGCCCCTTGGCCTCCTGCGACTACGACTGCCCGTACTGCCCGTTCGCCAAGCGCCGCGACAGCCGCGCGGCGCTGACGGCCGACCGGGCCGCCCTGGAGCGCTTCGCCGGCTGGGCGGCGGAGCGGCGGGACGACCGGCTGCGCGTCCTGTTCACCCCGTGGGGCGAGGGCCTGGTGCGCTCCTGGTACCGGCGCGCGCTGGTGGAGCTCTCCCGGCTGCCCCACGTGGAGCGGGTGGCGATCCAGACCAACCTGAGCTGCCGCACGGAGTGGCTGGACGAGGCCGACCCGGACAGCGTGGCCCTGTGGTGCACGTACCACCCGGGCCAGACCCCGTACGAGCGGTTCCTCGGCAAGTGCCACGCGCTCGCGGGGCGAGGCATCCGCTTCAGCGTGGGGATCGTCGGCCTGCCGGAGCACCTGGCCGCCGCCCGGCGGCTGCGCGCCGAGCTGCCGGCCGGCGTCTACCTGTGGGTGAACGCGGCCGAGGGCCGCACGTACACCGACGTGGAGGCCGAGGAGTGGACGCTCCTCGACCCCCTCTTCCCGTACAGCCGGCATCCGCACCGCTCGGCCGGGCTGCCGTGCCGCACCGGCGAGTCGGTCGTCTCGGTGGACGGCGACGGGACGGTGCGGCGCTGCCACTTCGTCAGGGCCGAGCTGGGCAACCTCTACGACGGGTCGTACCGGACCGCACTGCGCCCGCGGCCCTGTCCGCTCGCCGTCTGCGACTGCCACATCGGCTACGTCCACCTGGAGACGCTGCCGCTGTACGACGTGTTCGCCGGCGGCGTCCTGGAACGGATACCGGCCGGACTCCCCGCGTCCCCTAGAGGGGCATGAGGTCGGGGCGCTTGGCCTCGACGTGGTCCCCGGAGCTCTCGCCGCGCAGACGGCGTCCGATCCACGGGACCAGGTACTCCTTCGCCCAGTGGATGTCGTCCTTGCGGACCTCGAGGGTGCCGCGCGGAGCCTGCGGCGGCCACGGCTGGTCCGGGTCGGCCGGCACCGGCAGACCGAGGACCTGGGCGGCGCGCAGCGCGACCCGGGTGTGTCCCTCGGCCGACAGGTGGAGCCGGTCGTCGTCCCAGGCCCGCCGGTCCTGGACCGACTTCAGCGACCACAGGTCGAGCACCGGGCAGTCGTAGCGGTCGGCGATGCTCCGGACGTGGGCGGTGTAGGTGGCGATCTTCCCGCGCAGGTGCTTCAGGACGGGCACGTCGCGCGTGTCGAAGCCGGTCGTCACCATGACGGTGCCCACGGCGGAGGTCAGGTCGGCGACCGCGCGCTCGAAGCGCTCGGCCACGTCGTCGGGGTCGGTCCCGGGGCGGATGATGTCGTTGCCGCCGGCGCAGAAGGTCACCAGGTCGGGGGCGAGTTCCTTCGCCCGGGGGACCTGCTCCGCGACGATCTGGTCCAGAAGGCGCCCCCGCACCGCCAGGTTGGCGTAGCGGAAGGCGTCGTTCTCCGGCAGCTGGTCGGCGAGCAGGACCGCGAACCGGTCCGCCCATCCGACGTACGTCCCGTCGGGGCCGGGGTCGCCGACGCCCTCCGTGAAGCTGTCACCGATCGCCGCGTACGACCCGAATGCGTTCTTGTCTCTTGTTCTCGAATCGTCTGCCACGGGAACACATCTTTCCCTTACGGATGTGACCTACGCGACCGTAAGGAGGGGTTGACGGCGGGTGACATATGCCACCGATAAAGATTCCACCAAGCC
Source organism: Streptomyces sp. NBC_01268 (assembly GCF_036240795.1). Taxonomy (NCBI): domain Bacteria; kingdom Bacillati; phylum Actinomycetota; class Actinomycetes; order Kitasatosporales; family Streptomycetaceae; genus Streptomyces; species Streptomyces sp. NBC_01268. The sequence goes on along the minus strand of NZ_CP108454.1, from coordinate 6,971,924 downwards.
GGAATACGCCGGAGGCCCGGCACGTGGGTGCCGGGCCTGCGGGGTGAACCCGTGGAGTTCGCGGGGTCAGCAGCCTCAGATGCTGACGCCGTGCTGGCGCAGGACGGCCAGCGGGTCGATGTCGGAGCCGTACTCCGGCCCGGTGCGCATCTCGAAGTGCAGGTGGGGTCCGGTGACGTTGCCGGTCGAACCGGAGAGGCCGATCTGCTGGCCGCCGCTGACCGTCTGGCCGGCGGAGACGGAGAGCGAGGAGAGGTGCCCGTACTGCGAGAAGGTGCCGTCGGCGTGCTGGATGACGACCTGGTTGCCGTACGCGCCGCCCCAGCCGGCCGAGTAGACGGTGCCCGGTCCGACCGCCCGGACGGTGGTCCCGGTGGAGGCGATGAAGTCGACGCCGGTGTGGTAGCCGGAGGACCACATCGAGCCGGAGGCCCGGTACGGGGTGGAGACGCCACCGCCGGCGATGGGAGTGACCCAGCCGGAGGAGGTGGTCTGGCCCGCCGAGGAAGAGGAAGAGGAGGAGGAAGAGGAGGAGGAAGAGGAGGACGAAGAAGAAGAGGAGGACGAGGACGCGGAGGACGACGAGGCCGTCGAGGTGGCGGCGGCCGAGGAGCGCTCGCTGTCGCGGGAGGCGCGGGTGTCGTCGCCGGTGCTCTTCGCGCTGCGCTCGGCCTTCGGCGCGTGGGCCTTGGCGGTGCCCTTGGCGCCGAGGGTGAGCTTCATGCCGGGGAGGATCAGCGAGGGGTCCTCGCCGACGACCTGGCGGTTGTCGCGGTAGAGCTTCTGCCAGCCGCCGGCCAGGTGGTGCTCGCCGGCGATCTTGGACAGGTAGTCGCCGCGGACGACGGTGTACGCCTTGGGGGCGGCGGCGGGCTTGGCGGCCGGCGCCTGGGCGGGGGCCGCGGCGGCGACGGCCTGCGGGGCCTTCGCGGTCGGGGCGGCCTGCTCGGCGGCGTGTGCGCCGGTCGCGCCGATGAGCGGCAGGGCGACGACGGCGCCACCGGTGCCTGCGGCGACGAACCCGCGGGTGATCGGGTTGACCTTGGGACGGCGGTGCTTACCCTTCGCGGGCATGGCGAATTCCTCTCCGTCGCCTGCGAGGTGAGCTGTCGGGTTCGGACTGGAGATGTCCGGCAGCGCTTGCGCGCGGCTTCACCCCGAGCCGTCCTTCTTCGAGGGATCGGCGAACTACCTGGGTCCCCCGCTCCTGCCTTGTACGGGTGGTGTGCGGATTCCGGGCGGCGGCAGGATTAGGCGGTCCGTCCGGATTGAGCGCGACGCTAGACGAGGCGGGTGGGCGTGAACAAGCCACTGATTTCCCGACAGTGACTCAGGCGCGATTTCCGGCCGGAATTACGGTCACCCTCCGTGGATGACGGTCCCTCGATTTCCCTTTCCGGAAGGGAATTTGGAAAAGACGATCAGGCACGGTCCGTCACGTCTATGACGCTGCTCACGCGCCGAATGCCATCTCCCCCGGTATCAGGGCGCGTTACCCCTAAGGGTTCAATTCGGACAGAACACCCATTACAGCCCGAGGGGGTGCGGCCGGGGCCCCTCACCTGGATGATTGCCCCAGGAACCGATCTCGAGACCAGGAGCATCCGTGACGCAGACGACGACCGAGCCCGAGCTGACCGGCGTACGCAACTTCCGCGACCTCGGCGGGCTGCCGACGGTGGACGGACGGAGCGTGCGCGCCGGACGCCTCTTCCGCAGCGGTCACCTGGCGCACGCCACGGCGGAGGACGCGACGTTTCTCGCCACCCTTGCCCTGCACACCGTCTTCGACTTCCGCAACGAGGCCGACCGGCGCATGGAGGGGGCGGACGTGGAGCTGCCCGGCGTGCGGAACGTGAACATACCGCTCAACGACCCGGCCGACGGCAAGGAGTTCTGGAAGCTGGTGCGTTCGGGCGACCTGGCGCAGCTGCGCGAGATCCTGGGCGACGGCAAGGCCGCGGCCCGGATGTCCGATTCGTACCAGAAGATGATTGTGGAGCGGACGGCCGAGCACAGCCGCGTCCTGCACGCCATGGCCGAGGAGAGCGTGCCGGCCCTGATGCACTGCGCCGCCGGCAAGGACCGCGCCGGTCTGTCCATCGCGATCACGCTGCTCGCCGTCGGCGTCGAGCGCGAGGCGATCGAGGCGGACTACGTGAAGTCGAACGAGCCGCACCGCCGGTACAAGGTGCAGCGCAGCTCCACCGCCGAGGGCGCCATGTCGCCCGAGGTGATGGAGCTGCTGAGCCCGCTCTTCGACGCGCGGGTGGAGTATCTGCGGGCCGCCTTCGCGACCATCGAGGAGACCTGGGGTTCGGTCGACGCCTACCTGGCGGAGGGGCTGCGGCTCGCCCCTCAGACCCGGGAGCGGCTGCGCGAGCGGCTGCTCGTCGAGGCGTAGCCTCCGCGCTCCCTACTGGCCGCCGCCCATCGCGAACAGCAGGTAGAGGAAGCCGGCGAAGAGGTGCCCGGCGATCAGGTAGGCGAAGAGGCGGAGCACCAGCCCCTTCGGGAACTTGCCGTTGCCACGCTCTTCGCCGGTGTCCGGTACGGAGTTCTGGGACATGTCGGTCCTTTCCACGGTCGGGGGACTCGGAGGGTCAGCGCCGGTGCGGGGTCCCGTCGCCGAGGCACAGCTCGGCGACGGGACTCTGCATCAGGGTGTGGACGAAGAGCAGCTCGGCCCCGGCGCGGGTGGCGGCGCCGATCCGGTGCGGGGTGAGCGAGTCGAAGTGCGCGCTGTCCCCGGGATCGAGGACGTGCACCGTGTCGCCGAGGGCGAGCCGCACGCGGCCCTCCAGGACGTGGATCCACTCCTCGCCGGGGTGGACCCGCACGATGTCGGCGCGGGTGGCGTAGGGCACGTGCACGCGCAGGCACTGCAGGGCGCGCCCGGCGCCGCCGGCCTGGCGGTAGATCCAGCCGTCGGCCTCGACCGGTTCGGAGCGCCCGGCCCGGACGACCGGGTCGTGCTCGGGCGGCGTCTCGCCCAGGAGCTCGGAGACCGTCGTACCGTAGATGCGGGACAGGGCCAGCAGCATCGGCAGCGAGGGCTGTCGGTTACCCGTCTCCAGGCGGGACAGGTGGGCCGGCGAGAGTCCGGCCCGCTGGGCGGCCGCCTCCAGGGTGAGCCCCCGGCGGCGGCGCAGGGCCCGCAGCTGCGGAGCGACGTCCGGCAGGACGTCGGGCGCGGCGGGGGCGGCAGGGTCCGGGGAGGATTCCCCGGGGACGTGGTCCATGCGTCCATTCCGCCAGGTTCATGCCTCTGAGGCAAGTTTCTTGCCCCAGAGGCAAAAGACCGGAGTCCCGGCCGTACCCGGCACGGTCAGCGTTGCGCGACCGCCTGCTTGACCAGCGTCTTCCCGAAGTCCCACATCAGTCCGCCGCCGCCGTGGGCGTCGTCCATCACCGCCGTGAAGGCGGTCACGAAGCGGTCCACGTCCGCCTCGTCGATGACCAGCGGCGGGATCAACTTGATCACTTCCAGATGGTCGCCCGACACCTGGGTGAGGATCCGGTGCCGCTGGAGCAGCGGCACCACGACCATCTGCGCGAAGAGACCCTTGCGGGCCGCCTGCAGCATCGTCCAGCGGCTGCGCAGCCCCAGGGAGGACGGGCGCCCGAACTCGATGCCGATCATCAGCCCGCGGCCCCGGACCTCCTTCAGCAGCTCGTAGCGCGGCACGAGCTCCCGCAGCCGGGCGGAGAGCAGGCCGCCGATCCGCCGGACGTGGGCGACGGTGCCCTCGGCCTCCATGACCGAGAGCACCGCGAGCCCGGCGGCCATGGCCTGCGCGTTCGCCCCGAAGCTGGCCGAGTGGACCAGGACCCGGTCCATCGACGAGTAGACCTTCTTGAAGATCCAGTCCTTGCCGAGCGTGGCGCCGACCGGCACGTAGCCGCCGGAGAGCGCCTTGGCGACGCAGACCAGGTCCGGCTCGACTCCCTCCTCGTGCTGGTACGCGTAGAAGTCGCCGGTCCGGCCGAGGCCGGTCTGCACCTCGTCGGCGATCAGCAGCGCCCCGTGCCGGTGCAGCAGCTCCTGGGCGGCGCGCAGGAAGCCCGGCGGGGACTCCAGGACGCCCTTGCCCTGGATCGGCTCCACGACGAACGCGGCCACGTCCCCCTTGCGCAGCTCCCGCTCCAGGGCGTCGAGGTCGCCGAGGCCGATCGCCGTGTCCGGCAGCAGCGGGCCGAAGCCGTCCCGGAAGCCGTCCTCGCCGTTGACGGAGAGCGAGCCGGTGGTCAGCCCGTGGAAGGCGTGGGAGCAGTAGAGGACCCTCGGCCGCCCCGTGGCGCAGCGGGCGAACTTGAGGGCGGTCTCCACGGCCTCGGTGCCGCTGTTGCCGAAGAAGACCCGGTCGAGGTGGGGGCTGTGGGCGAGCAGCCGCTCGGCGAGCAGTCCGGGCAGCGGCTGGCAGTCGAAGCGGGTGAGGTCGGCGAGCTGGGCGTCGAGGACGTCGTGCAGCGCCTTGCGGACGACGGGGTGGTGCCGGCCCAGGCCCATGACGCCGAAGCCGGCGAGCATGTCCAGGTAGTCCGCCCCGTCCGCGTCCCAGAAGTGGGCGCCCTCGGCCCGCTCGTACACCTTGTCGAAGCCGATGGTGTGGAGCATGCGCGGGAGCTGGTGGTTGAGGTGCCGGGCGTGCAGCTCGTACCGCTCGCCCCCGCGCTCGGCGAGCAGGGCCCGCAGGTCGAACTCGCCCGTCATGACCGGCTCACCCGTTGTTCCCGTGGACGGTCTCCCGTACCGCGCGCAGCGACTCCTTGAGCGAGCCCATGGTGGCGAGGACGGCGGTGGGCTCGTAGCCGCAGTGCGCCATGCAGTTGGCGCAGCGGGGGTCCTTGCCGCGGCCGTACGCATCCCAGTCGGTCTCTTCGATGAGCTCGCGGTACGTGGGGACGTAGCCGTCGCTCATCAGATAGCAGGGGCGCTGCCACCCGAAGAGGGAGTAGTTCGGGATCGCCCACGCGGTGCAGGGGAAATCGGCCTTGCCTTCCAGGAAATCGAGGAAGAGCGGCGAGTGGTTGAGCCGCCAACGGCGCCGGTTTCCGCCTGCGAAGGCCTTCTTGAAGAGTTCTCTGGTCTGCTCGACGCCCAGGAAGTGCTCCTGGTCGGGAGCCTTCTCGTAGGCATAGGCGGGCGAGATCATCATTTCGTCGACCTGGAGGTCGTCGTTGAGGAAGTTCAGCACCTCGATGATCGTCTGGGGGGTGTCGGTGTTGAAGAACGTCGAATTGGTGGTGACCCGGAAGCCGCGCCGCTTGGCCTCCTTGATCGCCGCCACCGCCTCGTCGAACACTCCCTCCTTGGCGACGGACTCGTCGTGCCGCTCGCGCAGTCCGTCGATGTGGACGGCGAAGGCGAAGTACGGGGAGGGGGTGAAGTCCTCCAGCTTCTTGCGCAGCAGCATCGCGTTGGTGCAGAGGAAGACGTACTTGCGCTTGGCCACCAACTGGCGGACGATCTCGTCGATCTGAGGGTGCATCAGCGGCTCGCCGCCGGCGATGGAGACCATCGGCGCCCCGGACTCCAGGACGGCTCCGACCGCCTGGGCGACCGGCATGCGCTGCTTGAGCACGCCCGCCGGATGCTGGATCTTGCCGCAGCCCTCGCACTTGAGGTTGCAGGCGAACAGCGGCTCCAGCTCGACGATCAGCGGGAACTTCTCCCGCTTGCGGAGCTTCTGTTCGAAGAGGTAGGTCCCGACCCGGATGGACTGACGGAGCGGCATGGCCATAACTCGCTCACCTCCTGGGGAGCAGCAAAGAACGGTGCCATTCGAAGAAAGCGGGAAGGACGGCACGAAGAACGCGGAAAGCCGATATTCCACCGCGCACCGTGCCGATCCGGACCAGTTCATGTTCTGGAGCGTCCACGACCACCCGTACGGCCGCAACCGGGCGGGGTCCGGCCGCCACCGCCGTACGCAGGGTGGCGGCGGACTCCATGTCGACGGCGACGGCCCCGCCGGCCCTCAGCGCGGCCCGCTCCGGGCCGCGCACCACGTGGTCGGAGCCGGTCAGCGGGCCGGTGTGGACGGTCCGCCCGGGCACGGCCCTGGCGAGCGCCTTGACCAGCAGCTCCGTGCCCGTGCAGGGGGTCACCCCGTCGGGGCCGCGGGTCTCGTCGGCGACGATCAGGTCGCCGGGGTGCATCCCGGGGGCGAGCCCGGCGCAGAAGCCGGAGGCGATGACGGCCGCGTCCCGCCAGGCCTCGGCCTCCAGGGCCCGGGAGACGGCCCGGCGCGCGTGCGCCGGGCCCATGCCGGTCCGCATCACGGTCATCGGCGCGGGCGCCGCCGCCCGCTCGGCGCCGCGCGCGCCGCTGCGCAGCGCCAGCTGCTCGATGCCGAGGGCGCAGGCGATCAGCAGCGGCGGCACGACGGCGGGGGCGGCCGGGAGGGCGGGCCCGTCGGGTGCGGCGGCGGCGCCGGGGTCCCGGGCCATCAGGCCCTCCCGGGTCCGCGGAGCACCGGCTCCCCGTTCACGTAGCGGCCGAGCGCCGTGAGCGGGAAGACCTGCCGGTACAGGTGGTAGTTGATCGAGAAGTCCCAGGGGAAGCCCGTGCCGGTGAAGTACGGCTCGTCCCAGGAGCCGTCCTCCCGCTGGGTCGCGACCACCCAGGCGACGCCCCGCCGGACCGCCTCCGACCCCCGCTCGCCCGCCGCGAGCAGCGCGATCAGCGCCCAGGCGGTCTGCGAGGCGGTGGAGGTGCCGTGGCCGACCCACTGGCGCTCCGAGTAGGAGCGCAGGTCCTCGCCCCAGCCGCCGTCCTCGTTCTGCACCGACTCCAGCCAGGCGACGGCCCGCCGGATCGCGGGGTGCCCGACGGCCAGTCCGGCGGCGGTCAGGGCGGGCACGACCGAGCCCGTGCCGTAGACGTAGTTGACGCCCCAGCGGCCGAACCAGGCCCCGCCCGGCTCCTGCTCGGCGAGCAGCCACTCGATGCCCCGGCGGGCGCGCGGGTGGCCGGCCTTGCCCTCGTACGCCAGCATCTCCACCACGTGGGCGGTGACGTCGGCGGAGGGCGGGTCGATGACCTCGCCGAAGTCGCAGAACGGCAGCCGGTTGGGGAAGGCACTGGTGTTGTCGGCGTCGAAGGCGGCCCACGCGCCGTTCTTCGACTGCATGCCGACGGTCCAGCGGGCGGCCCGGGCGATGGCCGCGTCGACCCGCGCCTGGTCGGGGTGGTTCACCCGGCGCAGCGCGAGGATCACCTCGGCGGTGTCGTCGATGTCCGGGTAGTTGTCGTTGTGGAACTCGAACGCCCAGCCGCCGGGCGGGAGTCCGGGCCGCCGCACCGCCCAGTCGCCGGTGCGCACGATCTCCTCGCCCAGCATCCAGTCGGCCGCCTTGACCAGCGCCGGGTCGTCGGGGCGCACCCCGGCGTCGGCGAGGGCGATGGTGGCGAGACAGGTGTCCCAGACCGGCGACTGGCAGGCCTCGATCATCCGGGCGCCGTCCTCGCGCCACACAGCGAACCGGTCGAGGGACTCCAGGCCGGCCCGCATGACCGGGTGGTCCAGGTCGTAGCCGAGGAGGTGGAGGGCGATCACCGAGTAGACGGCGGGCGGCTGGATACCGCCCCAGCAGCCGTCGTTCTCCTGCCGCTCGATGATCCAGCGGGCGGCGACGTCCATGGCGCTCTTCCGCAGCCGGCGCGGGGCCAGCTTGCGGTAGAGGTGCAGCCCCTTGTCGACCCGCTGGAAGAAGCCGTCCCAACTGGCCGCGGAGGGAAGACGTTTCGCCGGGTTCGGCCGGTCCGGGTCGGTGTGCAGCTCGTCCAGCGCGAAGGGCGCGGGCCGCACCGGGCGCTTGGCCGAGACGACGGTGAGCGGCACGATCGTCTGCCGGGCCCAGCAGCCGAAGTCGTAGATGTTGAGCGGGAACCACGAGGGCAGGTAGATCAGCTCGGGCGGCAGTTCGGGCAGGTCCTCCCAGCGCCACCAGCCGAACAGGGCGAGCCAGATCCGGGTGAAGACCCGGGCCGCGGCGATGCCGCCCCGCTCACGGATCCAGGCGGCGGCGCGCGCCATGTGCGGGGCGTCGGGGAGGTCTCCGGCCAGCCGCAGGGCGACATAGGCCTCGATGGTGACGGAGAGCTCGCCGGGCCCTCCGTAGAACGTGGCCCAGGTGCCGTCCTCGCGCTGCTCGCCCCGGATGAACAGGGCGGCGGCGCGGGTGGTCTCCGGGTCCAGGATGCCGAGGAACTGGCGCAGCAGGAGGTCCTCGGCGTCCATGGTGACGTTGGTCTCCAGGTCGCCCTTCCACCAGCCTTCGGCGTCCTGGCGGCCGAGGAGGTGGCGTACGGAGAGCTCCGCGGCCCGGGCGGCGGATGCTTCGAGCGCCGCCTCCTCGCTGTCGGTGCGGTCTGTGGTGTCGCTGGCCGCGGCTGCTCGGGGTCCCACGGCCCCGGCGCTTCCGTCGGTCGTCGCTGTCATGGCTTCCCCTTCGTGCAGTCGGTGTACTTCGGAGTACTTCCGCGTTGATCTGCTTCTTCGGGTCTGCCGTCGGCCGGTGCCGGGAGGCACCGGCCGGCGACTGCGCACTCATATCAGAGTGATGGTGATCATCTCTTCCGTACGACGACGAAATCGGCCAGCGCGGTGAGCTGGGCGCGGACATGGGCCGGCAGCTCCACGTCGTGCAGGGCCTCGATGGCGACGGCGTGCTGGCGGCGGGCCTCCTGGGAGGTCCACTCGCGCCCGCCGGCCTCCTCGATGAGGGCGGCGCGGGTGGCGAACTCCTCCTCGGAGAAGCTGTCGAAGTCGCTGCTCTTGGCGTCGGCGGCGAGCAGTTCGCCGAGCCGCTCGGAGGCGGGGCCGCCGGCGGCGAGGGCGGCGACGACCGGCAGGGACTTCTTGCGCTGGCGCAGGTCGGACCAGGTCTGCTTGCCGGTGGCCTCCGGGTCGCCCCAGATGCCGAGCAGGTCGTCGACGGCCTGGAAGGCGAGGCCGAGGTGGTAGCCGTACTCCTCCAGCTTGTCGGCGGTGCGGTCGTCCGCGCCGCCGAGGACGGCGCCGATGGAGACGGCGCAGGCGAGCAGGGCGCCGGTCTTGTTGCCCTCCATCTCCAGGCACTCCTCGACGGTGACCCGCTCGCGGTGCTCGTACGAGATGTCCTGGGCCTGCCCGTCGATCAGCTTGCGGGTGGCCGTGGTCAGCCGGCGGGTGGCCCGGCCGGCCTCGACGGTGCCGAGTTCGAGGAGCAGCTCGTTGGCGAGGGCGAAGAGGGCGTCGCCGACCAGGATGGCCTGGGCGGGGCCGTGCACCTTCCACACCGTGTCGCGGTGCCTGCGCTGCTCGTCCCCGTCCATCAGGTCGTCGTGGAGCAGCGAGAAGTTGTGCACCAGCTCCACGGCGACGGCGCCGGGGATGCCGACCTCCGGGCCGGCGCCCGCGGCCTCGGCGGAGATCAGGGCCAGCGCGGGGCGGACGGCCTTGCCGCTGTCGCCCTCGGTGGGCTTGCCGTGGGCGTCGATCCAGCCGAAGTGGTACGCGGCCACGGTGTCCATGGGCGGCGCGAGGCGGTCGACGGCCGCCCGCATGACGGGCGTGGACAGGGCGCGGCCGCGTTCCAGCAGCGCGGCGACGTCCGCGGTGTCGACCGCCGGATTCCCCGGGGGCACAGTCGGCACGGTTTCTCCTCTAGTTCCGGTACTCACACTCATGCCGCCTCCTGCAGCGGATGGTCGTAGCGGCGGCCGAGGGCGGAGAGCGCGGCGCCCGCGGCGCTGAAGCCGCTGCGGACGGCGCTCTCCATGGTCGCGGGCCAGCCGGTGGCGGTCCACGCGCCGGCCAGGTACAGGCCCGGGGCGTGGGTGCGGGCGCCGGGGCGCAGTCGCCCTACGCCGGGGGTCGGGGCGAAGGTGGCGGTGCGCTCCCGGGTGACGAAGAAGTCGCGGATCCCGGCGCCGCGGGCGGCGGGCAGCAGCCGCTCCAGCTCGGGCAGGTAGCGCTCGCGCAGGACGGCGACGGGCTCGTCGATGTCGTCCTGGGCGGCGGACTGGGAGATCGCGAGGTACTGGCCGCCCCCGGTGAGGCCGGAGGACTCGGTGCGGTCGAAGACCCACTGGACCGGGGAGCCGAGCGCGGTGAAGAAGGGCTGCCGCAGGACCTTGCGGTCGTAGACGACGTGCAGGTTGAGGATGGGCGCGGTGCCGATGTCGAGGAGCCTGTCGGGGTCGTCGAGCGCCCCGTCGGGCAGCAGCTCGCGCGTCTCGCGCTGGGGTACGGCGAGGACGACGGTGTCGGCCTCCAGGACCTCCCCGGCGGTGTGGACGCTCCAGCCGCCGCCCTCCCGGCTCAGGATCCGCTCGGCCTTGGTGCGCACCTCGGTGCGCACGCCGGCCGAGTCCAGGGCCTTGCGGGCGAGGGTGTCGTGCAGGTCGCCGAGCGGGACGTGCGCCCAGCCGATGTCGGCGGCGCCGGGCTCGGAGAGCAGGCCGGTCTTGAAGACCATCGCGGCGAGTCCCATGGAGGCGTGCGGCGCGGTGGCGTTGAGGGTGGCGACGCCGACCAGGTCCCACAGGGCCTCGACGGTGCGCGGGGACTGGCCGTGCCGTCCGAGCCAGGTGGCGAAGTCGATGCCGTCGAGGGCGGGGTCGGCCGGGTCCAGCTTCTTCAGGGCGAGCGCGGCCCGCCCGACGCTCGCCCGCTCGGCGAGCGAGAGGTGCGGGTAGGTGGCGAGGCTCCGGGCGAGGTGCAGGGGCACCGGCAGGGCCGAACGCCGCAGTCGCCCGAGCCGGGGCCCGGCCGGGTGGCCGACGTCGAGCACGGGCACGTCGAGGCGGTCCTGCACGGGCGCGAGGTGCGCCCCCTCGACGCGGTCGAGGAACCAGCGGTACGCGGTGCAGCAGCGCAGGTAGACGTGCTGCCCGTTGTCGACGCTGAGCTCGCCGCGCCGGAAGGAGAAGGCGAGGCCGCCGAGCCGGGGGCGGCCTTCCAGCAGGGTGACCCGGACTCCGGCGTCGGCCAGCTGGAGCGCGCTGGTGACCCCGGCGAGGCCGCCGCCGACGACGACGGCGTGCGGCCGCGAGCCGCCGTGGAGCGCGGCGTCCCCGGGCGTGGCACAGCACTCGTCGGCGGTCATGCGGCGGCCTCCCCTGGGAACGTCGTGATCACAGACGCGGAACGGGCGGCCCGGGTTGTCTCCGCGCGGCCCCTGGCGGGCTTCACGCCGGCCTCCGGAGCGTGCGCCGGGAGATGTGCCGGGCGTCGAGGCCGGAGAGCCCCCGCACGGCGACGTAGGCCTTCTCGCGCCCGGGCAGCGAGACCCGGCCGCGCAGCACGGCCGCGGGATCGCGCTCGATCCGGTCGAGCAGCCGGCGGTAGATCCCGGCCATGGCGGCGACGCAGGCGCCGCTGCGCCGGTCCAGCATGGGCAGGAGCCGGTACCCCTCGGCGAACAGCGCGCGGGCGCGCCGCACTTCGAAGTGGACGAGGCCGTCGAAGTCGGCCCCGGCGGGCGGGGTCTCGCTGCCGAAGCCGTCGGAGCAGCCGAACTTGGCCAGGTCGTCGGCGGGCAGATAGGTGCGCCCGTTGCCGGCGTCCTCCCGCACGTCGCGGAGGATGTTGGTCAGCTGGAGGGCGAGCCCGAGGGTGTCGGCGTACTCGGCGGCGCGTTCGACGCCGGGGGCGCCGGGCTGGGTGCCGAAGACGCCGAGCGAGAGCCGGCCGATGGCCCCGGCGACGCAGCGGCAGTAGACCTTGAGGTCGTCCCAGGTCTCGTACGTCTCGCCGCGCACGTCCATGAGGACGCCGTCGATGAGTTCGTCGAGCCCGCCGAGCGGGATCGGGAAGCGGCGGGCGGCGTCCGCGAGGGCGACGGCGACCGGATCGGTGTCGTCCTCCTCGATCTCGCCGGCGCGCACCCGCGCGAGCAGGGCCCGGGTCGCCTCCAGGCGCCGGTCCTTGTCGTCGGGCGCGAGCGGCCCGTCACCGATGTCGTCGACGCGGCGCGAGAACGCGTAGAGCGCCGACATGGCCTGCCGCTTCTCGACCGGCAGGAGTCGGATCCCGTAGGCGAAGTTGCGGGCCTGCTGCCCGGTCACGGCCTCGCAGTAGCTGTACGCGGCCTGTACCGGTGCGGACGGCTGCGGCTGTTCCTCCACGGTCCGGCTCACCCCTCTCTCCGCGCCGCGAGCAGGACGGAGCCGGCCCGGCGCATCAGACTCGGTTTGTCGGCCTTGGGCGGCCCGGGCAGGACGTCGAACCCGGCGTCCGCGATCGCGTCGAGCGCCGCGTACCCCCCGGCGGTGAAGCCGGCGAGCAGCAGCCGCAACCGCCCCTGGACGCTGCCGACCAGCGGGGCGCCGGCGTCGAGCAGGGCGCGGGTCCGGTCGGCCTCGAAGGCGATCAGGGCGCGCACGGAGGCTCCGGCGGTGGGCCGGGCCAGGTCGTCCTCGGTGACGTGGAAACGCTTCATGTCCTCGGCGGGCAGATAGATCCGGTCGCGCGCCAGGTCCTCGGTGACGTCCTGGAGGTGCTCGACGATCTGCAGCGCGGTGCAGATCTCGTCGGAGCGGCGCAGGCGTTCGGGGGTGGCGGTGCCGGTGATCGCCAGGACGAGCCGGCCGACGGGGTTGGCGGAGAGCTCGCAGTAGGCGAGGAGGTCGTCGTAGGTCTCGTAGCGACGGACCAGCTGGTCCTGCCGGTTGGCGGCGACCAGGCCGAGGAACGGCTCGGGGGTGAGCCCGTGGCGCTCGACGGCGGGGCGCAGCGCGCGCAGCAGCGGGTGGCGGGGCTCGCCGTCGGCGGGGTCGAAGACGCGCAGCAGGTCGGTCTCGAAGGCGTCGAGCATCGCGAGCCGGTCGTCGGCCCGGCCGGGGTCGACGCCGAGGTGGCGGGCGTCGGCGCCGCCGGGCGCGAGGTCGCCGTCGCCGATGTCGTCGACGAGACGGGCGAAGCCGTAGACGCGCATCAGGTCGTCGCGCCAGGCGCGCGGCAGGAAGAAGGGGGCCACGGGGAAGTTCTCGTCCGCGGCCTTGCCGAGAGTGGTGCGCGAGGAGGCGTCGGGGTGCACCTGCCGGGTTCCCGTCACCGGCCGCTGCCCGACGCGAGGACGGCGACACCCTCGTGGAGCTGGAGATTCTGCGTCATGGCCGTCACATCTCCCGTTCTACACTGCGGATCCAATCCATCCTATTTCGGACACGCCGCCGACCTCTGCCCGTGGCTCACCGCCCGGCGGTCGGGGCGCCGAGGGGTATCACCCCACTTGCCGCGAAACAGACCGGTACAGCTTACGTCGTAAGGGACTCCAGGCCGCGCCCGGGGGCGGCGCGCTCCGCGACAACGCGCGGCGTCACGTCAACCTTCCCGTACACAGCGGTAGTTGACGCAAACTTGACCCTCACGGGGCGCGCGTCCCGGAGACCACCATGGCGAGGGTGGACTCGACGACGTCGGCGCGGCGCTGGGCCGGCAGCCGTCGCAGCGGACCGTCGAGCAGCAGGAGTGACAGTCCGTGCACGGCCGACCACGCGGCGGCCTCGGCGGCTGGGCGGGGCGGCCGGGGCGGGCGGGCGGTCGCGCCGAGGGCGTCGAGGGCGTCGGCGAGCAGGGTGAAGGCGCGCACCTCGACGCAGCCGGTGTCGGCCTCGGGGCCGGCGTCGCCGGATGCGGTACGGGGGGTGCTGAAGGCCGACCGGTAGAGGCCGGGCTGGTCGACGGCGAAGGCCACGTAGCCGCGGCACAGGGAGGCGAGGCGGGCCTCGGCGGCGAGCGCCGGGCTGTCGGCACCGGGGGCGCGGACGGCGGTGCGTTCCATGGAGTCGGCGAGGGCCCGGCGGGCGTGGTCCCGGACGGCCGCGAGAAGCTCCCCGCGGCCCTCGAAGTGCCGGTAGGCGGCGGTGGGCGAGACGCCGACCCGTCGGGCCGCCTCGCGCAGCACGACCGCCTCGGGGCCTCCTTCGGTGGCGAGGTCGACGGCGGCGCAGATGAGAGCGTTGCGCAGGTCGCCGTGGTGGTAGGTCTTGCCTCCCGAGATCGCTGGCATGCGCTCATCCTGCCCGATGTTGACCGCATGAACATTCCGGGCGGTCCCGCCACGCGCAAAAAGCGTCAGCCGCCCCCCACCGGTCATACCGGTGGGGAGCGGCCGAGGCGCGCCCCTGGTCGGGGGAGGTTACTTGCCGGTCTCCCGCTCGTAGGCGGCGATGACCTCGTCGGTCGGGCCGTCCATGAGCAGCTCGCCCTTCTCCAGCCAGAGCACGCGGTCGCAGGTGTCCCTGATCGACTTGTTGCTGTGGCTGACCAGGAAGACCGTGCCCGCCTCCTTGCGCAGCTCGCGGATGCGCTGCTCGGAGCGGATCTGGAACTTGCGGTCGCCGGTCGCCAGCGCCTCGTCGATCATGAGGACGTCGTGCTGCTTGGCGGCCGCGATGGCGAAGCGGAGCCGGGCGCCCATGCCGGACGAGTAGGTCCGCATCGGCAGCGAGATGAAGTCGCCCTTCTCGTTGATCCCGGAGAAGTCGACGATGTCCTGATATCGGCTCTTGACCTCTTCGCGGCTCATGCCCATGGCGAGGCCGCCGAGGATCACGTTGCGCTCGCCGGTCAGGTCGCTCATCAGCGCCGCGTTGACGCCGAGCAGCGAGGGCTGGCCGTCGGTGTAGACCTTGCCGCTCTCGGTGGGGAGCAGGCCCGCGATGGCGCGCAGCAGGGTCGACTTGCCCGAGCCGTTGGTGCCGATGAGGCCGATGGCCTCGCCCCGGTACGCGGTGAAGGAGACGCCGCGCACCGCGTGCACCTTCCGGACACCGCGCTCGGCGTCGCCCTTCTTGCGCTTGATGATGCGGCTCAGCGCTGCGGTGGCACTGCCCTTGCCGCCGCCCGCGCCGTTGACGCGGTAGACGATGTGGACGTTGTCCGCGATGACGGTGGGCACCCGGCCCTCGGTGTGGTCAGCCACGGCCGTACCTCTCCTCGGCCTTCCAGAAGTAGACGAAGCCCCCCACGCCGATCACGACGGACCAGGCGAGGGTCACGAACCAGACGTGCGGCGGAAGGTTGGACCCACCGTAGCCGTCGATCAGCGCGAACCGGACCAGGTCCATGTGCAGGGCGGCCGGGTTGTACTGGAGCAGGTCGGCCAGCCAGGCGGGCTTGTCCTCCAGCATCACCGGGATGGAGAACATGACGCCGGAGGCGTACATCCAGGTGCGCATGATGAACGGCATCAGCTGCGCCAGGTCCGGGGTCTTCGCGCCCATCCGCGCCACGATCATGGCGAGACCGGCGTTGAAGACGAACTGGAGCGCCAGGGCCGGGAGGAGCAGCAGCCAGGACGCCGACGGGTAGCTGCCGAACGCGACCGCGATGAGGACCAGCACGATCATCGAGAACAGCAGCTGCTGGAGCTGCTGGAGGCAGAAGGAGATCGGCAGCGAGGCCCGCGGGAAGTGCAGCGCCCGCACCAGGCCGAGGTTGCCGGAGATCGCGCGGACGCCGGCCATCACGGAGCTCTGGGTGAAGGTGAACACGAACACGCCCGTCACGAGGAACGGGATGTACACGGAGCGTGACATGCCCCGGTCCGCGTTCAGGATCAGGCCGAAGATCAGGAAGTAGACCATCGCGTTGAGCAGGGGGGTGACCACCTGCCACACCTGGCCCAGCTTCGCCTGGCTGTACTGCGCGGTGAGCTTCGCCTGGGAGAAGGCCAGGATGAAGTGGCGGCGGCCCCACAGCTGGCGGACGTACTCCGCGAGCCCCGGCCGGGCCCCGCTGACCGAGAGGCCGTGCTTGGCGGCCAGCTCGGCCGCACTCAGGCCGTCGTCTGCGGACGGCCGGGTGCTCGTCACGACCCCACCGTCCTGGGATGTGTCACTCACAAGTCGAAAACTTTCGTGTTCAAGATGCGCGGCAAGTCGGGTACCACGATGTCAGACCACGGGCGGGCGACCCAGTCGGGTCAGCCGCCACACCGTACGCCACCTCATGGGGTGCCGGGGCCCGCAGGGAGCCGTCCAGCCCTCCCGGAAACCGCCGAACCACGCCTTGAGGGCGGATACGGAGGGTCGCCGTGCCAGGGTGAGCAGCAGCCAGACGCCGAGATAGACCGGCACCAGGGGCGCGGGCAGATTGCGACGGGCCAGCCACACGCGGTTGCGGGCCACGTTGAAGTGGTACGTCGCGTGCCGGGACGGCGGGGTGGTGGGGTGCAGCAGCACCATGTCGGAACGGTAGTCGATCATCCAGTCGGCGTCGAGCGCCCGCCAGGCCAGATCGGTCTCCTCGTGCGCGTAGAAGAAGGCGTCCGGAAGACCGCCCACCTCGGCGAAGACCTTGGTCCGCACCGCGTTGGCGCCGCCGAGGAAGGTGGTCACCCGCGAGGAGCGCATCGGGTCCGAGGCCCGCAGCCGCGGCACGTGCCGGCGCTGGGTGAGCCCGGTCTCCGGGTCGGCGATCCGGAAGCTGATGATGCCCAGCTTCGGATCGGCCGTGAAGGCCTGGCGGACCAGCTCCGCGGTGTCGCTGTTGGCGAGCAGCCCGTCGTCGTCGAGGAAGAGCAGCGCGTCGACGTCGGTGCCGCCGGGGCCGAAGGCCTCGATGCCGACGTTGCGGCCGGCCGGGATGCCGACGTTCTCCGGCAGGGAGACCGTACGGACGCCCTCGGGCACGTCGGTGATCTCGACGCCCTGGCCGACGACCACGACCTCGACCCGCTCGCCGTCCTGTCCGGCGACCGAGTCGAGCAGGGCGCGCAGGTCGTCCGGCCGGTTGCCCATCGTGATGACGACGGCGCCCAGCTTCATCGGCTCTGCCATGACCGCGGCCCTCACTTCAGCCTGCTGGAGGCCAGGATCGACACCAGGTGCAGCACGGTCTGGAGCAGCGCGATGCCGGCCAGGACGGCCACGCCGAGCCGCGAGAAGAACAGGTCGCCCCGGACCTGGTCCGCGATCGCGAGCACCAGGATCAGCAGGGAGGCCTCGATCCCGAGGATCAGCCGGTGGAACTTGAGCGCTCCGGCGGCCCTGCGGGCCAGCGCCATGCCGGAGGAGCGCGGCTCGGACGCCGCCTCCTTGACCGGCGGCAGTCCGCCCTGGTGCCGGGCGAGGCCGACGAGGTCGGTCTCGGCCTTGATCAGGATGGCGCCGAGCGCGGCGAGCGTGCCGAGGAAGGCCCACAGCCAGTCGATCCGGCCGCTGCCCCACAGGTCGGCGGCGCGCAGGCCGAAGCCGACGAGGACGGCCGCGTCACACAGGTAGGCGCCGACCCGGTCGAGGTACACGCCGGCCAGCGAGAACTGCTTCTTCCAGCGGGCCACCTCGCCGTCGACGCAGTCGAGCAGCAGGTAGAGCTGGACCATGAGCACGCCGAGCAGCGCCCCGGGGATCCCGGGGATCAGCAGGGCGGGAGCGGCGAGGACGCCGGCGAGCGTCATCACGTAGGTGAGCTGGTTCGGCGTGACCCGGGTCTTCACCAGGTGCCGGGTGATCCGCAGCGAGATCTCCCGCATGTAGAGGCGGCCGCCCCAGTGTTCGCCGCTCCGCCGGTCCTTCACACCCGGGGGGTGGACGACCGGGCGGAGCTCAGCTACCGATGGCTTTTGCATAGTCGGCGTACGCGTCCCTGATCTGGTCTGTGGACAGGTCGAGGTGCTCGAGGATGGTGAACCGGCCGGGCCGGGTCTGCGGGGCGAACTCCACCGCCCGGACGAACTCGTCCACGCCGAAGCCCATCTCCTCCGGGAGCACGGGCAGGCCGTGCCGCCGCAGCGTGGCGACCATCTGCGCGGACTCCTCGGCGGCGCCGCGCAGGTGCATGGCGAAGGCGGCGCCGAGGCCGCACTGCTCGCCGTGGCTGGCCGCGCGGGTCGGGTAGAGCAGGTCGAAGGCGTGGCTGATCTCGTGGCAGGCGCCCGAGGAGGGGCGGCTGTCGCCGCTGATCGACATCGCGATGCCGGACATCACCAGGCCCTCGGAGAGGGTGACCAGGAAGTCGTCGTCGCCGACGCCGCCGGGGTGGCGGAGCACGGCCTCGCCGGCGCTGCGGGCCATGGCGGCGGCCAGGCCGTCGACCTTCTCGCCGGTCTCGCGGTGGGAGAGCTCCCAGTCGGCGATGGCGGAGAGGTTGGAGATCGCGTCGCCGATGCCGGAGCGCACGAAGCGCGCCGGGGCGTCGCGGATCACGTCGAGGTCGATGACCAGCGCGATCGGGGTCGGCACACCGTAGGAGCCCCGGCCGTTGTCGTTGTCCAGGGTGGAGATGGGCGAGCAGATCCCGTCGTGCGACAGGTTGGTGGCGATCGCGACGAGCGGCAGGCCCACCCGGGCCGCCGCGTACTTCGTCACGTCGATGATCTTGCCGCCACCGAGGGCCACGACCGCGTCGTACCGCTTGCCGCGCATGGCGTCGGCGAGCTTGACCGCCTCGTCGATGGTGCCGCCCGCGACCGGGTACCAGTCGGCGTCCGGGAGCTCGGGGGCGAAGCGGTCACGCAGCTTCAGGCCGGAGCCGCCGCTGATGGCGACGGCGATCCGGCCGTTGCTGGAGATCCGCTGGTCCGCGAGGAGCGCGGACAGGTCGTCCAGCGCTCCTCCGCGGATGTCGACGACGACCGGCGACGGAATGAGCCGGGTCAGTACTGGCACGCGATGTCACGGCCCTTCGCCAGGTCGTCGTGGTTGTCGATCTCGACCCACTTGACGTCGCCGATCGGCGCCACGTCGACGGCGAAGCCGCGGTTGACCAGCTCCTGGTAGCCGTCCTCGTAGTAGAGGTCGGGGTCGCGCTCGAAGGTGGTCTTGAGGGCGTCGGCCAGCTCCTCGGCGGCCTCGGCCTCGATGAGGGTGACACCGATGTACTCGCCGGTCGCGTCGGCCGGGTCCATCAGCTTCGTGATCTTCTGGACGCCCTTGCCCTCGGCGGTGACGACCTTCATCTCCTCGTCGGCGAGGTTCTTCACCGTGTCGAGGGCGAGGATGATCTTCTGGCCCTGGCCGCGGGCGGCGAGCAGGGTCTTCTCGACGGAGACCGGGTGGACGGTGTCGCCGTTGGCGAGGATGACGCCCTTCTTCAGGACGTCACGGGCGCACCACAGGGAGTAGGCGTTGTTCCACTCCTCGGCCTTGTCGTTGTCGATCAGCGTGATCGAGACGCCGTACTTCGCCTCCAGGGCCTCCTTGCGCGCGTACACGGCCTCCTTGCGGTAGCCGACGACGATCGCGACCTCGGTGAGGCCGACCTCGGCGAAGTTCTTCAGCGTGAGGTCGAGGACGGTCAGCGAACCGTCGCCCTCGCGGTCCACGGGCACGAGGGCCTTCGGAAGGGTGTCGGTGTAGGGGCGCAGACGCCGTCCGGCACCGGCTGCCAGTACGAGGCCAATCATGCTGTCTCTCCTTCGTCGTGTACGGCGGGTGCTCCGGAGGAGACCCAGAAGCGGATGGACTCCACGAGGACCACGAGGCCGACGGCGACCGCGAGTGCGGTGAGCGCCGAGGTGAAGTCGTTGCCGCGGTTCGCCAGCAGGGCGGCGAGTACGACCACCACGAGCGTGCGTCCCTCGTGGCCGCCGACGGTGCGCACCAGCCACGCGGGCGGCGCGCCGGTGCCGCCGCGGATGCGGTACACCGTGTCGTAGTGATGGTAGGCGACCGCCGCGACCAGCCCGAATGCGGCGGGGAGCGCCTGGGCGGAGTCGGCCTTGGCGGCCAGCACCAGCACCGTGACGTACTCCGCGGCCCGGAAGAGCGGCGGCACCAGCCAGTCCAGGGCCCCCTTGAGGGGGCGGGAGGCGGTCAGGCCCGCCGCCATCACGTAGAGCACCGCGACCGCGACCAGCCGGACGTCGCCGAAGGGCAGGTACAGCGCGCCCGCGATCATCAGGACGGCGCCGAGGGCCGCCGCGTACACGGGTCCGACCTTGCCGGTCCGGCCGCGCAGCAGGCGTGCCTGGAGCTCGGCGAGCGGGCCGGAGTCCGCGAGGTCGGCCAGTGCCTGGGCGGCCCGGTCGGTGCGGGTCGCCCTGCGGGTCAGCGAGCGCAGCACGCGGCCCGCCGTGGTGTAGCTCGCACCGAAGGCGCAGCCGACGATCAGCGCCCAGAAGACGATCCGGGGGCTGGTGACGGCGGTGAGGACGGCGATCATCGCCCAGCGCTCGCCGATCGGCAGGATGATCATGCGGCGGGCCCAGACGGTCCAGCCGACGCTGTCGAGCCTGCTGGAGAGGGCCGCGGTGGGGCTGGTGTTGGCGGTGGCGTCGTGGTTGGCCTCGTTGAACGAGAAGTCCACGACGTGCCGGCAGGTCATCAGGACCATCGCGCCGAGCGCGAGGGCCCACACGTCGTCGCCGTTCCGGGCCGCGCCGAGGGCCAGGCCCGCGTAGAAGGCGTACTCCTTGGCGCGGTCGAAGGTGGCGTCGAGCCAGGCGCCCATCGTCGAGTACTTGAGCGCGTAGCGGGCGAGCTGCCCGTCGGTGCAGTCGAGGACGAAGGAGACCAGGAGCAGGACGCCGGCCGCGACGTACCCGGTGCGCTCGCCGGTGGCGGCGCAGCCGGCCGCGATCAGCGCGGTGAGCAGCGAGGCGGTGGTGACCTGGTTGGGGGTCAGTCCGCGACGCGCGCACCAGCGGGCGACGTAGCGCGAGTACGGGCTGATGAAGAAGGTGGTGAAGAAGCCGTCGTGGGCCTTCACGGCGGAGCGCAGCCGGACGGCCTCGTCGTCGACGGCCGCGACGCCGGCCCGCGCCTGGTGGCGGGCCTCGGCGTCCTCGGGCACGGCGGCGACGAGGGTGCCGAGCGCCGGCCGGTGCACGGCGACGCCGTCGGCGTCGAGCGCGGTGGCGAGGGCGTCGGGGAGGTTGTCCACGACGTCGTGCGGGGCGGGTGCCGGGGCGGTCGTCGCGAGGACGTCGGCCTGGGCCGTGGCCGCGGGCGCCCCGGCCTCGGCGGCCGCCAGCGCGCGGGCAAGCGCCGGGCGGGCCTCGGGCTGCGCGGTGAGGGCGCCGGGCGCGGCGGCGGCCGGGAAGCGGGGGTCCGTGAGCGCCAGCCGCAGGGCGTGCAGGTGCCCGACGAATCGGGGGTCCACGACGGCGACGCGCTGTCCGGCGGGTACGGCGGCGAGCAGGCCGCTCGTCTCGTGCGGACCGGAGGCGACCTCGACGTGGAAGCCGAGGGACCTCAGATCGGCGTCGAGCGACGATCCGGGTACCGGCGGGCCGGTGAGGATGGCGGTCGACAGGACGAACTCACTCCTTGGAGCTGACGGACGGGCCGGCGGGGCCCACGGCACGGCCTCGGGCGCGGCGATGCGGCCCGGCACCGGGCGCGGCACGTCGGCTGAGGCTATCGGATGAACGGAAGCGCGAGTTCACCGAGGTTTCGCGGTACGGACTCCCCCGGGCCCACTCGCGTCCCCGCGTGTGCGCCGCGTCCTGCGGAGATCATCATGGGCGATCGGCCGCCCGGCTCACAAACCGCGTCCGTACGGGGCCGGGCGAACGTTTTGGGACACCTGGCGGCCGATATACATAACCGCAGGTCAGAGCATATGACAACGGTGTTCAGTACCGTGTTGCACATACCCCCCACCCGTAGTTCACTTGCGAATCGGAGCACCTGAGCCGCACGCATCCGGGCTCATCAGACGCTGACGGACGACACGACCGGGAGGCCTTGTCATGGGGGCTGGACACGACCACGGACACAGCCACGGCGGCCCGCCGCCGACGGGCACCGCGGCGGCGGCCTACAAGAGCCGACTGCGGATCGCGCTCGGCATCACGCTCTCCGTGATGGTCGTGGAGATCATCGGTGGCGTGCTGTCCGACTCGCTCGCGCTGATCGCCGACGCGGCCCACATGGCCACCGACGCCCTCGGCCTCGGGATGGCGCTGCTCGCGATCCACTTCGCCAACCGGCCGCCGTCGGTCAACCGCACCTACGGCTACGCCCGGGCCGAGATCCTGGCCGCGCTCGCCAACTGTCTCCTGCTGCTCGGCGTCGGCGGCTACGTGCTGTACGAGGCGATCCAGCGGTTCATGGAGCCGGCCGCGACCAAGGGCGGGCTGACCATCGTCTTCGCGCTGATCGGTCTGGTCGCCAACGTCATCTCCCTGTCGCTGCTCATGCGCGGCCAGAAGGAGAGCCTGAACGTCCGGGGCGCCTACCTGGAGGTGCTGGCCGACGCCCTCGGCTCGGTGACCGTGCTGGTCGCGGCGGGCATCATCCTGGCCACCGGATGGTCCTACGCGGACCCGATCGCCTCGATCGTCATCGGCCTGATGATCGTGCCGCGCACGGTCAAGCTGCTGCGGGAGACCCTGGACGTGCTCCTGGAGGCGGCGCCGAAGGGCGTGGACATGGCGGAGGTGCGGGCGCACATCCTGGCCCTGCCGGGCGTCGAGGACGTGCACGACCTGCATGCCTGGACGATCACCTCGGGCATGCCGGTGCTGTCGGCGCACGTGGTCGTGAGCCAGGACACCCTGGACGCGATCGGCCACGAGAAGGTGCTGCACGACCTCCAGGGCTGCCTGGGCTCGCACTTCGACGTGGAGCACTGCACCTTCCAGCTGGAGCCGGCCGGCCATGCCGAGCACGAGGCCAAGCTCTGCCTCTGACTGTTAGCCTGGAGCGGTCCGAACGTGAGTGTGGAGAGGAGCTGAGGTTGATGACCGTCGCGATGGAGGCTGCCCGCAGTGGCAGCGCCCGGTCGTCCCTCAGCCTCCGGGTCTCCGGCTGACCTGATCCCCTCGTCGGCCGGGACCCTCTCACACAAGGGTTCCCCTACGTTGTCCGACAACATCAGCGACACCACCGGCACCACCGACTCCGGTGACGTCCTTCACGACGCCTTCTTCGCCCTGCACCACGGTCTGCCGCGGCAGGGCCCGGGCTCCGACACCACCACCCGTCACCTGCTCTCCCTGGCCGGCCCGCTGCCCGAGCGCCCGCGCGTGCTCGACCTGGGCTGCGGCCCGGGCCGCTCCGCGCTGCTGCTCGCCGCGGAGGCGGGGGCCGAGGTGACCGCCGTCGACCTGCACGAGCCGTTCCTGGCCGAGCTGCGCCGCACGGCAGCCGCCCGCGGTCTCGACGCGCGGATCCACACCCTGCGCGCCGACATGGGCGCGCTGGAGGAGCTGCCCGACGGCTCCTTCGACCTCGTCTGGGCCGAGAGCTCGGCCTGGGTGATCGGCTTCGACCGGGCGCTCGCCGAGTGGCGCCGGCTCCTCGCCCCCGGAGGCACCCTGGTGCTCACCGAGTGCGTCTGGACCACCGAGGAGCCGGGCGACCCGGCCCGCGCCTTCTGGGAGGAGCACTACCGGCTCCGCACCGTCGCCGGGAACGCCGCGGCGGCCGTCGGGGCCGGCTTCCACGTCCTGGGCACGTACCTCCAGCCGGAGGGCGACTGGGACGCCTACTACGGTCCGCTCGCCGCGCACGCCGACGCGGCGGACCTCTCGGTGCCCGGCATGGCCGAGGCCGTGGCCGGGGCCCGCGCCGAGATCGCGCTGCGCCGCGAGCAGGGCGGCGACTACGGCTACGCCGGGTTCGTGCTGCGGTCCGTCGACCCGAGGTGGCGGACCCGGACGGAGACCGCGGCCGACGTCCCCCGCGTACGGGAGATCAACGCGGCGGCCTTCCCCACGCCGGACGAGGCCGGCCTGGTCGACGCCCTGCGCGCGGACCGGGAGGCCTGGCTGCCCGGACTGAGCTACGTGGCCGAGGCACCGGACGGCACCGTCGCCGCGTACGCGCTGATCACCCGCTGCCGGGTGGACGGCGTACCGGCGGCGGCCCTGGCGCCGGTCGCGGTGGCCCCCGCGTACCAGCGCACGGGTGCCGGACAGGCCGTGGTGCGGGCCGTGCTCGACGCGGCGCGGCTGCGCGGGGAGCGGCTCGTGCTGGTGCTGGGCCATCCGGAGTACTACCCGCGATTCGGGTTCGTACGTGCGTCCGAGTACGGAATCCGGCCGACCTTCGAGGTTCCCGACGAGGCCATGATGGCGCTGGATCTCGACGGTTCCGGGGCCGTGACCAGGGGCACGATCTCCTATCCGTCGGCTTTCGGGGTCTGACACACCGGCCGCTCCCGCCGCACCGGACCGCTCCGGTGCGGCGGGAGCGGTCATGTCAGGCCTCTGAAGTACGGACAAGCCGCTTTTGTACGGCAGACTGAGGGCGCCCCCGCGAGGGCGAGGACCGAAGCGAAGGATGGGTATGCCGACCACACCAGCCACCGTGGACCACAGCGCGTCGAACGGTGTCCAGCCGACCGCGGCCGACGCGTCGATCATGCTCGAACTGGTCGACGAGGACGGCGTCACGATCGGCACGGCGGAGAAGCTGGCCGCGCACCAGGCGCCGGGGCAGCTGCACCGCGCCTTCTCCGTCTTCCTCTTCGACGAGTCGGGCCGGCTGCTGCTCCAGCGCCGCGCGCTGGGCAAGTACCACTCCCCCGGCGTCTGGTCGAACACCTGCTGCGGGCACCCCTACCCGGGCGAGGCGCCGTTCGCGGCGGCCGCCCGGCGCACCTTCGAGGAGCTGGGCGTCTCGCCCTCGCTGATGGCCGAGGCGGGCACGGTCCGCTACAACCACCCGGACCCGGCCTCGGGCCTGGTGGAGCAGGAGTTCAACCACCTCTTCGTCGGCCTGGTGCAGGCCGGACCGCGGCCGGATCCCGAGGAGGTCGGCGAGACCGCCTTCGTGACCGCGGCCGAGCTGGCCGAGCGCCACGCGTCCGCGCCGTTCTCCGCCTGGTTCATGACGGTGCTCGACGCGGCGCGCCCCGCGATCAGGGAGCTGACAGGTCCGGCCGGGGGCTGGTGATCCCGGGCCCCGGGAGGACGCCCGGGACTCCCTGAACGGGTCCCGGGATCCCCTGGACGGCGCCGGGCAGCACGCCCGGCGCCGTCATCCCGTGCACCACCGGCCCCGCCGGCGCCTGGCCGGGCACGAACGGGTTGAGCGGCAGCGCGGCCCAGATGATCTTCCCGCCGGTCGCGGTGTGCTCGACGTCGCAGGCACCGCCCGACTCCAGGGCGATCTCGCGCACCAGCAGCAGCCCGCGGCCGCCGGTCTGGCCCCAGTCGGCCTCCAGCGCCTTGGGGCGGTAGGGGTGGTTGTCCTCGACGGACACCCGGATCCACTCCGCCCCGATCGCCACCTCCACCGCTATCTCCGGGGAGAGCAGCGCGGCGTGCTTGACCGCGTTGGTGACCAGCTCGGAAACGATGAGGAGCAGCCCCTGGAGGGTGTCCTCGTGGACCGGTACGGCCTGGCGGGCCAGGAGGTCGCGCACCGCGTGCCGGGCCTGCGGCACGGACACGTCGACCGCGGGAGCGGTGAAGCGCCAGACCCCTTCGTAGGACGGTGGCCGGGCGGGGACGCTCCCGCGGCTCTCCATCATCCGGCTCCCGCCCTCGTGCTCGATTGTCGCCACGAGGTCGAGTCTTGATACTCCACCGGCACGCACCGGGCCACTGACCAGAAGTCGACACCTATCGACCGGGTTCTGATCGGGTGAGTATGCCAACGTCAGTTGTGCGACTGGTCTTGACCCGACCGCTGACACCTTCGGAGGGTGCGCCGGTGTGACGATACTGCCGCCCGGATAGCATCCGGCGCATGGAGCCCCAGCTGACCGTCACCGTCGCCGACGAGGTCGCCACCGTCGTCATCGCGAACCCGGCCAAGCGCAACACCATGACCGCCGGGATGTGGCGGGCGCTGCCGGAGCTGCTCGCCCCGCTCGCCGCCGACCCCGCCGTGCGCGCGCTGGTCCTGACCGGCGAGGGCGAGACCTTCTGCGCCGGGGCCGACATCTCCGCGCTGCGCGAGCCGGGCGACGAGCAGCAGGCGCTCGCGGTACGGGCCGAGGAGGCGCTCGCCGCCTTCCCCAAGCCGACCCTCGCGGCCGTCCGCGGCTTCTGCGTGGGCGGCGGCAGCCAGCTCGCCGCCGCCTGCGACCTGCGCTTCGCCGAGGAGGGCACCCGCTTCGGGGTGACGCCGGCGAAGCTGGGCATCGTCTACCCGTCCTCCTCCACCCGGCGGCTCGCCGCCCTGGTCGGCCCGTCGGCCGCCAAGCACCTGCTGTTCTCCGGCGAGTTCATCGACACCGAGCGGGCCCTGCGGATCGGCCTCGTGGACGAGGCGCACCCCGTGGGCGCCCTCGACAAGCGGGTCGCCGAGTTCACCCGGACCCTCGTCTCCCGCTCGCTGCTCACCCAGGCCGCGGCGAAGGAGTTCGCCGACGGGCGGACCGACCGGGACGCCCACTGGACGGAGCAGGCGCGCGGCACCGGCGACACCGCCGAGGGGGTCGCCGCCTTCCTGGAGCGCCGCGCGCCCCGCTTCACGTACGGACTCTGACGCCGCGTCCCGCTACTCCTGGACCAGCACCTTCTCGGCCTGGCCGCGCCAGTGGGCGACGATCGGGGCCGGGGCCTTCTCCGGGGAGCCCGCGTCGTACGGCGGCTGCGGGTCGTACTCGGTGAGCAGCTGGATCGTCTGGGCGGTCGCGTCGCCCGCGATCCGGCCGAGCAGGTGCAGGGCCATGTCGATGCCGGAGGAGACCCCGGCGGCCGTCACGTACTTGCCGTCGAAGACCACCCGCTCGCCGGTGGGCTCGGCGCCGAGCGGCTTCAGGTCGTCGAGGGCGAGCCAGTGGCTGGTGGCCCGGCGACCCTCCAGGAGCCCCGCCCCGGCGAGGACCAGCGAGCCCGTGCACACCGAGGTCGTCCAGGTGCTGGTCGCGTCGGCGGCGCGCAGCCAGGCGAGGAGCTCCGGGTCGTGCATGGCCTCGCGGGAGCCGGGGCCGCCCGGCACCAGGACGATGTCGGGGCGCGGCACCTCGGCGAGCGCCTTGTCCGCGACGAGAGCGAGGCTGCCCTGGTCGTTCCTGACCGGCCCGGCCTCCTTGGCGACGAAGACGGTCTCGGCTCCGGGCAGACGGGCGAGCAGCTCGTAGGGACCGATGGCGTCGAGGCTCGTGAAGCGGTCGTAGAGGACTACGGCGATCTGCACGGCGGTTCCTTTCGGTGGCGGGGTTCTTCACTGGACAGGAGTTCGTCACGGGACCGGTTCGCTACGGGACCGGGGTCCGTCACGGGACCGGGGACCCGTCACGGGACCGGGGTCGGTCGACCGGGGCGTGGAAGCGGCGGCGGTACTCCGCCGGGGCGGTGCCGAGGGTCTTGAGGAAGGCGCGGCGCATGGCCTCGGGGGTGCCGTACCCGGCCGCGCGGGAGACCTCCTCGACGCCCCGGCCGGTGTCCTCCAGGAGCCGGCGGGCGTGTTCGAGGCGTACGCGGTCCACATAGCGCCCGGGGGTCGTGCCGGTCTCGGCCTGGAAGGCGCGCGCGAAGTGACGGGGCGACAGCCGGGCACGGGCGGCGAGCGCCTCGACCGACAGGTCGTCGTCGGGGTGCTCGGTGATCCAGTGCTGGACCTCGCGCAGCGGTTCCCGGCGGGCGGTCTGGGCGGACAGCTGGGCGCTGAACTGGGCCTGGTTGCCGGGCCTGCGCAGGAAGACGACCAGGTGGCGGGCGACGGTCAGGGCGGCGTCGCGGCCGAGGTCCTCCTCGACGAGGGCGAGCGCGAGGTCGATGCCCGCGGTGACCCCGGCGGAGGTGGCGAGCCGGCCGTCCCGTACGAAGATCGGGTCGGGGTCCACCTCGACGGCGGGGAAGCGGCGGGCGAGCTGCGCGCAGGCGAGCCAGTGGGTGGTGACCCGGTGTCCGTCGAGCAGCCCCGCCTCGGCGAGCAGCAGCGCGCCGGTGCACACGGAGACCAGCCGCTCGGCCCGCGGGCCGTGCGCGCGCAGCCAGTCGACGAGGGCGGGGTCCGGGTGGCGGGTGCCCTCGCCGCCCGGGACGAGGAGGGTGTGCGGGGGTCCCTCGGCGACGGCCTCGGCGAGGCTGGTGTCGGGGAGCAGCCGCAGCCCGCTGTGGGTGCGGACCGGGCCGCCGTCGAGCGAAGCGGTGCGGACGGGATAGGCGTCCGGGACGCCCGCCGCGCGGCCGGCCCCGGCGAAGACCTCCACCGGGCCGGTGACGTCGAGGCTCTGCACGTCGTCGAAGAGGACGACGAGGACGGGTCGCTGCGGCATGGCCCCATCCTTCGCCCGGCCGGGGACGGCCGCAATGACGGATACCCCACCTTTCCTGCCGTCGCGGCGGGCCGCGGCCTCGGCTGCGCCGCGGCGGCCCGCGCCTCGGCCTCGCGCGCCCCGACGCCCGACGCCCCGGCGGCGGATGCGCCGACTCCCGCGCCCCGGGGTCGCACACCATGGCCGGTCCCGGCGTTCCCTCCGTACCGACCGGTAGGTAAGGTGCGCGGCATGACGAACCTGCCGCCCCGCGCGGGCCGCCGCTGCGCCCACCCGATGAACCTGCTGCACGCGACGCTGTTCTTCTCGCCCGACCTGGACAGGGAGTTCAAGGAGCTCGGCATCGAGGACGCGACCGCGATGCGGCTGGCCGCGCGCAGTGCCCCGCTCGGCGCCGTGGGGGCCGGGACCGTCGCCGCGACCTTCTACAACTACCACCACGAGCTGCTCGCCCTGCATCTGCCGGGCGTCTGGGAGTCCGCCTCCCCCGCCGCCGTGCTCGACGCCCGGCTGCGGGCGATGGACACCACCCTGAACCGGCTGCTCGGCGCCGAGGCCCTCGCCTCCCCGGAGATGGCCGAGGCGGCCGAGCTCGCGCTGCGTGCCGCCGAGGGCTGCACCCGGCACGCCCGCCCGCTGTACTCCGGCAACGCCGACCTGCCCGTCCCGGACGCCCCGCACCTGCGCCTGTGGCACGCGTCGACGCTGCTGCGCGAGCACCGCGGCGACGGGCACCTGACGGCCCTGCTGTCCGCCGGGCTCGACCCGGTGGAGGCGCTCGTCAGCCACACCGCCACCGGCAAGGGCATGAGCCCCCGCTGGATCCTCGGCACCCGGGGCTGGCGCCGCGCCGACTGGGACGCGGCCGTGGAGCGGCTGCGCGAGCGCGGGCTGCTCGACGCCGAGGGCGGGCTCACCGGCGCGGGCGTGGCGCTGCGCGAGGCCCTGGAGGACGAGACGGACCGCCTGGACGCGGCCCCGTACGAGCGCCTGGGCGCGGACGGGGTGGCCCGGCTCACCGAACTGGCGAAGGGCTTCCTGGTGGTGGCGGCGGGCGCCGGCGCGTTCCCTGCCGACCTGACCGGAAAGGCCTGACCGGCCCCGGTCGACACCGGCCGACACCGGCCGACACCGGCCGGGGCGGGTCGGTTGCCGCGTACGGGTGAGCGACGGGGCAGAATGCATGCGCAACCCAGAGGCACGAGAAGGCGGGTCGGACATCGTGACGACGTCCATCGAGGCAAGGATCGCCGAGGAGCTCGGCGTACGCGAGCGACAGGTGAAGGCGGCCGTCGAACTACTGGACGGCGGTTCGACCGTGCCGTTCATCGCGCGCTACCGCAAGGAAGCGACCGAGATGCTCGACGACGCGCAGCTGCGCACCCTGGAGGAGCGGCTGCGGTACCTGCGCGAGCTGGAGGACCGGCGCTCCGCCGTCCTCGACTCCGTACGGGAGCAGGGCAAGCTCACCCCGGAGCTGGAAGCGCGGCTCCTGGCCGCCGACACCAAGGCGCGGCTGGAGGACATCTACCTGCCGTTCAAGCCGAAGCGGCGGACCAAGGCGCAGATCGCCCGCGAGGCCGGTCTGGTGCCGCTCGCCGAGGGGCTGCTCGGCGACCCGTCGGTGGATCCGCTCGCGGCGGCCGCCGCGTTCGTCGACGCGGACAAGGGCGTCGCCGACCCGGCGGCGGCCCTGGAGGGCGCGCGGGCGATCCTCACCGAGCGGTTCTCCGAGGACGCCGACCTGATCGGCGAGCTGCGCGAGCGGATGTGGGGCCGGGGCCGGCTCGTCGCCAAGGTGCGGGAGGGGAGCGAGGAGGCGGGCGCGAAGTTCGCCGACTACTTCGACTTCGCCGAGCCGTTCACGGCGCTGCCCTCGCACCGGATCCTCGCGATGCTGCGCGGCGAGAAGGAGGACGTGCTCAGCCTGGAGCTCGAACCGGAGGAGCCGTCGCAGGCCGCCACGGCGACCACCGCCTCCTCCTACGAGCCGATCGTCGCCCACCGCTTCGGCGTCGCCGACCGGGGCCGCCCCGGCGACAAGTGGCTCCTGGACACGGTCCGCTGGGCCTGGCGGACCCGCATCCTGGTCCACCTCGGCATCGACCTGCGGCTGCGGCTGCGCACGGCCGCCGAGGACGAGGCGGTGCGGGTGTTCGCGGCGAACCTGCGCGACCTGCTGCTCGCCGCGCCGGCCGGGACCCGTGCGACGCTCGGCCTCGACCCCGGTTTCCGTACCGGCGTGAAGGTGGCCGTGGTCGACGGGACCGGCAAGGTCGTGGCCACCGACACGATCCATCCGCACGTCCCGGCGAACAGGTGGGACGAGTCGCTCGCGAAGCTGGCCCGGCTCGCCAAGGAGCACGCGGTCGAGCTGATCGCCATCGGCAACGGCACGGCGTCCCGCGAGACGGACCGGCTGGCCGCCGAACTCATCGCCAAACACCCGGAGTTGACCCTCACCAAGGTGATGGTGTCGGAGGCCGGCGCGTCGGTGTACTCGGCGTCCGCCTTCGCCTCGCAGGAACTCCCGGAGCTGGACGTGTCGTTGCGCGGCGCGGTGTCGATCGCGCGGCGGCTCCAGGACCCGCTGGCCGAGCTCGTGAAGATCGACCCGAAGTCGATCGGCGTCGGCCAGTACCAGCACGACCTGTCCGAGGTGAAGCTCTCGCGCTCCCTGGACGCGGTGGTCGAGGACTGCGTGAACGGCGTCGGCGTCGACGTCAACACGGCGTCCGCGCCGCTGCTTTCGCGGGTCTCGGGCATCGGCGCGGGCCTCGCGGAGAACATCGTGGCCCACCGCGACGCCAACGGACCCTTCCGCTCCCGGCGCGCCCTGAAGGACGTGTCGCGGCTCGGCCCGAAGGCGTACGAGCAGTGCGCCGGCTTCCTGCGCATCCGCGGCGGCGACGACCCGCTGGACGCGTCGGCCGTGCACCCCGAGGCGTACCCGGTGGTGCGGCGGATGGTGAAGACGGCGGGCGGCGAGGTCGGTGCGCTGATCGGCAACACGGGCGTGCTGCGCTCGCTGCGGGCCGACTCGTTCGTGGACGAGACCTTCGGTCTGCCCACGGTCAACGACATCCTGCGGGAGCTGGAGAAGCCGGGCCGCGACCCGCGCCCCGCGTTCCGCACGGCCACGTTCAAGGACGGCGTCGAGAAGATCGGCGATTTGGCGGCCGGGATGGTCCTGGAGGGCGTCGTCACCAACGTGGCCGCCTTCGGCGCCTTCGTCGACGTCGGCGTGCACCAGGACGGTCTCGTCCACGTCTCCGCCATGTCCAAGACCTTCGTCAAGGACCCGCGGGACGTGGTGAAGCCGGGCGACGTGGTCCGCGTGAAGGTCCTGGACGTCGACATCCCCCGCAAGCGCGTCTCCCTGACCCTGCGCCTGGACGACGAGGCGACGGCGGAGCCCGCCGCCTCCGCCCCCAAGCGGGACCGCGGCGAGCGCCGCGAGCGGGGTGGCGAGCGCGGCGGCGAGCGCGGCGGGCGGCCCCCGCAGCAGCGGCGCGGCCAGCCCCAGGGCTCCGCTCCGGCGCCGTCCAACAGCGCGATGGCCGACGCCCTGCGCAAGGCGGGGCTGCTCGGCGAGAGCGGTGGCGGCGGGAAGCGGCGCGGGCGGTGACGTGAACGCCGACGGGGCCCGGCCGTGCGGCCGGGCCCCGTCGGCGTGTCACCGGATGGCGGAGGGTTACGGAACGAAGCGCAGCGCCCAGTCCGCCCGGTTCGCGACCGTCAGGTCGTCGTCCTCCGTCAGCGGCTGGAGCAGCTTGCGGGCGGTGTTCGGGTCGGCCTGGACCAGGTCGACGATCTCGGCGGCCAGGCCGTCCTGGTCGTCGCCCAGGTCGACGGCGGAGGCGCGGATCAGGACCGGCAGGCGGTCGGCGCCGCCGAGGGCCGCGATGACGCCGCCGAGGAGCTCGCGGGCGTAGGCGTTGCGGTCGGCGAGCGCGCGGTCGAGCTCGGACTCCAGGCGCGGGAGCAGGCCGAGGTCGCCGGAGGCGGCGATGGCGTCGGCGAGGTCGATGGTCTCGTCGACGTCGGCTTCGAGGTCGTCGAGCATCCCGATCAGGCGGGTCACGCGGGCGTCGTCGGTCATGGTGCCTCCTGGAATGCGCCGTCCACCAGGACGGGGACGGTGGCCGAGGAGTCGATCGCGGCGGCCACCTCCCCGTCCTGCGGACAGCCGTACGCGTACAGTTCACGGCCCGAGTCGCAGCCCCGCAAGGCGGCGGCCGGGTCCTCCGTGGCGTCCCACGGCGTGGCCGCCGCGGTCGCCTCGGGCGTCAGTATGTGCGGCCCGGCGGCACGCAGCGCGGCGAGGACCGCGCCCGCGCCCAGCACGTCCGCCGGGGCGGGGCGCAGCGAGCCGTCCGGCCGGCGTTCGCCGGAGGCCACGGCCCCGAGGGGGCGCTCGGCGGAGCCGTGGCCGCGCGCGGCGAGCCGGCGGGCGACGGCCGTGCGGTGGCGCAGCGGGGCGGCGACCACGCTGGCTCGGCCGGCCGCGGCCTCCACCGCGATCGTGGAGCCGTTCGGGGACGGCAGCACGAGCCGGGCGGGCGCGGGCGCGGCCCGCGGTGCGGCCGGGGCCGGCGCCCCGGCACCGGCCGGCCCCCACCCGAAGGAGGCCGTCATCAGAGCTCCGTCACCTTGCCGTCGGCGACCTCGACGCGCCGGGTGGTGCGGACCGCGTCCAGCATCCGCCGGTCGTGGGTGACGAGGAGCAGGGTGCCGTCGTACGAGTCGAGGGCGGACTCCAGCTGCTCGATCGCGGGCAGGTCCAGGTGGTTGGTCGGCTCGTCCAGGACGAGCAGGTTGACCCCGCGGCCCTGGAGCAGCGCGAGCGCGGCCCGGGTGCGCTCGCCGGGCGACAGCGTGGTCGCGGGCCGCAGCACGTGCTCGGCCTTGAGGCCGAACTTGGCGAGCAGCGTGCGGACCTCGGCCGGCTCCGTCTCGGGGACGGCGGCGCAGAACGCCTCCAGCAGCGTCTCCGTACCGTGGAACAGCTTGCGGGCCTGGTCGACCTCGCCGACCACGACGCCCGGGCCGAGGGCCGCGTCGCCGGAGTCCAGCGGCAGCCGGCCGAGCAGCGCGGCGAGCAGGGTCGACTTGCCGGCCCCGTTGGCGCCGGTGATCGCGACCCGGTCGGCCCAGTCGACCTGGAGGGTGGCGGGCCCGAACGAGAAGTCGCCGCGGCGCACCGCGGCCTCGCGCAGGGTGGCCACGACCGCGCCGGAACGCGGGGCCGCCGCGATCTCCATGCGCAGCTCCCACTCCTTGCGGGGTTCGTCGACGACGTCCAGGCGCTCGATCATGCGCTGCGTCTGGCGGGCCTTCGCGGCCTGCTTCTCGCTGGACTCGCCGCGCAGCTTGCGCCCGATCTTGTCGTTGTCGGTGGACTTGCGGCGCGCGTTGCGGACGCCCTTGTCCATCCAGTTGCGCTGCATGAGGGCGCGCCCCTCCAGGGCGGCCTTCTTGTCGGCGTACTCCTCGTAGTCCTCGCGGGCGTGCCGCCGTGCGGTGTCCCGCTCCTCCAGGTAGGCGTCGTACCCGCCGCCGTAGAGCGTGATCTGCTGCTGGGCGAGGTCGAGTTCGAGGACCTTGGTGACGGTGCGGGTGAGGAACTCGCGGTCGTGGCTGATGACGACGGTGCCCGCGCGCAGCCCCTGCACGAAGGCTTCGAGGCGCTCCAGGCCCTCCAGGTCGAGGTCGTTGGTGGGCTCGTCGAGGAGGAAGACGTCGTAGCGGGAGAGCAGGAGGGAGGCGAGACCCGCGCGGGCGGCCTGGCCTCCGGAGAGGCCGGTCATCGGCTGGTCGAGCCCGACGGTGAGGCCGAGGGAGCCGGCGACCTCCTCGGCCCGCTCGTCGAGGTCGGCGCCGCCGAGGTCGAGCCAGCGCTCCAGGCTCACGGCGTACGCGTCGTCGGCGCCGGGCGTGCCGTCGACGAGGCCCTGGGTGGCCTCGTCCATCGCGGCCTGCGCGGCCGCGACCCCGGTGCGGCGGGCCAGGAACGCGCGCACGGTCTCGCCCTCGCGCCGCTCCGGCTCCTGCGGGAGGTGCCCGACGGACGCAGTGGGCGGCGAGAGGCGCAGCTCACCGTCCTCGGGGGTGTCGAGGCCCGCGAGCAGGCGCAGCAGCGTGGACTTCCCGGCCCCGTTGACCCCGACGAGGCCGATGACGTCCCCGGGGGCGACGACGAGGTCGAGCCCGGAGAAGAGGGAGCGGTCGCCGTGGCCGGCGGCGAGGTTCTTGGCGACGAGGGTGGCAGTCATCAGGGGATGAATCCTAGGTGAGGCGGGGAGCGGGGGCGGCACGAGCGTCCGCCGGGATTCCTGCGCGATGGCGTGCGTGCCGGACCCCTCCGGTCGGTACGGTCCCGTCATGGACAGAGACAGGGGCAGGGGCAGGGCCAAGGGCAGGGACGTCGGCGGGGACAGCGGAGTGCTCGTGGTGGGCGGCGGGGTCGTCGGGCTGACGACGGCGATCCGGCTCGCCGAGCGGGGGCTGCGGGTGCGGGTCTGGTCACGGGACGGGGTGGCGGCGACGACCTCGGCGGTGGCGGGCGCACTGTGGTGGCCGTACCGGATCGAACCGGAGGCGGAGGTCGGCGCCTGGTCGCTCACCTCGCTGCGCCGGTACGAGGAGCTGGCCGCCGACCCCTCGGCGACCGGGGTACGGCTGGTGCCCGGCGTCCACGCCGACACCGTCCTCGACGGGCTCGGCGACTGGGCGAAGGAGGTCGAGGGGCTGCGGCAGCTTTCGCCGGACGAGGTGCCGGGGCCGTACGCGGTGGGGCTCGCCGCCCGCCTGCCGCTGGTCGACATGCCGGTGCACCTGGCCTGGCTCCGGGCGCGGTTCGAGGAGCTGGGCGGCTCCTTCGAGCGGCGCGCGGTGACGGGGACCGGCTTCGCCGAGGCCGCCGCCGAGGCGCGGGTCGTGGTGGACTGCACGGGGCTCGCGGCGCGGGAGCTGGCCCCGGACCCGCGACTGCGGCCGGTGCGGGGGCAGCTGGTGCTGGTGGAGAACCCGGGCGTGGACACCTGGTTCACGGCCGCCGACGGGGCGTCCACCGAAACGACCTACTTCTTCCCGCAGCCCGGGCGGCTGATCCTGGGCGGCACCGCCCAGGAGGGCGCCGAGAGCCCGGAGCCCGATCCGGCGACCGCGGCGCGCATCGTGGCCCGGTGCGCGCGGATCCGGCCCGAGATAGCGGGCGCCCGGATCCTGGGGCACCGCGTGGGGCTGCGGCCGGCACGGGCGGGCGGGGTGCGCATCGAGGCGGAGGAGCTGCCGGGCGGCGGGCTGCTCGTGCACAACTACGGGCACGGCGGGGCGGGGGTCACCGTCGCGTGGGGGTGCGCGGAGCGGGCGGCGGAGCTGGTCTGCGGGGGGTGACGCGGGGCCCGGGCCGGACGGCACAGGACGGACGACGGACACGCCCGCGCGTTCCCGGGGGAACGGGCGGGCGTGTCCGCGTGCGGCGTCGGTCAGCCCGGGAAGGGCTTCTGGGCGTGGTCGTCCGCGTCGACGCAGCTCTTGATCCTGCGGTCGAGCGCGTCCGCCTGGGCACGGGCCTTGCGGGCCTCGGCCTTGGCCCCGAGGTTCTGCAGCTTGGCCGCCTTCACGCGCAGCGCGTGGGACTCCTGGCGCATCTTGGGCACGTTGCAGACGACGGGCTTGCCGGCGGCCTGGGCCGCCGGGGCCGTGGCCGTCTGACCGAGCAGCAGGCCCCCGGCCAGCAGGGTCGTGGCGGCGAGTGCGGACAGGGTGCGGCGCAGTGGCGTCGCGTGGTTCATGGGTCGCTCCCAGCGGGCATGGTCATTACCGACCGGTAACGCTAGCCCGGAACGATCGGGAAACCCGGCCGCGACGCCACCCCACACCGCTTCCTCAACAGCTCTCCACCGGCTCTCCCCGAGTCAGCCCGTAGGCGGCGCCGGGATCGAGCAGCAGGGACACCAGAGCGCGCTGCGACTGGCGGAGCGGAACGACCGCACCACCGTCCCCGCGCACCCGCACGACGAGGCCGTGCAGTTCCAACTCGTCCTTGGACTCCGCGTACTGACCAGGTGTCAGACGGTACGCGCAGGGCGGGTCGCGGAGGATCTCGGACGGTTCGGCCGGGTCGTTGTCGGCGCCGCCCAGGAGGACGGGACCGCGGTCGGCGAAGCCGGTGTGGCGGGCCAGGGCGGTGGCCGTGGCGAGCGGGGCGCGGCGCCCGTCCAGGTAGCCGAACAGGCCCTTGAGGGCGGCCTTCTGGGTGGTCACCCGGCGGCGGTGGTTCAGCGCCGGGTCGTCCCGCTCGGCCTGGTCGCGAGCGTCCTCGCGGGTCTCCACGAGCAGCCCCACGGCGTGCTTGAGGCCCGCCGTGTTGCGCAGGATGCGCTCCTGGCCGTCGCCCGCGACCTGCTTGATCGGATCGCCGGTGAGCGGGTCGGTCCAGATGCCGTAGATGCCGGTGCCGAATCCGGCGCGGACGCCCGCGGGCCGCACGTACGTCTCGGACAGGGTGCGGGACTCGGCGTGGACGCGCGGGTCGGTGTTGAGGTTGCGCGGCCAGAGGGCCAGCAGGTCCTTGTCGTAATACGGCGGGGTGGCCCCGTACTCGTGGAGGTCGTAGACCAGCTCGGGGCGCCGGTCCCGGATGACCGCGGCCAGCGCCCGTGTCTCGGCGGTGCGCAGGGCCAGGTGGTCGCGGTTGATGTCGACCCCGTCGGCGTTGCCCCGCGTGTCGGCCTCCCGGCCGTCGGGGTTGGCGGTGGGGACGACGAGGAGGGTGGTGCGGGCGAGGAAGCGGCGGGTCCCCGCGTCCCGGGCGTAGGCGAGGTCCCGCAGGGTGCTCAGGCAGGTCTCCCGGCCGGCGGGCTCGTCGCCGTGCTGGGAGCAGACGAGCAGCACGGTCGTGGCGCCGGTGCCCAGGGTGGCGAGGTTCAGCGGGCGGCCCTGCTTCGTGGTGCCGATCGTGCGGACCGACAGGCGCGGGCTGCCCCGGTCCACCGCGGCGAGGAAGGACCCTTCGTCCGCCTCGGTGGTCCACCGGGCGCCGTCGCTGGTCTCGAACCCGGTCCGCGGGGGCGGTGGCGGGGGCGGGCCGCCCGCGGCCTCGGTCGGCGTGGCGAGCAGGGGCAGGGCCAGGGCGGCGGCGCCCACCGCGAGGGTGAGCGCGCGCCGCCGGGCGCGGGAGGTGCGGGTCATCGGGCCTCACCGGGGATCGGGGCGCCGGTCCGCGCGGGTGCGGCACGGCCGGCCGGGGCGTCACCGGGCTGAACGCGGCCGACCCGTCCGAGGTCACCGGCGGTCGCCCGGTCGAAGGCCGCGGCCCCGCCGAGCAGCGGCACCCGGGCCCAGGTGCGGGTCAGGTCGAGGGTGACGGTCGGCCGCGTCGCCGGCGGGTCGAGGAGGTCCTTGTCGGTGCCGGCGACGATCAGGGCGAGGCGGTGTCCGGCCGGGACGACGTGGTCGGTGGGCGCCAGCCTCAGGGTCATCGTGTACGCCCGTCCCGGGGTGAGCGGCCGGCCCTGGCGGGGGTCGGCCCAGGTGCCGAGGTCGGCCCAGCCGCGGCTGACCACCGTGTACCCGACGTCCGCCGTGCGCGCCTTCGTCTCCTTGAAGCAGGCGCTGTCGCCGGGGGTGCTCGCGCCCCAGCAGGTGCGCTCGGTGAGGGTGCTGATGCCTTCACCGGCCTCCGTGTAGGCCCGGATGGTGTCGGGGCCGAGGTCGACGAGGACGGCGCTCAGGTGGGCGCTGGACGTCGTCGGGGTGGCCGTGACGGTGACCGTGGAGGATCCGGAGACGCGCAGGTCGCGGGTGAGCGGGGCGGTGCTGAACCCGGCCTTGGCGGGGGTGGACCGGTCGATGCCGGCGGCCCAGTCGAGCTCGCTCAGGGCCGGGTCGTCCGTGAAGGTCTCGGTGGCGCCGCGCGGGGCGGGGGTGCGGCCGAGGCCGCCGACTCCCGGGGCGCCGCCCGCGGTGGGGCGCAGCACGGTCGACGCGGTGCCGCGGGCCGGCCAGACGCGGTCGGTGGTCCAGCGGTCGGGGGCGCGCTCGACGTCGGCCATCGGTTCGCGGTCGATGCCGTTGTCGTGGCCGAGGAGGTAGTGGTCGAACCAGCGGTGCAGGGTGCGGACCCAGTCGGCGCGCCGGAAGTCGAAGGGGTCGACGTGGCCGGTCTGGGAGAGCCAGATCTTGCGCTCGACCCCGTTCGCGGCGAGGGCGTCCCACCACTGGCCGAACTGGTTGGCGCGCACGTTGAGGTCCTGCTGTCCGTGCACGACGAAGACGCTGGCCTTCACCTTCCGGGCGTCGGCGACGTAGTTCCGCTCGCTCCAGGCCGGGGTCCAGTCGCCGCTGTACGGCGTGGCCTTCGCGATCCGTTCCTGGACGGCACCGCAACGGGCCTGGGCGTCGGGGCTGTTGACGTAGTCGGCGAGCCAGGTGGGGTTGGCGTCGTAGAGCGGGGCGCCCTGGGAGTGGAAGTAGTCGTACCAGGACGAGATCGAGCCGATGGGGACGATGGTGCGCAGGCCCTCGACGCCGGTCGCGGCCACGCCGTTGGCGATGGTGCCGTCCCAGCTCTTGCCGATCATGCCGACGTTGCCGGTGGACCAGGTGGTGGCGCGGGCCCGGTCGGTTCCGGTGCGGGTGGTGTAGCCGCGGGCGCGGCCGTTCAGCCAGTCGACGACGGCCTTGGCGGACTGGACGTCGGAGCGTCCGCCGACGTCGTCGCAGCCGTCGGAGCGGCTGGTGCCGGCGAGGTCGACGGCGACGAACGCGTACCCGCGCGGGACGAAGTAGTTGTCGTAGAACAGCGGGAACTGGACGGGGTTGCCGTCGGCGTCATAGGTCTTGCGCTGGCCCTCGTTGCCCCGGCCGCAGCAGGCGTAGTAGGGGCTGGCGTCCATGATGACCGGGATCCTCCGGCCGGCCGCGGCCGCTTCGCGGGGGCGGACGATGTCGACGGCCACCCGGTCGGTGCGTCCGTCGGCGTCCGCGTCGAGGCCGGTGTCGACCCAGACGGACTCGCGGACGGCGTCCGCGTAGGAGTAGACGGGCGCGGACTCCCGTGCTCCGGCGCCCGTGCGGGCGTCGGCCGGCTGGGCCCCGGCGGCCGGGGCGAAGGCGGCCATCAGGGCCGCCGTGGCGGCGACGGCCAGCGTTCTGCACGACAGACGAGCTCGACGGGTTCTCCGCACACGTATCGGCATGGGGCGGAACGTACCGTCCGCCGACCACCCAGCAAAAGAGTGCCGTAGGGGACATGGGGTGCGGGGGGTTCATGTCGGCCGAATGGCGATCATGTGACGGGGGGTGCTCTGGACGTGACGGCCCGTCGGGGGGCTGAATAGTGTCGCTAAGGACCGACGACCACCCGCGCGTCTTACGATTCTTACGACTTGGGGAGCACCCGTGCACCGCAGAATCATCGTTCCGAGCGCCCTCGCGGCCGGCCTGCTGCTGGCGATCCCGGCATCGGCCGCCGACTTCACCCCGGGCGCCCCGGGCATCGGCGACTCCTACTACCCCGCCAGCGGCAACGGCGGCTACGACGTCTCGCACTACGACCTGCGGCTGAAGTACGAGCCCGCGACGGACCTGTTGGAGGGCACGGCGACGCTGGTGGCCACCACCAGGCAGAACCTGTCCCGCTTCAACCTGGACCTCGGTCTGAAGGTCAGCGAGGTACGGGTGAACGGGCGCGTCGCGAAGTTCGCCGCCTCCGGCGACCACGAGCTGGAGATCACGCCGGTCACGCCGCTGGAGAAGAACAAGTCGGTCTCGATCGTGGTCCGTTACGCGGGCAAGCCGTCCGAGGTGAAGATAGGCGGCTGGTCCGCCTGGGCCCGCACCCCGGACGGCGGCGTCGCCGCGCAGGAGCCGGATTCGGCCGTCTGGTGGTTCCCGTCCAACGACCACCCGCTGGACAAGGCGACCTTCGACGTCTCCGTCCTGGTGCCGGACGGCCACCAGGCCATCAGCAACGGCGTGCTGCAGTCGCAGTCCTCGAAGCTGGGCTGGACGCGCTTCAACTGGCGCTCCAACAAGCCGCAGGCCACGTACCTCGCCACGCTGGCGGTCGGCAGGTTCGACATCACGACGGACAAGACGGCGAACGGCCTGCCGGTCCTCAACGCGTACAGCAAGGACCTGGGCGACAACGCCGGTGCGGCCCGCGCCTCCATCGAGCGCACCACCGAGGTCGCGGAGTGGCTGGAGTCGGTCTTCGGCCCGTACCCCTTCAACTCCCTCGGCGGCTACGTCCCGAACGTGACCAGCGGCTTCGCCCTGGAGACGCAGACCCGCCCGTTCTACAGCCCGCGGCAGTTCGCCAACGGCGCGAACGTCTCGGTCGTCGTCCACGAGCTGGCCCACCAGTGGTACGGCGACAGCGTCTCGGTCGCCGACTGGAAGGACATCTGGATCAACGAGGGCTTCGCCCGCTACAGCCAGTGGCTGTGGTCGGAGAAGGAGGGCGAGGGCACGGCGCAGGAGCTCGCGGACTACGTGTACGACACGCGCGCGGCCGACGACCCGTTCTGGACGGTGAAGCCGGGCGACCCGGGTGCGGAGGACCAGTTCCACGCCGCCGTGTACGACCGGGGCGCGCTGGCGCTGCAGGCGCTGCGCAACGAGGTCGGCGACGAGGACTTCTTCGCGATCCTCAAGGGCTGGCCGCAGGAGCACGCGTACGGCAACGCCAAGGTGTCCGACTTCGTGAAGTACGCGGAGAAGGTCTCGGGCAAGCCGCTGGCGGGCCTCTTCGACACCTGGCTCTACCAGCCGGTGAAGCCGGCGGCCGCCGCCGCGGCCGAGGCGGGCCCGAAGGCTCGCGCGGCGGCCCCGGCGGCGCGTTCGGCGAAGGGCGCGACCGCGGGCACGGCGAAGGGCGCGGCCCCGAAGCCGGTGCAGCCGAAGTCGTGGAAGAAGATCGCGGAGACGAACACGGTCCACGAGAACGACCGGCACTGAGCCGAGTGCCCCGCTGACGGTTCGCCGTGTCCTTCCCCGCGCCGGCGGGAGGGACACGGCGAGCGCGCGTGGCGGCGGGAGGACGGGAACCCGGGGTGAGAGCGCTTTCCCGAGCGGGCCCGGCGCGTGGGGCCGACCGGTTACCCTCGTGGCGTCAGTACCGAACCGCCGCGACGCCCCGAGGAGCCGGCCTTGAGCGAAACCGTGCCCGGTGGGCGCCCCACCCTGGAAGAGGTCGCCGCGCGGGCGGGCGTGTCCCGGGCGACCGTGTCCCGGGTCGTGAACGGCGGCGCGGGCGTGCGCGAAGTCCTGGTGGAGAAGGTCCGCAAGG
Organism: Streptomyces sp. NBC_01268; assembly: GCF_036240795.1. NCBI lineage: Bacteria > Bacillati > Actinomycetota > Actinomycetes > Kitasatosporales > Streptomycetaceae > Streptomyces > Streptomyces sp. NBC_01268. The sequence goes on along the minus strand of NZ_CP108454.1, from coordinate 6,930,560 downwards.
CCGTCGACGAGCTCGGCTACATCCCGAACCACGCCGCGCGCACCCTGGTGACCCGGCGCAACGGAGCCGTCGCGGTGATCATCGCCGAGCCGGAGTTCCGGATCTTCTCGGATCCGTTCTTCGAGCGCCAGGTGCGGGGCATCAGCCGGGAACTGAGCGCCCACGACACCCAGTTGGTGCTGCTGTGGGTGGAGGACTCGGGCGACCACGAGCGCATCGCGCGCTATCTGGGCGGCGGGCACGTGGACGGCGCGCTCGCCTTCTCGCTCCACGACGACGACGAACTGCCCGCGATCATCCGGCGGGCCCACCTCCCGACGGTCTTCGGCGGCCGTCCCGGCTGGACCGGCCCGGACGGCCGGCCCGAGGTGCCGTACGTCGACTGCGACAACCGGGGCGGCGCCCGCGCCGCCGTACGCCACCTGCGCTCCCTCGGCCGCAGCCGCATCGCCCACATCGCGGGCCCGCTCGACCAGACCTCGGCCCTGGACCGCCTCCACGGCTACCGGGACGAACTCCCGGACACCGACCCGGACTTGATCGCGGACGGCGACTTCACCCGGGAGAGCGGCGCCCGGGCGATGGCCGCGCTCCTGGACAGCCGGACGGACCTCGACGCGGTCTTCGCCGCCAACGACCTGATGGCGGCGGGCGCCCTGGAGGTCCTGCGGGAGCGGGGCGCCCGGGTCCCGGAGGACGTGGCCGTCGTCGGCTTCGACGACATGCCCGCGGTGGCGGAGACGACCTCTCCTCCGCTGACGACGATCCGTCAGGACATCGAGGGCATGGGCCGCCTGATGGTCCGCCAGCTGATGCGCACGCTGGACGGCGAACGCGTCGAGGCCCTGATCACCCCGACGGACCTGGTCCGGCGCGCTTCGGCCTGACGCCGTCCGACGCCCGCTCCGGAGACGCCCGTACCCACGGACGGATCCGGAGCGGGCGCCAACTCATCCCCTCCACCCACCCGTTACGCGTTCGACTCTTGACGGGAACCCGGCCGGACGGGCACGCTCCTCACGCGTCTTGAGAGCGCTCTCAAGCAGTCAGGAGCCCAGGGAGGCCCCCTTATGCGCACTGTCCGGGTCCATCGAGCCGCCGCCGCGGCCGTTCTCGTCGGGGCGCTGGTCGCCGGGTGTTCGTCCGGCGGGGGCGGCGCCGGGTCGGACTCCGCCGGGGGGAAGGTGGAGATCAGCGTCGACCTCTTCGGATCCTTCGGCTACAAGGAGGCCGGGCTCTACGCGGAGTACGAGAAGGCGCACCCCGGGGTCGTCATCAAGCAGACCGACACCGAGGACGAGCAGGACTACTGGAAGTCGCTCCAGACCCGGCTCGCCGGCGGCGGCGGGCTCGCCGACGTGCAGGCCGTCGAGGTCGGGCGGATCGCGTCCGTCACGCAGCAGCAGGGCGACCGCTTCGAGGACCTGCGGAAGTACGGGGCGGAGGCGCTGAAGGGCGAGTTCGCGAGCGCCACCTGGGCCGCCGCCACCGCCCCGGACGGGGCCGTGCTCGGCCTCGGCACCGACGTCGGGCCCGAGGCCATGTGCTACCGGACGGACCTGCTGCGGCAGGCCGGGCTGCCCACCGACCGCACCGAGCTCGCCGCGAAGTGGTCCACCTGGGACGGGTACCTGGAGCTCGGCCGCCGGTACAAGGCGAAGGCACCCGGCAAGAGCGCCTGGCTCGACAGCGTCGGCAGCCTGTACACCGTCATGGTCGGCCAGGAGAAGGAGCGCTACTACGACGCCTCCGGCAAGCTGGTCTACGCCGACAACCCCGCCGTACGGAACGCCTGGGACGCCTCCGTGAACGCCGCGAAGGACGGGCTCAGCGCCAAGCTGGACCAGTGGTCCCCGCAGTGGAACCAGGCCTTCTCCGCCGGCTCCTTCGCCACCCTGCCCTGCCCCGCCTGGATGCTCGGCTACATCAAGGGGCAGGCCGGCGACGCCGGCAAGGGCAAGTGGGACATCGCGAAACTGCCCGGCGGCGCCGGGAACTGGGGCGGCTCCTTCCTCGCCGTACCGCGCGCGGCCCGGCACAAGAAGGAGGCGTACGAGCTGGTCCGCTGGCTCACCGCCCCCGCCCAGCAGGCCCGGCTCTTCCGCAAGCAGGGCAACTTCCCCTCCTCCACCGGGGCCATCGCCCAGGTCGCCGACGCCACCGACCCGTACTTCTCCGGCGCCCCGATCGGCCGCCTCTTCGGCGACGCAGCGAAGGCCGCTCCCGTGCAGGTGCTCGGTGTGCACGACAAGAACGTGGCCGACCAGATCACCAACGCGCTGAGCGAGGTGGAACGGAAGGGCACGGCACCGCAGGAGGCCTGGTCCCACGCGCGGAAGGGGGTGGAGAACGCCATCGGGTGAGCCGGGGCGTCCACGACGCGACCCGCCGTGACAACGGAGGGCGCCGCTCCCCCGGCGCCCTCCTCCCCGCCCCTCCCGAGTCCCGCCACCCCACCCCGTCGAAGGGCCCGCACCGTGACCCTCACCCGGCTGTGGCGCAGGGTGTCCCCGTACACCTTCCTCGCGCCGTTCTTCACCCTCTTCGCCGCCTTCGGGCTCTTCCCGCTCCTCTACACGGCCTTCGTCTCCCTCCACCGCGTCGAGCTCCAGACGCCCGGCGCGATGGAGTGGCGCGGGCTCGGGAACTACACGGCCCTGCTCACCGACGAGTTCTTCTGGCGGGCGCTGCGCAACACGGTCGTCATCGGCGCCCTGTCCACGGTGCCGCAGCTCCTGATGGCACTCGGCCTCGCGCACCTGCTCAACTACCGGCTGCGCGGGCGGACGTTCTTCCGTACCGCGATGCTGCTGCCGTACGCGACCTCCGTCGCCGCCGCCACGCTCGTCTTCGCCCAGCTCTTCGGACGGGACTTCGGGCTGGTCAACTACCTGCTGTCGGTGGCCGGCCTGGGACCGGTCGACTGGCAGGACGGCACGTTCGCCTCGCAGGTGGCGGTCTCCTCGATCGTCGTGTGGCGCTGGACCGGGTACAACGCCCTCATCTACCTGGCGGGGATGCAGTCGATCCCCGCCGAGCTGTACGAGGCCGCCGAGATGGACGGTGCCTCGCGCTGGCGCCAGTTCGTGCACGTCACGCTGCCGGGGCTGCGGCCGACCATCGTGTTCACGGTGGTCGTCTCGACGATCGGCGCGACCCAGCTCTTCGGCGAGCCGCTGCTCTTCGAGGGGTCGGTCTCGGGCGGCATCTCGCACCAGTACCAGACGCTCGGGCTCTATCTGTACGAGCAGGGCTGGGGCTTCTTCCACCTCGGGCGGGCGGCGGCCGTCGCCTGGCTGATGTTCCTGCTGATCCTGCTGCTCGTCGGCGCCCACGCCCTGATCGCGCGCCGCCGTTCCCGCGCCGACGAGGCCGCGGGGGTGACGGCGTGAGGGCCCGGGCCGGTCGCGGCGGAGCCGTCACGTACGCCGTCCTCGTGCTCGCCGTCCTCGTCTCCGCCTTCCCCTTCTACTGGACCGTCGTCGCCGCGAGCCGCTCCAACGCCGACCTGGCGAAGGTGCCGCCGAGCCTGCTGCCGGGGCCGAACCTCATCCCCAACTTCGAGGCGGTCCTCGACGAGGCCGACATCGGCAAGGCGCTGCTCAACTCCCTTCTGGTGTCCGGCTCGATCACCGTCGGCACGGTGCTGTGCTGCACGCTCGCCGGGTTCGCCTTCGCCAAACTGCGCTTCCGCGGCCGGGGCGCGCTGCTCGCGCTCACGGTGGGCACCATGATGATCCCGCCGCAGCTCGGGGTGATCCCGCTGTTCATGCTGATCGCCGAGCTGGGCTGGGTGAACCAGCTCCAGTCGGTGGTCCTGCCGGGGCTCGTGTCCGCCTTCGGGGTCTTCTTCATGCGCCAGTTCCTGGTGCAGTCGCTGCCGGACGAGCTGATCGAGGCGGCCCGGGTCGACGGGGCGTCCACCGCCCGGATCTTCTGGGCGATCGTGGTGCCGGTGGCCCGCCCCGGGATGGCGGTGCTGGGCCTGCTCACCTTCATGAGCGCCTGGAACGACTTCTTCTGGCCGATCGTCGCGCTCTCCTCGCAGAACCCGACCGTGCAGGTCGCACTGCGCCAGCTCGGCGGCGGCTACGTCCACGACCAGTCCGTGGTCATGGCGGGCACCCTGCTCGGCACCCTTCCCGTCCTGCTGGTCTTCGGGCTGCTCGGCCGGCAGATCGTCGGCGGGATCATGCAGGGCGCCGTCAAGGGCTGAGCCGCGCGGGCCGCCTTTCGCGTCTTTCCTCCGATACCGGGAGTCTCCCTCTCATGAACGCTCATTTCCCTGCCGGCTTCCGCTGGGGCTCGGCCACCGCCGCCTACCAGGTCGAGGGGGCCGCCGCCGAGGACGGCCGCACCCCGTCGATCTGGGACACCTTCAGCCGCACCCCGGGCAAGGTGCGCAACGGCGACACCGGCGACACCGCCACCGACCACTACCACCGGTCGCGCGAGGACATCGCCCTGATGACGCGTCTCGGCCTCACCGACTACCGCTTCTCGATCTCCTGGTCGCGGGTCCTGCCGGGCGGTCGGGGCCCCGTCTCGCAGAAGGGTCTCGACTTCTACCGGCAGCTGGCCGACGAGCTCCTCGACGCCGGGATCCGGCCGGTCGCCACGCTCTACCACTGGGACCTGCCGCAGGAGCTGGAGGACGCGGGCGGCTGGCCGGAGCGCGAGACGGCCGAGCGGTTCGCCGAGTACGCGGGGCGCACGGCGGAGGCGCTCGGCGACCGGGTCTCCACCTGGACCACGCTCAACGAGCCGTGGTGCGCGGCCTTCCTCGGGTACGGCTCCGGGGAGCACGCCCCGGGGCGCACCGACGACCGGGCCGCGCTGCGCGCCGCCCACCACCTGAATCTGGCGCACGGTCTCGGCGTGCGGGCGCTGAGGTCGGCGCTGCCGGCCTCCGCCGAGGTGTCGCTGACGCTCAACCTGCACGCGCTGCGTCCCGCCACGGACTCCCCGGAGGACCGGGACGCGGTCCGGCGGATCGACGCCGTCGGCAACCGGATCTTCCTGGACCCGGTGTTCCACGGGCGCCTGCCCGCCGACCTGGTGGCCGACACGGCCTCCCTGACCGACTGGTCCTTCGTCCACGACGGCGACCTCGACGCGATCGCCGCGCCGGTCGACTCGCTCGGGGTCAACTACTACGCCCCGGCCGTGGTCGCGGCGGGCACCTCCGCGACGCCGTCCCCGTGGCCGGGCGCCGCCGGGCACGTGCGCTTCGTGCCGCTGCCGGGTCCGCGCACCGCGATGGACTGGCCGGTGGACGCGGACGGGCTGTACGAGCTGCTGGTCCGGCTGCGGGACGAGCTGCCGCACGTACCGCTGCTGATCACGGAGAACGGGGCCGCGTACGACGACTACGCGGATCCCGAGGGCGGGGTGCACGACCCCGAGCGCGTCGCCTATCTGGCGGCGCATCTGGCGGCGGCGCGGCGGGCCCTGGCCGACGGGGTGGACCTGCGCGGGTACTTCCTGTGGTCGCTGCTGGACAACTTCGAGTGGGCCCACGGCTACGGCAGGCGGTTCGGGATCGTCCACGTGGACTTCCCGACCGGCCGCCGCACGCCGAAGGACAGCTTCCGCTGGTACGGGGAGGTCATCGCCCGGAACGGGCTGCCGTCCCGGTGAGCCGGGCCGCGCGGCGCGCCTCGCGGGCCATCGGCAGATAGCGCAGCCGCTCGGGGAGTACGGGCACCACGGCCCGTACGACCCGGGCGAAGCGGCGCAGGCGCCGCTCCTGGGCGTCCGTCCACTCGAGGCCGATCGCCTCGCGCGCGTCCGGCGGCATGAGGCCGACGGTGAGGAAGGCCCGGGCCCGCAGGAACGGCCCCCGGAGCAGCGGCCACAGCGCCTTCAGGGCGAGCCGTACGGGCAGCGGGCCGCGGTCGGGGGCCGGGACGGGCAGGTCGGTGGCGAGGAGCTCGCGGACGACGACGGTGGCCTCCAGCTCCTCGGCGAGGACCCGGCGGTAGTACGGCCAGAACTCCTCGATCGTCTGGGGCATGTCCCGGTCGTGGATGCCGAGCACCCGGCCGACCCGGAGCCACTCGGCGTAGAGCGCGCGGTCCTGGGCCTCGGTGAGGGGGCGGGCCAGGTAGCGCAGGCCGTGGCGGTAGACGGGGTAGCCGGTGGCGTGCACCCAGGAGTAGTAGGCGGGGGTCAGCGCGTGGTAGCGGCGCCCGTGGGCGTCGGTGCCCTGGATCTCCTTGTGGAGCGCCCGCAGCCGGCGCCCCTCCTCGGCGGCGGCCTCCCCGCCGTAGATCCAGAGCTGGAGCGAGCGCAGCGAGCGTTCGCCGCGGCCCCAGGGGTCGGTGCGGAAGACCGAGTGGGCGTCGACGCCGGCGCCGATGGCGGGGTGCGCCACCTGCATGGTGAGCGCCGCGGGCAGCATGAGCAGGGCGCGGACGTCTCCGGCGACGCTCCACAGGACGCCCCCGACGGGGGGCGGGGCGGGGTCGGCCTGCCGCTCCCTCTCCTGCTTCGTCCCGGTTGGCTGGGGCACGTGTACGTCCTCTCGCTCTCGCTTCTCAGGCTGCCCGGGTCCGCTCGCGCGGGCAAGGGCAGGCGGTGCGCACATGACGCGGGGCCGCGTCCCGGGCGGGTGGGCCCGGGGCGCGGCCCCGTACGGGCGTGCGCGTGGCGCGTCAGGCGCGGTCGGCGCCGACCGGCTCGCCGACGATGCGGCCGGCCAGGGCGTGGGCCCAGGCGTCGACGTCGGCGGTGAGCTCGCGCTCGGCGGCGGCGCGCTCCGTGGCGATGCGCTCGGAACCGGCGGCCAGGATGGCCTCGCGCTCGCGCAGACCCTCGGCGCGGGCGGCGGCGATGGCGGCGGCACCCTCCTCGGTGGCCTGCGAGCGGATGCGGGCGGCGTCGTGGCGGGCCTCGGAGAGCTCGGCCTCGTACTGCTCGCGGATCGCGGTGGCCTCGCTGCGCAGGTCGTCGGCGCGCTCGGTGCCGCCGTCGATGGCGTCGTCACGCTCGGTGAGCGTGCGGTTGATCTTCGGGAGGATCCCCTTGGCGAGGATCAGGAAGGTGATGCCGAAGATCACGAAGCCGATGATGAGCTCGGCCCACACCGGGTTGAGCGGACCGAGGTCCATGTCGAAGATCTGCGAGTTCTGCGCGAGGGTCATGGGCGCATCCTACCTAATCGCAAAAGGGGCAATTCGGGCTACTGGACGAGAGTTGGCGCGTTCGTGCGAGTCGCGCAAGATTCGCGGCATCCAACGGCTACCGGAAGGTAACTACGGCTGCTTTGATGTGCGGCGCCGGTCCTCCAACCCCCATACTTTCACGGGAGTTCCCAGTGCCGTTCTCCTCGCTCCGCCGGATCCCCGGCGCGGCCCTGTCCGTCGCGCTCGCCGCCGCCACCCTCACCGCGGTCGCGCCGGCCGCCTCGGCGGCCGACACCGCCGCGACGACTCCGCGGCTGAAGGTGCTGACGTACAACACCTTCCTGATGTCCAAGAACCTCTACCCGAACTGGGGCCAGGACCACCGCGCCGCCGCGATCCCCGCCGCGCCCTTCTTCCAGGGCAACGACGTCGTGGTGCTCCAGGAGGCCTTCGACAACTCCGCCTCGGACGCGCTCAAGGCGAACGCCGCCGGGCAGTACCCGTACCAGACCCCCGTCGTGGGCCGCTCCAAGTCGGGCTGGGACGCCACCGGCGGCTCCTACTCGGCGACGACCCCGGAGGACGGCGGGGTGACGCTGCTCAGCAAGTGGCCGGTGGTCCGCAAGGAGCAGTACGTGTACAAGGACGCGTGCGGCGCGGACTGGTACTCGAACAAGGGCTTCGTCTACGCGGTCCTCGACGTGAACGGCACGAAGGTGCACGTCGTCGGCACGCACGCGCAGTCGACCGACCCGGGCTGCTCGGCGGGCGAGGCGGCGCAGATGCGCAGCCGCCAGTTCAGGACGATCGACGCCTTCCTCGACGGCAAGAACATCCCGGCGGACGAGGAGGTGATCGTCGCGGGCGACATGAACGTGGACTCGCACACGCCCGAGTACGCGACCATGCTCTCCGACGCCGGCCTGGTCGGCGCGGACGCCCGCACCGGCCACGCGTACTCCTTCGACACGGCGCTGAACTCGATCGCCAACTACCGCTACCCGACCGACCCCCGCGAGGACCTGGACTACGTCCTGTACCGCGCCGGGAACGCGCGCCCGGCGGGCTGGACGAACAACGTGGTCCTGGAGCAGAGCGCGCCCTGGACCGTCTCCAGCTGGGGCAAGAGCTACACCTACTCCAACCTGTCCGACCACTACCCGGTCACGGCGTACGCGGCGAACTAGCCCACGCCCGGTGGGGCGCCGCGGGCAGGGGCTCCCCCGAGCCCACGGCGCCCCACCGCTCCGACCCCGGCAGGGCGACTAGTAGAGCGACCCGAAGACGCTGTACGCCCAGAAGGCCACGACGCCCGCGACGCAGAGCAGCGCGATCCAGGACCCGAGGCCCGTGTGCCGGCCCCCGCGCGGGCGCGGCGCCCTGGCGGCGCGCACCGGCCGGTGGGGGACTCCGGAGTCGGCGGCGGTCTCGGCGAGGAGCCGACGGCAGACCGCGGCCAGCTCGGACGTCCCCGCCGACAGGTCCACGACGGCCTCCAGCCGCGCGGGCGCGGTCGTCCCCCCGTCCAGGATCCGCCCGGCCCGCACCAGCGCCTGGTCCTTGCCCCCGGTCGGCGCCAGACTGATCCACCGCCGGACGTGCTCGCCCCGGATCACCACCCCGCCCCCGCGCTCGCGGTAGACGGTGTGCTCCTTCCACAGCACCGCGGCCAACTCGGCGGCCTTCTCCCTGAGTTGCGCCTGCATACCCTTCCCCCTGCCAGCCAGCCGAATGCGAACAGCCGGATGACTCTAGCGGCAGCCCGACCCCCTCCTCCGCCGGGGTACCGCCCCCGGACGAACCGCGGCTGTCAGAAGTCGTACGGCTTCTCGGTGTTCCAGTTCAGCACGTCGGCCTCGTTCCAGCTGAACTGCGGCTTCTCGCCCTTGGCGTCGACGGAGTAGAAGGGGCCGTCGTGTCCGTCCGCGTCGCGCAGCGCGATCGCGAAGGACTGCGCCGTGTGGTGCTTCGAACCGTAGTCGAAGAGGTTCACGGCGCTGTAGACCTTGCCTCCGGGCCGGAGCGTGAGGCGTCGGTCGCCGCCCGGGTTGTCCTTCTTGGAGTGCGGCAGCGCGGCGGCGTCGACGTCTCCGCCCAGCTTCACGGCCGGGTACGAGGTGACCCAGCAGGGCTTGGAGCCCTCGTTCGACGCGGTGACCAGCAGGTGGTCGCCCTGCTCACCGGCGAACCGGTGCACCGCGGTGACCAGCAGCTCGTCCCCGCGGCACTGCCGGGTGTCCGCCGTCGCGCCCTCGCCCGTCGCGCCCTTGCCCCTCGCGCGCGAGGGGGTCACCGCGCTCGACCCCTGCTCGGGGCCGGCACCGCTGTCGGCCCGCTCCGTGCCGCCCTTGCCGCTCCCGCCGGAGGCCGGCCGGCTCTGCGTGGTCCCTGCGGTGCGGTCACCGTCGGCCGCCTTCGCTCCCGCGTCGGCGCCGCCGCAGGCGATGAGGCCCAGCGCCAGCGTGGCGGTGACGGCGGCCAGGGCTGCGGAACGGGCGGTACGGCGGGAAAGGTGCGTGGTCATGATGAAGGCTCTCCCATGGTCGGTGGGACGCGGCGCCTCCCCCGCCCCCGCGGGGGAACCGACCGCGTCGGCTGTTTCGCTGCACCCCATGAGACGGCGCGCGGGCGGGCGGCGTTCACTCCGGTCTGTCCGCATTCGGTAACAGGGAGAACGGAGCGCGGGCACACGGGCGTTCGCTCCGGCGGGCGGCCTTCCGCGTTTCTCCCCCTTCCCGCGTGCGCTCCGGTCCGCGCTCTTTTACAGATCCGGTGAGACAGCAATACTGTTGAACCATGGGACAGGCCAGCGACGAGCACCAGGGTGACGGGCCCGTCTACACCGTCGACGAGTTGGCCGCGCGGGCCGGGGTGACCGTGCGGACGGTGCGGTTCTACGGGACGCGGGGGCTCTTGCCGCCGCCCGTGATCGGGGCGCGGCGGGTCGGGTGGTACGGGCCCGGGCACCTGTCGCGGCTCGCGTTGATCGAGGAACTGCAGCGGCAGGGGATGACGCTCGCGGCGATCGAGCGGTACCTGGAGCAGTTGCCGGCCGATCTCAGCGCGCGGGACCTGGCCGTGCACCGGGCGCTCGTCGCCGCCTGGGCGCCCGAGTCGGCCGAGGAGATCACCCGGCGGGAGCTGGAACGGCGGGCCGGACGGGTGCTCGCGGAGCGGGACGTCGACCGGCTGGCCGCCATGGGGGTGCTGGACAGGGGGCCGGACCCGGACGTGTTCCGGTTGGACGGGTCTCTGCTGCGGCTGGGCGTGGAGCTGCTGGACGTGCCCATCGAGCACGAGACGATCCTCGCCTCCCGGACCGTGCTCCTCGCGCACGCGCGCGCGGCCGCGCAGGAGCTGGCCCGGCTCTTCCAGGAGCAGGTGTGGAACCCGTACCGGGAGAGCGGCGAGGACCCGGATCACCTGACCGCGATGAAGTCGCTCTCGGCGCACATGCAGCCGATGGTGATCCAGGCCCTCGTCACGGCCTTTCAGCGGTCGCTGAGCGAGGAGCTCAGGACGGCCTTCAGGACGCCTGGTCCGTGAAGACCTCGCCCCGCTCGGCCTTCTCCACCAGGAGGGCCGGCGGGGTGAAGCGCTCGCCGTAGGTGGCCGCCAGCTCGCGGGCGCGCGCCACGAAGCCGGCGACGCCTCCCTCGTAACCGTTGACGTACTGGAGCACGCCGCCGGTCCACGCGGGGAAGCCGATCCCCAGGATGGAGCCGATGTTGGCGTCGGCGACCGAGGTCAGGACGCCCTCCTCGACGAGGCGGACGGTGTCCAGTGCCTCCGCGAAGAGCATCCGCTCCTGCATGTCCCGGAAGGGGATGTCGGTCCCGGGCTTGGTGAAGTGCTCGCGCAGGCCGGGCCAGAGCTTCCCGCGCCTGCCGTCCTCGGCGTAGTCGTAGAAGCCCGCGCCGCCGCTGCGGCCGGTGCGCCCGAACTCGTCGACCATGCGGTCGATGACGATCTCGCCGGGGTGGGACGTCCAGGTGCCGCCGGCCTCCTCGACGGCCTTGCGCGTCTCGTTGCGGATCTTGCGCGGCAGGGTGAGGGTCAGCTCGTCCATGAGGGAGAGGACCTTCGCCGGGTAACCGGCCTGGGCTGCGGCCTGCTCGACGGAGGCGGGCTCGGCGCCCTCGCCGATCATGGCGACGCCCTCGTTGATGAAGTGGCCGATCACCCGCGAGGTGAAGAAGCCGCGCGAGTCGTTGACGACGATCGGCGTCTTGTTGATCTGGCGGACCAGGTCGAAGGCGCGCGCGAGGGCCTCCTCGCCGGTGCGCTCGCCCTTGATGATCTCGACCAGCGGCATCTTGTCGACGGGCGAGAAGAAGTGCAGGCCGATGAAGTCGCTCTGGCGCTCCACGCCCTCCGCGAGGACCGTGATGGGCAGCGTGGAGGTGTTGGAGCAGAGCAGGGCGTCGTCCTCGACGACGTGCTGGATCTCCTGGAACACCTTGTGCTTGAGCGCCGTGTCCTCGAAGACCGCCTCGATGACGGCGTCGCAGCCGGCCAGGTCCGCGACGTCGCCGGTCGGGGTGATCAGGGCGAGGAGGGCGTCGGCCTTCTCCTGCGTCGTGCGCCCCTTGGCGACGGCCTTGGCGCAGAGCTTCTCGGAGTAGGCCTTGCCCTTGGCGGCGGATTCCGTCGAGACGTCCTTGAGGACGACCTGGATCCCCGCGCGGGCGCACGAGTAGGCGATGCCGGCGCCCATCATGCCCGCGCCGAGGACGGCGACCTTGCGGACCTTGCGCGGCTCGACGCCCCGGGGCCGGTTGGCGCCCGAGTTGACGGCCTGGAGGTCGAAGAAGAACGCCTGGATCATGTTCTTCGCGGTCTGGCCGACGACCAGCTCGGTGAAGTAGCGGCTCTCGATGGTGAGCGCGGTCTCGAAGTCGACCTGCGAGCCCTCGACGGCCGCCGCCATGATGTTGCGGGGCGCCGGGTACGGGGCTCCGTTGAGCTGCTTGCGCAGGTTGGCGGGGAAGGCCGGCAGGTTGGCGGCGAACCGCGGGTTCGACGGCGTGCCGCCGGGGATCTTGTAGCCGGGCACGTCCCAGGGCTGGTGCGACTCGGGGTGGGCGTCGATGAAGGCGCGGGCCTTGGCCAGCATCTCCTCCGGGGTGGCGGCCAGCTCGTGCACCAGGCCGTTGTCGAGCGCGCGCGCCGGGTTGTACTGGGTGCCCTGGAGCAGCACCTTGAGCAGCGCGTCCGTGATGCCCATGAGGCGTACGGTGCGGGCGACACCGCCGCCGCCGGGCAGCAGGCCCAGGGTGACCTCGGGCAGGCCGATCTTGGAGCCCGGGGCGTCGAGGGCGACGCGGTGGTGGGAGGCGAGCGCGATCTCGTAGCCGCCGCCGAGCGCGGCGCCGTTGATCGCGGCGACGACCGGCTTGCCGAGGGTCTCGATGCGGCGCAGCGCGTTCTTGATCTCGATGGCGGTGTCGAAGATCGCCTCGGCGTCCTCGGGGCCGGCCTTGATCATGTCCTTGAGGTCGCCGCCCGCGAAGAAGGTCTTCTTCGCGGAGGTGTAGACGATGCCCCGGATGGAGTCCTTCTCGGCCACCGCGCGTTCGGCGATCGCGGTGATGGAGGCCCGGAAGGCCTGGTTCATGGTGTTCGCGGACTGGTTCGGGTCGTCGAGGACGAGGGTGACGACACCGGTCTCGTCCTGCTCCCAGCGGATCGTGGTGCTCTCGCTCATGGCTGCTGCTTCTCCGTAAGGGGGGTTCGGACCGGGCGGTCAGACGCGCTCGACGATGGTGGCGATGCCCATGCCGCCGCCGACGCAGAGGGTGGCGAGGCCGTAGCGCTTGTCCTGGCGCTCCAGCTCGTCGACGAGCGTGCCGAGGATCATCGCGCCGGTGGCGCCGAGCGGGTGGCCCAGCGCGATGGCGCCGCCGTTGACGTTGACCTTGTCGAGGGAGACGCCCATGTCCTTGACGAAGCGCAGGACGACCGCGGCGAAGGCCTCGTTGATCTCGATCAGGTCGATGTCGTCGATGGTGAGACCGGCCTTGGCGAGCGCCTTGCGGGCGGCGGGGGCGGGTCCGGTGAGCATGATGGTCGGCTCGGAGCCGGAGACGGCGGCGGCGACGATCCGGGCGCGCGGGGTCAGCCCGTAGCGCTCGCCGACCTCCTGGGAGCCGATGGCGACGAGCGAGGCGCCGTCGACGATGCCGGAGGAGTTGCCCGCGTGGTGGACGTGGTCGATCTCCTCGACCCAGTGGTACTTCTGCAGCGCGACGGCGTCGAAGCCGCCGAGCTCGCCGATGTCGGCGAAGGAGGGCTTGAGCCGGGCGAGGGAGTCGGCGGTGGTGCCGGGGCGCAGGAACTCGTCGTGGTCGAGGACGGTGAGCCCGGCCCGGTCCTTGACGGGGACGACGGAGCGGTCGAAGCGCCCGTCCTTGACGGCCGCGGCGGCACGCTCCTGGGACAGGGCGGCGTACTCGTCGACGTCGCGACGGGTGAAGCCCTCGATGGTGGCGATGAGGTCGGCGCCGATGCCCTGGGGGACGAAGTTGGTGGCGATGTTGGTCATCGGGTCGGCGAACCAGGCGCCGCCGTCGGAGGCCATCGGCACCCGGGACATGGACTCCACGCCGCCGGCCAGGACGAGGTCCTCCCAGCCGGAGCGGACCTTCATCGCGGCCATGTTGACGGCTTCGAGGCCGGAGGCGCAGAAGCGGTTCTCCTGGACTCCGGCGACGGTGTCGGGGAGTCCGGCGGCGATGGCGGCGATGCGGGCGATGTCGGAGCCCTGGTCGCCGACCGGGCCGACGACGCCGAGGACGACGTCGTCGATCGCGGCCGGGTCGAGGCCGGGGAAGCGGGAGCGGATCTCGTGGATGAGGCCGACGACGAGGTCGATCGGCTTGGTGCCGTGGAGGCTCCCGTTGGCCTTGCCGCGGCCGCGCGGGGTGCGGATAGCGTCGTAGACGTACGCTTCGGTGGTCACGATGTTGCCTTTCGCGTGAGGGTCAGGCGAGCAGGGAACGGCCGATGATCTCCTTCATGATCTCGGTCGTCCCGCCGTAGATGGTCTGGATGCGGCCGTCCGTGAAGGCCCTGGCCACCGGGAATTCGCTCATGTAGCCGTATCCCCCGTGCAGTTGCAGGCACCGGTCGGCGACCCGCTTCTGCAGTTCGGTGGCCCACCACTTGGCCATGGAGGCGTGCACGGCGTCGAGGCCGGGGCCGCCGGGCGCGGTGTGCTCCTCGACGCAGCGGTCGACGAAGGTGCGGGTGACGGCGCACTCGGTGGCCATCTCGGCGATCTCGAAGCGGACGTGCTGCAGCTTGGCCAGCGGCCGTCCGAACGCCTCGCGCTCCTTGACGTACGCGGTGGTCAGCTCCAGGAGGTGTTCCGCGCCGGCGATGGCGGCGACGGCGATGGCGAGCCGCTCCTGGGCGAGGTTGGTCATCAGGTGGACGAAGGCGCCGTCGAGCTCGCCGAGCAGGTTCTCCTTGGGGACGCGGACGTCGGTGAAGAAGAGCTCGGCGGTGTCCTGGGACTTCTGGCCGATCTTGTCGAGGTTGCGGCCGCGTTCGAAGCCCTCCGCGCCGCGTTCGACGACGAGGAGGGAGAGGCCGTGGGCGCCGCCCTCGGGGGTGGTCTTCGCGACGACGACGACCAGGTCGGCGAGGATGCCGTTGGAGATGAAGGTCTTGGAGCCGTTGAGGATCCAGTGGTCGCCGTGGTCCTCGGCGCTGGTGCGGATGGCCTGGAGGTCGGATCCGGCACCGGGCTCGGTCATGGCGATCGCGGTGACCAGCTCGCCGCTGCAGAAGCCGGGCAGCCAGCGCCGCTTCTGCTCCTCGGTGGCGAGCGAGGTGAGGTAGGGGCCGATGATGTCGTTGTGCAGGCCGATGGCGAGGCCGGGGGTGCCGGCCCGGGTGAACTCCTCGGCGAGGACGACGCTGTAGCGGAAGTCCGGGTTGCCGCCGCCCCCGTACTCCTCGTCGACGGCGAGGCCGAGCAGCCCCTGCCGGCCGGCGGCCCGCCAGACCTCGCGGGAGACGATGCCGTCCTTCTCCCACTGCGCGTAGTGCGGCAGCACCTCCTTGGCGAGGAAGGTGCGGACGGTCTCGCGGAAGGCCTCGTGGTCGGCGGTGTAGAGCTGGCGCTTCATGCGGAGGGCTCCTTGGCGGCTCGGTCGGGGGGCGGGGTGGCGCCGGTGAGCGACGGTACGGACCAGTCGCGGGCGACCTCGTCGGTGTCGGCGCCGGGCCGGGCGGGTCCGGTGCGGACCGCGCCGGGGGTGACGGAGAAGCGGGGCGCGGGGGCGGGCTGGACGAGGCCCTCGTGCTCGACGAAGGTGCCGCGGGCGGCGAGGTGCGGGTGGCCGGGCGCCTCGCGCATCGAGAGCACGGGGGCCACACAGGCGTCGGTGCCCTCGAAGACGGCCGTCCACTCGTCCCGGGTGCGGGTGCGGAAGCGCACGGCGACGGCGGCCCGCAGCTCGGGCCAGCGGGCGAGGTCGTCGCGGGCCCGGCCGGTGTCGCCGAGGCCGAGCAGGCGGGCGAACTCGGCGTAGAAGCGCTGCTCCAGGGCGCCGACCGCCATGTGTCCGCCGTCGGAGGTCTCGTAGACGCCGTAGAAGGGGCAGCCGCCGTCGAGGAGGTTGACGCCGCGCCGGTCCTGCCAGCCGCCGGCGGCGAGCATGCCGTGGATCATCATCGCGAGGTGGGCGGCGCCGTCGACGATGGCGGCGTCGACGACCTGGCCCTCGCCGTGCTCGCGGGCGTGCTGGAGGGCGGCGAGGACGCCGATGACGAGGTAGAGGGAGCCGCCCGCGTAGTCGCCGACCAGGTTGGCGGGGACGGTGGGCGGGCCTTGGGGGTCGGGGCCGATCATGCCGAGGGTGCCGGTGACGGCGATGTACGCGATGTCGTGTCCGGCGGTGGGGGCGAGCGGACCGGTCTGGCCCCAGCCGGTCATCCGGCCGTAGACGAGCCGCGGGTTGCGGGCGAGGCAGGGCTCGGGTCCGATGCCGAGGCGTTCGGCGACGCCGGGGCGGTACCCCTCGATCAGGATGTCGGCCCGGGCCACCAGGTCGAGCACGGTCTCCGCGCCGCCCTCGGCCTTGAGGTCGACGAGGACGGAGCGCTTGTTGCGGTTGGTGAGGTCGTACGCGGGGTCGATGCCGAGGCCGGCGCCGCCGGGCCGGTCGACGCGGACGACGTCGGCACCGAGGTCGGCGAGGTGCATGGCCGCGAAGGGTCCGGGGCCGATGCCCGCGAGCTCCACCACCCGGACTCCGGAGAGCGGGCCGGGGCGGGCGTGGCGCGGTGTGGTCATCGAGCCCCCAGAGGTGTGTGACAGTGATGATGTAACACCGGAGATGCTAGGAACGTGTTCCACTCGGCACAAGCCCCCGAGCCGAGCAAGCGCTTGGAAATTGCCCCGGCCGCGTCTTCCGCTAGAGTCCGCCGACGACATCCGCGCCGGGGGACGGCGCGGGGGCAGACCGAGGGGCTGGGCTGGGATGGAGACAGGGGCGGCCGGACGGCCGTACGACGTGGTTCTCTTCGGGGCGACCGGGTTCGCGGGCGAGCTCACCGCGGAGTACCTGGCCACGCACGCCCCGGCCGGGTGCCGCTGGGCGCTGGCCGGGCGCAGCCGGGCCAAGCTGTCCGCCCTGCGCGACCGGCTCGCGCAGCGGTGGCCGCGCTGCGCCGACCTGCCGCTGCTCGTCGCGGACTCCGAGGACCCGCACGCGCTGCGCGAACTGGCCGGTTCCGCGCGGGTGGTCGCGAGCACCGTCGGCCCCTACGTCTGGTACGGCGAGAACCTGGTGGCGGCCTGCGCGGAGGCCGGCACGGACTACGTGGACCTGACCGGCGAGGCGGAGTTCGTCGACCGGATGTACGTACGGTACGACGCCCGCGCCCGGGAGACCGGGGCCCGGCTGGTGCACGCGTGCGGCTTCGACTCCGTCCCGCACGACCTGGGCGTCTACTTCACCGTGGGGCAGCTGCCGGAGGGGGTGCCGCTGCGGATCGACGGGTTCGTGCGGGCCGGGGCGGTCGTCTCGGGCGGCACCCTGGCCTCGGCCCTGACCGCCTTCGGCCGCGGCCGGCAGATCCTGGGCGCCGCGCGCGAGCGGCGGCTGCACGAGCCCCGGCTGGTGACCCGGCGGGCCCACGCGCCGCTGGGCGGACCGCGGTTCAGCCGCGAGACCGGCACCTGGGCGCTGCCGCTGCCCACCCTGGACCCGCAGGTGGTGAAGCGCTCCGCGGCGGCCCTGGAGCGGTACGGGCCGGACTTCCGCTACCGCCACTACGCCTCGGTGAAGACCCTGCCGATGGCGCTCGGCGGCGCCGCGGTCGTCGGCACCGGCGTCCTCGCGGCCCAACTGCCCGCCGTGCGGAACTGGCTGATGGACCGTTACGAGCCGGGCCAGGGTCCGGACGCGGAGCGGCGGGCCCGCAGCTGGTTCTCCGTGCGCTTCGTCGGCGAGGGCGGCGGCCGGCGCGTGTTCACCGAGGTGTCGGGCGGCGACCCGGGGTACGACGAGACGGCGAAGATGCTCGCCGAGTCCGCGCTCTGCCTGGCCCACGACACGCTGCCGAAGACCGCCGGCCAGGTCACGACGGCGGTGGCGATGGGCGACGCGCTGCTCGGCCGGCTGCGGGCGGCCGGGCTGCGCTTCCGGGTGGCGTACTCGGGCTGACCCGCCGGGGGGTCAGTGGCGCACCAGGCAGAACGGGTGGCCGGCCGGGTCGGCGTAGATCCGCCATCCCCGGTCGCCCTCGCCGGAGTCGAGCCGCCAGGCGCCGAGCGCGAGCACCGCCTCGTGGGCGGCGTCCAGGTCCTCGACCCGTACGTCGAGGTGGAACTGCTGCTCGGGCGCTCCCCAGACCGGCGGCCGGTGGTCGGCCACGCCCTGGAAGGCGAGCACGGGTGCTCCGGAGGCACCGTGGAGCGTGGCCCAGGCGTCGCCGACCGCCCACTGGGGGTCGGGGCGGTTGATCTCGCCACCGACCAACGCCTGGTAGAACTCGGCGAGTTCCATGACGTCGGGACAGTCGAGGACCACGCACTGCAGGGTGCCGATCGCACCGGGGCTTGTCATGCCCCACACTGTGCCGCCCGCGGCACCGGCCCGGTATCCGTACTCGTACTCAGGCGCCCCGTGAGCCCCGGGGTCCTCGTGCTCATTCCGCCGCGAGGGCCTCCGCGAGGGCCCGGCGGCACAGCGAGTCCGCGTGGCGGGTGGTCTCGGGCAGCCGGAAGCGCGGGGTGAGGTGCAGCGTGTGGGCACAGGCGCTCGCCAGCGAGACCCGGTGGCCGACCGAGACGAAGACCGGCTTCACCCCGGCGCGGGTGCGCAGCGCGCGGCCCACGGTCTCGCCCTCGGCGACCAGGTCGGTGAACGCGCCCCGGGCGGTGCCGGGTTGCTCGTACGTGAAGGTGAACGGGTTCTTGGCGACGCCGATCGAGGGCCGGCCCGTGACCACCCCGAGGTGGCTGGCGAGGCCGAAGCGGCGGGGGTGGGCGAGGCCGTAGCCGTCGCAGACGAGCAGCCCCGGGTCGGCGGTGAGGCGTCCGAGCGCGGCGAGCACGGTCGGGATCTCGCGGAAGGCGAGCAGCCCCGGCACGTAGGGGAAGGACACCCGCCCGACGGCGGTGGTCTCCTCCACCACCTCCAGGGTGCGCCCGTCCAGCACGACGGCGGCCGCGGCGACCAGGTCCCGCTCGTCGTCGTAGGCGACGTCGAGACCGGTGACGTTCCCCGTCCCGGGGGCGGGGCCCTCGTCGGCCGTCACGAGCCGCCCGCGCAGCTCCTCCTGCACGGCCCGTGCCGCGCCCTCGTCGACGGGCCATCCCTCGGGAACCTCGATGATCGTCATGAGTCGGCACCCTACGGCCGGCCGGTGGGGGGCGGGCGCGTAGCCTGGCACCCATGTTCGTACTGGAACTCTCCTACACCGCGCCCGTCGAGCAGGTCGACGCGCTCCTCGACGCGCACATCGAGTGGCTCGACGTGCAGTACGCCGCCGGGGTCTTCCTCGCGTCCGGCCGGAAGAACCCCCGTGACGGCGGGGTGATCCTGGCCGCCGGGGTCGACCGCGCGGAGATCGAGAAGATCGCGGCGGCCGACCCGTTCACGATCGGGGGCGTCTGCGCGTACCGGATCACCGAGTTCTACGCGACCAAGACGGTCGCCGGACTGGCGTCGTACCGCGAGGAGTTGCCGGCCTAGCGTGCGAGGCGGGCGATCCTGCCCTTCTCCCCCGAGGCCCAGCAGGCGCCGTCGGCGGCGCAGGCGACCGTGTCGTACGAGCCGGTGTCGACCGTGCGCCAGGTGCGGCCGCCGTCCGTGGTGAGGTCCGTGCCGGTGGGGCCGACCGCGAGGGCGGCGGCCTTGCGGTGCGGGAGCCAGGCGACGCCCGAGCGGTAGGCGGGCGGCGGGGTGGCGGACGCCGTCCATGTGCGCCCCGCGTCGCCGGTCACGGCGGCGGCATGGGGCGAGGGCTGGTCCTTGCGGTAGTCGCCGCCGACGGCGATGCCGTGGGCGCGGTCGCGGAAGGCGAGGCCGAAGACGCCCTTGGCGCCCTCCCCGGCGGGGATGGCGGTGTCCGTGGCGGTCCAGGACATCCCGCGGTCCGCGGAGTGCAGGACCCTGCCGGTGGCGCCGCCGCCGGTCGCGAGCCACACGTCCTTCGGCCCCGCGGAGACCAGGCACTGGCCGCTGGCGGCGAACCCGGCCTCGCCCGGCAGCGCGGCGGGCATGCCCTCGCTCGGCAGGACCTGCCAGGACCGGCCGCCGTCGCCGGTGGACAGGATGCGGTACCTGCCGTCGACCGGGTCGCTCATCGCGAGGCCGTGCCGCCGGTCGAAGAAGGTCATGCAGTCGTAGAAGGCCCGCGGGTCGGTGTTGCGGAAGGACTCGGTCCAGGTCGCCCCGCCGTCCTCGGTGCGCAGCACCCGGGACGCCTCCCCCTCGCCGATGGCGAGGACCACGGCCCGGCGGGCGTCGAAGGCCTCCACGTCGCGGAACTCCAGCTCCGCCGCCCCCGGCGGGGAGACGTTCCGCCAGCTCCTGCCCCCGTCGGTGGTGCGCAGCACCGTGCCCTGGGAGCCGGCCGCCCAGGCGGTGGCCCGGTCCACCGCCGCGAGGCCGCGGAAGCGGGCGTCGCTGTCGGTCCGGGTGAGCCGCCACCCGGCGGGCTCGTGGCCGGGCGCGGCCTGCGCCGGGGCCCCCAGGGCCATGGCCAGGGCCGCCCCCGCCAGTCCCACGGCCGTCATTCGTCTCGTGTTCCCCATGGACGTCATGGCGCCGGAAGCTAGCCCACCCCGAAGATCCCGTCCAGGGTGCGTACCCCGCCGCCCCTTCCTAGGCTGGGCATATGACCGAACCCACGGCCGAGGAAGAGCCGAGGATCAAGGAGTACAACGGCGAGGGCATCACCGTCACGTACGAACCGCGCCGCTGCCTGCACGCGGCCGAGTGCCTCCGCGGCCTGCCGAGCGTGTTCGACCTGGCCAAGCGTCCCTGGGTGCAGCCCGAGCAGGCCGCCGCCGACCTGGTCGCCGAGGTCGTCCGGCGCTGCCCGTCCGGGGCGCTCCAGTACCGCCCGGCCGACGCCTCCGCCGAGGCCGGGGACGTCCCCACCACCGTGCGGCGCATGCCGGACGGCCGGCTGGTGGTCCGCGGCGACCTCCTCGTCCGCGACGAGCAGGGCGGGCGGCACGAGACCCGGGCGGTGCTGTGCGGCTGCGGCGCCTCCGGCAACCAGCCGTACTGCGATCACTCCGGTCCGTGCGCGGGCGGCGAGTTCGAGCCCTTCGAGCAGGCGCAGAAGCCGTAGTCCCGGGCCTTGGAGAGGGTCCGGGCGCTGCGGTGACACAGCTCACGTACCCCCACAGTGCACGATCCGGCCGCCCGGTTCGTCTCTTCTTGTGTCAGGGAGACCAGGAGAACGTAGCCGCGCAACAGGAGGCTGGCCTTGTCCACCGTCATCGAGCAGGCCGTGCAGGCCCGGCTGGTCGCGTCCGTCCCACGGATGGAGACCGTGTCCGCCACGCTCCGTTACGACCGCGAGGACCCGTTCGCGGTCCGCATGGCCTTCCCGCCGCCCGCGACCCTGGAGGGCGTCGAGGTGTCCTGGGCCTTCGCGCGCGAGCTGCTCGCGCAGGGGGTCGACGAGCCCGCGGGCCTCGGGGACGTGCGGCTGCGCCCGTACGGCTACGACCGGACGGTGGTGGAGTTCCACGCGCCCGAGGGCGTCGCCATGGTGCACCTGCGCACGTCCGAGCTGCGCCGCTTCCTGAAGGCCTCACAGGTCCTGGTGCCGCGGGGGCGTGAGCACCAGTACCTCGACTGGGACGGGAACCTCGCCCAGCTCCTGGAGGAGCGCCCGTGAGGCGTGCCCCGTAATTCGATTGCGGTCCCCTCCGCCCGCTGCGTACCGTCCTGACCTGGCCCTGTTTGTCGCCCGATCGGAGAAGGCCGTTGCTCGTCTGAGGTTGCGAGACACCGTGCCGCGCGTGCCGCCCCGCCGCCGCGTGTGCCGTCCTCGACCTCGGCGTACGAGCGCTGCTCCGCTCTCTTCTTCCCGCCCGCGCCCCGGTGTCTCCCGCGTCGTCCTCATCCACGCCCCTGCCACCGGGAGGCTCTCATGGCGCCCCGCCCCACCTTCGTCACCTGCACGTCCCTCTCCTTCTCCTGGCCCGACGGGACCCGGGTCCTCGACGACTTCCGGCTCGCCGTGGGGGCCGGCCGGACCGGCCTGGTCGGGCTGAACGGTTCGGGGAAGTCCACCCTGCTCAAGCTGATCGCCGGCGAGCTCGCCCCGGCCTCCGGCACCGTCCACGTCGCGGGCGAGATCGGGTACCTCCCGCAGGACCTGGTGCTCGACACCGGGCTGCGGGTCGACCGGGCCCTCGGAATCGACCGCGCCCGGGCCGCGCTGCACGCCATCGAGGCGGGCGACACGGCCGCCGAGCACTTCGCGGCCGTGGGCGAGGACTGGGACGTCGAGGAGCGGGCCCGGGCCGTGCTCGACCGGCTCGGTCTCGGGCACGTCGGGCTCGACCGCACGATCGGCGAGGTCTCGGGCGGCGAGTCGGTCCTGCTCCGGCTGGCCGCGCTGCTGCTCGCCGGGCCGGACGTGCTGCTGCTCGACGAGCCGACCAACAACCTGGACCTGTTCGCCCGCCGCAGGCTGCACGAGGCGGTGGACGCCTGGCCCGGAGTGCTGATCGTGGTCAGCCACGACCGCGAACTCCTGGAGCGGGTGGACCAGATCGCCGACCTGCGGGACGGCGAGGTCGCCTGGTACGGCGGCGCCTGGTCCGACTACCAGGCGACGCTCGCCGCCGAACAGGAGGCGGCCGAGCGCATGGTGCGGGTCGCCGAGGCCGACGTCCAGCGCCAGAAGCGGGAACTGACGGACGCCCGTTCCAAGTTGGCCCGGCGCAGGCGTTACGCGCAGAAGAGTGCGGAGAACAAGGTGGTGCCGAAGGTCGTGGCGAACACCCGCAAGGGGCAGGCCGAGGTGTCGGCGGGCAAGCACCGCCGGCTGCACGCGGACCGGCTCGCCGAGGCGCGTTCGCGGCTGGACGCGGCGGTGGAGGCGGTGCGGGACGACGACGAGATCCGGATCGAGCTGCCGTACACGAAGGTCCCGCCGGGCCGGGAGGTGCTGCTGCTGCACGACCTGGAGCTGCGGTACGGGGCACGGGTCGCCGGGGAGTTCGAGCTGCGGGGTCCGGAGCGGGTGGCGCTGGTCGGCCGGAACGGGGCCGGCAAGACGACACTGCTGCGGACGCTCGCGGGCGGGCTCGATCCGGTCGCGGGCGAGGCGGTGGCGCGGGTCCCGCTGCGCTTCCTTCCGCAGCGGCTCGATGTGCTGGACGACGAACTGAGCGTGGTGGAGAACGTGGCCCGGCTGGCGCCCGGCGCGACGCCCCACGCGATCAGGGCGCGGCTGGCCCGGTTCCTCTTCCGGGGTGCCCGGGCCGATCGGCCGGTGGGAACGCTGTCGGGGGGCGAGCGGTTCCGCGCGACGCTGGCGGCGCTGCTGCTGGCCGAGCCGGCACCGCAGCTGCTGCTGCTCGACGAGCCGACCAACAATCTGGACCTGGCGTCGGTACGGAGCCTGACGGCCGCGCTCGAAGCGTACGAGGGGGCGCTGGTCGTGGTGAGTCACGACGTGCCGTTCCTGGAGTCGCTGGGGATCACCCGGTGGCTGGAGCTCGACGGCGCGCTGCGGCCCACGACGGCCGAGGCCGTGCGGGCGGGGCTGCTAACGGTGGAGTAACGCCCAGGACTTGGTGCCGCCGCCCGGTGTCAGGACGGGGGCGAGCCCCCAGTCCCCGCCGTGCGCCTCGACCGCCGCGGTCAGCAGCCACATGCTGCGGCTGCGGCGCTCGCGGCACGCGTCGGCCTCGTCCGGTGCGGGGTGGGCCGGGTGCTGGTCGTAGAGGACGATCCGCAGCGCGTCGAACTGCCAGCGCACCCGCAGGACCATCTCGCGGTCCGGGGTGAAGCGGTACGCGGCGGAGACGAGTTCGGAGGCGGCGAGGACCGCGGTCTCGGTGAGTTCGGCGAGGCCGTGGCGGTCGACCAGGGTGCGGATGGAGTCGCGGGCCAGTCCCGCGCAGTAGGCGCCCCCGGGGAGGAGCATCGAGTAGCTGAGGTTCTCCGTGGCGGGGGGTATGGGGCCGGCCGCGACGGCGGACGGGAGGCAACGCAGTGCGCCCTTCATCGGTTTTGCTCACATTTCCTGTGCGTGTGGGGGTGCTCACACGTCGAACACGATTGCCCCGTGTGAGACTTGCGCTACCGACCGTAGCCTAGATCCGGAGCACGGTGCTACTACTTGGCAGTAGATACTCGTACTTATGCCGGAACGGGCCGTATTCTCCGGACCCGCGAGCCCGGAACCGAAGGGGGAGAACGAGCGTGCCGCCCAGGAGCACCCCGACCGCGCGCCAGCAGCGACTCGGACACGAGCTGCGCAAACTTCGCGAGCAGTCGGGCATGTCGGTCCAGCAGGCCGCCGCCCTGCTGGGCGTCGACCGCACCCGCATCCCCAACATCGAGTCGGGGCGCTTCGGCATCAGCGCCGAGCGGGTGCGCACGCTCGCCTTCAACTACGGCTGCCCGGACACCCCCCTCATCGACCTGCTCGCCGCCATGGCCCAGGAACGCGACCGCGGCTGGTGGGAGCAGCACCGGGGGCTGCTGCCACCGGCGCTGATCGACATCGCCGAACTGGAGTTCCACGCCTCGGAGTTGCACACCGCCGTCACGACGCACCTGCCCGGCCTGCTGCAGACCGAGGAGCACGCCCGGGCCGTCTTCGACACCGCCGACCCGCCGCTGCCCGGGCCCGACCTGGAGGCCCGGGTGAACCTGCGGCTGCGCCGCCAGGAAGTGCTCGACCGGGACCGGCCGACGCTGTACGGGGCGGTGATCCACGAGGCCGCGCTGCGCATGCAGTTCGGCGGCCCGAAGGTCGCCAGGGCGCAGCTGGAGTACATCCTGGAGCGCTCGGAGCGGGACACGATCTCCGTGCGGGTCATCCCGTTCGCGGCGGGGGGTTTCCCCGGGGCGGGTCAGTCGTTCACCTGTGTGTCCGCGCCGGTGCCGCAGCTCGACACGGTGCAGCTCGACTCCTCCCACGGCTCCATGCTTCTCGACACCGACATGCAACTGCGGCGCTATCGCGGTCTGCTGGAGCGGTTGAGCGGGCTGGCCCTGCCGCCGCCCGCCTCCCGCGACTTCATCCGCGCCCTCGCCCAGGACCTCTGAAGGACCCTCCACCATGAACGTCACCGACCACCCCGCCGCCGCCCGGGAGATCGCCTGGAGCGAAGCCTTCTGCAGCGAGGGCGCCAACTGCTTCCGCTTCGGCCTCGACGACTCCGGCCGCGCCTACATCGGCTCCACCCTCGCCCCCGACGCGTACGTCAGCGATTCGGTCGAGGCGCTGAGGGCGCTGATCTCGGCCGTGAAGGCCGGCGCCGCCGATCATCTGCTCTGAGTAGCCGCGCGGGGGGCCGCTGCGGGCCCGGACTCCCGTGACCTGGGTCTCCCGCAGACCGCGGGAGCTGCGGGCATGACGGAACGTGACCGGGCGCCTCCGGGACGGGCTTGGCCACCCCCTTATCGGGGCTTTAACCTACGGTCTCGTAACCTACGAGTCCGTAGGTAGTTCCGTTTGCCCCCTCTCCGTCCCCAGGAGTTCCCGTGACGCTCACCTCTCCCCACCTCGGCAGCTCCGCAGGGTGGACCGACGCACGGCTCCTGTACGCCCTGGAAGAGGTCGTGGAGAAGGAGCTCAACCGGCACCTGAAGGTCACCAAGGACTGGATGCCGCACGACTACGTGCCGTGGTCGGACGCCCGGAACTTCCCGGCCCTCTTCGAGGACGGCGAGGCCTGGGACCGCTCGCAGTCCAAGGTCACCGACATCGGCCGGATCGCCCTCGTGGTCAACCTGCTCACCGAGGACAACCTCCCGAGCTACCACCACGAGATCGCCAGCCTCTTCGGCCGCGACGGCGCCTGGGGCACCTGGGTGCACCGCTGGACCGCGGAGGAGGGCCGGCACGGCATCGTGATGCGCGACTACCTGCTGGCCTCGCGGGCGGTCGACCCGGACGAGCTGGAGCGCTTCCGCATGGCGCACATGAGCGAGGGCTTCGAGTCGGACAACCGCCACTCGATGCTGCACTCGGTCGCGTACGTGGCCTTCCAGGAGCTCGCCACCCGCATCTCGCACCGCAACACCGGCCACCAGTCCGGCGACCCCGTCTGCGACCGGATGCTGGCCCGCATCGCGCTCGACGAGAACCTGCACATGGTCTTCTACCGCAACCTGCTGGGCGCGGCCTTCGAGCTCGCCCCCGACCTCACCATGCAGGCCGTGCGGGACGTCGTCGTCGGCTTCCGGATGCCCGGTCACGGCATGCCCGGCTTCGAGCGGGCCGCCGCCCAGATGGCGATCGGCGAGATCTACAACCTGCGCATCCACCACGACGACGTGCTGCAGCCGGTGCTCCGCTTCCTCAAGGTCCTCCAGATCGACGGCCTCGGCCCGGAGGGCCTGCAGGCCCAGGAGGAGCTCGGCCTCTACATGAACGGCCTGGACAGCGAGGCGGCCAAGTTCGACGAGCGGCTCGCGGCGCGCAAGGCGCGCATGGCGGCCCGCGCGGCGGGCTGAGCCCTCACCCGGGAGGCGCCGGAGGCGGTCAGCCCCGGCGCCGCTTCAGGTTGATCCGCTCCTTCTCCGAGAGCCCGCCCCACACGCCGAAGCGCTCGTCGTGCGTCAGCGCGTACTCCAGGCACGCCGCGCGGCCCGGGCACGCCCCGCACAGCTGCTTCGCCTCGCGGGTCGAGGAGCCGGGCGCCGGGAAGAAGAACTCCGGTCCCGCCTGGGCGCACAGCGCGTCCTCCTGCCAGGAGAGGTCCGGGGCCCCGAGGGTCTGGGGGGCGAAGTGCATGGTGTCGGTCTGCATGGGAAGAGACTCGCGCGGCCGCCTAAACGGGCCATCAACGTCCGATCAACGCGGCGCGCCGGGGAGCGGCGGGACCGTTTCCGGGCCCCCGGGATGCTCCGGTGCGTCTGTCTCCGCCACGCCCTTCCGCCGGGTTCAAGCCAACTTCGGCGCGTCTCCCACCCTGTGGGATCCCACGTGAACGGCATGTTTCCGACCTCGTCGCGATGCTGCTTCGGCTCCCGCCATATGGGAGCGTGGGAGGCCGTTGAGAGCATGCGGCGAGGGGGAGCGAACCACATGACCACCGAGGCCGGACCGGTCCGCGCACCGGCCGGGGCCCAGGCGGTGCGCCGGGCCCTGGACGTCCTGCACTGCTTCCACGACAACGGGCCCGATCTCAGCGCCTCGGACCTGGCGCGCCGGCTCGCCCTGTCGACGTCGACCGCGCACCGGCTGGCGAGGACGCTGCTGGGGGCCGGTTTCCTGGAGCAGGACGCCCGCACGGCCCGCTACCGGCTCGGTCCGGCCGTCACCGAACTGGGCCGGCTCTCGTACCACCAGCGCGGGCTGCACCTGGCCGCCCCCGAGCTGGGCGACCTGGCCGCCCGGACCGGCGCCACCGCCGACCTGGCCCTGCGCGGCGGCGCGTACGCGGTGATCGTGGCGGGCGGTTCGGTCACGCCGAAGGTGGGACTGCGGCGGCCGCTCCACTCGACGGCGCTCGGCAAGGTGCTGCTCGCCTGGCCGCGCCCGGGGAGTCCCGGCGAATCCGGCGGTCCCGCGGGCGAGTTGGCCCGGGTGCGGGAGCAGGGGTACGCCCTGGACGACGGCGAGTCGGCGCTCGGGGTGCGGACCCTCGCGGTGCCGGTCCTGGAACGGGCCGGTCACGCGCGCTTCGCGCTCTCGCTGCGGGCGGCGCCGTCGCTGATCACCGACGAGCGGCTCGACTGGTTCCTGGCCCGGGCCCGGGCCTGCGCCCGGGCCCTGGAGGTGCTGCTGCTGGCGCCGGGCGAGCGGCGCGCGGCGGAGGCGTAGCACCCGCGCGGGGGCGGCCCACACACAGTGTCCGCACGATCGTGCGTTCAGTACGATGGGGGCATGAGCGGCAGCACCAGTACCGACGGGCGCGTCGAGCGCGGCAACCAGACCCGGCGGCTCGTGCTGGGCCGCACGATGGACATCGCCTCGGTCGAGGGTCTGGAGGGTCTGTCGCTCGGGCGGATCGCCACCGAGCTGAAGCTGAGCAAGAGCGGTGTCTTCGCCCTGTTCGGCTCCAAGGAGGAGCTCCAGCTCGCGACGGTGCGGGCGGCGGCCGCCGTCTTCGCCCGCCGGGTCGTGACCCCGCTGGCCGAACTCCCGCCCGGCCCCGGCAAGGTCTGGGCCCTGTGCCGCAACTGGCTCGCCTACTCCGCGGAGCGGGTCTTCACCGGCGGCTGCTTCTTCTACGCGGTCTCCGCCGAGTTCGACGCCCGCACGGGCCCGGTGCACGACGCGATCGCGCGGGCCCGGCAGGACTGGATCGGCTACGTGGAGGGGACGGTCGAGGAGGCCCGGCAGGCCGGCGGTCTCGTCGCGGACGTCGACGCCCCGCAGCTCGCCTTCGAGATCATCGCCCTGATGGAGTCGGCCAACGCCCAGTCCGTCCTGCTCGCCGAAGCCTCCGCGTACGAGCGGGCCGAACGCGGCATCGTCCGCCGCCTGCGGGCCGAGGCGACGGACGGGGCACGGGACGAGATCGACACCGCCGGGGTCTGACCCGGCGGAAGGTCAGCGGGAGCCGGCCTCCGCCGGCACGGCGGGCGCGTCCGCGGGACCGGGCCCGTCGACGACGAACTCCACCGCCTCGGCGACCACCTGGGGATCCGTCAGGATCCGCCGATGACCGAGGCCTTGGGTGACCACGAGCCGGGCGCGGGCGCCGTGCGCCTTCCGGATGACGTGGGCGTGGGCGAGCGGCACCAGGTCGTCCGTCTCGTCATGGATCAGCAGGAGCGGCGCGCCGAGGTCCTCGGGCCGCCACGAGGCGTCGAAGTGGCCCCAGACGCCCGGCTCTTCGGGGGCCAGCTGCCGCTCGACGTGCCGGCGCATCGCGGCGAGCGCACGCTCCCCGAAGCCGCTCACGGCCCGGAAGGCGGCGGTGAGCAGGCCGAAGGAGCCGACCCCCGCGATGCCGACGAACCGCCGCGTCCGGACGCCGTCGCGGAGCGCGAAGAGCGAGGCGACGACACCGAACGAGTGCGCGACGACCGCGTCGAAGTCCCCGTGCCGGGCGTGCAGTTCGCGGATGATCTCGCGGTATTCGAGGATGTTGCTCGCCCGACCGGTCGCGTCCCCGTTCCCGGGAGCGTCGAAGGCGATCGGGCTGTACCCGCGGGCGAGCAGCGCCTCGGCGAAGGCGGCCAGCCGCGAGGCGCGCGAGGACCAGCCATGGACGAGCAGGACGGGCCGCTCACCGTCACCCCAGGCGTACGTGACGGCCTCCTTGCGCCCGACCCGTATCCGGTCGACGCGGGCGGCGCCCATCAGGCGCTCCTCGGCCGGTCTGACGCGGGCCCGCCCGAGGGGGCGGACGAAGAGATGGAAGACGGCCCGCCCGGTCGGTCCCGGGGCGACGTGCGCGGAGGCGTTCAGTGCGGTGCGGACCAGCAGGGCCTTGGGATGCATGCCGGATCTCCTCGATCGTTCTCGTGCGCCCTCGACACGGAAAATGCTAGCACGATCGTTCGTATTGTTTCAGTGGCGCGGCAAGGGACCACTCCCGCCGCCCCCTCGGCCCCTCGGTCCCTCAGTCCCTCAGTCCCTCACTCGGGCTCCTTCTTCGCCCGGCTCGGCTGGACCCGCTTCGGCTCGCCCGGCATCTTCGGGTACTCCGGTGGATAGGGCAGGTCGCCCAGACCGTGCTCCGCCTCGTCCCGGCGGGCCAGCTCCAGGAGCGGCTCCAGGCTGAAGCGCTCGTCGTCCATGTCCGCGTGCACGTCGCCGAGTGCGGCGTACCGCTCCGGCATGGTGCGGATGTCGAAGTCGCGCGGCACGGCGTCGTCGATCTCGTCCCAGCGGAGCGGCGCCGAGACCGGGGCGTGCGGGCGGGGACGGACGGAGTACGCGGAGGCGATGGTGCGGTCGCGGGCGGTCTGGTTGTAGTCCACGAAGATGCGCTCCCCGCGCTCCTCCTTCCACCACTTGATCGTGACCTGCTCCGGCATCCGCCGCTCCAGCTCCCGGCCGCAGGCGATCGCGGCGCGCCTGACCTGCGTGAACGTCCAGTTCGGCAGGATCGGCACGAAGACGTGCAGCCCGCGCCCGCCGGAGGTCTTCGGCCAGCCGCGCAACCCGTGCTCGTCGAGGACGGCCCGCAGCTCGTGGGCCGCGCGGACGGCGTCGGCGTAGTCGGTGCCGGGCTGGGGGTCGAGGTCGATGCGCAGTTCGTCGGGGTGGTCGGTGTCCTCCCTGCGGACCGGCCACGGATGGAAGGTGACGGCCCCCAGGTTGGCCGCCCACAGCACGGCGGCCGGCTCGGTCGGGCACATCTCGTCGGCCGAGCGCCCGCTGGGGAAGGTGATGTGGGCCGTCGGGATCCACTCCGGGAGGTACTTCGGCGCCCGCTTCTGGAAGAAGGACTCCCCCGCCACGCCGTCCGGGTAGCGCTCCAGCGTGGTGGGCCGGTCCCGCAGCGCGCGCGTGATGCCGTCGCCGACCGCGAGGTAGTAGCGGACCATGTCCAGCTTGGTGTAACCGGGCTCGGGGAAGTACACCTTGTCCGGATGGGACACCCGCACCGTCCGGTCGCCGACCTCGAGCTCCACCGCGTCCGCCTTGCCTGCCATGGCGGCCAGCCTAGGCGGGACGCCCACAAGCCGCATATCGGTATTCAATGACACCGATCGCCCTGGATCGTCCCTAGAATCGCGGCATGGACCTGCCGGTGATGCCGCCCCTGAAGCCGATGCTGGCGAAGGCCGTGAAGAAGATCCCGCCGGGGATGCAGTACGAGGCCAAGTGGGACGGCTTCCGCGCCCTGGTGCACCGGGACGGGGCGGAGCTGTTCCTCGGCAGCCGTACGGGCAAGCCGCTGACCCGCTACTTCCCCGAGCTCGTCGAGGCCCTGCTCGCCCGGCTCCCCCAGCGCTGCGTGGTGGACGGCGAGATCGTCGTCGAGCACGACGGACGGCTCGACTTCGACCGGCTCAGCGAACGGATCCACCCGGCCGCGTCGCGGGTGCGGATGCTCGCGGAGACGACCCCGGCGCGGTTCATCGCCTTCGACCTGCTCGCCCTCGGCGACGACTCCTTCCTCGACACCCCGCTCGCCGAGCGCCGGGCCGCCCTCGAACGCGCCCTCGCCGGCATCGACGCCCCGGTCCATCTCGCGCCCGCCACCCGGGACCCGGAGCTCGCCGCACGCTGGTTCGAGCAGTACGAGGGCGCCGGCCTGGACGGCGTGATCGCCAAACCCCTCGATCTGCCGTACCGGCCCGACGCCCGGCTGATGTACAAGATCAAGCACGAGCGCACGGCCGACGTGGTCGTGGCCGGGTACCGCCTCCACAAGAACGGCCCGGTGGTCGGCTCGCTGCTGCTCGGCCTGTACGACACCGGGGGCAGCCTCCAGCACGTCGGCGTCTGCGCGGCGTTCACCGCGAAGCGGCGCGCGGAGCTGGTCGAGGAGCTGGAGCCGCTGCGCATGGACCCGCCCGACGGGCATCCCTGGGCGGCGTGGACGGACGAGTCGGCGCACGAGGGGGCGCGGCTGCCGGGTGCGCCGAGCCGCTGGTCCGGGAAGAAGGACCTGTCCTGGGTGGCGCTGCGCCCGGAGCGGGTCTGCGAAGTGGGGTACGACCACATGGAGGGCGACCGCTTCCGGCACACCGCGCAGTTCAAGCGCTGGCGCCCGGACCGCGCCCCGGAGTCCTGCGGGTACGGGCAGTTGGAGGAGCCGGTCTCGTACGACCTGAACGCGATCCTGGGGTGAGATGCCCCACACTCCGGAGGTGCGGCAACTCCCCTCCACCGGATCGGCGTTCGGTGGACCGGCGGGCGGTCCGAGGGGCGGACCCGCGCGCACCTGCGGGAACGCGGGAGCGCGCGGCCGTCCGGTCCGTGCGGCGCGCCGAATCCGGCGCGGGCGTGTTGCCGCGCGGTGACGGACCCGTCGTCGAACCGCCACCGCGATCCGGTACGTATGGAGGGGAGAACCTCTCTCGCCCGACAGACCCACAAGGACTGCCCGTGATCGCCTCGCCCTCGCCGCTCGTACCCGTCCCGATCCCCGACAGCGTCGCCGCGCTGATCGGGTCCTGCCTGCCGCTGCACGTCCTGCAGGCCGAGGTCGACGCCGACTGCGCGGCGCGCGAGGTGTACCGCTTCCGGGGGCCGCTGTGCGCGGAGGACCGCGCCGACCGCGAGCACGCGCTGGCCGCGCTCGCCCGGGCCAACAAGGTGCTGGCCAAGCACCACCCGCAGCTGCCGGTGCGGCCGGGGCACTGACCGCCGGGCACTGACCACCGGGGCGCGGCCCCTCCCGGACACCTCCGCGCCGCTCGGCCGTTCGGGGCACGGCCCGGGTGCCGCACCGGTTCGGGTGTACTCCCCATGCGGGACACCGCCGCCGGTGTGAGGCTGCGAGAGTGACCACCACCAGCGAAGCCGCTCCCGCGCCCCGGACCACCGAGCCCCCCGTGCTCGACCGCCGTCGCCGCAACATCGTCTTCGGCACGATCATGCTCGGCGTGCTCCTGGCCGCCCTGGACCAGACCATCGTGGGCACCGCGCTGCCGACGATCGTCTCGGATCTCGGCGGTGCCGCCCACATGTCCTGGGTGGTCACCGCGTACCTGCTGGCCGAGACGGTCGCGACCGTGCTGGTCGGCAAGTTCGGCGATCTCTTCGGCCGCAAGGTGATCTTCCAGATCTCCGCGATCGTCTTCATCACCGGCTCGTTCCTGTGCGGTCTCGCCACCAACATGACGCTGCTGATCGTCTGGCGCGGTCTGCAGGGCATCGGCGCCGGCGGGCTCATGGTCACCTCGATGGCGTTGATCGCCGACGTGATCCCGCTGCGCGAGCGCGGCAAGTACCAGGGCGCCATCGGCGCGGTGTTCGGCGTGTCGACCGTCATCGGGCCGCTCCTCGGCGGCCTGTTCACCGACCACCTCACCTGGCGCTGGGCGTTCTACGTCAACGTGCCGATCGCGATCCTGGTCGTCATCGCCGCCGCCCACACCATCCCCTCCGTGCGCTCCGCGAGCCGCCCGGTCATCGACTACGCGGGCATCGCGCTCGTCGCCGCCGGATCCAGCGCGCTGATCCTGGCGACCAGTTGGGGCGGGAACGAGTACGCCTGGAGCTCGGGCGTCATCATCGGGCTGTTCGCCGGCGGCCTGCTCGCCCTGGGGCTGTTCTGCTGGGTGGAGACCCGCGCGGCCGAACCCATGCTGCCCATGCGGCTCTTCCACAATCCGGTCTTCACCGTGTGCTCGGTGCTCAGCTTCGTCGTCGGTTTCGCGATGCTCGGCGCGATGACCTTCCTGCCGACCTATCTGCAGTACGTCGACGGGGACTCGGCGACGATCTCCGGCATCCGCACGCTCCCCATGGTCATCGGTCTGCTCATCGCCTCGATCTTCAGCGGCAACGTCGTCAGCAAGACCGGCCACTACCGGACCTTCCCCATCGCGGGCTGCCTCGTGATGGGCCTGGGTCTGTACCTGCTGTCCCTGATGGAGCCGGGCACCGACACCTGGCTGGCGTCGCTGTACATGTTCGTCCTCGGCGTCGGCATCGGCCTGTGCATGCAGGTGCTCACCATCGCCGTGCAGAACACCGTCGACTACGCGGACCTGGGCACGGCCACCTCGGGCGTCACCTTCTTCCGCACCCTGGGCAGCTCCTTCGGCACCGCCGTCTTCGGCACCATCTACGCCAACTCCCTCAGGCCCAACCTGACCGAGGGCACCGCCGAGGCCTCGGCGATCGCGGCGAGCCTCGGGCTGGACCCGGCGGCCGTGGCCACGGCCGCGCAGAGCCCGGCGGGCGTGCACGGACTGCCGGACCGGGTGGCGGAGCCGATCGTCCAGGCGTACGCGGACACCCTGCACACCGTCTTCCTGTGGACGGTGCCGGTGGCAGCCGTCGGATTCGTCGTGGCGCTCTTCCTCAAGCAGGTGGCGCTGCGCGACACGGCCCGTGCCTCGGCCCCCGACATGGGCGAGGGTTTCGCCTCCCCCACCGGTTCCGGCGACTCGGCCACGTACCTGGAGCTGTCCGTGGGGCGGATCATCCGCAAGACCGACCTCGACACCGCCCGGCGGATCATCGACACCTCCGACACCCGGCTCGACATCGCCGGCGCGTGGGCGGTCATGCAGGTGGAGCTCTACACCCGGGTGGTCGGCCACGCGAGCCTCGGCCTGGTCTCGGCCGGCCGCCGCGTGCCGCCGGAGGTCCTGCTGCCGGTCTTCGACCGCATGGTCGACGAGGGCTTCCTCACCCGGGACGGCAACCTGCTCTCCCACACCTCCGCCGGGAAGCGCGAGGCGGACGTCATCACCCGGGCGTGGGGCGACTGGCTGAGCGACCGGGTGGAGCAGGAGCGCGGCCGCCCCAGCGGCCCGGAGCTGCGGGCCGCGACGGACGCCATCGCGAAGAAGCTGATCGCGGAGGATCTGGCGCAGGGGCTGCCGCAGCGGGAGCAGGCCCCGGTGGGCGCCCCGGCACGGTGACGTGATCGGGGCGCCCCGGCCGGACCGCCCCGATCAGTCCAGGAACTCCCCGTCCACGTACACCCACGCCCCCTCGTGCCGCTCGAACCGGCTCCGCTCGTGGAGTTCGCCCGCCGTGCCGCCCTGACGGTAGTGGGCCCGGAAGGTGACGGTGCCGTGCTGGTGGAAGGCGGTGCCGTCGCCGGTCTCCTCGACGTCCAGGCCGGTCCAGCGCAGCGCCGGGTCGAAGTCGACGTCCGCGGGGCGGGTCCGCGGGGCCCAGGTGCGCAGCAGGTACGCCTCGTCGCGGGCGACGAAGGCGCTGTAGCGGGAGCGCATGAGCAGCTCCGCGGTGGGCGCGCCGGCCGGTCCGGCGTGGAAGCGCCCGCAGCACGCGCCGTACGGGGCGTCGAGGCCGCAGGGGCAGGGCGCGTCCGGCGTGAGGGCGGGGCGGGCGGGGGCCGCGGGGCGGGCGGGCTTGGTGCGGGCGTTGCGTCGGGACATGCGGTCATTGTCTCGTGCGCGTGCGGGGGCGGGATCGCGCCATGTGCGGAGCGGGTGGCGCACGGTGCTTCCGGTGTCCCGCGGGCGCCCCTATGCTCCTGCGCCGACCGACTGTTACCGGCGGTAAAGGGGTGGGGCATGGAACGCACGGGCACCTCGCGGCGCGGATTCGTCGCGGGCGCGGCCGCGGTCACCGGGGCGGCCGTCGCCGGAGGCGTCGTCGTCGACGCCCGGCCGGCGGTCGCGGCCGAGACGGCGGCGGCGCCGTCGGTCGCCGTCCTCGGCGGCGGGGTCGCGGGCCTGACCGCGGCCCATGAACTCGCCGAACGCGGCTACCGCGTCACCGTCTACGAGCGCCGGGCGCTCGGCGGCAAGGCCCGTTCCATGGACGTGCCGGAGAGCGCGCGCGGCGGGCGCCGGGCGCTCCCCGCCGAGCACGGCTTCCGGTTCATCCCGGGCATCTACCACAACCTCCCCGACACGATGCGGCGCATCCCGTTCCCCGGCAACGCCAACGGCGTCTGGGACAACCTGGTGGCCCCGGCGGAGATGTCCTTCGCCCGGACCGGCCGGGAGGACCTGCGCATCCCGCTGCCCTGGCCCGGCCACCGGCCGGCCGAGCTCACCCTCGACGAGATCCGCCGCGCGCTGACCGCCCTCCTGGACACCGCCCGCTCCATCCCGCTCCACGAGGCGGCGTACTTCGTCGACCGCTTCCTGGTGTTCCTCACCAGCTGCGACGAGCGCCGCGACGACACCTGGGAGCACACGCCCTGGTGGGAGTTCCTGCGCGCCGACCGGATGAGCTACGACTACCAGCGCATCCTCGCCGTCGGGCTGACCCGCAACATCGTGGCGACCAAGGCCGAGGAGGCCAGCACCCGCACGGTCGCCACGCTCCTGGAGGCCTTCGCCTTCAACGCCCTGGGGCGCGGCGCCGACGGTCCCCTCGACCGGATCCTCGACCTGCCCACCAACGAGGCCTGGATCGACCCGTGGGTGACCCACCTGACCGGCCTCGGCGTGGAGTTCCGGGTCGGCTGGACCGTGCGGGAACTCGACTACGACGCCGCGGCCGGGCGGATCGCGGCGGTGGTGACCGAGGACCCGCAGGGGGTCCGCAGGCGGGTGACCGCGGACCACTACGTCAGCGCGATGCCGGTCGAGCACGCCCGGCGGACCTGGAGCGCCGCCCTGCGCGCGGCCGACCCGCAGCTGGCCCGCTGCGACGCGCTGGAGACGGACTGGATGACCGGCATCCAGTTCTATCTGACCGAGAGCGCCCCGCTGCTCGCCGGCCACGCCAACTGCATCGACTCGCCCTGGTCGCTGACCGCCATCCAGCAGGCGCGGCACTGGCCGTCGCGGGCCTTCGCCGCCGACTACGGCGACGGAACGGTCGTCGACTGCCTGTCGGTGGACATCTCCGAGTGGGACCGGCCCGGCATCCTCTACGGCAAGACCGCCAAGCAGTGCACCCGCACGGAGGTCGCCCGGGAGGTGTGGGCCCAGCTGAAGGCCTCGTTCAACGACACGGGCCGCACGGTGCTGAAGGACAGCGCCCTGCACTCCTGGTTCCTGGACCCCGGCGTGGACGGTCTCGGCACCCCGAACCCGACCAACGAGGACCAGCTGCTGATCCACCCGGTCGGCACCTTCCACAACCGGCCGAAGGCGGCGACCAGGATCCCGAACCTGTACCTCGCGGGCGACTACGTGGCCGTGGACATCGACCTGGCCACCATGGAGGGCGCCAACGCCTCCGCGCGCCAGGCCGTCAACGCGCTGCTCGACCGCACGGGCTCGACCGCCGCCCGCTGCACGGTCCTGCCGCTGTTCCGCCCGCCGGAGCTGGAGGGCCTCAAGCGGCACGACCGGCTGCGCTACCGCCTGGGCCTGCGCAACGCCCTCGACCTGGGGTGAGGCGCCCGGCGGCGCCCGGGGGACCCGAGGGGGCGTCCAAGGGCTGGTCACGGAAACGGACGGGCGGGGGCGAATCCCGTGGCCGCCGCATCCGTCCGAGTAGCGTACGCGCATGAAACTGACGATTCTCGGAGGCGGCGGATTCCGGGTGCCGCTCGTGTACGGCGCCCTCCTCGGCGACCACGCCGAGGGCCGGGTCACCCACGTGACCCTGTACGACCTGGACCCGGGGCGGCTGTCGGCGATCGCCCGGGTCCTCGCCGAACAGGGCGAGGGCGTACCGGACGCGCCGGTGGTGACCGCGACGACGGAGCTCGACGAGGCCCTGCGCGGAGCGGACTTCGTCTTCTCCGCGATCCGCGTGGGCGGGCTCGCCGGCCGGGCCGCCGACGAGCGGATCGCGCTGGCCGAGGGGGTGCTCGGCCAGGAGACGGTGGGCGCCGGCGGCATCGCGTACGGGCTGCGGACGTTGCCGGTGGTGACGCACATCGCGCGCCGGGTCGCCGAACTCGCCCCGGACGCCTGGGTCATCAACTTCACCAACCCGGCGGGCATGGTCACCGAGGCGATGTCGCGGATCCTCGGCGACCGGGTGATCGGCATCTGCGACTCCCCCGTGGGCCTCGGCCGCCGGGTGGCGCGGGTGCTCGGCGCGCGCCCGGACGAGGCGTGGATCGACTACGTGGGGCTCAACCACCTGGGCTGGCTGCGGGGGTTGCGGGTCGGTGGGGAGGACCTGCTGCCGCGCCTCTTCGAGGACGACCGGCTGCTCGGCTCCTTCGAGGAGGGCAAGCTCTTCGGCACCGAGTGGCTGCGGTCGCTGGGCGCGGTGCCCAACGAGTACCTGCACTACTACTACTTCAACCGGGAGGCGGTGCGCGCCTACCGGGAGGCCGAGCGGACCCGGGGCGCCTACCTGCTGGACCAGCAGTCCGGCTTCTACGACGAGATGGGCCGGCCGGACGCGCCCGCCCTGCCCGCCTGGCACCGCACCCTCGCCGAGCGCGAGGCGACGTACATGGCGCACAACCGGGAGGCGGCCGGGGTCGGCGAGCGGGACGAGGAGGACCTGGAGTCGGGCGGCTACGAGAAGGTGGCGCTCGCCCTGATGCGGGCCATCGCCCGCAACGAGCGGGCCACGCTGATCCTCAACGTCCGCAACCGGCACACCCTGTCGGTCCTGGACGCCGACGCGGTGATCGAGGTGCCCTGCTTCGTCGACGCGGCCGGCGCCCACCCGGTCTCCGTGGACCCGCTGCCGTACCACGCGGTGGGCCTGGTGACGGCGGTGAAGGCGGTCGAGCGGGAGGTGCTCGCGGCGGCGGAGAGCGGTTCGCGGGCGACGGCGGTGAAGGCCTTCGCCCTGCATCCGCTGGTCGACTCGGTGACGGTGGCCGGGCGGCTGGTCGAGGGCTACACGGCCGAGCACGCGGGCCTTGCGTATCTGCGTCACTGAGCTGGACGGCCGACGAACATCTTTACGAGGTCAGGGGTGCGGCCTAGGCTCGCGCCCCATGACTTCACAGCGACGCAGGGGCGTTCGAAGAGGGGTGGCCCGGCTCGCCGCGGGCTGTCTGCTGGCCGCGGGCCTGGTGGGCACCGGCTCCGTGGCCGGCGGCGGCAGTCCGGCGGCCGCGCAGGGCGCGGCGGCGGGCGGGGCGACGGTCGTGCCGGTGCAGTCCACCGGGCCCGCCGACCGGCGGTTCAACCTGGTGGTCATGGGCGACGGGTACACCGCCGCCGAGCTGCCGAAGTTCCGGGCGGACGTGGAACGGCACCTGAGCACGCTGTGGAGCATCGAGCCGTTCGCCTCGTACCGCTCGTACATCAACGTGTGGGCGGTGGAGGTGCCGTCAAAGGACTCGGGCGTGGACTGCGACCCGGGGCTCGACGCGCCCGCCCGTGACACGGCGCTCGACATGGGCTTCTGGGGCGGCTGCAATCCCGGCAGCGTGCAGCGGCTGCTCACCGTCGACAGCGCGAAGGCCGCCTCGCTCGCCGACCTCGTCCCGGGGACGAGCCGCGCCAACCGGCAGATCGTGGCGCTGGCGAACAGCTCCACCTACGGCGGCGCGGGCGGGAGCTACGCCACCGCGTCCGGCGGCAACGCACTGTCCGCGCTCATCACCCCGCACGAGATCGGGCATTCGCTCGGCGGGCTCCAGGACGAGTACGACTACTACGGGCGCGGGGTGCCCGGCGGCGCGTACACCGACGCCGAGCCGTCCTCCGCGCACCACACCCTCCTGACGGAGCGGCAGATGCGGGACCAGCGGGCCAAGTGGTGGCGCTGGCTCGGCGAGGAGAGCGAGTCGGGCGGGGTCATCGGCCGCCACGAGGGCGGTCTCTACAGCACCAAGGGCGTGTGGCGGCCCAGCCGGCACTCGATGATGAAGACCCTCGGCTACGCCTTCGACCAGGTGGAGCGGGAGGTGATGGTGCGGGCGATCTCCGCGAAGGTGGACCTGGTCCAGGAGCACGCCCCGAACGCGGCGCCGGTCGGCGCCGACCGCACCCTGTGGGTGGACACGCTGCACCCCGTGGGCGGTGAACTGGCCGTCGAATGGCGGCTCGACGGGCGCCCGCTGCGGACCGGCGGCGCCCGCTCCCTGGACCTGCGCGGTCTGGACCTCGCGCCGGGCCGTACGCACGCGCTGACGGCGACGGTCACCGACCCGACGCCGTTCGTCCGGGACCCCGCGGTGCGCGCCTCGGCGGCGCTGACCCGCACCGTCTCCTGGACCGTGGACCCGGCGCTGAGCACGCCGAAGGACACCACGCGGGCCGCCTTCACCGGGCACACGGCGACCGGCGACCCGGTGGGCGCGCGGTCCGTCGTCCACGCGGACACCACCCACCCGGCCCGCCGGATCCCGGCCGTGCGGTGGACCGTCGACGGGCGGACGGTGCCGAACCCGGGCAACGACCGCGATCTGGACCTCGGTGCGCTGCGCCTCTCCCCCGGTACGCACACCGTGACGGCCCGGATCCCCGGCACGGACGAGGAGCTGAGCTGGTCGGTGGACGCGGTCGCCGCCTCCGCCGGGTACGAGCTGTCGCCGCCGCTGCGTACGGTGCGGCGGCCGGGACGGCCCGTCGAGTACGTCTACGACGCCGCGTTCACGATGCGGCTGACGGCGCGGGACGACCGGGCCGGGGCCGTGGTGAGCCAGTTCCGGGTGGACGGCGACGGCTGGTACACGTACTACGGCTGGCCGACCGACGCCTCGGCACCGTTCCGCTTCTCCCCCTCGGGCACGGTGATCGACGACCTGGTCTACGGCAAGCTGGGCCGCAGCCGGGCGGTGCCGTGGGACGACGCGACGCCGGACTACGGCACGCACAGGGTGGAGTACCGCACGGTCGACGCGGCGGGGAACGTCGGCCCGGCGCGCGGCTTCCTGGTGACGCTGGTCGAGAAGTAGGACGGCGGGCCGACAGGCCCGAGGACGCCGAAGGCCCGCCGGATTCCGGCGGGCCTTCGTGCGTGGCGCTTCTCGCCTCGTACGGCGTGCGGCGTGCTTCGTACGGCGGTGCCTCGTGCGGTCCGGTCAGCGCTTGCGACCGACCGCGGCCCAGCCCGGGATGGGGTCGTCGCCCAGGACCTGGACCGGCTCGCCCAGCTCCGGGTGCCACTCGGCGGTGAGCGAGACGCCCGGCTCGACCAGGTCGAGGCCGTCGAAGAAGGCGGCCAGCTCGTCGCGGGAGCGCGGCCGCAGGGTCAGTCCGCGCGCCTTGTACATGGCGGCGGCCTTCGCCGCCCCCTCCGGGTCGAAGTCCCCGGTGACGTGCGACAGGACGAGGTAGCTGCCCGGGGCCAGCTTCTCGACCAGCTTGCCGACCAGGTCGTAGGCGCCGTCCTCGTCGCCCACGAAGTGCAGCAGCGCGAGCATCGACAGGGCGATGGGCTGGTCGAAGTCAAGGACCTTTCCGGCCCTTTCGAGGATCAGTTCGGGGTCGCGGGCGTCCGCCTGGATGTACTCGGTGGCCCCTTCGGGGGTCGAGCGCAGCAGCGCGGCCGCGTGCGCGAGCACGATCGGGTCGTTGTCGCAGTAGACGATCCGGGACTCCGGCGCGGCCGCCTGCGCGATCTGGTGCAGGTTGGGCTCGGTCGGGATCCCGGTGCCGACGTCCAGGTACTGGCGCACGCCGTCGGCGCTGAGCCAGCGGATGGCGCGGTGCATGAAGGCCCGGTTGACGCGGGCCATGTCCCGGCCCCGGGCGTCGACGGTGAGGAGCTGGCGGGCCATCTCCTCGTCGACGGGGTAGTTGTCCTTGCCGCCCAGGAACCAGTCGTACATCCGCGCGGGGTGCGGCTTGCTGGTGTCGATGCGTACGCCGCCTTGTGCGGCTGCGGGGTCCTGGGTCATCGGCTCTCTCCTCGGCGGGTCCAACGGTGGTGCTCACTGCAAGAGTTACGCGACGTGCGGGGTGGGGCGGAAGGGGTCAGGTGAGCAGAAAGTCAGCCTGACCTGATTTGGCCCCCTGGATGAATGCGGCGATCTCCCCGTGGGTGTAGATGAGCGCGGGTCCTTCAGGGTCTGCGGACTGTCGCACGGCGACCCTGCCGTCGGCCAGCTTCATGGCCTCGACGCAGTTGCCCCCGTTCCCGCCGCTCCACGGCTTGTGCCATCCCTCGGCACCGAGCTCAGCGGCGGGCATGCCGTTGTATATGCGATCCATTCACAGCTCCTTGCGGAGGTTCCGCAGAACCTCCTTCGTGCGTTGTGCAGTCGCGGCCTGAGCCGCCATGCGGTCCATGACCTCGAGGTGGGAGGCCACCTCGGGACGCGCGTCGAGATAGACGGCGCCGGTCAGGTACTCGCTGTAGACCATGTCCGGGAGTTCGGGCATGGCGAAGCGGAAGAGGACGAACGGCCCGTAGGTACCGGGGTGGTGGCCGGAGCCGAACTCCGCGATCTGCAGGGTGACGTTCGGCAGCTCGGACGCTTCGAGCAGCCGGTCGAGCTGGTCGCGCATCACCTGTGGCCCGTCACCGACCGGTCGGCGGAAGACCGTCTCGTCCATGATCACCCAGAACTTGGGCGCGTCCTCCCTGGTGAGCAGGGACTGGCGCTCCATGCGGAGGGCTACATGGCGGTCGATCTCCTCGGCATTGCTGCCGCCGACCGCCCCGCTGCGCAGAATGGCGCGGGCGTAGTCCTCGGTCTGCAGCAGACCGGGGACGAACTGGGGCTCGTAGGCCCGGATGAGGCTCGCGGCCCCCTCCAGGCTGACGTACATCGAGAACCAGCCGGGCAGCACGTCGTGGAACCGCTGCCACCAGCCGGGGAGGTTGGCCTCCTCAGCGAGGGCGATGAAGCCCTCGGCCTCGGAGTCCGTGATGCCGTACGCCTTCAGCAGGAGCTGGACGTACGGGATCTTCAGCGCGACTTCGGCCGTCTCCATGCGGCGGATCGTGGCCGGAGCCACCCGGAGGATCTTCGCGGCCTCTTCCCGCTTGAGGCCGGCCCGCTCCCGCAGATCCTGCAGACGCCTGCCGAGTACGACCTGTCCCACCGTGGGGGCGGACCGCGGCTCGCTCACTCTCAAGACCTCCCCGACGCGCTGTTTCGACGAGTGTGCCACGAACACCGCCAGAGAGAACACAGCACTCTGCATTTTTCAGAGTGCCTCTTGCCAAGTGTCGGAGTCAGGAGCACAGTATTCCGGTGAACCAGTACGCACTGCCGCCGTGCGCCGCCGCGGAGGAGTGTGTACGGCACCCTGCCCACAGTTGTGAGGACCCGGTCGTGGCTTCTGGTAACGCGCACTCCTCAGGTCTCATGAGCCCTCGCGTCATGACCCAGCGCCCACGCCCCCACTCCGACGTCCGCAGGTTCGCCTTCGAACTGCCCGCGCGCACCGCCTCCGTCGCCCGCGCCCGGCGCCTCGCCGAGGAGCGGCTCGTCCTGTGGGGCTGCGACCCGGAGATCCGCGACACCGTCGCCCTCGTCGTCTCCGAACTCGTCACCAACGCCATCGTCCACACCGCGAGCGCCCGCGTCGTCTGCGAACTGCGCGAGGGTGAGGAGCGGCTGCGGATAGCCGTGCGCGACGAGGGCGGCCCCGCCGGACCCTGCATCCGCGAGTGCGGCGAGGACGAACGGGGCCGTGGCCTCATCCTCGTCGACGCCCTCTGCGCGGCCTGGGGCGCCGACCGCACCGGACACGGCACCGCGCAGGTGGTCTGGGCGGAGCTCGCGCACGGCATGGCGGAGCCGTGCTGAGGTCCGTGGCGACGCTGCTCGTCCCGCGCGCCCGCAAGAGCCCCGAGAACACCCCCACCCGCACCCCGGTCGGCGTGACCCGCCTCCCGGTCCCCGCCGATCTCCCCGCCACCCTCGGCTGCGACGCCGTCGGCGTCCCCGCCCGCTACGGCTTCCGCATCCTGTCCCGGCTGCCCGCCAAGGGCTGCGTGTACGCGGACAGCAACTGGTGGTGGTGGCTGGTCCCGGCCGGCTCCGACCTCGACCTGACCTGGCCCCTCCCGGCCTGTTACGCCCCCGGCGCCGTGGTCCCCGACCGCCGCCCGCGCCTGATCCACCACCCCGACGGCGGCTCCCCGTACACCCCGCCCATCCCGCTCTACCTGCTGATCTGCCAGCTGACCGGGATCGCCCCCGCCTGGAGCGTCCCGCCACAGGTGCGCAGCACCCTGTGATCCCTGTGCCCGACGGGCGGTGGCCCGTAGGGTCGGGGCATGTTCTCCCCCGAGGGCCCCACCCTCCGTGAGCTGACCGTGCAGGCACTCTCGTCGGTCGAGCACGGCTACGACCGGCTCGCCACGAAGTTCGACACCACCCCGTTCCGCACCCCGGACCGTCTTCTCCGCGCGGTCGCCGACGCCCTGAAGCCGCTCGGCCCCTTCGACACGGGTCTCGACGTCTGCTGCGGCACGGGCGCGGGGCTCTCGGTGCTGCGCTCCGTGTGCGCCGGGCCGGTCACCGGCGTCGACTTCAGCGCCGGCATGCTGGCCGAGGCCCGCGCGGCCCACCCGGAGGCGACCCTGGTCCGCGCCGACGCACTCGCCCTGCCCTTCGGCCCGGTCTTCGACCTCGCGGTCAGCTTCGGCGCCTTCGGCCACTTCCTCCCGGCCGAGCAGGAGACCCTGTTCCGCCGCGTCCACGCGTCCCTGCGCCCCGGCGGCACCCTGGCCTTCCCGCTGCCCGCCCCGCCCCGCGTCGGCTCCGCCCCCTACTGGGCGCTGTGGGGGTTCGACGCGGCGATGCGCGTCCGCAACGCGCTGTGGCGCCCCCCGTTCGTCATGTACTACCGCACCTTCCGCCTCACGGACGTCCACCGCCGCCTGACCGCGGCCGGCTTCCGCGTGGAACTGCTGCCGATGCGCTCCCTGGGCGTACGGGAGGACGGCAGCCCCCGCTGCCGGCTGGTGGTGGCCCGGAAGGACGCCGCCTAGCGGATGCGCGGGGCGCGGAGGGAACCTCGGAAACGCGGAAGGACCCCAGCTTTCGCTGGGGTCCTTCCGTCTGGTGTCCGAGGGGGGACTTGAACCCCCACGCCCGATAAAGGGCACTAGCACCTCAA
Organism: Streptomyces sp. NBC_01268; assembly: GCF_036240795.1. Lineage (NCBI taxonomy): Bacteria > Bacillati > Actinomycetota > Actinomycetes > Kitasatosporales > Streptomycetaceae > Streptomyces > Streptomyces sp. NBC_01268. Next base: position 6,886,300 of record NZ_CP108454.1, on the reverse strand, counting down.
GCTAGCGCGTCTGCCATTCCGCCACCCGGACCGGGTGTTTGTCGCTCCGGGGCGTTCCCCGCGGCGACATGGATAACTCTACCAGGGGTTCGCGGTGCCTTTCACCAGCGTTTTCCGTGGTCAGTGGGGTGAACCCGCCTTGTTGTCCTTGATCCAGTCCTGGTTGTCCCGCCAGGCGTACAGGGTGTGTCCGTCCACGTACGCGTAGTAGAGACCGCAGCGGGCGGCGGCCTTGCCGGAGGCGTCCTTCGGGAACCAGTCGGGGGTGAGGGCGGGGGTCGGCCGGGGGCGTCGGCCGGGGGGCGTCGGCCGGGGGCGTCGGCCGGGGGCGTCGGCCGGGAGGGAGGTGCAGTAGGCGGGGAGGGCCGCCGAGGGCGAACGCGAGGGTGGTGCGCTGCGCGTGTTCCTTCGCCGGGCGGCCCGGGCCGCGTCCGGTACGCCGGGAGGACCGTTCCGGGTACGACCGGAGGCGCACGGGGCGTCGCCGCTCCCTAGGGGACACCGGCGCCTAATCTGCCCCGGATGAACCAATTCACACCGTCCGTCACGTACCGGCGGCCCCGGATGCTCTCGCCCCTGCGCGAGCACCTGCGGGACACCTTCTGGTTCGCGCCCGTCGCGTCGATGGTCCTGGTCAGCCTGCTGTGGTGGGGCTGCTCCGCGATCGACACGGCGATCGTCGAGACCCTGCAGGACGCCGGCGAGTACGAGGTGGTCGCGGACCTCGCCGGGGTCGCGGAGGACGCGAAGACGATCGTGACGACCATCAGCGCGGCGATGATGACCTTCATCGGTGTCGTCTTCTCGATCTCCCTGGTCGCCGTACAGATGGCGAGCGGGCAGTTCAGCCCCCGGATCGTGCGGATCTTCATCAGGAGCCGCATCACCAAGGCGACCTTCTCCGTCTTCCTCTCCACCTTCCTGCTGTCGCTGCTGGTGCTGACCTCGTACGAGAGCGAGTCGGACCCGAAGCTGATGACGACCGTGCCCTTGGTGCAGTCGATGCTGACGCTCCTGATGGTGGGACTGAGCCTGCTGCTCTTCGTGGCCTACGTGAACCAGACGCTGCGCCTGATGCGGGTGGGCCACGTGGTCGACCGGATCACCGGAGAGGCGTTCCGGGTGATCGAGAAGACCCCGGTGTACGCGGCGGAGGCCCGGGACCTGGGGCGGCCGACCGGCGAACTCGTGCACCGGGGCCGCGCGGGGGTGCTCCGGGACGTGAACGTGGTGCTCCTGGTGGCGGCGGCCCGGCGGCACGGGGTGGTGCTGCGGCTGCTGCCGCGCATCGGCGACTTCGTGGTGCCGGGGACCCCGATCCTGGCCGTGTACGGCGGGACGGTGCCGCGCCGGGTGGCGGGCGCCGTGTCGGTGGGGATCGAGCGGACCTTCCACCAGGACCTGGGCTTCGGGCTGCGGCAGCTCTCGGACATCGCGCTGCGGGCCCTGTCCCCCGCCGTCAACGACCCGACGACGGCCGTGCAGGCCCTGGACCGGATCGTCCAGTTCCTGACGGCACTCGCCAACCGGCCGCTGGGGCCGGTGGAGTTCCGGGACGGGCGGGGCGGCAGCGGGGTGGTCCGGCTCGTCCAGGACGGCCCCGAGTGGACGGACCTGGTGGATCTGGGGTTCGCCGAGATCCGGGGGTGCGCGGCGGACAGCCCGCAGGTGTCGCGGCGGATGCTCGCGGGCCTCGACGACCTGCTCTCCCGGGTGCCCCCGGATCGGACCGAGCCCCTGCTGCGGCACCGCACGCTGCTGGTCCGGCTGGTGGAGCGCACCGTGCCGGAGGCGGCGGACCGGGCGTTCGCCCTGGAGCCGGACCGTCAGGGCATCGGCTGAGCGTCCCGCGGGCGAGGGAGTCCTGTGGGGAGGTGGGAGCCCGACGCCCCCCGACGCCGGCTCCGTGCAGCCAACATCGACGACCCCCGGGCTCAGGTCCAGTCCAACCCGGAAGTCCGTCAGGTCGGCGGGGCGGCTCGGCCGGGCGGGAGCGGGGCTCCGGCGCGTGCCCGGAGGGGTCAGCGGGTGCCGGTGCGGATCTCCGTCAGCCGGGCCGAGACCACCACGTTGCCCTCGTACCCCCCGTCCTGCGCGTACGGCCCGCCGCAGGTGATCAGGCGGAGTTCCGGGCGTCCCGTGGAGCCGTAGACGCGGTCGGCGGGGAAGCCGTCCTTGGGGACGACCTCGATGCCGTACACGGTGAAGACGGCGGTGCGCCCGTCCGCGCGCGCGATCTCGACGCGCCGGCCCTTGGCGAGGGCGCCCAGGTCGTAGAAGACCCCGCGGCCCTCCGGGGTGTCGACGTGCCCGACGACGACGGCCGTGCCGCGTTCACCGGGGGTGACGGCACCGGTGAACCAGCCGGCCGACGCCCGCTCGTCCGGCGGCGGCGCCTCGATCCAGCCGTCGGCGTCCAGGCCCACCTCGGCGACCGGGGCGTCGATGCGGACGGACGCGATCCTGACCCGTACGGGCAGCGAGGCGGCCAGCGGATCGGGGGCGGCCTCGGGGAGGGTGCCGGCGGTGTCCGGGGCTGCGGCCGCCAGGGGCTGCGGGGGTCCGTCGGCCCGCAGTTCGTCCGCGCCGCCCCGCAGGAGGTGCACCCCGATCAGGAGGACGACGGCGACGACGCCCCAGGCACCGCGCCGTCCCGGCCCGTTCGACCCGTGCACCGTCCGCCCTCTCCTCGTACCCCCGCGGGGGTGAATGGCGCCCCTTCGCCCCGGTCCTCGTCACACCGGGGCGAAGGGGCCGTCTCGGGTTCCCCTCGGGCCCGGCTCAGGTGCCGGAGGTGTCGCGACGGCGGATCAGCACGACGGCGGCGCCGAGCGCGCCCACGATGAGCACCGCGCCGGTGACGGCCTCGGTGACCCCGATGCCGGCCGGGCCCTCGGCTCCCGCAGCGGTCCCGAAGCCGGCCTTGACGCCCTTGTGGGCGCCGGTGCTGCCGCCGTTCTCGTGACCGGCGTTCTCGTGACCGGCGTTCTCGTGACCGCCGCCGGAGACGGTGAGCTTGGCGGTGCCGCGCTCGCCCTTGCAGTCGAAGGCGACCTCGTACTCGGCGCCCGTCTTGGCGTCGAGGTCGACGGTCGCGGTGCCCTGGCGGCCCTCGGTCAGGGTGACGGTGTCGAAGACCCCCGACTCCACGGTCACGGAGGGCACCTCGCAGCCGTCGGCCTTGAGGGTGACGGTGCCGCCGGGCGCGACGGTCTGGGGGGTGACGGAGAAGCCGAACGAGGTGATGGGGTGACCCGTGCCGTCGTTCGGACCGTCGCCGTCCTCCGCCAGGGCCGCCGGCGCGGCGAGGGCGAGTGCGGTGGCGGCGAGGGGGGCGGCGAGCAGGGCTGCGGCAGCGACGCGTATCGCACGCATGGCGGATCCTCCAGATCACGCGAGGGGCGGACGCGGAGGGTTCCGCGGACGGGCCGGGGAAAGACCCTCGCCGCGATCGAAGCTAGGCGCGCCCCCGGTGCCCCGCCACCGGGCTCCGCCGAACGGGGCACCGGGGCGGGACGCCCCTCGGCAGGGGCGCCGGCACCGCCGGACGGGCGTCAGGGGATGCGGACGACCAGCCCCGCGTACGAGAGGTTGCCGCCGAAGCCGAAGAGCAGGACCGGCGCGCCGGAGGGCAGCTCGCCGCGCTCGACCAGCTTGGACAGGGCGAGCGGTACGGAGGCGGCGGAGGTGTTGCCGGAGTCGACGACATCGCGGGCGACGACGGCGTTGACGGCGCCGATCTTCGCGGCGAGCGGCTCGACGATCCGCAGGTTGGCCTGGTGGAGCACCACGCCGGCGAGCTCCTCGGGCCGGACACCGGAGCGCTCGCAGGCCTGGCGGGCCAGGGCGGGGAGCTGCTGGGTGGCCCAGCGGTAGACCGACTGGCCCTCCTGGGCGAAGCGCGGCGGGGTGCCCTCGATGCGGACGGCGTGGCCCATCTCCGGGACCGAGCCCCACAGGACCGGGCCGATGGCGCCGGTGTCGGTCTCGGTGGCCTCGACGACCGCCGCGCCGGCGCCGTCGCCGACGAGCACGCAGGTGGTGCGGTCGGTCCAGTCGGTGACGTCGGTCATCTTGTCGGCGCCGATGACCAGGGCGCGGCGGGCGGCACCCGCCCGTACCGCGTGGTCGGCGGTGGCCAGCGCGTGGGTGAAACCGGCGCAGACGACGTTGAGGTCCATGGTGGCGGGCGACGCCATGCCGAGCCGGGCGGCCACCCGGGCGGCCGTGTTCGGCGAGCGGTCGATCGCCGTGGAGGTGGCGACCAGGACCAGGTCGATGTCGGCCGCGGCGAGTCCGGCGGCGGCGAGCGCCTTGCCGCCGGCGTGCGCGGCGAGCTCGTCGACCGGCTCCTCCGGGCCGGCGATGTGCCGGGTGCGGATGCCGACCCGGCTGGTGATCCAGTCGTCGCTGGTGTCGACCAGCGCGGCCAGGTCTTCGTTGGTGAGCACCTTGGCGGGCTGGTAGTGCCCGAGCGCGGCGATTCGAGTGCCCGTCATGCCCGGGACCCCCTCGGTGGTTCGTTCGTCGGCAGGACCACCCAGTCTCGTGAGCGACTGATGGGTAACAGGTGACGTAAACCACCAAGATTCACCCGAAGTGCCTGTCCGACCGTGACAAGAGGAGAATGGGGCGGTCAGGCCTCTCGGGGCTTACGCACGGACGGAATCGAGTGCAGAGCATGGGACGGGTCACCGAGCGACGGCGTGTCGTGCGCATACGGGGCGGGGCGGTGAACGAGCGGCCGGACACCCTGGTGGCGGAGGAGCCGCTGGAGATCCGTCTGAACGGCCGGCCGATCGCCATCACCATGCGCACGCCGGGCGACGACTTCGCGCTCGCGGCGGGTTTCCTGGTCAGCGAGGGGGTGCTCGGCGCCGCCTCCGACGTGCGGAACATCGTGTACTGCGCCGGCGCCAAGGACGACGGCTCCAACACGTACAACGTGGTGGACGTGCAGCTCGCGCCGGGCGTGCCCGTCCCGGACATCACGTTGGAGCGGAACGTCTACACCACCTCCTCCTGCGGCCTGTGCGGCAAGGCCAGCCTGGACGCGGTGCGGACCACGGCGCGCTTCCCCATCGCCGACGCTCCCCCACTGCGGCTCGCCCCGGCCCTGCTCTCCGCGCTGCCCGACCGGCTGCGCGCGGCGCAGCGCGTCTTCGACCGGACCGGCGGCCTGCACGCGGCGGCGCTGTTCTCGGAGGACGGCGAGCTGCTGGACGTACGGGAGGACGTGGGCCGGCACAACGCGGTGGACAAGCTGGTGGGCCGGGCGCTGCGCGAGGGACTGCTGCCGCTGACCCGCGCGGTGCTGCTGGTCTCGGGGCGCGCCTCGTTCGAGCTGGCGCAGAAGGCGGTGATGGCCGGCCTCCCGGTGCTCGCTGCGGTGTCGGCACCGTCCTCGCTGGCCGTGGACCTGGCGGCGGAGACGGGCCTGACGCTGGTGGGCTTCCTGCGCGGGGAGGACATGAACGTGTACGCGGGCGAGCACCGGATCGTGTGGGAGCGGGGGCTGTGACGTCGGCCCTCTGCGGCTGAGTCGCGCCGGGCGGCGGGCCGGCGTGGTGCCGAGTGCCGCCGTGCCGGGGTGGGTTCGGCTGCGAGGGCGCGTTCCGCCCAGGGTGAAGAGCGGTCCGGGCGGGCCGGGCGGCGGCTAGCGTCCGGGGGTATGACCATGACCACGATCACGACGCACACCGTCGCGTACCAGGCCGACGGCCTGACGATGACCGGGCACCTCGCGCTGCCCGCCGGCACCGGTCGCCGGCCCGGGGTCCTGATCGGACCCGAGGGGCTCGGGCTCAGCGAGGTCGAGCGGGGCCGGGCCGAGGCCCTGGCCCGGCTGGGCTACGTGGCGCTGGCCTTCGACCTGCACGGCGGGCGCGTGCTCGACGATCCCGAGGAGATGCTGGCCCGCTGCATGCCGCTGCTCGCGGATCCCGGCCGGATGCGGGAGATCGGCCGCGCGGCCCTCGACGTGCTGTGCGCACAGCCGCGGACCGACCCCGGCCGGATCGCGGCCGTGGGCTACGGCACCGGGGGCGCGATCGCGGTGGAGCTGGGGCGGGACGGGGTCGGGCTGCGGGCCATCGCCACGGTGAACGGGCTGATCACCGGCCGGCCGGGCGAGGCGGCGCGCATCCGCTGCCCGGTGTGGGCGGGGGTCGGATCGCAGGACCCGATCATGCCGCCGGCCCAACGGGAGGCGTTCGCCGCCGAGATGGAGGACGCGGGCGTCGACTGGCGGCTGGTGGTCTACGGCGGGGCCCTGCACGCCTTCCATCACCCGCCGGTCGACGGGCCGGTCCTCCCGGGGGTCGGCCACCACCCGCTGCACGCTCAGCGGGCGTGGCGGGACGTCGTCGCCCTGCTCGACGAGTGCGTGCCCGTGGCGGCGCCGGTCACCGCCTCCCACTGATCGCGGGTCGGGCCGTCGTCGTCCGGCGTGAAGTCCGGGTGGGCGTCCAGCCAGGCGGTGAGGTGCCGTTCGACCTCCTCGGTGCCGTAGGCGTCGGCGGCCGGAAGCAGGAGGTGGCGCACCTGGGCGCGGGCCCGCATGACGACGGGGTCGTCGAAGGCGCAGGCACCCCGGGCGGCGGTCCGCCGGTCGGCGGGGGGCTCGTTCCCGGCGAGGCGGCGTTCGTGGCCGCGGTCGGCCGCCACCTGGGCCTCGAACCACGGGCGGAGGGTCCGTGTCGTCCAGTCGTGGTAGCCGGTGGGGTCGGCGGCGACGGCGTCGGCGTGGGCGGCGAGGTGCTGGGCGGCCTGGAGGCCGAGGGCCACGCCGTGCCCGAGGGTGGGGTTGGTGTGGAGGAGGCTGTCGCCGGCGTTGACCAGGCCGGTGACGACGGGTCCCTCGGCGTCGGCGAGGGAGGTCCAGCGGTTGTCGAGGCCGGCCATCGCCAGGACGGCGGACTGGGGTTCGGGGTCGAGGTCGAGCCAGGCGGCGGTGGCGGGGAAGCGGCGTGCCGCGGCCTCGAAGACTGCGGGGTCGGTGAGCGCGCCGCGGGTGGGGTCGCCCGTGGAGACCACCAGGTGCAGCGCGAAGGTGTCGTTGTCGGAGGGGAAGACGCCGGCGAGGGCGAACGGCGCGGACGAGCCGGTCTTCACCCGCCCGGGGTCGCGCGGGCCGTCGTCGCGCAGCCGGTACCAGCGGCACAGGTAGGCGATGCCGGTGCGGTGGGCCTCGACGACGGGTGACCGGCAGCCGGCCTCCACCAGCCAGGAGGGGACCGGCGAGCGGCGTCCGGAGGCGTCGACGACGAGGTCCGCCTCGTGGGTCTCCTCGCCCGTCCGCACGCCGGTGACGCGGGCGGGGGCACCCGCCTCGACGGTGAGGCCGTGCACCCGCTGTCCGGTCCGGACGTCGACGCCGCGTTCCCGTCGTACGGCCGCCGCGAGGGCGGCCTCCAGCACGATGCGGCGGGTCCGCACGGTCACGAGGTCCTCGTCGCCCGGCCGGTGCGGCGGGCGCGTGTCGAACCAGTCGAAGTCGTGGTACTCCCGGGCGCCGCGGGCCAGCAGGTCCGCGTAGACGTCGGGGGCCTCGGTGAGCAGCACGGTGCGCACGGGCGCGAGGAAGGAGTGGGGCTGGGCGGCCTGGGGGACGCGTGGTCTGGCCCAGTGGTGGAAGTCCTGGTGCGGGTCGTCCCCGGCCTGTCGCGCGTCCTGCTCGAACAGGGTGACCCCATGGCCCCGTCTGCCGAGCATGAGGGCCGTGCCCAGTCCGCTGATTCCTCCGCCGATCACCGCAACCCGCGCCACCGTACTCCTTCGCGTCGTGTTGCGAACGGAGCCTATCGAGCGGCCTGTTCTAGTTCTTGGGCGGGTCGATCATCTGGAGTCGGAGGGTCTCCGGGGGCGGGACGACGCCGGGGCCGCCCGCCGCGGTCCAGGCGAGGACCTCGTCGAGGCAGTCCTGGTCGGCGCTCCAGCCGATCCACGCGGCCCGTCCGCCGCGCCGACGGCCCTCGGTGGAGGGCTGGACGACCAGGACGTTGGCCTGGGCACAGGGGCCGAGGCAGTCGCTGGTGCGGACGACGAGCCGCCCGCCGGAGTCCGCGGCGGCCTCGCGGAGGCGGGCGAGCTGGCCGGCGTGGTCCATGCCGGGGTTCTTGCGGGCGTCGCCGCAGCAGCAGCCGCGGCAGACGACGAGCGAGCAGGGCCGGGCCCCGTAACGTATCGGCGCCCGGGTCACGCGGAGCCGTCCAGGGTGATGGCGGCGGTGGGGGCGACGGTGCCCAGGCGCGGGAAGTCGAGCTGGACGGAGGCGCGGTGTTCGTCGGCGGTGAGGGCGGTCATGGCGTCCTCGGCGAAGACGAGGTCGTAGCCCAGGTCGGCGGCGGCGCGGGCGGTGGACTCGACGCCGAGGTTGGTGGCGATGCCGCCGAACACCAGGGTGGAGACGCCGTGTCCGGAGAGCAGCTCGTGCAGACCGGTGTCGTGGAAGCCGCCGATGGTGCGCTTGACGACCACCTCGTCGTCCGGGTGGACGAGTGCGGCGACGAGCTCGCTGCCGGGCGGCTGGGTGTCGACGCCCGGCCGTTCGACCCGGATGTGGACGACGGGCGCGCCGGCGGCCCGGAAGGCGTGGCCGAGGCGGTCGGCCGCGGCCAGGACGTCGTTTCCGGTGCGGGGGGCGAGGGGCAGCGCGACGATGCGTTCCATCAGGTCGACGAGGACGAGCGCGGTGCGGCCGGGATCGAGTGCGGGCATGGGAGCACCGTAGCGGCCCGGATGATCATCGCGGGGCGGCCGGGGATGTGATCCCGCCAACGGACTCGGCGTCCGGGGCGGCGGGGCCGGCCGGGCCCTGGCCCGTCTCCGCGTCCTCCGGGTCCAGCGAGCGGCGCTTCGCGATCACCGCGCAGACCATCAGCTGCATCTGGTGGAAGAGCATCAGCGGCAGCACCGCGAGCGAGGCCTGGGCGCCGAACAGCACGCTCGCCATCGGGAGTCCCGCCGCCAGGCTCTTCTTGGAGCCGGCGAACTGGATCGCGATCCGGTCCGCCCGTCCGAAGCCGAGCCGCTCGGCCCCGTACCAGGTCAGCGAGAGCATCACGGCGAGCAGCACCGCCTCCACCGCCACCAGCATCCCGAGCCGGGCGGGGGTGACCAGGTGCCAGACGCCCTGGGTCATGCCCGCACTGAAGGCGGTGTAGACGACGAGGAGGATCGAGCCCCGGTCGACGTATCCGAGCACCTTCTTGTTCCGGACGAGGAAGCCGCCGACCCAGCGGCGCAGCAGCTGTCCCGCCACGAAGGGCACCAGCAGCTGGAGCACGATCTTCACCAGCGAGTCCGCGGACAGGCCGCCCGCGCCGTTGCCGAGCAGGGCCGCGGCGAGGAGCGGGGTGAGGACGATGCCGGCGAGCGAGGAGAAGGAGCCCGCGCAGATCGCGGCGGGTACGTTGCCGCGCGCCATCGACGTGAAGGCGATCGAGGACTGGATGGTGGACGGCACCAGGCACAGGAAGAGCAGGCCGCTGTACAGGGAGGGGGTGAGCACCGTCGGCACCAGAGCGCGCGCGGCGAGCCCGAGCACCGGGAAGAGGAGGAACGTGCAGGCCAGGACGGTGACGTGGAGCCGCCAGTGCTTCAGCCCCTCCAGCGCCTCGCGGGTCGAGAGGCGTGCCCCGTAGAGGAAGAACAGCAGCGCGACGGCCGCCTTCGAGGCGCCTTCCGCCACCGTCGCGGCCGTCCCGGAGGCGGGCAGCAGCGCGGCCAGGCCGACCGTGCCGAGCAGGGCCAGTATGTACGGGTCGACCGGCAGCCAGGACGGCAGCAGGGGCCTGCGGGGCGGGCGGGAACTCATGCGTCCATCCTGGGGGACCCGCCCTCGATCGGGAATCCCGTACAGCACACTGACTGTCATCACGAAACGTGATAGCCGACCGCTCGCGCGGTACGGTCGGCGGTGACCGCGACCGTGTACGAGCCGACGCAGCTGCGCACCTTCCTCGCGGTCGCGCAGACCCTGAGCTTCACCCAGGCCGCCCGGCGGCTCGGTCTGCGGCAGTCGACCGTGAGCCAGCACGTGCGCCGCCTGGAGGAGGCGACCGGCCGCCCCCTCTTCGTCCGGGACACGCACGGCGTGGAGCTGACCGAGGACGGCGAGGCCATGCTCGGTTTCGCGCGCGCGATCCTGGAGGCGCACGAGCGGGCGGCGGCCTTCTTCACCGGGACCCGGCTGCGCGGGCGACTGCGCTTCGGGGCCTCGGAGGACTTCGTGACGACCCGCCTGCCGGAGATCCTGGAGGCCTTCCGCCGCGAGCACCCCGAGGTCGACCTGGAGCTCACGGTGGAGCTCTCCGGCACGCTCCAGTCCCGGCTGGAGGCCGGGCGGCTCGACCTGATCCTCGCCAAGCGGCGGGGCGACGAGACCGGCGGCGAGCTGGTCTGGCAGGACGTGCTCGTGTGGATCGGTTCGCCGCGGCTGCGGCTCGATCCGGAGCGCCCGGTGCCGCTGATCGTCTTCCCGCCGCCCGGGATCACCCGGGCCCGCGCCCTGGAGGCGCTGCGGGAGCAGGGGCGGCCCTGGCGGATCGCGTGCACCAGTACGAGCCTGAGCGCGAACGTGGCGGCGGCCCGCGCCGGCCTCGGGGTGATGGCGCACACCCGCGGCCTGGTCCCGCCGGGCCTGGTGGAGGTCCCGGCGCGGGCGGGGCTGCCGGAGCTCGGCGCGGTCGACTTCGTGCTGCGCAAGGGGCGGCGGGGCGGGGCGACCCAGGACGCGGCGGACGCGCTCGCCACGGCGATCCTGGCGGGCGGGGACCGGCTGCACCGGCCGCGGTGAGGCGCCGGGCGGGGCGAAGCCCCGGCGGCTCCCCCGAGCCACCCGGCCCCCGAGCCATCCGACTCCCCCGACGGCCCGACGGCCCGACGGCCCGAGGCATCCGACTCCCCCGCTCCCCCGAGGCGCCCCCGGTCCACCGCCGATCCACCCCGGTCCACCGCCGATCCACCCCGATCCACCCCGATCCACCCCCGCCCAGAACGGCCGACATCCTTCTTGCGCTTCCCGCGCGCCCTCCGGGTCCCCTGTCCCGGTGAGCGCTCGGTACAGATTCCGTGGAGATTCCCGACCGCACGGCTTACCAGCGGTCACGCAACGAGCCCCCCGCTCCTTCCACTTGCCCGGTTTCCCGGGCCTGACCTGTGGATACGGTCAATGTCGCGGCTTGGTGAAGGCCCTCCCGCCCGTGAGCGCCGTGGGGTACCGTCACCGGCGCCGTACGGATGGCGACATCGAGTGGGCGAGGAGCAGGTCAGTGCGCGAGTTCACCGTGCCGCCCGTCGAGGCGGCGCCTCAGGTCGGCGGTCTGGCGGACGCCGTGTTCGACCATGCCGAGCGGGATCCGGACAGGGTCGCCCTCGGCCGCAAGGACGCCGAGGGCGTGTGGCGCGATGTGACCGCCGCCGCGTTCCGCGACGAGGTGCTGGCCCTGGCGAAGGGGCTCATCGCGCACGGGGTGCGGTTCGGCGACCGCGTCGCGATCATGTCGCGGACCCGGTACGAGTGGACGCTGTTCGACTTCGCGCTGTGGACGCTGGGCGCGCAGCCCGTGCCGGTCTATCCGACGTCCTCCGCCGAGCAGGTCTTCTGGATGCTGCACGACGCCGAGGTCACCGCGTGCGTGGTGGAGCACGAGGACCACGCGATGACGATCGGCTCGGTGATCGACCGGCTGCCCCGGCTGCAGCGCCTGTGGCAGCTCGACGCGGGCCGCGGCGCGGTCGCCGAGCTGGTCGAGGCGGGCGTCGAGATCGACGAGGACGTGGTGCACCGGCACCGTCGGGCGGTGACGCCCGAGTCGGTGGCGACGGTCATCTACACCTCGGGGACGACGGGCCGCCCCAAGGGGTGCGTGATCACCCACGCCAACTTCATGTTCGAGACGGACATGCTGATCGGGCGCTGGGAGCCGGTGTTCCGCTCCCGCCCGGGGGACGCCGCGTCCACGCTGCTCTTCCTCCCGCTCGCGCACGTCTTCGGGCGGATGGTGGAGGTGGCGGCGATCCGGGGCGCGGTGAAGGTGGGCCACCAGCCGGTGATGGCGGCCGCCGAGCTGCTTCCGGACCTGGCCGCGTTCCGGCCCACGTTCGTGCTGGCCGTGCCGTACGTCTTCGAGAAGATCTTCCACGCGGCCCGGCGCCGGGCCGAGAAGGAGGGCAGGAGGGGCCCGTTCGACAAGGCCGTGGAGGTGGCGGTCCGCTACGCGGAGGCGCTGGAGCACAAGGCCTTCGGCATCGGCCCCGGTCCGTCGGCGGCGCTGCGGATGCAGCACCAGTTCTTCGAGAAGACGGTGTACGGGAAGGTCCGCGACGCGCTCGGCGGCCGGGTGCGGCACGCGATGTCGGGCGGCTCGGGCATGGACCGGCAGCTGGGTCTGTTCTTCGAGGGTGCCGGGGTGACGGTCTTCGAGGGGTACGGCCTGACGGAGTCGTCGGCGGCGGCGACGGCGAACCCGCCGGAGCGCACCAAGTACGGGACCGTGGGGCAGCCGGTGCCGGGGACGACGGTGCACATCGCGGAGGACGGCGAGGTGTGGCTGCACGGCGGGCAGGTGTTCTCCGGCTACCTCAACGACCCCAGGTCGACGGCCGCCGTGCTGAACGACGGCTGGCTGGCCACCGGGGATCTGGGCGCGCTCGACGAGGACGGCTATCTGACGATCACCGGGCGGAAGAAGGAGATCCTGGTGACCTCGGGCGGCAAGAGCGTCGCCCCGGCCGGCCTGGAGGAGCGGGTGCGCAACCATCCGCTGGTGGCCCAGTGCATCGTCGTCGGCAACGACCGGCCCTATGTCGCCGCGCTGGTGACGCTGGACCAGGAGGCCGTGGACCACTGGCTCTCGATGCAGAACCGGGCGCCGCTGCCGGCCGCCGAGCTGGTGCGCGACCCGGTCCTGGAGGCGGAGATACGGCGGGCGGTGGTGACGGCGAACATCGCGGTGTCGCAGGCGGAGTCGATCCGCACCTTCCGCATCCTGGCCCACCCGTTCAGCGAGGAGCACGGGCTGCTGACCCCGTCCCTGAAGCTGAAGCGGAAGGCGATCGAGAAGGCGTACGCGGTGGAGGTCGACGCGCTCTACGGCTGACCCGGGCGGGGCCGGAGAAGGGTCCGAAGGACCGGAGAAGCCTCCGCCAAACCCCGCTGACACATCATCAATTGACGTTGCATCAGTTATTGACGGTTCATCAGGTCACTCACAGAATGCGGTCACCCGACGGAGGGATGACCGACCGTGTCCAGAACGATCCGCACCCTCGCCACCGCGGCGGCGGCCCTGCTCCTCGCCACCGCCTGCAACTCCGCCTCCACCAACGGCGATCCGACGAAGCCCACGGACGCGAAGGGGACGGTACGCGGAGTGACCGCCGACTCGGTCAAGGTCGGCGGCATCGTCTCCATGACCAGCGCCAGCGGCTACTCCAAGAAGGACACCGACCTCGGCGCACGGGCCCGCTACGCCCGGGCCAACGCCGAGGGCGGCGTCAACGGGCGCCGGATCGAGTACCTGGGCGCCGAGGACGACGGCCAGGACCCCGCGCGCAACCTCGCCGCGGCCCGCAGACTGGTCCAGCAGGAGCAGGTCTTCGCGGTCGCGCCGATGAGCTCGGTGACCTTCGCGGGCGCCGACTTCCTCGACTCCCGGGCCGTGCCCACCGTCGGCTGGGGCACCCTTCCCTCCTTCTGCGGCCCGAAGCACATGTACGGCTTCAACGGCTGCCTCGTCCCCACCCCCGGCGGCACCCTCAACCAGACCTGGCCCGAAGGGCTCGCCACCGTCCTCGGCGGCGCGAAGGGCCGCTCGGTCGCGCTGATCGCCGGCGACAGCGACGCCGGCCGCTTCGGCATCCGCACCTTCACCCAGGGCTTCCGGGCCGCCGGCTTCGGACTCGCCTACGCCAAGGCCTCCGTACCCGCCACCTCCCTGCCGAGCGACTGGTCCGCGTACACCAAGGAGATCCTGCGCTCCGGGCCCGGCGGCCGGGCCCCCGACGCCGTGGTGTCGGTCATGCAGACCCCGTACAACATCGGTCTGTTCACCGCGCTCAAGCGGGCCGGGTACAAGGGCGTGCTCTCCGACCCGACCGACTACGACCCCGGACTGCTCGCCAAGGACGCCACCCGGCAGGCCCTCGACGGGGTCGTGGTGCTGCTGCAGTTCCAGCCCTTCGAGTCCGACAGCCCGGCGATGAGCCGGTTCAAGGCGGACATCAGGAAGGCGGCGGGCGGCAAGAACGTGCCGCTCAGCATGCACATGCTCACCGGGTACATGAGCGCCGACCTCTTCCTCTCCATCGCCGCCAAGGCCGGCAAGGACCTCAGCGTCGAGTCCTTCCAGAAGGCGGCGGCCGGCTTCTCCGACACCGGCACCCTCGTCGGGGACCGGGCCGAGCCCAAGGGCCAGAAGGAGAGCTTCGGCTGCGGCGCGCTCGTCCGGCTGACGAACGGGCGCTACGAGGTGGCCGTGCCCTTCCGCTGCTACCCGCCGATCCCCTTCGGGTAGGGGCGCGGTCACGTGGGCGACCTCCTGGGCTTCGTGCTGAGCGGTCTGGTCTCCGGGGCGCTGTACGCGCTGCTCGCGACCGGGCTCGTGCTCTCCTCCACCGCCTCCGGCCTGTTCAACTTCGCGCACGGCGCGACGGCGTACCTGTGCGCCCTCGCCTTCTACGAACTCCACTCCGGCTTGGGCTGGCCCGCCGTGCCGACCGCCCTGCTGCTCGTCCTCGGCGTGGCGCCCGGCCTCGGCTGGGCGCTGGACCGGCTGATGTTCCGGAAGCTGGCCCGCGTCGGCGAGACCGCGCAGATCACGGCGACGATCGGCCTGCTGGTGGCGCTCCCGGCCGCCGGGCTGTGGGCGGTGGAGCTCCTGGAACGGGCCGGGGCCCCCGTCAGGCCCGCCGAGAACCAGTTCGGGCTGCCGGGCGTCGGGCCGAGCCCGGCCGTCTCCTGGCAGCCGTTCGAAGCCCTCGGCATCGACGGGGTCGGCGTCGACTCCGACCAGCTGATCACCTGGGTGGTGACGGCGGCCGTGGCGGCCGGCCTGTGGGTGCTGCTGCGGCACACCCGGCTCGGGCTGCGGCTGCGGGCCGCCGTCGACAACCGGTCCCTCGCGGAGCTGCGCGGCGTGGACGCCGACCGGCTGTCCTCCGTCGCCTGGATGCTGTCGTCCGCGCTCGCCGGGCTCGCCGGGGTGCTCGCCACGCCGCTGCTCGGGCTCTCCGCGCACGACTACACCCTCTTCCTCTTCGTGTCGGCGACCGCCGCGGTCCTCGGCCGCTTCGCCTCCGTGCCGCTCGCGTTCGCGGGCGGGCTCGCGCTGGGCGTGGTGCAGAACCTCGTCGCCGGGTACGCGAGTTTCGCCGAGGGCCTGACCGGCTTCCGCACGGCGGTGCCGTTCCTGATCCTGTTCGCCGGCCTGGTGCTGCTGGCCCGGCGGGAGCGGGCCGCGGGCACGGCCGCCGCGGACCCGCCGCCCGACGACCGGCTCGCGGGCCTGGGGCCGCTGCGCCGCTGGGGCCCGTGGGCGCTGGCCGGGGCGCTGCTGTGCGGGGCCTTCTACACCGTCACCACCCCGTTCTGGAGCGGCGTCCTCGCCCAGGGCCTCGCCATCGGACTGGTCCTCCTCTCCTTCGCGGTGGTGACCGGGCTGGGCGCGATGGTGTCGCTGGCCCAGGCCACGTTCGTGACGAGCGCGGCGCTCGTGGCCGGGCTGCTGATGAGCCGCGGCTGGCCGTTCGCGGCGGCGGCGCTCGCGGGCACGGCGGTGGCCGCGCTGCTCGGCGCGGTCGTGGCGCTGCCCGCGCTGCGCCTCGGCGGGCGTTCGCTGGCACTGGCGACGCTCGCCCTGGCCTTCCTCGCGGACCAGGTCCTCTTCCAGTTCGGGTGGCTGCGCAACGGCGACACCGGCTGGGAGATCCCGCGCCCGGTCCTCGGGCCGCTCGACCTCTCCGACGACCGGGCGATGGGCGTCGTCCTCGTCCTGCTGAGCGCGGCGGGCGTGGCCGGGCTGACGCGGCTGCGGAACTCCCGGCGGGGCCGGGCGATGCTCGCGGTCCGCTCGGCGCCCGCCGCCGCGGCGGCCTCGGGGGTGTCGGTGGTGCGCACCAAACTGCTGGTGTTCACGGTGTCGGCGGCCGTCGCCGGTTTCGGCGGGGTGCTCTACGCCTCGTACAACACGCGCGTCACGGCGACCGACTTCCCGGCGATGACGGGCCTGGTGTGGCTCGCGGTGGTGGTCGCGGCGGGCGTGCGGCGCCCGCAGTACGCGGTGGTCGCGGGCCTGGTCTTCGCGGTGGCCCCGCACCTGCTCGCCCAGTACGTGACCGACTCCGCCCATCTGCCCGTCGTGCTGTTCGGCCTCGCGGGCCTCGCCCTGGCCAACGACCCGGACGGCTACGCGGCGGCCGTCCCCGCCCGCTGGGCGGCCCGCCGGGCGAAGGCAGCAGCGCGGGCCGAGGCCGGAGCCGGACCCGCCGCGGTCGCGCCGCCCCGGCCCGCGGCCCTGGAGCTCACCTCCGTACGGGCCGGGTACGGCGGCGGAGCGGACGTGCTGCACGGGGTCGACCTGCTCGTCCGGCCCGGGGAGATCGTCGCCGTCCTCGGGGCCAACGGCGCCGGGAAGTCCACCCTGTGCCGGGTCGCCGGCGGACTCCTCGCGGCCAGGGACGGCGCCGTACGGGTTGGGGGGACCGAGGCGCGCGGCGACTCCGCGGTGGCGCGGGCCCGGCGCGGGGTGCGGCTCGCGCCCGAGGGGCGGGGCATCTTCGCCGGGCTCTCCATCGAGGAGAACCTGGCGCTCCAACTCCCCGACGCCGGGGACCGGGAGGCCGTCTACAGCCGCTTCCCGGCGCTCGCCGCCCGCCGCACCGTGGCGGCCGGCTCGCTCTCCGGCGGCGAGCAGCAACTCCTCGCCCTCGCCCCGCTGCTCCAGCGCCCGCCCGCCGTCCTCGTCGCCGACGAACCGTCCCTCGGCCTCGCGCCCCGGGTCGTCGACGAGGTGTTCCGGCTGCTCGCCGAGCTGCGGGCGCGGGGCACCGCGCTGCTCCTGGTCGAGGAGAAGGCCGCCGAGGCGCTGGGCCTCGCGGACACCGTGGCCTACCTGGCCGAGGGCCGGATCGTGTGGTGCGGGCCGCGCGCCGAGGCCGACGCCGACCGGCTCGCCGACGCCTACCTGGGGATGGGGGTCCGGACATGAGTGACGACACGCTGCTCGACGCCCGGGGCGTCGGGGTCCGCTTCGGCGGGGTCCGCGCCCTCGACGACGTCGACGTCTCCGTACGGTCCGGTGAGGTCTGCGGCCTCATCGGGCCCAACGGCGCCGGGAAGACGACCCTCTTCGACGTGCTGTCCGGGATCCGGCGCCCGGACCGGGGCAGGGTCCTCCTGGACGGTACGGACGTCTCGCGCCGCTCCCCCGTGTGGCGGGCCCGGCACGGGGTGCGGCGCACCTTCCAGCGCCAGCAGCTCTTCGGCCAGCTGACGGTGACGGACAACCTGGTCGTCGCCCAGGAGTGGCGCCGGGGCCCGGCCCGGGCCCGCCGGGACCGGGCCGCCCAGGTGCTGCGCTCCTGCGGGCTCGACGCGCTCGCCGGCACGTACGCGGGCGCGCTGCCCGTCGGGCAGGCCCGGATGGTGGAGCTGGCCCGGGCCCTGGCCGACCCGCCCCGGCTGCTCCTGCTCGACGAGCCGGCCTCCGGCATGTCGGCCGAGGAACGCGGGCAACTCGCGGCCGTGGTGCGGTACGTGGCCGACGAGGAGGGCTGCGCGGTGCTGCTCGTCGAGCACCACGTCTCCTTCGTGATGGAGCTGTGCGCCCGGGTCGTGGTGCTCGACCTGGGCCGGGTCCTCGCCGAGGGGCCGGCGGACCGGGTGCGGGCCGACCCGAGGGTGCGGGCGGCGTATCTGGGGGCGGCTGAGGCGTCCGGCCCGGCGGATTCCTCCCGCACGGCCGAGTCGTCCGGCACGGCGGAATGAGATCGGCGCGCCGATCGTTGAAGCTGACACCTGCAATGGACGACGAACGTAAGGATCGACCGCTCGTGAGCACGGACAGCAAGGTCCCCTTCCTCACCCTCAACAACGGCGTGCGGATGCCGCAGCTCGGCTTCGGCGTCTGGCAGGTGCCGGACGCGGAGGCCGAGCAGGCCGTCGGCACGGCCCTGGAGGCGGGCTACCGCTCCATCGACACTGCCGCGGTCTACGGCAACGAGACCGGCACCGGCAAGGCCGTCGCCGCCTCGGGCCTCCCCCGCGAGGAGCTCTTCGTCACCACCAAGCTGTGGAACAGCGACCAGGGTTACGAGTCGACCCTGCGTGCCTTCGACGACTCCCTCGGCAAGCTGGGCCTGGAGTACGTCGACCTGTACCTGATCCACTGGCCGGTGCCGAACAAGGGCGCGTACGTCGACACGTACCGCGCCTTCGAGAAGATCCTGGCCGACGGGCGCGCCCGGGCCATCGGCGTGTCGAACTTCCTGCCCGAGCACCTGGAGCGCCTGATCGGCGAGACCTCGGTGGTGCCCGCGGTCAACCAGATCGAGCTGCACCCGCAGCTCCAGCAGGCCGCCTCGCGCGCCGCGCACGAGCGGCACGGCATCGTGACCGAGGCGTGGTCGCCGCTGGGCCAGGGCCGCGGGCTGCTCGACGTCCCCGCGATCGTGGCCATCGCCCGCAAGCACGCCCGCACCCCGGCCCAGGTGGTGCTGCGCTGGCACGTCCAGCTCGGCAACGTGGTCATCCCCAAGTCGGTGACCCCGTCCCGCATCCGCGAGAACATCGCCGTCTTCGACTTCACGCTGGACGCCGAGGACCTCGCGGGCCTCGCCGCCCTCGACGAGGGCCGCCGTCTCGGCCCGGACCCGGCCGAGTTCCACGTCGGAGCCTGATCCATGCAGGTCGCGGAGGGGGTCTACCGGGTACGGAACGTGGCCAGCGGGCTCCTTCTGGAGGTGTACGAGGGGTCCACGCGCAGCGGGGCCCCGGTGCGCCAGGCCGTGGACCGGGGCACGCCGGGCCAGCAGTGGCACATAGCGCCGGTCCCGAACGGCGGCGGCCTCTATCACCTGGTGAACGTCGCGGGCGGCAAGCGCCTCGACGTGAAGGGCGCCTCGACCGAGAACGGCGCGGCGATCCAGCAGTGGAAGCCGAACAACTTCGGGGCCCAGGAGTGGACCATCGAGGAGGACCTCCAGTCGCCCGGCACGGTCGCGCTGGTCAGCTTCGTCAGCGGACTGCTCCTGGAGGTGGCGGACGGCTCGCCGGAGGACGGCGGCGACGTGCGGCAGTGGGAGGACACCGACTCCCCGGCGCAGTGGTGGCGCCTGGAGCCGGTGTCCTGAGCCCCGGCCTCAGCCGTCCTTGCGCGCCGTGTGGACCGTACGGGCGGTGAGCAGGAACAGGTCGGGGCGCCGGTGCAGGGAGAGCGGGTCGGCCGGGTCGAGCAGCCGGTCGAGGGCCGCGCGGTCGTCGGCCGCGAGGCTCTCGACCAGGCCGCCGCGCTGCCGCTCGTAGTGGGCGACGATCTGTCCCCGTACCTCCGCCGGCAGCGGCGCCGGTACGTCGGACAGGAAGCTGCGGGTGCCGCTCGGGGTGAGCCCGGCGCCGGTGAGCAGCGCGTTCCAGTCGTCGATCTCCTCCTTGGCGTCGGGCAGCGAGGCCCGCATCTCGCCGAACCAGTCGGCGGCGGCCGCGTCGATCCGGGCCTCCAGGCCCGGGCGCCCGACGCCGGCGTTCCACGGCAGGTGCCGGGCCGGCAGCCCGCCCTCGGCGAGGGCGATGATCCCGCCGGGGTTCAGCACCTTGGCGAACGAGGTGAGCGCGGCCTGCTGGTCGCCGATGTGGTGCAGGGAGTGGCTGGCCCAGATCAGGTCGGCGGTGCCCAGGGCGTCGAAGTCCGCCGGGAGTTCGGCGCGCAGGGTGGTGACCCGGTCGCCGAGCCCGCGGGCCTCGGCGCGCTCCTGGGCGAGGGCGAGGAGTTCGGGGGTCGCGTCGACGGCGACGACCTCCGCCTCCGGAAAGGCCTCGGCGAGCAGCGCGGTGACGACACCGGGCCCGCTGCCGAAGTCCAGGACCCTGCGGACCCGCGAGGCGGGGGCGAGGGCGGCCAGCCAGGCGGCGGCCTCCGTGTAGAGGGGGCTCGCGGTCTCGGCCTGTGCGGTGAGGAGCGGCGCGAGCTCGGCCCAGTCGAGGTGGGTGTGGTCGTGGTGGTGGCCGGCGCCCTTGCCGTGGCCGTGGCCTTCGCCCTCGCCGTGGGCGTCTCCGTGCCCGTGGCCGTGGCCCTGCCCGTGGCCGTGAGCCGTGCCCTGGTCCTGCCCGTGTCCGTCGTGGAGGTCGTTTTCGCTCATGCGGACAGCGTGCGCCGCGCCTGCCGGAAGCGCGAGGAAACTTGCCGTTCCGGCAACCGCCGGGTCGCCGCGGTCCGCCGCCGGGCTCAGCCCCGTGCGCCGCGGTGCTCCTGCGGGCTCACGCCGCGGACCCGCTTGAAGGCGGCGCTCAGCGCGAACGCGCTGCTGTAGCCGACCTGGCGGGCGACGGACTCGACGGTGGCGTCGGTCTGCCGCAGCAGGTCGGCGGCGCGCGCGATCCGCCAGCCGGTGAGGTACGCCATCGGGGGCTCCCCCACCAGCTCGGCGAAGCGCCGGGCGAGCGCGGCCCGGGAGACGCCGGCCTTCTCGGCGAGCGCGGCGACGGTCCACGGGTGGGCCGGGTCGTTCTGCAGCAGCCGCAGCGCGCGCCCCACCACGGGGTCGCCCATCGCCCGGTACCAGGCCGGCGCCTCGCCGCCGGGCCGGGAGAACCAGGCCCGCACGGCGGCGATCAGGAGCAGGTCGAGCACCCGGTCGAGGACGACGCTCTGTCCGGGCTCGTCGCGGGAGATCTCGTCCTCCAGGAACGGCATGAGCGGGCAGTCCCACACCTCGGCCGGCAGATGGAGCAGCCCGGGCAGCGCGTCCATGAGCCGACGGCTGACCTCGCCGGCCAGCAGGTAGGTGCCGACGAGGACGCTGGTGCCGCCGTCGGGGGCGTTGCCCCAGGTCCGTACGCCCAGGTTCATCGCCTCGGCGAGCGGTTCGCCGCGCAGGGTGGTGCACCGGCCGCCGGGCCCGACGACGGCGGACGGCGGCGCGTCGGGGGCGTGGGCGACGGTGTACGGCGCGGGGCCGCGGGCGATGGCGATGTCACCGGGGCGCAGCAGCACCGGCGCGCCGCGCTCGGGCACGATCCAGGCCTCGCCGTTGGTGACGCACATCAGGCAGAGCGGGGCCCGGTCCTCGATCCGTACGGACCAGGGCGGGTCCATGACCATCCGCAGGATGAAGGCGCCTTGGGCCCTCGGCCCGTCGAGCAGGCCGGCGAGTGCGTCCATGGCGGCAAGCGTAGACGGAGGCGTATGCGGGTGAGCCGGTGGAGCATGGGAACGCGGCGGCCGGGCCGCGAAGGTGGAGCCATGACGAACACGACGAAGAACACGACGGACACGGCGGACCCGACGAACACGCGGCACACGGCGGACGCGACGAGCGGCACGGGCGGCACGGACCTCACCACGGCGTCGACGGTCCTCGTGACCGCCGCCACCGGGAAGACCGGCCGCCGGGTCGCCGAGGGACTGGCCGAGCACGGCGCGCGGGTACGGGCGGGATCGCGGGCGGGCACCACCCGCTTCGACTGGGAGGACGCGGCCACGTGGGGCCCGGCCCTGGACGGCGCGGACGCCGCGTACGTCAACTACTACCCCGACCTCGCCGCGCCCGGCGCGGTGGAGGCGGTGCGGGCCTTCGGCGAGCTGGCCGTCGCGCACGGGGTGCGGCGGGTGACGCTGCTGTCCGGGCGGGGCGAGCCGGAGGCCGTCGCGGCGGAGGAGGCGCTGCGCGCGACCGGGGTCGAACTCACGGTGGTCCGGGCCTCGTTCTTCGCGCAGAACTTCGACGAAGGGCTGCTCGCGGAGGGCGTCGCGGCCGGCACGCTCCCCTTCCCGGCGGGCGACACGGCCGAGCCGTTCATCGACGCGGACGACCTCGCGGACGTGATCGTGGCGACGCTGGTCCAGGACGGGCACGCGGGCCTGGTGCACGAGGTGACGGGTCCGCGGCTGCTGACCTTCGCCGAGGTGGCGGCGGAGGTGTCCCGGGCGGCCGGCCACGAGGTCGTGTACGTGCCGATGAGCGAGCCCGAGTTCGCGGGCATGCTGGGCGAGTTCGGGCTCCCGGAGCCGGAGGCGGTCTGGCTGGCCGGGCTGTTCGCGATGCTGCTCGACGGGCACAACGCGTCGGTGACGGACGGGGTGAAGCGGGTCCTGGGCCGGGAGCCGCGCGACTTCTCCGCGTACGCGGAGCGGGCGTTCGGCGCCGGCGCACGGACACGGGCGGACGTCCGGGCGTGACGCCGGGCGGGTCGCCGTGCGGGTCGCCGTGCGGGCCGCCGGGCGGGTCGCCGTGCGCGGCGCCCGTGGCGTCGGCCCCCGCCTCACCCGTATCGCTCGGCCAGCGTCCGCACCGTCGCGGCGATGCGCTCGCGGAGGTCCTCGGGGGCGAGGACCTCGACCTCCTCACCCAGGCCGAGGAGGAAGCCGTGGGCGTGCTCGGGGGATTCCACGGGCAGGGTGGCCCGGGTCCAGCCGTCGGGCTCCGGGGTGCCGTTCTCGGCGAGGGCCCGGGCGGCGGCGCCGGTGAGCCGGGCGGCGCCGTGCGGGGAGATCCGGACGAGGGCGTCGCCCTGGTGCAGCCGGGCGTGGAAGTCGGCCTGGCTCGCCCGCCAGTGGGCGGGCAGGTCGAAGCCCTCGGGGATGCGGGCCTCCTCCTCGGTGATGGTGAGGTCGAGGATCTGGTCGACCCGGTAGGTGCGCGGTCCGGGCCCGGCGACCAGGTACCAGCGGCCGGCCTTCAGGACGAGTCCGTACGGTTCGAGCCTGCGGTCGACCTCGGTCGGCTCCTTCCAGCGGCTGTAGCGGACCGCGAGCACCCGCCCGGTGCGCACGGCCTCGGCCACCTGGGCGAGGAAGGGGACCTCGGTCTCCTCCGCGTACCAGCCGGGGGCGTCGATGTGGAAGCGGGTCCGCAGCCGGTCGACGTGCTCCCGCAGCGGAACGGGGAGGGCGGCGCGCAGCTTGAGCTGGGCGTCCGCGAAGTGCCCGCCGAGGCCGAGTTCGTCGGCGGCGACGGGCAGTCCGGCGAGGACGAGGGCCTCGGCCTCGCGCGCGTACAGGTCGGTGAGGCGGGAGCGGTGTCCGGCGAGCAGCCGGTAGCCGCCGCGGTGCCCGGCGTCCCCGTACAGCGGCACCCCGGCGGCGTGCAGCGCCTCGACGTCCCGGTAGACGGTCCGGACCGAGACCTCCAGCTCCTCGGCGAGCCGGGCGGCGGTCATCGTGCCCCGGGTCTGGAGGAGCAGCAGGATGGACAGGAGTCGGCTGGACTTCACTGACACAAGGTGTCAGTGAAGGGTTCCTAGAGTCCAGCCATGGCTTTCGCAGAGAAGAACCTCTTCGTCCTGGAGCCGGTGGAGATCGCCGGCCGGCACGTCAAGCGCTACCACGTCACCGCCGACCCGGCCGGCATCGAGCCGGAGGTGGAGAAGGCGGCGTACGCGCTGCTGCCCGAGCTCCTGCCGGAGCCGGACGGCACCCCCGCGGCGGCCTTCGTGGTGCTGCACCGGGGCGGCGACACGGGCGCGTACCTGAACGCGTACAGCTGGGTGTGGGACAACGTGCTCCACTTCGGCGGCGCGGCGGCGGGCCAGCCGGCCCTGGACTGCCCCGACACGGATCCGGCGCACTTCGTCCGGATGGCCCCGGGCGCGCGGAACTGGATCGGCTGCGTGTGGGAGCTGGCGCCGCTCGGCCACGAACGGGACGCCTGGGTGCGGCACATGCTGGTCCCGGACCGCCCGGACCTGGCGGGCTACCTCGCGGACGTGCCGGCCTCCGGCACGACGGGGGCGGGCGCGTGAGCGGGCGGGGCTTCGACTTCCTCGACGGGCGGTGGGCCGTGCGCAACCGCCGGCTCGCCGACTTCCTGGACCCGGACAGCGGCTGGGCGGAGTTCGACGGCCACACGACGGGCCGGCTGTTCTGGGACGGCCGGGCGCACGTGGACGAGATCGTCTTCCCGACGGAGGACTTCCGCGGGCTCACCCTGCGCCTGTACGAGCCGGAGACCGGCGAGTGGACGCTGAACTGGTCCGACAGCCGTACGGGCGCGCTGTGTCCGCCGGTCAGGGGCCGGTTCGCCGAGGACGGCACGGGCGAGTTCCTGGGCGACGACAGCTACCGGGGCCAGCCGGTGCGGGTGCGGTTCCGCTGGTCGGACATCGCGGAGGGGACGGCCCGCTGGGAGCAGGCCTTCGCGCCCGCCGGTTCCGGGGAGTGGGTGGTGAACTGGGTGATGGAGTTCAGCCGCGCCTGACGTCGGGGGCGGGCCCGGGGCTCGTGTCGCGCTTCACGAACAGGGCCAGTCGGTACGCGGGGTCGTCGCGGGGGCGGTCCTGGTCCGGCAGGGCGCCGAGGGCGCTCGTCAACCGGTCCACGGTCACGGGGGTGCCGTGGAACCAGGAGGCGTAGTAGCCGCTGCGCAGCTTCTCGGCGGTGCCGCGCGGGGTGGCGCCCTGGCCGTGGCCGGTGAAGGTCGTGCCGGGTGCGGGGGTGAGGCCGTGGGCGGCGGCGTGGGCGGTGACGAGGCCGGACCGGTCGGAGCCGCCGTCGGGGGCGCGGTGCGGGCGCAGCAGGGCGTCGATGTCGCTGCCGACGTCGTGGGCGGCGTCCTTGTCGACGGTGGCGACGAGGACGCCGCCGGGACGCAGCACCCGGGCGGCCTCGGCGACGATCGCCCCGGCGAAGGGGACGAGGTGCAGCAGCCAGATCGCGCTGACCGCGTCGACGGAGGCGTCCGCCAGCGGGAGGCGGCGGGCGTCGGCCCGCACGGCACGGCCGGGAAGGCGTCCGGCGGCGGCGCGCAGCATGGCGTGCGCGGCGTCGATCCCGTAGACGGCGGGGCCGGTGAGGCCGGTCCGGGCGAGGCGTTCGGTGACGAGGCCGGTGCCGCAGGCGACGTCGACGAGGGTGCGGGTGCCGGGCGGAAGGAGCCGCAGCACGGCGGCCGCGGCGGCTTCCGCCCTGGGCACCCCGCCGCGGGTCTCGTCGTAGCGCGCGGCCTCGGTCTCGTAGTCGAGCATGGTCTCCCCCATGCGGTGATCGTACGGGGGAGATGACGCGGGGGTCAGTTCGCGCCGTGTCCGGGTGCCACGGCCTCGACGCGGTCGGCGAGCGCGAAGTCCTTGTCGGTGACGCCGCCGGCCGTGTGGGTGTTCACGGACAGGACGACGCTGTTGTAACCGAGCGTCAGATCGCTGTGGTGGTCCAGCTCCTGCTGGATCGAGGCGACGTGGACGACGAGGGCGGTCGCGGCGAAGTGGTCGGCGAGCCGGTAGGTGCGGGTGATCCGGTCACCGTCGAGGGACCAGCCGGGGAGCTCCCGCAGGCGGTCCTCGATCTCCTTCTGCGACAGCGGCTGTGTGGGCACGTGCTGCTCCCTCCGGTCGGGTCCTGAGGTGACCGGGTGGTCACCGGGGAGAAGGTACCCGAGTACCCCTCTGGGATACCGTCTGGCCATGACAACTGTCGCGACCGACACGGGTGTGGGGCCGCTGCTGCGCGGCTGGCGCGAGCTGCGGCGGCTGAGCCAGCTGGAGCTGGCCCTGCGGGCGGACTCGTCCGCGCGGCACATCTCCTTCGTCGAGACGGGCCGTTCGCGGCCGAGCGAGGAGATGGTCCTGCGGCTGGCCGAGCACCTGGAGGTGCCGGTGCGCGAGCGCAACGCCCTCCTGCTGGCGGCCGGTTACGCTCCGCGGTTCACCGAGTCGACGCTGGACGCGCCGTTCCTGGAGGCGCTGCGCGACGGCATCGAGCGGCTGCTCCAGGGCTACGAGCCCTACCCGGCCCTGGTCGTGGACGGCTCGTACACGGTGGTGGCGGCCAATCAGGGCATCGGGATGCTGCTGGCGGGACTGCCGGAGCACCTGCTGACCCCGCCGCTGAACGCCATGCGGATCACCCTTCACCCGGAGGGCCTGGCGCCGCGCATCCGCAATCTGCGGGAGTGGCGGGGGCACCTGCTCGCCCAGATGGAGCGTCAGATCGGGCTCGTCCGTTCGGAGTCGCTGCGGGCGCTGTACGAGGAGGTGGCGGCCTATCCGCTGCCGGAGGGGGCCGGGGATCCGGCGGACCGGGAGGACCCGGAGCCGTACCCCTCCTTCGCGTTGCCGCTGCGGATCGAGCACGACGGGCGGGTGCTGTCGTTCGTGTCGTCGATCTCGACGTTCAACACACCGCTGGACGTGACCGTCGCCGAGCTGGCCATCGAGACCTTCCTGCCGGCCGACCCGGAGACGGTCGCGTACCTCCAGTCGCTCACGGCGTAGCGGTCGCCCGCAGCGCGCCCCACTGGAGGGCGGCGAAGCCGGCGACGGTGCCCGCCTGGAGCAGCGTCCAGACGGCGCCCGCGGTGCTGGGCTCCAGCCAGGCGACGAGCGCGACGACGCTGAGCACCGCCCACAGCAGGTTGGCGTCGACGACGGCCTTGACGCCGAGGACCGGCGGCTGCGGCCGGCTCGCCAGCCAGGCCACCCCGGCCGCGAAGACGGTGAGGAAGACGCCGAGTCCGAGCAGCAGGCCGCGGCCCACTCCGAGGAGCTCGCCCAGGGGGCCGGAGGCGGCCGCGTAGGCGAGCCCGTTGCCGCCGGTGACGACGGCGTCGAGCGCGAGGAACCGGCGCACCATGGACCGCGGCTGAGTGGTGCGGGAGAGACCGGCGAGCAGGGCCTGGGACATGGCGGATCACCCTCCTGGAAGGCTGTTTCTACGGGATCGGGGCCGGTGCCCGGGCGGAGTGCGCCGCCCGGGACCCGGTGCTCACGAGGATGCCGGGGCGGGCGGCGGGGGTCGATTACGCGGGAGGTAATGCCGGGGCGTGGTCCGGGTGCCGTGCGGGCGTTGTAGGGTGCGCGCCTGGATGGCCGAAAGTGTGCGCTGCGCAAGGGGGATGCGGTGGCTGGCAGGGAACGGGCGCGGATGGTCGCGGCCGGGGGCGATCACAAGGTGACGCCCGCCGAGCTCTTCTTCGATCTGGTCTTCGTCTACGCGATCACCCAGGTGACCGCGTTGATGGCGGCCCATCCGTCCCCGGTGCGGGTGGTCGGCGCGATGACGGTGCTGGCGCTGCTGTGGTGGTGCTGGTGTGCCTTCGCCTGGCTGGGCAATGTCGTACGGGCGGACTCCGGCGCCCTGTTCGCGGTGCTCGTCACCGTGATGACCGTGGTGTTCGTGGTGTCGCTCGCGGTCCCGGAGGTGTTCGCGGACGCGCCGGGCGGACTGCCCGCGCCGGTGGTGTTCGTCGTCTGCTACGGCCTGGTGCGGACGCTGCACCTCGTCTCGTACTGGGTGTCCAGCCCCGGTGACACGGCGCTGCGGGCCACCCTGCGGCGCACGGCCCTGCTGTCGGTGGCGCCGCCGTTCGTGCTGCTGCTCATGGGCTGCGCGTACGACGGGCCGCCGCGGCTGCTGCTCGGCGCGGCGGCGATCGTGCTGCGCTGCTCGGGCCCGCGCCCGACCGCCCTCCTCGTGGGCGGCGTGTGCTGCCTGGCGGCTGGCCCGCTGGTGGCCCTGGTCCCGGCACTGCTCGCCATGGCGCTGCTGGCGGCCGCGGTGACGGCCCTGGTGACGGCGCACGACCACCGGGCGCGGGCGGCGGCCGCCGGGTAGCGGGCGGCCGGGAGCGCCCGGCGGGCGAGCGGGATCGTGCCGTGAGCGGGCCGCGTGGGACGGCCCGCCCGCGGCGGGTCCCGGGCCCGGCCGGGGGTCAGTCAGCCGTCGGTTCCGGTTCGGCGGCCGGTCCGGGGGCGGCACGGAGGGGGGTCCGTTCCGGTTCGTGTTCCGTTGTCGCGGGGTGGCCGGAGCGTTCCTGACGGGCCGCCTCGGCGCGCAGCAGCGCGTTGAGCACGGCGAAGGGGTCCACGGGCATGACGAAGCTCCTTGCGGTGGGGTGAGGGGGTGCTGGGGAGGCCGGGCCTCTCAGCACCGCATCACCGCCGACCGGGGCGCGTCGCCGCACGGCGGCGGTACGGGCGCGGGAGCGGGAGCGGGAGCGGCGGCGGGCGCGGTCGTGCGCACGCCGCGGGGCGGCGCCGGGCGCCGCGCTCCTCGTCCGGGGGTGGTCGCGTCGGTCTCGGCGAGGTCGTGGACCTCGGGCGCGGGGTCGGCCGCCGCGCCGACGGCGCGCGGTTCCGCGCCGGGCGTCCCGGCGAGGGCTCCCCCGGTGCCGAGCAGCGCGGCGAGCACGAGCAGCACCGCGACGGCGAACCGCCGGGCCCGCACGGCGGGGACGCCGGGGCGCGCGGGGAGGGACCTCATGGAGATCCGTCCTGCCCCGTAGGGGCGGCCCCGAGCCGCCCCGTACGCCACAACCGCCCGTGCGGCCTACGTGCCGGGACCGGAATTCACCGCACCGGCGGGCGCGCGCGCCGGAGCGCGGTGGCGCACGCGCCGCGGCACGGCGGCGCCCCGGCGCGGTCGGTCCCCGGTGGTCAGTCCTCGGCGCGCCCGGCCGCCGAAGCGCGCGTCCTGCGCGCCGCCATCGCCGCGTAGACGAGGACGCCCGCGAAGAGGAAGAGGACGCCCTGGTAGACCGCCGCGTAGCCGGAGCCCGCGACGAGCCAGAGGGAGAAGCCGAAGGCGGCGACGGCGAGGACGGCGTCGCGGGCGAGGCGGGCCGGCGAGACCTTCTCGCCCTGTCCGGAGAGCAGGAAGTAGACCTGGGCGGCCGTGGAGAGCAGGTAGGGGACGGTGGCGGTGAACGTGGTGACGAGCACCAGCATCTCGAACACGCCCTGGGTGCCGGCCGTGTAGTTGTAGACGGTCAGGAGCGAGGCGAGGACGACGGTCACGAGGACGCCGACCGTGGGGACGCCGCGCCGCTTGACGGTGAAGGCCTTCGGGAAGAGGCCGTCGCGGGCGGCGGCGTAGGGCGCCTGGGCGCTCAGCAGGGTCCAGCCGTTGAGCGCGCCGACCATCGAGACCAGTGCCATGCAGGCGACGGCGGCGCCGCCCCAGGAGCCGCCGAACATGACGTCGACGGCCTCGGAGAAGGGCGCGGTGGAGGTGATCAGCTTGTCGTGGGCGACGGTGCCGAAGACGGCGAGGGTGCCGAGCAGGTAGAGCGCGGCGGCGCCGAGGGTGCCGAGGACGGTGGCGCGGCCGACGTTGCGGCGCGGGTCGCGGACCTCGCCTGCGCTGACGGCTGCGGACTCGACGCCGAGGTAGCTGAAGAGCAGGATCGCGGCGGACGCGGAGACCGCGCCGAGCGCGCTCGTGTCGCCGGCCCGGAAGGGGCCGAGGTTGGCGCTGTCGAAGAAGAACAGTCCGCCGACGGCGACCAGCAGCAGCGGGACGAACTTGAGCACCGTCGCGACCAGCTGGACGGCACCGACGTAGCGGGTGCCGGCCAGGTTGGCGAGCGCGGGCAGCCACTGGACGAGCAGGGCGGCGCCGATGGTGGCGGCCGTGGACTCGTGGATCGGGACGAGCACGTCGAGGTAGCCGACGGCGGCGACGGCGAGCGCGGCGTTGGAGACCCAGGTGGTGATCCAGTACGACCAGGCGGCGAGGAAGCCGGCGAAGTCGCCGAACGCGGCGCGGGCGTAGACGTACGGGCCGCCGGTCTGCGGGTGCCGGTGGGCGAGCCGGCCGAAGACCAGGGCGAGGGAGAGCGCGCCGAGGGTGAGGATGCCGAAGGCGACCAGGCTGATGGTGCCGTAGGGGGCGACGGAGGCGGGGAGGAGGAAGATGCCGCCGCCGATGATGTTGCCGACGACGAGGGCGGTGGCGACGGGGAGGCCGAAGCCGCGGGCGTGCTTCCCGGTCGCTTCCCCGTCCGGCCGGTGCTCGGGCTGCGGCTCCTCGTCGGGGGTGCGGCGGTGGGTCTCAAGGGTGGCCGTGCTCATGGGGGGTGGTGCGCCTCTCGTCGTACAAACGCACCCATCGTCCGCCTGCTGAGACGGCGCTCCAAATCAGCCGCTTTTGTCCTGTACGGCCGGGTCCACGACCGGAAGAAATGCTTCCGCATCGCTGCTGGACGGTGAAATCTCCAGCGGCACCTGCGGCCCCTCGTTCTCCCGCAGCCAGCCCCGCAGCACCCGGTGCACCTGCTCCGCCCCCACGATCCCGGCGGGCGGCTCCGTCAGCTCGCGCGGCCAGAGGAGGAACGGACGCCCCTGCTCGCCGCCGAGGCCCCCGTGGGAGCCGATCTGCTCCTCGAAGGCGTGCACGGTGCCCGTCGCCGGGTCGTACATCGAGTTGACCATGATGTCGGCGACGTGCGGGAAACCGTCGGTGCGCCGCACCGCGTCCGCCGCGCCCGGGCCGAAGACGGCGAGCGGCCCGTCGTCGGTCAGCTCCGCGACCGGCACCTCGACCCCGTCGCGGCCCAGCACCACCGAGCCGTGCTCCTCGCTCGCCACCAGCAGGAAGCCGATGCCCGGGTGGTGGGCGAGGGTGCGCAGGAGCGCGGGGTGGAGCCGGTCGATCTCCTCGCGGGTCATCCGGTGCGGCACGCCCGGGAAGGAGACCAGGCCGAGGTTGCCGGAGGCCAGCACCAGCGGCTCGGGCGCCCGGGCCGCCGCCACCGCGGCCGCCTCCGCCCCTTCCCTGCCCTGCTCGGCCGTCTCGTCGACGGTCCGGTGCAGCGCGCCGCGCAGTGCGTCGCGGGCCGCGTCCCTGGCCTCCGAGCCTCCCCCGGACTCCGCCTGGGGGTGCCCCCGGCGGATGCGCCGCACCCGCCGCGGCACCGGCAGCCCGCAGCCCGCCCGGACGAGGTCGCGCAGGGCCAGCCCGTACGCGTCCTCGAAGGTCTTCCCCGGGCTCTGGCCGTGATCGGAGAGCAGCACGATCCGGTACGGGCGGGGCGCGTGCTCGGCGACCTGGGCGATCAGGGCGAGCGAGCGGTCGAGCCGCCGCAGCACCTGGTCGGTGTCGTGGCCCTGTGGCCCGGAGTGGTGGGCGACCTCGTCGTAGGCGACCAGATCGGCGTAGACGGCGGTCCGGCCGGCGAGCATGTCGCCCATCACCGCGGCGACCACCACGTCCCGCTCGATGACCGTGGCGAAGGCCCGGACGAGGGGGTAGAGGCCGCCACGGGAGACCCGGGGCGTCTCGCGGCGCAGCCGCGCCCGGGTCGACTGGGCCACCTCGCGCAGCGTCTCGGTGACGAAGGAGCCGGCGGTGCGGACCGCGTTGGCGGGGTCGGAGAAGTACGCGAAGTAGCCGGACCGCGAACGGTTGCGGCGGCCCCGGCGGGCGGCCATCGACAGGACCAGGGCGAGCTGGTCGGCGCCGCCGCTGAAGAGGTTGCCGCGGGAGGCGCCGTCGAAGGTGAGCAGTCCGCCGTCGCCGGTGCGCTCGACGGCGCGGCGCTGGAGTTCGACGGCGCCGGCGGGGCGGTTGGAGACCATGAGCCGGCCGGTGTCCTTCTCGTACCACCGGAAGGCCGGCACGTCCTCGTTGGAGCCGTGCAGGATGCCGAGCTGGCTGGCGCCGGTCTGGCTGGACCAGTCGGTGCGCCAGTCGGTGAGGCGGTGGGTGGTGGCGAGCCAGTCGGCGACGGTGGGCATCAGGCCGTCGTCGACGGCGTCGCGGAGCACCCGGTGGCCGACGCCGTCGAGTTGCAGGATGACCGTGCCGGGGGCGGGTTCCGGGCCGCGCGCGAGGCGGGGGCGCCGGCGGTCGGCGAGCCGGTAGAGGCGCCGCCGGTACGCCTCGTCGTCGCGCACGGCGAGGGAGGTGGCGGTGGCCGAGGCGACCGCGGACATCACGGCGGCCACCAGGACGGCGGTCTGCGGGGCCGCGGTGCCGCGCCCGTCGGGGGTGAGCCAGAGCGCGACGAGCAGCAGCGAGCCGTTGAGGAAGAACACCAACAGGCCGAGCACCAGAGCCGGTACGAGCAGCAGCGCGCGCACGATCAGCGGCCACACGAGGGCGCTGAGCAGACCGAAGGCCCCCGCGCCCAGGGCGGCGGTGAACGCGATCGTGGTGAGGCTGTCGCCGTCGCGGGACTGGAGCTGGAAGTCGGGCAGGACGCCGGCGAGGACCAGCAGGGTGAGGGTGGAGACCACCCAGACCGTGATCACCCGCATCGCGGCCCGGCCCGTGCTCCGCCAGCGGCCGGTGGGACGCCCTCGCCGTTCACCCACGCCTGGTTCACCTTTCACCCGTTTCCTGCCCCAAGCGTGGCACAACGGCCACCGCGCGCAGGTCGGCCGGGGAAAAGGCGGGTGGGTCCGGGCGCTCTCAGCAGCCGTCGTACCCGGCGGTGGGCATGGACATGCGCCGGTGCACCCCGGCCTTCATCGGCGCGTCGTACGCGGGTTCGTCGAGTCCCGCGGTCTCCAGCCGCACCCCGCGCCGCTCGCACTCGGCGAGGAACTCCGGCACGTCCGTCAGCGCGCGGGCCAGGACACGCTCGTTCGGGGCGACGAACAGGTCCACGACCCCCGCGTCGACGTCAGCCCACAGGGCCTCGTGGTCCGGCCGGATGCCGTAGAACAGCAGCCGCCTCGCCACCACGTACCCCTTGTCCACGGCCCAGCGGACGCACATGGCGTGCTGGCTGCGGGTGTCGACCAGGAAGGGATCTTCGTCGAGCTCTTCGAGCGGGGTGAGGCTGGCGATCGCCGCCACCCGAACGTCGTTCATGGGGCGACCCTACTGCGTCGCCGGACACCCGAGGAGATCTTCCGCGTACCGCCTGCGGGTGCTCCGTCGAAGACCGGCCACACCGACGGCACCGGACATTTACCCTCGTTACGGAAGGGGTCGCGGACAGGCCGGGACGACGGGCGGAACGGACGAGGAAGGGCGGCGTGCCGGTGGAGGTCACCTGGTGGGGTCATGCCACATGCACGGTCGAGGACTCCGGGGTCCGCTTCCTGACGGACCCGCTGTTCACCCGGCGGCTCGCGCACCTGCGCCGCCGCCGCGGCGAGCTGCCCCCGCCCGAGGCGGCCCGCGCCGAGGCCGTGCTCGTCTCGCATCTGCACGCCGACCACCTCCACCTGCCCTCGCTGGCCCGGCTCGCCCCCGGCACCCGGGTGATCGTCCCGGCCGGCGCGCCGCGGGCCGTACCGGCGCTGCGGCGGCTCGACGGGCTGGGCCTGCGGCTCACCGAGGTCACGCCCGGCGACGAGGTCGGCGTCGAGGGCGTGACCGTACGGGCCGTCCCCGCGCTGCACGACGGGCGGCGACTGCCGGTCGGACCGCACCGCTCCCCCGCGCTCGGCTACGTGGTGGAGGGCGAGGCGCGGACCTACTTCGCCGGTGACACCGGCCTGTTCGACGCCATGGCGGAGGCCGTCGGCCCCGTGGACGTGGCGCTCCTGCCGGTCGGCGGCTGGGGGCCGTACCTCGGCCACGGGCACCTCGACGCGGGCCGGGCCGCGCAGGCGCTCGCCGCGCTCTCGCCCGCCGCCGCGGTGCCGGTGCACTACGGCACGTACTGGCCGATCGGCATGGACGCGATCCGGCCCCACGAGTTCCACGCCCCGGGCGACGAGTTCGTCCGGCACGCGGCCCGGCTGGCGCCCAAGGTCGCGGTGCACCTCCTCGGCCACGGCGAGCGGGTGCGGCCGGAGGTCGCCCGGTGATCGACCGGATCGTGACGGCGGTGCGCGAGCTGCCGCCGGAGTCGACGCAGCAGGCCGTCGGCTATCCCTCGCTGTTCCTGCTCGTGGCGCTCGGCGCGCTGGTGCCGGTGGTGCCGACCGGGGCGATCGTCAGCTCGGCCGCGGTGGTGGCCTTCCACCAGACGGCGCCGCTGGCCCTGCTCTACGTCTTCGTGGTGTCGGCCTCCGCGGCGTTCCTGGGCGACCTGGCCCTGTACTGGCTCGGACAGCGGGGGGTCCGCTCCCGCAACGGCTCGCGCTGGCTGGCGGCGCTGCGCGGCCGGGTCACCCCGGAGCGGCTCGCCCAGGCCCAGAAGCGCCTGGAGACCCATCAGGTGCCGGTGCTGGTGCTCTCCCGGCTGGTGCCGGCGGGACGGATCCCGGTGATGCTGGCCTGTCTGCTCGCCGGGATGCCGCTGCGCCGCTTCGCCCGCGGTGACCTGCCCGCGTGCCTGGCCTGGGCGGCGACGTACCAGCTCATCGGCATCCTGGGCGGCTCGCTCTTCCCCGAGCCGTGGCAGGGCGTGGTGGCGGCGGTCGGTCTGACGGTGCTGCTCGGCGCGGCACCCTCGCTGTGGCGGCGGCTGCGGGGGCGGACGGCGGA
Source organism: Streptomyces sp. NBC_01268 (assembly GCF_036240795.1). Classification (NCBI taxonomy): domain Bacteria; kingdom Bacillati; phylum Actinomycetota; class Actinomycetes; order Kitasatosporales; family Streptomycetaceae; genus Streptomyces; species Streptomyces sp. NBC_01268. Next base: position 6,851,984 of record NZ_CP108454.1, on the reverse strand, counting down.
GCAGCCCGGCGGAAACCCTAAGGGCTGACCGCCCGTGAGGCTCCGACCGCGAGGTCCCACAGGTCCTCGCGGGGCAGCCCGGCGCGCTCCCAGGCGGCCCGCACGCGGGTGAGCGGTTCGAGGACGGGCTCGGAGGAGAGCACGAAGGTCGCCCAGTGCATGGGCGCCATCCGCCGCGCACCGAGGTCCTGGAAGGCCCGCACGGCCTCCTCCGGGTCGGTGTGGACGTCGCTGAGCCACCAGCGCGGGTCGTACGCGCCGATCGGGAGCAGCGCGAGGTCGATGCCGGGGTGGCGCCGGCCGATCTCGGCGAACCAGTGGCCGTAGCCGGTGTCCCCGGCGAAGTAGACCCGCCGCCCCTCCCGGTCGCCGATCACCCAGCCGCCCCACAGGGAGCGGCAGGTGTCCAGGAGGGTGCGCTTGGACCAGTGGTGCGCCGGGACGCACTCGAAGCGCACGCCGTCGAGTTCGGCCGCCTCCCACCAGTCGAGCTCGGTGACGCGGCTGAACCGGCGGCGGGTGAACCAGCGGCCGAGCCCGGCGGGCACGAAGACCGGGGTGTGGCGCGGGAGGCGTCGGAGGGTGGGGGCGTCGAGGTGGTCGAAGTGGTTGTGGCTGATGACGACGGCGTCGACGCGCGGCAGGTCCTCCCAGCGGACGCCGACGGGAGTGAGCCGCGCCGAGGTGCCGAGGATGCGGCGCGACCAGACGGGGTCGGTGAGCACGGTCAGCCCGCCGATCCGCAGCACCCAGCTGGCGTGTCCCGCCCAGGTGACGGCGAGGGTGCCGGGCCCGGCCTCGGGCAACGGCCCGGGGGCGAACGGGAGCAGCGGGATGTCCCGCAGCCCCTCGGGCCCGGGGCGGACGGCACCCTCGCGGGCGAGCCGGGCCATGGCGCGGACACCGGGCAGCGGCGCGGTGAGCCGGTCGGCGAAGGAGCGCGGCCAGTCGTGGCGCACCCGGCCGAGGGGCTGGAGGACGGGCGCGGGACGCGGGACGTCGGGGGCGTCAGGGGTGCCGGCGGGGTGCGGGGCCCGGGGCGGCCGGGCGGTCTGTTCCGTCATCGCTGCTACCTCCGTCTTTCCGTCCGCCTTCGGTGTTGCCGTGGCCTTCGGTGCCGGCGTCCGTGCCGTCGTTGCTTTCGGTGCCGCCGTCCGTGCTGTCTGCGCGCCATCCGGGTCGTCGTCCACCTCCGTCAGCGGGCCAGCTCGTCGAGCGCGGCCCCGAAGGCGCTCAACGCCCGGGCCACGTGGGGTGATTCCTCCGGGCGGGCGGAGCCGAGGGCCTCGCTCCGCTCCTCCTCGGTGGCGCCCAGGAAGGCGGCGGTGCCGAACCGGACGCGCAGCGCGCCGAGTTCGTCGCCGAAGCGGTGGCCGCCGGGGACGGGGGTGCCGAGCCGCTCGGTGAGGTGGTTCTCCAGCTCCAGGGAGTCCGTGACCCCGCGGGCGGCGAGCCCGGCGCGCAGCGGGCCCAGGTCGGCGTAGAGGTGGCGGCCGGCCTGCGGGGGCCGGGCGAGGGCCCCGGCGGAGAGGACGGCGCGGTGGGCGGCCGCCGCGATCCGCCCGTGCAGGGCGGCCGTCGTCCGGACCCGTACGGTGACGTCCTCGGGTTCGTCGAGGGCGTGGGCGGCGGCCGGGGCGACCGGGCCGGCCACGAGGGCGCCGAGCGCGGTGAGGATGTCGAGGGTGCGGGCCCTGGGGTCGGCGTACCGGTCGGTGCGGGTGGCGGCGGTGGGCGGGAAGCGGGCGACGGCGCAGGGCCAGCCGGCGGGCGTGAGGGCCCCGGACAGGTCGCTGAGGACGGTCACGTCGTCGGGGCACATCTCGGCGGGGCTGAGCAGCACCGTCTCCTGCGGGCGGTGCACGGTGTCGCGCCAGGTCTCGTCGCTGATGATGTGCAGGCCCTCGGCGACGGCCGCCTCGCAGGCCTCGCGGACGAGTTCGGGCGGGGCGACCGTGGCCGTGGGGTCGTCGGCGACGGAGAGGAACAGCAGGCGGGGGCTGCCGCCCTCGGCGCGGATCCGCCGTACGGTCTCCAGGAGGGCGTACGGATCGGGGACGCCGCCGCACTCGGCGGGCGTGGGCACGTGGTAGGCGGGCCGGCCGAGCAGCCGGGCCTGCGGGGTCCACCAGGCGGGGCAGGGCCGGGGCAGCAGGAGGTCGCCGCCGTGGGCGGCGATGAGCGCGAGCAGCAGCGGCGGGGCGCCGGGGGCGGCGACGACGTCCTCGGCGTGGGTGCGCAGGCCGCGGCGCCACCAGTAGCCGGCGGCGGCCCCGCGCAGGACCGGTCCGCCGCCGGGCGGTTCGGGGGTGGTGCGGCCGGCCGCGGCGGCGAGGAGGGCGGCGAGGCCGGGCAGCACGGGGAGGCCGGGCTCCGGTGCGGGCGGTCCGTAGCGCACCGGTCCGCGGCCCTCCGGAGCTGTCTGCCGCATCTTCCCAACCTCCCGGGCCCTGCTGGGGACTCTGCCGGGGCGCGCACGGCACCGACGGCACCCCAGTGCCCTTTATACGGAGGTTCGGGTCATCTCGCCGCTCGGCCCGGGCCGGGCAGGGCCCGCTCCGGCTCAGGCGAGGGTGACGGGATGGCGGACGATCGCGTCGAAGAGGTACCCCTGGGTGTTGGGGACGGCCCGCTCGGGCTGGACGTTGCCGGCCGCGTCGGTGACCCGGGACAGCAGGGTGGCGGGCCCGGTGCCGTGCGGGTGCCAGGGCGCCGTCCAGCGGACCCAGCCGGCCCGGCGGGGCGCGTCGAGCAGCCGCGCGGGCCGCCAGTGGGCGCCGCCGTCGGTGGAGACGTCGACGCGGGCCACGGGTGCGAGGGCGGACCAGGCGCGGCCGGTGAGCCGGTGCGTCCTGCGGCTCTCCAGGGTGGCGCCGAAGGGCAGTTCGTAGGCGCTCTTGAGGGTCTGGCGGGTGAGCGGAGCGCTGCCGCCGGGCGGGTGGGCTGCGCCGAACAGCCGGTAGTAGTCGGTGGACCAGGGCGAGGCGAGCGGGGTGCGGGACACCTGGATGTCGCCGAGCCACTTGATGGAGGCGATGCCGATCCAGGACGGCACGATGAGCCGGACCGGGTGGCCGTGGTCGTACGGGAGGGGCTCGCCGTTCATCTCGTACGCGAGGACGACGTCGTCCAGCGCCTTGGCGACGGGCAGCGGACGGCGGACCCGGCCGAGGTCGACGCCGCCGGTGACGTACGGGTCGTCGAGGCCACGGGGCTGGACGTCGACGGCGTCGGCGGCGATCCCGGCGAGCCGCAGCACGTCGGAGAGGCGGGCACCTCGCCAGCGGGCGGCGCCGATCGCGCCGAGGGTCCAGGGGGTGCCGGCGACCGTCTCGCCCTGCTGGGTGGTGTAGAGGCTGCGGCCGTTCCCGGCGCACTCCACCAGGGCCGTCCGGGTGACGGCGGGCAGGTCGCGCAGCTGCCCGTACCCGAAGCGGACCGGGGTGCGTCCGTGCAGTCCGTCGCCCCAGACCGTGAGGCTCCAGGTGGCGGCGTCGAGGACGGGCGTGGAGGTGTGGTTGCGGACGAAGAAGCGGTCGACGGGGGTGAGCGGGCCGGTGCCCGCGAAGGTCTCGTACCGGGCTTCGGCGTTGGTGCCGCGGAGGGTGAAGTACTCGGGCGGCGTCGGCTTCACGATGCCGGGGGCGAGGTCGGGGGCGAGGTCGGGCACGGGGGCGGCCGTGGCGGGCGCGTTCCCCATCAGGGGCAGGGCGGGGGCGCCGGCGAGCGCCTTCAGGAGGGTGCGGCGGGCGGGCACGGGCGGTTCTCCTCGGCGCTTCGGGGCGGGGTCGGCCACACCCTAGGGGCGGGCCCGGGGTCGGGACGGGCCGTTCACGGAGCCGTCATGTGAACATTCGTCAGGTCGGGCCGGATCGTCGGTCCGGATCGCCGGACCGGATCGCCGGACCGGATCGCCGGACCGGATCGCCGGACCGGATCGCCGGACCGGATCGCCGGACCGGATCGCCGGACCGGATCGCGTGGGCCGGATCGCGTGGGCCGCGCCCGCCTCACCCGTCTGACACGCCTCGGGCGACACTTGTCGCATGATCCCTGTCGTCACCGTCGTCCCCCTGCACACCGCGCGTCTGGACCTGGAGCCGCTGCGGCTCGACCACGCGCCCGAGATGGCCGAGGCGCTGGCCGATCCGGCGCTGCACGTGTTCATCGGGGGCGCCCCGCTGTCCGAGCCGGAGCTGCGGGCGCGCTACGCCAGGATGCTGGCGGGGCCGTCGGATCCGGGGACGGCCTGGTGCAACTGGGTGCTGCGGCTGCGGGCCACGGGTGCCGCCGTCGGGACCGTCCAGGCGACGGTCACGGGCGGGGCGGCCGAGATCGCCTGGGTGACCGGCACCGCCTGGCAGGGCCGGGGGCTCGCCAAGGAGGCGGCGGGCGCGCTGGCCGCCTGGCTGCGTTCGCTCGGCACGCCGGTGCTCCTGGCGCACGTCCACCCGGACCACCACGCCTCGGCGACGGTGGCCGCGGCCGCGGGCCTGGCACCGACGGAGACCTTCGAGGACGGGGAGCGGCGCTGGGAGTGGCGGGCCTGAGCGAGCCCCGGGGGCCCGGGCAAGCGCCGTGAGGACGCCAAACGGGACCCCCCGTCGGGGGTCCCGCTCCCGGCTGTGGGTCAGCAGCCGCTGGTCAGCCAACGGCAGGCGGTGATGAGCGCGGCGGCGTGCTCCTCACCGCGGGCGTCCTCGGTGCGGACCTCCTGGGGCAGCACCTGCAGGGCGTCGATGTCGTGCTCCATCATGGCGTTCTCCTTCGCGTGTTCCGGGTGGTGCCGGCCCGTGCGGGACCGGCGTCCGTCGGCCGGCGGCCGACGGAAGTCCTGGGGGGGGTGCGGGCGTCTCAGCCCTCGGGCAGCCAGGCGCGGGGGCCGCCGAAGCGCAGACGCAGCAGCAGGGAGAGGCTGCCGGCGAGGCCGGTGGCGTACTCGGCGAGCACGGTCCTGCGGTTCTCGTCGGGCACCAGGAGGCGTCCGTCGCGCAGGACGGCCTGCGCCGCCAGGTGTTCGACGAGCAGTTCGGCGTCGGCGCGGTGGCGCGGGTCTCCGGTGAGCACGGCGGCGTCGAGGAGGAACTCGGCGTTGCCCGCGAGTCCGTGGCAGGTGGCGGGCGAGTCGGTGACCCGGCCCGCCCGCACCGCGCGGGCCGCCCCGTCCACCAGGGCGAGCAGGCCGTCGGCGGCGCCGTCGCCGGCCGCCCAGAGCCGGACGAGGAAGGTGCCGACGCCGGACGAGCCGCTGCACCAGTGGCGGGCGAGCTCCGGGGAGTCGGACAGGTGGCGGGCCCGGTCCACGGGCCACAGCACGCCGGCCGCTCCCCCGCGCGCTGCGGAGGCGAGGGTGGCGCCGGCCTCGACGGCCGCCGCGCGGAACCGGTCCTCCCCCGTCGCCCCGGCGGCGAGCAGCAGGAAGGTACCCACTCCGGCGACGCCGTGCGCGAAGCCGTAGTGCCAGGCTCCGGCGAGGGCGGACCCGAAGTCCTCCGGCACCGGCCAGAACAGCCCTTCGGGGGTGCGCCGCCCTGCCGCCAGGAGCCCTTCGGCGGCCTGCGCCGCCCGGTCGAGGAAGCGGGGGTCGCCGGTGGCCCGCCAGAAGTGCAGCTGGGCCAGGCCGGAGCCGGCCGCGCCGTGGCAGACGTCGGGGTTGGGCCAGCGGACGGGCAGCGCGAGGGCGAGTTCGGCGGCGCGCCCGGCCAGGGCGGGGTCGTCCAGTGCCCGGGCGGCGTCGAGCAGGGCCCAGGCGGTGCCGGAGCGGCCGAAGTGGAGCCCCGGGAGGTGCCCCGGCAGGGCGTCCACCCGGTCCGCGGTCCACTGGGCCGCGGTGCGCAGTCCTTCGCGGAGCGCGGCCCGTTCCAGGGGGGCTCCGGCGGTGTCGAGGGCGTCCGCGTGGCGCAGAGCCCGGGCCAGGACGGCGACCCCGCCGGCCGAGCCGTGCTGGACGGCGACCGGGTCGCAGTTCTCGCCGAACGAGTCGGAGGACCACAGCCGTTCGGGGTCGTCGGGGCGGAGGGTGGCCAGCAGGTGGGTGAGGCCGTCGCGGAGCAGACGGTCGCGGGTCGCCCGCGGGTCGGGCGGCTCCGCCATGCGGGCGTCCGCCGCCGGTGCGGTGAGGGGTGCCGGGGCCGGGCGCCCGTCGCCGCGGAGGCGCGTGACGAAGTTCCGTGCCTGCTCCAGGCTCCAGCGGTCCTCCGGGGCGTCCCGCATGAGCCCGCGGACGAGCGGGGCGAAGCGGCGGACGAGCGGGTGGTCGCGGGCCAGCAGGGCGACGAGTCCGGCCAGGCGGTCCTCGTCGGGACGGGCGTCGGCGACGGGCCGGTCGGCGGCGAACAGCGGGTCGGCGCCGCTCAGCGCGTGCAGGACCGTCGCGCCCAGGGCGTACAGGTCGACGCCCGGCGGGAACGCGGGGGCCACCTGGTCGGCGGCGCGCAGTTCGGGTGCGGTGTAGCCGGGGGTGGCGCCGAGCACCCAGCGTTCACCGGGCGGTGCGGCCATCTCCAGGTCGATGAGGAGCAGGCGCCCGTCGGGGGTGACCATGACGTTGTTGGGGTTGAAGTCGTGCAGGGTGACGCCGAGCCCGTGCGCGGTGGCGACCAGCTCGGTCAGCTGCCAGACGAGGGAGTCGGCGGTGCGCGCGTCGGGGCAGGCGGTGCCCTCGGCGGCGAGGCGCTCCGCGACGGTGCGGCGCAGGGTGGCACCGGGTACGGACTCGGCGGCGAGGAAGACGCTGCCCTGCTGCTCGAACACCTCGACGGGCTGCGGGACGCGGTCGCGGGCGGCCGCGGCGAAACGCCCGAGGAGGGCCGCCTCGCGGCGCAGCAGGTCGCGGACGTCGAGCCCTTCGAGTCCGGCGCCGACGTGCGGGCGGGCCTGCTTGACGACGACCTGGGCGCCGGTGCGGGTGTCCTCGGCGCGGAAGACGCCGCCCTTGTTGGAGTGCTGGATGGCGCCCCTGACGACGTATCGGTCGGCGAGGAGGACGGGTCTGGCGGCGGTCGTGCTGCGGGCCGGGGCGGCCGGGCGGTCCGGGAAGGGGTCGCCGGCCCAGGCGGGCGGACTGAACCAGGCGTTGCGCTCGTCCTCGACGGGGCGGCCCTCCGGGTCGGTGAGCCGGGCCGCGAAACCGCCGTCGGCGGTCAGCTCTCTTACGCCCGAGAACACGCCGTACCGGTAGGAGACCTGGCTGTCGGGGCGGTAGCGGCGGTCGGAGAGGACGGTCGGACCGGGCAGGCCCGCGGTGGCCCGGTGCAGCTCCTCGGCGAGCAGCCGGAACCGGTCGTCGTCGGCCGGGTAGACGGTGAGGAACTTGCCGCCCCCGCCGCGGGCGGAGCGCCCGGAGACCAGCGCGGCGACCCTCGCGGGGCTGCCGGCGAACTTGAAGGTCGCGCCGTGGGCGACGAGCACCTCGGCGGCGCGGGCCAGGACCAGCGGGGCGGACAGCGGGGTGGCGGAGACGTGCAGTTTCCAGCCCTGTGCCCGGCGGACGGCTCCGGCGGGCACGACGTGGCACCAGAACGGGCCGGGTTCGACGGACCAGCCGACGGCGCCGGAGCGGGCCACGGCGGCGCGCACCAGGTCGGGCAGGAGCGCGAGGTCGGCGGCGTGCTCGGCGCGGGCCCGGCGGGGGCCGGGGCCGGTCGTGAGCGGGGAGGAGGTCGACACGGTCCCGCCCCGCCCTACTGCTGCGGCCGGACGTAGTCGTCGCCCCAGCTGGTGTCCAGCGGCGAGGCGGCGACCGTGCGCGCCGCGGGCGAACCGCCCCCGTCTCCCTGGTGCCCTGCGGTCGCGGCGGCGCCGGTGAGCAGGACGGTGAGGACGAGGAGACAGCGGACGGCTGCGGACATGCGAAGGCTCCTGGTTCGGGAGGCGCGGGATGGCGGAAGACCCGCGTTTGGCGGGTTCGCGCCGGATGTCGCCCTGGCGGGGTTTGCCCCTGCCGGACATCCACAGTCCATCCCGGCGGGCCCGCTTGGTCCAGGGCCGTGACCCGGCAATACCCTGCATGGCACGGAAGTAGCAGGGCCGCAAAGCGGGGGGAATCCATGCCGATGGGGGCACATCTCGATGCAATGCCACGTCTGGACGCGCGGGCCGTCGCCGTCTTCGAGTACGTGCTCGCCCGCGGCAGCCTGACCCGCTGGCCGCCCGACGTCGTCCCCGCGCTCGGCTTAAGCCATGAGGAGGTGGAGGCCGCGTCCCGCACCCTGCTGCGCCTGCGGCTGCTGCGCCCGGCGCCCGGCAGGCCCGAGGAGCTGATACCGGTGAGCCCGGACGCCGCGGCGGCGGAGGTCGTCGGCCCCCTGGAGGCGGAGCTCGCCCAGGCCGCCGCGCACGCCCAGGCCGTACGCGACGAACTGCACGCCCTGATGCCGCAGTACCGGGCCGCGCGGAGCGAGCAGGCGCGCCGTCAGGGCGTCGACCTGCTGCCCGACATGGCGTCCGCGTCCGCGATGCTGACGGAGGAGTCGGCCCGGTGCCGCGACGAGGTCTTCAGCATCCAGCCGGGCGGCGGCCGGGCGCCCGGCCGGCTGGGCGACGCCATCGACCGGGACCTGGCGATGCTGGGCCGGGGCGTGCGGATGCGCACCCTGTACCAGCACTCGGCACGCTCCAGCCTCTCCACGCAGGCGTACGTGGAGCGTCTCACCGAGGCCGGAGCCGCGTACCGCACGGCGGCCGAACTGCCGGACCGGGCGGTGGTGTTCGACCGGGCGGTGGCCTTCCTGCCCCGCCGCGCCGACGGCGGCACGGGCGAGGGCGCGGTCCTCGTCCGCGACCCGGACGTCGTGGCGTACCTGTGCCGCGTCTTCGAGCAGCACTGGTCCGGAGCGATCCCGTTCCGCGGCACCAGCGAGGCCGCCTACAAGGAGGTCGGCCCGAGCCTGCGCCGCGCGCTGGTCGGGCTGCTCGCCCAGGGCGCCAAGGACGAGGTCATCGCCCGTCGCATGGGCATGTCGCTGCGCACCTGCCGCCGCCACATCGCCGAACTCCTCGAAGAACTGGGCGCCGAGAGCCGCTTCCAGGGCGGCGCTCTCGCCGAACGGGCGGGGCTCACGGGGCCGACGACGGAGGCGAAGGCCGCGGAGGCGAAGGCCGCGGAGGCGAGGACCGCGGAGGCGGAGGCCGGTTCCGCGTAAGGGCGCGCCGTCGGCGGAAACCGACTGGCCGACCGCCTGGCCGGGTCCCCAGAATGCGCCCATGCGCATCCGTACAGCAGGACCCTCCGACGCCGCGGGCGTCGCCGCCGTGCACGTCCGCTCCTGGCGCGCCGCCTACCGCGGCCTGGTGCCCGACGCGTACCTCGACTCCCTCGACGTCGGGGAGCGGACGGAGGTGTGGCGGGACAGGCTGTCGGCGCCCGGCGCGCCGACCGTGCTGGTGGCCGAGGAGGAGGGCGGCGGGGCGGTGGCGTTCTCGTGCTTCCGTCCGTGGTCCGACGGGGAGCCGGACGCGGGGGTGACGGCCGAGCTGTCGGCCCTGTACGCCGTGCCGGAGGCCTGGGGCCGGGGCGTGGGGCGCGCCCTGCTGACCGCGACGGTCGACGCGATGACGGCGGCCGGGTTCCGCGAGGCGGGGCTCTGGGTGCTGGAGGGGAACCCCCGGGCCCGGGCCTTCTACGAGGCGGCCGGTTGGCGTCCGGACGGTACGTCCGTGACGGAGGAAACCGGCGGTCGCCTACTCACCGAACTCCGTTACCGGACAGATCTGTTGAGCTGAATCGTCCACATGGCGAGAACGGGGTCTCACTATACGAGTGATCGGCGTACCGTTGCCGTACCCACTCACACGAGCACGAGGGAGTCCGGCCATGACGCACGCCGACGAGCGGAGCGCGCCGCACGAGACCGCCGTCTACACCCACGGACACCACGAGTCGGTGCTGCGGTCGCACACCTGGCGCACCGTGGAGAACTCCGCCGCCTACCTGATCCCCGAGCTGCGGGCCGGGCTGGAGGTCCTGGACGTCGGGTGCGGCCCGGGCACCATCACCGCCGACCTGGCCGCGCGGGTCGCGCCGGGCCGGGTCACCGCGGTGGACGCCGCCGAGGACGTCCTGGCGAAGGCGCGCGCGGAGGCGGCCGAACGAGGGGTCGACAACGTGGAGTTCGCGGTCGCCGACGTCCACGCACTGGACTTCCCCGACGACTCCTTCGACATCGTCCACGCCCACCAGGTGCTGCAGCACGTCGGCGACCCGGTCCAGGCGCTGCGGGAGATGCGGCGGGTGTGCCGGCCGGGCGGCCTGGTCGCCGCCCGGGACAGCGACTACGGGGCGTTCACCTGGTTCCCCGAGCACCCCGGCCTGGACCGCTGGTCCGACCTGTACCGGCAGGTGGCCCGCGCCAACGGGGGTGAGCCCGACGCGGGGCGGCGGCTGTTCTCCTGGGCCCGCGAGGCGGGCTTCACCGAGATCGCCACCACCGCCGCCACCTGGTGCTTCGCCCAGCCCGACGAGCGGGCCTGGTGGAGCGGCCTGTGGGCGGACCGCACCACGCAGTCCTCGTACGCGCGGCTGACCGTCGACGGCGGCCACGCGACGCGGGAGGAGCTGGACGGGATCGCCGGGGCGTGGCGCGCCTGGGGCGCCCGGGAGGACGCCTGGTTCATGGTGCCGCACGGCGAGATCCTGTGCCGCGTCTGACGACCACCCCCGCCCCGGCCCCGTCTCAGCGGGGGCGCATCCTGAACTCGTAGGCGTCCGGGAGCGGTTCGTCCGTGATCCGCGCCCACACCTCGCCCAGGATCTCCGCCCCCTCCCGCAGGTCGGCCACCTCGAAGCCCGCGTCGAACACGGCACGGGCCTCGTCCGCGCGGCCCTCGGCGAGCAGCAGCCGCGCCTCCAGGAACCGGAAGGCGCCCCGCTCCCGCACCTCGGCGGGCAGCCGCTCCAGGACGGCGCGGGCCCGCGCGGTGCCGCCGTTCTCCAGGAGCACGGCCACCGTCTCGCGCCCGAGCGCCGCCGTGACCAGCGGATCGCCCCCGTACTGCTCCTCGAAGGCCTCCTCGTGGCGCTCGGCGGCCCGGCGCGGGTGGCCGCACTCCCGGTCGGCGACGGCCAGGCAGTACAGGAGCGGCCAGCGCACGGAGGCGTTCTTCAGGCCGCGTTCCCAGCTGCGCACCGCCTGGGCGAGGTCACCCGCGGCCCACTGGGCGACGCCGAGGTGGTACTCGGTGGCCGGATCGGCCGGCGCGGTCTCCAGCATGTCCCGCCAGGCCCCCGACACCGGCGTGCGCCCGGCGGGCGCCGCCTCGGGCGCGGGCAGGGCACCCGTGCGCAGCAGATGCACCCAGGGCCGCTGCTCGTCGCCGAGGTGCTCCTCGGTGAACGGCGTGCCGGGCAGCGCGTAGCCCCCGCGCAGGACTTCGAGCGCGCCCCACCCCGAGCCGGTGGCGAGCCGCGCACCGGGCTCGGCGTCGGCGCCCCGCTCCCGCCACCGCGCGTACGCGGCCTCGACCTCGTCCCGGGGCAGCACCCGGCCGAGCTCCTCCTCGACGCTCCCGGTGGCCGCGGCCCAGTCCGCGCCGTGGACGGCCGTCGCGTCGGCGGAGAGCGGGCCGTACACCTCCATCCAGGAGATCTCCGTCTCCGGTTCCAGGGTGGGGTGCTCCAGCTGGGTGCGGGCGAGCCCGGCCTGGATCTCCGCGTACCCGGGAGTGCCGGGTTCGGTCAGCCACTCCTGCCAGCGGCGGCCGCCGCGGCCCGAGCCCCAGAGGAACAGCTTGCGGCCGCGCAGCGTGTCCGTGGAGGTCTGCACGAGTCCCGTGCCGCTCGCGTCGAGCGCGGCGATCCAGCGGCGGCGTCCGTCCGGCAGTTCGTAGAAGTAGTCGGCGGCGTGGGTGCTCCGGAGGGGGTACGTGTGGTCGGCGCCGTCCGGGGCGAGGGGCACCGGCACCCGGCGCAGGGCGCGCTCGTAGCCGTACTGCCAGGCCCGGTCGGCGGGGGCGAGGATCCGGCGGTCCTCGGGGACGGCCGTGTTGGACCACCAGTACGTGGGGACGGCCCGCTCGTGCGGGTTGCGGATCCGGATCCCGACGCGCAGGTGCCCGGCCTCGGCGGGCAGCCACAGATCGACCTGGAACGGCAGGTCGCGCAGCGGCTCCCACTCCCACAGCCGGAGCATCTCGCCGCCGTCGGGCGCGGGGACGATCGCCGCGTGCAGCGGGGCGCAGGAGAGGGTGGTGTGGCCGCGGGCGCCGATGTTCCACTCGATGCCGCCGGAGAACCAGGCCCCGTTCAGGGCGAAGGCCGCCGGCTGGAACACCGGGTTGCGGTAGAGCAGTTCACGGCCGCCCGCCTTGTCGAACAGGGAGTGGACCCGCCCACCGAGACCGGGCAGCACGGTGACCCGCAGCCGCTCGTTCTCCAGCACGATCGCGTCGAGGTCCAGGGGCGTCCGCTCGCGCCCGTAGCCGTCCCGGACGGGGACGGGCAGCAGGGTGCGCAGCGGGGCGTGCCCGAGCTGGCGGGCCATGTCGCGCGGGAGCAAGGCCCGGTCGTCGACCGCGGGGGCGGCGAACCCGTCGAGGAGACGCAGGGCCGGGAGGGGGTTGTCCGGGCCCAACGGCGCCGCGGGCAGGGTGAGTACGGCACGTCGTACGGTCGTCATGACGCCCATGGAACACGCCGGAACCACCGCTGGCCAGAGGGTGGACAACACCCCGCCCGGGCGCCCGGAAATTCCGTTGCGGCGTACACCCGTCGCCGTAGGGTGGTTGTTTTGCGGTTGTTTCACCGAGGAGGCAGGGCATGGGCACGCAGCACACCTACCGGGTGATCGTGCGCGGGACGTTCGACGGGCTGACCGACGCGAGCCGCGAGCGGCTGCTCGCCGAGGTCGAGGAGCACGGCATGTCGGCGATGCAGTTCACCGAGGAGGGCTCGCTCGCCTACGACCGGAACCTGAAGCACTTCTCGTACCGCCTCGTCGTCGTCTCCGAGGCGGCGGACGGCGACGAGATGGCGGGGGCGATCGCCGAGGACCGGGTGGAGAGCGCCCTGAAGGAACTCGGCCACGGCTTCCGCGGTCTGAAGTCCAAGGTCACCGACATGGACACGATGAAGATCAACTACAAGCGCTGAACGTCGGCCGGGGCCGGACGTGCCGAGTCGGGCCGGGGCGTCGGCCAGGGCCGGGCGTGCCGAGCCGGGCCCGGGCGCACGGCACCCGGCGCGGGGCCGGTCAGCGCCGGGCGGCCGTCACCCGGGCCGGGCAGACCTCGCCCTTCTTCACCACGCCCACCACCACCCGCCCCCGCGCGCGCCGTCGGCCACCGGGCGCGGGGTGCTGCGTGCAGACGCGCCAGTTCGGCGGCCACAGCACCCGCCGGTCGCCGCCGCCCACGTCGTGGACGTCGAGCCGGGTGCGCGGGTCGAGCGAGGTGAACACCCGCCACAGCCCCTTGCCCAGGAAGTCCGGCATCGGCGACCCGTCCGCACCGGCCGCGTCCGCCGCTCCCTCCGCCTCGGCCGCCTCGGCCGCCTCGGCCGAGCTGACGGCCATCGCGGCGAGGGCGAGCACGGCCCCCGCGCCGACGATCGCCGCGCGCCTCACTTGCGCCTCCGGGCCGCCGCGTAGGAACCGCAGACCGCGCCGAGGAGCGTGGAGCGGGCCGCCCTTTCCGTGCTCGACGTCTCCCTGGAACTCATCGCCGGCCCTCTCCTCCGTCGTCCGTCCCACCAGGATGGGCCGATTCGCACCTTGGGGAGGCGGTGAACACGCCCGTCCGAGTGACTTGTCAGACAACGTCGGGCGGCTACGGTAGGAACGCAGGTGCAGAAGGACGGGCGGGCACGAGCACGAGCACGAGGAGGATCCGTGGCAGCCGGCGGACAGCAGCGGCGACCGGTCGTCGCGCTCTACGAGCGGATCGCGGACGCCATCCACGAGGGCACCTACCCGCCGGGCTCGACGCTCCCCTCCGAACCCAAGCTGGCGGGCGAGCTCGGGGTCAGCCGGCCCGCCCTGCGCGAGGCGCTGCTGCTGCTCCAGGAGGACGGGCTGCTCACCGTGCGGCGCGGCGTCGGCCGGACGGTCAACGCGCACCCGCCCCGGCGCGGCTTCGAACACCTCCAGCCACTGGAGGAACTGCTCGGCGGGGCCGGCCCGCTGCGGGTGCGGGGCCTGCTGCGCTCCACGGAGGAGCCCACCGACTTCACCACCCAGCACCTGCTCGCCCCGGCCGGGGCCGAGCTGCGGTTCTGGGAGTCCGTGCTCACCGGCGAGGCGGGCCCGGCCGCGCTGAGCCACGAGTGGGCGGCGGCCGACGAGGTCCTGGAGCGGACCCACCCGGCCTTCGCCGCGGCCCTGCGCGCGGCGCCCTCGCCGGAGCGCACCTCGATGCTGGCCGTCCTCGCCGGGGCCTCGCGCGGGGTGCAGCTCGCGGGGCACAGCGCCGTGACGGCGACCCTGCTCGGGCGCCGCAGGGGCGAGCAGCTCGGGCGCTCCGCGGACACCCCCGCCGTGCTGGTCACCCAGGTCGTACGGGTCGGGGAGACCCCGGTCCTGGCGGCCAAGCACATGCTGCCGACCGGAGCCCCGGCACTGCCGGTCCTGCAGTCGAACTGACCGGTGTCGCCGGCGTCACATCCCGGCCCGGCCGCGGTGGCGTACACTTCCCGGCCATGCACTTGTCTGACAACCCTGCCGCCCCCGCCTCCGCCCCGGTCTCCCTGGCGTCCGCCCCCACCGTCGCCGACTGGATCCGCGAGGCCCCGAAGGCCGTCCTGCACGACCACCTCGACGGCGGACTGCGCCCGGCCACGATCATCGAACTGGCCCGCGCCTGCGGCTACACCGCGCTGCCCACCGAGGACCCGGCGGAGCTCGCCGTGTGGTTCCGGGACGCCGCCGACTCCGGTTCGCTGGAGCGGTACCTGGAGACCTTCGCCCACACCTGCGCGGTGATGCAGACCCGCGAGGCCCTGGAGCGGATCGCGGCCGAGTGCGCCGAGGACCTGGCCGCGGACGGGGTCGTCTACGCCGAGATCCGGTACGCCCCCGAGCAGCACCTGGAGGGCGGGCTGACCCTCGACGAGGTGGTCGAGGCCGTGAACGAGGGCTTCCGCGAGGGCGAGCGCCGCTGCGGCGGCCGGATCACCGTCCGCACCCTGCTCACCGGCATGCGGCACACCGACCGCTCGCTGGAGATCGCCCGGCTCACGGTCGCCCACCGGGACAAGGGCGTGGCGGGCTTCGACATCGCCGGCGGCGAGATCGGCAACCCGCCGGCCCGCCACCTCCCCGCCTTCCAGCACCTGAAGCGCGAGAACTGCCACTTCACCATCCACGCGGGCGAGGCCGTCGGCGCGGAGTCGATCCACGAGGCCGTGCAGGTCTGCGGCACCGAGCGGATCGGCCACGGCGTGCGGATCACCGACGACATCGCCGAGGACGGCACGCTCGGCCGGCTCGCCTCGTACGTGCGGGACAACGGCATCGCCCTGGAGGTCTGCCCGACCTCCAACCTGCAGACCGGCGCCGCGAAGGACTACGCCTCGCACCCGATCGACGAGCTGCGCCGGCTGGGCTTCCGGATCACCCTGAACACGGACAACCGGCTGGTCTCCGGCACCACCATGAGTGAGGAGTTCCAGCACATGGCGAACACCTTCGGCTACGGCCCGGAGGTCTTCGAGGAGTTCACGGTCGCCGCCCTGGAGGCCGCGTTCCTGCCGCTGCCGGAGCGCCGTCGCCTGATCGACGAGCTGGTCCGCCCCGGGTACGCGGCCCTCGCGGCGCGCTAGTCGCTACTCGACCCGCCCCCGCACCAGGGGCAGCTCCAGCGCCCCCGCCTCCTCGGGGGCGCTGGTGACGGTCACGGGCTTGACGCCCCGGTTGCTGAAGTACGCCGTGTCGCTCGCCGCGATCACGAACTCCAGCCGGTGGCCGGTCCCGTAGCGGTGCACGATGCCGGGGAGTTCGACGGTGAAGGGCCGGGTGACGTCCGGCACGCGGACCGGGGCGACCAGCCGGTTGACCAGGGTCCGGGTGCCGTCCGGGGCGACGTCGTACAGCTTGGCGAAGAGCACCAGCTTGTCGGCGGCGTCGCCGGAGTCCTGGACGCGCTCGGTCCACGGCGAGTCGACCCGGAGCGTCGCGCGCGGCGCGCCGACGAGGTCGACGGGGGCGGTCAGCGGGGCGCTGCGCCAGCCGAGGTAGGTGCCCGCGATGTCGTACGGGGCGGGGTCGGGCAGTCCGATCAGGCCGGCGATCGAGGACTCGGAATGGCTGGTCGGCAGCGGCCAGTTGACGTACGAGCGGGAGCCGCGGGCCACCTTGGACCGGGCGTCGACCAGCTTCCCGTCGCCGGAGAGGTACAGCTTCTGGCTGAGCGCGGGCACGGTGGCGGCGGTGCCGTAGCCACTCTCCCAGTCGCGGTAGTAGGCGAAGGCGGGGCCGGTGTCGGCCGTCCGGTCGCCGCGCAGGTGCCGGTCGAACCAGCCGAGGATCCGCCGGCCGACGTAGCTGTTCTCCAGATCGCCCTGCCCGAGGTCGAGTTCTCCGGGCTTCTGGCCGCCGCTGTGGCCCCAGGACTGCCAGATCATCCGGGTCTCGACGCCCTGGCCCGCCAGTCGCTCGTAGGTGGCGCGGGCCTCGTTGAGGTTGAACAGGCTGTCGGCCTGGCCCTGGACGACGAGGGTGGGGGCCTTGACCCGGTCGAGGTAGGAGACCGGGGAGACGCCGCGGGCGAAGTCGAGCACCTTCCTGGTCTCGGCGTCCGGGTAGGAGCCGGAGTTGAGCAGCCGGACCGTGTCGCAGGCGTCGGTGACGAAGTGCAGGCAGCTCAGGGAGTTGATCCGGCTGGGGTCGAGCGAGGGCACGAGCAGCGGCTGGCCCTCGCCCATCAGGTAGAAGGCGTTGGTCCACTGCCATTTGAAGACGCCGGGGGTGGCGCGGTCGGCGCCGTTGGGGGCGAGGGAGTAGGCCAGGTCGTTCCAGGTGATGAGCGGGACGAGCGCGTCGAGCCGGGGATCGACGGAGGCGGTGGCGAGCTGGACGGCGCCGCCGTAGGAGCCGCCGATCATGCCGACGCGGGGGTCGCCCGTGCCGTCCTGGGTGACGAAGTCGGCGCGGGTGCCGTCGTCGGCGGCCCGGCCGCCGCCCAGGAAGTCGACGAGCCGTGTGGCGGCCTGGCCGTCCACGCGCGGGTCGTCCAGGGAGATCAGGCAGCCGGTCCGGCCGAAGCCGAGGCCGGAGTAGACGAGCGCGACATAGCCGCGGGAGGCGACGGCCCTGCCGATGGCGTCCGTGGTGCCGTCGTTCTTGCTCCCGCCGAAGCCGTTGGTGGCGAGGACGGCCGGGGCGCGATGGGCGGCGTCGACGCCGTCGGGCCGGTAGAGATCGGCGTCCACGGTGCAACGGCGGCCGCCCGC
Organism: Streptomyces sp. NBC_01268; assembly: GCF_036240795.1. NCBI lineage: Bacteria > Bacillati > Actinomycetota > Actinomycetes > Kitasatosporales > Streptomycetaceae > Streptomyces > Streptomyces sp. NBC_01268. The sequence continues at coordinate 6,834,604 of NZ_CP108454.1, read as the reverse complement.
CTCGACGGTGAAGCTCAGCGGGGTGACCGTGTAGGTGCCGGTCCCGGCGCCCTGCGCCGGGGCGGCGAGCGCGAGGGGAGCGGCCAGCGCGGCCCCGGCCGTGAGCGTCGCGAGCAGGGTTCGGGAGCGGGGCAGGGCACGGGACACGGGGACCTCCACACCGAGGACGCACGAGGTACCCACCTGCCGGTGGGCACCGATCCGCGCCCATGGTGTGACACGCGTCACCAGGCCGTCAACGCGCCGGGCGGGGCTTGTTGACGGAGATTCAGCGAATGGCCGTGCGCCCGCGCGCCGGTCAGCGCAGGGCCGGGACCTCCAGGGTGAGCGTCCCCGCCTCCGCGTCCAGCACCGCGGGGATCCCGAACGGAACGGTCGGCGCGCTCGCCTCGTGCCCGAAGCCCATCCGCTCGACGACGGGGACCCCGAGCCCGCCCAGCCGGTCGGCGAGCACCGCGCGCACCTCCTCGTACGGGCCGCACTCCTCCCAGGACCCGAGCCCGATCCCGGCGACCCCGTCCAGCCAGCCGGAGCGCAGCAGTTGGGTGAGGATCCGGTCCAGTCGGTACGGCTCCTCCCCCACGTCCTCCAGGAGGAGCAGCCCTCCCCGGGCGGAGGGCCGGGCGTGCGGGGTGCCGAGCTCGGCCGCGAGCAGGCTGACGCAGCCGCCGAGGGTGACGCCGCGGGCCCGGCCCGGCACCAGGGCGCCGGCCGTCGCCGTGGCGAGGGTGCGCACCGACTCGGGCTCGAAGAGGGTGGCCCGCAGGGACTCGCGGGTGTGCGGGTCCTGGAGGAAGGCGGCGGCCGCCACCATGGGGCCGTGCAGGGTGGCGAGGCCGAGCCGGGTGGCGAAGGCCTCGTGGAGGGCGGTGACGTCGCTGTACCCGACGAGGACCTTGGGGTCGGCGGCCCGCATCGCCGCCCAGTCGACGAGGTCGGCCATCCGCTGGGCGCCGTACCCGCCGCGGGCGCAGAACACGGCGGAGACGTCCGGGTCGCACCAGGCCTCGGTGAGGTCGCGGGCGCGGGCCTCGTCCGCCCCGGCGAGGTAGCCGAGTCCGGGGTGGGTGTCGAGGACGTGCGGGGCCACGACCGGGTCGAGGTCCCAGCCGCGGAGGATGTCGAGGCCGGCCCGGAGGCGGTCCTCCGGGATGGGGCCGCTGGGCGCGACGACCGCCACGCGGGCGCCGGGGCGCAGCCGGGGCGGCCGGGTGAGCGCGGGCACCGGCCCGGTCGCGGGCGGGTCGGTGTGCGGCGTCATGGCGGTGGCGGTCACGTGCGGAGCTCCAGGAGGGGGACGTCCGTCCGCTCGATGCCGAAGGTCCGGACGTAGAGCGCGAGTTCGGCTTCGAGGGCGCGGATCATCGTGTCGGCCCTGCGGAAGCCGTGCCCCTCGCCCTCGAAGGCGAGGTAGGCGTGCGGGACGCCCCGGCCGGCCATCCGGGCGAGGAAGCGCTCGGCCTGCGCGGGCGGGCAGATGACGTCGTCGAGTCCCTGGAGCAGCAGGAAGGGTGCGGTGATCTTCTCGACGTGCTCCAGGGGGGAGCGCTCGCGGTACCGGTCGGGCACCTCGTCGAGGGGGCCGACCAGCGAGTGCAGGTACTGCGACTCGAAGTCGTGGGTCTCCTCGGTGCCCCAGCCGGTCAGGTCCAGGACCGGGTAGATGATCGTGCCGCAGGCGTAGACGTCGGTCTGCGCGAGGGAGGCGGCGCTGGTCCAGCCGCCCGCGCTGCCGCCGCGGATCGCGAGGCGGTCCGGGTCGGCCGTGCCCTCGTCGGCGAGCGCCCGGGCGACGGCGGCGCAGTCCTCCACGTCGACCACGCCCCACTGCTCGCGCAGCCGTTCGCGGTACTCCCGGCCGTAGCCGGTGGAGCCGCCGTAGTTGACCTCGGCGACGCCGATGCCGCGGGAGGTGAAGTAGGCGATCTCCAGGTCGAGGACGAGCGGGGAGTGCCCGGTGGGGCCGCCGTGCGCCCGGACCACGAAGGGCGGGAGCTCCGCGTCGGGCGCGGTCCGGTCGGGGCTGTGCGGCGGGTGGACGTGGGCGTGGATCTCCCGGCCGTCGGGTCCGGTGAAGACGCGGCTCCGGGGCTCGGCGTAGTACGCGGGGTCGACCGCGTCGGTGTGCGGGGCGCCGATGACCCGGGTCCGGCCGGTGCGGGTGTCCAGCTCGACGACCTCGGCGCCGCTGCGGGGGCCGGCGGCGACGCCGACGACCCGGGTGCCGTGCACGGCGAGGGTGGCGGCCCATTCGGTCCAGGGGCCGACGGCGTCGACGAGGTCGCCGCTGTCGGGGTCGAGTATGCCGAGGGCGTTGGCGCCCTTGCCGTGGACGACGGCGATCAGACCGTTCTCCAGGGGCGCGAACCAGCTCCGGCCCAGCGTCCAGAGCGGTCCGCCGAACTCCTCGGGGCGGGGGGTGAGCGCGACCGGTTCGCCGTCCGCGCCGGTGCGGTAGAGGTTCCACCAGCCGGTGCGGTCGCTGAGGTGGAGCAGCTGCCCGTCGGCGGTCCAGCCGACCTGGGGCACCGAGACTTCGGGGCCGCCGGCGACGGTGCGGGTGTCGTGGAAGGTGCCGTCGTCGGCGACCCGGGCGAGCTGCACCTCGGTGCCGTCCCACGGCATCCGGGGGTGGTCCCAGGCGATCCAGGCGGCTTGGCGGCCGTCCGGCGAGAGGCGCGGTCCGGTGACGAACCGGTGCCGCCCGTCGGAGAGCTCGCGCACCCGGCCCCGGTCGTCGGCGGCGGAGCCGTCCAGCGGCACGGCGGCGAGCACCCGGCGCACGTCGGTGGGCGCGGGCCCGGTGAACTCCTCCAGGACGCACCACACCTCGCCCCGGTCGGCGTGGACGACCGGGTCGGCCCAGCGCAGTCCCCCGCCGGTCGCCGAGACCGGGGTGAGCGGCCGGGGCCCGGCGCCCGCGGCCGCGTCCGGCTCGTAGGCGTAGAGGCGCTGGTCGGGGAAGTGGCAGAAGACGAGGAGCGGTGAGCCGTCGGCCCGCACCGTGCCGGCCCAGGGCTGTCCGCCGTACTCGATGACCCGGGTGCGCACGTTCCACGGTGGGGGCAGGACGGATTCCTCGGTTCCGTCGGGGCGGCGCCGCACCAGCGCGCGGCGGCCGCCTTCGGTGGGGCGCGGCGCGGTCCACCACACCTCGTCGCCGACGACCCCGACATGGTCGGGACGCCCGTCGTGTGCGGCGGCGAGCGCCGCGCCGATGGGTGACGGCCAGCTGCCGTAGGCGGCCGTGGTTACCATCTCGATCCCCCCTGGACGGAATGTGAGAACGGTCGGGTGTCGACACCGCGGCGGGCCGCCGCGGTGGTCAGGCGGACCGCAGGTAGCGGTCGAGGACGCGGACGCCGAAGTGGAGCGCGTCGACCGGGACGCGTTCGTCGACGCCGTGGAAGAGCGCCCCGTAGTCGAGCTCCGGGGGCAGCTTGAGCGGCGAGAAGCCGTAGCCGGTGATGCCGAGGCGGGAGAACTGCTTCGCGTCGGTGCCGCCCGACATGGAGAAGGGGACGACGTGCCCGTCCGGGTCGAAGTGCTCGACGGCCGCGCGCAGCTTGGCGAAGGTCGGCGAGTCGACCGGTGCCTGCAGGGGCACCTCGCGGTGGTGGAACTCCCAGGCGACGTCCGGGCCGGTGAGCCGGTCCATGGTCGCGACGAACTCCTTCTCGCCGCCGGGCAGCATCCGCCCGTCGACGTAGGCCACGGCGTGGCCCGGGATCACGTTCACCTTGTAGCCCGCGTCCAGCATCGTGGGATTGGCGCTGTTGCGGACGGTGGGCTCGACCAGGGCGGCGGCCGGACCCAGCTTCTTCAGGAGCAGGTCGGTGTCGAAGTCGGGAGCGTCGACGTCGACGTCGATGCCGTACACCGCGGCCAGCTCGGTGAGCGCGGCCCGCACCGTCCGGGTGAGCCGGACGGGCCAGGTGTGGGCGCCGATGCGGGCGACGGCCGCGGCGAGGCGGGTGACCGCGTTGGCCGTGTTGACCTTGGAGCCGTGGCCCGCCCGCCCGTGGGCGGTGAGCTTGATCCAGGCGGTGCCGCGCTCGCCCGCGGCGATCGGGTAGAGCGTCGTCCGCGGGTCCGGGTGGAAGCTGAAGGCGCCCGATTCGCTGATGCCCTCCGTGCAGCCCTCGAAGAGGCCGGGGTGCCGGTCGGCGAGGAAGCCGGAGCCGTCCTCGGCGCTGGCCTCCTCGTCGGCGGTGTAGGCGAGCACGATGTCGCGGCGCGGCCGGAAGCCCTCCCGGGCCCAGGAACGGACGACGGCGAGCACCATCGCGTCCATGTTCTTCATGTCGACGGCGCCGCGCCCCCATACGACGCCGTCGCGGACCTCGCCGGAGAAGGGGTGGACGGTCCAGTCGGCGGCCTCGGCCGGGACGACGTCCAGGTGCCCGTGGACCAGCAGGGCCTCGGCGGTCGGGTCGGTGCCGGGGATGCGGGCGACGACGTTGGTGCGGCCCGGGGTCCGCTCCAGCAGGGCCGGTTCGAGGCCGGCGCCGGCGAGCCGCTCCGCCACGTACTCGGCGGCGGGCCGCTCGCGGCAGTCGCCGCCGCCACGGTTGGTGGTGTCGATCCTGATCAGCTCGGAGGTGAAGGCGACCACCTCGTCGAGCGCCGTCGTGTCCGGGCCCCGGACCTCCTCAGCCATACTGCTCCTCCACTGCGGCGGAGACGATGGTCGTGACCGCCTTGAACGTGCGAATCGCCTCGTACATCGTCTCGCTGGTGTAGGCGGTCCTGCGTTCGCCACTCCGCTCGGCGCCCGGGACCACCGTGGCGGCCGCGGCCAGGTGCTCCGCGTCGAACTCCAGCTCCACCGTGAACGGCCCGCCGCTGACCGGCTCGTGCCGCACGGCCAGCGAGGCCGCGGCCTTCGCCGCCGCGCGGATCTCGGCGGCCGTCCTGGTGGGGGTGCGGCACACCGCCGCGTAGCGCGAGACGTGGTCCTTGACGGCGACCTTGTGCGCCTCCGGCGCGTACCCCAGGGCGTCGTCGCAGGTGAGGTCGTCGCCGGTGACCAGGACGACGGGGACCCCGTACTCGGCGACCACGTGCGCGTTGAGCAGGCCCTCGCTGGCGCGCACCCCGTCGAGCCAGACGCCGGTGATGGAGTTGGCGAGGTAGGTGTGGGCGAGGACGCCCTCCGACCCCGCGCCGGTGTGGTACCCGACGAAGGCGATGCCGTCGACGTCGCCGTGCTGGACGCCCTCGACCATGGAGAGCGACTTGTGGCGCCCGGTGAGCATCTCGGCCCGCTCGTCGAGCCGCTCCAGCAGCAGGTTGCGCATGCTCCAGTGCGCCTCGTTGATCAGCACCTCGTCGGCGCCGCCGTCGAAGAAACCGAGCACCGCCGCGTTCACGTCCGAGGTGAACATGGACCGGCATCTCTCCCACTGGGGAGTGCCGGGCAGCACGTCGGCGGGCCAGGTCACACCGGTGGCGCCTTCCATGTCGGCGCTGATCAGGATCTTCATGCCTGGCACCGTACGCGCCGACCGGCGGACCCGACCACCCCTGTGGAAAAGTGTCGGAGGCGTGGACCAGTGGCGGTGGTGATTCGGGCGAATCCTTTCATCTCGTACGTATAGGCTGACGGGCGCAGTTTTCTCGCCCCGCAGACCCCAGGAGACCCCTCGGTGACCACCTCGCTCGCCCCGTCCGAGACCCCCGCACCCATCGAGACCGGCATCGGGACCGAGCTCGGGACCGGCCTCGGGCCCGCCGCCGAGACCGGCATCGGGACCACCGCCGGGCCCGTCGGCGAGACCGGCACGGAGCCCGACGCCGGGACTCCCGTCGTCCTCGACACCGGCGAGTGGGTCGAGCCCGCCGCGGCGGCCGTCGCCGAGGCCGTCGTCCGGGACGCCCACGACTTCGGCGTGTACGCGCGGACGGGCGGCTGGGCGTTCGCGCTCAAGGTGGCGCGGAGCGTTCGGCCGGGCGGCCAGGCCGCCGAGGGCACGGAGAAGGTGTCGGCGAAGGCCTTCGCCGAGCTCGCCGGCTGCTCCCCCGAGCGGGTCATGCGCTACTACAAGGCCTGGGACATGGCCGCGGACGACGCCCTCGTGCCGCAGTTCGAGGCCCTGGCCCCCGGCCAGGAGGTCGAGCTGCCCGAGGCCGACGTCTGGCTCTCCTACTACTCCTCCCGCTCCAGCGCGACCTCCGTGCGCGGCCACGCGATCAGCGCGGCGGCCGAGGCCGAGGGCATCAAGCCGACCAAGGCGCTGGAGGTGGCCGAGAACCCGACCGCGCTGCGCGCGGCCATCCTCGCCGACCCCGGCACGGCCGAGGCGGCGCGCGGCGCGCTGCTCGACCGGATGAAGGAGGACCCGGCGCTGCAGACCGAGATGGCCCGGGCCATCGCCCGCACCGGCGACCTGAAGAAGGCGGTGGCGCAGGAGGCGAAGGCGGCCGACCGGATCGACTACGTCCGGCAGATCGCCGAGGGCGGGCAGATCAGGACGCCCGCGGGGCAGACCGTCGACGCCCCCGCGGAGCTGCGCGCGGAGGCCGAGCGGCACCTGTCGCTCATCGACGAGCTCGACGACTCGGAGGAGGCCGGCGAGTGGGCCGGCGAGGCCTACGACACGGTGAAGTCGCTGGTCGTCCGGGCCGTGGAGGCGGATCCGGCGCTGCGGGTGCAGGAGCGACGCACGAAGTTCTACAACAGCCTGCAGAAGGCGACGAAGGTCTTCGAGGAGCTGACGCTGGACGAGGTCCTGGAGGAGGACGTCGTCGAGGAGGACATGCTCCAGCGCCTTGAGGCGCTCCAGGAGGCGATCGGCGCCTGCATCAGCGCGATCCGCAAGGCGACCACCGCCTCCTGATCCGTACGGGGCCGGCCCGGACGACCGGGTCGGCCCTCCGCTCCCGCCGCGCGCTCAGTCCTCGTGGCCGAGCTGGAGGTCGCGCTCGGTGCGCCCCCCGCCCGCGACCTGGAGGACGGTGGCGACCGGCGGGTACCCGGCGGCGATGACCGTGTACTCGCCGGAGGACAGGTCGACGAAGCGGAAGGTCCCGTCGGGGCCGGTGGTGAGGGTGTCCACGACGTTGCCGGCGGCGTCGAGCAGGGTCACCCGGGCGTCCTCGACGGGCCGCCCGCCGCCCGCCCGCACCGTGCCGCGCAGCACCGCGCCGCCGGCCAGCTCGATGTCCTGGCGGGTCTCCCGGGAGGCCTGGACGCTCACCGGGAGGGCGGCGGGCCGGAAGGCGGGGGCGCTGGCGGCCAGGGTGTACTCGCCGGCGACCAGCTCCCCGATGACGTAGCCGCCCTCGCGCCCGCTGCGGGTGGAGGCGACGACCTCGCCGCGGACGTCGGTGAGGGTGACTGCCGCGTCCCGTACGGGGGTGCCGTCGGCGGTGACGACGGCACCGGCGAGCCGCCCGGCGCCGCCGAGGACGACGTCGAGGTCGACCGGGCGCTCCCCGACGGTGACGGAGACCGCCTGCGGCTGGTGTCCGCCGGCGGCCGCGATCAGGACGTACGCGCCGCGGCCGGGCACGCTCAGCGCGTACCGTCCGTCGTCGCCGCTCGCGCCGCGGCCGATCTGGCGGCCCTGGACGTCGATGAGCGTGAGGGCGGCGCGCGGCACGCAGCTGCCGTCGTGGTGCTGGACGGTGCCGCAGACGGGCACTCCCGCGAGCAGCGGGGCGGGGGCGCCGGTGGGGACGCCGGGCCGGGCGTGCGGGACGGCGGTGACGGGGGCGGGGGCGGGGGCCTCGGTGGCGGGGGTGTGGTGGGACACCAGCGGTTTCTCCTTGAGGAAGAAGGCGAGGACGAGGCCGAGCACGAGGACCGGCACGAGGTAGAGGAAGATCCGGGGCATCGCGTCGGCGTACGCCTGGACGAAGGCGTCGCGCAGGGCGGGCGGCAGCGTGTGGACCGCCTGCGGGGTGATCGAGTCGGCGGCGGGCAGCGCGCCGGCGCCGTCCTCGGGGAGCCGGTCGGCGAGGGCGGCGTCGAGGCGGGAGGCGAAGAGGGTGCCGAAGACCGCGGCGCCGACGCTGCCGCCGATCTGCCGGAAGTAGGTGTGGGCGCTGGTGGCGGTGCCGAGGTCGGCGGGGCGCACGGAGTTCTGCACGGCGAGCACCAGCACCGGCATGACGAGGCCGATGCCGAGGCCGAGGACGGCCTGCCAGAGGCCCTGCTGGAGGCGGGGCGTGTCGGTGTCCAGGCGGGAGAGCAGCCACATGCCGAGCGTGGCGACGGCGCCGCCGAGCACGGGATAGACCTTGTAGTGGCCGGTGCGGCTGATGAGCTGGCCGGAGACGACCGAGGCGGCGACGATGCCTCCCATCAGCGGGAGCATGAGCAGGCCGGACTCGGTGGCGGTGGCCCCCTCGACCATCTGCAGGAAGGTCGGCAGATAGCTGGCGGCGCCGAAGAGGGCGATGCCGACGACCATGCCGACGAGGCTGGTGACGGTGAAGACGGAGTCGCGGAACAGGCGCAGCGGGATGAGCGGTTCGGGGGCGAGGCGCTCGACGAGGAAGAAGAGGGCGGTGGCCACGACGGCACCGCAGCCGAGGCCGAGGATGACCCGCGAGTCCCAGGCGTGGCGGGTGCCGCCCCAACTGGTCAGCAGGACCAGGCAGGTGGAGGCGGCGGCGAGCAGCAGGGCACCGAGGACGTCGAAGCGGGCCCGGACGGCGGGCTTGGGGAGCTTGAGGACCACGGCGACGACGGCGAGGGTGACGAGCCCGAAGGGCACGTTGAAGTAGAAGCACCAGCGCCAGGAGACGTGGTCGGTGAAGAAGCCGCCGAGCAGCGGTCCGGCGACGGAGGCGAGTCCGAAGGCGGCGCCGATGAGGCCCATGTAGCGGCCGCGTTCCCGGGAGGGGACGATGTCGGCGATGATCGCCTGGACGCCGATCATCAGGCCGCCGGCCCCGGCGCCCTGGAGGGCGCGGAAGGCGATGAGCTGGTCCATGCTGCGCGACCAGCCGGCCAGTCCGGAGCCGATCACGAAGACGACGATGGCGAAGAGGAAGACGCCCTTGCGGCCGAGGAGGTCGCCCAGCTTCCCGTAGACGGGCAGGCCGATGGTGGCGGTGAGCAGGTAGGCGGTGATCGCCCAGGACATCCGGTCCAGGCCCTGGAGTTCGCCGACGATCTTCGGCAGGGCGGTGGCGACGATCATCTGCTCCAGCGCGGCGAGCAGCAGCGCGAGCATGAGGCCGCAGAAGACGAGCCGGACCCGTCGTGGGTCGAGGGCGGCCTCCGGTCCGGGCGGTGCCGCCTGGTCGGCGGGAGGGCCGTCCACGGCCAGCGGGACCGTTTCACCGCCCGCCTGGGCGGCCTGGGCGGCTTCGGTTCCTCGGGCGTGCTTCGCCAGCGTGATCGCACCCACGTGCTGCTCCCCTCGTCACGGCGTCTGCGCGCGTCATTCTTCGCATTGCGCGCGAAGCGGGAGCAAGTCGGGCGGCACGGGAGGAGGGTGGGGCGCCGGTTCCCGAACACCCCTCGGGGACGGCGCACTTGGGGCGCTCATCAGGGCGTTTACGAAACTCCCCGCGACCCCTGGGCGCGCCGGGCGCTCTCGTGGGGGTCGCGGGGAAACCACTCGAATCGGTGAGGGATCGGGGCGTTACTTCTCCGATCCGTTTCCCGAGGCTACTTCTCCACCTCGGCGGCCAGCTTGGCCAGCACGGCGTCGTAGATGCGCCCGAGGCCCTTGGGCGCGAAGGCCCTCTCGAAGAAGCCGCCGATGCCGCCGGCGCCGTTCCAGACGGTGCTGACGACGGCCTTCGAGCCGCCCTCGCCGGCCGGGGTGACGGTCCAGGTGGTGACCATGGAGGAGTTGCGGTCCTTCTCGACGAGCTGGCCGTCGGTGGGCTCGCTGACCTCCAGGAGGCAGTCGCGCACGCGCTTGCTGGTGGCCTGCAGCTTCCAGTGGACGAGGGTGCCCTGCCCGTCGCCGCCCTCGCGCACCTCGTACTCGCTGAAGTGCTCGGGGAGCAGCTTCGCGCGCGTGCCGCTGTAGTCGGCCAGGGCATCGAACACCGTTTCCGCGTCGGCGGCGATGATCCGCTCCGTCGTGGCCTCGACCTGCGCCATTGGACTTCCTCCAGCTTGATCTCTCGGGGATGTGCGCCAAGCCAACCACCTGCGCGCCGGGGCGCGAAATCCGGGTTGCGACGATCAAGGGAACATGTGTTCTATTCTGGTTCCACCCCCGCCCCGAGGAGGCGCCATGCGATGGGACCGTCTGGCCGACAGCCCTGCCACCGCCGCCACGCCCACCGCGCCCGCCGACATCGCCCTGTTCGGCGCGGACGCGGTCACCCGCACGTTCGACACGCCCGAGTTCCGCGGCATCACCTTCCACGAGGTGCGGGCCCGGTCGATCGTCAACCGGGTGCCCGGCGCCTCCCGGATGCCGTTCGAATGGACGGTCAACCCGTACCGGGGCTGTACGCACGCCTGCGTGTACTGCTTCGCCCGCAAGACCCACGCCTATCTGGACCTGGACACCGGGATCGGCTTCGACTCCCAGATCGTGGTCAAGGTCAACGCCCCCGAGCTGCTCCGCGCCCGGCTGGCCTCCCGGAGCTGGCAGGGCGCGCACATCGCGATGGGCACCAACGTGGACTGCTACCAGAGGGCCGAGGGCCGGTACCGGCTGATGCCCGGCATCATCGAGGCGCTGCGGGACCGCGCCAACCCGTTCTCCATCCTCACCAAGGGGACGCTGATCCTGCGCGACCAGGAGCTCATCCGGCAGGCCGCCGAGGTGACGGAGGTCGGCGTGTCGGTCTCCGTCGGCTTCACCGACCGCGAGCTGTGGCGCACGATCGAGCCCGGCACCCCCTCCCCCGAGCGGCGCCTCGACGTGGTCCGCGCCTTCGCCGGCCACGGCATCGACTGCGGGGTCCTGATGGCCCCGGTCGTGCCCTTCCTGGGCGACCGGCCCGAGCAGCTGCGCGACACGGTCCGCGCCATCGCCGAGGCCGGCGCCGGGTCCGTCACCCCGCTCGTGCTCCATCTGCGGCCCGGCGCCCGCGAGTGGTTCTTCGACTGGCTGCGGCACCACCATCCGGAACTGGTGGGGCGGTACGAGCGGATGTACGCGGCCGGGGCCTACGCGCCGACCTGGTACCAGCGCCGGATCACCCGTCAGGTGCACGAACTCGCCGCCGAGTTCGGCATCGGGCCCGCCCGCCGGGGCACCCCGCGCCGCATACCGGTACCCGACCACCACGCTCCCCCGCCGGCGGCCGAACAGCTCACCCTGCTCTGATTCGACGTACCGGAGCCGCCGGAACGTCCTCTGATCGGGTCAACTCTGGCCGGAACCGGTCCCTCCGGACCGCGTTCGGGGCACGGACGCCGTATGACACCCCGCGCAGGAACACTGATCGCCGCTGGGGCCCTGGTCGCCGGGACGGTCACCGTCCTGCCCGCGTCCGCCTCGGCCACCACCCCCGACGGGACCGCACCGGCCCCCCGCCCCACCGCCCCGCTCCGCTGGTCCGGCTGCCCCACCCAGGCGTACCCGAGGCTCCAGTGCGCCACCCTGAAGGTGCCGCTGGACCACGACCGGCCCACCGGGCGGACGATCACGCTGGCCCTCACCCGGGTCGCCCACACGGCGAAGGCCTACCAGGGGCCGCTGCTCGTCAACCCCGGCGGCCCGGGCGGCAGCGGGCGCGGGATGGCCGGGTACGTGGCCGCCTCCCTGAAGCCCGAGGTGGCGGCAGAGTACGACGTCGTCGGCTTCGACCCGCGCGGCGTGGGCAAGAGCGAGCCCGCCCTGGACTGCGAGCCGGGCCACTTCGCCCCCGTCCGCCCGGACTCCGTCCCGCGCGGCGCCGACGACGAGCGGGCCGGGGTCGAGCGCGCCCAGGCCTTCGCCAAGGCCTGCGGCGACAAGTACGCCGACGTCCTCCCGCACATCGACACCGTCTCCACCGCCCGGGACCTCGACGCCATCCGCGCGGCGCTCGGCGCGCCGAAGCTCAACTACCTCGGCTACTCCTACGGCACCTACCTGGGCGCCGTGTACGCCCGTCTGTTCCCCGAGCGGGTCCGGCGCATGGCCCTGGACTCCGTCGTCAACCCGCACGGCGTCTGGTACGAGGACAACCTCGCGCAGGACTACGCCTTCGACAGCCGGCACAAGGACTTCACCTCCTGGGTGGCCCGCAACGACGCCACGTACCGGCTCGGCACCGACCCCGAGGAGGTCGACGCGGCCTGGTACCGGATGCGCGAGGCGCTGCGCTCCGCGCCGGCCGGCGGCAAGGTCGGGCCGGGAGAACTGGAGGACACCTTCCTGCCGGGCGGCTACTACGACGGCTACTGGCCGCTGCTCGCGGGCGCTTTCGCCGCGTACGTCAACGACGCCGACCCCGCCCCGCTGGTGAAGGCGTACGAGGCCTTCGGCGCCGCGGACGCCGCCGCGGACAACGGCTACTCGGTCTACACGAGCGTCCAGTGCCGCGACGCCGCCTGGCCGCGCGACTGGAACGTCTGGCGCAAGGACAACTGGGAGGCGCACACCAAGGCGCCTTTCTCGACCTGGAACAACGCCTGGTACAACGCGCCCTGCGCGTTCTGGCCGGTCGCCTCGCTGACCCCGCCGGACGTCACCAACGACAGGCTGCCGCCGGTGCTGATCCTCCAGGCGACCGAGGACGCGGCCACCCCCTACGAGGGCGGGGTCGCCCTGCACCGGATGATGAGCGGCTCCAGCCTGGTGGTCGACCAGGGCGGCGGCAACCACGGGGTGACCCTGGCCGGCAACGCCTGCCTGGACACCCACCTCGACACGTACCTCGCCACCGGCACGGTGCCGCGCGGCGCGGCCGGGTCGGAGGCGGACGCGGTCTGCGAGACGCTCCCCGAGCCCGAGCCCGCGAAGGCCGGCGCGGGCCGCGAGGCCGCCCCGTCGGCGGGCACCGCGCTGCACGGGCTGCTCGGCCACGAGCACTGAGCGGGCCCTGAGCGGGCCCTGAGCGGGCCTTGAGCGGGTCCTGAAACGCGTCCCGAGCGGACTCGGGGCGCGGCCGCTCGGCCGGACTGTCAGTGGGGTGCGTCAGGATGTGACGCATGAGCACCCACCTGACCCATGTGTCCGCGCCGGAGGGCCTCGCCCCGAGCCCGCAGTACAGCCATGTCGTGTGGGGCACCGGCCGGTTCGTGGCGGTGTCCGGGCAGTGCGCCTTCGACGCCTCCGGCGCGGTCGTCGGCGTCGGCGACCCGGCGGCGCAGGCCCGCCAGGTCTTCGACAACCTGCGCCGCTGCCTCGCCTCGGCCGGCGCGGATTTCGAGGACGTCGTGAAGCTGACGTACTTCGTGACGGACGTGGCCCACCTGCCCGCGGTCCGCGCCGCCCGGGACGCCGCGTTCGGCGCGGCGCCGCTGCCGGCGAGCTCGGCGGTGCAGGTGAGCGCCCTGGTCCGGCCCGAACTCCTCATCGAGATCGAGGCGTTCGCGCTCATACCGGAGGACCGGGCCTGAGCGGCGGATCCGGGGACCGTGGCTACGGGGATCCCGGGGTGCCCGTCGGGTCGGCCGGTCTCGGGCAGGCGACGGCGCCGCGCCTCACCGACAGGCTCAGCCTCGGGGTGGTCAGCAGACCGGGGATCTGCATGTCCTGCGCGGTGCCGGTGATCGCGTCGAACTTGGCGTAGCGGGCCTGGATGCCGAAGCGGTGCTGCGGACTGTCCAGCGGGTTGACGACGTGGTCGCCCGAGGAGTCCTTCACGGTCTTCACGTCGGCCCCGTTGACGTTGAGGTCGACGATCCCGTCCATGTCGAGGGTGCCGGTGGCGGTCCGCAGGTCGAGGACGGTGTTCCTGGTCCGGATCTCCCAGGTCCCGGGGTCGCTGTCGCCGAGGGTCAGCAGCAGGGTGTACGTGACTCCCGCGATCTGCTGCCGCCGGCTCAGGCACAGTCCGTTGAGGACGCCGTCGGCGAAGCCCATCCGCAGGACGCGCACGGTGCCGGTGGATCCGTCGGGCCTGCCGACGGTCTGGTCGACGACGGCGGCGCCGTACTGGGTGCCGTACAGGCTGCTGGTGGTGAAGTCGACGGGCTGGTCCTGCATCCGGAGTCCGACGGCGAGCGCGCCTCGGGCCATCGCGGCCGCGAGGAACCCGGCGACGAGCAGCGCGGGCAGGGCGACGGCGAGCGAGCGGCGCCAGTGGGTGCGCCCTTCCCGGGACGCCCGGGTGCCGCTCACGGGCCGGTCACCGTGATCGTGCCGGGCAGGTGGACGGGGTTGTCGGTGCTGCCCAGGGCGGCGTGGTCGTCGGTGGTGCGGATCGCGTAGAGGGTGCCCGCGAACTCCGTGGCCCCCGCGGTGAGGGGGATGAACTGGCCGAACCAGTCGAGCAGTCCCTGCACGTTGCAGGCGATGAGCAGGACGCAGATGCGGTCGATGCGGCCCCACATCACGGTCGTCTCGGCCTTGCCCGCGCTGTCGTAGCCGCCGAGCGAGCCCTCGTCGGGCACGTCGATGGTGAGGGTGTGACCGGCCGCGCGCTGGGTCACGCTCATATGGCGCCGGATCTTCAGCTTGGTGAAGGTGTACCGGTTGGTCCGCACCTCGCTGCCGTCCGAGAGCCGGATCGTCACGTCCCACTCCACCGTGAGGGAGACGGCGAGCAGGCTGTCGATCCGCACGTCCAGCGGGTCCGGCGAGGGCAGGAACGGCACGCCCAGCGGGACGGGCGCGGCGGCCCGCGGCGCGGCGTCGCTGAACTGGGGCGGTCCGACGGCCGTGCCGACGGCGGCCAGGAGGACGGCGCCGACGACGAGGGCGCGACGCCAGGCCCGTATCGCGCTCATCGCGCCTCCCGCAGGGCCTTGAGGGGCCGTTTGGGGCCCCAGCCGACGAGCATCGCGCCGCCGAGGACGCCCAGCGCCATGCCGAGGAGGAAGCCGCCCAGGTTGGAGACGACGAGCGAGACGACGGCCAGGACGCTGCCGATCAGGCCGAAGGTGTAGCGCTGCCGGGGGGCCACCAGCGGGACGAGCCCGCACAGGATCATGCCGCCGCCGGTGAGGTAGCCGGCCAGCGCGCCGAAGCCGGTGCTGACGATCAGCTGGACCGAGCTGAGCGAGAAGCGGAGCACGGTCCAGCCGCCCGCCACCAGCCACACCGCGCCCCAGAACGGGCGGGTGCGCCGGAAGGCGCGGAACCAGCGGTGCGCGGCGGCGGCCCGCGCGGCGAGGGCGCTCAGCATGTCGTGGCCGTTCCGCCGACGATCCTGATGTCGAGCTGGGGCAGCACCAGCGCGCCCGCGATCTCGGCGTCGTAGGCCGTGGCGTCCAGGCCGTGCAGGTTCACCGAGCTGCCGCCCGGTCC
Source organism: Streptomyces sp. NBC_01268 (assembly GCF_036240795.1). Classification (NCBI taxonomy): domain Bacteria; kingdom Bacillati; phylum Actinomycetota; class Actinomycetes; order Kitasatosporales; family Streptomycetaceae; genus Streptomyces; species Streptomyces sp. NBC_01268. Next base: position 6,819,278 of record NZ_CP108454.1, on the reverse strand, counting down.
GCCGGCCGAGCCGAGCCCGAAGCCGCCGGGGACGGCGCCGGTGAGCGGCTTGCCGCCCACGAGGACCTGGTCGGCGGACTGGCCGATCACCGCGTTCTGCAGGGTGGTGGGGCCGTACGACCTGAGCTCGGTGGCCTGGATGAAGAGGTTCGAGGCGTCGATGTCGGTGGTGAACGCGGCGGGCGGGGTCGCGGTCACCTTCTGGCCGGCCGTCAGGAGCAGCGAGTACGGCACCCCGGCGATCGACTGGTGGACGATCCCGCACAGGCCGGCGAGGCCCGCGCTGGCGAAGCCGACCCGGGCCATGCCGGTGTCGGTGGTGGTGGTGCCGTCCGCGTGCCCGACCGGTGGGGTGTTGACGACGGCACCGAAGCCGGTGCCCGAGATGCCGTTGGAGGTGAGCGAGAAGGGCTGGCCGGTGACGCTGAAGTTGGCGGCGAGGGCGCCCTGGGCCAGGGCGGCGCCGAGCGCGCCGACGGCGAGCACGGAGGGGACGAAGGCGAGGGCGCCGCGCCCCCACCGGGTGCCCCGTCGGGTGCCGTCGGCCGCCTCGGCGAGCATGGCGGCGTTCCGGTCGGCGGCCGCGCGGGCGAGGGACCGGGCGGCCTCGCGGACGCCGGGCAGGGGGCTCATGCGGCCGTGCTCCCCTCGTACGCCCGGCGGCGCCTTGAGCGCCTCGCCGGTTTCCCGGGCAGCCAGGAGAAGGCCATCGAGCCGCCGAGCACGGCGAGGAACATGCCCACGAACAGGCCGCCGAGGTTGGACAGCGGGAACGAGGCCACCCCGGCGATCACGGCGATGACGCCCGCGGTGTGCCGCTGGCCGGGCAGCAGCAGGATGAGCAGGGCCATCGCCATCAGGACGACCCCGCCGGACATCCCGGCGATGCCGCCGACGCCGATCTGCAGGATCCTGCCGAGCGGGGCCAGCGGCAGGAAGAAGATCACGAAGCCGCCGAGGCCGGTCCACAGCCCCGCCCAGAAGGGTCGGGTGCGGCGCCAGCGCCGGAAGGCGAGACGGGCCCGGTGCACGGGGGCGGGCCCGGGCGGTGCGGTTGCCGGATCAGAGGTCATGGGGTGCCTCGCAGCGGTCTGGGTCGGGGACGTACGGGGGCCGGCGGCCGGTGCGGGGCGGCCCCCTCGGGGTGGTCCGGGGCGCCGCGTCCCGTGCGGCGCCCCGGACCGGTGGGGCGGGTCGTGCGGTGCGGGTCGCCCCGGTCAGCAGCTGGTGGTGCCGTGGGCGATGCCGATGGTGAGGTCCGGCAGGGTGATCGCGCCCGCGATGGTCGCGCCGTTGGCGTCGGCCTTGAGGCCCTCGATCGTGGTGCGTCCGCCGGTGGCGTCGAGGCCGAACTGGCCCGGGGTGCCGTCGTTGATGCCGCTGCCCTTGATGCCGCTGCCGTCGGCGGCGGCGCCGATCACGTTGGGCGTGGTGTCGCTCGCGGTGAGGGTGGCCCTGGAGGTCTTGAGCGCCTGGGCGTCGAGGATCAGCTTGCGCGCCTGGAGCCCTTCGCCCCCGGCGAGCTGGTCGGGGGTGAGCGGGGTCGCCGCGGCGGGCGAGGAGATGTTGAGCGACCAGGTGCCGAGGCTGCCGATCACCGGCAGGTTCACGGCCTGGGTGGCGTGGACGCAGAGCCCGTCCAGTCCGGCCTGGGCGATGCCGACCTCGGCGGCGCCCTTGGCCCCGCCCGCGTCGACGGTGTGCATGACGGCGCCGATGCCGGTGGGCGCGGCGACCGTGCGGGAGCTGAGGGTGAAGGGGACGCTGGTCAGCGAGAGGTTCGCGGCGAGCGCGCCCTGCACCATCGCGGTGGCCATCCCGGCGACGGCCGCGCCGGCCGGCAGCGCCAGGAACACGGACCTGCGCCAGCGGGTGACGCCGCGCGGCTCCGAGGCCGTCCGTCTCGTCTCTTCGGTCATGTGCCTTCTCCAACTGTCGTGTGATGGAGCGGAGTCAGGACAGTGCGTGGCCACTCGTCCGAGAATTGGACACTATTAGAGGAGGTGTCAACAGTCTGGACAGTCCCGCCCGAAAATCCTGCTGGACTAGGGTGGGGCGATGGCCAGGTTCAGGGAGACGGTGCGCACGCTGCTGCGCGAGCGCCTGTTGGACGCCGCGTACGAACTCGTCACGGAGCGCGGCTTCGAGAAGCTGCGCATGGCGCACGTCGCCGCCGCCGTGGGCGTGAGCCGGCAGACGCTGTACTCGGAGTTCCCGTCCAAGGAGGCGGTCGGCGAGGCGCTGCTCCAACGCGAGCTGGAACGCTGCCTGGTCGGCGTCCAGGCAGCCCTCGACGAGCACCGTGACGACCTGCGCGAGGCGGTGTCGGCCGCCGTCTGCTTCACGCTGGCGCTCGCCGCCCGCAACCCCCTGGTGAAGGCGACGCTCACCAGCACCGGCGACGACGGACTGCTGCCCTTCCTCACCACCCGCGCCACCTCGGCCTTCGCCACCGCGACGGCGATGACCGACGCCTACGTGGCCGAGGCCTGGCCCGCCGTCGACCCGGTCGCCCGGGACCTGGCGGTCGACGCGGCCGTGCGCCTGACCATCAGCCACATGGTCCAGGCCACGGGCTCCCCCGAGGAGTCGGCCCGCCGCATCGCGGACACCTTCCTGCGGATCGCGCTCAGCGCGGGGGAGGCGACCGGCGCCCGCTAGGTCGACAGCTCCCCGCTCACGGCGCCTCCCCTCTCACGACAGCTCCCCGCTCACGGCGCCTCCCCCTCACGGCACCGGCCCCCGGTCCGCCTCCAGGACCGGCACTCCGCCCAGCCCGGACGAGACCGGCAGCGGGCTGCCGCTCCACCCCACCCGGCCCTCGACACGCGCGATCTCACCCCAGCCGTGGCTCCGGGAGTCGTCGGAGAGATCCGGGTTGTCCCCCAGGTAGAAGAAGGACCCGGCCGGAACGGTCCGCAGCGCGGGCCGCGCCGATCGGGTGCCCTCCGGCGCACAGCAGTTGCCGGTCCGCCGCGCCCGGTCGGCCCACTGAGGGGCCGTCACCCGGCGCACGGGGCCCGTGCCGTGCTCCTGGAGCAGCACCCGGAAGGGATCGTCCGGGGTGGACACGATCGCGATCCGGTCGCCCGGCACCGCGATCACCCGCTTCACGAGCAGGGCGTCCTGGTGGCGCGAGCGCAGCAGGACCACGTCGAACCGGCGCACCTCGCCCGCCGATCCGGGCACGGGGAGGAGCCGGTCGCCGTCCTGGAGGGTGGGCGCCATGCTCACCCCCTCGATCCGCACGCTCAGCGCCGTCACGGCGACGCCCGCGAGCAGCACGAGCACGGCCAGGGTGCCGAGGGCGGCGGCCGCCACCCGGGGGAGCCCGCGGGACCGGGGGTTCACTTCCATGGCCGGGACGGTAGGACCCGCACCGGGCGCCCGCCGTGACCGTACCGCTCAGCCTGCGCAGCGCTGGTAGACCCCGGGGGTCACCCCCGTCCAGCGACGGAACGCCCGGTGGAACGCGCTGGGTTCGGAGAAGCCGAGCCGCCGCGACAGCCCCTCGATCGACGGCGAGCCGCCGGCCAGCTCGGCGAGGGCGTGGTCACGCCGGACCTGGTCGCGCAGGAGTCGGTACGTCGTCCCCTCTGCGGCCAGCCTGCGGCGCAGGGTCTGCGGGCTGACGGCCAGCAGGCGGGCCACCTCTTCCGGCGGGGGCACGGCCCCGTCCGCCAGCGCGGCGCCGATCAGCCGGCGCACGCGCGCGGTGACCCCACCCGCGGGGTCGGTCGGACTCACAGGGGGCATGGCGCGCCTCCGCTTGACAGAAGCAGTGAGAGTGGATGGCATCCGACACTCTAGTAAAAACTGTCAAGCCCCTACCCGTCCAGCCGCCCCAGCGCCTCCCGCGCCGCTCCCCCGAGCCGCGGGTGCGGCAGCGCCGCCTCCAGGACGCCGCGGGCGCGCGCGTCGGCGAGCGCGCCGAGCCCCTCCACGCACGCGAGGCCGACCCGCCAGTGCGGGTCGGCCGCCGACAGCCGTCGCTCCAGGACCGCGACGAGCGCGGGGACGCTCTCCGGGGCGCGCAGTGCGGCGAGCAGCCGGACCGGCAACAGGGCGTAGGCGACCCGAAGTTCGTTGGTGGCGAGCGCGGCGGCGGCGCGCGCCGTGCGCGGGTCGCCGAGCCGGGTCAGGGCGTAGGCGGCGGAGACGCAGCGCTCGGGGTCGCGGTGGTTGAGGAAGAGGACGAGCGCCTCGAAGGCCCGTGGGTCACCGGCCAGGCCGAGCCGGAAGGCCGCGATCTCGCGGGCCCACAGCGGCTGCCCGGGGGCGGTGAGGGCCTCGTGCAGCTCCGCCGCCCCGAGCGGCCCGGCGAGTTCCTCGAATGCGGCGGGGAGGGTGCCTTCCGCATTCTCGATCTCTTCCCTCAATCGATCGATCATCGAGCAGAATTCGGGATCCTCGGCACTGTTCATGAATCGGACCATGAATCGGAGCCTATCCGCGATCCAGATCACATTTTCCTCAACTTCCCGGGACTGGCGCGCTCGTTACCAGCCGGTTAGTCTCAGGTGAGCGGGCCACCCCCCGCACTTCTCCCCACGGCCTGGTGACGCAGCCGTGGTGAGCGCTTGTCGGTTCGGCAGTTTCGACGTGACTCCGGGACAGAGTCCGTCCCCTTCTTTTCCGTGCGCCGTCGCGCACCTTCCTTCGGCATTCCGCGTGCCTTTCCGCGCGGCTTTCGCCGCACTGCCTTCAGTCGTCACTCTTCCTCCCAGGAGTCCCCTGATGGACACCCCTCTCTCCACCATCGCCGTCGTCGGTCTCGGCACGATGGGCACCGGTATCGCCGATGTCCTCGCCCGGGCCGGCCGCGAGGTCATCGGCATCGACATCAGCGAGAACGCCGCCGCCCAGGCCGTCGCCGCCCTGGAGGCCTCCACCGCCCGTGCGGTGGACCGCGGCCGGATCACCGAGGAGGAACGGCAGGACGTCCTGGCCCGATTCCGTACCTTCTCGGACCTCCAGGCGGCCGCCGACGCCGACCTCGTCATCGAGGTCGTGCCCGAGTCGTACGAGACGAAGCAGGAGGTCTTCCGGGCCCTGGACGGCATCGTCCGGCCCGACGCGATCCTCGCCACCGGAACCAACGCGCTCTCCGTCACCCGGCTCGCCGCAGACTCCGCCCACCCCGAGCGGGTCCTCGGGCTGCACTTCTTCACCCCGGTCCAGGCGATGAAGCTGGTCGAGGTGGTCTCCTCGGTGCTGACCGCCCCGCAGGCCGTCGACGCCGTGACCGTCCTCGCGCAGGAGCTCGGCAAGGAGCCCGTCGCCGTCGGCGACCGGCCCGGCTTCGTCGCCGACGGGCTGCTCTTCGGCTACCTCAACCAGGCCGCAGCGATGTACGAGGCCAAGTACGCCTCCCGCGAGGACATCGACGCGGCCATGCGGCTCGGCTGCGGCCTGCCGATGGGCCCGCTGGCGCTGCTCGACCTGATCGGCGTCGACACCGCCCGTACCGTCCTGGAGGCGATGTACTCCTCCTCGCAGGACCGGCTGCACGCCCCCGCCCCGATCCTCAAGCAGCTCAGCGAGGCGGGCCTGACCGGCCGCAAGTCCGGCCGCGGCTTCTACACGTACGAGGCCCCCGGCTCCGCCGAGGTGGTCCGCGACGCGCTGACCCCGGCGGACGCCGCGGCCGCCGGCGAGAGCCGCGAGGTCCGCTCGGTGGGCGTCGCCGGTTCCGGCACCATGGCCTCCGGCATCGCCGAGGTCTTCGCCAAGGCCGGCTACGACGTCGTCCTCGCCGCCCGCTCGCAGGAGAAGGCGGACACGGCGAAGGCCCGGATCGCCAAGTCCCTGGCCCGTTCCGTGGACAAGGGCCGGATGACGGGCGAGGCGCGCGACGAGACGCTGGCCCGGATCGTCGCGGCCGGCTCGCTGGACGCCTTCGCCGAGGTCGACCTCGCGGTCGAGGCGGTCGCCGAGAACCTGGAGATCAAGCAGGAGCTCTTCGCCCGCCTGGACAAGATCTGCAAGCCGGGCGCGGTGCTCGCCACCACGACCTCCTCGCTGCCGGTCGTCGCCTGCGCCCGGGCCACCTCGCGCCCGCAGGACGTCATCGGGATGCACTTCTTCAACCCGGCGCCCGCGATGAAGCTGGTCGAGATCGTCCGTACCGTCCTGACCGCCGACGACGTCCACGCCACCGTCCGCGAGGTCACCGCGAAGATCCGGAAGCACCCGGTGGACTGCGGCGACCGGGCCGGCTTCATCGTGAACGCGCTGCTCTTCCCGTACCTGAACAACGCGATCAAGATGGTCCAGGAGCACTACGCGACCCTGGACGACATCGACGCCGCGATGAAGCTGGGCGGCGGCTACCCGATGGGGCCCTTCGAGCTCCTCGACGTGGTCGGCCTGGACGTCTCGCTCGCCATCGAGCAGGTGCTGCACCGCGAGTTCCGCGACCCGGGCCTCGCCCCGGCGCCGCTCCTGGAGCACCTGGTGGCCGCGGGCTGCCTGGGCCGCAAGACCGGGCGCGGCTTCCGCGAATATGCCCGCCGCTGAGGCCCACACCGAGGCGTACGGGCAGTGGGGAGGGCTGCTGAGCCCCTCGGGCACCACCGGTGCCGGGTCCGGCTCCCCTCCCCCACCTGGGCACACTCCCGCTCCGATGCAGTACGTTCGGGACATGTCCAAGGTCGCGAAGACACCCCGTGCCACGTCCACGCCCGACGCTCAGGAGAGCGCCGCGGGGACCCGAGCCGCCGCACAGCGGCTCAAGATGCGCCGTGAGCTCGCGGCCGCGGCCATGGAGCTCTTCGCGACCAAGGGGTACGAGGCCACGACGGTCGACGAGATCGCCGCGGCGGCCGGGGTGGCCCGGCGGACCTTCTTCCGCCACTTCCGCTCCAAGGAAGAGGCGATCTTCCCGGACCACGACGACACCCTGGTGCGCGCCGAGGCCGTCCTGAACGCCGCCCCGCCGCACGAGCACCCGCTCGACACGGTGTGCCGGGGCATCAAGGAAGTCATGAAGATGTACGCCGGCTCGCCCGCGGTCTCCGTGGAGCGCTACCGGCTGACCCGCGAGGTGCCGACCCTGCGGGAGCGCGAGATCGCCTCGGTGGCCCGTTACGAGCGTCTGTTCACGCGCTATCTGCTCGGGCACTTCGACGAGCGCGACCACCACGACGGCAACGACGACCCGCTGCTCGCCGAGGTGGCCGCCTCCGCGGTGGTCACCGCCCACAACCACGTGCTGCGGCGCTGGCTGCGGGCGGGCGGCCAGGGCGACGTGGAGACACAGCTCGACCACGCCTTCGCGATCGTGCGGGAGACCTTCGGCTCGGGCATAGGCGCGGGCCGTCCCACGGCGCCCTCGGGGACGCCCGCGGCCGCCGCGGGCGCCGAGGCGGTGCCGGCCGCCACCGCCTCCACGGCGGGTGACGTGGTCATCGCCGTCGCCCGGACGGACGCACCGCTCGACGAGGTCATGCGGACGATCCAGAGGGCACTCAAGCAGGGCTGAGCCGCCCTCGCAGGACCTCGCGGGGCCCCCTCGGGGCCTCTCCGGCACCCTCACGCATGGGCCGTTCCCGGTTTTCCGGGGGCGGCCCATGTCGCGTTTGCGCAGCTCAGCCAGGTTTTCGATCGATCATCGCTCATCCGTGACCACCAGATTGCATCTGAGTGAAATTGTTGGCACGCAGTGCCTTGTCACGTGACACGGCGTGCCATACGTTGAAGGTGTCCGGGCGGCCGGCACGCAGAGAATCGCCTCGCGCGCCGGCTGTCCCCACAAGCGATCCTGCTCGTGCGCCCGGACGCCTGCGTCACAGGCACCCCTCGCGCCACACCCGGCGCCGCCACCGCACCACCGCGCCGAACCGACGGCACACCTCCACAGCACCAACCCCGACGTAACCCTCAGCGCGTCCCCCTCAGACGCCGCACCGCCGGAGGCATCCCGTGAAGGACATCCTGGACGCGATCCAGTCGCCCGACTCCACCTCGGCCGACTTCGCCCACATCAAGCTCCCCGAGTCGTACCGCGCCGTGACCGTCCACAAGGACGAGGCCGAGATGTTCGCCGGGCTCGCCAGCCGCGACAAGGACCCGCGCAAGTCGCTGCACCTCGACGACGTGGCCCTGCCCGAGCTCGGCCCGGGCGAGGCCCTGGTCGCCGTCATGGCCAGCTCCGTCAACTACAACTCGGTCTGGACCTCGATCTTCGAGCCCGTCTCGACCTTCGGCTTCCTGGAGCGCTACGGCCGTCTGTCGGAGCTCAGCAAGCGCCACGACCTGCCGTACCACGTCATCGGCTCCGACCTCGCGGGCGTCGTCCTGCGCACCGGCCCGGGCGTCAACTCCTGGAAGCCCGGCGACGAGGTCGTCGCGCACTGCCTGAGCGTCGAGCTGGAGTCCTCGGACGGCCACAACGACACGATGCTCGACCCCGAGCAGCGCATCTGGGGCTTCGAGACCAACTTCGGCGGACTCGCCGAGATCGCCCTGGTCAAGTCCAACCAGCTGATGCCGAAGCCGGACCACCTCAGCTGGGAGGAGGCCGCCTCCCCCGGCCTGGTCAACTCCACCGCGTACCGCCAGCTGGTCTCCCGCAACGGCGCCGGCATGAAGCAGGGCGACAACGTCCTCATCTGGGGCGCGAGCGGCGGACTCGGCTCGTACGCCACCCAGTTCGCGCTGGCCGGCGGCGCCAACCCGATCTGTGTCGTCTCCTCCCCGGAGAAGGCCGACATCTGCCGCTCGATGGGCGCGGACGCGGTCATCGACCGCAACGCCGAGGGCTACAAGTTCTGGAAGGACGAGAACACCCAGGACCCGCGCGAGTGGAAGCGCTTCGGCTCCAAGATCCGCGAGCTGACCGGCGGCGAGGACATCGACATCGTCTTCGAGCACCCGGGCCGCGAGACCTTCGGCGCCTCCGTGTACGTCACCCGCAAGGGCGGCACCATCACCACCTGCGCCTCCACCTCGGGCTACATGCACCAGTACGACAACCGGTACCTGTGGATGTCGCTGAAGCGGATCATCGGCTCGCACTTCGCCAACTACCGCGAGGCGTGGGAGGCCAACCGCCTGATCGCCAAGGGCAAGATCCACCCCACCCTCTCCAAGGTCTACTCCCTGGAGGACACCGGCCAGGCCGCGTACGACGTGCACCGCAACCTGCACCAGGGCAAGGTCGGCGTCCTCGCCCTCGCCCCGGAGGAGGGCCTCGGCGTCCGCAACCCGGAGATGCGCGCCAAGCACATCGACGCCATCAACCGCTTCCGTAACATCTGACCCCGGGACCACAGATGACAGAGCGTCAGAAGGACCGGCCGTGGCTCATGCGGACCTACGCCGGCCACTCGACCGCCGAGGCGTCGAACGAGCTCTACCGGCGGAACCTCGCCAAGGGCCAGACCGGCCTCTCGGTCGCGTTCGACCTGCCCACCCAGACCGGCTACGACCCCGACCACATCCTCGCCCGTGGCGAGGTCGGCCGGGTCGGGGTGCCCGTCTCGCACCTCGGTGACATGCGGCGGCTGTTCCAGGACATCCCCCTGGAGCAGATGAACACCTCGATGACCATCAACGCCACCGCGATGTGGCTGCTGGCGCTCTACCAGGTGGTGGCCGAGGAGCAGGGCGCGGACATCACCAAGCTCCAGGGCACCACCCAGAACGACATCGTGAAGGAGTACCTGTCGCGCGGGACGCACGTCTTCCCGCCCGGGCCCTCGCTCCGACTCACGACGGACATGATCGCCTACACGGTGAACCACATCCCGAAGTGGAACCCGATCAACATCTGCAGCTACCACCTGCAGGAGGCGGGGGCCACGCCGGTCCAGGAGATCGCGTACGCGATGTCCACGGCGATCGCCGTCCTCGACGCCGTCCGCGACTCGGGCCAGGTGCCCGAGGAGCGGTTCGGCGAGGTCGTCGCCCGGATCTCCTTCTTCGTCAACGCCGGTGTCCGCTTCGTCGAGGAGATGTGCAAGATGCGCGCCTTCGGGCGCATCTGGGACACCATCACCCGCGAGCGGTACGGCATCGAGGACGCCAAGCAGCGGCGCTTCCGCTACGGCGTGCAGGTCAACTCGCTCGGCCTCACCGAGGCCCAGCCGGAGAACAACGTCCAGCGGATCGTCCTGGAGATGCTGGCCGTCACCCTCTCCAAGGACGCCCGCGCCCGCGCCGTGCAGCTGCCCGCCTGGAACGAGGCGCTCGGCCTGCCGCGCCCCTGGGACCAGCAGTGGTCGCTGCGCATCCAGCAGGTCCTCGCCCACGAGTCCGACCTGCTGGAGTACGAGGACATCTTCGCCGGCTCGCACGTCATCGAGGCCAAGGTGGAGTCCCTGGTCGCCGAGTGCCTGGCCGAGATCGAGCGGATCCAGGAGATGGGCGGCGCCATGGCCGCCGTCGAGTCCGGCTACCTCAAGGCGCAGCTGGTCTCCTCGCACGCCGAACGGCGCGCCCGCATCGAGTCGGGCGAGGAGAAGATCATCGGCGTCAACATCTTCGAGACGACCGAGCCCAACCCGCTCACCTCCGACCTGGACACCGCGATCCAGACGGTCGACCCGGCCGTCGAGGCCCGGGTGGTCTCCGCCCTCGGCCGCTGGCGCACCGAGCGCCAGGAGTCCACGGACCGGCAGGGCAACGGCGACCCCTTCGTCTTCCCCACCACCCAGCAGGCCCTGGAGCAGCTCAAGGAGGCCGCGAAGGGCACCGGGAACCTGATGGAGGCCACCCTGGAGTGCGCCAGGGCCGGTGTCACCACGGGAGAGTGGTCCGGGGCGCTGCGCGAGGTCTTCGGCGAGTTCCGCGCCCCGACCGGCGTCTCCTCCGCCCCGGTGGCCGTCCCGGCCGAGCCGGGCTCCCCGATGGCCGAGGTGCGCCGCAAGGTGGACCGCACGGCCGAGGACATGGGCGTCGGCAAGCTGCGCTTCCTGGTCGGCAAGCCGGGCCTCGACGGGCACTCCAACGGCGCCGAGCAGATCGCCGTGCGGGCCCGCGACGCCGGGTTCGAGGTGGTCTACCAGGGCATCCGGCTGACCCCGGAGCAGATCGTGGACGCGGCCCTGGAGGAGGATGTGCACGCCGTCGGCCTGTCGATCCTCTCCGGCTCCCACGCCCAGCTCGTGCCGGACGTGCTGGACCGCCTGAGGGTGGCCGGCGCGGCCGACATCCCGGTGGTCGTCGGCGGGATCATCCCGAACGCCGACGCCGAGGATCTCAGGGCCGCCGGCGTGGCCGCCGTCTTCACCCCGAAGGACTTCGGCATCACCGGGATCATCGGCCGTATCGTCGACGAGATCCGCAAAGCGAACCAGCTCAGCCCCCTTGAAAGTACGGAGGTCCCCGCATGACCAGCCCCGTCTCCCCCGTGAACCGCCTGCGCCCCCGCCGTTCGTGCCTCGCGGTCCCCGGTTCGAACCCCCGGTTCCTGGAGAAGGCCCAGGGCCTCGCCGCCGACCAGGTCTTCCTGGACCTGGAGGACGCCTGCGCCCCGCTGGCCAAGCCGGAGGCCCGGCACACCATCGTGAAGTTCCTGAACGAGGGCGACTGGACCGGCAAGACCCGCGTGGTCCGCGTCAACGACTGGACCACCCACTGGACGTACCGTGACGTCGTCACGGTCGTCGAGGGCGCCGGCCAGAACCTCGACTGCATCATGCTGCCGAAGGTCCAGAACGCCGAGCAGATCGTCGCGCTCGACCTGCTGCTCACCCAGATCGAGAAGACCATGGGCTTCGAGGTCGGCAAGATCGGCATCGAGGCGCAGATCGAGAACGCCCAGGGCCTCAACAACGTCAACGCGATCGCCCAGGCCTCGCAGCGCGTGGAGACCATCATCTTCGGCCCGGCCGACTTCATGGCCTCCATCAACATGAAGTCCCTGGTCGTCGGCGAGCAGCCGCCCGGCTACCCGGCGGACGCGTACCACCACATCCTGATGAGCATCCTGATGGCCGCCCGCGCCAACAACCTGCAGGCGATCGACGGCCCCTACCTGCAGATCCGCAACCAGGAGGGCTACCGCGCGGTCGCGAAGCGCGCCGCCGCCCTCGGCTTCGACGGCAAGTGGGTGCTGCACCCGGACCAGGTGGCCGCGGCGAACGAGATCTTCTCGCCCGCGCAGGAGGACTTCGACCACGCCGAGCTGATCCTCGACGCGTACGACTACTACACCTCCGAGGCCGGCGGGAAGAAGGGCTCGGCCATGCTCGGCGACGAGATGATCGACGAGGCCTCCCGCAAGATGGCCCTGGTCATCTCCGGAAAGGGCCGCGCCGCCGGCATGCAGCGCACCACCAAGTTCGAGATCCCGGAGGCCTGAGCCCCATGCAGTTCGGCCGCACCTACGAAGAGTTCGAGATCGGCGCCGTCTACAAGCACTGGCCCGGAAAGACGGTCACCGAATACGACGACCATCTCTTCTGCCTGCTGACGATGAACCACCATCCGCTGCACATGGACGTGAATTACGCGGAGAACACGACGGACTTCAAGAGGAACGTCGTCGTCGGCAACTACATCTACTCGCTGCTGCTCGGCATGTCCGTCCCGGACGTCTCGGGCAAGGCGATCGCCAACCTGGAGATCGAGTCGCTGCGCCACGTCGCGCCGACCTTCCACGGCGACACGATCTACGGCGAGACGACCGTCCTGGACAAGACGCCGTCGAAGTCGAAGAGCGACCGCGGCATCGTCTACGTCGAGACCAAGGGCTACAAGCAGGACGGCACCCTGGTGTGCGTCTTCCGCCGCAAGGTGATGGTCCCGACCGCCGAGTACATCGAAGCGCGCGGCGGCGAGCAGCCCGGCCGCCCCCAGCTGAAGGAACAGGGGAAGTAGTCATGGCGCGACTCGCCCAGACCCACGGTCTGACCGACGTCCAGCAGGAGATCCTCGCCACCGTCCGGGACTTCGTCGACAAGGAGATCATCCCGGTCGCCACGGAGCTGGAGCACCGTGACGAGTACCCCCAGCAGATCGTCGACGGGCTCAAGGAGCTCGGTGTCTTCGGTCTGATGATCCCCGAGGAGTACGGGGGCCTGGGTGAGTCGCTGCTCACCTACGCGCTGTGCGTGGAGGAGATCGCGCGTGGCTGGATGTCGGTCTCCGGCATCATCAACACCCACTTCATCGTGGCGTACATGCTCAAGCAGCACGGCACCCAGGAGCAGAAGGACTACTTCCTCCCGCGGATGGCGGCCGGCGAGACGCGGGGCGCGTTCTCGATGTCGGAGCCGGGCCTCGGCTCGGACGTGTCGGCCATCACGTCCAAGGCGGTCAAGGACGGCGACGAGTACGTCCTCAACGGCCAGAAGATGTGGCTGACGAACGGCGGCACGTCGACGCTGGTCGCCGTCCTCGTCCGAAGTGACGAAGGACACCCCGAGGGGACCGCGCCCCACAAGTCGATGACGACCTTCCTCGTCGAGAAGGAGCCGGGCTTCGGAGAGGTCCGCCCCGGACTCACCATTCCCGGCAAGATCGAGAAGATGGGCTACAAGGGCGTCGACACGACCGAGCTCATCATGGACGGACTGCGCATTCCGGCCAATCGGGTCCTCGGCGGCGAGACCGGACGAGGGTTTTACCAAATGATGGACGGCGTGGAAGTCGGCCGCGTGAACGTGGCGGCCCGTGGTTGCGGCGTCGCGCAGCGTGCTTTCGAACTCGGCGTCCAGTATGCCCAGCAGCGTCACACTTTCGGTAAGCCGATCGCTCAGCACCAGGCGATTCAGTTCAAGCTGGCCGAGATGGCTACCAAGGTCGAGGCCGCCCATGCGATGATGGTGAACGCAGCACGCAAAAAGGACTCCGGGGAACGAAACGACCTCGAAGCAGGGATGGCGAAGTACCTCGCCTCCGAATACTGCAAGGAGGTCGTCGAGGATGCCTTCCGCATCCACGGTGGCTACGGCTTCTCGAAGGAGTACGAGATCGAGCGCCTCTACCGCGAGGCGCCGATGCTGCTCATCGGTGAAGGTACCGCCGAGATCCAGAAAATGATCATTGGCCGCCGCCTCCTGGAGGAGTACCGATTCCAGGGCTGATTGTCGCTTTTGAGCCGGTTCGGCCGCGAAGAAGATCACACCCCGTGTTCGTCTTCCGGCCGCCGACTCGGTTCCTGGCTTGCCCAGTTGCGCCCCGCAACCGATAGCATCGCCGGAAAGCCGCCGTCCCCCTGTTGCCAGCGCGGCATCATCCGCTACGAAGGTCATCCATGCCCCACAGCCAAACCTCTGCACCTCGCGACAGCCGCAAGGGCGTTCGCATCGCACGCGGAGCATCGCCGTGGCTTCTGCCGACCGTCGCCACCGCGGCGCTGAGCCTCGCGCGCTCCCGCAAGTCGAAGCGCGCCGCGGCCATCGCCGTGCCGACCACCGCTCTCGCGGCCGGCATGCTGTGGTTCTTCCGCGACCCCGAGCGCGAGATCGCTCAGGGTCGGGTCATCTCGCCCGCCGACGGCGTGGTGCAGAGCATCATGCCGTGGAAGGACGGGCGCACCCGCGTCGCCATCTTCATGAGCCCGCTGAACGTGCACGTCAACCGCGCGCCGCTGGCCGGCACGGTCACGTCCGTGGAGCACGTCCCCGGCGGCTTCGTGCCCGCGTTCAACAAGGAGAGCGAGAACAACGAGCGCGTTGTCTGGCACTTCGACACCGAGCTCGGCGACATCGAGATGATCCAGATCGCGGGCGCCGTCGCCCGGCGCATCGTGCCGTACATCCCCCAGGGGACGAAGGTCGAGCAGGGTGACCGCATCGGTCTGATCCGCTTCGGGTCGCGCGTCGACATCTACCTTCCGGAGGGTGTCGAGGTCGCCGTCGAGGTCGGACAGACCACGACCGCGGGGGTGACTCGCATTGACCGTGATTGATCCCGACACACGGGCGGCCGACTGGGCCGCCGACGCGGAGGCGGAGGCCGCCGACGAGGCCGAGGAGATGCCGCTGTCGCTGAGGCTGTCCATAGCGGACGCCCTCACGCTCGGTAACGCCACGTGCGGCTTCATGGCGGTGTACTTCACCACCACCGGCATCCTCATCCCGCACCTCACCGGCAGCAGCGAGACCGGCATGGCGCGCAACAGCGCCGCCACCGCCGTGATCCTGATGCTGGCCGCGGCGATCTTCGACCTCTTCGACGGCATCGTGGCCCGCAAGCTGCGCAGCTCGCCGATGGGTGCCGAGCTCGACAACCTGTCGGACCTGATCAGCTTCGGCCTCGCCCCGGCCTACTTCGTGCTCGTGTACGGCATGGTCGCGGACGACGCCCAGCAGAAGGTCTCGGCGCTGGCCGCGATCGTGGTGCTGCTGGCGGTGGTGCTGAGACTCGCGCGGTTCTCCTGCGTGACGATGAAGGACGGCATGTTCCAGGGCATGCCGAGCCCCTTCGGCGCCCTGACCGTCGTGTCGATCATCCTGCTCGAGCTGCCGTTCATCCCGACGCTGCTCGCGATCATCGGGGTCGCCTGGCTGATGGTGAGCCGGGTCGAGTACCCGAAGCCGCGGGGCATCCTCGCGGTGGCGATGCTCAGCTGGATCGTCGGCGCGATGGCGATGCTGGCGGCGTGGGCGTTCGACGCACCGGGCGGAGCGTTCCTGCTCCAGACCGGCTGTGCACTGCAGGTGGTACTGGGCGCCGTGATCCCCCTCTTCGCGACCGCCCGCCGCGTGAACACCTTCCGCGACAACCGGCGTGAGAGCCGGGAGGCGCGGCAGGCGCAGGCGGCGCAGCTGCCGTAGCGCAGACCGCAGGACATACGGAAGGGCCCCGGACGTGAGAACGTCCGGGGCCCTTTCGCATGCCCTCCGGGAGACCGGTACGGGCCCGGGCTCGGGCCGGTGCGGGCCCGGGCTCGGGCCGGTGCGGGCCCGGGCTCGGGCCGGTGCGGGCCCGGGCTCGGGCCGGTGCGGGCCCGGGCTCGGGCCGGTGCGCGCCCGGGCTCGGGCCGGTCCTGGGCCGATCCGCTCCGGGCCCGCACGGCGGCTCGGCCGCCTCCGGGTCAGCCGAGCCGCTTGTAGAACAGGGTGGTGGCCCGCAGCGTGCCGCCGGGGTCGGCCGCGAAGTCCGGGACGACCCCGGCCGCGGTCCAGCCGGCCGCGCGGTAGAGCCGTTCGGCGGGGCTGCCGGTCTCGGTGTCGAGGACGAGCAGGGTGAGGCCGGTGGCCGCGGCGTGGGCCTCGGCGGCGGCCAGGAGCCGGGGTCCGAGGCCGCGGCCGCGGGCGTCGCTGTGCACGACCAGCTTGGCGATCTCGCCCCGGTGCCGCCCGTTGGCCTTGCCGTCCCGGACCAGGGTGACCGCCCCGAGCACCTCGCCTCCGGGGCCGCACGCCGCCCAGACCTCGTGGGTGGCGGCCGCGGCGGACCACCAGGCCGCTGCCTCCACGGCGTCCAGGGGTGCCAGGAAGCCGAGGGAGGCTCCTTGGGCCACCGCGTCCACGAGGAGGGCCCCGAGGCCCTCAGGGGCCCGCTGGAGCACTTCCTCGGGCGCGAGCGGTCGGATGGTGCCGTCGTGTGCGTTCATACGGGCGAGCCTCACATGTGCGTGTTACGTACACGTGTCCGGCGGCTCAGGCGGCCGGGGGCTAGCCGAGGAAGTCCCGCGCGATGTTCGCCGCGACCCGCTCCAGGAGGGGCCCCGCGTTCGCCATGGACTTCGCGGGTTCGGGCTCCAGGTCGGTCAGCGGGTAGGCGCGCCGGATCCCGGCGGCGCCCAGGGCCTCGGGGGCCAGGGCGAGGCGTCCGCACACCGCGACGACCTCCTTGCCGGCCGCGCGGGCCGCGGCGGCGACGCCCGCAGGGGCCTTCCCGTGCAGGGTCTGCTCGTCGAGGGAGCCCTCGCCGGTGATGACGAGGGTCGCGCGCTCCAGGGCCGGGGCGAAGCCCAGCACGTCCAGCATCAGCTCGATGCCGGGACGGAAGCTCGCGTCGAGGAGCAGCGCGCCGTAACCGATGCCGCCGGCGCCGCCGGCGCCCGGGGAGGCGGCCAGCTCGGCGGCCTTGGGCCCGATGGCCTCCTCCAGGATCCGGGCGTAGTGCCCGAGGGCCGCGTCCAGGGTCGCCACGTCCTCAGGGGTGGCGCCCTTCTGCGGCCCGTACACCGCGGCGCAGCCCTTCGGGCCGGTGAGCGGGTTGTCCACGTCGCTGGCGAGGACGAGGTCCACGGCGGCGAAGCGCGGGTCGACGCCGGACAGGTCGGCGGAGGCCAGGCCCGCGAGGGCGCCGCCGCCGGGGCCGACCGGGGCGCCGTCCGCGTCCAGGAAGACCGCGCCGAGCGCGGCGAGCATGCCGGCTCCGCCGTCGGTGGTGGCGCTGCCGCCCACACCGAAGACGATCGAGGTGGCACCGGCGTCGAGGGCCGCGCGCAGCAGCTCGCCGGAGCCGTAGGTGGTGGCGGTGAGCGGCGCGAAGACCCCGGCCGGCAGGAGCTGGAGGCCGGAGGCCTCCGCCATCTCCACCACCGCCGTGGTCCCGCGCAGCGCGAACGCCGCGGTGACGGGCTCGCCGAGCGGCCCGGTCACGGTGACCTCATGGCGCTCGAATCCGGCCGCCACCGCGGCCGCGACGGTGCCGTCGCCGCCGTCCGCGACGGGCAGTGTCTCCACTTCGAGCTCCGGGACGACCTGTCGCAGGCCGGCCGTGACCCGCTCGGCGACCTGTACGGCCGTGAGCGAACCCTTGAACTTGTCAGCCGCGACCAGTACGCGTGCGACCTCAGTTACTGCTCCGTCCGTCACCTTGCATCCCTTGCTTTCGAACAGGCAGTCGCGCCGAGGCCGACCCTATCCGCACGGCAAGACGGCGTGCCACCCCCTGATAAAGCGAAATTCCGCACCATAGTGGGCCATCATGAGTACGGAACTGATCGATCAAACATCAGCAGAAGGCCCTGGTCCCGCCCCTTCTCCCGGTCCCGACGGGAAACTCATCGCCATCGGAATGGCGGTCGTGGTCGGCGTGGTGGGCTGGGCAGCGCTCGGCAAGGAATCCTTCGACAGTGCTTCGTCCTCCGCCCTGAACTGGGTCCTCTCGAATTTCGCCTGGCTCTTCGTCACCGCCGCCGACGTCTTCCTGGTGCTGTGCGTGGTGATCGCGCTGAGTCGCTACGGGCGGATCCGGCTCGGCGCCGACGACTCGGAGCCGGAGTTCACCGATCTGGCCTGGATCGCGATGATGTTCAGCGCCGGCATGGGCATCGGTCTGATGTTCTACGGGGTGGGCGAACCGCTCCAGCACTTCCTGAGTCCGCCCCCGGCGAGCGGGGTGCCGCCCCAGTCCGGCGCGGCGGCCCGTACGGCCCTGGAGTACTCGTTCTTCCACTGGACGCTGACCCCGTGGGCGATCTACGGCATCGCGGGCCTCGCCCTGGCGTACGCGGGCTTCCGCAAGGGGCGCGGCAACACCCTCAGCGCCGCCTTCGTGCCGCTGATGGGCGAGCGCCGGGCGCGGTCCTGGCCAGGGAAGGCGATCGACCTGCTGGCCGTCTTCGCGACGGTCTTCGGCACGGCGACCAGCCTGGGGCTGGGTGCCCTCCAGGTCTCCGAGGGCCTGAACCTGACGATGGGCGTGAAGGACTCCACGGCCACCGAGCTGATCATCATCGTGTCGCTGTCGGCGGCCTTCGTGCTGTCGGCCTTCTCGGGCCTGCACAAGGGCGTGAAGTGGCTCTCCACGCTGAACATCGTCCTCGCCGGGTGCATGGCGCTCTTCGTCTTCCTGATCGGCCCGACCGTCTACATCCTCGACACCATCCCCGCCTCGGTGGGCGGCTACCTGCACCAGCTGCTGCCGATGGCCAGCCGTACCGGCGCGTTCACGGACCGGACGTGGCTGGGCGCGTGGACGATCTTCTACTGGGCGTGGTGGCTGTCCTGGGCCCCGTTCGTCGGCACCTTCATCGCCCGGATCTCGCGCGGCCGGACCGTCCGCGAGTTCCTGCTCGGGGTGCTGCTCGTGCCGTCGGGGGCGACGGTCATCTGGTTCTGCGTGATGGGCAGCACCGCGATCCGGCTCCAGTCCACCGGCGAGGCGGACCTGGCGACGTCGGTCAAGGACGGCCCGGAGGCCGCGCTGTTCGCGATGCTCGACGCGCTGCCGATCGGCACGGTCACCTCGTACCTGGCGATGCTCCTGGTGATGACGTACTTCGTGACCAGCGCCGACTCGGCCTCCCTGGTGATGGGCTCGCTGACCAGCCGGGGCGCGCTGGACCCGCCGACCTGGCTCGTGGTGGCCTGGGGCGTGCTGATGGCCGCGGTCGCGGCGGTGCTGCTGGTGGCGGGCGGGCTCAGCTCGCTGCAGACGGCGACGATCCTGGTCGCGCTGCCCTTCGTCCTGGTGATGCTGGGGCTGTGCTGGGCGCTCCTGAAGGAGCTCCGGGAGGACCCGGGCGCGGGCCCGGCCCGCCACCAGGCGCTGCACGGGGTACGGGACGCGGTCCGCGCGGCGGTCGGCGAGGCGATCAGCGAGCAGGGGGCGTCCCGGCACCACCGGCTGCGCCGGGCGGCGAAGTCCCGCTCGGGCGCGGAGGACGAATGAGCACGGGGGCGGGGGCGAGGGCGAGGGCGAGGGCGAGGGCGAGGGCGAGGGCGAGGGCGAGGGCGAGGGCGAGGGCGAGGGCGATTGAGGATGGTCCGGGCGGCCAGGGCGACGGTCCGGGGACGACCGAGCAGGCCGAGGAACGCCGGCGGCGGCCGCTGAAGACCTCTGACGGACGCTGACGGACGCTGACTGCCGCTGACGGCTTCTGACCGGCCGTCCGGCGACCGGGGAGGACCGGCGGAACGATCCCTCGGGGCCGCGCGGGTGCGTCGGCGCGCGGCCCGGCGGCGCATTCGGTAGACCGGTGCCATGGGCCTCCTCAAGCACAGCGAACTCGCCGACCGGATCCTCGGCGGCTGGACGGGGCGGATCGCCGGGAACATGCTCGGCAAGCCGGTCGAGCGCGGCGACCACTGGACGCCCGAGCGGATCGACGCCTACCTGCGCCTGACCGACGCCCTGCCGCTCACCGACTACCTGCCGCCGCCGCCCGCCGGAGCGGACGGCTTCGAGCTGCGGCCCGAGTGGCCGCAGTGCGTCCGCGGCCGGATCAACGGCAGCTGCCGGGACGACGACATCGACTACTCGATCCTGGGCCTGCACCTCCTGGAGACGCGGGGCTTCGCCTTCACCACGGAGCAGGTCGGCGAGGTGTGGCTGCTGCGGCTGCCGTACCTGCAGACCTTCACGGCCGAGCGGGTCGCGTACCGCAACCTCGCCAACGGGCTGAAGCCGCCGCTGACGGCCACCTACGACAACCCGCACCAGGAGTGGATCGGCGCGCTGATCCGGGCGGACGTCTACGGCTGGACCTCCCCCGGCGATCCGCGCCGGGCCGCCTCGCTGGCCCGCCGGGACGCGGTCCTCTCGCACACGGGCAACGGGGTGTACGGGGCGATGTGGGCGGCCGCCCTGGTCGCCGCCGCCTTCACCGCGCCCGGCCCGCGCGACGCCCTGGAGACCGCGCTGGACCGCGTCCCCGCCGGCAGCCGGCTCGCCCGGGTGGTGCGGCACACGATGGCCCTGCACGAGGCGGGTCTGGAGTGGTCCGAGACCCTCGCCGAGCTCCGGAAGGACACCGGCGGGCTCGGCTGGATCCACACCGTGCCGAACGCCGCCGTGCTCACCGCCGGACTCCTCTACGGGGAGGGCGACTTCACCCGCACCATCACGCTCACCGTGCGCGGCGGCCTGGACACCGACTCCAACGGGGCGACGGCCGGCTCGGTGGCGGGGGTGCTGTGCGGGGCGGCGGCGATCCCTGCGCAGTGGTCGGAGCCGCTGCGCGACCGGGTGCGCAGCGCGGTGTCCGGCTTCGACGGCGTACGGATCGGCGAGCTGGCCGAACGGACCCTGCGGCTGGCTACGCTGACGGGATGACGACCTCCGAATCCTCCACGTACGCCGCGTACATCGCGGGCCTGCCCCGTGTCCTGGCCGGCGCGGCCGCCCTGTTCCGCGACGCCGACGGCCGCATCCTCGTCGTCGAGCCGAACTACCGGGAGGGCTGGACGCTGCCGGGCGGCACGATCGAGTCCGACACGGGCGAGACGCCCCGCCAGGCGGCCCGCCGCGAGACGGCCGAGGAGATCGGCCTCGACCTGGAGCTGGGCGCGCTGCTCGTGGTCGACTGGGTCCACGGGGCGGCCCGGCCGCCGGTCGTGGCGTACGTGTACGACGGCGGCGTCCTGTCGGAATCCGCCTTCGCGGCGATCCGCCTCCAGGAGGAGGAACTGCTCTCCTGGAAGCTGATCGACCCCTCCGAGGCCACCGCCCACCTGCCGGGCGCCCTCGGCCTCCGCGTCCTGGCCGCCCTCGACGTCCTGGCCGCGGGCCACGGTCCGGCGGAGCTGGAGAACGGCCGCGTGGCGCGCTGAGCCGCGCGGGCGCACCGGCCGGGTTCGCCCTCAGCCACGCTCGGGCTCGGGCGGGGTGAGGCCGCCGGTGCGCACGGGCTCGTCGCGCGAAGCCGTGCGGGCCTCGGTGCGGTGCCCCGGGCGATGTGGTCGCGGACGACCGCCTCGACGGCGTCCTGCGGGCTGCCGACGCCCGCGAGGACCATGACTTCGACGACGAGCCCGGCGTCGAGCGAGATGACGACCTTGACCATGACGCGGAACGTCACACCGGATTATCCGCTCGCGTGAGCCGTTCGGGCCGCTCTACGCTCGCGACATGACCATGGTCGCGATCCTCAGCGGAGCCGGAATCTCCACCGACTCGGGCATTCCCGACTACCGGGGGCCCGACGGGCTGTGGCGGCGCGACCCGGGGGCCGAGCGGCTCGTCACCTACGAGCCGTACATGACCGACCCGGAGATCCGCCGGCGCTCGTGGCGGATGCGGCTCGACGGGCCGGTCCTGCGGGCCGAGCCGAACGCGGCGCACCACGCGATCGCGGCCTTCGGGAGGACCGGGCACGCGCTGCGGGTCGTCACGCAGAACGTGGACGGGCTGCACCAGGCCGCCGGGGTACCGGAGCGCAAGGTGCTCGAACTGCACGGCTCGGCGCGGTCGGTGGTGTGCACCGCGTGCCACGCCCGGTCGTCGATGGCCGAGGCCCTGGACCGGGTGCGGGGCGGCGAGGACGACCCGGCCTGTCGGGTGTGCGGCGGGATCCTCAAGTCGGCGACGGTGATGTTCGGGCAGCGGCTCGATCCCAAAGTGCTCGGTGACGCGATGTCCGTCGCCAAGGCGGCGGAGGTGTTCATCGCCGTCGGCACGAGTCTGCAGGTGCAGCCGGCCGCCTCCCTCGCGGGGATCGCGGCGGAGCACGGGGCCCGGCTGATCGTCGTGAACGCCGAGCCCACGCCGTACGACCCGCTGGCGGACGAGGTGGTGCGGGAGCCGATCGGGACGGCGCTGCCCGCGCTGCTGGAGCGCCTGCGCTAGAAGCTAGAAGAGGGTGTCCTCGCGGCCCGACTCGAAGGCGAGCAGGCGCTTCTTGCGGTCCAGGCCACCGCCGTACCCCGTCAGGGAGCCGCCGGCGCCGATGACGCGGTGGCAGGGGACGATCAGGGAGACCGGGTTCTTGCCGTTGGCCAGGCCCACCGCGCGGGAGGCACCGGGGTTGCCGAGGGCCTCGGCGAGTTCGCCGTACGTCCGGGTCTCCCCGTACGGGATGAGGCGCAGCTGCTCCCAGACGCGCAGCTGGAACGGGGTGCCGATCAGACGCAACGGCAGCTCGAACTCGGTGAGTTCGCCGGCGAAGTAGGCGTCGAGCTGGCGGATCGCCTCGGCGAAGGGGCGGGGGTCGGGCGAGCCGAAGGTGTCCTCCGCCGGGCGGTGGCGCTGGTCGGTCATGTGGACGCGGCTGAGGACTCCGTCGACGGCGACCAGGGTCAGCGCGTCGTAGGGACTGTCCACGACCGTGTGCTGGACAGTGGGCATGAGCGGGGTTCCTTACGCGGGGAGATGGTTGACCGGGTGGGCGTCGGTGGCCCAGAGGTACTGGACCGCGTAGGCGCGCCAGGGCCGCCAGCGGGCGGCACGGGCGGTGAGCGCGGCGGGGGTGGCGGGCAGTCCGAGGCCCTGGGCGGCGCGGCGGACGCCGAGGTCGCCGGGGAGGAAGGCGTCGGGGTCGCCGAGCGCGCGCATCGCGATGACCTCGGTGGTCCACGGGCCGAAGCCGGGCAGGCCGAGGAGCCGGGCCCGGGCCTCGGCCCAGTCGCTCTCCGGGCCCAGGGTCAGGCTGCCGTCGGCGAGCGACGCGACGAGGGTGAGCAGGGTGGCGCGGCGGCTGCGGGGCAGCGCGAGGGTCTCCGGGTCGAGCCCGGCGAGCGCCTCGGGGGCCGGGAAGAGGTGGGTGAGGCCGCCCTCGGGGTCGTCGACGGGGACGCCGTGCGCGGTGACCAGGCGGGCCGCGTGGGTGCGGGCGGCGGCCGTGGACACCTGCTGGCCGAGCACCGCCCGTACGGCGAACTCGGCGGCGTCCACGGTGCGCGGCACCCGCCGTCCGGGCGCCGCGTCGACGAGCGGGGCGAGCAGCGGGTCGGCGCGCAGCTGTCCGTCGACGGCGACGGGGTCGGCGTCGAGGTCGAGCAGCCAGCGGCAGCGGCTGATGGCGTGGGTGAGGGCGCGCGGGTCGGTGAGGGAGAGCCGGCACAGGACGTGGTCGGGGCGGGGCGCGAGGGCGACGATCCCGTGTCCGTACGGCAGGGCGAGCGTCCTGCGGTAGGCGCCGTCGCGCCACTCCTCGACGCCGGGGACGGCGGTCGCGGCGAGGTGGCCGAAGAGGTTGGACGGGTTGAGCGGGGCGCGGAACGGCAGCCGGAGGGTGATCGCGCCGGGGGTGAGGGCGGGCGCGGTGCGCGCGCGGCCGGCGCGGGCGCGGAGTTCGCCGGGGGTGAGGGCGAAGACCTCGCGGACGGTGTCGTTGAAGGTGCGGACGGAGGAGAAGCCGGCCGCGAAGGCGATCTCGGCCATCGGCAGCGCGGTGGTCTCGATGAGCAGCCGCGCGGTCTGGGCGCGCTGGGCGCGGGCGAGCGCGAGCGGCCCGGCGCCGAGCTCGGCGAGCAGCTGCCGCTCGATCTGGCGGGCGGAGTAGCCGAGCCGGGCGGCGAGTCCCGGTACGCCCTCCCGGTCCACGACGCCGTCCCGGATGAGCCGCATGGCGCGGGCGACGGCGTCGGCCCGCACGTCCCACTGGGGCGAGCCGGGGCTGGTGTCGGGGCGGCAGCGCTTGCAGGCCCGGAACCCGGCCCGCTGGCAGGAGGCGGCGCTGGGGTGGAACTCCATGTTCTCGTCCTTGGGCGGGACGGCCGGGCAGCTGGGCCGGCAGTAGATCCGAGTGGTGCGGACGGCGGTGAAGAAGACGCCGTCGAAGCGGGCGTCCTTCGACCGGACGGCCCGCACGCAGCGCTCGGTGTCGGTGTGCATGGGTCAAGGATCGGTGATCGACGGCGGTCGGGGCTGGCGAGAAAACGACATCAACGTCCGCCGGCGTCGGCCTCCGCGAGCGCCAGGGCGAAGACGGCGTAGGCGGCCGTGTCGTAGAGCACGAAGCGGACCTCCCGGACGGGCGCGGTGGCCTCCTCGCGGACGGTGCGGATCGCGATGCGGGCGGCGTCCTCCATGGGCCAGCGGTAGACCCCGGTGGAGACGGCGGGGAAGGCGACCGTCTCGGCGCCCAGCTCGGCGGCCAGCCGGAGGGATTCGGCGTAGCAGGAGGCCAGCAGCTCCGAGCGGTCCTCTTCCGTGCTGTGCACGGGGCCGACGGTGTGGACGACCCAGCGGGCGGCGAGGTCACCGGCGGTGGTGGCGACGGCGCGCCCGGTGGGCAGGCCGCGGCCGTAGTGCCCGGCGCGCAGGGCGCGGCACTCGGCGAGGACGGCGGGCCCGCCCCTGCGGTGGATCGCGCCGTCCACTCCCCCGCCGCCGAGCAGCGAGGAGTTGGCGGCGTTGACGATGACGTCGGCGTGTTGGTGGGTGATGTCGCCGAGGACGAGGACGATCGCGGGCCGGAAGGTCATGCCTCCATCCTCCCGCCCCGGCCCCCGGCCCCGCACCTGGTCTGCCCGCGGCGGCCGGCGGCCTCGCGGCTACCGTCCGACGGGGGTGCGCAGTCTGCGCCAGACCGCCTTCGCCGCGTTGTGGCCGGACATGCCGTGGACGCCGGGGCCGGGCGGGGTGGCGGAGGAGCAGAGGAAGACCGCGGGGTGCGGGGTGGAGTAGGGGAAGAGGGACAGCTTGGGGCGCAGCAGCAGCTGGAGGCCGCGGGCCGCGCCGCAGGCGATGTCGCCGCCGACGTAGTTGGCGTTGCGTTCGGCCAGCTCGGGCGGGCCCGCGGTGGCACGGGCGAGGACCAGGTCGCGGAAGCCGGGGGCGAAGCGCTCGATCTGCCGCTCGATGGCGTCGGTGAGGTCGCCCCGCCAGCCGTTGGGGACGTGGCCGTAGACCCAGAAGACGTGCTTGCCCTCGGGCGCGCGGCCGGGGTCGACGAGGCTGGGCTGGGCGGCGATGAGGAACGGCGTGTCGGGGGCCGTGCCGGAGGAGGCCTGGCGCAGGGCGGTGCCGATCTCCCCCGCGGTGGGGCCGATCTGGACGGTGCCGGCGCGGCGCGCGGCCTCGGCGGTCCACGGCACGGGGCCCGAGAGCGCGTAGTCGATCTTGAAGGCGCTGGCGCCGTAGCGGTAGGCGTCGTAGTGGCCGCCGAGGCCCGCGATCCGGGCGAGCGCGGTGGGCGAGGTGTCGAAGACGTACGCGCGGGCCGGCGGCAGGTCGTCGAGCCGCTTGACCTCGTAGTCGGTGTGGACGGCGCCGCCGAGCTCCGTCAGGTACGAGGTGAGGGCGTCGGAGACGGACTGGGAGCCGCCCCGCGGCAGCGGCCAGCCGCCCGCGTGCGCGGCCAGCGCGAAGACCAGGCCGACCGCGCCGGTGGCGAAGCCCTCCAGCGGGGCGATGACGTGGCCGACCAGGCCGGCGAACAGGGCGCGCGCCTTGTCGTCGCGGAAGCGGCGGGTCAGCCAGGTGGACGGCGGGAGTCCGGCGAGTCCGAAGCGGGCGAGGGTGACCGGGTCGCGGGGCAGCGCCGTCAGCGGCAGCTGCATGAAGTCCGCGGCGAGGGTGTCCCATTTGCCGAGGAAGGGCGCGACGAGCCGCCGGTAGGTGCCGGCGTCGCGCGGCCCGAAGGAGGCGGCGGTCTCGGCGACGGAGCGGGAGAGGACGGCCGCGGTGCCGTCGTCCCAGGGGTGGGCCATGGGCAGCGCGGGGTGCAGCCACTCCAGGCCGTGGCGGTCCAGCGGCATCGTCTTGAAGACGGGCGATCCGGCGCCCAGCGGGTGCACGGCCGAGCAGGGGTCGTGGCGGAAGCCGGGGAGGGTCAGCTCCTCGGTCCGGGCTCCGCCGCCCACGGTGGACTTCGCCTCGAAGACCGCGACGGAGAATCCGCGCCGCGCGAGCTCCACGGCGGCGGTCAGCCCGTTGGGACCCGCCCCCACGACGACGGCATCGAGCATCGACGGCACCTTCGGACTCCTTCGTCAGCCGATGGCCAGGGATCCCAGCATATGCGCGGCCCCGTAAGGGACTTACCCAGCCCCGAGGAGGGCCCGGATCCGCTGGGCGGTGGCCGTGTCCCGGGCCGCGGTGAACGGCAGCGCGTTGCCCCCGGTGATGCGGAACCGGTCGCCGGTGAGGGTGAGATCGGTGCCGCCGGCCTCCTCGACGAGGAGCAGCCCGGCGGCGTGGTCCCAGGCGTACTCCCAGGAGAAGGCGACGGCGTCGAGCTCGCCCTTGGCTACGGCCAGGTACTCCAGGCCCGCCGAGCCGCAGGGACGGGGGCGGACGCCGTCGGTGCGCAGTCCGAGCAGGGCGCGCTTCTGGTCGGGAGTGGTGTAGTCGGGGTGCGAGGTGGCGACGTCCAGGGCCGCTCCCGGGGCGGGCGCGCCGGAACGTATGGGCGCGCCGTTCACGGTGGCGCCGCGGCCGCGGACCGCGACGGCCAGCTCCTCCAGGACGGGCGCGTAGGTCCAGGAGGCGATCAGCTCGCCGTACCGGGCGAGGGCGACCAGGGTGCAGAAGCCGGCCTCGCCCTGCACGAACTGGCGGGTGCCGTCCACGGGGTCGACGATCCAGACGGGGGCGTCGCCCTTGAGCGCCTCGTAGACCTCGGGGTCGGCGTGCACGGCCTCCTCGCCGACGACGACGGAGCCGGGGAGCAGGGCGGTGAGGGAGGCGGTCAGGTGGGCCTCGGCGTTCCGGTCCGCGACGGTGACCAGGTCGTGCGGCCCGTTCTTCTCGACGATCTCCTCCGCGCCGAGCTGCCGGAAGCGCGGCATGATCTCTTCGGCGGCGGCCTTGCGGACCGCCTCCTCCACCTCGGCCGTACCTCCGGCGAGGACGTGCTCGAGGAAGGCTGCGGTGACTGCGCTGGCCGTTGCGGCTGCGCTGGCTGCGGTCTCGGCGTATCCGGTCATGTGACCAGCCAAGCACACCCGGCTGACATTCCGGAGGCCCCGTGGCGACCTGTGGACAACCGGAGGACGACCTGCCGGCCGCGAGTACGCTTTGATCGAGTTCACCCCTTACTTCCAGGGAGGGTCCCGTGCACGGCGAGTACAAGGTTCCGGGCGGCAAGCTGGTCGTCGTCGACCTCGACGCGGAGGACGGCGTCCTGCGCCGGGTCCGGGTCGCGGGCGACTTCTTCCTGGAACCGGACGAGGCGATCCTGGCGATCGACCGCGCCCTGGAGGGTGCCCCGGCCGACACGGACGCCGCCGGTCTCGCCGCCCGCATCGACGCGGCGCTGCCGCCCGGGACGCAGATGTACGGGCTGACCACGGAGGGCATCGGGGTGGCGGTCCGGCGGGCCCTCGCGCACGCCACGGACTGGACCGACTACGACTGGCAGCTGATCCACGAGCCGCCGCAGTCCCCCGCCCTGCACATGGCGCTCGACGAGGTCCTGACCGCAGAGGTCGCGGCGGGCCGCCGTCCGCCGACCCTGCGGGTGTGGGAGTGGGGCTCCCCCGCCGTCGTCATCGGCAGCTTCCAGTCGCTGCGCAACGAGGTGGACCCGGAGGCGGCGGAGCGGCACGGCATCGAGGTGGTGCGCCGGATCAGCGGCGGCGGGGCCATGTTCATCGAGCCGGGCAACACCATCACGTACTCGCTGTCGGTCCCCGACGCCCTGGTCCAGGGCCTGTCCTTCACCGACAGCTACGCGTATCTGGACGACTGGGTGCTGGGGGCGCTCGGCGACATGGGCGTCAAGGCCTGGTACCAGCCGCTCAACGACATCGCCACCGAGGCCGGCAAGATCGCCGGGGCCGCGCAGAAGCGGATGGTGGCGGGCGACGGCGCGGTGCTGCACCACGTGACCATGGCGTACGACATCGACGCCGACAAGATGACCGAGGTGCTGCGCATCGGCCGGGAGAAGCTGTCCGACAAGGGCACCAAGAGCGCCAAGAAGCGGGTGGACCCGCTGCGCCGCCAGACCGGGCTGCCCCGGGAGGCGGTCATCGACCGGATGGTCGCCTCCTTCCGCTCCCGTTACGGCCTGTCCGAGGGCACGGTCACGGAGGAGGAGCTGACCCGCGCGAAGGAGCTCGCGGAGACGAAGTTCGCCACCCCGGAGTGGATCGCCCGGGTGCCGTGAGGCGGGATCCAGGATCCGGGGGGGCACGGTGCCGCGGACCGGCCGGGCCGGCTCCGGCGGCCCGGCCGGGGCCGCCCCGGACCGGCCTCAGGTGCGGGCGACGAGGATGAACTCGTTGTACGGGAAGACCCGGCCGAGCGAGCGCGCGAAGGGGAACGAGTAGGTGCGGTCGATGGTCAGGCCCACCTTCTCCGCGTGCCCGCGCAGCCCCTCGAAGTCGACGAAGCGGACGTGGGTGGCGTCCGTCTTGTAGCCGGCCTCCTGCGGCGTGATGAGGACGACCGAGCCGCCCGGCTTCACCAGCGGCAGGTACTGCTCCAGGATCGAGTTCGCGAGGGACTCGTCCATGTGCTCCAGGACGTGGGCGCACAGCAGCGAGTCGAAGGAGCCGGGGCCGCAGTCCGGGGCGGCGGCGAGCTCGTCGGGCGTGTAGGCGGTGAGGCCCCGCTCGCGACAGGTCTCGACCGAGGTCGCGTTGTGGTCGACACCGACGCTGTCGGGACCGCAGTTCAGCAGGTTGCGCCCGAGGCCGCAGCCCACGTCGAGCACCCGGCCGAGACCGAGGCGCTTGAGGTTCCACCGGTAGGGGGCCTGTGTCGGCAACAGCCGCTTGATCCCCGAGGTCTCGAGCCGCGCGAGCCGCTGGGTGTAGTCGGATGACTCCGTGCCGGACATGTGATGACCGCCTTCGTTGCGTCGTATGAACGCAGAACGACACCGTGGGAAGCGAGTTACGGAGGCGGAGGCCCGTCCGGACACGGGCAGGCGCCGGACCGGGGCACGCCTTCGTGTCTCGGTATGTGGAGGCTATGGCAACGGGAGGGCCTGGTCCAGGGTTCACGGCGCGTCGTCGTGATCAGTGCCGCCGGGGGGGCCGCAGGGGGAGACCGGCCGAGGACGTGGACCTCGCCCTCGTCCGCCCGCTCCAGGCCGACCACGATCCGCGCGGTGGCGGTCTTGCCGGAGCCCGGCTCGCCGACGATGCCCAGCGATCCACCCGGCGGCAGCGTGAACGACACGTCGTCGACGGCCTGCACGGCCCCGTAGGCGCGGCGCAGTCCCTTGACGACCAGCACGGGCTCGGCGGCCGGGCGACGGGGACCCGGCCGACGGGTGAACGGGCCCCCGGGTGCTCAGGCGCGGTTCAGGGTGAGGCCCAGGCCGGGGAGGGTCATGGTGCGGTCGGTGACGACGACGTCGGTCGCGGTGAAGCGTGCGGAGCGCAGGCGGTCGCGGACGAAGTCGCGCAGCGCGGGGGGCTGGGCGTCGAGGGCGTCGAGGACGGACCGCGGGACCTCGACCGTGCCGTAGAAGGTGCGGGGCTGGGAGCCGAGGCCCGGGGCCTGGACGGTCTGGCGCAGGCCGTCGACGGTGTGCAGCGTGACGGTGAGCGTACGGTCGCCGGCCTGGAGGAGCAGCGGGGTGGACTCGACGGCGAGATCGAACTCGGCTACTCGGACGCCGAGTTGCCCCTGGGTGCCGGCGTAGTCGTAGGGCGACGGCGCCGCGAGGGTGTCCGTGGAGCGGTCGTCGGGGGTGTTCTGGAGGAGGCGGCCGCGGAGGGGCTCGCCCGTCTCGGTGAAGCTCCACCCGGCGGCGGTCAGCGCCTTGTGCCAGTACCCGGTGACGCCGTGCGCCCGCCCCTCGACGCGCAGTTCGCGGGCGTCCGAGCCCCGGCCGGTCTTGTGGACGGAGATCCGGTCGGTGACCTCCCCGGAGGCGGGGACCTTGGGCTGGTGGACCCAGTCGGGCGCCGGCAGTTGGATCTTCGGGAACACCGCCCCGCGCTGGTCCTCGTAGGAGTAGCCGAAGAAGACGGGGTCGGAGCCCGCGATGTCGAAGTCGTACAGGCGCGTGTACAGGTCGCCGTAGCGGTTGACGACGAGCGAGGTGGAGGCCGCGGTGGACAGCGCCTCGGCCCGGAAGCGGCCGCGGTGCGGGGTGGCCATCTCGTAGCTGTGGTCGGCGGGGAGCCAGGGGTCGACGTACGTGATCCGGCTTCCGTCGGGGCTGAGCGCGAAGACGTGGGAGACCTTCGCGCCGCCGACCGGGTGGTCGTTGCCGGCCGTGTCGCGCCACACCTGGTCCTCGCCGGGCGAGAGCACCGACCAGGTCCAGCGGGTCGAGCCGTACGGGACGGTGTTGCCGTCACCCAGCCACAGCGGGGCGCCGTAGCGGTAGGTCCAGTTCCAGGTCCAGGGGGCGTTGAGGGCGTGGTCCATCGTGTAGATGCGGCCGCCGTCGTCGAGCGCGACGAGCTCGTCGTCGTCGACGGAGATGCCCGTGACGCGGCCGGCCAGGCAGTCGGGCAGGGCCATGGTGCGCCACTCCCCCGCGGCCGTCGCCTTCTTCACGTACATGCGCCCGTCGCGCAGCGCGAAGGACCAGCGCCGGTTGAAGGTCTCGGCGGTGCCTCGGAGGAAGACCTGCGGCGGCAGGTCGACGGTCGCCGGCGGCAACGCGGACAGGCCGAGGGTGCCGTCCCCCGGTACGAGGTCGGCCAGTCCGGCGGTGCCGACCGGCCGGCACGGGCCGTCGGCCGCCGCCGCGGGGGCGGCGGGGGCGAGGGCCCCGACGGCGAGGAGGGTCGCGGCGAGGGTGTGACGCAGCATGTCAGATCCATCCCAGGGAGATGAAGACGATGAGGGCGAGGGCGTCCAGGCCGAGCAGCGCGCCGACGGCGAGCGCCTTGGAGCGGACCTTGGGCAGGTCGTGGACCCAGTAGCTCACCAGGAAGAACGGCAGGTACCCCACCAGCCAGACCAGCAGCGGCATTCCGGCCCGCCACCACGACCACTCCCAGGTGAGCGCGCCCATGGCGTTGAGGGCGATCTCGACGACGACCGCCGCGGCGGCCCCCGCGCCGGCGAGCACCCAGCGGTTGGGCAGGCCGAGCACCCGCAGGTTCCGGTCGGTCGGCAGCAGCTTGGCCGCGACGACGCCGAACACCGCGAACATGAAGCAGATCTCGATGTTCAGCCCGATGAGGACGAGGTACGCCGACTCCCCGCCCGGCGCTCCCCACACGGGGGCGCGTCCGGTGAAGTGGAAGACCAGCGCGTTCCAGATCTCGTTGAACCAGTCCATGCCCCAGAAGGCCAGGCCCGCGAAGAAGACGTTCCAGTTCCGCCGCTCGACCTCGACGGCGTACACGTACAGGACGATCAGCAGGAGCGGGATGACGTACCACTGGAAGGCACTTGTGTCACGCAGGTGCTCCCACGCGGTACGGGAGGCGTCGGTCACGGAGCGGACTCCTTCACTCACTCGGTCGGCCGATGGGCCAGGAGCTGGAGTCTCGCAGCGGGCCGCCGAAAAGTTGAAGGGGTGTCAACATTACTTTTGAGTAACTTGACTTGGGGTGACGCGAGTCAGGGGTCGAAGCCGATGACGGCGATCGACGTCAGCATGAGGAAGCGCGACTCCGCTTCCCGGAGGGACGGCAGGAACGTCCCGGGGTCCTGGAGCGCCAGTTCCTTCAGCAGCTCGACCGCCTCTCCGGCGGCTTCGACGGCTCCCGACCGGTCCTGGAGGCCGAGTCGCCGCTCGCGGAGCACGCGCACGGCGAGGGCGAGCCCCGGCAGATGGTGCCTGCGGTCGTAGCGCACGTTCCTCCGGCTCACCCCTACGGCCTCCTCCGCGGCGGCGAGGGAGTCGCGCGGCCGGCGCGCCTCGGTCAGCCGGTTGGCGAGGGTGATGAGGGCCATCATCAGGAGCCCGCCGTGCAGGACGGGGTCGGCCGCCTCGCACTGCCGTGCGAGGGACACCGCGGCGTGCGCCGTCTCCAGGGCGTCGCCCGTCGCGCCGACGCGTGCCTGGTTGATGGCGAGGTTGTTCAGTGCGAGGGCCAGTTCGGACACCCACGCCACGTCGTTGACCTGGGCGAAGTGCCGGACGGTGGGCAGGACTTCTTCCGCCAGCGCGATCGCCTCACGGTTTCGTCCGAGAAGGGCGTAGCCGACGGACAGGTTGAGGAAGGCCTTGCAGCGCTCGACGGTGAGTGCCCCCGGGTCCGCCTCGGCGAGGGCACGGTAGAGGCGGACGGCCTCCTCGCCGTGGGACACGCTCCGCTCCCTGTCGCCCGCGGTCTGCCACATCAGCCCCGAGGCGCTCAGGGCGTGCGCCAGGTCCTCGCGCCACTGCCGCAGGTCGTTCTGCGGCAGGAGCCGGAAGGAGGCCGTGGCCTCGTCGGCGCAGCGGGCGGCATCGGCGGGTCCCCTGCGGGCCAGCAGGACGGTGGACATCTTGCGCAACGTGACCGCCAGGCCCCTGCGATGTGCCACCGGGTCCTCATCGGCGAGCTCTTCGTAGAGGGCGCGGGCCTCGCGTATCTGGTGCAGCACCGGATCGCTCCGCATCCCCTCGGATCCGGCGGATGCGCTCTCGTCGCCCAGACCCGACCGAGCGACCGCGAGATCCGCCAGGGCGGTGGCGAGCCCGCTGCCGTGGCGGGCCCGGTCGACCCGCGCCAGATGGCGCCACGCGGGCAGGGCGTCCCGCTGGGCGACCACCGCCTCGCGGTGCATGCCCGCGTGGTGCAGCCGGGCGGCGAGGTCGTCCCTGACCGTCGCGTGGGCGAGGGGGTCCTGCGTCCGTGAGAGCCGGTGGTGCGCGAGGCGGTAGGTCAGGGTGGCCATCCCCGCGTCCAGCTCCGGATGCGAGCCCACGGGAAAGCGCGCGGCGACCTCTTCCAGCACCCTGGCGTCCACGGCGGGCGCGTCCGCCAGCGCGGCGAGCGCCGCTCCGCCCGCCGCGACGGCGAGACCGGGGTCGTCGGACAGGAGGCCGTTCAGGAGGTCCGCCACGTGCTGCCAGCGGCCCGGACCCGCGGCCGAGGCGAGCACGGTGATCAGGCGCGGGGTCCAGCGCGGGACGGCCCCGCCGTCCGAGCTGCCGTGGTCGAGCAGTGCCGTGACCGTACGAGGTGCCCACGAGCGGACCGGGTACTCGCCGGTGTGACCGGGCAGCGTGAGCGCGACGAAGTCCTCCGCGAGCCGGTCCGGGTAGAGCGGTTCGAGGACCGTGCCGGCGCCGCCGTCCAGCGGCGGGTAGCAGAACGCGTGGTCCCGCAGGACTCCGTCGATCCGGGGAAGGGACTGGGCCCGCAGGGCCGCGTCGCCCAGCGCGTGCGGCACCGTCCCGGTCAGGCAGGCGGTGAACACCGCCCGGTTCATCACCTCGGGCTCCGTGGCGTAGCCGCTCCCGTCGTCGCCCGTCGGTGGTCCCTCCCGGTTCCCGGCGGCGTACAGGCGGTGCCAGTGCAGGTGTTCCCGGTCCAGGAGGTAGGCGGTGAGTCCGGCGAGTCCCGCCGGGGCGGACGCGCCCCGGGCGTGGGCGTCGACGGCCACGAGGGCGGCGACGTGCAGGGCGAGGGGCAGCCCGAGGTCATCGCCGTCGAGCGAGTCCGAGGGGCTGAGTTCCTCGGTGCTCCGGGAGCCGTACAGGGTCCGGAAGGCGGCGACCGCCGTGCGGAACATGAGGGTGCGTTCGATGTCGCCGTCCAGCGGGGGAAGGCGCCGAAGGGACGTACGGGCCTGGTGCGCGTCGGTGAGCGCCCGCACCGCGGGCCAGGCGTGGTCGGTGCGGGCGATCATCAGGACGCGCGCCCGGACCTCCTCCTTGTGGAGCATCACGTTCTTCAGCAGCCACGTCAGACTCTCCATGCTCCAGCGGTCGGCGTAGTCGACGATCAGCAGGAGCTTGCCCCCGTCGGCGACGCGGAGGTCCTGGCTGCCTGGGGGGACGGGGTCCGCGTCGGGTCCGTGGAAGGCGACGGCCGGCGTCCAGCCCTCTTCCTCGGACCTCCTCGCGAGCTCGCCGGCGAGCCGGGTCTTGCCCTGTCCGCCCGGTGCGTACAGCCAGCGCACCGCGAGCCGGGCGTCACCGTCGCGCCAGGACACCAGATCGTCGAGTTCCTCCTCGCGCAGGACGAAGGGGACCACGGAGCGGCGGGCGTTGAGCATCCTGCTGGGAAGCTCGCGCAGCCACTGCGGATCCGTGGACGGTGCCGGCCGCCACCGCGCGAGCAGGTAGACGGGAACCCCCGTGGCGGTCACATGGAGGTCGGCGCCCATCACCCCGTAGGCGAACCCGTTGACCGCGGTGACGTGCTGGGTGAACCGGGGGAATCCGACGGGGCCGTCGGCGTCCGCTGTCACCTCACGCCCCGGGGCCCTCGTCCGGGGGCGGGGCGGCAGGAGGGTGGTGGTGGACGACGACGTTCCCGTTCAGCGCGCCGTAGGCGTGCCCCGCGCCGTGAGCGGTGATGTTCTGCACCGGCGCCTGTTCGGGACGCGGCAGTCCGGCGCGGGCCCGGGCGATCAGTCCTCGGAGTTCCTCCGCCGCCTCGGGATGCCGCCGGAGCAGGTCCTCCAGCTCTCCCTGCCAGAGCGGGATGATCCGTTCGCGTGCGACGACCGCGTCGGGCGCCCCGGCCACGCGGGCGGCCGTGGAGTCCAGTTGCTCCTCGATCGACGTCTCGGTCTGCCCTTCCTGACGGCGGAACAGGCGCACGACCGCCTCACGCGTCCCGCCCCAGGCGCTGGTGGCCATGGCGGCCACCACCGCCGTCGCGCCCGACATGGCGAGCTCGGTGATCGGTTCCAGCAACGTGCCTCCCCCGTAGCTCCCCGGCGCGGAGCGGGGAAGCCTCATGACGCGTACAAGCGTCCCCCGTCTCCTTCCCCCCACCATGCGGGTGACACCTGTGCCGGCGCCGGCGCACCGGGCTCCGCGACGGTCGGCACGGGCAGCGGCGGGTTCAGGAGGTGAGCGCCGGGATGATCTCGGAGCCGTACGCGTCGATGGTGCCCTCGCGGTTGTCGTGCATGTCGTAGACGGCGAACTGGTCGACGCCGAGGTCCTTGAGGTGGCGGAGTCTGGCGATGTGGGACTCCGCGGGGCCGAGGAGGCAGAAGCGGTCGACGATCTCGTCCGGGACGAAGGCGGTGTCGGGGTTGTCGGCGCGGCCGTGGTGGGAGTAGTCGTAGCCCTGCCGGTCCTTGATGTACGCCGTCAGCTCCTCGGGGACCATCGACGAGTGCTCGCCGTACTTGGCGACCAGGTCGGCGACGTGGTTGCCCACCATGCCGCCGAACCAGCGGCACTGGTCGCGGGCGTGGGCCAGGGCCTCGGGCGAGTCGTCGGCCGTGACGTACGCGGGGGCGGCGACGCAGACGGTGAGCGCGTCCGGGTCGCGGCCTGCGTCGGTGGCGGCCTGCCGGACGGCCTTGACCATCCCCTCGGTGAGGAAGGGGTCGGCGAGCTGGAGGATGAAGCCGTCGGCCTTCTGACCGGCGAGCGCGAGGGCCCTGGGGCCGTACGCCGCCATCCAGACGGGCAGCTTGCCGTTCTTCACCCACGGGATCCGGATCGGGTTGCCGTCGACCTCCACCTCACGGCCCTCCGCGAGGTCGCGGATGACGTCGATGGCCTCGCCGAGGCGCGCGAGGGTGTTCGGCTTGCGGCCGGCGACGCGCATCGCGGAGTCGCCGCGGCCGATGCCGCAGACGGTCCGGTTGCCGTACATGTCGTTGAGGGTGGCGAAGGTGGAGGCGGTCACCTCCCAGGTGCGGGTTCCGGGGTTGGTGACCATGGGGCCCACGTGGAGCTTGGTGGTGTGGGCGAGGATCTGGCTGTAGATGACGAAGGGTTCCTGCCACAGTACGGCGGAGTCGAAGGTCCAGCCGTAGCGGAAGCCGTTGCGCTCCGCCCGGCGCATCAGGCCGACGACCTGCGAGGCGGGCGGGTCGGTCTGCAGGACGAGTCCGAAGTCCACGGGGCGGTCTCCTAGTTCAGGTACTGGCAGGTGGAACGGGGTACGAAGCTGCCGTGTCCGGCGCGGCCGACGTAGGCGCGCCGGTCGATGACGGGTTCGCCGCGCGACAGGACGCTCTCGACCTGCCCGGTGACCGTCCTCCCCTCGTACGCGGAGTAGTCGACGTTCATGTGGTGGGTGGTCGCGGAGAGGGTCTGGCGGGCGTGCGGGTCGTAGATGACGACGTCCGCGTCCGCGCCGGGCGCGAGGGTCCCCTTCTGCGGATAGAGGCCGAACATGCGGGCCGGGGTGGCGCAGGCGATCTCGATCCAGCGGCGCCGGGAGATGTGCCCGTCGACGACGGCCTGGTGGAGGAGGTCCATGCGGTTCTCGACGCCCGGCAGACCGTTGGGGATCTTGGAGAAGTCGCCGAGGCCGAGCTCCTTCTGCCCCTTGAAGCAGAACGGGCAGTGGTCCGTCGACACCACCTGGAGGTCGTTCGTGCGCAGCCCCCGCCAGAGCGCCTCCTGGTGCTCCTTGGGCCGCAGCGGCGTCGAGCAGACGTACTTGGCGCCCTCGAAGCCGGGCTCGGCGAGGTTGTCCGTGGACAGGAACAGGTACTGCGGGCAGGTCTCGCCGAAGACCGGCAGGCCCTTGTCGCGGGCGGCCGCCAGCTCGGCGACGGCCTCCTCCGCGGAGACGTGGACGACGTAGAGCGGGCTTCCGGCGACCCGGGCGAGCTGGATCGCCCGGTGCGTCGCCTCCGCCTCCAGGAGCGCCTTGCGGACCTCCCCGTGATAGCGCGGGTCGGTCTCGCCGCGGGCGAGGGCCTGCTCGACGAGGACGTCGATCGCGATGCCGTTCTCCGCGTGCATCATGATCAGTCCGCCGTTGGCGGAGGCGCGCTGCATGGCCCGCAGGATCTTCCCGTCGTCGCTGTAGAAGACGCCGGGGTAGGCCATGAACAGCTTGAAGGAGGTGATGCCCTCCTGGACCAGCTTGTCCATCTCCTTGAGGGAGTGCTCGTCGACGTCGGAGAGGATCATGTGGAAGGCGTAGTCGATCGCGCAGACGCCGTCGGCCTTGGCGTACCAGGTGTCCAGCCCTGCGCGCAGGGAGTGGCCGACGCTCTGTACGGCGAAGTCGACGATGGTGGTGGTGCCGCCCCAGGCGGCGGCGCGGGTGCCGGTCTCGAAGGTGTCCGAGGCGGAGGTGCCGCCGAACGGCAGCTCCATGTGGGTGTGGGCGTCGACGCCGCCGGGGATGACGTAGCGGTCGGTGGCGTCGATGGTCCGCGCGGCGGTCCACCCGGCGGCGATGTCGGAGCCGTGGGCGGCGAGGGCGGCGATCCGGCCGTCCTCGATGAGCACGTCGGCGTGGAGCTCGTCGGCGGCGGTGATCACCAGACCGCCCCGGATGAGAGTACGGGTGCTGCTCACGGACTTCTCCCCTGCGAACTGGACGGGTGCGGTCTGGTGTGGGCGGGCGGGACGGGGCTCGGGCCGGCGGGCCGCCGGCACTGGCGGACTAGACCGACCGCAGGGCCTGTTCGAGGATGGCCGCGCCCTCCTCGGCCTCGGCGACGGTGAGCGAGAGCGGGGGCGCGACGCGCAGGGCGCTGGTCGAGTGGCCGCCGCCCTTGCCGATGAGCAGGCCGCCGGCGCGGGCGGCCTCCAGGACGGCCCCGGCGGTGTCGGGGGCGGCGCGGTCGGTGCCGGGCTCGGTGAGTTCGATGCCGATCATCAGGCCGCGGCCGCGGACCTCCCGTACGGACGCGGCGCCCGCGGCGGCGGCGCGCAGCCGTTCGATGAGGAGGCCGCCGACCCGGCGGGCGTTGCCCTGGAGGTCGTGTTCGAGGAGGTACGTGAGGTTGGCGAGGCCCGCGGCCATGGTGACGGGCGAGCCGCCGAAGGTGGAGATGGAGTTGGCGTCGAGGCAGTTCATGATCTCGGCGCGGGCGACGACCCCGCCGATGGACATGCCGTTGCCGATGCCCTTGGCGAAGGTGAGGATGTCGGGCGGTCCGGCCTGGCCGTGCGCCTGCCAGCCCCAGAAGTGCTCGCCGGTGCGGCCCCAGCCGGTCTGCACCTCGTCGGCGATCCAGAGGATCCCGTGCCGGTCGAGGACGCGCCGGAAGGCGGCGTAGAGGCCGTCGGGCGGGGAGGTGAAGCCGCCGACGCCCTGGATGGGTTCGGCGATGAGGGCGGCGACGTCCCGGGTGTGGCCGAGGAGGTCTTCCAGGTCGGCGACGCAGGCGTCGATGAACCGCTCGTCGGTGTACTCGGCGTAGGGGCCGCGGTTGCGGACGCCGCCGTGCACGTACAGGGTCTGCAGCGGGGAGAGGCCGGTGGGCGACCAGGAGCGGTTGCCGGTGATGCCGACGGTCGAGAAGGAGCGCCCGTGGTAGCTGTTGCGCATCGCCAGGATCTGAGGGGAACGGCGGTAGGTGGTGGCGAGGAGCAGGGCGGTGTCGTTGGCCTCGGTGCCGGAGGTGGTGAAGAAGACGCGGGCGTCGGGGATGCCGGAGAGAGCGGCGATCCGTTCGGCGAGCTCCACCATGGGGCGGTTGAGGTAGAGGGTGGAGGAGTGGATGATCCGCCCGGCCTGTTCGGCGACGGCCTTGGTGACCTCGGGGAGGGCGTGCGCGGTCATCGTGGTGAGGATGCCGCCGAAGAAGTCGAGGTAGCGGTTGCCGTCTGCGTCCCAGACGTGGCGGCCCTCGCCGTGGGTGAGTTCGATGGGGTCGCGGTAGTAGAGGGCGACCCAGTCGGGGATGACGGCGCGGTGGCGCGCGTAGAGGCCGCTCACGGCTGCACCAGCCCGTCGTAGGCGTCGGGACGGCGGTCCCGGTAGAAGGCCCACTGCCGGCGGACCTCCTCGATGAGGCCGAAGTCGAGGTCGCGGACGACGAGTTCCTCGCCCTTGTCCGAGGCGACGTCGCCGACGAACCGGCCGCGCGGGTCGACGAAGTAGCTGGTGCCGTAGAAGTCGTTGTCGCCGTACTCCTCCTGGCCGACGCGGTTGATGGCGGCGACGAAGTACTCGTTGGCGACGGCGGCGGCGGGCTGTTCGAGCTGCCAGAGGTAGGCGGAGAGGCCGCGCGAGGTGGCGGACGGGTTGTACACCAGCTGGGCGCCGTTCAGGCCGAGTTGGCGCCAGCCCTCCGGGAAGTGCCGGTCGTAGCAGATGTAGACGCCGACCTTGCCGACGGCGGTGTCGAAGACGGGCCAGCCGGCGTTGCCCGGGCGGAAGTAGTACTTCTCCCAGAAGCCCTTGACCTGCGGGATGTGGTGCTTGCGGTACTTGCCGAGGTAGCTGCCGTCGGCGTCGATGACGGCGGCGGTGTTGTAGTAGAACCCGGCGTCCTCGACCTCGAAGACGGGGACGACGATCACCATCCCGGTCTCCCGGGCGAGCTGCTGCATCCTGCGCACGGTCGGCCCGTCGGGCACGGGCTCGGCCCAGCGGTAGTGCTCGGGCTCCTGCACCTGGCAGAAGTACGGGGCGTTGAACACCTCCTGGAACCCGATGACCTTCGCCCCCTGCCGGGCCGCCTCGCGGGCGTGTTCCTCATGCTTGGCGATCATGGATTCGGTGTCGCCGGTCCAGGTCGCCTGGACGAGCGCGGCGCGTACGACGTCGGTCATGAGCTGCTCCTTCGGCACGGCGTCAGAGAGCCTCTACGCACGTAGACGCGGTGCGTAGGAGGAGAACGTAAGCCCCGTCACAGCCCGGAGCAAGACCACTGCCGCGAACCGGCCTAGTCGATCATGTTTCATACCCGAGTGGTCCACGTCGGACACGTACCGACACGTCCTCTTCGGCGCGATCGCGCCCATGTACGAGACTTTCCGGACCGGCCGGCGGGCACTCCGGGCGCCGCCGCCTCACGCCAGACCGGCGACCCGTAGCGCGTGCAGCAGGTCGCGCGCGCGGGACGGCGAGACGTCGCGGGCGGCGGAGAGCAGGCGGGGCGTGAGCGCGGCGGGGTCGAGGGCGGCCAGGCGGGCCGCGTCCTCCGGGGTGCGGGCGCGGACGAACGCGGTGAGCAGGGCCCGCGCCTCCGGCTCGTGGCCCTCGGCGGACAGGACGGCGCAGGCGTCGGCCAGTTCCGCCACGGGGCGGGCGACGCCCTGGCGGAGGAGCTGGTCGCGGTCGTGGGGGCGGCCCGCGTCGGCGAGGGCCCCCGCGACGGCGGCCAGCCGGGCCGGGGGCAGCGAGGCGGCCTCCCACAGCAGGGTGGCCCAGTCGGCGTCCAGACCGGCGCGGTGGAGCTCGGCCGCCAGGACCGGCAGCCAGGCGGGCGGCCCGGCCAGCGCCTCGCACAGCAGCCCGTGCGCGTCACCGCCCCGCCCCTGGGCGCGCAGCCGCCGCAGGGCGTAGACGGCGTTCCCCGCGGCGCGGGCCGCCTGCCCGGGGTCGACGACCGGCGCGGGCGCGGGCACCGGGGCGGCGGCCGTCGCCCCGCCGAACCGCGCACCGCGCGGGGCCGCGCCCCCCGCGGGCAGCTCGGGGACGGCGGACCGCACCGGACCGTCGACGGCGGCGGCATCGTCGCCGTCGCCGTCGCCGTCGAGCCACGCGTAGCGCGCGCCACGGGGGCGGCGCTTGGGCGCCGGCGCCGACGGGGACGGGGCTGCGGCCGGGGGCGAGTCCGGGGCCGCGGCCGGATCGCGGGTGGAGGCCGAGGCCGGTGCAGCGCCTGGGGCCAGGGTCGAGCCCGAGGCCGGGGCCGCGCCCGAGGCCGGTGCGACGCTCGCGTCCGCGCCCGAGGCCGGTGCGACGCTCGTGTCCGCGCCCGCAGCCACGCTTCCCCCCGCCCCCGCCCCCGCCGCCTCCGCCACCTCCGGCATCCGTGCCCTCCGCGCCCCCAGTTCCGCCGCCCGCGCCCGGGCGCGGTACAGGTCGTCGCGGGCCCAGGCCAGGGCGGGGCCGGGGGTGGCGGCCAGGTGCTGGAGGCGGGTCTCGGCCTCGGCGGCGGCCTCGTGCGCCCGGCGGTGGCGGGCGGCGAGGGACCGCGCCGCGTCCGGGGCGCGGTCGTGGGCGGCCGCCGCGGCCTCGTACAGGGCCCGGCCGCGGGCGGCCCGGGGTGCGCCGGGCGGCTCGCCGAGGTCCTGGAGCAGGGATGCGACGACGTCCCAGGGCGGGAGCTCCGTACCGTCGAAGCAGGCGCGCAGGCCTTCCGGGTCGCGGGCGGCGAAGACCCCGTACCAGCCCTCGCCCGGCCGGAGCCGGCCGGCGAGCTCGCTCAGCCAGCCGGCGAACGCGGCGAGCTCCACCGGAAGTTGATACACCGTCATACCACTGCCTTTCGGTCCCCGGCATTGGACCGCAGTCGTGTTACGGGACGGCTACGCAGAGTTTTCGGTCAGGCGCCCGGGAAGCTCACGACGATCCCGGTGTGGGGGCGCTTCCCGAGGCGGGCGACGGTCGCGGGCCAGTCGACGGCCCAGAACTGCCAGGTGTACTTGCGGGAGAGCAGCCGGCGCACGCGGCGCAGCTCCTCCCCCGTCACCAGCCGGGCCGTGCCCTCCACCCGGACGGCCCCCTCGGCGACGTTCCCGCGCACGTCACAGACGGCGGCCACGACCCGGGGGTCACGGCGCAGCCGCTTCACCTTCCAGGAGTCGGTGCGGGTCCAGGCGTACAGCCGGTCGCCGTCCACCGCGTACCAGACGGGGGTGGCGACCCCGGTGCCGTTCTTCCGGAAGGTGGTGAGGCTGACGTAGCGGCCGCGGCGCAGCTCGTCGGGGATCGTGTCGGGCGTCATGCCCGGGAGCCTACGCAGGGGTGCGGCCGGCGGCGCGGACCAGGGGCGCACGCCTGGCGGGGAGGAGCTTCTGACGCCGGTTCACGCGTCCACGATGGCCCGCGCCGACCGGCCGCGCACCCGCTGCCGGGCCACGGGACCGCCCGGGGCGGGGCGGTCAGCCCTTGGGCTGGATGGCGCTGAGGCCCCTGCGCAGGTCGTCCGGGTTCATGACCGGCGAGTAGTGGACCTTGGCGTCGAGCTTGATGAAGAACGGCTCCGAGATCATCGGCAGGTCGGAGGGGTCGATCAGGTCGAAGAAGAGGTACGCCGTCCGACAGCCGTCCTCGACGGTGAAGTAGGCGGCTTCGGGGCGCAGTTTCTGGAGTGCGGCCTCCATGGTCTCCTGGAGGGTGCCCGCCTTGATGGCCTCGTTGGAGGCCGGCGTGTCCATCTGAACCTTCAGCAGCATGCGCATGGCGCGGCCCTTTCCGACCGGGCGGAGGCTCCGTTCGCTACGCCCTCGGCACACCCGGACGCTCGCTTCCAGCGTCCCCCCTCCGGCGCGGCGGGTCCACTCGGGACCGCGCCGCGCCGGAGGGGCTACACGGGGGCGAGGGCGCAGCGGATCACGAGCTCGTCCATCGACAGGCCGAGCACCCCGGCGAGGGCGGCGACGGTGAAGAAGGCGGGGGTCGGTGCCCGGCCGGTCTCGATCTTCCGGAGGGTCTCGGCGGAGAGGCCGGCCGCCGCGGCGATCTCGGCCATCGAGCGCCCGCCACGGGCGTCGCGCAGCAGCGCGCCGAGGCGTTCGCCGCGTTCGCGCTCTTCTGGGGTGAGGGGGGTGCGCACCATGTCACCCATTCTAATACCGGTATAGTAATTGGCATGATGGAGATCAAGACGGATGCGACCCTGTTGGCGATGCGCGAGGCGGGCCGGGTGGTCGCCCAGGCCCTCGCGGCCGTACGGGAGAAGGCCGCGCCCGGCGTGACGCCCGCCGAACTGGACCGGGTGGCCCGGGAGGTGCTGGCCGGGGCCGGGGCGGGATCGCCGTTCCTGGACTACCACCCGGAGTGGGCCCCGGTGCCCTTCCCGGCGGTGGTCTGCCTCTCGGTGAACGACGCGATCGTGCACGGGATCCCGGACGGCACGCCGCTCGCCGACGGCGACCTGGTCAGCGCGGACTGCGGAGCCGTCCTGGGCGGCTGGGTCGGGGACGCCGCCGTCAGCTTCACGGTCGGCCGGGCCCGCCCCGAGGACACCCGGCTCGTCGACACGGCGTACGAGGCGCTGGAGGCGGGGATCGGGGCGGCGACGGTCGGCAACCGGGTCGGCGACATCGCGCACGCGATCGGCCGGGTCTGCCGCCGCGCCGGATACGGCATCCCCGACGGCCTCGGCGGCCACGGCGTGGGCCGCACGATGCACGAGGAACCGGGCATCCCCAACGAGGGACGCCCGGGCCGGGGTGTGCCGCTGCGGCACGGCATGGTGATCGCGATCGAACCGATGCTCGTCGGCGGCGGCCGCGACGCCCACTACACGGCG
Source organism: Streptomyces sp. NBC_01268 (assembly GCF_036240795.1). Classification (NCBI taxonomy): domain Bacteria; kingdom Bacillati; phylum Actinomycetota; class Actinomycetes; order Kitasatosporales; family Streptomycetaceae; genus Streptomyces; species Streptomyces sp. NBC_01268. Next base: position 6,775,595 of record NZ_CP108454.1, on the reverse strand, counting down.
CGCGACGGCTGGACCATCCGCACCCTCGACGGCTCCCGCGCGGCCCACACCGAACACACCGTGGCGATCACGGACGAGGGACCGCGCATCCTGACGGCGCTGTGAGGGCGCGGGTGCGCGTCCTCACGGCGCCGTGAGCCCGAGGGCCGGACCCCGCCCGCGCGGGGGCGCACTCAGGGCGCCGGCCGGACCACCATCGCCGAGCCGCCGCCCCTGCGGACGGGCTCCGCGGCGGCGAGCCAGCGGCCGTCCGGCAGGCGCTGGACACCGGTGGCGGCGCCGATCTCCGGGTTCTGGCGGAAGCCGTGGCCGATCGCTTCGAGTGCGGCGCGGAGCGGGCTGTCCCACAGCCCGGGTTCGAGCTCGGTGGTGGCCTGGTTGCGCTGGCTGGCCCGGGGCGCGGCGATGGCGTCGACCAGCGGCAGGCCCCGGTCCACGACCCCGGTGAGGGTCTGCAGGACGGTGGTGATGATGGTCGCGCCGCCCGGCGAGCCCAGCGCGAGGACCGGCCGGCCCGTCTTGTCGAGCACGATCGTCGGCGAGATGGAGGACCGCGGACGCTTGCCCGGGCCGGGCAGGTTGGGGTCGTGGACGGCCGGGTTCGCCGGGGCGAAGGAGAAGTCGGTCAGCTCGTTGTTGAGGAGGAAGCCGCGGCCGGGGACGGTGATGCCGCTGCCTCCGGTGGACTCGATGGTGAGCGTGTAGGCGACGACGTTGCCCCACTTGTCGGCGACCGTGAGATGGGTGGTGTTCTCGCCCTCGTAGGGCGTCGGTGCGGCCGTCCCGCCGCTCGCGCAGGCCGCCGGGTGACGCGGGTCGCCGGGTGCGAGCGGGCTGGTCAGGGCGGCGTCGTCGCGGATCAGGCAGGCCCGGGAGTCGGCGAACCGCTGGGAGAGCAGCGCGCGGGCCGGGACGTCCTCGAAGGCCGGGTCGCCGACCCAGCGGCCCCGGTCGGCGAAGGCGATCCGGCTGGCCTCGATGAAGCGGTGCAGGTAACGGGCCTGCGAGGCGCGGGAGAGGTCGGCGCCCTCCAGGATGTTGAGGGCCTCGCCGACGGTGGTGCCGCCGGAGGAGGAGGGCGCCATGGAGTAGACGTCGAGACCGCGGTAGGACACCTTCGTGGGCTCGCGCAGGATCGTCCCGTACCCGGCGAGGTCCCGTTCCGTCAGGTCGCCGGAGCGCACCACACGGGTGGCGTCCGGGCGGACCGGCGGGCGCTGGACGGTGTTCACGATGTCGCGGGCGAGCGGGCCCCGGTAGAGCGCGCCGACGCCCTCTCGGCCCAGCTTCGCGTACGTCCGCGCCAGGTCGGGGTTCTTGAACGTCGCGCCGACGACGGGCAACTGCCCCCCGGGCAGGAAGAGTTCGGAGGTGGCGGGGAAGTCGCGGAAGCGGGCCTCGTTCGCGGCGGTCTGGGCGCGGAAGGTCGCGTCCACGGTGAAGCCGTCGCGGGCGAGCCGCTCGGCGGGTTCGAGGAGCCGGCGCAGCGGCTTGCTGCCCCACTCGTCGAGCACGGTGTCCCAGGTGGCGGGGGTGCCGGGGGTGCCGACGCCGCGGCCGCTGGTCTGGCCCTCCTCGAAGGGGATGGGCTTGCCGTTCTCCACGAAGAGTCCGGCGTCGGCGGAGCGGGGCGCGGTCTCGCGCCCGTCGACGGTGTGGACCGTACGGGTCTTGGCGTCGTAGTAGACGAAGTAGCCGCCTCCGCCGATGCCGGCCGAGTACGGCTCGGTGACGCCGAGCGCCGCGGCGACGGCGACGGCGGCGTCCACCGCGTTGCCGCCCTTGCGCAGTACCTCGATGCCGGCGGCCGACGCGTCCGCGTCGACGCTGGACACGGCCCCGCCCCAGCCGCTGGCGACGGGCACCTTGGCGGACGGCGGCGGGGCCTCCGCCGTCGGCGGGGCGGCCGCCCCCACCGAGAGGACCGTCGCGGCGACGGTGAGGACCGCCAGGTTCCGTGCGGTGGAACGCCGCATTCGAGACTGCATCCGTACCTCCAGTCAACGCCCGTCCGCGCAGCGTAACTTCTGCCCGTGCTCCCCGTCAGGAGCGCGTCCGGGCCGCAACAGGACTGTCACGCGGACGCCACTCGAACAACAGCCCGCTCCCCCGCTACCATGCGCGCCCATGAACGAAGACCTGCGCAACATCGTGCTGGGCGTGCTCGCCACCGGGGTCAGCGGCTCCTTCGGCTGGCTGACCCGCACCTATCTGTGGCGGCGGCGGCTCCGCCGGAAGCAGGCGTTCTTCGGACTGCCCCACCACTCGGAGTGCCTGCTCGTCGTCAACCGGGAGGCCGGCAACGACGGCGCGGTGCACCGCTTCGACGTCTCGGCGCTGCTCGAACTCGCCGCGCTGATCAAGGACTGCGGGGCGCACGCGCAGATCGTCCAGCACGATCTGGCCCAGCTCGGCTTCGGTGACCGCACGGAGTTCTGCGTCGGCGGTCCGGGCTCGAACCGGCGGATGGCGGCGCACCTCTCGTCCCTTCTGCCGGGTCTGGCGATGAGCGTGGAGCGGGAGCCGGTGGCGGAGCGGGGGGCGATACAAATCGGCGAGGACCGCTACCTCATGGAGCCGGGTGTCTGCGAGTACGTCCTGCTCGCCCGGGTCACCGCGGGCGAGGGCGGCCGCCCGGTCTTCCTCTTCTGCGGCCAGCGGGCGATCACCAACCAGGCGGCCACCCGCTATCTGGCCCGGCACCACGAACGGCTCGCCCGCTCCCATCGGGGCGGCAGCTTCGTCCTGCTCCTGAAGGTGGTCAACTCGCAGGCGTACGGCCCCGACGTCGTCGAGCTGGTGGCCGACGTGACCCGGCGGGCGCTGACGCCTAGCGCCGCCAGTCCACCCGTACCGGCAGCGACTTGATCCCGTTGATGAAGTGGGAGACCAGGCGCCGGGGCGGCCCGGCGGTCTCCAGGTCCGCGCAGGAGTCCCGGATCTCCTCGTGCAGCACGCGCAGTTGGAGCCGGGCGAAGTGGGCTCCGAGGCAGACGTGCGGGCCGTCGCCGAAGGCGAGCTGCGGATTCGGCGCACGGGTGAGGTCGAGGCGGTGGGGGTCGGCGAAGACGCGCTCGTCGAAGTTGGCGGAGGCGTGGAAGACGACGACCTTGTCCCCGGCGCCGATCGGCACGCCGGCGAGCTCGGTGTCGCGGGCGGCGGTGCGCCGGATGTGCAGCACGGGCGGGTGGACGCGCAGGAGTTCGCCGACGGCCGTGTCGACGTCCCGTTCGCCGTCCCAGAGCCGGCGCCGTTCGTCGGGGTGTCCGGCGAGCGCGAGCACTCCGCCGGGGGCGGCGCTGCGGACGGTGTCGTTGCCCGCGACGGTGAGCAGGAAGAAGAACATCTCCAGTTCGGCGTCCTGGAGTTCGGAGTGCGCGAGCACGGTCATGACGTCGTCGGCGGGGTGGGCGCGCTTGTGCGCGGCGAGGTCCTGGGCGTAGCCGAACATCTCGGCGAGCATGGCCGGTGAGCGGGGGTTGACCGGGCGTCCCCCGGCGTCCAGGACGGGCGGCTCGTCGGGGTCCTGGTAGGCGATGACCCGCTCGGTCCAGGTGTGCAGCAGGCCGCGGTCGTCCGGTGGCACGCCGAGGATGTCGGTGAGGTTGAGCAGGGCGTAGTCGTCCGTGACGGCCCGTACGAGATCGGTCTCGCCCCCCGCCTCCCGCGCGTCGCGGAGCAGCCGGCGGGCCCGCAGCCGCGCGGTGTCGGCGAAGCGCTCGATCCGTCCCGGGGTGAAGGCGCGGCTGACGAGACGCCTCAACCGCCCGTGGTGAGGCGGGTCCTGATTGAGCATCATGCGCCGGATGAACGGCAGGTCGGCCGGGTCGGGGTCGCGGATCTGGGTGGCGCCGAGGTGCGAGGACCAGGTGCCGGGGTCCTTCAGGACGCGCAGGACGTCGGCGTGCCGGGTCACGGCCCAGAACCCGGGGCCCGCGGGCCAGCCGAGCACCTCGTACTCGTCCTGGCGGGCGACCGGGTGGTGGTCGCGGAGGACGCGGAACCGGTCGTGCGGGATGCCCGCGGCGTACAGGCGCGGGTCGAAGACGTCGGGCACGCCGGGAACGTGGAACGCCTCGGGCTCTTCGCGTACGTCGCTCGCGTCGCTCAACGGCCCTCCCGTAGGGGTGAAGACGTCACCATCATGACAGGTCAGCGGCGCTATTCGTAGGACGGAACGCACAGTTCGGGAGCCTTGTCCGCCCTGCCCGCCGACTCCCAGAATCTCCGTCGTGCATCGGACGGAGAACAGGGGGCACATGGGAGACACGAGCGGGATCGATCAGGACGCGGTGCTGCGGGCGCGGGTGCTGCTGCTGGGGTCCGGGCGGCTGGATCCGTGGCAGGAGGTCGGGGCGTACCGGGTGCTGGCCGAGGTGAGTCCGCGCGCGTACCTGCCGAAGCTGGTCGGCGCGCTGCTCGCGTACGTCCACCGGGTCGCCGACCAGGGGTCCGCGGCGGCGCCGGCCGGGGAGGCGGTGGCCGCGGCCCGGCGTCTGGACCCCGGCACGCCGCACGCGGCGGAGCTGCTGGGCAGGGCGCTGAGCGCGCACGAGTACGCGCTGTTCTCCTCGGGGCGGCGCGCCGAGGGGCGCGCGGTGTCCGCGGAGCGGGCGGAGAACGGGGCGTTCCGGCGGTGGGCCACGGTGCTGGCCGAGGAGGGGCGGCACGCGGAGGCGGCCGAGGTGCACGAGCGGCACCTCGGGGGTGCCGAGGACGCGGTGTCCGGCTGGGCCCTGATCGAGTGGGCGGGCACGCTCGACGCGGCCGGGCGGAGGGAGCGGGCCCTGGAGGTCTTCGGGCAGCTCGTGGCGGACGGCCGGCGCGGGGTGGCGGCGGACCGCGGCCCGCTGGCGGTCCTGGTGTGGGAGCTGCACGGGTACGCCGGGATGCTCCGGGCGGCGGGGCGGCGGGCCGAGGCGGCCTCCGTCCGGGCGGAGGCGCTCGGCCTGCTGGACCGGCTCGCCCGGGACGGCGAGCCGGTGAGCTGGAGCAACGTCCAGGCGAGCTGGATCACGCTGTTCACCCTGTCGGGGCGAGAGGACGAGCCGGCGGCCACGGCCGAGGTCCCGCTGCCGGCGTTCGGCTGCTACTCGGGGCACGGCTGGTCGCCCGACGTCCGGGAGGCCTGGTTCGCCTCGGTTCCCGACCTGGAAGGGCGGGCCGACGCCCTGCGCGCGTCCGGCGACCTCCCGGGGCTGCTCGCCGTCCAGCGGCGCCTGACGGTCCGGCGGGCGCTGCTCTGGGAGACCCGTGGCCGTCGGACGGCGGAGACGCTGCTCCCGTCGTACGACGAGGGGATCGCGCTGGCCCGCCGGCTCCCCGGCTCCCCGTCGGCCCTGGCGCGGGCGCTCGCCGATCGCGCGATGTTCCTCGTCGCCGTGGAGCGGTACGGGGACGCGCGGCGGGACTTCGCGGACGCCTTGGCGCTGCCGGATGTTCCCGTATCGCCCATGTCACATCCGACATCGGCGGAATAGTTCATATTTTCGGAACCATCCCCGATCGCCGGGACTCTCTCCCCCCGTAAGAGATCGTCAACGGAGGTCGTTCCCGTGCGCCGCATACCCGTCCCCGCCCTGCTCGCCACCACCGCCCTGGCCCTCACGCTCGGGGCCTGTTCCGGTGGGTCCGGCGGGAAGGGCGGGGCGGGCGACTCCGCGGAGGAAAAGCCGCCGGTGCGCGTCTCGGTGAACCTGGCCGGCACCCAGGCGGCGCCCGGCGCGCCCGTCGTGGTGCGGGCCTCCGAGGGGCAGCGGCTCCAGCAGGTCACGGTGACGGACTCCCGGGGCGGGAACCTGGCCGGGAAGGTCACCGCCGACGGGGCGAGCTGGACGTCCGAGCGGCGGGCGGCGCCGGGGACCGCGTACTCGGTGGAGGCGCGGGTCGCCGACGGCGGCACCGCGACGGCCTCGTTCACCACCGCGGCGGCCGACAAGGTGAACAAGCTGACCCTGGCCCCCGGGAAGAACACCACGGTCGGCATCGCGCAGCCGCTGTCGATCGTGTTCGACCACCCGGTGAAGAACAAGGCCGAGGTGGAGCGGCAGTTGAAGGTGACCACCTCGAACGGCACCGTCGGCTCCTGGGGGTGGATGCAGGACTGGTCGGGCAAGGACCGGGTCGACTGGCGCCCCGAGGAGTACTGGAAGTCCGGGACGAAGGTCACCCTGGACGCGGACCTGAACGGGATCGACTCGGGCGCCGGCGGCTGGTTCGTGCGCGACTACACGACCACCTTCACCATCGGTCGCAGCCAGGTCGTGAAGGTCGACCTGGACTCCCACCGGCTGCGGCTGCTGCGCGACGGGCAGCAGGTGGCGAACCTGCCGATGTCGGCCGGCACGCCGGGCGGCGAGAAGGCGTCCTGGCGCGGCAGGACGGTGCTGATGGCCAAGGAGGGGACGATCAACATGCGTTCCGAGACGGTCGGGCTCGGGGACGCGTACGACAAGATGGTCGACTACTCGATGCGGCTGACCTGGTCGGGCATGTACGCGCACGCGGCTCCGTGGAACGCGGCCTACTTCGGGCGCGCCAACCACAGCTCGGGCTGCGTCGGGATGAGCGACGCCGACGCGAAGGCCGTGTACGACCAGGTACAGGTGGGCGACCCGTTCGAGATCACGGGCTCCGACGCCAAGGGGACGCAGGCGCTGAACAACGGCTACGGCGAGTGGAACCTCTCGTGGGCCGACTGGCAGGGCAAGAGCGCGCTGCGGTGATGTAGACGCCTCAACAATCGTTACCCTCGCGTAACTTACCGACCAGTTACCTTGAGTAAGCCGCCGAGGTTACCGTCGGGTCACTTTCACTGCCCCCCATTCAGTGAACCAGTGAGGAGTGACCCGTGCGCACAGCCCTGGCCTTCGCCGTCTCGGCCGCCCTCGTCGCCGGGACGGCCCTCGGGCTCGCCCCCGCCGCCCAGGCCGCCGGAACCGACGCTTCCCTCCGCTTCGTCGACATCGCCGGGGACGGCGGGACCGTCCTCAAGGCCAACGTCGTCACCCCGGCCGGAGCCGACGGTTCGGCCCGCTACCCGGTGATCGTGCTCCCCACCAGCTGGGCCATGCCCCAGATCGAGTACCTCGCCCAGGCCAAGAAGCTGGCCGACTCCGGCTACGTCGTGGTCGGTTACAACTCGCGCGGCTTCTGGCAGTCCGGCGGCGAGATCGAGACCGCGGGCCCCAAGGACATCGCCGACGCCTCCCTCGTCATCGACTGGGCCCTGGCGAACACCCCCGCGGACCCCGCCAGGGTCGGCATGGCCGGCGTCTCCTACGGCGCCGGCATCAGCCTGCTCGCCGCCGCGCACGACAAGCGGATCAAGGCCGTCGCCGCGCTCAGCGGCTGGGCGGACCTCATCGACTCCATCTACAGCGGGCGCACCCAGCACCTCCAGGCCGCCGCCCTGCTCGGCGGCGCCGGCTACCTCACCGGCCGCCCCGGCCCCGAACTCCAGGCGATCCTGGGCGACTTCCTCTCGTCCAACCTGGACAAGGAGGACGAGATGATCGCCTGGGGGCGCGAGCGCTCCGCCGCCACCTACCTCAACGCACTCAACGCCAACCGCCCGGCCCTCATGCTCGGCAACGCCTGGGGAGACACGATCTTCCCGCCCAACCAGTTCGCGAGCTTCTACGAGAAGCTCAGCGGACCCAAGCGGCTGGAGTTCCGCCCCGGCGACCACGCCACCGCCGAGGCCACCGGCCTGCTCGGGCTGCCCAACGACACCTGGACCAACGCACACCGCTGGTTCGACCACTACCTCAAGGGCGCCGACAACGGCATCGACCGCGAGCGGCCCGTCCAGCTCAAGCCGCGCTCCGACGCGGGCTACGAGGGGTACGCGGACTGGAAGTCGGTCAACGCGAACCGGCGGAAGTTCGCGCTCGCCGACTCCGAACACGTCTGGGCCAACGTGGACTCCGGTGCCAACGGCGGCATCGTCATGCTCTCCAACCTGCTCGACCAGTTCTTCCAGGCACCCCCGGTCGCGTCGATCCCGCTGCTCCCCCGCGCCTTCGCCGGCGTCTGGCAGTCCGAGCGGTACGCCACCGCGCAGCGGGTGCGCGGCACGGCCCGGCTGCACACCACGGTCACCCCGACCGCGGAGAGCGGCACCTTCGTCGCGTACCTCTACGACGTCGGTCCGCTCGGCGTCGGCAAGCTGGTGACCAACGCCCCGTACACCTTCCACGACCGGACCCCGGGGAAGGCCTTCCCGGTCGACCTGGACCTGTTCTCCACCGCGTACGACGTCCCCGCCGGACACCGGCTCGCCCTGGTCGTCGACACCGTCGACCCGCTGTACATCGAGCACAACCCGACCGGCGCGCAGCTGACCTTCTCCTCCCCCGCGGCCGACCCCTCGTACGTGTCGGTACCGCTTCGGGCGGAGTGATCACCGGCTGCTGCCGGGCGGGCAGGGCCCGTGCGGGGCGGGTTACTCCCGGCCCGGCAGCACCGTGACCGGCTCGGCGGGGGCGACGTCCACGGCCCTGGTCCGCGGGTCGCGCCGCTCTCGCCTGGCCACCCAGGTGGCGAACCAGGAGAGCAGCATGCACATCCCGATGTAGAGGGGTGAGATCACCATCACGACGGGGATGAACGGCAGGTCGTAGTCGAGGTTGGACGCGATCAGCTTGCCGGCGTGCAGGAACTCCTCGTAGGTGATGAGGTAGCCGAGCGAGGTGTCCTTCAGCGCCACCACCAGCTGGCTGATGATGGCGGGCAGCATGGCCCGCAGCGCCTGCGGCGCCAGGACGTAGGTCATCACCTGCGTCTTGCGCATGCCGAGCGCGTACGCCGCCTCCCGCTGGCCGCGGGCCACCGCGTGGATGCCGGTGCGGAAGACCTCGGCGAGCACCGAGCCGTTGTACAGGGCGAGGCCGGCCACCAGCGCGGGCAGCGGCTGGACCTTGAGGGCCACGAAGATGAAGAAGATCATCACCAGCACCGGCATGGCCCGGAAGAACTCCACGAGCACCGTGCAGGTCCAGCGGAAGACCCGGCGCTCGGAGAGCCGCCCGGTGGCGAGCACCGCGCCCAGCGCGAGCGAGAGCACCGAGGCGTACGCGAAGGCCTTGAGGGTGTTGCCGAGGCCGCGCAGCAGCAGCTCCTGGATGCCCTTGTACGTGAAGGGCGCCCATTTGGTGGCGGTGAACTGGTCGGTGTCGAAGAGGAGATAGAGGATCCAGGCGGCGAGCCCCAGGATGACGACGGTCGAGACGAGCCCGTAGATCAGGTGGCGCCTGCGGGTGCGGGGGCCCGGGATGTCGTAGAGCGCGGTGGAGGCGGCGGTGGCGGTGGTCATCGGGCGACTCCCCAGCGCTTCTCCAGGAAGTGGAAGAGCGCGCTGATGGCGAGGGTGATGATGAGGTAGCCGACGGCGATCCAGACGAAGGTCCAGACGATGTTGTAGCCGAGCTCGCTCAGGGTCTTGTACGTGCCGAGGAGTTCGGTGACGCTGAACGCCCCGGCGATGGCCGAGTTCTTGGCGAGGGCGATGAGGGTGGAGCCGATCGGCGGGATGACCGAGCGGAAGGCCTGCGGCAGCACGACGGCGCCGAGGGTCTGCCCGAAGGTCATGCCGAGGCTGCGGGCGGCCTCGCCCTGCCCGAGGGGAACGGTGTTGATGCCGGAGCGCAGCACCTCGCAGATGAAGGCCGAGGTGTAGCAGCCGAGGGCGAGGATCGCGAACAGCTTGAAGGGCAGCACGATTCCGAACCGGGGCAGCCCCAGCATGACCGCGAAGAACAGCAGGGTGAGCGGCGTGTTGCGCAGGATGGTCACCCACACGGTGCCGAAGACCCGGAAGGAGCCCACGGGCGCGACCCTGAACGAGGCCATCAGGAAGCCGAGGACGAGGGCCAGGATCGAGGCGTAGAAGGTGAGTTCGACGGTGCCGAGGAAGCCGTCGCCGTAGAGCGAGAAGTTCTGTGTCAGGACGTCCATGGGAGGCGGTGCTCCTTCCTCAGCTCGCCGGGTAGCGGTCGATGGCGGGCGGTGTCGGGGCGGGCACGCCGGACAGGCCGAGGGTCACGTCGTAGGCCTTCTTCCAGTCGCCGTTCTTCTCGTGGGCCGCGATGGCGTCGTCGAGGGCGAAGCGCAGCGCGTTGTCGTCGTGCGGCACGCCGATGCCGTAGGGCTCCTTCGAGAACGGTTTCCCGGCCAGCTTGAGCTCGTCGGGGACCTTGGCCGCGTACCCCATGAGGATGGTGTCGTCCGTGGTGACGGCGTCGACCTGGTAGGTGAGCAGGTTGTCGACGCAGACCGAGTAGGTGTCGTACGCGACGAGTTCGGCCTTCGGGTACTCCCTCTGGATGCGCTGGTACGGGGTCGATCCGGCGGCCGAGCAGACCCGCTTGCCGTCGAGGTCCTGCGGCCCGTGGATGTCGTTCTCGTCGGTGCGCACGAGGAGCGACTGGCCGGCCATGTAGTAGGGGCCGGCGAAGCCGACCAGCTTCTTGCGGTTGTCGTTGATGGTGTAGGTGCCGACGTAGTAGTCGATCTGGCCGTTCTGCAGGGCGGTCTCGCGGTTGGCCGAGGCGATGGTGCGGAACCGGATGGTCGCCGGGTCGAAGCCGAGCGAGGCGGACATCATGCGGGCGATCTCGATGTCGAAGCCCGAGTAGGTGCCGGTGGCGGGGTCCTTCTCGCCCATGTAGGGCTGGTCCTCCTTGACGCCGACCACCAGGTGGCCGCGCTTCTTCGCCCGCTCCCAGGTCGGCGAGGCGGGCAGGGTGAAGCCCGACTGCACCTGGTAGACGGGGAGTTGGCCGGGCTGGGGGCCCTTGACCGGCGGGCTGCCCTCCCTGCCGCAGCCCGTGGCGGCGCCGAGCGCGGCGAGCAGCAGGGCGAGCGCGGCGAGGGTTCGTTTCGTACGCTGCATGGCTCCCGGTCCGGTCAGTGCTTGAGGATCTTGGACAGGAAGTCCTTGGCGCGCTCGCTGCGCGGGGCGGTGAAGAAGTCCTCGGGGGCGCGGTCCTCCACGATCCTCCCGTCGGCCATGAAGACCACGCGGTTGGCGGCGGAGCGCGCGAAGCCCATCTCGTGGGTCACGACCACCATCGTCATGCCCTCCTGGGCCAGCTGCTGCATGACCTCCAGGACCTCGTTGATCATCTCCGGGTCGAGGGCGGAGGTCGGCTCGTCGAAGAGCAGCGCCTTGGGGTCCATGGCCAGGGCTCGGGCGATGGCCACGCGCTGCTGCTGGCCGCCGGAGAGCTGGGCGGGGAACTTGTCGGCGTGCGCGGCGAGTCCGACCCGTTCGAGGAGCTCGCGCGAGCGCCGGTCCGCCTCGTCCCGCTTGCGCTTGCGGACCTTGATCTGCGCGAGGGAGACGTTGGCCAGGACGGTCTTGTGGGCGAAGAGGTTGAAGGACTGGAAGACCATGCCGACCTCGGCGCGCAGCCGGGCGAGCTCCCGGCCCTCCTCGGGCAGCGCCTTCCCCTCGATGAGGATCTCGCCCGCCTCCACGGCCTCCAGGCGGTTCATGGCCCGGCAGAGGGTCGACTTGCCGGAGCCGGAGGGGCCGATGACGACGACCACTTCGCCGCGGCCGACGGTGAGATCGATGTCCTGCAGGACGTGCAGGGTGCCGTAGTGCTTGTTGACGCCACGCAGCTCGATCAACGGTTCATCGACGACGCCCATACGCTGCCCTGCCCCTGTGTCTCTCGGCTGGTGTCGAGGTCAGCGCAAACTATCCAGCTCGGAAAGGGACTTCACCGCCGACACGCATGAAAGCGGGATAAGCGCGATAAGCCGTATTTACTGCGGAAGGACCGGCGGGACCGTCAGTACTCCGCCGATTCCGCGTAGACCTGGGAGAGCTCGGGGGTCCCGGTGGCGGCCCAGTCGAGCCCGGCCTCGACCACGTTGACCTCGCGGCCGGAGGGCAGCAGCACGACGGGCTGTCCGTCGGGGCGCAGCCGCCAGCCGGCCGCGGCGACCGTGCGCACGATGACCGTGCCCAGATAGAGCCCCGCGTCGTTGCCGATCCAGGGCAGCTCCTCGGGGTCGTCCCGCCAGCGCGGCGGGAGCTGGTCGAGCGCCGCCAGCGAGCGGGGCGTGTCGTCGAGCACCACTCCGGCCTCCTGGGCACGGGCGCGCAGCAGCTCGCACTCGGCGAGCAGTTCGGCGGCCCCCTCCGGGTCCCGGTCGAAGGCCGAGACCAGAGGGGAACGTCCCGCATCATGCTTCTTGCGCCAGTTGTCCAGGAAAGGAATGTTCATCCGAACAGCGTCGCACCGCACCCTCCCGGGGCACCACCCGGCGCGCGGAGATCATCGGGAGCGGACGGCCCGGCCGGCACCCGCCGGCCGGGGAGGGGCGCCGTCGGTCACACGTCGAGGTCGACGACGACCGGGGCGTGGTCGGAGGCGCCCTTGCCCTTGCGCTCCTCGCGGTCGACGTAGCTGTCCTTGACGGCCTCGGCGAAGGGCTTGTTGCCGTAGACCAGGTCGATGCGCATGCCCTTGTTCTTCGGGAAGCGCAGCTGGCGGTAGTCCCAGTACGTGTACGGGTGGGCGTACTTCAGCGGGCGGGGCACGACGTCGCCGAGCCCGGTCTCGCGCAGTCCGGCGAGCGCGGCCCGCTCCGGCGCGGTGACGTGGGTCGCGCCCTCGAACTCGGCGATGTCCCAGACGTCCTCGTCGGTGGGGGCGATGTTGTAGTCGCCGAGCACCGCGAAGGGGCGCTCGCCCGCCGCGTCGTCGGCGACGGCGGCCTTGAGCGCCTCCAGCCAGCGCAGCTTGTACGCGTAGTGCTCGTGGTCCACCTCCCGCCCGTTCGGCACGTAGACCGACCAGACGCGGACGCCGCCGCAGGTGGCGGAGATGGCCCGGGGCTCCTGCACGCCGTCGTAGTCGGGGCCGCCGGGCAGCCCGGTGACGACGTCCTCCAGGCCCACCCGGGAGACCAGGGCGACCCCGTTCCACCGGCCGGTGGCGTTGACGACCGACTCGTAGCCCAGCGCGCGGAGCTCCTCGGTGGGGAACTGTTCGGCGGTGCACTTGGTCTCCTGGATGCACAGCACGTCGGTGCCGGTGCTCTCCAGCCAGGCCAGGAGCCGGGGCAGTCGGGCCGTGATCGAATTGACGTTCCAGGTGGCGATGCGCATGAGCGCAAGCCTAGCCGCGCCCTGTGACAGTCACCGGGAGCCGGCTCACAGCTCGGCGGAGGCCCCCGGAGCGAGCCGCCCGTGGTCGGTGCCGCCGAGGGCGCCGATCTGGCGGTCGTAGATCGGCCGGGCGAGGTCGGTGAGCAGGGCGTCGTGGACGTCGTAGGCGCGCCGCGGCTTGACCTCGCGCACGTAGTCGATGACCTCGGAGATCTTGCTCCAGGGGGCCATCACCGGGAGCAGCAGGGTCTCCACCGGGTGGTCGGGGACGGTGAGGGCGTCGCCGGGGTGGAAGACGGACCCGTCGATCAGATAGCCGACGTTGGTGATCCGCGGGATGTCCGGGTGGATCACGGCGTGCAGCTCGCCGTGGACCTGGACGTCGAAGCCGGCCGCGGTGAAGGTGTCGCCGTGCCCGACGGTGCGGACCCGGCCGGGGAACGCCGCCGCCAGCTGCTCGGCGACGCTGCGCAGCGTCCACAGCTCGGCGGCCGGGTTCGCCTCCAGGGCGGCCCGCAGCCGCCCCTCGTCGTAGTGGTCGGGGTGCTCGTGGGTGACGAGCAGGACGTCCGCGCCGAGCGCGGCGTCCTGCTCGGTGAACGCGCCGGGATCGATGACGAGCGACCGCCCGTCCTTCTCCAGCCGGACACAGGCGTGCGTGTTCTTCGTCAGCTTCACGGCACCCACCCTAGGGCGTGTCCGCCCCTTCCCGCCGGGTCCGGCCCGCATGGCCGAAGACACCCCGGGCCGATCAGGCCTGCGGCGTGGTGTCCTCCTTGACGACCCGCCCGACCACCCGCAGCGCGCTCTCGGCCGCGGGCAGTCCGCAGTAGACGGCGGTCTGCAGCAGGACCTCGCGGATCTCGTCCGGGGTGAGCCCGTTGCGCAGGGCGGCCCGGGTGTGGTCGGCGAGGGCGTCGTGGTGGCCGCCGGCGATCAGCGCGGCGAGGGTCACGGCGCTGCGGGTGCGCCGGTCGAGGCCGTCGCGGCTCCACACCTCGCCCCAGGCGAAGCGGGTGACCAGGCGCTGGAAGTCGGTGCCGAACCCGTCGGCCAGGGCCTCGTCGACGTGGGCGTCGCCGAGGACCTCCCGGCGCAGCTTGAGCCCGTGCTCGTACGGGTCCGGGCGCGGCGACTCCTCGTCCTCGGCGGGCGCGGCCGGGGCCGGCTCCCCGGCGACGACGGGGGCGGGGACCGGCGGCACCGGCGGGGCGGTGAGGGAGCCGGTGTCCGAGGCGAGGCCGGCGAAGTGCCCGACGAGCAGTTCGGTGACGGCGGCCGGCTGCTCGACGGGCGCGAGGTGGGAGGCGCCCGGGACGACGGCCAGTGGCGCGTCGGCGATCCCGGCGACGAGCGTACGGGCCTCGGCCGGGCCGGTGACCTGGTCGTCGGCGCCGACCAGCACCAGGGCGGGGACCCCGATCCGGCCCAGGGCCTCGCGGACGTCGAAGACGGCGAGCGCCTCGCAGCCGGCGACGTAGCAGCCGGGGTCGGTGGTGCGGACCATCTGCACGGCCCAGTCGACGATGGCGGGCTGGGCGGCGGCGAAGGCCGGGGTGAACCACTGCTCGGGCGCGGTGCGGGCGATCGGCTCCAGACCGTTGGTCCGCACGATCACCCCGCGCTGGCGGAACTCGTCGGGGGTGCCGAAGCGGGGCGAGGTGGCGACCAGGGCGAGGGAGGCCACCCGGTGCGGGGCCCGCAACGCCAGGTCGAGCCCGATGGCACCGCCGAGCGCGCAGCCCGCGTACCCGAACCGCTGGATGCCCAGCTCGTCGAGCGTGGCGAGCACCCGGTCCCCGAGCTCGGCCACCGACCCGGCGGGTTGCACGGGTGCGCCGCCGTGGCCCGGCAGGTCGAAGCGGACGACCCGCCATTCGCGGGTGAGCTCCGGTATCTGCCGGTCCCACATGTGCCACGTGGTGCCCAAGGAGGGGCCCAGGACCAGGACCGGGGCGTCTTCGGGGCCGTCGGATCGGTATTGCAGGGTGTTCGTCGCTGTCTCACTCACCCGCCCGACCCTCTCATCTCCCGCCGGACCCCACGTCGCCGGGTCGGATCCCGCACCGTTTCTCCATGAAGGTGCGCCGGCGCGCGCTCAGCGCGCCCCCAGCCACTGCTCCGCCCCGTACGCCTCGAAGCGCTCCACCTCGGTGAAGCCCAGCTTCTCCGCGAGCCGCAGGGCGCGGGTGTTGGCGATCCGGGTGACGAGCAGGACGGGTTCGCCGGGGTGGCCGGTGGTGAACCAGTCGAGGGCGGCCGCGCAGGCCTCGGCGGCGTAGCCCCGGCCCCAGGCCCGCGGCAGGAAGAGGTAGCCGAGTTCGGTCTTGCCGGGGGCCGGGCGGTCCACGGTGCGCGGGTCGAGGGTGACCAGGCCGATCATCGTGCCGTCGAGGTCGACGACGAAGCAGCCGGGGCGCTGCCCGGGGACCTCGGGCATCGCGCGTTCGAGCTCCTCGCGCGGGCGGGCGCCGCCGGTGTGGGCGCCCACGTCCGGTGAGGAGAACAGTTCGACGAACGCCGCCCGGTCCCGGGCCTCGGACGCGCGGAGCGCGAGCCGGGCGGTGCGTATCGGGGCGGGCGGCGGCCAGGCGGGTGCGGTCGGTCCGGTCGGTGCGGTCATGCGGCGAACCTACCTCAACTCGGCGGAGCGGCCTCGGGGTTGCGTCAGAGCGTCGGGATGCCGGTCCACGGGCGGACGGCCTCGATCGCGGCGGCGGCACGGAACACCGTCGTGTCCTCGTAGGTGCGGCCGACGATCTGCACCCCGGTCGGCACCCCGCTGGAGGCGAAGCCGGACGGCACGCTCAGCACCGGGCAGCGGCTCGCGATGTTGAACACCGTGGTCAGGGCCGCGTCCATGTAGTGGTCGAGGGTCACGCCGTCGACGACGACCTCGGTCGAGGTGTAGTCGTCGTCGGCGGCGTAGGCCGGGATGGCGAGGGTCGGGCAGAGCAGGACGTCGTACCGGTCGAGCAGGGTGCCGAGCGCGGCCTGCACCTCGCCCTCCACGACCAGCCCCTCCAGGAAGCTGCCGGGCTCGGCCACGTACGCGGCGGTGTCCTCGGCGAAGGCGCGCGCGTACGGGGTGAGCAGGTCGCCGTGCTCGGCGGCGACGGAGGCCACGTACGGGCCGAAGACCGAGCCGAAGTGGATCATCGCCGCCTTGCGGACCTGGGCCCGGGTGACCGGGACCGCGACCTCCTCGACGACCGCGCCGGCGGCGCGCAGCGCGTCGGCGACGGCCCGGGTGTTGGCCTCGACCTCGGGGTCGACCGGCCAGTCGCCGAGGCCGACGGAGAGCGCGACCCGCAGCCCCGCGGCACCCTCGAACCGGTCCGGCAGCACCAGCTTGGGGCGCAGCGAGACCGCGTCCAGCGGGTGCGGTCCGGCGATGACGTTCTGCAGCAGGGCGCAGTCGGCGACGGTGCGGGCCATCGGGCCGTCGTGGCAGTAGGTGTCGAGGTTGAACGGAGCCATGGCCGGCACCCGCCCGTACGGGGGCTTGAAGCCGACCGTGCCGGTGGACGAGGCGGGGATGCGGATCGAACCGCCGATGTCGGAGCCGGTCGCGAGGGTCGTCTCGCCCGCCGCGAGGGCCGCGCCCGCACCGCCCGAGGAGCCGCCCGGCGAGTAGGCCGGGTTCCACGGGTTGCGGGTGACGCCCCACAGCCGGGACTGCGTGAAGGCGGCGCTGCTGAACTCCGGCGTGGTGGTGCGGGCGTGCACGATGCCGCCGGCGGCCAGGACCCGCTCGACGACCGGGTGGGTCTCGTCGGCGACCTCGTCCTTGAAGGCGAGGGAGCCGTCGGTGGCCAGGCGGCCGGCTATCGGCTGCTCCTCCTTGGTGGCGACGGCGAGCCCCTCCAGGGGGCGCGGCGGCTCGCCCTTGCCCGCGTAGCGCGCCTCGGCGGCCCGGGCGGCGTCCATCGCCGCCTCGAAGGTCCGCTCGGCCAGGGCGTTGACGGTCGGCTCCACGGTCTCGGCGCGGGCGATGACGGCGCCCATCAGCTCGACGGGCGACAGCGTGCGGTCGCGGAACCGGCGCAGCGCCTCGGTGGCGGGGAGGTAGGCGAGCTCGGTGGTGTCGGTCATGTGCCTGTTCCTTGTGACGTACTGCCCGATGGGTACGGCCTGTTGACGCATGCGCGCTCCGGATGGGCGTCATGAAAGCCGCCGCGCTCCGGACACGTCAATGCTGTTGTCGTAAGGCCGCGCCGCCGTTCCCCTCAGACTCGGTCGCCGCCCGCCCAGGTCAGCGCGGACTCCCGGCTGTCGAACAGCTCCCAGGTGCGCGGGTGCCCCTCCCCCGCCTCCTCGAAGGTCAGCTGGGCGGCGACGGCGACGCGGTGGCCCCGGCCGACGAGGTCGCCCAGGACGGCGGACAGGGCGGTCGCCGGGCCCGGGAGCACGCGGGAGACCGCCGTCAGGTCGAGGACCAGCCGGCCGGGCGTGGGCGGGGTGAGGTCGCGGAGGGCGTACAGGAGCGCTTCGGTCTCGGTGAACTCCAGGGTTCCCTGGGCGGTGACGACGCCGATGCTCCGGCCGTCGCGTTCGACGCGTTCGGCGCCGGTCACCGTCGCCGCGTGGAGCCCGGAGTTGTGCATGATGTGCAGCCCGAAGCGCTCCGACATCTCGCCGAGGGCCGCCACGGCCCGGACCGGGTTGCCGGAGGCGTCGAGCGGGGGGCTGTACACGGCGGCGCCGAAGCGCCCCGGGCTGGCGGCGATGAGGCCGCCGGAGACGCCGCTCTTGGCGGGCAGCCCGACGTCCAGGAGCCACTGGCCGGCGCCGTCGTACATGCCGCAGGTGGCCATGACGGCGAGGGTGCGGACCGCGTCCGGTTCGGCGACGACCCGGACGCCGGTGACGGGGTTGCGGCCGCCGTTGGCGAGGGTCGCGGCCATGACGGCGAGGTCGCTGGCGGTGACCCGGACCGCGCACTGCCGGAAGTACGTGTCGGCCGTCTCGGCCGGGTCGGCGCGCAGCGATCCGGCCGAGCGCATCAGGTAGGCGAGGGCGCGGTTCCGGTCCCCCGTGGCGGCCTCGCTGGCGTAGACGTCCTCGTCCACGTCGAGGGGGCGGCCGGCGAACGCGGACAGGCAGGCGAGGATGCGGGCGAAGCGTTCCGCCGGCCCGTCGGCCCGTACGAGTGCGGTGGTGGCGAGGGCACCGGCGTTGATCATGGGGTTGGCCGGGCGGCCGGTGCCGGGCTCCAGGCTGATGGCGTTGAACGCGTTGCCGCTGGGCTCGACCCCGACGTGGCGCAGCGTCTCGCGCGGGCCGAGGTCGCCGAGCGCGAGGGCGTAGACGAAGGGCTTGGACACCGACTGGACGGTGAACGCGCTGTCCGCCTTCCCGGCCCGGTACACGTGCCCGCCCATGCTGACCAGGGCGATGCCGAAGTCGTCCGGATCGGCCCGGGCCAGCTCGGGAATGTAGTCGGCGACCCGCCCGTCCCGCAGGCCGCCGAGCCGTCGGTGGATCTCGTTGAGGGATTCGGTCACCGGATCCATGGCACCGGACCTTCGTCGCGCGGGAGTGCTGGCGGGACAGATCCTTCCCCGTGGCTCAGGAAACCTCTGCCGCCTCGCGGGCGATCCGCTCGAACTGGGCCCCCATGGCCTCGGCGAGCGCCTGGGCGGCGGAGAGCGGGCGGACCATGACGGTGAAGTCGTCGATCCTGCCGTCCTCGTCGAAGTGGAGGAAGTCGCAGCCCTGGATCCGCCGGCCGCCGACGGTCGCGGTGAAGACGAGGGCGTGGTCGCGGCCGCCGGGGTCGGCGATCTCGCGCACGTACGTGAAGTCCTCGAAGACGCGCAGGACGGCGCGCAGGATCGCGGCGGTGATCGCCTTGCCGGGGTACGGCTTGAAGGCGACGGGGCTGGTGAAGACGACGTCCTCGGCGAGCAGCGCCTCGATGGCGTCGATGTCGCGGGCCTCGACCGCCGTGCGGAACGGGTGCATGGAAACGTACCCCTCAATACTCAACGAGTTGACTAGGTACGCCGGACAGTACTGTCTGGCCGGACGGCCGACAAGGAGCGGGAGCCGCTCGTCAGGGCGAGGTCGCCGAGACCACGTACACGCGCGGGAAGGCCGGGTCCGTCAGGTCGACCGTGATGTCGCTCGTGGGGCGGGGCCGCTCGCGGCTGACGGTCGTCCCGGTCCAGGAGTGGGCCGGGACGAAGTCCCAGCCGACGATGCCGGCGTCGTGGTCGCCCACGGAGACGCCCGGGGTCAGCGCGGAGCGGCTGGTGCCGCTGTCGTGGAGGTAGCTGTCGAGGCCGTTCGCGGTGGTCGTGAACTGGACGTAGAGACGGCTGGTCTTCCAGTTGCTGGTCTCGTAGTAGCTGACGTCCCAGGCGCCCGTGGGGACGGGGATCTCGAAGACCCGGCGCTTCATCTGGGAGGGCCAGTTGTGCTGGAGGCCCGCGGCGGAGGACTCGCGCTCCTTGTCGCGGCCGCTGTCGCGGCTCTGGCCGGCCGAGATGACCAGGTAGCCGGCCGGGATGCCGACGAGGAGCACGATGGTGATGGCGGTGAGCCAGCGGCGGCGCAGCATGTGGCGCCGGTCCTCGGGGAGCTTTCCGTCCTGGGGGGCCGTCGGGTGGGGCACGGTCATGAACGCGGATCCTGGGGGTTGCGGGAGTCCCGGTCCGTCGCGGGGACACCGCGCAGGACCTGGGCGTAGCGGCCGTAGCGCTCGTAGCGCTCGACGCGGCGGCGGTTGGCGCGGCGGAAGCGGCGGGCGACGAGCCGGGCGAGGTCGGCGGCGCCGACCATGCCGGCCTCGGGGCCGAGCTGGGCGCGGGCGATGCGGGCCTCGGGGCGGTAGCCGCGGCCGGTGAGGTGGCGGCGGAAGGCGTCCCTGGCGGGGCCGATGAGCAGGTCGTCGGCGGCGGAGACACCGCCGCCGATGACGAAGCAGGAGGGGTCGAGCGCGGCGGCCAGGTTGGCGATGCCGACGCCGAGCCACTGGCCGATGTCCTGGAGGAGCTCGACGCACATGGCGTCGCCCTCGCGGGCCAGCTCGGTGATGAGGGGGCCGGTGATGTCGGGGACGTTGCCCTTGACCCGCTCGATGATGCCGTACGCGACCGGGGAGTCGGCGGCGGCGAGCTCGCGCGCCTCGCGGACCAGCGCGTTGCCCGAGCTGTACTGCTCCCAGCAGCCGCGGTTGCCGCAGGGGCAGCGGTGGCCGCCCGGGACGACCTGCATGTGCCCGAACTCGCCGGCCACTCCGTACTTGCCCCGCTTGACCTGGCCGTCCTCCAGGATGGCGCCGCCGATGCCGGTGCCGAGCGTGATCATGACCAGGTGGTCCTCGCCGCGGCCGGCGCCGAAGCGCCATTCGGCCCAGGCGGCGGTGTTGGCGTCGTTGTCCACCATGACGGGGACGGCGAGCCGGTCCTGCAGGGCGTCGCGCAGCGGCTCGTTGCGCCAGGCGAGGTGGGGGGCGAAGAGCACCCTGGCCCGGTCGGCGTCCACCCAGCCGGCCGCGCCGATGCCGACGGCGTGCACGTCGTGCCGGTCGGAGAGGTCGAGGACGAGTTCGGTGATGGTGTCCTCGACGACCTTGGCGCTCTTCGACTTGTCGGGCGTCTCGGTCTTGATCTTCTCCAGGATGTTGCCGTCCGCGTCGACGACGCCGGCCATCACCTTCGTACCGCCGATGTCGATGCCGACGGTCGGCACCCGGGGCGCGGTCAGGTGCGAGCGCCGCTCCCGGGTGCCGACGGTCCGCAGGACCGTGCCGCGAGCCGAGCCGCGGTGCGTGAGGTCACGGTAGGTACTCATCGGCTCGATTCTGCCAGCTGTGGCGTGTGGGGCGCGTTACGAAGCGGAGGGCGGTCCGGACGGGCGTTCCAGCTCGTGGCGCAGGTCCTCCAGCTCGCTGCCACCGGCCATCTGGCGGGTCAACTCGTCCAGCGTGACGGAGTCCTTGGTGTGGCTGCCCGCCATGACACCGCGCTTCAGCAGCACGAAACGATCACCCACGAGGTACGCGTGGTGCGGGTTGTGGGTGATGAGGACCACGCCGAGGCCCTGGTCACGTGCGGCGGCCACGTACTTCAGGACGACCCCGGACTGCTTGACGCCCAGCGCGGCCGTCGGCTCGTCGAGGACGAGGACCTTGGCGCCGAAGTGGACCGCGCGGGCGATGGCCACGCACTGCCGCTCGCCGCCCGACAAGGTGCCGATCGGCTGGTCGACGTCGCGCAGGTCGATGCCCATGCGCAGCAGCTCGGTACGGGTGGTGGCGCGCATCAGGTCGACGTCGAGGCGCTTGAAGGGGCCCTTGCCCTTCGTGGGCTCGGAGCCGAGGAAGAAGTTGCGCCAGACCGGCATCAGCGGGACGACGGCCAGGTCCTGGTAGACGGTGGCGATGCCGCGGTCCAGGGCGTCGCGCGGGTTGGCGAGCTCGACCTCCTCGCCCTCGATGCGGAAGGTGCCGCCGTCGTGCCGGTGCAGACCGGCGACGATCTTGATGAGGGTGGACTTGCCCGCGCCGTTGTCGCCGAGGACGCAGGAGATCTCGCCCGCGCGGACCTCCAGGGACACCCCTTCGAGGGCGCGGATGTTCCCGTAGTACTTGCTGACGTCGTCGAGCTCCACGAGGGGAGCGGGCGAGCCGCCGGCGGGGGTGGGTTCCGTGGTCACTTCGCGGCCTCCACGCGCTTGCGGATCCAGGCGTTCAGCAGGGTCGCGAGCAGCAGCATGGCGCCCAGGAAGAACTTGAACCAGTCGGGGTTCCACTCCGCGTACACGATGCCCTTGCTCGTCATGCCGAAGATGAGGGCACCGACCGCGGAGCCGATCGCGGA
Organism: Streptomyces sp. NBC_01268; assembly: GCF_036240795.1. Lineage (NCBI taxonomy): Bacteria > Bacillati > Actinomycetota > Actinomycetes > Kitasatosporales > Streptomycetaceae > Streptomyces > Streptomyces sp. NBC_01268. Next base: position 6,753,641 of record NZ_CP108454.1, on the reverse strand, counting down.
GCCGTAGCCGCCGGTGATCAGACAGCCGCCGATGACGGCCGCGATGATGTAGATCAGCTCGTTGCCGACGCCCTCGCCCGACTGGACGACGTCGAAGGAGAAGAGCAGGTGCTGGCCGGAGATCCAGGCGCAGAAGGCCACGCCCATGTAGAGGCCGATCTTGGTCTTGAAGACCGGGACGCCGACCGCGCGGGCCGCGTCGGAGCCGCCGCCCACCGCGAAGATCCAGTTGCCGAAGCGGGTGCGCAGCAGGATCCAGGTGGCGACGGCCACCAGGCCGATCCACCACAGGATGGTGACCTTGAGCTCGACGCCACCGACGGTCCAGGTCGAGGCGAAGAGCTTCTTGGCGGAGGGGAAGCCCTCCATGTCGGCGATCGACTTGGTGGAGACCGTGCCGCTGATCAGCTTGGTGAAGCCGAGGTTCAGGCCGGTCAGCATGAGGAAGGTGCCGAGCGTGATGATGAAGCTGGGCAGCTTGGTGCGGGTCAGCATGAAGCCGTTGAACGCGCCGATGGCGAGGGTGACGAGCAGCGAGACGCCGACGCCGACCCAGACGTTCGCGGTCATCTGGTAGCTGAACATCGAGGAGATCAGCGCCGAGCTGGTGACGAGCACACCGGCGGAGAGGTCGAACTCGCCGCCGATCATCAGCAGCGCGACCGGCACGGCCATGATGCCGATGGTGGAGGCCGCGTAGAGCACGGTGCCGAGGCTGGCGGCACGCACGAAGCTGTCGGCGGCCAGCGAGAAGAAGACGAAGACGGCGAGCGCGCCGACGACCGAGCCGAGTTCGGGGCGGGCCAGCAGCTTCTTCATCGGCGAGGTGCGCAGCAGCCGCTCGTCGACGTGGTCCAGGCCGTCGGCGGGCGCCGGTGGCGGGGCGGCGGCGCTCATCGGGTGCCCCGCTCCGTGTAGCCCTTGAGCGCGGCGGCGTCGTCCTTGGTGATGATCTGCGGGCCGGTCAGGACCGGCTTGCCGCCGCCGAGGACATTGGCGTTGTAGCGGTAGAGCCAGAGCAGGTCGACGGCCTCGTACCCCTGGAGGTACGGCTGCTGGTCGACGGCGAAGCCCAGGGTGCCGGCGGCGAGCGCGTCGGCGACCTTGGCGTTGAGGTCGAAGGTCTCCACCTCGGCCTTGCTGCCCGCGCTCTTCCTCGCCTGGACGGCGGCGTCGGCGAACGGCGCGCCGAGGGTGACGACGGCGTCGATGGACGGGTCGGACTGCAGCTTGGCGAGGATGGAGGCCTGTACGTCGGGCATGTTGGTGCCGTCGACGTAGAGGTTCTGCAGGTCGCCGCCGAAGGTCTTCTTCGCCCCGGCGCAGCGCTGCTCGTGCCCCACGTTGCCCTGCTCGTGCAGGACGCACAGGGCCTTCTTGCGGCCGCGCTCGTCCAGCTCGTCGCCGACCGCCTCGCCCGCGACGGTCTCGTCCTGGCCGATGTGGGTGAGGGCGCCGAAGGCCTTGGAGGCGTCGGCGCCGGAGTTCACCGTGATCACCGGGATGCCGGCCTTCACGGCCTTCTCCACGGCCGTCTTCATCGCGTCCGGCTTGGCCAGCGTGACGATGAGCCCGTCGACGCCCTTCGCCACGTACGAGTCGATGAGCTGGGCCTGCTGCTGCGCCTCGTCGCTGTGGGCGTAGAGGAAGTTGATGTTGTCCTTGACGGCGGCCTGCTTGGCGCCGTTCTGGACGATGTCCCAGAACGTGTCCCCATCGCCCGAGTGGGTGACCATGGCGAAGGTCCAGCGGGGGGTGTCCACCGCTGCCCGCCCTTGGGCAGCGGCCGCCTTGCGGGCGTCCTCCGCGCGCTTGCCGCCGGTGCTGCTGCATCCCGCGAGCGCGGCGGTCAGCGCCACCGCGAGCACGGCGCCGATGGCCGCGCGTACCCCTCCATTAGGAACCCTGGTCACGAGGCCGTGCCCTCCTTTGTGTCCTTCTGCGTGCATTGCAGTATCGGTCATGGGGGTCGCGCGGATCTTCAGGGGGCCTACCCACGGGCCAGCAACTGGAACTCGAAGGAGTAACGCGAGGCCCGGTAGAGGTGGGAACCGAACTCCACCGCACGGCCCGTCGCGTCGAAAGTGGTGCGCTCCATCGTGAGCAGCGGGGCGCCCGGGAGCTCGCCGAGCGGCTCCGCCTCCGCCGGTTCCGCGGCGCGGGCCCCGACGGTCTGGCGGGCGCTGTGCAGGGTGAGCCCGGCGGCGCGCAGCAGCCGGTAGAGGCCGGTCTCCGCGATCCGCTCGGCGTCCGCGTCGAGCAGGTCGGCCGGGAGGTGGTTGCGCAGCAGCGCGAGGGGCTCGCCGTGCGCGGAGCGGAGCCGCTCCAGGTAGCGCACCTCGGTGCCCTCCGCGACGCCGAGGGCGGCGGCGGCCCGTGGGCCCGCCGGTTCGAGCCGGTCGGCCAGGACCCGGGTGGCGGGCAGCTGCCCGGACGCCTCCAGGTCGTCGTAGAGACTGCTCAGCTCCAGCGGGCGGCGGACGGTGCTGTGCACGACCTGGGTGCCCACGCCCCTGCGGCGCACCAGGAGGCCCTTGTCGACGAGCGACCGGATGGCCTGGCGGACGGTGGGCCGGGACAGGCCCAGGCGCGTGGCGAGGTCGATCTCGTTGCCGAGCAGGGTGCCCGGGGTCAGCGCGCCGTTCTCGATCGCCGCCTGGAGCTGCCGGGCGAGCTGGAAGTAGAGGGGCACCGGGCTGGCGCGGTCCACGGACAGCGGGAGCGACGCCGGGGACGGAGACGGAACCGGTGCGGGGGGTGGGGGCGATGAGGGAGGTGAGGGAGGTGGGGACTGCGGCGGCTGGGGAAGCACGTCCGGGAGCGTAGCCCCGGGGGTCGGCCCCGGGAAGGCGTGGCGTCCTGTTGTCCTGACATTTCCTTGACAGGGGGTCCGTTCCGCACCACCTTGGGGCCATGCGCATCGGACTGATCGGCACGGGACGGATCGGGGCCTTCCACGCGGGGGTGCTCGCCCGGCATCCGGAGGTCGAGGCGCTCGTCCTGGCCGACGCCGACGCGGTGCGGGCGGCCCGGGTGGCGGGGGCGCTCGGGGCCGACGCGGCCCCGTCCGTCGACGCCCTGCTCGGGCACCCGCTGGACGCCGTGGTCATCGCGTCGGCCACCGCCGCGCACGCGGAGCTGATCGGGCGCGCCGCGGCGGCGGGCCTCCCGGCCTTCTGCGAGAAGCCGATCGCCCTGGACGTGCCGGGGACGCTGGAGGCGCTGCGGGCGGTCGAGGCGGCCGGCACCGAGCTGCAGCTGGGGTTCATGCGCCGGTTCGACGCCGGGTACCGGGCGGCGCGGGACGCCGTGCTCGACGGACGACTCGGGCGCCTGCACACCGTCCGCGCGGCCACCTCCGACCCGGCGCCGCCGCCCGCCGCGTACCTGCCCCAGTCGGGCGGGCTGTTCCGGGACTGCCTGGTGCACGACTTCGACATCGTGCGCTGGGTGACCGGCCGGGAGGTCGTGGAGGTGTACGCGACCGGGTCGGACGCGGGGCCCGCGATGTTCCGGGAGGCCGGGGACGTGGACACGGCGGCCGCGCTGCTGACCCTGGACGACGGGACGCTGGTGACGGTGACCGGGACCCGGTGCAACGGGGCCGGGTACGACGTGCGGATGGAGCTGGCGGGCGAGCTGGACCAGATCGCGGTGGGGTGGGACGAGCGGACCCCGGTCGAGTCGGTCGAGCCGCTGGGCCCGCGCCCGCCCGCCAAGCCGTGGAGCGGCTTCCTCGACCGGTTCACGCCGGCGTACGAGGCGGAGCTGGACGCGTTCGTCCGCGTGGTGCGCGGCGAGCGGGACAACCCCTGCGACGGGGCCGAGGCGCTCGCCGCGCTGCGCGTCGCGGAGGCGTGCGAGCGGTCGCGGCGGGAGCGGCGCGTGGTGCCACTGGCGGAGGTCCCCTAGTCTCCTGGTCCCCTAGGGGACCAGGAGACTTCGGGCGCTGCCTGGGCGGCCGTCGACAGGACCGTCCCCTGGGCGACCGCGCACAGCGTCTCCGAGTCGTCGGCCGCCACCGTGAGCAGGTCGCAGCGGACGACCGCCTGGCGGCGGCCGGCGTGCACGACCGAGGCGCGGGCCCTCAGCAGGGTGCCGCGCGCCGGGCGGACGTACTGGATGGAGAAGCCCGCGGTCAGGACGGCCGGGCCCAGGGCGGCGCCCGCCGCGAAGGTGAGGGCGTTGTCGGCGGCGTAGGAGAGGACCCCGCCGTGGACGAACCCGTTCTGCTGGTGCAGCTCCTCGCGGATGTCGAGCTCCAGGATCGCCCCGCCCTCGCCGAAGGCGGTGATCCTCGCGCCGAGGAGCCGGCTGAAGGGCTGGGCGTCCAGGACCTTCTGCGCCATGTGCAGGTCGAAGGCGCCGGGGCCTCCGGCGCTCGCGGCGGTGCTCATGGGCGTCACCATACGACCGGCAGGCGGCGGGTGCCGCGGATCAGCATGCCGGGGAGCCACTCCAGCGACCCTGCCTCGGGGTCGATTTCCAGCCGCGGGAAGCGTTCGAGGAGTGTCCGAACGGCTATCTTGCCTTCCAGGCGGGCGAGCGGGGCGCCCAGGCAGAAGTGGATGCCGTGGCCGAAGGCCAGGTGGCCGCGCGGGTCGCGGCGGATGTCGAAGCGGTCCGGCTCCGGGAAGCGGCCCGGGTCGCGGTCTCCGGCGGCGAGGCCGATCAGGACGATGGCGCCGGCGGGGATCTCCGCGCCGCCGAGGGTGAGCGCCTGGGGGGCGAAGCGGAGGGTCGCGCTCTCCACCGGGCCGTCGTAGCGGAGCCCTTCCTCGATCGTGCCGTCGAGCAGGCCTGAGTCCGCGCGCAGGGCCGCCAGTTGCTCGGGGTGCGTGAGCAGGGCGCGGACCGTGTTGGAGATCAGGTTGACGGTGGTCTCGTGGCCCGCGATGAGCAGCAGGTAGGCGAGGGCCCGGAGTTCGGGCAGCGAGAGCCGGTCGCCGTCCTCGGCGCGGGTGGTGATGAGCGCGGAGAGCAGGTCGTCGGCGGGGCCCGCGGCCCGCTTGTCCTCGATGAGCGCGTCGAGGTAGCCGCCGAATCCTTCGACGGCCTCCCGGTCGGTCATGGCGCCGGTCGGCGCGACGAGCTCGTTGGACCAGGCGCGGAAGGAGTCGCGGTCGGCGGCCGGGACGCCGAGGAGCTCGCAGATGACGGTGATGGGCAGCGGGAAGGCGAAGGAGTCGACGAGGTCGGCGCGGCCGTCCGGCTCCATCGCGTCGAGGAGCTCGTCGGTGAGCTGCTGGATGCGCGGGCGCAGGGCCTCGACCCGGCGGCCCGTGAACTCGCCCGCGACCAGCTTGCGCAGCCGGGTGTGGTCCGGCGGGTCGACGATGAGCAGGTTCGGCCCGACGATCTCCTCCTCGGGCAGCGGCATGCCGAAGGCGGAGAAGGACTTGGAGAGGCGCTGGTCGGCGAGGGCGGCGCGGGCCTCCTCGTACCCGACGACCAGCCAGGCCGGCATGCCGTCCGGCGTCAGCACCTCGTGGACGGGCCCTTGCGTGCGGAGCTTGGCGTAATACGGGTACGGGTTCGCGGTGAAGTCCGCGCCGTACTCCCCCAGATCGATGACGGACATCGCTCAAGCCTATGCATCGCGCTCGCCGTCGTGAAGATCGAGAAGTCCGGCGTCGTGGACGAGCAGCGCGATCTGGACACGGTTGTTGAGGCCGAGTTTGGCCAGAATCCGCGAGACGTGCGTCTTGACGGTGGGGACGCTCATGTACAGGGTGGCGGCGATCTCGGCGTTGGACCGGCCCTGTCCGACGGCGACGGCGACCTCGCGCTCGCGGTCGGCGAGCAGGGCCAGGCGCTCGGCGGCGGTGGCGCGGCGGGGCGGTTCCTGCGCCTGCACGGCGACATGGCTCATCAGCTGGCGGGTGACGGCCGGGGAGAGCACGGGGTCGCCGGCGGCCACCCGGCGGACGGCGGTGATGATCTCGGCGGGCGGGGTGTCCTTGAGGACGAAGCCCGCGGCACCGGCCCGCAGCGCCCGCAGCACCTGCTCGTCGGCGTGGAAGGTGGTGAGGACGACGACCTCGGGGGCCCCGCTCGTGGCGCGCAGCCGTTCGGTGGCGGTGAGGCCGTCGACCTGCGGCATGCGGATGTCCATGAGGACGACGTCGGGGGCGAGCCGTTCGACGAGCTCGGGCACCTCGGATCCGTCGGCGCCCTCGCCGACGATCTCGATGTCCTCGGCGCCGCCGAGCATCAGGGCCAGGCCGCCGCGGACCAGCGGGTCGTCGTCGACGATGAGCAGACGGATGGTCATGCGGGCCACGGTAGCCAGGCGCGCAGGGCGAACCCTCCGTCGGGGGCGGGTCCGTGCTCCATCCGGCCACCGGCGAGGGTGGCGCGTTCGGTGAGTCCGATGAGGCCCTGCCCGGAGCCGGGGACCTCCGGGACGGGGCCGGTGGGGGCGGGATTGCGGACCTCGACGGTCAGGCCCTCGCCGGGGCGGCCGCGCAGGGTGAGGGTGACCTCGGCGCCGGGGGCGTGCTTGCGGGCGTTGGTCAGGGCCTCCTGGGCGATGCGGTAGACGGTGCGCCCGGTGGAGGCGGGGACGGATCCGGGATCGGTGACGGTGGTGTCGAGGACGACCCGCATGCCGGCCTCGCGGACCTCGTCGACCAGGGCGTCGAGGGTGGCGAGGGTGGGCTGGGGCCGGTCCGCGGCCTCCTCCCCCGGGGCGCGCAGGACGCCGATGATCTCGCGCAGGTCCTGGAGGGCCTCGTGGGCGCTGTCGCGGATGACGCCGGCGGCGCGGGCGACCTGCTCGGGAGGGGCGTCGGGCCGGAACTCCAGGGCGCCGGCGTGCACGCTGAGCAGGGTGAGCCGGTGCGCGAGGACGTCGTGCATCTCGCGGGCGATGGCCTCCCGGGCGAGCCGCTGGGCCTGCTCGAAGCGCAGTTCGGCCTCGGCCTCGGCGCGCAGGGCCCGGTCGCGCAGGGCCTCGACGAGCTGGCGGCGGGAGCGGACGAGCATGCCCCAGGCGGTGACGAGGAGGATCAGGACGACGCCGAGGCCGATGGCGACGACGACGTTGACGCTGGGGTCGGGCCGGACGAAGACCTGGACGACGGAGGCGGCCGTGGCCAGGCCTCCGATCCAGGCGACCTCCCGGAAGGGGCGCCGTACGGCGACGCTGAACAGGCTCGCGAGGACGGCGCCGCTCGCGGTGGGTGCGACGATGCTGACGGCGGAGAGCGCGACGGCGAGCCCGGCGGGCCAGCGGCGGCGCAGCCAGAGGGCGCAGCAGGCCAGGCCGCCGACGACCTGGTCGGTGAGCGCGACCGACTCGCTGCTGTACTTGAGGCTGGTCTCGGCGGCGAGCAGCCCGACGAAGGCGGCGAGCAGGAAGAGGGTCGTGTCGACGATCCAGTCGCGCACGGTGCGCCGCGGCCGGCCGCGCCCGGGCGTCTCGGTCCCGGCGGCCTGGACGAGGTGGGAGGGGAGCAGCCAGGTGTGCCGCTCCGGGCGTGCCGTGCGTGTCATACCGGAAATGTACGCAGGCGGGGGCGGTGGACGCGGGCCGGAACGGCCGGTCGGATACCAAAGTCGTACGGGCGTCGACTTCGGTCGTACGGCGGGATACCGGTGGCCGACGCGGCCCGCAGCGCGTGTGGATCATGCTCGGGGCATGAAGAGGTTTCTTGAGGTCACGGGTTTTCTGGTCATGGTCTTCGGCGTGTGCGGAGTGGTCCGCGAGCTCACCGACGGCTGGTTCAAGCTGATGGGGGTGACCCGGTTCCTGACGGACCACGTGTGGTTCCTGGAGGGCCGCGAGCTGTTCGCGAACATCGTGATCGCGGCCCTCGGCCTGGTGATCATGGTGGTGTCGGACCGGGTCCCCAAGTCCTGACGCCTGACGTCCGACACCGGCCCGGCCGCCTTCGGCCGTCCGCCGTCGGCGCTACCGCGCGGCGGTGTCGGCTGCGTCGGCGGCCCGGCGGCCCCAGGTGGTGCCGGCCAGGACCAGGACCGCGCCCGCGAGGCCGAGGGTGCCGGGCCGGTCACCGGCGAGGGCGATGCCCACGGCGGCGGCCCACAGCGGCTCGGTGCCGAGCAGCAGGCTGACCCGGGACGGCGAGGTGCGGCGTACGGCCCACATCTGCACGAAGAAGGCGAAGAGCGTGCAGAAGACGGAGAGGAAGAGCAGTCCGGCCCACTCTCGGGGCCCGAAGCCGAGCGCCACGGACCAGGGCGAGGCCCCGGTGCCCGGCAGTGCCGCCAGGACGGCGAAGACCGCGACGGCGGAGCCGAGCTGGACGGTGGTGAGGGAGAGGGAGTCCGCGCTCCGCACCGCCTTGATCCGGGACATCGCGAGGACGTGCACGGTGCGGGCGAGGGCCGCGAGCAGCATCAGCAGGTCGCCGAGGGTGGGCCCGGTGAAGCCGCCGCCCTGCGTCAGCAGCACCACGCCCGCGACGGAGAGCGCGGCGGCGGCGAGGAAGGCGCGGGGCGGCCGGGTGCCGGTGACGGCGGCCTCGGCGAGCGGGGTGAGGATCATGGTGAGGCTGATGATCAGGCCCGCGTTGGTGGCGGAGGTGTGGACGACCCCGTACGTCTCCAGGAGGAAGATCCCGGCGAGGATCAGCCCGAGCGTCCCCGCCCCGCGCCACTGGGCGGCGCTCAGGGCCCGCAGCCTGCGCCGTCCGGCCGCCACCAGGACGGGCAGCACCACCGCGAACCGCAGGACCAGCACCGCGATGACGGTGTGGGTGGTGGTGACGCCCTTGGCGGCGAGGTAGCTGGCGCCCCACACGACCGCGACCAGCAGGACCGGCAGGTCCGTGAGCCAGGCGCGGCGCGGGGCGTCGAGGGGTGCGGGTACGGCGAAGGAGGACATGGCAGCCGTCTCCAACTCGATGAACGGGGTGGAGACTTCGACGGCTCGCACGCGGGAGGCTCACCGTATCCAAAGCGGCCCGTGGTGGCTACACCTTGTCAGCGGCGACGTGCTCAGTAGCTCCCGTACGTGGGGCGTCCCGCCTGCTCGTACGTCTGGATGGCGACGCCGGCGGCCGTGGTGCGGGCGCCGGTGAGCCGGAAGGCGCTGGGCGTGGCGCCGTCCGCGAAGAAGCGGAGGCCCTTGCCGAGGACGACGGGGAAGACGGCCAGGTGCAGGGTGTCGATGAGGTCGTGCTCCATCAGCGTCTTGGCGAGGCCGGCGCTGCCGTGCATCTGGATCTCGCCGTCGAGCCGCTCCTTGAGCGCGGCGACCTCCTGGGCCACGTCGCCGGAGAGCACGGTGGTGTCGTGCCACTCGGCGGTGGTCAGGGTGCGCGAGGCGACGTATTTGGGAAGGTCGTTGAGCTTGCTCGCGATCGGGTCGTCCGGGTCGGTGTGCTTCGGCCAGTAGCCCGCGAAGATGTCGTACGTGCGGCGGCCCAGCAGGAAGGCGGTGGGCCGTTCGAAGACCTCGGTGACGAAGCGCCCGAAGTCGTCGTCGCCGTACGGGACGGACCAGCCGCCGAGGTCGAAGTCGTCGCTGGTGTCCTCCTCGGGGCCGCCGGGGGCCTGGTGGACGCCGTCGAGGGTGAGGAACTGGGTGAGGCTCAGGGTGGCCATGACAGGTGCCCTTTCTCTTCCGGACCATCGTGTCTCACCCCTGTCGACCGCGCCGCCCGGCGGAACTCATCGGTGATCGCCTCGCCGTCCGATTCCCGCCAGCTCCGGAACCGCGCCCCGCGTTTGATTGAACTCGCAACGACACGAGGACAAGCGATGGTCGAGAAGGAGTGCGACATGGCCGGCATGAGCGGCAAGGCGGTACTGGTCACCGGTGGCAGCCGGGGCGTGGGGGCGGCGACGGCCGTCCGGTTCGCCCGGGAGGGCGCGGACGTGGCCTTCACCTACGTCCAGGGCGAGGAGCGGGCCCGCGAGGTCGCCGCGCGCGTCGAGTCCGCGGGCGGCAAGGCGCTGGCGCTGCGCGCCGACGCGGCGAGCGCGGGTGACGCGGCCGGCGCGGTGGAATGGGCGGCGGACGCCCTCGGGCGGCTCGACGTGCTCGTCAACAACGTCGGCGTCGGGGTGCTCGGCCCCCTGGAGTCACTGACCCTGGCGGACGTGGACCGGGTGCTCGCGGTGAACGTCCGCGCGGCCTTCCTGGCCTCGCAGGCGGCCGCGGCGCGGATGGCGCGGGGCGGACGGATCGTCACGGTCGGCACCTGCATGACGCAGCGGGTCCCGGGCCCCGGCGGCACGCTGTACGCGACGAGCAAGGCGGCACTGGTCGGACTGACGAAGGCGCTGGCGCGGGAGCTGGGCGACCGCGGCATCACCGCGAACATCGTCCACCCGGGCCCGACGGACACCGACATGAACCCGGCCGACGGCCCGTACGCGGAGCCCCAGGCACGGATGACGGCCCTCGGCCGCTTCGGCACCGCCGAGGAGGTCGCGGCGATGGTCGCGTTCCTGGCCGGCCCGGACGCGGCGTACGTGACGGGCGCGGAGTTCTCGGTGGACGGCGGGCACGCGGCGTAGGGAAGGCGCGGGGAAATGCACGAGGGCGCACCGGTGCTGTCGGGTCGGTGCGCCCTCGTGTGCCGCCGGGTGGGGTGTCGTGCCCACCCGGTCGTCTTCAGGGGTGGCGTCAGCCGCCCAGCTCCTGGTGGCGGGCGGTCAGCCGCGCCGTGCCCGCTTCGGTGAGCGAACCGAAGAGACGGAGGCGGGAGATGCCGCCGTCCGGGAAGATGTCGATCCGCACCCGCGAGCCGACCGCCGGCACGTCGAGCACGAAGCGGTGGTTGGTGTCGGGCTGGAGGCGGGTCCGGGGCAGGATCTCGGTCCAGTCCTCGGAGCCCTCGGCGGCCACGGAGAGCGCGGCCCAGCCGGCGCTGTTGCCCTTGAGGTAGGCGGTGTCGATCTCGACGGCGCGGATCTCGGACTCGGCGGCGAGGCTGTACCGGATCCAGTCGTTGCCCTTGTCACGGCGGCGGCGGGTCTCCCAGCCGTCGTCCATCTTGCGCGAGCGGCCGGGCTGGATGGTGTTGGTGGCCGGGGAGTAGAAGCGGTCGGAGGCGTCCTCGACCTGGCCGCCGTTCTCCAGGGCCGCGAGGTCGAAGGTGCCGAGCACGCCGAGCCACCGCGGGTCGGGCGCGACCTCGCCGTGGACGCGCAGGCGGGCGATGCCGCCGTCGGGGTGCTGGTTGACCCGCAGGTGGGTGAAGCGCTGCTCCACGTCGACGGCGAAGCCGTTGGCGGCGTGGCCGCCGATGGCGGTGCGCGGGACGAGCGTCGTCCACTTCACGTCGTCGGCGAGCAGCTCCTCGGGCGAGGGCGAGCCGGCGACCGAGGCGGCCTCGACGGAGACGGCCTGCGGGTAGTTGCCGCGGAAGTGGGCGGTGTCGACGACGATGCCGCGGATGACGCCGGGGGCGCCGAGGCGCACCAGGGCCCAGTCGTGGTCGTCCTCGGTGGGGTGCGGCACGGCGGCGGAGACGCCGCGGCGGCGGCGGGTCTCCCAGCCGTCCATGATCTTGCCCTTGTGGCCGAAGTGCTCGGGGTCGAACTCGGCGGCCTCGGGCTTGAGCAGGTTCTCGCGCTCGGCGAAGAACTCGTCGTTGGCGGCGGTCACGCCCGCGCCGAGTCGCCGGTCGGCGAGGTCGGCGTACTGGGTGAAGGGGAAGTCCGCCGTGCGGTAGTCGGCGTACGGGTCACCGCCGCCGTAGGGGCTCGCGTCACCGGTGAAGCGGGGTATGGACGACACGTCAGTTGGTCCTTTCGAGGAGGCGGCCGGAGGGCTCGGCGAGGGTGCCGCGGTCGGCGATCCGCTCTCCGCGCAGCCAGGTGGAGGTGACGACGCCGTACAGGGTGCGGCCCGCGTAGGCGGTGACCCTGTTGCGGTGCTGGAGCTCCGCCGGGTCGACGGTGAAGGTGGCGTCCGGGTCGACCACGGCGAAGTCGGCGTCGCGGCCGGCCTCGATGGCGCCCTTCTGCCCGAGGCCCGCGAGCCGCGCCGGCGCCTCGGACATCCAGCGGGCCACGTCGGTGAGGTCGTGGCCGCGGCGGCGCGCCTCGGTCCAGATGGCCGGCAGGCCGAGCTGGAGGGAGGAGATGCCGCCCCAGGCGGAGGCGAAGTCGGGGGTCTTGAGGTCGGCGGTGGACGGCGAGTGGTCCGAGACGACGCAGTCGATGGTGCCGTCGGCGAGGCCCTGCCAGAGCAGGTCCTGGTTGGCCTCCTCGCGGATCGGCGGGCAGCACTTGAACTCGGTGGCGCCGTCCGGGACTTCCTCGGCCGTGAGGGTGAGGAAGTGCGGGCAGGACTCGACGGTGATGCGGACGCCCTCGGCCTTGGCGGCGGCGATCAGCGGCAGCGCGTCGGAGGAGGAGAGGTGCAGCACGTGGACGCGGGCGCCCAGGCGGCGGGCCTGGTTGATCAGGTTCTCGATCGCGGTGTTCTCGGCGACGCGCGGCCGGGAGGCGAGGAAGGCCGCGTACTCGACGGCCCTGCCGCCGGACATCTGCGGGGCCGCGGCGAGCTCGTGCGGGTCCTCGGCGTGGACGATCATCAGTCCGCCGAAGCCGGCGATCTCGGCGAGCGAGGCGGCCAGCTGGTCCTGGTCGAGCTGAGGGAACTCGTCGACGCCGGAGGGCGAGAGGAAGCACTTGAAGCCGAAAACCCCGGCGTCGTGCAGGGGGCGCAGGTCCTTGACGTTGTCCGGCAGCGCGCCGCCCCAGAAGCCGGTGTCGACGTGCGCCTTGGGGCGGGCGACCTCCTGCTTGACGCGCAGGTTGTCGACCGTGGTGGTGGGCGGCAGCGAGTTGAGCGGCATGTCGACGAGGGTGGTGATGCCGCCGGCGGCCGCGGCGCGGGTGGCGGTCCAGAAGCCCTCCCACTCGGTGCGACCGGGGTCGTTCACATGGACGTGGGTGTCGACGAGTCCGGGCAGGACGACGTCGTCGCCGACGTCCTCCAGCCGGGCACCGGCCGGTACCTCGGCGTCGTACGGCAGCACGGCCGCGATCGTCCCGCCGGCGACGGCGATCGACGCGGCGCGCGTCCCCTCGGGAGTGATGACGCGCGTCGAGCGCAGGACCAGGTTGACGTCCACCCGTACCCCTTCTTCCACGAACTTCTTCCACGAAGCAGAAATTCAACGAACTGTTGAAGGAGTCTTCACGCGAGACGACATGTCGTCAAGGGCACACTTCCAGCATGGGCCGCTCTTGAACCCGCCTTGGATGTTTCCACAGAGTGGAATGTAAATTTCGTACAGTAGAACGTAGCTCTGCACATGCGAGGTCGACCAGGACGCCTCCCGGAGGCCTCCGACACCGGACAAACACCCCCCTGACCGGCGCGGACGCCAGAACCGGACCGTGTGTCCCGGCCACCCGCCCGGTAGGCTGCTGCCTTGCCCGCCTGCCCCGAAAGGACCGTTGCCGTGCCGACGTCCAGCGCCAGCACCACCGACGCCGCCAAGCCCGCCGCCGCGAGCGGTGGCGTCCAGTCCCTCGAGCGTGCCTTCGATCTCCTGGAGCGGATGGCCGACGCCGGCGGCGAGGTCGGGCTGAGCGAGCTCTCCGCCAGCAGCGGGCTCCCGCTGCCCACCATCCACCGCCTCATGCGCACCCTCGTCGCCTGCGGGTACGTACGCCAGCAGCCCAACCGGCGGTACGCGCTCGGCCCCCGGCTGATCCGCCTCGGCGAGTCCGCCTCCCGCCTGCTCGGCACCTGGGCCCGCCCGTACCTGGCCCGGCTCGTCGAGGAGACCGGCGAGACGGCGAACATGGCGCTGCTCGACGGCGACGAGATCGTGTACGTCGCGCAGGTGCCGTCCAAGCACTCCATGCGCATGTTCACCGAGGTCGGCCGCCGGGTGCTGCCGCACTCCACCGGCGTCGGCAAGGCACTGCTCGCGTACACCCCGGCGGACGAGGTGCGCGCGCTGCTCTCCCGTACCGGCATGCCGGCCGCCACCGAGAAGACCATCACCACGCCCGAGGGCTTCCTCGACGCGCTGGCGGCGGTGCGGGAGACGGGGTACGCGGTCGACGACAACGAGCAGGAGATAGGAGTCCGCTGCCTCGCGGTCTCCGTCCCCGACTCCCCCACCGCGGCGGCGATCTCCATCTCCGGCCCGGCCGGCCGGGTCACCGAGGCGGCCACCGAGAAGATCGTCCCGATCCTGCAGCAGGTCGCGGAGGAGCTGTCCGCGGCCCTCGCGAACACGGCGGGCAACGGACAGGGCTAGGGCCTGTCGTCAAACTCCCGCCTGCCCCGCGACGCCTGGCAGCGCACCTCGCCGCGTCGTCGAGGCACCCGAGTGCGTCCAGTGATCGGGAGCCTCTCCGCTTCGCGATGCACGGCACCGGACGCCGCGGGCCCGACCGGCAGGATCCGAAGGAGACGACCTAGCGAGGTCCTGCCGTGGCACCGGTCAGCGCGCAGCCCGGGCGGGTCGGCTTCCATCGCGAGCCCGCGGTGAGGCAGGCGGCGATCTGATGGACCTGCTGGCCGTAGCTGCGGCCCCGCACCGCGGTCACGGATCCGTCCCGGCCGACCTCGCAGGGGTTGTTGTCGGTGCACTGCTCGCCGTCGCGGTTGTGGGTGTTGTTGATGCCCACGACGGTCTCCCCGTCGGACGCCAGCAGTGCGGTGCCGGAGTGGCCGGGCCTGCTGACGCAGCTGTCGCTGGTGGCGTAGCGCACCGCGCGGTCCTGTTGGTAGCCGTCCTCCCGCAGGTGCGGCACCACGGCCTCCACCGTGCACGACGGACGGTTGACGTTGTAGGCCATGGACAGCCGGTCGCCCTTGCGCATCGGGGTGGTGGACAACCGGAAGACCTTCGCGCCCTCCGCGGCCAACTGTGCGTAGGTCTTGTCCAGCCGGTACAGCGCGATGTCGGTGCCCGTCATCGTCGCGTACACCAGCCGGGTCGCGCGGGCGGTGGTCCGGGTGTAGCCGGCGGAGTCGTTGATGGTGACCGGGCTCTCCAGATCGGCGGGCCGGTCCACCAACGCCTTCCCCGGCGCGGGCCGACCGCTCGGCACGCAGTGGCCGTTGGTCAGCGCCAACGCCGGGTCCTGGGGGCGCGCGGTGGGGGGCCGCACCACGGACCCCAGGCAGTCGCCCACCTTGGCCGCGCCCTCCACGTTCGGGATCGGGTCGAAGGGCGGCACATCGGTTCCGGTCACGATGCCGTCGATCCAGGCGGAGTTCTTCGCGACATCGGTGTACAGAGCGGGATGGTCGGCGCCCCTGATGCCGGGACCGATGACCGTTCCCGCCAGCACCCACTCGCCGCCCGCCCGGACCAGGGCAGGTCCTCCCGAGTCCGTCATCCCCGGCCCGACAGGAGGATCGAGGCGGCCGACGCACAGGGGCGAAGTGGCGTCGACGTCGTCCCAGCACTCCTGGAGCGGCACGACCTCGGTGTCGGCTTCGCGCAGTCTGCTGGGAAAGCACGCGGGGTCGTCGAAGTCACCGCAGGCGTCCGAAGCCTCGCCCCAGCCGAGGATGCGGACGGGCGTGCCCACGGCGGGCGTGGTCTCGGACAGCCGTACGGGCTTGGCCCGCACCGGGTTGCGCAGGTGCAGCAACGCGATGTCCTCGCCCGGGGGGTCGTACTTGGCTGTACGCCGGTAGAACGTGTCGACCTCGGTGACTTCGCCGCCGTCGGTGACGTCCAGCGACCCGACACGGACCTTCCAGCCGCGGGGAACGCCCGCCTTCGAGCCCGTCGGGGTGTTGGCGCAGTGCCCTGCGGTCACCGCCCACTGCGGAGCGATGAGCACGGCCCCGCACCGGTGTCCGTCCGGGCGGGGAGCGTCGTACTGGAGCGAGACCATGAACGAATACGGCTGGGTGGACTCGGTACCCCCGACGATGGCCTGCGCCGGCAAGGCGGTGACCAGGCTCGTGATCGCCACGGCCCCCGTCGTCAGGACGGCGGCCGTCCTTCGGCTCATCCATGTGCGCATGTGTGACTCCCGTTCGTCCGCCGCCGGACATGAGGCCGGGCGGGCATGTACGGAGGAACAGCATCGGGCCGTTCCGCATGGCCACGATCTTGAACGCGGGGAGCCTCCGGTTCGCCTCGCCCGTGTATCAGGCACATCACGGCAACCGCTCAGACGTGTCTCGGCGGGGGCCGGCCGGCCCCCGCCGCCGTCCCGACGGGCCGCGCCCCGCCCTGTCGGGGGCGGGGCGCGGCCCGTCGGGACGGCGGTCAGGCCTGGGCCGGGACCGTGTTCTCCGTCAGGCGGCCGTCCCGGACCGTCACCACCCGGTCCGCCCGGTCCAGGTGGGTGCGGTCGTGGGTGACCAGGACGGTCGCGGTGCCCCGCTCCCGGGTGAGGCCGGCGAGCAGCTCCATGACCGCCGCCCCCCGCTCGT
This sequence comes from Streptomyces sp. NBC_01268, assembly GCF_036240795.1. Classification (NCBI taxonomy): domain Bacteria; kingdom Bacillati; phylum Actinomycetota; class Actinomycetes; order Kitasatosporales; family Streptomycetaceae; genus Streptomyces; species Streptomyces sp. NBC_01268. The sequence continues at coordinate 6,737,293 of NZ_CP108454.1, read as the reverse complement.
GGTCCAGCGCGCTGGTCGGCTCGTCCACCAGGAGGACCGAGGGCTCGTTCATCAGGGCCCGCGCGATGTTCACGCGCTGGCGCTGACCACCGGACAGCTGGTGCGGGCGCTTGTGGGCCTGGTCCGCGAGGCCGACCGCGTCGAGGATCTCCATGGCCCGCCGCCGCGCCTCCCGGCCCATCCGCCCGGACAGGTGCGCCATCACCTCCAGCTGTTCCACCGTGTCGAGCGAGGGCAGCAGGTTGGGCTGCTGGAAGACGATGCCGATCTTCTCGCGCCGCAGCTCCGCCTTGGCCGCCGGGCTCAGCGGCCCGGTGTCCGTGCCGGCCACCAGCACCCGGCCGCTGTCCGGGGTGACCAGGGTCGCGGCCACCGCGAGCAGGCTGGACTTGCCGGAGCCCGAGGGGCCGACGACGGCCGCCAGGGAGCCGCCGGGGACGTCCAGGGAGACCGCGTCGAGGGCGGTCAGCCGTCCGTCGCCGTCGGGGTAGGTCAGGGTCACGTCGTCGAGGACGAGCTTGTCGGTGGTCACCGCGCACTCCCAAGGGCGGTCAGAGGGTCGACGGCGGTGATCCGCCGGATGGACAGCGCCGCGCCGAGCACACCGAGCACGATGATCACGGCGGCCGGTCCCAGCACGGTCAGCGGCTGGAGGACGAAGGGCACGTTCCCACCGCTGATCAGCGCGCCGATGCCGGTCGCGAGGCCGGTGCCGATCAGCGTGCCCGCGCCGAGCATGATCACGGCTTGGCCCAGCGCGTCCTTGAGGAGGTACGGGGTGGAGGCGCCGAGCGCCTTGAGGACGGCCACGTCACCGCTGCGCTGGATGGTCCAGACGGTGAAGAAGGCTCCTATGACGAGCGCCGAGATCGCGAACAGGAAGCCGCGCATCATCTGCAGCGAGCCGTTCTCGGCCTGGTAGGACCCTATGGCGGTGAGCGCCTCGTCGGGCGTCAGCGACGAGGTCTTCCCAGCCGCGTCCCCGGCGGCCCAGTCCACGTCGGCGCCGCTGAGCGCGATCACCGTGGCCTGTTCCTGATCCGTGGTGCCGCTGTGGCCCAGCTTCTGCCAGTCGTCGAGCGACGTCCACACGACGGGCGTGTGGCTGTACGAGGCGTCCCCGGAGACCGCGGCGACCGTGGCCTGCACGGGGCCGAGGCGCACCGCGTCGCCCGCCCGGACGTCCAGCTCCTCGGCCGCCGACTCCGAGAGGACCGCCTTGCCGGGGGCCAGCCTGCCGCTCTCCGGGGCGATCCCGGAGCCCGGCTCCGTACCGAAGGCGGAGAGCGCGGCCGTGCGGCCGCCGGCGGTGGCGTTGAGGGTGCGGATGCCGAGCGGCTCGGCGCTGTCCACGCCCGGGCGTGCGGCCCAGTCCCGCCACTGGCTCCCGGTGACGGTCGAATTGGTGAACGAGACCGACTGGCCCGAAGGCGGGGCCGCGAAGGCCAGCCGGTCCGCGGGCAGGCCGGTGATCGCGGAGATGTTCTCGCGCGCCAGCCCGGCGGTGAGGCCGGACAGCAGTCCCACCAGCAGGGTGATCAGGACGATCACCGTGCCCATCAACGTGAATCGCCCTTTGGCGAATCTCAGGTCTCTCCATGCCACGAACATGAGGCCAAGCCTGCTCGGCCGGGCCGTCCCCGGGCATCGCGCCACGGATTGCACCGCAATCAAACTTTCGGTTGAGTCCGGATTGTCCGGACCGGCCCTCGCACGCGCATACGCTGGACAGACCATGGATCCCCGTTCACTGACCCCCGTCCTGCGCGCCCTGCGCCTCTGCCTCCACCTGCTGATGGCGGGACTGCTGGTGCTCGCCGTCCTGGGCTCCGAGTCGGCCGCCGCCGTGGCGGCCGCCGCGCTGACCGGCGCGGTCTACGCGGCGGGTGCGCTGCTGCCTTCCGTACGGGACTCGTGGCGGGCCGCCGCGGTGTGGCTGGGCGCCCTGTGCGCGGCCTGGCTGCTGCTGCTCTGGATCACGCCCGACGCGCTGTGGGTGGCCTTCCCGCTCTACTTCCTGCAACTGCACCTGCTGCCGGTGCGCTGGTCGCTACCGGCCGTGGGCCTGACGGCGGGCGCCGCGATCCTGTCGTACGTGCGGCACGGCGCCCCGCTCACCCCGGGGGTGTTCATCGGGCCGCTGCTCGGCGCGGCGGTGGCCGTGGCGACCGTGCTCGGCTACCAGGCGCTGTACCGGGAGAGCGAGCGGCGGCGGTGCCTCATCGAGGAGCTGATCTCCACCCGGGCCGAGCTGGCGGCGGCGGAGCGGAACGCGGGGACGCTCGCCGAGCGCGAGCGGCTCGCCCGGGAGATCCACGACACCCTCGCGCAGGGCCTGTCCTCGATCCAGCTGCTGCTGCGGGCCGCCGAGCGCGCGCTGCCGGAGGGTTCCCCGGCCGCCGGGCACATCGAGGAGGCCCGGCGGGCCGCGCAGGAGAACCTCGCGGAGGCCCGGCGCTTCGTGCGCGCCCTCTCCCCGCCGGACCTGGAGCACGGCTCGCTCGCCGGGGCCCTGGAACGCCTGTGCCAGACGGCCGGGCCGGACGGTCCGCGAGTGCGCTTCTCGGTGAGCGGGACGCCGGCCGAACTGCCCACCCCGTACGAGGTGGCGCTGCTGCGGATCGCGCAGTCGGCGCTCGCCAACACCGTCCGGCACGCCTCGGCCTCGCGGGCGGAGATCACGCTGTCGTTCATGGGCGGTTCGGTGGCCCTGGACGTCGTGGACGACGGCGCGGGCTTCGAGCCCGGCGCGCTGCGGCCCTCCTCGGAGGGCGGCTTCGGGCTGCCCGCGATGCGTTCCCGCGCCGAGTCGCTGGGCGGTGCGTTCACCGTCGAGTCGGCGCCCGGCCAGGGCACCGCCGTGGCCGTCACCCTTCCCCTGCCCGCCGCCCCTCTGCCCGCTGGAGCCGACGCATGACCATCCGACTGCTGCTCGCCGACGACCATCCGGTGGTACGGGCCGGGCTGCGCGCCGTCCTCGACACGGAGCCGGACTTCACCGTGGCCGCGGAGGCCGCGACGGCCGAGCGGGCGGTGGAGCTGGCCGCCGCCGGGGGTGTGGACGTGGTCCTGATGGACCTCCAGTTCGGTGCCGGGATGCACGGCTCGGAGGCGACGGCCGCCATCACGGCCGTGCCGGGCGGGCCGCGGGTGCTGGTCCTGACGACGTACGACACCGACGCGGACATCCTGGCGGCGGTGGAGGCCGGGGCCTCGGGCTATCTGCTGAAGGACGCCCCGCCGGAGGAGCTCGCGGCGGCGGTACGGACGGCCGCGGCCGGCCAGTCGGCGCTGGCGCCCGCGGTGGCGCACCGGCTGATGGACCGGATGCGGACCCCGGCGGAGGCGCTGACCAAGCGGGAGCTGGAGGTGCTCCAGCTGGTGGGCGAGGGCCTGTCGAACCAGCAGATCAGCAAGGCGCTGTTCCTGAGCCAGGCCACGGTGAAGTCCCATCTGGTGCACGTCTTCGCCAAGCTGGGCGTCGACTCGCGCACGGCGGCGGTGGCGGCGGCGACGGCCCGGCGGCTGATCCGGCGCTGAGCGCCGAGCGCCGAGCGCTGAGACCGGGCGGGCGGGCGGCCCGGGGTGGCCAGGCCCGCCCCCGGGCGGGCCGTGCCGGTCGGGCCTCGGGCGGTCGGGCCCCGGTCGGGCCGCCGTGCCGGTCGGGCCTCGGGCGGTCAGGCCTCGGTCGGCGGCCCGGGCTCGCCCACCGCCGGCGGGGGCATCGGCGGCGTCACCGTCGGCGGCCCGAAGAGGTCCACGGCGCGGCGGAGGGCCGTCAGGCCGTCGGCGAGGGCGCTGACGGAGCCGACCGAGCCGGCGACGAGCAGCAGCGAGCGGCGCAGCCGCCGTACCTCGGGGGCGCCGCCCGCGGCCATGGCGTCCAGCGCCGCGAGCTCCTCCTCGGCGATGCCCCGGTCGGTGAAGTCGGTGCGCAGCGCGGCCAGTTCGCGCCTGAGCCGGGAGACGGCGGTCCTCAGCCCGTCCACCCTGGGGTCCACGCCCTCGCCGGTCACTCGCCTCTGCCCCACGCTTCGCAACATGGATCTCCCCCTCGCGCACGTCCTTGTGCCGACCCGTCGGGCGTGGCCGGGCGCCCGGGGTCGCGGGCCAGTTAACTCCTTCGCGCGCCCGGCGCGCCAGCGGGCGGACGTAATTCAGGCGTCCGTGTGACCGGTCCGTGGGGAGGGCGATGCGGTATGCAGTCCTCATGACTGGTGAGACGGAAGAACCCCTCGTGGCGGGCCTCCTGCTGGCCGCCGGCGGTGGCCGGCGGCTGGGCGGCCGACCCAAGGCCCTGCTCACGCACCGTGGGCGCCCGCTCGTCGAGAACGCGGTGCGGGTGCTGCGCGAGGGCGGCTGCGAGGTGGTGCACGTGGTGCTCGGCGCGGCGGCCGACCAGGTGCGGGAGCGGGCGGTGCTGCCGGGCTGCGTGCTGGTGGACAACCCGGACTGGGCCGAGGGCATGGGGTCCTCGCTGCGGACGGGTCTCGCCTCCCTGAAGGCGGCGGCGCTGCCGGTGGACGCGGCACTGGTGTCACTGGTGGACCAGCCGGGGATCGGGGCGGCCGCGGTGGCCCGGGTGCGGGCCGCGTACCGCTCGCGGGACACCCTGGCGGCGGCCGCGTACGACGGGAAGCGCGGCCATCCGGTGCTGTTCGGCGCCTGGCGCTGGGCGGGGATCGCGGCGGGGGCGGTGGGGGACCAGGGGGCGCGGGACTACCTGATGGCGCACCGGGATGCGATCACGCTCGTGGACTGTTCGGATGTGGCCGAGCCCTATGACATCGACACGGAGGCGGATCTGGTGCACCTGGAGTGAAGGCGGTGGCACCGAGCGCCACGTTGTGTCGACCCGAAGAATCTCGACATCAACAAACCATTGAACTTCCACCATGAGGAAACTAGTATCCACTGTTCAGAAGCGCCTGCTCTTTGAGACGGCGCTCGCGGCCGTACCTCGGCGCCTGTGGCACTCCGTGCCGTACGCGACGCCCGGCGGCCGTCTGGCACCGCCCGTGAAGCCCGCTGAAGGAAGTGACAGTTCATGTCCGCACCAGCGCCGTCCTCCCTGGTCGTCGTCGAAGCCGAGCCCCTGCCGCGCCAGGAGGAGGTGCTCACCGACGCGGCCCTCGCCTTCGTGGCCGAGCTGCACCGCCGGTTCACCCCGCGCCGCGACGAGCTGCTCGCCCGCCGCGCCGAGCGCCGCGCCGAGATCGCCCGCACCTCCTCGCTGGGCTTCCTTCCCGAGACCGCCGCGGTCCGCGCCGACGACTCCTGGAAGGTCGCGCCCGCCCCGGCGGCCCTGAACGACCGGCGGGTCGAGATCACCGGCCCGACCGACCGCAAGATGACGATCAACGCGCTGAACTCGGGCGCGAAGGTCTGGCTCGCGGACTTCGAGGACGCCTCGGCTCCGACCTGGGAGAACGTGATCCTCGGCCAGGTCAACCTGGTCGACGCCTACGCCCGGAACATCGACTTCACCGACGCGCGGTCGGGCAAGTCCTACGCGCTGAAGCCGGCCGACCAGCTCGCCACGGTCGTCATGCGGCCGCGCGGCTGGCACCTGGAGGAGCGCCACCTGACCGTCGACGGGCGCGCGGTGCCCGGCGCCCTGGTCGACTTCGGCCTCTACTTCTTCCACAACGCGCAGCGCCTCGTCGACCTCGGCAAGGGCCCGTACTTCTACCTGCCGAAGACCGAGTCGCACCTGGAGGCCCGCCTCTGGAACGAGATCTTCGTCTTCGCCCAGGACTACGTCGGCATCCCGCAGGGCACCGTGCGCGCCACGGTCCTCATCGAGACCATCACGGCCGCGTACGAGATGGAGGAGATCCTCTACGAACTCCGCGACCACGCCGCCGGGTTGAACGCGGGCCGCTGGGACTACCTGTTCTCGATCGTCAAGAACTTCCGGGACGGCGGCGCCAAGTTCGTCCTGCCGGACCGCAACGCGGTCACGATGACGGCCCCGTTCATGCGCGCGTACACCGAACTCCTCGTCCGCACCTGCCACAAGCGCGGCGCGCACGCGATCGGCGGCATGGCGGCCTTCATCCCGTCCCGCCGGGACGCCGAGGTCAACAAGGTCGCCTTCGAGAAGGTCAAGGCCGACAAGGACCGCGAGGCCGGCGACGGCTTCGACGGCTCCTGGGTCGCCCACCCCGACCTGGTCCCGATCGCCATGGCCTCCTTCGACGCGGTGCTCGGCGAGAAGCCGAACCAGAAGGACCGGCTGCGCGAGGACGTGCACGTCGAGGGCCCCGAGCTCATCGACATCGCCTCCCTGGACGCCCACCCGACCTACGACGGCCTGCGCAACGCGGTCCAGGTCGGCATCCGCTACATCGAGGCCTGGCTGCGCGGCCTGGGCGCCGTCGCGATCTTCAACCTGATGGAGGACGCGGCGACCGCCGAGATCTCCCGCTCGCAGATCTGGCAGTGGATCAACGCCGAGGTCGTCTTCGAGAACGGCAAGCAGGCCACCCCGGAGCTGGCCCGCGAGGTCGCCGCCGAGGAGCTGGCCGCGATCCGCGCGGAGATCGGCGACGAGGCGTTCGCGGCCGGGAAGTGGCAGCAGGCGCACGACCTCCTGCTGCACGTCTCGCTCGACGCCGACTACGCGGACTTCCTGACCCTCCCCGCGTACGACCAGCTGGTCGGCTGACCGCACAGCGGCCGAACAGCAAGGGCGTTCACGCGCCACGCACCCGCGCGCGGCTCGCGCGCACCGGCTCCGCCCCCGATGCCCAGGCACCGGGGGCGGAGCCCTTTCCGCATGCCGTTCGCACGTTTGCCCGACCTTTCGATCCATGGCGTTTCACAAGTCACGTGACGTAACCGAGACGCGCTGCTACCTAGCGGTAATAAGTCGTGCCGTGCGAGATTCCGCCATGCCACCGGCCGGCGGCTGTCCCCCACTCACTGCGCACCGCATACCGCAGGAGCACAGCCATGCCTTCGTCCCCCCACCGCGCCCTGCGCGGACTGCTCACCCTGTGCCTCGCCGCCGGACTCGCCTCGCTGGCCCCCTCCCCCGCCATGGCCGCGCCCGGCTCCGGTCCCACCGCCGTCGTCTCCATGGGCGACAGCTACATCTCCGGCGAGGCCGGCCGCTGGCAGGGCAACAGCCTGACCACCAGCGGCAGCCGCAACGGCACCGACCGGGCCTGGACCGGCAGCGGCTACGACCCGAGCCGGGTGTACGGCGCCTCGGAGGCCGACGGCTGCCACCGCTCGGACTCGGCCGAGGTGAAGAGCGCGGGCGGCCTCGCCACCGAGCAGATCAACCTGGCCTGCTCCGGCGCCACCACCCGGAACGTCTTCCGCGCCTCCAACGGCGGGGTCGCCTACAAGGGCGAGGCCCCGCAGGCCGACCAGCTGGCGGCGGTCGCCGCCACCCGCGACGTGAAGCTGATCGCGCTGTCGATCGGCGGCAACGACCTCGGTTTCGCCGACGTCATCACCACCTGCGCCACCGACTACATCGTCTGGTACTCCTACTGCCACGACGACCAGCAGGCCGCCGTCGACGCGAAGATCGACGGGGCGATGGCCGCCGTCGGCAAGTCGATCGACGAGATCAGGGCCGTGATGACCGGCGCCGGATACGGAACGGCGGACTACCGGATCGTCCTCCAGTCGTACCCCTCCCCCATCCCGCGCTCCACGGAGAACCGATACGGCGAGAGCGGCTGGACCCGGACCAACACCGGCGGCTGCCCCTTCTGGAACGCCGACTCCGACTGGGCCCGCGACTCCCTCGTCCCGCAGATCGCGAACCGTCTGAAGGCGGTGGCACGGGCCAAGGGCGCGCAGTTCATGGATCTGCGCGACATGCTCCAGGGCCGCGAGGTCTGCGCGAAGGCCAGCAAACTGGTCAGCTCCACCGTCCCGGCCTCGGCCTCGACGAGCGAGTGGGCGCGCTGGATCGACCAGAACGAGACCCAGGGGCCGCTCCAGGAGGACATGCACCCCAACTACTACGGGCAGACCGCGCTGGGCCGCTGTCTGGCGCTGATCAACGCCCGCACCACCGGTGACTACAGCTGCCGCAACACGGCGGGCGCGGGCGCCTCGGGGATGTACCTCACGGCGGGGTGACGCCGCCGGGCCGGTCACGGCGGGGCGACGCGCCGGACCGGGTCACGGCGGGGCGACGCCCGCCAGTCCCGATCACGGCGGGGTGACGCCGCCGGTCCGGTCACGGCGTGGGTGCCCCCACCCGGCCGGATCATGGCGGGGCCATGCCACCCGGCCGGATCACGGCATGGCGATGCCCAGCGGCCCCAGGACCCGCGCGGTCTCGTGCGGGTCGGCCGCGGCCATCGCGGCCACCAGCGCGGCCGAACCGCCGGGCCAGCGCCCGGCCGCCGCGTCGAAGGCGGTACGGCGGGACTCCAGCGGCCCCTTCTTGCCGGGCAGCCCGTCGAGGACGGCCAGGGCCCGGGCGGACGCCGGCACCGACTCCGGGTCGACGTCCTCGCCCCGGGCCCGCAGGGCCGCCTCCGCGCGCACCCCGGCCACCGGGTCGGCGAGCGCGCGGCGCAGGGCGCCGACCGGGGCCGCGGACAGGTCGAGGACGTCGAGCAGCGCCCGGGTGGCGACCGCGTCGGAGGTGCCGGCGTTGACGCGGCCGACGGCGCCGAGCAGCTCCGTCCAGGCCTGCTCGTCGACGTCGCCGGGAACCGCCTCCAGGGACCGCAGCCACTCCCCGAGCACCCGCTCGGCGGCGGCCGGGGGCCAGCCCGCGGCGGCGGCCACCAGCGTGGGCGCGTCCCAGGCGGCGGTGTCGGCGGCGTCGGGCACGGCGACCCCGCGGACGGCGAGCAGGTAGCGCACGACGGCGCAGCCGTCGGGGGTGAGGCCGAAGGCGTCGCCGCGGCGGAAGACGAGCGCGGTCGAGGCCAGCCGGTCGACGACCGCGGCCAGCTCGTGGGCGGGTCCGTCGAGCCGGGCCCGGTCGGTGTCGTTGACGCCCGGCGTGCCGAGCAGGCGGGCCAGCTCGCCGGCGGTCGGCGTCGTGTACGCGGGTGAGGCCGGCGGCGGTACGCGGACGGGGGCGTCCTCCAGGGCCGGGTCGACCGGCCAGTCCTCGAACTCGGCGGCGCGGCGGGCGACGGACTCGGCGGAGCAGCCGCGCTGGTAGAGCGTGTAGAGCAGGTGGGCGGCCTCACTGCCGTACGTGCCCTGGTCGGCGAGGGAGTCGACGGCGGCGGCGAGCAGGTCGGCGTCGCCCTCCGGGTCCGGCGGGTCGGCCTCCTCCGGCGGCGGGGGCAGGGGCTCGGCGGGGTCGCCGTAGTAGTCGAGGTGTTCGTCGAGCAGGGCGTCGGCGAGGACGAGGTGCGGGAAGGCGTCGGGTCCGGGCGCGAGGTGGGCGTAGGCGCCCGTGAGGCCTTCGGCGAGGCCGGCGGCGGTCCACCGGTCGAGCAGCGCGGCGGCGACCGTCCCGATCCCCTGGGCCACGTCGTGGTCGGTCAGGACCGGTCCGGCGGGCGGCGGTTGTTCGGCGTCGCGCACATAGGCCCGGGTCAGCGCCTCGGCGAGCAGGACGTCGGCGAGGGCGGTGCGCCCCATGAGGTCGGCCCGCCGCACCCCGTCGGGCACCGGCGGCCCGTCGAGCCGGGCGAGCCAGGCCCGGACGGCCGCGGGGTCGTCGGGGTCGGTGCCGTCGGCCCGCAGGAGCTGGGCGTACCAGCGGGGCCAGGTGAGGTTGCCGGGGTCGGCCATGGCCCGTTCGAAGTCGTCGGCGGCCTCTCCGATCACCCCCTCGACGCCCGTGCGGCCGTCGCCGTCGAAGCGGCGGGCGAGCGCCCGGAGCACGGCGGGGTAGGCGGCCAGCTCCTCGGGCGCCGCGCACACGAAGGCGGGCAGGTCCTCCACGAGCAGCCGCCGCACCAGGGTGGGCGTCGGCTCGGGCAGCCCCGTGGCCCGGTCCGCCCCGCGCAGCGCGAGCAGGCCCAGCACGGCATCGGCGGCCCTGCGCGATCCAGGGCCCCGGAACTCGGGGCTCGCCTCCAGGAACGCGGCGAGCCCGGTGTTGGTGAGAACGATCTCGGCCACGCTTCCCAGCGTAGTTCCGACGCGGTGTGCGTGCGTGCCTTCAAGGGGTCACCCTTCAGGGGGTCACCACCGTGCGCGGCGCCGAGAAGTCACCCCAGGTGCCGTCGGGGAGCCGGGCGCGGAGGGTGAGGGTGTAGCGGGTGCCGGGGGCGGTGGGGACGGTGAGGGTGTACGTGACGGGGCCGGGCGGGGGCTGCGCACCCCAGACGATGGTGGTGGCGAATCGGCCGTTCAGGTAGAGCTGGTGCTCCTCGACGGGGGCGCCGGTGCGGGGCGGGGTCCAGGTGAGGGTGACGGCCCCCTTCGTGGCCTTCGCGGTGACGGCGGTGGGCGCGGTGTTCGGCGGGGCGCCGGGGGCGGGGGCGGTGGTGAGGTCGGCGGGGCCGCTGTCCGGGGAGGAGTTCTCGGCGGCGTCGCGGGCCCGGACGGTGAACGAGTAGGCGGTGCCGGGGCGCAGGCCGGTGAGCCGGGCGGTGGTCTCGGTGCCGGGGACGGTGTGGACGCGGGCGTCGCCCTGGTAGACGTCGTAGGCGGTGACCCGGGTGTCGTCGCGGGCGGGACGCCAGGCCAGGGTGGCGCCGTCGGGTCCGGCGGGGGCGACGCGCAGGGCGGTGGGGCGGGTGGGGGGCGTGCGGTCCTCGGCGGTGGCGGCGAGGGTCGTGGCGGAGACGGTGGCGCTGTCCGGGGAGAGGTTCCCCGCGGCGTCGCGGGCGCGGACGGTGAAGGTCTGCGGGGCGGCCGGGGCGAGGCCGGTGACGTCGGTCATGAGGGTGTCGGCGGGGAGGTCCTTGACCTTGCGGCCCTGGCGGTAGACGGCGTAGCCGGTGACGGCGCGGTCGTCGGTGGCGGCGCTCCACATGACGTGCACGGTGCTGGCGCTGCCCGCGGCGGCGGTGACTCCGGTGGGGGCGGTCGGGGCGCTGGTGTCCTGCGCGGGCAGTGCGGAACAGGCCGCGAGGCCGAGGAGGACGAGGAGGACGGCGACGGTGGTGACTACGCCGGCGACCGTGGTGGTGGCGGCTGCGTTCGTTGCGGTCCTTGCGGTCCTTGCGGTCCTTGCGGTCCTTGCGGTCCACGAGGTCAACAGGCTTGCGGCGAGCGGGCGTTGCACGGGACGCCTCCGTCCGGCCGGGCGATCCGGGAAAGGTCTGGACCTGTATGACACAGGGGTGGGCGACTCGACAAGGGGCGGGCGGGGAGGGGCGTTGTCAGTGGGGTGCGCTTCACTGGATCCCTCACTCTCCGTAGTCGACTTCAGGGGGATTCGTGACGGACCGTACGACCTACGTGACCGTGCTGGGGCTGCGCCTGCGCGGTTGGAGCGACGCGATGATCGACGAGCTGCTGGGTCAGGCCGACGTGCAGGGACGGGACCCGAGGCGCTGGTCCCTCGCCCCGGTGCGGCTCTATCTGCTCGCCCGGATCGAGGCGGTCGAGCGCACCCCGGAGTTCCTCCACACCGCCGCCGTCGCCGGGCGGGGCTCGGCGGCGGCCGGGGCGGGGGCCGAGCAGCGGCGCAGGGCGGTGCTGGCGGCGATCCGGGCCGAGCCCATCGAGGTCCCCCGGCTGCCCGCCGCCGAGCTGGAGCGCCGCGCGGTGCGTCACCGGCACCTGCTCGGGGCGCGCGGACCCGGCGGGATCACCGCGGGCGCGATGGTCCGCTGGCAGGTGGGTTACCTGCGTCAGGCGCTCGCCCGGTACGAGACGCTCCTCGACGGGCTGTACGGCGACACCGGCCGCGCCGAGGCGGAGCGGCTGCTGCGCCGCCGGCTGTACGAGGCGATCGCGGCGGCGTATCCGGCGCTGGCCCACGAGTGCGGGCGGCGCATGGAGCTGGAGCGGTGAGGGCGGTGCGGGGGATGAGCGGCGGTCAGGCCCCGGCGGCGGCCAGGAGCCGGGCGACCCGGGTACAGGCCGCCGGGATCGGGGCGATGACGGGGACGGGCAGGCGGGTGCGCAGGGCGGCGGCGGCGTCGCCCAGTGGGCCACCGCCGATGACGACCGCCTCCGCGCCGTCCCGCAGGACGCAGGTGCGGACGGCGTCCTCCAGGGCGGTGAGCAGCGCTTCGGGGTGGGCGGTGAGGCGCCGGGGGTCGCCGGCGGTGCATCGGGTGCCGGTGTATCCCGGGCCGAGGCCGAGCCGCTCGACGTGGCCGGTGATCGCGTCCGCGAGGAGCGGGGTGGTCGTGGCGACGCCGAAGCGGCGCCCGTCGGCCGCGGCTTCGGCGAGGGCGGCCTCTCCGATGCCGACGACGGGGAGGGCCTCCCCGACGGCCGCCCGCAGCTCGGCCACGCCCGGATCGCCGAACGCGCCCACGATCAGGGCCGCGGCGCCGCCCTCGGCCAGGGCGGCGCGCGCGGCGGCCACGGTGTGCGGGACCGCGGCGCGCAGGGTGGCCGGGTCGGTCAGCATCGTCGGGCCGTGCGCGGCGGTCACGCCCCGGACCGGCAGACCGGTGCCCGCGAGGGCGCGGCGGGCGAGGGAGGCCATCATCCGGGTGGTCGCCGTGGAGGTGTTGGGGTTGACCAGCACCACCGCCCCGGGCCCCGCGGCATGCGCGGGGCCCGGGGCGGGCGGGGGCTGCGGACGGTGGCTCAGTGGACGTGCGCCGCCTTGGCCGTTCTGGTCTCGGAGATCTCGTCGCCGGGCTCCATCGGCGCGGTCACGGTGTCGTCGTCACGGCGCTTGCCCAGGTGGTTGAAGACCAGGTTGAGCAGGACGGCCGCGACACAGCCGGTGGAGATGCCGGAGTCCAGGATGATCTTCGCGGTCTCCGGGAAGGCGTGGTAGAACTCCGGCTTCGTGATCGGGATGATGCCGACGGCGAGCGAGACGGCGACGATCAGCACGTTGTTGTCCTTCTCCAGGCCGGCCTTGGCCAGGGTCTGGATGCCGCTCGCGGCGACCGAGCCGAAGAGGACGATGCCCGCGCCGCCGAGGACCGGCCGGGGCACGACCGATATCAGCGAGGCGGCCACCGGCGACAGGCCCATGAGGACCAGGAAGCCGCCGCCGCAGGCGACCACGAAGCGGCTGCGGATCCGGGTCATGGCGACCAGGCCGATGTTCTGGGCGAAGGCGCTGCACATGAAGCCGTTGAAGAGCGGGCTGAGCGCGGAGCCGAGGGTGTCGGCGCGCAGTCCGGCCGCGATCGTCTTCTCGTCGGCCGGCCGCTCGACGATCTCGCCGAGCGCCAGCATGTCGGCGGTCGACTCGGTCATGGAGACCAGCATGACCACGCACATGGAGATGATCGCGGCGACCGCGAACTGGGGTGCGCCGAAGTGGAACGGGCTCGGGAAGCCGACGATGTCCGCCTCCGTCACCGGTGTGAAGTCGGTGACGCCGAACGGTATCGCGATGAGCGTGCCGACGACGAGGCCGACGAGGACGGCGACCTGCTTGAGGAAGCCGCGGGTGAAGCGCCGCAGCAGCAGCACGATCACGAGGGTGACGCCCGCGAGGGACAGGAAGGTGGTCGAACCGTAGTCGTCCGCCTGGGGGTTGGGCCCCTGGGCCCAGCCGAAGGCGACCGGGAGGAGGGAGACCCCGATGAGGGTGATCACGGAGCCGGTGACGACCGGCGGGAAGAACCGCACGAGCCGGGAGAAGAAGGGGGCGGCGAGGAAGCCGAGGAGTCCGGCGACGATGATCGCGCCGAAGATCACCGGCAGGGCGTCGGCCTTGTCCTTCGTGGTGTCGGCGATGGCGAGCATCGGGGCGACGCCGGCGAAGGTGACGCCGTTGACGAACGGCAGCCGGGCGCCGATCTTCCAGACGCCGAGGGTCTGCAGGAAGGTGGCGAGTCCGGCGGTGAAGAGACTCGCTCCGGTGAGGAACGTGAGTTCGGTTCCGGAGAGGCCCACGGCCGCTCCGACGATCAGCGGCGGGGCGACGACCCCCGCGTACATGGCGGCCACGTGCTGGAGGCCGCTGGTGAGCATCTTCAGTGGGGGCAGGACCTCGTCTACCGGGTGTGTGTCCCGGGCCTCGGGGGCGGACCCTGCGTCTTGTGCATTGCGAACCTGGGGCTTGGCGGCCACGGCGGTTCCTCCGGTCGGGTACACGTCGGCAGAGACGTGGGTGTCAGGGAGGTGGTGCGATGCGGTGCGAGGTGCAGGAGGTGCGGCTCGATGCGGCGCCGGCGGAGGGGGTGCGGCGCTGACGGGGTGTCCGATGGGGAATGCCCGGGTCGGGCACGGAGACCGTTCACCGTCCCGGGGGGTGCGTACGACTGGGCGCACGTCACCCCCCGGTCGGGCTGCCGCGAACCCCGCTCGGGTCCGCGGCGACCGGTCGAGGGCCGTCCCCCTCGACCGGACTCCTTGGGGAGGGTCAGGCCTGGGCCGCGATACGGGCCAGGCGCTGTGCCTCCGTGCGCGCGTCGCGCGCGATCCGGTCCTCGTCGGCGGTCAGCAGACGGTTGTTCTCCACGATCTGCCTGCCGTTGACGAAGGACGCGGTGACCGGGGCGGCCGCACCGAAGACGATGGCGGTGACCGGGTCGGCGATCGACGAGTGGCCGAGGCCGTCGATCTTCCAGAGCACGAAGTCGGCCAGCTTGCCGGCCTCCAGCGAACCGATGCTGTCGGCGCGGCCGAGGACCTGCGCACCGCCGTAGGTGCCCAGACGCAGGGCCTGGCGGGCGTTGAGCGCGGCCTCGCGGTGGGCGCCGAGCCGGTTGATCAGCAGGGCGTTGCGCAGCTCGGTGTGGAGCTCGCCCGACTCGTTGGAGGCGGTGCCGTCGACGCCGAGGCCGACCGGCACGCCCGCCTTGAGCATGTCGGGTACGCGGGCGATGCCGGCGGCGAGGCGCGCGTTGGAGGACGGGCAGTGCGCGACACCGGTCTTGGTGCGGGCGAAGGCCGCGATGTCGGAGTCGTTCATGTGGACGCAGTGCGCCATCCACACGTCCTCGCCGAGGAAGCCGGTGGACTCGAAGTAGTCCGTCGGGCCCATGCCGAAGAGCTCGTGGCAGAACTTCTCCTCCTCCACGGTCTCCGAGCCGTGGGTGTGCATGCGCACGCCCAGGCGGCGGCCGAGCGCCGCGCCCTCGCGGAGCAGTTCGGTGGAGATGGAGAAGGGGGAACAGGGGGCGACGGCGACCTGGGTCATCGCGTCGAAGGAGGCGTCGTGGAACTTCTTGACGGTCTCCTCGGTCGCGGCGAGCGCGCCCTCGGTGGTCTCGACGGCGAAGTCCGGCGGCAGGCCGCCGTCCTTCTGGCTGCGGTCCATGGAGCCGCGGGCGAGGGTGAAGCGGACGCCCATGTCGCTCGCGGCGCCGATGATGGCGCCGGACAGGTCGCCGGAGCCCTGCGGGTAGACGTAGTGGTGGTCCATGGCGGTGGTGACACCGCCGCGGGCCATCATCGCCAGCGATCCCTGGGCGGCGACGCGCACCATCTGCTCGTCGATGCGGGCCCAGGTCGGGTAGAGCGCGACCAGCCAGTCGAAGAGGTTGTGGTCGGTCGCGAGGCCCCGGGTGATCCACTGGTAGAAGTGGTGGTGGGTGTTGACGAGACCCGGCGTGATCAGATGGCCGGTGGCGTCGATCCGCCGGACCACGTTCTCCAGGCCCTCGGGGGCCTTGCCGGCACCGATGGACTCGATCTTGTTGTCGGCGACGACGAGGTGGCCGGTGGCGTACTCGGTGTCGTTCGCGTCGACGGTCGCGATCGCCGCGTTCTCGATGACGATGCGCTGGGCTGCCGAAGGTGCTGCCATGACGGTGCTTCCTTCATTCCTGGGGGGATGGTTGGGCACGGCAGGACCCTAGGAGGATTTGAGTGCCGGAGACGCGTGACGGCTCCGGGTGCCGAGATGGTGGAAGAAGAGGTTCAGCAGGACGGCGACGAGCGCCCCCGCGCTGATGCCGGAGCCGAGCACGGTCTGCGCCCAGGCGGGGAATCCGGCGTAGAAGGTGGGTGCGGCGAGCGGGATGATGCCCGCTCCGAGCGCGACGGCCACCAGGATGATGTTGGAGCTGTCGTCGAGTCCGGCCTCGGAGAGGGTCCGGATGCCGCTCACGGCGATGGAGCCGAAGAGCACGATGCCCGCGCCGCCGAGGACCGGCATGGGCACCAGGGAGACCACCGCGCCGAGGACCGGGAAGGCTCCCAGGACCAGGAGGGCGCCGCCGGCCACGGCGACGACGTACCGGCTGCGCACCCGGGTCAGCGAGACGACGCCGACGTTCTGGGCGAAGGCCGAGGTGGGGAAGCCGCCGAAGACGGGGCCGAGCAGGGTGGCGATGCCGTCGGTGCGCAGTCCGCGGGTGATGGTCCGGCCGTCGCTGCGCCGCTCGCAGATCTCGCCCAGGGCGAGCATCCCGGCGCTGGACTCGGTCATCAGGACCAGCATCACGATGCACAGGGAGATGATCGCGGCGGGCTGGAACTCGGGGGCGCCGAAGGCGAAGGGCGTGGGCAGCGCGGCGACCGGGGCCTCGCGCAGGGCGGTGAAGTCCGCCATGCCGAAGGGGACCGCGGCGAGCGTGCCGATGAACAGGCCGAGCAGCAGGGCGATCTGCTTGACGAAGCCCTTGCCGAAGCGCTGGAAGAGGAGGACGACGACGAGGGTGAAGCCGGCGAGGGCCAGGTGCCTCATGTCGCCGAAGTCGGCGGCGTTCTTGTCGCCGCCCTGCGCCCAGCCGACCGGCACGGGCATCAGGGTGACCCCGATGAGGGTGATGACGACGCCGGTGACGAGCGGCGGGAAGAAGCGCAGGAGCCGGCCGAAGAAGGGGCCGACGGCGAGGCAGAAGACTCCGGCGACCATCACCGCGCCGTAGATGGCGGGGAGTTGGTGTCCCGGGGCGGTGTTCTCGGCGATGGCGAGCATCGGGGTGATGCCGGCCGACGAGGCCGCGTTCACGAACGGGAGCCGGTTGCCGGCGAAGCGCCCGAGGCCGAGGGTCTGCAGGATGGTCGCGCAGCCGGCGATCAGCAGGCCGGCGGCGATGAGCCGGGTCATGCCGGCGGTGTCCAGGCCGACCGCCTGACCGATGATGAGCGGAGGGGTGACGACACCCGCGTACATGGCGGCGATGTGCTGCAGTGCCGCGGGGACGAGCCGCGAGGCGGGGAGTTTCTCGTCCACCGGGTGGCAGGCGGCCGGGGTGGTGGACGGGGTGGAACACGGGCCTTCGGCGGTTGCCGGCCCCTTTGCGGGCTGTGCCATGGAAGTTCCCTCCGGTGTGCACGCCCCCGCCCGGCTGCGGGGCGGGCGGGGGCGAGCACTCGGTGCCGCTTAGAGGTTGGTCATGTCGACCGGGATCTGCGCCGTGGCGCCGTCGCGCAGGACCGTGGCCTCGATGAGGCCGTACATGCGGTCGGCCGCGTAGTAGACCTCGTTGTCGTTCTTCAGACCGAAGGGTTCGAGGTCGACCAGGAAGTGGTGCTTGTTCGGGAGCGAGAAGCGGACCTCGTCGATCTCCGAACGGTGGTTGATGATCCGCGTGGCCATCTGGTACAGCGTCTGCTGCAGGGAGTACGAGTACGTCTCCGAGAAGGCCTCGAGCATGTGCTTCTTGGTCTGCTCGTAGGACCGCTCCCAGTTGGGCATCCGCTGCTCGTCGTCGGTCCAGTTGAACCGCCAGCGGCCGGACACCTGCGTGGCCAGGATGCGATCGTACGCCTCCTGGAGGGTCGTGTACTTGTCCTTGATGTAGCCCCAGAACTCCGAGTTGGTGGAGTTCATGACGACGAGGTCCTTGAGGCCGGAGATGACCTCCCAGTTCTCGCCGTCATAGGTGATCTGGGTGACGCGGGTCTCCTGGCCCTTGCGGACGAAGGAGTGGTTCACCTCGTCCGAGCCGATGAACTTGGAATTGGCGTCCGAGCCGGCGATCCGCTCCCAGGAGTACTCCTCGATCTGGATGCGGGCCCGGTGGATCGGCTCCTGGCTGGTCACGAAGTGACGCGCCAGGTGGATGCCGAACTGCTCGGCGGACTCGATGCCGTACTCCTTGGCGAACGCGAAGACGGTGTTCTTCGTCGTGTCGGTGGGGAGGCAGTGGGCGTTCGAGCCGGTGAGGTGGACGTCGTCGAGGTCACCGGAGAGGGCGACGGAGACGTTCAGGTCCTTGATGTGGTGGGTCGCGCCGTCCCGCGTGATCTTGACGACGCGGTTCTCTGCTTTGCCGTACTGGTTCTGGCCGAGAATCGTGGGCATGTCTGCTAGCTCCCTCGGTAAACGGAGTAGCCGAACGGGTTGAGCAGCAGCGGTACATGGTAGTGCTCGCCCGGGACGACGGCGAACGTGATCGCCACCTCCGGGAAGAACGCTCCGGTCGTACCGCTGTCCCGATTCGCGGGGGCGTCCTGCTGCGCCTCGGCTTGCTTGTTCTGCTTGCTCAGGAAGTACGCCTCGGTCTGGAAGTCGAGCCGTACGTGGGTCGTGTCCTCCGGCAGGGCCGGGAGGTCCTTGCATCGCCCGTCCGCGTCGGTGGCGGAGCCGCCCAGAGCGGTCCACTCGGCGTCGGAGCCGGCGCGGGCCGCGAGCGTGATGGCCACGCCCTCGGCCGGACGGCCGACGCTGGTGTCCAGGATGTGGGTGGACACGGAGCTGCTCGGCGAAGCCGAGGTGTCGGTGCTCATCAGTTCTCTTCCTCGGTCTCGACGAGACGGGTCAGACGGATGCGGTTGATCTTGCCCAGTTCGGTGCGGACGATCTCCCGCTCCTGCTCGGGCGAGTTCTCGATCCGCTCGCGGACCGCGTCGCGCATCTGCTCGCCGGTCCTGCCGGTGGCGCAGATGAGGAAGACATGACCGAACTTGTCCTGGTAGGCCAGGTTGAGTTCGAGCATCTCGGCCTTGAGCTCCGCGGAGGCGCCGGCCATCCCGCTCTGCTCGCGGGAGGAGGTCGGGTCCCCTGCCTTCGGACGACCGATCGGCGGGTGGCCCGCCATCGCGTCGGCCAGGTCCTCGGTGGTCAGCTCCGCCATGGCGGCGTCACTGGCGAGGAAGAGGGCTTCCGCGGTGGCGTACGGGCGCTGGGCGAGCAGCTTGCTCCCCCACGCCGAACTGGAGCACACCTCGTGGAGTGCGGCGACGGCGTCGCCGTCCGCCGAGGTGTTGAACCGGGTGAGACCCGGTGTCGTACCTGAAGTCACGGGAAGCCTCCGTGGCTGTTTTTCGCTGTGCGTCGGACGGGCTGCGGATAGCTAACGCCCTCCGCAACACGACGTCAACACTTTGTTGAAAACTCGGCCACACAAAAGCCGTCGTCCCGACATCTGGACGACGGCTCGTGGTCACTCATGATCAACTACCCGCTCTTGGGGGCCTTTTCCCTGTTCAGGGCGGTCTCCCTGTTCAGGTAGTTGTACACGGTGAAGCGGCTGACGCCCAGCGCCCCCGCCACCGTCTCCACTCCATGGCGCACCGAGAAGGCACCCCGTGCCTCCAGGATCCGCACGACCTCCTGCTTGCTCTTGCGGTCGAGCTCGGCGAGCGGCATCCCGTGCCGTCGTTCCATCGCGGCCAGAATGTGATCCAGCGATTCGGACAGCTGCGGCAGCCGCACGGCGAGCACGTCCTCGCCCTCCCAGGCGAGGACCACGTCGTCCACTCCGGCCTGCTCCGGCACCAGCAGCTCGGCGCCCATCGCGTCGACGAGCGGCTTCACCGCCGCCACCAGGGGATGCTCGCTCACTTCTCCCCCTCCTTCGACTCCACGGACTCCCGGGACCCCCCGATCACGTTCACCTGGAGCGAGACCCGGGTCGCCCCGGCCGCCAGGGACTTGCGCAGCAGCGCGTCCACCGCGGTGAGCACGGCGTCGGCACCGCCTTCCGCCGTGTTGCCGAAGGGCCCCACATCCACCGCGTCCAGTTCGGCCGACTGGATGACCTCACGCGCCACGACCGCGTGCGCCGGCGCCTCTTCCAGGTCGAACGGCTCGGTCGTGAACTCCACTCTCAAACGCACCATGCCCCCACGCTACGGCCCGGCCCCGGCCCACGGGAGCCCCGGACCTGCGGGGACCTCTTGACAAGTCGACCGGTCCGCTTGCAACATTCCGTCAGACAGAAACTTACTTCCGCAATACGGAAGGAGCGCCGCCCCTCATGGGATACACGGACCAGCGCTTCGATGTGAACCTGTCGATCCTCTTCACGGAACTCCCGCTCCTGGAGCGCCCCGCGGCCGCCGCCGCGGCGGGCTTCACCGCGGTCGAGCTGTGGTGGCCCTGGATCGACACCGCCACCCCCGAGCAGAGCGAGCTCGACGCCCTCAAGAAGGCTCTCGAGGACGCCGGCACCCAGCTGGTGGGCCTGAACTTCTACGCCGGACAGCTCCCCGGCCCCGACCGCGGCGCGGTCTCGGTGCCCGGCGAGGAGTCGGACCGCTTCCGGGCCAACATCGACATCGCCGCGGACTTCGCGGCCTCGGTCGGCTGCAAGGCGCTCAACGCGCTCTACGGCAACCGCGTCGAGGGCGTGGACCCGGCCGTCCAGGACGAGCTCGCCCTGGAGAACCTGGTGCTGGCCGCCCGCGCGGCCGACCGGGTCGGCGCGATCCTGCTGATCGAGACCCTCAACAAGCCGGAGTCGCCGCTCTACCCGCTGGTGAGCGCCCCCGCCGGCGTCGAGGTCGTCGACAAGGTGAACGCGGCCACCGGCCTCGGCAACGCCAAGTTCCTCCTCGACATCTACCACCTGGCCATGAACGGCGAGGACGTCAGCCGGGTCATCGCGGAGTACGCGGACAGGACCGGCCACGTCCAGATCGCCGACAAGCCGGGCCGTGGCGCCCCGGGTACCGGCGAGCTGCCGCTGGAGCAGCTCCTCGACGAGCTGGGGAAGGCCGGTTACGACGGCTGGGTGGGCCTGGAGTACAAGGCCGCCGACGCCGCCGCGTCCTTCGAATGGCTCGCCCCCGAGGCCCGCCCCGCCCGCTGACGCAGGCCCCCTCCCCGTACGACCTTGTTTTGAGAGGCACCCTCATGAGCACTCTTCCGAAGATCGCATGGATCGGTCTCGGCATCATGGGTTCCCCCATGTCCGAGAACCTGATCAAGGCCGGCTACTCGGTCACCGGCTTCACCCTGGAGCAGGACAAGCTGGACCGCCTCGCCGCGGCGGGCGGCACCGTCGCCGGCTCGATCGCCGAGGCCGTCAAGGACGCCGACGTGATCGTCACGATGGTGCCCGCCTCCCCGCAGGTCGAGGCCATCTCCTACGGCCCCGCGGGCATCCTGGAGAACGCCAGGTCGGGCGCGCTGATCGTCGACATGTCGTCGATCACCCCGCAGACCTCCGTCGACCTGGCGAAGAACGCCAAGGAGAAGGGCATCCGCGTCATCGACGCCCCCGTCTCCGGCGGCGAGGCCGGCGCCATCGAGGCCGTCCTGTCGATCATGGTGGGTGGCGAGCAGGCCGACTTCGACGAGGCCCTGCCGATCCTCGAGGCCCTCGGCAAGGTCATCGTCCTGTGCGGCCCGCACGGCTCCGGCCAGACGGTGAAGGCGGCCAACCAGCTGATCGTCGCCGTGAACATCCAGGCGTGCGCCGAGGCCGTCGTCTTCCTCGAGAAGTCCGGCGTGAACCTCCAGGCCGCCCTGGACGTCCTCAACGGCGGCCTGGCCGGCTCCACGGTCCTGACCCGCAAGAAGGACAACTTCCTGAACCGGGACTTCAAGCCCGGCTTCCGGATCGACCTGCACCACAAGGACATGGGCATCGTCACCGACGCCGCCCGCAACGTCGGTGCGGCCCTCCCGGTCGGCGCCGTGGTCGCCCAGCTGGTCGCGTCGCTGCGCGCCCAGGGCGACGGCGGCCTGGACCACTCGGCCCTGCTGCGCGCCGTCGAGCGCCTCTCCGGCCGGCAGGTCTGACCCGCCCCCCGTCCTGACGGGGCCCTGATTTCCGGGCGGCGGCGGCGCTGACACCTGTCCTGTCGCGCCCAGGCGTCGCCGCCGTCCGGAACACCACACTTCAATTTCAACAAACTGTTGACGCTGCTCGGCGGGCGTACATACGCTCCAGAGCACTCCCAGCAGTGCAGCTCCCGTACGGAAGGTCACGATGTCGAAGCGCGTGCTTACGACCGAGTCCGGCGCCCCTGTCGCCGACAACCAGAACTCCGCCACCGCCGGCGTCGGTGGCCCCATCCTGCTCCAGGACCAGCACCTGCTGGAGAAGCTCGCGCGCTTCAACCGTGAGCGCATCCCGGAGCGCGTGGTGCACGCCCGCGGCTCCGGCGCGTACGGCTACTTCGAGGTGACGGACGACGTCACCGCCTACACCAAGGCGGACTTCCTCTCCCAGGTCGGCAAGAAGACCGAGACCTTCCTGCGCTTCTCCACCGTGGCCGACTCGCTCGGCGGCGCGGACGCGGTCCGCGACCCGCGCGGCTTCGCGCTGAAGTTCTACACCGAGGAGGGCAACTACGACCTCGTCGGCAACAACACCCCGGTGTTCTTCATCAAGGACCCGATCAAGTTCCCCGACTTCATCCACTCCCAGAAGCGCGACCCCTTCACGGGCAAGCAGGAGCCGGACAACGTCTGGGACTTCTGGGCGCACGCCCCCGAGGCGACCCACCAGGTGACCTGGCTCATGGGCGACCGCGGCATCCCCGCCTCGTACCGCCACATGAACGGCTACGGCTCGCACACCTACCAGTGGACCAACGAGGCGGGCGAGGCCTTCTTCGTCAAGTACCACTTCAAGACGAACCAGGGCATCCGCTCCCTCTCCGGCGAGCAGGCCGCCGAGCTCGTCGGCAAGGACGCGAACTCGCACCAGACCGACCTGCTCCAGTCGATCGAGCGCGGCGTGAGCCCCTCCTGGACCCTCTACGTCCAGGTGATGCCGGCCGCCGAGGCCGCCGACTACCGCTTCAACCCGTTCGACCTCACCAAGGTGTGGCCGCACAGCGACTACCCGCTGCAGCGCGTGGGCCGACTGGTCCTCGACCGCAACCCGGACAACGTCTTCGCCGAGGTCGAGCAGGCCGCCTTCTCCCCGAACAACTTCGTTCCGGGCATCGGCCCCTCGCCCGACAAGATGCTCCAGGGCCGCCTCTTCGCCTACGCGGACGCCCACCGCTACCGCCTCGGCGTCAACCACACCCAGCTGCCGGTCAACGCCCCCAAGGCGACCACCGCCGACAACTACGGCCGCGACGGCTACATGGCCACCCGCAACGGCTCGCGCCACGACAAGAACTACGAGCCCAACTCGTACTCGGGTCCGCAGCAGACCGACGCCGCGCTGTCCGCGCCGCTCGCCATCCACGGCTGGACCGGCACCCACGAGGCGCCGCAGCACACCAAGGACGACGACTTCTTCCAGGCCGGTGAGCTCTACCGCCTGATGTCCGAGGACGAGAAGGGCCGCCTGGTCGCCAACATCGCCGGCGGCCTCTCCCAGGTCTCCCGCGAGGACATCATCGAGAAGAACATCGCCCACTTCGCCGCCGCCGACGCCGAGTACGGCAAGCGCGTCGAGGAGGCCGTCCGCGCCCTGCGCGAGGACTGATCCTCCGAACACCCAGACAGCGTACGGTGCCTGACGGGAGGTCAGCACCGTACGCGGTCCGGGACACCGGCCCGGATGAGGGGTGGTCGGTGAACCGGACAGCGTGAGGACCGCGGCGGCTCCGAGCCAGTGCGGTGGTAAGGACGCCCGGCCCCCCCTTCCTGACCTGAAGGGAGGGGAACCGCCGGTGCGCCCGTCGGTGCCGCCGCGGTCCCAACGCCCCTCCCCCGCAGGGCTTCGGCACACGGGGAGGACCACAGACTCCGCCCGGCGGCGCGAACGTCCTGTCGCGCCAGCCTCGCACCGTCGGGCGGGCATCACGTGCGCTGTGCGGTTTACGGTCCCGCACCGCGCGCACCAAGGCCGAGGCCTGACCCACGCACAGGGGTCAGGCCTCGGCCCTCTTCCGCTCCCCGGCCGCGGCGACGGGCCGCCCGGCGAGGACGAGGGCGAGGGTGACCGCCAGCGAGGCCACCGCCAGCAGGCTCATCGCCGCGGCGGGCGAGGTGAGTTGGGCCAGCCCGCCGGCGAGGGCCGCGCTCACCCCCTGGAGGGCGAGCATCCCGGAGGTGTGCAGTCCCAGCGCGTGGCCGCTCAGCTCCTCGGGGACCAGCGCCATGAGCCGCTCCTGGTAGAGCAGGCTCGCGCCGTAGCCGACGGCCGACACCGCGATCGCGGCGACGGCGTACGGCAGCTCCGGGTCGAGGGCGAACAGCAGGTACGGGGCGGCCAGCAGCGCCTGGAGCGGCGCGGCCGCCCGGCCCCGGAGCCCCGCCGGCAGGAACCGTCCCACCGCGACGTCCCCGGCCAGCATCCCGAGCGCGGCACAGGCGAACAGCAGCCCCGCGCGCTCCGGGTCGTACGGCACGAACAGCGACTCGCAGCCGACGATCAGGCCGTTGGGCACCCAGAGGGCCAGGTAGACGCGCCGCCGGGGCCCCGAGGCCCAGAGCCGGGCGTTCGTCCGCCAGGTCTCCGCGACCGAGACCCGCCCGGTCACGCGCGGGGCCCGCCGGGACAGTCCGCGCCCGGCGACCAGGGCCGCCAGGAGATGGAGGACCGCGCCGGTCGCCAGGGTCCCGCGCGGTGCGAGCAGCGCCAGCAGCAGGCCGCCCGTGGCGAACCCGGCGATCTGGCAGACGCCGGTCGACATGTTGAAGACGGAGCGCCCCAGCAGGAACGCGTCCGGGGGCAGGACCTGGCGCAGCAGCCCGTACCGCACGCCCCCGCCCAGGGAGCCGACGAGCCCCTGGAGGAAGAGGATCGCGAAGACGGCCCCCGTGGGCAGCCCGGGGACCGTCTGGGCCGCGGTGCCGGCCGCGAAGGCGAGCGAGACGCCGGTGAGGGCCGCGCGGGGCGGCAGCCGGTCGGCGGCCGACAGGAGCGTCGTGGCGCCGACCAGCTGGGCGAGCGCGGGCCCGAACATGGCGAGCGCGGAGAGCAGCGGAGAGCCCGTCGCCCGGTAGACGAGGGTGGCAAGGCCCAGGCCCGACACCGTCTGGGCGGCGATCTGGGCGGCGCCGCTGAGGAAGAGCGGAGTGAATTCGGGGCTACGGAAGAGATCGCGGTAGCGCGGGGGGCGCGGTTCTCGGTGGGCGGGAGGGATCGTGGGCATGCCGGGAAGTCTCGGGGGGCGCCGGTCGGCCCGATAGTGTTTCGCGCGGGTGCGAAACGAGAGCGGGGTGGACACGTGGGCTGGTGGCAGCTCGGTACGGATTCCCTGGCCACGGGACGCTTCGTCATCTCTCCGCTGGCCGAGGCCGTCGCCGCGCTGAAGACCCTGCACGCCGCGACCGGCTCCCACCCGGGCGAGCGCGCCTGGCTGGCCGGCCACCTCCCGGCGTACCGGGCCCGCCTCGCGGCCGAGCCGGTCGACGCCCTTCTCGTACGGGCCGCCCTCGGGCGGACGTGGAACGCCGACTTCCTGACGCCGACGCCGCTGGGCGAGGGCGAGCAGACCTTCGAGGAGGAGGTCGAGGCCGTCCGGCAGGCCGAACCGGCGGACGCGCTCCCCCAGTTGGAGGTGTCCGTGGGTGGTCCCGTCCCGGACCCGCTGCGCTCGGCGCGCGACCTGCCGCACCGGATGGCGGGGGTCCTGGACTGGGTGTGGCGGGAGACGGTGCTGCCCGACTGGCCGCGCCGGCGGCGGGTCCTGGAGGCCGACGTGGTGGCCAGGACCGCGCGGCTCGGCCAGGGCGGCTGGGCGGCGGCGCTCGACGAACTGTGCCCCGGCAAGATGCGCTGGCTGGGCGACGGTCGCCTCCAGGTCAACCCCCGCGCGTATCCGCCGCGATGGATCGACGGCGGCCGGCTGCTGTTCGTGCCGGTGACACCGGCCAAGGGCTGGGTGTCGTGGGAGGGCGCGGAGCGGTCCGCGATCGTGTACGCGTGCTCCGGCACCCTGGCCGACACGGTGGGACCGACCGTCCCCGAGGCCCTGGGCGCCCTGCTCGGCGGCGCCCGGGCCGGCGTCCTCGTACGGCTCGAGACCCCCAAGTCGACGAGCCAGTTGGTGGCGCTGACCGGTCAGGGCCTCGGGTCGGTGGGGCGGCACCTGAAGGTGCTGCTGGACGCCGGGCTCGTCCGGCGCCGAAGGGCGGGACGGTCGGTGCTGTACGACTGGACGGAGGCGGGGGCGACCCTCATCCGGGCACAGGAGGACCCCCGCCCCGGTGCTCGTCGGGGCGGGGGCCGTCTCACGACTCCCTGATCAGGCCTGGTGCGGTCAGACCTTGAGGGCCTTGATCGCGGTGGGCGCGTGGCCGGGCTCGGTGGCCAGCTCCTCGAACTCGGTGACGTCGCTCATGTCGACCGTCTTGCTCATCGCGATGTTGGTGATGCGCTCCAGGATCGCCTCGACGACGACCGGGACCTGGAACTCGACGGCCGTCTTCTTGGCCTGCTCCAGCGCCTCGCCCAGCCGGTCCGGGTCGGTGACGCGGATCGCCTTGACGCCGAGGCCCTCGGCGACCTTGACGTGGTCGACGCCGTAGACGCCGATCTCCGGGGTGTTGATGTTCTCGAACTCGAGGTTGACCTCGAAGTTGATGCCGAGGCCGCCCTGCGCCTGGCGGATCAGGCCCAGGTAGGCGTTGTTCACCAGGACGTGGACGTAGGGGACCTTGTGCTGGGCGGCGACCGCCAGCTCCTCGATCATGAACTGGAAGTCGTAGTCGCCGGAGAGGGCGACGACCGGGGTCTCCGGGTCCGCGGTGGCGGCACCGATGGCGGCCGGGATGGTCCAGCCGAGCGGGCCGGCCTGGCCGCAGTTGATCCAGTGGCGCGGCTTGTAGACGTGCAGGAACTGCGCGGCCGCGATCTGCGAGAGGCCGATGGTGGTGACGTAGCGCGTGTCCTGGCCGAAGGCCTTGTTCATCTCCTCGTAGACGCGCTGCGGCTTCATCGGGATGTCGTCGAAGTGCGTACGGCGCTGCAGGGTGGCCTTGCGCTCCTGGGCGGAGGCGGCCCAGGCGGAGAAGTCCGGCAGCCTGCCCTCGGCCTTGAGCTCCTTGGCGAGCTCGATGAAGAGCTCCAGGGCGACCTTGGCGTCGGAGGCGATGCCGTAGTCGGGGGCGAAGATCTTGCCGAGCTGGGTGGGCTCGATGTCGACGTGGACGAACTTCCGGCCCTTGGTGTACGCCTCCAGGTTGTACCCGGTGTGGCGGTTGGCCCAGCGGTTGCCGATGCCGATGACGACGTCCGACTCCAGGAAGGTCGCGTTGCCGTAGCGGTGCGCGGTCTGGACGCCGACCATGCCGGCCGCCAGCTCGTGGTCGTCCGGGATGGTGCCCCAGCCCATGAGGGTGGAGATGACCGGGATGTTCGTCAGCTCGGCGAACTCGACCAGCAGGTCGGTGGCGTCGGCGTTGATGATGCCGCCGCCGGCGACGATCAGCGGGCGCTCGGACTCCAGGAGGAAGCTCAGTGCCTTGGCGGCCTGGGCGCGGGTCGCGGACGGCTTGTAGACCGGCAGCGGCTCGTACGTCTCCGGGTCGAACTCGATCTCGGTCAGCTGGACGTCGATCGGCAGGTCGATGAGGACCGGGCCGGGACGGCCGGAGCGCATCAGGTGGAAGGCCTGCTGGAAGACGCCGGGGACCTGCGCGGCCTCCAGGACGGTCGTCGCGGCCTTGGTGACCGGCTTGGCGATCGTGGCGATGTCGACGGCCTGGAAGTCCTCCTTGTGGAGCTTCGAGACCGGCGCCTGGCCGGTGATGCAGAGGATCGGGATCGAGTCGGCGATCGCCGAGTACAGGCCGGTGATCATGTCCGTGCCGGCCGGGCCGGACGTACCGATGCAGACGCCGATGTTGCCGGCCTTGGCCCGGGTGTAGCCCTCGGCCATGTGGGACGCGCCCTCGACGTGGCGGGCGAGGGTGTGGGCGATCCCGCCCACGTTCTTGAGCTCCCGGTAGAAGGGGTTGATGGCCGCGCCGGGCACACCGAACGCGTTGGTGACGCCTTCGCGCTTGAGGATCTCAACGGCCGCTGCGGCGGCGGTCATACGAGGCATGGGAGTGCTCCTGCTTCGGCCAGGAGGAGACAAGCGCGCCGGGCTCCGGCGGGGGCCCTCAGCACCTTGTTTCCATAATGCGGAAATACTGTTCTGCTATACGGAAGCAATGTAGGTGGGCCGGAGGAGAGGCGTCAAGAGACGATCTGCGGGGAGACCGTCCGAGGTGGCCGAAGTGGCTCCCCCGGGCGGCCGGATTGGTGGACGATGGGTGGGCGAGCAGAGGGGGTTCGGTGTGGGTGAATCGGTACAGGTGCGCTGCCCGGAATGCCTCCGTACGCAGAGATACGCGCCACCCGCCTTCCCCTGCGTCTGCGGCACCCCGATCGCGCCCCCGGTGATCCACGGCGCGACCGCCCGGCCCGTGACGCACCGCAACTGGTCCGAGGAGTGGGTCACCGTCCTCTGCCCCGCCTGCGCCCGCCCCTCCGACTGGCCGCACCCGGAGCTGGGGTGCGCGTGCGGGGCGGTGCTGCGGGTGCCGGTGAGGGGCCCGGGGTACGCGGAGGAGCCGGACGGAGCGGGCGAGGCGGACGGTGCCGGCGGAACGGGCGAGCCGGACGGCGCCCGCGGGGTGGACGGCGCGGACCGGTCCGGCGGTGCGGACGGCGGGTACGACGGGGGCGACGGATACGACAGGGGCGACAGAGGCGACAGAGGCGGTACGGACGGCGCGGGCGACCGGGGCCCGCTCGGCGGGTCCGCCTCCGCCGCCGACGACGCCCGGTCCGCCGCCGACGACACCGCCGCGCCCGCCACGCCGGGGTCCGGTGCCGGTGCCGGGTCCCACGACGTCCCCGAGGGCGCGCTCCGGCCGGCCGCCCGGAGCGGCACTCCCGCACCGGCCCCGGCCCCGACTCCCGCCCACTCCCCCGTACCCGACGCCGAGGGCGACACCGACCGCGACGGTTACCCCAGCTTCACCCAGCGCCACCCCTCTCCCCCGCACCACACCCTCCCCGGCGCCCAGGCCCCCGCCCTCCCCGTCAGGCCCGCGTTCCGGCCCGTGACGATCAGGACCGCGCGGGACGCGGTGGCGGCGTCCGCCGGGTATCTGCGCTGGCTGGGGTTCCGGGACGTCGTGCAGCCGGAGGAGCGGTCGGCGGTGGCCGTGGACCTGCGGGGGCCCGGGCTCGTCGCGCAGGTGGATCCGAGCACCCGGCCGACGGGACTGCGGGCCGTGGAGTGCCTCTGGCTGAACGGGCTGAGCAACGGGGCGACCAGCGTCTGCTTCTCCCTCGCGGGCTACACCCCCGAGGCCCACGAGCGCGCCGAGGGCCTGGGCATCCCGCTCTTCGTGCTCGACCTCACCGGGACCCCGCAGCCCGTCAACGCTCCCGCCGACACCCTCGTCGACACCGGAGCCGCCTAGACACGCCCTAGCATTTCCGGCCAATCACGGGTGACGACAGGCCCTCCTCCGGGAACAACACCCTCGGGGGGTGAACACCATGACGACGGGGACGTGGTGGTTCTTCGGAGTGACCTTCGGTCAACTGGCGCTGGCGGTCGTGCTGTTGCGTACCCGCAGCAGGGGGCGGCCCGAACTGCCCCCGCAGGCCCTGGCGCTGCTGCGCGGCGGCCCGCGGGCGGCCGTCACCGTCGCGCTGGTCGCCCTGCACCAGCGGGGGGCCGTCGCGGCCGGGCGGCGGGGCACGATTCGCGCCAACGGCGGGGCCGGTCGGACCCACGACCCGCTCCAGCTGGGCGTGCACCGCTCGCTGCAACGCTCCCTCGGCCTGCGGGTGTTGGCCACGCGGCCGAAGGCCCGCCAGGCGCTCGACGCGCTGCGCACGGAGCTCGGGCGAAGCGGCCTGCTCCGCCCTCCCGGCCGGCTGCGGGCGGCCCGCTCCCTGCTGGCCTGCGTGCCGGTCACCGTGGGCGTGGGGCTGCTCGCCACGGAGGTCACCGCGCCGGCCCTGCTGCTCGGCACCGTGCCGGTGGCCGCCGCCGCGCTGCTGCTCTGCGTGCCGCCGACCACGCGGGCCGCCCGTCGCCTCCTCGCGGGCCTGCGCGAGCGGCACCCGCTGCCCGCGCACCGTCGCGAGGTCACGGACGGCAAGGACGTCCTGCTGTACGTGGCGCTGTACGGCGACCCCGCCCTGGCGCTCTTCCTGCCGCACTTCTCCCGGGACGGGGGGCTGCTCGGCCGGCGCGGCGACAGGGGCGACGGCTACGCGACCGGCCGCGGCTGGAACCCGGAGAACGGCCCCACCTGCACGAGCGGCGCCCCGGACTGACGGGACCCGGTCGATCCGGTACCACCCGGTGGACGCCTTCTTCACACCGGCGGGGCCATACTGACGTATGCGCATCCGAGCGGCCGCACCGGCCGAACTCCCCCTGCTCCAGGACATCGAACGCGCCGCGGGCGAGGCCTTCCGCCCCCTGGGCATGGATGACATCGCCGACGACGAACCCCTGCCGCTGGACGTCCTGGAGGGCTACCGCAGCGCGGGCCGGGCCTGGGTCGCGGTGGACGCGGCCGACCGGCCCGTCGGGTACCTGCTGAGCGACACCGTGGACGGCGCCGCCCACATCGAACAGGTCTCG
The DNA here is from genome assembly GCF_036240795.1 of Streptomyces sp. NBC_01268. Taxonomy (NCBI): domain Bacteria; kingdom Bacillati; phylum Actinomycetota; class Actinomycetes; order Kitasatosporales; family Streptomycetaceae; genus Streptomyces; species Streptomyces sp. NBC_01268. Next base: position 6,706,675 of record NZ_CP108454.1, on the reverse strand, counting down.
GTCCACCCGGACGCCGCCCGGCGCGGCGTCGGCCGGGCGCTGATCGAACACCTGGCGTCGGCCGCCCGGGAGCAGGGCCTCGCGGCGCTGACCCTGACGACCTTCACCGAGGTCCCGTGGAACGCCCCGTACTACGCCCGGCTCGGCTTCCGCCGTCTGGCGGAGGGCGATCCGGCGCTCAGCGAGGGCCTGCGGGAGATCAGCCGCGCGGAGGCGGCGCACGGACTGGCCGCCTGGCCCCGGGTCTGCATGCGCCGCGAGGTCGCGGAGCCGCAGACCCGGGAGCGGGTGCTCCCCGGGGAGCACCCCGGTGGACAGGCACGCCTCCGGGAGCAGGCACGCCCCCAGAAGCAGGCCGGTCAGCCCGCCCCGTAACGCTCCCGCAGCTCCACCTTCCGCACCTTCCCGCTCACCGTCATCGGGAACTCGCCCAGGATCTCCACGCGTCGGGGGATCTTGTAGTGCGCGAGGCGGTCACGGCAGAAGGCGGTGAGCTCGTCCAGGGTGGGCGGGTCGGCCGGGTCGCGCGGGATCACGCAGGCCAGGATCTCCTCGCCGTAGCGTGCGTCGGGGACGCCGACGACCTGGACGTCCCCGATCTTCGGGTGCGCGTAGAGGAACTCCTCGATCTCGCGCGGGTACACGTTCTCCCCGCCCCTGATGATCATGTCCTTGATCCGGCCGACGATCTGGACGTAGCCGTCCTCGCGGAGCACGGCGAGGTCGCCGGTGTGCATCCAGCGGCCCGGGTCGATCGCCTCGGCGGTCTTCTCGGGCTCGTCCCAGTAGCCGAGCATGACGCTGTAGCCGCGGGTGCACAGCTCGCCGGCGGTGCCGCGCGGGACGGTCAGGCCGGTGGCGGGGTCGACGACCTTCACCTCGACGTGCGGCATGACCCGGCCGACCGTGCCGGTGCGCCGCTCCAGGTCGTCGTCGCGCCGGGTCTGGGTGGAGACGGGCGAGGTCTCCGTCATGCCGTAGCAGATGGACACCTCGGCCATGTTCATCTCGGCGACCACCCGCTTCATGACCTCCACCGGGCACGGCGAGCCCGCCATGATCCCGGTGCGGAGGCTGGAGAGGTCGTACGAGGCGAAGTCGGGCAGGCCCAGTTCGGCGATGAACATCGTCGGCACGCCGTACAGGGAGGTGCAGCGTTCGTCCTGCACCGCGCGGAGGGTGGCGGCGGGGTCGAAGGACGGGGCCGGGATCACCATGCAGGCGCCGTGCGAGGTGGCGGCGAGGTTGCCCATGACCATGCCGAAGCAGTGGTAGAAGGGCACCGGGATGCAGATCCGGTCCTGCTCCGTGTAGGCGATCATCTCCCCGACGAAGTAACCGTTGTTGAGGATGTTGTGGTGGGAGAGGGTGGCACCCTTCGGGAAGCCCGTCGTCCCCGAGGTGTACTGGATGTTGACCGGTTCGTCGCAGGACGGCTCGGCCGGCCCGACGCCCTCCGGCGCGGTGCGCGCGAGGAGTTCGTCCCAGCTCGCGTCGCCGAAGTAGACCACCTCGCGCAGCTGCGGGCACGCCGGCCGCACTTCCTCGACCATCGCGCGGTAGTCGCTGGTCTTGTGCGCGAGGGAGGCGAACAGCAGGGTGATCCCGGCCTGGTCGAGGACGTACCGCAACTCGTGGGAGCGGTAGGCGGGGTTGATGTTGACCATGATGGCGCCGATGCGGGCGGTGGCGTACTGCACGAGCACCCACTCGGCGCAGTTGACCGCCCAGATGCCGACCCGGTCGCCCTTGCGGACCCCGCTGCCGAGGAGCGCGTCCGCCAGCCGGCCGACGTCGGCGCCGAACGCCGCGTACGTCCAGCGGCGTCCGCTCGGCACGTCGACGAGCGCCTCCCGGTCCGGCCAGGCGGCGACGGCCCGGTCGAGGTTGGCGCCGATGGTGTCGCCGAGGAGGGGCGTGGGGTCGGCGCCGTGCGCGTACGAGAGCGCGGCGGCGGAGGTGACGACGGGAGTGCTCACGCGAGGTCCCCCTCGGCGTACTCCGTGCCGCCCTGGCCCTCGGCGGTCAGCCGGCGCAGTTCCACGCGGCGGATCTTGCCGGACACGGTCTTGGGCAGGTCGGCGAACTCGATGCGGCGGATGCGCTTGTAGGGCGCGAGGACCTCGCGGGAGTGCGCGAAGAGCGCCTTCGCCGTGTCGGCGTCCGGCTGCCAGCCCGCCGCGAGGACGACGTACGCCTTGGGGACGGCGAGCCGCAGCGGGTCGGGGGCGGGGACGACGGCGGCCTCGGCGACGGCCTCGTGCTCCAGGAGCGCGCTCTCCAGCTCGAACGGGGAGATCTTGTAGTCGCTCGCCTTGAAGACGTCGTCGGCGCGCCCGACGTACGTGATGTAGCCGTCGGCGTCGCGGGAGCCGATGTCGCCGGTGCGGTAGTAGCCGCCGGCCATCGCCTCGGCCGTGCGCTCCGGGTCGCCGTGGTAGCCGGTCATCAGGCCCACCGGGTGGGCGGAGAGGTCGAGGCAGATCTCGCCCTCCTCGACGCCGGCGCTCCCGCTGACCGGGTCGACGAGGGTGACCACGTATCCGGGGCTCGGCCGGCCCATGGAGCCTTCCTTGAGCCGCTGCCCCGGGCTGTTGGAGACCTGGACGGCCGTCTCGGTCTGGCCGAAGCCGTCCCGGATGGTGACGCCCCAGGCACGCCGCACGGTCTCGATGACCTCGGGGTTGAGCGGTTCACCGGCGGCGACGACCTCGCGGGGCGGGGTGGCCAGCTGCCCGAGGTCGGCCTGGATGAGCATGCGCCACACGGTGGGCGGGGCGCAGAAGCTGGTGATGCCGTGCCGGTCCATCTCGGCCATCAGACGGGCCGGGTCGAAGCGGCTGTAGTTGTGGATGAAGACGGTCGCCTCGGCGTTCCAGGGGGCGAAGAGGTTGGACCAGGCGTGCTTGGCCCAGCCGGGCGAGGAGATGTTGAGGTGCACGTCACCGGGCTGGAGACCGATCCAGTACATGGTCGCCAGGTGCCCGACGGGGTACGAGATGTGGGTCTGCTCGACCAGCTTGGGGCGGGCGGTGGTGCCGGAGGTGAAGTAGAGCATGAGCGGGTCGTCGGCGAGGGTGACGCCGTCCGGGGCGAAGTCGGCGGACTCGCGGTAGGCGTCCTCGTAGCCGAGCCAGCCCACGCCGTCGCCGCCGACGACGATCCGGGTGTAGTCGCCGGGCACGTCGTCGAACTTGGCGGTGTCCTCGGCGCGGACCAGCACGTGACGGGCGCGGCCCCGGTCGACCCGGTCGCGCAGGTCGGCGGGGCCGAGCAGCGGGGTGGCGGGGATGACGACGGCGCGCAGCTTCATCGCGGCGAGCATGGTCTCCCACAGCTCGGCCTGGTTGCCGAGCATGACGATGATCCGGTCACCGGGGCGGACACCCTGGGCGCGCAGCCAGTTGGCGACCTGGTTGGAGCGGGCGGACATCTCCGCGAAGCTCAGCCGGGTCTCGGTGCCGTCCTCCTCGACGATGTGGAGGGCGGTGCGTCCGTTGCCGGCGGCGATGACGTCGAACCATTCGAGCGCCCAGTTGAAACGGTCGGGCCGGGGCCAGCTGAAACCCTCGTACGCCGTCTCGTAGTCCTCACGGTGCCGGAGCAGGAAGTCCCGGGCCTCCCGGAACCCCTGGGTCGCGTCCGTCGCGCTCGCTGCCGTCATGTGCCCTCCTCGTTGCGGGACCGGTCCCGGACATCGTGTAATCGGTGACCCAGGTCTCACTACCCCCGTTCGGGGGTGACCGCGCGGATCGGGCGGACGGGACCGCCCGGCCGGCCCGTCCGGCCGGTCGGGACAGGCCCGGTCCGTCCGGTCGGGCAGAAGGAGAGCGCACGGTGCCCGAGCACGTCGAATCGGTGGAACTGCGCGGCGCCCTGCTGCGGCTGCGCCGCACCACCGGTCTCCAGGTGGTGTTCGGGGGCCTGCTGCACGACGGGCGCGCGATGCGGATCGCGGAGCTGGACGGGGCGGTGACGCCCGCGCTGCGCGGGTTGACGATCTCGACCGGCTCGGGCCTGGGCGGGAAGTGCCTGGCCCTGTCGCGGCCGTGCGCGGTGACGGACTACGCCTCCTCCCGGCACATCACGCACGAGTACGACCTCCCCGTCTCGGCGGAGGGCCTGCGCTCCGTGATCGCGGTGCCCCTCGTCGTACGCCGCAAGGTGCGCGGGGTGCTGTACGGGGCGCTGCGCGACGCCCTGCCGATCGGCGAGCGGGTCTTCGACGCGGCGGTCGCGGCGGCCCGGGACGTGGAGCAGGCCTTCGCCGTACGGGACGAGGTGCGGGAGCTGCACGCGCGGGCGGCGAGCCCCGGCCCCTCTTGGGAGGAGGTGCGGCAGGCGTACGGGGAGCTGCGCGAACTGGCGCCGAAGGTGGCCGACCCGGAGCTGCGCGCCCGCCTGCTCGCGGTGTGCGGCCGCCTGGAGACGGCCTCCGGCGCCCCCGAGGGCGCCCCGGGGCGCGCGCCCGCACCGCTGCTGACCCCGCGTGAGACGGACGTACTGGCGGCGGTGGCCTCGGGCGCGACGAACGCGACGGCCGCCCAGCGGCTGGGGCTGCGCCCGGAGACGGTGAAGGGCTACCTGCGCTCGGCGATGCGGAAGCTGGGGGCGCACACGCGCCTGGAGGCGGTGGTGGCGGCGAGACGGGCGGGGGCGCTCCCGTGAGGCGCCGGGCGACTCAGGCCGGGGTCAGGACCGGCGAGACGGGCGGGGGCGCTCCCGTGAGGCGCCGGGCGACTCAGGCCGGGGTCAGGACCGGCGAGACGGGCGGGGGCGCTCCCGTGAGGCGCCGGGCGACTCAGGCCGGGGTCAGGACGACGTCGTACGGGACCCCTTCCCGTCCCGTGACCCGCAGCGTCCGCTCGGCCTCGGCGGTGAGCGCGGCGCGCTGGGCCCGGGTGAGCGCCCCGAACGGCTCGATCGTCAGCGTCGTCCGCTCCTTGCCCTCGTCGAGGCGCCACAGCCCGGCGAGGAACCCGTCGAGGAGGAAGACCCTGTGGGCCTGGTTGCCGGTCCAGGTGCGGCCCCGGAGGTCGGCGGGCACGACGCGGGTGCGGTCGGCGTGGGAGAGCAGGAGGTTGTCGAACTCGGGCAGGAAGCGCGCCGGCGCCGGGGTGTCCTCGTCGGGGCGGGACGCCTCGGGAAGGTCGAACAGCTCGGTGCCCTGCTCGTCGCGGAAGACGAGCAGCCGCGAGCGCAGCCGCTCGAAGGCGGGGCGCAGCCGGGTGAGTCCGGACCAGGTCTGCATGTCCTGCACCGAGGCGGGCCCGAAGGCGCCGAGGTAGCGCAGCACGGTCTCGTCGAGGGTGCCCTCGTCGACGACGCTGTCCACGACACCCCCCTCGCCGAACCAGGCCCGGACCGTCGTGAGCGAGACCTGCCCGCTGCGCCGCCACAGACCCCGGGGGGTGACCTGCACCATGAGCAGCAGACAGCGGGCGGCGATGGTCAGGGCCAGCGGGTCGGCGTCCGGCCAGACCTCCAGCAGATGGGCGCGCAGGTCCTTGGGCGGCCGGGGCCGCTCCTCGACGTAGGCGGTGGCGAGCGCGGTCAGCCGGTCGAGGTCGACGCCGTCGAGCCCCTTGCGGAACATCCGCAGCTCCCGGTCGATGGCCCCGGCCTGGACGAGCCGGCGCAGGACGACGGCGTCGCGGGCGGTGTGGGTGTGGACGGTGGACCGGAGCGAGACGATCCGGGCCACGGCGCGGGACTCCATGACCTCCGACAGCGCCTCGGGCCGGAAGCCGTCGAGGCGGGCGGCGAGGGCGTAGTACGGGGGCTTGGTGTTCTGGGCCTGGAGACCGACGAGGTGGTGCACGGCCTGCTCGGCGGAGAGCGGGGAGGGCGCGAGCAGCAGCTGGCGGTCGAGGGTGGCGCGGTTGAGGGCGCGGGTGCTGAGGACCGGGGACGTCGTCTTCGGGGCCATGGGGAACACGCTAGCGACGATCTAGGTCAGATACCGTCCTCAATGTGTGAGAGCCCCCAGGGAAAACCGCCGCCCCCGCCCAGGGAAGACGCCGACCCGCGCACCCTCCTCGGACATTCCCCCCTATATCCTGCACGGGACGACGCCCGCACCCGCCCCGCACCCCCTCCAGGAGGTGAACGCACATGTCCGACCGCCGCCCCCGCCCGACCTGGCGCCGCCAGCCGGAGCAACCGCCCGCGGCACACCAGCCGTCGCCCTCCCCCGCCTCTCCGGCGCCCGCGGAGCAGCGGCAGAGCGTCACACAGGCCACCCTCTACCGCGACGGCCGGCACGTCTCCTCCCCCGCCACGCTCGCGGAGACCTTCCGCCAGCTGCGCGAGCACCCCGACGGCATGGCCTGGATCGGCCTGCACCGCCCGACGGAGAAGGAACTCCACTCGCTGGCCGCCGAGTTCGACCTGCACGAACTGGCCGTCGAGGACGCGATGGAGGCCCACCAGCGCCCGAAACTGGAGCGGTACGGAGACACGCTCTTCGTCGTCCTGCGGGCCGCCCGCTACCTGGACGCGCAGGAGGAGGTGGACTTCGGCGAACTCCACGTCTTCGTCGGCCCCGACTTCGTGATCACCGTCCGGCACGGCGCCGCCCCGGACCTCTCCGCGGTCCGCCGCCGCATGGAGGAGGACCCCGACCTGCTCGCGCTCGGCCCGGAGGCGGTGCTGTACGCGATCCTGGACGCGGTGGTCGACGGCTACGCCCCGGTGGTGGCCGGCGTCCAGAACGACATCGACGAGATCGAGACCGAGGTCTTCGGCGGCGACCCCGCGGTGTCCCGCCGCATCTACGAACTCTCCCGTGAGATGGTCGAGTTCCAACGCGCCACCCGCCCCCTGGTGGGCATGCTCCACGGCCTGATGGCGGGCTTCGCCAAGTACGGCACGGACGAGGAACTCCAGCGCTACCTCCGCGACGTGGCCGACCACGTCACCCACACCAGCGAACGCGTCGACGGCTTCCGCCAGGCCCTGACGGAGATCCTCACGGTCAACGCGACCCTGGTCACGCAGCAGCAGAACGCGGAGATGCGCGCGCTGGCGGAGGCGGGCTTCGAGCAGAACGAGGAGATCAAGAAGATCTCCTCCTGGGCCGCCATCTTGTTTGCACCCACATTGGTGGGAACGATCTACGGAATGAACTTCGACCACATGCCGGAGCTGCACTGGGCGGGCGGGTATCCGTTCGCGGTGGTGCTGATGGCGGTGGTGTGCACGAGTCTGTACGTGGTCTTCAAGAAGAAGGACTGGCTGTAGCGGAGCCCCAGTACCGCCCCCTCCAGGCACTCGGCAGCGGAGGTCGGCTGTCACCGGCGGAAGGCCGTGAGCCGAACCTGAACGCCCCACCGTTCCAGGCGAACGTGATGCCGGACATCCACCCGCCGACCGAGGGTCTGGTGGCACCGGAACCCGTTCGGGGCTGCCACGTGCAGGCGAAGGACTACGCCACGAGGCCGTCGGCACTGACCGCGTCTTCCGCCTGAACGGGCCTCGCGTCGAGGCGTTCTCCGGCGTGGACGAGGAGGTCTTCCGACTCCTCGCCAGGGGCGACATCGAGGAATACCGCGCCCTCGTCCACGCGAGCCGCCACGTCCGCCCCCGCCTCACCTTCGACAAGGACTGGGGCGGCCCCGTCCCCGTCCACGCCGACGGATCGGCCCTGCGGCAGGACGACGTACACGCTGGCTCAGAGCGACGCCTCGACTCCGAGGCTTCCGTCGCCGACGGCCCCCCTCAGCACGTGGGCGATCTCCTCGGGCTTGAGGTCGATGCCGTCGAGCCCCTCCAGGGTCAGCGGGACCTCCTCCAGCGCGTACTCGCCGCGGCCTTCGGCACTGAACTCGGGACCGGTACGGTCGTCGAAGGACCAGGTCGCGATCCGGGCGAGGTAGAAGAGCTGGCGCTCGTCGTCGGCCTCCATCGTGTGGAGGAGGCGGATGATGTCGGCCTTCCCCGCGATCTCCTCGTGGATCTCCCGGTGGAGGGCGGCCTCCCGGGACTCGTCGCTGGGCTCGACACCGCCGCCGGGCAGGACCCAGTACTCGGGGATGCCGGGCCGGGTGCGGCGGATGACCAGCATCGTGTCGTCGGCGGTGACGAGGACGGCGCGGACTCGTTCGATCATCTCGGTTCGTCTCCTTGCTTGTTGATGTCTCAGTGGAACAGCCGGCCGCCGTCGACGTGGACGGACTGCCCCGTGATGAACGAGGCGGAGGGGCCCACGAGGAACGCCATCAAGGCCGAGGGCGTTGACGCTGCCGATGTTCACGATCCGGCCCCAGCGGCGCTCGACCATGCCGGGCGTGAATGCGTGGCAGGTGCGGTAGTGGGCGGTGAGGTTCACCCCGAGGGCGTAGTTCCAGGCGACCTGCAGGGCACGTCCGGGTGCAGGGGTGCCAGGAGTCGGCGCACCTCGTCCTGGTTGGCCACGGTGGGCCGGTCTCCGATGCGGATGGCCATCGGGAAGCGGTCCTCGTCGACGAGCCGGTTGACCTGTGCGTGGAGGTGGCGCTGGTACGCCGCGCAGGTGTCGGTGACGGTGACCTCGTGGGCCATGCTCCGGCGGGTGCCTTCCTCCGGGTCGTCGCAGTGCAGGAGGACGAGTGCGCGCTCGCTCTCCTCGTCGACCCGCAGGTCGGTCTCGTACGGGGCCAGCAGGAGCCGGGCCCGGTACGCGGCCTGCTCGGCGCCCAGGTCCTCCCGTACGGCCACGGTCGCGGCGACGGACGCCCCCGGCATCGGGATGCCCCGGTCCAGCAGGCGCACGGGCGCGGAGAAGGGGTTCCGGGAGCGTTCGAGGTAGGAGGTGGCGAGGACGTCGGCGACCTCTTGGACCGGGCCGGTCTCGAACCACCAGCGGGTCATGCCGCCGGCCTTGATGGCGGCCCAGCGCGGGTCGTAGTGGTCGAGCGGACCCGCGGAGGTCGCGGCCCGTCCCATGCGCCGGGCGAGGACTCCGAATCTGTTTCGTCTTCCCTGTTGTCGGAGCCGCTGAACGCGACCGACACGGGCAGGGGGTACGTGTCGCTGCGATGTGGACTGGACATCGGCTTCCCTTCGACCCGCTCGGCGGGGCAGAGAAGCCGTAGCGCCCCGTCACCGTGATTCGCTGACGGGGCGACGGGTGTAGCCCGACCAAGCTCAGGGCTGGTCGCCGATGTAGCGGAAGATCTCGTGGTTGGCGTTGACGCCCCAGACGGTTCCGTCGGCCGCGGCGCTGAAGTCGGTCGGACCACCGGGGACGTTGTGCCACGGAGTGGCGTCGTCGTTGGTGAACCTGTAGATCCCCCCGTCGGGATTGATGCCCCACACGTTGGACCGGGATGTGGGCGTCAGCAGCTGGTCTCCAAGTCGCGGCGCAGCAACCTCGGATCGAGGAACTGCTGCGCGCACAGGAGACCTTCGTGGAGGAGCCGTTCGACATGCTGCTGGACGAGCTGGGCTTCCCTGAAGCTGCTCTGCGTGGACGAGAAGTCGCAGATCCAGGCGCTGGAACGGTCCCAGCCCGTCCTGCCGATGGTGCCAGGCGTCCCCGACCTGCAGGTTCATCCGATCCTGGACGACTACGCGACCCACAAGACACCCGACATCAAGAAGTGGCCGCTGGCCCACCCGCGGTTCCACCTGTACTTCACTCCCACCTGCCGACGAATCTCTGACTCAGATCACTAGGTGGCGCTCGACGCTCCGGCCATCATCGGACCGCCGCTCGGCGGCTTATCTGCAGGCCATTTGCAGTGCACCTGTGCATTCACCGGCATCCCCATTGCAGCAATTCAACGGCTTCGACCTGGGAAGTCGGCCGACCCCGGCCTCGACTTGATTGACCCACGCATGACCGAAACATAGCCTTCCCCGTGCCGGGACGCCGGGCGGTGCCTGTCGAGAAACCGCTCCTCACGCAGCTCGTCCATCGTGTGACGAAGCAGCACCCTGCCGCGCCACTGGCTCGCGGCCTCCCCTGACAAGCCGTGGGTCGCGACGGACCGTTCAGGCGGCGAGCGCGGGGCGCTTCGCGAACCGGCCAACCAACCTACACATCAGGGGGTTTCATGATTGTCGTGACGGGTGCAACCGGGAATGTCGGTCAGGAGCTCGTACGGATCCTGGTCGGAGCCGGCGCGCGGGTAACGGCCGTTTCTCGTCGCAGATCTCAACTACCGGACGGCGTGCGGCACATGGAGGCAGATCTCGCCGATCCACCGAGCCTTGCTGCCGCCCTCGAAGGAGCCGACGCGCTGTTCCTGCTCGTCGCCGGAGAGGATCCGGAGGGCATCCTCGGCCTTGCCGAGGCGGCTGGGGTGCGGCGCGTCGTCCTGCTGTCCTCCCAGGGGGCCGGGACGCGGCCGGAGGTCTACCGACACCCCGTCGCGTTCGAGGGCGCTGTACGCGGCTCGGGTCTCGCCTGGACGATCCTGCGGTCCGGTGGACTGAACTCGAACGCCTTCGCCTGGGCCGGGTCCATCCGTACGGAACGAACGGCCGCCGCGCCGTTCGGCGATGTCGGGCTGCCCACCGTCGACCCGGCGGACGTCGCCGAGGTCGCGGCTGTGGTCCTGCGCGGGGGCGGCCACGCGGGCAGCACGTACGACCTCACCGGCCCCGCTCCGGTCACCCCTCGCGAGCGGGCCGAGGCGATCGGCGAGGCCCTGGGCACTCCCGTGCGGTTCATCGAGCAGAGCCGCGCCGAGGCCCGCGCGCAGATGCTGTCCTTCATGCCCGAACCGGTGGTGGAGGGAACCCTCGCCATCCTCGGCGAGCCGCTGCCCGCCGAACAGGAGACGAGCTCCGCCGTCGAGCGCATCCTCGGCCGGGCGCCGCGCACCTTCGCCGACTGGGCCGCACGCGCCGCCCCCGCATTCCGGTGAACTAGCGCTACCAGCCGCACACTTGAAAGGCTCCGTCGTCTTGCCCGTTCAGCCCGTACTCGACTCCACCATGTTCCACCGGGAGCTCGGCGCCGGAGCGCCGATGGTCTTCCTGCACGGCAACCCCACCTCCTCCCACCTGTGGCGGGACGTCCTCCCCGCCGTCGGCGAACCGGGCCGCCTGCTGGCCCCGGACCTGATCGGCATGGGCGAGTCGGGCAAGCCCGACATCGCCTACACCTTCGCCGACCAGGCCCGCTATCTGGACGCCTGGTTCGACGCGCTTGGCCTCGACGAGGTGGTCCTGGTCGGACACGACTGGGGCGGCGCCCTCGCCTTCGACTGGGCCGCCCGGCATCCCGGACGCGTACGTGGCATCGCGTTCACCGAGACCATCATCAAGCCGATGGCCTGGGAGGAGTTCCCCGAAGGCGGTCGCCCGCTGTTCGAGGCGATCAAGACGCCCGGGGTCGGCGAGGCCTTGATCCTGGACGACAACGCCTTCATCGAGCAGGCACTGCCTGGCACCGTCGCCACCCCGCTCAACCCGGCCGACCTGGACGTCTACCGTCGCCCGTACCCCACCCGGGAGAGCCGCCGCCCACTGCTGCAGTGGCCGCGCTCGATGCCACTGGGAGGCGAACCCGCCGACGTCGTGGCCAGGATCCAGGCCTACGACACGTGGCTGGCGGCCAGCGCGGACGTGCCCAAACTGCTCCTCACCTTCGCGGCCGGCCCTGGAGCCATGATGGGCCCGGCGATCGTCGACTGGTGCGCGGCGAACATCGCCGGCCTGGAGATCGAGCACCACGACGCGGTCGCCGGCCACCACACCCCGGAGGACCAGCCCCGAACGATCGGCGCCGCCATCGCCGCCTGGGCCGACCGGCACGAGTTCCGCTGAGGCGGACGACCACAGCACGACGAAGACCCCGAGACTGCTACCGAGGAGAAATCGCATGACCGCACAGCGCAAGATCACGGCCGGGCTGTTCATCTCGCTGGACGGCGTCGTGGAGGCGCCGGACACCTGGCACTTCCCGTACCTGAACGACGAGATGGAAGCCGCCGTCGGCGAGATGTTCGCCGGGGCGGACACGCTGCTGCTGGGCCGGAAGACCTACGAGTCGTTCGCCGCTGCCTGGCCGCAGCGGAGCGGCGAGATGGCCGACGGCATCAACGGCATCCGCAAGCTGGTCGCGTCCACCACCCTGACCGGGACCGACTGGAACAACTCCACCCTCATCGAGGGCGATGTCATCACCGCGGTCAAGGACCTCAAGCAGCAGCCGGGCGGAACCATCAACCTGACCGGCAGCATCGCCCTGACCCGCACCCTGCTGGTGGCCGGGCTCGTCGACGAACTGCGGCTGCTGGTCCACCCGATCGCGCTGGGCACCGGGCTGCGCCTGTTCCCGGAAGGTACTGCCCGGGTGCCGCTCCGGCTCGCCCGTTCGGCCACCTTCGCCACCGGCGTGCTGGACCTCACCTACCAGCCGGCCTGACTCGAACCACCCGCCACCGAGGCCGGACAGCGCGAGCGTCGTCGCTCCGCTTCGAAGAAGACGCTCCGAAGAAGATCCGACCGACTGTGAGCAAGCGTGAGAGAGGCGATAGCCGGACCGGGCGATGCCCGGATCCGTCGGGTGGAGATCGCCGGGAGGGAACCGGCCCGGGTGTCGGTCCACGGCGCCGGCGGACAGGCGGCGGCGTACTTCACCCACGTGGTGACCCGGCCGCCGTTGGCCGGCCGGCGCACGCTGATGGCGGATCTCCTGGGGTCCGGGCTCAGCGACCGGCCCGCGGACCTCGGCTACCGGTTGGAGGACCACGCCGACGCCCTGACGATCCCGCGCACGCTCCTCGTCGGGGCGCTCTCGCAGCCGCCGGCGGGTACGGCGGAGCTGGAAGCCGTCGGCGTCCGGGGCGTCACCGTCCCTGACGCCGGACACAACATCGTGCTCGACAACCCGCAGGCGTTCGCCGAGCACGTCGCGTCCGTCTGAATCGGCCACCCCGGCCGACGGCCCGCCGCCCCGTGAGGGGTGCCGGGCCGTCGGCCGGGGTTGAGAGGGTTCAATGGCGCGGCACTCAGGCGAACAGCTCGGCGAGCAGCTCGGGACCGAGGGCGATGGGGGGGGCGTCGTGCGAGCCGGAGAGGGCGACGCCGGCTTTGAACACCTCAGGGAAGTCCAGCATCGCCCGCGCCGCGGCGAACCCGCCGCCGGAGTGGCCGAACACGCCGATCCGGTCCGGGTCCGTCCACGGCCGGGTCTCGGCCAGTTGCCGCAGCGCCGCGACGTGGTCGGCCAGGCAGCCCGCGTCGGCCGGCCGGCCGTAGGAGGCGTCGTGAAATGCCTTGCTCCGCCCCGGAGTGCCGCGCCCGTCCAGCGCCACCACCACGAAGCCCAGCACCGCGAGGGGTTCGGCGTCCATGCCCATCCCGCCGGGGTCGAAGCACGGGGCGACCCGGTTGACCTGCGGGCCGGGGTAGACGTTGTCCACCACGGCGTAGCGCTGGGTGGGGTCGAACCCGCGCGGCCGGTACAGCACGCCGTAGATGTCGGTCACCCCGTCGGCTGCCTTGACGCGGAACCGTTCGGGCGGCGTCCAGCCGGTGGCGGTGAGCTTGCCGATGTCGGCGCGCTCCCACTCGACCAGCACCCAGCGCCAGTACGCGCCGAGTGCACCGAACTCCACGACGTTCCCAGCCGGTTGGATGGCCGGGAACGGCAGGGCCTCGGGGTCGACCTGTTGTCCGGAGGCGGCGGCCAGCGCGGCGGCGAGCCGGGCACGGCCGAAGGCCGGCCCGCGGGTACCCGCCGCCGGGTCGACCAGCACGAACCGCCAGCCGACGCCGTTGCCCACCGCGTACCAGAACCGGTCGCCGCCGTCGATCCACTGCGGCCTGACCTTGTCGCCGACGACGAGCTCGCCGGGGCGGGCGGGCCGCCGCAGGAGCTGCTCCGCGGCCTGGTAGTCCTGCATGGTGCTCATTGTTCCGTGCTTCCTGGGTGCCGCATCCGGGCATGGCGACGCCACGGTGGTGTCGGCGCCGCGGGGGTGGTGAGGGCCTGGGAGGCTCGATGGATGACTCTGGCCGTCTCGCGAGCAGGGTGACGTGATGCTGCGTCAGAGGCTGCGGGCGGTGGTGGCGCGGATGGTCAGGGCGGGGGTGCCGTCGGTGTTCTGGAGGGCGTTGTGGATCCGGCACACCGTGGTGCCGGCATCGAGGCTGGCGGAGACTCCGTGGGCGGCGCCGATGGCCAGGTCGCCGGACACGGTGCGCAGCGACACCACGCCGTGCACAGCTTCGGTGATGTGGATGTCGCCCTTCTCGGTGTCGATCTCGCCGGGGGCGCCGAGGCGGCCGACCGTGATGTCACCAGCGACGAGGGCGAGGCCGGGCGCTCGCGGTCTCGTCAAGCTTGACGGCGCCGTTCGAGCCTTCGAAGGTGACGTCGCCGAGCCGTCCGTCGCCGAGGAGTTCGGCGTTCGCCGACGTCACCTGGACGCGGGAGCCGGTGGGCAGCCGGACGGTCACCTCGACCGACCCGGCGCTGCCGAGGACCCGGTTCTTCGCCTCCGACGCCTCGATCCGCAGGACGCCGTCGACGTAGGCGATCTCGGTCTGCTCCGCCGCCTTCACGTCGCGGCCCTTCGAGGCATCCAGGGGCAGGACCTCGACCGTGGTGTCGGTGCGGTCGGCGGCGATGGTCCGGATCCGCCCGGCGGGGATGTCGAGGACGACGGAGACCGGGGCGGGGGTGTCGAACTCCTGCATGGCGCTCTCCCGTGTTCCGCTGTTTCCGATATCAGAAACGCTACGTTGCCTTCGAGTGTTACGCAACATGCAAGTTGCAGATTGCGCCTATCCATCCAGGTCAAGCGAACTAATCGTTGCAATGGAATAGAATTCAATGCAACGAGAGCCTCATGGTCGTTGCATTGAGCGGACGGTGAACGCTAGGTTCGGCGCCTCAGGGAAACGTGAAGGGAGACCGCGATGCCGGGAGGCAGGCTCACTCAGCAGGAACGTCGGCGGATCGCACTGGGGCTGGCCGACGGCCTCGCCTACGCGGAGATCGCCAGGCGCCTCGACCGTCCGGCCTCGACCATCACGCGCGAGGTGATGCGCAACGGTGGTCCCACCGCCTACCGCGCCGACCTGGCCCACCGCGCCACCGAACGCCGGGCCCGCCGCCGAAGGCAGGGCACGCCCCGAGGAACGCAAGCGCGCCCGCCCGTCCGCGGACGCCACATAGAAGCCGTGCGGGAGTACGAGGGGACGTTCACCGACGTCCTCGTGGCCGCGGGCCTGCCCTCGATGATGGCCCGCGTCATGGCCTGCCTCACCCTCGCCGAGGCCGGCAGCCTCACCGCGGCCGAACTCGCCCGGCACCTCCAGGTCAGCCCGGCATCCGTCTCCAAGGCGGTCGCGTTCCTCGACGGCCAGGGCCTCATCCGCCGGGAACGTGGTGAACGCCGCCACGAGCGCTACACCGTCGACGACGAGGTCTGGTACCGGACGATGATGGCGAGCGCCCGTTCCACCGCCCGGCTCGTCGAAGCCGCACGGCAAGGCGTCGGTGTCCTCGGTTCCCACAGCCGGGCCGCCGCGCGTCTTGGGGACATCGCCCACGTCCTCGACTTCGTCTCCGAGAGCCTCAGCCGGACCGCGATGCAGGCCCGCGAGATCCTCCGCGCGAATGCCGAAGCGGCCTCAGGCGGCACGTGACGACCCGGCGGTGGATTCCGCGCGGGAACGCGGGCCGCACGTGGACCCTCGACATCCGTGGCGCGCCTGGGGCTGTTCATGTCGGTGGCACGGCCTGACGGGCGTGACGCGGGGTCAGGTCCCGGCGGGAGGAATCCACTCCGCGAGCTGGACCACGACGCCGTCGGGGTCGGTGAGCTCCAGCAGCTGTTCGCCCCAAGACTCGTGGTGCAGGGGGGTGGTGATGTTGGCGCCTTCCCGCTGCACTCGCGCGTACTCGGCGGCGACATCGGTGACGGCGAAGGACACCAGCACCCCGACCGGCCCGCGGCCGGGCGGCAGTTCGAGGTCGCGCTGCCGTAGCAGGATGTCCGGGGCGGCGTCGTCGCGGCCGTTCTGGGCCCGCCCGGACGTCGCCTGGCTGCCCGTCCCCGACATGTACTCCCTGACCCATGGGCCCGTTTGGCGCGGCGCGACCGAGACCGACATGATCCGCGCCTTCGCCGCCGTCGTACGCGACCTCGGCGAGTTCCAACAGGACGCACCCCAGGCGCGTTGAGCGGCCCGGGCACGAGCAATCACCCAGCCGAGCGCTGGTCCCGCGTCTGAACGGCGAGCGAGTCTCCACTGCCATGGCCGGCAGCCACCCCGGCGGTGCGGCACCGAAGCGCCCTCCCCTTCGCGCGTGCCCGGTCCACCTGACGTCCGAACCGGCACGCCACCGCGCACCGCCACCACCCACCGCGACCGCCACCCCGCACCGCCCGCCCCCACCGCCAGAAATCGACCCGCATCCGACAGCCCGGCCGCTCCGAAGTACGGGTGAGAGGCATCAGGCGTGCGGAGTGCGAGGGCGGGAGCGGACATGGTGGAAGGCCGGAAGGTGGCGGTGGTCGGGGCGGGGGTGGCGGGGCTCACCGCCGCCTACGTTCTGGCGGCGGCGTGCCGGGTCACGCTGTACGAAGCGGACGGACGGCTCGGTGGCCACGCCCACACCCGCGAGCTGGCCGGGCCCGGCGGGCGGGCGATCGCCGTGGACTCGGGGTTCATCGTCCACAACGAGCGCACCTACCCCACGCTGCTGCGTCTGTTCCGGGAGCTGGGGATCGGCACGCAGGACGCCGAGATGAGCATGTCGGTGCGGTGCGACGGCTGCGGCCTGGAGTACGCGGGCGCCCGGGGCGTGGCGGGGTTGTTCGCCTCCCGTGCCGCACTGCGGGCACGCTACCTGCGGCTCCTGGCGGAGGTGCCCGTCTTCCACCGGCGTGCCCGGCGCCTGCTGGACCGCGGGGGCCGTTCGGGGCTCACCTTCGGGGACTTCCTGCGGGAGGGCGGGTTCTCCCCGTACTTCGTCAGCCACTTCGCCCTTCCCCTGGTCGCCGCGGTCTGGTCCTGCCCCGCGCGCACGGTCCTGGCCTATCCGGCCGCCTACCTGTTCACGTTCCTGCGCCACCACGGCCTGTTGTCCGTCACCGGCTCGCCGCAGTGGAAGACCGTCACCGGCGGCTCCTCCGCGTACGTCGCGGCCGTCTCCCGACACGTCCAGCGCGTCCGGACCGCCAGCCCGGTCGACACCGTCCGGCGTACGGGGCGGGGCGCGCTGATCACGACCCGTGACGGCGCCGCCGAGGCGTACGACGCCGTGGTCGTCGCCACGCACCCCGATCAGGCCCTGCGGATGCTCGCGGACCCCACCGCGGACGAGACGCGGCTCCTGGGCGCCTTCAGGTACGAGCGCAACCCGACCGTGCTGCACACCGACGCCTCGCTCCTGCCCCGCTCGCCACGCGCACGCGCCTCCTGGAACTACCGCATGACCGGCTGCGCCCCTTCGGCAGCGCCCGTGCGCGTCAGTTACGACATGGAGCGTCTGCAGCGTCTGCCGGCCGGCTCCGGATATGTCGTCACCCTGGGCGGTGACGACGGCGTCGCCGCGGACCGGGTGGTGGAGCGGATGGTCTACGAGCACCCGGTGTACACCCCCGTCTCGGTCGCGGCGCGGAGGGAGCTGCCCCGCCTCTCCACGGGCGTGACCGCGTACGCGGGGGCCTGGCACGGCTGGGGCTTCCACGAGGACGGCTGCCGCTCCGGCGTGGCGGCCGCCCGGTCCCTGGGGGTGAGCTGGTGATCCGCGCCGGAGGAGGCGTCCTGACCGCCGTCCCCCTGGGCGCGGAACCCACCGCGGCGCTGTACGAGTGCGTGATCACGCACGTCCGCCGTACGCCCTTGCGCCATGTCCTGCGGCACCGTACCTACCTGTGGTGCGTGGACCTCGACCGGCTGCCGGTGCCGCCCGGGCCGCTGCGTCCGCTCGCCCGTTTCGACGCCCGCGACCACTTCGACGGAGCCGCCGGGTCCATCCGTGGCGGACTCGACGCCTTCCTCGCCGCCCACGGCGTCGACCTGGAGGGCGGGCGGGTGGTGATGCTGGCGCACGCCCGGGTGTTCGGGTTCGTCTTCAACCCGCTCAGCGTGTTCTGGTGCCACGACTCCTCCGGCGCCCTGGTGTGCGTGGTGGCGGAGGTCCACAACACCTACGG
This sequence comes from Streptomyces sp. NBC_01268, assembly GCF_036240795.1. NCBI lineage: Bacteria > Bacillati > Actinomycetota > Actinomycetes > Kitasatosporales > Streptomycetaceae > Streptomyces > Streptomyces sp. NBC_01268. Next base: position 6,688,565 of record NZ_CP108454.1, on the reverse strand, counting down.
GCAGCGCCACTGCTACCTGCTGCGGACGGACGGAGGCGACGAGGCCGAGGTGGACAAGGCGTTCTACGTCTCGCCGTTCTTCGCGGTCGAGGGCCGCTACCGGATGCGCCTGCCGCTGCCCGGCGAACTCCTGCACCTGACCGTCCACTTGGAGAACGACAGCGGCAGGGCGTTCACCGCGGTCGTCCGGGGCCGCCGCCGGCCCGCCACCGTGCCCGCCCTGCTGTCCGAGGCCGTGCGCAGGCCCTGGTCCACCGCCGCGGTCTGGGTCGGTATCCGACGCCACGGCGTCCACCTGCTGTTGCGCGGTCTGCCCGTGCACCCCCGCCCCCGTCGCACCCCGCAGAAAGGCATGCTGCCGTGACCCGTCCCGCCCTCACGTCCCAGGGCCGCTCCCAGCCCGCCGGCCGAACCGTCGGGGTTCCCCCGCAGCCGCCGGGCAGGGATCCCTCGGCCGCCGCGCCCGCCTTCAGCCGTGCGGACGTCGACGCCGGCCGCTGGCCGGACGTGGCCCGGCTCCCGTCGGCGGGGCCCGCCCGGACCGCCGTCGCCCGTCACCTGGTGAGCCGGGCCCTGGACCGGCTGGCCCTGACCGGGCCGTCCGCCGGCGCCCGGCAGCCGGCCGCCGGCCCGCGGCTGACGCTCCACGACCCGGACGCCTTCCACCGGCGCATCGGCCGCCACGGACTGATCGGCTTCGGCGAGTCGTACATGGCCGGCGAATGGGACAGCGACGACCTGGTCGGCGTCCTGACCGTCCTCGCGGGCCACGCCGACGAGCTGGTCCCCGCTCCGCTGCGCCGGCTCCGCGGCCTGTGGGCGGCCACCCGCCCCGCCGCCGACCGGAACACCCCCACCGGGGCCCGCGACAACATCCAGCGGCACTACGACCTGTCCAACGACCTGTTCGCGGCGTTCCTCGACCCCACCCTCACCTACTCCTCCGCGGTCTTCACCGCCTTCCCCGCCGACTTCGAGTCCCTCGCCTCCGCACAGCACCGCAAGATCGACCGGCTCCTGGACCTCGCCGACGTCGGCGAGGGCACACGGCTGCTGGAGATCGGCACGGGCTGGGGCGAGCTCGCCCTGCGGGCCGCCGCGCGCGGCGCCCGGGTCACCACGCTGACCCTCTCCGCCGAGCAGGCCGCCCTGGCCCGCGAGCGCGTCACGAGCGCCGGACTCGCCGACAGGGTCGAGGTCCAGCTGCGCGACTACCGCGACATCGAAGGACGCCACGACGCCGTGATCAGCGTCGAGATGATCGAAGCGGTCGGCGCGGAGTACTGGCCCTCCTACTTCACGGCCCTGCGCCACGCGCTCGCCCCCGGCGGCCGGATCGCCCTGCAGTCCATCACCATGGGCCACCGGCAGATGCTCCACACCGCCGCCACCCACACCTTCATCAGCAAGTACGTCTTCCCCGGCGGACTGATCCCCTCCCGCCGGGCCCTCGCCGACCACGCCAGGGCCGCGGGCCTGCGCACCGTCGCCGACCACGGCTACGGCGCGCACTACGCGGAGACCCTCCGGCTGTGGCGGGACAGGTTCACCGCCCACCGCAGCGCCGTCACCGCGCTGGGGTTCGACGCCGTCTTCCAGCGCATGTGGGAGTTCTACCTCGCCTACTCGGAGGCCGGATTCCGCTCCCGCTACCTCGACGTACGCCAACTGCTCCTCACCGAAGGGACCCCCCGATGAGGCACGCCGCCGACCTGCACGTGCGCCCCGTCGGCCGCACCGTGGACCTGCTGGAGACCGCGGGCCTGGAGGCCCGTTCCACCGCGTCGCTGGACGCCCTGGCATGACCGGCACCGACTGGGGCGCCCTCGCCCTCAACCTCGCCGTCTGCGCGGCCACCGCGGGAGCGGTGCTCCTCACCGCCTTCGCGGTCGCCGTGCGCCGCGGGCTGCACCGGATCGTCGACATCGCCTGGGGCCTGGCCTTCAGTGCCGTCGCCGCCGTCACCTGGCTCCTCTCCGCCGGGCACGGCGACGACGGCCGGCGTCTTCTCGTCGCCGCGATGACGCTCGTCTGGGGGCTGAGGCTCTCCGCGCACATCGCTCGCCGCTCCCGCGGCCACGGCGAGGACCCGCGCTACACGGCCCTCCTCGACAAGGCCCCCGGCAACCGGACCCTCTACGCGCTGCGTACCGTCTACCTGGGCCAGGCGGCCCTCGTCTGGCTGGTCTCCCTGTCCGTCCAGGCGGCCTCCTACAGCTCCGCGCCCTTGGGGCTCCTGGCCCTGTGCGGTGTGGCGGTGTGGGCGCTCGGGCTCACGTTCGAGGCCGTCGGCGACCGTCAGCTGGCACGCTTCAAGGAAGATCCGGCCCACCGCGGCCGGATCATGGACGAGGGCCTCTGGGCCTGGACACGGCACCCCAACTACTTCGGTGACAGCCTCGTCTGGTGGGGCCTGTACCTAGTGGCCTGCACGGCCTGGCAGCCGGCCCTCGCCGTCCTGGTCTCCCCGGTCCTGATGACCCTGTTGCTCACCGTCGGCAGTGGCAAGCGCCTCTTGGAGAAGCACATGGCCGGGCGTCCCGGCTACGCCGCGTACGCCGCGCGGACCAGCGGATTCCTCCCGCTGCCCCCGCGCCGACGCACCCACGACGGGGCGGAGAGCGGCGGAGGGACCCCGTGAACGCCGCCCCCGGTGTCCGGCCGACCTCGGGGCGGCGGAAACCCTGGCGCGCGGGGGCGGTGGGACCGGGTACCGTCGTGGTCATGTTCTTCCAGACACCGATTTACGAGTGAGAGCGTGACGGGCCCCCGCTGACGCCCCTCGGCGTCGCCGCGCCCGTCCCCCACCGTCGAATCCGTAGATCACTTCACATCACCACCGGGAGAACCCGTGACCGACAGCAAGAACATCAACAACCCCGTGGGCCAGGGCGGCGGCCAGCGCAAGCGGCAGTCCCGTGCCGAGCGGCAGAACAACGGTCCGCACCGCAACCTGGACCGCCGGGGCGCCGCCGACCAGAAGGCGGAGCTGGTGCGCAAGATGCGGGAGAAGGTGCGCGCGGCCGAGGACGCCGAGCAGGCCGGCGAGGGCGCCGCGCAGAGCTGACGCACCGCCGCCGCAGGGGCGGCACCCCAACAGGGCAGGGCCCGGACCGCGCGTGGCGGTCCGGGCCCTGCTCTGTGCGCGTGGTGGCCAGCGCGGCGCCCTGCCCGGCGTCGGCAGCGGGCCGGTGTGGACGGTCCGCCCGGGCACGGCCCTCGTCTCGCCGTGCCGATCTCCGCGGCACGTCGCAGGATGGGTGGTGAGCTGACGACACCGGGGCGAGGAGCGGGGTGGATGGAGCGGGCGGGCGAGAGCGCGTGGGAGGCGGGGGCGGAGAAGGAGCGGGTCGGGGCCGGAGACGGGGCGGGGAATCGGGTCGGGGCCGGAGACGGGGCGGGGAGTCGGGCCGGGGCCGGAGACGGGGCGGGGAGTCGGGCCGGGGCCGCCGGGGACCTCGGGGAGGCTGTTCTCGATGCCGTGTTCACCCAGTCGGCCGTGGGTCTGCACGTGCTCGACACCGAGCTGCGGGTCGTGCGGGTCAACCCGGTGTCCATCGGGATGCGCGGGGTGCCCGAGGAGAGCGTCGTCGGGCGTTCGGCCACCGAGGCGTACGCGTCCCTGGGGGTGACCGTCGACGAGGGCGCACTGCTCGACGTGCTGGCGACGGGGACGCCCCTGCGTGACGCGCTGGTCCGGAGCCGGCCGCCCTCCGATCCCGGGCGCGAGCACGTCGTGTCCGTGTCGGTCTACCGGCTCCACGACGACGCGGGCCGGGTCGTGGGGCTGGTCGCCACCTCGGTGGACGTGACCGAGCGGGAGCGGGCCAACGCCCGGCTGCGACTGCTGCACGAGGCGCGCGAGCGGATCGGGCGCACCCTGGACGTCGAGCGGACCGCCCGCGAGCTGGTCGACGTCGCGCTCGACGGGGGTTTCGCGGACGTGGTGGTCGTGGCCCTGACCGACGCCGTCCTGCAGGGCCAGGATCCGGAACTCGCCGGCACGGAGGGCATGTTGATGCGCTGTGCCGCCGTCGGGGCCAGGGACGCGGGCGGGGCGGTGCCGGCCGCGGGGTGCGTGCTGGTGCCGGGGCTGTTCGGCGACCCGTTCCCGGTCGCTCCGGCTCTGGTGCCCGGCGAGGAGTCCGTACGGCTGGTGGCGCCGCTGACCGTACGGGGGCAGGTCTTCGGGGCGGTGGCCTTCGAGCGGCTGCCGGGCACCGAGCCGTTTCTGCGCGCCGATCTCGACCTCGCGCACGGCATCGTGACCCGGGCCGCGACGGCGCTGGAGAACGCGCTGCGGTTCACCCGCGAGCACGTCGTCATGACGGCCCTGCAGAGCTGGCCCCTGCGCCAGGAGCGGGAGACCCAGCGCGCCGCCGAGATCGCCCAGCGCCGCCGGGCCGGCGGCACCGGTGCCGGGTCGTGGTGCGACGCGCTGCCGCTCCCCGGGGCCCGGGTGGCCCTGGTGGTGGGGCGGGTCGAGCACCCGGGGCCGAGCGCGGTCGCCACCATGAGCCGGCTGCGGACCGCCGTCCACAGCCTCACCACGCTCGACCTCGACCCGCACGAGCTGCTGGCCCGCCTGCACGCGACGGTCCTGCGGCTGGCCCGCGAGCAGGGCGACGTGCTGGGCGATCCGCGGAGCACGGACGAACCCACGGCGCACTGCACCTTCGCCGTGCACGACCCCGTCCACGGGCGGCTCGACATCGCGCGGGCCGGGGCCTCGCTGCTCACGATCGTCCGCCCGGACGGCTCGGTCGACACCGCGCCGCTCCCGGAGGGGCCGCTGCTCGGCGAGGAGGGGCCGCCGTTCGCCAGCGTCGGCCTGGTCCTGCCCGAGGGCAGCACGATCTGCCTCGCCTCCCCGGCCACGTCGCGGGAGGAGGGCCCGGCCCCCGGCGAGGTCGTCGCCGCGCTCGCCGAGCCCCACCGCGCCCCGGGGGCGATGGCGGACGACGTGGCCCCGCTGCTCTCCCCCGACCGGGTCCTGCTCGTCGCCCGGACCCGGCGACTGCCGGCCCGGGACCTCGCGGTCTGGCCGGTGCCCGCCGAGCTGCGGTCCGTCGGCCCCACGAGACGGCAGGCGGAGCGGCGGGTGCGGGAGTGGTGGCCGGACGCCGACACGTTCCCCGCCGAGCTGGTCGTCAGCGAACTCGTCACCAACGCCGTCCGCTACGGCACCGCACCGATCGCCCTGCGCCTGATCCGCGGTGAGGCGACCCTCGTGTGCGAGGTCGACGACGCCGCCCTGACCGCCCCCCACCTCCGTCACGCCAAGGCCGTGGACGAGGGCGGACGCGGCCTGCACATCACCGCGGCGCTCGCCGCCGGCTGGGGCGTGCGGTACCGGGAGGACGGCAAGACGGTGTGGGCCGAGCTGGACCTCCGGCCGCCGGAGAGCGGTTAGCGGGACCCGGCCGCGGGGCGCCGGCCGCACACCCCTCGGCGGGCGGCGGGCGGTCCCGTGCCACCCTTGATCACCGCGCGTCGGAGAACCGTCGCGGGGCGCGGACGGGGTCACGGGGAGGGGTCATGGGGGAACCGATGCCGGTGGAGGAGTACCTGGAGGGGTACGTCGAGGTGCTGGCCGGTGTCTGCGCCACGGGCAGGCGGCTGACCCGCGAGGAGCTGGAGGCGCTGCGGGCGCGCGGGGAGCGGGCCGCGGAGGCGGGGCACGGGCTGCGGTCCCTCGTACGGGCCCATCTGTCCGCCGCGCGGCAGGTGCGGCCGGGCGGTGCGCGGGCCGACGACGGCCGCCTGCTCGCCGCCGTCGAGCAGGCGGTCGACGCGTTCGCGGAGGGGCACGAGCGGGCGCAGACCCTGGCCGTACGGCAGGAGGAGGCCGCGCGGCGCGAGTTCATCGACGACCTGCTGTACGGGCGGAGCGATCTGGGGCGTCTCGCGGAGCGGGCGGAGCGGTTCGGGCTGCTGCTGTCGCACGCGCACGCGGTGGCCGTCGCCCAGGGGCCGGAGCCGTACGCCGACGGGTTCCCGGTCTCCCGGGGCGTCGAGTCCTCGCTGTTCGCCCGGTTCGGTGACCGGCGCATCCTGCTGACCACGAAGGACGGGCGGCTGATCTGCGTCGCGCCCGCCGACGAGCCCGATGTGCTCGGATACTTCGCCGAGCAGGCGTACGCGGCGACCGGGGGAGGGGGGCTGGTCGCCGTCGGGCGGGCGCATCCGGGGCCGGGCGGGGTCGTCCACTCGTACGAGGAGGCGCTCAACGCCCTGGACCTGGCCGCGCGCATGGAGCTCGAAGGGCCGGTGCTGCACGCCGCGGACCTGTTGGTCTATCCGGTCCTGACGCGCGACCGGCAGGCGATGGCCGACCTGGTGAGCACCGTGCTCGGGCCCGTCCGGCAGGCCCGGGGCGGTGCCCGGCCGCTCCTCGACACCCTGACCGCGTACTTCGACAGCGGGTGCGTCACCACCGAAGCGGCCCGCCGCCTGTCGCTGAGCGTGCGCGCCGTCACGTACCGGCTCGACCGCATCCACCGTCTGACGGGGGTCGACCCCGCCGACCCCACGCAGCGGTACACGCTCCAGACCGCCGTCATCGGCTCCCGCCTGCTGGGCTGGCCGGAACGGGAGCTGTGAGGCGGCATCAAGAACGCGTAAAGATTGCCGGAGTCCGGCAATGAATCCTCCCCCGGGTCGATGAAACGATCCACCCGACGGCAGACAGCGCACCGCGGCCGGAGGGGGCAGGGACATGGCGTGGTTTCTCGGTCTCGGCATCGGCGGTCTCGTGCTGCTCGTCCTGAGCCTGCTCCTCGACGGAGTGCTGGAGAGCGTCCTCGACGGCTTCGGCGGGGCGCTGGACGGACTCGGCGGAGGGCTCGACGGGTTTCTGTCGTTGCCGGCGATCGCCGGGTTCGTGTCGGCGCTCGGTTTCACGGGGGCGATCGTCCTCGGGACCACCGGCCTGGGGGCCGGCGGGGCCGCCGGGGCGGGGGCCGTCGCGGGGGCCGGTGTCGCCTGGGGAGTGGGCCGGTTCGGCCGGATGCTGATGCGCGACGGCGGCGCGCCCGCGCCGAGGGGCGAGGACCTCACCGGAAGTTCCGGGTCGGTCGTCACCGCCATTCCGGCCGGCGGCTACGGCGAGGTGCTGCTCCGGCTCGCCGGCCAGCCGGTGAAGTACGCCGCGAAGGCCGACGCGCCCGTCGCGCGCGGCGCCGAGGTCTGGGTCGAGGGCGTGCTCTCGCCGACGTCCGTCGCGGTCCGCCCCGTCGAACGCTGACGGCTGCCGGGCCCGCCCCGCCTCCCTCCCCCGCCAGTTCCGTTCCGCCCCGCCTCCCTCCCCCCGCCAGTTCCGTTCCGTTCCGCTCGAAGGGGGTCTCCCGTCATGAGCCCTGTCCTCTTGGCCGTCGTCGGCATCGTCGTGCTGCTCGTGCTGCTCGGTCTCGTCGTCATCACCCGGTACAAGGTCGCCGGTCCCAGCGAGGCGTTCATCGTCACGGGCCGCCGCGGCAAGAAGTCCACCGACCCGGCCACCGGGCAGGTGTTCACCGACAACAGCGGCCAGAAGGTCGTGGTCGGCGGCGGCGTCTTCGTCATCCCCTTCGTGCAGCAGAAGTTCAGCCTCGACCTGTCCAGCCGGCACATCCCGGTCGCCGTGCGCGGCGCCGTCACGCTGCGCGGCGTCAAGGCCAACCTGGACGGTGTCGCCATCGTCAAGGTCGGCGGCACCGAGGACTCCATCCGCGCCGCGGCCCAGCGTTTCCTGATGCAGCAGGACGGCATCGTCGGCTTCACCCAGGAGGTGCTGTCCGGCGCGCTGCGCTCGATCGTCGGCCGCATGTCGGTCGAGGACATCATCCGCGACCGGGCCGCGTTCGCCGGGCAGGTCGCCGAGGAGGCGGAGGCGAGCCTGTCCGGGCAGGGCCTGGTGCTCGACGCCTTCCAGATCCAGGACATCACCACCGAGGGCTCCTACCTGGAGGACCTCGGCAGGCCGGAGGCCGCCCGCGCCAAGCAGGAGGCCGACATCGCGGAGGCGAGCGCCCGGCGGGCGGCCGAGCAGGCCCGGCTGAAGGCGGAGGAGGAGATCGCGGTCGCCCAGCGCACGCTGTACCTGCGGCAGGCCGAGATCAAGGCCGAGACGGACGCGGCGGCCGCCCAGGCCAACGCCGCGGGACCGCTGGCGGACGCGGCCCGGCAGCAGCAGATCCTGACCGAGCAGGAGAAGGTCGCCGAGCGGCAGGCCGCCCTGACGGACCGGCAGCTCGACACCGAGGTCCGCAAGCCGGCCGACGCCAAGCGGTACGAGGCGGAGCAGCAGGCCGAGGCGCAGCGGGTGGCCCGGGTCAAGCAGGCCGAGGCCGAGCGGCTGGCCGCGATCGCGGCGGCCGAGGCGGAGGCCGCGCGGTCCCGGCTGACCGGTGAGGGCGAGAAGCAGCGCCGTCAGGCGCTGGCCGAGGCAGAGGCCATCGAGGGCGCCAAGCGCGGTGAGGCCGAGCGCGCCCGCCGTGCCGCCATCGCCGACGCCGTCCGCCTGGAGGGCGACGCGGAGGCCGCGGCCATCGCGGCGAAGGGCACGGCCCAGGCCGAGGCCATGCAGAAGCAGGCGGAGGCGTTCGACCGGTACGGGGACGCGGCGATGCTCCAGATGCTGGTGGAGGCGCTGCCGCAGATCGTCGCCAAGGCGTCCGAGCCGCTGTCCGCCGTGGACAAGCTGACCGTGATCTCGACCGACGGCGCCGGCAGCCTGACCCGTACGGTCACGGACAACGTCGCCCAGGGCATGGAGCTGCTGTCCTCCACCACCGGCGTCGACCTCGCCTCGCTCCTGCAGGGCGTCACCCGGCAGAAGGCGGTACCGGCTCAGGCGGCCCCGGTGCCGACGGCGGCGCCGGCCGGCAACGGGGTCATCGAGATCACCGAGTAGGCCGGGGCCGCGGGCGGCGGGCGACGGGCGGCGGGTGTCATGCCGCCGCCCGCGCGACCGCCCGCCGGTGCCTGAGGTTGATCGCGGCGGCCTTCGCCACGATCGCGGGGTTCAGGAAGCGCAGCGGGCCGATCAGGCGGGAGGCGAACAGGTACATGTGCCGGGCCATCGCCTCGTCGCGGGCCGCCGCCGAGAAGACCAGGCGCTCCACGGGGTTGAACGGCCGGGACGTGGCGAAGTCGGCGGCGATCTGCTGGTGGCCGCGGAGCCGCCGCTGGTGTCCTCGGGCGTAGGCCTCCAGGGCCTTGTCGAGGGCGTCGGGGGAACCCCCGCCCGGGCCCGCACCCGCTCCGGCCGCACCCGCGCCCGCCACGGCCGGAGCGATCGCGTCCGTCAGCCAGCGCGCGGACTGCAGGGCCCACCCGCAGCCCACGCCCCACAGGGGGTCGCCGGTCAGCGCGGCGTCGCCGATGAGCGCGACGCCCGGCGCGGCCGGCCTGCGGCTGTGCAGCGGGTAGTTCACGGTGCCGATGATCTTCGAGACGCGCTCGGCGGAGTCGATCGGCGGCGCCTCGGGCAGGGCGCGGACGAAGGAGAGGAAGCTGCCCTCCAGGTCCTCCCGGAAGGCCGACATCCGCTTCTTGTCCGGCAGGACGGCGAGGACGGTCACCCCGTCGTCGTTCGGGAAGGCGTACGCCATGTCGGGCTCGAGGAACCACGTCTGGCCTATCCCGCCCTCCAGCGGCAGGTTGCGGAAGTGCGCGAGGTAGCCGAACCGGCCGTTCTCGTGCTGCCGGGCGGGTATCCCGGCGAACTTCGCCACGGCCGAGTCCTTGCCGTCGGCGCCGACCACCAGACGGGCCCGGATCTCGCGCTCGCCGTCGGGGGTCGACGCGCGCACCCCCGCGGTGCGCCCGTCCTCCCGCAGCAGCCCGGTCACCTGGTGCCCGAGGAGCAGGTCGACACCGGGGGTCTCGGCCGCCCGGGCCCGGATCATCGGGTCGAGGACGCTGCGCCGGACGTTGTACGCGTACGGCAGCTCGGGCCCGCCGGGTGCGGCCCGGGGCTCGATCCATCCCCAACGGGTGTACCAGCGCGCCTCGTTGCGGACGGCTCCGGCCTTCTCCAGGGCGGGGACAAGACCGATCTCGTCCAGGACGGGGAAGGCGTTGGCGGTGATGGAGTGGGTGCAGAGCACCTTGTACGCCGCGGGGTCCGAGCGGCGCTCCAGCAGGGCGACGCGGGCGCCGCGGCGGGCGAGCAGGATGGCGGCGGCGCTTCCGGCGAGGCTGGCTCCGCTGATGACGACGTCGTAGGCGTGTCCCGCGCTCTCAGGGCTGGTCATGCGCTGATCGCTCCCTTCGGGGTGTGGTGCCGTTCATGGGAGTGGCACAGTGCCACGACTGTCAGGCACATGCCCAACTATAGGGAGGGGGCGGGGAGTCGGGGGGGTGACGGGGGCGGGGCGGGCGCGCGCGGCGCGCCGATCACCGCGGGCCCCGGGGGTGCGCCCCGTGCCCCCGGCGGTCGACGCGCCGCGCGTCATCGCCTCAGCCGATCGTCCACTGCTGGCGCGCACTCCCGCCGTCCGCCTGCTGCGTGACCGGCGAGCCGTCGGCCGTGGTCGCCGTGGTCAGGAGCAGTCCGCTGCCGACCGAGGCGAGCGTGTACGCGCCGTTGGCGAGGCGGGTGGCGGTCCAGCCCTGGTTGGGGCCGCCGTGGCAGGTCCACTGGATGACCTTGGCGCCCGCGCCGGCGGATCCGCTCTCGACGTCGGCGCACTTGCCGGAGTGCCCGTTCCTCAGCTCGTAACTCCCGTCGGTCCGGCGGGTGAAGGTCCACTTCTGGTTGGCGCCGCCGTTCGCGGTCCAGGTGATGAGCTGGGTGCCGTTCGCGGTGCTGTGGTCCGGGTCGTCGAGGGCCTTGCCGCCGGTGGTGAGGGTGTGGACCCCGTCGAGGGAGCCGCCGCCCGGGACGTCGCCGGTGGCGGCGAGCGTCAGGGTCTGCTCGCCGGCCGTGCGGCCGCCGCCGACCGGGCCGCCGGTGGTGTCGGTCCAGGCGCGGACGGGTGTGGTCTCGGCGGTGCGGCCGGCGGCGCCGGACAGGCCGAGGACGAGCCCGCTGTAGCGGTTGACGAGCTTGTACGTGCCGGTGGGGGCGTTGTCCGCGGCGCCCGCGCCACGGATGACGAACCACTCCTGCCCGGTGGTGGAGCCGCCGGGGCCGGCCGGGGTGACCGTGGGCCTGGTGCCCCAGGCGCGGCCCGTCGGAGCGGTGGCGGGGACGCCGAGGAGCTGCCCGGTGGAGGCGTTGGCGATGCGGTAGGAGCCGTCGCCCTTCGCGGCGAAGGTCCACGACTCGAGCGCGGAGCCCGTGGCGGCGGCCACCGAGGTGGTGGCGGAGCCGCCCTGGACCTGGGCGAGGACCCGCCCGGCGGCGCTGCCGATCCTGTACGTCCTGGTGGTGTCGACGGGGGCGGCGGGCGCGCTCGTACCGATGCTCAGGTTGACGTACTCGCTGCTCGCGCCGCCGGAGCAGCCGAAGGAGCAGTACGCGCGGAAGTCCTTGCCGACGGTCCCCGAGCCGGTCCTGCTGCCGCTGTCGAGGAACCAGCGGTACCAGGACGCGGTCCTGTACCCGCCGGTGTCGCCGAGCCGGAACCACTTCTGGGTGGTCAGGTCGTCGGTGGCGTACAGCTCCTGCGGGGCGTTGCCGCTCTGGTCGACGGCCTGCGGCTCGCCGACGTAGAGCCCGAGGTACGCGTTGTAGGTGATGTCCATGACGAACAGCGGGGAGGTGGCGGGCGTCCGGCCCGCGGCGATCTGCTGGCCGACCGTGCCGCTGGTGGACGGCGCGTACTCCTTGTCCGTCGGCACGTATCCGGTGGTGCTGCCCGCGCCGACCGGGACCATGGTGCTCTCGCGCCCGCCCACGCCGGCCTCGGTCCAGGCGCCGCCGTACCACTTCTTCCAGGAGTCCGGCGCCATCTTGCCGGCGATGGGCGCCCGGGCGACGTGCCCGTAGAAGGCGCGCCAGCTGCCGCCCTTGTCCACGATCCGGGAGCCGTAGAAGACGTAGAAGTAGCCGGACGCGGTGTCGACGAAGAGCCGCGGGTCACCGGTGCCGTAGTGGTAGGTCTGCTGCGGGAAGGCCGTGGTGTCGCCGCGCCTGGTGCTGTACGGCGAGGTGATGACGTGGTCCTTCACGGTCCAGGTCTTCCCCTGGTCCTTGGAGACGGCGTAGTCGATGCCGTCGTAGTGGATGCCGTCGCCGAAGGGCTGCGGGGTGAACTCGTTGTGCACGAGCCCGTACCAGTCGCCGGTGTCGGGGTCGACCCACAGGCCGGTGAGGTCGCAGTAGTTGCGGTGGGCGTAGCCGCTGCCGGCGGGGGCCTGGGTGGACTCGACGCCGGTGGGGCTGTTGTTGCAGCGCCATGTGGTGTCGTTGTTGCGGTCGTTGGCGTTGGCGGGGTTGACCGCGTCACTGAGGGCGCCGGAGCGGTTGGCGGTGTCGAAGTCGGTGCCGGTGTAGAAGGTCCAGCTGCGCCCCTCGTTCGCGCCGTAGAGCGCGTGGGCCTGCTGGTAGTAGAAGGTGCCGTCCTTGTCGAGGTACGGGCTCGCCGGGGTGTCGTCCGGGCGGGTCCACGAGCCCTTCGCGCCGACGGTGACGGTGTACGTGGCCGCCGAGGGGCCGGCCGGCCCCGACGGGACCGCCGGGGCCGCCGCCTGGGCACCCGGGGCCGAGGCGGCTGAAGGGGCTGAACCGACTGAAGGGGCTGACGAGGCCGGGGGGACCGCCGAGGCGGCCGGCGCCGCCGCGAGCGAGCCGCCGCCGGCGACGGCCAGGGCCGCCGTGGCGAGCACGCTCACCAGTCTGCTGCGCGGAGCTTTCACGAGTACTCCTCGGGTGAAGAGGTCAGGTCGGTGACGCGACTCGCGGTGCTGAAGCCGGGATGTTATCGATGCCAAAGGACTGGAGCGTATCGGTCGCGCTGCTCGACAACAGCATTGCTGCACAAGGCCGTTAAGGCTCCCGGCGATGGCCGAAACTATGGCAGAGACTGTTATCGATGCCAACCGTCGGCGCCAAGCCTGGGTGCCCAAACCGCGGGGCGCTACCATCGGCGGCGGACGGCGGGAGGGGAACGATGGGCAGACGGAGCACGGTGGAAGGCGCGCGCCAACCGGGGATGGCGGACGTGGCCCGGGTCGCCGGGGTCTCGGCGCAGACCGTCTCGCGCGCGCTCGCCGGGCACCCGAACGTGCAGGAGCGGACCCGCGCGAAGGTGCTGGCCGCCGTCGAGCAGCTCGGCTACCGGCGCAACAACGCCGCCCGCGCGCTCTCCTCGGGGCGCAGCCGCACCCTCGGCGTGGTGACGCTGCAGACCAACTTCTACTCCAGGGCAGCCGTCACGTCGGGCATCGAGAACGCGGCCCACGCGGCGGGCTACGCCGTCAGCACCGCCACCACGACCTCGCTCGACACCTTCGCCATCGAGAACGCGCTGTCCCGGCTGGCCGAGCAGGGCGTCGAGGGGATCATCCTCTCGGTGCCGCTGATCCACAGCAGCCCCCGGATCGAGCAGCTCACCCGCGGCACCCCCACCCTCACCACCGACGGCTCGCGCACCGACGCCACCGCCGTGGTCGCCCTCGACCAGGCCGAGGCCGCCCGGATGGCCACCCGGCACCTGCTGGACCTCGGACACGAGACGGTCTGGCACATCGCGGGTCCCGACGAGTGGCTGGAGGCGGGCCTGCGCCGGGACGGCTGGCGGTCCGCCCTGGAGGCCGCGGGACGCTCCGTACCGCCGCCGCTCGAAGGCGACTGGACGCCCGCCTCGGGCTACCGCAACGGCCTCGTGCTCGCGCGGATCCCCGACGTCACGGCCGTGTTCGTGGCCAGCGACGAGATGGCCTTCGGCGTGGTCCGCGCCCTGCACGAGGCCGGCCGGCGGGTGCCCGGCGACGTCTCCGTGATCGGCTTCGACGACATCGAACTCGCCGCGTACTGCTCGCCGTCGCTGACCACCGTCGCCCAGCCCTTCGAGGAGATCGGCGCCCAGGCGGTCACCCATCTCCTGCGCCGCATCGCCGCCCCCGGCTCGCTCCCCGAGCCGCGCTCCATCGAACCCCGCCTCGTCGTGCGCGCGAGCACGGCGCCGCCGCCCCATCGGACGACCGGAAGCACGTGATGACGGAACCATCGGAGCCGGGCCTGCGCAGACAGCCGCGGCAGGCACGCAGCCGGGCGCGGGTCGAGGCCATCCTCGCCGCGGCCGACCGGATCCTCTCCCAGGAGGGGTACGAGGCCCTGACCATGCGCCGGATCGCCGAGGAGTCGGGCGCACCGGTCGGCAGCATCTACCAGTTCTACTCCGACAAGAGCGCCGTCGTGGACGCGCTCGGGCGGCGCTACCTGGAGGGGTTCGAGCGGGCGATCGACGACCTCGTCGAGCGGGCGCTGGCGGACGAGCTGACGGACCTGGTCGGCACGATGGTCGACGTCTACGCCGACCTCTTCCGCGCCCAGCCGGGCGGCATGGCCCTCTGGGCCGGACGGCACCTCAGCCCCGAGCTCGCACGGGCGGACGAGGCGAGCAACACGCTGGTCGCCGCGGGGCTCCAGCGCATCGTGGAGCACCTGACCGGAGGCCCCGGCGGGGAGCCGGCGCGGCGCGCGACCCGCATGGTGGTGTGGGCGGCCAACGCCGTGCTGCACGAGGTGTTCAAGGGCGACGGCGAGCCGGACCGCGAGACCGTGGACGAGCTGAAGCGGATGCTGAACGTCTACTGGGCGGACCTGCGCGGACGCCTGTCGGAGGCCGCCCGGCCCTGAGGAGGGCCGCCCGGTCCCGAGGGGGGCCGCCCCGAGGCGGTCCGTCTCCTCGTCGCGCGCACATCCATAGAACATGAACAAGGGTTCATGTTATGTTGCGGCCCGCCGTGCACCCTGCGGCCCCGAACGTGCGACTCCGCATCAGTGCGACGAAGGCAGGTGCCCGTGACTCCGAGCTCCACCGACCCCACCCGACTCCCCTCGTTCCCGGCGGACTTCGTGTGGGGGGCGTCGACCGCCGCCTACCAGATCGAGGGTGCGGCGGACGAGGACGGCAAGGGCGCCTCGATCTGGGACACGTTCGTGCGCCGCCCCGGCGCGGTCCGCGACGGGCACTCCGGCGAGGTGGCCTGCGACCACTACCACCGGTTCGGGGAGGACGTCGCGCTGATGCGCCGGCTCGGCCTCGACGCGTACCGCTTCTCGCTCTCCTGGCCGCGGATCCTGCCGGCCGGCGCGGGAAAGGTGGAGCCGCGCGGTCTCGACTTCTACGACCGGCTGGTCGACGCCCTGCTCGACGCCGGGATCGAGCCCACCCCGACCCTGTTCCACTGGGACCTGCCCCAGGCCCTGGAGGACGAGGGCGGCTGGCTGAACCGGGACACGGCCCACCACTTCGGCGCGTACGCGGCCGTCGTCGCGGAGCGGCTCGGCGACCGGGTCAAGCGGTGGATCACCCTCAACGAGCCCTTCGTGCACATGTCGTTCGGCTACGCCTTCGGCGTGCACGCCCCCGGCCGCACCCTCATGCTCGACGCCCTGCCCGTCGCCCACCACCAGCTCCTCGGCCACGGTCTCGCGACCGCCGCGCTGCGGGCCGCCGTCCCGGACGCGCAGGTGCTCGTCGCCAACAACTGCACCCCGGTCCGGCTGCGTTCCGACGCCCGCTCGGACGCGGACGCCGCGGCCGTCGAGGCCTACGACAACCTGCACAACCGCCTCTTCAACGACCCGGTCCTGCGCGGCACCTACCCCGACCTCTCGGCGTACGGCATGCCCGACCCGGCCTGGGGCGGCCTGGTGCGCGACGGCGATCTCGCCACGATCGCCGCCCCGCTCGACGGCCTCGGCGTCAACTACTACAACCCGAGCTGGATCACCGCCCCCGTGGACCCGTCGCTCGGGCTGCCCTTCGACCTGGCCGAGCCCGAGGAGGCGTACGAGCGGACCTCGTTCGGCTGGCCGGTCGTCCCCGACGGGCTCACCGAGCTGCTCACCGGTCTGAAGGCCCGCTACGGCGAGGCCCTGCCCCCGGTGTGGATCACCGAGAACGGCTGCTCGCAGCCGGCCGGGACGGACGACCGGGCGCGCGTCGACTACCTCGCCGGACACCTCGCCGCGATCGCCGGGGCCATGGACCAGGGGGTCGACGTGCGCGGCTACTTCACCTGGTCCCTGCTCGACAACTTCGAGTGGGCCGAGGGCTACCACCAGCGCTTCGGCCTGGTCGAGGTCGACTTCGCCACCCAACTCCGCACGCCGCGCGCGAGTTTCGAGTGGTACCGCGCCCTGATAGCCGCCCAACGCGCATGAGCGGAGGAGCCGGGATGGCCGACGCGGGGGGCCCGAGAGGCCCCGGAGGCATGAGGGACGCGACAGCGGAAGCGGGCCCGCGAGCAGGGCGGGACGAGGCAGCGGACGCGGGCCCGGAGGCAGGGCGGGACGCGGGGGCCGGGGACGGCGGCTCCGCGCTCTTCGGGGAACCCACCGTCCCCGTCGGGGCCGGGTGGACGGTGGGCCTGTCCTTGGCCACCCTCGCCGTCTTCATGGCCTTCATGACCCCGATCCAGATCCTGCTGCCGCTCCAGCTGGAGCGCATCGACCCGCAGGACAAGAACACCGCGCTCTCGCTCGTGACCGGGCTCGGCGCCCTCGTCGCCGTCCTCGCCAACCCGATCGCCGGCGCCTGGTCGGACCGCACCACGAGCCGGTTCGGCCGCCGCCGCCCCTGGACGCTGGGCGGCGCGCTCGCCGGGGCGGCGGGGCTCGTGTTCACCGCCGGTCAGCACACGGTCGCCGGGGTCGCCGTGGGCTGGTGCCTGGCGCAGGCGGGCCTGAACGCGATGCTGGCCGGGGTCACCACCCCGATCGCCGACCGCGTGCCGCTCGCCCAGCGCGCGCAGGTGTCCGGCTGGACCGGCCTCATGCAGTCCATCGGCCTCGTCCTCGGCGCGCTGATCACCGCCCTGCTCGTCACCGGAGTCGGGTCGGGCTACGTCACCCTCGCGGTGCTGACCGTGGCCCTCGCCCTGCCGTTCGTGCTGCGCCACGGCGAACCGGCGCTGCCCCGGGAGCTGCGCCCCGCCTTCGACGCCCGCGCGTTCGCGAGGTCCTTCTGGGTCAGCCCCCGGCGGCACCCGGACTTCGGGTGGGCCTGGCTGAGCCGCTTCCTGATCAACCTCGGCAACGCCCTCGGCACCCTCTACCTGTTCTACTTCCTCGCCGACGCCGTCCACTACGGCGATCCGGGCACCGGCGTGCTGATCCTCACCGGGGTCTACACGCTCAGCGCCGCGGCCACCGCCATCCCCGTCGGCGCCTTCTCCGACCGTGTCGGGCGCCGCAAGGCCTTCGTCGTGCTGTGCTCCGTCGTCATGACCGCCGCCGCACTGCTGCTCGCCCTGCTCCACACCTGGTCGTCCGCCCTGGTGGCCGCGGCCGTCCTCGGCGCCGGGTACGGGATCTACCTCGCCGTCGACCAGGCCCTGGTGACGCAGGTGCTGCCCCGGGCCGCCGACCGCGCCAAGGACCTCGGCGTCATCAACATCGCCAACTCGGGCCCCCAGGTCCTCGCGCCGGCGCTCGCCGCGCCGGTCATCGCCCATCTCGGCGGCTACACGGGCCTGTACGTCGCCGCGGCCCTGGTCATCCTCCTCGGCGGCGTCCTCGTCACCCGGATCCGCGGGGTGGCCTGACGGGGGTGACGGCCGAGGTGATCCGCGCGGCCGTCGCCGGCTACGGGCTGCCCCGGCCACCGGCCCGGGCGGCCGGGTCCCCCACGGCGGGCCGGCTCCAGTACGGGGCGAGCGCTCCCTCCTTGTACGGTGCCGGGCTCACGCTGAGCTCGCCGGCGAAGGGGCGGTCGAGGACGAAGACCAGCAGCAGGCTGAAGCCGACGAGACCGGCCACGGCGGAGACGAAGAGCAGCTGGATGCGCAGACGGCGCATGCCGTACAGGAAGGTGAGGGGGATGAGGACGATCGCGCCGCCGAAGGCCAGGACCTGGAGCAGCGGGGGGAGTTCCTGCTCGGCCATGGTCAGGCGGGCCCGGCGCTGCCCGGCGACGTCGTTGAGGCGGCCGACGGCCTCCTCGTAGAAGACCTCCTCGCGGGCGGTCTTCGGCTCGTACGCCTGGAGCGCGTCGAAGACGGTCTGCAGCTTCTCGCCCGTGGCGCCGTAACTCGGCTCCCCCGCACGCATCCGGGGCCACTGGTCCTCCACGACCGCGTGGACGTAGCCGCTGAGCGCGGCGTCGACGTCGGCGCGGACCGGGGCGGGGAAGGCGGCGGCGTCCCGGGCGATGAGCGCGACGTCGGTGGCCTCGGTGGCCACGATGGTCTGCGTGTTGTCCAGCTGCGTCCAGAGCGTGACGATGACGAAGGCGAGGATGATCCCGTAGATCGCGCCGAACATCCCCAGCGTCACGCCCACCATGTCGTTGTGCTCGCCCTCGGCCAGCGAGGGGTACCTGCGGCGGGCCAGCACGCTGCCCGCGACGGCCAGGAGGACGGTCCCGCCGACGGTGACCACGGTCAGGGTGAAGGTGCTGAAATGATTGAGCAGCCAGAGCGACATGTGCGGGAAGTCTAGGCTTCGATCATCGGCCAAAGACGCCCACAAGGGCCCCGGGGCCGCTTTCCACACCATCGAGTGAGGGGGGTGCCGCAGTGCCTTCGTACAGCATGGGACAGGCCGCGAGGCTGCTCGGCGTGAGTGCGGAGACCGTGCGCCGCTGGGCGGACGGCGGGCGGCTCCGCGTCGCACGGGACGGCGCGGGCGCCCGGGTCGTCGAGGGCGCGGACCTGGCCCGCTTCGCCGTGGAGCGGGGGGCCGGACCGCACGCGGTGCCCGAGGACGACGTGCCGACGTCGGTGCGGAACGCGTTCGTGGGGATCGTGACGGCGGTACGGGTCGACGACGTGGCCGCGCAGGTCGAGGTGCAGTCCGGTCCGCACCGGCTCGTGTCGCTGGTGACGCGGGAGGCGGTGGAGGAGCTGGGTCTCGCCGTCGGGGTGACGGTCACCGCGCGGGTGAAGTCGACCAGCGTCCACGTCGACCTGCCCTGACGCGGCCGGCCTCCCGCGCCGTCTCAGCGGCACAACAGGGCGGCGCGCAGGTCGAGTTTGTGGTCGAGCCGGGACAGGTCGCGTCCGGTGAGGGCCTCGACGCGCTCGATGCGGTAGTGGACCGTGTTCACGTGCAGGTGCAGGGCCTCGGCGGTCCTGGCCCAGGAACAGTTGTGCGCGAGGAAGACCTCCAGGGTCTTCAGGAGCGTCGCGTGCGACGCCCGGCCGGGTCCGAGGAGCGGGCCGAGGACCGTCGTGCGGTACACCTCGCGTACGGCGGCGGGGATGCCGGCCACCAGGGAGTCCAGGCCCCGCAGGTCGTCGAGACCGGCGACGCACTGCGCCGAGGGCGCGGCGGCGCGGGCCGCGGCCAGCGCGTAACGGGCCTGCGCGAGCGCCGCGTTCAGCTCGGCCGGGCCGGTGACGGGCTCGCCGAACCCGGCGTGCAGGGCGGTCCCGGGCCGGCAGGCGTGCACCAGCGGCCACGCCTCACCGAGCACCGCCCGCAGCTCCGCCGCGGCGTCCGCGTCGTGGGCGAGGACCGCCATGGCCTCGCCGCCGGGGCGCTTGCCGACGACGGAGGCGAAGGCGGCGGAGGGGAGGTGGTTCAGCGCCTCCGCGAGGGCGGCGGCGGCCTCGGGGGCAGCGGCCTTCCGGGCTCCCCCTGCCCCGTCCCTGCCCTCGTTCCCGTCCCGCCCCCGGCCCGGGCCCCCGTCGGGCCCCCCGCCCGGCTCCGCGCTCGCCACGACCACCGTGTAGGCGCGTCCGTCGCCCAGGCCGCAGGCGGCGAGCGCGCCCCGCACCCGGTGCGCGTCGGGGTACGCGGCGCCCACCGCGGCCATGAGCTCGGCCGAGGCCGTCGCGCGCGTCGCCCGCCGGCGGTCCTCGCGGCGCCGGTGGCGGCCGAGGAGTTCGGCGATCTCCTGGAGGACCCGGGGCGGGACCTGCCCCTCCTCGGGCAGGTACAGGTGCCAGGCGTCGAAGGCGGTGTCGTCGTCTCCCTCGACCCGGACGGTGGTGCCCCGCGCGGCGCGCAGGAGCTCCGCGGCCCGCCGGGGCGGCAGCGGGACGGCGCCGCCGGTCCGGGCGACCGTACGGCCGCTGCCGGTGAGCAGGTGGCAGTCGGGGGTGCCGAGGTGGGCGAAGGCCCGATCCGTCAACTCGGCCACCGGGACGTCGTGTTCGAGGGCGCGGTCGAGGTCGGCGCGGACGCTCTCCGGCAGGGCGTACAGGTCGGTGGGGCGGCGGCTCAGCTCGCCCCACTGGCGCAGGTAGACGGCCTCGGTGACCGCCCGGAAGCTGGTGTGCGCGGGTACGGCGAGCAGGGCGACGCGATGGCGGCGGCAGGCGTCGACGACCTCTTCCGGCACCCCACCGTGGGTCTCCTCCCCGGCCAGCAGGGCCACCGCGCCCGCCCCGCTGAGCGCCGACACGAAGCGGTCGGCCTTGGCCGGGTCGTCCTCCCGGCTCCACCAGACCAGTCCGCTGAGCACGATCTCCCCGGTCTCCAGGAACCGTGCCGGGTCCTCCAGGTCCGTGGCCGTGACGCCGCCGACCTCCTGGCCGAGCAGGGCCCGGTCCCCCCAGACCAGGGAGAGGTCGAGACGGTCGAGGCGGAGAAGATGGTCGACCTGCATGCGGAACTCCTTGCCCCCTGGTGAATGCACGCGTCTCCCACCTCACATGCGCAAGGTGAATACGAGACGATCCATCGTAGATGCCATGCCAGGCCGCGAAAACGCCTCTCGTCCGAACGCACTGGGCCCGACGGCCGGCTCCGGAGTTTCCGGGAAACCCCAAGGCGCCTGTTGGCCGTTCCTCCGAGCTTCCTCTCATTCGCGATGGAGAGTCCTCCAGTCTTGTTGCAGATGAGAGCAGAACAGCCCTACCGTGTCGCACATGCAGTCCTGCCGGGAGTGGAAGTCGGCCGCACCTGACGCCTGAGCCCTCATGCAGTACTTCCCTCCGTCCCGAAGGAGTTCAGCCTCATGTCCCGCACGCTCACCGGACGCCGTACCGCCGCCGCCGTCATCACCGCCGCGCTGCTCGTACCGCTCGCGGCCTGCTCCAGCGACACCGACGGCGCCAAGGGCAAGGCCACCGGCGGGTCCGCCACCGCCGACACCAAGCTCACCGTCCTGGCCGCCGCCTCGCTCACCGACGTCTTCAAGACCGCCGGCGCCGCCTACGAGAAGTCCCACCCCGGCACCAGGATCACCTTCTCCTTCGCGGGCTCCCAGGAGCTCGTCGCCCAGGTCGCCCAGGGTGCGCCCGCCGACGCCCTCGTCACCGCCGACACCAAGTCCATGGCCAAGGCGAAGAACGACACCGGCACCCCGACCGTGATCGCCAGGAACCGGCTCGTCATCGCCACCGGCGAGGGAAACCCGCACAAGGTCGACGAGCTCAGGGACCTCGCCGACCCCGGGCTCAAGGTCGTCCTGGCCGCCCCCGAGGTCCCCGCCGGGAAGTACAGCAAGAAGATCCTCGACGCCCAGAGGATCACCGTGAAGCCGGTCTCGCAGGAGCCGAACGTCCGCGCCGTCCTCAGCAAGGTCGAGCTGGGCGAGGCCGACGCCGGACTCGTCTACAAGACCGACGCCGAGAGCGCCAAGGACAAGGTCGACGCCGTCGAGATCCCCGACGCCCAGAACGCCGTCGCCGAGTACCCCGCGGCCACGCTCAAGGGCTCCGGGAACGCCGAGGCCGCCGCCGCCTTCGTCGCCTGGCTCAGCACCCCCGAGGCCCAGAAGATCCTCCAGGACGCCGGCTTCCAGAAGCCGTGACGGCCACCGGTCCCGCGCGCTGGAGTGGCTCTCGCCGCGCGGGGAGCACCGGTCGGGAAGGCCCCTGCGCGCCGTCCGCGGTGTTCGGCGCGCAGGGGCCTGCCCTCCGGGACACCGCGGACGGCTCCCCCGTCACACCGGCGTCGCGACGCGCGGGTGGGCCCGCATGCGCAGGTCGCGGAGCTCCAGCGTCACCGCCGCCGCGAGGCGGCCCCGGTGGCCCGCCACGGGTTCCAGGCGCCACCGGGCGGCGATGGTCGCGAGGGCCAGGGTGGCCTCGACCATGCTGAACGCGTCGCCGATGCATTTGCGGGCGCCCGCGGCGAACGGCAGGAAGGCGTGGCGGGGCGGCCGGGAGTGCGGGTCGGCCCAGCGGTCGGGGGCGAAGACCTCGGGGTCGGCGTAGAGGTCGGGCCGGTGGTGGATGAGGTAGGGGCTGTAGGCGACGCTGGTCCCGGCCGGCAGGAGGTGTCCGCCGAGGGACGTGTCGGCGGTGACCACGCGGGTGAAGAACCAGCCCGGCGGGCGCAGCCGGAGGGTCTCGGTGACGACGTGCTCGGTCAGCGGCAGGCGGTGCAGGTCGGCGTAGGTGGGCGGCGCGCCGCCCAGGACGGTGTCGAGCTCGGCGTGCAGCCGCCTCTCGACCTCGGGGTGACGGGCCAGCAGGTCCAGGGCCGAGGACAGCGCGGCGGCGGTGCTCTCGATGCCGGCGAGGACGAAGGAGACGACGGTGTCGCTGATCTCGGCGCCGCTCATACCGGGGCGGTCGTCCTCGGGGTCGTGCGCCGCGACCAGGGCCGAGAGCAGGTCGCCGCGGTCGGTGCCGTCGGCGCGGCGCCGGGCGATGACGCGCTCGACGGTGGCATGGAGGCGGGCGCGGGCGGCGAGGTGGGCGCGGTTGCCGGGGGTGGGCAGCCGGTCCAGCGGCGGGACGAGGAACATGCGCTGGTAGAGGCTCTTGACGACGGTGGTGACGTCGTCGGTGAGCCGGCCGTGCGCGAGCGCGGGCAGCGTGTCGGAGAACAGCGTGGCGGTGATGATCCTGGCGCTGGCCTTCATCATCTCGGCGGGCACGTCGAGGACTTGGCCGGGGTTCCAGGACCGCGTCGTCTCCTGGACGCAGGCGGTCATGGCGCGCGCGTACTCCGGCAGCCGCGCCTGGTGGAAGGCCGGCTGGGACAGGCGCCGCAGCCGCCGGTGCGCCTGGTGCGGGCAGGAGACCACGCCCTCGCCGATGACTTCGCGCAGGCGGTCGTAGAGCGGTCCGCCCTTGTCGAAGATCCGGTCGTCGAGCAGGGCCTGCCGGGTGAGTTCCAAGTCGCAGATCACGACGACGCCGAGCGGGCCGAGCCGGATGCGGACCAACTCGCCGAGGGCGGGCAGGGACTTCAGGAACGCCAGCGGATCCCGCAGCAGCGGCACGACGTGCCCGACGAGGGGCAGCGCGCGGGGAGCGGTCGGAATCGAGGCGCTCGTGGGGATCGAGGGGATCGAGGGGATCGAGGGGGAAGCCTTCATGGAGGCTTGTATCTAGCGCAGCCGTGCGGCGTCGCACCCGTCCGCCGCGGAAAGCCGCAGGTCAGCGGCAGGTGACCGGGCGGCCGCCGGTTGACGGCCGGCGGAGGGCCCCCGGGCCGAGCGTGCGTGCCTGGCGGGCCGGACCCTGCGGGAAGGGTCACCGGCGGGTACGCCCTAGCTCTCGGCGAAGACGACCACCGCGTCCCGCTCCCCGAAGACGAGCGGGGCCCTGCGGGACGGGTTGAGGAAGATGCCGTAGGTGGGGGGCGCTTCGGCGTGCCGGGCGAGGCGGTAGCCGATGGCGGTCTCGCCGCGTCGGCGGGCGGCCTCGACGACGGTGGCGAAGTCGGCCTCGGCGCCGAGGACCACGTAGTCGCAGGCCGGTTTGAGGTAGATCTCCGAGCCCTCCGGGTCGAAGAGGTCGGCGAAGACCGCGTACAGGGCGCGGTTCTCGGTGAGTTGGGTGAGCAGGAGGCTGATCACCTTGGTGCTGACGATGAAGTCGTCGGCCTTGGTGACCTGGGCGACCTCGCGGTTGGCGTCGTCGTGCATCTCCGTGACGATCGAGTACGGGTCGCCGAGGCCCACTTCGATGTCCCGCAGGTGCAGCAGGGTGACGAGGGTGCGGTCGTCGGCCCGGCCGGGGGCGATGGTGTCGTCCGAGAGCACCACGATGTGCTGGTAGCCGCCCAGGTCCAGGGCTTCGAGGGAGGACCTGCGGGTCGGCTCGCAGCGCTTGAACCCGACGGTGAGGTGGGCCAGGTGCCCGTGCAGGGCGGCCTCCGGGCGTCGGGGGGCGGCGATGTCGAGGGTGGAGCCGGGTTCGACGAAGCTGTCGAGGAGGGCGACCAGCTTCGCCGTGCGGGAGTTCTCGCCGATGAGGAGGGTCCGGTCGAGGTGCGGCGGCTGGACGGGTGCGGTCGTGATCGCCGCCTCGACGACCGGCGCCGGGGCGCCTGCCAGGCGGATCAGGAGGTCGTCCTCCGCGACCATGAGCAGCTGGTCGCCGGGGGCGATGACGGTGTCCATCGGCGGGTTGACCAGGACCTGGCCGTCGCTGCGGTGCAGCCCGGCCGGCACCCCGCGGGCGTAGGCGCCGAGGGCCTCCCCGTAGGTGGCGCCGACGAGGGAGGGTTCGTCGCGGAAGTAGAACTCGTTGCCGACGAAGCTGAGCAGTTCGTTGAAGACGGTGGACAGGCCGGTCTGGCGGTGCGCCTGCGCGATGAGGCGGACCGCGATGTCCTCGGCGTCGATCACCAGGGCCGTCCCGCCGGCCGCCAGGCGGGCGGCGGCGAGGTTCTCCGAGTCGTGCACGGCCGCGACGACGTGGGGGCGCACGGGCTTCCACGCACGGCTGTTGAGCAGGAGCAGCACCTTGATGACGTCCACGTCGCGGTCGTCGCCGGACGGCGGCAGCACCATGATGGACTTGGCCGTGTCGGGACTGACGAGCTCCAGGTCGGCCCGGACGAGCGGGTTGCCGGAGCGGCACACGACCCGGGTGCGCCCCGGTTCGGGGATGCGCTCGCGGATCGCGTCCTCCATGGCGACCTTGTCCCGGTCCGCGAGGATCACCACGCACGAGCGGCGTTCGCTCTGGTTCGCCTCGACGAGCTCGGCGACCACCGTGAACACCTGCTCCGACCAGCCGAGCACGATGGTGTGGCCGCGCTCCATGAGCTGCGACCGGCCCTTGCGGAGCTGGTTGATCCGCTGGTTCAGGCCGGTGGTGAGCACACCGATGAGGGCGCTGACGATGAAGATGCCGCCGATCGTCACGGCCAGCATCAGGCCGAGGAAGACCGGGCCGCCCGTGTCCCCGCCCATGGTGCCGGGGTCCAGGGTGCGCAGGAGGCTCATCCAGGCGACGCCCGCCCAGCCGCCGTTGTCCTCGGCGTCGGTGTCGGTGAACAGGACGACCAGCGCGGAGGCCACCGAGATGAGCAGCAGCGAGGCGAGGGCCAGCCAGCTGATCAGGGCGGGTGTGCCGCGGTCCATCGTGCCGTCGAACCAGTAACGGAACCGGGCCCGAAGCCGTTCGCGCACCACTCGCCGTCCCTCCCCCTGTTCCCCGGGAGAGGTCCGGGAAATGACAAAGGCAAGGAAGTCACAGACTCCTTGCCACTATCAAGATATAGCGCACAGGGGGGCTTGCGGCAAGGCCCGGTACGAGGCGCAGAATAGGCGGCCGATTCCAGAAGCTGCCGGAATGGCGTATCTCATGAGTAGGTGTTCCGAAATGACGGACGTGATCGTGGTCGGCGGCGGGCCGACCGGTCTCATGCTGGCCGGTGAGCTGCGGCTGCACGGCGTACGGGTGCTCGTCCTGGAGAGGTCGGCCGAGCGGCTCGGGCATTCCCGGGGGCGCGGGCTGCACGCACGGAGCGTCGAGGTGATGGACCAGCGCGGGCTGCTCGACGGTTTTCTCGCGGAGAGCGAGAAGTTCCGGGTCGGCGGATTCTTCGGGGGCATCCACAAAACGTGGCCGGAAGGCCTGGACACGGCGCATCCGTACGGGCTGACCACCCCGCAGCACGTGACCGAGCGGCTGCTCGAAGAGCGTGCCGTCGCGCTCGGCGCCGAGCTGCGGCGGGGCCACGAGGTGGTCGGGCTCGACCAGGACGACACCGGGGTGGACGTCGTGCTCGCCGACGGCACGCGGCTGCGGTCGCGCTATCTCGTGGGGTGCGACGGCGGCCGCAGCACGGTGCGCAAGCTGGCCGGCATCGGCTTCCCCGGTGAGCCGTCGACGGTCGAGACGCTCCTGGGCGACATGGAGGTGACCGCGGACCGGGCGACGGTCATGAGCGTCGTCGAGGAGGTGCGCAGGACCCAGCTGCGGTTCGGGGCCGTCCCCGACATCGACGGGCACCCGGGGCTGTACCGCATCGTCGTGCCCGCCGACGGCGTGGCCGAGGACCGGGCGGCCCCGACGACCCTCGACGAGTTCCGGCGCCAGCTGCGGGCCCACGCGGGCACCGACTTCGGCGCGCACGCGCCGCGCTGGCTCTCCCGGTTCGGGAACGCCACCCGGCAGGCCGAGCGCTACCGGTCCGGCCGGGTGCTGCTGGCCGGGGACGCGGCCCACATCCATCCGCCGACGGGCGGGCAGGGGCTGAACCTCGGCGTGCAGGACGCGTTCAACCTCGGCTGGAAACTGGCCGCCGAGGTGGGCGGCCGGGCGCCGGCGGGCCTCCTCGACAGCTACCACGCCGAGCGGCACCCGGTGGGCGCGGCCGTCCTCGACAACACCCGCGCGCAGATCACGCTGATGGGGACGGAGGACCCGGGTGCGGCCGCGCTGCGGGCGCTGCTGTCGCGGCTGATGGACTTCGACGAGGTGAACCGGTACATGACCGGGATGGTGACCGCGATCGACGTCCGCTACGACTTCGGCGACACCCACCGGCTCGTCGGCCGGCGCATGCGGGACGTCGCGCTGAAGCGGGGACGCCTGTACGGGCTGATGCACGCCGGTCGCGGGCTGCTGCTCGACCAGACCGGCCGGCTCTCGGTGGCGGGCTGGGCGGACCGGGTCGACCGGGTCGAGGACTTCGTCGACGCCGCCGACGCCGACGTCTTCGAGGGCTCCGGCGACGTGCCCGGCACCCCCGCGGTGCTGCTGCGGCCGGACGGGCACGTGGCCTGGGTCGGCGAGGAGCAGGGGGAGCTGGAGGCGCGGCTGGAGCGGTGGTTCGGCGCGGCGGCGGCCGACGGGGGAGCCGAGGTCGCCACCGGCGCCTGACGGGAGGCCGCCACCGGTGTCGGGCACGCGGCCGAGGCCGAAGGACCCCACCGGCGCCTGACCGGAGGCAGCCATCGGCGTCCGGTACGCGGTCGAGGTCGAGCTCGCCACCGGCGGCGGGAGCCGAAGCCGCCCCCGGCGACGGCCCGCCGCCTTGCCCGTGCCGTGCATGCCGTGCCGTGCCGTGCCGTCAGGCGATGCTCCCCGCCCGCGCGTCGAGGATCCCCAGCAGCCTGGTGACCTCGTGGGTCATCGCCGTCCGCCCCGCGCCGAGGTAGCGGCGGGTGTCGGCCAGCGCCCGGTCCGCGTCGAGGACTTCGCGGGCGGCGCGGGTGAAGACGCGGTTCAGGTGGGTGGCGATGTTGACCTTCGTCATGCCGTGGGCGACGGCGGTGGCCAGGTCCTCGTCGCCGACGCCCGACGAGCCGTGCAGCACCAGCGGCACGGGCAGCCGCGCGCGCAGGGCCGCGATGAGGTCGAAGTCGAGGGCGGCGTCCCGGGTGGCCATGGCGTGCGAGGTGCCGACGGCCACCGCGAGGGCGTCCACACCGGTGGCGGCGACGAAGTCCGCGGCCTCGGCCGGGTCGGTGCGGGCGCCCGGGGCGTGGACGCCGTCCTTGCCGCCGACCTCGCCGAGTTCGGCCTCGACCCACACCCCGGCGGCGTGGCACAGGGCCCGCACCCGCTCGGTGGCGGCGAGGTTCTCCTCGTACGGCAGCGTGGAGGCGTCGTACATGACGGAGGAGAAGCCGAGCGCGACGGCCTCCTCGACGAGTCCGGCGGAGGTCGCGTGGTCGAGGTGGACGGCGACGGGGACCCCGGCGGCCCGGGCGACGGCCAGGGTCGCGGTGCCGATCGCGGCGAGGGCGCCGTGGTAGCGGGCGGTGTTCTCGCTGACCTGGAGGATCACCGGGGTGCCGGCGGCTTCCGCACCGGCCACGATCGCCTGGGCGTGTTCGAGCTGGATGACGTTGAAGGCGCCGACGCCACGACCGGCGGCCGCGGCCGGTCCGACGACGTCGCCGGTTCCTACGAGGGGCATGACGGTTCTGCTCCTTGGTCGGCTGGATGCGGGTGCGCGTACGGAGGGCGGAGCGCGGAGGGCGGAGGGCGGATGCGGGCCGTGCGTCCCCGCCGCCGGAAGGGGCCGGCGGCGGGGAGCCGGGTCACCGGCCGGGCGGGGTCAGGGACCGCCCGGCCGGGGTCAGGGGTCGGCCGGTCCCGCTCAGGAGTCGGCCAGCACGATCGAGCGGGTCAGGCCCTCGGGCTGGTCGGGGTCGAGGCCGCGGCGGGTCGCGAGGGTGACGGCGAGACGCTGGGCGCGGATGAGGTCGGCGAGGGGGTCGGCGTCGGAGACGGAGGCGTACGCGCCGGTCGGGGCGATCTGGCCGAGGAGCCCGGCGGGCGGCGCGCCGAAGAACCAGACGGTGCTGGTGGGTCCGGTGACGCTGATCGGGCCGTGCCGGTACTCCATCGCCGCGTACGACTCGGTCCAGGCCCCGGCGGCCTCGCGCAGCTTCAGCGCGGCCTCGTTGGCGAGGCCGATGGTCCAGCCGGTGCCGAGGAAGGTGAACTGCCCCGATTCCACGGCGGCTTCGGGCAGCGGTTCGGCGACGGCCCGTTCGGCCTGCTCGACGAGGTCGTCCGGTACGAGGCCGAGGGCGGCACGCAGCAGGACGAGGGCGGTGGTGGCGAAGCGGGTCTGCACGACCGACCGCTCGTCGGCGAAGGACAGGTCGACGACGGTGCCGGCGGCCCGGACGACGGGGGTGTCGAGGTCTCCGGTGAGCGCGACGGTCGGGGTGCCCTCGGGGACCCGGGCCAGGGCGGCGAGGACCTCGGTCGTGGTGCCGGAGCGGGTGATGGCGACGACCCGGTCGTAGGCACGGTGCGCCGGGTACTCGGAGGCGGCGAAGGCGTCGGTCTCGCCGAGGCCGGCGGCTTCGCGCAGCACGGCGTACGCCTGGGCGATGTAGAGGGAGGTGCCGCAGCCGACGACGGCGACGCGCTCGCCGTCGGCGGGCAGACCGGCGGGCTTGGTGTCCAGTGCGCGGCGCCAACAGGCGGGCTGGCTGGCTATCTCCGTGTCGACATGACTCATGGCGGCGCCTCCCCGAACCGATGATGATTGAAGTTGGCTCCTTTATAGAGTCTGCGCGCAACTTTGAGCAAGCACGTGCAAGGAATGCTCATGTGGAGGCGAAGGGGCGTTACGCTCGGCCCCCGAGGTCACGAGGCGAGGAGAACGGTGATGAGCACGCACGAGCGCTGGACGCGGCTGCTCGACGCGCTGGGCGAGAAGGGCAGCATCGAGGTCGGCGAGGCGGCCGAACTGCTCGGCGTCTCCCCCGCCACGGTCCGCCGCGACCTGGAGGAGCTCGCGCGCCAGCAGTTGCTCACCCGTACCCGGGGCGGCGCCGTCCTCAGCGGGGTCACCTACGACCTCCCGCTGCGCTACAAGACCGCCCGCAAGGCCGACGAGAAACAGCGCATCGCCCGCGCGGCCGCGGCGCTCGTCCCGCCGGGCGCGATCGTCGGGCTCAACGGCGGCACGACCACCTCGGAGGTCGCGCGCGAACTGGCGACCCGCGGCGACCTCGCGGCGCACTCCGGCGGCCCGGCGCTGACCATCGTCACCAACGCCGTGAACATCGCCAACGAGCTCGCCGTCCGCCCGTACGTGAAGACGGTCGTGACCGGCGGGGTCGCCCGCCCGCAGTCCTACGAGCTCACCGGTCCGCTCGCGGCGGCGACGCTCCAGGGCCTCTCGCTGGACTACGCGATCCTCGGCATCGACGCGGTCGACCCCGACTTCGGCGCCTCCACGCACGACGAGGGCGAGGCGAGCGCCAACCGCTCCATGGCGGAGCGGGCGGCCACCCTCATCGTCGTGACCGACTCCACCAAGCTGGGCAGGCGGGCCTTCGCCCGCGTCTGCGCCATCTCCGACATCGACATCCTCGTCACCGACCACGACGCCCCCGACCCCGTCGTCGAGGCGCTCTCCGACCAGGGCGTCGACGTCCGGCGGGTCTAGGCTCCTCCCGCCGCCGACCCCTGACAAGGCCGCCGACCGTCCCGGCCCGCCGGACCCCGCCGCGGACCGGCTACGGGCCGAGCAGCGCCAGCGAGCCCCAGAGCGCCACGGTGGCGGCGCTCAACGCGGCGGGGACGGTGAGGACGCCGAGGAGCGTCAACTCCTTCAACCGCACGTCGTGGCCGCGCTCGTGGGCGATACGGCGCCACCCGATCACCGGACCCAGCCGGGCCGCCTCTTCACCCACGTGCACGGCGGCCCGTGGCCGGCGGACGGGTGCCGCCCGCTGCCCACGGGCCCCCTTTGCCGCCGGATGCGCCCGATACGTACGATGCGGAGCCGCAGCGTCCGCTGCCCCCCTCCCCGCCTCCCCTCCCCCGAAGGCCTCCCGCATGAGCACCCCCGCCGCCGACCCCGCCGGCACCCCCGCCGACCGCACCGGCACCCCCGCCGGGCCCCTCCCCGCCGAGGCCTTCGCCGCGCTGATGCGGGAGGTCATGGCCGGGGCCGACCGCTTCGGGCACCGGCAGCACGTCGAGCTGGCCTGGCGGGCGGCACGGGCGTACGGCACCGCCGCGGCCGTGGACCTGGTCGGCACGGGCATCGACCGCACGGCGACCGCTGCGGGGGCGCCGCAGAAGTTCCACGTGACGATGACCCGGGCGTGGGTCGAGCTGGTGGGCCTGCGGGCGGCCGCCGACGGGGAGGCGGACGCCGCCGACGGCTTCGACCCCTTCGCCGTCCGCCACCCCGAGCTGTTCGACGCGGCCCTGCTCCACCGCCACTACCGGCGGGAGACGCTGGCCGGCGACACCGCGAGGACCTCCTGGGTCGAGCCGGACCTGGCCCCGCTGTCCGGCCCGACGGACTGAGAACACCCCCGCGCGGCACGGCTTGCCTTCGCGTGCACTCCAACGCCTAGCGTGTGCGACCGGCGAACGGGCCGATCACGAGGGGGAGTTCCATGAAGCACGTCGAACTGGGCCGCACCGGGGAACGCGTCAGCCAGGTCGGCCTCGGCTGCATGCTGATGGGCACGACGACGGACGAGGCGACGTCGGTCGCCATGCTCGACCGGTTCACCGAGGCGGGCGGCACCTTCCTCGACACCGCCAACTGCTACTGCTGGTGGGACCGTCCGGGCAGCAACGGGGGCGAGAGCGAGGAGCTCCTCGGGCGCTGGTCGGCCCGCGGCGGGCGCCGGGACCGGGTGTTCCTGGCGACGAAGGCGGCGGGGCTCGTCCTCAACGCGGACGAGGCACGGCTCCCGGGGGGCGGGGCGGACTGGAGCCGGGCCCGCTTCGACGGCGCCGGGGCGACGACCCTGAACACCTCGATCGACGACAGCCTGCGCCGCCTGCGCACCGACCACGTGGACCTGCTCTACGTCCACGTGGACGACCGGGCGACGCCGCTGGAGGAGACCCTGGAGGCGCTGGCCGGGATCGTACGGTCCGGCAAGGCGCGCTACATCGGCTGGTCCAACGTCCGGACCTGGCGCATGGAGCGCATCCGCGGCCTGTGCGAACGCCACGGCTGGCCCGCCCCGGTCGCCCTCCAGCAGCAGCACTCCTACCTGCGGCCCCGCACCGGCCTCGACGTCGCCTCGGTCGTCGACCACGAGCAGCTGGACTACCTGCGCGCCCACGAGGAGCTGAGCCTCGTCGCGTACTCGCCGATCCTGCGCGGCATCTACGACGACCCGGCCAAGCGCCGGGACCACTGGATGATGGAGCGGTACGCCGGTCCCGACGCCGACGCGAGGCTCGAAGCGCTCGCCGGCCTGGCCGCCGAGACGGGCGTGACCCCCAACCAGCTGGTCCTGTCCTGGCTCCTGCACCAGACCTCGCCCCGGGCGATCCCGCTGATCGGCCCCCGCACCCTGGCCCAGTTCGAGGCGTCCCTCCCGGCCCTGGACCTCGGCCTCTCGGCCGAGCAGCTCGCACGCCTGGACGCCGCGGGGGCGTGAGGGGCGGAGCCGACCCCGCGTGAGGGGCGGAGCCGACCCCCGAACGAGGACCGGGTCCACGGCCGCCCCCTTGCCTCCCTTGCCCGCCTTGCCCCACACGGGCGCGTCCCCACCCCCCGTGCGGAGTGTCCGCCGGAGTTGCGGACGGGGCGGGCGCGTGGGCGCGGAGATAGTGCGGGCATGAGACGCACCACCCTTCGCGCGGCCCTCTGCGCCGCGCTCCTCGCCGTCGTGTCCCAGACCTCCGCCGCCGTGCCCGCCTCCGCCCGCGGGGCGGGGGGCCACGGGGACCGGTCGTGCGTGCGGACCCAGCGGCCGCTCGACGCGCAGGCCCGGCGGGTCCTCGACATCACCCGCAAGGCCAAGGCGGACCTGCGGCTGAACTCCGTGGAGGTGAAGGTCACCCGCGACGGGCGCGAGGTCCTCACCGACGCGCTCGGCGAGTCGATGACCGGCGTGCCCGCCGAGCCGGACATGCACTTCCGGGCCGGCTCGGTCGCCTTCGCGCACATCGGCACGGCCCTGCTCCAGCTGGTCCAGGAACACAGGGTGAGCCTGGACGACACCGTGGACCGGTGGCTTCCCGACGTGCCCAAGGCGCACGAGATCACCCTGCGGATGCTCGCGAACAACACCTCCGGACTGCACGACTACGTCACCGACCCGGCCTTCCTCAAGGAGTTGGTGCCGCACCCGTTCCGCCAGTGGACCCCGGAGCAGCTGCTCGCCTACCCGTACAGCCACTCCTTCTGGTACGAGCCGGGTACCAACTGGAGCTACTCGCACGCCAACTACCTGCTGCTCGTCTCCGCCCTGGAGAAGATCACCGGCATGCCGATCCAGGACTTCGTGAAGCAGCGGGTCACCGGCCCGCTGGGGCTGCGCGACACCCGGCCCGGCTTCACGCCCGACATCCCGCAGCGGGTGCTGCACGCCTTCACCTCCGACCGCGGCTTCTACGAGGAGTCCACCTTCTGGAACCCGTCGTGGACCACGGCGCCCGGCGCGGTCATCACCACCCACATCTGCGACCTGGCCCGTTCCGCCGAGGGCATCGGCAGCGGCGAGCTGCTCTCGCCCCGCGCGTACCGCACCCTGCTGAACCCGGGCACGGTCGGCCTCGGCGGCGGCACCGCCCGCTGCCCGGCCACCATCTGCCTGAAGCAGACGCAGGCCAAGCACTTCGGCCTCGGCGTCATCGTCGTCAACGGGTGGATCCTGCAGAACCCGTCGTTCTCGGGGTACGCGGCGATCCAGGCGTACCTGCCGTCCAAACGGCTCGCGCTCGCCGTGTCCGCGACGAAGACGGCGACCACGCCGGACGGCAACCAGGCCGAGGTCGTCGCCGAGCGCATCGCGGCCGCACTCGCCCCGGGGATCCCGCTGGCGATCAGCTGACGGAGCCCTCGCGGACGGTCAGAGCGGTGCGGCCGTGTGGAGGATCGCGTAGAGCGTGACGGCCGAGTTCGCCGACGAGACGGCGGACGCGGCGGTCCCCACGGCCGCGCCCCAGGTCGCCATCCCCGTCGCCGTGCCCACCCGCGGCCAGGCCCGGGCGACCGGCGCCGGGGCGAGCAGCGCGGCCACCCGCCGCGGGACCGGGCCCGCGGCGGCGAAGCCGGCGAGGGTCGGCACCGGCGTCCCCGCCGACACCAGGGCGGACTTGCCGATGGCGCGGGCGACCACCCGGCGGCTGCCGACCCGCGCCGCGGCCTCCTCGTCGGCCCACCGCTCGGCGGTGTAACCGACGGCCGTGCACAGCGGCCGCAGGAACGGGTTGGCCCGCGCCGCCACCCGGACGACGAGGAGGAAACGGTGGTGGCGGCCCTCCAGATGGGCCCGCTCGTGGGCGAAGAGCGCCCGGCGCTCCCGTGACGTCAGCCGCGCCAGCATCCCCCGGCTGACGACCACCCGGTCCCGGCGCCCGCCCGGCAGCGCGTACGCGTACGGGACGTCGTCCGGCAGCACCGCGACGGCGCGGGCGGGCAGCGGGGCGAGGGCGCGTTCCGCCCGCCGCCGTACCCGCCGGTGCCGCAGCAGCGTCCAGCCGCAGGCACCGAGCACGGCGAGGAGTGCCGGGATCGCGAGCCGGCCGGCCACCTCGTCGTACGGCACCGCCGCCCGCACCTCCGGATCGGACCAGGCGTCCGGCAGCGGGTTGCCCGGCAGCTGGGCCGTGCCGACGACCATGAGGAGCCCCAGGCACAGCGTGCTGCACAGCGCGAGGACCGCGGCGACGGCGGTCAGCATCCGGGTCGCGGTGCGCGGGTGCAGGTGCTGTTCGGCGAGCCGCGCGACCGGCCACGCGGTCAGCGGGAGGACGAGCGGCAGGAAGACGAAGACCCCCATGGCGTCAGTCCTCCCCGTCCTCCCCGGCCTGCGCCAGGAGGTCCCGCACCAGCTGCTCCTCCGCCGACGACAGGCCCGTCACGAAACGGGCGAGCACCGCCTCGCGGTCGGACTCGCCGTCCAGGACCCGGCGCATCCGCAGCGCGGCGAGACCCGCCTCGTCCGCGACCGGCGTCCACTCGAACGACCGGCCCGCCCGCTCCCGCGCGACGGCGCCCTTCGCGTGCAGGCGCGTCAGGATCGTGATCACGGTGGTGTACGCGAGGCCGCCGCCGAGCCGCTCCTGCACCCAGCCCGCGGTGACCGGCCCGTCCGCGGCCCTCAGCGCGGCGAGCACCAGCGTCTCCAGCTCGCCCTGCCCACGCCTCCGCGGCACACCCGCCATCCTGCCGACCTCCGCCTCACCGCTCCCCGACCCGGCCGCCCATCGTACTGACGCGCCACCCGGCGTCCCACCGGAGTCGACCGGGAGGACGCGGTGCGGACCACCCCCGGTCCTAAGACGCGCCCTAGGTCCGGTCCTCCTCCCCAGCCCGATACGCGGGCCGCGCCCGGCCGCCTACCGTGCCCCTCATGGATGCGACAGGCACGCTCGACGAGGCCCTCCGGCGACTGCACTCCTGCGGGCCCGAGCGGCTCGGGCGGCTCACCAACCACGCGCCGATGGCCGTGGAGGCGCTCGCCGCGCGTGGGCAGGCGGGCGCGGTGCACCGCTGGCTCGACCGGTACGCGGCCAAGCTGGAGG
This sequence comes from Streptomyces sp. NBC_01268, assembly GCF_036240795.1. NCBI lineage: Bacteria > Bacillati > Actinomycetota > Actinomycetes > Kitasatosporales > Streptomycetaceae > Streptomyces > Streptomyces sp. NBC_01268. Next base: position 6,653,399 of record NZ_CP108454.1, on the reverse strand, counting down.
AGTTCCCGGCCGGCGTCGCGGCGGTCACGGACGCCGACTGGCGGGGCGCGCTGGGGGATCCGCGGCGCGCGGCCGACTGGATCGGGTACTTCGAGCGCGCGATCGCCGAGCGTCCCTGGCGCGAGGTGCTCGCCGTGTGGTGGCCGCGGCTGCTGCCGGGGATGTACGGAGGCTCCACGCACCCCGTGATCCGGGTCGGGCACGCCGTGCGCACCCTGCTCGCGGGCGAGGCCACCGGGCCGCGGCTCGCCGAGCTCGCGCACGGCCTCGGCTACTGGGCCGCCCGGCACCGCCCCGTCGAGGGGCTCGTGCCGCTGCCCGGCGCCGAGCGGGCGGCGGCGGCCCTCGACGCGGTCGGGCCGGTCGCGGAGCGGGACGGCGGCTTCCCCGACCGGCTCGGCCGGGTCACGGGCCTGCCGGTGTGGGCGGCCGGGGTGACGGACCCGGAGGAGGCGCGGGCGCTGCTCGCCGAGCTCGTGCGGGCGGCCACCCACCGGTACGCCACCCACGGCCACGGCGAGGAGACGATGCTGGTCCACGCGGCGACGGCACCCAACGCGGTGCTGCGCGCCCTGCCGGCCCTCCCCCGCACGCTGTGGGTGCCGAGCCTGCGGGCCGCCTGGACCGCCTCGGCGGCGGTGACCGCCATGTACGCGCCGGACGCCCCCGTCGCGTACGTCCCACCGGGCACCCTCACCGCCGAGGAGGTCATGGAACGTGCCCTGGCCCACGGCGACGAGCACGTCGTCAAGCTGACGGACACGGCCCTCGACGTCGGCGACGCGCAGGCCCTGGCGGCGGCCCTGCGTGCGATCGAGTTGAGCGAGCCGCTGGGCTAGGGGCGGGGCGGCGGGCCGGGGCGGCTTCACCCGTTCGGCCGACCCCGCGTGGTCGTGCCCGCGGATCGCCACGAGGCTCGGGGCAACGTCGGGGTCGTCGGAGCGGGGTCCGCACCGGCGTCCGTTCCCGGCCGAGGAGGTCCCGTGTGCCCGGTGCGCCGCTATCCACCCATCGCCGACCACGGACTCGTCGGTGACCTCCAGACCGCGGCCCTGGTCTCCTCCGACGGGGTGGTCGACTGGTTCTGCTCGCCGCGCTTCGACGCGCCGAGCGTGTTCGCCGCCCTCCTCGACCACGAGCGCGGCGGATACTTCGCGGTGACCGTCGACGCCCCCGACGTCACCACGCGGCAGCTGTACTTCGCCGACACCGCGATCCTCGTGACCCGTTTCCTCACCGCCGACGGCGTCGGCGAGGTCGCCGACTTCATGCCGCTGGACCGGCCGGAGACGGCGACGGGCCGGCACCGGCTGGTCCGGGTGCTGAGGGTGGCACGGGGCCGGGTCCGGTTCTCCGTGGAGTGCCGGCCCCGGTTCGACTACGGCCGGGCCGAGCACGAGCTGAGCCTCGACGGCTCGGACACGGCCACCTTCGTGGGGGCGGGGCTCCAGGCGGTGCTCCAGGGCGCGGGTCCGGTCGAGCTGCGGCGCGACGGGCGGGACGTGCGCGCGGAGGTGGAGCTGGAGCAGGGGCAGGCGGCGGCGGTGGTGCTGACCGTGGACGAGGCGGGCGGCGCGGCTCCGGCGCCGGTCGACCGGGCGTCGCTGACGGCGGAGTTCCGGCGGACCCGCGACTTCTGGCACCGCTGGATCCGGCGCAGCCGCTACCGGGGGCGGTGGCAGGCGGCCGTCAACCGGTCGGCGATCACGCTCAAGCTGCTCACGTACGCGCCGACGGGCGCCCCGGTCGCGGCGGCCACCATGGGCCTGCCGGAGCAGGTCGGCGGCGAGCGGAACTGGGACTACCGCTACACCTGGGTGCGGGACGGCTCGCTGTCGGTGCACGCGCTGCTCGATCTGGGTTTCGAGGAGGAGGCGGACGCGTTCCGGCTGTGGCTCGGCGCGCGGCTGAGCGAGCAGCGGACGGTGACCGGCGAGCCCTTGCAGATCATGTACCGGGTCGACGGGGATCCGTACCTCACCGAGGAGACCCTCGACCACCTGGAGGGCTATCGCGGCTCCGCCCCGGTGCGCCGGGGCAACGGGGCGGCCGGTCAGCTCCAGCTCGACATCTACGGCGAGGCGGTCTTCGGCCTGGCCCGCGAGGGCGGGTCCGCGGCGCGGCGGATCGGCTGGGACGGCTGGGTCGCGGTGTCGGGGGTGCTGGACTGGCTGGCCGCCCACTGGGACCGGCCCGACGAGGGCATCTGGGAGACCCGTGGCGGGCGGCAGGACTTCACGTACAGCCGGGTGATGTGCTGGACCGCCTTCGACCGGGGCATCCGGCTGGCCACCCGTTTCGCCCGGCCCGCCGACCTGGCGGGATGGACGGCGTCCCGCGACGCCATCCTGCGTCAGGTGATGGAGCGCGGCTGGAGCCCGGACCGGCGTGCCTTCGTGCAGCACTACGGGAGCGAGGTCCTCGACGCCTCGCTGCTGCTGATGCCGGCGGTCGGGTTCATCGGGCCGTCGGACCCGCGCTGGCTGTCGACGCTCGACGCGATGGGGGCCGAGCTCGTCACCGACAGCCTCGTCTACCGGTACGACCCGGCCGCGTCGCCCGACGGGCTGCGCGGCAGCGAGGGCACCTTCTCGCTGTGCAGCTTCCTGTACGTGGGGGCGCTCGCGCGGGCCGGGCGGCTCGACGAGGCGCGGTACTCCTTCGACAAGATGCTGACGTACGCGAACCACGTCGGGCTCTTCGCGGAGGAGATCGGTCCGTCGGGCGAGCAACTGGGCAACTTCCCGCAGGCGTTCACGCACCTCGCGTTGATCTCGGCGGCCATCGCCCTGGACGAGGAGCTCGACGGGAAGCGCGACCGGCACGCCGGCGGGGACGCCGGAGGCACCGACGGGGACGACGACCGCGACGCCGGCGGGTGACGTGACCCCTGGTCCGCGGGCCGGTGCGCGGGGTGGCCAGCACGGATGCGGCCCGCCGTTCAAGGCCGATCAGGGGAGGTCAAGGTCACAGCGGATCACCCTGCGCTCCTTTGTGAAGCTGACCTAGCATCCGAGCATGACTGTGCTGCCTGACGACGGCCTTTCGCTGGCCGCCGAATTCCCCGCAGCGACCCATGCGCAGTGGCAGCGCCTCGTGGCGGGCGTACTGAGCAGGTCGGGCAAGGACGTTCCGGACACCGAGGCCGAGGACGTCCTGTCCACCGCGCTCGAGGACGGCCTGCGGGCCCGCCCCCTGTACACGGCGGACGGGCCGGCGGACGGCTCCGCCTCCGCGCCCGACGCCGGGTTGCCCGGGTTCGCTCCCTTCGTCCGGTCCGGCCGCGCCGAGGGCAACACGGCGAACGGCTGGGACGTACGCCAGCGGCACACCGTGGCCGACCCCGAGGCGGTCCTCACCGACCTGGAGAACGGCGTCACTTCGCTGTGGCTGGCCGTGGGCCCCGACGGCATCCCGGCCGGCGAACTCGACCGGGTCCTCAAGGACGTGTACCTCGACCTCGCCCCCGTCGTCCTGGACGCCGGGGCGGAGACCCCGACGGCCGCGGCCGAGCTCCTCGACGTCTACGCGCGGCGCGGCATCGCGCCCGAGGCCGCCCTCGGCAACCTGGGCGCCGACCCGCTGGGCACCGAGGCCCGCACGGGCTCCGCGTACGACGGCGACGGCTTCCCCGCCACGGTCGCCCTCACCCGGCTGTGCGCCGAGTCCTACCCGGGGCTGCGCGCGCTGACCGTGGACGCCCTGCCGTACCACGAGGCCGGCGGCTCCGCCGCGCAGGAGCTGGGCGCCTCGCTCGCCACCGGCGTCGCCTATCTGCGGGCGCTCACCGCGGGCGGGCTGACGGTCGAGCAGGCCCTCGGGCAGCTGGAGTTCCGCTACGCGGCCACCGCCGACCAGTTCCTGACGATCGCCAAGCTGCGCGCCGCGCGGCGGCTGTGGGCGCGGGTCGCGGAGGCCTGCGGGGCTCCGGCGGCCGGGGCGCAGCCGCAGCACGCGGTGACCTCGTCGGTGATGATGACGGGCCGCGACCCGTGGGTGAACATGCTGCGGACGACGCTCGCCACCCTGGCGGCCGGCGTCGGCGGCGCCGACTCCGTCACGGTGCTCCCCTTCGACCACGCCCTCGGTCTGCCGGACGCCTTCGCGCGCCGGATCGCGCGGAACACGTCGACGATCCTCATCGAGGAGTCGCACCTGGCCCGGGTGATCGACCCGGCGGGCGGCTCCTGGTACGTGGAGTCGCTGACCGACGAACTCGCGCACGCGGCGTGGGAGTTCTTCCAGGGCATCGAGCGCGACGGCGGCCAGGCGGCGGTGCTGCGCTCGGGCCGGCTCAGCCGGGACCTGGCCGCCACCTGGGCCGAGCGTTCCAGGGCGCTGGCCGAGCGCCGCGAACCCGTCACCGGCGTCAGCGAGTTCCCGCACCTCGGCGAGAAGCCCGTGGTGCGCGCGCCCGCCCCCGCCGAGCCGGTCGGCGGCCTGCCGCGGGTGCGGCGCGACGAGGCGTTCGAGGCGCTGCGGGCCCGGTCCGACGCGCATCTCGCGGCGACCGGGGCCCGGCCGAAGGTCTTCCTGGCGGCGCTCGGGCCGGCCGCCGCGCACACCGCGCGGCTCACGTTCGCCGCGAACCTGTTCCAGGCGGGCGGCATCGAGCCCGTCACCGAGGGCTCCTTCGCGGACAGCGGCGCCGCCGAGGCCTGCCTGTGCTCCAGCGACGCCCTCTACGAGGAGCGGGCCGGGTCCGAAGCCGCCGCGCTGCGCGCTGCCGGTGCCGGGCACGTGTCCCTGGCCGGGCGGCCCGGCGCGTACGCCGGTGTCGACACGTTCGTCTTCGCGGGGTGCGACGCGGTCGCCGTGCTCTCCGCCACCCTCGACCGCATGGGAGTGTCCTCCTGATGGGAATCCCCGACTTCACCGGGATCGGCCTGGGATCCCCCTCGCCCGCCGGGAGCGCCGAGGAGTGGCGCGCCGCCCTCAAGCGGGCCTCCGGCGGGGACGACCTGCTGTGGGAGACGCCCGAGGGCATCGGCGTGAAGCCGCTGTACACCGGGCGTGACCTGGCGGACGTCGACTTCCTCGGCACGTACCCGGGCGTCGCGCCGTACCTGCGCGGCCCGTACCCGACGATGTACGTCAACCAGCCGTGGACGATCCGGCAGTACGCGGGCTTCTCCACCGCCGAGGAGTCCAACGCCTTCTACCGGCGCAACCTGGCCGCCGGGCAGAAGGGCCTGTCGGTCGCCTTCGACCTGCCGACGCACCGCGGCTACGACAGCGATCACCCGCGGGTCACCGGCGACGTCGGCATGGCGGGCGTGGCCATCGACTCGATCTACGACATGCGACAGCTCTTCGACGGCATCCCGCTGGACCGGATGTCGGTGTCGATGACGATGAACGGCGCGGTGCTGCCCGTGCTGGCGCTGTACATCGTGGCGGCCGAGGAGCAGGGGGTGCCGGCCGAGAAGCTGACGGGGACCATCCAGAACGACATCCTCAAGGAGTTCATGGTCCGCAACACCTACATCTACCCGCCGAAGCCGTCGATGCGGATCATCTCCGACATCTTCGCCTTCACGTCCCGGAACATGCCCCGCTACAACTCCATCTCGATCTCCGGCTACCACATCCAGGAGGCGGGTGCGACGGCCGACCTGGAGCTGGCGTACACGCTGGCGGACGGCGTCGAGTACCTGCGGGCGGGCCGTGAGGCGGGGCTCGACGTGGACGCGTTCGCGCCGCGGCTCTCGTTCTTCTGGGCGATCGGCATGAACTTCTTCATGGAGGTCGCCAAGCTGCGCGCGGCCCGCCTGCTGTGGGCGAAGCTGGTGAAGGAGTTCGACCCGAAGAACGCCAAGTCGCTGTCGCTCCGCACCCATTCGCAGACCTCCGGCTGGTCGCTGACCGCGCAGGACGTCTTCAACAACGTCACCCGCACCTGTGTGGAGGCGATGGCGGCCACCCAGGGGCACACCCAGTCCCTGCACACCAACGCCCTGGACGAGGCGCTGGCGCTGCCGACGGACTTCTCGGCGCGCATCGCCCGCAACACGCAGCTGCTGCTCCAGCAGGAGTCGGGCACCACCCGGGTCATCGACCCGTGGGGCGGCAGCGCGTACGTGGAGCGGCTCACCTACGACCTGGCGCGCCGGGCCTGGCAGCACATCCAGGAGGTCGAGGCGGCCGGCGGCATGGCGCAGGCCATCGACGCGGGCATCCCGAAGCTGCGCGTCGAGGAGGCCGCGGCCCGGACCCAGGCGCGGATCGACTCGGGCCGCCAGCCGGTGATCGGCGTGAACAAGTACCGGGTGGACGGCGACGAGCAGATCGAGGTCCTGAAGGTCGACAACTCCTCGGTGCGGGCCCAGCAGATCGAGAAGCTGCGCCGGCTGCGCGAGGAGCGCGACGAGCGGGCCTGCCGGGACGCGCTGGACGACCTCACCCGGGCCGCCGGCGGCGAGGGCAACCTGCTGGAGCTCGCGGTCCGCGCGGCCCGTGCGAAGGCGACGGTCGGCGAGATCTCGGACGCCCTGGAGAAGGTGTACGGACGGCACGCGGGCCAGATCCGTACGATCTCCGGCGTGTACCGCAACGAAGCAGGCGAGTCCCCGTCCGTGGACGGCACCCGCGCCCTGGTCGACGCCTTCGAGGAGGCCGAGGGCCGCCGTCCGCGCATCCTGGTGGCCAAGATGGGCCAGGACGGCCACGACCGCGGCCAGAAGGTGATCGCGACCGCCTTCGCCGACCTGGGCTTCGACGTCGACGTCGGCCCGCTCTTCCAGACCCCCGCGGAGGTCGCCCGGCAGGCCGTCGAGGCGGACGTGCACATCGTGGGTGTCTCGTCGCTGGCGGCGGGCCACCTCACGCTCGTGCCCGCGCTACGGGAGGAGCTGGCCGCGGAGGGCCGCGAGGACATCATGATCGTGGTCGGCGGGGTCATCCCGCCCCAGGACGTGCCGGTCCTCCTGGAGATGGGCGCCGCGGCGGTCTTCCCGCCCGGCACCGTGATCCCCGACGCGGCGGCGGACCTGGTGCGGCGCCTGTCGGCGGAGCTCGGGCACCCCGCGGGGCACGGCCTCTGATCCCATGGCGATCGACATCGACACGTACGCGAAGGGCGTACGGGACGGCAGGCGCGCCCTCGTGGCGCGCGCCATCACCCTCGTGGAGTCCACCCGGCCCGACCACCGGGTGCTCGCCCAGGAGCTGCTGACCCGGCTGCTGCCGCACAGCGGCCGGGCGCGGCGGATCGGGATCAGCGGGGTGCCGGGGGTGGGCAAGTCCACCTTCATCGACGCGTTCGGCACGATGCTGACGGGCCTGGGGCACCGGGTCGCGGTCCTCGCCGTGGATCCGTCGTCGACGCGTACCGGCGGCTCGATCCTCGGCGACAAGACGCGGATGGAACGGCTCGCGGTGGACCCGGCGGCGTTCGTCCGGCCCTCCCCGAGCGCGGGGACGCTGGGCGGCGTGGCCAAGGCGACCCGCGAGTCGATCGTGGTGATGGAGGCCGCCGGGTACGACGTGATCCTGGTGGAGACGGTCGGCGTCGGGCAGTCGGAGACGGCCGTCGCGAACATGGTCGACTCGTTCCTGCTGCTGACCCTCGCGCGCACCGGCGACCAGCTGCAGGGCATCAAGAAGGGCGTCCTGGAGCTGGCGGACGTCGTCGCCGTGAACAAGGCGGACGGCCCGCACACCACGGACGCCCGCGCGGCGGCGCGCGAGCTGTCGGGCGCGCTGCGGCTCATGCACGGCACGGACGCGGTGTGGACGCCGCCGGTGCTCAGCTGCAGCGCCCGCGAGTCGACCGGCCTGGACACCGTGTGGGACCGGCTCGAACAGCACCGGACCCGCCTCGACGCCACCGGCCGGCTGTCCGCCCGGCGCCGGGAGCAGCAGGTCGACTGGGCCTGGACGATGGTCCGCGACGAGCTCCTCGGCCGGCTGCACGCCGATCCGGCGGTGCGGGCCCTCGCCCCGGAGGTGGAGCGGTTGGTCCGGGACGGCGAGCTGACGGCGACGCTGGCGGCGGAGCGGATCCTGGGGGCGTTCGGGGGCGGCGCGCGGGACTGAGCCGCAGCACCTCCCCGCCGCCCCGGCGGCACCGTTCGGCCCCCTCCTTCCGCCCCGTTCGGCCCTGTCTTCCGCCCCGTTCGGTCCTCGTCCCCCGGCGCGGACGGCATGCCGGGTCCGGATGGGGGCAGTCGCCCGGTGGAGACGCGCTGACGTGCCTCCCGGTACAGCCGTACCGTCGGCAGCGGGTGACGAAAGAGGCGCCGTGATGGCCCGGAAGAACCGTCCCCCGACGCAGTCCGCGGAGGCCCCGCGCGACCGCCGCGAGGGGCGGACGTACCGAACGCCGTCGGGGACCGCGTGGGTGGTCCGCGAGCCGTCGCCCGCGCCGGGCACGGTGCTGTTGTCGGCGACGGGTGAGTTCGACGTGGACACCGTGGGCTGCCTGCGCGCGGCGCTCGCCGAGGCCCGGCACGACGGTCCGCGCCGGACGGTCCTCGACATCTCGCAGGTCGGCTTCGGAGACTCGTCGTTCCTGCACGAGCTGGTGACCGCGCGTTTCGCGGGGGACCGGTTCGTCCTGCTGGGCCCGGTCCCGCGCCAGCTGCGCCAGCTGTTCACGATGACGGGGACGCTGCAGCTGTTCACCTTCGTCAGCGATCGCCACAGTCCGGACTTCGCCTGATCATGGGAGTGCCGGTCCCGCACGGAAGGAGGCGCCCTGGCCATGGCACCGACGGATCGCGAGGAGCACGCCGAACGCGCCGGGCCGCCGGCTCGGCTCACCGTACGGACACGTCCCGGGCCGGGGAACGGCCCGGTCGTACTGGCGGTGGCCGGCGAACTCGACCACGACACCGCGGCCCCCTTGCGGGAGGCCCTCGCACGGACGGACGCCTCCGCACGCGTCGTCGTCGACTGCTCGGGCCTGCGTTTCTGCGACTCGACCGGTCTCAACGTGCTGCTCAGGGCACGGCTGCGGCTGAACGAGAGCGGCGGCCGCCTGGACCTGGCGGGGCTGCGGCCGCCGGTGGACCGGATGTTCGAGATCACCGGAGCGCGCTCCATCTTCCGCGTGTACGGGGACGCCGCCGACGCGCTCGCCGACACGGCGGACCCGGCCGACGGACGCTCGGACGCGTAGAGGGGGCGAAGGGACCATGGCGAACGAGGACGCGGGCGGGGACGCCGGCGAGGACTCTGTCCAGGACGGCGTGCGGCACTCCGGCCCGGAGGCCGGGCACGCGGGCTCGCCCCCCGGCCCCGTCGGCGGGCGCGGCCAGATCCGGCGGCTCGTCCTCGGCGGTTCCTCCGGGGCCGTGACGCGCTGCAGGGACTTCACCGCGACGGCGCTGGCCGACTGGGGCTGGCTGCCGGCGCGTACGGCGGAGGGCCGGGAGCGGGCGGACGACGTGCTGCTGATGGTGTCGGAGGTCGTCACCAACGCCTGCCTGCACGCGGGGGGCCCGGAGGAGCTGGTGCTGCGGCACGACGACGGGTGGCTGCGCGTGGAGGTGTCGGACCCCAGCCCCGAGCCCCCTCACGCGGGCGCCCCGCGGTCGCCCGCGCTGCCGGGCGGTCACGGGCTGATGGTGCTGGACCGGCTCGCGGGCGCCTGGGGCTCCGTGGCGAAGGCCGACGGTGCGCCGGGGAAGGTGGTGTGGTTGGAGGTCAGCCGGCCGTCCCGGCCGCCGTGGCGGCGCCGCCCTCGTCGAGCAGACCCTGCCTGAGTTCGCCGAGGATCCGGGTGAGCAGCCGGGAGACGTGCATCTGGGAGAGGCCGACCCGCTCGCCGATCTCGCTCTGGGTGAGTTCCTCCTCGCCGAAGCGCAACGACAGGATGCGCCGGTCGCGCTCGTCGAGCCGGGCGAGGAGCGGTTTCAGGGCTTCGAGGTTCTCGATCAGTTCGTACGAGGGTTCCGTGACGCCCAGGTAGCGCGCGCCCGGCCGGGCGGCGTCCGTGTCGTCACCGAAGGTGGCTTCCAGGGAGCGGGCGGTGTACGCGTGGGAGGCGAGTTCGCCCTCTTCGACGCGTTCCTCGGTGGTGTGGAGCTGGGCGGCGAGTTCGGTGCGGCTGGGGCGGTGGCCGAGCCGCTGTTCCAGCCCGTCGGACGACCTCGCCAGCTCGATGCGTAGCTCCTGGAGCCGGCGGGGTACCCGTACGGCCCAGCTGGTGTCACGGAAGAATCGTTTCATCTCACCGACGACGGTCGGCAGCGCGAAGGCCGAGAAGTCGGTCCCCCGCTCGGGGTCGAAGCGGTCGATCGCCTTGATCAGGCCGATCGTGCCGACCTGGACGACGTCCTCGCGGTCCTCGGGCCGGTGCCGGAAGCGCCGGGCGGCGAACTTCACCAGGCTGAGATTGAGCTCGACCAGGGTGTTGCGGACGTACGCGTACTCCGGCGTGCCCTCCTCCAGCTCGCCCAGCCGCACGAACAGCGCGGCGGACAGGGTCCGGGAGTCGTCCGTGGAGGCCCGGGTCGGCCGGTCGATCTCCGGCAGGCCGGCCAGCGCCTCACGGCGCGTCGCGGCCCCGGCGAGCGGGGGGCGGATCTCGGTGGAGGGCATGGGGCTCCTTCGACGGTGGCGGTGGGCCGGCGCCGCTCCGTAGGGCGTGCGGCGGGGGTCCGTCGGGTCGAGCGTCCTGAGAGAAGGATTCCCGTTCCAGGCCGTTTGACACGATATGACAGGGAAAGCTGCCCTATATGGTCATGCACGAGGAGCCCTCGCCCACCGACCGCTCCCTGCGGTACGACATCGTGGGAGGGACGGGTGTGGTGGCGGAGTGCCGCGACCTCGCGCGGACGGCGCTGGACACGTGGTTCGGCGCCGCGGGTGAGCCGGGCCGGGAGCACACCGAGGACGTGCTGCTCCTGGTCTCCGAGGTCGTCACCAACGCGTGCACGCACGGCGGCGTCCCGTACGAGCTGCGGATGGACCGACGGGGCGGGGCCGTGTGGGTGCAGGTCAGCGACACCAGCCCGGTACGGCCCCGCCCGCACGGCCCACACCGCGCGAACCGCTCCTCGGGACACGGCCTCTACCTGCTCCAGCGGCTCTCGACGCGCTGGGGCTCGGTGCCGCGGGGCTCCCGGGGCAAGACGGTGTGGTTCGAGGTGGAGGTGCTGCCGCGGACACTCCCCCAGGCCGCTCCCCCGGGTCGGCCCTAGAGCGGGGACGGGGGGCGCTCCGGGAAGCGGCCCCGGGCGCGGCGGCAGCCGATCCGACGGACGACAACCTGACCCGCCCGGCCTAAAATGCCCGGAGGCTTTCACGGGGGAAGCGGGGGGAGGGAGCACGGCGTGAACTGGATATGGGTGATCCTCATCCTGTTCTGGACGGGCGGCTTCGCATGGGCGGCCGACAACGTCAGGACGGCGCTGAAGCACCGGCACGAGCGCAAGATGGAGGTCCTGGAGGCGGCGAAGCAGGAGCGGCTCGCCCTGGAGGCCGTGCACAGGACGCCGGAGCCGGTCTGCGGGTGCACGCACCACCTGGCCAAGCACGACAGGCAGGGCCGGTGCCATGAGCGGGTCGAGGTGCCCACCGCCTGGGACGAGAACAAGAAGCCGGTGCGGTACGAGGCGGGGCAGTGCAACTGCCAGCAGTACGTCGGGCCGCAGCCGCTGTCGCAGATCTACGCGGACGAGCTGACCGACCTGGACTGAGCGGCCCGGCCGCGCCCGTCGGCGCCCTCACCCGAGGCGCCGGCGTGCCGCGTACGCACCCAGGAGCGCGCCGCCCACCGCACGCGCCCGTTCCGTCCGTGGTGTACCCATCCACCGGGGCGGCCGAACCCCGTTTGCGGTCCTCCGTGGACCCCGTGACGCTGGGGGTGAGAGGAGAGCACCCAGATGAACAAGGAACCGCTGTACTCGCAGAACCTGACCAAGGCCGTCTGGCGGAAGAGCAGTCACAGCGCGACCGACGGCTGTGTCGAGGTGACCCGCCTGGGCGCCGGGGCCGTCGCGCTGCGCGACTCCCGGAATCCCGAGGGCGGGGACCTGCGGTTCACCGCCGCCGAGTGGGCGGCCTTCTGCGCGGGCGTGCGCGCCGGGGAGTTCCGCTAGCGGACAGCGGGCGGCCGGGCGGCGGTGCGGGCCGCCGACCGGCCGCTTCGCGGGGCCGGGCGCCGAGCCGCCGTCTCCGGTTCACCCGGTCAACCCCCGGGCGCCACACGGTCCTCACCCGCGGTCTGGACCATCCCCGCCATGACCACCGCTTCTCGTGTGCTCCGCGGTTCGGCCGCGGCCTCGGCCGTCGCCCTCGCCGCCTCCGCCGCGCTCCTCGCCCCGGCCACGCCCGCGTTCGCCGCGTCCGACGCCGTCCCCACGTACGAGGTGAAGATCAACCTCACCACGGCGGCGCTGGACGCCTCGCACAACCCGAGCGCCGCCGTCCGGTCGGCCTTCGGCATCACCGGCGCGGCCAAGCCCCGCTCGTACGGCTACTACGACACCGCCGCGCTCGGCCTGGACTCCGAGGGCTGGAGCGTGCGGCTGCGCCACAAGGACGGCTCGTCGTTCGAGGAGACCTACAAGAAGCGCTTCCCCGTGACGGGCGGGGACATCGCCGCGGCCCTGAGCGCCGCCAACGCGGCCGGCTTCGACAGCTCGGACAGCAACTACAAGGCCGAGGTCGACTGGGGCTACGCCAAGCAGACCCTCAGCTTCAGCAACGAGAAGAGCCACAGCGCCAAGGGCTACTCGGGCACCACGCTGCCGTCCGACGCGACCGGCCGCGGCTGGCTCGTCGACGACATCCCCGGGAAGCTGACCGACTGGGGCTCCTCGGGCTGGGGCAAGAGCACCCTCCAGGCCTCCCGGACCCACGGCCCCGTCAGCTCCCAGGTGTACGGCGGAAGCTGGGGCGCCTCGGACGACGCGAGCATCGAGGTGCTGCCGGTGGTCGGCGCGGGCGGGACCGGCACGGAGTACGTGATCGAGCTGTCGTTCAAGACCGACTCGTACGCGGACGCCGCGGAGCTGCACCAGGACGCCGTCGCCGTCGCCGACTCCCACGGCTGGCTCTACCACGGCGACATCCTGAAGACGCAGCTGATCCTCGACCGCTACTGATCCACCCCCACGTTCCTCTTCCCCAGCAGGAGTTCTCATGAATCCGCGCCGCCTGCGCCGGCCGGCCGCCGCCGTACTGCCGCTGTCCGCCGCCCTCGCCCTGACCGCGGTCGCCTGGCCCGCCGAGGGCACGCCGGCCCCGCACGGCTCCCCCGCCCGGGTCGTCTCCGCCTCGGTCCTGCCCGACGTCCCGCTGGCCGGGTTCAGCAACCGGCTGCTGCCGGGCAGCGTCGCCGACGACCGCGGGGTCGACCTGGGCGGCATCGGCAGCGACCTCTACCCGGCCGGGCGGCGCGGTGAGTACTGGACCGTCACCGACCGCGGGCCCAACGGCCAGATAGCGGTCGGCAAGGACAAGCGGCGCACCTTCCCCGTGCCCGGCTTCGACCCGGCCATCGTGAAGATCCGTACCGTCGGCGACCGCGTCGAGGTCCTGAAGGCCATCCCGCTGACCACGTCCTCCGGCGCCCCGGTGACCGGTCTGCCGAACCAGCCGGGCCGCGACGAGGCGCCGTACACCTACGACGCGAGGACCCCGCTGCGCTACGACCCGAACGGTCTGGACACCGAGGGACTGGTGCGGGACCGGGACGGCAGCTTCTGGCTGGTGGACGAGTACGGCCCGTCCCTCGTGCACGTCTCCGCGCGCGGCCGGGTGCTCGCCCGGCACGTGCCGAAGGGGCTCGGTCTGACCGGCGCCGACTACCCGGTGATCGAGTCGCTGCCGTCGATCTACCTCCAGCGCAAGATCAACCGCGGTTTCGAGGGGCTCGCGCTGCTGCCCGACGGCGACCTGGTGATGGCGCTGCAGAGCCCGCTGCTCAACCCCGACAAGGACAGTGGGGAGAACTCCCGCACCACCCGGCTGCTGCGCTTCTCGCCGCGCAAGGCGAAGGTCACCGCCGAGTACGCGTACCGCTTCGACCCGGTCGGCGTCGTCGAGCCCGGCCAGACCAAGACCTCCGAGCTGAAGATCTCCGCGCTCGTCGCGCTGGGCGGCGACCGGCTGCTCGTCGAGGAGCGCACCGACAAGGCGGCACGGCTGTACGAGATCCGGCTCCGGCGCGGCTCGGACATCCTCGGCTCCGCCTGGGACGCGGCCGGCACCAGCCCGGCCCTTGAGCAGCTCGACGACCCGGCGGCGGCGGGCGTCCCGGTGCCGGCCAAGCGCCTGGTGGTGGACCTGGGCACGGTCGAGGGCGTCCCCGGCAAGATCGAGGGTGTCGCGGTCGAGGGCGAGCGGACCCTGGTGCTGCTCAACGACAACGACTTCGGCATGACCGACGGCACCGGCGCCTTCGACGCGGCCGGGCGCCTGGTCGACAGCGGCATCGAGACCCGGCTGGTGAAGGTGCGGCTGGACCGCCCGCTGCGCTGACGCGCCCGGCTCCGTGTGCCGAGGGCCCGCCCCGCTCCCCCGGTTCGCCGGCGGAGCGGGGCGGGCCTCGTGGCGGGTACGGCGCCTTCGCACTGCCCCGGGGGTCCGGGGACCGTACCTACCGGCTCGCGAGCTGCCTGGCGACGGGCGCCGGGACGGCGGTCGCGCAGGAGCAGTCGGGCTTGACGGCGTAGCGGGTGAAGCCGGGGAGTTCCTCGGCCCTGCGCAGCCCGCCCTTGTGGAGGGTCACTCCGTACACGTTCGGTCCGTCGGTGCGCCAGCAGACCAGGGGGGTGCGGTAGACGTCGCCCTCGGGGGTGGTGAACACGGCGACGTAGCCGTCGGCGGGCAGCATCCGCTCACGCTTCCTTCGGTACGGCGCGGAAGAGGCGCCCGTAGTCGGTGACCCGCGCGGCGGCCTCGGCGGCGCCGGCCAGGTGCAGGGCGTGCCACAGGACGGCCTGGTTGGCGGTGAGGACGTGGAAGCCGAGCTCGTCCTCCAGGCCGCGGACGGTGCCGACGGCGCGGATGCCGTTGCCGGCGACGAGGATGGCCTCGGGGCGGGCGTCGGCGACGGTGGTGCGGATCCACTCCGACAGGTTCTGCGGGGTGATCGCGGTCTGCTCGGACGGCAGGCCGACGGGTCCGTGGTGGACCACGGTGAAGCCCTGGGCCTCGAAGTACTCCTGGCCCTGGGTGGAGAGCTTGTCGTCGAACCAGGGGGGGTTGACGATCGCGATCCGCCGGGCGCCGAGGGCGCGGAAGCCGGCGACGGCCGCCCTGGCGGTGCCGGTGACGGGGATGCCGCGGGTGACGGGGGCGAGGCGCTCGTAGAGGGCGTTCTCGCCGTCAACGCCAAGGACGTACGAGGAGCTGGTGAAGCCGAGCACGAGTGCGTGCAGCGGCGAGTCTGCCAGGAGCTTGACGGCGTTGTCGACGGCCGGGGGCTCGACGAACGCCGTGATGGGGTCCTGGGGGATCTTCTCCGCGACCATGTGCCCGCCGGGGAGCATCCCGCCGAAGTCGATGCGCGAGGCGTGGATCGTCACCGAGTCCGGGGAGACGGCCTGGAGTTCGGCCTCCGGGCCGATGTCGGCCGAGGGGACGACGACGCCGATGCGGGTGGTGGCGTCCCAGCCGTCGGACGGCGAGGTGGTGGCGCTGCTCATGCTCTCTCGGCTCCTCATCTGCCGGCGGTGGCGTCGACGGCGGTGTCGGCCTCGGCGGCGAGCGAGCCGCCCTTGACGGTGCCGCTGCCCTCGCTGCTCAGGAAGTTGGGGTGCTTGGCGCGCATGGTGGAGATGACGAAGTCGTACGGGACGTCGTCGAAGGAGCCGTGGTCCTTGAGGAACTCCATGGAGCCCTTGCCTCCCTGGCCGGCGTACGGGTGGTAGAGGGAGTCGCCGGTGCCGTCGAACTCGAGCGCCTCCATGCCGTAGAGGCGGCAGAGCAGCTTGTTGAAGACGGGGGTGGCCTTGACCCAGCGGCCGTCCAGGTAGACCTGGGTGAGGCCGTGGAAGAAGACGTCACCGCCGATGTGGGCGATCAGCCGGGGGCTGGCGAGGTGGTTGCGGACGTCGCCGTAGACCAGCTTGGAGGGGATGCCCAGGGCGCGGACGGCGGCGGCGTAGACGACCGACTTGTGCAGGCAGAAGCCCTGGCCGGCGGTGAGGACGCTGGACGCCTTGAGGCCCCGGGGGCTGAGGTCGGTGTCGTAGACCTCGTAGTCGAGGCCGTCCCGGACGGCGTAGTAGAGCTTCACGGCGTTCTCGCGCCGGTCGGCGGCACGGTCCTTGACGACGGAGTCCACGAAGTTCTGGACCTCGTCGGACTCGTGGTCGAGGAAGTCCGTGGGCCGGGTCAGTGCGTGCAGTTCGTCGAGGGCGATGCTCATGACGGGAGAGCTCCTAGCTCAGAGTCCGAGGAGGGCGGCCATGCGGTTGCGCTGGATCTCGCTGCTGCCCGAGTAGATGGTTCCGGCGACGGAGTTGCGCAGGTCGCGCTCGATGCCGTACGAGGTGAGGACGCCGCGGCCGCCGTGGATCTGGACGGCGTCCAGGGCGGTCTTCACGTTGGCCTCGGAGACGACGATCTTGGTGGAGGCCAGGTCGAGGGAGATGTCCTCGCCGCGTTCTGCCTTGGCGCCGGTGTCGGCGAGCCACTTGGCGGCGGTCTCGACGGCGATCCGCATGTCGACGATCTTGTGGCTGATGGCCTGGTAGCCGGAGATGGGCCGCCCGAACTGGGAGCGCTCGGTGGCGAACCGGATGACGGTGTCGAGCCGGTGGCGCATCTCGCCGAGGGAGAGCGAGAAGGCGTAGAGGATCTCCCGCTTCATCACGTAGTCCAGGACGAGGAAGCCGCCGCCCTCGGCGCCGACCCGGTTGGTCACCGGGACGCGCAGCCGGTCGAAGCTCAGCCGGCCGAGGGGGGAGGTGCGCAGGCCCAGCTTGTCGAGGGGTTCGCCGATCTCCAGACCGGGGGTGTCGCGTTCGACGAGCAGGCAGGTCAGGCCGAAGGGGCCGGGCTTGCCGGTGCGCACGTACAGCAGGAAGAGGTCGGCGACGGGGGCGTTGGTGATGAACATCTTGCCGCCGTCGACGACGTAGTGGTCGTCCTCGCGGACGGCGACGGTGCTGATGTTCATGGCGTCGGAGCCGCCGGACTCCTCGGTGATGGCGTGGGCGGTGATCGCCTCGCCGGACAGGATGCGGGGCAGGTACCGGGCCTTCAGCTCGGCGGAGCCGAACTTCTCCAGCGGGGTGGCGAGGGAGACGATCTGCGTCGAGGTGGAGAAGGCGATGCCGGCGTCGCGGCAGTGGTAGCCGAGGCCTTCGAGGGCCTTCATGGTCTCGGTGAAGCTGCGTCCGCTGCCGCCGTGCTCCTCCTTGAAGGGGGTGCGCAGGATGCCGCTGTCCCTGATCGCCTGCCACTTGGCGCGGGAGAAGACGCCGCCTGCGTCCAGCTCCGCGAGGTCGGCGTTCAGGACGTCGGCATAGGGGGCGACGAGTTCGGTGAGCGGGCCGTCCCGGTCGGTCAGGGGCGGCAGTACATCGGCGGTCACGGTCTTCCTTCCTGGATGCGGGCGGGGCGTGCGTCCCCGGCCGGGCCATGTCGCGCCGACGGCCCGGCCGGGGAACGCGGGGCGGCCTAGTACTGGGAGAAGCCGTCCTCGGAGAGTCTGTGCTGCTCCGCGCCCGTGAGCGGCGGGTTGAAGACCGAGATGAGGTGCAGGTCCTCGTGCTCGGAGGCTATGAGGTAGTGCGGGTCGTGCTCGTCGAGGACGTAGATGGTGCCCGGGTTGATCTTGAAGACGGTGCCGTCCTTGTGCACGACCGCGCCGGAGCCGGCCACGCAGTAGCAGGCCTCCAGGTGGTTGCGGTACTGGAGGGCGGAGTTGGTGCCCTTGCGGACCAGCGTCTTGCAGACGGTGAAGCCCATCTTGTCGGCGTCGGTCAGCAGCCGGTGGCTGGTGCCGTTGCCCCACTCGACCGGGGTGACGTCCTCGAGCGTGCGCGTGAACATGCGTGACTCCTCTGCGGAATGTGCGGAAACCTGGCGGATGCCTGAGGGGGTCGTTCAGAGAGCGGTGTTGTCCGTGATCGTCTTGGTGATGGCGTCGATCGTGCGGAAGTTGTCCGGCCCGATCTCGATGTCGTCGATGGGGACGCCGTAGGTGTTGGCGATGTGCTGGATGAGCTTCACGAGGCCCAGCGAGTCGACGACGCCCGACTCGATCAGCTCGTAGTCGCCGGGCAGGTCCTCGGCGGTGATGTCCTCGCCCTTCAGGTACTGCGTGAGCAGGTGGGCGCGGATCTCTCCGGCGATGTCACGGGTGGGGGCGCTCATGCGCTGATCTCCTCCTTGATCTTGTTGCGGTCCGGCTTGCCGGTCGAGGTGCGCGGCAGGGGGATCTCGCTGATGCGGACGCTGGACGGAATGGCGTGGCGGGGCAGGTTGGCTCCCGCGTACGAGCGGATCGTGAGGGAGTTGAGGCCGGCTCCGGCCCGCTTGGTGAGGCGGGCGTGCAGTTTCACCCCGGCTTCCGGGTCGGGGAGGGCGACGACGGCCGCCTCCTCGACGTCGGGGTGCCGGGCGAGGACGGACTCGACCTCCTGGAGGTTGGTGCGCACCCCGCGCACCTTGACCTGCCAGTCGGAGCGGCCTTCGAGCTGGTAGAGGCCGTCGGCGTTGCGGGTGACGATGTCCCCGGTGCGGTAGAAGACCCGGCCCTCGCGGACGACGAACACGTCCGGGTTCAGGGATTCCTGGAGGTAGCCGGTGGTCTGGAAGGGGGTGCGGACGACGAGTTCGCCGCTGCCGGGTCCGGTCAGCGTCCGCCCCTCGTCGTCGAGGACCGCGGCCTCGACGCCGGGCAGCGGCCGGCCGATCGGGATCTTCCCGTGTGCGGTGCGCGGGTCGATGGGGTGCACGAAGCTGTCGTTGGTCTCGGTGCAGCCGTAGACGTTGTGGAACCGCGCGAGAGGAAACGATTCTGCGGCACGTTTCAGGAGGTCCTGCGGTACGGCGTCCCCGGTGAGGACGACCTCGCGCACCCGCTCGAAGCCCCCCTCCCCCTCGGTGAGGAGGCGGTAGAGCAGCGGCACCCCCTGGACGAAGGTGACCGTGCCGTCCGCGACGAGGCTCCGCAGGTACGGGGCGTCGGTGGCCTTCTCGCGGTCGACCAGGACGACCCGCGCCCCGGCGCCGAGGAAGGTCCACACGTCGAGCAGGGCCAGGTCGAAGTTGAGCGGGGCGTAGGACAGCGAACCGTCCGCGGCGGTGATGCGGAACTCCTCGACGGCCCACGCGGCGAAGGCGTCGAAGGCCCCGGTCCCGATCGGCACCAGTTTGGGGGTGCCGGTGGAGCCGGAGGTGGTCAGGAGCAGCCGGGCCGCGTCGGCGGCGGGCCGGGCGAAGCCGTCCGCGGCGGCCTCGTCCTCCTCCTGGTGCCGGACGGTCAGGGTGCCGTCGGCGGCGGCCGTCAGGCGCGCCGAGACCCGCGCCTGACGGCAGATCCGGTCGAGGGCGTCCCCGCCGAGTTCGGCGGAGGGCGCGAGGACGACCAGGGGCCGGCCGAAGGCGGCGAGCATCAGGGCGACGGTCGCCGGGTCCTTGCGGGCCGGTACGCACACCGGCCTGTCGGCCGGGAGGTCCGCCGCCGCGAGCCGCTCCGACAGGAGCGCCACCAGGGCGGCGAGTTCGCCGTAGGTCACCCGCTCGTCGTTGAGCACGAGCGCCGTCGAGGAAGGCTGCCGCTCGGCGTGCGCGGCGATGTTCTGGGCAAGGCTGGGCGATGGCACGTTTCCCCCGCATGGTCTGGAAAAGACTGGGCCAAGCACCGTCCGGTCCGTCCGGTCTTCGTTCGAGTGAACGCCTTCCGTTCGGACCGATCTGCGCCGGGATCAGACACTACCGAGTTTCCATGCACGGTCAAGCATATACCGAGCGGTCGCGTTGTGACCTAGGTCACCGCTTGTGCATGCAACTAATACTCTAAGTCAAGATCATTAAGTCGGTGCTGCGGACGTGTGAACGCAAAAAGGCCGCGCCCTTCCGTCTCCGGCGGATGGAGACGGTGGGAGGCGACGGCCAGCGGTCGGGGGAGGGATGCGGGGAGGGGACGGAGGCGAGCCCGGGGGGACGGGGGTGCGCTCGGGGTGAGCCCTGGAAGAGGGGGTTACGCCGGGCGGGCGCTGCGCAGCGAGGCCACGGTGGCCGCGAGCGCGGGGTCGGCGCCCTGCGAGTTGAGCGCGCCGGAGAGCACTTCCGCGTAGGTCGCACGGGCGGCCACGTAACGGCTGCGACCCTCGTCCGTGATCACCGCGTAGACCCCGCGCTTGTCCGAGGGACAGAGGTCCTTGAACGCGTAACCAGCACCTTTGAGCCGCTCGACGAGGCGGGTGACCGAGGACTGCCCGAGCCCGATCTTGTCGGCGAGCTCCTGCATGCGCAGCTCGCTGGTGGGTGAGGAGGACAGGTTCTCGAGCGCCCGGTACTCCGAGAGGCCGATGCCGTGCCGGCGCTGGAGCGCGTTGGCGAGCTCCCGCTCGACCCGCGCGTGGAGGGTGAGCACACGGTCCCAGACGGCCTGGTCCGAGGTGGGTGCGGGAGACGTGGTGCTGGCGTTGTTCATGTACCTCTCCTCAAAAGGGGGTTTGACAACAGGTTATATGACCATGCAAGATCCTAGCTAACTCCGTGCCGTACTTAGGAGCTTCATGATCCTAAGGAACTTGCACGCACAAACAACTATGGAGGCATAGTGTCCGCCGAGCAGACACAGAAGAACCAGAACATCGGCTGGGCCTGGCTGCTGTTCTCGTCGCTGTTCGAGATCACCTTCGCCCTCTCCACCGAGGCCACCCACGCCTTCACCCGCCTCGGCCCCTCGCTCCTCACGGCCGCCGCGGCCTCGTGCGGCATCTACACGCTCTCCCAGGCCCTCAAGTACGTCGACGTCGGCGTCGGCTACACCGTCTGGGCCGGCATCGGCGGCGTCGGCACCGTCATCTTCGGCACCCTGATCTACGACGAGCCGATGACGATCTGGAAGGTGCTCGCCTTCGTCCTGATCATCGGCGGCGGCACCACCCTGCGCATCACGGACAAGATCGCCGCGAACAAGAAGGTCGCGGAGGAGCGCGTCGCCGAAGAGCGCGCCAAGGCCACGGTCTGACCCTCCCCCCCTCCCCACCTCACTTCCAGTAGAGAGAGCCGTTCCCATGACCTGGGTCTACCTCGGTATCGCCATCGTCTTCGAGATCCTCTTCGCGCTCGGCACCAACGCCACACAGGGCTTCACCAAGCTGTGGCCCAGCGTGCTGACCCTGCTGGCCGCGGCCGGCGGCATCTACACGCTGTCCCACGCCCTGCTGGAGCTGGACGTGTCGGTCGGCTACACCATCTGGACCGGCATCGGCGGCGTCGGCACCGTCGTCTTCGGCGCGATCATCTTCAAGGAGAAGATCACCCTCGCCCGGCTGCTCTCCTTCGCGTCGATCATCGGCGGCGCCATCATCCTGCGCGTGACCTCCGTCTGAGCCCCCTCATGACGACCGCAGCCAAGGACCACCTGACCAAGCAGGTGGAAGAAGCAGTCCGGATCAGCCGCGAGCACGTCGCCTCCGGCGGCATCCCCTTCTCGGGCATCGTGGTCCGCCACGACGGCCGGGTCCTGGGAACCGGCTTCAACCGCGTCCGCGAGGAGCGCGACGCCTCCGCCCACGCGGAGGTGGTCGCCCTGCGCAACGCCACCAAGCAGCACGGCTCGTTCGCCGTGCACGGGGCGACCCTGATCGCCTCCGGAGAGCCGTGCGCCCTGTGCTACCAGGTCGCCCTGTACTTCGGCGTCGAGCACATCGTCTTCGCCGCCGACCGCGGGACCGCCGCCCGGCACGGCTTCGACTACTCCGGCTCGTACGGCATCTACCGCACCGACCCGACCGCGTGGGGCATCAGGACCACCCACCTTCCGGTCGAGGGACACGAGGTGCCGTTCCAGGAGTACCTGGCCAACCGAGGGAGCATCCACTCGTGAGCACCGAGACCGACGGGACGCCCGAGGCCGCCCCGAGCACCGAGAAGGTACGGATCCAGGTCTGGTCCGACTACGTGTGCCCCTTCTGCATGCTGGCCGAGGGCCCGCTGGAGGAGGCCGTCGAGGGCCTCGACGTCGAGATCGAGTGGAAGCCCTTCGAGCTCCGCGCCGAGCCCAAGCCGACCCTCCGCCCGGAGGACCCGTACCTCCCCGAGATCTGGAAGCGCGCCGTCTACCCGATGGCCCGCCGCCTGGGCGTGGACATCACCCTGCCCACCGTCTCGCCGCAGCCGTACACCCGGCTGGCCTTCGAGGGCTGGCAGTTCGCCGTCGAGCACGGTCGGGGCGACGCGTACAACCAGCGCATGTTCCGGGCCTTCTTCCAGGAGAGCCTGGACCTCGGCCGGCTCGACGTCCTCGTCGGCCTCGCCGAGGAGATCGGCCTCGACGGCCCCGCGTACCGCAAGGCCCTGGAGGACGGCACGTACTACGAGCGTCATCAGGACGCCCTGCGGGACGCCGAGGCGAACCGCGTGCAGGCCGTCCCGACGATCCTCGTCGGCGACACCCGTCTGGAGGGCGTGCCCAGCACCGCGCAGATCCGCAAGGCCGTCCTGGACGAGCGGGCGAGGCTGGCCGAGTCGGTCGCGCTCGACGGCGTGGTCTGTCGCGCCGACGGCACGGGCTGCGCGTAACGCGTCCGCCCTCCACGGAACCCGAAGACCGGAAAGACAGGCACAGCACAGCACCGCACAGCACTACGCACCACAAAGGGGACCCTTCATGACCACCTCCTCGCACCTTCGTGCGCCGGCATTCGACCCGACTCTCCTCGCACTCGGCGAGGAGGTGTCAGAAGCCCTGGCCCACGGCAGACCCGTCGTGGCCCTGGAATCCTCCGTACTCTCCGGCTTCCCCCACCCCTACAACCTGGAGCTGGCCCGGGAGATGGACGCCGGGATCCGTGCCCAGGGCGCCGTACCGGCGCGGATCGCGCTGCTCGGCGGCAAGCTGCGGGTCGGCCTGGACGACGCGCTGCTCCAGGAGTTCTGCGCCGCCGGGAAGGTGCCGAAGGTCTCCACCCGTGACATCGGCGTCACCCTCGCGGCGGGCGGCCCCGGCGGCACCACCGTCTCCTCGTCGCTGCTCGCCGCCGAGCTGGCCGGGATCCGCGTCTTCGCCGTCGCCGGCATCGGCGGCGTCCACCGCGACGCCCCCGCCAGCTTCGACATCTCCACCGACCTCGTCCAGTTCACCCGCGCGCGGACCGCGGTGGTGTGCGCCGGGGCGAAGTCGATGCTGCACCCCCAGTGGACCCTGGAGTGGCTGGAGACCGCGGGCATCCCCGTGATCGGCTACCGCTGCGACGACTTCCCCGCCTACCTCTCGGTCTCCAGCGGCGTGCGCAACCCGCACCGCCTCGACGACCTCGCCGACGTCGCCCGGGCCACCTGGGCCCACTGGCGCTCCGGCAACGACACCAGCGTCCTCGTCACCCACCCCATCGCCGAGGACGACGGCATCCCCTCGCAGGAGATCGCCGACGCGCTCGCCGAGGCGACCGAGCGCGCGGCCCGCGAAGGGATCACGGGCCCGGCGGTCACCCCGTACCTGCTCAAGGCCATCGCCGAAGCCACCGAGGGCCGCACCGCCGACGCCAACGTGTCGGTACTGAAGTCGACCACCGCCCTCGCGGCCCAGTTCGCGGTCCACCTCGCCAAGGAGGAGCAGCGGTGAGCGCGGTCCTCTTCGACCTGGACGGCACCCTGCTCGACACGCCGTCCGCCATCGCCGACACCCTCCACGCCACCCTCGCCGAGCGGGGCCGCAGCGCCTCCGACGCGCGGGTGCGGGCGACGATCGGCCGGCCACTGGCCGCCTCCTTCGCGGAGCTGACGGACCTTCCCGAGGACCACGCCGAGGTGCACGCCTCGGTCGCCCTCTTCCGGCACCTCTTCCGCGAGCAGGCCGTGCCGCGCGCCCGCGAGCTGGTCTTCCCCGGCGTCCGCGGCCTCCTCGAAGGGCTGCGCGAGGAGGGCCACCAGATCGCCATCGTGACCAGCAAGATCAGGCCGAGCGCCGAGGAACTCCTCAAGCCCGCCGGGCTGTACGACCTGTTCCACGCGGTGGTCTGCCACGGCATGGCCGAGCGCGGCAAGCCGCACCCGGACCTGGCGCTGCTGGCCGCCCGGCGGCTCGGCCGCGGCCCGGAGGCGTGCGTGGTGGTCGGGGACGCCGTCGACGACATGCGGATGGCCCGTTCGGCGGGCATGCGCGCGGTCGGCGTCACCTACGGCGTCGCCACCGAGGAGGCCCTGGCCGACGCGGGGGCGCACACCGTCGTCCGCACCGTCGACGCCCTCGCCGACGTGCTCGGCACGCTGACCGCAGCGCCGCTGTCCGCACCGCACTAGAAGCCCGACCCAGCGAACCGTAGAGACCAGGGGACATGACAGCCACACTCACCTCCACCCACAAGCGGAGCGTCACGGGCAGCCTGCTGACCATCTCCGCCGCACAGTTCCTGATCGCGCTGGACTTCTCCGTCATCTTCGTCGCCATGCCCAGCATGAGCGCCGACCTGGACCTGTCCGGCTCCGCCATGCAGTGGGTCGTCAGTGCCTACAGCGTGTTCTTCGCGGGCTTCCTGATCCTCGGCGGCCGGATCGCCGACCGGATCGGCCCGCGCACCCTGTTCATCGGCGCGCTCGCCCTCTTCGGCCTGGCCTCGCTCGCCGGCGGCCTCGCGGCCGGCGCGGCCGTGCTGCTGCTCGCCCGGGCCGCGCAGGGCATCGCCGCCGCCGCGCTGCAGCCGTCGATCCTCGCCCTGCTCAACACCAGCTTCGAGGCGGGCCGCGAGCGGACCCGCGCGATGGCCGTGTGGGGCACCGTCGGCGCCAGCGGACTCGCCGCCGGGGTCGTCGTGGGCGGTCTGCTCACCACCGTGTCCTGGCGGTGGACCTTCTTCGTCAACCTGCCCTTCGCGCTGGTCTGCGTGCTCGCCGCACCGCGCTTCCTCCACCAGGCGGACGTGCGCACGGCGAAGCCGCTGAACGTCCTCAGCGCCGTGGTGTGCACGGCGACCGTGCTGGCCTCGGTGTTCGGTCTGACCTTCGCCGCGGGCGACGGCTGGGGCGCGCCGTCGACGCTGGTCTCCTTCGCCGCCGCGGTGGTCGGCCTGGCCGTCTTCGTGGTGCGGGAGCGCAGCAGCTCGGAGCCGCTGATCGAGCGGTCCCTGCGCGGCACCCGCACCCTGCTCGTCGGCTGCGGCGCGACGGCGCTGTACATGGCGAGCGTCGCCGGCGTCGAGTTCTACATGGTGACGCTCTTCCTCCAGGAGAACCGGGAGATGGCCCCGCTGGCCGCCGGCATCGCCTTCCTGCCGCTGGCCGTCTGCATCACGCTCGGCAACATGATCGCCGGCCGGATCATCCCGAAGGTGGGGGTCGGGGTCAGCACCCCGGTCGCCTTCCTGGTCGGCGCGGCCGGTCTGGTGCTGCTCGCCCTCGGCGTCCACACGACCTCGTACTGGACCGGCATGCTGCCGGGCCTGATCGTCTCGGGCCTGGGCCACGGCATGATCTACACGTCGATGTTCGTCGGCGGCACGCGGGACGTCGACGACGCCAACCAGGGTGTCGCGGGCGCCCTCATGACGACCAGTCAGTACGCGGGCGGGGCGCTCGGCGTGGCCGTCCTGGTCATCCTGCTCGGCGACGGGCCGGCGGACTCCCGCTTCCTGCCCGGGTTCCTGCTGGCCGCGGCGATCGCCGCGGTGGGCGCGCTGTGGAGCTGGCGGGGCTTCCAGGGCCTGCGCGGGAAGGAGACGGCGGCATGACCCGCCTGGGCATCCTCGTCATCCACAACGACCCCGTGCCCGAGACCGAGATCTGGCGGGCGGCCCCGGACGGCACCAGCGTCCACACGGCGCGCTTCGAGTGCCCGCGGCTCGACGACGCCGAGTACACCGGCAGCACGGCGCGGCTGCTCGCCGACGCGCCCGACGTGGTCCGTTCGCTGGACTTCCTCGGCCGGCTCGGCGTCGACCGGATCGCGTTCTGCTTCGGCTCGCCCAGCTTCTTCGGCGGCGAGGGCTTCGACGCCGAGTTCGCCGAGGCCGCCCTCGCGCACTCCCACGGCACGCCGGTCTTCACCTCGGGGCAGGCCCTGACCGAGGCGCTGGCCGCCGTGGGCGTGCGGCGCCCGCTGGTGGTGATGCCGCCGTGGTTCACACCGCCGACGCACCGCGCGGCGGAGGCGTACCTGACGGCGCACGGAGTCGAGGAGGTGTTCGTCCACCCCTTCGAGCTCGGTCCGGAGTGGGCGCACGTCCCTCCGTACAACGCCTTCGACGCGGGCGCCCGCTGGGCGATCGACCCGGACGAGGTGCTGCGCCAGACCACCGCCGCCTTCGAGGCCGCGGACGGCCGGGCGGACGGGGTCCTCGTGCCCGGCAGCGGCTTCCGCAGCCAGGCGCTGGTGCCGCTGTTGGAGAAGGTCCTGGACGTTCCGGTCGTCACCGCCAACCAGTCCGTGCTGTGGTCCGCGCTGCGCGCGGCGGGCGAGCGGGGGGACGAGCGGCAGGGCCGCCTGTTCCGCTCGCACCGGGGCGCGTCCGCCACGCCCTGACACCTTCGCCCGGCAGACCCCGCCGGCTTTCCCGAGCTCCGTGCCCCGGCGCGCCGTCCCCCGCCGCCGGGGCACGGCCATGTCCGCGTCCCGCGCCGGACGACGCGAACTCGCCGGTAGGTACGGGGCATTGACCGGAGCGGAGGTTGGCCCTACCTTCCTCGATAGTCCAGAAAGGACTATCGAGGAACGGGGGCGCCTCCATGGCAGGTGCGACGGACACACACGACGGTCCGCGCCGAGGGCCGGGACGGGAACCGCGGCGGGGTCGGCTCCCGGGCCCGCGCCGAGGACCGCGGCAGGAAGGGCCACCGGCTCCGCGTCGAGCTCCGCGCCTGGCCCGGATCGCCGCGATCGCCGTGACCGTCACCTGCCTCCTCTACGCCCCGATCGCCATGACCGAGCTGTGGCCGTACGCCAGCCCCGGCGCCCCGGCGTTCGGCGAGTGGCTGCTCGGCAGGTCGGTGTCGCCCGGGTACGTCGCCGACGCCGTCCGCGACCGGATGGGTCCGTACACCCGCAGCCTCGTCCCGCTGTTCGCGCACTCCGTCCTCGGCGGACTGCTCATGCTGCTCGGCCCGCTCCAGCTGCTCTCGGCGGTCCGCCGCCGGATCCGGCTCCACCGGGCGGCCGGGATCGCGTACGCCGTCGTCGTCTACGCCTCGATGGCCGGCGCCGCCGTCTACCTCGCGCGCACCCCGCCCCACGAGGCCTTCAGCGGCGCCGCGTTCTGGATCGTGCTCGCCACGATCCTGGCCGGCACCGTCTTCAGCGTGACCTTCGGCGTCCTCACCGCCGTCGCCGGACTCCCGGAACTGCACCAGCGGTGGATGCTGCTCGGCTACGGCTACCTGATGACCGCCCCGCTGCTGCGCCTCGAATGGGGCGCGCTGCCCGTGCTCTACCCCGGGCTCTCCCTCCAGGACGTCAACCGGGTCGCGATCATGCACCTGGGCGCCCTCGTCGCCTTCGGCGCGCTGCTCGCCTCCCGCGCCCTGGACCGGCGCGAGGAGCTGCCCACCGTCACCGGCAGCTGGTGCCCCGTACCGGTGCTGGCCGCCGCCCACGTGCTGGGCGCGGCCGGCCTCGTCTGGCTCGGGCGGGCCTTCCTCGGCCACGGCACCGAGGGCCGCCGGCTGCTCCTCGCCTACCTCGTGCCGTACGTCGTGATCGCGGCCGTCCTGCACCTGCGGGCCCTGCGGGCGGACCGGCGCGGCGCGCACTGGCCGCGCGAGGAGTGGCGCACCCAGCTGGCCGCCCTGTGCCTGGCGCCCGCGCTGTCGGCGGGCACGGCGACGGTGTTCGAACGCGCGACGGGCCTCGACCCGCTGACGGCGCTGGTCGCGGGCGCCGGGATCGGCTGCGGCTTCATGGCCTTCGCGGCGAACACGGTGCTGAGCCTGCGGGTGCTGTACGGGCGGGAGGCGTCGCGGCGCCGGTCGGACGCCGGGGACCCCGCGGCACCGGACCCCGTACCGACGGCGGAAGCCGCCTGACCGCCCATTCCCCGTCCCGCTCCCCCCTCTCCCCCTCCCTCCTCCTTCTCCCTCTTCTTCCCCTTCTCCCTCTTCTTCCCCTTCTCCCCCTTCTCCCCGCCGAGACGGAGCAGCCATGACCAGCACCTCCGGCAGGACGGACGGCCGCGAGCTCGCCCCCGGGGTGGTCGTGCTCAGCACGGCCGTGGCCCTGATCAGCATCGGCGTCGGCGCGCTCCTCGTCGTCGCGAGCGTCACCGGGCACGCCGCCGGGCCGTGGGTGTCTCCCGAGGCACTCAGCCCCGGGCTCCTCGGGGCGGCGATGGCGGGCGTGGCACCGGCGCTGCTCACCGTCGGCCGGTCCGGGAGCTGGGCGGAGGTGCGGACCCTGATCTGGCCGCTCGCGGTCGTGCTCGTCGGCCTGTTCGCGGTGTCGCTGCTCAACGGCGGCGCCCTGCGGGTGGTGTCCGGCGGCCCGATCTTCCTCGTCCTGTTCAGCCTGGGCTGGGTCGCGACGCTCGCCCTGCTGGCGCTGGGCGCGGTGGTCTGCCTGGTGCTGCAGCTGCGCCGGCCGGTGCGGGCCCCGGTCGCGCGGATCGCCCCGCTGCCCGGCTGGTCGAAGCCCGCGCTGGCACTGCTGGGGGCGGGCTGGTTCGGCCTCGGCACGGGGCTGCTCGTCTCGCCCGCGTTCTGGGGCGCCCTGGTGCCCTGGGCGGTGAGCCGGGCCGACGCCCAGGGGCTCGGGGTGTGGGCGCTCGCGCTCGGGGTGGGGGTGCTGGGTTCGCTCGCCGAGGACGATCTGGCGCGCATCCGGCCCGCGTTGCTGTCCGTGCCGCTGGTCGCGCTCGCGGCGGCGGTGCTGCTGGCCGTGCATGCCTCGGCGGTCGACTGGGGCTCCGGGCCGGCCCTGAGTCTGGTCGGTCTGGTCGTCGGACTGCTGGCGACGGGGGTGTCCGGCCAGGTGCTGTGGACCCGGCACCTGGCGGCGGCCACCGGCTGACCCCGTCCCGGCCGTCGGCTGCGTGTACGGTCGCGGCATGTCTGAAGTCCGGTTGACCACGCCCTCGTTCCTGGTGCTCGGCATCATCGACGCGTTGGGCGAGGCCAGCCCCTACGACGTGAAGGTCGAGGCCGCCCGTACGGTGGCGCCGTTCTGGTCGGTTCCGCACGCGCAGGTGTACGCGCAGTGCGACCGGCTCCTGGCTGCGGGCCTGCTGTCGGAGACGCGGCGGGAGGGCGGGCGCAACCGGCGCCTCATGCGGCTCACGGAGGACGGCGTCCGGGCGTTGCGCGGCTGGCTCGACGACCCGGCGTTCGTGCCGGTCGAGGCGCGGGAACGCGGCATCCTCAAACTGTGGTTCGGCGCGAGCCCCCGGGTGCACGCCCCGGTCCAGGTCACGGAGCACGCCCGGACCCTGGAGGAGTACGAGGAGCTCGCCACGAGCGTCGGCGAACTCCTCAGCCGGGGCCAGCGCGAGGCCCTGGAGTTCGGCATCCGCTACGAGCGGATGATGGTCGACTTCTGGCGCTGGGTGGCGGACCGCGAGCCCTCGGACACCCCTTAGGGAGCGTCCCCGGTCTTCGCCGCGGCCTCGGCGGCGGCTTTGGCGGCGGCTTTGGCGGCCGTGACGAAGGCGTGGACGCGTGCGTGGTCCTTGACGCCGGGGGCGGACTCGACGCCGCTGGAGACGTCGACGCCCCAGGGCCGGGCCTGCCGGATCGCCTCGGCGACGTTGTCGGGGGCGAGCCCACCGGCGAGCAGCCAGGCGCCCTCGGGGCGGGCGGCGTCGAGCAGGGAGAGGTCCCAGCGGGCGCCGGATCCGGCGCGGGGCGAGTCGAGGAGCAGGACCTCCTCGCCGTAGGCGCCGACCCGGGTGTCGGGCTTCTCGTTCAGGGAGGTGGCGCGCCACAGGCGCGGGAAGGTGCGGGCCGCCTCCTCGAAGTCGGCCCGGGCATAAGCGGGGCCGTGCAGCTGGAGGGCGTCGACGCCGAGCTCGTCCGCCGCGCGGGCGGCGTCGCCGGCGGCCGTGTCGTTGACGACGAGGACGGACCGCACGTGGGAGGGCACGTGGGCGGCGAGGCGCACCGCCCGGTCCCAGTCGAGGCCGCGGACGCTGGTCCCGCTGATCACCAGGCCGATGGCCTCGGCCCCGGCCTCGGCGGCCACATCGATGTCGGCGGTCGTGGCGAGCCCGCACACCTTGACGAACACTGCTGCTCCTCGCTCGCGGACTTCTCCCGGGGCGCGGGGTCCGGAACCCCTCCCGGACGGCCCGCCTCCCGGGAGCCTACCGCCTACGCGTCCTCCGGCTCCTGGACCAGCTCGTCGGCGGCGTACGGGTGCACGTAGCGGTCCTCGCCGAAGGGGGTGAACCAGGTGCCGAAGCCGAGGACCGTCGGCTCGGTCGGGGTGTCGCCCGCGTCGTCGAAGAGCCACTCGAAGTCCTGGTCCTCGTAGACGCCGGCGGAGAAGGACTCCAGCGCCGCGGTGACCTCGTCGTCCAGCAGGCCGTACAGGTCGAGGGTGACGTGCGCCTGCTCCAGGAGGAACTTCAGCACGAGCTCCTCGGCCAGGCAGCCGAGCCGTTCGAAGCCGCCGTCGGTGAAGCGGGTGGTGAGGGCGATGGCCGTGACGAGGAAGCGGCGGGCGAACAGCTCGTCGTAGCGGGCGGCGTAGCGCACCGGGAGCTGGTCCAGGTGCCAGAGATGGCCCTCACAGTCGGCGACGTTGGTGTCCTCGTCGGCGAGGGCCTGCACGTCGTCGAACAGCTCGTCGATGAGCACCTCGGCGCCGTAGACCAGGGCGCCGGCGGCCAGTTCGGCGGCTGAGGGGCCGACACCGAACTCGTCGACGGGGTCGACGACCCCGAACGCGGCCGGGGGGAAGGAGCGCAGCCGTGCGGCCATGCCCCGGATCTCGGCCTCGGGGTCGTGCGTCTCCTCGGCCTGTTCGAAGGGCTCGTCGGCCTTCTGGGCGTGCTGGGCGCGCCGCGCCTGCGGATCGCTGGGCGGGGCGTCGGGCCCGTCGGCGGCCTCCAGGCTCTCCCGGGCGAGATCGGTGTGCAGCTTGACCTCGCTGCTCTCCACCACCCAGTCGGCGAGCACCTCGGACCGGTCGAGGACCTCCTGGGTCACGGAGCCGACCGCGTCCTCGGCGACCTCCAGCGAGGGTGCCTCGACGAACACGTTCAGCACCGCACCGCCGGGATGGACCCCGACGACGACGTCGAGGACGCCGACCTCGACCCCGTCGGGCCCCTCGACCCCGGCCACGGAGTCGAAGCCCCGCTCCAGCAGCGTCCCGGCCCCGATCCGGCGCAGCTCGTCCAGCTCGGGAGCACCTTGGGGTATGCACGTTTCCACGGTTACGACGTACGTCACGACGGCAAGCGTGCCAGCTCCCCGCGCGCGGATCGAGGTGATCGCGCAATCTCGTCACGCGGGGGCCCTGGCCCGGCCGTCCCGGCGTCGCGTCGGTGACGTCCGGGCGAACGCGAACGATCGGGCGGACCGCCGGCCGGCCGGCCCGCCCGGCGGCCCGCCCGGCGGCCCGGCCGGCGGTCCGGCGGAGGATCCGGCCGCGGTCCGGCGGAGGATCCGGCGCCACGTAGGCGGAGGTTCCGGCGGACGATTCGGCGCCACTCAGGCGCGCGATTCGCGTCAAACCGGCGTCAGGGGTACGTCAGGGGAGCTCCCGGGCACCGGGGGCGGGCGTAGCTTCGGCTCACCGCCCCGGCGCGAACTCCGCCGGAGCGCACGCCCGTTCCCTGGAGGAACCATGCCCCACGTCCAGTGCGGTGATCTGTACGGCGACGATCCCGAGCCTTCCGAACAGGTGCCGGCCGGACGGCTCTGCGTGCCCGTCCGGCCGGTGGCCCACGGCTGCGCCGCCCGCCTCTTCCGCACCCCCGTCGGCGCCCGTACGGCGGTGGCGTTCACGACTCCCGCGCGGCTGCGTGCCGTCCTCGGCGCCGACCAGCCGTGGACGTCGCTCTCCGAGCCCGCGCTGCGGGCGCTGGTACGGCCGCTGGGCATCGACGCCCTGGCCGTCGACCCGACGCTGACGGCACCGGTCCCGGGCGGGGCCGCCGTCCCCCGGGTCGCCGCCCCCGTCCGCCCCCTGACCGCGTCCGCGCGCTGAAGGGCGGCCCCGAGATGACCGTCACGCCGCTGCCTCCGGTCGCCGTCCCGGCGGGCGACCTGTCCGTGTGGCCCGCCAGCACCGAAGAGCGGCCCCACGGAGGCCTGTCCGTCGGCGGCGTGCCGCTGGACGAGCTCGCCGAGAGCCACGGCACCCCCGTCTACGTCCTCGACGAGGCCGAGGTCCGCGAGCGCTGCCGCACCTATCGGGACGCGTTCCCCGAGGCCGACGTCCACTACGCGGCCAAGGCGTTCCTGTGCCGCGCCCTGGCCCACTGGGTCGAGGAGGAGGGCCTCGGCCTGGACGTCTGTTCCGCCGGGGAGCTCGAACTCGCCGTCACCACCGGCTTTCCGCCCGAGCGGATCCTGCTGCACGGCAACGCCAAGTCCCCGGAGGACCTGCGGACGGCGCTGCGGCTCGGCGTGGGCCGGATCGTCATCGACAGCCCCGCCGAGATCGCGCGGATCGCCGCCGCCGTCGGGCCGGGCGAGCGGCAGCGGGTGCTGCTGCGGGTGACGCCCGGCATCAGCGCGGGCGGCCACGCCAAGATCCGGACCGGCTCCGACGACCAGAAGTTCGGGCTCTCGCTGCGGGACGGGCACGCCCAGCACGCCATCACCCGTCTGATCGGCCAGCCCCGGCTGCGGCTCACCGGGCTGCACTGCCACCTCGGCTCCCAGATCACCGACGTCAAGCCGTATCTGGTCGCCGTCCGCCGGATGGTGGGGCTGATGGCCCGCACCCGGGACGCGCACGGGGTGGTGCTGTCCGAGCTCGACCTCGGCGGCGGGCACGGCATCGCGTACCGGCCGGGCGACCCCGCGCTCGACCTGACCGCCCTCGCCCGCAGGGTGCGGTCCGAACTGGCCGAGAGCTGCGCGGGCGCGGGGCTGCCCGTGCCCCGGCTCGTCATCGAACCGGGGCGGGCGGTGACGGGCCCGGCCGGGGTCGTCGTCTACCGGGTCCTCGCGGTCAAGGCGACGCCCGAGCGCTTCTTCGTCGCCGTGGACGGGGGCATGAGCGACAACCCGCGCCCGGCGCTGTACGGGGTGCGGTACGCGCCCCGGCTGATCGGGCGCCGGTCCGGGGCGGCGGCCCGGCGGGCGACGGTCGTGGGGCGCCACTGCGAGGCCGGGGACGTCCTGGCCGAGGACGTCGTGCTGCCCTCGGACGTGCACCCGGGCGACCTGCTCGCGGTGCCGGTGGCCGGCGCGTACCACCTGTCGATGGCCTCCACGTACAACCTGGTCGGCCGTCCGCCCGTGGTGGCCGTCGCGGCGGGGACGAGCCGCCTGCTGGTGCGCCGCGAGACCCAGGCCGACCTCCAGGCCCGCGACGTGGGCCTGTAGGACCCCGGGCGGTGGGGCCCCGCCCGGCTCCTAGGCGGAGGTCCAGACCGTGCCGCGGGCCTCGTACTCCAGCATCGACTCCAGGCCGGTGGCGGCGTCGGAGCCGAGCTCGCGGTGGACCAGCCACAGGGCGAGCTCCAGGCCTGAGGTGACGCCGCCCGCGGTGACGAGGTCGCCGTCGTCGACGACCCGGGCGTTCTTGACCAGGCCGCCCTGGCCCTCCAGGTCGGCCTTGGCCTTGTGGTGGGTGGTGCAGGGGCGCCCCCGGGTCAGGCCGGCCGCCGACAGGAGCATGACGCCGGTGCAGAGCGCGGCGACGGTGAGTCCCGGGCGGGCGGCGGCCGCGAGGGCCCGGGGCAGGGTCCCCCGGTCGATCTCCGCCCAGACCCCCGGGCTGTCCCGCCGCGCGTACCCGCCGCCGGGGACGAGGAGGACGTCGGCCTCCTCGGGCGCCCAGGGCCGGACGCCGCGGACGGCCGTCCCGTAGGCGGCGGTGACGGAGCGCGCGCCGGTGGCGGAGACGTAACGGACTTCCACCGGGCGGCTGGTGAAGAAGCCCGCTCCGGAGAGGACCTCGTACGGGGCGGCGAAGTCGAGCTCCTCGACGCCGTCGAAGAGCGGGATGTGCACGCGCAGCGGCCGGTTCGGGGCGGGGGCGGGCGCGGCGGCGGGGCCGGAAGCGGCGCCGGCCGGTACGGCCGTGGCCGCGAGGGTGCCCGTGGCGCCGAGGGCGGTGGTGGCGCGGAGTAACTGCCTGCGGTTCATCGGAAGCTCCTGGGG
The DNA here is from genome assembly GCF_036240795.1 of Streptomyces sp. NBC_01268. Lineage (NCBI taxonomy): Bacteria > Bacillati > Actinomycetota > Actinomycetes > Kitasatosporales > Streptomycetaceae > Streptomyces > Streptomyces sp. NBC_01268. The sequence continues at coordinate 6,619,052 of NZ_CP108454.1, read as the reverse complement.
CTGACGTGAGGAATGGGGCAGGTGGGGCAGGTAGGGCAGCTGAGGCAGATGGGGCCAGTCAGGTGGGAGATGCCTCTGGGTTCTCTGGGTTCTCTGGGTGCCATGCGTCCCATGTGTTTCGGGAAAGGGGTCGGTCCGTGCCGTCCGCGGGTTCCGGCGAATCCGTGGGAACCCCGGGGCGGCGCCCGCCGACTTCTCCCCCGCCCGCGAGGCGGGGCAGGGCTGAGAGGCAGGGCATGGGCGGACTGGACATACGCATGCGCGGGGTCGGCTGCCGCCATGGGCGTACGGAGGCGGTCGCCGACGTCGACCTGGTGATCGCGGCGGGTGAGCGGGTGGCCCTGACCGGCACCAACGGCTCCGGGAAGACGACGCTGCTGCGCGCGGTCCTCGGACTGCACCCGCACACCACCGGCACCATCGAGGTAGGCGGCCGCACGGCCCGCTCAGCGGCCGAGTGGGGCGTGCGGCGCCGGGCCTGCGCGTGGATTCCGCAGAAGCCGGCGGCGGGGCGCTTCCCGTTGCGCGGCGACGAGCTCCTGGCGAGCGGCGGCGCGCCCGTCGAGGCGGCCGAGGCGGCCGGGCGGCTCGGTGTCGGCGGGCTGACGGACCGGCCCGTGCACACCTTGTCCGGCGGCCAGTTGCAACGCATGTACCTCGCCCGGGCGCTCGGCTGCGTGGCGGCCGGAGCGCAGGTGCTGCTCGCCGACGAGCCGACCGCCGCGCTGGACTTCGCGGGCCAGGAGGAGGCCGCCGACGTGCTGGCGGCGCTGCCGGTGACGCTCGTGGTGGTGACCCATGACCGGGCCCTCGCCGCGCGCTGCGACCGGGTCCTGGAGATGGCCGCGGGGCGTCTGCGGGAGGTGCGGTGAGCGCGCTCGCGACCGCCGACCTGGGGGCACTGCTCGACCTGGTGCCGGTGCGGCGGGCGGGGTTCGCGCTGCTGCTCGCGGCCGTGGGGCTCCCGGTGGTCGGGGTGGTGATCGTCGGGCTCGACATCATGCCGGTGCGGTTCGCGATGATGCACGTGGCCCTGCTGGGCATCGCGGTCGGTCTGCTGACCGGGCTCGATCCGATGCTGTGCGCGCTGGTCGCCTGCGCGCTCTCGGGCGCGGGCGTGGCCCCGCTGGCCCGTACGCCGGACGGGCTCTCGGGCGCGATGGGCCTGTTGATGAGCCTGGCCATCGCGGGCGCGCTGCTCGTCCTCGCCGTGTCCGGCGTCAACGCCTCCGGGGCGTTCGCCCTGCTCTGGGGGTCGATCCTGTCGGTCGGCACGGCGGACCTCGTCGTCCTGGCCGCGCTCGCCGTGACCGTACCGGCGCTGCTGTGGTGGCGGCGGCGCGAGGTGGCGCTGCTGCTGTACGACCGGGAGCTCGCCCAGTGTTCGGGGGTGCCGGTCCGGCTGCTCACCACGGTGCTCCTGGTCCTCGTCGCGGTGGCGGTCGCCGGCGCGATCAAGCTCACCGGCGCCCTGCTCGTCGACGCCCTCACCCTCCTGCCCGCGCTGGCCGCGCGGCGCCTGGGCCGCTCGCTGCGGTCGATCGTGCTGTGGGCGGTCGGCATCGGCGTCGGCGTCAATCTGACGGGCTTCCTGCTGGCCCTGTGGCTGGACTGGCCGCCGGGGCCGGTCCTGGTCCTGACGGCGGGGTTCGTCGTCCTCGCCGTCCATCTCGTCCCCGAACGGAGAATCCGCCCATGGCGCGCTTCCGCGTCCGCACCACCCGCCTCACCCGACGTCTCCGCCTCGCTCCCGTCCTTCCCCTCCTCGCACTGAGCGCCGCCCTCCTCGTGACGTCGGCCTGCGGTACCGCGGACCCGGCCCCTGGGGCTGCCGACGACCACGCGGCACCCGGCGGGCACGGCAAGCCGGTGGTCGTGGCGACGACCACCTGGGAGGGCGCCTTCGCCAGGGCGGCGGGGGCCGAGGACGTCACGGTGATCGTGCCGCGGTCGGTCCATCACGCCCCCGACTACGACCCGAAGCCCTCCGACCTGGCGGCCGTCGCCGGGGCGGACTTCGTGCTGTACGCGCCGTTCGAGCCGTACGCCGCGAAGATCAAGGAGGCGGCCGGTTCCAAGGCGCGGCTCGTCGAGGTGAACCTCGACAACGAGCCCGGCAAGGCCGCCGCCGAAGTCGCGCGTCTGGGCGCCCTGTTCGGTACGAAGGAGGCTGCGGCGCACTGGAAGACGGGCCTGGACGCGGAGGTGGCGAGGCTGCGCGGCGAACTGCGCGCGGCCTGGCCCGGCGGCCGGAGCCCGACGGTCGTCACGCAGGTCTTCACGGGCTGGGCGGCCGGCCTCGCGGGCGCCACGACGGTCGGCACGTACGGCCCCGAGCCCGTCACCCCGGCCCAGCTCGCCGCCCTCTCCGCGAAGAAGCCCGCGCTCGTCCTCGACAACGCCCACATGTCGACGGGCACGGTCCTGCCCGACTCGGGTGCCAGGCAGGTGGAGATCGCCAACTACCCGGGTGAGGACCTCGACTTGCTGGCCGTGTACCGGGGTGCGGCGACGGAGCTGAGGAAGGGCATGGGCGGGGTGGACGGGTGATCCGCCCACCCCGGGAGCGGAGGGCGGGGGCCGTGACCCCCGCCCTCCGCTCCTCCACCCTCACGCCTCCGCGGGTACGGGCGCGAGCGCGGCCCGCCGGCGCAGTTCGCCCCGGTCGGGCTTCCCCGCGGCGGTGAGCGGCAGCGCGTCGATCAGCAGGAGCAGCTCGGGGTGCTTGTGGCGGTCGAGTCCTCGCGCGGTCAGGTGCGCGCCGAGCTCCGGGAGCGCCAGGGCCGCGCCGGGCCCCCGGGGGACGACGCAGGCGGCGAGGCGCTCTCCCATGAGCGGGTCGGGGACGCCGACGCACACCACGTCGCGGATGCGGGGGTGGGTGGCGAGTGCGCGTTCCACCTCGGCGGGGCTGATGTTGGCGCCGCCGCGGATGACGACGTCCTTGAGCCGTCCGACGACGTGGAGCAGGCCGTCGGCGTCGAGGTAGCCGAGGTCGCCGGTGCGGACCCAGCCCTCGGGGGTGCGGTAGCGGGCGTCGAGTTCGGGGGCGGCGACGTAGCAGAGCGGGGTCATCGGGCCACGCGAGACGATCTCGCCGATCCGGCCGCCGGGCAGCGGCTGGTGGGTCTCGGGATCGGCGATGCGGATGTCGGCGACCCGGGGGTCGGGTCTGCCGACGACGATGCCGGGGGCGGCCGGCGGCGGGCCGGCCGTCTCGGGCGCCGCAGCGGGGCGGGCGGGGCTCGTCGGCGTCGCCCGTCCGTCGATCCCCGTATGGCAGTTGACGCCGTCCGCCGACCCGTACAGGTTGACGACGGGGCAGCCGAAGGCGGCCGTGGCGGCCGTGGCGGTGGCCTCGTCGAGGGGGGCGCCGCCGAGGACGAGGGCGGTGGGGGCCGGCAGCGCCGCGGCCGGGCCCGCCGACTCCACGTGTTCGAGCATCATCCGGATCATGGTGGGGACGCCGAGGACGTGGGTGGGCGCGTGCGCGCTGACGGCCGCGAGCGCCGCCTCGGGCGTGAAGTGGTCGAGCAGGACGAGGGTGCCGCCGTGCCGGGCGAGGGTGACGGCGGTGCCGCTGGACCCGAAGGCGGAGGCCAGGGGGGCGAGGAAGAGGCAGCGGGGCGGGGTGGCGTCGGGCAGGAGGGAAGCGAGGAAGTTGCCCCGTCCGCCGGCGAGGGCGTTGTGCGAGTAGGCGACCATCTTCGGCGCGGCCTCGGAGCCGGAGGAGACCAGGATGCGGGCGGCGCCGTCGGGGTCGGGGCGGGCGGGGACGAAACCGGTGGGGTCGGTGCGGAGCAGCCTGGCCAGCGGAATCGTTCCCGCCGGTGTGGGGCCCGGCCCGGCGGAGATGACGTGCCGGAGTGCGGGCAAGGTGGGTGCGAGGGCCGACAGGTCGGCCGCGGGCGTTCGTCCCCGGTGCTCGGTGGCGGCGATGACCGCGACGGCCTCGGCTCGCCGCAGCAGCCACTCCGCCTCCGGGGCCGCCCGGCCGACGGGGAACGGCAGGGCGACGGCGCCCAGGGCGGCGAGCGCGAGATCGGCGACGACCGCGCCACGCCCGTCGGGAAGCTGGACCCCGACGACGTCGCCCGGCCCGACGCCGAGCAGTCTCAGTCCCTCGGCGAGACATCGGACCTTGCGGTCGAGCGCCGTGTAACAGAGCGCCCCTTTGGCGTCGATCACGGCCGTCCGGTGCGGGTCGGCGATCTGCCGGGCCCGGAACAGGCTGTACAGGTCGAGGTCGGGGCAGAGCCCCGCCACCGCCCAGGAGCGACGGAGCCGGGCGGGCAGCAGATCGTGCAGGACGACGGTCACGCGAAGCTCCAGGGGTCGGGAACGGTGGGCGCCCCGTGCCGGTCACGACCGATCGGGCCGGGCGGACACGGGGGAAGGGCGAAGGCACCCCCGGCGGACCCGCTGCCCCTGGGGTCGCCCCCCGCCGGCAACGCCCCCAGGTCGGTGACGACACGGGTGGCGGCGAGGCCGTGGGTACGGAGCAGGGCCAGGGCCTCCGTGGTCGGCAGGGTGTGGAGCGGGTACGTGGCGGCCGCGGCGGCGGAGGTGTCGGTGGGGGCGATCCGGCCGTCGGCGGTCGGGAGGGTGTCCCGGAAGCCGGCCGGTCTGCGCGGGGCGGCGCCCCGGGCGGCCCCGCGCAGGGCGGGGGCCAGGAGGGTGTCGGCGGCGCCGAGCAGCGAGGACTCCACCCGTACGCCGTGGCCGGTCCGTTCGCGCAGCAGGAGTCCGGCGAGGACGGCCTCGGTGCCGTGCAGGCCGCCGAGCAGGTCGAGCAGTGTCATCAGGGAGGGCACGGGCGGTTCGCCCTCCGGGTGGACGGCCTCGCCGACGCCGGTGCGGGCCTGCACCATGAAGTCGGTGCCCATGGGGGCGCCGGGCAGCCGCCCGCCCCAGCCTCCGGTGTAGGCGTACACGAGGCCCGGGTTGGCGACGCTCAGGTCCTCCGCTTCGAGGCCGAGTCCGGCGGCCTTGCCGGGGGCCCAGTTGTGCAGGAACACGTCCGCTTCGGCGGCGAGCGCGCGCAGTGCGTCCCGGTCGCCCGGGGACGTGATGTCGAGCTCGACCGCGTCCTTGCCCCGGTTGAGGGCGAGCCAGCGGGCGGAGACGCCCGAGCAGGCGGGCGGCATGCCGCGCAGCGGGTCGCCGCCCGGCGGCTCGATCCGGACGACGCGGGCCCCGAGGAGTCCGAGCAGGTGGGCGGCGAGGGGCGCCTGGATCCGGCGCCCGGCCTCCAGGACGGTCAGCCCTGCCAGCGGCCCGCCCGCGGACGCCGCCGCGGCACCGGGTCCCGGCACGGAGCCGCGCCGGTGCCCGCCCGGCCCGAGCGGGCGCAACGCCCACGGGTCGACCCCGCCGACCTCCTCCTCCCGGGCGCGTTCGGCGAGCGTCCGCAGCCGGCACACCTCGGCGCCCGAGCGGGCGGCGGCCCGGCGGATGTCCTCCACGCCGTGGGCGAGGGCGGTCGCGTGCAGGGCGGGCGGGAGGGGCGCGCAGGCGGTGGCGTACCGGAACTGGAAGGGGCGCCAGCCGGCCCGTATCGCGTCGGCGGGCGCGTCGAGGGCCCGCCAGAACGCGGCCCAGGCGCCCGGGTCCAGTGTCTCCAGCTCGAAGACGACCCCTTCGCGGGAGGTGAACGGCGGTCCGCCCGGGGCGAGTTCGACGGCTTCGGGTTCGTCGGCGCCTGCGGCGGCGAGGTACTGCGAGACGAGGAGGAGGCCCGTGCGGTCGGCGGCCGTGTCCACATGGCCGACGGGTGCGGTGCCGCGGGCCCGGCCGATCAGTGCGGCGAGCAGGCCCTGGACGGTGAGGACGCCGGTGGCGGTGGCGAGGAGGTCGACGCCCAGGCCGCGCGGGGTGCCGTGGCGGCGTCCGTGCACGCCCATCACGCCGGTGGCGGCCTGCGCGGTGGCCTCGTCCTCGACTCCGGAGCCGGGGGCACCCCAACGGGCGCGGGCGCGGACGGAGGGGAACCCGCCGCCCCCGAGGACGCACCGCGCCTCGCCGGTGCGGGAGCCGCCGGCGGACCACCCGGTCCTCTCGCCCTCGCCCTCGCCCTCCCCCGCCCCCAGTCGGCGCAGGTGGTCGCGGACCGCCCAGGTGAGCGCCGTGGGTCCGGCGAGCTCGAAGCGGAGCCCGTCGAGGGGCCGGGCGGGCCGCGGGTTCGTCGTCGCTGACGGCATGCTCGTCTCCTGGCGCGTCTCGGGGGCGGGGGCAGGGATGGGGAGGGGGGCGGGGCGCGGGAACCGGTGGGCGGAGGGGCCCGACCACTCCCACGGGCAGACAGTCGGACGCGTGTTCTGCCGAGTTCCCGGTGAGACCCGGTGAGAGGGGAGAGCAGTGACGGAGCCGACGGCCGCGACCGAGGTGGAGCGACTGCGGGAGCGGGTCGCCGTGTTCGTGAGGGAGCGGGTCTTCCCGTGCGAGGCACGGCTGGACGCGGGCGGTCCGGAGGCCGCCCGGATCAGGGCGCGCCTGCGGGAGGAGGCCCGGGAGGCAGGCCTGTGGGCGTTGCCGCTCCCGGCCGAACTGGGCGGCGGGGGGCTGCCCTTGAGCGACTACGCGGCGCTCGCGGAGGTGGAGGGGGCCAGTGACCACGGCCCGGCGGCCCTGGGCTCGGCTCCCCTCCTGGACGTGACGATGCTGGCCCGGCACGGCTCGCCCCAGGTGCGGGCCGCCCACCTGAAGCTGCTCGTCTCGGGGAAGCTCCGCGCCTGTTACGCCATGACGGAGCCCGACGTGCCCGGCACGGAGCCGGTCCTGACGGCGACGCGGGCCGAGCGGCGGCCCGGTGGCGGGTGGAGCGTGAGCGGGCGCAAGTGGTTCGTGTCGAACGCCCTGGACGCGGACCTGGTGACCGTCCTGGCCCGGACGAGCGGGGAGCCCGGCGACAGATCCGGCCTCTCGCTCCTCCTGCTCCCGACCGCCTCGCCCGGTTTCCGCGTCGTGCGCGAGCTGCCGGTGTTCGGTGCGACCGGGCAGTACGAGATCGCCCTGGACGGGGTGCGGGTCGACGAGGACCATCTGGTGGGTCCGCTGGGCGGGGCACTGGCGGTGGCGGGCGAACGGCTGCAACTGGGGCGCACGTTGCGGGCGTTGCGGTGGCTCGGACAGGCAGGGCGGGCCTTCGACCTGCTCTGCGGGCGGGCCGTCGCCCGGCAGGGCGTCCGGGGTCCGCTGGCGGGCCGCCAGCTCGTCCAGCGGCACGTCTTCGAGGCGCTGCTGGCCCTGCGTTCCACCCGGCCCCTGGTGTACGAGGCGATGGCCCTGGTCGCGGCCGGCCGCGACGCCCATGTGGAGGTGGGTCTGGCGAAGACGGCGGCGGCCCGGACCCTGCAGGACGTGGCGGACCGTGCCGTCCAGGTCTTCGGCGCGGCGGGTCTCGGCCCGGACACCGCGCTCCCCGCCCTGCTCCGCAGCGGCCGCACGGCCCGCGTCCTCGACGGCCCGGACGAGCTGCACATCACGTCGGTGGCGCGCAGGGTGCTGCGTGACCAGGGAACTTCCGGGGGTGTCCGTCCGTTCCCGTGGGCGACCTGACCGCCGGAAGAAGAGTGAGCACAAGCATGGCCATGGTGGGCCTGTTCTGGATCGCCGAGGGCGACGTGTACGTGGGCGCGAAGCCGTCCGGTCATGCGCCCGGAGTGCGTCTGACCCCGGAGGCGGTGGTCGGCCTCGGCGACGGGCAGTCCCGCCTGCACCTGTGGGAGGACGTGCGGGACCTGACGGTGTCGGGCGTCCCGCTGAACACGCTGATGCGGCAGGTCGGCGCGGTCAAGGACCTGGCCCTCGGCACGGTGCTGGAGCTGGCCATGGCCGGCGGCGCGGGCCTGGGGGGCGACGTGCCGCCGCTGATGACGGTCGGTGTGCAGACGGCCGACGGCGTCCACGAACTGATGGCGTACGTGGCCGCCGCCCGGGGCTACTCCCAGGCCGAGGCCGACCTCTCCCGCACGCTCCTGTCCCGGCTGACGGAGGGCGAGGCGACCCTGGAGACGACGCTGGCGACGATGGCGCAGTGGGGCCGCACGCGGGAGGGCGGCACCCCCCGCCGCTCGGAGCGCGAGGAACTGCTGCGGGAGTGGCTGGGCTAGACCCGGAGCCGGGGGCCCGTTCCGTCGGCCGCTGACGGGCGCGGCGAGCGGTGGCCCCCTGCCGAGACGGTCCAGCCGATGTCGTCGACGGCGGCGTCCGCCTCCGTGAGGACGACGGTGAGGACCCGTTCCCACGTGCCGTCCGTGGCCCATCTGGTCAGCCGCCGGTGCGCGGTCTGGAAGGACCCGAGCTCGCCGGGCAGCTCCCGCCAGGGCGAGCGGGTGCGGTACTTCCAGGCGATGGCCTCAAGGGTGCGGCGGTGGTCGGCCCACGGCCGCCCGTGGACCGGATCGGCCGGCATCAGCGGCTCGATCCGGTCCCACATCGCATCGGTGATCACGAGCCGGACGGACACGCCCGGTCAACCGGCCGACCCGCCCGGGGGACACGCCCTGCCCGGGACTCCACCCGGACACCACTCGGACGCCACCCGAACTCCACGCGCACGCCCCGCCGTCCGGCCCTGGGCCCCACCGACCCCGCCGCCGTTCGGCGCGTGGTCCGGTGACCAGACGCGACAGCGCCCCCACCCGGAAGGTGGGGGCGCTGTCGGTGGCAGGGGTGACAGGAGTCGAACCTGCGGCATCCGGTTTTGGAGACCGGCGCTCTGGCCATCTGAGCTACACCCCTCTGCGGGTGCCAGCATGCCATCTTCCGGGCAGGGCACGCCAACTCGTTTCCCGGTGCCCCGGCGCCGCCGGGTGCGGGGCTCCTCAGACCCGCGTCAGGTCCACGTCGCCGCGGAGCGCGGCGAGGCCCAGGGCCAGGAAGAAGTCGCCCCAGACGAGTTCGTGCCAGACGGCGGTGCGTTCGGTCGAGTCGTAGCACCCGTCCAGGAGCATGCCGCCCGGCCGGGTGCCGCCCGAGGGGGTGAGGTGGGCGTGGACGAGACGGTGGAGGATCGCGTCCGAGCGGGCGGTGCAGGCGGTGGCCCAGGGGGCGTCGGGGACCAGGGCGAGTTTGCGGAGGGCCACCGCGGCGATCGCGGCGGCGGAGGTGTCGAGGGGACCGTCGGGGTGGCGGGCGTCGGCGGGCGGGATGAGGGGACCGGCCAGGAACTCACCCGTGCAGAGGAGCTGTTCGGCCGCTTCGGACAGGGTCGCGGTGCCGGGACGCCGGTCGGGGACGGAGCCGGTCCCCGACCGGTTCGCGCCCACGCCCAGGAGGCCGTCGGCCACCGCGAGGAGGAGCCAGGCCTCGCCTCGGGTCCAGCCGGGGGCCGGTTCGGGTTCCGCGGCCCAGGTGGCGGACGCCTCGTCGTAACGCCAGGAGGGCTGGGGGCACCGCCCGTCGCCGGGCAGGCACAGGTCGAGGTGCCGGCGCAGGTGCGCGTCGGCCGCCCGTTCGCCTTCGGCGCCCGCGGCCGCGAGCAGGGGTACGAGGCCGGGCACGCCGTCCGCCCTGGCCCGCAGGCGCTCGCCGCCGAGCGCCGCGCCCCACGGGACGAGGCCGTGGCGCGGCTCCCACGCCTCCAGCACGGTCCGGGCCGCGCGGGCCCTGAGGGCGTCGGCGCCCTTGTCGTCGAAGGCCAGCGCGGTCCCGTACCAGAGGATGAGCCCGCGGGTCGCGGTGTCGGCCGCGGCCCAGGGCGCGAGACGGGCCGTACAGGCGGAGGCGGCGAGGACGTCGGACGGGGCGACTCCGGCCCGGTGCCGGGCGCGCAGCCACAGCAGCCCGGCCCAGAAGCCGCCGGTCCAGGAGCCGCGGCCGGTCGTCGTCCAACGCCCGTCGCCGGGCTCCGCGTACAACGGGAAGCGGGAGCCGACCTGTCGGGCGGTCCGTCCCGCCCGGTGGAGGAGCAGTGCGAGGGCCGACTCGGCCCAGTCCGGTGCGGTCACGCGACGCTCTCCCTCGTACGGCGGTCCCGCAGCGCCCAGGTGAGGGCGACGGCGCCGGCGGCGCCGAACTCGGCCGCGACCAGGAGCCAGCCCTGGTCGTACCGGCCGCCGGCCGCGAGCGTCCCGAACAGCGGCGGGCCCACGGCGAATCCGGTGAAGAAGCCCGCGGCGACCAGCGCCGAGTCCTGTCCGGCGCGGCCGGGGGCGGAGCGCTGGAGCACCAGCACCATCGAGACGGCGTTGCCCGCGACGGCGAACACGCCCACGGCGACCGCCCCCGCCCACACCAGCGGCGGGGCGTGTTCGGCGAGGGCCAGGAGCGCGGCGGCGGCCACGGCGCCGGCGGCGAGCCCGCCGGGCAGCCACGGGGCCCGGCCGGGTGCGGCGGCGCGGGACCAGCCGACGCGGCCCGCGATGCCGGCGACGCCGAGGACGGCGACCAGCGCGCCCGCCACGGCCGGGCCCATGCCGAGCCGCCCGGCGCCGAACAGGGCGAGGTAGGTGTTGACGGACGCGATGCCCGCGCCGAGGAAGACGGAGAAGGCGGCGAGCCAGCCCACCGTGCGCCGGTCCCCCGCCGTCGGGCCGCCGGGCGTGGTGGGTGCGGGAGACATGTGCGGCGGCACCGTGTGCCAGGCCCACACGGCGGCGAGCAGCGCCACCGCGGCCGCCGCCCACACCGCGCCCCGCCAGCCGAGCGCCCCCGCCGCGGAGGCGAGCGGCAGCCCCGCCGCGAACGCCCCCACCTGCACGCCGGACTGCTTGGTGCCGGTGACCGCGCCCCTGCGGGCCGGCGGAACGGCGGCCAGGATCGCCTTGTTGGTCGCCGGGTTGGCCAGCGCCTGGGGTACGCCGCCCAGCGCGACCGCGGCCAGCAGGAACCCCGGTCCGGGCGCGGCGCCGATCAGCGCGAGGGCGAGGGCGGAGAGCGCGAGCAGGGTGACGAGCGCGCGCCGGGGGCCGACCCGGTCGACGATCCGTCCGCCGAGCGGCGACAGGACGGCGGCCGTGCCGAAACCGACGGTGGTGGTCAGGCCGAGCAGGGTCTCGGAGATGCCGAACCGCTCCACCAGGCGCGGCCCCAGCGCGCCGAGCAGGAACAGCTGCATCATCGAGAACGCCATGGCCGTCGTGAGCAGCGCGGTCAGCCCGCGCGCCGGGCGCTCGTCGCTCAACCGCCACTCCTCCCCCGTGCCGCGCCCGGTGCCTCCGGGGCGTCTCCGGGAGGAGGAGTCGGCCGGGGCGGCCGGGGAGTTCCCGGGCCCTCTTGTGGGACGGACCACATGTCGCGTAGGCATGTTCTCCACGGTTCGAGGGAGCGGGCAGGCCACCGGGGAGGGGTGCGAGGATGAGCACGCCATGACACCGGGCCGATTAGCGCGTGCGGTACGGGCCGCCCTCTTCGCGGCCGTCTGCGTGCTGCTCGCGGCCACCGGCCACATCCTGATGTCGGGCCGCCCTGTGGCCGGTTGGGTGCTGGGCGCGGCCTTCGCGGCGACGGCGGCGGCGGCCTGGGCCGTGGGCGGCCGCGAGCGGGGCCTGTGCGCGGTGACGACGGCGGCCGTGGCGGTGCAGTCGGTGCTGCACTCGGCGTTCTCCTGGGCGCAGTCCGACGGCGGCACGGCGCCGCACGCCGGCCCGGACATGGGCGCGGGGGCCGGGTCCGGGCCCGGCGTCGTGTCCTCCGGCGTCGTGTCCTCCGGCGACATGGGTTCCCTCACCATGGGGCACCTGCCCCATCTCGGGCTGGACATGGGCCAGTCCGGGCACACGGGTCATCTGACCTCGGCGCATCTGCCGGCCGCGTCCGACGCCCACGACATGGCGTCGATGGTGTCCTCCCTCGGCGACCTGCCGGGCTCCTCGCTCTCCGCGTCCTCCGGCATGGTCGCGGCGCACCTCCTGGCCGCGTTGCTCAGCGGTCTGTGGCTCGCGTACGGCGAGCGCGGGGCGTTCCGGCTGCTGCGGGCGCTGCCCGCCGGGCTGTTCCGGCCGCTCGGGCTGCTGCTCGCCGTCGGGCCCGTTCCCGTGGACCGGCCGCGCTTCCGCCCCGTACGCCCGGGTGACGAGCGTGCGCCCCGGCGGCTTCATCTCGCCCATTCCCTCGTCTCGCGGGGTCCTCCGCGGGCAGGCGCTGTCCTCTGATCCGACAGCTGGTTCCCCGAGCCCGCCGGCCCTTCGCACACGGCCGCCGCTCGGGCCTCGGCCGTGCCCTCCGGCAGGCCGTACCCTCCGCCTTCCTCAAGGACCCAAGGACCTGTGGCGATGAAACCTGCCCACAACCACAACCACAACCACAACCTCGACCACAACCTCGACCACGACCGGCCCCGGACCCAACCCCCGGCCGGCCCGCGGACCGACACCCGGCCCCGTCCTCACGCCCGTACCCACCACTCCGCCGAGTCCGACGCGGCCACGACCCTGCTGGCCCTCGCGGCCCGGGACGGGGACCCGGCGAAGGCGGACCAGTTCGTGCGCGCGCTGCACCGGGACGTCTGGCGGTACGTGGCCTACCTCAGCGCCGACCGTCAGGCGGCCGACGACCTCACCCAGGAGGTGTTCCTCAGAGCGCTCGCCGCCCTGCCCCGGTTCCAGGGCCGCTCGTCCGCCCGTACCTGGCTGCTCTCGATAGCGCGGCGCACGGTCGTCGACAGTCTGCGGCACGCCGCCGCCCGGCCCCGCCTCTCCGACCGTGACGACTGGCAGACGGCCGCCGAGCACGCGCAGCCCCGTGACCTGCCCGGATTCGAGGACGGCATCGCCCTCACCGAGCTCCTCGCCACGATCCCCGACGAACGCCGTGACGCCTTCGTCCTCACGCAGCTCCTGGGACTGCCGTACGCGGAGGCCGCCGAGGCCATCGGCTGTCCGGTCGGTACGGTGCGCTCGCGGGTGGCGCGGGCCCGGGCTGCACTGCTCGCCCTGCTGAGGCATGACGAGGGGGTGGGGGGCGACTCGCCCGTACTCGCTGCCGCCTGACGCCGGGTCGGACGCGTGCGGCCGGTGCTCCCGGAGCACCGGCCGTTCGGCCGGTTCGTCACGAGCCGGTGCGCGTCACCCCGCGACCAGGATCCCTCCCGCCACGGCCGCCGCCACCCCCACGAGGAGGGCCGCGATGCCGAACGCGATCTCGCCCGTGCGGGAGCGGTGTTCGCCGGCGAGGTCCGTGGTGAAGAGGGCCGGGTCGTCGGGCCGGTAGTGGATCGTGAGGTCACGGCCGCGCGAGCGGGCGGGGTCGCGCAGCCCGTGGGTGCGGTACGCGGTGACGGCGGTGCCCTCGTGGGTGGTGAAGGCGACGACCGGGGTGTGGCTGGTGAGGGTGTCGCCGTCCTCGTCGATCCTGACGTCCTTCAGTACGGCGATGACGCGGCCGGGGACCGGACCCCCGGAGGCCAGCTCCTCGACGCGCCGGCGCGTGTCGCGCACGGCCCCGGGCAGGTAGGTCGCGCCCAGCAGGGTCCAGGGCACTCCGAAGCCGATCAGCGACCAGGGCCAGCCCCAGTCGACCGCGGCGACGACGACCAGCCCGACGTAGATCAGGAAGACCGCGAAGTTGGGCCACCCGAGTCCGAGCCGGCCGGCCTCCGGGTCGGCGGTGAAGCGGTAGGCGTGCGGCCTGCCCGGGGGGTAGCGGATGCCGATCTCCCGTCCCGTCCAGGCCGTGCTGATCCGGTCGCCGCGCTCGCCGTCGTTGGTGACGGTGAACTCCTGCCCGGTGGCGGGGTCGCGGAAGGTGACGACCACGGCTATCCCCTCGCTCCCCGAGCTCCCGTGCCGCGGCTCCCCGACCCGCTCGATCCGGCCCGTGACGCGGACCGCCCGCTGGGCCCGGGTCACCCCGGCCAGCGACCGCCCGTATCCGACCAGCGCGAACGTGCCGAGGACACCGCACCACAACGCCAGAAATCCGTGCCAGCCCATCCGTGCTCCTCCTGGTCCCACCCCGTCGACCCCGTCGGCCCGTCGGCCCCGTCGGCCCCGTAGACCGTCCGCGCCGCCCGCCCTGTCCGTCTCGCCCACCCCGCCCGTCCCGCCCGGGACCGCCCGGGACCGCCGAGGTCCGCCCGGGTCCTCCCGGGCCGTCAGCGCGCCCGGATGCGCCGCACGACCTCTCCGTCGCCGTTCGCCTCCAGCGAGGCGACGCCGTCGGCGCCGGTCACGCCGACCCTGAGGGTGAGGGCGCCGGTCAGGCGCTCGGCGGTGACCTGCCAGGTCCGCGGGGAGCGGACGCCGAGGGTGGTCCTGGCCTCCCGGACGAGGGCGGGGATGCGCGCGTAGGGCAGGGCGTCCAGGTCGAAGCCGGGGGCCTGCGAGCCCGTGGGGGTGAACACGACCGTCAGCAGGCGGTCCTGCACGACGACGGTGAGGGCCGGGCCCTTCTTCTCGCCCTCGGTGAGCGAGTCGACCGCCCGGCGCAACGCGCCCTCGTCGAGCATCGACTGCCCGGGGCCGAGGGCGACCGTACCGGACGCCGCCGAGACGATCGTGGTGGACGTGCCGGAGTCTGCGGGCCCCGCGGCCAAGGGGGGTCGCGCGGTCGTGTCCTCCGGGCCGAAGAGTTCGGCCCGGAACGGGAAGACCACGCCGGCCGCGCCGAGCAGCAGGGCGAGGAGCGTGAGGTAGCCGCCGACGGCGCTGCGTCCGGTCGGTTCGCCGGCCAGGACCGGGCCGGGCACGGAGTCGATGCGAGCCCCGGACGCGCGGTCCTCCCATTCGGGTGTCGGCCGTTTCACGATCCTCACCTCCCACGGCTGGTGCGGCGGGTACTGGACGACGACGATGCCGCGGGGTTTGTAGTCGGGCAGGTCGACGAGGTTGACGAACTGCGTGGACTCGACGCGGTACGCCGGCCCGTCGTCCGGGGCGACGGTGAGGTCGAAGCGGACGGGCACGTCGCTGGCCTCCCCGCCGGTGGCGCGCAGGCTCTCGATCATGGCGAGCGCGGTACGGGGGACGACGGCCGCCTCGCGTGCGCGCGCCGGCGCGCCGGCGGCGAGGACCAGCAGCCCGTAGGCCACGGGGACGGCCAGGCCGCCGACCAGCAGGGGCACGTGTTCGAGGACGGTGCCGACGACGAGTGCGGCGAGCGAGCTCCCGATCACCGCGCCCGTGAGGATGCCGCGGCCCAGGTGGAGGGTGCGGCGCGTCGGCGGTGCGCTCGGGGTGGCCGGCGTGATCGTCATACGGGGATTGTGTCGGGCCGGGCCGCGGTCCGGTAGGCGTCCGGGAGCCCTTCTGCTCCCCAACGGCGTTTCTTGGGATGGGTGTTGCGACCGTCACCGCCTCCGAGCGGACATCCCGGCCCCGGCGGCGTGGTCACGCTCCGCTCATGACCGGAATGGCCGGTTCTCGGCGACGTGACGACCGCCTCGCCGGGGACCCCTTGAAGGACCGGATGACCGTCGGGTTAGCATATGAGCACTGCCTAGCTCGATCGAGAGATGCTTTCTGTGACTGTCAACGAGGACTCGTTCACAAACTGGAAGAACCGCGAGGAGATCGCGGAGTCCATGATTCCGATCATCGGGAGGCTGCACCGGGAGCAGGACGTCACCGTCCTCCTGCACAGCCGCTCCCTGGTGAACAAGTCGGTGGTGAGCATTCTCAAGACCCACCGGTTCGCCCGCCAGATCGACGGCGAGGAGCTCTCGGTCACCGAGACGATGCCGTTCCTTGAGGCGCTGACCACCCTCGACCTGGGCCCGTCCCAGATCGACATCGGCATGCTGGCCGCGGAGTACAAGGCCGACGACCGCGGTCTGTCGGTGGCGGAGTTCACCGCCGACGCCGTCGCCGGTGCCATCGGCGCCAACAAGATCGCTCGCAGTGACGGCCGTGACGTCGTCCTGTACGGCTTCGGCCGCATCGGTCGCCTGGTCGCCCGCCTGCTCATCGAGAAGGCCGGCTCCGGCAACGGCCTGCGCCTGCGTGCCATCGTCGTCCGCGGCGGCGGCGACCAGGACCTCGTGAAGCGCGCGTCGCTGCTGCGCCGGGACTCGATCCACGGCCAGTTCCAGGGCACCATCACCGTCGACGAGGCGAACAGCACGATCGTCGCCAACGGCAACTCGATCCGCGTGATCTACGCCAACGACCCCTCCGAGGTCGACTACACGGCGTACGGCATCGAGAACGCCATCCTCATCGACAACACCGGCAAGTGGCGCGACCGCGAGGGTCTGTCCAAGCACCTGCGCCCCGGCATCGACAAGGTCGTGCTGACGGCTCCGGGCAAGGGCGACGTCCCGAACATCGTGCACGGCGTCAACCACGACACGATCAAGCCGGACGAGCAGGTCATCTCCTGCGCGTCCTGCACCACCAACGCGATCGTCCCGCCGCTGAAGGCCATGGACGACGAGTACGGTGTGCTGCGCGGTCACGTGGAGACCGTCCACTCGTTCACGAACGACCAGAACCTGCTGGACAACTACCACAAGGCCGACCGTCGCGGCCGGTCCGCGCCGCTCAACATGGTGATCACCGAGACCGGTGCCGCCTCGGCCGTCGCCAAGGCGCTGCCGGACCTGAAGGCCCCGATCACGGGCAGCTCGATCCGCGTCCCCGTCCCGGACGTCTCGATCGCCATCCTCAGCCTGCGCCTGGGCCGCGAGACCACCCGCGAGGAGGTCCTGGAGTACCTCCGCGACGTCTCGCTGCACTCGCCGCTGAAGCGCCAGATCGACTTCACCACGGCGCCCGACGCGGTCTCGATGGACTTCGTGGGCTCGCGCCACTCGTCGATCGTGGACGCCGGCGCGACCAAGGTCGACGGCGACAACGCGATCCTGTACCTCTGGTACGACAACGAGTTCGGCTACTCCTGCCAGGTCATCCGGGTCGTCCAGCACGTCTCGGGCGTCGAGTACCCGACCTTCCCGGCTCCGGCGGTCTGATCCGGCGGGCCGTACGGCACTGCATCGCGTGAACGGCGGTGGGGCGATCGCCCCACCGCCGTTCCGCGTCACCGGGCGGGCGCCGGCCAGCGCCGGTGCAGGGCGTCGATGTGGAAGACGTGGGTGTGCGGGCCCGCCGCTCCCGCCAAGTGCGGGTGGTCGGCCGGGAGCTCGGGGTGGACGTGCGCCAGGGCGACCGGGTCCGCACGGGGCCACAGGCGGGCCGCGGCCAGCGCGGCGGCCAGGGCGAGCCCTGCCAGGACCGCCGCCGTGGGCGCGGGTCCCGCGCGGGTGAGGAGGAGTCCGGCCAGCGGGTAGGCGAGCAGCCAGCAGGCGTGCGACAGCGAGAACTGGGCGGCGAACGCGGCCGGCAGGTCTCCGGAGGCGGCCGAGCGGCGCAGCAGCCGCCCGCTGGGGGTGAGGACGGCGGAGGTGGCCGCGCCGACGAGCAGGTAGGCGGCGAGCAGTGCGGGCCAGGACCAGCCGCCGGGCGGGGCGGCGAGGGCGAGCGCGAACGGGCCGAGGACGCCGGGCAGGGCGAAGGCGCCGGTCAGCATGAGCCGGCGTTCGTCGAGCCGGTCGAGGAGGCGGGGCAGCAGCAGCGCGACGCCCATGGAGCCCGCTCCGTATGCGCCGAGCGCGAGCGGCACGTCGACGGCCGGGCGGCCCAGGGTGTCGCGGACGAGGACGACGGTGCCGACCAGGATCAGGGCGCCCGCCGCGGCCACGGCCAGGTCGAGGGCGAGCAGGGCGCGCAGGCGCGGGGTGGCGAGGAAGAGCCGGGCCCCGGAGCCGGCCCTCGGGCGCCGTCCGTCGCGGTCCGTGCGGGGCGCGGGCGGGCGCGGCAGGGCGACGGAGAGCACGAGCAGTCCGGAGCCGAGGAAGCCCGCGGCGGTGCCGGTGAAGAGCCAGGAGTACGGGACGAGGGCGAGGAGCGCGGCGGCGAGGACCGGTGAGACGAGGCTCTCCAGGTCGTAGGCGAGCCGGGAGAGCGACAGGGCCTCGGTGTAGGCGCGCTCCTCGGGCAGGACGTCGGGGACGGTCGCCTGGAAGACCGGGGTGAAGGTGGCCGAGGCGGCCTGGAGCAGCAGGATCAGGCCGTAGATCTGCCAGACCTGGTCGACGAAGGGCAGGGCCAGCGCGGCGCAGGCCCGGACGAGGTCGGCCCAGACGAGCAGGGCCCGCCGGGGCACGCGGGCCGCGAGGGCCGCGGTGAGCGGGGCGACGGCGACGTAGGCGCACATCTTGAGGGCGAGGGCGGTGCCGAGGACCGCGGCGGCGTCGGCGCCGGCGAGGTCGTAGGCGAGCAGGCCGAGGGCGACGGTGGCGAGGCCGGTGCCCAGGAGGGCGACGACCTGGGCGGCGAAGAGGCGCCGGTAGGTGCGGTGGCGCAGTACGGAGACCACCGGGAGCACGGACGCTGCGGAGGGCACGGGCGGCACGTCTCCACCGTAGCCGACATGTGCGCGATTGCGCACATGTTGATGCCACTCGCTCGCCGGATCAGTCGTGCCAGGGCTCTCCGCTCACCTCGTGGTCGGCGCGGCTGATCGCCTCGACCACCAGCCGCTTGAGGTGCCCGTCCGGCATCGCGTACACGACTCGCCGCCCGTCCCTGCGGGACTGGACGAGGCCGCCGATCCGCAGCTTGGCCAGGTGCTGGCTGACCGCGGGCCGGGACGCCCCGCACGCCTCGGTCAGGGCACCCACGTCGGCCTCGCCCCGGGTGAGCAGCCAGACGAGCTGGAGGCGGGTGGGGTCGGCGAGGAGGGCGAAGACCGCGGCCGCTGCGGCGAGTTCGGGCGGGCCCGGGTTCCGCTCGTGGGTTTGACGTTCCGGCATGTCCTCATCGTAGGCAGGGCGGGAACCACCGGCCCCGCTGGTACGTTCTACAGGCCAGTAGAAACAACCGACGTCTGGAGTGCTTGCACATGGCCCTGTGGGACCGCATCAAGGAGTCCGCATCGACGATGCAGACCCAGCTGGTGGCGAAGAAGAACGACCTCAAGAGCGGCGCGTTCCGCGACGCGAGCATGGCGATGTGCGCGCTGGTCGCCGCCGCGGACGGTTCGATCGACCCCTCGGAGCGGCGCCGCGTCGCCCAGCTGATCGCCTCCAACGAGGTGCTCCAGAACTTCGACGCGACGGATCTGCAGCGCCGCTTCGACGCCAACCTCGACAAGCTGGCCGCCGACTTCGACTTCGGCAAGGTCAGCGTGCTCCAGGAGATCGCCAAGGCGAAGAAGAAGCCGGCCGAGGCCCGCGCGGTGGTACAGATCGGCATCGTCATCGGCGGCGCCGACGGCGACTTCGACAAGACCGAGCAGGCCGTGGTCCGCGAGGCGTGCTTCGCGCTCGACCTGCCGCCGCACGAGTTCGACCTGTAGCGGGAGCGCGGAGAGGTGCCACGGCGCACCGCCGCCCTCGGGGCCCGGTCGGGGGTGTGGGTCCGGGGAGGGAGCGGTGTGCCGTGGCACCCGATCAGGGGGTGGGCCGGCCCGCGACGCCCGGGTCGAGGGCGGGGAGCGCGGCCGGGTCCTCGCGGCGGCCGGGGTCGACCGCGCAGGCGAGTGCGGTGGCCTGACGGAGCGTCTCGGTGAGGTTCTCCCAGTCGAGCGCGGGGCGGTCGTCGACGCGGGCGGAGACGAGCGAGGCGTTCCAGCGCATCCGGGGGACGCCGGGCAGCGGGCGCAGCCCGGTGGCCTCGCGCGGGGAGGCGGCGAGCGCCATGGGAAGCATCGCGCAGCCGAGCCCGGACTGGGCGGCGGCGCGGACTCCGGCCATGGAGCCGAGTTCGTGGATCTCGGGCGGCCCGTCGGAGCGGAGCCGGAGGAATTCGGGCAGCCAGCGCTGCGAGGGACAGTCGGGGTCCGCGATGACCACCTGGCGGCCGGCCGAGGCGCGGCCCCGGGCCCGGGAGACGCCGGTGACGGGGACGAACTCGACCTCCTGGACGCGCACTTCGGTGAGGTCGTCGGGGCGTTCGACGCGTTGCTGGTCGGGCAGCCCGGCGGAGAGCACGGTGGGGTCGTCGGCCTCGACGACCGTGAGGACGAGGGCGCCGTCGATCGACCCGGCGCGGAAGGCGTCGTGGACCTCGGCGGTTCCCATGACCCGCAGCGCCAACTGGACGCCGGAGAGCAGGCGTCGGCCGATGTGGGTCACCCGGGCGAGCTGCTGTCCGTACGCGAGGGCGGGGACGATGCCGACGGTCATCCGCGGCGGGTTGGCCGCGGGGCGGCGCAGGGCGGTCTCCATCTCGCCGACGAGGGTGAGGATCTGCCGCGCGTACTCGGTCAGGACGGTGCCGGCGCGGGTGAGGCGCACGCCGCTCGGCAGCCGTTCGAAGACGGGCTCCCCCACCTGCCGCTCCAGCGCACGCATCTGCGCCGTGACGCTGGACTGCGAATACCCGAGGCGGCGGGCCGCCTGGGTGAAGGACCCGGTCAGGGTCACCTCACGAAAAGTTCTCAGGGTTCTTGCGTCGATGTCCACGTGAATAACCCCCTTGCCGCACCCCGGCGGCAGCTGGACTCGAATGGCAGGTCACGCCACCCGTTCGATCGCCCCAGTCGGTCTGTCACACCACAGGGGTGCCGGCACGCTCCCTCGCGCGCCGGCACCCCTGGTCGGCCGCGAAGGACTCTACTCGGCCAGCTGGGCCGGGACCAACGGAAAGTCCAACTCCGGTTGCGCAACGTGATTGAAGAAGTTGGACAGCACGTTGAGCGCCACATGTCCGACAATTTCGGCCAGTTCGGCGTCCGAGACGCCGGCGGCGCGGGCGTCGGCGAGGGCGGCGTCGCTCACGCGGCCGCCGCTCTCCATGATCGCGCCGGTGATCCGCAGCACCTGGTCCATGTGCGGGTCGCCCGCGTCGGCGCCACGGCGGGTGGCGAGCAGGTCCTGCTCACTCAGGCCGACCTTGCCGCCGCGCAGGGTGTGCGCGGAGACGCAGTAGGTGCAGTCGTTGCGCTGGGCGATGTAGAGCGCCAGCTGCTCGCGCTGCCGGGCGTTGAAGCTGCCACCGACCAGGGACTCGCGCAGGGCGAGGTATCCGCGCAGGGCGGCCGGGCCGTTGGCGAGCGCGGCGTAGAGGTTGGGCAGCTTGCCGAGCTGCTTGAGGGTGCCTTCGAGCAGCTCGCGCTGCTCCTCGTTGGCGGTGTCGACGGTCAGTTGGGGCAGGCGGGGCATGGAGCTCTCCTTGAGCCGGACCAAGATGGAACTGATCGGTACCATCCTGACGGTACCGATCGGTTCCGTCTGGCGCAACGGGAGGCGGTCGATCCGGTACGGGCAGCACGCCGCGACGGAACCGAGTGGTACCGTCTGGTATGGCCACGAACGCTAAAGAACGGCTCCTCAGCGCGGCGGAGCGGCTCTTCTACGAGGAGGGCATCCGGGCCGTCGGCATCGAGCGGATCCTCTCCGAGTCCGGGGTGGGCCGCGCCTCCTTCTACCGGCACTTCCCCAGCAAGGACGACGTGGTCGTCGAGGTGCTGCGGCGGCGCGACGGCATGTGGCGGGCCTGGCTCGACGGCCGGATCGAGGCCTCCGGCCGCGATCCGGAGGAACTCGCGCTCGCCCTCTTCGACGGACTCGCCGAGCGCTTCGCCTCGGCCGACTTCCGCGGCTGCGCCTTCATCAACACGATGGTCGAGACGGCCGACCCCGAGAGCCCGGCCCACCACGTGGCCGCCGAGCACAAGGAGAAGGTCATCGCCCGCCTCGACGGCCTGCTCGCCGAGGGCGGCTACCACGAGCACGAGACCCTCGCCCGCCAGCTCGCCCTCCTCGGCGACGGCGCCATCGTCACGGCCCTGCGCGAAGGCACCACCGAGGCCGCGGTCCGCGCCCGCGCGGTCGCCACGGTCCTGCTCCGCACCGCCGCACGCGAACCGGCCGCGGACGCGCCCTAGACACCGGTCGGCGGCCCGGCCGGCGACGCGCCGGCGCGCACCCCTCCCGCAACACACGAGGGCGGCACGCCACTCGGCGCGCCGCCCCCTGACCACCCCCCGGGCGCAGGGCGCCCCTAGGCGACCACCCCGCCACCCGGGCGCAGGGCGCCCCGGCGGACCTTGCCCGAACGGGTACGGGGCAGCCGCGGCACCAGGTCCACGCCGTGCGGCACGAACACCGGGGCCAGCCGCTTCGCGGCGAGCGCGATCAGCTCCCGCTCCAGGAGCTCGGGCGGATAGGCGTTGCGGGCCTCGACCACCGCGTACGGGGCCAGGCCGCCGAACTCGTCCCGGCAGGGGATCACGGCCGCGTCCGCGACCGCCGGATGCGTGCGCAGGACCGCCTCGATCTCCATCGGGGAGACCCGGTGCCCGTACGACTTGAACACCTCGTCCATCCGCCCGAGCAACCGGATCGACCCGTCGGCACAGCGCTCGCCCCGGTCACCCGTGCGGTAGAGGCCGTCCGCGAAGACGGCCGCGGTACGGGCGTCCGCGACGGCGGCCGCCCCGTCCGCAGGGCCACGGTCGGCGCCGCCGGCCCCGTCACCCCCGTCCTCCCCGGCCCCCTTGTCTTCCCTGTCCTCCCCGGCCCCCTTGTCTTCCCTGTCCTCCCCGGCCCCCTTGTCTTCCCTGTCCTCCCTGTCCACCCTGTCCACGTATCCCCGCATCAGCCCCGGCGGGCGCTCCGTCAGGTCCACGCACACCTCCCCCGCATCCCCCACCAGACCGGTCTCCGGGTCGCGCAGCACGATGCGGTAGCCCGGCAGCGGGTGGCCCAGCGGGGAGAGCGGGGACGGGGTGTCGGGGGCGCGCCCGATGAGGGCGGTGGCCTCCGTCTGGCCGTAGCCGTCCCTGACCCGTACCCCCCAGGCCGACTCGATCCGGTCCGTCACCTCCGCCGTCAGTGGCTCCCCCGCCGCCGTCGCCTCCCGCAGCCGGGGCGCGCCCCGGCCGTCCGTCACGTACGGGAGCAACGCCCGCCAGGCGCTCGGCGGGGCGCAGAGGCTGCTGATCCGCTGGGTGGTGAGGACGCCGGGCAGCACGGACGGTGGGAGGCCGCCGTCCGGGGGCGCGACGACCGTGGCACCGGCCGTCCAGGGGACGAAGAAGCTGGACCAGGAGTGCTTGGCCCAGCCGGGCGCGGACAGGTTGAGGTGCCGGTCGCCGGGGTGCAGCCCGCTCCAGTACAGGCTGGAGAGGTGCCCGACGCCGTAGCCGGCGTGGGAGTGCTCGACCAGCTTCGGCAGCGAGGTGGTGCCGGAGGTGAAGTAGCAGAAGGACGGATCGGCCGAGCGGGTCGGGCCGGCAGGAAGGAAGGGCCGGCGCCGGTCGGGATCGCGGGTGTCGGGGTACGCCGTCCAGCCGTGCAGCCCCGCCGCCCCCGGCGCCATCCGCAGGCCGGGCACCGGCAACTCGCCCATCAGGTAGACGAGTTCGGGTGAGCAGACGACGTGCCTGATGCCGCCCCGCGCGATCCGGTCGGCGGCCTCGTCGCGGGTGAGGTCCTGGTAGCCGGGGACGACGACCGCACCCAGCTTGATGCAGCCGAGGAGCGTCTCCCAGAGTTCCGTGCGCGTGCCGAGCAGGATCAGCACCCGGTCGCCGCGCACCACCCCCGCCTCCGCCAGCGAGACGGCCACCTCGTCGGAGCGGGCGGCGAGTTCGGCGAAGGTGACCCGGTCGGCCACCGGCACGGAGCCGTCCGGGGCCGGGCGGCCGAGGATCTCCAGGGCGGTCCGCTCGTTGCCCTCCGCGACGACGTCGAACCACTCCAGGGCCCAGTTGAAGTGCGGGGCGCGCGGCCACCGGAAGGCGGCCGAGGCCGCCTCGCGGTCGCCGCGCAGCCGCAGCAGCAGGTCCCGGGCGGCCCGGTACTCCTCGTGGGCCGCCGTCGCACGGTGCTCGGCGTACGCGGCACCGTGCCCTGTCGTGACGCTCATTCCGCCCCTCCCATCAGCGCCGCGGCGATCGCGTCGGCGTCCTTGGTGAAGGAACCCCACGGGCCGGGGCGCCCGCTGCCCACCTGGGTGAACCAGCGGGTGTGCTCGCTCGGGATGCCGAGCACATGGGTGGCCCGGTCCGGCTCCCCGTCCGCGCCGACCGGGTGGAACGGCGCGTCCGTGCAGTCCATGCCGCCCGTGGCGAACTCCGACGTGCCGCCCTCGGGCCGTTCGACCGCGTTGACGAAGGACCGGATCCGCCCGTCGGCCAGCAGGCCGCGGATCAGCGGATCGCGGTCCGCGGTGATGTCGGTGCCGGGGACGCGCGCGTCGATGAGGACGTCGAGCGGCGTCCACGAGTTCTCCACCTGCGCCGACTCGACCGTGAAGCGGCCCTCGACGGGATCGGTGCCGAACCGGGCGCCCGGGCCGACCGGTTCGAGCACGCCGGCCGCGAGGAGCGCGAGGAACTGCTCGGACCGCAGCTGCGGCGGCCCCGTCGACACCAGCGAGGCGACCGGCCCGAACGCGGTGAGGAACCAGCGGTGCGAGTCCGGGGTGAGCCCGCCGAAGTCGACGACCCCGCGGATGGTCTGCCGCACGTCCCGCAGGACGTCCGCCGCCGCCTTCATCGGGCCGTCCGCGTTGCCGAGCCGTGCGTCGCCGAGATCGGCGCGCAGCCACTCGGTGAGCACCTTGTGGAACTCGGAGGGCGAGCCGAACCGGCGGTCGCCGAACGGGCGGGCCAGGGCGTCGAGTCCGGTCAGCGGCAGCGGGTCGACCCGGTAGCCGGCGGCGAGCCGCTGGAGCACCGGGAGCTCCGGCGTCAGGGCCAGCGCCTCCTCCGCCCGCTCGGTGAACTCGCGCGCCGCGTCGGGTCCGTGGACCTGCCGGATGCGGGTGGCGAGCAGCACCGTGTTCACCTCGGCGAGCAGCCACGGCAGCACGGACCGCTCGAAGTCGAGCGGCGCGTGCTCGGCGCGCAGCCGCGTCATCCGCTCGGGGGTGAAGAGCACCGGGCGGTAGCGGTGGCCGGGCTCCTTCTGGTTGAGGCCGCGGGTCAGCACCGGCACCCCGCCCCGCGAACCGGCGTGGATCCGCGGCTCCTTGCCGCTCGGCAGGTAGCGCAGCCCGTCGCCGCCCTCCGTGAACGTGCCGCCGCGCCCCAGGGTGAGCTCGGCCAGCACGTCGTAGAAGGTGAGCCCCATGCCGATGACGCCGACGCGGGCGCCCGCCGGGATGTCGGCCAGCTCGCTCTCGTCGGCGGAGCCGCCGGGCACGTACCGGACGGGGCGGGCGGGCGTCGAGTGGGTGCGGGCGAACCGCGTCCACGCGCGCTGCCGCGCGTCGGGTTCGTTGACGGGGTGGCCGGTGGTGAGGACCAGCCGGTCGACGGTGAGGACGTCGCCGCGGTCGAGCCGCAGCCGGTGCGTCCCCTCGCCGACGGCGCCGAAGGGGCCGGCGGCGGCGCCTTCGGCCGGCTCCACGCGGTCCGCGCAGATCACCCGGGCCGGGACGCGGTGCACGGTCAGGCACGGCGGCAGGGTCGCCTCGACGCGCTCCATCACGTACGCGAGGTAGCGGCCGTAGACCCGGCGCGGCGCGTAGCCCTCCGGTTCCGCGTGCTCGGGGTCGTCCTCGGCCCACCACTCGGCGAGGCTGGGGCCCGCGCCGGGCCGGTGCGGGCCGGCGTCGGTCGGGCCGGAGAACATGGTGACCTCCTGCGCCGGGGTGTTCATCAGGAACCACGGCGACTGGTCCGTGCGCCAGATCCGGCCCACTCCCGTCTCGTACGGATCGATCGCGTACACCTCGATCCGGCGCCCCGGCGGGCGCTCCGCGCAGTGGGCGGCGAGCCGTTCCAGTACGGACAGGCCGCGCGGTCCCATGCCCGCGAAGGCCACCCGCAGCGGCGGGCGGACCGGGTCCGCGAGGCAGCGCTGCACCGGCGGCGGGGCGGGCTCGGGCGGCGGGTCGGTCTCGGCCGCCAGGTCGTGCTCGCGGGCGACCCGGCCGAGCATCCCGGCGAGCTGACGCGAGGTCATCGGGGTGGTCCTCCGGCTGGTGGTGAGCAGCGGCAGGGCGCCCAGGTCGGTCCACTGGAGCCGGCCGTCCGCGGCGACGGCCGAGCGGGCCTCGCCCCGGTTGTCCGGGTGCAGACAGAACGGGACGTCGAGCAGGCCCCGGTCGAAGGCCTTCAGGAGCGCGACGCCGAGGTCGTCGGAGAGCGCGAGGACGGCGCCGACCAGGGCGCGGGCCTCGGCCAGGATCTCCTCCGCGTCCGCCCCGCCCGCGGCCGGCGGACCGGCGACGTGCGGCCGGGCGCGGGCGGCGCGGGCCGCGTCGGCGGCCACCCTCAGCGCGGTCAGGTTCTCCTCGACGGTGGGGATGCGGTGTGCCTCGGTCTCGGTCTTCACGATGAGGCGCTGCGCCCCGCCGCGTACGGCGAGTTCGGCGCTGCGGCGCAGCAGCAGCCGGGCGCCGGGCACGGTCCGCGGGTAGACGCCCATGTACGTGTAGAGCACGACGTGCCGGTCCACGGTGGGCGGCAGGAGTTCGTCGGCGAGCCGCCGCAGCGCGGCGAGCGCGCCCGCGTCCTGGGCGGCGTGGGTCTGCTGGGCGTACGAGAGGGAGACGCTGGTGGCGCCGTTCGCCACGAAGAAGAGGCACTCCAGGACGGAGACGGCGACGAGCAGGGACGGCGGGCAGAGCTGGCCGAGGAGGCAGCCGCCGAAGGACTCCAGGTGGGCGCGGCGGCCCTGGTTCCGGCTCTCCTCGGTGAGGAACTGCACGGAGTCGCGCCAGGCGGCGACGGACTCGGCGAGCGGGGTGCGCCCGTAGGGCAGGCAGTACGAGACGGGGCCGCCCTCGCTCGCGGCGAGTCCGGCGGCGGTCATGGTGCGGAAGATGGCCATCGGGTCGGCGGAGCCGTGCCGGACCTGGACGGGGGTGCGCCGGCCGGCGGCGGAGGCGACCCGGGCGGTGGTCTTGGGCCCGTGGCTGACCAGCGGGAACCCGTTGAGGGGCTGGCCGGTGCGCAGGGCCGCGGTGGCGGCGGCGTGGTCGCCGACGCGGGTGTAGCTGTCGATGGTCAGGGTGGCCACGGTCCGCTCGGGGAGGTCGGCGACGGCGGTGACGCCGGCGGCCATGTCCTCGGGGGAGACCATGCCCATACGGGGCTGGACGACGAGTTCTCCGGCCTGGGCGGCCTCTTGGACGAACGCGCCGAGATCGGGCTGCGCGGCAAGGGTCACGCCGCGGCCCGCCCGGTACACGCGCCTCTCGGCCTGGCGGCCGGCACCGCGGGCGTCCTGCCGGTCTCACCGAGCCGCCGCAGCAGGGCGGTGGGGGCGGTGCCGTCGGGGTACACCTCGTCGTATCCGGCGTCGAGGAGTTCGGCGGTGCGCTGTTCGGCGCCCTCGGGCGAGATGCCGAGGAGGCCGCCGATGACCATCGGGATGTCCTGGGTGCGCCGGTCCGCGCGCAGGGCCCGCGCGGCGCGCAGGCCGTCCTGGTGGCCGTGTCCGTTGACGGAGGACAGGACGACCAGGTCGGGGTTGGTCATCCGGGCGGTGTCGACGAGCAGCCGCTCGGGCACGCACGGTCCGAGGTTGAGCACGGAGTGCCCGTGCTCCTCCAGGAACAGCTGGAGGTGGACGAGGTTCCAGGTGTGCGCGTCGGACGATCCGGTGGTGAGCAGGACCCGGCGCGGACTGTCGCTGTCCGGACTGTACGAGGGGTGCATGGTGGCTCCAATGACGGTGCGGATGCGGAGTGGTGCGGGCCGTGCGAGGCGTGCGGGGCCTGCCGTACCGCCGGCACGGCCGGTGCGGCTCGTGCGGCCGGCCGGGGCGTACCGGCCGTACGGCTCGGCTCGTGCGGGGCGTGCGGCTCATGCAGGGCATGCAGGGCATGTCGGCCGTGCGGCTCGCGCGGCTCGTGCAGGGCGTGCAGGGCGTGCAAGGCGTGCAGGGGCGCGCCGGCCGTACGCCTCGCGGCCCCGTACGGGGCGGCGGAGGTGTGGCGGGTGCGCCCTGGGCGGCCCGGGCCGGACGGCCGGGCCCCGGATCGGGGGCCCGGCGTCGGGCCGTGGCGTCGGGCCGCGGGCCGGGCCGCCGCGTCGGGCGGCTGTGCCGGACGGCGGGGCCGGCCGTGGTGTCAGGCCGCGTCGGCGGGTGCGCCCGCGCCCACGCCGGTGGTGATCTCGCCGGGCTGCGGCGTCCGTGCGGACGCCGGGCGGGCGCGGACCGCGAGGACGGTGCAGCCGGTCTCGCTGGACATCTGGTGGCGGGTGCCCGGCTCCTCGATCACCAGGTCGCCGCGGTGGAAGCGGCGCCCGTCGCTGTGGTCGAGGGTGCCGTCGAGGACCAGCATCAGCTCGTGGCCCAGGTGCTCGTGGAAGTCGCCGTGCGCACCGGGCGGGAAGCGGAGCAGGAGGGACGCGGAGTCCTCCTCGCCGGCGTGGCCGGGGCCCCACAGGACGACGAACTCGACGCCCTCGCGGCCGGGTTCGGTCCAGGGCACCCAGGGCAGGTCGGTCTGCTCGAAGCCGTTGCGCAGGACATCGCGGAAGACGGTGACGTCAGGCACGGGCGGTGACCTCCGAGGGTGCGCGCTGGGCGACGACGGACGGGATGCCGTCGGGGCCCCAGGGCTGGGGTCCGTTGACGATGGGCGCGCCGATCAGCGAGCCGAACTCCCGCCAGGCGCCGTCGTAGTTGCGCACGTCGCGCAGGCCGAGCAGCTCGTGCAGGACGAACCAGCTGTGGGCGGAGCGCCAGCCGACCCGGCAGTAGACGACGGTGGGACGGTCGGTGGGCAGGACGCCGTAGGCGGCGCGCAGCTCCTCGTCGTCGCGGAAGGTGCCGTCGGGGTGGATGGCGGTGTGCCAGGGCAGGTGGTCCGCGGAGAGGGCGTGGCCGCAGCGGACGCCGATGTCCTCGGGGACGCCGGGCGGGGTGTTGCTCTGCCCGAGGTACTCCTCCAGGGAACGGACGTCGAGCAGGGTGCGGCGGCCGATGTGGTCGAGCAGGTCGTCGCGGCGGGCCCGGATGGACTCGTCGGGGCCCGCGGGCACGGGGTAGTCGGCGCGGGGCCGTTCGGGCGCCTCGGGGGTGAGGGCGCCGCCGATGGCCTCCCAGCGGGCGCGCCCGCCGTCGAGGAGGCGCAGCTCGCGGTGGCCGTAGAGGCGGAACTGCCAGTAGCCGGCGGCGGCCCACCAGTTGTTGTTGCCGCTGTAGAAGACGACGGTGTCGTCGGGGCCGATGCCGTGCCGGCCGAGGAGGTCCGCGAAGGCCTCCGGGCCGATGACGTCCCGGCGTACCGGGTCCTGGAGGTCGCCGGTCCAGTCGAGGCGCACGGCGCCGGGGATGCGGCCCTGGCGGCCGCCGCCGTCGTTGCCGCCGTCGGTGATCTCGACCAGGACGGGGCCGTCGCTCTGCCCGAGGCGGGCCTGGAGGGCTTCGGCGCTGACGAGGAGGGTGTCTCGGGTCATCGGGCTCACCACCAGTACGTCGGGTATTTGGCGATCACGGCGGCCTTGGAGGCGATCAGGCCGACGAGGACGAGCAGGACGCTGCCGATCGTGAGGAGCACGAGGAAGCTCAGCGGCGCCGGGTGCTGGAGGACGGCGAGGACGGCGGTGGCCGCGGCGGGCGCGTGGACGGCGCGCAGCAGCAGCATCAGGCCGACGCTGAGGCCGGCGGCGACGGACGCGACCCACAGGTTGTGCCCGAAGACGGCGACGGCGACGAGGCCGAGGACGCCGGAGCCGACCTGGCCGAGGAGCACGTTGCGGGGCTGGGCGGGCGGCAG
Organism: Streptomyces sp. NBC_01268; assembly: GCF_036240795.1. NCBI lineage: Bacteria > Bacillati > Actinomycetota > Actinomycetes > Kitasatosporales > Streptomycetaceae > Streptomyces > Streptomyces sp. NBC_01268. The sequence continues at coordinate 6,589,485 of NZ_CP108454.1, read as the reverse complement.
CGCGGGCGTGCTGCAGATGATCATCGCGGTGGCGGCGAGCGGCGCGATCATCAGGAGGTGGCCGGTGGCCTCGCCGAGGGCCACGAGGACCAGCAGCGAGACGACGGTGGCGACGGTGCCGAGGACGGTGGCCTTGGCACCTGGGAACGGCGGGGCCCCGCTGCCGGTCCTGGGCGGGGTGGCGTTCTGGGTCTGGGTCATCGTTCGTCTCCTCAGCGGTGCGTGCCGGTGAAGTAACACTCGGCCTGGCGGTACACGACCCGGCCGATCCGGTGGCCCATCTCGATGCCGGGCTCGTTGTCGAAGCTCCAGTGCATGCCGCCGTACACCCGGGAGATGCCGGCCTGGCGGGCGGCCTCGCTGAAGGTGGGCCAGGTGAGGACGGTGTCGGTGCGCGGGGTGAGACCGGGCTCGACGGTGGAGGCGCCCGCCTTGAAGCGGTACGAGTCGCCGAAGGCGTCGGTGCCGGTGAAGCGGCGCAGGAACTCGGCGGCGGCGCCGGAGAAGGTGCTGTGTCCGGAGACGGTGGCCGGGAACGGCGGCACGGCCACGTACGCCTGCCAGTCGACGCCGTCCATGGCGACGGTGCCGAGGCCGGGGCCGCCCCAGGCCTGGATGCGCTGGCCGCGGCGGTCGTACGGGATGAGGGTGGAGGGCCGCGCGAAGTCGTACTGGGCCTTGACCGCCCAGGAGCCGATCGCGGCGTCGCACTCGGCCATGTTGAGGCCGAAGAACAGCTTGGCGTCCTCGTCGACGTCGTGTCCGTCACGGGCGGAGACGAAGCGGCCCCACATCTGCTGGGCGCCGGGCGGGGTGACGTCGTCGTTGAGCCAGAACTCCGCTATGCACTTCTGCTCGTCCGTCAGGTTCGCGCTGATGTCGAGGAGTTCCTCGATCGCGGCGGTCATCCGGACCGAGGGGTAGGCGGGCGGCGCGGCGACCGTGAACTGGTCGGGGCGGCTGAGCGCGAAGGGCTTCATGACGGCGAACTGCGGGGTGAGGTAGCGCTGGGTCTTGCCCCCGACGATCAGCGGGCTCCAGTGCTCCGGCGACACGACGATCGACGGGTCGAAGGAGCCGGCGGTCTGCGGCGGGTTCTTCGACTGGTAGCCGGTGGTGTCGCCGTACGCGGGGGTGCCGAGCTGGTTGGCGCCGTCGCCGTGGCGGTAGGCGAGGACGGCCTGGGCGGTGCGGCGGCCGATCCACGCGGGACTCTTCGGGGCCGGGTCGGTGAGCGCCGGGTCGTAGCCGAGGCTGCTCAGCATCGAGTCGATGGCGACCTTGTACTCGGGGAAGAGGTCGAGCAGGGCCAGGTGGGCGGCGTAGCTGATGGCCTCGTTCTTGTTGTCGAGGGTGCGCTCGGCGCGGGGGCGGCGCAGGGAGCCGCCGTAGCGGGTGCCGCCGGCGACCCGGTCGTAGCAGGCCCAGGCGTCGTAGATGCAGTTGTGGATGATCGCGAGGGCGCGGGCGTTGACGGTCGCGGGGCCGAAGCGGTTGCCGGCGGCCTGGTAGCGGCCCAGGATCGCGTCCATGGCGGCCTGGTTCCAGCGCACCACGACGCTGGGCTCGGCGCCGGCGCCGGGCGCCCGGCGGCCGGTGCGGGTCTCCGCCTCGAACTGCGCGACGGGGGCCGCCGCCCAGGCCGTGCTGGTCCCCGAGGCGAGCGCGAAGGCGCCCGCCGCGGCGGCGGAGGCGGTGAGCACCCGGCGCCGGGTCAGCGGCGTGCGGGCCGCGGGGGTGGTCGGGGTGGAGACGGGTCGCTGAGACATCCCTGGATTCCTTCGCGTGTGGTGCGGGGCGGGAGCGGATCAAACGGTCAAACACAGTTCGAACAGAGCTCAGGCTGGCGAGATCTGATCGTGTGGGGCAACGGCCTATCGGCTTCTTCCATCGGAGGCATGCAAGGAGTCGATGGGCGTCGCCTCGGCCCCGGCGAGTGGCTAGCGTGGGTCGGCACCGGGCGCTGTCGGCCCCGTCGGTGCGCGGCCGGCCGCGCGTCCGCAGGACCGATGCGCCACGCCGCCGAGCGGACGGGTACGCCGTACCGCCAGGGCGTGGCACCCGGTCCCGTCCCCAGGGCGGGGCGCACCGCCGGGGGTCACGCCCGTTGGCCGGTTCCCGACCCTGGAGTACCGGCGGCTCCGAGGCTCCGGCAGGCCCTCTCCCCCTGCCCCGGCCCCGGCACCCGCACTCGGTGCCCCGGCACCGCGCAGCCCGCACCACCGACCCGGTCGCCCGGGTCCACCCCGGTCATCCCGGCCACCCCGGCCACCCTCCGTTCCGGAGGGGCGTCGTGGGCCGCCGGCCGCCGGACGCTCCCCACAGGACACGCGGCCCCGACCTGCCCCGGGCCGTCGGCGCCGCGCGTCCGCCCCGACCTCACCGATCCCGCACCGATCCGTCTGGAGTGGCCGCGCATGACCGTTTCCTCGCAGCTGACCCCGTCCACCCGCACCCCCGCCGGCCCGACCGGCCCGACCGACACGACTCCCCCGGCGTCGCCCGCCGCCCTCTTCGAGCGGTTCGCGCCGCGCCTGCACCGGTACGGCCTGGTGCTGCTGCGGGCCGGCCTCGGCGGGGTCTTCGTCTGGTTCGGCGTCCTGAAGGCGATCGGGCTCAGCCCGGCGGCGCAGCTCGTCGTCGACGTCATGCCGTTCGACACGGGCGGCTGGTTCGTCCCCGCGCTCGGCTGGGTCGAGATCGTCCTCGGCGTGTGGCTGATCGCCGGGCGGGGGCAGGCCGCGCTGCTGCCCGTGCTCGGCGGGCACCTGCTCGGCACCTTCGCCGTGCTGCTCGTCACCCCGCAGCTGGCGTTCGACCACTCCAATCCGCTGCTGCTGACGATGGTGGGCGAGTTCGTGGTGAAGAACGTGGTGCTGTTCGCGGCGGCGGTGGTCCTGACGACCCGGCCGCGCCGCGCCGTCTGAGTGGTCCGGCCCCCTGGCCACTGGCGTCATGGCACTGAGTGTGTTTTGCTGAGGGTACTCAGTGCCAAAGTGCCACAAGCATTGCTAGGGGAGCCCCAGACCATGGCCAAGGACTTCGACCTGTATCGCCTGTCGGAGGAGCACGACATGCTCCGTGAGACGGTCCGTGCGCTGGCGGAGGCGAAGATCGCGCCGTTCGCCGCGGCGGTGGACGAGGAGGGCCGGTTCCCCCAGGAGGCCCTGGACGCGCTGATCGCGGCCGACCTGCACGCCGTCCACGTCCCCGAGTCCTACGGCGGCGCGGGCGCCGACGCGCTGGCCACGGTGATCGTGATCGAGGAGGTCGCCCGCGCGTGCGGTTCCTCCTCGCTGATCCCCGCGGTCAACAAGCTGGGCTCGCTGCCGGTCGTGCTGTCCGGCTCGGAGGAGCTGAAGGCCACGTACCTCGGCCCGCTCGCCAAGGGCGACGCGATGTTCTCCTACGCGCTGTCCGAGCCCGACGCGGGCTCGGACGCCGCCGGCATGAAGACCCGCGCGGTACGCGACGGCGACTTCTGGGTCCTCAACGGCGTCAAGCGGTGGATCACCAACGCCGGCGTCTCCGAGTACTACACCGTGATGGCCGTCACCGACCCGGACAAGCGCTCCAAGGGCATCAGCGCCTTCGTCGTCGAGAAGAGCGACGAGGGCGTCTCCTTCGGCGCCCCGGAGAAGAAGCTGGGCATCAAGGGCTCCCCGACCCGCGAGGTCTACCTCGACAACGTCCGCATCCCCGCCGACCGCATGATCGGCGCCGAGGGCACCGGCTTCGCCACCGCCATGAAGACCCTCGACCACACCCGCATCACCATCGCCGCCCAGGCCATCGGCATCGCCCAGGGCGCCCTCGACTACGCCAAGGGCTACGTCAAGGAACGCAAGCAGTTCGGCAAGCCCATCGCCGACTTCCAGGGCATCCAGTTCATGCTCGCCGACATGGCCATGAAGCTCGAAGCCGCCCGCCAGCTCACCTACGCCGCCGCCGCCAAGTCCGAACGGCTCGACGGCGACCTGACCTTCTTCGGCGCCGCGGCCAAGTGCTTCGCCTCCGACGTCGCCATGGAGGTCACCACCGACGCCGTCCAGCTCCTCGGCGGCTACGGCTACACCCGCGACTACCCCGTCGAGCGCATGATGCGCGACGCCAAGATCACCCAGATCTACGAAGGCACCAACCAGGTCCAGCGCATCGTCATGGCCCGCAACCTCCCGTAACCACCCGCCCGTTGAAAGGAGACAGGCCGTGACCCTGAAGATCGCTGTCTGTGTGAAGTACGTTCCCGACGCCACCGGCGACCGCGGTTTCGCCGACGACCTGACGGTCGACCGCGACGACGTGGACGGGCTGCTCTCGGAGCTCGACGAGTACGCGGTCGAGCAGGCCCTGCGGATCTCCGAGGAGGCCGACGACGCCGAGGTCACCGTGGTCACGGTCGGCCCCGACGACGCCAAGGACGCGCTGCGCAAGGCGCTGTCGATGGGCGCGGACAAGGCCGTGCACGTCAACGACGACTCCATCCACGGCTCGGACGTCATCGGGACCTCCGCGATCCTCGCCAAGGCCCTGGAGAAGACCGGCTTCGACCTGATCGTCTGCGGCATGGCCTCGACGGACGGCACCATGGGCGTGCTGCCGGCCCTGCTCGCCGAGCGTCTGAACCTGCCCCAGGCGACCCTGCTCTCCGAGGTGTCGGTCGAGGGAGGCCCCACCGGTACGGTCAAGGGCCGCCGCGACGGCGACGCCGCCAGCGAGCAGCTGGAGGCCCCGCTGCCGGCCGTCGTCTCGGTCACCGACCAGTCGGGCGAGGCGCGTTACCCCTCCTTCAAGGGGATCATGGCCGCCAAGAAGAAGCCGGTCGAGGAGCTGGACCTGGACGACCTCGGCATCGACGCCGACGAGGTCGGCCTCGCGGGCTCCTGGACCCTCGTCGAGTCGGCGGACGCCCGCCCGGCCCGTACGCAGGGCACGATCGTCACGGACGAGGGCGACGGCGGCAAGCAGCTCGCCGCGTTCCTCTCCGCCCAGAAGTTCATCTGACCCACCGTCACCATCCCTCAGGAGCAAGGAATCATGGCTGAGATCCTGGTTCTCGTGGACCACGCCGACGGTGCGGTCCGCAAGCCGGCCCTCGAACTGCTGACCCTGGCCCGCCGCATCGGCGAGCCCTCGGCCGTCGTGCTCGGCGCCGGGGAGGCCGCGGCCTCCGTCGCCGCGAAGGCCGGCGAGTACGGCGCGGCGACCGTGTACGTCGTCGACGGCCCCGAGTTCGACGAGCAGCTCGTCGTGCCGAAGGTCGACGCGCTCACCCAGATCGCCAAGGACAAGGGCGTCGCCGCCGTCCTGGTGACCTCCTCCGGCGAGGGCAAGGAGGTCGCGGCGCGCGTGGCGCTGCGCCTGGGCTCGGGCCTGATCACCGACGCGGTGGAGCTGGAGGCCGGCGCGAACGGCCCGGTCGCCACCCAGTCGGTCTTCGCCGCCTCATACCAGGTGAAGTCGGCCGTCTCGCACGGCGTTCCGGTCATCACCGTCAAGCCGAACTCCGCCGCCCCGGAGGCCGCTCCGGCCGCGGGCGCGGTCGAGAACGCCTCCGTCGCCTTCACCGGCAACGCGGCCAAGGTCGTCTCGCGCACCCCGCGGGTCTCCACCGGCCGCCCGGAGCTGACCGAGTCGGCGATCGTGGTCTCCGGCGGCCGCGGTGTCGGCGCGGCCGAGGGCTTCGCGGTCGTGGAGAAGCTGGCCGACTCGCTCGGCGCGGCCGTCGGCGCCTCGCGCGCCGCGGTGGACGCGGGCTGGTACCCGCACTCCAACCAGGTGGGCCAGACCGGCAAGCAGGTCTCCCCGCAGCTGTACGTAGCGGCGGGCATCTCCGGCGCGATCCAGCACCGGGCCGGCATGCAGACCTCGAAGACGATCGTCGCGGTGAACAAGGACGCGGAGGCGCCGATCTTCGACCTGGTCGACTACGGCGTGGTGGGCGACCTGTTCGAGGTGCTGCCGCAGCTCACGGACGAGATCGGCGCGCGCTGACGCCGAGGTCATACGAAAGGGGGGCGGGTGGCACTCTGTGCCACCCGCCCCCCTTTCGCGATGTCCTCGAACCCGCGCGGTCCGCTTCAGAACCAGCCGTCCAGGGCGACCTCCTCGCAGAGCCGGACGACCGGCCTGCGTCCCACGCCGAGGGTTCCGGGGGCGAGCCTGACCCGGACGCCCGGGCGCACCGCGTGCGGCGGCCCGTCGACCCGGCAGCGCACGACGAAGCCCTCGGCCATGTGCACCGGCCAGAGGTCGGCCTCGGCGGCGGTGAAGCCGCGCCGCACCGATATCACGCCTTCTCCGGCGCTGAGTTCGGGAGCGAGGTCGGTCGACCCGCAGGTGGGGCAGAGCAGGCGCTGGAAGGTGGTGTTGTGGCACCAGCGGCAGCGCTGGAAGTGGAGCTCGGGCTCGGCGGCCGATTCCTCGACGAGGACGGCGGTCCCGCTGCGCAGACCCGTGGATCCGGTGTGGAACACGATGCTTCTCCTAGCACTCGGCGGCTCGACCGTGCAGGGAGCAAACATATGGCACTCAGTGCCAGCAAATAAAGACCTGAGTTCCCTCATTTGACGATACTGAGATCCCCGCGTGTCCCTAACTCTCCCCGAGGCTCGACTCCACCTCGCGCACCACGCGCCACATCGGGGTGGAGCGCTTCGTGATCACCACGACCACGTCGTCGTCGCCCTCGACCGGGGCCGCCGCCTCCGGGCTCCAGGTCTCCCGGACGAACTCCAGGGCCCGGTCCACCTCGGCCAGCGGGTCGCCCTCGCCGCCCGAGCGCAGCCAGTGGCGCAGCGCGTGGTTGTGCGCGGCCACGACGGCCGCCGCGACCACGTTGGCCCGCAGGGTGCCGTCGCGGCGGTCGGCGAACCGGGTGCGGAGGTAGTCGCCGAGGGTCTTCTCGTACCGCCAGACCACCGACAGTTCGTACGTCCGCAGGCCGGTCACCTCGCGGGTGAGGCGGTAGCGCTGGACGGAGAAGGTGGGGTTCTCGGCGTACATCCGCATGACGAGCCGGGTGGCCTCGCAGACCCGGACCAGCGGGTCGTCGGTGTCCTCGCTCGCGGCGAGGAACTCGGTCATGTCGGCCAGGCTCTGCTCGTGGTCGGGGAAGACCACGTCCTCCTTGGACGGGAAGTACCGGAAGAAGGACCGCCGGCCCACCCCGGCCGTCTTCACGATGTCGTCGATCGTGGTCTGCTCGTAGCCGCGTTCCAGGAAGAGCTGGAAGGCCGCCGCGACGAGGGAGTCACGCATCGAGGGCTTGACGGGGTGGGTGCTCATACCCCGGAATTTAGCACTCGGATCCCTCACGCGGCGGCACTTGGTGCCATCGCAGTGGTCAGCGGGCGGCCATGCGCAGGGCGCCGTCCATCCGGATGGTCTCGCCGTTGAGGTAGTCGTGCTCGGCGATCATGGTGACCAGGCGGGCGTACTCCTCCGGGCGGGCGAGCCGCTGGGGGAAGGTGACGCTCGCGGCGAGCCCGGCCCGGATCTCGTCGCTGAAGCCGGCCATCATCGGGGTGTCGACGATGCCGGGGGCGACCGTGACGACCCGGATGCCGTACTGGGCGAGGTCCCGGGCGGCGGTGACCGTCATCCCGGCGACGCCGGCCTTGGAGGCCGCGTACGCGATCTGGCCGATCTGCCCCTCGAAGGCCGCGATGGAGGCGGTGTTGACGACGAGTCCGCGCTGCCCGTTCTCGTCGGGCTCCCGGCGGGCGATGGACTCGGCGGCGAGCCGCAGCACGTTGAAGGTGCCGACCAGGTTGACGTCCAGGACGGTCCGGAAGAGCTCCAGGTCGTGCGGGCCCTTGCGACCGAGGAGCCGCGCCGAGGGGGCGATGCCCGCGCAGTTGACCGCGAGCCGCAGCTCGGCGCCGTCGTCGTCGATCCGCGCGAGCGCCGCCCGGACCTGCTCCTCGTCGGTGACGTCGGCGGCGATCAGGGTGACCCCGTCCACCCCGCCCTCGGCCCCGGCGACGGCCTTGTCGAGGTCGAGGCCGTAGACGGTGGCCCCCTTCGCGGCGAGCGCGGCGGCGGTGGCGGCCCCGAGCCCCGAGGCGGCACCGGTGACGAGTGCGGCGGAACCAGCGATGTCCATGGATCTCCTTGTGTTCACGTGCGTCTGCTGACAGCGGCCTTACAGCGGCCTGCTCATGAAGAGGGCGGTCTCGCCCTCGCTCGCCGTCCCCCGGTAGAGGGTGGTGTCGAGCCCGCAGAGCTCGAACCCCATCCGGCGGTAGGCACGGACGGCGGGCGCGTTCACGTTCGTCACCTCCAGCCACGCGGTGCGCGCGCCGAGGCTCCGCCCGTAGGCGCAGGCCCGCTCCATCAGGGCCCGGCCGACGCCGGCGCCGCGGTGCGTGGGCGCGACGGCGAGGGTGTGGACGACGAGGCGCCGGTTCCACTCCTCCACGCCGACGGCGACGAAGCCGCGCACCAGTCCGGCGTCGACGGCGACCTCGACGTGCAGGTCCCCGGAGCCCGCGGCGTCCTCGTCGTCCTCCTCGGGGAAGACCTTGACGAGCGGCGGGTCGACCGGGGTCTCCGTCAGCCTGAACCCGTCCCCGTCGGCAAGGACCTCGTACACCCGGTCCGTGGTGAAGGAGTCGTCGATCGCCTCGATCGCCGCCCGGTCGGCCGGCTCCGCCGCCCGGTAGACGAGCGGCGGAGCGGACGGCGGGGCGGGACTACTTCCATTCCCAGATCTTCGCAGTGGCCTTACCGCTTTCTTCCGTCTCGAACTCGAACACGCCGGCGATCGTGTGGAGCCGGCTGAACGCCTCGGCGTCGGTGTCGAAGAAGATCGCGCCACGCCAGTGCACCGTGCCCGCTTCGTCGAGACGCCCGACGCCGGAGCCGTGCCAGGTGATCGTGGCACCGCCCTGCGCCATGATGACGCCCTGGCCTTCCCCGAAGAGCGTGCCGTCGGGGCCCATGGCCGATTCGTACGTCCCCATGTCCTTGACCCCGACGCCCAGCAGTGTGCCGGTCGCCGCGAACGAGGCTTCGAGGACGGGATGCCCGCCGTCGGTGGACAGCACCCGGATGCCCGTGGTCTCTCCCTGTTCCTCACCGATCAGGTCGCCCAGCATGATGGGACTCCTCTCCGGTCACGACGGTGGGGGTCCCCCGGGCGGAGCCGGGGAGAAGTCCCCCTTCCGGACTACGCCCGTCGGGGTGGCCCGGCAACCGGAACGGGTCAGGCCTTCAGCTGCCGGCTGATGACCAGCCGCTGGATCTGGTTGGTGCCCTCGAAGATCTGCATGATCTTGGCCTCGCGCATGTACCGCTCGACCGGGAAGTCCCGGGTGTAGCCGTAGCCGCCGAGCACCTGGACGGCGTCCGTGGTGACCTTCATCGCCGTGTCCGTGGCGATCAGCTTGGCCGCGCTGGCCTGGCGGCTGAAGGGACGGCCCAGGTCGCGGCGGCGGGCCGCGTCGAGGTAGGTGGCGCGCGCCGCGTCGACGGCGGCGGCCATGTCGGCGAGGAGGAAGCCCAGGCCCTGGTGGTCGACGATCTTGCGGCCGAAGGTGCTGCGCTCGTTGGCGTACGCGACGGCGGCGGACAGTGCGGCCTGGGCGAGGCCGGTGGCGCAGGCGGCGATGCCGAGGCGGCCCGAGTCGAGGGCGCTGAACGCGATCTGGAGGCCCTGCCCCTCGTCGCCGATGCGCCGGTCGGCGTCGACGAGGGCACCGTCCCAGTGGGCGGAGGTGGTGGGGACGGCCTGGAGGCCCATCTTGCGCTCGGGCTTGCCGAAGGTGAGGCCCTCGGTCTCGCCCGGGGCGAGGAAGCAGGAGATGCCGTGGCTGCCCGGCGCGGTGCGGGCGAAGAGGGTGTAGAAACCCGCCTTGCCGCCGTGGGTGATCCACGCCTTGTTGCCGGTGACCCGGTAGGCGGCCCCGTCGTCGGTGAGCTCGGCCTTGCAGGAGAGCGCGGCGGCGTCGGAGCCGGCCTGCGGCTCGGAGAGGCTGTAGCCGCCGATGCGGCGCCCCTCGAGCATCTCGGGCAGCCAGCGCTCCTTCTGCTCCGGGGTGCCGAAGGAGTGCAGCGGGTGGCAGGCGAGGGTGTGCACGCTGGTGGCGACGGCGACGGCGGCCCAGCGGGCGGCGAGCTCCTCCAGGACCTGGAGGTACACCTCGTAGGGCTGGCCTCCGCCGCCGAACTCCTCGGGGTACGCGAGACCGAGCAGCCCGGCTCCGCCGAGGGTCGCGAACAGGCCTTCCGGGTACGTCTCGGCGGCCTCGTGCTCGTCGACGCGGGGCGCGAGCTCCTTGTCGGCGATCTCCCGCGTGAGGGCGATGAGGTCCGCGGCTTCGGGGGTGGGAAGCAGGCGGTCGACATCCATGGCGACTCCAGTCAGGACACGAGCTGGTACCGCGAAACGGTACTGCAAGGGGTACGGCAGTACCGGTGAGAGTAGCGCAGATGGGTGCCGGAGTAACCCCCCGAACGAGTCGACCCGGCATACTGTTCGGGTGATCGAGACCTCAGCCGCCGACGCACCCAAGCTCACGGGGCGGGGCGCCGCCCGCCGCTCCGAGCTCTTCGAGAAGCTGGTGACGCTGCTCGTCGGCGAGGGTTTCGCCCAGCTGACCCTGGACGACCTCGCGGCCCGGCTGCACTGCTCCAAGCGCACCCTGTACGGCCTGGCCGGCAGCAAGGAGCAGCTGGTCCGGGCCGCCGTCGTGCACTTCTTCCGGCGTGCGACCGTCCGCGTCGAGGCGGTCCTGGCCGCCGCGACCGGCCCGGCGGAACGCCTGGCCGCCTACCTGCGCGCCGTCTCCGCGGAACTGGCCCCGGTCTCCCCGCGCTTCTTCGACGACGTGGCCGCCTTCGAGCCGGCCGCCGAGGTGTACGAGCGCAACACGCGCGCGGCGGCCGGCCGGGTCCAGGAGCTCATCGAGGAGGGCGTGACGGCCGGCGTCTTCCGCGAGGTGCACGTGAGCTTCGCCGCCGACGTCATCTCCTCGGTCATGGTCCGCATCCAGCGCCGCCAGGTCGCCACCGCGACCGGCCTCGCCGACGCCGAGGCCTACGACCAGCTGGCGGAACTCCTGCTCAACGGCCTGCGCCGGGGCTGACCCCCGCACCCCCGTACACGCGCGGAGCTCGCACGGGCACCCCGGTCTCCCGGGGTGCCCGTGCGAGCTCTGCCGGACCGACGGCGGGGACGGCCCGGCGCCCCGCCCGCGCGCCCCCGCGGTGCGGGTGGTCAGGCCACCGAGCCGAGCCGGCCGGCCGGTTCGCGCGGGCCGTCGTGGTGGATCGGGGTGTGCGCTCCGGTGAGCGCGGCGCCGCTGCCGCCGCGGCGGTCGGCGACGATCTCGGCTCCGATGGACAGCGCGGTCTCCTCCGGCGTACGGGCCCCGAGGTCGAGGCCGATCGGGGAGCGCAGCCGGGCGAGTTCGAGTTCGGTGACGCCGACCTCGCGCAGGCGCTTGTTGCGGTCCTCGTGGGTGCGGCGGGAGCCCATGGCGCCGACGTAGGCGACGGGCAGCTTGAGCGCGGCCTGGAGGAGCGGGACGTCGAACTTGGCGTCGTGGGTGAGGACGCACAGGACGGTGCGGGCGTCGACGTCGGTGGTGGCGAGGTAGCGGTGGGGCCAGGCGACGACGATCTCGTCGGCCTCGGGGAAGCGCAGCTCGGTGGCGAAGACCGGGCGGGCGTCGCAGACGGTGACGTGGTAGCCGAGGAACTTGCCGACCCGGACCAGTGCGGACGCGAAGTCGATGGCACCGAAGACGATCATGCGCGGGGCGGGGACGGAGGACTCCACGAGGAGGGTCAGCGGCTGTCCGCAGCGGCTGCCGTCCTCGCCTATCCCGACGGTCCCGGTGCGGCCCGCGTCGAGCATCGCGCGGGCCTCTGCGGCGGCGGTGCGGTCGAGCTCCGGGTGGCCGCCGAGCGCACCCTCGTACGAGCCGTCGGGGTGGACCAGGAGCGCCCGGCCCCTCAGGTCCTCGGGTCCCTCGACGATCCGGGCGAGGGCGGCCGCCTCGCCGGAGACGGCGGCCGCGAGCGCGGCGGGGTAGACCCCGCCGCGGACCGGGGTGACGAGGATGTCGATGATCCCGCCGCAGGTCAGGCCCACGGCGAAGGCGTCCTCGTCGCTGTAGCCGAAGCGCTCGACGACCGTGCGGCCGTCCTCCAGCGCCTGCCGGCACAGCTCGTAGACGGCTCCCTCCACACATCCGCCGGAGACCGATCCGATCGCCGTGCCCTCGCTGTCGACGGCGAGGGCGGCGCCCGGCTGCCGGGGCGCGCTCCCGCCGACCGCCACCACGGTGGCGACGGCGAACTCGCGTCCCTGCTCGACCCACCGGTGCAGCTCTTCGGCGATGTCCAGCATCTCGAACTCCTCGGATTGTTGTGTGGAGGGCGACGTTACGGGCGTCAGCCGACGCCCAGCCAACTCTCGATCGGATGGATCGCGAAGTAGATGACGAAGACGGCCGTCAGCGCCCACATGAAACCGCCGACCTCCCTCGCCTTGCCCTGCGCGCTCTTGATGACCACGTAGGAGATGACGCCGGCCGCGACACCGGTGGTGATGGTGTACGTGAAGGGCATCAGGACCACGGTGAGGAACACCGGGATCGCGACGGAGCGGTCGCTCCAGTCGACGTGCTTGGCGTTCTGCATCATCATCGAGCCGATGACGACCAGGGCCGCGGCGGCGACCTCCTGCGGGACGATCGCGGTGAGCGGCGTGAAGAACAGGCACAGGGCGAAGAACGCGCCGGTGACCACGGAGGCCAGACCGGTACGGGCGCCCTCGCCGACGCCGGTGGCGGACTCGACGAAGACCGTCTGGCCCGAGGCACCGCCCGCACCGCCGAGGACGCCGCCGGCGCCGTCGATGAACAGCGCCTTGGACAGGCCCGGCATGCGGCCCTTGTCGTCGGCCAGCTTGGCCTCGGTGCCGACTCCCAGGATGGTCGCCATGGCGTCGAAGAAGCCGGCCAGCACCAGGGTGAAGACGATCATGGTGATCGTGATGTAGCCGACGTCGCCCCAGCCGCTGAAGGACACGTCTCCGATGAGCGAGAAGTCCGGGGCGGAGACGGCGCTGCCGTGCAGCTCGGGGGCGCCGGAGAACCAGGCCTTGGCCGGGATGTCGACGACCGCGTTGAGGAGGGCGGCGACGCCGGTGCCCGCGACGATGCCGATGAGGATGGCGCCGGGGATGTTGCGGGACTGCAGGGCGAAGATCAGCAGCAGGGTGAAGGCGAAGATCAGGACGGGCCAGCCTTCGAGCTCACCGGCCGGGCCGAGGGTCACGGGACCGCCGCCGGGGGCGGGGTTCTCGTGGACGAAGCCGGCCTTCACGAAGCCGATGATCGCGATGAAGAGACCGATGCCGATGGTGATGGCGTGCTTGAGCGCGAGGGGTATCGCGTTCATGATCATCTCGCGGAGGCCGGTGACCACCAGGAGACAGATCACCGCTCCGTACGCGACCGACATGCCCATGGCCTGCGGCCAGGTCATGACCGGCACGACCTGCGAGGCCATCACGCCGGAGACGCTGAGGCCCGCGGCCAGGGCGAGCGGGACCTTGCCCCAGAAGCCCATCAGGAGAGTGGTCGCGGCCGCGCAGAGCGCGGTGGCGGTGATCAGCGCGGGCTGGCTCAGGATGTTCCCGTCGACATCCTTGCCGCTGAGGATCAGGGGGTTGAGCAGGAGAATGTACGCCATCGCCATGAAGGTGGTGACGCCGCCGCGGATCTCCGTCGCGACGGTGGATCCTCTCTCCGAGATGTGAAAGTACCGGTCGAGCCAAGACCTGCCGGCGGGGTTGCGCGAGCCGTTGCCCGCGTCCTCGGCCGTGGTCTTGGGCTCCACTGACGACTGGGTCATGGGGCCTACTCCCAAGGTTCAAAGGGGCACCCGCATCAGACTTCGAAGGTGTTCTGATCTGTGAAGCTGCGGGATTTGGGAAATCAAGTGGGCTGCACGACCCGGGGGACGGCCCGAGACGAACGGGTACTACCGAGTACTGCGGTTCCCCGGACGGTGCGGGCGGGGGGAAGTGTGACGTTCCTGGGAGGCACGCACCGTCCGGAGAGGTCCTACAGGGTGCCGGTGAGCGCCTCGGGGCGGACCGGCGTCTTGTTGAGCTCCAGGCCCGTCGCGTTCCGGATCGCCGCGAGGACGGCCGGGGTGGACGACAGGGTCGGGGCCTCGCCGAGTCCCCGCAGGCCGTACGGCGCGTTGGGGTCGGCCAGTTCGAGGACGTCGACCGGGATGGTCGGCGTGTCGAGGATCGTGGGGATCAGGTAGTCCGTGAAGGAGGGGTTGCGCACCTTCGCGGTCTTCGGGTCCACGATGATCTCTTCCATCACCGCGACGCCCAGGCCCTGGGTGGTACCGCCCTGGATCTGGCCGACGACGGAGAGCATGTTGAGCGCCTTGCCGACGTCCTGGGCGGTGGCGAGCTCGATGACCTTGACCAGGCCGAGCTCGGTGTCCACCTCCACCACCGCGCGGTGCGCGGCGAAGGTGTACTGGACGTGACCGTCGCCCTGGCCGGTGACCAGGTCGAACGGCACGGTCGCACGGTGCCGGAACTCGAGTTCGAGGTCGATCGGCTCCTCGCCCTCCAGGATGTCCGCGAGGTTCGCGAGCACCTCGCCGCCGTCGGTGACGACCTTGCCGCCCTCCAGGAGCAGCTCGGCGGTCGCCCACGCGGGGTGGTAGGAGCCGTTCTTGCGGCGGCCGATCTCCAGGACCTTCTCGCGGACGGCCTCGCAGGTGTTCTTCACCGCGCCGCCGGTCATGTACGTCTGCCGGGAGGCGGACGTCGAACCGGCGGAGCCGACCTGGGTGTCGGCGGGGTGGATGGTCACCTGCGTGACGCCGAGCTCCGTGCGGGCGATCTGGGCGTGCACGGTGACACCGCCCTGGCCGACCTCGGCCATGGCCGTGTGGACCATGGCGACGGCCTCGCCGTTGATGACCTGGAGCACCACGCGGGCGGTCGAGTAGTCGTCGAAGCCCTCGGAGAAGCCGACGTTCTTGATGCCGACGGCGTAGCCGACGCCGCGGACGACGCCCTCGCCGTGCGTGGTGTTGGACAGGCCGCCGGGCAGCGCGCGGACGTCCGCGCCCTCGCCGGCGGTCTCCCACTGGCGCTCCGGCGGCAGCGGGCGGGCCTTGACCCGGCGCAGCAGCTCGGCGACCGGGGCCGGCGAGTCCACGACCTGGCCGGTCGGCATGAGCGTGCCCTGCTCCATGGCGTTGATCTGGCGGAACTCGACCGGGTCCATGCCCAGCTTGGCCGCCAGCTTGTCCATCTGCGCCTCGTACGCGAAGCACGCCTGGACCGCGCCGAAGCCGCGCATGGCGCCGCAGGGCGGGTTGTTCGTGTAGAGGGCGACCGCCTCGATCTCGACGTCGTCGACCACGTACGGGCCGGCGCCGAGCGAGGAGGCGTTGCCGACGACGGCCGGGGAGGCCGAGGCGTAGGCGCCGCCGTCGAGGACGATCCGTGCCTTGAGGTGGGTGAGCTTGCCGTCCTTGGTGGCGCCGTGCTCGTAGTGCAGCTTCGCCGGGTGGCGGTGCACGTGCCCGAAGAAGGACTCGAAGCGGTTGTAGACGATCTTTACCGGCTTGCCGGTGCGCAGCGCCAGGAGGCAGGCGTGGATCTGCATCGAGATGTCCTCGCGGCCGCCGAAGGCGCCGCCGACGCCGGAGAGCGTCATGCGGACCTTCTCCTCGGGCAGGCCGAGGACGGGGGCGATCTGCTTGAGGTCCGAGTGCAGCCACTGGGTGGCGACGTAGAGGTCGACGCCGCCGTCCTCGGCGGGCACGGCCAGGCCGGACTCCGGGCCGAGGAAGGCCTGGTCCTGCATGCCGAAGACGTACTCGCCCTCGACGATCACGTCGGCCCGCTCGCGGGCCGCCGCCACGTTTCCGCGGATGATCGGCTGGCGGTGCACGATGTTCGGGTGCGGGACGTGACCGGAGTGGTGGTCGTCGCGGCCCTCGTGGATCAGCGGCGCGTCGGGAGCGAGCGCGGAGGCCTCGTCGGTGACGACGGGCAGCTCCTTGTACTCGATCCTGATCTTGGCGGCGGCGCGGCGGGCGGTCTCCGGGTGGTCGGCGGCGATCAGCGCCACCGGCTCGCCGTGGTGCCGTACCTTGCCGTGGGCCAGGACGGGGGTGTCCTGGATCTCCAGGCCGTAGTTCTTCACCTCGGCCGGCAGGTCGTCGTAGGTCAGCACGGCGTAGACGCCGGACATCGCGACGGCCTCGGAGATGTCGATGGAGACGATCTCGGCGTGGGCGACGGTGGAGCGCAGGGTCTGGCCCCACAGCATGTCCTCGTGCCACATGTCCGAGGAGTAGGCGAACTCACCGGTCACCTTGAGGGTGCCGTCGGGGCGGAGCGTGGACTCGCCGATGCCGCCCTTCGTGTGGTTCTGGGTGACGTTCGTCGGCGTGCCCGCCGGAACGGTGCGCGTGTTCTGCGCCATGGTCAGACCGCCTCTCCCTGACGGGCGGCCGCCAGGCGGACCGCGTCGAGGATCTTCTCGTAGCCCGTGCAGCGGCAGAGGTTGCCGGAGAGGGCCTCCCGGATGTCCTGGTCGGACGGGTCGCTCTGGCGCTCCAGGAGCTCGTCGGCCGCGATCAGCAGGCCCGGGGTGCAGAAACCGCACTGGACGGCGCCGGCGTCGATGAACGCCTGCTGGATCGGCGAGAGGGCCGCCGGGTCGGTGCCGGCCTCGCCGGTCTGCGAGTCCTGGCCCGGGCGCGCCTGCCACTTCTTGGCCTCGTCGAGCGAGGTGCCGCAGGCCCCGGAGGCGCAGCCCCCGTGCTCGGCGCGCTCCTTGGCGAAGTCGGCGAGACCCTCGACGGTGACGACCTCGCGGCCCTCGACCTGGCCGGCGGCGACGAGGCAGGAACAGACCGGCACCCCGTCCAGGCGGACCGTGCAGGAACCGCACTCGCCCTGCTCGCAGGCGTTCTTGGAGCCGGGCAGGCCCATCCGCTCACGCAGGACGTAGAGGAGGGACTCGCCCTCCCAGACGTCGTCGGCTTCCTGCGGACGTCCGTTGACCGTGAAATTGACGCGCATGGTTATGCAGCTCCCTCAAGCGTGCGGCCGTTGCCGCGGTACTGCTCCCAGGTCCAGCCGAGCTGGCGGCGAGCCATGATGCCGACGGCGTGGCGGCGGTACTTGGCGGTGCCACGGACGTCGTCGATCGGGTTGGCGGCACCCGAGCACAGCTCGGCGAACTGCTTGGCGATCGACGGGGTGATGATCTTTCCGCTGTCCCAGAAGCCGCCCTCCTCCAGAGCCGCGTTCAGGAAGGCCTCGGCCTCCTTGGCGCGGATCGGGGTGGGCGCGGCGGAGCCGATGCCGGTCCGTACGGTCCGGGTCTCCGGGTGCAGCGCGAGGCCGAAGGCGCACACGGCGATGACCATCGCGTTGCGGGTGCCGACCTTGGAGTACTGCTGGGGACCGTCCGCCTTCTTCACGTGGACGGTCTTGATGAGCTCGTCGGGCTCCAGCGCGTTGCGCTTCACACCCGTGTAGAACGCGTCGATCGGGATGAAGCGGCTGCCGCGCACCGACTCGACCTCGACCTCGGCACCGGCCGCGAGGAGCGCCGGGTGGGCGTCACCGGCGGGGGACGCGGTGCCCAGGTTGCCGCCTACGCCGCCGCGGTTGCGGATCTGCGGGGAGGCCACCGTGTGCGAGGCGAGCGCCAGACCGGGCAGCTCGGCCCGGAGGTTCTCCATGATCTGCGTGTACGGGACGGAGGCGCCGAGGCGTACGTTCTCCTCGCCGACCTCCCACTCGCGCAGCAGCTCGATACGGTTCAGGTCCAGGAGGTACTCGGGACGCCGGTGATCGAAGTTGATCTCGACCATGATGTCGGTACCACCCGCGATGGGCACGGCCGTGGGGTGCTCGGCCTTGGCGGCGAGCGCCTCCTCCCAGCTGGCGGGGCGAAGGAAGTCCATGGTGGCTCTCTTCTTGTGCTTCTAGTGAACGGGGGGGTCGTCCGTACGGGGCTGGGGGGACGGCCGGCCCGCGACGATCTCTTCATGTGCTGTTAACGCGGTGTGTGGCCTAGTACACAAGCCCGTGTCGCCCGGGTGCAGTCACCGAAAACATGAAGGAGTTGGCTGGCTGCCATCCTCGTCTTGTAGATTCGAACGAAAGGCGGGAAACGGCAACCTCTCCGTTTCCCCCTGGAAACGGTGGCACCACGCCACCGGCGACAACGCGACACCCACGAGAAGGAACGGCGGCGACATCATGCGGCTGCGCGCACTGCTGGAGAACGACGCGCTGGGGCTGCGCCTGCTCGGCGGCGACGAGGAGCTGGACCGCACCGTCCGTGGCGTGATGACGACGGACCTCAAGGACCCCAGCCGCTATCTTTCGGGGGGCGAGCTGGTCCTCACCGGCCTCGCCTGGCTGCGGGAGCCGGCCGACGCCGAGCCTTTCGTGCGGATCCTTGCCTCGGCCGGGGTGGCCGCGCTGGCCGCCGGCGAGGCCGAGCTCGGGGACATCCCCGACGACCTCGTACAGGCGTGTTCACGCCACCGGCTTCCCCTGTTCGCAGTAAACGAGTCCGTTGCTTTCGCGACGATCACCGAGCACGTTGTTCGACAGGTCTCCGGTGAGCGGGCGGGCGACCTGGCCGCCGTCGTCGACCGCCACAGACGCCTGATGACCTCCGGCCCGGCCGGCGGGGGCCCCGAGGTCGTCCTCGATCTCCTCGGCTCCGACCTGGACCTCCGGGCCTGGGTACTCTCCCCCACCGGCCGCCAGATCGCCGGCGCCGGGGAGCCCCTGGAACCCTCCCTCGCCGCCACCCTGGCGGGCGAGCACCTCGCCGCCACCCGCACCGGGCGGCGCGGCCCGCACCGCCTGAACCTCGGTGGAAACACCTACTCGCTCTTCCCGATCCGCAACACCGGCCGCGGCGCCGCCCCCGCCGCACGGGACGTCCGCGAGACCGTCCTGTCCGACTGGCTGCTCGCCGTCGAGGCCGACGCCGGCGACTGGCCGGCCGCCCGACTCGACCTGCTGCAGGGCGTGACCCAGCTGATCGCCGTCGAGCGGGACCGCCGGGACGCGTCCCGCACGGTACGGCGCCGGCTCGCCCAGGAGGTCCTGGAGCTGGTCCAGACGGGCGCCGCCCCCGCCGAGATCGCCGCCCGCCTGCGGGTGGCCGCCCCGGTGCTGCTGCCCGGCCTCGGCAGCGCCCCGCACTGGCAGGTCGTGGTGGCCCGGGTCGAGTGGGACGAGTCCGGACAGGGCCAGGCCGTCGACAGCGGCCCGGTCGCCCAGGCGCTCCTGGAGGAGATCCTGGTCGACCCCGCCGGCACCGGCGCCGAGTCCTCGGACCGGATCGCCGTCGCCCACAGCGGCGACGAGGCCATCGCCCTGGTCCCGCTGGCCGCCGCCCCGCTGCCGGACAGCGAGGACGAGCCGCCCGCCGTCGCCCTCGGCCTGCACGCCGACGCGCTGCTCGCCTCCGTACGGGCCCCGCTCTCCTCCGGGCTCTCCGACGACGGCCGGCTCACCCTGGGCGTCAGCGCCGCCGTGCACTCCGCCGAGGGCCTGCGCGGCGCCCTGGAGGAGGCCCGGCACGCCCGCCGGGTCGCCGCCGCCCGCCCCGGCCGGGTCTGCGCCGCCGGACACCACGAGCTGGCCTCGCACGTCCTGCTGCTGCCCTTCGTCCCGGACGACGTGCGGCGCGCCTTCACGGCCCGTCTGCTCGACCCGCTGCGCGACTACGACCGCCGGCACCGCGCGGAGCTCATCCCGACCCTGGAGGCGTTCCTCGACTGCGACGGCTCCTGGACGCGCTGCGCGACCCGCCTGCACCTGCACGTGAACACGCTGCGGTACCGGGTGGGCCGGATCGAGCAGCTCACCGGCCGGGACCTGTCCCGCCTGGAGGACAAGCTGGACTTCTTCCTCGCGCTGCGGATGAGCTGACGGTTCATCTCTTCGGGTGATCAAGTGAACTGACGGGGCGACAGGCGACTGCCGCCCCTTTCCGCTCCCCGCGCGCCTTCCACGCCGCCTCCCCTTGTGAATTCTTTCACCCGACCCCTTGGCCCCGCCCCCGCGTCCGTGCTGAGATGCCGTCCTACTCACAGCTCGATGGCGCGCTCGGGGAGGGCAATGTGGCGTACGGCCGGGGAACCCCACTGGAGACCGCGGTATGGAGACTTCGCTCCCGCGGCTGCTGGACGGACGCGGCCGAACTGCTCGCCCCACGCGCGACGGAGCCCGCCGCGGCTCTGGAGCGGGCGGCGCTGCTGATCGAGCGCTGTCTCTACACCGAACAGGGCTGGGGCGACGCGGAGGAGGCCCTGCGGGCCGCCGAAGCGGTGGCCAGGACCGACGAGGAACGCGGGGCGGCGGCGTGCGAGCGCGGCTACCTGGCCTACGCCTCGACCCTGCTCGGGGTGCGGGACCGGGCCGACGAGGCACGGGCGGCGCTCGGCCGCGCGGCGGCCCTCATCGACCCCGAGACCTCCGGGCGGGCCCTGCTCGACTTCCGGCGCGGCCTGATCGCCCAGAACCTCGGGGAGTCCCCACAGGCGGCCCGCGCCGCCTACCGCCGGGCGCACGAGGGGGCGACGACGCACGGTGACACCCTGCTGCTGTCCTTCACCTGGCGCCACCTCGCCGGACTCGCCCTGCGCGAGGGCGAGTTGGCGGAGGCCCGGCACGGCTTCACCGAATCGCTGCGGATCCGCGAGGAGTTGGGCTACCTGGTGGGCACCGCTCCGGCACTGGCCTCGCTCGCCGAGGCGGAGACGGAACCGGAGGCGGGGCGGCTGCGCGCGGAGGCCGAGCGGCTGTTCCGGCTCCTGGGGGGCGTGCCTACGTGGCTGGCGGCGCAGTTGACGCCTCGGCCGGCGATCTGAGGGGCGGGGCGGGGGCCGTTCGGGGGTCCGCGTCCCCCACTCCCGTCCGTGCGCCTCGGACGGTCGGACGCACCCCAGGTCGGGGCCGCCGGCGGCGGGACCGGAGCGGGGGTGGGGGTGTCCGGACGGGGCGGCGCCCGGAACGAGCGCAGCGCAGTGGAGGTCGCGGTCCGGACACCCCCACCCCCGCGGAGGTCCCGCCACCGGCGGCCCCGACCGCCCCCGCCTCAGGCCCGTTCCAGGCACACCGCGGCCTCGTCCAGGCCGACGACCAGCGCGCCGTCCGGCGTCACGGCGACCGCGCGTACGGGCGGGCCCGGGCGGAAGGAGCGGTGGGTGTGCGACTCGACGTCGTGGAGCTCCACGGAGCCGTCGGCCCAGGCCACCGCCACGAACGGGCCGTACGGGGTCTCCGTCGCGTGGAGCGAGACCACCGGCGAGGGGCGCTCGGCCAGGGCCGCCGGCTCCGGGTCCCGCCCGGGGGTCCACAGGCGAACCGTTCCGTCGCTGCCGCCGCTGCACACGAACGGCGTCTCCGACTCCACCGCACCGACGGCCGTGACCCGCCCGCTGTGCAGGGACGCCTGGTGCAGCCCGGTCAGACCGAAGGCGTGGACGGAGCCGAGCCGGTCACCGACGACGACCGAGCCGGAGATGGCGGCGAGCGCCGTGCCGGGGTGCCGGGTCAGGGTGGCGGTGACGGCTTCGGTGAGGCGCTGGAGGTAGGGCGGGCGCGGCTCCCTGCCCCGTACGGTGTGCAGCCGGCCCCGCTCGTCGAGAAGCAGGACCGTTCCGTCGGGCGCCGGCGCGAGGGCCATGACGCGCCCGGTGACGGGGTGGTCGAGCCGCCCCAGCGGGCGCGCGTCGGCCGCGCCGAGCAGCCGTACCGTGCCGCCCAGGTCGGCGGCGAGGAGCGTGCCGCCCTGCACGGCGAGCGCGGCGACCGGGCCGGGCCAGGGCGGGGCGACGTCCCCCACCACCCGGCTCCACCGCAGCCGCCAGCGCGCCGGCGCGGCCGCCTCCTCCAGCGCGGGCCGCAGTCTCGGGTCGGCGCCGTCGCCGAGGACGGCGAGCAGGGCGAGGGCCCGGTCGGCGGGGGTACGGGCCGTACAGAGCGCCTGCCCGGCACGGAGCCAGGCCGGGCGGAGGCCGCCGTGCTGGTCGCCCGGGTCACGGACGTATCCGGCGGTGACCGCGAAGGGGTCCGCGGCGCAGACGGCCAGGGGGTCGGAGAGGTCCGGCAGGGGGGCGGGGTGCGCTCGCCCCGTGTCGCCGGTGGGGCCGGTGTCGCCCCCGCCGTCCGCCCGCTCCCCGCGCTCCTCGTCCTCCGCCGCCACGACCGCGACCCGCCCCTCGGCGAGGACCGCGTGCTCCGGGCTGCCCTCCCGGGTCTCGACGACCACCCGCACGCGCCCGAGGGTGGCGAGGTCCCGGAGCAGTTCGGCGACCGGGACGGGTTCGGCGGCGGTGTGCAGGGCGGGCAGGATCAGGACGGTGCGGGGGACGCGGCCGGTCTCGGTGGTGGCGAGGACCCGGACGAGGTCGGCGGGCGAGGTGGCGACGACGCCGAGCCGGCCGGCGACGGCCCAGGTGGTGCCGAGGGCGGTCTGGCCGGTCAGCGGGACGAGCGCGCGGGCGGTGCGGCGGCGCCCGGCGCCACGGGGCCCGTGGCCCGCGAACCAGTCGAGCAGGCCGGGCGCTTCGGTGACGAGGCAGAGGCGGGGGGCCTCGGGGTCGGTGAGCCAGCCGAGCAGGGCCGGGGCCCCGGGGAGCTCCGCGCGGACGGACGGCATGGGCACCTCTCGGTCGGCGCGGTCGCGACGGGTGTCGTGCTGACGTTGTCGACCTTAGTCGCCCGTGGCGCCCCAGTCGTCAGTCCTGCGCCCCGGTGAAATGCTCCCGCACGAGCGAGGAGACGACCGTCAGGTCCTGGGCGACGAGGGCGTCGAGCAGGGCGCTGTGCTCGGCGGCGTCGGCGACGAGGTCGCCGTGCCGGGTGGCGGGGGCGCTCACCAGCGGCCACTGGGAGCGCCGGTGCAGGTCGTCGGCGATGACGAGGAGCTGTTCGTTGCCGGCGAGGGAGAGGACGGCGCGGTGGAAGGCGCGGTCGGCGTCGGCGTAGTGGGCGCGGTCGCCGCGGGCGGCGGCGGCTCCGGTGGCCTCGGCGAGCGGGCGGAGTTCGGCCCAGCGGGCGGCGGGGACGGTGCGGGCGAGGCGGAGCATGACGGGGACCTCGATGAGCGCGCGGACCTCCGCGAGCTCGGCGAGTTCGCGGGGCGTGCGTTCGGTGACCCGGAAGCCCCGGTTGGGGACGACCTCGACGGCGCCTTCGGTGGCGAGCTGCTGCATGGCCTCGCGCACGGGGGTCGCGGAGACGCCGAAGCGCTCGCCGAGGGCGGGGGCGGAGTAGACCTCGCCGGGTACGAGCTCGCCGCCGACCAGGGCGGTGCGGAGGGCTTCGAGGATCTGGCCGCGCACGGAGTGGCGGCGGACGGCGCGCGGCGCGAGGCCGGGGGCCGGGGGTTCGCCGTGGGTGTGCTCCCCCCGGACGTCGTGGACGCGGGCCTGCTCGGGGACCCGCGCCGCGTCACCGTACGGCGACGCGGCCGAGCGGTCCGTGGTCCGCTCGCGCGTGCTGCCCTGCTCCACCCGGGTCCTCCTGCGCCTTGGTGCCGGGCCCGGCTCGCGGCGCCGGGGTCCCCCGTGCACGATAGGCGGACGGCGTCGCAGTTCAAACACCATGCGTATCGGGTAAGGTAAGGCTAACCTGCTAACGATCGCGATTCGGTGGTCCTTCATGGCCGTCCCCGCTCTGCTGCCGTCTCCCCCCGCCTCGCCCGTCGCGGCCTCCTACGCCCGGCTCGGCGAGGTCTTCTCCGGTCTGCGCATCGACGAAGTCGCCCGGGACGAACGGATGCCCCACGGCACCGGCTGGGTCGGCGCGGACGAGCTCGGCGCCGGCGGCGCCGCCCTGGACGCCTTCCTCGCCTGGGACGAGGCACAGGTGCGGCGCGACTACGGGCGCGCGGCCCGGCCCGACGTGGTGGCGAGTTTCGGACTGCACCGGTACGCCTGGCCCGCCTGCCTGCTCGTGACGCTCCCCTGGTTCCTGCACCGCAGGGTGCCCCGGCTGCCCGCACGGAACGTGGCCTTCCAGCGCGCCCTCGGCCGGCTCGCGGTCCGGGTCGAGGAGTTCGCCTGCCTGCCCGGCGACCCCGCCGCCGCGCTGCCCGGCGCCCGGGTGGTCCCGGACGAGGAGGCGCTGCGGGCCGAGGTGCGGGCCTCGCTCGGCGAGCACTTCGGGGAGCTGCTGGCCGGCTTCGGGCCCCGGATGCGGCGTGGCAGGCGGGCGCTGTGGGGCATGGTGACGGACGAGATCGTCGAGGGGCTCTGGTACGTCGGGGAGCTGCTGGACGAGGAGGGCCGGGCCATGGCGGAGCTGGAGCTGCTGATGCCGGGGACGGACAAGCCGTTCGTGGGCGCCGCGGGCTTCCGCGCGCTGGAGGGCTCGGCCGAGGCCTGCGGAGCGACCCGTTCCACCCGCGACCGGGCGACCTGCTGCTTCTTCTACACGCTGCGCCCCGAGGACACCTGCCTGACCTGCCCGCGCACCGCCGACCCGGAGCGGGTCCGCAGGCTCGCCGTGACCGCCTGACCGACTCTTGCCGTTACGCCACCCCCAGGGGTGGCGCGCTTCGAACGCAACTCCCTTTCCTCGCGTACGAGTTCGACAAGATGGCACCTATTCGTACGCCATAAGGCCCCGATGGCGTGCTCTTGTCCCGAAACCCCGTGGCCGCCCCGTCGGGTCGGCCAGTATGGGCGGCCGTATCGCCCTAACTGCGAGGCACTACTGCGAGGCAAGGGACACCGCAATGAGACTGACCGACATATCGCTGGACTGGCTGCTTCCGGGCGGCGTGATGGTGGCGGGAGTCCTGACGGCGGTGGCGGTGCTCGCGCGCGGGAAGCGCGCCGGTGACCAGGCCGCGGCCGACGACTCCTGGGAGCGCAGCGAGGAACGCCGCAGACGCAAGGAGGCGGTCTACGGAACCGCCTCCTACGTCCTGCTCTTCTGCTGCGCCGCGGTCGCGGCGGCGCTCTCGTTCCACGGCCTCGTCGGCTTCGGCCGGCAGAACCTCAACCTCACCGGGGGCTGGGAGTACCTGGTCCCGTTCGGCCTCGACGGTGCGGCGATGTTCTGCTCGGTGCTCGCCGTCCGCGAGGCCAGCCACGGCGACGCGGCCCTCGGCTCGCGCCTCCTGGTGTGGACGTTCGCGGGGGCCGCGGCCTGGTTCAACTGGGTGCACGCCCCGCGCGGCCTGGGCCACGCGGGGGCCCCGCAGTTCTTCGCGGGCATGTCCCTGTCGGCGGCGGTCCTCTTCGACCGGGCGCTGAAGCAGACCAGGCGGGCCGCGCTGCGCGAGCAGGGCCTGATCCCGAGGCCGCTGCCGCAGATCCGCATGGTCCGCTGGCTGCGGGCGCCCCGGGAGACCTTCGGCGCCTGGTCGCTGATGCTCCTGGAAGGCGTACGGACCCTGGACGAGGCCGTCGACGAGGTGCGCGAGGACCGCAAGGAGAAGGAGGCCAACCGGATCCGCAGGCGGGAGCAGGCGAAGCTGGACCGGGCGCGCCTGAAGGCGCTCAACCGGCAGCACCGCGCGTTCGGGCGCGGCGGCGGTCGTCAGGTGGAGGTGTCGGCCCTGGGGACCGGCACGGGTGCGGGCTCCGCGACGCCGGTGCAGGCCGCCGTCGCGGAGCCCGCCATAGCGGACCCCGGACAGCTGCCGCTTCGACACCGGCCCTCCCTCCAAGCCGTGAAGGGCGCTGAGCCGCGCCCGGGCGAGCCCCGGACGGTGGACCTCACCGCCGAGGACGACACCCAGACGCTGCCCCGGCTCGACTCCCTCGAGCGCAAGCTGGCGGACCTGGAGCAGCAGTTCGGCTGAGCTCGGGTACGCGGGTGCGCGCACGCCCCACGCCGAACGGCGGGGTCGCCCTCAGGCGGCCCCGCCGTTCAGTTCGAACCAGACCACCTTGCCCACCCCGTGGTTCTCGACCCCCCACGAGTCGGCGAGCGCCTGCACCAGGACCAGTCCTCTGCCGTGCGTGCCGTCCTCGGCGCGCGGCGCCCGCGCCCGGTGCAGTCCGGAGACGAAGTCCCGGACCTCGACCCGCAGCTGCTCGGGGGCGACGGTGGCGGTGACGACCGCCCCGGTGTCCGTGTGGATCAGGGCGTTGGTCACCAGTTCGCTGGTGAGCAGTTCCGCGACGTCACCGGCGCCCGGCGCGCCCCACGTCGCGAGCATCGCCCGCAAGGCGTGGCGCACTTCGGGCACGGCGGTGAGATCCGCGCACCCCACCTTTCTGAGCAGTTGAGTCGGCTGTCGCGCCTCCCCGGCCATATCCCCCACCCTGCGTCGGATCGAACAGGTTCACGGGGATGCATGCCCCCTGGGGAGGCCCGCATTCATGGCGCGCCCCACGGTCAGGGACGGGGCACGTTGCGCAGGTTGGATCGGGCCATCTGGAGCATCCGGCCCACGCCGCCGTCGAGGACGATCTTGCTCGCGGAGAGGGCGAAGCCGGTGACCATCTCGGCGCTGATCTTGGGCGGGATGGAGAGCGCGTTGGGGTCGGTGACGACGTCCACGAGGGCCGGGCCCTTGTGCTTGAAGGCGTCCTTGAGGGCGCCCGCCAGCTGCTTCGGCTTCTCCACGCGGACGCCGTAGGCGCCGGCCGCGCGGGCGATGGCGGCGAAGTCGGGGTTCTTGTTGGTGGTGCCGTACGAGGGGAGTCCGGACACGAGCATCTCCAGCTCGACCATGCCGAGCGAGGAGTTGTCGAAGACGATCACCTTCACCGGCAGGTCGTACTGGACCAGGGTGAGGAAGTCGCCCATCAGCATGGAGAAGCCGCCGTCGCCGGACATCGAGATCACCTGCCGGTTCCGGTCGGTGAACTGGGCGCCGATCGCCTGCGGCAGGGCGTTGGCCATCGAGCCGTGGCTGAAGGAGCCGATGATGCGGCGGCGCCCGTTGGGCGAGACGTAACGGGCCGCCCAGACGTTGCACATGCCGGTGTCGACGGTGAACACGGCGTCGTCGTCGGCGAGTTCGTCGATGACGGAGGCGACGTACTCGGGGTGGATGGGGACGTGCTTCTCCACCTTGCGGGTGTACGCCTTGACCACGCCCTCCAGCGCGTCGGCGTGCTTCTTCAGCATCTTGTCCAGGAAGCGGCGGTCCGTCTTGGCCCGGACGCGCGGGATGACGCAGCGCAGGGTCTCGCGGACGTCCCCCCAGACCGCGAGGTCGAGCCGGGAGCGCCGGCCGAGCCGCTCGGGCCGCACGTCGACCTGGACGATCTTGACGTCGTCGGGCAGGAAGGCGTTGTAGGGGAAGTCGGTGCCGAGCAGGATCAGCAGGTCGCACTCGTGGGTGGCCTCGTAGGCGGCGCCGTAGCCGAGCAGTCCGCTCATGCCGACGTCGTACGGGTTGTCGTACTGGATCCATTCCTTGCCGCGCAGCGCGTGTCCGACGGGCGCCTTCACGCGCTCGGCGAACTGCATGACCTCGGGGTGCGCGCCCGCGGTGCCGCTTCCGCAGAACAGCGTCACCCGTTCGGCTGAGTCGATCATCCGGACGAGGGCGTCGATCTCGGTGTCGCCGGGGCGGACCGTGGGCCGGGAGGTGACCAGGGCGATCTCGGGGGCCTTCTCCGGCGCGGGCTCGGAGGCGATGTCGCCGGGCAGCGACACGACGCTGACGCCGCTCTGGCCGACCGCGTGCTGGATCGCGGTGTGGAGCAGCCGGGGCATCTGCTTCGGGGTGGAGATCAGCTCGCTGTAGTGGCTGCACTCGCGGAACAGCTGGTCCGGGTGGGTCTCCTGGAAGTAGCCGAGGCCGATCTCGCCGGACGGGATGTGGGAGGCCAGCGCGAGGACGGGGGCCATGGAGCGGTGGGCGTCGTACAGGCCGTTGATGAGGTGCAGGTTGCCCGGGCCACAGGAGCCGGCGCAGGCCGCCAGTCTGCCGGTGATCTGGGCCTCGGCGCCGGCCGCGAAGGCGGCGACCTCCTCGTGCCGCACCTGGATCCAGTCGATGGCCGAGTTGCGGCGGATGGCGTCGACGACGGGGTTCAGGCTGTCGCCGACCACTCCGTAGAGGCGCTGGACGCCCGCGCGGACGAGGATGTCGACGAACTGTTCTGCGACATTCTGTTTGGCCATGGGTCCATCAACCCATGGCCGGGGAGGTTACGCCTCCCAGACCGCCACCCCCGTGCGGTCGTCGGCGTAGCCGGTCACGCGCAGCTGGGTGTCGGCGAGGAAGGCGGCCAGACCGGGCGGTGCGGCGCCCGCCCAGCGGGCTGCGAGCTCGCGGGCGAGGGCGGGTTCGCCGCGCAGCGGATCGGCGAGGCCGTGGGAGGCGAGCAGCAGGGTGTCGCCGGGGCGGGCGACGGACGCGCGGAAGCGGAACGGCTCGGCGGGCGGGGGCACGGGGGGCTCCACGAGGGGGCCGGGGGCGGTGGTGATGCCGAGGTCCATGGTGAAGCGGTCGCCCTCCTCGGTGGCCTCCGGCGCGTCGGGGGTCCGGGCGGGCGGCGAGCCGTAGCCGACGACGGGGGCGCCGACGGAGGGTTCGGGGAGGAGCGGTTCGATGTCCTGCCAGGCCCCGTCGCGCAGCCGGAAGAGGCCGCCGGTGCCGATGCCGAAGAAGACCCGGGTGCGGCAGCCGGGGTCGGCGGAGAGCAGCAGGCAGCGCAGGCCGGCCGTGTACTCCTCGGGGGCGAGGCCGCGTTCGGCGGCGCGGGTGCGGAGCCGGCCGTAGGTGCGGTCGGTGAGCCGGTGGAGACCGGACTTGAGGTCGCCGCGGCGGCCGGTGCGGATGTCCTCGGAGAGCCGGGCGTGGCTGCGGCCGACGGAGTCGGCGATCCAGCGGCAGACGTCGGCGGCGGCGAGGTGGGCGTGTTCGGAGGCGCGTCGTCCGGCGGCGACGGCGACGAGGACGAGGGCGGCCTCGTCCTGGCCGAAGCGGGCGGTGAGGAGCGCGTCGCGGCGGGGTTCGCCGCGGAAGCGGGCGGAGTCGCCGCGGACGGAGGCGGCGCGCAGGGTGTAGGCGCCGTAGCGGGCGCCGTCGAGGACGGTGTCGGCGACGAGCTCGTCGAGCTCGCCGGGCCGGGCGGCGGGCAGGGCGGTGGGCTCCGCCTCGTAGGTGGGCGGCCGGCTGCCGACGTGTCCGGTGCGGGGGCGGGGCGCGGGGACCTGGAGGGTGGGTGCCGCCGCGGGCTCCGCGGTGGGTGACCCGACGGACGCCTCGGCGGGCGGGCGATCCGGGGGTGCCTCTTCAGGAGGCGTGTCCAGGGTCGTGGTCCTGGACGCGGAGTCGAAGCGGTCGTCGAGGCTGTCGGGCGTCGTGACGGGCCCGGTGTCCGCGGCCGAGGCGTCGTAGAGCTCGTCCCACCAGTTGTCCCCCTGCTGAGTCATGCCCTTATTGTCCACCGCACAGGCCGTCAGAAAACGGGACATCCGGAAATGTGTCGCGGAAAGCGCCGTGGCGAACGGGTGGGGCGGAAAATGGTCCGCCGGGCGACCCCACCCCCCACGGGAAGGACGCCCGGCGGACCGGCGTGATCAGCGCACGTCGTAAGCGCGGACCACGGTCTGGGTGACGGAGTTGCCGTTGGCGTCCGTCAGTTCGGTCTTCAGGGTGACCTGCTTGCCGGTCGCGCCCGCGTGGTTCACGGTCGCGGTCCAGCCGTCGCCCTGCTGGGAGACCCGGGCCGAGGTCCAGGTCTCGCCTCCGTCGTAGGAGTACGAGAGCCTGGCCGAGGTGAGGGCCGCGGGGGTGTAGCCCGCGTGACCCGTCGCGCTGAGGCCGATCCGCTGGCCGTCCGCCGCGGCGAGGGTCTTGAGTCCGTCCTCCGGAAGGTCGTACCGGGGGAAGAGAATCGGGATGCCCTGAGAATAGACGCTCGGGTCGGACTTGGAGGTGAATTCCCACACCGAGTTGACGGAGGTGGAGCGGGCCCACACCTTGCTGCCGATCTTCATGGTGTTCTGCTCGAGCCGGTACGTGCCGGGCTCGGCCGGGACCTCGAAGACGCCGAACGGCCAGCCGGTCTCACCGATGGTCTCGCCGTCCCTGCTCAGGCGCAGGCTGCCGATGTCACCGAAGGAGCCGGGCTCGGCGTGGTGGGTGGAGTCGCCCCAGATGGCGTCCGCGAAGCCGATGAGGTCGCCCTGGCGCTCGGCGACGAGGACCGGCTTCCCGGCCGCGTCGCGCGGGGCGGTGGGGGCGATGACGCCGTCGTACCAGTGCTCGGTGCGCCGCTCGCCGGGGCGGTAGCCGTGCGCGTCGCCGACCATGAGCTCGCCGAACGGGAAGCTGCTGCCGACCAGCTGCCGCCAGGTGGTGTCGCCGGCGGTGTAGTACTCGGTGCGGGTGCCGGGCGCCGGGACGGTCTCCAGCGAGCCGAACGAGACGGCGGTGCCGTCGGGCCGGTAGGCGGCCGGGAAGTCGACGAAGTCGGTGGCGATGCCGGCGGACCCGTAGCGCGAGTCCGTGCGGCCGAGGTCGCGGTCCTCGACGCGGTAGCTCCGGTCGTCGCGGACCGGGCGGTCCTCGGGGAAGGCGAGGTTGTAGAGGTAGGGGCTCTTCGCGGTGGCCTTCCAGGAGAGGGTGACCTCGCCGGCGGTGAGCCTGCCGAGCAGCGCGGTGGCCTCGTCGGCGGGGACGGAGAGGACCGGCAGGCCGAGGCCGGTGAACCCGCCGCCGGGGTACCAGCGGCCGGCGGCCTGGTGGTACGCGACGACGGCGACGGCTCCGGCCGCCTTGGCGTTGCGGGCGAGGGTGCCCGCGGCGGTGCTGCCGTCGGGCAGCCGGACCAGGGCGATCCGGCCCTGCACCGCGGCTGCCTTCAGCTCGTCGGGGGTGCCGGTGCCCGCGTCGACGAGGCGGGCGGAGCCGGTGCCGTCGAGGTTGTCGGAGGCGATGGACGCGGTCAGCGGGTGCAGTCGCATGCCGTCGCCGGTCGCGAGGCGCTCGATCTGCGGGGCGGCGGCGCGCCAGTAGCTGCCGAACTCGAAGTCGCCGTCGTCGGCGCGGCCCTCGACGGACGCGTAGTAGCCGCGGACGGTGCGCGGTCCGGTGGCGGTGCCGGCGTGCAGCCAGGTGCCGTCCCAGGAGCGGGCGAAGGCGAGGGTGGCGCCGCGGGGTTCGGACGGCTTGTCGGTGCGGACCGAGAGGCGGTGGGCCTGCCGGGCGTCGAGGACGACGGTGGTGTCCTTCTTCAGCTCCAGCTGCGGGCGGGCCAGGTAGCTGATCGAGTCGGTCAGCGTGGCGCCCTCGCCGGGGTCGGCGGTGGTGACGAAGGAGGAGAGGAAGTAGCGGCCGGCGCGCAGGCGGTAGACCTGGTCGGCGGAGCCCTCGTTGAAGCGGCGGGAGCCGGTGGCGTCGTCGGTGCCGATGACGTCGACGGAGGAGGCGCCGTCGGCGGCCTTGCCCTGCCGGTCGATCAGCTTGACGCGCAGGGTGAGGGTCTCGGGTTCGACGTACAGCGCGAACGGGGTGGAGACGTGGACGCCGCCGGCGCCGGTGGCGACCACCCGGCCGGTGACGTCGCCGTACTGGGCGCGCTCCAGGTGGGCGGCGGGGTCGATGCGGAGCGGGACCTGGACGGTGGCGCCGGCCGGGACGGTGACGGTGCGCGCGCCGAGCCGGGCCATCGGGGAGCGGACGGCGGAGCCGTCGTTGCCGGTGAGCCTCTCGACGGCGAGGGAGAGGGTGACGGGCCGGTCGCCGGTGTTGGTGTAGGGGACGGTGACGGTGGTGCGGTCGCTGCTGTCCTGCGGCCAGTTGAAGGTGCCGCCCTGGACGGCGGGCGCGCTGAGGACGGTCTGGTCGACGGCGGCCTTGACGTCGAGGCGGCCGCCGCCGACCTGGCGGGCGTCGCCGGGGACGCCGCTGTCGGCGGAGGAGACGAGGGCGGCCTTGATCTGCTGGGCGGTCCAGTCGGGGTGGCGCTGCTTGACGATGGCGGCGGCGCCCGCGACGTGCGGGGTGGCCATCGAGGTGCCGGACATCGACTGGTAGGCGTAGACGCCGCGGCCGCCGGCCGCCGCCGCGGAGATGCCGACGCCGGGCGCGGCGATCTCCGGCTTGAGGGTGTGGGCCGCGTCGGACGCCGGGCCGCGGCTGGAGAAGGACGCGGTGGAGTCGTCGCGGTCGGTGGCGCCGACGGTCAGGACGCCGACCGCGCAGCCGGGCGAGGAGACGGTGTTGTTGCCGGGGCCGGAGTTGCCCGCGGCGATGACGAACAACGTGCCCTCGTTCTGGGCGAGTTGTTCGGCGGCGACGCTCATCGGGTCGGTGCAGTCGGTCTCGGAGGGGTTGCCGAGGCTCATGGAGACGACGTCGGCGCCCTGGGCGACGGCCCATTCCATGCCGGCGATGATCCACGAAGTGGCGCCGGAGCCGTAGTCGTTGAGGACCTTGCCGTTGAGCAGGGCGGCGCCGGGAGCGACGCCCTTCTTCTTGCCGCCGCTGGCGGCGCCGGAGCCGCCGACGGTGGAGATGGTGTGGGTGCCGTGGCCCTGGCGGTCGTCGGTGCCGGCGGAGTCGGTGAAGTTCTCCGAGGCGACGATCCGGCCCTTGAGGTCCGGGTGTTCGGCGTCGGCGCCGGTGTCGAGGACGGCGACCTTGGTGCCGGTGCCGTCGTAGCCGGCGGCCCAGGCCTCGGGGGCGTGGACCTGGGCGGTGGAACGCTCCAGGGTGGCCTGGACCTTGCGGTCGAGCCACAGCTTGCGCAGACCGCCGGCCGAGCGGGCGGCGGGCCCGGTGACATCGGCCCAGAAGGTGGCGGCCTGCTTCTTGTCGGCCTTGAGGGCCACGGCGTCGACGGTCTTCAGGACCTGGCCGCGGGTGGCGCCGCGCGGGGCGGGCGGGACCGCGCGGGTGGTGGCCAGATCCGTGCCGTAGACGCCGATCAGCGGCAGGGTGGCGGAGGCGGCGTCGTCGTAGCCCTGACGGACCAGGCCGGTGACGTTGAACAGCTCCTCGTCGACCCGGCCCGCGGCCAGCGCGGCGGTGGCGCCCTCGGGGTACACGTACAGGTCCTGGCCGGATCGGCGGGTCTGCACGAGCGGCACGGTGCCGTCCTCGCGGGGCAGCGCGGCGGCGGCCGGGTTGCCCTCGGCGTCGCGGGTGAGCAGGACCCGGTCGCCGGTCACGAGGGTGACGGTGGCGGGCCGCTGCCCGCTCCTGGCGGCGGTGTCGCTGCCGACCAGCGGTCGCTTGCCGGTCGCCTGGGCGTCCTGCGGCGCTGCGGCCGCGGACGCCGCGACCGCGGTGACGGCCAGGACGGCGGCGGTCGCCGCCCCCAGGGCCGTACGCGAAATCGGGCGCATCGCTCTCCCCATCTGATTCCGGCAATGCAGGCATAAAGGCCCCATGTCCGGAGGCTGTTGGTGCTGCGGTGGCGCCACATTGGCAGAGGTGAGGGTGGTGCAGGCAGGATGGGCGAGGCGGGAATGCGCCGTGGCCGTTTCCCGCCAATGCACCAACGGAACGAACGCGTCCGGTGGACGTCCGGTGAATGTCCGGGTCGTCCGGGGACGTCCGGCGAGGGGTGGGGTCAGGGATGCTGGGTGCGATAGGACTCGACGAACGGCAGGAGTCCGCCTACCGCGCGCTCGTCGCGCTGGGCGCGGCGGAGGTCTCCGATCTCGCCCACCGGCTGGCGCTGCCGGAGAACGACACCGAGCGGGCGCTGCGCCGTCTGGAGTCGCAGGGACTCGCCGCCCAGTCCTCCGCGCGCACCGGCCGCTGGGTCGCCGCGCCGCCCGGTGTGGCGCTCGGCGCGCTGCTCACCCAGCAGCGGCACGAGCTGGAACAGGCGGAGCTGGCGGCGGCGCTGCTGGCCCAGGAGTACCGCGCCGAGGCGACCGAGCCCGCCGTGCACGACCTGGTGGAGGTGGTGACCGGCGCGAGCGCCGTCACGCACCGTTTCCTCCAGCTCCAGCTCGGCGCGACCGAGGAGGTCTGCGCACTGGTGACGGGCAAGCCGATCGCGGTGTCCGGCATGGAGAACGACGCGGAGGAACAGGCCGCGGAGCGGGGCGTGCGCTACCGGGTGGTCATCGAGCGCGAGGTGCTGACGCTGCCCACGGGGCTGCTGGAGCTGTCGGCGGCGCTCGGCCGCGAGGAGCGGATCCGGATCGTGGACCGGGTGCCGACCAAGCTGGTGGTCGCGGACCGGTCCCTGGCCATGGTGCCGCTCACCGGCCGCGGTGCGGAGCCGGCCGCGCTCGTCGTGCACGCCAGCGGTCTGCTCGAATCGCTGATGGGCCTCTTCGAGTCGGTGTGGCGGGAGGCGCTTCCGCTGCGGCTCGGCGCGGGCGCGCAGCTGACCCAGGACGAGAGCCCCGGCCCGGACCCGACGGACCTGGAGATCCTGTCGCTGCTGCTGGCCGGGATGACCGACGCGAGCGTGGCGAAGCAACTGGAGCTGGGCCTGCGCACGGTCCAGCGGCGGGTGAAGGGGCTGATGGAGCTGACCGGTGTGACGACCCGGCTGCAGCTGGGCTGGCACGCGTACGAGAAGGGGTGGGTGGCCCGACGGTAGGAGCGGGGGCGCGGCGTCGAGCGCGGGAGCGCGGCGTCGAGCGCGGGGGCGCGGCGTCGAGCGCGGGAGCGCGGGGGCGGTGGCCGGGGCGCGGCGGGGTGGCCGTAAGGTGGCGGCCGATTTCCGCCTCCGCCCGCGTCGCACTCGCCCTGCACCCGCCACGCCGTCCCCGTACCCCCACTTCCCTCCCAGGAGCACCCTCATGAACGGAAGGCGCCGCCGCGCCCTGCTGACCGCCGTCACCCCGATGCTGGAGCCGGGGGAGCGGGTGGAGGTGACGACCATCGTGGGCCTGAGCACCGTGTCGGTGGGCAGGACGGCGGCGTTCGGCGTGGCGTCGGCGCTCGCGAGCGGCGGGGCGCTGACGGTGGTCCCGGTGCCGACGCCCATGTACCTGGCGATGACCGACCGCCGACTGCTGATCTTCGAGGCCGACCAGACCTTCGCGAAGCCGGTGGGGCACCGGATGACGATCCAGCGCGCCCACCTCTTCCGCTCGGAGATCAAGGAGCGGATCCTCAACTCCTCCTTCGTGCTCTCCTCGCCGTACAGCGAGAGCTCTCTGAAGATCGTCTTCCCGCTGATCAGCCGCCGGGAGCGGCACCTGGTCGCCGCCGCGATACCGCTCGCCGCCTGACCCGTACGTACCCCGCGACCTGCGAGAACGAGCGGATTCCTGCACCCTTGGCAGATGGGTGTGTGGCAGCTCCTGCTGATCGCGATGGTGATGCTGCTCGGACTGTTCGGGGTGCTGACGCCCGGCGTGCCGGGGACGTGGCTGGTGTGGGCGGCCATGCTCTGGTGGGCGCTGCACGAGCAGACCGGGCTCGCCTGGATCCTGCTGGTCTCGTCGACGGGCCTGCTGCTCCTCACCCAGGTGGTCGTGTGGCAGCTGCCGCCCCGCCGCTTCCGGGGCGTCGGCATCACCCGGCGGATGGTCGCGTACGCGGGGGTGGGCGCCGTCCTGGGGTTCCTGCTGATCCCGGTGCTCGGCGCGATCCCCGGTTTCGTCGGCGGTGTGTACCTCTCCGAGCGGCTGCGGCTCGGCGGCCACGGCCAGGCGCGGGCGGCCACCCGCACGGTGATGCGGGCGGCCGGGACGAGCGTCCTGGTGGAGCTCTTCTCCTGTCTGCTGATCGTCGGCGCGTGGGCGTGCGCGGTGATCTGGGGCTGAGGCCGGCCCCCAGCCGGTTCAGCCGGTGACGCGCAGGTACCGGGCCGCGTACGAGCGCCAGGGCCGCCACTCCGGGCGGTCCGGCAGGCCCTCCGGGGCGACGTCGGGGTCGCCGAGGGCGCGGGTGCGGATGACGGCGGCGGCGCGGGGGGTCAGGCCCGGCACGGCGGCCAGGGCGGCGGCGGTGGCGGCGCGGTCGGCGCCCGGGTCGAGCCGGAGGGTGCCGTCGGCGAGCGCGGTGGCGAGCGGGCCCGCGAGCGGGTCGCCGGTCAGGGCGGCGGGCTCGGGGAAGACGTGCGTGAGGCTGCCACAGGGTGTCTCCAGCGGGGTGCCGTGCGCCCCGACGAGCCGCCCGGCGCGGTCCGGGCCGACGAGGGTCCGTACCGCGAACTCCTCCGGTTCGGCCGTGCCCGGCGAGCGGACGCCCGGCCGGGCCGCGACCTCGGCGGCGAGGACGGGGTCGGCGCCGAGCCGTTCGGCGACGGCGTACGGGTCGGCGTCCAGGTCGAGGAGCCTGCGCAGCCGCTGGACGGCGGTGGTGAGGTCGCGCAGCTCGGTGAGGTGGATGCGGGCCTCCAGCCAGCGGCCCGGGGAGCGTTCGTCGACGGAGACGACGCCGGTGCCGTACGGGAGGCGCAGGGTGCGCCGGTAGGTGCGGGCGCCGGGGGTCCCGACGACCTCCTCGACGCCGGGCAGGGCCTCGGCGGCGAGCAGGTCGAAGACCTCGCCCGCCGCGTACGGGCCCCGGTGGGCGAGCCGCAGCGGCACCCCGGCGGCGAGCGCGGTCCGCGGCCCGGCTCCGGTGCCGGACTCTTCGCGCAGCCGGCTGGGGGTGCGGGCGTAGATCGCGCGGATGGTGTCGTTGAACTGGCGGACGCTGGCGAACCCGGCCGCGAAGGCGATCTCGGTGACGGGCAGGCCGGTGGTCTGCAGGAGCAGCCGCGCGGTGTGGGCACGCTGGGCGCGGGCCAGGGCGACCGGCCCGGCGCCGAGCTCGGCGGTGAGCTGGCGCTGGACCTGCCGGGCGCTGTAGCCGAGCCGGTCGGCGAGACCGGGGACGCCCTCGCGGTCGACGACGCCGTCGCCGATCATCCGCACGGCGCGCCCCACGACGTCGGCCCGGACGTTCCACTCTGCGGAGCCGGGCACGGCGTCGGGGCGGCAGCGGCGGCAGGCCCGGAAGCCGTGGCCCTGGGCGGCCGCGGCGGTGGGGAAGAAGCTGACGTTGCGCCGCTTGGGGGTGACGGCGGGGCAGCTGGGACGGCAGTAGATGCCGGTGGTGGAGACGGCGAAGAAGAACACGCCGTCGAAGCGGGCGTCGCGGCTGCTGACCGCCTCGTACCGGGTGTCCTCTTCGGTGCCCCCGGGCGGGGGCGTGAGCGTCTCCGTCATGCCTTCCAGTGTGCGGGACCGCCCCGCACCCGTCTGGCGGTTTTCGGACGCCGAGAGCCGGGGGCGGTGGCGGGGGCGGCTCGGGCGGGCCCGCCCCCGCAGGGCTCCCGCTCCCGCCCCCGCCCCCGCCCGGGCGGCCCACCGGCTCAGCGGACGCGGCCCCGCTTGATGTCCATGGCCGCGCGGCCCTCGGCGCCCTTGCGCTTCCAGTCCTTCAGCATCTCCGTGCGCAGCCGCGCGTCGGTCTTGGCGGCGAGGCGTTGGTTCTCACGGATCAGCTTGCGGTAGCTGTCGAGGCGCCGCTCGGGCAGCGAGCCGTCCTCGATGGCGGCGGTGACGGCGCAGCCGGGCTCCGTCTCGTGGGCGCAGTCCGGGAAGCGGCAGTCGCCCGCCAGCTCCTCGATCTCGCTGAAGACCTGGCCGACGCCCGCCTCGGCGTCCCAGAGGCCGACGCCGCGCAGTCCGGGCGTGTCGATGAGCACCCCGCCGCCGGGCAGCACGAGCAGGTTGCGGGTGGTGGTGGTGTGCCGGCCCTTGCCGTCCACGTCGCGGGCGGCCTGGACCTCCATCACGTCCTGGCCGAGCAGGGTGTTGGCGAGGGTCGACTTCCCCGCGCCGGAGACGCCGAGCAGCACGCTCGTGCCGCCGGCGGCGACCGCGTGGAGCACGTCGACCCCCTCGCCGGTGAGCGAGCTGACGGGCAGCACCTGGACGCCGGGGGCGACCGTCTCGACGTCCTCGACCAGGTAGGAGAGCCCGACCGGGTCGGGCACCAGGTCGGCCTTGCTGAGCACGACGAGCGGCTGCGCGCCGGACTCCCAGGCCAGGGCGAGGAAGCGTTCGATGCGCCCCAGGTCGAGCTCGACGGCGAGCGAGACCGTGATGATGGCGTGGTCGACGTTGGCGGCGAGGATCTGCCCCTCGGACCGCTTGGACGAGGTGGACCGGGCGAACGCGGTGCGGCGGGGCAGGCAGGCCCGTACGTAGCGGGGGTCGTTGACGCCCTCGGGGTCGACGGCGGCCCAGTCGCCGGTGCAGATCACCCGCAGCGGGTCGTGCGGGGTGACGAAGGCGGTGTCGGCGCGCACGAGTCCGGCCTCGGTCACGAGGTCGCACTGGCCGCGGTCGACGCGGACGACCCGGCCGGGCAGCAGGCCCTGCGCCGCGTACGGCGCGAACTCGGCGGCCCAGGCGTCGTCCCAGCCGTAGGCGCGCAGGGAGGACGGGTCGGGGGTGGAGCGGGAGTCGTCGGTGGAACGGGAAAGCGAGAAAGACAAGGGGGACCCTTCACAGGGGTGGCCCCGGCATCGCGCGCAGGTGCGCGCGGGGAGTGGGAGACGTCAGCCGGTGAGGGACGTCAGCCGGTGGCCACGGAGGTGGTGTGGACGGACTTCTCGATGTGGGCAACGCCCGTCGTGACGACAGCCATCGGTCACACCTCCTGGTCGTGATGGTCTCCTGACCGCGATCTTCGCGGTGCGCTCACCGTAGCGGAGGCCGGGCCGGAGGCGCCAAGCATTTTCCGGGCGGCCCGGTCCCCGTCGGGTAGCGCCTCGCGGGCCCCTCCGCGCGCCCGCGGCCCCGGTGTCCGATCCGTACAAGACGGGCGGCTCGGAGCGGTCTACGTTCGGGGGCATGGACACCAAGCGACCCACCCCGTGCCTCGACGTCATCGGCCTGGTCACCTCCGACATGGGCGCCTCCCTCGCCTTCTACCGGCTGCTCGGCCTGGACCTGCCGCCCGGCGCCGAGACCGCCCCGCACGTGGAGCTGGCCCTGCCCGGCGGCGTGCGCGTCCTGTGGGACACGGAGGAGATCGCCCGGTCCTACGACCCGGCCTGGACCCGTCCCTCCGGCGGCGACCGGGTCGCCCTCGCCTTCCGCTGCGCGGACCCGGACGAGGTCGACGCCGTCTACGCGGCCCTGACGGGCGCCGGACACCGCGGGCACCTCAAGCCCTGGGACGCCGTGTGGGGCCAGCGGTACGCGGTGGTGCTCGACCCGGACGGAGCGGCGGTGTCGCTCTACGCCGACCACGCCGGGGCGGCGGCGGAACCGGCCGGCGCCCCCGCGACGGACGCGGTGTAACCCGTCAGGGTCGTCCCCGTCAGGGCCCGCATCTCGCGGGCCAGATGGGCCTGGTCGACGCAGCCCGCGCGGTACGCCGCCTGCGCGTAGGGGACGCCCGCCCGCACCAGCGCGAGCGCCCGCTGCAGCCGCAGGATCCGGGCCAGTGTCTTCGGCCCGTAGCCGAAGGCCGCGAGCGAGCGCCGGTGCAGCTGCCGGGCGCCGAGTCCGACCGCGTCGGCGGCGGCTCCGACCGCGTCGCCCGCCCGCAGCCGGGCGACGACGGCCCGCAGCAGCGGGTCGGGGGCCGGGGCCCCCGCGGCCCGGCGCAGCACCAGGCCCTCCAGGGCGGCGGCGCGGTCGGCGGCGCCGGTCACGCCGTCGGCGAGCCGGCGGGCCTCGCGGGCGCCCCACAGGTCGGCGAGGTCGACCCGCCGGTCGCGCAGGGCGCTCGCCTCGACGCCGAGCACGCCCGGCGCCTCACCGGGCGCGAAGCGCAGGCCGGCGTAGTGCGCGGCGAAACTCTCCGGGAGGTACGCGCCGGTGTCCGGGCCCGCGACCATCAGGCGGCCGTCGGCCCAGATCAGGTCCATGCACCCGTCCGGCAGGACCGGGCGGCGGCCGGGGTCGGCGGGGCCGGTCGCGCGGGTCCAGACGACCGCGCCGGCGAGCCGCGCGGGGCGCTCCTCGTACACCCCTCCAGGGTAGGCCGGGCCCGGCCCTGCCGCCGATCCGCTGACACGGACGGGGCCGTCGGACAGAATGGTGCGTGAACCAACTGTTCTGGGCACGGGGGTAGTTGTGGGCACACTCATGGAGTTCGACACGGCGGACGGCACGGTCCTGGTCGAGGCGGACGGTGATCAGCCGGGTGCCCGGCCCGTCTCCCGCGGCGGGAACTCCCTGGTCCGGGCGGGCCAGACGCTCGACGAGGCGCTCGTGGGGATCCGCGCGGCGGCCGAGTCCGCGCTGGCCGTGTTCCGGGGCGGTTCGCTCCGGCCGGACGCGGTGGAGCTGGAGTTCGGGGTGAAGCTGACGGCCGAGGCGGGCGCGGTGATCGCGAAGACGGCCGTCGAGGGGCATCTGACGGTGAAGCTGTCCTGGACGCCGGACGGCGACGGCCCGCAGGCCTCGGTCACGGTCCCGACGGCCGCTTCCGACGGCACGACGGGCCCTGCGGCGACGGGCGGAACGGCGGGCACCGCGGGCGCGGGCGCCGCCGAGGCGGGTGCCGGAGCGACCGCCGGCCCGCACTGATGGGCTCCCCCGCCTGGCACGTGCGGGTCGACGGCGCGGGCCAGGTGCTGGGCTCCGGGTTCCTCGTCGCCGCCGACACGGTCCTGACCTGCGCTCATGTGGTCGACGGCCGCGCGGACGCCACGGTCTGGTTCCCCGGCGCCCACGGCCTCGGGGAGGTGTCGGCCCGGGTCGCCCGCCGTGGCCCCTGGGGCGGCGGCCGCACCGACCCCGGCGATGTCGCGGTGCTCACCCTGGACCGGCCGGTGCCGGTCCCGCCGATCGCGTTCGCGGGGCCCGAGGGCGTCGGTGAGGACGGGGAACCGCCGCGGCTCGTGGCGTACGGCTTCCCCGAGGGGTACGCGCACGAGGGCGCCCAGACGGAGCTGCGGACGACCTCGGCCGGACAGCTGATCCACGACGAGTGGCAGCAGGCGGAGTACTGGAAGGGCTTCGGGCAGGAGCCCTCGCACGGGTTCAGCGGGGCCGCCGCCATGCGCGCCGCCGACGGGGCCGTGGTCGGGATGGTCGCCTCGTACGACCCGGTGGTGCGCAACGCCCGGATCATCCCCGCCCGGATCCTGGCCCGGTACGTCCCCGCCCTCGCCGCGCTCGTGCCCACGCCGGGCTGTTCCTCCGAGGAGAAGCGCGGACTCCTGGACCTGGTGGAGCGGGCCGGTCCGCTGTCCGTCCCGGTGGAGCGGCTGCTCGCCGCCGCGACCGGCCCGCTGGGCCCCGCGCTGCCGCCCGCCCCGCCCCGCGACCTGTGGCAGGGCGTGTGGCACCTGCTCACCGAGACCACCCCGGGGCGCGGCCGGGTGCCGCTCGCCGAACTCGCCCTGCGGGTGGCCGACCTGACGGACGACGAGGAGCTGCGGCGCGCCTTCCGGGCGTGGGCGCGGGAGCACCGGGACCGGCACCAGGGGCCCCGGCCGGTGTTCGCGTACGACGACGAGCCCCGGCACGAGACCGCGGCGTACGCCCCGCACGGCCACGACCGCGAGCGCGCCCGGCCGGCCGCCCCGGTGGCCGCGCCGGGCGGTCCGCTGCCCTGGGCGCCGATCCTCGTCGAGGTGCGGCGCAGCGGCGCCGACGGCGGCACCGTGATCGCCGAGGTGTCGGTGTACCGGGGCGGGGACCGGATCCTCGTCAGCGAACGGCGGCTCGCGGTCGCCAAGTTGCGCGGCTGGGTCCTCGACCGGATCGACGAGGCGTACGAGGAGATCGTCGAGGGACGTCCGCTGATCGCGTTCGCGCTGCCCCGGTCGTGGCTGAACAAGGACGTCGACCAGTGGACCCGCAGGCGCGGCAAGGAGCCGCCGCTCGGCTGCAGTTCACCGGTGGTCGTGCTCGACCACGACCGCCGGTCCAAGGGCCGGCAGCAGTTCGCCCTCAAGCGGGTGTGGGAGGAGCTGGACCGGCAGGACGGCTCGCCGCTGCACCGGGTCGCCTGCGCCACCCCGCAGGGCGCGGCGCAGCTGTCGGTGCTCCTCCAGGACGTGCGCGGCGCGGTGGGCTTCTCCCGGCCGCCGACGGCGTCCCGGGAGCGCACTCTGTACGGCGCGGCGCTGGACGCGCCCGCGCCGATCGTGCTGTGGCCGCGCAACGGCTGCCCGCCGGGCGGGCCGT
Source organism: Streptomyces sp. NBC_01268 (assembly GCF_036240795.1). Taxonomy (NCBI): domain Bacteria; kingdom Bacillati; phylum Actinomycetota; class Actinomycetes; order Kitasatosporales; family Streptomycetaceae; genus Streptomyces; species Streptomyces sp. NBC_01268. Next base: position 6,547,445 of record NZ_CP108454.1, on the reverse strand, counting down.
GCACGGGGAGCTGCTCGGGGGCCGGCTTCCTCGACCGGATCGCGGAGCGGATCTCCCGCCTTCCACCGGCCGAGCTCCCGGACGTCGTCTTCCGGTTGCGGAAGGAGGCCTTCCTGCACGAGGGCCCCGAGCCGCACTGGGCGGCGCACGTGTCTCTGGTGTGGGAGGACCCGCGCCGGTTTCCCGAGGTCCGCCCCCTGCGCCACTCCCCCGTCGGCTGACCGTCCGTCCCGTACCCACTCCTTGGAGCAGCAGGCATGTCCCTCTGGCCCGTCTACACCGGATCGAGCGCGCCGCACGACGGCGTCGACGCGCTGCCCGCGCCGCCGCCGTGGCGCGCGTTCGACGGCGGGCCCGCGCTGCCGCCGGCCCGGGAGGAGGACGCCGCGGGCGGCGCGCCGGGCCGGGTGCACCGGGCCCGCACGTACCAGCCGACACCCGAGACGGTGCAGCTGGTCAACGCGGCGCTGCACCTGCGGCGGCCGCTGCTCGTGACGGGCCCGCCGGGGAGCGGCAAGTCCAGCCTGCCGTACGCGGTGGCGCGCGAGCTGCGGCTCGGCCGGGTGCTGCGCTGGAACGTGACGAGCCGCACGGCGCTGACCGACGGCCTCTACCGGTACGACCCGCTGTCGCGGCTGTACGCGGCCGGGCGGGCCGGCGCCGGCGAGCCGCTGCCCGGGGAGGCGGCGATCGAGGACCACCTGCGGCTCGGCCCGCTGGGCACCGCTCTGCTGCCGTACGAGCGGCCCCGGGTGCTGCTCATCGACGAGATCGACAAGAGCGACCTCGACCTGCCCAACGACCTGCTGCACGTGCTGGAGGAGGGGCAGTACGAGATCCCCGAGCTGGTGCGGGCGGCCCGTTCGCACCCGGTGGCCGAGGTGATGGTGGCGGACTCGGAGGAGCGGGTGCCGGTGCGGCACGGCGAGGTGCGCTGCCGGGCCTTCCCGTTCGTCGTCCTCACCAGCAACGGCGAGCGGGAGTTCCCGCCGGCGTTCCTGCGCCGCTGCGTGCGGCTCGAACTGCACCAGCCGCCGCGCCGGCAGCTGGAGGACATCGTGCGGGCGCACCTGGGCGAGCTCGACGAGCGGGACCACGCGCTCGTCGACACGTTCCTGCGCCGGGGCAGCGCGGGCGAGCTCGCCACGGACCAGCTGCTCAACGCGATCTACCTGACCCGGACGGCCGGCCTGGACACCGGGTCGCGCGAGGAGCTGGCGAAGGCGTTGATGCCGTACCTGGGGCGGGCGGCGGAGTCCTGGGACGTCGATGACGTCTGACCGGGCGGCCGGCGAGGCGCTGACCGCCCTGGCGGGCATCCTGGAGGCGGCCGGGCAGGAGCCGCCGACCGGGCGGGAGCTGGCGGAACTGCTGTGGCTGGCGCGGCAGATGGGGACGCCGGAGCCGCCGCCGGAGCGGCCGGTGCGGCAGCCTCCGGAGCCCGCTCCACCCCACCGCCGGCCCTCGGACCACCTCCCGCCGGCGCCCCTCGCGCTCCCTCCCGGTCCGGCCCCGGCCCCGGCCGCGCCGCCCCGGGTGCCGCTGCACGCCCCGGCGGCCGCGCCCGAACCGAGGCCCTCGCCGCGGCCCGTCCCCCGGCCGGCTCCCGGCGTGCCCTCGCACAGCCCGCTGCTGGCGCCCGCGCCGCCGATGCTGGCCCGCCCGCTCGCCCTCCAGCGCTCGCTGCGACCGCTGCGGCGGACCGTGCCGAGCGCGGCCGGCCGGGAGCTGGACGAGGCCGCGACGGCCGACCGGATCGCCGCGCTCGGCGCCCGGCGGCGGCTGTGGCTGCCGGTGCTGCGGCCCCGGCAGGAGCGCTGGCTGCACCTGCGGATCGTCCTCGACACGGGCCCGACGATGACGATGTGGCGCCCGCTGGCGCGCGAGCTGCACACGGCCCTCGCGCAGACCGGGGCGTTCCGCACGCTCGACGTGCTGCGGCTCGGCGAGGACGGGCGGCTGCCCCCGCGGCACCGGGAGCGCGGCCGTACGGCGGTGCTCGTGGTCAGCGACGCGATGGGGCCGCAGTGGCACGAGGGCCCGGCCGGCGTGCGGTGGCGCGGCACGCTCGCCGCGCTCGCCCGGGAGGCTCCGGTCGCGCTGCTCCAGCCGCTGCCGGAGCGCCTGTGGCGGCACACGGCGGCGCCCGCCGTGCCGGGCCGGTTCGTCTCGCCCGCCGCGGGCGTCCCCAACACGGCCCTGGGGTTCACCCCGTACGACGGCGCACCCGGCCGGGCGGGCGTCCCGCTGCCGGTCCTGGAGCCGACCGAGGTGTGGCTCGGCCACTGGGCCGAGCTGGTCGCCTCCCCGGCGGGTACGGAGGTGCCGGGCGCGGCGGCCTTCGTGACGCCCTGCGAGCCGGTGGCCCCGGACGACGCGCTCGTCCCGGAGGACACCGACCCCGAGGAACTGGTGCTGCGCTTCCGCGCCCTGGCCTCGCCGCAGGCCTTCCGGCTCGCCGCGCACCTGGCGGTCGGCTCGGCACGGCTGCCGGTGATGCGGCTGGTCCAGGCGGCGGTGGAGGAACGTCCCGAGCCGCAGCACCTGGCGGAGGTGGTCCTCAGCGGCATGCTCCGCGCCCACCCGGGCGCGGACCCGGGCGCGTACGCGTTCCGCCCCGGCGTCCGCGAGGTCCTCCTCGGCGCCCTCCCCCGCACCTCCCTGATCCGCACGGCCGAACTCCTGGCCCGCGTCAGCGCCGAGATCGACGCCCGCGCGGGCGCCCTGCCGGGCGAGTTCCGCGCCCTGGTGGAGAGCCTGGAGGGGCGGGGCGCGGACCGGGCGATGGGGCGGCCGTTCGCGCTGGTGAGCGAGGAGAGCGTGCGGCTGCTGCGGGGGCCGGAGTGGGTGCCGCCGGCCTCGGCGCCGACGCCGGGCGCGGCGCGGCCGCGGCTGCTCGCCGGGCGGTACGAGCTCCTGGAGCGGCGGCCCGGCCCGGAGGGCGAGGAGCTGTGGCGGGCCCGGGACCGCGAGCAGGACCGCCGGGTCCTGGTCCGCATCCACCCCTTCGCCGCGCCGCCGGGGTTCGCGGCCCGCGTGGAGGCCCTGCGGAGCGTCGGTCACCCCCACCTCCTCAGGGTCCTGGACGGCCTGGAGCTCGACGGCCGCTGCGCCGTCGTCCTGGCGGGGGTCGCCGGCACGACGCTGCGCGAGCAGCTGACCGCCTCCCCCGACGGCCTGCCGGCGTTCCGCGCCCTGTACGGGGGCGGCGAGCTCGCCTCCGCTCTCCTCGCGCTGCACGAGGCCGGGTTCGTGCACGGCGCCGTGCGGACGGACCGCGTCCTGCTGACCCGGCAGGAGAAGCCGCTCCTCGGAGAGCCCGCGCCGGTGCCGGAGCAGCGGGCCGAGGACGACCTGTACGACCTGGGCCGGCTGTTGTACGAGATGGCCACGGGCACGGCCCTGCGGGACGACGACGGCACGCAGCCGTCCGTCCGGGCCGTGCGACCGGACGTGCCCTTCGCGCTCGAACAGGGCATCCTCGGCCTGCTGTCCGACCACGTCGCGCACCGGAGCGACGCCCTGCGGCGGCTGGCGGGGCTGGTCCGCTCCCTCGGGGCGCGCCCGTGGGGCGCCGTGCCCGGCCCGAGCTACCGGATCCTCGGGCCGGTCAAGGCCTGGTTCGACCCGCTGCCCGAACGGGACGCACTCCTGCTGGCCGGGCTGCTGCTGGGACGGGGGCAGTTCGTCGACATGGGGGCCCTGCCCTTCGAGACCGGGGGCGAACCCCACCTCATCGCCGACGTGCACGCCCATCTGGAGCGGCTGCGGGCCGACGGACACCCGATCGAGTGGGAGGGGCTGGCTGCCCGGATCGACCTGTCCGACGCGCGCTTCGACCTGGAGACCGCCGAGCGGCTCGCGGAGCGTGCGGCCGAGGCCGCGAGGAACGGGGACCGCGCGACGGGCACCCGGCTGTACCGGGCGGCCCTCGTCCTGTGGCGGTCGGAGCCCCTGGCGGGCCTGCCGGGCCGGTGGGCGAGCACGGAGCGGCACAAGCTGCTGCGTCTGCGGGCGGACTGGGAGGACCGGCTGGCCGCGCTGTCGGAGCCCGCGGCGGCACGGGGGGCGCGGCTGCTGGCCGTCGCCTCCGGCCCGGACGCCGGAGGCGCGGCCGCCAGGGAATTCGCGTCCGTGCTGCACGTCCTGGGGCTGGAGGGCGTGGGCTCCACGCCCCTGACCCATCTGACGGAGTTCCCGCCCGAGGTGGCGGTCCGGCTGGCGGCGGACTCCACCGTCTCCGCCTGGCGCGGGCCGGGGCCCCGACGGCCCGTCACCCTGCGGCTGGTCGTGTCCGGGGCGACGGCCGAGGTGTCCGAGCTCGCGGAGGTGGTCCAGGCCCAGACGGCGCAGGCCGAGACGGCAGCCGAGCGGGGGCCGCAGCTGCTGCTCGCGTATCCGCGGTGGATCCACGACGCCCTGCCCGAGCATCTCCGCATGCGTGCGCGAGGGGCGCCCGGACCGCAGGGGTGGATGTGGTTGAAGCTGGTTCCGCCGCTGGAGGTCACGGTGACGTCGGTGCCGCAGCCCTCGGTTCCCGTGCCGTGGCCGCCCGAGCCGGCCCCGGAGCGGCCCAGGGGCTTCTTGGCCCGCCTGTTCCGGCGGCGGCCCCCGCCCCCGCCTCGGGCGCCCTAGCGGCGGGAGCGGTCGGACGCGCCCTAGGCCGTGTTTTAGAAGTGGGCTTCGCCGTTCGCCCTGCGCCGTGATGATCGCGGTGTGGGGCGAGGGGATCTTTCTGACGAGCAGTGGGCCGTGCTCGAGCCGATGCTGCCGGTCGCGATGCGGGGCAGGCCGGCGGTGGGGCGGAGGAGGCTGATCGATGGGATCCGGTGGCGGGTTCGTACCGGTGCTCCGTGGCGGGATCTGCCGTCGGAGTACGGGCCGTGGCAAACGGTCTACGGACTCTTCCGCCGCTGGCAACGTGATGGCACCTGGCCCGAATTGCTGACCGGACTGCAGGCCCGGGCGGACGCGGGCGGGCTGATCACGTGGGAGGTCAACGTCGACTCCACGATCTGCCGGGCCCATCAGCACGCTGCAGGCGCCCGCCGCGACGGACAGGCCCAGAAGGAACCGCCGGGCGGCACCCGCAGCGAACCCGACGACCACGGCCTGGGCCGGTCCCGGGGAGGCTTCACCACCAAGATCCACCTGGCCTGCGAGCAAGGCCAGCGGCCGCTGTCTCTACTGGTCACCGCAGGTCAGAGTGGTGACAGTCCTCAGTTCGCCGCCGTCCTGGAAGGCATCCGGGTCCCCCGCACCGGACCGGGCCGTCCCCGTGTCCGTCCCCTGCGAGTGCGGGGCGACAAGGCGTATTCGTCCCAGGCCAACCGGGCCTACCTGCGAAAGCGGGGAATCCGGTGCACGATCCCCGAGCCTGCCGACCAGGTGGCCAACCGCAAGCGGCGGGGGAAGGCCGGCGGGCGGCCTCCGGCGTTCGACCGCGAGGACTACAAGGCCCGGCACGCGGTCGAGTGCGGGATCAACCGGCTCAAGCGCAACCGTGCGGTCGCCACCAGGTTCGACAAACTCGCCGTCCGCTTCGAAGCCACCGTCCTGATCGCCGCGATCGGCGAATGGTTATGACCGGTCTGAGCTGTCGGTTCCTCATGCAATGCTGACCGCGACCAGGATCGACAGGGTGAGGGAGAGACAGCGATGGGGGCTCAGTACTACGGCGCCGACAGCGAGAACGGCGACCGCATCGACGACCCCTCCGAGGACGCGCTGTTCATGATGATCAGCGACCTCAACAACTCCGACAACACCTTCGTCGTCGTCCAGCCCGACGAGGACGACCCCGTCTGGTTCGCCTCCGTGGCCGTCCTCGATGAAGGCGGTTACGAGATCGTCCGCCGTGACACCTCCCGCGACGAGCACGAGGTCACCACGGCGACCAGCATCAGCAACATCGCCCGCGACCTCACCATCTGGATGGCCGCCCGCGACTTCCCCGGACGGCCAACCAAGCAGGTCAGCGAGTTCTAAAACACGACCTAGGTGTATTGACCCGCAGGGTTGTTGACGCGGCTGATGGGCGGGTGTCCGTCGAGTGCGGTGTGGCAGCGGTGGTGGTTGTAGGTGTGGAGGAAGTCTGCCAGGGCCGCGGTCCGCTCGTCGTTCGACGTGTAGGGCCGCAGGTAGGCCCACTCGTCCAGCAGGGTGCGGTTGAAGCGTTCGACCTTGCCGTTGGTCTGCGGCCGGTAGGCACGGGTCAGCTTGCCCGTGGCGCCGAGGTCGGCCAGGACCGTCTTCCAGGCCAGGCCCTTGCGGTAGGCCCAGGCGTTGTCGGTCAGGACCCGTTCGATGCGGGTGATGCCGCTGGCGTGGAAGAACGCGGCTGCGCGGGCCAGGAAGGCCGCGCAGGTCGCGACTTTCTCGTCGGGGTGGATCTCGCTGTAGGCGAGGCGGGAGTGGTCGTCGACGGCGGAGTGGACGTAGTCGAAACCCATGGCCGAGCGGGTGGCCCGGCCGGCCTGCCGGCCCAACGTGCGGTGGCCGCCGCCGTCGGGGATCCGGCCGAGTTTCTTCACGTCCACGTGGATCAGCTCGCCGGGTCGCTCACGCTCGTAACGGCGGATCACGACTCCGGTCGGGCGGTCGATCCAGGCGAGCCGGTTCAGCCGGTGGCGGGTCAGGATCCGGTGCACGGTCGAGGTGGGCAGACCCAGGATCGGGCCGATCCGGGCCGGGCCGAGTTTGCGGTTCCGTCGCAGGCCGCAGACCTGTTCTTCCACGGCGGCCGCGGTCCGGTGCGGGGTGGTGTGAGGCCGGCTCGACCGGTCGTGCAGGCCTGCCTCGCCCTCGGTCCGCCACCGGCGGATCCATTTGTGGGCCGTAGCCCGCGAGATGCCCATCTCGGCGGCCACGTGGGCGACCGGACGGCCTGAGCAGACACGTTCGACCAGCAGTCTCCTACCGAAGACGGTCAGCCGGGCATTACGGTGGGCCACGAAGACCTCCGAGCGGTGAGTTCCTAGACAGCTCCCACCACACCGGAGGTCTTCGCCATGTTCAAGACCGAACCGGTGTCAACAACGCTCGTGATCAATACACCTAGGGCGCGTCCTTGTCCCACCCCGAATGCAGCCGGGACTTCACGTCGTCCGGCGGCAGGAACCTCGACCACCGTTCGGGGAACTCCGACGGCATGTCCGGGTCGTCCTCGTCCACGTCGTCCTCCTCCGCCCGGAGCCGGGCGACCAGGTCGGCGGCCTGGACGGCGCGGGCGCGTTCGTTGGCCTCGCGGGCGGCGCCGGTGGCGACGGAGGGCCAGACGCGGTCGATGGCCGCGTTGACGGCGGCGCCGACGAGGACGGCGAAGGCGGAGATGCCGATCCACAGGAGGACGGCGATGGGGGCGGCGAGGGAGCCGTAGATGGTGGGGCCCTCGACCTGGCTGGTCAGGTAGATGCGGAGGAGGAAGCTGCCGAGGACCCAGATGGCGAGGGCGACGAGCGCGCCGGGGATGTCCTCGATCCACGGGGAGCGGACCGGGACGGACACGTGGTACAGGGTCGTCAGGAAGGCGATGGAGAGCAGGATGACCGTCGGCCAGTACAGGACGGAGACGACTTCCGTGCCCCAGGGGACGAGCTCGACGATCCGGTCCGGTCCGACGACCGCCAGCGGGAGGACGACGGCGCCGATCAGCAGGGCGACGATGTAGAGGAGGAAGGCGAGGAGCCTCGTCTTCACGATGCCGCGGTGTCCGTCGAGGCCGTACATGACGGTGATGGTGTCGATGAAGACGTTGACGGCGCGGGAGCCGGACCAGAGGGCGATGGCGAAGCCGAGGGAGATCAGCTCGGGCCGTTTGCCCTGGGTGACGCCTTCCAGCAGGGGGCGGGCGAACTCGTTGACGCCGCGGTCGGAGAGGACCGTTCCGGCGGCGTGGAGGATGTTCTCCTCGATGCTGGCGACGGTGTTGGTGTTGGTCCAGTCGTCGGCGTAGCCGAGGAGGGCGATCAGGCCGAGCAGCAGGGGCGGCAGGGACAGCAGGGTGAAGAACGCGGCTTCGGCGGCGAGCCCGAGGATGCGGTACTCGATGCACGAGTTCACGGTGTCCTTGAGGAGCAGCCAGACCATCTTCCGCTTCGAGACGTTGCGGTAGAGGACGCGAGCGCGGTGGAGCCGGCTCCAGGGCCGCCGCTCTGGCCTTTCGGGTGTTTCGTTTGCTGCCTGCACGTCCTTACCGTATCGGCATGACTGACGGCACCCACACCGTGACCAACCAGGCTCCGCCCCTGGTCGGCCATGACGTCTTCTCGACCGACCGGGCCCTCGCTGAGGCCGTGGAGCGGCACCTTCCGCCGGAGCTGTACGCCGAGGCGCGCGAGGAGCTGGTGGCCTTCGGCGTCTCGGCGGGCTCGGCCCAGGCACTGGAGTGGGGGACGCTCGCGAACGCGTGTGCGCCCCGGTTGCGGACCCACGACCGGTACGGCCACCGGATCGACGAGGTGGAGTTCCATCCGGCCTGGCACCGGCTGCTCGGGCGCGGGGTGGCGGCGGGTCTGACGGACGCGTGGGACCGGCCGGGCGGGCACGTGCGGCGGGCGGCCGGCTTCCTGCTGGCCTCGCAGGTGGAGGCGGGCCACGGCTGCCCGCTGTCGATGACGCACGCGGCGGTGCCGGCGCTGCGCGCGGAGCCGGAACTGGCGGCGCTCTGGGAGCCGCTGATCGCTTCCCGGGTGTACGAGCAGGGGCTGCGGCCGCCGCTGGAGAAGACCGGCGTGCTGCTCGGGATGGGGATGACGGAGAAGCAGGGCGGCAGCGACGTCCGGGCGAACACCACCCGGGCCCGGCCGCTGGCGGAGGACGGGGCGTACGTCCTGACGGGGCACAAGTGGTTCTGCTCGGCGCCGATGTCGGACGGGTTCCTGGTGCTGGCGCAGGCGCCCGGCGGCCTGACCTGCTTCCTGGTGCCTCGGGTGCTGCCGGACGGCGCGCGGAACGCGTTCGCGATCCAGCGGCTCAAGGACAAGCTGGGCAACCGGTCGAACGCGTCCGCCGAGGTGGAGTTCGACGGGTCGACCTGGGCCCGCCGGGTCGGCGAGGAGGGGCGCGGGGTGCGCACGATCATCGGGATGGTGGCGGCGACCCGGCTGGACTGCGTGCTCGGCTCGGCGGCGCTGATGCGGCAGGCGGTGGCGCAGGCGGTGCACCACGCCTCGTACCGCAGCGCGTTCGGCGGGCTGCTCGTCGACAAGCCGCTGATGCGCAACGTGCTCGCCGATCTGGCGCTGGAGTCGGAGGCGGCGACGGTGCTGGGGCTGCGGCTCGCGGCGGCGTACGACGGCGGGAGCGAGGCGGACCGGGCGCTGCTGCGGATCGCGGTGCCGGTGGCGAAGTTCTGGGTGACGAAGCGGTGCACGCCGGTGGTGGCGGAGGCGCTGGAGTGCCTGGGCGGGAACGGGTACGTGGAGGAGTCGGGGCTGCCGCGGCTGCTGCGGGAGTCCCCGCTGAACTCGGTCTGGGAGGGCGCGGGCAATGTGCAGGCGCTCGACGTGCTGCGGGTGCTGCAGCGGGAGCCGGCGGCGCTGAACGCCTTCCTGGGCGAGGTGGGACGGGCGCGCGGCGCGGATCACCGGCTGGACCGGGCGATCCGGGACGTGCTGGCCGAACTCGCGGACCTGGAGGGCATCGAGGCGCGGGCCCGGCGGCTCGTGGAGCGGATGGCGCGGGTGCTCCAGGGGGCGCTGCTGGTGCGGTGGGCGCCGCCCGAGGTGGCGGACGCGTTCTGCGCCTCGCGGCTCGGCGGGGACTGGGGGGCGTCGTTCGGGACGCTGCCGCACACCCTGGATTTGGCGGCGGTGGTGGAGCGGGCCCGGCCGGCCGCGTGAACTCGCGTGCGGTCGGACCGTCTTCGGGTTGATGTCCGCGCGTGCCCAGGGGTGGACCCGTGGGGACGGCCGCCGGTCGGCGGGCGCTCCGGGGAGGTCGGCACGCGCGGAAAAGCCGAGGGTGGTGCTGCGCCGACACGGCACCACCCTCCGCTTCGGCTCCAGACTCCTCGACAGGGGCGGGGGTCGCCAGAGTTGCAAAGGGTTGCAGGATTACCCCAAGCACCCCGCGCGTCGCTCTCCGGAGCGGCACGATGGGCGGCAGGACTCCGGACCGGGCACGACCCGGGGCAGAACCGATACAGCACCGCGGGGGAGCTGGGAGGGACCGATGAACAACACGAAGCTGGACCTGAACCGGCTCGCCGCGATGGACGCCGGCAAGGCGAGCCGGCTGCTGCACCGGGTCCGCGAGGAGACGCTGGCCGGCCGGACGCCGCCGGTGGCGCCCCGCCCGGTCATCGACGCGTCCTGGCAGCGCATGTTCCGGATCGGCCTCGACCCGGACCAGACCACGAGCAGCGTGCTCCTGGAGCGCGAGGAGCTGGAGCAGCGGCGCCGGGCGACGGTGCTCGGCGAGGTGATGCGGACGCTGAGCGCGGGTCTGGCGGGGATCGCGGACGCCTCCCTGCAGATCATGGTCGTGACGGACGAGCAGGGCCGGGTGCTGTGGCGCGAGGGCAACCTGGGGGTGCTGCGCCAGGCCAACGGGATCTGCCTGGAGGAGGGCGCGGCCTGGAGCGAGCAGTCGACCGGGACGAACGCGGTGGGCACGGCGCTCGCGATGGACCGGGCCGTGCAGGTGCACTCGGCCGAGCACTACGTGCACACCCTGCACAACTGGACCTGCGCCGCCGCACCCGTGCACGACCCGCGCGACCAGCGACTGCTCGGCATCGTCGACGTGAGCGGCCCGGCGTCCAGCTTCCACCCGGCGACGCTGGCGCTGGTCGCCTCGGTGGCGCAGCTCGCCGAGGCGGAGATGCGCCAGCGGCATCTGCGCTCGATCGAGCGGCTGCGTTCGGTGGCGGCGCCGATCCTGTGCCGGGTGGGCGGCCGGGCCGTCGCCGTCGACACGCACGGCTGGACGGCGGCGGTGACCGGGATGGCGCCGGTGGACCGGCTCGCGCTGCCCAAGTCGTTCCGGGCCGGTCGGGTGTGGCTGCCCTCCCTGGGGATGTGCGCGGTGGAGCCGCTGCCGGGCGGCTGGCTGCTGCGGGCCGAGGAGGAGGCGCGGGGGGCCGACGCCGCCTCGGGCGCGGTGAGCCGGGTGGTGCTCGACCTGACCGGGCCGCGCCGCTGCACGGTGTCGGTGTCGGGCGCGGTGGGCAGCTGGTCCCAGGAGCTGAGCCCGCGCCACGCCGAGCTGCTGTACGTACTGGCGCTGCACCCGGAGGGCCGGACGGCGGCGGAGCTGGCGCAGGACGTGTTCGGGGACCGGACGCGGACGGTGACGGTACGGGCCGAGATGTCGCGGGTGCGGCGCAACCTGGCGGGGGTCCTCGCCCACCGCCCGTACCGCTTCGACGAGGAGGTCGAGGTGGAGCTGCGCCGCCCCGCCCACCCGGCGGACCTGCTGCCCCGCTCCACGGCCCCCGCGGTCCTGGCCGCGCGCACGGCGACCGGGCCGCGGGCTTGACCCCTTAGTACTGTGCCGCGCACGAGGGAGCCGCACGCCGCCCGTCCGCACCCCGCCCGCATCCCGTCCGCGCCCCGTCCGCATGGCGGACAATGTGTCCGAGGACACCCGGCCCACCCCCGCCACCTGTAGGAATCCGCCGCTCCGCATGATGCGATAAGCCCATGAGCATCACTCTCACCACCTGGTCGCTGGAACAGACCTCGCCGTCGGATCTGAACCCGGTCGCCCCGCCGGAGGGCGTCGAGCTGCGGATCGAGCGCGCCGGGGTGCCCTCGGCGGAGTTCAGCCGCTTCCTCTATACCGCGGTCGGCGGCGACATCCGCTGGACCGACCGGCTGTCGCTGACCTACCCCCAGTGGCAGGAGATCGTGGAGAAGCCGGGCGCCGAGATCTGGGTGGCGTACGAGAACGGGACGCCGGCCGGATACGTCGAACTGGACCCGCAGGACGACGGGGTCGTGGAGATCGTCTACTTCGGCCTGATCCCCGCCTTCCGGGGCCGGCGGATCGGCGGCCGCCTGCTGTCGTACGGGGTGGAGCGCGCCTGGGACCTGGCCGAGCGCTGGCCCGACCGTGAGCCGACCAAGCGGGTCTGGCTGCACACCTGCTCCCTGGACGGCCCCCACGCCATGGCCAACTACGAGCGCCGCGGCTTCCGCCTCTTCGACACGAAGGTCGAGGAGATCGAGGAGCCCGCGAACCCGGGGCCGTGGCCGGGCGCGCACGCCTGAGCCGTCGCGTTCCACTCGCCGAAGGGGCCCTGAACTGGGCCCCTTTCGCGTGACCCAGACCACACCATCTCGCCAGTCGAGACACTGATGTCCACATTATGGATAATGCTGGACTGGGTCCAAAGTCCCGTGACACGCTTCCGTCATGTCTGGAACTGGAATTGCCTTGGTGAGTCGGCGGCACGTCGACCTAGGCCGCATGTCCAGCGCCATCTGTTCGGCGCGCTGATCGAACCAGCACCGCCGCGCATCTTCCTGCAGTCCCTTTCTCTGCGCACTGTCGCGCCGCCCTCCATCCCGAGCGCGAGTGTGCAGGTCAGAGCCGCCCTCCCGCAGTCCCGAAGGACATATCGCCATGGCCGCCACCCCGGAAAACCCCACTCCCGCAGCCGCCCGCCGCAAGACCGGGCGCCACCGCGGCGAGGGTCAGTGGGCCGCGGGGCACTTCACCCCGCTGAACGGCAATGAGCAGTTCAAGAAGGACGACGACGGTCTCAATGTACGGACACGTATTGAGACGATCTACTCCAAGCGTGGATTCGACTCCATCGACCCCAACGACCTCCGCGGCCGGATGCGCTGGTGGGGCCTGTACACCCAGCGCCGCGAGGGCCTGGACGGCACCAAGACCGGAGTCCTGGAGCCGGAGGAGCTGGACGCCGAGTACTTCATGCTCCGCGTCCGCATCGACGGCGGCCGGCTGACCACCGAGCAGCTGCGGGTCATCGGCGAGATCTCGCAGGAGTTCGCCCGCGGCACCGCCGACCTCACCGACCGGCAGAACGTCCAGTACCACTGGATCCGGATCGAGGACGTCCCGGAGATCTGGAACCGCCTGGAGGCGGTCGGCCTGTCCACCACCGAGGCCTGTGGCGACACCCCGCGCGTCATCCTCGGCTCGCCCGTCGCCGGCATCGCCGAGAACGAGATCATCGACGGCACCCCCGCCGTCGAGGAGATCTACCGGCGCATCGTCGGCAACCCCGACTTCTCGAACCTGCCCCGCAAGTTCAAGTCCGCGGTCTCCGGCTCGCCCCTGCTCGACGTGGCGCACGAGATCAACGACATCGCCTTCGTCGGCGTGAACCACCCGGAGCACGGCCCCGGCTTCGACGTCTGGGTCGGCGGCGGCCTCTCCACCAACCCCAAGCTGGGCGTCCGGCTCGGCACCTGGGTCTCCCTGGACGAGGTGCCCGACGTCTACGAGGGCGTCATCTCGATCTTCCGCGACTACGGCTACCGCCGGCTGCGCACCCGCGCCCGCCTGAAGTTCCTGGTCGCCGACTGGGGCCCGGAGAAGTTCCGCCAGGTCCTGGAGGACGAGTACCTGAAGCGCAAGCTGACCGACGGGCCCGCCCCCGAGCAGCCGGCCGGCCGCTGGCGCGACCACGTGGGCGTCCACAAGCAGCTGGACGGGCGCTACTACGTGGGCTTCGCCCCGCGCGTCGGCCGGGTCGACGGCACCACCCTGACCAAGATCGCCGAGATCGCCGAGGCGCACGGTTCGGGCCGGGTCCGCACGACCGCCGAGCAGAAGATGATCGTCCTGGACATCGAGGAGGGGCAGGTCGACTCGATCGTCTCCGCCCTGGAGTCCCTGGACCTGCGGGTGACCCCCTCGCCGTTCCGGCGCGGCACGATGGCCTGCACCGGCATCGAGTTCTGCAAGCTGGCCATCGTCGAGACCAAGGGGCGGGGCGCCTCGCTCATCGACGAACTGGAGCGCCGCATCCCGGAGTTCGACGAGCCGATCACCATCAACATCAACGGCTGCCCGAACGCCTGCGCCCGCATCCAGGTCGCCGACATCGGCCTCAAGGGCCAGCTGGTCCTGGACGACGACGGCAACCGCGTCGAGGGCTACCAGGTGCACCTCGGCGGCGCGCTCGGCCTGGAGGCCGGCTTCGGCCGCAAGGTCCGCGGCCTCAAGGTCACCTCGGCCGAGCTGCCCGACTACGTCGAGCGGGTCCTCACGCGCTTCCAGGCGGAGCGCGAGGACGGCGAGCGCTTCGCCACCTGGGCGGCGCGCGCGTCGGAGGAGGCGCTGTCGTGAGCGAGCGAGCCGCCCCCTTCCACTGCCCCTACTGCGGGGACGAGGACCTGCGTCCGCACGAGCAGGGCCACGGCGCGTGGGAATGCAGGGCCTGCAGTCGAGCCTTCCAGCTGAAGTTCCTGGGGCTCCTCGCCCCGGAGACTTCGGGCAACACACCTGGGAGGGAACAGATATGACGGGCACTCGGATTCCGCAGGACGCCACCGCGGCCGACCTTCAGGCACTCGCCGAGCAGGCCGGCCGCGAGCTGGAGGACGCCTCCGCGCTGGAGATCCTCCAGTGGGCGGCCGGCACCTTCGGCGAGCGCTTCTGCGTCACCTCCTCCATGGAGGACGCGGTCGTCGCCCACCTCGCCTCGCGCGCCCTGCCCGGTGTCGACGTCGTCTTCCTCGACACCGGCTACCACTTCCCCGAGACCATCGGCACCCGTGACGCGGTCGACGCGGTCATGGACGTCAACGTGATCACCCTGACCCCGCGTCGGACGGTGGAGGAGCAGGACGCCGAGTACGGCGCGAAGCTCTACGAGCGCGACCCCGACCTGTGCTGCGCGCTGCGCAAGGTCAAGCCGCTGGAGGACGGCCTGACCGGCTACGCCGCGTGGGCCACCGGTCTGCGCCGCGACGAGTCCCCGACCCGGGCGAACACCCCGGTCGTCGGCTGGGACGAGAAGCGGCAGAAGGTCAAGATCTCCCCCATCGCCCGCTGGACCCAGGACGACGTGGACGCGTACGTCCTGGAGCACGGGGTGCTCACCAACCCGCTCCTCATGGACGGTTACGCCTCCGTCGGCTGCGCCCCCTGCACCCGCCGGGTCGAGGACGGCGAGGACGCGCGGGCCGGCCGCTGGGCCGGCCGGGCCAAGACCGAGTGCGGACTGCACGCCTGATGACCACCACCGAAACCCCCCACACCGAGACCTCCCAGGAGAACCACGTGACCGGTGCCACCGTCTGGCTCACCGGCCTGCCGAGCGCCGGCAAGACGACCATCGCGTACGAGCTGGCCGGCCGGCTGCGCGCCGGAGGGCAGCGCGTCGAGATCCTCGACGGCGACGAGATCCGCGAGTTCCTCTCGGCGGGCCTCGGCTTCAGCCGCGAGGACCGGCACACCAACGTGCAGCGCATCGGCTTCGTCGCGGAACTGCTCGCCTCGAACGGCGTGACGGTCCTGGTCCCGGTCATCGCGCCGTACGAGGACAGCCGCGAGGCGGTCCGCAAGCGCCACGCGGCCCAGGACACCCCGTACGTCGAGGTGCACGTCGCCACTCCGGTGGACGTGTGCTCGGTGCGGGACGTGAAGGGCCTGTACGCCAAGCAGGCCGCGGGTGAGATCAGCGGTCTCACCGGCGTCGACGACCCGTACGACGAGCCGCGGAACCCGGATCTGCGGATCGAGTCCCACACCCAGACCGTGCAGGAGTCCGCGGCGCAGCTCCACGCGCTGCTCACCGAGAGGGGTCTGCTGTGACCACTGTCGCTCATGTCCACGAGGCGACCGACAGCCCGTTCGCGCTGTCGCACCTCGACTCCCTGGAGTCGGAGGCCGTCCACATCTTCCGCGAGGTGGCGGGCGAGTTCGAGCGGCCGGTGATCCTCTTCTCCGGCGGCAAGGACTCGATCGTCATGCTGCACCTGGCGCTGAAGGCCTTCGCCCCGGCGCCGGTCCCCTTCACGCTGCTGCACGTCGACACCGGGCACAACTTCCCCGAGGTCATCGAGTACCGCGACCGGGTCGTGGCCGAGCACGGGCTGCGGCTGCACGTGGCCTCCGTGCAGGAGTACATCGACGCGGGCAAGCTCCGCGAGCGCCCCGACGGCACCCGCAACCCGCTGCAGACCGTCCCGCTGACGGAGGCGATCCAGCAGCACCGCTTCGACGCCGTGTTCGGCGGTGGGCGGCGCGACGAGGAGAAGGCCCGCGCCAAGGAGCGAGTGTTCAGCCTGCGCGACGAGTTCTCCCAGTGGGACCCGCGCCGACAGCGGCCCGAGCTGTGGCAGCTGTACAACGGCCGGCACGCCGCCGGCGAGCACGTCCGCGTCTTCCCGCTCTCCAACTGGACCGAGCTGGACGTGTGGCAGTACATCCAGCGCGAGCGGATCGAGCTGCCGGAGATCTACTTCGCGCACGAGCGCGAGGTGTTCCAGCGCAACGGCATGTGGCTGACGGCGGGCGAGTGGGGCGGCCCCAAGGAATCCGAGACGGTCGTGACCCGGCTGATCCGCTACCGCACGGTCGGCGACATGTCCTGCACGGGCGCGGTGGACTCCGACGCCACCACGCTGGACGCCGTCATCACGGAGATCGCCGCCTCCCGGCTCACCGAGCGCGGAGCCACCCGCGCGGACGACAAGATGTCCGAGGCCGCGATGGAAGACCGCAAGCGCGAAGGGTACTTCTAATGAGCACGTCCACCGAGCAGCCGGCCGCCGAGCTCGCGGCCACCACCCTGCTGCGCTTCGCCACCGCCGGGTCCGTCGACGACGGCAAGTCCACCCTGGTGGGCCGGCTCCTGCACGACTCCAAGTCGGTCCTGGTGGACCAGCTGGAGGCCGTGGAGCACGCCTCGCGTTCGCGCGGCCAGGAGGCGCCGGACCTGGCGCTGCTGACCGACGGCCTGCGGGCCGAGCGGGAGCAGGGCATCACCATCGACGTGGCGTACCGCTACTTCGCGACGCCGCGGCGCCGGTTCATCCTCGCCGACACCCCCGGGCACGTGCAGTACACCCGGAACATGGTGACGGGCGCCTCGACGGCCGAGCTGGCCGTGGTCCTCGTCGACGCCCGCAACGGCGTCGTGGAGCAGACCCGGCGGCACGCCGCGGTGGCCGCCCTGCTGCGGGTGCCGCACGTGGTGCTCGCGGTGAACAAGATGGACCTGGTCGAGTACCGGGAGTCCGTCTTCGCCTCCATCGCCGCGGAGTTCACGACGTACGCCTCCGAGCTGGGCGTCCCGGAGATCACCGCGATCCCGATCTCGGCGCTGGCCGGTGACAACGTGGTGGAGCCGTCGGCGAACATGGACTGGTACGGCGGCCCGACGGTGCTGGAGCACCTGGAGACCGTCCCGGTCAGCCACGACCTGACGGCCTGCCACGCGCGCTTCCCGGTGCAGTACGTGATCCGCCCGCAGACGGCCGAGCACCCGGACTACCGGGGATACGCCGGGCAGATCGCGGCCGGTGCCTTCCGGGTCGGCGAGGAGATCACCGTGCTGCCCTCGGGTCGGACGACGACGATCGCCGGGATCGACGCGCTGGGCGAGTCCGTGGACATCGCGTGGGCGCCGCAGTCGGTGACGATCCGGCTGGCCGACGACATCGACATCTCCCGCGGCGACCTGCTCGCCCCGGTCGGCGACGCCCCGGCCACCAGCCAGGACGTCGAGGCGACCGTCTGCCACGTGGCGGACACGCCGCTGGCCGTCGGGCAGCGGGTGCTCCTGAAGCACACCACCCGCACGGTCAAGGCGATCGTGAAGGAGATCCCGTCCCGGCTCACGCTGGACGACCTCTCCCAGCACCCGGAGCCCGGGCAGCTGGTCGCCAACGACATCGGCCGGGTCAAGGTCCGCACCGCCGAGCCGCTCGCGCTCGACGCGTACGCCGACTCGCGCCGCACGGGATCGTTCCTGCTGATCGACCCCGCGGACGGCACCACGCTCGCGGCCGGCATGGCGGGCGAGTCGTTCGCCTCGGCCAAGGCCGTCGCGGCGGTGGACGCCACGGACACCGAAGAAGGATGGGACTTCTGACGATGATTCAGGACTTCTGGGCCACCTTCGCGAAGGAGGGCGGCCGGGTGGGTTCCGGTGCGCTCGGCGCGGGCCGGGGAGGTGTCGCGCGATGTGCGTGCTGACCTCCGTGCGCCGCTGCGGCGGCGCCGCGCTGATCGACCCGTTCCACCCCGTACGACATCGACATAGACGCAGACTTCGCAGAAGCTGAATCGAGGGGAACACCTCCCGTGCCTGCCACCACCCGTACGACCCTGCGCCGCGGCCTGGCCGCCGCCGCCCTGCCCCTGCTCATCGGGGCGCTCGCCTCCTGCGGCTACGGCTCCGAGGCCAAGAACAACGACGAGAAGAAGGTGGCCGCCGAGGGCGCGAAGCTCTCCGCCGACACCGTACGGCTCGGGTACTTCCCCAACCTGACGCACGCCACCGCGCTGGTCGGCGACCAGGAGGGCATCTTCCAGAAGGAGCTGGGCGGCACCCAGCTGAAGGTGTCGACCTTCAACGCCGGCCCCTCCGAGATCGAGGCGCTCAACGCCGACTCGATCGACATCGGCTTCATCGGCCCCTCGCCGTCCATCAACGGCTTCACGAAGTCCAAGGGCACCAACCTGCGGATCGTCGGCGGCTCGGCCTCCGGCGGCGTCAAGCTGGTCGTCAACCCCGCGAAGATCAAGACCCTCGACGACGTCAAGGGCAAGAGGATCGCCACCCCGCAGCTGGGCAACACGCAGGACGTGGCCTTCCTCAACTGGATCTCCGAGAAGGGCTGGAGCGTCGACGCCCAGAGCGGCAAGGGCGACGTCTCCGTGGTCCGCACGGACAACAAGATCACCCCGGACGCCTACAAGTCGGGCTCCATCGACGGCGCCTGGGTGCCGGAGCCGACCGCGTCCAAGCTGGTCGGCGAGGGCGCGAAGGTGCTGCTCGACGAGTCCGACCTGTGGCCGGACAAGAAGTTCGTCATCACCAACATCATCGTGTCGCAGAAGTTCCTGAAGGCGCACCCCGACGTGGTGGAGGCGGTGCTGCGCGGTTCGGTGAAGACCAACGCGTGGATCAACGCCGACCAGGACCGGGCGAAGGCCTCGGCCAACGCCAAGCTGAAGGAGCTGTCGGGCAAGCCGCTCGGCGCCAAGGTGATCGACGGCGCCTGGCCGTCGATCCAGTTCACCGACGACCCGCTGGCGGCCACCCTGCAGGCGCAGGCGGACCACGCGGTGAAGGCCGGTCTCCTCAAGCAGCCCGACCTGAACGGCATCTACGACCTGAAGGCGCTCAACAAGGTCCTGAAGGCCGCGGGCAAGCCCGAGGTGTCCGACGCCGGTCTCGGCGCGAAGTAACCCAGCCGCAGCTTTCTCCCAGGAGGTGACGACCATGGCCACGACCACGACGCTCGCCAAGGCCGAGGACCGCGTCGGCGCGGTGGGTCATGCCGCGCGCATCGAGCACGTCTCGAAGTCCTTCGGCGGTCCCACCGGCGGACAGCTCGTCCTGGACGACATCTCGCTCGATGTCGCCCCGGGTGAGTTCGTCACCCTCCTGGGCGCCTCGGGCTGCGGCAAGTCCACCCTGCTCAACCTGGTCGCCGGGCTCGACCGGCCGTCCGCGGGGTCCATCGAGACCCCCGGCGGCCGGCCGGCCCTGATGTTCCAGGAGCACGCCCTGTTCCCGTGGCTCACCGCGGGCAAGAACATCGAGCTCGCCCTGAAGCTGCGCGGGCTGCCGAAGGCCGAGCGCCGCCCGGAGGCCGAGCGGCTGCTCGAACTGGTGCGGCTCGGCGGCTCGTACGGCAAGCGCGTCCACGAGCTGTCCGGCGGCATGCGGCAGCGGGTGGCACTGGCCCGGGCGCTCGCCCAGGACAGCGACCTGCTGCTGATGGACGAGCCGTTCGCCGCGCTCGACGCGATCACCCGGGACGTGCTGCACGACGAGCTCACCCGGATCTGGCGGGAGACCCGGCTCTCGGTCCTCTTCGTCACGCACAACGTGCGCGAGGCCGTGCGGCTGGCCGAGCGCGTGGTCCTGCTGTCCTCCCGGCCCGGCCGGATCGCCCGCGAGTGGACCATCGGCATTCCGCAGCCGCGCCGCATCGAGGACGCCGCCGTGGCGGAGCTCTCCGTCGAGATCACCGAAGAACTGCGTGGGGAGATCCGCCGCCATGGCCAGCACTGAGACGACGCCGCCCGACGAGCGGGTGAAGACCGACGACCTCGCCGGTCTGGAGGCCGGACTCGACGCGCTCGACAGCGTGCAGGTTCGGCGGGCCCCGGTGCGCGAGGTCCTCCTGAGGAAGGTCCTGCCGCCGGTCCTCGCCATCGTGCTGGTGCTGGTGGTGTGGCAGCTCCTGGTGACCTTCGAGGTGGCCGACGAGGGCAAGCTGCCCTCGCCGGGCGCCGTGTGGGACAGCCTGTCCACGATGTGGCTGGAGGGCACCCTCCTCGACGTCCTGTGGACCAGCGTGTCCCGGGCCCTGCTGGGCTTCCTGCTCGCCCTCGCGATCGGCACGCCGCTGGGCCTGCTGGTCGCCCGGGTGGGTGTGGTGCGGACGGCGATCGGCCCGATCCTGTCCGGGCTGCAGTCGCTGCCGTCGGTCGCCTGGGTGGCTCCCGCGGTGCTGTGGCTGGGCCTCAACGACAGCATGATGTTCGCGGTGATCCTGCTCGGCGCGGTCCCCTCCATCGCCAACGGCCTGGTGGCCGGCGTGGACCAGGTGCCGCCGCTGTTCCTGCGGGCCGGGCGGACGCTCGGCGCGACCGGGCTGAAGGGCGCCTGGCACATCGTGATGCCGGCCGCGCTGCCCGGATACCTCGCGGGTCTGAAGCAGGGCTGGGCCTTCTCGTGGCGCTCGCTGATGGCGGCGGAGATCATCGCCTCCTCCCCCGACCTGGGCCTCGGCCTCGGCCAGCTCCTGGAGAACGGGCGCAACAACTTCGACATGCCGGGGATCTTCCTGGCGATCTTCCTGATCCTGCTCGTCGGCGTCGCCATCGACCTGCTGGTGTTCAGCCCGGTGGAGCGTGCCGTGCTGCGCCGCCGCGGCCTGCTGGTGAAGGCCTGATCCCCATGACCGCTCCGACTCTGCTCGTCATCGCCCACGGCAGCCGCGACCCGCGGCACGCGGCGACCGTCCAGGCGCTGGTGCGCCGGGCCGGCGCGCTGCGGCCGGGGCTGCGGGTGGAGACGGCGTTCCTGGACTTCAACCTGCCCTCGGTGCCGGGGGTGCTCGACCGGCTCGCCGCCGACGGGGTGCGGGAGGTGGTGGTGCTGCCGCTGCTGCTGACCCGCGCCTTCCACGCGAAGGCCGACATCCCCGCCGTCCTGCGGCAGGCCCCGGCCGGTCTGCGGGTCCGGCAGGCGGAGGTCCTCGGCCCCTCGCCGCTGCTGATCGCGGCGGTCGAACGGCGGCTGTACGAGGCCGGGCTCACGCCCGGCGACAAGTGCTCGACCGGGGTCGTCCTGGCCTCGGCGGGCTCCACCGACCCGGAGGCGATCGCAGTGATCGCAGAAACGGCGCGGGAGCTGCGGCGCACCGGTTGGTGCTCCGTGCGGCCTGCGTTCGCCTCCGCATCTCTTCCGCGTACGGACGAGGCGGTACGGGCGCTCCGCGCCGACCCCGGCGTGCGCCGGGTGGCCGTGGCCCCGTACGTGATCGCGCCGGGCCGCCTCCCGGACCGTATCGCGGCGGGCGCGGCCGACGCCGACGTCCTCGCGGACGTCCTGGGGCCCGCCCCGGAGCTGGCCCGGCTGCTCCTGGAGCGGTACGGGGCCGCGGCGCGCGCCGCGGCCGACCGGCCGGCGGCCTAGGGCCTGTCGTCAAACTCCCGTCGTCGCCCGAAGGGCGGCCCCGCGGCGTCTGGTGCGTGCTCTCGGCGTGCCGGGTGGAAGCCCTCGTACTGGACGTACTCGGACTTTCACCCGGTGCGGCGAGAGCGCGTGCCAGGCGTCGCGGGGCAGGCGGGAGTGTGACGACCGGCCCTAGGGCCTCGGCGTACGCCCGCTCAGGGCGAGGGCCCGGGTGAAGGGGTCGGCGTCGCCGGGGGCGGCGACCGGCTCGGCGAAGCCGTCGTATCGGCGGAACATCTCCGCGTACCGATCGACGACGTCGAGCAGGAAGACGGCGGTGTCCGCGGGGATCTCGAAGGTCCGGCCGGTGGACGCGGCCAGGTCCCAGCCGTGCAGGGCGAGTTCCTTGACGAGCATCGAGGCGATCTCGGGTGCGGGCAGGGAGCTGCCGCCGAGGTCGACCTCGCCTTCCCAGGCCTCGGGCTTCTCCCAGGCGGCGAGCGCCCGGTCGAGCTGGGCGGCGTACCGCTCGGCCCAGTCGGTGTCGGCGGTGAAGTCGCGCTGGACGGTCTCCTCGGGCAACGGGGTGCGCAGGGCGCGGTGTTCGAGGCCGTGCGCGCTGTAGAGGACGAGGTGGTTGGCGAGCTCGCGGACCGTCCAGTCGGTGCAGACGGACGGTGCGGCGAGCTGCTGCGGGGTGATCCCGCGGGTGACGCGGGCGGCTTCGGCGGCGCAGGCGGTGAGGTGCGCGTGGATCTCGTTCATGCCGCCGACGGTACGGAGGACCGCCCGGACCGGTCTTGAACTTTCGCGACAGGCGCGCGGGCCCGGGGGCCGGGGCCGGCTACGCGAAGTCGAGGTCGCCGGTGCGGGTGCGCTTGATCTCGAAGAGGTCGGGGTGGCCGGTGAGCACGCGGTAGCTGTCGAAGAGCTCGGCGGCCCGCTCGCCGCGCGGGATGGCCCGGAGCACCGGACCGAACCAGGCGGTGCCGTCGACGTGCAGGGTGGGGGTGCCGACGTAGGCCTCGGCCTCGGGGTCCTTGCCCGCGTCGTGGCTGCGCCGGACGGCCTCGTCGTACGAGGGGTCGTGGGCGGCCTCGGCGAGGGCGGCGGGCAGGCCGAGCTCGGCGAGGGACTCGGCGATCACCGCGTCGAAGTCCTTGTTCTTCTGCTCGTGGATGCGGGTGCCGTACGCGGTGTAGAGCGGGCGCAGGATCTCCTCGCCGTGCTGTTCGGCAGCGGCGGCGGCGACCCGGACGGGGCCGATGGAGGCGTCGACCAGGGTGCGGTACCAGTCGGGCAGCTCGTTGCCCTCGTTGTGGAAGAAGAGGCTCATCACGCGGAAGCGCAGGTCGATGTCGCGGTGCCGCTCGACTTCGAGGATCCAGCGGGAGGTGATCCAGGCGAAGGGGCAGGCGGGGTCGAAGTAGAAGTCCACGGTGGTCGTCATGGAAGAGACACTAGCCAGCCGATGGCCCGGATCACCGGGCCATTCGCATCCCGTCCCACTGGGCCAATCTCCCTCAGCCCGCGGTCATCTCCACCAGCTTGACGACGGTGTTCCAGTTGCGGGCGGTGACGGTGACGTCCTTGTGGAGGGAGGGCCGGGAGACGGCCTCGCCCAGCTTGGAGGTGCCGAGTCCGCCGGGGACGTAGAGGTAGAGGACCCGGTCGCCGAGGGCGAACTCCTCGGGCAGGAAGGCCTCCTGGTCGATCCGGGCGAAGCGGTCCGCCGTGACGGGCCCGGAGTAGTAGAGGGCGTGGAGCTGCTTGCCCTCCAGTTCGGCGGCGGGGAACGGGCAGGCTTCGGCGACGGCCGCGAGATAGGCGTGGTCACGCACGAGACAGGGGACGCGGAAGCCGAAGTGCTCCTCGATCGCCGCTTCGAGGGCGGCGGCGAGCTCGTCCTCGGAGTCCTCGCGGTCGGTGGTGAAGACGGCGTTGCCGCTCTGCAGATAGGTGCGCACCTCGTGGTGGCCGAGCCCTTCGAGGACGGAACGGAGCTCTGCCATGGGGACCTTGTTGCGCCCGCTCACATTGATCCCGCGGAGCAGGGCCGCGTACGTAGTCGTCATGTCCACACCCTAGGACGGCCGCCGTGCCCCGTGGGGGAGGGCGCGACGGCCGCCGGCCGCGGGGCTCCTGGAACGGAGCTCTCCGGTAGCTGGCCGAAACCCTGTCCGATGGGAGGGGGTGAATCAAGGGCTCCACGCGGCTGTGACTTATTCAACAACGTTTCGTAATAAGGAATCGGGACGAGCCGTCCGATTGCGACGGAGCACGGCCGCCGGGGCCCGGGATACAGGTGCCCTGCATCCACCCCACCGGTGTTCGGTTAGGGTTGCCTTGCCTGGCGTACGGGCGGGCAAGGCAACCCAGAGGACGGAACGTCGTGGATAAGATCGCGCTCACGGCCGGTGCCCTGTACCTCATCATCCTGCTCCGCGCCGGAGGAACGTTCGCCGTCGGCTGGCTGGCGGGCGCCGGCGCCCGGCGCAGCAGGTTCGCCGGGCGGATCTCGTCGGAGAAGTTCCTGCGCGCCGAGCGGGCGATCCAGCGGTGGGGCGCGCCGGTGGTGGCCGTCTCCTTCCTGACCGTCGGCTTCCAGACCGCCGCCAACTTCCTCGCGGGCAGCCTGCGCATGCCCTTGCCGCGCTACCTCCCCGCCCTGTTCGCGGGCGGAGCCGCCTGGGCCCTGATCTACGCGACCGCGGGCCTCGGCGCGCTCGAAGTACTCGGACGCCTCTTCGCCGAGCGGACGGCCCTCGGGGTGGCCGCCGTGGCCGTCCTCCTCCTCGCGGTGTGCGCGGTGCTGCTCCACCGCAGGAGGAGGTCGGCCCCGCCCGCGGCCGACCCGGTGCCCGAGGAGTCCTGAGCCCGTCCGGCCGGGGCGGGGGCGAGGGCGTGCGCCGGGACTCGTGACCGCCCGCACCCCGCGCGTGGGCGCGGGGTGCCCGCGCGTGGGAGCGCCGGGTCTACGGGAGTTCCGCCTCGATCAGGTCGGCCGCGCGGCGCGTCCCGCCCTCGCGGGTCATGGCCTCCTGGATCAGCCGGGCTCGGCGGGCGACCTCGGGGTCGGCGACGAGCGTGAGCACGGCTTCGCGCAGCCGCTCGGGGGTGACCTCGTCCATCGGCAGGTGGCGGGCGACGCCGAGCGACTGGAGCATGTCGGCGTTGCCGAACTGGTCGACCGCCTGCGGCACCGCGACCATCGGGGTCGCCGTGGCCAGGCCCTCCTGGCTGCCGCCCGCGCCCGCGTGGGTGACGAAGGCGTCGGCCTCCGCCAGGATCGCGGGCTGCGGCACCCAGGTGCGCACCTCGATGTTGTCCGGGACCTCACCGAGCTCGGCCGGGTCGACGAACGCGCCGATCTGGAGCACGACATGCCAGTCGTCGAGCCCGCCGAAGGCGGCGACGCAGTCCCGGTAGAAGGCCGGCTGCTTGGTGTAGGAGGAGCCGAGCGAGATCAGGAGCAGCTTCCCGGCGCCCTCCGGCCGCCGCCACTCCGCCGGCTCGGCGCGCTCGCTGCGGCAGGAGCCGACGAAGGTGAACACGGACTCGTCGACCCGGTCGGCGTGCGGCTGGAGCGCCCGGGGGATGAGCACGAGCCCGCGGCGCGGGCGGCTCACGAACGGGTCGGGAGGGGTGTGGACGCCGTGCGCGGTGAGCCAGGCGGTGAAGCGGGCGTAGTACGCCCTGCCGCGCGGCGTGGCCTTGAGCTCCGCGTACATCGGCTCGGCGACCTCCTCCTCGTACCCCTCCCAGGGGACGAGGTTCGGCCACAGCGAGACGGCGGGGACGCCCCAGGTGTGGGCGAGGACGCGGGCGGGGTACGAGGTGATGTCGTGCAGCACCAGGTCCGGCCGGTCGCCGTCGAAGGCCGCGTCGAGCTGCGGGAGTGCCTGGACGGCGTCGGCGAGGAAGGGCTCGATGTTGTCGATGAGTTCGGTGCCCCACGCGTCGGGGTCGTCGTCGACGGGGAGGGTCGAGCCGTAGACGACGGGGGTGGCGCCGGTCGCGGCGACCTTCTCGGCGAAGGCGGCCGGGATCGCGTAGCTCACCCGGTGGCCCCGGTCGACGAGCTCGCGGATCACGTCGAGGCTGGGGTTCACGTGCCCGTGGGCGGCGATGGAGAACATGGCGATGTGGGAGCGGGGGGTCGCGGTCATGACCCCCACCCTAAGTGAGACGATACGTCTCGTCTAATGATTATCGCGGTTCCCTGTCGCCTCCGGGCCCCCTCTTCCTCTCGTCGCCCCTATCGCCGCTGGTAGCGGGCCAACACCCGGTTGCCGTCCACCACCAGGCGCTTGCGCAGCTCGGCGGCGTCGATGGCGCCGCTGTAGTACTCCTGGAACGCGGGGGTGGCGACCTTGTCCTTCCACTCCGGGTAGCCGCGCACCGACGGGGCGGGCGCCGGGCTGAGCTGCCGGGCGACGGCCGCGCCGGTGGCCCAGCCGTACGCGGCGGTGTGCAGGGCCGGGTCGGCGAGGGCGGCGGTGGAGGTGGGCAGCATCCAGTCGCCGCGCGCCAGCCGGACCGTGTTGCGGGGCTGGAGGAAGAAGTCGAGGAACTGCGCCGCCTCCTTCTTGTGGGGGCTGTCCTCGGCGATGGACAGGGTCTGCGGGCTGACGCCCTGGGTGAGCCCGCCCGCCCCGGCGGGGGCCGGGAGCACCGTCCAGTCGAATCCCTTCGGCGCCTGCCGGACGATCTGCTGCCGGTACGAGAAGCCCAGCGGGACCATCGCGTACTTGCCCCCGAAGAAGCCGGGCAGGGTGTCCGAGCCGCCGCTGCCGAGGGTGGCGCGGGAGGCGGTGCGGTCGGTGTCCACCATGGCCCGGACGGTGCCGGGCACGACGGCGTCGCCCTCCTCGAACCGCAGCACGGCCCTGCCGTCGGGGTCACGGTGGAAGAGCCGGCCCCCGGCGGAGAGGCCGAGGTTGAGGGAGACGGACACCGGCTCCTTCAGCGGCCAGGCGACCGCGTACCGCCCCTCCCCCATGGCCGCCGTCAGGTCCTTGGCGACCTGACGGAACTCCGGCCAGGTCCACGGGTGTTCGGCGGTCGGGACGCGGACCCCGGCGTCCTTCAGGAGGCTCCGGTTGGCCATGATCATGCGGGGTTCCTGGAGGAACGGCACCCCGTAGATCCCGTCCCCGAAGGTGGTGGTCCGCCAGCTGCGTTCGGGGACGTCGGCGCGCAGCCGGGCGGGCAGCAGTCCGCGCAGGTCGGCGAGGTAGCCGCCGTACGCGAAGTCGGCGAGGTCGTCGGAGGCGTCATGGATGAGGTCGGGTGCCTCGCCGCCCTCGAAGGAGGTGAGCAGCTGGTCGTGGACCGAGTCCCAGCTGCCCTGCACGTAGTCGACCTGGATCCGGGGGTGGGCCGCGTTCCACTCCCGCACCAGTTCCTTGTTGGCGTCGACCGACTCCGGCTGCCAGGCCAGCGACTGGAAGCGGAGCCGGACCACGCCGTCGGTGCCGTCGGTGCCGCGATCACCCGTGGTCGAGCAGCCGGTGAGCAGCAGGGCGAGCGCTGCCGCCGCCGCGGTCAGCAGGCGTGCGCCCCTCATGACTTCACCGCCCCGGCCAGCATGCCGCCGGTGATCCGCCGCTGGATGACGGCGAAGACGACGAGGGACGGGAGGGTCGCCAGGAAGGCCGCGGCGGCGAGCGGGCCGAGGTCGGCGACGCCCTCGGCGCCGAGGAAGTGGGTGAGGACCACGGGCAGGGTCTGTTTCTCGGGGGTCTTGAGCAGGACGAGGGCGAAGAAGAACTCGTTCCACGCGGTGATGAAGGCGAACAGCGCGGTGGCGACGATGCCGGGGCCGAGCAGCGGCGCGGTGACGGAGACGAGGACGCGCAGCCGTCCGGCGCCGTCGACGGCCGCCGCCTCCTCCAGTTCGACGGGGACGGCGCGGACGTACCCGGTGAGCATCCACAGGGCGAAGGGCAGCGACCACACCACGTACACCGCCGTCAGCCCGGCCAGGCTGTTCACCAGGTGCAGGTTCTTCAGGACCAGGAAGAGCGGGATGATCAGCAGCACGAACGGGAACGCCTGGCTGACCACGACCCAGCCGGTGGCGGCGGCCGTGAGCCGGGAGCGGTGCCGGGCCAGCACGTAGGCCATCGGCGTGGCGACCAGGACCGCGACGAGGGCGGCGGCGAGCGCCGCCAGCAGGCTGTTCCCGGCCGCCCGGAGCAGCGGCTGCTCGTCGAAGGCCTGCCGGAAGTTGTCGAGCGTGGGAGCGCGCGGGATCCAGGTGGGGTGCGGGGAGCCCAGCTCGACGGCCGGCTTGAAGGCGGTGGAGATCAGCCACAGGAACGGGAAGGCGAGGAAGACCAGATACGCGACGAGCGCGAGGTACTGGCCGAACCGCGCGGGCCCGCTGGTGCGGAAGGCGCTCACCGGTCCTCGTCCCCCTTCAGTCGTCCGACGAGATACAGGGCGAGCAGGACGGAGATCACCGCGACCATCACACAGCCCATGGCGGCGGCGTAGCCGAACTGGCCGTAGCGGAAGGCCTCCTCGTAGGCGAAGAGCATGGGCAGCCGGGTCCGGCCGCCCGGTCCGCCGCCGGTCAGCACGTAGACCAGGGCGAAGGAGTTGAAGTTCCAGATCAGGTTGAGGGCGCTGATCGCGAGGGCGACCGGGCGCAGCGCGGGCCAGGTGACGGTGCGGAAGCGCTGCCAGGCTCCGGCGCCGTCGAGGGCGGCGGCCTCGTGCAGCTCGCGCGGGGTGTTCTGGAGTCCGGCGAGCAGGGCGACGGTGGTCTGCGGCATGCCGGCCCAGACGCCGACCACGAGGACGGCGGGCAGGGCGGTGGCGAGGCCGCCGAGCCAGACCCGGTCCTCGCCGAGGCCGAGGTCGCGCAGGGTCTCGTTGAGGATGCCCGCGTCCGGGTTGTAGACCAGCCGCCACATGATGCCGACGACGACCTCGGGCATCGCCCAGGGGACGATCGCGAGCGCCCGGGCCAGCCAGCGCAGCCGCAGCTTCTGGTCGAGCAGCAGGGCGAGGCCGAGGGCGAGCAGGAACTGCGGGACGGTGACGCCGACCGCCCAGACCAGGCCGATGCGGAAGGAGTCCCAGAAGAGGGTGTCGTGCAGCAGGTCCCGGAAGTTGAGGGCGCCGATCCAGCCGGTGGCCTGGGTGCGGCCGGACTGGGCGTCGGTGAAGGCCAGCGCGATGCCGTAGAGGATCGGGCCGACGCTGAGCAGCAGGATGGGCAGGAGGGCCGGCAGCACCAGGAACCAGGGGCTGTGGAAGGGGCCGGAGCCGGGGCTCGGGCGGGGGCGGCCGGCGCCGGGGGCCCCGGCGGGTGTCCGGCGCCTCGCGGACCGTCTGTCCGCGGTCGTCGCACTCACAGACCTGCCCCCTTCGCGCGGTCGACCCGGGGGGCCGGCCGGGCCGGTCCGCCGGTGTGCCGCCTCGCACCGGTCACGCTGTCCAGGGCGGTCATCGTCCTGAGGGGCCGTCGGTTCGTCAAGGCGACCTGCGCGGATGCGAGACTTTGGCGGAAACGCGACGGCTGTGGGGAGAGAACGATGGACGAGGCGCGGGCACGGGAGATCCTGGCCGCCGCCGGACTGCGGGCGGCCGACGCGGCGCTGCTCGCGCTGGGCGAGAACGCGGTGTTCGGCCTCGGCGAGCTGGTGGTCAAGGTCGGCCGGGACGCCGAGCTGCTGCCGCGCGCCGAACGGGAGCTGGCGCTGGCCGGCTGGCTGGCGGAGGCGGGCGTGCCGGCCGTACGGGCGGCGGAGCCCACGCCGCGGGTCGCCGAGGGGCACCCGGTCACCCTGTGGCACCGGCTGCCCGACCCGGTCCGGCCCACCGAGCCCCGGGACCTGGCGCCGCTGCTCCGGCAGGTGCACGCGCTGCCCGAGCCGGCCGGGCTCACGCTGCCGCGCCGGGAGCTGCTCGGCGGGGTGGAGCGCTGGCTGCGGCTGGCGGGCGACGCGATCGACCCGGCCGACGCGGCGTTCCTGCGCGAGCGCCGCGACGCCTTCGCCCCGGCGGCCGCCGCCCTGACCCCGCATCTGACGCCCGGCCCGATCCACGGCGACGCCCTCCCCCGCAACGTCCACGTCGGCCCCGAGGGGCCGGTCCTGGTGGACTTGGAGACCTTCTCCTCCGATCTGCGCGAGCACGACCTGGTGGTGCTGGCCCTCTCCCGCGACCGCTACGGCCTCGACCCGGCCGCGTACGACGCCTTCACCGACGCGTACGGCTGGGACGTGCGCGCCTGGGAGGGCTGCGCGGTGCTGCGCGGGGCGCGGGAGACCGCGAGCTGTGCCTGGGTCGCGCAGCACGCGCCGGCCGACCCGAAGGCGCTCGCCGAGTTCGAGCGGCGGGTCGCCTCGCTGCGGGACGGCGACCCCGAGGTGCGCTGGTACCCCTTCTGACGGCCGGCCGACGTCCGACCTGACATCATGACTCCTTGTCGAACCGGCTTCCGGGAACGGGGTGTTGTGATGCGGGTGGAGCTTTCGGACGTCACGCTGGACGTCGAGGTGAGCGGCGAGGGACCGGCCGTGCTGCTGGTGCACGGCTTCCCGGACTCCCACCATCTGTGGCGGCACCAGGTGCCCGCGCTGAACGCCGCCGGATTCCGGACGATCGCGCCGACCCTGCGGGGCTTCGGCGCCTCGGACCGGCCGGAGGGCGGCCCGGAGGCCTACTCCCCGGCGGCCTCGGCGGCGAACCTGGTGGAGCTGCTCGGGCACCTGGAGATCGACCGCGCCCATGTGGTCGGGCACGACTGGGGCTCGGGCATCGTCCAGGGCCTCGCCCAGGTCCGGCCGGAGCTGGTGCGGAGCCTGGCCATCCTGTCCGTCGGCCACTTCGGGGCCATCCGGGGCGCGGGCTGGGAGCAGCGGCAGCGCTCCTGGTACATGCTGCTGTTCCAGCTGCCGGAGCTCGCCGAGAACTGGCTGTCCCACGACGACTTCGCCCACCTGCGCGACATGCTCGGCGAGCATCCCGACGCGGAGGCCGTGCTGGAGCCGCTGCGGGCGCCGGGCGCGTTGACGGCGGCGCTGAACATCTACCGCTCGGGCGTGCCGGCCGAGGTCCAGTTCGCCCCTGCGCTGCCGCTGCCGCCGCTGCCGGAGCAGGTCCCCGTGATGGGCGTCTGGTCCACCGGCGACCGCTTCCTCACCGAGGCGCAGATGACGGGCACGTCCGCGTACGTCGCCGGATCCTGGCGCTACGAGCGGGTCGAGGACGCCGGCCACTGGCTCCAGCTGGACCAGCCGGAGAGGGTCAACGAGCTGCTCCTCTCCTTCCTCAAGGAGAACGGCTAGGGCCTGTCGTCAAACTCCCGTCGTCGCCCGCGGGGCAGGCGGGAGTTTGACGACAGGCCCTAGGGGCCCCGCCCCCTCCTCCCGACACCCTGCCGAGCCCCCGCGTACGAACGGACGAACCGACCGGTGCCCCAGCACGCCCAGGCCATGCGCCGCCATTTCGACGAGGCGGCGGCACGACGCGGCTTCTCGGTCGCCCCCGCACAGGAGGCCGCCGTCGAACGGCTGGCCCTGCTGGCGGGCGAACTCGCCCGCCCGGCCTGGACCTTCCCCAGGCCGCCGCGCGACCTGTACGTCTGGGGCCCGGTGGGCCGGGGGAAGTCCTGGCTGGTGGACACCTTCTACGAGGGGCTGCCCACCGGCCGCAAGCGCCGCCTGCACTTCCACGACTTCTTCCGCAGGCTGCACGACGGGGTGACCAGGCCGGGTGCCCGGCACGACGGGCAGAGCGCCGTCGACAGCGCGCTCGACGAGCTGATCGGCGACAGCCGGGTCCTGGTCTTCGACGAGTTCCACGCACACGACGCGGGCGACGCGATGCTGATCGCCCGTCTCTTCCGCACGCTCCTCGACCGCAGGATCACGCTGGTCACCACCTCGAACTACCCGCCCGCCGGGCTGATGCCGGACCCGCTCTACCACCACCTGTTCGAGCCGACCATCCGCCTGATCGAGGAGCGGATGGACGTCCTGGACGTGACGGGTCCGGTGGACTTCCGCCGCGTCGCGGCACCCCCGGCGGCGGACGGCGGCCGCCGGTTCGCGACGGGCCTGTGCCTGTCCCCGGGCGACACCGGCCTCGCGGCGCTCGGCCTCCCCGTCCCGGAGCCGGCGGAGGCCACCGCCGTCCAGGCACACCTGCGGGAGCTGCCGGCCCGCGCGGTACGCGGCGGCCTCGTCTGGTTCGCCTTCGACGCCCTGTGCGAGGCGACGACGGGGGTCCCCGACTACCTGGCCCTCGCCGAGCGGTTCCCCACCCTGGTCCTCGACGGGGTGCCCGCGCTGACCGAGGCCTCGGCGGACGGACGGCAGTGGTTCGCGAACCTCGTCGACGTGGCCTGCGACCGTGACATCCGGCTCGTCCTCATCGGTGCCGACCCCCTGGCCGGCCTCCCCGACGGACAGGCCCTCACCCGCGACCTGGACCGCACGGCCAGCCGCCTCGCGATGCTCCGGCGGACGGACCCGGCCCGCCCCGTCTGACCTTCCCCGGCTAGCCCGCGACCGGCGCCGGGGTGCGCAGCGGCCAGACCGGGTCGACGACCGCGTCGGCGCTGCCCTTGCGGCGCAGGAAGGACTGGAAGTCCTCGGCCCACTCCCGGTACCAGTCGATCTGGCGTTCGTGCAGCTCGGCCGGGGCGAGGGCGGCGACGGACGCGTGGCGTTCGGCTATCGCCACGGCCACCTCCACGGCGGCCAGCGCGTCGGCGGCCGCCTGGTGGGCGCTGGTGAGCGCCACCCCGTACTCGGTGCAGACCGCTTCGAGGGTGCGCTTGCCGCGCCGGTAGCGGTCGACGGCCCGGTCGATGGTGTACGGGTCGATGACGGGGCCTATGGAGGGGGCGGGGGTGCCCAGGCGCTCGCTGAGCGAGGGCAGTCCGTGCCGGCGCAGCTCGGCGGTGAGCAGGGTCAGGTCGAACGAGGCGTTGTAGGCGACGACCGGGACGCCGTCCCGCCAGTACCCCGTCAGCGTGTCGGCGATCTCGTCGGCGACCTCGCGCACCGGCCGGCCCTCGGCCGCGGCCCGCTCGCTGCTGATGCCGTGGATCGCGGAGGCCTGCTCCGGGATGCGGATGCCGGGGTCGGCGAGCCAGTCGTGCCGGCGGACCACCCGGCCGCCGTGGACGCCGACGACCGAGGCCGTGACGATCCGGGCCTCCAGCGGTTCGGTGCCGGTGGTCTCCAGGTCGAAGCCGACCAGCATTTCCGCGTGCCAAGCCATCGGGTCCTCCTTACGTGATCTCCCCCGTGGTGCTGAACACCCTCGCACGCGCCACTGACAATCCGGCCGGGGGGCGGCCGGGAAGCGGCCGGAGGGGTCAGGAGACGGGTCGGGAATCGAGCCACACGGACTCGAATTCCTCCCGATATGTCCAGAAAAGCCCGTGTTCTGCGTCACGGTCGGGGCCGTGCCCGGAGCGCACCACGGTCCGCCCCCCGCCGCGCAGCACCAGCACGGGCGCCTCCATGCCCCGCGCCTTGCGCAGGTACGACTGGACGACGGCGAGCCCGTCCGGACCGTCCCCGTCGACCAGGTAGGCGGTGAACCGCGGGGTCTCGTCGAAGACGTGGATCTGGAAGGCGCCGGGATCGCGCAGCTTGGAGCGGACCCGGCGCATGTGCAGGATGTTCATCTCCACCGCGCGGCTCAGCTCGCCCTTCTTGAGGCCGAGTTCCCGCTCGCGCCGCTTGACCGCGCTGCTGGCCGGGTTGAGGAAGAGCAGCCGGATCCGGCAGCCGGACTCGGCGAGCCGGATCATCCGGCGCCCGGAGAAGTTCTGCACGAGCAGGTTCAGGCCTATGCCGGTGGCGTCGAGCCGCCGGGCCCCGCCGAACAGGTCCTCGGCGGGCAGCTGCCGCTGGAGGCGGACCCGGTCGGGGTGGACGGAGACGACGTCGGCGTAGCGGTCGCCGACCAGGTCCTCGACGGCGTCGACCGGCAGCCGGTCGGCGGAGGGCACTCCCGCCCCGCTCCCGAGGATCTCCAGGAGCCGGGCGGAGGCCCGCTCGGACTGGGCCAGCACGGTCAGCGAGAGGGCCCGGTTGCGGGAGACGACGTTGCGGGTCACCTCCAGCTCGTCCAGGGCCAGTTCCACCTCGCGCCGGTCGTCGAAGTAGGGCTCGAAGCACGGCCAGTGCTGCACCATCAGCTCCCGCAGCTGCGGGAGGGTGAGGAAGCTGAGCACGTTGTCGTCGGCCGGGTCGAGCAGATAGCCCTTGCGCCGCGAGACCTCGCGGACGGCCACCGCCCGCTGGACCCACTCCTGGCCGGCCGGCCCGGCCGCGGCGACCACCCACTCCTCGCCGTGCACCGGCTCGTAGACCGGCCGCAGCACCGCCGCGACGACGGCCCTCAGCCGCTGCTCGACGAGGTTGAGCCAGATGTAGGCGCGGCCGGCCCGCTGGGCCCGGGTGCGCACCTCGCTCCACGCGTCCGCACCCCAGTCGAGCTCGGCCCCGATCTCGACCGGGCGGGCGACGGAGACCGCGCCGGGCGGCGCGTCCGCGGGGTCCGCGGGATCCGCCTCCTGACCCGCGTCCCCTGGGGGCAGCTCCAGACCTCCCGAGCTCACCCGCGCACCGCCTTCTGCTCCCGGACACCCGCACTGACAACGATCAAGGAAGGGTACTCCGGGAGCGGGAGGCGATGCAGCAGGATCGACCGGTCGTTGCTCAACTGCGCGGAACCGGGGCCCCGTTCTGGCCGGCGAGATCGGCCGGAGTGAGCGGATTCATAGCGGTTACGTCCCGGGGGGCGAGCTGGAATCCCTGCCAGTGGACCGGCATCGGCTGCTGGTCCTCGTCCCGGGCGACGTGGTGGAACCCGATGTTGACCCACACCGCCGGGTTGGTCAGGGTCTCCCCGTTGACCCACTTGTCCACGCTGTCGGGGGCGTTCCGGCCGCAGTCGAGGATGTTGTTGCTGGCGAACTGCTCGCAGGCCCGCGCCTGGGTGAAGTAGACGTCGTGCTTGGTGAACGGGCGGCCGGCGTAGCTGTTGGTGTGGCCCGGCACGATCTCGTACGAGCGGGCGTGGCCGTCCTTGTTCTTGCCGGTCGCGCTCACCACCCGCCACCAGCGCATGTTCTTCGCGTCGCCGGCGAGCTCCTTGGTGACCGGGGTGCGGGTGGTCTTCACGGTCGGGCTGCCGCCCCGGACGGGCGGGGTGACCTTGGAGTCGTACTGCTCGATGCGGCCCTTGGAGCTGCCGTCCAGGCCGAAGTCCAGCTTCCAGAAGACGTTGTGGGCGTGGCTGGTGGCGTAGTCGCGGGCGCCCTTGCCGATGGGCCAGCCGCGTCCGTCGGTGGCGTTGTAGTCGACCGGCGAGAGGCTGCCGGTGGCACCGACGTTGGCGCCTATCATGCCGTCGGAGGAGAAGCGCCACTCGGTGATGTACTCGTACCAGCCGACCTTGTTGACGGTGTAGACGAGCAGGTCCTTGCCCTGTGCCTGCCAGACCTTGCCGCCCTCGTCGGCGGCCATCCGGTAGGCGTGGCCGCGGGCCCGGGTGGTGGTGCACAGACCGTTGACCTTGCCGACCTCGGGGACCTTCACCGAGGTGATGGTGCCGCCGGGACACTCGCCGGGCTTCAGGTTCTGCAGGCCCCAGCCGAAGCCGGCGCCGGTGAGGTCGTCGTACTCGGCGTTGCCGTCGTCGTACGGGACGTGGATCTGGGCCAGTTTGGCGCTGTTGAGCACCCGGATGGGGGCGGCCTCGCCGGGCGGCTGGTAGGTGACCTTGTCCAGGACGAGCCCGGAGTCGGTGTCGTAGCGCCAGCACATGCGCCAGACGGTGCCGCCGTCCAGCTTCTGCTCGATGCGGTAGGCGGCGGAGCAGTCGGGTCGCGGCGGCACGGGCGCGGCGCTCACGGGGGTGGCCGCGGTGGTGGTGGCGACGGTGGTGCCGAGCAGGGCGCCGGCGGCGAGGACGGCGCCCCGCCTGCGGGCACGCCGAAGTCGCGGTACGGACATGGGTGCGTACTCCCTCGGTACGGATGTGCGGGTGGTCTCCCGGGCCGGGTGGTCGGCCGGCGCGGGGGTGGTGCGGGCCGGTGGTCAGCCGGCGCGGGTGACGGTCCTGGCGCTGAGGTCGACGATCAGGTCGCGGGTGTCGATCCAGGCGCCGTTGAGGACCTTGGTGACGAGCCGGACGCAGCGGTGCTCGCCGCACTTGGCGAGCTGCGCGGGGACGTCCGCCTCGCGGTAGGTGCGGTAGAGGTCCCCGTTGAACCAGAGCTGGTCGGTGGAGGTGAGCTCCTTGCCGGTGGCGTCCTTGTAGTCCTCCTTGACCCCCTTGCCCAGCGGGCTCGCCAGGATCAGGCCGAGCGCCGCGCGCAGCTCCTCGGGGTGGGCGGAGGGCTGCACGCCGCGCTGGGCGCCGGACTGCTCGACCTTGCCCGTGTCGAGGTTGACGGTGCGGGTGATGAGCTCGTCGCGCCCGTAGTCGTAGAAGCGGACCTCGGCGCGGCGCGGGCCGCCGGACTGCTCACCGGGCTGCGGGTCGGCCAGTTCGGTGGCGAGGTGCTGGGGGCCCCGGCCGCCCTCGACGTTCCGCTGGGCGGCGGCGCCGGGCGGGGTCAGCGCCAGGGCCTCGGCCCGCTTCAGCTCGTCGTCGGTGAGCGGGTCGGTGCCGATCCCCTTCGCCCCCTCGGGCGGCGCCGAGGCGAGCGCCGCCGGTCCCGGCGCGGGCCCGGGATCCGCCGCTCCCCCGCCCTGCTGTCCGCTCCCGCCGGCCGCCCGGGAGCCCTGGGCCGCGGTGCGGCCCGGCGGGGCGTCGTCGGCCCCCGCGCTGCCGGGCACCGCGACCGCGACGGCGATGGCGGTCCCCGTCACCGCCATCGCCGCACCGGCCACCACCTTCCCCAGGTGACGGCGCACTATTTCGTACACACTTCCCCCCTTGAAGCAGGATTTCCCCTATTTCTCTGTGGTCACCCGGTAGGACGGGCCGAAGTCCTAGGAGGTTGCCCCTCTTTCGGGCAGGATCTGGCCGAAGTACACCCCTTGCACCCGGATCAGAAGTGGAAGAGTTCGTCTATGCAGGTCTGGCCGGGTCAGGCGTACCCCTTGGGCGCCACCTACGACGGCGCTGGAACGAATTTCGCGGTCTTCTCCGAGGCCGCGCACCGGATCGAGCTGTGTCTGCTCCATGACGACGGCTCGGAGACGGCGGTGGAGCTGCGCGAGACCGACGCGTTCGTGCGGCACGCCTACCTGCCGGGCGTGATGCCCGGCCAGCGGTACGGCTTCCGGGTCCACGGCCCGTACGCGCCGGAGCGCGGGCTGCGCTGCAACGCGGCGAAGCTGCTGCTCGACCCGTACGCGCGTGCGGTCTCGGGCGCGGTGAAGTGGGGCGAGTCGGTGTACGGCTACCCCTTCGGGCGGCCGGACGCGCGCAACGACCTGGACTCGGCGCCGGACACGATGACCTCGGTCGTGGTCAACCCGTACTTCGACTGGGGCGACGACCGGCGGCCGCGCACCGAGTACCACCACACGGTGATCTACGAGGCCCATGTGAAGGGCCTGACCATGCTCCACCCCGACCTGCCGGAGGAGCTGCGCGGCACCTACGCGGGGCTCGCGCACCCGGCGGTCATCGGGCACCTGAAGGAACTGGGCGTCACGGCCCTGGAGTTGATGCCGGTCCACCAGTTCGTCAACGACCACCGGCTGGTGGACGCGGGCCTGTCGAACTACTGGGGCTACAACACGATCGGCTTCTTCGCCCCGCACAACGCCTACGCCTCCTGGGGCGACCGGGGCCAGCAGGTCCTGGAGTTCAAGGCGGCGGTGCGGGCGCTGCACCAGGCGGGCATCGAGGTGATCCTCGACGTGGTCTACAACCACACCGCCGAGGGCAACCACCTGGGGCCGACGCTCTCGTTCCGGGGTCTGGACAACCCCTCGTACTACCGGCTGGGCGACGACCCCCGCACCTACACGGACACCACCGGCACCGGGAACTCCCTCCTGATGCGGTCCCCGCACGTCCTTCAGATGATCATGGACAGCCTGCGGTACTGGGTGACGGACATGCACGTGGACGGCTTCCGCTTCGATCTGGCGGCCACCTTGGCCCGTCAGTTCCACGAGGTGGACCGGCTCTCGTCCTTCTTCGACCTGGTGCAGCAGGACCCGGTGGTCAGCCAGGTGAAGCTGATCGCCGAGCCGTGGGACCTGGGCGAGGGCGGCTACCAGGTGGGCAACTTCCCGCCGCAGTGGGCGGAGTGGAACGGCAAGTACCGGGACTGCGTACGGGACCTGTGGCGCGGCGAGCCGCGCACGCTGGCCGAGTTCGCCTCCCGGCTGACCGGCTCCTCGGACCTCTACCAGGACGACGGGCGGCGTCCGCTCGCCTCGGTGAACTTCGTGACCTGCCACGACGGCTTCACCCTGCGCGACCTGGTGTCGTACAACGACAAGCACAACGAGGCGAACGGCGAGGGCAACCGGGACGGCGAGAGCTACAACCGCTCCTGGAACTGCGGTGCCGAGGGCGACACCGACGACATCGGGATCGGCGAGCTGCGGGCCCGCCAGACGCGCAACTTCCTGGCGACGCTGATGCTGTCGCAGGGCGTGCCCATGCTCAGCCACGGCGACGAGTTCGGGCGCACCCAGCGCGGCAACAACAACGCCTACTGCCAGGACAACGAGGTGTCCTGGGTGCGCTGGCCGAAGCCGGGCGGCGAACCGGAGGCCACGCTCCTGGAGTTCACCCGGGCGATGGTGCGGCTGCGGCGGGAGCATCCGGTGTTCCGGCGCCGCCGCTTCTTCCACGGGCGGCCGGTGGAGGGCACCCACGACGAGCTCACCGACATCGCCTGGTTCACCCCCGAGGGCGAGGAGATGACCTCCCGGGACTGGCAGGCGGCGCACGCCCAGGCGCTGACCGTCTTCCTGAACGGCAACGCGATCTCGGAGCCGGGCCCGCAGGGCGAGCGGATCTCCGACGACTCCTTCCTGCTGATGTTCAACGCCTCTGCGCAGGAGCTGGAGTTCGCGGTCCCGGACAGTCACGGCGAGTCGTGGAAGGTCGTGGTGGACACCTCCCATCCGGAGGGCATGCCGCCCGAGGTGGGCCCGATGGTGGCGGCGGGCGAGCGGGTGGCGCTCGCCCCGCTCACGCTGACGGTGCTGCGACGGCCCGCCTGACCGGACCGGTGCGGAGGCGGACCGTCCAGGAGAGGACCGCGCAGGCCACGGCCGCCCCGGCCGCCACCCCGAAGGCGGCCGGGGCGCCGTGCGTGTCGGCGAGCCGGGCCGCCGCGGCCAGCGCGAGGGCCTGGCCGCCGACGATGCCGCTGGTGAGGAAGGCCATGGACTCGGCGAGCCGGGCGGGCGGCACGATCCGCTCGGTGAGGCCGAAGACGGTGATGAGGTGCGGGGCGTAGGCGACGCCGAGGACGACGACGCCCGCGTAGAGCCCGCCGAGCGTGTCGACGAGGACGAGGGGCGCGGCGAGCACGACGAGGGCGCCGGTGGCGGCGCGCCAGCGGGTGCCGAGGCCGATCCGGGCGGGCACGGCGGCCATGGCGAACCCGGCGGCCGCGCTCATCACGCCCATCGCGGCGTAGACGAGCCCGGCCTGGTCGGGTGTGCCGAGCCGTTCGGTGAGGGCGGTGATGCCGGCCTGCGAGGCGCCGAACATGGCGCCCTGGAGGACCATCGTGATCCGCAGGGCGTACGTGGCGGCGGGCAGCCGCGTCCGTTCGGCGGCACTCGTACGGGTGGCCTCGCGGACGGTCGCCGACCGGGCGGTGGGGTGCAGGGCGAAGGCGGTGCCGCAGCCGGCGAGGAGCGCGGCGGCGGTGAGCAGGGCCGCGGCCGGATGGGCGACGGCGGCGGCCAGGCCGACCAGGGCGGGGCCGAGGACGAAGGAGACCTCGTCGAGGGTGCCCTCGAAGGACAGGACGGTGCCCACCGCCCGGTCGTCGGCGCCGGCGGCGCGCGCCAGGTTCACCGAGCGGGTCCGGGCGAGCGGGCCGATCTGCGGGACCGTCGCGCCGGCGAGGGCGCCGAGCACCATGAGGAGCCCGGTGCCGGCCCGGTCGAGGGCGGCGAGCACGAGGGCGGTGACGGCGACCGCGTTGGCGAGGGCGGCGGCCGGCACCACGGGCCGCTGGCCGTGCC
Organism: Streptomyces sp. NBC_01268; assembly: GCF_036240795.1. Lineage (NCBI taxonomy): Bacteria > Bacillati > Actinomycetota > Actinomycetes > Kitasatosporales > Streptomycetaceae > Streptomyces > Streptomyces sp. NBC_01268. The sequence goes on along the minus strand of NZ_CP108454.1, from coordinate 6,507,497 downwards.
GGTCGGCGAGCCGTCCGATCAGCGGGCCGGCGAGGGTCTGCCCGGCGGCGAGCGCGCCGCCCGTGAGGCCCGCGGTGGTCAGGGAGCCGCTGGTCTCGGCGACCAGGAGGAGGCTGCCGAGCTGGCACATGGCGGTCGGCAGCCGCCCGAGGAAGGAGACGACCGGAAGGACCGGTCCGAGCAGGGACAGCGTGTCGCGATACATCCGGAGCATCACGCGAACGTAACGCGATGCACTCGAACGGGCGCATGCGTCGATGACACAGAAGCCGCTGAGCCGGGTACGTACGTTCGCATGACGTCCTCTTCGCCGGCCCGGCCCGGACCCCCCTCGTCCGAGCGGACGCTGCCCAGTGCCACCTACCGGCTCCAGCTCCAGCCGGACTTCCCGTTCGCCGCCGCCGAGCGCGCCGTGCCCTACCTCGCCGGTCTGGGGGTCTCGCACCTCCATCTCTCGCCGGTCCTGGAGGCCGTGCCCGGCTCGACGCACGGCTACGACGTGACCGACCACCGTGCCGTACGGGCCGAACTGGGCGGCGAGGCCGGGCTGCGGGCGCTCGCCGCGACGGCCCGCGCGCACGGCCTGGGTCTCGTGCTCGACCTGGTGCCCAACCACATGGCGGCCGCGCCTCGGCACAACCACGCCCTGCGGGCGGTGCTCCGGGACGGCCCGGACTCGCCGTACGCCCGGTGGTTCGACATCGACTGGGCGGCGGGCGACGGGCGGATGCTGCTGCCGGTGCTGCCCGCCCGGCTCCCGGAGGTGCGGGACCGGCTGCGGGTCGCGGACGGCGTACTGTCCCTGGACGGGCAGGAGTTCCCGCTGCGGCCGGGCACCGAGGGGCTGCCGCTGGACGCGCTGCTGGACGCCCAGTGGTACCGCCTCGCCTGGTGGCGGCTGGCCCGCACCGATCTCAACTACCGCCGCTTCTTCACCATCTCCGATCTCATCGGGCTCCGCGTCGAGGACCCGGAGGTCTTCGAGGCCACCCACGCGAAGATCCTGGAGCTGGTCGCGGACGGCGTGGTGGACGGGCTGCGCATCGACCACCCGGACGGGCTCGCCGACCCGGAGGGCTATCTGGAACGGCTCGACGCGGCGACCGGCGGCCGGTGCTGGACGGTCGTGGAGAAGATCCTCACCGGCTCCGAACCGCTGCCCGCCTCCTGGCCGGTGGCGGGCACCACCGGCTACGACGCGCTGCGGCACGTGGACGGGCTGTTCACCGACCCGCTGGGGACGGACGAACTGGGCGACGTCTACAGGGAGTTCGTGGGACGGGCCGGGGACCGGGGCGGCTACTGGGAGGCGACCGCCCGGCGCGCCGCGTACAAGGTGGTCACGCATGAACTGGCCGCGGAGACTGCCGCGCTGGCCCGGCTCGCGGGCCGGCTCTGCGCCGCCGACCCGGAGCTGCGCGACCACGCGCCGTGGGCCCTGCACACGGCGGTGCGCGAACTCCTCGTGCGGGTGCCGGTGTACCGGACCTACCGCACCGGCGGCGAGCGGGTGCTGACCCCGGAGGCGGCGCGCGGCGCCAAGGCGGCGTTCGCGGTGCCGGAGGAGGCGACGGCGGTGGACACCGTGCGGGAGCTGGCGCTGGGGACGCGCGGCGACGGGCCCGACCACCGGGCCTTCCGGGCCCGGTTCGCCCAGACCTCCTCGGCGCTGCGGGCCAAGTCGGTGGAGGACACGGCCTTCTACCGCTACACGCCCCTGCTCTCGGCCAACGAGGTCGGCGGCGACCCGGGGCGCCCCGCGGTGCACCCGGACGAGTTCCACGCGTACTGCGCCCGCATCGCGCGCGACTGGCCGGGCACGGGCACGGTCCTGACCACGCACGACACCAAGCGCAGCGCGGACGTACGGGCCGGGATCGCGGTGCTGGCCCAGTGCCCGCAGCGCTGGGCCGAGTTCCTGGAGGAGGCCTCCGGCGTCCCCGCGCCCGACCCCCACCTGGCGTGGACGGCCTGGCAGACCGCGTTCGGCTTCGGCACCCCGGACGCGGCGCGGCTGGGCCCGGCGGTCCTGAAGTCGGTACGGGAGGCCGGGCTGCACACCAGCTGGACCGAGCCGGACGAGGCGTACGAGCGGGCCGTCACGGACTTCGTGGCGGCGGGGCCCGGCCGCATCCCGCTGCGCACGGCGGCACCGGCGGCCCTCGCCCTCGAACCCCACATCCGCGCGCACATCCTCGGGTCGACCCTGGTCCACCTCACGATGCCGGGGGTGCCGGAGCTCTACCAGGGCACGGAGCGGGTGTACCGGGCCCTGGTCGACCCGGACAACCGGGCGCCGTTCGCGCCGGGCCCGGACGACGACAAGACGGCGGTGGTCCGCGCCGCGCTCCACCTGCGGCGCACCCGCCCCGCCCTCTTCGGTCCCCTCTCCACCTACCGCCCCTTGTCCGCCACGGGCCCGGCCGCCCCGCACTGCCTGGCCTTCTCGCGCTCGGACCACGTCCTGACCGCCGTCACCCGGCTCTCCCTCCGCCTCGCCGAGACGGGCGGCTGGCGGGACGCGTCCCTCGCCCTTCCGGAGGGCCGCTGGCTCGACCTCCTGGACGGGACGCGGGAGTTCACGGGCGGGGCGGAGAAGCCGGTGAGGCTGGCCGAGCTGTTCGAGGGGAGGCCGGTGGGGCTGCTCGTGCGCGCGGAGCAATACTGATGATCATGACTAAGGATCGAACCGGCCGGATCATCGGCGCCTCCTTCGGGCTGTTCTTCGTGCAGGCGAACGCGGGGGCGCTGCCGACCCGGATCAGCGCTCCGCTGCGCGTGCTGGCCGGAGCCGCCTTCGTCGCCCTGGTCGTGTTCGGGGGGCGGGGCGGCCGGGCCGGTGCCGGAGGCCGGACCGGGGGCGCGGAACCGGCCTCGGGCGGCCCCGGATTCGGGCGGCGCTACTGGTTCGTGGTGGCGGCCGAGGTCGTCGGGCTCGTGGCCGGACTGGTCGTGACCGGCAGGGTGCTGCACGCCCCGCAGGCCGCCGTGGGGTGGATCGCCTTCGTCGTCGGCGTGCACTTCTTCGGGCTCGCGGCGGCCTGGCGGCGGCCGCAGCTGCACGTCCTGGGCGCGGCGCTCGCGGCCTGCGGCGCGGGCGGCCTCGTGCTCGCCGCCCTCGGGGCGTCCGGCGCCGCCATCGCGACGGTCGCCGGGATCCTCCCGGGCGTGCTCCTGCTCGGCTCGGTGTGGTGGTCCGGCCGGCCGGGGCAGGAGGTCGCGCCCGCCGCTTGAGGCGTGCGCGCGGGCGAAGGGCTCAGCCTCCCGGCCGGACCACCAGGCTCCGCGGGGCCCGGGTGATCACGCCCGTCCACTCGGGCCGGAAGCCGTCCGCGAGGCGGAGGCGGGGCATGGCCTGGAAGAGGGCCCGGAGGGCGTATTCGGCCTCCAGGGCGGCCAGGTCGACGGCCGGACACAGGCCGGTGCCGTAGGTCAGCTGGCCCGGGTCGTCGCGGAGCGGGTCGAAGCGGTCCGGGTCGCGGAAGCGCTCCGGGTCGCGGCCGGCGGCCCCGATCAGGAGGGCGACCTGGGCGCCCGGGGGGAGGACTCCCGATCCGACGCGCACCTCGCCGCGGGTGCGGCGCATGACGATCTGGACCGGGGGGTCGCGGCGCAGCGACTCGGTCCAGGCGCGGGCGACCAGGCCCGAGGGGGCGTCCCGGAGCGCGGCGACCTGGTCGGGGTCGCTCAGGACGGCGGCGAGGAAGGCGGCCAGGGCCTTCTCCCGTACCGCGATCTGGCCCGTGCACTGTCCGACCAGCGCGGACGCGGCCCGGCCGCGGACCAGCCGCATCATGTCCCGGTACGGCACGCCGACGGCGGCGGCGACGGTGCCGGCCGGCAGCCAGTGGCAGAAGTCGGCGACCAGGTCGGCCTGCGGGCGGGCGGCGATCCGGTGGGCGAGGACGAAGGCGGTGCGTTCGGCGACGGCCCGCAGCTCGCCGTCGTCGACGTCCGTGTGGGTCTGCGCGCACGGCGGGTCGCCGGGCCGGTGCCCGTGGGTGAAGCGGGCGTCGGTGAGGGCGCTCGCCACGTCCGCGTACCGGCTGAGCACCCAGGCCCGCAGCAGCGGGTCGTGGGTGAGCGGGAACTCCTCGCGCAGGACCCGGTAGGTGCGGTACGGGTCGCGGGTGGCGCCCGGCTCCAGGGGGCTGGGCGCGATCCGGCGGACCGTGCGGTCCCTCCCCGCGGCGGCGGCCCCGCGCGTGGCGGGTGTCATCGTCGGCAGAGCGGCCCAGTGGTCTCGCCACGGGGTGTGCGGGTGGTTCGGCTCGTCGCTCATCTCGCCCCCTCGTCGGTCAGCGGCGCGCGTCTCCCCAGCCCATCACCGGGCAGACCCGGTCGCAGCAGGTATACCGCCGATCGGGTGACGGTTGGAGGCGTTGGCGCGCCAGTTCCGCGTCAGTTCGGAGAGAGCCGGAAGACCATCTGGCCGAAGCCCACCATGTCCCCGGCGCGCACCACGACCGCGCCCGTCACCCGGCGCCCGTTGACCGTGGTGCCGTTGGTGGAGCCGAGGTCGCGCAGCACCCACAGGCCGCCCTGCTGGGACAGTTCGGCGTGCAGGCGGGAGACCGTCTCGTGGCTGAGCCGCAGTCCGTTCACCGGGTCGCGTCCGATCCGCAGCGGGTGCGGGCCCGGCAGCGGCATGAGCAGCTTCGGGAGCCGCTCGGCCCGCCAGGCGCGGCGGATGCTGACGGTGAACGCGGACACCTTCTCCACCGCGCCCACCACCCGCCGGGTCCAGGGCGACGGGGCCGCCAGGTCCGCGGTGAGCAGGGCGAGTTCGTCGGAGCGGCGGGCGGCGAGCGCCCGCTCCATGCGGAACAGGAAGGTGTCGTGCGACAGACGCCCCTGGGCGGCACCCTCACGGAGCACCGCGAGCGCGCGCTCCCGCTCGGCGTCGGTGAGCCGAGGGGCGTCCGGCGGGTTGGCCGGGAGCTCGAAGGGTGTCGTCACACCTTGATTGTCGGACGGACGGCACCAGGGTGTCCAGAAGGGCCCCGATATCTCGAAGGCGCCCGGCCCACCTGCGCTGATACGGTCTGCCGACTCTTACTACCAGGGGGAATCCCGTACATGACCGTTGTTGTCCGACCGCTCGCCGGACCTGACGAGCTGGCTCTCTTCCAGGGCCTCGACTACGTGCTCGACCACGAGCTCGCCGACGACCTGGCGACCGGCCGCCGCCGGCCCGGCTGGATGTGGGTGGCGCTGCGCGGCGACCGTCTGCTCGGACGGATCTCGTGGTGGTCCGGACAGGAGGGCGCCGCCCCGCAGGCGCTCGACTTCTTCGACCTGGACCCGGCTCTGTCGCCGGAGGAGGCGGCCGGGATCGGTCTGCGCCTCCTGGAGACGGCGACCGCCGCCGTCGTCCCGGCGGGCGCGGCCCGCCCCGAGTTCGGCCGCTTCATACCGGCGGACTGGCGCGAGGTCCCGGAGACCCGCGCGGCCCTGGAGACCCTCTTCGGTGTGCTGACCGCCTCGGGCGCCCGCCCGCTGGTGGAGCGGCTGCGCCTGGAGTGGCGGGCGGGCACGCCGGTGCCGGAGCCGAGCGGGCGCCTGGTGTTCCGTCCGGTGCGGGACCGCGAGGACCTGCTCGACCTGATGACCCCGGTCATGGAGGGCACCCTCGACGCGCACGGCCAGGCGGACCTGGCTTCCGGCCTGTCGCCGCGCGAGGCGGCCGAGCTGCACTACGACGAGGAGTTCGCGCACTTCTCGACGCCCCCGGAGTGGTGGCGGATCGCGGAGCTGCCGGGCACCGGGGAGCCGGTCGGCTTCGTCGTCCCCGCGCGCAACAACTACCACCCGATCATCGCGTACATCGGTGTCCTGCCCGCCCACCGCGGCCAGGGCCACATCGACGACATCCTCGCCGAGGGCACCCGGGTCCTCGCCGCCCAGGACGTGCCCAACATCCGGGCCGCCACCGACCTGGGCAACGTCCCCATGGCGAAGTCCTTCGCCCGCGCGGGGTACGTGACCTTCGAGCGGGCCGTCAACTACGTGTGGGACGCCCCGCCGCGGCCGTGAGGCCAAGATCGCCGATGCACCGGGCGGGGCGTGCCTCCGACTGCCAGGATGGTCCCGTAGCCGTTGACCAGTCGACGAGGGGACCGTCCCGTGCTGTTCGAGGTGTGGGCGCCGCATGCCCGTGACCTGGTGACGCTGGAACTGAACGGCAGCGCTCACCCGCTGGAGCGGGACGCCGAGCGCCCGGGCTGGTGGACCGGCGTCGCCCCCGCCGCCGACGGCGACCGCTACGGCTACTCCCTCGACGGCGGCCACCTGCTGCCCGACCCCCGGGCCCGGCGCCTGCCCGACGGCCCGGACGGCCTCGCCGCGGTCGTCGACCACGACGCGTACACCTGGCGGAACGCCGCCCCGCGGCTGCGGATGCGCAGCGGCGTCCTGTACGAGCTGCACGTGGGCACCTTCACCCCGGAGGGCACCCTCGACGCGGCGGCGGCGCGCCTCGGGGAGCTCGCGGGCCTCGGCATCACCCATGTGGAGCTGATGCCGCTGTGTCCGTTCCCCGGGGAGCGCGGCTGGGGGTACGACGGGGTGGCGCCGTGGGCGGTCCACGAGCCGTACGGAGGTCCCGAGGCGCTCAAGCGCTTCGTCGACACGGCCCACGGCCTCGGCCTGGGCGTGGTCCTGGACGTGGTGCACAACCACCTGGGCCCGTCCGGAAACCACCTGCCGTCCTTCGGCCCGTACTTCACCGACACCCACCACACCCCGTGGGGCGCCGCGGTCAACCTGGACGCGCCCGGCTCGGACGAGGTCCGGGCGTACTTCCTGGGCAGCGCGCTCGCCTGGCTGCGGGACTACCGGATCGACGGGCTGCGGCTCGACGCGGTGCACGCGCTCGTCGACGACCGGGCGCTGCACTTCCTGGAGGAGCTGTCGGCGGCGGTCGACGAGCTCGCCAGGGAACAGGGCCGGCAGCACTTCCTGATCGCCGAGTCCGACGCGGGCGACCCGCGCACCACCGCCCCGCGCCAGGCCGGCGGGCTGGGCGTCCACCACCAGTGGAACGACGACTTCCACCACGCCCTGCACAGCGCCCTCACCGGCGAGTCGCAGGGCTACTACGCGGACTTCGCGCGCGCCCCGCTGGGCGCCCTCGCCAAGACCCTCACCCGCGTCTTCTTCCACGACGGCACCTACTCCGGCTTCCGGGGCCGCCACCACGGGCGCCCGGTGGACCGCGAGCGGACCGCGGCGCACCGGTTCCTCGGCTACGCGCAGACCCACGACCAGATCGGCAACCGGGCGACCGGCGACCGCCTGTCCGCCACCCTCTCCCCCGGCCTGCTCGCCTGCGCGGCGGCCCTCGTCCTGACCGGCCCCTCGGTGCCGATGCTGTTCATGGGCGAGGAGTGGGGCGCGCGGACGCCCTGGATGTACTTCACCGACCACACCGATCCCGAGCTCGCGGAGGCGGTGCGCCGCGGCCGGCGCCGGGAGTTCGCGGCGCACGGCTGGGCGGAGGAGGACGTGCCCGACCCCCAGGACCCCGCCACCCGCGACCGCTCGGTCCTGGACCGCAGCGAGCGCGAACGCGACCCGCACAAGCGGCTCCTCGCCTGGTACCGGGAGCTGATCGCCCTGCGCCGCACCCTGCCGGACCTCACCGACCCCGACCTGGCCGGGGTGAAGGTGGCGTTCGACGAGGAGGCCCGCTGGCTGGTGTTCCGGCGCGGCGACATCCGCGTGGCGGTCAACCTCGCCAAGCGCGCGGCGGACATCCCGCTCGGCTCCAACGGCCGTGACCGGGTGCTCGCCGCGTGGGAGCGGACGGAGGCACCCGGCCGGGACGGAGTGCTCAGGCTGCCGGCGGAGTCGGCGGTGGTGCTGACGGACGGGTGAGGGTCGCCCGGCGGTCGAGCGCTGCTCTTACCGAGCAGATGTCACTCGACGATCGCCATCTCCCGCGGCGTGTTGTTGAAGCGGCGGCCGGTGCCGTCCTCCGTCAGGGTCACGATGTCCTCGATGCGGACGCCGAAGCGGCCCGGCAGGTAGACGCCCGGTTCGATGGAGAAGCACATGCCGGGGACGACCGGCCGCTCCTCGCCCTCGATCATGTACGGCGGTTCGTGGGTGGTGACGCCGATGCCGTGGCCGGTGCGGTGGATGAAGTACTCGCCGTACCCGGCGTCCGCGATCACCTTGCGGGCGGCCCGGTCCACGTCCTGGCAGGCGATCCCGGAGCGCACCGCCTCGAACCCGGCCTGCTGCGCCTCCCGTACGAGGTCGTGGACGCGCCGCTCCTCGTCGGTGGGTTCGCCGACGTGCACGGTGCGGGTCGTGTCGGAGCCGTAGCCGTGCTTGAGGCCGCCGAAGTCGAGGACGACCATGTCGCCGCGTTCGATGGTCCGGTCGCCGGCCTCGTGGTGCGGGTTGGCGCCGTTGGGGCCGGAGCCGACGACGGTGAAGTCGACCTGGGAGTGGCCGGACTCCATGAGAAGCCGGGCCAGGTCGGCGGCCACCTCGGTCTCCTTGCGGCCGGCGAAGCGGACCTGGAGGATCTCGCCGTACGCCTGGTCCGCGGCGGCCCCGGCGGCGGCGATCCTGGCCAGCTCGTGCCCGTCCTTGACGGCCCGCAGCATCGGCAGGGCCTCGGTGAGGGAGACGTACGAGGTGGTGGGCAGGGCCTGCTGGAGGCCGAGCAGGTGCATGGCCCAGGCGTTGTCGCTGACGCCGAAGCGGCCGGCGACGTCGAGCAGGGGCGCGGTGACGGCGTACGGGTCCTTGCCGTCGGTCCAGTCGCGCAGGGTGAGCGCCGGGGCGCCGACGGCCTTCTCGGCGTCCGGGGCCTCCAGGGTGGGGACGACGAGCACGGGGTCCTGGCCGGGGGCGATGACGAGGACGGTGAGGCGTTCGGTGATCGCGGTCGGCTGGTACCCGGTCAGATAGACCAGGTCGGGGCCGGGGGCGACGAGCACGCCGGCGAGTCCCGCCTCGGCTGCGGAGTCGGCGGCGCGGGCCATCCTGGCCCGGTAGTCGTCGGCGGTGAAGGGGGTGGGTGCGGTGCTCTCGGGCATGGGTGGTCTCCTCCTCGACGTACAGCATCCTGCCCCGCGCGGGCGGTGGACGCGACCGGTCGGCCGGGCCCGCCGGGCCGAGGGGGCCGGGCGGGGCGGCTGTCCGGGAGCGGGCGGGCAGCCGGTCAGGGGCCCTGGACGATGAGCCGCTCCAGGAGGGCCTGGAAGTCGTCGCCGACGACGATCCGCAGCTGCCCGTCCTCCTCGGCGTGCTCGCTGAGCTGGGTGAGCGTCCCGCCCCGCCACCAGAAGACGTACGGGCTGATGGCGCCCGGCGTGTCCTCGTAGCCGGAGGCGGCGAAGGAGGCCATCGCGCCGAGGGCGGGCACGATGCTGGTGTCGCGGATGGGGTGGAAGGCGAGCTGGTGCCGGAAGGGCAGGGCGACGAGCGCGCCGTCCGCGCCGAGCGGCCGGCCGGTGACCCGGCGGACGACGGCGTCGAGGTCGAGGACGCGGCTGGCGGTGTAGAAGGAGTCGCCGAGGATGACCTCGAAGCGCATGCCGTCGGCGTCCTTGACGGTCTCGTGGCCCTCCACGGGCAGGTCGCGCAGGTTGTGCAGGGCCCGTTCGCGCAGCCGCGCGGGGTCGCCGAGGCGTTCGAGGGCGTCGTCGGTGAGCGTCATGACGCTCTCCGGCAGGTCGAGGGCGAGCACCTCGTACAGGCCGGGGGCGACCGTGCGGGCGTAGCCGAAGGTGCCGGGGTCGATGCCCTCGCCGCTGACCACCCGGGGGTAGAGCTGGGCGCGGATCTGCTCGGGCGGCAGGGTGTCGAGGGCGGAGGGGCCGTCGAGGGCGCGCACCCAGAGCCGGACGTGGCGGCGGACCAGCTCGGGCCAGACGGGGGTGCCGCGGGGGTCCTGGTGGCAGACGGCCGCGAGGGTGCCGAGACCGAAGCGGCGCCCGGAGTCGTCGATGACGGCGTCGGCGTACACGGTCACTTCGAGTCCGAGTTCGGCGAAGGCCTCGCGGACCCGGCCGCGGAAGAGGGCGGCCTCGCGCTCGGAGAAGTACGCGAACTGCGGGTCCCTGGGAGCGTCCTCGCCGTCCCGCCTGGGCCCTCGCCGGAACCACCCCACGTCCGCCCGCCTCTCGCCGTCGTTCGTTCCGTCCGTTCCGTTCGGGTCAGACTAGCGACCGGGCGCGGGCGGGGCGTCGAGTCGGGCGATCAACTCGGCGGCGAGGCCGCTCGGTTCGCCGTTCGGACGCAGCAGTTCGGTGCGGTGGACCAGGCGGGGCGCGGTGAGCGGGACGACGGCGGCCCCCGGGATCCCGGCGGCGGTCGAGGAGGGCAGCAGGGCCAGGCCGTGGCCGGCGGCGGCCAGCGCGGCGACGGTCCGGGCGTCGGTGCCCTCGTAGCGCAGGGCCGGGCGGAAGCCGTGGCCCGCGGGCCCGGCGTGCGCGGCGCGCAGCCGGTCGAGCGGGAAGGCGGCCTCGGGGGCGTCGAGCCAGCGGGCGTCGACCAGATCGGCGAGCCGCAGCCCCGGGCGTCCGGCGAGCGGGTGGCCGGCGGGCAGGACGACGGCGAGCGGCTCCTCGGCGACCCGCCGGGCGGTGAACGGGGCGACGTCGGGGAGCCGCAGCGGATCGCTGGGAGCGGCGATGCCGTCGACGAGCCCGAGGTCGGCGGCTCCGGTGGCGACGGCGGCCGGCACCTCGTCGCGGGGCAGCGTCCGCAGGGTGACCCCGGTGGCGGGCAGCGCGGCGAGGGTGCGTGGCGCCAGGGCCAGCGGGGCGGCGACGAGGGTGAGCGTCTCGCGGGGCAGGGCGGCGAACCGCGCGAGGTCGGCCCGTGCCGCGTCGAGTCGCAGCAGCAGCGAACCCGCGTGCTCCAGGAGCCGTTCACCGGCCGGCGTCGGCCCGACGGGCCTGCGGGTGAGCAGCGGGAGCCCGAGGTCCGTTTCGAGCGCGGCGATGTGCTGGGAGACGGCGGACTGGGTGTAGCCGAGCGTCCGCGCCGCCTCCGAGAAGGAGGCGAGCCGGGCGACGGTGAGGTAGGTGCGGAGGAGGTGCGGGTCCATGGGGCGGGTCGCGGGCCGGTCAGGACGCGTCGGGCTCGGTGCCCAGCAGGGCCCGGGCGTAGTGCGCGAGGGAGCGGTTGTAGCGCGGCAGCAGCGGGGCGAGGGCGCCGAGGGCGAGGGAGGCGGCCTCGCGGTCGCGGCCGGTGTCGGCGAGGGCGAGGGCGAGGAAGGCGTCGACGGCACCGGCCAGGGCGGTCTCGTCGGCGTCGAGCCGCTCGGCGGGGATCGCCCGCTCCTCGGTGAGGAGTTCGACGCTCCGGTCGGGGCGCCCGAGGTTGCGCAGGCTGCTGGCGAGCTGGATGACGGCGCGGCGCCGCCGCAGTCCGGTGAGGCCGGCGTCGAGGGCCCGGCGGTAGAGGCGCACGGCCTCCTCGGGAAGGCCGGTGGAGTCGTGGGCGGCGCCGCGCTCGAAGAGGGCGGCGGGGTCGTCGGCGGGGCGCTCGTCGGCGAGTTCGGCGATCCGGGCGCGGAACGCGGCGGGATCCCCGTACGTGTCGAGCGCGGCCCAGAGGGCGTCGACGCGGCGCTGCCAGTCCTCGGTTTCGCTGCTGGTGGTCATGGCCTCAGCCTACCGACCACGAGATAAGCGATCGTGATGGAGGATCCAGGAATCATCGTTGGACGTGAACGGGAACGGGCGCCGAGCATGGTCCCCATGAACACCGCAGACGCCTCCGGCAGCACGCAGTCCCCCCGTACCGCACGTACCGCACGTACCCCCCGTGTCGCCCTCGTCGGCGACCGCTCCCCGCACGTGAAGTCCCATGTCCGCATCCCGCTGCTCCTCGACGCGCTGGCCGAGCGGGACGGGCTCGTCCTCGACGCCTACTGGATCCCGTCGGGCGACGCGGAGGAGCCGGGCGCGGTGAGCGGGTTCGACGCGGTGTGGCTGTTGCCGGGCAGTCCGTACGCGAGCGAGGCCGGGGCGCTCGCGGCGATCCGTACCGCGCGCGAGGAGGGGATCCCGTTCCTGGGGACCTGCGCCGGATTCCAGCACGCGCTGGTCGAGTTCGCGCGCGACGTGTGCGGGCTCGAACGGGCCGCGCACGCCGAGAACGACCCGGAGGCGGACCCGGAGGACCTGCTGCTCGCCCCGCTCGCCTGCTCCCTCGTCGGTCACGAGGGCGCGGTACGGGTGACCCCCGGCTCCCTCGCGGAGGCGGTGTTCGGCACGGAGCGGACCACCGAGCGCTACCACTGCGCGTACGGTCCCGACGGGCGCCACCTGGACACCCTGGAGCGGCACGGGATGCGGTTCACCGGCGCGGACGACGAGGGCCAGATCCGGATCGCGGAACTGCCCGGTCACCCCTTCTTCCTGGCGACGCTGTTCCAGCCCGAGCTCGCGGGCGACGGCAGCCGGCCGCACCCGGTGGTGCGGGCGCTGGCGCGGGCGGCCGTGGAGCGCGCGGCGCGCTAGGGAGCGCCGAAGTCGACCTCGGCGGCGGGCAGGACGCGGATGCTGCGGCCGGGGAAGTCGAGGTGGCGGAAGATCTCGTTGTGGTGGGCGACGGACCGGTCGGGCTCGGCGTAGGGGCCCTCGGCGCCGCGCACCGAGGTGGTGTGCCCGTCGGCCACGAGGACGAGGTCGTAGCGGCGGCTGAGGGCCTGGCGGGCCGTGGTGTCGACGCAGATCTCGGTGGCGAAGCCGGTGACGAGGAGCTCGGTGACGCCGAGCGCGGCGAGGGTGGCGTCGAGGCGGGTGTCGACGAAGCTGTCGGCGCCGGTCTTGGCGATGACGGACTCGCCGTCCCGCGGGGCGAGTTCGGGGACGATCCGCCAGCCGTCGGTGCCGGGCGCGAGCTCGCCGCCGGGCGGGCCGTGGTGCTGGACGGTGACGACGGGGACCCCGGCGGCGCGGGCCCGGGCGCGCAGCCCGGCGATCACGGCGATGGTCTCGGGGGCGCGGTGGGCGATCTCCGCGAGGGCGTTCTGCATGTCGATGACGAGGAGCGCCGGCGCGTGGGTCATGGGCCCACCGTACCGGCACGGCCGGGTCCCGCGCGGGGGTCAGTCGCCGGGCACGACGAGGTGGGCGCGGTCTCTCCCTCGTTCCACGAGGCGGGCGTTGGCCTCGTCGGAGTCGGCCACCCACCGGCGGGCGTGCTCCTCGTCCTTGCCGAAGCGGACGTGACGGGCGACGAGCCGGGGCACCCTCCGGCCGGCGTCGAGGTCGAGGTACCAGGCCTCGTCGAGCAGGGGGAGCACGGCGGCCCAGGGGCCCTCGTCGTGCAGCAGGTAGTTCCCCTCGGTGATCACCAGTGGGAGCTCGGGCGGCACGGCGATCGATCCGGCGACGGGCTCCTCCAGGGAGCGGTCGAAGGCGGGGGCGTAGACGGTGGCGCCGGGTTCGGCGGCGCGCAGGCGGCGGAGCAGGGCCGCGTATCCGGCGGCGTCGAAGGTGTCCGGGGCTCCCTTGCGGCCGGCCCGTCCGAGTCGTTCCAGTTCGGCCTGGGCCAGGTGGAAGCCGTCCATGGGGACGAGGACGGCCAGTCCGTCGAGCAGGGCGGCCAGCCGGGCGGCGAGGGTCGACTTGCCGGCGCCGGGCGGCCCGGCGATGCCGAGCACCCGGCGCCCGCCGCCGTCGGCGAGCGAGCGCGCGCGCTCGGCGAGCCGTTCCAGTCCGGTCACGTCCATGCGGGGCATTGTCGCACCGCGCGTCCGTTGGCGACCCCCGCGTCATACGTATTACCTTGCCCTCATGACCGACCTGACCGACCCGTCCTCCTCACCCACGGGCCCCTCCGCGCCCCTGCTGCCCACCCTCGCGCTGGTCACCCTCGTCGTCCGCGACTACGACGAGGCCGTGGACTTCTACACCCGCGCCCTCGGCTTCGACCTCGTCGAGGACACCGACCGCGGCGACGGCACCCGCTGGGTCGTCGTCCGCCCGCGCGGCGCGCACGGCACCGGCCTGCTGCTGGCCCGCGCGAAGGACGCGACGCAGGCGACGGCCGTCGGCGCCCAGACCGGCGGGCGGGTCGGCTTCTTCCTGCACACCGACGACTTCGCCCGCGACCACGCCCGGATGACCGCCGCCGGGGTCCGCTTCCTCGAAGCCCCCCGGCACGAGCCGTACGGCTCGGTCGCCGTCTTCGAGGACCTGTACGGCAACCGCTGGGACCTCCTCCAGCCGGCCCCGGCCGAGGACTGACACCGGCCCGCGCGGCGCGCCCCCCGGGTCTCACCCTTCGGACCCGCACCGCGCGGTTTCGGTCAACGGGCCTGCCCTGCGGCCGACTTCGCGCGGGGTGGGGATGAGGGTGCCGTACCGGGAGATGGTTGACGCGGGCGGCGCCGACGCCTGTTCGAACAGACGGACGGGCGGGGTGCAGACCGCGCAGGTCCCGCAGGGGCCGTCGGCGGGCCCCGCGGTGAGCCCGCCGACGTGCCCGCCGACGTGCCCGCCGACGTGCCCGTCGGTGTGCTCGCCGACGTGCCCGTCGGAGGCCGCGGTGGGCCCCATGGAGGCCCGTTCGGTCGGCTCGGCGCCGCTCGCGGCGGCAGGTCCGGACGGCCCCGCTTCGGACGGCCCCACTCCGGACGGCCCCGCTCCGCGCCTCCCCCTGGAGCCGGCCCCTGCCCCGTCGCCCAGCCCGTCGCGCACCCCTGCCCCCGGCGCACCCGGCCCCCCGGCCGCCTCCGCCTCCGCCTCCGCCTCCAGCCCGTCCAGGGCCGCGCCGAGTCTCCGCAGGGCCTCGCGGGCGGCCGCGATCAGGCCGCCGAGCTCCTCCCCGGCGGCCGGGTCCGGGCGGACGAGGAGCCGGTTGCGGATCAGCACCCGGTGGATCGTGGTCCGCGAGGGGGCGTCGGGCACCCCCAGCCGGTCGAGGGCCGCGCGGAGCCGGCCGGCGCCCCAGCCCGGGTGCCGTTCGCGCAGCGAACAGATCAGCGCCTCCACGGCGGGCGGGATCCGCGCCGGGCTCTCGTGCGGGCGCCGCGAGCGGTCCGCGAGACCGCCCTCGCCGTGCGCCGCGTACCGCTTCCGCCAGGCGTACAGCGTCTGGCGCGAGACGCCGTGGCGTCGCGCGACCTCGGCGACGGGCCGCCCGGCGAGCACCTCCCGCACGGCCCGGTGGCGCTGTGCCGCACTCGCGTGTCGGGTCACCGATCCTCCCCCCTCGCGTCGGAGCGTCCCGTCCGACTCCCGCCTATCGGTGTAGACCACGGCACGTTTCAGCGATGTCTCCGCTCCCGGGCAACCCTGTCAAGAATGTCGTGGAACTCCTGACGGACCGGCCCCTCCGAAACCCCCGCGAAGGTAATTGGACAGGGAACCTTGAAGCGTTGACATCCCTCTGCGGCGCTGACGAGTATCGGTGCCGCTCCGCACAGCAGTACGGAGTTCCTGAAACACCAGGAAACGGGAGGGAACATGGAAGAGCGCAATTCGTTGCGGCCGGACGAGATCGAGGTCTCGCCGTCCCCGATCGCGACGCCCGATTTCGTGATCTCGGACAACGACCCGACCGACCCGGTCTTCGTGATCGCCGACAACGACCCGTCGGACCCGGTGATCTGACCGCATGGCCGTGACCCACGGCGGGTGGAAGGCTGCGCCCCAGGCGCAGCCTTCGCTCGGCCTCAGCAGCCTCCTGTCCCCCGTGACCCCTGACGAGTTCAAGCACGCGTACTGGGAGAAGAAACCCCTCGTCGTGCACCGGGAGAATCCCGACCATTTCGCGGCCTCGCTGAGTTTCCGCGATGTCGACCACATTCTTTCCACTTCCAGTGTCCGTTCCTCCGAACTCAAGGTCGTGGTGAACGGGCAGGAGATTCCGCTCGTCGAAATGGCCGCGTCGGGGCCCGGCGGGCCGAGCAATGGGCTCGAAGTCCTCTACGACCTCTACCGGCGCGGTTCGACCGTCGTCTTCAAGTTCCTGCACGAGCGCTGGGAGCCGCTCGGCCGACTGTGCCGCACACTGTCGGGCGAGTTCAGCGCCGGGTTCCAGGCGAACGCCTATCTGACCCCGGCCGGCGCCCAGGGCCTCACCAGCCACTACGACACCCACGACGTGTTCGTGCTCCAGGTGTGGGGGTCGAAGCACTGGCGGCTGTACGACTCGCCCGACGAGCTGCCGCTGGCCAACCAGCCGTACCGCAGGCCCAAGGACGGTCCCGGCGCCCCGGTCCGCGAGTTCGACCTGCGGCCCGGCGACCTGATGTACATGCCGCGCGGCACCGTGCACGACGCCACGTCCAACGACGAGGCCTCGCTGCACATCACGCTCGGCGTGCTGCCGGTGCTCTGGTCGACGGTGCTCAAGGACGCCCTGGACCGGGCGATCGAGGGCGACCCGCGCTACCGGGGCGCCCTGCCTCCCGGGTTCGCGCTCGACCCGGAGCTGCGGGCCGGGGCCGCCGCGACCCTCGCGGAGCTGCTCGGCTCGGTCGCCGGGGCGGTCGACCCGGCGGAGCTCGTCGAGCGGGCGGCGAGCCGGGCCCTGGTGGGCCGCCGCCCGGTCCTGGACGGGCATCTGCTCGACCTGGAGGGGCTGCGCACGCTCGGCCCGGACACCCTGGTGCGGCGCAGGGCCGAGCTGCTGTGGTCGCTGCGGCCGGAGGACACGGGCCTCCAGCTGGAGTTCCACGGCAAG
The DNA here is from genome assembly GCF_036240795.1 of Streptomyces sp. NBC_01268. Lineage (NCBI taxonomy): Bacteria > Bacillati > Actinomycetota > Actinomycetes > Kitasatosporales > Streptomycetaceae > Streptomyces > Streptomyces sp. NBC_01268. The sequence continues at coordinate 6,490,829 of NZ_CP108454.1, read as the reverse complement.
GTCGTGCGGCTGCCGGCCCGGATCGAGCCCGAGCTGCGGTACGTGCTCGACGCGCGGGCCCCGTTCACGGCCCGTGACGTGACCGGCCGGCTGGACGTGGAGGGCCGCCTGGTGCTGGTGCGCCGGCTGCTCCAGGAGGGCCTGCTGACCCTGGCGTGAGGGCCCGGTCCGGACCGGGCGGGGCCCGGTCCGGACCGCCCCCTCACGCCTCGTACCGGCCGCCGAGGTGTTCCGCGAGGAAGCGCTCGGCGGCCGCGTAGAACGTCAGTCGGTTGCGGGGCCGGACGAAGCCGTGCCCCTCGTCGGGAAAGAGCAGGTACTCATGGGGAACGCCGCCGCTCCGCAGCGCGGCGACCAGCTGCTCGGACTCCTCGCGCCGCACCCGCGGGTCCCGCGCGCCCTGGCCGATGAGCAGCGGGACGCGGATGCGGTCGGCGGCGAACAGCGGCGAGCGGGCGCGCAGGAACTCCGCGTCGTCCTCCGGCGAGCCGACCCTGCGGCGCAGCATCGCCGCCATCGGCCCCCAGGTCGCGGGCACGGACCCGATGAAGGTGAGCAGCGAGGAGGGTGCGGCGACGGCGACGGCGCAGCGGTAGTCGCCGGGGGTGAAGGCGGCTCCGGCGAGCGCCGCGTACCCGCCGTAGGAACCGCCGTAGATCGCTACCCGGTCCGGGTCGGTGTGGCCGAGGGCGACGGCGTGGCGGACGGCGTCCTGGAGGTCGTCCTGCATCCGGCCGCCCCACTCCCGGTCGCCGGCGCGGGTGAACTCCTTGCCGTAGCCGGTGGAGCCGCGGAAGTCGACCTGGAGGCAGAGGTATCCGCGGTTGGCGAGCCACTGGGTCTCGGCGCGGAAGCCCCACTGGTCGCGGGTCCAGGGTCCGCCGTGGACCACGAGGACGGTCGGCAGTCGTCGGCGGTCCGTGCCGGGCGGGAAGGTGAGGTAGCCGTGGACGCGCAGCCCGTCGCGGGCGGTGAAGGAGAAGGGTTCGACGTGGGCGAGCGGCTGTCCCTCCAGCGCCGGGAGGTGGCTGAACAGGTACTCGACGCGGGCCGGCCGGCCCGCCGCGGCCCGGTGCAGCACCCGGTAGCCGGCGGGCGCGTCGTCGGTGTTGTGCTGGACCAGCCAGTGCCGGTCGGCGCGGTCGCGGCCCAGCACGCTCACGTCGCCGGGGGCGGCGGCCCGCAGCGCGGCGAAGTCCTCGGCGAGGGCCGGGTCGAGGAGTTCGAGGTCGTTGCGGGCGCGCCGGACGAGGACGAACTGCGGTTCCCCGGTGCCCGGGTGGGCGCCGACGCCCTCCACGTCGTACCCGGGGTCCGCGTAGACCGCGTTCGCCGCGCCGGTCGTCGTGTCGAGGCGCAGCAGCCGGGCGGTGTCGGAGTCCGCGGAGGAGAGGACCAGCAGGGTCCGGCCGCCGGTGGTGAAGCCGAACGGGCGGAGCGCCGGCGCGTCTTCGGGTCCGGCGCGGTGCAGTTCGCGCCATGGCGCCGTCTCCGCGTCCCGTACGAGCAGGCTCACGGAGCCGTCCGGGTGCGGGCGCAGCGCGCCGCGCACCCGCAGCCGGTCGTCGGCGATCCAGCGGGTGAACCCCTCGTCGACGGCAGCGAGTTCGAGGGTGCCGGTGGCCGGGTCGAGCCGGTAGGCGTCGTGGACGGCCGGGTCGCGCAGGTTGAGCCCGACGAGCAGCCGGTCGGGGCGGCGCGGGTCGAGGGAGACGATCCTGGCCTGGACGCCCTCGTAGGGGGTGAGGTCGCGGGCCGAGCCGGGTCCCTCGGCGGGGTCCACGGCGTACAGGTGGGTGTTCTCGTCGCCGTCGCGGTCCTGGACGTACAGGATGTGCCGCCCGTCGGCGGACCAGGCGAAGGCGCGGACGCCGCGTCCCGCGTCGGCGGTGACGGGGCGGAAGGCGCGGGTGCGCCAGGGCCCGGCGTGGACGTTGAGGACTCCGGAGGCGGCGGGCGCGAGGAAGGCGAGGCGTTCGCCGTCCGGGGAGAGGGCCGGGCTCATGCGGTGCGGGTTGCCGAAGAGCACCGAGCGCGGGATCAGGGGCGGGGCGGTCGTCATGGAGCACGTCCTGTCGTGTGGGGCCATGCGGCGGGCGAGCGGGAGGAGTGCTGATGCGGCAGATGGTGTTCACGGCCCGGGATGCGGCGAGCAGCGGCGGCAGCGGCCTGACCGGCCCCGTCGACTTCCCCGCCCCGGGCCCGGAGGGGGCCGGACGGCGCGGTCCGGTGGCCGCGGTGCGGGGTGCGGGGCGCGGCGCGGCCCGTACGGTGGCGGGGCTCGGCCGGGTGCTGGCCCTGGTGTGGGCGGCGAGCCCCGGTCTCACGGTGGCGCTCGCGCTGTCGACGGTCCTGGTCGGTCTGGTCCCGGCGGCGGTCGCGATGACGGCCCGGCTGCTCGTCGACACGGTGGTGCGGGGTGCCGCGCTGCACGGTTCGGGGAACCCCGACCGCGTGGCGCTCGCCGTGGACCTGCCGGGCTTCGTCTGGCATCCGCCGGCGACGACGACGGTGACGGCCCTGGTGGCGCTGGCGGCCGTGCAGTGCGGGGTGTTCGCGCTGAGCGCGCTGGCGACGGCGGTGCGGAGCATCGCCCAGCAGCTGCTCCAGGAGCGGGCGACGCAGAGCGTGCAGGTGCGGGTGATGGAGCACGCGGGCCGGCTGCCGCTGTCGTTCTTCGAGGACTCCGCCTCGTACGACCTGCTGCGGCAGGCCCAGCAGGAGGCGTCGACCCGGCCGGTGATGATGATCGGCGGGGCGTTCACGCTGCTCCAGCACGCGGTGACCTTCGCGAGCATGGTGGGCCTGCTGTTCGGGCTCGGGCCGCTGGTCGCGGTGGTGGCGCTGCTCGCGCCCGTCCCGGCGTTCGTCTCCGACGCGCGCTACGGGATGCGCGGCTTCCAGGTGACGCTGTGGTCCTCGCCGATCCGGCGCCGGATGGAGTACCTGTCGCGGCTGGTGTCGACCGACGCGTACGCGAAGGAGATCAAGGTCTTCGGTCTGGCGCCGTTCCTGACGGAGCGCTTCCGGCTGCTCGGAGCGGCGGCCTACCGGGGCCTGCGCGGTGTGGTGACGGCACGTCATCTCGTCGGCAACGCGTGGTCGTTGCTGACGACGCTGGCGGGTTCGCTGACGTATCTGTACGTGGCGGTGCAGGCGGTGCGCGGGCGGCTGAGCCTGGGCGACCTCATCCTGTACACCTCGGCGGCGACCGCCGTCGCGACCGCCGTCCAGGGCGTGTTCGGCGGCGCCTCCGGCATGTACGAGCACCATCTGTACCTGCGGAAGCTGTACGAACTCCTCGCCGTCCGCACCGGCTCCGAGGGCGGCCGACCGCTGGCAGGCCCGGTGCGCGGCCATCTCGTCCTGGAGCACGTCACGTTCCGCTACCCGGGCGCGGACCGGCCCGCCCTCGACGACGTCTGCCTGGACATCCCGGCCGGGGCCACGCTCGCCGTCGTGGGCCGCAACGGGGCCGGCAAGTCCACCCTGATCAAGCTGCTCTGCCGGCTGTACGAGCCCGACTCCGGCCGCATCCTGCTGGACGGCACCGACATCCGCGAGCTGGACCCGGAGGCGCTGCGGCGCCAGGTCGCCGCCATGTTCCAGGACTTCGTCACCTACCAGGCCACGGTCGCGGAGAACATCGGGCTCGGCGACCTGCCCGGCCTGGAGGACGGCGAGCGGATCGCGGAGGCGGCGGGGCGCGCCGGGGCCGCCGGCCTCGTCGCACGGCTGCCGCAGGGGTACGGGACGGCGCTCGGCAAGTGGTTCGACACCGGGGTGGAGCTGTCCGGCGGGGAGTGGCAGAAGGTGGCGCTGGCCCGGGCGTTCATGCGGCGCGGGGCGCTGCTCGTCCTGGACGAGCCGACGTCGGCGCTGGACGCGGAGGCGGAGCACGAGCTGTTCTCCCGGCTGCGCGAGCTGGCGGCGGGCCGCACGACGGTCTACATCTCGCACCGCTTCTCGACGGTGCGGCGGGCGGACCTGATCGTCCTCATCGAGGACGGCCGGGCCACCGAGCAGGGCACCCACGAGGAGCTGATGCGGCTCGGCGGCTCGTACGCGCGCCTGTTCGCCCTGCAGGCGGCGGCGTACACGGACGCGCCGGGGGCGGGCGGGGGCGGGGCCGCCGCTCCGGCGGTGGTCCCGGCGGCCGGTCCGGTCGCCGCTGCCGCTCCGGGGGCCGGACCCGGTCCGGGCGCGGCCAAGGCCGCCGCCATCGCGGCGGCGCTGGCCGCGAAGGGGAAGATCGTCCCGTAACCCCTCCCGTGGCCCGCCCCGGGACCCGGCCGGTGGCCGGGGCCCGGCGGCTCCGGTCACACCGGCACCGTGACCCGGACGACGAGGCCGCCGTCGGCGGGGGCGGTGAGGCCGACCGAGCCGCCGTGCGCCTGGGCGATGGAGCGGACGATGGACAGCCCGAGGCCCGCGCCGTCGCCGCTGCGGGAGAGCCTGCGGAAGGGTTCGAGCAGGCTCTCGGTCTCCCCCGGCGGCACGACCGGCCCGGTGTTGCGGACGGTGAGGACCCCGTCGGGCGCGGTGGCGACCTCGACCGACCCGCCGGGCACGTTGTGGCGGACCGCGTTCTGCACGAGGTTGCCGACGAGCTGGTGCAGCAGGACGGGGTCCCCGGTCACCGGCAGCGGCCGCAGGTCCAGGGCGAGCCGCAGCCCGGCCGTGTGGATCGCGGGCCGGCTCTGCCCCACCGCCTCGGCGGCGATCAGGGCCAGGTCGGCGGGCTCCCTCCGGTCCAGCCCCCGGTCGGTGGTGGCGAGGGTGAGCAGCCCCTCGATGAGCCGTTCGCTGCGCCGGTTGGTGTCGAGCAGCTCCTCCTGGATGCGGGGCAGGTCCTCGGGGCGGGCGCGCCCGAGCCGGATCTGGATCGCGGCCCGCTGCACGGCGAGCGGGGTGCGCAGCTCGTGGGAGGCGTTGGCGACGAAGCGGCGCTGCGCCTCGAAGGCGGCGTGCAGCCGGTCGAGGAGGGCGTCGAAGGTGTCGGCGAGGTTCTTGAGCTCGTCGTCGGGTCCGGTGAGGCCGATGCGCTCGTGGAGGGTGGCGGCGGAGAGGCGCTGGGCGGTCGCGGCGATGGTGTGCACCGGGCGCAGGGCGCGGCCCGCGACGAGCCAGCCGAGCGCGACGGAGGCGACGAGCATGACCAGCAGGGCGAGCAGCGACATCATCAGGAGCTGGTCCAGGGCGTCCTCGCGGAGCCGCTCGGCGAGGGCGGCGACCTGGGACTTGGACAGGGAGGGCGCGGTGTCGGCGTACGGGGCGTCCTTGGGGAGCACGAGGACGGTGGTGCCGGTGAGGCGTTCGCGGAAGAGCAGGTAGGTGAGGCCGAGCAGGAGCAGTCCGGTGACGGAGAAGAGGCCGCTGTAGAGGGCGGTGAGGCGCAGCCGCAGCGAGCGCTGCGCGGGTCGGAGGAGACGCATCAGGGGGGCCTTCAGATCCGGTAGCCGCTGCCGGGCAGCGTCTCGATGAGCTGGGGCTCGCCCAGCTTGGCGCGCAGCTTGCTCATGGTGATGCGGACGGCGCTGGTGAAGGGGTCGGCGTTCTCGTCCCAGGCGCGTTCCAGGAGTTCCTCGGTGGACACGACGGCTCCCTCGGCGGCGAGCAGGACCTCCAGGACGGCGAACTCCTTGGGCGAGAGCCGCAGATACCGTCCGTCGCGGAAGGCCTGGCGGCGCGGGGTGTCCAGGGTGATCCCGGCCCGTTCGAGCACGGGCGGCAGGGCGCGGGTGGCCCTCCGCCCCAACGCCTGGACCCGGGCGACGAGTTCGGGGTACTCGAAGGGCTTGGAGAGGTAGTCGTCGGCGCCGAGCGCGAACCCGGCGACGAGGTCGGTGGTCTGCCCGGCGGCGGTGAGCATGAGGATCCGGGTGCGGGCCTCGGAGGCGACGACCTCGCGGCAGACCTCGTCGCCGTGGGTCCCGGGAAGGTCGCGGTCGAGCACGAGCACGTCGTAGTCGTTGACGAAGAGGCGTTCCAGGGCCGCGTCGCCGTCGAGGGCCACGTCGACGGCCATGCCGTGGGCGCGCAGCCCCTCCGCGACCAGTTCGGCGAGCATCCGCTCGTCCTCCGCCACCAGTACCCGCATGGGTGCGCGTCCCTTCGTCGTGGCCGATGACAACGGCCCGTCGCCCGTACGGCACTCGTGATACCCGCCGCGATGTTTCGCCACCGTATGCGGGTACGGAGACGGCCCGGCAACCCCGCCCTCGGTACATCTGTCACCACGAACGCCCGAGGATGGGAGCGCACATGACGATCACGGGACGGCTCCGGCGCGGAGCCCTGGCGGTGGCGGCCCTCGCGGCCCTGGCGACGGGGTGCGGCGGCGGTGGCGGCGACACCCCGGGGGTGGCGAGCGGCGGCGGGACCCGGTCGGCGTCGGCCTCCGCGTCGGCGTCCCCCAGCGGCAGCCGGCAGGACCAGCTCGTGGCCTTCGCGGGCTGCATGCGCGAGCACGGCATCGAGGTGGCCGACCCGGCCCCGGGCGACGAGAACGTGCAGCTGCCGCCGGGCACCAAGGGCGACGCGCGGACCCAGAAGGCGCTCGCCGAGTGCCAGGGGCTGCTGGGCGCGGGCGGCAAGGAGGGGACGGACGCCACGGCGCAGGACAAGGCGGTCCGGCTGGCCCGCTGCCTGCGGGAGAAGGGCCTGGACGTGGCGGACCCGGAGCCGGGCAAGCCCTTGCAGCTGAGCGGTGCGGCGAACGATCCGAAGGCGCGGACGGCGATCACCGAGTGCAGGGCGTCGGTCCGGTGACGGAGTCGCTCACCCTCGCCGCCGACGAGGAGCACGAGGAGCCCCCGCCGCGCGACCGGGGCCGCCGCGGCCTCCTGATCGGCGCCGCCGTGCTGGTGCTGGGCGCGGTCGCGGCCGGCGGGGTCGTGCTGTCGTCCCGTACGGACGGGCCGGCCGCCCCGGCCGCCGGGGCGCGCACGGGCACGGCGGCGGTGGTCCGCACCGACCTGGTGCAGAGCGAGCGGATCGACGGCACGCTCGGCTACGCGGGCTCCTACACGGTCACGGGGCCCCGGGGCGGCGGGATCGTCACCTGGCTGCCGGACGTCGGCGTGACGATCGCCCGCGGGCAGCGCGCGTACGCCGTGGACGGGGTCGCCGTGCCCCTGTTCCACGGCTCGACCCCGCTCTACCGCACGCTGGAGGAGGGCGTGGACGACGGCCCGGACGTGCGGGTCGTCAAGCGCAACCTGAAGGCGCTCGGGTACGGGGACGAACTCGCCGACGACTCCCGCTTCACCTCCGGCACGGCGGAGGCGGTACGGGACTGGCAGGAGGACCGGGGCCGCGAGCGCACCGGGAAGGTGGCCCCGGGCGATGTGCTGGTGGAGCCGGGCCCGGTGCGGGTGACGGAGATACCGGGCATCGTCGGCGCGCCCGCCGAGGGCCCGCTGCTCCGTCTCACCGGCACCCGGCGGGTCGTCACCGTGGACATGCCGGTCGGGCGCCAGCAGCTCGCCGGGAGGGGCGCCGCCGTCCGCGTACGGCTGCCCGGCGGGAAGGAGACGGACGGGAAGGTGTCCCGGGTGGGCACGGTGGCGCGGGCGGTGGCCTCGGGCGGCCCGGACCGGCAGGCGCAGGGCGCGCCGGGCGAGGCGACGGTGCCGGTCGAGGTGACCCTGTCGAAGCCTGCGGACGTGGGGGCGCTGGACGGCGCCCCGGTCCAGGTCGACTTCACGAGCGAGCGCCGCGACGACGTGCTCGCGGTCCCGGTCCCGGCGCTGCTCGCCCTCGCGGAGGGCGGCTACGCGGTGGAGACCCCGGAGGGCCGGCTGGTGCCGGTGACGCTGGGGGTGTTCGCCCAGGGCCGGGTGGAGGTCTCGGGCACGGGCCTGCGGGAGGGCATGAGGGTGGAGGTGCCGCTGCCGTGACGGAGCCCGCGAAGAAGCTCGGGACCGAGCCCGAGCCGGTGATCGCCCTGGAGGCGGTCTCCAAGACGTACCCCGGCGGGGTCCGGGCGCTGCACGGCGTCGACCTGACCGTGCACGAGGGCGAACTCCTCGCCGTGGTGGGCCGTTCGGGCTCGGGAAAGTCGACGATGCTGCACCTGATGGGCACCCTGGACGCGCCGAGCGAGGGCCGGGTGCTCCTCCGCGGCCACGACGTGGCACGGTTGACCGACCGTCAGATCTCGGCGGTGCGGGCGCGCTGGATCGGCTTCGTCTTCCAGCAGTTCTTCCTGTCGCCGGGCCGCAGCGCCGTCGACACCGTCGCCGAAGGCCTTCTGTACCACGGCATCCCGGCCCGCCGCCGCCGCGCCCTCGCCGTCGCGGCGCTGCGCCAGGTGGGCCTGGGCCACCGCCTGCACCACCGGCCGCACGAGATGTCCGGCGGCGAACGCCAGCGGACGGCGATCGCGCGGGCGGTGGCGATCCGCCCGTCGGTGATCCTCGCCGACGAGCCGACCGGCAACCTGGACTCGGCGGCGGGCGCGGGCGTGCTCGACCTGCTGCGCGAGCTGAACGCACGGGGGACGACGATCGTGGTCATCACGCACGACCCGGGGCTGGCGGCGCAGCTGCCGCGACGGGTCGAGGTGCTGGACGGGCGGATCCGCGCGGACTCGGGGGCCTTGGGGCCTTTGGGGTCCACAGGATCCTTGGGGTCCACGGGGCCCTTGGGGTCCTTGGGGGTGTCGTCATGAGCGCCGGCCGCCCCCTCCCCCGCCCCTCCCGCATGCCGGTCGCCGACGTGCTCCGCGTGGGCCTGGTGGGGATGCGGGCCCGGCCCACCCGGGCGGTGCTGTCCGCCCTCGGGATCGCGATCGGGATCGCGGCCATGGTGGCGGTCCTCGGCATCAGCAACGCGGGCCAGGCCGAGCTGATGAACCGGATCAGCCGGCTCGGCACCAACCTGCTGACCGTCTCCCCCGGCCGGGACCTCTTCGGTGCCGAGGCGCGGCTGCCGAAGGACGCGGTCGAGATGGTCCGCCGCATCGGGCCGGTCCGGTCGGTCACCGCGACCGGCGCGCTGCCCGGCGTGACGGTCCGCCGCACCGACCGCATCGACCCGCTCGCGGGCGGCGGGATCGGCGTGAGCGCGGCCCGCACCGATCTGCTCGGCACGATCGGGGGCACGGTCCGCGAGGGCGAGTTCCTCAACGGGGCCACCGGCCGCTACCCGGCGGTCGTGCTGGGCTCGGTGGCCGCGCAGCGCCTCGGCATCGACCGGACGGGGCGTCAGGTCTACCTGGGTGAGCGTTGGTTCACCGTCACCGGCATCCTGGACCCGGTCGCCCTCGCGCCGGAGATCGACCGCTCGGCCCTCGTCGGCTGGGAGGCGGCACGCACCCTGTTCGGCTTCGAGGGGCATCCGACGACGGTGTACGAGCGTTCCCCGGACGAGTCGGTGGAGGCGGTCCGCGCCGTCCTCGCGGCGACCGCGAACCCGCAGAGCCCCCAGGACGTGAAGGTCAGCCGCCCGTCCGACGCGCTGGAGGCCCAGCTGGCCGCGAAGTCCGCGTTCACGTCGCTCTTCCTCGGGCTCGGTGCGGTCGCGCTGCTGGTCGGGGGCGTGGGCGTGGCCAACACGATGGTGATCTCCGTACTGGAACGCCGCCCGGAGATCGGCCTGCGCCGCTCCCTGGGCGCGGGCCGCGGCCAGATCCGCCTCCAGTTCCTCACCGAGTCCGTCGCCCTGTCGGGCGCGGGCGGCACGGCGGGCGTCGCCCTGGGCGCCCTGGTGACGGCGGGCTGGTCACTCTCGCAGGGCTGGCCGCTGGTGCTGCCCGTGGACATCCTGCTCGCGGGCGTGGCGGCCGCGGCCCTGATCGGCACGGCGGCCGGCCTCTACCCGGCGGGGCGGGCGGCGCGGCTGACGCCGACGGAGGCGCTGGGGGCGGTGTGAGCGCCCGGCGCCCGCGCGGCGCCGGAGGCTCGTCCCTCTCCCCTCACCCCCGCGCCGCGAGGAACTCCTCGAAGGTGCCCTTGCCGTCGGCCCGCTCCGGTGCGAGGTGTCCGCCCTCGCGGAATCCGCGGTAGGCCCGGCCCGCCAGGGGCACCTCCAGGATGCGCCGGCGGCGGCCGCTCGCCCGCAGGTAGGCGCGGGCCAGGTCCGGCAGGGTGCGCACCTCCGGGCCGCCGAGGTCGGGGACGCGGCCCGCGGGGGCGCCGGGGGCGAGGTCGGCGAGGCGGGCGGCGACCTCGGCCACCTCGACGGGCTGGTCGCGGACTCCGGCCGGGAGCAGCATCACGGGCGGCTTCGCCGCGGCTTCCAGCACCCGGAGCACGAGGTCGTGGAACTGGGTCGTGCGCAGCACGGTCCAGCCGAGGCCCGAGGCCTCGACGAGCCTCTCCACGGCCAGCTTGCTGCGGTAGTAGGCGAACGGGACCCGGTCGACGCCGACGATCGAGATGTAGAGCAGGTGCCGCACCCCCGCGCCGCGGGCCGCCTCGATCAGATGGCGGGCCGCCTCCTCGTCCCCGCCCTTCGGGGAACTCGCGCAGTGCACGACCGTGTCCACACCCGCCACGGCCTCGGCGAGCCCGGGGCCGCCCGTGCGCAGGTCCACGGCGTACGGCTCGGTGTGCCGGCTCAGCACCCGCACTTCGTGCCCGTCCGCGCGCAGCCTCTCGGTGACGAGCCGGCCGAGGGTTCCGGTGCCACCGGTCACCAGGATCGTGGTCATCGCAATCGCGTCCTTCCGCAGGGGGACGCTCCCCGATGGAACGCCCCTCCCCCATAGGACCGACGGGCCGTGCCGAAACGTGACATCGCCACGCACCACGGGCCGGGCGGGCCGGGCGGGCCGGTCAGGCGACGGGCCCGCCGGCGTTGCGGATCAGCCGCTGGAGCACCTTCATCGTGGTGACGTAGTCCGCGTCGTCGATGCCCTCGTGCAGGGCGGCGCGGATCGCGGGGGCGTTGCGTGCGAGGTCGACGCGGGCCTGTTCGCCCTCCTCGGTGAGCCACCACCGGTCCTCGGCGTCGCGGGTCAGCCAGCCGCGCCGCAGGAGCACCTCGGCCTCGGCGGCCAGGTCGTCCTCGGGGCGGATGTAGGAGGCCATGGCCCGGCGCAGCTCGGCCACGGTCATCCCCTGGCCGTCGGGCGAGATGTCGTGCACCGAAAGGTTGCGCAGCAGCCAGAACTGGGGCTGGGTGTAGCCCTTCTCTGCCTGCCTGGCCCGGGTGAACGCGATGAGCGCCTCGTAGGCGAGACCGGTCCAGTAGGCGGCGGGCTGTCCGGCGAGTTCCGCGTCGGTGGTCTGCTGGGTCGTCATGGGATGTCCCCTCCTGCACTTCGGGTGCGGAGCCCGCACGCGTGCGGGCCGTACGAGGAACGTAGGACCTCAAGCGTGGTCGAGGTCAAGCGGCGGCCCGCCCGTCAGGGCCCCGGATCCGTTCGATGTGCCAGGATGCCGCCATGAGTACCGCCACCGCCCGCGTCCGCGGCTCCGAGTGCCGCGAAGGCGCCCGTGCCGCTCTCTCCCCGGCCCCTTGGCGGGGGCCCCTCACCTTCTGCGGGCGTGTCTGATGGCGTACCTCGACGACCTGTTCTCGCTCGCCGGCCGCACCGCCCTCGTCACCGGTGGGAGTTCCGGCATCGGCAAGGCCGTCGCGCGGGCCCTCGCGCGGGCGGGGGCGTCCGTGGTGATCGTGGCGCGGCGGGAGGCGGAGCTGAAGGCCGCGGTGGACGAGCTGACTGCGGCGGGGGCGGAGGCCGCCTGGGTGAGCGCGGACCTGAGCGGCCGGGACGGGGTGAAGGCCGCCGCCGAGGAGGCGGTGGGGAGGTTCGGCGAGCCGGACATCCTGGTCAACTCGGCCGGGATCAACCTGCGACCGCCGCTCTCCGAGCTCTCGGAGGACGTCTGGGACACCACCATGGCCGTGAACCTGGAGGCGCCGTTCCTGCTCGGCCAGCGGTTCGGGCCGGGGATGGCCGAGCGCGGGTTCGGGCGGATCATCCACGTCACGTCCCAGCAGGCGCACCGCGCGTTCGTGCAGTCGGGGGCGTACGGGGTGTCGAAGGGCGGGCTGGAGTCGCTGGCGCGGTCGCAGGCCGAGGCGTGGTCCCCGTACGGCGTCACCTGCAACACCCTCGTGCCGGGGTTCGTCATGACGCCGCTGAACGAGCGGCTGTCCTCCGACCCGGAGAAGGTCGCCGGCCTGGCCGCCCGGACGATGGTGGGGCGGAACGGGCTCGCCGAGGACTTCGAGGGGGCCGCCGTCTTCCTGGCGAGCCGGGCCTCCGCGTACGTCACGGGGCAGGCCGTGTTCGTCGACGGCGGGCTGTCCGTGCACTGAACCCCCCGGGCCCCCGTGCGGTCCCCGCCTGCCGGACGTCTGTCGTAGCCCGTTGCTAAGGTTGCGGTAGCGACGAAAGGCGGGGGCCATGACCATCGACGCGCACCTGAAGACCTCGGACGAGGACCTGACGAGACTCGCGGACGATCTCGACACGATGCAGCGTCATATCGACGGCCAGGTACGGCGGATGGACGGCATCGTCGACCGGATCGAGGCGGGCTGGAAGGGCGAGACCGGCAAGGCGTACCGGTCCCTGCACCGTGCCGCGTCCGAGGACGCCGTACGCATACGCGAAATCCTGGTCGTCCTCGAACAGGCCGTGCGGCTGAGCCGCGACGGCTTCACCGAGCAGGAGATGGAGAACCTGCGGCGCCTGCGGAAGATGGAGAGCTCCGTGGACGTGGCGGCGGAGGCCGCGAAGCTGCAGGCGCCCGAGGCCGGGGCCGACGGACCGCGCAGCGGCATCCTGGACGTCTGAGGACGCTTCACCACCGCATCCCACCACCGCAACACAGGCGCACCACCAAGGAGCACGGGGGCTCTCTTGTCCGACGACCACATAGGCGTCAGCTTCGGCACGCTGGGCGATCTCGCCACCGAGCTCGAAGACATCCTCAAGCAGCTCAACACCCGACTGGAAACGCTCTACGAGCGCACCGAGAAGGTCGTGCTCGCCTGGGACGGCGAGGCGCGCGACGCGTTCGTCGACGAACTCGACCGGTGGGACCGGCAGATGCAGGACCTGCAGGCCGCCCAGAAGTGGCTGCACGAGGTCGTGACCAACGGGCAGGCCAACTACGGCTCCGCCCACCGCGCGGTCCTGCGCGGCTGGGGGGCGGCCTGATGGGAACGCCCACCGCTCCGCCCGCCCCGGGAGCCGGATTCGACGTCACGCCCGCCCAGTTGAACGGGGTGGCGGGGACCGTGGCCACCCAGCAGGGCAACCTGGACAAGGCCGCGAAGGACTTCCTCTACGTCATCGTCGAGTACATGGACTGCGGCGGGTACGGTCCGACGGCCCAGGCCGTCTCCGCCTCGTACGTGAAGGTCGGCAACAAGTTCCTCGACACCTGGGCCAAGGCGGTGGCCGGCATCGGCGGCGTCGCCACCGGCTTCGTCACCACCGCCAACAACTACGCGCGGGCCGAGGCCGCGAGCCATCCCTCGGGCACCGCGCAGCCCCAGCAGTTCCCGCTCCCCCACGTCATCGACTCCCCACCCCACTACTCCCGGATCACGGATCTGAAGTGGGGTGACATGGACGACTATGCGAGCAACCTCATCTCCTGGCTGCTCGAAGGCGTCCCCGACTGGGCGATGGACATCATCCGCAAGCTGCTGCACCACGTCTTTCGCTGGGGCAAGGCCGCCGACATCCTGCCCCTGCCCGACTACCAGGAGATCGACAAGCTGGCGCTCGCCTGGCTCCAGCCCGGCTTCTCCGTCGGGCAGGTCGAGGGGATGCTCAACCAGGCCGTGGGCTCGATCTCCGACCCGAACAACGGCGAGTGGCAGGCGGCCATGCGCACGTTCACCAGCTCCCTGTGGGGCACGACGGCCTGGGGCACGTCGACCGCCGGGTACGAGTGGAAGCACGACAGCGGCGGCTCCGGCACCTCGGCCGGCACCAGCGCCAGCCACCCCGTGATGAGCGTCCTGTTCGACACCACGCAGGAAGTCAGCCAGGCACTGCGGGCGTTCGCCGAGGCCGCCTCGAAGATGCGCCACGAGCTGTGGCGCATCTGGAAGAAGGCCGTCTGGGACGCGCTGCCGCACATCAAGGACGGCATCGACCTGGGCGATGTCAAGAAGATCGGCAAGAGCATCCTGTCCCTCGGCCGCGACCTCGGCATCAACATCACCCTGGAGATCGACCAGGCCGCGATGAGCCGGGCCGTGACGACGTACGAGAACGAGTGCCGGGCGGTCGTGGCGCGGCTCGACAAGCTGATCCCCGCCCTGGAGGAGGCCGACAGGGCCGTCCCCACCTACCGGTCCGAGCAGGCCAGGGCGCAGGCCTTCGGGGCGCGCTCGCTCAACGAGTTCAAGCACGAGCACAAGTTCATGGTGCCCGGGCAGGACGAGGACGACTTCTACTACCCGATCGACCTGGCCAGCCAGGAAGGGCTCTACGACAGCCACCCGATCGACAAGCACGTCGGGCTCACCGACGACCAGCTGCGGATGCGGCTGCGCGACCAGACGGGCGCGCCCGCCGCCTCGTCGTTCACGGACCTGGCCTCGGCGCAGAAGTACACGCAGGCCGTGATCAGCAACGACGCGAACGAGAACCGCATCTCGGACTGGATCGACAGCACCCGCAAGAAGATCCAGACGAATCCGAACTACGACCCCAACAAATCCGAGATCCAGCCCCCGCTCCTTCTGGAATTCCCGGGGCAGGACGTCGGCCGCAGCGTGTCGCGCGACGATTACACTAACGACGGCATGAACGCCAAGGCCGAAGGCAAGAGCTGGGTCCAGGTGCGGCTCATCTACAAGCACGATCTCGATCCGCCGTTCATCGTGCTCACCGCCATGCCGCACAAGGGACCGTGAGAGAGGTGTGTGCCATGTTCTCGGACGGGCCGGTGGTCCGGCTCCTCGACCTCGCCGTGTCGGTACGGGAGTCGGCGGGCCGCCTCTCCCTCGACACCGAGCTCGGGCGGTACGTACGGCTGGTGCGCGGCGACGCGGTGGCGCAGTGGAACTGCTCGGCGTACGCGGCGGCCGGAGCCCTCGACCTGGCCGCCGGCGCACTGGACGAGGCCCCGTCCGCCTTCCGGGAGAAGGCCGCGCGGGCCGCCGGAGACTCGGATCCGGGGCAATTCCTCCGGAGCCTCGCGCATTCACTCCGAGAACAGGACCGGGCGGGATCGGCGGAATTCTCGGAACTCCCGATGGAAGGCTGGGAATTCCTGCTGACATTCCCGCTCCTCTTCGGCCTCGACGCGATCCTGATGGACGAGGCGGGCCCGGTCGACGCGACCGTACGGACCCTCCTCGACAACGAGCACCCGTTCTGCACGGAGCTCGCGGCCGGGTACGCGGGCGAGGCCCAGCGGGCCCGCGTCCTGTTCCCGGGCGCGCAGGGGCTGCGCCCCCGCCTGTCCTGGGCCACCCGGGACGCACTCCTCTCGATCACGACCACCGTCGACGACCACATGCAGCGGGAGCACTGAATGACCGCGCGCCGAAACCGCGCCGCGAGCTATCCGGACCGGGAGACCGCCCAGTGGGCCACCCAGCAGGTGGTGACCCGCAACGAGCAGGTGATCCACCGCTGGCTCGCCCAGTCCACCCGGCAGCGGCTCGCCATCGAGGCGGCCTGGCCGTCGCGGCCCGAGCCGGTCGGGCGGGTGCTCACCGATCCGATGGCGCTCGCCGGCCGGGACGCCTACGAGGTGCGTGCCGCCCGGGTCGTGCTGCGGCGCAGCGAGACGAGCCCGCTCGGCTTCACCGTGCACTCCACCGTCCCGATCGACCTGTAGGGAAGCCGCAGCCGATGCCCCTCAAGCCCCTCGAACACGACCGGAAGTACGGCGAGCTGGACCAGGTCGTCCGCGCCCACCTCGGGCGCCGCGCCGACGACCCCGAGGCCCTGGAGGCGTACCTGCGGCACTGCTGGCGCACCCGCCCCTGGGTGATCGGCGTGGCCGAGCACCAGCTGCGCGAGTACGCCCAGAACCCGCCGGGCCGGCTGCGGCTGCGGCTCGGCGAGTACTACCCGGTGCCGGACGTGGGCCTGCCCGACGACGAGGTCCAGGACTGGCTCCGCGGCCTCGCCGACCGCCTCCGCGCCAGCGTCGAGACGGGCCAGGCCCCGCCGCCGGCCACCCCGCGCACCCACTGGGAGTGGCACGCCCGCTTCCCGGAGCTGGCCCAGCTCCTCGGCGGCTGGTTCGGCCAGGACATGCCGGAGGAGTTCGGCGACCACGACGCGGCGCTCGCGAACTACCGCGAGACCACGGACGCGGGACTGGTCGCCCAGCTCGTCGGCGAACTCCGCGACCTGCTCTCGCTCCCGCTGAGCGAGTCCGACCACGCCCTGGCCCTCACCGAGCTCGGCCTGGAGGTCGACCCGCCCGAGCCCCTGGGCCCGGGCGCCTGGCTGGCGGAGCTGGCGGACCGGCTGCGCTGATCCGGTCAGGGCGACCGTGGCGTGACGGTCACCTGGGTTCGGACCGGAACATCCAGGACACCATGTCGGCGTCGAACCGGTCGGTGAGACCGTCGGTCGCCGCACCCCCGGACGACGCGTCCGGCCGGTCCCCCGAGTGCGGTGTCCCGCGCCCCCGGACGGGCCGGTCGTGCCCCGTCCGCGCGGGGACGGCGACGAGCCCCGCCCCCGGTCGCCGGCGCTCGCCTCCCCGAACGGGCTGTTCGGGGAGGGAGACGCCGTGCTGTCAGGGGCGGGGCTCGTGTGCCGGGTGTGACCGGAGGGCCGCTGCGACCTCTGCGGTCAGCGCAGGTCGAACCGGTCCAGGTCCATGACCTTGGCCCAGGCCGCGACGAAGTCCGTCACGAACTTCTGCCGGGCGTCGTCGGAGGCGTACACCTCGGCGACGGCGCGCAGCTCGGCGTTGGCACCGAAGACCAGGTCGGCACGGGTGCCGGTCCACTTGACCGCGCCGGAGGCGTCGCGGGCCTCGAACGTGGTCTGGTCGTCGGAGGTGGACTGCCAGACGGTGTCCAGGTCGAGCAGGTTGACGAAGAAGTCGTTCGTCAGCTTGCCCGGGGTCTCGGTGAGGACGCCGAGGGAGGACTGCGGCTGGGTGACGCCCAGCACGCGCAGGCCGCCGACGAGGACCGTCATCTCCGGGGCGGACAGGGTGAGCAGGTTCGCCTTGTCGACGAGGAGGTACTCGGCGGGGAGGCGGTGGCCCTTGCCGAGGTAGTTGCGGAAGCCGTCCGCGCTCGGCTCCAGGGCGGCGAAGGACTCGACGTCCGTCTGCTCCTGGGAGGCGTCGACGCGGCCCGCGGAGAACGGGACCTCGACGGCGAAGCCCGCGTCCGCGGCGGCCTTCTCGACGGCCGCGGCGCCCGCGAGGACGATGAGGTCGGCGATCGAGACCTGCTTGCCGCCGGCCGCGTTGAAGGACTCCTGGACGCCCTCCAGGACGCGCAGCACCTGGGCGAGCTCGTCCGGGTTGTTGGCCTGCCAGTTGCGCTGCGGCTCCAGGCGGATGCGGCCGCCGTTGGCGCCACCGCGCTTGTCGCTGCCGCGGAAGGAGGCGGCGGCGGCCCAGGCGGCGGAGACCAGCTGGGTCACCGACAGGTCGGAGCCGAGGATCTTCTCCTTGAGGGAGGCGATGTCCGCGGCGCCGATCGGCTCGCCCTGGCGCACCGGCAGCGGGTCCTGCCAGAGCAGCTCCTCGCTCGGGACCTCCGCGCCGAGGTAGCGCACGACGGGGCCCATGTCGCGGTGGGTGAGCTTGTACCAGGCGCGGGCGAAGGCGTCCGCGAACTGGTCCGGGTTCTCGTAGAAGCGGCGCGAGATCGGCCCGTAGATCGGGTCCAGCTTGAGCGAGAGGTCGGTGGTGAGCATCGTCGGCAGGTGCTTCTTGGCCGGGTCGAAGGCGTCGGGGATGACCGCCTCGGCGTTCTTCGCGACCCACTGGTGCGCACCGGCCGGGCTCTTGCCGAGCTCGTACTCGTACTCGAAGAGGTTCTTGAAGAAGCCGTTGCCCCACTGGGTGGGCGTCTCGGTCCAGGTGACCTCCAGGCCGGACGTGATCGCGTCCTTGCCGGAGCCCGTGCCGTAGGAGCTCTTCCAGCCGAGGCCGAGCTGCTCGATCGGCGAGGCCTCCGGGTCGGCGCCCACGTTGTCGGCGGGGCCGGCGCCGTGCGCCTTGCCGAAGGTGTGGCCACCGGCGATGAGGGCGACGGTCTCCTCGTCGTTCATCGCCATGCGCGCGAAGGTCTCGCGGATGTCGCGGGCGGCCGCGATCGGGTCCGGGTTGCCGTTGGGGCCCTCGGGGTTGACGTAGATGAGGCCCATCTGGACGGCGGCGAGCGGGTTCTCCAGCTCGCGGTCGCCGGAGTAGCGCTCGTCGCCGAGCCACTCCGTCTCGGGGCCCCAGTAGACGTCCTCGTCCGGCTCCCACTCGTCGACGCGACCGCCGCCGAAGCCGAAGGTCTCGAAGCCCATGGTCTCCAGGGCGACGTTGCCGGTGAGGATCATCAGGTCGGCCCACGAGATGGCCTTGCCGTACTTCTTCTTGACCGGCCAGAGCAGGCGGCGGGCCTTGTCCAGGCTCGCGTTGTCCGGCCAGCTGTTCAGCGGGGCGAAGCGCTGCTGACCGCCGCCGGCGCCGCCGCGGCCGTCGCTGACGCGGTACGTGCCGGCGCTGTGCCAGGCCATCCGGATCATGAGCGGGCCGTAGTTGCCGAAGTCGGCGGGCCACCACTCCTGCGAGGTGGTCAGCACCTCGGCGATGTCCTGCTTCACGGCGGGGAGGTCCAGGCCCTGGAAGGCCGCCGCGTAGTCGAACTCCTCACCGAGGGGGTTCGCCACGGCCGGGTTCTTGGCGAGGATCTTCAGGTTGAGGCGCTCCGGCCACCACTGCCGGTTGCCACCGCCCTGCGTCGGGTGCGCGGCGCGGCCGTGCGCGACCGGGCAGCCGCCCTTGCCTTCCGCGGCCGCCTCGTCCTCGGTGACCAGGGGATCGTGCTTCTGCTCAGACATCGGTCTTTCCTTCCGAACCATTCGGATCGCGGAGCTCGGGAACTGCTGAGGCGTCGGTGTGACCGGCGCACACCCTCTTGGCTACTACTGGAGTCGATCCTATGGTGGACTCAGTCCAAGTCAATACGACAACCGGACCCGTACGGATTACTCGCGCCGCACCGGCGCTGACCCGCGCCGAGACGCGCTGCAAGGGCTGGTGACCATGAGCAACCTTCTGGAGCGGCTCCGCCGACGGGGCTGGCGGATGACGGCCCAGCGCCGGGTGGTCGCCGAGGTCCTCTCCGGCGAGCACATCCACCTCACCGCCGACGAGGTGCTGGCCCGCGCCACCGCGAGACTGCCGGAGATCTCCCGCGCGACCGTGTACAACACGCTGGGTGAGCTCGTGTCGCTCGGCGAGATCCTGGAGGTCTCCAGCGTCGGCCGGGCCAAGCGCTACGACCCGAACGCCCACGAGGCCCACCAGCACCTGGTGTGCTCGGGCTGCGGCGCGGTCCGGGACGTGCGTCCGGAAGGGGACCCGCTGACGGGGCTCGCCGACGCGGACCGGTTCGGCTTCACGGTCACGGCGGTGGAGGTGACGTACCGGGGGCTGTGCCCGGAGTGCGCGCAGGCCGAGCGGGAGGCCGAGCGGGCATGAGAAAGGGCCCCCTCTCGGGGGCCCTCCTCGGTTCACGGCCTCGTCCGGCCCGTGCTCAGCTCTCCGTCGGCTCCAGCGTCAGCGAGATCGAGTTGATGCAGTAGCGCTGGTCCGTGGGCGTCGGGTAGCCCTCGCCCTCGAAGACATGGCCCAGGTGCGAGCCGCAGCGGGAGCAGCGGACCTCGGTGCGGACCATGCCGTGGGAGGTGTCGGCGACCAGCTCGACCGCGGAGCTGTCCTTCGGGTCGTAGAAGGACGGCCAGCCGCAGTGCGACTCGAACTTCTCGGTGGACGTGAAGAGCTCGGCGCCGCAGGCCCTGCAGGAGTAGACGCCCTTGGTCTTCGTGTCCGTGTACTCACCGCGGAAGGCGGGCTCGGTGCCGGCCAGCCGGAGCACCTGGTACTCCGACGGGGTCAGCTCGGCCTGCCATTCCGCGTCCGTCTTCTCGACCTCGTACGCCATGAGCTCGCTCCCTCTGCTACTTCGCCGACTCGTCCGGGCCGTCCAGGCGGTCCAGGATCCGCGGGCCCAGGTCCGTCACGTCGCCCGCGCCCATGGTGAGAACCAGGTCGCCGGGCTTCGCCATTCCCGCCACCACGTCCGGCACCGCGTCCTTGTCGTGCACGGGCGTGACGTCGGCGCCGGCGGCGCGGGCCGCGTCGATGATCAGCTGGCTGGTGATGCCGGGGATCGGGTCCTCGCGGGCCGGGTAGATGTCCAGGACCACGGAGCCGTCGGCGAGCGCGAGCGCCTCGCCCATCTCCCGGCCCAGCTCCTGGGTGCGGGAGAAGAGGTGGGGCTGGAAGACGACGAGGAGCCGGGAGGCCCCGGCGGCGCCGCGCATGGCCTCCAGGTCGGCGGTCATCTCGGTGGGGTGGTGGGCGTACGAGTCGATGACCTGGACGCCGGCGGCCTCGCCCTTCAGCTGGAGGCGGCGGCCGACCCCGGTGTACGCGGTGAGGGCCTGGGCCAGCTCGGCCGGGTCGATGCCGACGCGGGAGCCGGCGACCAGGGCGGCGGCCGCGTTGTGGGCGTAGTGGCGGCCGGGCACGGAGACCGTGAAGGTGTGCTCGGTGCCGTCGAGGGCGACGGTGACCTCGCTCTTCATCCCGTTGGGGACGATCTTGAGGATGCGGGCGTCGGAGTCCTCGGACTCGCCCACCGTGACGACCCTCAGGCCCTCGCGACCGGCGACCCGGCGGGCCAGCTCGCGGGCGCCGGAGTGCTCGCCGACGACGAGGGTGCCGCCGGGGCGGATCTTGGCGGCGAAGGCTTCGAAGGACTCGTAGATCTCGTCCATGGAGGCGTAGTTCGCGTGGTGGTCGAGCTCGACGTTGAGGACGATCGCGACCTGCGGGTCGTACTTCTGGAAGCTGCGGTCGCTCTCGTCGGCCTCGGCCACGAAGACCTCGCCCTCGCCGTGCCGGGCGTTGGTGCCGGGGCCCGCGAGGTCGCCGCCGATGGCGTACGAGGGGTCGAGCCCGAGCTCGGTGAGCGCGACGGCCAGCATGGAGGTGGTCGTCGTCTTGCCGTGCGTACCGGCGACGGCGACGGCGCTGAGGCCGTCCATGAGGGAGGCGAGCGCGTCGGAGCGGTGCACGACCGGGATGCCGAGCTCGGCGGCGCGGGCCAGCTCGGGGTTGTCGGCGCGGATGGCGCTGGAGACGACGACGGCGGAGGCGTCGTCGGCGAGGTGCTCGGCGGCGTGGCCGATGTGCACGGTGGCGCCCAGGGCGCGCAGGGACTCGGCGGTCGCGGACTCCTTGGCGTCGCTGCCGGCCACCTTGGCGCCGCGCTGGGCGAGGATCTTCGCGATGCCCGACATTCCGGCACCGCCGATGCCGATGAAGTGCGGCCGTTCCATGGCGGCAGGGATGGCGGGTGCCATGCGGATCTCTCCCCGGGGTGCGTCTGTCTGGAAGGCTCCAGCCTAGTGCGTCGGGGCGGGCGTCCTCGGACGCCCGCCCCGACGTCGCGCGGCTACTCGCTGTGCGCGAAGAGCTTCAGGACGGGCACGCCGACCTTGTGGCGGGCCCGGGAGGCCCAGTCGCGGTGGAAGAACTCCTCCACGTAGTGCGGGGCCGTCAGGACGATGACCTCGTCGGCGTTGACCTCCTCGACGACCGACTTCATCTTGTCCAGGGGGTGGTCCTCGACCACCTGTCCGACCGCCTGGCAGCCGGCGTCTCTCAGGGCCTGGAGGGAGTGCTCCAGGGCCTGCTCGGCCGGCTTGCGGGCGTCCTTGCCCTCCGGTTCCTCGCCCTCGCGGGTCGCCTCCTTCAGTTCGCCCATGGCGACGTCGTCGATGGCGCGCAGCAGTACATCGGCCTGGTCACCGCGCGGCTGCATCAGGACGACGAAGGAGACACCCTCGTCGCCGTGCAGCGTGGTGACGAAATCCACGTCGACGGACGTCAGGGGCTTCTCGATCATCAGAACGCTTGTGAACACCTCAGGAGCCCTTCTGCGGAAACCATCCTTCCCCGTGCCCGCACGGGGACTGCGTGAGTAAGTGTGCCCAGCGGAAGCAAAGCGGAACGACAAATTCCGCTGATTGTCAGATCCGACGGTAGCGGGTGAACAGGAACCCGTCCTGCTCCAGCAGCGACGCCACGGCGAAGCGCCGCGGAACGTCCACGAGGGGGCCCTGGGCGATCCGCTGGGCGCTCCCCGCCGTCATCGTCGGCGAGACGCTCAGGCACAGCTCGTCGAGCACCCCCGCGGCCACGAACTGCCCGAGCAGCCGGGGCCCGCCCTCGGTCAGCTGGCGCCGCAGCCCGCGCTCCGCGAGCAGCGCCACCACCCGCTCCGGCTCGACCCCGCGCCCCTCACCCGCGACCAGCACCTCGGCCCCGGACCCGCGGGCCTCCGCCACCCGGTCCGCGGGCGCCTGGGCGCCGGTCAGGACCAGGGTCGGCACCAGCGGCTCGGTGAACAGCGGGAGCGAGAAGTCGAGGTCCAGGGAGGCGGTCACCACGGCGATCGCCGCCGCCGGACCCTGCCCCGCCGCCGCCCGGCGGGCCGCGAAGGCCTCCCGCGCCCGGGCGGGGCGGTAGCCCTCCAGGCGCACCGTCTCCGCGCCGACGACCACCACGTCGGCGAGCCCCCGCAGGGTGCCGAAGATCCGCATGTCGGTCTCGGAGGAGAGCGGCTGGGAGCGTCCGTCGTGCTGGCCGGCCCCGTCGAGCGAGGAGACCATGTTGGCCCGGAGCCAGGGACCGGAGGCCGCCTCCGCGGGGTACGCGTAGGCGTCGGCGAGCTCGTCGAGGGACCACTCCCTGTCCGGGGCCGTGGCTGTCATGTCCGTCACAGGGAACAGGCGTCGCATCCTCGCAGTCTGACATGGCGCTTACAGTGGGGAACTGTGTCGACCCGTGCCATAACCGAAGCGGCTTCCACCGAAGCGGCCCCGCTCTCGCTCTGCTCCCGAGAGCCCCACGTCCCCGCCGACCGGCTCGTCGCGGAGATGGTGCCGCCGCCCCGGTTCGACGCCGTGCGCTTCGACACCTACATACCGGACCCCAACCAGCCGAGCCAGATCGACGCGGTCAAGGTCCTCTCCTCGTTCGCCGAGGGGCTCGGCGGCGCCCACGCCTCCGGCGCGGGCAAGCGCCGCTGGTTCTCGAAGAAGCCCGCCGCCCCGACGGGCCCGCGCGGGATCTACCTCGACGGCGGCTACGGCGTCGGCAAGACCCACCTGCTCGCCTCCCTCTGGCACGCCACCCCGGCCGAGCCCTCGCTCAAGGCCTTCGGCACCTTCGTGGAGCTGACGAACCTGGTGGGCGCCCTCGGCTTCCAGCAGACCGTGCAGACCCTCGGCGGACACCGGCTGCTGTGCATCGACGAGTTCGAGCTGGACGACCCGGGCGATACCGTCCTCGTCTCCTCGCTGCTGCGCAAGCTGGTCGAGTCGGGCGTGGCGCTCGCCGCCACCTCGAACACCCTGCCCGGCAAGCTGGGCGAGGGCCGGTTCGCCGCCGTCGACTTCCTGCGCGAGATCCAGGGCCTGTCGGCGCACTTCCAGCCCCTGCGGATCGACGGCGAGGACTACCGCCACCGCGGTCTGCCCGAGGCCCCCGCCCCGTACTCCGACGAGATCGTCGCGAAGACCGCGTACGCCACGCCGGGCGCCTCCCTCGACGACTTCCCGCACCTGCTCGACCACCTGGCCAAGGTGCACCCGAGCCGGTACGGCGCGCTCACCGACGAGCTCACGGCCGTCTGCCTCACCGACGTCCAGCCGGTCCCCGACCAGTCGACCGCGCTGCGGCTCGTGGTCCTCGCCGACCGGCTCTACGACCGCGAGATCCCGGTGCTCGCCTCCGGACTGCCCTTCGACCGTCTGTTCAGTGACGAGATGCTGAACGGCGGATACCGCAAGAAGTACTTCCGGGCGATCTCGCGGCTCACCGCGCTGGCCCGGGACGCCAAGGGGCTGGTCGCGCAGTAGCTTGGGGCCACACCCGATCGAAAGGGATCCACCATGGCCACCGTGCGTCACGCCCACACCGTCTGGGAGGGCGACCTCCTCAAGGGCAAGGGCGTCGTCTCCCTCGACTCCTCCGGTCTCGGCTCGTACGACGTCTCCTGGCCGGCCCGGTCCGAGCAGCCGAACGGGAAGACCAGCCCGGAGGAGCTCATCGCGGCGGCGCACTCCGCCTGCTACTCGATGGCGTTCTCGCACGCCCTGGCCGGCGCCGGCAACCCGCCGGCCCGCCTGGAGACCAAGGCGGACGTCACCTTCCAGCCCGGCGAGGGCATCACCGGCATCCACCTGACGGTGCGGGGCGAGGTGCCGGGCGTGGACGCCGCCACGTTCCAGTCGCTGGCCGAGGACGCGAAGAAGAACTGCCCCGTCAGCCAGGCCCTGACGGGCACGACGATCACGCTCACCGCCGAGCTGGTCTGACCGCGCCCCGGCTGCGGGCCACGCCTTTCGCATGAGGCGATGTGGGCCCGCACGGTTCACCGCGCACCATGTGCGTGGTACACACGTGCGGGTCACACGTCATCACACGCCACACCACACTGATCGGTTCCGTTCGGTTCCGTCCTGTCCGCCAGCAGGAAGTGGGTTGCCTCATGTCCGCAACACGACGTCAGATCCTCGCCCGCACCGGCGCCTCCGTCGCCGGCATCGCCTTCACCGGCGCCTTCTCCGAACTCTTCGCGGGCAGCGCCGCCGCGCTCGGCGGCCACGCCGGGTACGGCCCGCTGGTCCCCGACCCGGCCGGCCTGCTCGACCTCCCCGCCGGCTTCTCGTACCGGGTCCTGTCCCGGCAGGGCGACCCGCTGCGCTCCGGCGAGGGCACCGTGCCCGGCAACCACGACGGCATGGGCGCCTTCGCCGGCCGCCGCGGCCGGGTGCACCTGGTCCGCAACCACGAGAACCGGATCACCGCGAAGACCTCCGTGCCCACCGTCCCGGGCCTCACCTACGACCCGGCCGCCAAGGGCGGCTGCACGGTGCTCGAACTCGACGGCCGCTCCCACGTCCTCGGCGAACGGGTCGCCGTCGCCGGCACCGCCGTCAACTGCGCGGGCGGGCCCACTCCCTGGAACACCTGGCTCACCTGCGAGGAGACCGAGGACCGGGCCGGGACCAACGGCTACACCAAGGACCACGGCTTCGTCTTCGAGGTCGACGGAGCCGACCCGCACCGCACCGGCGCCGTACCGCTGACCGCGATGGGCCGCTTCCAGCACGAGGCCGTCGCCGTCGACCCGAGGAGCGGGATCGTCTACGAGACGGAGGACGCCTTCGAGGCGCCGTTCGGCCTCTTCTACCGCTTCCTGCCCGAGAAGCCGCTCGGCGGCACCGGTTCGCTGCGCGCGGGCGGCGCCCTGGAGGCCATGCGGGTGCCCGGGGTGCCGGACCTGTCGGTGGTCCAGGAGCCGGGGAGCTGCTTCGAGGGCGTGCGGTGGGTACCGGTGCCCGACCCGCTGGCGGCCGGGACCCCCGTCCGGCACCAGGACTTCGGGCCCGGCGGCATCACGCACGCCCAGAAGCTGGAGGGCTGCTACTGGGGCCCCGGGCGCGCCGGAGGTCCCGGGGCCGTGTACTTCGTGTCGTCGTTCGCCCGCGCCAAGGACGGCTCGGGGGCCACCCACTTCGGCCAGGTGTGGAAGTACGAGCCGCACCGGCGCCGCCTCACCCTGGTGGTGGTCTTCGGCCCGGACACGGACGTCCGGCTGCCGGGCGAGTCGCCGGACAACATCTGTCTGGCGCCGTCCGGCGGCCTGATGGTCTGCGAGGACGGCGACGGCGCGCAGCACGTCTTCGGCGTGAGCCGGAAGGGCGAGGTGTACGCGGTGGCGCGCGGCGCGCAGAACATCGGCACCCCGGAGGGCCCGGAGTGGGGTGAGTTCGCGGGCGTGACCTTCGCGCCGGACGGCCGCACGATGTTCGTCAACTGCTACACCCCGGGGACGACGTTCGCGGTGACGGGGCCCTGGCGGTGACCCTGCCGGTGACCCCGGCGGCGCTCAGCCGAGGGGGTACCTCACCTCGGTGAGGCGCTCGGACAGCTCCCACAGGCGGCGGCCGGTCTCCGGATCGGTCGCCGCCGGCGCGAAGGCGACCCGCTTCGGCGCGCCGCGCAGCTCGCCCGGCCCGTCCGGCCCGTAGAGCGCGCCGCCCTCGGCGTCGGGCGCGGTCGC
The DNA here is from genome assembly GCF_036240795.1 of Streptomyces sp. NBC_01268. Taxonomy (NCBI): domain Bacteria; kingdom Bacillati; phylum Actinomycetota; class Actinomycetes; order Kitasatosporales; family Streptomycetaceae; genus Streptomyces; species Streptomyces sp. NBC_01268. Next base: position 6,464,561 of record NZ_CP108454.1, on the reverse strand, counting down.
CGCGTACAGCTGAGGGAACGCCCCGGTCGCCGCGGGCTGGGCGAACAGCGGGCCGAGGACCCGTCCGAAGACGAAGCGCACGAAGGCGACCGGGGTGTCCTTCTGGAGGCCGGTCGCGGAGTAGCCGGGGTGGGCCAGGAGGCTGCGGACGGGGCTCCCGGCGGCGGTCAGGCGCTGGTGGAGCGTGTGCCCGAAGACGGTGTTGGCCAGCTTGGCCTGCCGGTAGGCACCCATGGGCGAGTAGCGGCGCTCCGCGTCGATGTCGTCGAAGTCGATCCGCCCCCTGCGGTGTTCGAGCGAGCTGACGGTGACGACGCGGGGGTCGCGGCCGGCCGCGAGGCGGTCGAGGAGCAGCCCGGTGAGCGCGAAGTGGCCGAGGTGGTGGGCGGCGAACTGGAGCTCGTGGCCCTGGGCGCTGAGGGTGCGGGGCGGGGCCATCACGCCGGCGTTGTTGACGAGGACGTCGAGCCGGGGGTGCTCGGCGGACAGCTTCCCGGCGAAGTCCCGTACGGAGGCGAGGTCGGCGAGGTCGAGGTGGCGGACGTCGAGGAGGGCGCCCGGGTGCGCCCGGAGGATGCCGTCGGCGGCGGCGCACCCCTTGCGCTCGTCGCGCACGGCGAGGACGACGTGTCCGCCGCGCCGGGCGAGCTCCCGGGTGGTGGCGAGACCGAGGCCGCTGTTGGCCCCGGTGACGACGAAGACGCGTCCGGTCAGGTCGGGGATGAGGTCGGCGTTCCAGCGCCGCTGCTCTGTCATGTGTCACACGCTGCCCTTGGTGTCACTCGGTGTCAAGCGCTTCCCCAAGTGACACAGCGGGCTATGATCGGCCCATGACGCCCACCACGCCCGAGCCCGCCGTCAGCCTGGCGGAACGCAAACGCCTGCTCGTCGCCACCGAGCTCACCGAATCGGCGCTGCAGCTCCTGGCCCTGAAGGGCTTCGACGCGGTCACGGTGGACGAGATCGCGGCCGCCGCCGGGGTCTCGAAGCGGACCTTCTTCCGCTACTTCGCGTCCAAGGAGGACGTGGTCGTCCGGTTCCTGTCCGGCATGGGCGCCGACATCCACGCGGCGCTCGCGGAACGCCCCGCCGGGGAGCCCCCGTCGCGGTCGCTGCGGCACGCCGTCGCGGTCCCGCTGCTGGCCTGCACCGACCGGCACCCGGACCACGCGGCCCGGGCGCTGCGCGTGGTCCAGCTGATCCTCGGTACGCCCGCGCTGCTGGCCCGCTTCCTGGAGCGGCAGGCCGCCTGGCAGGAGACGCTGGCCCGGGAGCTGGCCCGCCGCGAGGGCCTCGACGTGACGGCGGACCCGCGCCCGCGACTGGCCTCGGGCACGGCGCTGGTCGCGTTCCGGGTGGCGCTCCAGGGGTGGAGCGAGAGCGAGGCGGCGGAGGACCCGATGGGGCTGCTCGACCGGGCGTTCGCGGTGGTGGCCCCGGCCCTGGACGCGCACGATCGGTGAAGGTGCGCCGATCGACGTGAGGAAGGGCCCGAGATGCCGAAGAAGAAGAACCGAGGAGCGGAGGCGTCGGCGAACGGGACCGCGTCCCTGCGCGAGCTGCTGAAGGTCCCGGTGGGCGGGCGGATCGACCTCGCCTCCTACGACGCCGCCGCGACCCCGGGCGGTCCGAGGAACAAGGCGGCCGGATCGGCGGCCGTCGCGGAGCTGGCCCCGGCCCTGGCCACCCTCCAGGAACGCCTGTACGCGGCGAGCACGGCGGGCGACCGGAGACGTCTGCTCCTCGTGCTCCAGGGCATGGACACGAGCGGCAAGGGGGGCACGGTCAAGCACGTGATCGGGCACTTCAACCCCTCGGGCTGCCGCATCCGGGCCTTCAAGGCCCCGACGCCGGAGGAGAAGGCGCACCCCTTCCTCTGGCGCGTCACCCAGGCGCTCCCCCGCCCCGGCGAGATCGGCATCTTCGACCGTTCGCACTACGAGGACGTGCTCATCGCCCGGGTCCGCTCGCTGGCCCCGGGACCGGAGCTGGAGGACCGCTACGCCGAGATCGGGGCGTTCGAGAAGGCGCTGACCGAGGACGGCGTCACCCTCGTCAAGGTCTTCCTCCACGTGTCGTACGAGGAGCAGCGGGCCCGGCTCCTGGAGCGCCTGGACAACCCGGAGAAGCACTGGAAGTTCAACCCGGGCGACATCGAGGAGCGGGAGCTGTGGCCGGCGTACCAGGAGGCGTACGAGATCGCCCTGGAGCGCTGCTCGACGGAGGCGGCGCCCTGGTACCTGGTCCCGGCGGACCGCAAGTGGTACCGCAACTGGGCGATCAGCACCCTGCTCGGGGAGCACCTGGCGGAGCTGGACCCGCAGTACCCGAAGGGCGACTTCGACGTGGCGGAGTGCCGGAGGCGATTGCTCACCCAATGATCGGTTAATTTCCCTGGGTGACCATTTCTGTACGAAAGCTGTCGGCGCTTGCCCTTCTGGGCGCCGTTCTCGTCGGCTGCGACGGGGGCGCGGCCGCACCGCCCGCAGCAGCGCCCGCCGCCGCACCCGCGAAGAGCACCGCACCGAGCCCGCACGCACCGGGGTCCGCCACACCGGCCCGGCCCGGCCACCCGGCGGCCCCGGCCCCGAAGGTGCCGCCGACCCTGGCGCCGGGCCCGAACGGCCTGACCCGCGTGTACACGCACCGCACGGGCCGGGCGGCGTCGGCGGAGAAGGTCGTCGCCCTCACCTTCGACGCCGACATGACGGCCGACCAGGGCCCGCGCGCCGCACGGGGCGAACACTTCGACAACCCGCAGCTCATCGCGACCCTGCGCCGCCTCGAGGTCGACGCGACGGTCTTCATGACGGGCCGCTGGGCCGAGGAGTACCCGGACCAGGCCCGCTCCCTCGGCAACGACCCCCGCTTCGAGATCGCCAACCACTCCTACAGCCACTACGCCTTCGCGACCCCCTGCTACGGCCTCCCGACCGTGGCCGCGCCCGACATGGCCGCCGACGTCCAACGCGCCTTCGACGCCTTCCGCGACGCCGGGGCGACCCACGTGGTCCCGTACTTCCGCTTCCCCGGCGGCTGCTACGACGACGACGCCCTGCGCGCACTCACCCCCCTCGGCGTCACCGCCGTCCAGTGGGACGTGGTCAGCGGCGACGCCTTCGCGAAGGACCCGGACGCGGTCGCGGACCAGGTCCTGGAGGGCGTGAAGCCCGGCTCCCTCGTCGTCATGCACTGCACCCGCAGCGCCGCCCCGGTCACCGAACAGGCGATCCGCCGCATCGTCCCGGAGCTCCGTGCGAAGGGCTACCGCTTCGTGAAGGTCTCGGAACTGATGAGCCGCTGACCGGCCCGGAGTCCTACTCCCACCACGCCGTCGCCCGGCACGCCACCCCCACCGCCGCCGCGCCCAGGACCAGCGCGCCCGCCAGGGCCGGCCACGGACAGCTGACGGTGGCGGTGTGCGCGGCGGTGACGAGCGGCGAGACGGCCGCCTTGGCCGGGGAGCCCGTCGTGACGAGGGCGAGGAGGGAGCCGAGGAGGAGCGTCGTCAGGGACCAGCCGCGGGAGGCGACCAGGGGGCGGGTCGTCAGGGCGCCCACGGCGGTGCCGGTCAGGACGCAGACGGTCGCCGCGAGGAGGCCCTCCGCCCCGGCCGCGAGCGGGGAGACCCCGCGGTGCCCGCTCAGGGCGGTGACGGTCACGACCGCGACGGCGCCGACGAACAGGGTGGCGGCGGTGCCGGTCAGGATCGCCGCCAGGTGGGCGCGGGTACGACCGGCGGCCGCGGCGGTCACGGCGCGGGCGGCCGGGGGTTCCTGGCCGAGGCAGATGCGGACCGCCCAGGCGCCGATCGGGACCAGGCCCGCCACCGTGTAGCCGAGGGCGCCGAGCACGGGTTCCCCCGCGTTGACGCCGACTCCGACGAAGACCGCGTACAGGAGGAAGGGCGCCAGCCAGCGCTGGGAGCGCAGGAGCAGGGCGGCCTGGTAGCGGAGCAGCGCGGTCACAGGCGTACGCCTTCGGTGGTCAGGTCGTCGATGTGCCAGCCCGCGTCCAGGAGCGCCCGCAGGAGGGTGTCGGAGTGGGCGGCGTCGACGGTGACGGTGAGCCGGGCCGCGTCGGATCCGGCGTGGGCGTACGCCGGTGAGCCGGGGAGGCCGGGCGGGAGCGGCGTGCCGCCGGTGGCGCCGACGCGCACGCGGGCCCGGGGAGCGGCGTCCGGTTCCGTACGTCCAGCGCGGGGCCCCGGTCCGTGGACCCTGCCGTCCGCCACCCGGTACTCCGCGTCCGCCTCCCCCGCCAGTCGGCGCGGGTCGTGGTCGACGAAGACGACCCGGCCGCCCGCCGCGACGCGGGCGCGCACCGCGCGGTCGAGTTCCGTGCGGGCGGTGGTGTCGAGGCCCGTCCAGGCCTCGTCGAGGACGAGCAGGTCCGGGTCGGCGAGCAGGGCCTGGGCGACGGCCACCTTCTGGCTGGTGCCCTTGGAGAGTTCGGCGAGCGGGGTGTCGGCGTAGGGCGCCGCGTCGAAGCGGGCCAGCCACTGCCCCGCGCGCACGGCGGCGTCCCGGCCGGTGAGGCCCTGGACGCGGCCGAGGTGGACCAGGTAGCCGGTCGCGGTGAGCGGGAGGGCGGCGGGGAAGCGTTCGGGCACGTACGCGGTGCGCGGCGGACGGGCGGCGATCCGGCCGGCGCTGGGCGCGTCGACGCCCGCGAGGAGGCGCAGGAGGGTCGACTTGCCGGTGCCGTTGCCGCCGGTGACGCGGGCGAGGGTGCCGGCGGGCAGGTCGAGTCCCACCTCGCGCAGCACCCAGGGTCCGCGCGGGCCGTAGCGGCGGCCGACGCCTTCCAGCCTCATGGCGGAGGTCAGTTGGCCGACTTCTTCTGCGGGGTGAGCTCGCTCGGGCGGACGATGACGAAGCCCTGGCCCTCCAGCTTCAGCTGGACCGCCTCGCCGGAACCGCCGCGCACCATGGAGCCGAGGGACTGCGAGCGGTGCAGCGAGGTGCGCAGCTGCTCGCTCCAGCCGACGACGGCGTCGGTGTCGACGTGGACCGGGGCGTCGGGGGTGACCGGGATGACGACCGGGTTGCCCTCGCAGATCAGGGCGATCTTGCCGTGACCGGTGAAGACGCTGTTGAAGAGGCCGCCGCCGGTGATGCCCGCGCCCTTCACGGTCTTGATCTCGTACGCGAGCGACGAGTCGAAGCACAGCACGTTGCGGCCGTTGACGGTCAGGGCGTCGCCCGGCTCGACCTCGACGATGAAGCAGTTCTGCGCCTCGTGGGCGAACCACGCCTCGCCCTGGCCGCGGACGGTCATCAGCGGCAGGCCCTCCCCGGTGAGGGCGCGCTTGAGCAGGCCGCCGAGGCCCTGGCTCTTGTGCTCGAACTGGAGGTTCCCCCGGAAGGCGATCATCGAGCCCTGGAGGGCCTGCATCTCCCCCTGGACGGTGTACTTGACCGACTTGGCGTTCTGGAGGGTCATCCCCGGAAACGTCGCCGCCTCGGCGAGGTGCTCACTGGCGAAAAGATCACTCTTCATGGAGGGCATCCTGTCCCGGAAGCTCTCATTCCTACAAGAAAGGCGTGGGGGCGGTGAGCGGGGCGGTGGCAGACTTGCCCGGTGAGCAGCAACGACACCGAGCCCGCCGCGTCCGCCGACCCCCGCGACGAGAAGCCGCAGTACGTCCTCCCCCTGGTCGTCCGCATCGAGCGCGACGCTCCCCCGGCGCGTACCGACGCGCTGGAGACCTCCGCCCGCGCGGTCCTGGAGATCCTGGCCGACGACCGGTCGCACGCAGACGGCGAGTGGGCGCAGGCCATGACGGACTGGCAGGACGCCCGGATCCGCAAGGTGGTGCGCCGGGCGCGCGGTGCCGAGTGGCGCCGGGCCGTGGCCCTGCCGGGCATCACGGTGACGGGCGGCGACGGCGCGGAGGTACGCGTCTTCCCGCCGGTCCCGCTGGACGGCTGGCCCAAGGAGCTGGCCAAGCTCCAGGTCTCGGGCACCGACCTGGACGACCCCGCCGAGCCGGGTCCCGCGCCGGAGGGCTCGGCCGTGCTGTGGCTCAACCCCGAACTCGACATGTCCGCCGGCAAGACGATGGCGCAGACCGGCCACGGTGCGCAGCTGCTGTGGTGGGCCCTGTCGGACGCCGACCGCAAGACCTGGCGCGAAGCCGGCTTCCCGCTCGCGGTGCGCACCGCGCCCCCGGAGCACTGGTCCCGCCTCACGTCGGGCGACCTGCCCGTGGTCCGCGACGCCGGCTTCACCGAGATCGCGCCGGGCTCATGCACGGTGGTGTCGGAGTACGCGGCGCTGGGCCTGCGGGCGGGCTAGCGCCCGGCCTCTGCCCCCCGGCCCCCCTGAGGCGAGGGTACGTTCACGTACCGTTCAACTTTTCCTGTCACTTCTCTCAGGGGGGTTCCATGCGAACACTGGGGATGCTCAGAGCCTTCGTGGCCTCATTGGCCTTCATATGCGCGGCGACGGTCCTGACCGCGCCTCAGGCGCGGGCGGCGGACGTGGTGTCGGCGTCCACCGCACCACCGATCAAGACGTTCACGTACAACATCTGCGGCAGCGGCGGAACCGAGGGGTGCCTGGTCACCGCCGCGGAGAACAAGGCCCGCGTCGACACGATCGTGGCGGAGACGGGCAGTGCCTGGAACGCCGACTACGTCTTCCTCGTCGAGATCTGCAGCTATCAGTACAACCAGCTGAACACCGCTCTCACGCCGCGCGGGTACACGGGCCGGTACGTCGAGACCGTCCCCCAGGCCGAGCTCAAGGGCGCCGACGGCAAGCAGCTCTGCGTCGACACGGGCCCCAAGGGCACCACGCCCAGCTACGGCATGGCCCAGTTCGTCAGGGGCCATTACGTCGACGGGACCGACCTGGTCCTGGACACGAAGGAGGCGATCCAGCGCGACGTCGGCCCGGTGGCGGTCGATCCCTACAGCCCCGAGGACATCACGGCTCCCTGCATCAAGGCCTGGGTGCAGAACCGGCTGACGTGGTCCTGCTCCGTGCACCTGTGGTGGGGCACGGCGAGCGCCCCCACGGCTCCCACCCCTCCCACCCCTCCCGCCACCGCCGCGCAGACCGCGGCGTACAACACGGCCGTCGCCCTGTACAAGGACCGGACGGCGCGGTACCAGGTGATGACCCGGGAGGCCGACCTCCTGAGCGCCCGGGCCAAGGCGTGGGAGGACGCCGGCATCCCCGTGATCCTCAGCGGTGACTTCAACTCCGCGCCGTGGGGGGACGTGCTGAACCGGTTCTACGAGGCCCCCACCGGCGACGGTGCGTACGGCGGGTTCATCGAGGCCGACGAGACCGACGTCTCCGACACCACCGGGTACGGCAACTGCAAGACGCCCGGGATCGTGCGATGCCGCCTGGGCGCCTACACCATGTTCGACAAGGCCCACCAGAACCGCGTGCAGAAGCTGGACTACACCTTCTTCAGCTCGCGGTTCTTCCGCGGCGCGGTCGGCGACGTGCCCGCGGAGCCGAAGGTCCCGGGGACCGGGCAGTGGATCTCCGACCACCTGCCGCTGCGGGCCGCCGCCTACTGGACGGACTGCGGGGCGTACGGTGCCACTCCGGGTGCCGTGTACCGCCGGGACGCGGCCGGCGGGCTGTACCGCTACGAGGGCCGCGCCAGCGGTGACAGCGCCGCTCTGGCCAAGCCCTGCAAGGTCGGCTACGGCTGGCGGGACATGAAGCACGTCGCCCGTCAGGGCACGACCCTCGCCGCCGTCGACGCGGCCGGCGTCCTGTGGCACTACCCCGTCAGCGCGGTGGACGGCTCGGTCTCCGGCAGCACCCGCCGGCAGGTCGGCACCGGCTTCCAGAACGACACCCTGCTCGTCGCTCCCGGCGACTTCGACGGTGACGGCATCCCCGACCTCATCACCCGCACCGACGGCCTGCTCTGGCTCCACAAGGGGACGGGCGCGGACGGCTACGCGCCGCGGACGCAGATCCCCGACACCAGTGGCGACTGGGCGATGTACCAGAACGTGGTGGCGGGCGACTTCGCCCACTCGGCGGGCACGGCCGCGAACACCCCCGACCTCGTCTCCGTCGACGAGGTCGGCTACCTCTGGCTGCAGGAGGGGAAGGGCGACGGGACCCTCACGGAACGCCGGGAGATCGCTTCCGGTTGGGGGATCTACGACATCGTCGCCGCCCCGGGCGACCTGGACGGCGACGGCAAGCCGGACCTGGTCGCCCGCGACACCGCCCGCGACACCCTCGGGGACCTCTTCTTCTTCAAGGGCGACGGAGCCGGCGGTTTCGCCCCGGGCGTGCAGGTCGGTACCAACTTCCCCACCGGGGAGCTGCTGTTCTGACCCGGAACCTCAAATGAAGCTCTGAACGTCCCCCTGTCCGGATTCGAACGCCCGATTCCGGGCCATCAGCTCTGGGACCGGAGGAGGGGGACATGAAGGAACTCGGTATCGGCATCGGCTGGCGGCCCGAGATCGCGGACGCGGTCGAGGCGCTGGACGGGGTCGAGTGGGTGGAGGTCGTCGCGGAGAACCTGTGCGGCGACCATCTGCCCGGCTCCCTGGAGCGGCTGCGGGCGCGCGGGGTGACCGTCGTGCCGCACGGGGTCTCGCTGGGTCTCGGCGGAGCCGGGCGGCCGGACGCGGGGCGGCTGGCGGGGCTGGCGCGGAAGGCCGAGCTGCTGGGCGCGCCGCTGGTGACGGAGCACATCGCGTTCGTACGGGCCGGGGGGCCGCTGACCGCGACGCCGCTCCTGGAGGCGGGGCACCTGCTGCCCGTGCCCCGGACCCGGGACGCGCTGGACGTGCTGTGCGAGAACGTCCGGATCGCGCAGGACGCCCTGCCGGTGCCGCTGGCCCTGGAGAACATCGCGGCCCTGGTCTCCTGGCCGGGCGAGGAGCTGACGGAGGGGCAGTTCCTCGCGGAACTGGTGGAGCGTACGGGGGTACGGCTCCTCATCGACGTCGCCAACCTGCACACCAACCGCGTCAACCGCGGCGAGGACCCGGCGCGGGCGCTGTCGGAGCTGCCGGTCGAGGCCATCGCGTACGTGCACGTGGCGGGCGGTCTGGAGCGCGACGGGGTCTGGCACGACACCCACGCGCACCCGGTGTCCCAGCCCGTGCTCGACGTCCTCGCCGACCTCGCCTCGCGGGTCTCCCCGCCGGGCGTGCTGCTCGAACGGGACGACCGCTTCCCGGCCCCGGCGGAGCTGGCCGCCGAACTCGCCGCCATCCGTACGACGGTGGCCACGGCCCGCCCGCGCCCCCTGCTCATCGGAGCCGGAGCCCGGGTCTCGGGCGGGGCGATGCCGGTACGTGTGCCGGTGCCCGCGCCGCGGGGTGCGGAGCCGATGGCGAGCGCGGAGCCGCGCCCCGCCACCGCGTCCGCGGCCACCGCGTCCGCGGCCGCCGCGGGCGCCCGCCAGCGGGTCGGGCTCGCGCAGGCGGCGTTGCTGTCGGCGCTGGTGGCCGGGACGCCCGCGCCGGAGGGCTTCGACGTGCGGCGACTCGGGGTGCAGAGCCGGGCGCTCGCCGCGAAGCGGGCGGACGTCGTGGCCAAGGTCGCGCCCGAGCTGCCGGAGATCCTCGGTGAGGAGTACCGTTCCGCGTTCCTCTCGTACGCCAGGAACCGGCCCATGACCGACGGCTACCGGCACGACGCCCTCGACTTCGTCGAGGGGCTGCTCGTCGCGGGCCGCCCGGAGGACCCGGCGGCCCGCCGCGCCCTCACCGGCTGGTGGCGGGAGCGGGCGGGCATCCGCCCGCCGGGTCCCGCCGCGCGCCTCGCACACCGCGTCCGTACCGCTCTCGGAAAGGGGTGAAGCGGCCGTGAGCACGTCCGTCGTCATCTTCTACGGCGTCGGCCTCGCCGCCGTCGCCTGGCTCATCGTCCTGTCGCGGCGCGGCCGGCGCGGCCCGGGCGGCGCCGTCCACGACCGCTACGAGGTCGCGTTCCTGAACGGCGGCCCGGCCAGGGCCGTCGACAGCGCCCTCGCCTCCCTGCACGGCGACGGCCGGATCGCGGTCGGCGGCCCCGGCATCGTCCAGGTCCTGCGGCCCACCGCGCACGACCCCGTCGAGCGGGCGGTGCTCCAGGAGCTCGCGGCCGCCCCGCACGGCGCCCTGGCCACGCTGCGGTTCGCCGTCATGCGGCACCCTGCGGTCCAGGAGACCGGCGACGCGCTCGCGGCGCGCGGTCTGATCGCGGTGCCCGCCGCGCGGCGGCGGGTGGTCCGCTGGTGCGTCGGTCTGGGCATCGCGGCCGTGGCCATGGTGCCGGTCGCCCTGGTCGTCACCATCGGGCAGTTCGCGGCGGGGGACACGCCGGTGCCGTTCATCCTGAAGGTGCTGCCGGTGATCGCCGGGGTGCTGATCACCGCCGTGGTGTGCGGGGCGTCGGCGTCGGGCCGCGTGTCGTCCGCGGGGCACGCCGCCGTCTCCGCGTACCGGCGTCGGCACGCGCACCTCGCCGACCCGGGCACGCTCGTCGCCCTGCACGGGCTGCGGGCGCTGCCCGACCCGGTGCTGCGGGAGCAGCTGGCGACGGCGGCCCGGTTCCGCGCCGCGCCGCCGTTCCCCCGCGGTCACCGGCGTGCCGGCTCGTCCTCCTCGTCGGACGACTCCGCCTTCCTGCCGGTCATGTGGTGCGCGGCGGCGGCCGGCGGCGACAGCGGCGGAGGGGGCGGCTGCGGCAGCGGTGGCTCCTGTTCGGGCGGCTCCGGCGACTCGGGCGGCTCGTCCTGCTCGGGCGGGGGAGGTTCGTGCTCCTCCGGAGGCGGCAGCTCCTGTTCCTCCTCGTCGTCCAGCTCGTGCTCCTCCGGCTCCAGCTCCTGCTCGTCGAGCAGCAGCTCCTGCGGCAGCAGTTCCTGAGCGCCCGCTCGGCCGTTCCGGTGGCGGGGTGCCCGCTCCTCCCGTACAACCGGGTCATGGTCTGGGTCCCGCTGCTCCTCGTCGCCTTCGTCGTCACCGGCGTCAGCTGCGCCCGGGTGTGCCGGGCCGCCGTCGCGGGCGACGCGCGGGCGGCCGGGGACGGCGGCGGGCTCAGCGTCTGCGAGGCGGCGTATCTCGCGGGCGGTCCGCTGCGGGTCACCGATCTCACCCTGGTCTCCATGCACCGGGCCCGGCTGCTGCTGCTCGCGCACACCGGCTGGGCGACCGTGGTGGCCGACACGGGCGGCCGGGACGAGCTGGAGCGCGCGGTGCTCGGCGCGATCGGCCCGGACGGGCAGTCGCGGATCCCGGCGGTCCGGCCGCTGGTCGCCGACGACGCGAGCGTACGGGCGCTGGCGGCCGGCCTGGTCGCGCGCGGACTCGCGCTGCCGGAGGACGCGCGCCGCTCGGTGGCATCGGGTGCGCGGGCGGTGCGGGCGGCGTTCCTGCTGACCGCGGTGCTCGGGGCGGGTGCCGGGCTGCTCGTCCCGGCGGGCGAGCGGGGGCCGGTGGTCGCCGGGTTCTCGCTGCCGCTGGTGGCGGCGGGGCTCTGTCTGCTGATCGCCCGCGCCGACGCGCCCGGCTACGCGTGCTGGGCCTCGCCGGCGGGCAGGCGGCTGCTCGCCGGGCTGTCCCTGGCCGACCCGCTGACGGCGCTCGCGAAGCGGGGCACCGGGGTCCTGGAGCCCGAGCTGCGTGCCGCCTTTCGGGTACATGACAGGCAACACCCGGTGTAGGTCCTTTACTTCGCCCGCGCGCCGAGGTCCCTTGGTCGTCACGCTGCCGTGGCTAGAAGGGAAGCGCCGATGAGGTCCGTCGCGCTGCACACGCTCCTGCTGTCCGCCCTCGTCGCCCCCGCCCTGGTCGCGCCGGGCGCCGTGGCCCCCGCCGTCGCCGCGCCGGGGCTCGACGCACCGCCCGCAGAGGCCCGGGGCACCCAGGTCGCCGTGCGGGCCGCCGCCGCCGAGGGCATCCGCTTCGGGGCGTGCCCGGCGGCCGAGCACCTGCCGGCCCCCGTCGAGTGCGGCACCGTGCGGGTGCCCCTCGACTACGCGGACCCGAACGGCACCCGCATCCCGCTCACCGTCAGCCGCACCCGGGCCACCGGCCCGGCCGACGGGCGGCAGGGCGCGCTGGTCTACAACCCGGGCGGGCCGGGCGCCTCCTCCCTGTACTTCCCGCTCGCCGCCGGGCTCCCCGCGTGGCAGCGGATCGCCGGGGCCTACGACCTGGTCGGCTACGCCCCGCGCGGGGTGGGCCGCTCGGCGCCGGTCTCCTGCCAGGACCCGGCCGACCGGGCGAAGGGGCCGACGCTCGCGCCGACGCTGCCCTCGGAGGTCTTCAAGAAGGAGCGCACCGCCCGTGCCACGACCTACGCCCAGGGCTGCGCCCGCCGCACGGGCGCGGCCCTGCGGCACTACCACTCGCTCAACAACGCCCGCGACCTGGAGGTCCTGCGGGCCGCGCTCGGCGAGCCCCGGCTCACGTACATGGGCGCCTCCTACGGCACGTACTTCGGCGCCCTGTACGCGACGCTCTTCCCGCACCGGGTGCGCCGGATGGTCTTCGACGCGCCGGTGAACCCGGCGCCGCGGCAGATCTGGTACGCCAACAACCTCGACCAGTCCCTCGCCTTCGAGCGCCGCTGGGCCGACTTCCGCACCTGGGCGGCGAAGCACGACACCGTGTACGGCCTGGGCGCGACGGCGGGCGAGGTCGGCGAGAACTACGAGAAGGTCCGGGCCGAGCTGGCGGCGGCCCCGGCGGGCGGGAAGGTCGGCCCCGGGCAGCTGCACGGGGCGATGCTCCAGGCGCTGTACGACGACCGCTTCTGGCCGGCCCGGGCGGGCGCCCTCGGGGCGTACCTGAAGGGCGACGCGAAACCGCTGGTCGCCCAGGCCGGGCCCGCCGAGTCGCCCCACAGCGGGGAGGCGGAGGCCGGCGATCCGGGGAACGCGGCCGCCGTGTACACGGCGGTGGAGTGCAACGACGCCCCGTGGCCGGAGGACTTCGCGCGGTGGGACCGGGACAACACCCGGCTCGCGCAGCTGGCCCCGTTCGAGACCTGGGACAACGTGTGGGCCAATCTGCCCTGCGCGTACTGGAAGGCGCCGCGGCAGCGGCCGCTGGACGTGCGGACGGGTCCCGGGGTGCTGCCGCCGGTGCTGATCCTGGCGGCCGAGCGGGACGCGGCGGCGCCGTACGAAGGGGCGCGGGAGCTGGAGCGCAGGCTGTGGGGGGCGGCGCTGGTGACCGAGCGGGACGCGGGGACCCACGGCATCGGCGGCGGGAGCAACGCGTGTGTGAACGGCTACCTGGAGCGCTATCTGCTCACGGGGGCCGTGCCCGGCGGGACGGCGGAGCCGCGGGGAGGGACGCCGGTGCGGCGCGCGTCATGCGCGCCGCACCCGGAGCCGGACCCGGTGTCGCTGGAGCGGCAGGCGGAGTTCCGCAGGCCGTCTGATCTTCCGGGTCGAGGGGTCGCCGCCCGGCTGGACGCGGGGCGGTGACCGAGTTCGGTGGGCCGGGCCGTCAGGCCAGGCCGGCCACCAGGTCCGCCACGCTCCTGCGGCGGCCGGTGTAGAACGGGATCTCCTCGCGGACGTGCATCCGCGCCTCGGAGGCCCGCAGGTGGCGCATCAGGTCGACGATGCGGTGCAGCTCGTCGGCCTCGAAGGCCAGGATCCACTCGTAGTCGCCGAGCGAGAACGAGGCGACCGTGTTGGCGCGCACGTCCGGGAAGCCGCGGGCCATCTTGCCGTGGTCGGCGAGCATCCGGCGGCGGTCCTCGTCCGGCAGCAGGTACCAGTCGTAGGAGCGCACGAAGGGGTAGACCGAGACGTAGTCGCGGGGGGTCTCGTCGGCCAGGAAGGCCGGGATGTGCGACTTGTTGAACTCGGCCGGGCGGTGCAGCGCCATGTTCGACCAGACCGGCTCCAGGGCGCGGCCCAGACGGGTACGGCGGAAGAGGTTGTACGCCTCCTGGAGCTCGTCGCTCGTCTCGGCGTGCCACCAGATCATCACGTCGGCGTCGGCGCGCAGACCGGAGAGGTCGTACGTGCCGCGGATCGTGATGTCCTTGGCCGCGAGCTGGTCGAACAGCTCCTGGACCTCGTCGGCGTAGCCGGCGCGGTCCTCGGGAAGGTTGTCGCGCAGCTTGAAGACGGACCACAGGGTGTAGCGGATGACCTCGTTGAGGTCCTTCGCCTTCTTACCGGCGTTCGGGATCTTTTCGGGCGCACTCATACGCCTATTCTCGCCCGTCACGAAGAGTGCCCTGCACCAGGGTCGGTGGTTTGCGACGTGGCGATGATCTCGTCGGCGGCGCGGTGGCCCGAGGCGATGCACGCGGGGATGCCGACGCCCTCGTACGCGGCGCCCGCGAGGCGCAGTCCGGGCAGCGCCGCGACGGCCGTGCGGACCCGGGCGACCCGGGCGAGGTGGCCGACCGGGTACTGCGGCAGGCCGCCGATCCAGCGGGTCACGGTGGAGGCGACCGGGCGGGCGGCGAGGCCGGTGGCGGCGGCGAGGTCCTTGAGGGAGACGTCGACGAGGTCGGCGTCCTCGCGGTGCACCTGCTCCTCCTCGCCGTGCCGGCCGACGGAGGTGCGCAGCACGAAGAGGTCCGGGGCGGATTCGGCGACCCAGGCCCACTTCTGGCTGGAGAAGGTGGACGCCTTGATGGTGTGCCCGTCGACGGGGGGCACGAGGAACCCGGATCCGGGCAGGCCGGTCACGTCCGTGCGGCGGAAGGCGAGGGTGACCAGGGCCATCGAGGCGTACTCGACGGCGGCGAGCTCGGCGGAGGCGGCGGGCGCGGCGGAGGCGAGCAGCGCGGCGGCGGGTCCGGCGGGGGTGGCGAGGACGACGGCGTCGGCGGTGAGGACCATCTCGGGGGTGACGACCTGCCAGCCGTGCGGGCCGGTGCGGCGCAGCGCGGTGACCGGGGTGCCGGTGCGGATGTCGCCGCCGGCGGCGCGGATCGCGTCGGCGACGGCCCCGGGCAGGGTGCCGACGCCGCCGCGGATGCCGGCGAAGGCCGCGCCGCCGAGTCCGGTGCCGGCGCCGGCCGCGTCGCTCGGGGTGGCGGCACCGGCGCGCTGGACGGCGCGGACGGCCTCGGCGAGGGTGGGCCGGCTGCGGGCGGCCTCGAAGAGGGCGGGGACGGCGGCCTTCATGGAGATGCGGTAGGCGTCGCCCGCGTAGACCCCGCCGAGGAGGGGTTCGACGAGGCGGTCGACGACCTCGTGGCCCATGCGCTCGGCGACGTACGCGCCGATGGCGATGTCCTCGCCGATCTCGGTCGGCGGGAGTTCCGCGTCACGGGCGACGCGGCGGACGGCCTCCTCGGAGAGGAGTCCCTCGACGGCGCGGCCGTCCGCGGGGACGCCCATGACGTGCCCCTTGGGCATGGGGGTCAGTTCGCCGCGGGACCAGACGGAGGCGGTGGTGGTGGCGGGGGCCTGGAACCGGTCGGCGAGGCCGACCCGCTCCGCGAGCGCGAGGGCCTCGGGGCGGCGGGCGAGCAGGGACTCGGCGCCGAGGTCGACGGGGGCGCCCGCGATCTCCCCGGCGAGGAGCTTGCCGCCCAGCCGGTCGCCGGCTTCCAGGAGGGTGACCCGCGCGCCGGACGTGACGAGGCGGTGGGCTGCGGCCAGGCCGGCGATGCCGCCTCCGACGACGACGACGTCCGGTCCGCCCGTGGTCTGCGCGTTCGCGTTCATGGGACCACTCTCTCAAATCGCCCACGCGCTTCCGTTCCGAGGCCGGACCGTGACCCCTTCGCGACCGTCGGACGGCAACCCGCCGCCGGGCCGGCACGTCCAACGAGCAGCGCACACCACGACCTTGGGGGGTTGTCCATGCGGGAGACGGCACGCGGTACGAGACGGGGTTCGGACCCGGGTAGGAGACGGGGTACGCGCCGGGGCACGGCGAGGGCCGCCGCCGGGGCGCTGCTGGCGGGAACCCTCTTCCTGACCGGCTGCGCCGGGAGCGGCGGCGCCGACACCGCGTCGGCCGACGCCAAGGACCCGAGCCAGGAGAAGCCCGCCTACGACGCCTCCGGGGCGGCGGGCGCCGCCGGGGCCGACAAGGCGGCCGACGGCAGGGAGGGGACCCGGGCGCCGGTCCAGGAGCCGCAGCACGTGATCCGGACCGCCGAGCTGTCCGTCGAGGTGAAGGACGCCGGGAAGGCGCTGGCCTCGGCCCGGCGGGTGACGGCGGGCGCGGGCGGCCACGTCGAGAACGAGACGACCGAGCGCGTCGACGACACCCATGTCACCTCGCGGGTCGTGCTGCGCGTCCCGCAGGAGCGGTACGACTCCGTCCTCGCCGAACTGGCGGGCGCGGGCAGGCTGCTGTCGCGCAGGGCGGACGCGAAGGACGTCACCGGCCAGGTGGTGGACGTGGAGAGCCGGATCGCCACCCAGCGGGCGAGCGTGGCGCGGGTGCGGGCCCTGATGGACAAGGCCACGCGGCTGGGCGACGTGGTCACGCTGGAGGGCGAGCTGAGCCGCCGCCAGGCGGACCTGGAGTCGCTGCTCGCCCAGCAGGCCGCGCTGAAGGACCGTACGACGCTGGCGACGATCACCCTGGAGCTGACGGAGCCGGAGTCCGGGGCCCCTGCCGGGGACGAGGACCGGCCCGGCTTCCTGGACGCGCTGGGCGGCGGCTGGGACGCGCTGGTGGCGGCGCTCGCCTGGACGCTGGTGGTGCTCGCGGCGATCGCGCCGTGGCTGGCGCTGCTCGCGCTGGCGTACGCGGTGTGGCGGTGGGTGCTCCGGCCGCGGCTGCCCCGGCGGGCGAAGCCGGAGCCGGTCCCCGGGCCGGCGTCGGGGGCCTGGCCGGCCCCTCCGCGGCGGCCCGTCGCCGACGCGGACAGGACCCCCGAGGCCGTCGGCGAGCAGGGGGACACCCCCTGACCCACCGCCCGTCGTAGCGTGGTCGCATGACGGAACGACTGGTGGTCATCGGCGGTGACGCGACGGGCATGTCCGCCGCCTCCCAGGCACGCAGGCTCAAGGGGCGCGGGGAGCTGGAGATCGTCGCGTTCGAGCGGGGGCGCTTCAGCTCCTACTCGGCCTGCGGCATCCCGTACTGGGTCGGCGGCGAGGTCGCCGACCGGGACGAGCTGATCGCCCGGAGCCCCGAGGAGCACCGGGCCCGGGAGATCGACCTGCGGATGCGCACCGAGGTGACCGCGCTCGACGTGGACGGGCAGCGCGTGCGCACCCGGGACCTGGAGTCGGGCGCGGAGGGGTGGACCGGCTTCGACAAGCTGGTGATCGCGACCGGCGCCCGGCCGCTGCGCCCGCCACTGCCGGGCATCGACGCCCCGGGGGTGCACGGGGTGCAGACCCTGGGCGACGGGCAGGCGCTGCTCGACTCGCTGGGGCTGGCCCGGGGCCGCCGGGCGGTGGTCGTGGGCGCCGGGTACATCGGGGTGGAGATGGCGGAGGCGCTGCTCGGCCGCGGTTTCGAGGTGACGGTCCTGAACCGGGGCGAGCAGCCGATGGCGACGCTCGACCCGGACATGGGGCGTCTGGTGCACGCGGCGATGGACGGCCTGGGCATCACGACGGTGGGCTCCTCGCCGGTGACCAAGATCCTCACCGGCGAGGGGGGCCGGGTCCGGGCGGTGGCGACGGAGACGGGCGAGTACCCGGCGGACGTGGTGGTCCTCGGCATGGGCGTGGTGCCGGAGACCTCGCTGGCGCGGTCGGCGGGGCTGCCGCTGGGCGCGCACGAGGGGCTGCTGACGGATCTGTCGATGCGGGTGCGCGGGCAGGGGAACATCTGGGCGGGCGGTGACTGCGTGGAGGTCCTCGACCTGGTGTCGGGGCGGGAGCGGTACGTCCCGCTGGGCACCCACGCCAACAAGCACGGCCAGGTGATCGGCTCGAACGTGGGCGGCGGCTACGCGACCTTCCCCGGTGTGGTCGGCACGGCGGTGTCGAAGGTCTGCGACCTGGAGATCGCCAGGACGGGGCTGCGGGAGAAGGACGCCCGGGCGGTGGGGCTGCAGTACGTGTCGGTGACGATCGAGTCGACGAGCCGGGCGGGCTACTACCCGGGGGCGGCCCCGATGACCGTGAAGATGCTGGCGGAGCGGCGCACCGGGCGGCTGCTCGGGGTGCAGATCGTGGGCCGCGAGGGTGCGGGGAAGCGCGTGGACATCGCGGCGGTGGCGCTCACCGCGGGGATGACGGTGGAGGCGATGACGGCCCTGGACCTGGGGTACGCGCCGCCGTTCTCGCCGGTGTGGGACCCGGTCCTGGTGGCGGCCCGCAAGGCGGTGGCCGCGGTGCGGGCGGCGGGCTGACGCCCGGGGCCGTCCCCCGCGGTGCGGGGGACGGCCGGGGCGGATCAGACGGCGGTGCGGGTGTGCACGTAGTCGACCAGGCGGGTCAGCGCGTCCGGGTCCATGGCCGGCATGACGCCGTGGCCCAGGTTGAAGACGTGCCCCTCCAGGTCCTTCGCGGCGGCCAGGACCTCGTCCGTCTTGGCCTCGACGACCTCGCGCGAGGCGAAGAGGACGGCCGGGTCGAGGTTGCCCTGCAGGGCCTTGCCGGGGCCGACCCGGCGGGCGGCCTCGTCGAGCGGGACGCGCCAGTCGACACCGACGACGTCCGCGCCGGCCTCGCCCATGAGGCCGAGCAGCTCGCCGGTGCCCACGCCGAAGTGGATGCGCGGGACGCCGTACGAGGCGACCGCGTCGAAGACCTTCACCGAGGCCGGCATGACCGAGCGGCGGTAGTCGGCGGGGGCCAGGGCGCCCACCCAGGAGTCGAAGAGCTGCACGGCGGAGGCGCCGGCCTCGATCTGCACCTTGAGGAAGGCGGAGGTGATCTCGGCGAGGCGGTCCAGCAGGTCGGCCCACAGCTGCGGGTCGCCGTACATGAGTGCCTTGGTGTGCTCGTGGCTGCGGGACGGGCCGCCCTCGACGAGGTAGCTCGCGAGGGTGAAGGGCGCGCCGGCGAAGCCGATGAGCGGGGTGGCGCCGAGTTCGCCGGTGAGCATCCCGATGGCCTCGGTGACGTAGTGGACGTCCTCGGGGGTCAGGTCGCGCAGCCGGGCGAGGTCGGCGCGGGTGCGGATCGGGTCGGCGACGACGGGGCCCACGCCGGGCTTGATGTCGAGGTCGATGCCGATGGCCTTCAGCGGGACGACGATGTCGCTGAAGTAGATGGCCGCGTCGACCTTGTGGCGGCGCACCGGCTGCAGGGTGATCTCGGTGACCAGCTCGGGCCGCATGCACGACTCGAGCATGGGGATGCCCTCGCGGACCTTGAGGTACTCGGGCAGGGACCGCCCGGCCTGCCGCATGAACCAGACCGGCGTGTGCGGCACGGCCTCGCGGCGGCACGCCTTCAGGAACGCGGAGTCGTACGTCTGCGGCTGGTGCTTCGTCTGCTGGCCCTTCGGGCTGTCAATGGCGCTCACGCCCAGAATCTTCGCATGTGGCGAGAAGCCGCTCGCCCGGCGAGGGTGTCCCTCCCTGCGCACGGGCCCCGTTCCGCCTACTCTTCCCCGCATGGCTGCGGCTCAGGGACATTTTTCCGATCATTCCGACGGCATTCGAGGGACGGAGAAGACGGCGGGCGACAGGGTGGACCCCACGGAGACCGACCCGGTGCCTCCCGCGTTCGAGCGGGCGGTCGAGGGGCTGCGCTCGGCCCGGCTGCGGCCGGAGATCGAGGTCGATCCGACCCGGCCGCCGCAGCGGCTCGCGCCGTACGCGTACGCCCTGGAGGCGGCCGTGGTGGACGGCGAGGACGATCTGGCGGACGGGCGCCTGGTGCTGCTCCACGACCCGGCGGGGCACGAGGCCTGGAAGGGCACGTTCCGGCTGGTGACGCTGGTCAGGGCCGAGCTGGAGCCGGAGATGGCCGCGGATCCGCTGCTGCCTGAGGTCTGCTGGTCCTGGCTGACCGGGGCGTTCGAGGCCCGCGGTCTGGCGTACGGGGAGGCGAGCGGGACCGTCACGATGGCCGGCTCGCACTACTTCGGGGGTCTCGCCGAGCGGCGGCCGGCGACCCAGATCGAGATCCGGGCCTCGTGGACGCCCCGGGAGGGGTCGTCGGGGGTGCCGGACACGGGCGCGCACCTGGCGGCCTGGTGCGACCTGTTGTGCCAGATCGCGGGGCTGCCGCCGGCGTCGGCCGATCCGGGGGCGGGGACGACGTCGGGTGCGGGGGTCGTCTCGCTGCCCCAGCGGCGGGGGCCTCAGCAGCCATAGCCGTACCGCCCCGCTCGTAACGTCGATTTCCGGACAGAAACGGCCGCGGAGCACGTACGGCTCGTACGATGATCGATCACGCGTCCGAATTGCCCCAATTGTTACTCACCAAATCGTGATCTTTCCCTAAAGGCGGGCGGCCCAGCTGCCGAAGGAGTCAGTGACCCCATCACAGCACGGGTTCGCCCCCGGCTTCTTCCCCGAGCCGGCTCCGTCCCGCACCCCCTTTCCAGGAGGCCTGGTGTCCGTTCTCCTCGAGCAGCCCGCAAGCCTGGTCGCCTACCGCCCGAACAAGCCGACGGCCATGGTCGTCGTGGCCGACCCACGCGTCCGCTCCACCGTCACCCGCCACCTGTGGGCGCTCGGGGTGCGCGACGTCATCGAGGCGTCGTCCATCGCGGAGGCCCGTCCCCGCGTCGGCAACCCGCGCGACATCTGCGTGGCCGACGTCCACCTCCCGGACGGCAGCGGGCTCACCCTGCTGTCCGAGACCAGGGCGGCAGGCTGGCCCAACGGCCTCGCCCTGTCGGCCGCCGACGACATCGGCGCCGTGCGCAACGCGCTCGCCGGCGGTGTCAAGGGCTATGTCGTCACCGGTACGCGCACCAACATCGGCCACCCCACCCGCCCCGGCGCCGCCCCCATCGGCTCCGCGGCCGCCCGCCTCGGCCACCGCCGCCCCCCGGGTGCCCCGAGCCACCCGGGCGGCTACCGCGAGCTCTCCGGCCGCGAGGTCGAGGTGCTCCGGCTGGTGGCCGAGGGCCAGTCCAACAAGGCGATCGGCGTCTCCATGGGCCTGTCCGCCCTCACCGTGAAGAGCCACCTCGCCCGCATCGCCCGCAAGCTGGGCACCGGCGACCGGGCCGGCATGGTCGCCGTGGCCCTGCGCACCGGGATCATCCACTGAGCCGGTCGACCCCCTGAGGGCCGACGGGCTCGACGAAGGACCGTCACCTGTCGACGGAACGTTCCGTCCCGTGTGGCCGGTGCGGCCCCACCAGGCCGTTCCGGCCACACGGGCCGTTCCGGCCGTTCCGTCGGCGGGTGCTTGCCATTCGCAGATACCCTTGACAGGTGACCGACGCCCAAGACACCGCAAGCGACACAGCGCTGCGAACCACCGGGGGCGCCCCCTCGGACGACGACGTCCCTGCGAATGGGCTGCCGATCCCGTTGCTCGAACCCCGCGAGGGCATTCCGCCCGTCGTGGCGACCGACGAGGCCCTCGCCGAGGTGGTCGCCGCCTTCGCCGCCGGCCGCGGCCCCGTGGCCGTGGACGCCGAGCGCGCCTCCGGCTACCGCTACGGGCAGCGCGCCTATCTCGTCCAGCTCCGCCGCGAGGGCGCGGGCACCGCGCTCATCGACCCGGTCGGCTGCCCCGACCTGTCGGCCCTCGGCGAGGCGCTGACCGGCACCGAATGGATCCTGCACGCCGCGACCCAGGACCTGCCGTGCCTGCGTGACATAGGCATGGTGCCCACGCGGCTCTTCGACACCGAACTCGCCGGACGCCTCGCGGGCTTCCCCCGGGTCGGCCTCGGCGCGATGGTCGAGTCCGTCCTCGGCTACGCCCTGGAGAAGGGCCACTCCGCCGTCGACTGGTCCACCCGCCCGCTGCCCGAGCCCTGGCTGCGCTACGCCGCGCTCGACGTGGAGCTCCTCGTCGACCTGCGCGACGCGCTGGAGAAGGAGCTCGACCGGCAGGGGAAGCTGGGCTGGGCGCTGGAGGAGTTCGACGCCATCTCCTCGGCCCCGCCGGCCCCGCCGCGCAAGGACCCGTGGCGCCGCACCTCCGGCATGCACAAGGTGCGCAGGCGCCGCCAGATGGCGGTGGTCCGGGAACTGTGGACGGCCCGGGACAGGGTGGCGCAGCGGCGTGACGTCTCCCCCGGCAAGGTGCTGAGCGACTCCGCGATCGTGGAGGCCGCCCTCGCGCTGCCGCCGAACGCGGGCGCGCTGTCGGCGCTGCCGGGCTACGGCCAGCGGATGGGCAAGCGCCAGCTGGAGCAGTGGCAGGCGGCCGTGGACCGGGCGAAGGCCCTGCCCGAGGCGGAGCTGCCGCAGCCGGGCCAGCCCGTGGCGGGTCCGCCGCCGCCGCGCGCCTGGGCCGACAAGGACCCGGCCGCCGCGGCCCGCCTCTCCGCCGCCCGCGCCGCGGTGTCGACGCTCGCGGAGGAACTGAACCTGCCGCAGGAGAACCTGATCACCCCGGACACGGTCCGCCGGGTCTGCTGGGAGCCGCCGGCCCCGGTGACGCCGGAGACGGTCGCCGCGGCCCTCATCGGTCACGGCGCCCGCCCGTGGCAGGTCGGCCTGGTGACCCCGCTCCTGGTGGCGGCCCTGACGGCCCACGCGTGAGCGTCCGCCGTACGACCTGACGAAGTACGGACGTGTGCCGAAGCCCCCGGACCGGGTCCGGGGGCTTCGGCGTGCCCGGGGCCGGACGGGCGTGGGACCCACGTCGGATCCGGCGCCGGGTCAGCGCCAGATGGAGGAGAAGGAATCCAGCTGGATCCAGGAGATCCGGTTCGCGGTGGTGGCGCCGTACACGTACACCTTGCCGGTGAGGGTGACCTCGATCCGGCAGGTGCTGAAGCCGTCGCGGTTGTTGCGCGGGGCGACGCCGCGGACGTAGGTCGTCGGGGGCTCGAAGCCGGCCGGGAGGGTGCCGATCGGGTCGAGGGTGTCGGCGGTGTTGCCGCCGTCGAACGCGAACTCCGGGTCGCAGGAGACGCCGCCGCGCAGCTGGAGGAAGTCGGTGCCCTCGATCTTCACGATCCGGACCTGCGGCGTGTTGCCGCCCAGGGGTTTGAGGTCCGGCCCTGGAGGTCCAGGCGGGTGCAGAGCAGGTCGCCCGCGGCGGCGCGGGCCTCGAACGGCACCTCCGCCGTCTCGCCGGGCGGTGCCGATCATCCCTGCGGACATGTGTTCTCCCCCCGAGGAACGCGGGCCCGGGTTGATGATCATGGGCCGCAGCCGACAGAGTGCCAGAGTGCTCCCGCGCACCCCGGTCGGGTGTGACCTTCGCCGCTTGGCGCGGGGGGACTGGGCAGTCTGGTTACCCGCAAGTAGCATGGGGGAGCAAGCGCGCGCTTAGCCGCGTGCCGGGCAGCGCGCCCGTGCAGCAGTGCCACCCCGCACCCTGGAGGAGAGCCATCGTGCCTCGTACCGTCAGGGACGTCGTCTTCGTCGACGGCGTCCGTACCCCGTTCGGCAAGGCGGGCCCGAAGGGCATCTACCACGAGACCCGCGCCGACGACCTCGTCGTCAAGGCCATCCGGGAGCTGCTGCGCCGCAACCCCGGCCTCGACCCCGTCAAGATCGACGAGGTCGCCATCGCCGCGACCACCCAGATCGGCGACCAGGGCCTGACCCTCGGCCGGACCGCGGGCATCCTGGCGGGTCTGCCGCAGTCCGTGCCCGGCTACTCCATCGACCGCATGTGCGCCGGCGCGCTGACCGCCGTGACGGCGACCGCCGGTTCGATCGCGTTCGGCGCCTACGACGCCGTCATCGCCGGTGGCGTCGAGCACATGGGCCGTCACCCCATGGGCGAGGGCGTGGACCCGAACCCGCGCTTCGTCAGCGAGAAGCTGGTCGACGAGTCCGCCCTCTTCATGGGCATGACCGCCGAGAACCTGCACGACCGCTACCCCACCATCACCAAGCAGCGCGCCGACGAGTACGCCGTGCGCTCGCAGGAGAAGGCCGCCAAGGCGTACGCCGACGGCAAGATCCAGCAGGACCTGGTGCCGATCTCGGTGCGTCGCACCGACGCCTCCACCGGTGAGACCGGCTGGGGCCTGGTCACCGCCGACGAGCCGATGCGCCCGGGCACCACCCTGGAGTCGCTGGCCAACCTGAAGACGCCGTTCCGCGTCCACGGCAACGTCACCGCGGGCAACGCGGCCGGCCTGAACGACGGCGCCACCGCCTCGATCATCGCCTCCGAGGACTTCGCCCGCGAGAACGGCCTCCCGGTGAAGATGCGCCTCGTCTCCTACGCCTTCGCCGGCGTGGAGCCCGAGGTCATGGGCTACGGCCCGATCCCCGCCACCGAGAAGGCGCTGGCCCAGGCCGGCCTGTCCATCTCGGACATCGGTCTCTTCGAGATCAACGAGGCCTTCGCGGTCCAGGTCCTCGCCTTCCTGGAGCACTACGGCATCGCCGACGACGACGCCCGCGTCAACCAGTACGGCGGCGCCATCGCGTACGGCCACCCGCTCGCCTCCTCCGGCGTCCGTCTGATGACGCAGCTGGCCCGCCAGTTCGAGGAGAACCCGCAGGTCCGTTACGGCCTCAACACCATGTGCGTCGGCTTCGGCATGGGCGCGACGGTCATCTGGGAAAACCCCCACTGGGAGGGCAAGTGAGCACCACCGCAGAGCTTCTGAAGGGCGCCGCCGAGCTCTTCCCGGACGAGGTCGTCACCTCGGCCCACGTACGTCACTTCGAACTCCCCGCGGGTGCGGGCCGGTTCGCGCTGATCACGCTGGACAACGGCTTCGACCACACCAAGCCGACCACGTTCGGCCCGCAGTCGCTGGCCCACCTGAACACGGCGCTCGACCAGGTCGAGGCCGAGGCCGCGAACGGTGAGATCGTCGGCGTCGGCATCACCGGCAAGCCGTTCATCTTCGCCGTCGGCGCCGACCTCAAGGGCGTCGAGCTGCTCAAGCAGCACTCCGACGCGCTGGCCATCGGCAAGGGCGGCCACGACGTCTTCAAGCGTCTCGCGGACCTCGCCGTGCCGACCTTCGCCTACTACAACGGCGCGGCCATGGGCGGCGGCGTCGAGGTCGGTCTGCACTGCACCTACCGCACCGTCTCGAAGGCCCTGCCGGCCTTCTCGCTGCCCGAGGTCTTCCTCGGCCTGGTGCCCGGCTGGGGCGGCTGCACGATCCTGCCGAACCTGATCGGCGCGGAGAAGGCCGTCTCGGTCATCATCGAGAACAGCCTCAACCAGAACCGCCAGCTCAAGGGCAAGCAGGTCTTCGAGCTCGGCATCGCCGACGCGCTCTTCGAGGGTGCCGACTTCCTCGAGCAGTCCCTCATCTGGACCGCCGGCGTCCTCAACGGCTCCGTCGCCGTCGAGCGCCCGGAGATCGACCGCGGCGAGGGCTGGGACCAGGCCGTCGCCAAGGGCCGCGCCATCGCCGACTCCAAGGTGCACGGCGCCGCCCCGGCCGCCTACCGCGCCCTCGACATCATCGAGGCCGCCAAGGACGGCGACCTGCAGAAGGGCTACGACGCCGAGGACCAGGCCCTCGCGGACCTGATCATGGGCGGCGAGCTCCGCTCCGGCATCTACGCCTTCAACCTGGTGCAGAAGCGCGGCAAGCGCCCGGCCGGCGCGCCGGACAAGTCGCTGGCCCGCCCGGTCACCAAGGTCGGTGTCGTCGGCGCCGGTCTGATGGCCTCCCAGCTGGCCCTGCTCTTCCTGCGCCGCCTGGAGGTGCCGGTCGTCCTGACCGACATCGACCAGGAGCGCGTCGACAAGGGCGTGGGCTACGTCCACGGCGAGATCGAGAAGCTGCTCGGCAAGGGCCGCATCAACCAGGACAAGGCCAACCGCCTCAAGGGCCTGGTCTCCGGTGTGCTGGACAAGGCCGAGGGCTTCGCGGACGCGGACTTCATCATCGAGGCCGTGTTCGAGGAGATGTCCGTCAAGCAGAAGGTGTTCGCGGAGGTCGAGGCGGTCGCCCCGGCGCACGCGATCCTCGCCACCAACACCTCCTCGCTGTCGGTCTCCGAGATGGCCTCGAAGCTGAAGCACCCCGAGCGCGTGGTCGGCTTCCACTTCTTCAACCCGGTCGCGATCCTCCCGCTCCTGGAGATCGTGCGCGGCGAGCAGACCGACGACGCCTCGCTGGCCACCGCCTTCGGCGTCGCCAAGAAGCTGAAGAAGACGGCCGTGCTCACGAAGGACGCCCCGGCGTTCGTCGTGAACCGCATCCTGACCCGCTTCATGGGCGAGATCCAGAACGTCATCGACGAGGGCACCCCGGTGGCCGTCGCCGAGAAGGGCGTCGAGCCGCTCGGCCTGCCGATGTCGCCGCTGGTGCTCCTGGAGCTCGTCGGCCCGGCGATCGGTCTGCACGTCTCCGAGACCCTGAACCGCTCCTTCCCGGAGCGCTTCACCGTCTCCCCCAACCTGAAGGCGGTCGTCGAGGCCGGCAAGCGCGGCTTCTACGTCTACAAGCCGGAGAACGGCTTCAAGCCGGAGCTCGACCCCGAGGTCGCCGCGCTCCTGAAGCAGGGCGACGTCGTCCTGACCGAGGAGCAGGTCCGCGCGCGCGTCCTGGACGCCGTCGCGCAGGAGATCGGCCTGATGCTGGAGGAGGGTGTCGTCGCCGAGGCGCAGGACATCGACCTCTGCCTGATCACGGGTGCGGGCTGGCCCTTCCACCTGGGCGGCATCACGCCGTACCTGGACCGTGAGGGCGTCTCCGAGCGCGTCAACGGCAAGCGGTTCCTCGCGCAGGGCGTCGCGAGCGTCCCCGCGTAACACCCCCTGCGGGTCCCCCCGGACGAAGTCCGGGGGTGCGGACGGCCCCGGCACCACTTCGGTGGTGCCGGGGCCGTCATGCTGTGCGCATGGAACTTCTGATCGTCGACGGGGCCAACGTGGTCGGGTCCGTACCCGACGGCTGGTGGAAGGACCGGCGCGGGGCCGCGGAGCGGCTGCGGGACCGGCTCGCGGAACACGGCGGGCCCGCGGAGGGCGGCCCCTACGAGATCGTGCTCGTGGTGGAGGGCCGGGCCCGGGGCGTGGCGTCCGTGCCGGGGGTACGGGTCGAGGAGGCGCCCGGCAGCGGCGACGACCTGATCGTGGAACTGGCCCGGAACGCGGCCGGCCGGCCGTGTCTGGTGGTCACGGCCGACCGGGAACTGCGGAGCCGGGTGGCGGAGGCCGGCGGGCGGTGCACCGGGCCCCGCAGCCTTCCCGGCCGGGACTGACCCCCAGAGCCTGTCTGACGGGCCCTAGTAGGTCGCGTCCCTTCCGGCCTTGCCGAGGCGGCTGTGCCGGCGTCCGTACAGGAAGTAGACGACGAAGCCGATCACCATCCAGACGGCGAAGCGGAACCAGGTCTCGGCCGGCAGGTTGAGCATCAGCCAGAGCGAGGCCGCGATGGAGACGATCGGCAGCACCGGCACCCACGGGGTGCGGAACGCGCGGTGCAGGTCGGGACGGCTGCGGCGGAGCACGATCACACCGGCGGCGACCACGACGAAGGCGAACAGGGTGCCGATGTTCACCAGGGTGGCCAGCTCGTTGATGCTGGTGAAGCCGGCGACCACGGCGATGATCGCGCCGAGCAGGATGGTCGGCCGGTACGGGGTCTTGAAGCGCGGGTGCGTGATGGAGAAGAAGCGGGGCAGCAGGCCGTCGCGGCTCATCGCGAAGAACACCCGGGTCTGGCCGAGCAGCAGGATCAGACAGACGGTCGTGAGGCCGATGGCGGCGCCGAAGCTGATGACGCCCGCGTAGAACGGGTGGCCCACGGCCTTGAAGGCGTCGGCGAGCGGGGCGCTGGTGGAGAGCTCGGTGTACTTCTGCATGCCGGTGACGACGAGCGCGACGGCCACGTACAGGACGGTGCAGATGAGCAGCGAGCCGAGGATGCCGCGGGGCATGTCGCGCTGCGGCAGCTTGGTCTCCTCGGCGGCGGTGGCGACCACGTCGAAGCCGATGAAGGCGAAGAAGACGACGGAGGCGGCGGTGAAGATGCCCATGACGCCGAAGTTGGTCGGCTCGTAGCCGAACATCAGCTGGACCAGCGGCTCGGTCCAGCCGGAGCCGCCGCCGGGCGGGGTGACGGCCGGCGGGATGAACGGCTTGTAGTTGTCGCCGACGATGAAGAACAGGCCCGCGATGATCACGATCATCACCACGGTCACCTTGATGGCGACGACGACCGCGGTGATCCTTGCGGACAGCTTCATGCCGAGGACGAGGACCGCGGTCAGCACCAGGACCAGCAGGAAGGCGAGGATGTCGAAGGTGCCTCCGGCCACGTCGGGGCCTTCGAGCGCGGCCGGTAGATGCCACCCGATGTTGTCCATGAGCGAGCGCACGTACCCGGACCAGCCGACGGCGACGACGGCGGTGCCGAGCGCGAACTCCAGGACGAGGTCCCAGCCGATGATCCAGGCCGGCAGCTCGCCGATGGAGGCGTACGCGAAGGTGTACGCCGATCCCGCCACCGGCACGGTGGAGGCGAACTCCGCGTAGCACAGGGCCGCCAGGGCGCAGACGATGCCGGCGGCGACGAAGGCGAGGGCGGTGGCCGGCCCCGCGTTCTCCTTGGCGACCTTGCCGGTGAGGACGAAGATGCCGGTACCGATGATGACGCCCACGCCGAAGACCGTGAGGTCCCAGGCGGAGAGTGACTTCCTGAGGGCGTGCTCCGGCTCCTCCGTGTCGCGGATCGACTGCTCGACCGACTTGGTCCGGAACATCCCTGAACTCGCGCGTGGCTGCTGGTCCGTAGTCACCGTCGCACCTCCTGCCAGTGGGCTGCCCGCCCTCAGGCCAGAATGCACGCGAAAGGGCCGGTCGGCACTCCGAAGAGTGAGCCGACCGGCCCAAAGGTGACGCTGGGTGAGATCCCGGCGGGTCAGTCCCGGGCGGGCTCCACGGCCTTGGCGCTGGACTCGAAGCGCCCGTCGAGGCGTGACACCAGGCCGGTGACCTGGCGCGCGATGTCCGGGGCGGTGAGCCCGATCTCGGCCATGACCTCGCCGCGGGAGGCGTGGTCGAGGAAGCGCGGCGGGATGCCGAAGTCGCGCAGCGGCACGTCCACGCCCGCGTCGCGCAGCGCCTGGGCGACGGCGGAGCCGACACCGCCGACGCGGCTGTTGTCCTCGACGGTGACGACCACGCGGTGCTGCTCGGCGAGCGGGGCGAGGGCCTCGTCGACGGGCTTGACCCAGCGCGGGTCGACCACGGTGGTGGAGATGCCCTGCTTGTCGAGGAGGTCGGCGATCTCCAGGCACATCGGCGCGAGGGCGCCGACCGAGACCAGGAGGACGTCGGGCGTGTCGGTGCCCGGCTCGCGGAGCACGTCCATGCCGCCGACCCGGCGCAGCGCGGGGACGGCCGGGCCGACCGCGCCCTTGGAGAAGCGGACCACGGTGGGGGCGTCGGTGACCTCGACGGCCTCACGCAGCTGGGCGCGGACCTGGTCGGCGTCGCGCGGGGCGGCGAGCCGCAGGCCGGGCACGACCTGGAGGATCGACATGTCCCACATGCCGTTGTGGGAGGCACCGTCGGTGCCCGTGACACCGGCCCGGTCCAGGACGAAGGTGACGCCGCACTTGTGCAGGGCCACGTCCATGAGGACCTGGTCGAAGGCCCGGTTGAGGAAGGTCGCGTAGACGGCGAAGACCGGGTGGAGGCCGCCGGTGGCGAGGCCGGCCGCGGAGACCGCGGCGTGCTGCTCGGCGATGCCGACGTCGAACACCCGCTCGGGGAAGGCCTTGGCGAACTTGTCGAGGCCGACGGGCTGGAGCATGGCCGCGGTGATCGCGACGATGTCCGCGCGCTCCTTGCCGAGCTCGACCATCTCCTGGCCGAAGACGCTGGTCCAGTCGGCGCCGGAGGAGGCGATCGGCAGACCGGTGTCGGGGTGGATCTTGCCGACGGCGTGGAAGCGGTCGGCCTCGTCCTGGAGGGCCGGCTGGTAGCCGCGGCCCTTCTCCGTGAGGCAGTGCACGATGACCGGGCCGCCGAACCGCTTGGCGCGGGTCAGGGCGGACTCCAGGGCCTCGATGTCGTGACCGTCGATGGGGCCGACGTACTTCAGGCCGAGGTCCTCGAACATGCCCTGCGGGGCGATGAAGTCCTTGAGGCCCTTCTTGGCGCCGTGCAGGGTCTCGTAGAGCGGCTTCCCGACGACCGGGGTGCGCTCCAGGATGTCCTTGCCGCGGGCGAGGAAGCGCTCGTAGCCGTCGGTGGTGCGCAGGGTCGCCAGGTGGTTGGCGAGGCCGCCGATGGTGGGGGCGTAGGAGCGCTCGTTGTCGTTGACGACGATGACGAGCGGCCGGTCCTTGGCCGCGGCGATGTTGTTGAGCGCCTCCCAGGCCATGCCGCCGGTGAGCGCGCCGTCGCCGATGACCGCCACGACGTGGTCGTCCTTGCGGAGGATCTCGTTGGCCTTGGCCAGTCCGTCGGCCCAGCCGAGGACGGTCGAGGCGTGCGAGTTCTCGATCACGTCGTGGTCGGACTCCGCCTGCGAGGGGTAGCCGGACAGGCCGCCCTTCATCTTGAGCTTGGAGAAGTCCTGGCGCCCGGTGAGCAGCTTGTGGACGTAGCTCTGGTGCCCGGTGTCGAAGAGGACCTTGTCCTTGGGCGAGTCGAAGACGCGGTGCAGGGCGATGGTCAGCTCGACCACACCCAGGTTGGGGCCGAGGTGCCCGCCGGTCTTGGAGACGGCGTCCACGAGGAACGACCTGATCTCTCCGGCCAGCTGGTCCAGCTGTTCCGAGGAGAGCCGGTCCAGATCTCGCGGTCCCCTGATACGGGTCAGCAGAGCCACCCGTGCCTCCTTGCGTTTGAGCTGGTCGAGCTTGCCGATTTGTCGAGTCTAATGTTCCGTCTTGGATCGTGGGCATCGGGCCGGGCGTTCGAGCGCCACCCCCATGGCCGACACACCGCTGATCCGCACGGCCGGTGCACTGGTCCGGACGCAGCAGCGCCCGGCGCCGGTTCTCGGCGCCGGGCGGAGTGTGGCGAGCGTTACGCGCGTCCGGCGGTCTTCTGCGTGCGGCGGGAGACCGAGTCGATCACGACGGCGGCGAGGAGCACCGCGCCGGTGATCATGTTCTGGATCGCGTTGGACATGCCGATCATGTTCAGGCCCTGCTGGATCGACTGGATCACGATCATGCCCAGGAGCGCGGACCAGACCTTGCCCCGGCCGCCGAAGAGGCTGGTGCCGCCGATCACGGCCGCGGCGATGACCAGCATCAGCGTGTTGCCGCCGCCGAGGCTCTTGGTCGCGCCGCCGGAGAGGCTCGCGATGAACAGGCCGCCGAAGGCGGCGAGGGTGCCGGAGATCGCGAAGACGGCGATCCGGACCCGGTCCACGTTGATGCCGGCGCGGCGGGCCGCCTCGGCGTTGCCGCCGACCGCGAAGACCTTGCGGCCGAACAGGGTACGGCGGGCCACGAAGTCGGCGATCACCAGGACGGCCAGGAACAGCACCAGGGCGAGCGGCAGGCCGCGGGCGCCGGCGGGCTCGTTCATGACGTACGCGACGACGAAGACCAGGACGGCGACGACGGCGGTGCGCAGCACGATCTCGGCGATCGGGCGGGCCGGGAGCTGGGCGGCCTTGCGGCGGCTGCTGTCGCGCAGGAGCGAGAACAGGTACGCGGCGACGGCGACCAGGGCGAGGCCGTAGGCGGCGATCTTGTCGGCGAAGAAGTAGTTGGTGAGGTTCTCCACCACGCTGCCGGACGGCGTGTTGATGGAGCCCTCGCCGCCCATGAGCCACTCCTGGAAGCCCATCCAGCCGAGGAAGCCCGCCAGGGTGACGACGAACGCGGGGACGCCGATCTTGGCGAAGAAGAAGCCGTGCAGCGCGCCGATGGCGGTGCCCGCGAGCACCGCGAGCACGATGGACAGCCACTGGTTCATCCCGTTGCTGACCTGCAGCCCGGCCCAGACGGCGGCGCCGACGCCGGCGACGGAGCCCATCGACAGGTCGATCTCACCGAGGACGAGGACGAACACGATGCCGACGGCCATGATGCCGAGGCCGGAGGCGTACACCGCGACGTTGGCGACGGAGCTCGCGGAGAGGAAGTTCGCGTTCTGGATCTGGAAGACGATCGCGATGACGATCAGGCCCAGGATCACGGGGAGGGAGCCGAGCTCGCCGCCGCGGATCTTGCGGGTGAACTCGGTCCAGTAGCCCTTGACGCCCTCCTCGCGCACCAGGAGGCGGGGGTCGACGGCCGGGACGGGCGCCGCGGACGCCTCGACGGGGGTCTCGGGGGTCTCGGGAGCCTCAGCGGCTTCGGGGGTCTTGGCGAGGTCGCTCACTTGGCGGCCCCCTTCTCGTCGTTCCCGGCCGCTGCCGTACGGGCCTGCCTGCGGGTCACGGCGTTGTCCGTGGCACCGGTGATGGCGGCGATGATCGTCTCGTGGGTGGTGTCCTGGACGTCGAAGACACCGTTGTTGCGGCCGAGGCGGAGCACCGCGACCTTGTCGGCGACGGCGCGGACGTCGGCCATGTTGTGGCTGATGAGGATGACGCCGTGGCCGCGCTCGCGCAGCCGCTCCACCAGGTCGAGCACCTGGGCGGTCTGCTCGACGCCGAGGGCGGCGGTGGGCTCGTCGAGGATGACGACCTTCGGGTCGCCGATCAGGGCGCGGGCGATGGCCACGACCTGCCGCTGGCCGCCGGAGAGGGCGGCGACGGGGATGCGGACCGAGGGGATGCGGATGGACAGGGTGTCCAGGAGCTCCCGGGCGCGCTTCTCCATGGCGATCTCGTCGAGCACCCGGGCGGAGCTGAGCTCGCTGCCGAGGAAGAGGTTGGCGACGACGTCGAGGTTGTCGCAGAGCGCCAGGTCCTGGTAGACGGTGGCGACCCCGAGGTTCTGGGAGTCGTGGGGCCGGGTGATCTGGACGGGGCGGCCGTCCCATTCGATGGTGCCCTCGTCGATCGGGTGAACTCCCGAGATCGTCTTGACGAGGGTCGACTTGCCGGCGCCGTTGTCGCCCACCAGGGCGACGACCTCTCCGGCGTGGATCTCCAGATCGACATCGGTGAGCACCTGGACGGCGCCGAACCGCTTGGAGACCCCGCGCAACGCCAGCACGGGCGTAGCGGACACGTGAATCATCTCCTTCGCCGCCTGACCGGCGGGGATGTGGTGCGAGAAGTGCTGCGGAGTACCGCGAGTACCGCGAGGGAGTCCGGCGCCCCGCCCCCGCTTGCGGGGCGTGGAACGGGGCGGGGAGCGCCGGACGGTCTTCCGTGGGGGGCCGGGCGGGCTACTTGATGCCCGCCGCCTCGCAGGCCGCCTTGTACTCGGCGGTGCAGATGTCGGCCGCCTTGTAGACGTTGTCGGCGATGATCGTGGAGGCGATGTTCTCCTTGGTCACGATCTGCGCGTCGTACAGCTTGGCCGGGATGTCCTTGAACTCGCCGGTGAGGCTGGTGACCTTCACCGGGACGAGGTCGTCGATCTTCTCGCCCTTGAGGAGCTTGACCGCGATCTCGGCGGTGGTCTCGGCCTCGGGCTTGATCTGCTTGTAGATCGTGAAGGACTGGTCGCCCTTCAGGATCCGCTGCAGACCCGCGAGTTCGGCGTCCTGACCGCCGACCGGGACCTTGACGCCCTGCTTGCTGAGGGCGGTGATGATGCCGCCGGCCATGCCGTCGTTGGCGGAGTAGACGCCCTGGAAGCCCGCCTTGCCCAGCGAGTCGATGGCGGCGCCCATCTTCTTGTTGGCCTCGTCCGGGGACCAGTCCGGGATGTCCTGCTCGTAGACGACCTTCTTCACGCCGCCGTCGAGGACGCTGTGGGCGCCCTTCTTGAACAGCGGGGCGTTGGGGTCGGTCGGCGAGCCGTTGATCATGACAACGTTGGCTTCCTTGGCCTTGGCGCCGAGCGCCTTCACCAGGGCCTCGCCCTGCAGGCGGCCGATCTTCTCGTTGTCGTACGAGACGTAGGCGGAGATCGGGCCCTCGGCCAGGCGGTCGTACGCGACCACCTTGACGCCCTTCTTCTCGGCCTGCTGCACCCAGGACTTGGTGGCCTTGTAGTCGACCGAGTCCAGGATGATGACCTTCACGCCCTGGGTGACGAGCGCGTCGAACTGCTTCTTCTGCGTCTCGGTGTCCTGCGCGGCGTTGTTGTACTTGACCTCGCAGTCGGAGCACAGGGCCTTGATCTTCGCCTCGATGATCGGGCGGTCGAAGGTCTCGTAGCGCGTGGTCTTGTTCTCCGGAAGCAGCAGACCGATGGTCTTGCCGTCGCCGCCGTTCGCATCGCCCGACCCGTTGTCGCCGGCCTGGCCACAGGCGGCGAGGGAGAGGGCCATGGAAACCGCGGCCGTGCCTATGACGACGCGACGCGTCATTGCATTCATGTGGGGTTGCCTCCCTGACGAGGCCGCGACGTTGCGGCCGAGGTGGCTGGAAGTCAACTCGGCCGCAGGGTCGACGTCAAGGAGTAAATCCTTAACGAGATGACAACGGTGCCATCCGTTATCTAAGTGAACGCAAGCGTGGCCTTGTTCGGGGTGCTCGCGGAGCCCCCCTCCAAAAGCGTCGAATCGCCCATTTCGCTGAGCACGAGGGCGAGCGCGCC
Organism: Streptomyces sp. NBC_01268; assembly: GCF_036240795.1. Taxonomy (NCBI): domain Bacteria; kingdom Bacillati; phylum Actinomycetota; class Actinomycetes; order Kitasatosporales; family Streptomycetaceae; genus Streptomyces; species Streptomyces sp. NBC_01268. The sequence goes on along the minus strand of NZ_CP108454.1, from coordinate 6,430,079 downwards.
GAGCACTTCGGCGCGGCCGCCCAGCGCCCCCTGGGCCAGCGACAGCTGCCGGGCGGCGCTGGGGATGGCGTACCGCGAGACGGAGTCCCTGATGGGCGCCAGGACCAGCTCTCCGGCCTCGGCCAGATCGCCGCCGAGGATCACCCGGCTCGGGTTCAAGAGATTGCAGAGGTTGGCGATGCCGCTGCCGATGTGGCGGCCGACGTCGGCGATCACGCGCCGGCAGCCGGGGTCGCCCTCGCGGGCCAGCTGGACGACCCGTTCCATGGTCAGGTCGGGGCCGTGGCTCGACTGGAGCAGGGGCAGCACGTAGCGGGCCGCGGTGAAGGTCTCCAGGCAGCCGCGGTTGCCGCAGCGGCAGACCGGCCCCGACTCGTCCAGGGTGATGTGGCCGATCTCGCCGGCCGTGCCGCCAGGGCCCCGGTAGACCCGCCCGTCGATCACGAGCCCGGCGCCGACACCGCTGGCGACCTTGATGTACGCGAGGTCCTTCACGCCCCGGCCGCTGCCCCAGACCAGCTCGCCGAGCGCGCCGAGGTTGGCGTCGTTGTCGACGTGCACGGGGACGCCCAGGCGGGCGGAGAGCTCGTCGGCGGGGTTGATCCCGCTCCAGCCCGGCAGGATCGACGTGGAGCCCAGGGTGCCCGAGGAGACGTCGATGGGGCCCGGCACGCCGAGGCCCACGCCGACGACCTTGTCCCGGCCGATGCCGGTGGCGGCGATCAGCCGGGTGACCAGCTGCTCGGCCCGGTCGAAGCCCTCCGCGGCGGAGGCGTCCACGTCCAGCGGCTCGGCCTCCTCGGCGAGCACCTGGTGGGCCAGGTTGCCGACCGCGACCCGCAGGTGCGTATGGCCGAAGTCGACGCCGATCACGATCCCCGCGTCGCCGCTGAGCGAGACGCTGCGGGCCCTGCGGCCGCCCGCGGAGGTCGGGGTGACCTCGACGGTCCCGCCGTCCTTCAGCTCCCGCACGATGTTGGAGACCGTGGCGGCGGACAGGCCCGTCGCCCGGGCGATCTCCGCCTGGGTGAGCGATCCGGCCATCCGAACCGCCCGGACGACCCGCTCCAGATTGGCCCGGTGCAGCGACGACTGCGACCCCGGAGTCTCCATTGACTCTCTCCACCCTACGACGTGTACAAGTTATGAACTCCAAGCTCCTTCGTAGGGCTTGTCGCCGTCAAGTCCTCGACGGTAGCCGAAAACGGACGCAAAAGGTCCGGTCCCGGGGTGGACTCCCCGGGACCGGACCTCCGCGCGCGGTCGTCGTTACTTGAGCGTGGCCGAAGTGAGACCCGCCTGGACCTGCCGCTGGAAGGACAGGTAGACCACCAGCATCGGGATCATGGCGATGGTGACGCCGGCGAAGAGCACCGGCAGATCGGTCTCGTACCCCTGCTGCTGCTGGAGCTGGATCAGGCCCTGGGTGAGCACGTACCGCTCCGGGTCGTCACCGCTCTGCGGCTGCATCAGCACGGTCGGCAGGACGAACTGGTTCCACTGCCCAAGCGTGTTGAAGATGCCCACGCTGAGCAGGCCCGGCTTGGCCATCGGCAGCATCACCTGGAAGAAGGCCCGGGTGTGCGAGGCCCCGTCCAGGATCGCCGCCTCGAAGACCGCCGTCGGCAGGGTCCTGAAGAAGGAGTGCATGAAGAAGACGGTGAAGGGCATCGAGTAGGCGACGTACACCAGGATCAGGCCCTGGTAGGTGTTGAGCATCCCGAGCATCTTCACCATGAAGAAGAGCGGGACCAGCGCCAGGAAGACCGGGAACATCGCGCCGGCGACGAAGAAGTAGTAGATGACCCGGTTGCCCCAGAACTGGTAGCGCGCCAGGACGTACGCGGCCATGGAGCCGAAGAGCATGGTCAGCGGCACCGAGAACACCAGGACGATCACGGTGTTCACGAAGTAGTCGCCGATGCCCTTGCTCCAGGCCCGGCCGAAGACGTCCAGCGACCAGTTGGCCGGCCAGCCGAAGGCCGATCCGGCGATCTGGGAGTCGGTCTTGAAGGAGCTGAGCACCAGCCACAGCAGCGGCAGCACGATCAGCAGGGCCCACACGGCGAGGAAGCCGTGTGAGAAGACGTTGAGGACGACGCCCTCGCGGGCGGGGCCCGGGGCCGGGGCGTGTCCCTCGCGTGCCGCGCGCTGGCGGGGCACGGAGCCCCCGCCCGTGCCGGTGGCCGGGCTCGCGTCGGACTTCTGGATGGGTGCAGTCATCGTCGGTTCTCCCGCTCAGAACTCGAGGCGCTCGCGGCGGGTGGCGCGCAGCGTGACCACGGACACGATCAGGGTGAGGAGCAGCATGACCACGCCCATGGCGCAGGCGTAACCGCTCTTCCCGAAGTAGAGGAAGTTGCGCATCATGACCGTCGACATGGTCTCGCTGTGGTGGTCGGGGCCACCGCCGTAGTCGCCGGAGGTCATCGTGGAGACCAGGACGAACATGTCCATGGCGACGATGCCGAGGTAGACCCAGGCGGTCTGCACGGAGTCCCACAGCAGCGGCAGCGTGATGCGGAAGAAGGACTGGGCGCGGCCGGCGCCGTCGATCAGCGCGGCCTCGTAGATGTCCCGGGGGATGGACTGCATGGCGGCGGAGAACAGCACCAGGTAGAAGCCGACGCCGTGCCAGACGACGACCGCCATGAGCGCCCACAGGACGAAGTCGGGCTCGTTGAGCCACTCGATCGGTTCGGTGGCGTCGATGAGGCCCAGCTTGAGCAGCAGGCCGTTGAGCATGCCGCCGGTGTCGCTGCGGTACACGGCGCCGAAGAGCACCGCGAGGATCGCCAGCGAGAGCACCTGCGGGAAGAAGTAGACGACCTTGTAGAACTTGGACCCGGCGACGCCCGCGACGCCACCGGCCTTGCCCCGGCCGCCCGCGTTCACCATGAAGGCGAGGAAGAGGGCGAGCAGGATGGTGATCACCGGGATGAACACCAGGAACAGGATGTTGTGCCAGACCGCTCCCAGGAAGACGTCGTCCTGGAACAGGGCGACGTAGTTGTCGAGTCCGACGAAGGAGAAGGTCTGCGACTGGCCCTTCCAGTCGGTCAGCGAGTAGCCGATCGTCTGGATGTACGGCCAGATGACGAAGACCAGATAGAGGGCCACGGGTACGAAGAGGAATCCCGTGACGAACTGGTACTGCCCTTTGCGCATGGCGTTCCTGTCCCTGATGTCCCCGGTGTGCTGGCGGTCAGTCGCGGTGGTTCTTCTTGGACGCCGGGTCCTTGGCGGCCTTGTCGACGGCGGCCTGGGCCCGCTTGAGCCACTCGGCGGGCTGGATGCGCTTGGCCATCAGCTCGTTGGAGGCGTTCTGGATCTCGGTGTCCATCTCGCTGTACCACTCGGTGTACAGGTAGCGGAACGTGTTGGTGCCGGCCGCCTTGGAGGCCACGACCGTCGACTGGGTGCCGGGGCGCAGCTTGACGCTCGGGTCCACGCCGTCCGCGAGGATGGTGAGGGAGTTCGCCTCCTTGGCGAAGAGCGTCGACCACTCCTTCGAGAGCATCATCCGCATGAACTCCTTCGCCTCGGCCAGGTTCTTGGCCTTGGACGGGATGATGAAGGGCTCACCGGAACCGGCGCGGATGGCCTCGTACGGCATCTTGCTGCCGGGCAGCAGCGGCATCGGCATGAACTTCATGTCGAAGTCGGCCGGGGTCTGCTTGAGCTGCTCGTTCTCCAGCCAGGAGCCGGAGGTGATGAACACCGCCTTGTACTGGTTCCAGCGGGTCTGCGACTCGGTGTGGGTGAGGCCGTTGGTGCCGGCCATCAGGTAGCCCTTCTCCACCAGCTCGTAGACCGCCTCGACGGCCTCCTTGGCCGCGGCGGAGCCGACGAACGCCTTGGGGTCCAGGTTGTCGATCGCCTTCATGGCCTCCAGACCGCCCTTCTTGGCGATCAGGTCCATGATGGCGACGTTGATGTAGTACGGGTACTTGCCCTGGTGGGCGAGTCCGCCGATGCCCTGGGCGGTGGCCTCCTTGCAGATGGCCATGAACTCGTCCCAGGTCTTCGGCTCGGTCCAGCCCTTCTCCTTGAAGAGCTTGCCGGAGTACCACAGGCCCCACACCGTGTAGATGTAGTTGAGGGCGACGACCTTGCCCTCCTGGAGGCCGGCGTCGATCGTGCCGGGGATCAGGGTGTCGCGGACCTTCTTGGACGGGTCGTCGACGGACGGCGCGTCGAGGACCTCGGCGAGGTCGAGCAGCTGCCCGTTCTTCGCCAGCACGTCGATCTTGATCTTCTGGGCGCCGGAGTCGTCGACGATGTCCGGCGGGTTGCCCGCGTTGAAGCGCGGCTGCAGCTTGCCGGTGATCTCCTGGGTGCCGGTGTGGGTGGCGGTGATGTCCCACTTCTTGTTGAAGCTGGCCTCCCACGCCTTGGCGTAGTCGTCGCCGTACCCGCCCTTGAAGACGACGACGTCGATCTTGCCGCCCTTGGCGACGCCGAACGGGTTGTCCTTCGTCTTCTCGCCCTTGGGCTTGTCTTCGCCCGCGTCGTCGCCCCCGCTGGAGGCACACGCGGACAGGAAACTCATGGTCGGCACCGAGATCAGACCGAGTGCGGCGGAACGCTTGATCAGATCGCGACGGCCGAGGCCCTCATGGTTCTGGGCGGAGGTGGATCCCATGCTCAAGTCCTCGCCTTCATTCAGGACTCAGGCGGTGTACCGGTCGCCCGTACAGATTCGCCTCAGGCGAAGGGCCCCGCCACCGCGGTCAATTGCAGCTGGGTCGTACATGGGTCGGGCCGTCGTGCGCAGTGGTACGACGGGCGGGACGCCGACAGGTATAGTCCACTTCCCGCTGCCGGAGCAAGATCGAAACCAGCTTTCTCCGGGAGTCGTCTCCGAGTTGAGACCTGCGGGACGCCGGAGGCGCTTCTGCCCCGATTCCTCCCCGATTTTGCCGTCAACACCCTTGACACCACCTGCCACTTGGCCTTCTCCTGGGGACTTGCTCGGCGAGAATGACAACGTTGTCTACATCCAGTGGCAGGAGCGACGACACGGCATGCGCCCCCCTCTCAGAGCGGTCTCCCTGGCAGCCTCGGCGGCATTGGTACTGAGCCTCACCCCCACGGTGGCTCAGGCGCTTCCGGGCGGAACGGACCAATCACGCCGATCCGGCGTCTCCGCACGGGAGTTCACCACCTCCTTCGAAGCGGACGAAACCCAGCCGACCTGGCGGAACTCCGTCGAAGTCGGCCCTGACGGAAAGAAGCGGACAAGCGGGGTCGACGGCGGATTCGTCACCGGCATCCCCGGCAACGTCACCGACCGCGTGACGACGCTGCGCGCCAGCGGCGAGAACGCGTCCGGCGGTGAGGTCAAGGAGAACCTGACCGACCTCCAACCGGGCACCAAGTGGCTGGTGTTCGAGCCCACCGCGTGGATCGAGTTCGACCTCGACGCGCCCGTGAGGCTGGCGACGTACGCGCTGACCTCGGCCAACGACGCGGCCGAGCGCGACCCGCGCGACTGGACCCTCAAGGGCTCGGCGGACGGCAAGGAGTGGACGGTCCTCGACGCGCGCGCGGGCGAGTCCTTCGCCAAGCGCTTCGAGACCCGCTCGTACGACCTCGCGGGCGGCGGCGCGGCGTACGCGCACTACCGCCTGGAGATCACCAAGAACGCGGGCGCGGGCCTCACCCAGCTCGCCGACGTTCAGTTCTCGAACGGGGACAGCTCCCAGCCCGTCCCCGAGGAGATGCGCAGCCAGCCGGACCGCGGCCCCAGCGGCTCCCCCACCGCCAAGGCGGGCGCCGGGTTCACCGGGAAGCGGGCGCTGCGCTACGCCGGCACCCACCGGGGCGAGGGCCGGGCCTGGTCGTACAACAAGGTCTTCGACGTCGACACCCGGATCGTCCGGAACACCGAGCTGTCCTACCGGATCTTCCCGGCGATGAACGAGACCGACCTGAACTACCCGGCGACGAACGTCGCCGTCGACCTGGCCTTCACCGACGGCACCTATCTGAGCGGGCTCGGCGCCACCGACACGCACGGCGGGCTCCTCACCCCGCAGGGGCAGGGCGCCGCCAAGCGGCTCTACGTCAACCAGTGGAACCAGGTCACCGCGAGGATCGGCGAGGTCGCGAACGGGAAGACCGTCGACCGCATCCTCGTGGCCTACGACTCCCCCAAGGGCCCGGCGAAGTTCCAGGGCTGGATCGACGACCTCTCCCTCGCCCCGAAGGCGCCGCCGCGGCCGCTCGCCCGGCTCTCCGACTACGCGTCGACGACCCGCGGCACGAACTCCTCGGGCGCCTTCTCGCGCGGCAACACCTTCCCGGCGACGGCCGTGCCCCATGGCTTCAACTTCTGGACGCCGGTGACCAATTCGGCCTCCCAGAGCTGGCTTTACGAGTACGCGCGGAGCAACAACGCCGACAACCTGCCGACCCTGCAGGCCCTGTCGGCGAGCCATGAGCCGAGCCCGTGGATGGGCGACCGACAGACCTTCCAGCTGATGCCCTCGGCCGCCGCCGGTGCCCCGCCGGCCGACCGGACGGCCCGGGCGCTGCCCTTCCGGCACGAGAACGAGACGGCCCGGCCGCACTACTACGGCGTCACGTTCGAGAACGGCCTGAAGGCGGAGATCGCGCCGACGGACCACGCGGCGGCGATGCGCTTCACCTACCCCGGCGCCGACGCGAGCGTCGTCTTCGACAACGTCACCGACCAGGGCGGGCTCTCCCTCGACCCGGCGACGAGCTCCTTCACCGGCTGGTCCGACGTGAAGAGCGGGCTGTCCACCGGTGCCGGGCGGATGTTCGTGTACGGCGTCTTCGACGCGCCGGTCACCGGCTCCGGGAAGCCGGCCGAGCAGGGCGTGAAGGGGCACTTCCGCTTCGACGCGGGCGCGGACCGCACGGTGGGCCTGCGGATCGCGACCTCGCTGATCTCCGTCGAGCAGGCGAAGGCGAACCTCGCCGACGAGATACCGGAGGGCACCGGCTTCGACACCGTCCGGGAGCGGGCCCAGGACGCCTGGGACGAGGTGCTCGGCCGGGTCACCGTCGAGGGGGCGACCCACGACCAGCTCGTCACCCTCTACTCCAGCCTCTACCGGCTGTACCTGTACCCCAACTCCGGCTTCGAGAAGGTCGGTTCGGGATACCGGTACGCCAGCCCCTTCTCCGCCCCGGCCGGTCCCGACACCCCGACCCATACCGGCGCGAAGATCGTCGACGGCAAGGCGTACGTCAACAACGGCTTCTGGGACACCTACCGGACGACCTGGCCGGCCTACTCCTTCCTCACCCCGCGCAAGGCGGGCGAGCTGGTCGACGGCTTCGTGCAGCAGTACAAGGACGGCGGCTGGATCTCCCGCTGGTCCTCCCCCGGCTACGCGGACCTGATGACCGGCACCTCCTCGGACGTGGCCTTCGCGGACGCGTACGTGAAGGGCGTGGACTTCGACGGGGAGGCGGCCTACGAGGCGGCCCTGAAGAACGCCACCGTCGTCGCGCCGAGCCGGGGCGTCGGCCGCAAGGGCATGGAGACCTCGCCCTTCACCGGCTACGCGTCGACCGAGACCCACGAGGGCCTGTCCTGGTCCCTGGAGGGCTACCTCAACGACTACGGCATCGCGAAGATGGGCCAGGCCCTCTACGAGAAGACCGGCAAGAAGCGCTACCGCGAGGAGTCGGCGTACTTCCTCGACCGGGCGCGGCACTACGTCTCGCTCTTCGACGCGAAGGCCGGATTCTTCCAGGGACGGGACGCCAAGGGCGCCTGGCGGCTGCCCTCGGAGACGTACGACCCGCGCGTCTGGGGCTACGACTACACGGAGACCAACGGCTGGGGCTACGCCTTCACCGCCCCGCAGGACTCCCGGGGGCTGGCCAACCTGTACGGCGGGCGGGCGGGTCTCGCGAAGAAGCTGGACGCCTACTTCTCGACGCCCGAGACGGCGAGCCCCGACGTCGCCGGCTCGTACGGCAGCGTGATCCACGAGATGACCGAGGCGCGGGACGTGCGGATGGGCATGTACGGGCACTCGAACCAGGTCGCCCACCACGTGCCGTACATGTACGACGCGGCCGGGCAGCCGTGGAAGACGGCCGAGAAGGTCCGCGAGGTCCTCTCCCGCCTCTACACCGGCAGCGAGATCGGCCAGGGTTACCACGGCGACGAGGACAACGGTGAGCAGTCGGCCTGGTTCCTCTTCTCGGCACTCGGCTTCTACCCGCTGGTGATGGGCAGCGGGGAGTACGCGATCGGCTCGCCGCTCTTCAAGAAGGCGACGGTGCGGATGGACAACGGGCGCACGCTGGTCGTGGAGGCCCCGCGCAACAGCGCCCGCAACCTGTACGTCCAGGGCGTGAAGCTGAACGGGAAGCGCTGGACGTCGACGGCGCTGCCGCACGACCTGCTGGCGAAGGGCGGCACGCTGACGTTCGACATGGGCCCCGAGCCCTCGGCGTGGGGCACCGGCGGCTCGGCCGCCCCGGTCTCGGTCACCCGGGACGACAAGGTGCCGACGCCCCGGGCGGACCTGGTGAAGGGCGCGGGCGTGCTCTTCGACGACACGTCGGCGACGGCGGGGCCGCTGGCCGGCACGGTGGAGCTGCCGGTGGCGGCGCCGGGGAAGGCGGTCCAGTACACGCTGACCTCCTCCGCCGACCGGGCGAAGGCGCCGGCGGGCTGGGTGCTCCAGGGCTCGGCGGACGGCCTGACCTGGAAGGACCTGGACCGGCGGGCGGGCGAGACCTTCGCGTGGGACCGGCAGACCCGGGTGTTCACGGTGGCGGCTCCGGGCTCGTACGCGCACTACCGTCTCGTGGCGACGGGTGAGCTGGCCGAGGTCGAGCTGCTGGGCTAGGCCCGTGCGAGAGGTGCTGCAGGGCACCTCCCGCACGGACATGAGGAAGGGCCCTCTCCCCACCGGGGAGAGGGCCCTTGCCGTTCTGCCCGATCCTCAGCCGCGGATCAGGTTGCGCAGCACGTACTGCATGATGCCGCCGTTGCGGTAGTAGTCCGCCTCACCGGGGGTGTCGATGCGGACGACCGCGTCGAACTCGACACCGGTGTCGGTGGTGACCTTGACCGTGCTCGGGGTCGTGCCCTCGTTCAGCTCGGTGATGCCCGCGATGGAGAAGGTCTCCTCGCCGGTCAGGCCGAGCGAGTCGGCCGTCTGGCCGGCCGGGAACTGGAGCGGGAGGACGCCCATGCCGATGAGGTTCGAGCGGTGGATGCGCTCGTACGACTCGGTGATGACGGCCTTGACGCCGAGGAGGGCCGTGCCCTTGGCCGCCCAGTCGCGGGACGAACCGGAGCCGTACTCCTTGCCGCCCAGGATGACCAGCGGGGTGCCGGCGGCCTGGTAGTTCTGCGAGGCGTCGTAGATGAACGACACCGGCGCGCCCTCGACGGTGAAGTCGCGGGTGAAGCCGCCCTCGGTGCCCGGCGCGATCTGGTTGCGCAGGCGGATGTTGGCGAAGGTGCCGCGGATCATGACCTCGTGGTTGCCTCGGCGCGAGCCGTAGGAGTTGAAGTCACGACGCTCCACACCGTGCTCGGTGAGGTACTTGCCGGCCGGGGTGTCGGCCTTGATGGCACCGGCCGGGGAGATGTGGTCGGTGGTGACCGAGTCGCCCAGCTTGGCCAGGACACGGGCACCGGTGATGTCGGTGACCGGGGTGGTCTCCATCGTCATGCCCTCGAAGTACGGGGGCTTGCGGACGTAGGTGGACTCGGTGTCCCACTCGAAGGTGTTGCCGGTCGGGATCGACAGCGCCTGCCACTGGGCGTCACCCGCGAAGACGTCCTGGTAGGACTTGTTGAACATGTCCTCGCCGATGGCGTTGGCGACGACGTCGTTGACCTCGGCCTCGGAGGGCCAGATGTCCGCCAGGTAGACGGGCTTGCCGTCCTGGTCGACACCGAGGGCGTCCTTGGTGATGTCCACCTTCATGGAGCCCGCGATGGCGTACGCGACGACCAGCGGCGGGGAGGCCAGGTAGTTCATCTTGACGTCGGGGTTGATGCGACCCTCGAAGTTGCGGTTGCCCGAGAGCACCGAGGTCACGGCCAGGTCGTGCTCGTTGACGGCCTTGGAGACCTCCTCCGGCAGCGGGCCGGAGTTGCCGATGCAGGTGGTGCAGCCGTAGCCGACGAGGTTGAAGCCGACCTTGTCGAGGTACGGGGTCAGGCCCGCCTTGTCGAAGTAGTCGGTGACGACCTTCGAGCCCGGGGCGAGGGTGGTCTTGACCCACGGCTTGCGGGTCAGGCCCTTCTCCACGGCCTTCTTCGCGACGAGCGCGGCGGCGACCATGACGTACGGGTTCGACGTGTTGGTGCAGGAGGTGATCGCGGCGACGGTGACGGCGCCGTGGTCGATCTCGTAGGTCGTGCCGTCGGGGGCGGTCACCTGGACCGGCTTCGACGGGGCACCGTTCGGGTGGTTCGCCGGGGCGTCGGAGGCCGGGAAGGACTCCTTGCCCGCCTCGTCGACCTCGTCGACGTAGTTGCGGACGTCCTGGGCGAACTGCGCGGCGGCGTTCGCGAGGACGATGCGGTCCTGCGGGCGCTTCGGGCCGGCGATCGACGGGACGACCGTGGAGAGGTCGAGCTCCAGCTTCTCGGAGAAGTCGGGCTCGGCGGCCGGGTCGAGCCAGAGGCCCTGCTCCTTGGCGTACGCCTCGACGAGCGCGACCTGCTGCTCGGAGCGGCCGGTGAGCTTGAGGTAGTTCAGGGTCTCGCCGTCGATCGGGAAGACCGCGGCGGTGGAGCCGAACTCGGGCGACATGTTGCCGATGGTGGCGCGGTTCGCGAGGGAGGTGGCGGCGACGCCCTCACCGTAGAACTCGACGAACTTGCCGACGACACCGTGCTTGCGCAGCATCTCGGTGATGGTCAGCACCAGGTCGGTGGCGGTGGTGCCGGCGGGCAGCTCGCCGGTCAGCTTGAAGCCGACGACGCGCGGGATCAGCATGGAGACCGGCTGGCCCAGCATCGCGGCCTCGGCCTCGATGCCGCCGACGCCCCAGCCCAGCACACCGAGGCCGTTGACCATGGTGGTGTGCGAGTCGGTGCCGACGAGGGTGTCGGGGTACGCCTGGCCGTTGCGGACCATGACGGTGCGGGCCAGGTGCTCGATGTTCACCTGGTGCACGATGCCGGTGCCCGGCGGGACGACCTTGAAGTCGTCGAAGGCGGTCTGGCCCCAGCGCAGGAACTGGTAGCGCTCCTTGTTGCGGCCGTACTCCAGCTCGACGTTCTGCGCGAACGCGTCGTTGGTGCCGAACTTGTCGGCGATGACGGAGTGGTCGATGACCATCTCGGCCGGGGAGAGCGGGTTGATCTTCGCCGGGTCACCGCCGAGCGCGGCGACGGCCTCACGCATGGTGGCGAGGTCGACGACGCAGGGCACGCCGGTGAAGTCCTGCATGATCACGCGCGCCGGCGTGAACTGGATCTCCTGGCTCGGCTGGGCCTGGGAGTCCCAGTCGCCGAGCGCCCGGATGTGGTCGGCGGTGATGTTCGCGCCGTCCTCGGTGCGGAGCAGGTTCTCCAGGAGGACCTTCAGGCTGTAAGGCAGCCGGGCGGAGCCCTCGACCTTGTCCAGCTTGAAGATCTCGTACGACTCGTCACCCACGCGCAGCGTGGCGCGGGCGTCGAAGCTGTTCGCCGACACGACAGTCTCCTTCATATATGTGCGCGTTCCACCACATCCTGCCGCCACGTACACGTCGCGGATCCGCTAAGGTAAGGCTAAGTTAGGTAACCCTTACCGGGTTGGCGGCAGCGGTGCGCCTCGGCAGATATCTCGATGTCGAGATAACTCTAGTACATCACCGGCGGTCGGTCATGCCCGGCATGCCAGCAGCCGGCCGCGAGCCGTCACCCCGGGGCCGTCCCGCAGACCTCGCCGGCCCTCGCCGACCGGGTCCCGCGGGCAGCGAACCGTGCCCGGCGTCATGCACTCCCCTTCCTTTCCGCGCCCCGGCCGCGGTGATGTCGTGGGACGACCTCCCGCAACGTCGACAGGAAGGGCCTCGGCGCGCATGGTCCGCAAGAACGGTCGAACCCCCGACCCCGAACGCTCCACCCCGGCCCCGGCCCGGACACCCCTGCCCCGGTCCGGGGCGCTGAACCTCCCGGAGGCCGCCGGGAACACGGCGATGATCCAGATGCTCCGCCAGGCCGGACACCCCTGGGCCCAGGCCGCCGAGCCCGCGGGACCCGAACAGCACCGGCACGGAGCCGGCTGCGGCCATCGGGCCGACCCGTCCGCCGGGGCCACCGAGGCGGCGCCGGTGCAGCGGTCCACCGTCCACGACGTGCTCAGCACCCCCGGCCGGCCCCTCGACGACCACACCCGCACGGACATGGAGTCCCGCCTCGGCGCGGACTTCACCGACGTCCGCATCCACGACGACAGCGCGGCCCGCGCGTCCGCCGGCGAGATCGGCGCCCGGGCCTACACCTCGGGCAGCCATGTCGTCATCGGTGCCGGCGGCGGTGACAAGCACACGCTGGCCCACGAGCTCACCCACGTGATCCAGCAGCGCCAGGGGCCGGTGGCCGGGTCCGACCACGGGGACGGGCTGCGGGTCAGCGACCCCTCCGACCGCTTCGAGCGCGAGGCGGAGGCCAACGCCACCCGGGTCATGCGGGCGCCTGCGGTGGAGACCGTTGCGGGGCACGGCACGCACCCCCGCGCACAGGACGGCGCCCGCACGGCCAGCGTGCAGCGCATGCCCTTCAACCCCAACGGAAAGCAGACCGCCGGGCCGCCCCCGAAGCAGGGCGACCACCTGTTCAACAAGCTGGCGGACGCCGCGGACCAGCTCGCCACGAACGCCGAGGCCAGACTGGCGACCGTCTTCGCCGGGACCGGCAAGGCCGTCAAGATCGGCCTCCGGGACAACCCGGACCTCTTCAGGGCCCAGCGGGCCGCGTTCCTCGCCAAGCTGCCCCTGTTGCGGGAGAAGGCCGCCGAGGCCAGGCGGGAGCGCCACCCGGACAGCTACCCGCAGTCGCTCTTCTACGCCGCCGAGGGCGTCGTCAGCCAAGCCGGCGGCGACACCAACTCGACGACGTTCGGCACGTTCAGCGCCACCCTGGCCGCACTTCCGGAGCGGTGCGGAACCACGGCAGCGGGCGGGGCCGTCCAGGCCCTGACGCTGCCCCCCGACGTGGCGGCCGCGCGGGGCGGATGGGGCAACCTCTCGGGAAAGGTCTACGACGCCGACGCGGAACGCAGGGTGCGGAACGCCCTGAAGGGGATCGAGAAGGGAAGGCACCAGAAGAAGTTCACCCAGTGGGTCGGCGAGACGCAGGGCATCTACGTCGACCTGTACGCGTTGATGATGGAGACCGTCGAAGCCCTTCAGGCCGTGTGCGAAACGATCCTCAGGGGCGGCGCCGGTGTCGCCGGCACCCCTGCCGCCCCGGCCGAGGCGACTTCGGCGACCACGGACGCCGCGGAGGACCAGAGCTGACGGCGGCCGCCGGGACCTACGCGAGGAACGCGGCCAGGGCGGCGACGAACCGCCCCGGGTCGTCGAGCCACGGGTAGTGCCCGGCCCCCGGCTGGACCGTGAAGGAGGCGTGCGGGAAGAGGGCGGCGAACTCCGCCACCGCGCTCGGCGGGCTGTTCAGGTCGTGGGCCCCGGCGAGCAGGAGCACCGGGGCGGCGAAGGCGGCGAGCGCGGCGCGGGTGGTGTCCGGGGTGAAGGCGCCGTCGGCGCCGAAGTGCGCGACGGCCTCCGGGTTGTCCGGCTGCCCCTCGGCGTGGTGGCGCCGGGCGGCCTCGTCCCAGCGGCCGTAGAGGAACGGCGCGACGGCCTCCCAGTCGCTCCCCTCCCCCGCGGCGATCGCCTCCAGGGCGGCGAAGGCGGCCGGGAACCACGGCTCCCCCGCCCGCTCCAGCGCCAGCTCGCGCCGCACCGCGGGGCCGATGTCCACCCCGGCGGCCCGCATCCCGGGGGCGACCAGGGCGAGCCGGCCGACGCGGTGCGGGTACCGGGCGGCGTACTGGGCCGCGAGGTTGGCGCCCGCGGAGTGGCCGAGCAGGTCGACCCGGTCGAGCCCGATGTGGCGGCGGAGCGCCTCGACGTCCTCGACCTGACGGTCGCAGCGGTACGAGGAGGGGTCGGCGGGCCGGTCGGAGCGGCCGGTGCCGCGCAGGTCCGGGATCACCAGGGTGCGGTGGGCGGAGAGCCCGCCGAGGTCGCCGAGGTAGGCGGAGTCGGCGGGACCGCCGGGCACACAGAGGAGCGGGGCGCCGGAGCCGGTGAGGCGGTGGGCCAGGCGGGTGCCGTCGGGGGCGGTGAGGAGGAGCGGGGAGGAGGGCGGCGTCTCGCCGCGAGGGGATCGCATAACCACGTTATACAACCTGGTTATCCCCCGTGTCGAGAGCGGGTATAACTGAGGAATGACACCCGAGAGCGAAGAGGGCGCGACGACCGCGGGGCCGCCCGCCGAGGGCACGGGGGGCTTGACCGGCGGTTCGACCGGCGATCCGACCGGCCGCCCGACCCCCGGCCCGAGCGCCGGCCTGACCGCCAGCCTGACCGAGCGACAGGTCGCGGACCTGTTCGCCGGGATGAACGAGGTCATCCGGGCGGGCGAGGAGATGCGCCGGACACGCGCCGAGATGATCCAGCTGTTCGCCGACGCGGGCTGGACGCAGGACCGGCTGGCACGGCTCGCCGGGATGAGCCAGCCCGCCGTCTCCAAGCAGGTGTCCAAGCCGCGCACCGGGGAGGCGGCGGACCTGTCGCTCGACCTGGACGACACCCCGTGGCTCGAAGGGCGCCTGTGGGGCCTCGCCGAGGAGCTGTCGGAGGCGCTGGACGACACGGCCCACTGCGCGCGGCCGGTGCACGCGCTGGCGCGCGGCCGGAAGCGGTTCACCCCGCAGAACGTGGACGCGCTGCGCCGCCTGATCGAGGCGGACCTACGGGAGCGGGCGGCGGAACTGCCGGGCGCGTACCGGGAGGCGTACGACCGGATCGCCCGGGCGCTCGACACGCAGGAGGCGCAGGGCGGGGCCACCGAGGCCGGTTCACCGTCGGCGCGGCGGGCACTGGCGCGCCAGATCCAGCGGGTCAGGTTGCGGGACGCGGGCTGACAACCCGTACGGACGCGGAGTGTTTGCCACAAACAGGACATAGGAGGACGATCGACAAGGTCGAGCCTCACGATCCGTCAGCGGCGGAACGGGGCGCGCGCCGCCTCGGACGGAGGGGTGAACTCCCCTTCCACGGGAAGCGCGTCACCCCGTTGCGCACATCCTGTCACTCCGATGGCGCACCCCACCGCGAGCGTCATCTCATATCTGAGATAACGTGACGGCATGGCAGACGACTACCTCGTACGCATCGGCAAGCTCATCCGTGACGCCCGTCAGCACCGTGGCTGGACACAGACGCAGCTCGCCGAGGCACTCGGCACGAGCCAGAGCGCGGTCAACCGGATCGAGCGCGGCAACCAGAACATCAGCCTTGAGATGATCGCCCGCATCGGCGAAGCGCTCGACAGCGAGATCGTCTCTCTCGGTTACGCCGGCCCCATGCATCTGCGGGTCGTCGGCCGCCGCCGCCTCTCCGGCGCGATCGACGTCAAGACGAGCAAGAACGCATGCGTCGCGCTGCTCTGCGCCTCGCTCCTCAACAAGGGCCGCACGGTGCTGCGCCGGGTCGCGCGCATCGAGGAGGTCTTCCGCCTCCTGGAGGTCCTCAACTCCATCGGTGTCCGCACCCGCTGGATCAACGAGGGCGTCGACCTGGAGATCGTGCCGCCGGCCGAGCTGGACATGGAGTCGATCGACGCCGAGGCGGCGATCCGCACCCGCTCCATCATCATGTTCCTCGGCCCGCTGCTGCACCGCCTGGACCGCTTCAAGCTGCCCTACGCCGGCGGCTGCGACCTCGGCACCCGCACGATCGAGCCGCACATGATCGCGCTGCGCCGCTTCGGCCTCGACATCACGGCGACCGACAACCTGTACCACGCCCAGGTGGAGCGGTCCGTCTCGCCGGACCGCCCGATCGTCCTGACCGAGCGCGGCGACACGGTGACCGAGAACGCCCTGCTGGCGGCGGCCCGCCACGACGGCGTGACCGTCATCCGCAACGCGTCCTCCAACTACATGGTCCAGGACCTGTGCTTCTTCCTGGAGGCCCTGGGCGTCCGGGTCGACGGCATCGGCACCACCACGCTGACCGTGCACGGCATCCCGCAGATCGACGTCGACGTCGACTACTCCCCCTCCGAGGACCCGGTCGAGGCGATGAGCCTGCTCGCCGCGGCGGTCGTCACGGAGTCGGAGCTGACCATCCGCCGGGTCCCGATCGAGTTCATGGAGATCGAGCTCGCCGTCCTGGAGGAGATGGGCCTCGACCACGACCGCTCGCCCGAGTACGCGGCGGACAACGGCCGCACCCGCCTGGTCGACCTGACGGTCCGCCCCTCCAAGCTGGAGGCGCCGATCGACAAGATCCACCCGATGCCCTTCCCGGGCCTCAACATCGACAACGTGCCCTTCTTCGCGGCCATCGCGGCCACGGCCCAGGGCAAGACCCTGATCCACGACTGGGTCTACGACAACCGCGCCATCTACCTCACCGACCTCAACCGCCTCGGCGGCCGCCTCCAGCTCCTGGACCCCCACCGCGTCCTGGTGGAGGGCCCCACCCGCTGGCGCGCCGCCGAGATGATGTGCCCGCCGGCCCTGCGCCCGGCCGTGGTCGTCCTCCTCGCGATGATGGCCGCCGAGGGCACCTCGGTGCTGCGCAACGTGTACGTCATCAACCGCGGTTACGAGGAGCTGGCGGAGCGCCTCAACTCGGTGGGCGCGCAGATCGAGATCTTCCGGGACATCTAGGAAGACCCGCGGCAACCCGCGACCGGGGCCCCGTCAGCCGCCGCAACGGCGCCGGGGCCCCGGTCCTTCCACGTCACGGTGACGGGACCGACGCTCACGGCCGTCGTGCCGCGCGGGCGACATAGGCCATGTGCTGGGCGTTTCCCACGGTCAGCCACTTCGCGAACGCGCCCGTGCTGTCGCCCCCTCGGGCCAGGTCGCGGAGCCAGGTCTCGCCGACCCCGGCGGCGGGTCCGCGGAAGTCCGCCAGCTCGACGATCCGGCGGGCCGCCGCCCGGTTGAACGCCAGTCTCTCGCCCTTCCCCCTGCCCTTGTGCAGGACCTTCGACACGACGAACGTCTGCTCGGTCGTGTAGCGGAGGAAGCCCCAGTCGGGGCCACCGCCGTCCTGGCCGGGCCGCCGTGGCAGCCGGGAGATGTCGCCCGCCGGCTGCGTGCCGTAGTCGCCGTACGTCAGCAGGGGCAGGTACGCCCGTCGGCTCTGCGCCATCTCGTGCCACAACGCCCAGTCCGCTCGCGGTTCCTCGCACAGCCCCTGCTCCAGCATCTCCACCGTGACCTTCGGGAACCCGCCGCTCAGCACGCAGACGTCGCGCCAGGGCGCGAGGGGGAACAGGGCGTCGAGGGCGCGCAACGCCTCCTTGCCGGCATCGGATCGGGATGCGGGCACTCCACCCATGTCCAGGAGCAGGTCGACGCCGACTTCGGGCCCGGCACGTTCCAGCAGTGCGCGCACACCCTCTGCCGCCGCGGCGTCCCACTCCCCCGTGACGCGGACACGGACCCCGAACCCCCGCCCGCGGCGAGCGGCCGCGAGGGCCGCGCCCTGTTGGAGCACCGACCGGTCCGGTCCGGTCACCGGCCGGAGGGTTCCGTACACGCAGTACTCGTCCAGGAGGTCGGCGAGCACGGACACCTGCACCTCGTCCGCGAAGGGCGCGTCGATCCACGCGGCACCGTGGCGCTGGACGCGGCTCACCGAGCGGAGCTCCTGGCCCAGCGCCGCGGCGAGGGCCGGAACGGCGCATCCCGGCCTCGGTGACAGGTTCCACAGGGGTGCGACGTGCCGCCGGTCGGTCGGTGGCAGCCAGCCGTAGGCCTCCACCGCATGGGGTCGGGCTTGGAACACGGGCACGTACGACAGCTCAGACACGGCGGATTCCCCCTCGGCCCTGCCGACTCCGGTGACCTGTAGCCAGGGTCCGCACGACCGGCGGGGCGCGAAACCATGCCGATTCGGCCTTGCTGTCCCAAAACACTCGGGAGTGGGGTGAAACGATCTCCGGGACGCCCGACGGCCCGCCGGACGCGGGTCCGGCGGGCCGTCTCGTCGGGGTGTCAGTTCAGCGCGTCCGCCGAGCGGATCGCATGGGGGTACGGAACCGGGCGGGTGGTGCCGGGCGGGTCACCCCCCGCCCGGCACCATCCCGCCGCCCTTGAGGCGTTCGATGTCGGAGGGGCGGACCTTGATGACGAACAGGGCGATGAAGAAGGCGACCACGCCGAAGATCGCGGCCGTGACGAATCCGGCTGAGACGCCGGAGCTGAGGACCTGGTCGCTCCAGGGTGGGGGGAGCTGGCCGGTCTTGGCGAACTGCGCCTTCTCCACGGGGGTCGCCTGGGAGAGGAAGAGGGGGACCTGGGTGTCCGCCTCGTTGCGGCTGGCGGTGCCGAAGACCGTGACCAGGATCGACAGGCCGAGCGAACCGCCCACCTGCTGCATGGCGTTGAGCAGTCCGGAGGCGGCTCCGGCCTCGCGCTGTTCGACGTTGGACAGCGCCATGATGGTGAGCGAGACGAACATCAGGCCCATGCCGAGGCCGAAGACCAGGATCGGCCCGAGGATGCTGCCGAGGTAGGTGGAGTCGACGTCGGTCAGGGTCAGCCAGGACAGGCCCGCCGCGGCCAGCAGCGAACCGGTCACCATGAAGGGTTTGGGTCCGTAGCGCGGCAGCAGGTTGGAGGTGAGCCCCGCGCCGACCGCGATGATCGCGCTGACCGGCAGGAAGGCGAGGCCGGTGGACAAGGGGCTGAAGCCGAGGACCTGCTGGACGAACAGGGTGAGGAAGAAGAACATGCCGAAGATCGCCGCCGCCAGGCACAGCATGATGGCGTAGGTGCCGGATCGGTTGCGGTCGGCGAACATGTGCAGGGGGGTGATGGGCTGCTGCGAGCGCCGTTCGTTGAGGACGAAGGCCACGAGAAGGACGATCGCCGCGACGAACGAGCCGATGGTGTAGGGGTCGCGCCAGCCCTCCTGGGCGGCACGGATGAAGCCGTACACCAGGGCGACCATGCCGAGGGTCGAGAACAGCGCGCCCGCGAAGTCGAAGTGTCCGGGGTGCCGCTCGGACTCCTTGACGTGCCGGGGCGTGAGGAAGGCGATGAGCAGGGCGATCGGCACGTTCACGAAGAAGATCCAGCGCCAGTCGAGCCATTCGACGAGCACGCCGCCGGCCACCAGGCCGATCGCGCCGCCGCCCGCCGAAACCCCCGCGAAGACGCCGAACGCCCTGTTGCGTTCGGGCCCTTCGTCGAAGGTCGTGGTGATCAGGGAGAGGGAGGTCGGCGAGGCGATGGCGCCGCCGACGCCCTGGAGCGCGCGAGCGGCCAGGAGTTGCCATTCGCTCTGGGCGAGGCCGCAGAAGAGCGAGGCGAGTCCGAAGAGCAGGACGCCGAAGATGAAGACCCGGCGGCGGCCGAGGATGTCACCGGCGCGGCCGCCGAGCAGCAGCAGACCACCGAAGGTGAGCGTATAGGCGTTGACGACCCACGACAGGCTGGTGGTGGAGAAGTCCAGCGCGCTCTGGATGTGCGGGAGCGCGATGTTCACGATGGTGATGTCGAGAACGACCATCAACTGGCAGGAGGCGATCACGAAGAGGGCGATGCCTTTGCCGTCGCCGCCCTTCTTCGGGGCGACGGCCTGCTGCGGGGTGGTCGGCTTGGGTGTACTCATGGGGCATCTCGCCCTCACCTGAGGCAGCCGTGGGCCGGTCAGTCCACCTTTCGACCCTAAGCCCGCCCCCCGAACGTGACCAGTTGATCTACGGCAGGGCCCGCTAGCGGAGCACGGCGAACCCGTCGAGCTCCACCAACGCCTGCTCGTCCCACAGCCGTACGGCCCCGATCACGGCCATCGCCGGATAGTCCCGGCCCGCCAACCGGTGCCAGATGTGCCCGAGTTCGGCGGCGTGCAGCCGGTAGTCGGCGACGTCGGTGGCGTACACGGTGACCCGGGCGAGGTCGGCGGGCGAGCCGCCGGCGTGCCGGAGGGCCGTGAGCAGGTTGCCGAGCGCGGTCTCGAACTGTTCGGGCAGCGTCTCGCCCGTCACCTTGCCGTCGCGGTCGAGGCTGGTCTGCCCGGCGAGGAAGACGATCCGGGAGCCGGTGGCCGTGACGGCGTGGCTGAAGCCGGTGGGCGGGGAGAGGTCGGCCGGGTTGTGGCGGTGCAGGCTCATGCGGGTACTCCTGCCCCGGAAGGACGCGCGGACGACATTTCCGTGCTTTCCGTGCTTCCCGTGCTTCCCGTGCGCGCGGCCGCGTTCCGGTAGAGCTCCTTGGCGATGATGGTGCGCTGCACCTCGGTGGCCCCCTCGTAGATGCGGGGCGCCCGCACCTCCCGGTAGAGGTGTTCGAGGAGGTGTCCGCGCTGGAGGGCGCGGGCGCCGTGCAGCTGGACGGCGGCGTCGACCACGTACTGCGCGGTCTCGGTGGCGAGCAGCTTGGCCATGGCGGCCCGGCGGGGCACGTCCGGGTCGCCCCGGTCGTGGGCCTCGGCCGCCGCGTAGACGAGCAGCCGGGCGGCCTCGGTACGGGTGGCCATCTCGGCGACCTGGTGGGAGACGGCCTGGAGGTCGGCGAGGACGCCGCCGAAGGCGGGGCGGCCGGCGGTGTGGACGAGGGTCGCGTCGAGGGCTGCCTGGGCCATGCCGACGGCGAAGGCGCCGACGCTGGGCCGGAACAGGTTGAGGGTGTTCATGGCGACCCGGAAGCCCTGCCCGGGCTCCCCGAGGAGGTCCTCGGGCCCGACGGGGACGCCGTCGAAGGCGAGGCCGCCGATGGCGTGCGGGGCGAGCATGTCGAGCGGCTCCCCGGTGAGCCCGGGCCGGTCGGCGGGGACCAGGAAGGCGCTGACACCCCGGGCGCCACCCGCACCGCCCGCGCCACGCGCACCACCTGCACCGCCCGCGCCGTCCAGGCCCTCGGGATCCCCCGTACGGGCGAACACGGTCGTGAAGTCCGCTTCCGGCGCGTTGGAGATCCAGCGCTTCTCGCCGTGCAGCCGCCAGCCGCCGGTAGCGGGGTCGGGGACGGCGCGCAGCGCGAGCGCGGCGGCGTCGGAGCCGGCGCCCGGCTCGGAGAGGGCGAAGGCGGCGACGGCGCGCCCCGCGACGACCTCGGGCAGCCAGCGCCCGCGCTGCTCGGGGCTGCCGAAGGCGGCGACGGGGTGGGCGCCGAGGCCCTGGAGGGCGAGCGCCGTCTCGGCCTCCGTGCAGACCTGGGCGAGGGACTCGCGCATCAGGCACAGGTCGAGTGCGCCGGAGTCGAAGAGCCGGGCGAGCAGGCCCAGCTCGCCCAGGGCGGCGACGAGGGGCCGGTTGACGCGCCCGGGCTCGCCCTTGTCGGCGAGCGGCCGGAGCTGCTCGGCCGCGAGCGTCCGCAGCCGCGCACACCAGGTGGTCTGTTCCGGATCGAGCGAGAATGCGGGCATGTGGGCGCCCTCTCTGGCGCGCTCGCGCGCCGACGGCGGGACGGGCCGGAACGGGGCCGTCCGGCGGCCTCCTCGACCCGGCCGGCCGGGTCGAGGAGGACCACTCGGAGCGCGCCGCCCAGACCGACGTATCGCGAACCGTTGACTGTCGTCACCATCACGATACGCTCGTTGGGCGACGGTCGACCCCACCACGACGATCCCACCCGACAGGGGGACGGACGCATGGAGCTGACTCCCTCGGCCCACCAGGACACCTTCGCCCGCGACCATCTGCCGCCCGGAGAGCAGTGGCCGCGCCTGCTGCTCGACCTGCCCGAGCTGGCCTACCCCGACCGGCTCAACTGCGGAGCCGAACTGCTCGACCGCACGGTGGAACGATTCGGCACCGAGCGGACCGTCTTCCTCGACGGCGAGGACGGCCGGTGGACGTACGGGCAGCTGCGCGACCGGGTCGACCGGATCGCCCACGTCCTCAGCGACGACCTGGGCGTACGCCCCGGCAACCGGGTCCTCCTGCGCGGCCCCACCACCCCGTGGCTGGCGGCCTGCTGGCTGGCCGTGATGAAGGCGGGCGCGGTCGCCGTCACCGTCCTCGCGCAGGCCCGGGCCGGGGAGCTCGCGGTGATGTCCGAGATGGCCCGCTGCAGCCACGCCCTGTGCGACGTGCGGGCCGTGGACGAGCTGGTCAAGGCCGAGGTGCCGGGGCTGCGGATCACCCCGTTCGGCGGCGAGGGCCCCGAGGACCTGCTCACCCTGGCCATCGGCAAGCCGGACCGCTACGAGGCCGTGCCGACCGCCGCCGACGACGTGGCGCTGATCGCCTTCACCTCGGGCACCACCGGACGGCCCAAGGGGTGCATGCACTTCCACCGGGACGTGCTGGCCGTGGCCGACACCTTCTCCGCGCACGTCCTGCGCCCGGAGCCGGACGACGTCTTCGCCGGCTCCCCGCCGCTCGGCTTCACCTTCGGCCTGGGCGGGCTCGTCGTCTTCCCCCTGAGGGCCGGGGCGTGCGCGGTCCTGCTGGAACAGGCGGGCCCCAAGCAGCTGCTCGCGGCGATCGACCGGCACCGGGTGTCGGTCCTGTTCACGGCACCCACCGCGTACCGGGTGATGCTGGACGAGATCGGCGACCACGACCTCGGCTCGCTGCGCCGCTGCGTCTCGGCGGGCGAGAACCTGCCGGCCGGGACCTGGCAGGACTGGCACGAGCGGACCGGTGTGAAGCTGATCAACGGCATCGGGGCGACGGAGCTGCTGCACATCTT
This sequence comes from Streptomyces sp. NBC_01268, assembly GCF_036240795.1. NCBI lineage: Bacteria > Bacillati > Actinomycetota > Actinomycetes > Kitasatosporales > Streptomycetaceae > Streptomyces > Streptomyces sp. NBC_01268. The sequence continues at coordinate 6,407,238 of NZ_CP108454.1, read as the reverse complement.
CATCGCCGCCGCCGACGGCGACATACGCCCGGGCACCACCGGGCGCCCGGTGCCGGGCTGGCAGGCGCGGATCGTCGACCGCAACGGCCGGGAGCTGCCGGACGGCGAGGAGGGCCTGCTCGCCGTCCGCGGCCCGGTCGGCTGCCGCTACCTCGCGGACCCGCGCCAGACGGAGTACGTGCAGGAGGGCTGGAACATCACGGGCGACACGTACGTCCGCGAGCCGGACGGCTACTTCCGCTACGTGGCCCGCGCCGACGACATGATCATCTCAGCCGGGTACAACATCGCCGGCACCCAGGTGGAGGAGGTCCTGACCGCCCACCCGGACGTGCTGGAGGCGGCGGTCGTGGGCCGCCCGGACCCGCTGCGCGGCCAGATCGTGGTGGCGTACGCGGTGGTGCGGGACGGCGTGCCGCGCGACGCGAGCACCGCGGCGGCCCTGCGCACCTTCGTGCGGGCCCGGCTGGCCCCGTACAAGTCACCGCGGGAGATCGTCTTCCTGGACGCGCTCCCCCGCACCGCGACGGGCAAACTGCAGCGCTACCGGCTCCGCGACGCCGGTGCGTGACGCGCGCCGCACCCCATCCGCCCGCACCCCCTAGAGTGATCACGTGGCCGAGCAGCACACCCCGCGTTCCCTGATCGTCTCCCTGTACGGCGCGTACGGCCGGTCCCCGGACGGCGCGCCCGTGCCGGTGGCGGAGCTGATCCGGCTCCTCGGCGTGCTCGGGGTGGACGCGCCGTCGGTGCGCTCGTCGGTGTCCCGGCTGAAGCGGCGCGGACTGCTGCTGCCGGGACGGACCGCGGACGGCGCCGCCGGGTACGCCCTGTCGGACGACGCCCGGATGCTCCTGGACGACGGCGACCGCCGCATCTACGCCCGGACCGAGCCCCGGCTGTCCGACGGCTGGGTGCTCGCCGTCTTCTCCGTGCCCGAGGCGGAACGGCACAAGCGGCACCTGCTGCGCTCCCGGCTGGCCCGGCTCGGTTTCGGCACGGCGGCGCCCGGCGTGTGGATCGCCCCCGCCCGCCTGCACGAGGAGACGCGGCACACCCTGGAGCGCCTCGACCTCTCCGGTTACGTGGACCTGTTCCGCGGCGACCACCTGGGCTACGCCCCGACCGCGGAGGCGGTGGCCCGCTGGTGGGACCTGCCGTCCATCGCGAAGCTGCACGAGGAGTTCCTGGACGCGCACGAGCCGGTGCTGCGCGCCTGGTCGACGCCGCCCGGAACGCCGGAGGAGGCCTACCGGGCCTATCTCCCGGCCCTGGACTCGTGGCGTCGGCTGCCGTACGCGGACCCGGTGCTCCCCTTGGAGCTGCTCCCCGAGAACTGGCCGGGGACCCGCTCGGCGGAGGTGTTCGCGGCGCTGCACGCGCTGCTGCACGAGCTGGGCGGGGAGTTCGTGACGCGGGAGCCCCAGGCCCCGGCGCGGGAGTCCTGAGCCCGGGGGCGTCCGCTTAGGCGTCCTTGCGCCCGGTCGGCGGTCGCCTGCTCCCCGCCCGGTACGGCGCGGGCCACGGCGCGCCGTCCCCCTGGTAGCCCTGCTCGGCGGCGGCGTGGAGCGTCCAGTGGGGGTCGTAGAGGTGGGGCCGGGCCAGGGCGCAGAGGTCGGTGCGGCCGGCGAGGAGCAGGGAGTTGACGTCGTCCCAGGAGGAGATCGCGCCGACGGCGATCACCGGGATGCCGAGGGCGGCACGGATGCGGTCGGCATACGGGGTCTGGTAGGAGCGCCCGTATTCGGGCCGCTCGTCGGGGACGACCTGGCCGGTGGAGACGTCGAGGGCGTCGGCGCCGTGGGCGGCGAAGGCGCGGGCGATCTCGACGGCGTCGTCGGCGGTGGTGCCGCCGTCGGCCCAGTCGGTGGCGGAGATGCGGACGGTCATGGGCCGGTCGGCGGGCCACGCCTCCCGTACGGCGTCGAAGACTTCGAGGGGGTAGCGCAGCCGGCCCGCGAGGTCGCCGCCGTAGGCGTCGGTGCGCCGGTTGGTGAGCGGGGAGAGGAAGCCGGAGAGCAGGTAGCCGTGGGCGCAGTGGAGTTCGAGGAGGTCGAAGCCGGCCCGGGCGGCCCGGCGGGCGGCGGCGGTGAACTCCTCGCGCACGGCGGTGAGCCCGGCCCGGTCGAGGGCCTGGGGCATCTGGTTGACGCCGGGCCGGTAGGGCAGGGGGGAGGCGGCGACGAGCGGCCAGTTTCCGCTGGGCAGCGGCTGGTCGATGCCCTCCCACATGAGCCGGGTGGAGCCCTTGCGGCCGGAGTGCCCGAGCTGGACGCCGATCGCGGCGCCGGGGGCGGCGGTGTGCGCGAAGGCGGTGACACGGGCCCAGGCGTCGGCCTGCTCGTCGGTCCACAGGCCCGCGCAGCCGGGGGTGATCCGGCCCCGTTCGCTCACGCAGACCATCTCGGTCATGACGAGTCCGGCGCCGCCGAGGGCGCGGGCGCCGAGGTGGACGAGGTGGAAGTCGCCGGGGACGCCGTCCTCGGCGACGTACAGGTCCATGGGGGAGACGACGACCCGGTTGCGCAGGGTGAGGCCGCCGAGCCGGAAGGGGGTGAACATGGGCGGGGTGCCGGGCGGGCAGCCGAACTCGCGCTCGACGGAGGTGGTGAAGGCGGGGTCGCGCAGCCGCAGGTTGTCGTGGGTGACGCGGCGGCTGCGGGTGAGCAGGTTGAAGGCGAACTGGCGGGGCGGCCGGTCGAGTTGGCCGGCGAGCTCCTCGAACCAGCGCAGGCTCGCGGCGGCGGCGCGCTGGGTGGACTCGACGACGGGGCGGCGCTCGGCCTCGTACGCGGCGAGCGCCTCGGGGAGGGTGGGGTGGGTGTCGACGTGGGCGGCGAGGGCGACGGCGTCCTCGACGGCGAGTTTGGTGCCGGAGCCGATGGAGAAGTGCGCGGTGTGGGCGGCGTCGCCGAGCAGGACGGTGTTGCCGTGGGACCAGCGGGCGTTGACGAGGGTGCGGAACGCGGTCCAGGCGGAGTTGTTGCCGCGCAGGGCGCGGCCGTGCAGGACCTCGGCGAAGATCTTGGCGCAGCGGGCGGCGGACTCGGCCTCGTCGAGCTCGTCGAAGCCGGCGGCCCGCCAGACCTCCTCGCGCATCTCGACGATGACGGTGGAGGAGCCGGAGGGGTGCCGCGGACCGGTGGGACCCGTCGCGGGGGTGTGGCCGGGCGCCGGGTGGGCGTACGGGTAGGCGTGCAGCTGCATGACGCCGTGCTCGGTCTCGGCGATGTCGAAGCGGAAGGCGTCGAGGGCGAAGTCGGCGGCGAGCCAGATGTAGCGGCAGCGGTGGGTGGTGAAGGCGGGCCGGAAGGCCTCGGCGTGGGCCTCGCGGGTGCGGCTGTGCACGCCGTCGGCGCCGATCACGAGGTCGTGGCCGGCGGCGAGTTCGGCGGGTGGCGGGGCCTCGGTCCGGAAGCGGAGGTCCACGCCGAGTCCGGCGCAGCGGTCCTGCAGGATCTTCAGGAGCCGGTGGCGGCCGAGGGCGGCGAAGCCGTGTCCGGTGGAGGTGAGGAGGTGGCCGCGGTGGGCGATGTCGATGTCGTCCCAGCGGACGAGAGCGGCCTGGAGTTCGGCGTACACGGCGGGGTCGGCGTGCTCGATGCCGCCGAGGGTCTCGTCGGAGAGGACGACGCCGAAGCCGAAGGTGTCGTCGGGGGCGTTGCGCTCCCAGACGGTGATCCGGCGCCGGGGGTCGCCGCGTTTGAGCAGCGCGGCGGCGTACAGCCCGCCGGGCCCGCCGCCGACGACCGCGACCCGGAGCGGCGCGGGGGGCACGGGCTCCGCTCCCCCAGGCCGTACCGCAGCGGTGCCGCCCGGTGCGGTACGGCCGTCCCGGGGCGGCACGGTCATCGCCCCCGCCACTTCGCGGGGCGCTTCTCCGTGAAGGCGGCGTGGAACTCGGCGTAGTCCTCGCCGTGCATCAGCAGGGCCTGGGTGGCGGCGTCCATCTCGACGGAGGCGGCCAGGGGCATGTCGAGCTCCGCGGTGAGCAGCGCCTTGGTCTGGGCGTGGGCGAGCGCGGGGCCCTCGGCGAGCCGGCGGGCGAGGGCGGCGGCGCGGATGTCGGCGGCGCCCTCGTCGGTGAGCTCGCTGACCAGGCCGATGCGCTCGGCCTCGGCGGCGCCGACCGGGTCGCCGAGCATGAGGAGGCGGGTCGCGTGGCCGAGCCCGACGACCCGGGGCAGCAGGTAGGCGGCGCCCATGTCGCCGCCGGACAGGCCGACGCGGGTGAAGAGGAAGGCGAAGCGGGCCGTGGGGTCGGCGACGCGGAAGTCGGCGGCGAGGGCGAGGACCGCCCCGGCACCGGCGGCGACGCCGTGGACGGCGGCGATGACGGGGAAGGGGCATTCGCGCAGGGCGCGGACGGTCTGGCCGGTCATCCGGTTGAAGTCGAGGAGCTGGGCGGTGTCCATGGAGAGAGTGGCGCCGATGATCTCGTCGACGTCGCCGCCGGAGCAGAAGCCGCGCCCCTCGCCGCCCAGGACGAGGGCGCGCACGGCGCGCTCCCGGGAGAGCTCGGCGAGCAGGTCGCGCAGGTCGGCGTAGGCGCCGAAGGTGAGGGCGTTGAGCTTCTCGGGGCGGGCCAGGGTGATCGTGGCGACCCCGTCGTCGACGGTGAGGCGCAGGTGCCGCCAGCGTTCGGTGCGGCTCGCGGAGCCGGTGAAGGGGCTCATTTCGGGACGGCCTCCCTTTTTGTGCGCACGTACGGGTACGGCATCACCACGAAGAGGGTATCACTCAGTTGTGACTGTCGTCACGAGTACGCGATATGGCTGGCTCGGCACGCGGCGCGAGCAGGCGTACGGCTGGTGGTGCGGCACCCGCGCCGGCGGTCGTGCGACTGGCCGGGCGGCACCCGGGACGGCACCGCCGCCGTCCCGCCCGAAGGTCCCGCCCCGGCGCGGACCCAGGTCCCCGGAGCCCCGGGCGACCGCCTCTGTATCCAGATTTATGAGTCCGTAAGGTTGCGACCAGGACGCCCCACCGCCCGCCCCGAGCCCGAACGGAAGCCCCGCCGTGTTCGAAGTCCCAGGCCCCGCCTCCTGGCGCGTCGCGCTGCCCCACACGACGGCAGCCGTGCCGATCGCCCGCGCGCTCGTCCGGACCGCCCTCGCCGACATCGAGGGCGGCCGGATCGGCGCCGCCGACCGGGACACGGCCGAGCTGCTGACGGCCGAGCTGGTGGCGAACGCCGTCGAGCACACCGCGGGCGACGGCCCCATCGAGCTGGTCGTGGAGCTGCTCCCGGGCCCCGGCGGCTGTCAGATAGAGGTGCACGACGGGCGGCCCGCCGCCCCCGGCGAGCTGGTCGGCCCGGCGCCCGGAACACCGGTCGACCCCTGGCAGGAGCACGGACGCGGGCTGCTGCTGATCCGCGCGCTCAGCAGCGACTGCGGGCACCGCCCCACCGCGCACGGCAAGGCGGTCTGGTTCACGCTCCCGGCCGTGCCGGCGCAGCGGCGCCGGGGTCCGGGGTCGTGACCAGCCGCGACCTGCGGCGCCCGTACACGGCGTAGACCACGGCGCCGACAGCGAGGAAGACCACGAACTGCACCCAGGTCGCCCAGCCGGTGCCCCAGATCAGATAGCAGCAGAATCCGACGCCGAGGATCGGGCTGAGCGGGTACAGGGGGACCCGGAAGGAGCGCGGCAGCTCGGGGTTGCGGCGGCGCAGCGCGATCACCGCGATGTTCACCACGACCATGATCGCGAGGGTGCCGATCGTGGTCAGGTTGACCACGACGTCGAGCGAGGCGAACGCCGCCGGGACCGCGAAGACGCAGGCCACGATCCAGGTGTTGGCCACCGGGGTCGCGCTCTTGGGAGAGACCCGTTCGAAGACCCGGGGCACCAGGCCGTCGCGGGACATCGACATGAGGATGCGGGTCTGTCCGTACATCACCGTGAGGACCACGGAGGCGATGGCGACGACCGCGCCGAAGGCGACGATCCCGCCGCCGACGGTCGAGCCGGTCACCTGGTTCACGACGAGCGAGAGCGCGGCCGGCTTGTCGGCGACGGCGTCGGCGCCGAGCGCCCCGATCGCGGAGAGCGCGACGGCGCAGTACAGCAGGGTGACGAGACCGATGCAGATGAGGATGGCCAGCGGGATGTTGCGCCGCGGGTTCTTCACCTCCTCGCCGGCCGTCGTGATGGCGTCGAAGCCGATGTACGAGAAGAAGGCGACGGAGGCGCCCGCGGTGATCCCGGCGGTGCCGTGGGTGGCGAACGGGGAGAGGTTGCCGTCCTGGAAGGCGCTGAAGCCGATCGCGCAGAAGAGGACCAGGATCCCGATCTTGAGCACCGCCATGGCGGCGGTCGCCCGGGCGCTCTCGCGCACCCCGCGGACCAGCAGCGTCGCCGCGAGCAGGATGACGATCACGGCGGGCAGGTTGACCACCCCGCCGTCGGCGGGCCCGGCGGAGAGCGCGGCGGGCAGCTGATGGCCGGTCAGGCTGTCGAGCAGTTCGTTCAGGTACTGGCTCCAGCCGACCGCGACCGCGGAGACGGAGATGCCGTACTCCAGGAGCAGGCACCAGCCGACGAGGAAGGCGACGCGCTCGCCGAGACTCGCGTACGCGAAGGAGTACGAGGAGCCGGACACCGGGATCGCGCTGCCCAGCTCCGCGAAGGAGAAGGCGGTGAAGACGCAGGTGACCGCGGCGAGCACGAAGGAGACCACCACCGCGGGCCCGGCCTCGGCGACGCTGTCGGAGAGCCCGACGAAGATGCCGGTGCCGACGATGGCGCCGATGCCGAAGCAGACGAGCTGGAAGAGGCCCATCGTGCGCTTGAGGCCGTGGCCTTCGAGGTCGGCACCGGACTCGGCGATCAGCTGGTGCGGGGACTTGATCCGCCGGGCGGACGGGGACATGCGGTGGTTCTCATCTCTGGTCGGGCAGACGCGAGGGGGGTCCGGGCGTGTATGCCCGAACCCCCCTGAAGGATGCGATAGTAGTCCGTACCGCGCATGTTCACCCCATCGGGTGCAATTCCATGCACGGCCCGGGGCGGCGTCTGCACCCTGGGCGCCGCCCGAGCCCTACGCGGTCGGCTCGGCCGCCGGGTCGCCCATGGTGGCGACCATGACCGCCTTGATCGTGTGCATCCGGTTCTCCGCCTCGTCGAAGACGACCGAGTGCGCCGACTCGAAGACCTCGTCGGAGACCTCCAGCTCGGTCAGCCCGTGCCGGGCGTGGATGTCACGGCCGACGGCGGTGCCGAGGTCGTGGAAGGCGGGCAGGCAGTGCAGGAACCTGACGTCCGGGTTGCCGGTGGCGCGCAGCACGTCCATGGTCACGGCGTACGGGGAGAGCGCGGCGATCCGCTCGTCCCAGACCTCCTTCGGCTCCCCCATCGACACCCACACGTCGGTGGCGACGAAGTCGGCTCCGCGCACGCCCTCGGCGACGTCCTCGGTGAGGGTGATCCGGGCCCCGCTCCCCTCGGCGAGCCGCCGCGCCTCGGCGACGAAGCCCTCGGCCGGCCAGTACTCCTTCGGGGCCACGATCCGGACGTCCATGCCGAGCAGGGCGCCGGTGACGAGGTAGGAGTTGCCCATGTTGAAGCGGGCGTCGCCGAGGTAGGCGAAGGCGATGCCGGTCAGCGGCTTGTCGCAGTGCTCGGTCATGGTGAGCACGTCGGCCAGCATCTGGGTCGGGTGCCAGTCGTCGGTGAGACCGTTGAAGACGGGCACGCCGGCGAAGGCGGCCAGCTCCTCGACGGCCTCCTGGCTGTCGCCCCGGTACTCGATCCCGTCGAACATCCGGCCGAGCACCCGCGCGGTGTCCTTGACCGACTCCTTGTGCCCGATCTGGGATCCGGCGGGGTCCAGGTAGGTGGTGGCGGCGCCCTGGTCGGCGGCGGCGATCTCGAAGGCGCAGCGGGTGCGGGTCGAGGTCTTCTCGAAGATCAGGGCGACGTTCCGGCCCTTCAGCCGCTGGACCTCGGTGCCCGCCTTCTTCGCCGCCTTGAGCTCGGCGGCGAGCGCGATCAGGCCGCGGAACTCCTCGGCGGTGAAGTCCAGCTCCTTGACGAAGTGGCGGCCGGTGAGGTCGGTGGCCATGAGGCGCTCCTGGGATGGGTCGGGCGGGATCGCGAGGGATCGACGAGGACAGCACGGACCGGCGCGGATCAACTCGATCAGCTCGATCGGCACGGTCCAGCACGGATCAGGACCCTGGAAGTGTATACATAATTCAGAATTCTTATACAGCCCCCCCCTCCTCTCTATACCGCCTCCCTCTCCACCGGACAGCTCATGCACCGCGGGCCGCCCCTCCCCCGGCCCAGCTCGCTGCCCGGAATCTCGATCACCTCGATGCCCTGCTTGCGCAGATGCGTGTTGGTGGTGACGTTCCGCTCGTACGCCACGACCACGCCCGGCTCCACCGCGAGCACGTTGCACCCGTCGTCCCACTGCTCGCGCTCCGCCGCGTGCACGTCCTGGGTCGCCGTGAGCACCCGGACGTCCTGGAGGCCGAGCGCCGCGGCGATGGCGCTGTGCATCTGCTCCGGCGGATGGTCCGTCACCCGCAGGGACCGCCCGTCGTCGCCCGGCTCGATCGTGTACGAGCGTAGATTGCCGAGCCCCGCGTACTGGGTGAAGGTGTCCTGGTCCACCATCGTCATCACCGTGTCCAGGTGCATGAACGCCCGGCGCTTCGGCATGTCCAGCGCGATGATCGTGCGCGCCGAGCCCGCCGCGAACAGGCCGCGGGCCAGCATCTCGACGGCCTGCGGGGTGGTGCGCTCGCTCATGCCGATGAGGACCGCGCCGTTGCCGATGACCAGGACGTCACCGCCCTCGATCGTCGACGGGTAGTCGGCCTGCCCTTCCGACCAGTGGTGGAAACTGCCCGCCTCGGCGCCGTTGAACAGCGGGTGGTGCTTGTAGATCGCCTCGAAGTGGACGGTCTCGCGCTGCCGGGCCGGCCAGCGCATCGCGTTGATCGAGACCCCGTCGTAGATCCAGGCCGAGGTGTCCCGGGTGAAGAGGTGGTTCGGCAGCGGGCCGAGCACGAAGTCGTCCAGATCCAGGGCGTGGAAGCGGACCGAGGTCGGTTCGCGGTGGCCGGCCAGGAACTCCCGCTTCGTCATCCCGCCGACCAGCGCGTCCACCAGGGTGGCGGCGTCGAGCGAGTCGAAGGCCGCGCGCAGGTGGTCGGTGGCGAGCGGACCGTACTCCTTCTCGTCGAAGACCCGGTCCAGGACCAGGGCGCGCGCCGCCGGGAGCTCCAGGGCCTCCCGCAGGAGGTCCCCGAAGAGGTGCACCTCGACACCCCGGTCGCGCAGCACGTCGGCGAAACCGTCGTGCTCCTGCCGGGCCCGGCGCACCCACAGCACGTCGTCGAAGAGGAGGGCGTCCTTGTTGGTGGGGGTGAGCCGCTTCAGCTCCAGATCGGGGCGGTGCAGGATGACGCGGCGCAGCCGCCCGGTCTCGGAATCGACATGGAATCCCATGGCCCCATCCTGACGGAGCGGGACGGCTCGCGCGTGGTTCTCAGCGCGTCAGGAACGACGCGAAGATGACGATGATCAGCAGGACGAGGACCGCACCGAGCACACCGACCACGACCCGGCCGTCCTTGGAGGGGGCGGAGAGGGCGGAGGGGTCGGGGCTCGGGGCTCGCGGGTCGGGGGCCGGCGGGGCGAAGGTCGGCGGGTCGAAGGTCGGCGGGACTCGGCTCGGCGGGACTCGGCTCGGCGGGACGTGCCCTGGCGGGACCTGGCCCGGCGGGACCTGACCCGGCGGGACGCTGCCGTCCGGCGCGGACCTTGCTTGGCCGGGGGCCGCCGGGGGACGGCTCGTCGAGGCGGGGCGGCCCGTCCGCGTGGGGTGCGTCGAGGCGTGGCTCGTCGGGGCGGCGGCACCGGGCCCGCCGGTGGGCGGCGCCGGCCGGTCCGGACCCGCGGGGCGGGACTCCGGCGGCGCCGAGGGTGGCCGCCCCGGGTCCGGCGGACGGTCGCGCTCGGCGGGCCGCTGGGTGCCGAGGGCCAGACCGCGCAGGACGGACCCCGGCAGCCCCGACCGCTCGTCCCGCACGATCTTGCGGAAGGCCGCCCAGGCCGCCGGGTGCGGACTCGTACGGAACCGGGCGAGCAGCTCCGCGAGCTCGTCGACCGCGGCCTCGGCGTTCCGGCCGCCGCTGCCGCTCTTCGTGCCGCCCAGCACCGGACCCACGGCCCAGCGGTGCAGGGCGGCCGCGTCGGCGGCCCGCTCGGCGGGCTCGACGTGGTCGGCGGGGTGGGTGCGGTAGACGAAGTACGCCTCGGCGAGGACCAGATCGCGCAGCTCGTGGCGGAGCCGCCGGTTCCAGGAGGGGAGGCGGTGCGCGGTCTCCTGGACGAGGACGGTGGTGAGGCGGTGCGGCAGTCCGCGGTCGCGGAGCACGGCGAGCAGGTCCGCGTCCGAGGCCTCGCGCGCGGCGGCCTGCGCCTGCCCGACGTTCTCCGCCCGGTCCAGCCGCCCGCCGAGCCCGCCCTCCTTCGGAACCGGCCCCCTCCGCCGCCGCATCCGCCGCCCCAGCTTCGCGGGCCCGGCCCAGGGGGAGGCGGCGGGGTCGGCGGGTCGGGCGCCTTCCGAGGCGCGAGGGGGGTACGAGGGGGGCGCGACGTCCGAGCCCGCCTCGGGCTCGCCCTTGGGCCGAGTCGCCTCGGGGGTACGGGAGGCCTCAGGGGTAGGGGAGGCCTCGGAGTCCCGAGAGGACGCGGCACCCCAGGGCGGTTGCGCGCCGCGAGGCGCGCCGGCGCCACGGGGCGAGTCGGCGGCCCAGGGCGGGTCTGCTGCCCAGGGCGGGTCTGCTGCCCAGGGCGTTGCGTCGGTACGGGGTGGCTCGGCCCCGCGCGTGGACTCGGCGCCCCGGGCACGTTCGTTGCCCCAGGGCGAATCGCCCGCCCGCGGCGATTCATCCGCCCGAGGGGGCTCGCCACCTCCAGGCGAGTCCGTGCCACGAGGCGAGTCCGTGCCGCGCGGCGGCTGGGAACCCCGAGGGCTCTCGGTCCCCTGGGGCGACTCGGCGCCCCGGGGCGACTCGGCCCCCCGACGAGACTCGCCAGGCCGACCGGACTCGGCACCCCGAGCACCCTCGGACCCCTGAGACGATTCGGACCCCCGAGGTGACTCGCTCCCCCAGGGCGACTCCGCGCCGCGAGGCGATCCCGCCCCGCGAGGTGATTCAGCCCCGCGAGGCGGCTCCGCCTCGCGAGGCCGCTCCGTCCCGCGCCGAGCCGCGTCCGTCCCCCAAGGGGACTCCGCTCCCCGAGGTGACTCGCTCCCCCAAGGAGACTCCGCCCCCCGGCCCCGCTCCTCGCCCCGCGCACTCTCACCCCGCGCGTTCTCCGCCCGCGCGTTCTCCGCCCCCCGCTCGCCCGCCGACCCTCGACGCGGCGCCGGCCGGGTCGGGTAGCGGCGGTCGAGGTGGGCGGCGGCCGTCTGGGCCGTGGGGAGGAGGGGGGTGCCGGGGCGGGGGTGGAAGCGTTCGAGGGCGCCGCTGACGTCGAACTCTCGGTTGTCGCCCTCTTCGAGGCCTCGCAGGTGGTGTTCGACGAGGCGGGCCGCCACCGACTCCGCCGCGTCGCCGACGCGTTCGCGGGGGTCGGAGCGGCGGCGGTCGGTGTTGCGGGCGGCGGCGCCCGCCCAGCGGCTGACGAACACGAAGCGCAGTCCGGGGAGTTCGGCCGTGTCGTGGCTGGCGAAGGTCCAGCTGCGGTGGATGCGGCCGAACATGCTCTGCAGGCCCCACAGGACCGGAAGCGCGGTGTCGCCCCGCTCGTCCAGGAAAGTGAAGCGGTCCTCCGGGTGGCGGATCAACTCGGCAGCCACGCCGACGAGTTCCTCGGCGACGTCCGGGATCCGCGCGTCGAGCGCGAACTGTCCCTCGCCGACGACCGAGAGGAGCGCCGCCTCCCACACCGTGGGCAGCTCGCCCCGCACCTCGGCGAGCGCCAGGTCGGCGCCCTCCCAGGTCCAGCCGTGCAGCCCCAGGCAGGTGGCGGCCGACAGGACCTCGGGCGAGCCGACGAGGGCGTGGCAGAGCGCGGAGGCGCCTCCGCCGGGGTCGGTCCAGGGGAGGCGGCGGATCAGCACCGCATCGCCGCCCCGGCGCTGGAGCCGGATCAGCGCGGGTCTGGTCTCGTCCCCGCTGGCCCGCAGCAGCGACCCGGCACCGTGGAACAGGCCCTCCGCGTCCGTGCGCGAGCCCGACCAGGCGACGGGCCCGAAACCGGTGGTGCCGGAGACGTTCTCGCTGTCCCAGCGGAAGACGATCTGGTCGAACTCGTCGGGGTTGCGCGCCATCAGCCTCTCCCTCGAAGCAGCCCGCACGCGGCGAAGACGGACAGCAGCGGCGCCAGGACCCGCCGCGGCCGGGCCCCGTGCGGAAAGCGGTCGCCGCGCGCCTGGCCTCCGGTGGCGGCGACGAAGTGCAGGGTGCAGTGGGCGTGGTCGTCGAAGGGCCGCAGCCAGGCGGGGCTGGCGTGGTGGTCCAGGAAGGCGTACGCGTCCCGGCTCTCGGCCCTGGTCTGCTCCTGGTCGTACCGCTCGGGCAGCGCCCGTCCGAGCCAGCGGTCGACGGCCGGTTCGAAGCGCATCAGGTCGCTCTTGTTGACCGCGATCGCGGCGGGCGCGGGGAGGAGGCCGTGCGACGGGCGGTCCAGCTTGTTGAGGACGGTGGTGAACGCCTCGTCGCCGAGGTCGCGGCGGGGCAGCCCGTACCGTTCGCGCAGCGGGTCGAGGGCCGGCATGCGCAGGGCGCGCAGCGGGTCGACGACGAACACGAAGGCGTCCACGCCCATCAGGAATCGGGTCACCACCCCGTCCTGGGCGAGGTCCTCGCCCGCGAGGTCGAAGAAGACGACGGGGCGCGGGGCGCGGCCGGGGGCGGAGACGAGCAGTCCGTCGGCGAAGTGGGCGAAGGTCTGCTGTCCGGTGCGGCCCAGCTGTCTTCCCTGCTGGAGGCTCTGCACGCGTTCGCGCAGATAGGCGCGGTGCGCCTCGGGGTTGAGGGGCAGCGCCTTCAGGCCGTACGGCTCCAGGCCGCCGAGCTCGACCTCCCCGAGCATGGCGGCCATCAGGTGGGTCTTGCCGACGGCGGAGCTGCCGACGAAGGCGATGGACAGCGGCTCGCCGTTGGTGAGGTAGGGGACGGGCAGTTCGTGGGCCTCGTCCCCGTCGGCGTGCGGGCAGAGGTGGTAGGCGGTGCGCAGCGCGTCCTTGATGTGGGCGGGGCGGTGCTCACCGCTGAGGTCGAGCGGGATGCGGGTGCCCTTGGCGTCGATGGTGACGAGGAGGTTCTCGTCGTAGTGGACGGGCAGCAGGCAGTACGGGCAGGTCCGCGGGGGTGGTTCGACGGGCGGGGGCGGCGCGGCGGCGGCCCGGTCGTCCTCCCGGTTGCCCCTCGGGAACCAGCTCTTGCGCGGCGGGGCGGGTTCGAACCTCTCGTTGCGCCGCTCCCGTTCCTCCGCCTCCTCCCGCGCCGCCCGCAGGAGGCCCTCCTTGCGGGCGAGTTCGGCGTCGTACCGTTCGCGGCCGTGGTCGAGCGGGTCGGCGGTGTCGACGGAGTCGGCGAGCGGGTCGCGCAGGCGGAGCAGGCGCAGCAGTTCGGCGGGGGACGGCCGGGCGGCGGCCACCGGGCCGAACAGGCCGCTCTGGGCGAGCGCGGTGAGCCGGCGGTACTCGCCGAGGTCGGCGGGCGGCCCGTCGGCCCGGTCGGCGAGCCCGGGCGGTCCGGGGTGTCCGGAGAGCAGGTAGTAGGCGATCCGGGCGAGCGACCACAGGTCGTCGCGGGTGTCGGCGCCGCCGCGGCCCGCGCGCTGTTCGGGCGAGGCCCACGGGGAGGTGCCGAAGGGTTCGCGGGGTTCGCCGGTGCGCTGCGCCGCGTGCGGCTCGCTCAGCCGGATGTGGCCGCCGGTCCACCGTACGGTCTCGGGGGTGAGGGCCCGGTGGACGAGGCCCGCCTCGCCGAGCAGCCGTACGGCGACGGCGAGCTGGCCGACGATCTTCTGCTGTTCCTCGCCGCCGAGGCGGGGCAGGCACTCGGCGAGCGGGGTGCCCGGCGAGGATCGGTAGAGCACGAAGGGTTCGGCGCAGTCGAGGTCGAAGCCGACGATCCGGGTGAAGAGTTCGGCGAACTTCTCCCCTTCGTAACGGCGTTCGACGGCGACCGCGGCGGCGACCTCCCGTTCGAGCAGGGCGTACGCGCGGGGGTCGCCCTGTGCGGAGCGCGGCAGCCGGAACTGGACGACGGGCCAGCCGTCGCCCATGGAGAGCTGCCGCATCAGCAGGTGGGGCCGGGCGGGTGCCCGTCTCTCCTCGCCGAGGCGTACGGCGATGCGGATCTGCTCCTGCCGGTGGGTGAGGAACTCCAGCTCCTCCAGGGGCCCCTGCCCCGGTGCGGATTCCGCCTCGGTCATGGCGCTCCGCCCTCCTCTTCCCTCACGGTGCGCACCACGTCCGCACGCAGTGGTACGAGACGCAGGACGCCCGCGTGCCGGCCGGAGTCCGTCCACACCACGTCCTCGACGGCGCCCCGCCAGATGTCGTCGCCGGTCGTCCCGCGCCGCATGGTCTCGGGCACGAACCGCACGCGGCGCACCGCGCCCGGCTCGTGGGTGAGCAGCCGCAGGTGTTCGGGGCCGCACAGCGGGACGGTCAGGGCGGGGTCGTCGTCGGCGGCGGCGATCAGCCGGGCGACCGCCTCCGGGGCGACGCCCGTGAGCCGGGCGGCGTCGGGCCGCTCGCCCCGGTCCCGGCCGGGCGGCGGGGACGCGGCGGCGTCGCGTTCGAGGCGCGTCCGGGTCTCGTCGAGCAGCTCGTTCATCTGCCGGTCGAGCGGGGCCCGGCCCGCGTTGCCCGGGTCGCGTTCGATCCCGGCCCAGCAGGTGTCGAGCAGGGTCACGACCCCCTCGACGAGGTCCCCGTTGAGGGTGTCCACGAGCGCGGGGCCGCCGTCCCCGTACCGCCGCTCCAGCCACTTCGGGGCGGGCGCGGGCGGTGTGGGCGCCGTCGGGGGCGCGGGGGCGGTGGCGGGGTGCGGGTCGTCGCCGCCGAACCGGGGGTCGCCGGGCCAGGCGCCGCCGGACGTGCCCCCGCCCGGCCAGGAGCCGTGGTCGGCGCCGTACCCGGCGCCGTCCGCCGAGTCGTCCCAGTCCCAGCCGGTCGGCTCGCCCCGGCGGGCTCCGGCCGCCGGCGTCGTGGCGCCGGTCTCCGGGGCGGGCGTCTCCCACCCGTACGGGTCGCGGTCCTCCTTCCCGCCGTGCGCCTGCGCCGTCGCCGCGAGGCCCTTGAGGAGCCGGGCGACCGCCCCGGCCCCGTCGGAGCAGTGGTGGCGCACGTCGGCGAAGAGCCAGTCGTGCACGGCGGTGGTGACGACCAGGGCCTGGATCTCCTTGAGGACCCGGCCCGCCCCTTCCGGGTCCGCCCGGTCCCACCAGTCGTCCACGCCCCGGGTCCAGTCGCGCAGCGCGAGCAGCACGACCGCGATCGTGGCCACGGCGAAGGCCGGGGCGCCCACCCACAGCGGCAGGCCGAGCCAGCTGCCGGCGCCCGCCCCGGCGAGCCCGCCGGCCAGGCCGCCGAAGAGGCGGGGCACGGTGCCGGTGCTGCCGCCGCCGTCGAGGCGCCCGTCGGGCGAGCGGTTGGGGCGGCGGCGTCCCATCCGCTGGGCCAGGAGGGCGGCGAGCAGCCCGACGGCGGGGCCGAGGGCCCAGCCGACGCCCGTCCACAGTCCCGCGATCGCGGCGAGGAGTCCGGTCACGGCCACGGCGGAAGGCGCCGGGCCGCCGGTGAGGAAGGGGTGCCGCGCGGTGAGCCGGTCCAGTTGCGCGGGGCCGCAGATCGCGTCGAGGCGGGAGAGCCGGGCGGCGCTGCCCGCCGGGGCGGTGCGGGCCGCCAGGGCGGTGAGCCGGGCGGCGACCGAGCGCAGCGGCAGCCGGCGGCCGATCAGCTCGTGGGTGTGGTCGCGCAGCGCGGGGACGATGCCGGTACGGGTGATCTCCCGCGGCATCTCGGGGAGTTGGACGCCGCGGTCGCGCAGCAGCCCGCGCTCCTCGATGGTCGGCCGGGTGCCGCCGGCGAGGGCGAAGGCGTCGGCGACGGTGTTCCGGAACCGGACGAGGGCCTGGGCGAGGCGTTCGAGGTCGCCGGGCAGGTCGGCGTCCCGGCCGGCGGCGCCGAACAGCCCGGCGGCGCCGCGCACCCGGGCGTGGCCCTCGATCGCCTCGTCGAGGGCGTCCTCGCAGGCGCTGAGCTGGGCCCCGGCCCTCCCGTGGGCGGGCAGCCAGGCGTGCCCGGCGAGCGAGCGCGGCACCGACTCGTCGAGCAGCAGGGCCAGTTCGCCGGGGACGGGGCCGATGGAGGCGGGCGTGGGGACGTCGGGCCCGGTGAGTGCCTCGATCGCCTGGCGCCAGGCCCGTGCACGGGCCTCGTCGGTCAGGTCGTGTTCCAGGATGCGTACGGAGGGGACGGCGACGCCGTTCACGATGCGGCCGAGGCCCCGGAGCACGGCGTCGAACACCTCGGGAGTGGCGAGCACGTCGACGAGCGGGCGCAGGGCGCCCGCGTCGGGGCCGCGGAAGTCGTCGAGCAGCCACAGCACCCCGGCGGGCGGGGGCCCCAGGGTGAGGGTGCGGCGCAGGGTCCGCTCCCCCGGGGCGCCGACGGCCAGGCAGACGATCTGGGCGGGTCCGTAGGAGGAGAGGCGCTCGTAGAGGCGCTGGTGGGCGATGAGCCGGTCGGCGTCGTCGACGACGAGGAAGCGGCGCTCGCCGACGGGCTGCGGGGCGGCGAGCGCCCGGTACACGGCCGCCTCCGCGTCGGCGTCTGCGTGGCTGGGGGCGTACCCGCCGGCCCGCAGGTCGAGCAGGACGGCGTGGCCCGGGACGGGCTGGTCCAAGGTGGTGCGGTCGCTCACTCCTCCTCACCGTCCAGTTCCCAGGGGTAGCCGGCGTCCTCGGGCTCGGGGCGGTGGGACGGCGCGGCGGACGGTTCGCGGGCGGGCGCCACCGGATCGGGCGCCCGCGGCTCCGGCGGGTCGGCGGGCCACGGTGCCCTCGACTCGCGCGGGTCGTGGCGGTCGCGCGCGTCGTACGGGTCGCGCGCGTCGTACCGGTCGCGCCGCTCGCGCGGGTCGTGCCGGTCGCGCGCGTCGGCGGCCCTGGGTGCCGGGGGCCAGGGGGGCTCGGACTCCCGGTCCGCGGCGCGCCCGCCGCCCTCGCCGGTCCAGCTCTGCTCCCGGCCCGGCGCGTGGCGTTCGAACAGGGCCCTCAGGCTGGGCCGGGTGGCACGGCTCGCGCCGGCGAAGCGCATGTGGAGGGCGCCCGGGAAGGTCACCGTCCAGAAGTGGCGCAGCGGGGCCAGCCATTCGGCGTCCTCGTCCCCGTACTCGGCGGCCAGTTCGTCGAGGAGCACCCGCTGACGAGGAGCGACCTTCTCCACGAAGTGGGTGAAGAGCGGCGCGGGCGGCGCCGGGGTGTGGGCGAGCCCCCTGGGCAGGGCGCGCATCAGGCGTTCGCAGAACTCCTCGATGATCTGCCCCTCGTCGAGCAGGGCCCACCGCTCGTACGCGCGCAGCAGTCCGGCCCAGCTGGACAGGGCGCCGTCGAAGCCCTCCAGGCGCAGCGACATGGTCGCGGACTCGCCTTCCTGGAGGCGGATGCGGACCAGGTCGGGCGAGTCGGGGTGGCCCTCGACGTGGATGTTCCCGTTCCACATGGCGTTCAGCAGCCGGTGCAGGATCCGCTGCCGGTCCTCCTCGGTGGAGACCAGCCAGTCGTCCTGGTAGCCGAGGCGCTGGCGCCAGTGCAGGAAGTCGTCCTGGCCCGCCGAGTCGCGCGCCTCGGCCCAGAGGGTGAGGACGCCCCGGACCTCGGAGATGTCCGTGAGGTTCATGCCGCTGCGGAAGAGGACGACGGTGATGGAGTCGGTGTCGACCGCCCGGTACTCCTGGGTGGCGCGCGGCGGCAGGTTGAGCTCCTGGCGCAGGTATCCGCTGGCCCGCCCGTCGGACTCGCTCGCCGGGTGCACGATGAGGATCTTCAGCGGGCCGCCGCCGTCCGGGGTGAAGCCGACCGGGAGCAGTCCGGCGAGCGCCGAGCGGAACTGGCCGAGCCAGCGGGCGTCGACCCGGGACTCGGCGGACTCGTCACCGGCCGCCGCCCGCAGCAGCAGCTCCATGGAGGGCAGCAGGGGGCGGTCGAAGCGGTCGTCGTCGGCCTCGCCGAACAGCTTCTTGACCCGCCGCTCGACGACCTGCTTGATCTCCTTGACGGCGGCGCCGGGCGAACGGCGCACGGCGTCGAGGGCGCGCCGCCAGTCCTCGGGGCGGACCAGCTCTTCGAGCAGGCCGGCGGCGTCGGTGTTCTCGGGCAGGCCCTCGCTCTTCACCAGGCGGTCGAGGACGTCGTCGTAGAAGGCGCGCAGGCTGTTCTGCGGGGGCAGCAGGTAGGAGATGCCGGTGCGGTCGTCGCGGTAGAGCTCGCGGCGGCGGTCGGCGAACTGCTTGCCCTCGTCCTGCTCGTGGGCGCGCAGCACCTTGGCGAGTTCGCCGAGCTCGCCGAGGATCCGCAGCAGCGGGGGCCGCCACTGGGAGTCGCCGGCCTTCCAGGCCCGGTGCCACAGGGTACGGGCCCGCCACTGGTACCAGGTCTCCTGGCGGGCGAGCGCGTCCTGCACGTCGGGGTCGCCCCAGCGGGCCGGGACGAGACCGCCCGCGCCGCGCTTGATGTGCGGGATGACGGGGGCCGAGGTCTGGATGTCCGGGGGCCGTTCGGGGTCGTTGCGCCGGTTGTCGAGCATGCCGGTGAAGCCGACGGAGGCGACCCGGTCGGCGTGGCCCGGCAGCCCGTTGAGAACGGCTTCGAGGCGGAACGGGCTGATCACGCCGAGGAGTTCGCGGGCTGCGGTGCCGGGTTTGAAGTCCTCGGTGAGCCGGGGCACCTCGCGGGCGAGCTCGGCCTCCAGGCGGCGCAGCGAGTCCTCCATGTCGCCGAGCCGGTCCCGCAGGGCCTGGGTGATGGCCCGGCTGCCCTTGGGCAACTGCTCGGGCGCGGGGACGTCGGGGGCCTCGCGGCTCCACAGGCGCCCGACGCCGGAGCGGGTGAACATGTCCTGGACGAGCTGCTTGTCCTCGCGGCCGCCGCGCCGGGCCCGCTCGCCGAGGCCGCGGACCGCCTGGGCCAGCAGCCGGGCGGCGACGATCTCGGCGAGGTCGTCGACGGGCACGGTGAGGGAGGCGGCGAGGCTGGTGGACATGCCGCGGTAGCCGATGCCGGTACGGGCGGGGGTGGAGCGCTCGACGCTCTTGTTGATGAAGCTGGCGGCGAAGGACTGGTAGTCGTCCTCGGCGCGGCTCGCGGAGCCGCTCTCCTCGCTCAGTTCGGTGCCGATGAGGGACAGCACCATCGCGGTGATGGAGCGGCGCAGGTCCTCGGTGCCGATGACGGCCGGCTTGGAGAAGAGGAAGGCCGTCTGCACCGTGGAGGGGCGCAGGGACACCACGCCGTCGCCGGGGTAGTGGACGCTGATCCGGCCCCGCTGTTCGACATCGCCGACCTCGTCGAGGGCGTCCGGCACGTTCTGGTCGTCGACCAGGCGCGACAGGTCCACGAGGGCGCGGGCGGAGTTGAGTTCGGCCTCGCGTCCGCCGCCCGCCTCCGGCGGGAACGCGGAGGGCATGACGACCAGCGGGTAGATCTTCACGCCGGGGACCTTGGAGCGCCGGAACTCGTGCCCGATGAGGTGGATGAAGTCGTAGAAGATGCCTGCGCCGGTGCCGCCCGCGACGGAGAAGGCGACGAAGACGTCGCAGCCGCGGATCCGGCCGCCGCCGACCTGCTGGAGGTCGCCGGCCGAGTTGCCGATGGCCCCGATGGCCTCGCGCAGTTGCCGCAGGACGGGTTCGAGGCCCGTGCGCATCGTCGCGAAGAGCGCGGCCCGCCCGACGGTGGGCAGCTGTCCCGCGCCGTTGTGCAGGGGCGCCACCCGCGGCTGGCGGGCCTGCGGCGGCAGCCAGAGCCGGGTCTCCTCGTGCAGGGCGACCCGCAGCATGCGGGTGACCTCCGGGGAGGAGTCGTAGTCGGTGGGCAGCAGGTCGCGGACCATGCGGGAGGTGCGGGCGTAGGCGGCGCCCTCGGCTCCCTTGGCGCGGAACTGCGGCTGCCGCAGCAGCTCGGACTCGCTGAAGTCGGCGTACACGAACTGCAGGCAGTCGGGCAGCTGGAAGGGCAGTCGGCGCCCTCCGTCGACGAGCGCGGTGCCGTCGGGCCCGCACAGTTCGCGCCGCAGGCTGCGTTCCAGTTCGCTGCCGATGCGCCCGCCGGTGCCGCCTAGCCCGACGAACAGCATGGGCTGGTAGATCTTCATGTCGTCTCCCTGAAGGACCCTGAGGACCCCGTGGTTCGGTGGGTGGGGGTGTCGCTCGTCGGGGCGTGGGTCAGAAGTCCCCGTTCCAGGTGCCTCTCGTGCCGGTGCCGTCGGTGTCGAGCGCGGGACCGGGCTGCCAGGTCGTGTCGTCCCCGCCCGCTCCCCCGTCGCCCGCGCCCGTGCCGGACCCGCCGCCGGCGCGCGTACGGGTGCCCGTACGGGTGCCGGACCGGGCCCCCGGGAATCCGGGGATGCGGGTGCGGGCGGTGCGCGGGGTGCGGGCGGTGCGGTCCGGGGGGCGCGCGCCCTGCACGACGAGTTCGCAGTCGTCGACGGCGAACGCCTCCCCTGCCCGTACGGGCTCCTCGCGGCCCCGGTTCAGGCGCAGCAGCAGCTCGCCCGCGCCGTTCCTGCGCAGCCGGTGGGCGCCGCCGCCGCGGGCCCGGCGCAGGGTGGGCGCGGCGCCCCGCACCTCGTCGACGGTGAAGTGGAACTCCCCGCCCACGCTCTGTCCGGCGCGGATGGTGAGCGTGTCCAGGGTCCTTCCGTCCCTGCGGAGTTCGAGCCGGGTCCCGGCGAGGGCGCGGCGGCGGCGCCGGGCCGCGAGCCGGACGGCGGCGAAGGCGCCGAGCAGCGCGAGCACGGCCGCGCCGCCGGCCACGTACGACCAGTACGTCTCCCACCAGGTGGGCCACGGGGCGACCGACACGTCGAGGAAGGCGGTGTCGAGGGGGCGGTCGGGGTCGGCGGTGTCCACGACGGCGACCTGGCCGCCGAGTTCGCCGAGCGGCGTGCCCTCGCCGACGGTGACGGTGAACGCCACGCTCGTCTGCTTGCCCGGCGGGGCGACGACCGTGGCCGGGGAGATGCCGAGCTGCGCGGCGCCCGGCGTGCCGCCGGCCCCGTCGCCGGTCGTCGCGGACGCGTCGGGCCCCGCCGTGCCGGCTCCGGAGCCGTCGGACCCGGTGCCGTCGGTGAGGCTGAGGCGCAGGGTGCGCGGGGCGGTGCCGTTGTTGGTGACGGAGAGCGTGCCGTGGACCGTGCCGCCCGGGTGCACGGTGACCCGGTCCACGGAGAGCCCGGCGGTGATCTCGGGCGTGCCGACCGTCGTCGTGGTGTACAGCGGGCGCTCGTCGGAGGTGACGCCCGGCGCGGACATCCGGGCGATCAGCCTCAGTTTCCCGGCGGCGCCGGCCGGGACGGTGAGCGTGCCCGTGAACCGGACGTCCCCCGCCCGGCGGTCCGGGGCCCGCCCGTCGTCCGCGAGCCGTGCGCTGACCGGGGAGAAGCCGTCGCCGCTCAGTTCGACGGTGACGCCGATGCCCTCCAGCTGCCCGGGGTCGGTGATGACGACCCCCCGCCGGGTCTGCATCCGCACCTCCACCACGGCCTGCTGGCCCGCCCGCGGCGCGGCCGGGTCGAGGGTGAGGACCGAACGCAGCCGGCCCTGCCAGATGGCCCGGACGGCGACCTCCTGGCCGTCGTGGCCCTCGGGCGCCTCGACGCGGATGCGCCAGCGGCCGGGCAGCGGGTTCTTCACGCGCAGCGCCTCGACGGGCCCGTCCTCGCCGCTGACCTCGAAGGCCGAGTCCTCGAACGTGCCGTGCGTGGGCACCTTGCGGCCGTTCGGGTCGTAGTAGGTGACGCGCACCTTCGGGTCGTGCTTGCTGACGGTGAGGGAACCGTCGGTGGCGATGGGCGGGATGGTGACGTACAGGTCGGCGGGCGGCTTGCCGACGGTGCCGTGCGAGACGCGGGCGCAGCGGGCGCCGGCGAAGGCCTCCTGGAGCGCCTTGTCGATCTCGGCGGAGGTGGCGGCCACCCGCATCCGGGGCGTGGCACCGGGCACGTCGGAGCAGGCGCCGCGGTAGCCGCCCTCGGCCATCGCGGTGAGCGCCGCCTTGTCGATGCCGCTGCCGAAGCCGAGCGGCCAGATCTGTACCCCGGCGGCGCGGGCGCGGGCCAGCTCCTCGTCGAGCCGCTTGGCCCCGTTGGCCTGGCGGCTGGCGGGGTCGGTGCCGTACTCGGGGCTGTCGCCGACGTCCAGCTTCCCGTCGGTGAGCAGGAAGACCACCTTGGGCGTGGTCTTCCCGGCGGTCCCGCTCCCGGCGGCCTCGGTGAGCCGGGAGACGGCCTGGCGGATCGCCGCGGGGAAGTCGGTGCCAGGGCCCATCAGGGCGCTGTCGCGGCGGGAGAGGCCCTGGACGCAGTCGCTGAGCTTCCGGCGGCCGGCCTCGTCGACGGTGATGAGCGGGCACACCTCCCGTACCGGCGACTGTCCGGCCTTCTCCGAGCTGCCGAAGCCGATCACCGTGGCGCGGGACCGGTCGGATATCTCGCCCTGGCCGAGCAGTGCGGCGGCCTCCGTCTCGCGCACGAGGTCCTTGTCGGCGAGGCTGGCCGACTGGTCGACGACGACGGCGAAGTCGATCGGGTCGGGCCCGTCGGACGCCTGGGACGCCGCCGTCGAGGGCGCGCCCGCGGCCGGCACCGCGACGGCGGGGCCGCCGAACGGGCCGGACAGGGCGAGCAGCGCCCCGGCGAGGAACAGGGCGCTCCTCGGGTGTCTCCACTGCATGGTCAACTCACCACAGTTCGCTGAGGAGGGCCAGGAGGGCGCCGAGCACGAGGGACGCGACGCCGAGCCTGAGCCATCGGTACTTGGCGGCGAGGACCACCCCGTGGACGCTCGCCTGTTCCAGGAGCCAGCCGGTGGCGTCCGTGGCGGAGCCCTCCAGCCGGCTCCGCAGGGCGCCGGCGGTGGTGCCGGCCGTGAGTTCGCGCAGCAGGGTCCGCTCGGCGCCGAACCGCGTGCGCGGCAGGACGACGGAGACCAGCATCAGGACGCCCGCGGTCCACAGCAGTCCGGCCGTGACCAGGAGGGCCAGGGGGCCGCCGGCCGGCAGCGGGCCGCGGTCGCGCGAGAAGACGACCGCGAGGAAGGCGAGGGCTCCGGAGAGCAGGATGGCCGCCTTGGTGTCGGCCCGGCCGATGTCCTCGCGGACGGTGGTCAGGAGCTGCTCGGCCATGCCGCGCAGCTCGGCGGGGGCGGGGCCGGAGCCGGGTGCGGGACCGGGGTCCGCGCCGGTCCCGGGTTCGGCCCCCGTGGCCCCCGCGGCCCCGACGGTGGTCATTCGTCGTCCCAGTCGTCGAAGTCGGCGCTCGGGGGTGAGGAGGGAGGAGCGGAGGGCGCACGGGGAGCGGGGCGGTCCGTGCCGTAACCGGCGTGACCGTCACGCCCGTCGTACCTCCCGTCGCCGTCGTCACCGCCGTCGCCGTCGTCACGGCCGCCTCGGCCGTCCCGGCGCCTGCGGTCCCCGTCGCCACCCCGCTCCCGCTCCCGTTCCCGTTCCCGCTCGAACGAGGCCTGGACGCGGGTCGGTTCGTAGACGCGCGGGTCCGGCGGGCTGTCCGGCGTGTCCTCGTCGTCCCAGTTGGGCGCGGTCGGCTCCGGGCTCGCCGCCCGCTCCAGGGCACGGCGGTCGGGGGCGGTGGTGGACTCGAGGACCCGGTCGGCGACGCCGCCGAGGATCGTGCCCGTGCTGCTGCGCAGGTGCTGGAGGATCTGGTACGCCTGTTCGTCGACCTCGTGGCGTTCGAGCACACCGGAGTCGAGGAGCCGGTTGAAGACGGCGAGGAGGTCGGCCTGGCCCTCGCGCTTCTCCCGCTGGAGCTGGGTGCGGATCTCCCACTCGTGGTCGGGGTTCTTGGCCATGTGGTGGGCGATCTGCGCGAGGTCGCCGCGCCGGAACATGGCCTCCAGGTCCGCGGCCCGCGCCATGATCTTCTTCCGCTCCCACTCCTCCCGGCGCAGCTCGGCCTCGGCCTCGCGGGCGTCGGCCCGGACGGTCACCTCGACCTTGTCGGCACGGGCGACCTCCTTGCGGACCTGCTCGTCCAGGTCGAAGAAGACGTACACCTGGGTGCGCAGGCCGATCTCCCGGCCGAGGACGAGCCGGCCGGTGCTCAGCTCGTCGCGGACGGCCTCGTCGGCCCGCTGGGCCTCGGTGAGCCGGAAGCGGCGGGAGAGCGAGCGCAGTCCGTCGAGCAGGTCGTCGTGGAGCAGCTCCGCCACGTTCCACACCTGCTCCTTCACCACCCGGTACGGGTCCTCGACCGTCCACTTGACCCGCACCCGGACGTTGAACGAGGCCCCGTCGCCGGCGGCCGGCAGCTTGAGGGAGAACTCCGTGACGTTCTGCCCGAGCTGGACCTCGAAGACGGTGTACGGGGCGCGCAGCAGCGGCTTGTCGTTGTCCTCCTGCCGGTCGGGCCAGACGATGCGGTGCCCGCCGTTGCGGTAGAGCAGGACGGCGGCGATGAGACCGCTGGTGCGGCGGTACGGGGGCGCGACCTCGCGGATCAGCGGCCCGAGCGGGCCCTTGGGAGCCTTGCCGGACGGGCGCCCCTGCCCGTTGCCGCCGCCCGCCCCGGCGCGCTGCCGGGCCTGGTGCGCTCCCTGGTTCGGCACTCCCCGGTTCGGCGCGCCCTGGTTCGACGCGCCCTGTTTCCAGCCGCCCTGCTGCTGCCCGCCGGGGCGCTGTGCGCCCTGGACTCCGCCCTGCTCGGGACCGCTCATCGCTTGGCTCCTTCCGCGACGGCGTCCCACATGCGGCGCGCCGCGCTCTTGTTCAGGGGTCGGTCCCGGTCCCGTACCAGCTCGTTGAGCAGGCCGCGGAGACGGTCGCGGTCGCGGCGCTCCACGGCGAGCAGCGGCAGCAGGCCGCAGACGAGGGCGAGGCCTGTCTCGTCCTTGGCCGCACGGCGCAGCAGGCCGCCGAGTCCGTCGAGCGCGGCCTCGCCGGCGCGGGCGGTGCCCAGGGTGCGGCGCAGCAGGGCACCGAGCGCGGGCCCGAGGTCGGGCCGGGTGGCGAGCAGGGCGACGAGGAGGGGGCGGCTCGCGTGCTCGTCGAGTGCGGGCACGTCGCGCAGGCCCCACAGGTGGGTCGTCCGGGTGGTCAGGGTCGTGATCAGGGTGATGTGCACGAGGTTGGACAGGTTCAGCCGCCCGTCGGCGAGCCAGCGTTCGAGCCGGCGCAGCACCGGTTCGGGGTCGCCCGAGGCGAGCAGCCGCGCGACGCTGAAGGTGGCCGGGCCGAGGATCTCGACGGCGTCGGCGTCGTGGGACCTGACCACCCGGCCGATGGCGTCGAGCGAGCCCGAAACGCCCCCGGCGGCCAGCACGTAGCCGTGGGTGAGCAGCGCGGTCTCCACGAGCGCGGGATCGTCGGCGCCCGCCCAGTCCTTGACGGTCGCCGCGACCGCGGGCCGGACGCGCGGGTCGCGGGCGGCCTCGGCGAGCGCGGTGGCGGCGGCCATCCGCGCGACGGGTTCGTCCCGCACCGCGAGGGGCGCGACGAGCTCGCCGTAGCCGTGGATCCAGTCCCAGGAGCAGAGCACCCCGGCGGCTATGGAGGCCCGGACCCACACCTCGGGCCGGGGGTCGTCGCACAGCGCGCGCAGCCAGCGGGCGACCGGTCCGCGGACGTTGTGGTAGCCGTGCCAGACCTCGGCGAGGACCGCGGTGGCGAGCGCGCCGCCCTGGAAGCGCACCGCCCGCGCGGGCACCTTCGCCGGGCCGAGGTCGAGCTCGACGTCCTCCAGGACGGAACGGGCGAGGACCGGGCGGTGTTCGGCGTGGGTGCCGAACAGGCGTCGTCCGGAGGGGTGTTCGGGGTCGAGGGTGACGGCGAGCTCCCAGGAGAGGAGTTCGGCGGCTTCGGCGGCGATGCTGTAGGCGGAGCCGTTGAAGACGGCCACGGCGATCCGGAACGCGGTGGCGTTCAGGACGGGCAGCGCCTCGGGGACGGTGCCGGGCAGGTCGGCGCCCGCGAACCACTCGCGCGCCTGCGCCCGTACGAACGCGGCGCAGTCCTGAAGGAGTTGCTCGTCGGTCAGCTCCTCGCGCTGGCGGCGGGCGAGGTGGTCGGCGAGCCGGGCGGCCTCGCGCGGGCGGAGCTCCTCCAGGCCCAGCGCGTCGACCACGTCCTCGCGGTCCGCGAGGGCCCGGGCGGCGGCGGTGGCCTCCTCGGGCTCGCCGCGCAGCAGCAGCCGCAGGTGCCGGTGGAGCACCTCGTCGGAGGGCGGCGGGGCGCAGAACATGCCGTACCGTCCGCGCAGCAGCCGGTCGGCGAGGTCGCCGCTGCCGACGACCAGCACGCCGTAGCCGTCGACGCCGCCCAGCAGGTCGGCGAGCCGGTCGAGGTGCAGTTCGGCGAGGCGCCCGGCGGGCTTCGGGGTCTGCTCGGCGCCGGCGCCGCCGGAGCGGCGGGGTTCGCGCTCGGCCCGCTCGTCCTCGGCGAGGAGCTCGATGAGGTGGCCGGCGCCCGGCTGGAGGTTCTCGGAGCGGATCTCGTCGACGCCGTGCCGGGGGTCGAGCCGGAAGACCTGTCCCTTGGCGACCTCGGAGAGCAGCGCGAGCGCGGTGGCCTTGCGCCCGCTGCCCGGCTCCCCGCACAGGACCAGGACGCGGTTGCCGCGCAGCCGGTCCTTCATGCGCTGGTATCCGGCGGTCTCGCAGTACACGTCGTCGAGGTGGTCGAGGGTGTCGCGCGGGACGGCGCCCTGGACGAAGTGGCCGCGGCCGCTGAACCAGAAGTTGTACAGGTCCCCTTCGTGGATCGTGGCGTCCCGGCCGACGGTGGTGTGGCGGTCCCCCGCCTCCCGGACGAGGGTGGCCCGTGCCGCGCGCGCGGTGCCCGCGCCGCCGGTGCCGGCCCCGCCGAGGTAGCCGCGGCCGGCGTTCTCGAAGGGGTTGACCGGGGACGGCGCGTCCGGGCCGTCGGCGCCCTTGTCCGCCTCCTTGTCACCGCCCTTGTCGCCCCCTTTGTCGGACCCGCGGTCGCCGCGGTCGCCCTTGTCGTCCCTGCCGTCGTGGCCGGAGGCGCCTGCCGGGGACTCGGCGCCGCCGTGGTCGAGGTCGTCGTCGCTCACGCCGGGTCCCCCTTGCTCCTGCTGCTCAGGTCTCGCTCGTCGCACGGGGCGCCGTCGCCGCTCTTGCCGCGGCCGCCGCCGACTCCCGCGGCACCCGTGGCGCCCGTGCCGCTCTCGTTGCGGATGCCGGTGAATCCGCCGTGGATCGTGGCGCCCTCGACGACCTGGATGTCCCGGCCGGCGTTGAACGTGCGGCTTCCCCCGCCCGTACGGCTCGTACGGGGCGGTGGGCCGTCCCCCCGCGACGGCCCACCGCCGGTCTGTGCGTCACCACGCGGCCCCGTCGGCGGCTCCGGGCGCCGCGGCACGTGGAACCAGGCGTCCTCGTCGGTCTCCTTGGAGACCACGGCGGCCCGCCGGTAGTGCGTCGGCTCCACGTATCGGCCGCCCTCGACGACCACGTTGCGGTAGAGCCAGTCGGAGACCACGATCAGCAGGTCCACGTCCGGCGCGTCCGCCATGATCTGCTTGGCGCGGGCGCTGTCGCAGAGCCGGCAGGCGAGGTCCACGGCCCGGCCGACGAGTCCGCGCCCGTCGTCGAGGACCAGCCCCGCGTTCATGCCGACCCGCATCCGCAACGGCGCCCGGCGGCCCGTGTTGTGCTCGCGCAGGCTCTCGTAGAGGGTGTCGATCCAGCGGCCGACCACGAGGGTCGGCGGGACGTCCGGGCGCAGCGCGGCGAGGATGCCGTCGCCGCGGTCCTCCTGGTGGACGGTGCCGGGCTCGATGCCGACGGAGGCGTAGGCCTCGCCGAACGCCTCGTACATGGCGGCTCTCGTCAGCCGCTTCTCGTCCATGCCGAGGCGTCCGGAGCCGACGACGTCCCCGAAGACGACGAGCCGGTGGATGGCTCCCGCGCTCGCTCCCGTACTGCTCACTCGGACTCCTCATGACGTGGTTCCGCGGTGGTGAGTGGTGGTGACGTGACCAGCCTGGCGGCCGACGCGCGTGGGCGATGTAGCCGTTTACACAGCCGGGGGTGGTTTGTCGGACGATTCCGCGCCGGGGCGTGTGCGCCCTTGCGCGAGGAGGACGAGCACGGGCATGTCGACGACGACGACCGTGCGGTTCGCGGTGCGGACGACCCCCTGTTCGCGCAGCAGCCGCAGCGCCTTGGCGACGGCTTCCCGGGTGGCGCCGATGGCCGCCGCCAGGTCGTGCTGGGGCAGCGGGAGTTCGAGGACGGTGCCCGCGTCGGCCCGGCGGCCGGCCCGCTCGGCCAGTTCGACGAGGCGGGCGGCCAGTCGCTGGAGGACGGTCTCGGAGGCGAGCGAGCGGCGCTCGACGTCGGCGCTGCGCAGCCGGGTGGCGAGCTGCCGCATGATCAGCGAGGTGGCGTGCGGCCGGGCGGCGAGGAAGCGCCGGAACCGGTCGCCGGAGATCGCGACGGCCTCGATCCTGCTCAGCGCGGTGACGGTGGCGGAGCGCGGCCCGCGGTCGACGGCGGCGAGGTCGCCGACGACCTCGCCCGCGCCGCGCAGCGCGAGGATGAGCCGGGCGCCGCGCTCGGTGCCGACGGAGACGACCGCCCAGCCGGAGAGCAGGGCGAGGACGTACGCGGAGGTGTCCCGCTCGCGGATCATGATCTCGCCCGGCTGGTAGCCGCGCGGCGCCCCCTCGGCGAGCAGGTCACGGCGGTCGGACGCGGGGAGCGCATGGAGGAAGGAGCGGTCCTGGCCGAAAAGACTCAACGCTCGCTCACACCCCCGCACGACTTGCGCTCTCGCGTGCTTGTTCCCCACAACAAGAAACAACCCGAGTCACACTGCTGACGCTGCGTCACGTCGTGGGGTGAAGAACGCTAGAGGGTGGCCAAGAATCGCGTCAACGCGGGCGGGGGCGAACACGAGGGGCGCAAGGGAGCGCCGTTTTCGACACCCTTGCGCCCCCTGTCACCACCGGCCCGCGCGCGGGCCGCGACGGGCCCGTCGTACGGCGGGCGACGAGGTCACGGGCGCGTGTACGGCGGGGTCACCCCCGCGTGAACGGCCCGCCCGGCCCCGGGCGGACGACGCACCTCCACTCGTACACATGGCCGATGGACGGTCGCACGTACGCGTGCACTGTCGGCCACATGTGCGACGCCGCTCTCCGCCGCGAGCGGCGGCCGGAGCGCCCCGGCCCGAAGGGAGGACGCGTCACCCGCGTCCCCTCCGCACCACGGCCCCCGGCGCCCCGCACGTCACAGCCGCGGGTCGACCGGCTCCGACTCCAGGGCGAGGACGGCGAAGACGGCCTCGTGGACCCGCCACAGCGGCTCCCCGTCCGCCAGCCGGTCCAGGGCCTCCAGGCCCAGCGCGTACTCGCGCAGGGCGAGGGAGCGCTTGTGGCCGAGGAAGCGGTCCCGCAGCCGCGCCAGGTTCTCCGGGCGGGTGTACTCGGGGCCGTAGACGATCCGCAGGTACTCCCGGCCGCGCACCTTCACGCCCGGCTGGGCGAGCCGCCCGTCGGCACCCCGGACCAGCGCGGCGAGCGGCTTGACGACCATGCCCTCGCCGCCGGCGCCGGTCAGTGCGAGCCACCAGTCGATACCGGCCCGTACGGACGCCCCGTCCGCCGGGTCGACCACGAGGCGCCGGGTGACCTGGAGCAGCCCTGTCGGATCGTGCTCCACCAGGCGGTCCAGCCAGGCCAGCTGCTCGTCGTGCGGGACCCCGGCCAGCGAGCGCCCGCGGACGGCGAGCAACTGGAACGGCGCGAACCGCACCCCCTCCAGCCCCTCGGTCGGCCAGCAGTAGCGCCGGTACGCCTCGGTGAAGGCCGCCGCGTCCGCCGCCCGCCCGCGCTGCTTGTCGAGCAGCCCGTCGAGCCCGGACACCCCGCGCGCGACCGCCTGTTCGAGCGCCCCCACCGCTCCCGGGAAGACCGCCCGGGAGGCGGCGCCGACCGCCGCGTACTGGGCGCGCAGCAGCCCCGTCGACTTCAGCGACCACGGCATCAGCTCGCCGTCGAGGAGCAGCCAGTCCGTGTCGAGCTCCTCCCAGAGCCCGGCCGCGCCGATCGCCGCCCGCAGCCGCGCCAGGACGGTCTCGGTCGTCTCCTGGTCGTCGAAGAACGGGCGCCCGGTACGGGTGTGCAGGGCGCCGGTCGGCCCGTCGACGCCGAACCGCTCCCGGGCCGCGTCCGCGTCGCGGCAGACCAGGGCGACGGCCCGCGAACCCATGTGCTTCTCCTCGCACACGACCTTCCCGACCCCGTCGGCCGCGTACTGCGCGAACGCCTCGGCCGGGTGCTCCAGATAGCCGTCCGCCTTGGAGGTGGCGGTCGGCGCCATCGTCGGCGGCAGGTAGGCGAGCAGCCGCGGGTCGACCGCGAACCGGCTCATCACCTCCAGCGCGGCGGCCGCGTTCTCCTCGCGGACCGCGACGTTGCCCATCTGCCGGGTCTCGACGATCCGGCGCCCGTGCACATCGGCCAGGTCGAGCGGCCGCCCCTGGTGCCCGCCGGGCGCCTCGGTCGCGAGCGGCCGGGCCGGCTCGTACCAGACCCGCTCGGCGGGTACGTCGACGAGCTCGCGCTCGGGCCAGCGCAGCGCGGTCATCCGCCCGCCGAAGACGGCCCCGGTGTCGAGGCAGATGGTGTTGTTGATCCACGAGGTGTTCGGCACGGGCGTGTGCCCGTAGACGACGGTCGCCCGGCCCCGGTACTCCTCCGCCCACGGGTAGCGCACCGGCAGCCCGAACTCGTCGGTCTCGCCCGTGGTGTCCCCGTACAAGGCGTGCGAGCGGACCCGGCCCGAGGTGCGGCCGTGGTACTTCTCCGGGAGGCCCGCGTGGCAGACCACGAGCCGCCCCCCGTCGAGGACGTAGTGGCTGACGAGCCCGTCGATGAACGCCGACACCCGGGCGCGGAACTCCTCCGGCTCGCGCTCCAGCTGCTCGATCGTCTCCGCGAGGCCGTGCGTCCGCTGCACCTTCCGGCCGCGCAGCCAGCGCCCCAGCTTGTTCTCGTGGTTGCCCGGCACGCACAGCGCGTCCCCGGCGGCCACCATGCCCATGACCCGGCGCAGTACGCCCGGGCTGTCCGGACCGCGGTCGACGAGGTCGCCGACGAAGACGGCGGTGCGGCCGTCGGGGTGGTGCCCGTCCACGTAGCCCAGCTTGCCGAGCAGGGCCTCCAGCTCGGAGCGGCAGCCGTGGACGTCGCCGATGACGTCGAAGGGCCCGGTGAGGTGCCGCAGGTCGTTGAACCGCTTCTCCAGGACGATCTCGGCCTCCTCCACCTCCTCCACGCCGCGCAGCACGTGCACCTTGCGGAAGCCCTCGCGCTCCAGTCCGCGCAGCGAACGGTGGAGCTCGCGGCGGTGCCGCTGGATGACGTGACGCGGCAGTCCGGCCCGGTCGGGGCGGGCCGCGTTCCGCTCGGCGCACACCGCCTCGGGCAGGTCGAGGACGATCGCGATGGGCAGCACGTCGTGCGCGCGGGCCAGGTCGACGAGCTGACGCCGCGCCTCGCGCTGCACGCTGGTGGCGTCGACGACGGTCAGCCGGCCGGCCGCGAGCCGCTTGCCGGCGATGTGGTGGAGGACGTCGAAGGCGTCCTTGCTGGCGCTCTGGTCGTTCTCGTCGTCGGCGACGAGGCCGCGGCAGAAGTCGGAGGAGAGGATCTCGGTCGGCTTGAAGTGGCGCCGGGCGAACGTCGACTTGCCGGAACCGGTGGCACCGATCAGGACGACGAGGGACAGGTCGGTGACGGGAAGCGTGCGGGTCATGCGCTGACCTCCTTCGAGGTCTCGTCGGTACGGGTGAACACGGCCATCTGGGTGGGCGGGCCGACCTCGGGGTCGTCGGGTCCGACGGGGACGAAGCCGACCTCGTAGCCGTACGAGGCGGCGACGTCCGCCGCCCACGTCCGGAACTCCGCACGGGTCCATTCGAAGCGGTGGTCGCCGTGCCGGACGTGCCCGGCGGGCAGCGTCTCCCAGCGCACGTTGTACTCGACGTTCGGCGTCGTCACGAGCACCGTCCGGGGCCGCGCGGAGCCGAACACCGCGTACTCCAGTGCCGGCAGCCTCGGCAGGTCCAGGTGCTCGATGACCTCGCTGAGGACGGCCGCGTCGTAGCCGGTCAGCCGCTTGTCGGTGTACGTGAGCGAGCCCTGGAGGAGGGTCACCCGGCCGGCCTGCCGCTCGCCCATCCGCTCCAGACGGAGCCTGCGGGCGGCGACGGACAGCGCGCGGGCCGACACGTCCACGCCGACGACGTCGGTGAAGCGCACGTCCTTGAGCAGCTCTTGGACCAACTGGCCCTGGCCGCACCCGAGATCGAGCACCCGCGCCGCGTCGGCGGCGCGCAGCGCGCCGAGGATGGCCTCGCGGCGCTGCTCGGCGAGCGGCACGGGCCGCTCCTCTGTGTCGGTCGCCTCGTCGACGGCGTTGTCGACGTCCTCGACCGCAAGGCCGTCCGCCTCGGCGAGCCGCACCAGCTCCAGGCGCTCGGTCGCCTCCCGGGTCAGTCCCCAGCGGCGCGACAGGTAGCGGCTGGTGATGAGCTGCCGCTCCGGGTGGCCGGCGAGCCAGCCGTCACCGGCGCGCAGCAGCTTGTCCACCTCGTCCGGGGCGACCCAGTAGTGCTTGGCGTCGTCGAGCACCGGCAGCAGGACGTAGAGCTGGTTGAGGGCGTCGGCGAGCCTCAGCTCGCCCTCCAGGACGAGCCGTACGTAGCGCGAGTCGCCCCACTCGGGGAACTCCGGGTCCAGCACGACGGGCTCCGCCGTCACCGACGCCCAGCCCAGCGGGCCGAACAGGCGCGTGACGAGACCGGCGCCGCCGCGTGCCGGGAGCGCCGGAAGCTCGATCCGCAGCGGCATCGGGGCGGCGGCCCGCTCCGGCAGGGCCGCGCAGACGCCGTTCAGCGCGCTCTTGAAGACCTTGGCGAGCGCGACGGCGAGCAGCGAGGAGGCGGCGTAGGGCCGGTCGTTCACGTACTGGGCGAGCGCCGAGTCGGGCGCACCGCCCCGCCCCCTCCCCTTGCCCCGGCGCACCAGCGCCACGGGGTCGACCTCCGGCAGGAGCGCCGCCGTGCAGTGCTCCGCGCTCGCCTCGGGGTAGAGGACGTGCGCGGTGCCGTGCGCGGTCGAGAACGCCTGCGCCTTCTCGGGATGCTTGTGCAGCAGGAAGCCGAGATCGGTCGCGGGGCGGTCAGGGGTGCCGGTGGTGCTGATCGTCAGGAACACCTGTCCGAGTATGGCCACACGCCCCGCCACCGACCAGGCATTTTCCCGGCCCCGGCGCCCCCGCTACCCCAGCGTGGTGGCCAGCCCGGCGATCAGGTCCGGGCCGACCCGGCAGCAGCCGCCGATCAGGCGGGCGCCGTCCGCCCGCCAGCGGGCCGTGGCGTCCGGGGCGAAGGTGGCGCCGCCCCGCCAGTCGCGGGCACCGGCGTCCCACTCCTCGCCGCTGTTGGGGTAGACGACGACGGGCTTGCCGGTCACCTCGGCGGCGAGCGCCACGGCGGGTCCGGCGTCGCGCGGGTCGCAGCAGTTGACGCCGACCGCGACGACCTGGTCGATCCCGGCGAGGAGTCCGAAGGCGTCCGCGAGCGGCTGACCGGCGCGGGTACGGGTCCCGTCGATCGTGTACGTGAGCCAGACCGGCACCCCGCACGCCTCGACCGCCCGCAGCAGCCCCTCCGCCTCGTCCGCGTCCGGCACCGTCTCCAGCGCCAGCACGTCCGGCCCGGCCTCGGCGAGGGCCTCGACCCTCGGCCGGTGGAAGCGGGCGAGCTCGTCGACCGAGAGCCCGTACCGGCCGCGGTACTCGCTGCCGTCCGCGAGCATCGCCCCGTACGGGCCGACGGACGCCGCGACCCACACCTCCCGGTCCACGGCCTCGCCCGCGGCCCGGGCCAGCTCCACGCTCCGCGCGAGGAGCCGTGCCGCCTCGTCCCGGCCGGTCCCGCGCCGGGCGAAGCCCTCGAAGGTCGCCTGGTAGCTGGAGGTGATCAGCACCTGGGCGCCCGCGCGGACGTACGCCGCGTGCGCGGCCTCGATCTGCTCGGGCCCGTCGGCGAGCAGGCGGGCGGACCAGAGCGCGTCGGACAGGTCGCACCCCTGCGCCTGGAGCTGGTTGGACAGCCCGCCGTCGAGCACGAGCACCTGCTCGGCGAGGGCGGCGGCGAGCGGACGGACGGGTTTCATCGGGTCACCCCAGCTGCGTCTGGACCTGTGCGGAGATCAGCTCCAGGTGGTCCAGATCGTTCAGGTCGAGGACCTGGAGGTAGATCCGGGTGGAGCCCAGTGCACCGTACCTGCCGATCTTGTCGACGACCTCGGCGGGCGAACCCGCCAGACCGTTGGCCTTGAGCTCGGCGACCTCCCGGCCGATGGCGGCGGCCCGCCGGGCGACCTCGGCGTCGTCCCTGCCGACACAGACCACGAGCGCGTTGGAGTACACCAGCGCGTCCGCCGGCCGCCCGGCCTCCGCCACCGCGTCCCGCACCCGCCCGAACTGCCGACCCGTCTCCTCCGGCGACGCGAAGGGGATGTTGAACTCGTCGGCGAAGCGCGCCGCGAGACGCGGGGTGCGCCGCGCCCCGTGCCCGCCGACGAGGACGGGGATCCGCGGCTGGGCCGGCTTGGGCAGCGCGGGCGAGTCGTCGAGCCGGTAGTGCTCCCCCTTGTACGAGAAGGTCTTGCCGGGTTCGGTGCCCCAGAGTCCGGTGACGATCTCCAGCTGCTCCTCCAGGCGCCCGAACCTCTCCCTCGGGAAGGGAATGCCGTACGCCCGGTGCTCCTCCTCGAACCAGCCGGCGCCCAGGCCGAGTTCGACGCGCCCGCCGGACATCCGGTCGACCTGGGCGACCTGGACGGCGAGCACGCCGGGGAGCCGGAAGGTCGCTGCGGTCATCAGGGTGCCGAGGCGGATGCGGCTCGTCTCCCGGGCGAGCCCGGCGAGGGTGATCCACGCGTCCGTCGGGCCGGGCAGCCCGTCGCCCGAGCCCATGCGGACGTAGTGATCGGAGCGGAAGAACGCGTTGAAATCGAGCTCCTCGGTGGCCTTGGCGACCTTGAGCAGGGTGTCGTAGTCGGCCCCTTGCTGGGGCTCCGTGAAGATGCGGAGATCCATACCTCCATCCTGCACCGTGGGGGTGCGTCAACCTCTTCGTCAGCGGACGATCATCACCGGCTCGGTCGGGTGAATATCCGCCCCCTGGGCGGGCGGCGTCCGGCCGGGCCAGTGACCGGCGCCCGGGACCCGTCGTTGGCTCGGGCGGAGCCGGACCGCCCGGCCCGCGCGCCGGCGGCCGCCGCCGGTGCGTCGCACCCCTTCGTGGCCCTTCCCGCAGCGGAGGGGCCTGGCCAGGAGGCCACCATGTCCCAGGAAGCCGCGCCGGAGCACCCCGTACTGCAGGCGTCTCCCCTGTCGCCGGGGCGGCAGGCCGCACCACCCGTGCCGACCGTGCCCGAGCAGCCGGGCGGCGGCGCCCCGAAGGGCCTGTTGCAGCAGATGGAGGAGCTGATGGAGGCACTGACCGCCGACCTGTCGCGGCTGGACGCCGACATCCAGTCCTCCGCGGACCGCCAGGCGCACGGCGCCGCCCTGCCCGACGCGACCGGCTGACCCGAACGGCCGACCCCGCCGGCCGGGCTCGGGCAGCCCACCTCGGGCAGCTGACCACAACGGCCGACCCCGGGCGACCTGGATCCCCCGGGCGACACCCACCGGTCCGTCGCCCGCCCCCTTCGCGACCGGAGCGTCCCTCAGCGCGGGCCCGGTCTCGGAGCGGCCCTCCCTCGTGCCGGGTCGGGCGGCCGGCCGCGTTCGCGCAAGGTGAGACGGCGCAGCATGCCGCGCACCCGGTCGCCCGCCTCGTCGGCTGCGTCGATCGCCTCGATGCACTGCCAGTACAGCCCCTCCTCGTCCGTGGCGCACGCCACCCCGACCAGGGCGATGCCCACCTCGCCGAGGAGTGCGCCGAGCGCGGTCAACGCGGCCCGCTCGTCCGCCACTTCGGTGAGCTGCGCAGCCCTCGGAACCCCGCCGCGCAGCGAGGGATGGTCCGTCGGCCCCCGCCCGCCGCCGATCTCGCTCAGTCCCCGCGCCTCGCTCCGCAGCTCCATCGGTCCGCAGAGCACGAGACGACTCCCTATCGCCTGGGCGAGGACCTGGGCCTGCCAGGCCTCCACCACGATGTCCAGCGCCGTGCGGCTCTCGGCCAGCGCATGCCGACCGGTCGCGATGAGTCGCTCCGCTTCCATCAACGCCGCCCCCGTTCTTATGACTTACTGCCCACTCATTCATTACCCAGCGTGAGGCCGCCTGAGCCCAAACACCAGGGGAATTCGGAAATCTGTGGACAGGAGGCTCGACGGGGAAAACTCGATCACTCCGAAGAGTGACGATGAGTGTCGTTCTCGCCCGGGACCGGGAAGCGGAGCTCGTTCCGGTCGATCTTCGCGGCGAGCGCGGCGAGCGGATCGATCCCCAGCACGGTGCAGAACTGGAACAGATAGGCGAGGACGTCCGCGACCTCGTCGCCGACCCGGTGCGCGGTGTCCGGGTCGTCCATCACCCGCTCCGCCTGCTCGGGCGTCAGCCACTGGAAGATCTCCAGGAGTTCGGACGCCTCGACGCTCAGCGCCGCCGCGAGGTTCTTCGGGGTGTGGTACGGCTGCCACTTCCGGGCGGCCGCGAAGTCGGCGAGGCGGCGCTGCAGGCCGGCTACATCAGGATCGGTCACGCCCCAGGTCTACCACCGTCACCCCGGGCGCCCACCCGGCGCCCGGCTCGCCGAGCCGGCCCTCCCCCAGCGTCCCGACCAGCCGCATGTGCCCGTTCGCGCAGATCGTGGCGGCCAGCGCGAGCAGTTCGCGCAGCTGCCGCGCGTCGAGGCCTCGGTCGAGTCCGTCGGCGAGGACGGTGAGCGTCCGCATCGCCTCGGGGACCTCGGCGAGGGGGTCCACCGCGAGCACACCGGGGCCGGTGAGCAGGACGAGCGCGAGGGCGAGGTAGCGCAGCTCGCCCTCGCCGAGCCGGCCCAGCGGGGTCGCGAGCCTCGCGCCCCGTTCCAGTACGGCCTGCACCATGCCCTCCTCCGGTTCCCGCAGGCCGAGGGCCGTGACCGGGCCCGCGCAGCCGGCGCCCGCCATCGCCGCGAGCCGGGCGTGGCGGCGCGGGCACTCGTTGGCGGTGCGGTGCAGCACCTCGGCGAGGTTGCGGCAGTCGCGGCGCAGTCGCCCCTCGCCCACCGGGACGGGCGCCCGCATGCCCGCCGGCCGCGGGTCGCACGCGAAGACCGAGCGCAGCCCGACCACCACCTGTTCCGCGGCGGCCAGCACCTCCAGCTGCCCCTTGGTCTTGCCCGCGACGCGCAGCGGCAGCAGGGCGGTGCCGAGCAGGTCGTCGGGGAGCGGCGCCCGGGTGACGGGGGTGCTGCCGGCGGTGTGCCACTCCGCCTGCACCGTGTTGCGGCCCGGGTCGCGCAGGGCGGTGGTCAACAGGGTGCGGCCGCCCGAGGTGAGCCGCTCGCCCACGATCCGCAGCCGGGGTTCGGCCTGGACGGCGACGTCCAGGTGGACGGGGCCCGCCGGGCCGTCGACCGTGCACCCGATCCGGAACCCGCGCCGCCCCTGCGCGTCGGGCCGCGCCCGCTCGGGCACCAGGTCGGCCGCGTCGGGCAGCACCTCGCCGAGCCCGGCCCCCGCACCGAGCCGCGCCAGCGCCTCGTACGCGCGCAGCACGGTCGACTTCCCGCTGCCGCTCGGCCCCCGCAGCAGCGTCACGGGGCTGAGCGGGAGAACGGCCGCACGGTGCACCCCGAACGCGGAG
The DNA here is from genome assembly GCF_036240795.1 of Streptomyces sp. NBC_01268. Classification (NCBI taxonomy): domain Bacteria; kingdom Bacillati; phylum Actinomycetota; class Actinomycetes; order Kitasatosporales; family Streptomycetaceae; genus Streptomyces; species Streptomyces sp. NBC_01268. Next base: position 6,369,175 of record NZ_CP108454.1, on the reverse strand, counting down.
AGCCGCAGCTCCGTGACGACGGGGCGGTGAAACGTCCGACTCGGCGACGGGCTGCCGCCTCCCGAGGCGATGGGGGCCGCTTCGGGGGCGAGGCCGTCCAGGCGGAGGGTGTCCGGGCGCAGGGCGTCCAGGCGGAGGGTGTCCGAAGCGAGGCCGTCCAGGACGAGATCACCCTGGATCACGCCCTCCGGGACACCACCGTCCGAGGCCGCAGCCCGGTGCGCCACTCCCGCGACGGGGCGCGAGCGGGCCCGCCCTTGGGCCGGGACCTGGGCCGGGACCTGGCCCCGCCCCTGGGCCGGGACCTGGGAGGCTGCGGCGACACCCTGGGGCGGGACGACACGGGACGCGGCGACACCCTGGGGCGGGACGACACGGGACGCGGCGACCCCCTGCGCGGGGGCGGATCCGCTCCCGCCGAGCTCGGGAGCGCCCCGGTCGTGGACGGAGTGGCTGCTGTCGCGCACGGACCCGACCCCGTCACGAACGGGCCGACTCCCGCCCTGGGCCGGCCGACCCCCCTCGTGAACGGGATGGCCCCCTTCGCGATCGGGGTGGCTCCCCCCGCGATCGGGGTGGCTCCCGCCCCGATGCAAGCGACCGGCCTCATCGGCGGGCCGGTCCTCGTCACGGACGAGGTCGTGCGGGCGTGCTGGCGTGCGGTCGGGGGCGGTGCCGCCGGTGGTGGTCATGATCGGACCGTACGCAGCCGTCCGCGTGACGAACCGTTACGGCTGAATGACCTTCCTACGAACGAGGGACCGCGACCCCGCCGCCGTCGACGTCCTCCGCCGTCCCGTCCTCCGCGCCCTCGACCTCGGTGCCGGCCGGCGCGAGCAGGAAGACGTTCCGGTCGACGCGGTGCATGCCGCTGCCGAGGCCGAAGACGACGCCACTGCTGAAGTCGAGGATGCGCTTGGCGACCTCGGTGTCGGCGCTCGTCAGGTCGAGGAGGACCGGGATCTGGGCGATGAGGTACTCGGCGACCTCGCGGGCGTCGGCGAAGACCTGGACCCGCAGCACGACCATGCGGCGCTGCTCGGCCGCTCCGTACTGCTCGGGCATCGTGCGGTGGTCGACCCTGGACGGCCATTCGTCACGGCCGCGCAGGGGCAGGACCTGCGCCAGGCCCTCCCACTGCTCGTCGGTGACGTCGTACCTCTCGTACCTACTCATGCGCACATCCTCCCGTTACTCACCCGTTCGGCCCAACAGCGACACGAGCGGACTCGGCTCGCCCCACCCGGGCAGCCCCCACAAGATCACCCCTGGGCGCGCCGTGTCACCTCGGACGGCTCGGGCACCCGCTTCACGCCACGGTCGCATGTCTTCACGCCGATCTCGCGGACGGGACCGGCAGTACGTGTCGTTCCGTCACCATCTCGACGGGATCGGTTGGTTGCCACGGCCATGCTCTCCGGGATATGAGAGCTCCCACGAGAAAAAAATTCTCCAGAGACTGTTATTTTCCGTGATCGAACGACTCCGGAGGGGAACCGTGCCGAAGCAGGAGAGAGCGGTGAGGACGCAGGAGCGGTTCCTGGACGCGTCGGCGGAGGAATTCGCCCGGCACGGCTTCGCGGGGGCCAACCTGCAGCGCATATCCGCCCAGGCGGGGATGACCAAGGGCGCGCTGTACGGGCACTTCCCGTCGAAGGACGCCCTCGCCGCCGTCTTCACCGACGCGTTCGACGCGGGGTGGCGGGAGCTGTTCCGGACGATCGGCGACGCCGATCCGCCCCTCGCGATCCTGCACCGCGTCACGGTCGGCTTCGTGCACCGGATGCACGCGGACCTCCGCTTCCGCGCCGGGCTGCGGCTCGTGTACGAGGAGGCCTCCGCGCGCGACACGGCCCCGCAGGCCGTGACGGACCTGACGGCCGAACTGACCCGGCTCGTCGCCGCCGCGCAGGACCGGGCGGAACTGGCCGCGACGCACAGCCCCGAGGTCATCGCCTCGATGTTCCTCTCGCTGATGTTCGGCATGAACTACACGACGCCGACCGACACGTCCTCCGCCCACAGCACCCGCCAGGTCTGTCAGGTCTGGGAGTTGCTGGAGTCCTGCCGCACCGCGGCGTGAGCCGGCCGCCGGCCACGGCCGGTGCAGGCCGGCGGCGTCGCGTCCGGGGCCGATTCCAGGCCACGGGTCAGCGCGCCGGCGGCACGGCCCCGGCGCGGACGGCGCCCCACGGCATGGGACGGCGGGCGGGCGGGGGCGGGGTGAGCACTCGCCTCCCCCGACCGCCCCGCCTGCAGGGCTTCCCCCGATGTGGGAACGGTCACGGCGACCCCAACGCGGCGCGCGCGGCGCGCCCTTCGATTTTCGGCCACCCTCCCGTACGATTCCTTCCCGGCGGTACGAAACGGGGATCAGCGGCCGCGGAAATGGGACGGGCATGGCAGCCAACTCGGGCGACATCTTCAGCGTTTCGGCTCCCGCCGTCACCAAGGAGCTGAAGCAGGAGCGGGCGGTACGGACACGGGAACGGGTGCTCGCTTCGGCAGCCGCTGCGTTCGCCGCCAAGGGGTACCCCGCGGTCACCATCCTGGACGTGGCGCAGTCGGCCGGCATGACCAAGGGCGCGGTCTACTTCCACTACGAGAACAAGGACGCCCTCGCCGTCGCGGTGACGGAGCTCTTCAACCGGCGCATCGGCGAGATCGCCCGCGCCGTCGAGGAACTGGGCCTCCCCCCGGTCAGCGCCGTCGCCGAACTCCTCATCCGCACGGCCGTGGCCTTCCGCGACGAGACCGCCCTCCAGGCCGGAGCCCGGCTGCAGCTGGAACGCCAGCTCATCGGCGCCCAGATCCCGCTGCCGTACGAGGGCTACACCGACCTCATCACCTCCTGGCTCGCCAAGGAGCTCCCGGCGGCCAAGGCGGGCGAGGCCGTCCCGGCACAGCGGAACCGCGAGGTGAGCGACGGGGACGACGGGAGCAACGGGAGCGGCGGCGACGGAAGCAACGGAAACGGCGGCGACGACGTAGCGGGTCCGTCCTGCTTCGACGGCGCCTCACCGGCCCTCGCCCCGCCCACCACGCTCGCCACGGTCCTCGTCTCCGCCTTCTTCGGCGCGCAGCACATCTCGTGGGTCCTCAACAACCGCGCCGACCTCCCGGAGCGCACGATCGCGGTGGTACGGGCGATCATCCCGTGCGCCGAGGAGGACATCGAACTCTGCCCGTCCGCACCCCGCGGCTGACTCGGGGCGTCAGGCGGGCGAGGCCCCCGGCCCGGTCGGCCAGGCGAGTGCGTCGCCCACCTGTCGTACGGCGTCGTGCGGGCCCAGTCCTGCCCCTCGCTCGAAGCCGGTCGCGTACGCCGTCTCGCCCAGGGCCGCGAGGGCCGCGTGCGCGATGCGGTCCACGTCGCCGCGTTCGGCGGGCGGGAGGGGGGCGCCCACGCCTCGGCGGGCCGCGTCGGCCGCGCCGAGCAGGAGGGCGGCGGACGCCGGGCCGGTCGGGGGGTCCGCGGTGAGGAGGGCCGCGCCCGCGAGGCCCTCCAGGGAGAGGGCCAGGGCGCGGGGTTCGCCCAGGGAGCGGGCCACGGCCCAGCCGCGCAGGTGGTGGGCGGCGGATCCGCGCGCGTCGCCGCGGAGTTCGGCGAGGAAGCCGAACTCCGCGAGGAGCAGGTGGTCGCCCGCCTCGGAGGACAGCTCGGCGTAGCCGTCCCGGATGCGCAGCAGGTGCGCCTCGGCGGCGTCGAGGTCGCCGGAGCGGCGGGCGCCGAGCGCGAGGCCCATCTCGGAGTGGATCTCCCCGTACTTGTAGCCCTGTTCGGCGGCGATCCGGCGGGCCTGTTCGTGCAGGTCCCGGCCCCGTTCCCAGTCGTGGGCGAGCAGCGCGAGCCGGCCGAGCCCGGACAGGCGGGCCGACACCTCGGCCTCCAGGCCCAACTCGCGGGCGATGGCGAGACCTTCACGCTGGCGGCGGGCGGCTTCCGCGTAGTCGCCCTTGATCTCGGCGAGGGTGGCGAGCGGTGACACGGTCTGCAGCTCTCCCCAGCGGTCGCCGAGTTCCCGGAAGAGGGCCGCACCGCGCAGACCGTCGCGGCCCAGTCCGGCCAGGTCCCCGCCGACCATTGCGAGCGTGGCGCGCAGGCCGAGTGCGGCGGCGGTGCCCCACTGTTCGCCCGCCTCGTCGAAGAGCGTCAGGGCCCGGGTGTTCAGCGCCTCGCTCGCGACCGGGTCGCCCACGCTGAACAGGCCGTACGCGCAGAGCCACAGGGCACGCGCCCTGCGTACGGGGTCGGGCACGCCGTCGGCGGTCGCGACGGTGTCGTCCAGCGCGCAGGCCTCGGCGTGGTCGCCCGTGAGCAGCGCGAAGGCGCCGTGGAGAAGGGCGAGTTCGGTGGCGCCGCCGCCGGTGCCGGAGGGCGTGGCGAGCGCCGCGGACAGGCTCCGCCGCCCCTCGGCGAGCCGCCCGCGCAGCAGCCACCACCAGGCCAGCGCGCTCGCGAGCCGTACGGCCTCGTCGGCGGGGTGGGGGTGACCTGCGGCTTGGGCGTCCGGCGGTGCCTGCGTCGCGCGGCGCACCGCCTCGTCCAGGGCCGCCCGCAGGTTGCCCGCCTCCGCGTCCAGCCGGATGAGCCAGGTGCGCTGGCCCGCGCCGCGCAGGTGGGGTTCGGCGCGTTCGGCCAGGGCGAGGTAGTGGCGCAGGTGGCGGTCGCGCACCGCGGCCAGGTCCGCCATCTCGTGCAGCCGCTCGGTCGCGTACGCGGCCACCGACTCCAGGAGCCGGTAGCGCCGCCCCGTGGGGCCGTCCACGACCACCACGAGGGAGCGGTCCACCAGCCGCGTCACCAGGTCGAGCACCTCGTCGCAGGTCACCCCGTCCCCCGCGCACGTCGCCTCCGCCGCGGCCAGGTCGCAGCCGTCGCGGTGCACGGCGAGGCGGCGCAGCACGATGCGTTCGGGCGCGCTCAGCAGCTCCCAGCTCCAGTCGATGACGGCCCGCAGGGTCTGCTGCCGCGCGGGCGCGCCGCGCTGGCGGGAGTTCAGCACCCGGAAGCGGTCACCGAGCCGCGCCGCCAACTCCTGCACTCCGAGCGCCCGTACGCGGGTCGCGGCCAGTTCGAGGGCCAGCGGGATGCCGTCCAGGCGGCGGCAGATCTCGGCGACGGCCGCTCGGTCGGCGGGGTCGACCGCGCCCGGGTCGCGCGGGAAGGCGGGATCGCGGTCGGAGGCCCGCTCGCCGAACAGGCGCACGGCGTCGTCCGTGCCCAGCGGCTCCACCGGGAACACCGCCTCGCCCGCCAGGCCCAGCGGCTCCTGGCTGGTGGCGAGGACCCGCAGGCCGGGCGCCGTCCGCAACAGCAGTTCGGCGAGCTCCACCGCCGCGTCCACCACGTGCTCGCAGTTGTCCAGGACCAGCAGGGTCCGGCGGTCCCGCAGGGCGGTCGCGAGCCGGTGCGCGGGCGAGGGCGCGCCCGCCGCTCCGGCGCCCGTGCCGGGCAGCGCCGTCGGGGCGTCGTCCCGGATGCCGAGGGTGGCGGCGACGACCTGCGCGAGGTCGGCCGCCGTGCCGTCGCGTACGCCCGCGAACTCCACGAGCCAGACTCCGTCCGGCAGTTCGGCCCGGTCCGAACGCCCCGCCTCCTCCGCCGCCGCTGCCACGGCCAGCCGCGTCTTGCCGACGCCCCCGGCCCCGGTGAGCGTCACCAGCCGGGTGCCGCTCAGCAGCCGGGTCACCTGTGTGACGGCCTCCGCGCGGCCGATGAGGTGGGTGAGGGGTATGGGGAGGTTGGAGGGGGAGGGGGAGGGGGAGCCGGCGCCGTACGCAGATCCCGTCCCGGACCCGGTCGCAGATCCCGTCCCGGATCCCGTCCCGGACCCGGTCGCAGATCCCGTCCCGGACCCCGCCCCGGACCCCGCCCCGGACCCGGTCCCCGACTCGGTCCCGGGCCCGGTGCCGGATCCGACTCCCCTCGCGGTCCCGGGGCCCGACTGGGCCGGTACCGGGGTTTCGGGGCCGGACGGCAGAGAAGGGGACGCGGAGGCCTCGGGACCCGGCGGCCGAGAAGCGGAGGTTTCGTCGCCGGCCGGCGCAGAAGCGGGCGCGGAAGGAGCAGGAGCCTCGTCCCCCTTCCCCAGCGGCGGCACCGCCGGTCCGCCGCCCTCCCCCAGGCGCGGGTCCTGGCGGAGCACCGCCTGGTGGAGGGCGGTCAGGGCCGGGCCCGGGTCGACGCCGAGCTCCTCGGACAGGCGGGCGCGGAGGTCCGCGTACGTGGCCAGGGCGTCGCTCTGGCGGCCGGCCAGGTAGAGGGCCCGCATCTGGACCGCGCGGAGGCGTTCCCGGAGCGGGTACCGGTCGACCAGAGCGGCGAGTTCGCCGGCGAGCAGCACGTGGTCGCCCGCCAGGAGCCGGGCCTCGGCCTGTTCCTCCAGGACGGAGAGCCGCTGCTCGGCGAGGCGCTGGGCGGCTCCCCGTACGAACTCCTCGTCGGCGAAGTCCGCGTACGCGGGGCCCCGCCACAGGTCCAGGGCGTCGGTCAGCAGCGCGGCCCGCCCGCGCGGGTCCCGTACGGTGCGGGCCTCCGCCACCAGGGCGCGGAAGCGGTCGGCGTCGACCTCGTGGGCCGCCCGGTCGAGCCGGAGCCGGTAGCCGGGGGCCTGGTGGACGACGCGGTCGCGGCCGATGACCCGGCGGAGCTGGGAGACCTTGGCCTGGAGGGCACCCGTGGGCTTGCCGGGCGGTTCGTCGCCCCACAGGTCCTGGACGAGGCGGTCGACGGAGACGGGGTCCCCGTCGTGGGCCAGCAGGTCCGCGAGCAGGGCCCGGACCTTGACCTCGGGGACCGTGACCGCCGCGCCCTCGTCGTCCCACACCACGAGCGGTCCCAGTACCCCAAAGCGCATGTCGATCACCGTACCCCTCCCCCACGGCGGTACGCGCGCGCCCGCGAACCCGTCAGCCGACCGTCAGCGCATCCGAAGCGTCCCCGAAGCGGCCGGGCGCACAGTCGGAGAAACGACTCGCCAGGCGGCGGAAGGGAGCGGCGGTCATGACCAGGTACGCGGGCAGGAGGGCCGTCGTCGTCGGCCAGGACACCGGCATCGGCCTGGCCATCGCCAAGCGGCTGGTGGAGGGCGGCGCGCGCGTGCTGCTGACCGCCCGCACGGCGGCCGAGAGCGCCCACGCCCGGACCGAACTGGGCTCCGCCGCCCGTGTCGTCGAGAGCCCCGACGGCTCCTTCGACGCGGCCCCGGCCGACCTGGACGGCCCGGACCTCCTCTTCGCGGACGCCGTCGCCACCGCCCGGCCCCTGCTGCGGCTGCTCAGGGACGGCGGCGCCGTGGTGCTCACCGCGCCCGCCCCGTCTCCGGCCGCCGTCCGGGCCCTCGCGGGAGAGCTGGCGCCGCGCGGCATCCGGGTCAACGCCGTGGCCCCGGGCTGTATCGAGGCGGCGCCGGCCGTCGCCTCGCCGCTGCCTCCGCTCGGGCGCCTCGGCTCCGCGGAGGAAGTCGCCCGCGCCGCGCTCTTCCTCGCCACCGAGGCGACCTTCACGACGGGCGCCCAGCTCCCCGTGGACGGAGGCCTCGGCCCCTCGTAGGCCGCACGGAATCCGTCAAGTCCCCGTCACTCTCTCCCCCGGCCTCCGCGCCCGTCCCTCTCTCCCCCGGCCTCCGCGCCCGTCCCTCTCTCCCCCGGCTTCTGTCCCCTGTCCCCTCTCTCCCCGGCCCTCGGCCCCGATCCCCGATCCCCGACCCCGCCCCCGCCCCCTCCCTTCACCGGAGCACACCAGATGAGCACCTCACCCGACACCACCGCCGCTCCCGCCTCGCCACCGACGGCGGCGGGCGAGGGCGGCGAGCCGCAGAAGCTGCCGCTGTTCGCCCTGCTCGCCCTGGCGACCGCCGTCTTCATCACCAGCCTCACCGAGACCCTGCCCGCCGGCCTGCTGCCCGCGATGAGCCAGGACCTGAACGTCAGCGAGTCGGCGACCGGCCAGACGGTCACCATCTACGCGCTCGGCACCGCCCTGACCGCGATCCCGCTCACCGCGGCCACCGCGCGCTGGCGGCGCAAGCGGCTGCTGCTCACCGCCATGGCGGGCTTCGCCGTGGCCAACACGGTCACGGCCGTGTCGTCCGTGTACGGCGTGACGATGGTCGCGCGCTTCGTCGCGGGTGTGGCCGCCGGTCTGGCCTGGGCGCTGCTCGCCGGTTACGCGCGGCGCATGTCGCCCGTCCACCTCCAGGGCAAGGCCATCGCCATCGCCATGGCCGGCATCCCGGTGGCGCTCTCGCTCGGCGTCCCCGCCGGCACCTTCATCGGCTCCCAACTGGGCTGGCGGGTCGCCTTCTTCGCGATGACCGGCCTCACGGTCCTGCTGCTCCTGTGGATCTCCGCCGCCGTGCCGGACTACCCGGGCCAGGAAGCGGGCGAGCGGCCGAAGATGCTGCGCGCCCTGAAGGTGCCGGGAGTCAGCCCGGTGCTGTTCGTGACGCTGGTCTTCGTCCTCGCGCACACCATCCTGTACGCGTACATCGCCACGTTCCTCGACGACCTGGGACTGGGCGGCAGCACCGATCTGGTACTGCTGGTCTTCGGTGGCGCCTCGCTCGCCAGCATCTGGATCGTGGGCGCGCAGATCCACCGCCGGCTGCGTGCGCTGACGGTCGCGAGCACCCTGCTCGTCGCCGTGGCGGCGGCGCTGCTCGCGGTGCTCTCCGACAACACGGCTCTGGTCTACGTCGCGGCGGCCCTGTGGGGTCTGGGCTGGGGCGGGGTGCCGACCCTGCTGCAGACGGCGGTCGCGGACGCGGGCGGCGAACAGGCCGACTCCGCACAGGCGATGCTCGTCACGCTGTGGAACGTGGCCATGGCGGGCGGCGGCATCATCGGCGGTGTCCTGCTCGACGCCGTCGGCAGCGACTCCTTCCCGTGGACGGTGCTGCTGCTCCTGGCTCCGGTGCTCGTGGTGGTCCTGGCCGCCCGCGCCCACGGCTTCCCCGCCAAGCGCCCCACCGACTGATCGTCGTCGCCACCGACTGATCGTCGTCGCCCCGTCGACGACCGCCCCGACCGGCAGAGCACGGCCGGCCACGGGGCGCCCCGAGCAGCCGCCGAAGGCATCCGTCCCCCGGGCCTTCGGCGGCTTCGCGGACGTCTCACTGACGCCTCGCTGACGTCTCGCTGACGTCTCGCGGCGGATTGTTCACGAGCTGTTGACACGTGCGCCCGAACACCTGTCCCACCCCCTTCGACGCCCCTCGCGGCACAGTCGTGTGACCAGCGGATGCGGGCCCGGGGGGCGCGGTTCACGCCGATCTCAGGCACCCGGCCACGCACCGCCGCGCGGTGCCGGGAGAGGGTCTCCCATACCCCTGAACCGAGGGTGTTTCCGCAGGTCAGAGGGCGAATGAGCAAAGTCGCCGACGCCGTCGTGAAATTTTCCTTCGAGACGGTATTTTTGGGCTTCGTACGGAACGCAGGGCACCGACTCGGGTGCGAGCGAAGCAAGTACGAGGGGGCGTAGCGTCACATGTCGTCAAGCATCTCGGGCACGGCACGCGCGACCATGGGGGACGAGGAAGCGCGCATGCGGATGTTCCTCGACGAGATCTTCAGACCCCTCCACAGGGCCGAGCAACGCCGCTGGGCCCGGGCGTACCTACGGGGCCTGATCCACGTCTCGGGGCGGAAGACGCCGAAGAGCATGGCCCGCACCGAGCGGTTACCGCCGGCGGCGGCGCACAGCCTGCACCAGTTCATCAACGCGAGCACCTGGGACTGGGAGCCGGTGCGCAGGAGACTCGCCCTGCGGGTGGCGGCGGGCGCGGCCCCGTACGCCTGGACCGCCACGGAGCTCCTCATCCCCAAGCGCGGCGAACACTCGGTGGGGGTGCACCGGCGGCTGGACGCGGAGAGCGGTCGGACCGTCAACTGCCAGCGCGCGGTGGGACTCTTCCTCGTCACGGACACCCACTGCTACCCGGTCGACTGGAGCCTGGTGCTCGACGGCCCGTGGGGCTGGGACCAGGAGCGCCGGCTGCGGGCGCGGATCCCGGACGAGGAGACCGCGCGGTCGTTCGGCGCCTGCGTGCTCGACTACGCGGCGGGGACCGCGGCGCACCCCCGGCTGCCCCGGCTGCCCTGGGTGCTCGACCTGTCCCGCAGCGAGGACGCGAGCGGGGTGCTGGCCGGGCTCGCCCGGCACCGGGCGGACATCCTGTGCGAGGTGAACCCGGGCCAGGTCGTGATCGGCGGACGCCGCACCCCGACGGTGACCACCGTGGGCGGCCTGATGGACGAACGCAACGCGCGTCAGCCGTACGTGATGACCCGCCAGGCTCCCGATCCGCGTCTCCGGAGCGCCGCGCGGGCCCCTCTCTACACCTACGCCGGTACGGTGCGGTTCCCGTTGCGCGCGGTCGGCACCGACGGCGCCGCGCGCGGCTACCGGCTGCTCGAACTTCCCGACCCCGACGGGCTGCGACCCGCCCGGTACTGGATCACCAGCCTCGCCGACCGGCGGGTGGAACGGATCCTGGCGCTGATGCGCAGCCGTGCCACCGTCCGCTCGACCGTCACCGCGCTGCAGGAACGGTTCGGCGTACTGGATTTCGAAGGCCGTTCCTACCCCGGATGGCACCACCACATGACGATGACCTCCGCCGCCTACGCGTACCAGCACCTGCGCCGGCGCGGCAGCGTCCCCGCCCCGCCGTCCCGCAGCCCCACCCCCGTGCCGGCCCGGGCAGCGGGCTGACGAGAAGGGCCCGATCCGATGAGAAACGTACTCGTGGTGGAGCGGGAAGCCTCCTCCGCCGCATCGCTCGTGCGCGATCTGCGCCGCCAGGGCTTCGCCGCCCGCAGCGTGGACAGCGGGGCACACGCCCTGCGCACCTACCGCGAGGCCGACCTGGTGCTGCTCTCGCTCGAACTGCCCGATGTCGACGGCATCGAGGTCTGCCGCAACCTGCGCGCCGAAAGCGATGTCCCGCTCATCGCCTTCACCCGCCGCGACGACGAATTGGAGCGGGTGCTCGCACTGAAAGCGGGCGCGGACGACTGTGTCGCGCAGACCTGGGGTTTCCGGGAGATCGCGGCACGCGTCGAAGCCGTTCTGCGCCGGGCCCGCCGCCCCCTCTCCGCGCCGCCCGAGGTGATTTCCCTCGGCCCTCTGCACATCGATCCGCGAGCCCGGGAAGTACGGCTCCGCGACCGACTCGTCGACGTCACGTCGAAGGAATTCGAGCTGCTTCACGTGCTCGCCTCGCATTCCGGGACGGTGATCTCCCGGAAGGAACTGATGGCCAAGGTGTGGGGCAGCGAATGGGCCACCACCAGCCGGACCATCGACACCCATGTGAGCACCCTGCGCGCCAAGCTGGGCTGCAGCCGCTGGATCCTCACGGTCCGCGGGGTCGGCTACCGGATGGGGCACCACTCGCCGTCCGCGCGCGTCCCGGAGGCGGAGGCCAGCTGAGGCCGCGGGGCCGGCCCCGTCCGGGCCGACCCGAGGCCCCCGGTCAGCGCGCCGTCGCCAGCTCCACCTGCGCCTCCAGCCGGCGCACCAGCGGGTGCGCCTCCCCGGCCGGCGCGCCCGCCGCCCGCAGCGCCCACCACGCGGACGCCAGGTTCGAGGAGAGCAGCGGCCGGCCGGCCGTGTCCGGCCGGCCGGCGAGCTCCGTCAGGGCGGCGAGGGTGCCCATGCCGGTACCGGTGAACAGGAGGGCGGACCCTTCGGGGAGCGGGCGTTCCTGCAGGTGGGTCCGTATGCGCTCGCCTATCCGGTCGGCGGTGACCTCGTACGGGTCGAAGTGCTCGGCACCGTCGGGGGTGCGCCCGGCCGGGACCAGGACGACCTCGTCGACGGTGAGCCCGGCCCGCTCCCAGAAGGCCCGCGAGACCTCGGTGAGCCACGGCTGGTACGGGGAGACGAGGGTCAGCCGCCGCACGTCGAGCGCCTCGCACGCGGCCAGGATCGCCTGTGTGGAGGAGCGCACGGGGAAGCCGGCGCCGTGCGAGAGCTCCTCGCACAGGGCGAGGTCCCCGTCCGGGTCGAGGAGGTAGTGCGAGGCGCTGCACGCCACGACGGCGGCTTCCAGGCGCATGGCGCCGAAGCCCGCGAGCGTGTCGGGCAGCACCCGGTTGTAGGTCTCCAGCATCTCCTTGAGCCCCACGCCGGGGGTCGTGGGGAACCGGGAGGTGTACACGTGCATTCCGGCGCCCAGCAACCGGTTGAACTCCGGTTCCGCCGTCGGGTTCTCCGGCGGTACGACGACGCCGAGTCGGGGCAGCGAGAAAAGGTCCATGCCCGCACAGTAGGGCGCGTCCGGCCGGACCGGCAGCGTAAGGCGAAGGAAAAGACATGCCGCTCACAACAGCCTTGCACGCCCTTACGCGTCCTCACTCCACCTTGCGTTCCCTTGCACGTCCTTTCGTTCCTGACACTGCTTGACATTCCCCCACAGAGCCCTGACCCGAATCCCCTTGTTTCTTACATGCATTCGCTGGAGTGTGGTGATCACCCCCGACAAGGAGTGAGGAAATGGCAGCAGGAGAAAGGCCGGAGGCGCTCCCCCACCTCCCCCGCATATCCGATGCGACGCTGCGGGATTCGGCGCACATGGCGGGCGTCGAGTTCGGCCCCGAGGACGCCGCGGCCATCGCCGACCTGCTCGTGAGGACGGGCGTCGAGCTGGTCGAGGTCGGCATGGTGTCGGGCCCCGGCTCGAAGGACGCCGACCTGGTGCTCGCCACCCACGAGGCCGTCACCCCCGAGCGGAGCATGACGCTCGTCGTGGTGCGGGACCGCCAGCAGGTCGCGCGGGCCCTCGACGAGGCCGAACGGCTCGGCGTGCGCCACATCATGTACTCGATCCCGACCTCCGAGCAGCACGCCAAGCTGAAGCTGGGCTCGCCGAGCGCCAAGTTCCTGCAGACACTGGCCCGTTCGGCGATCACACAGGCCAAGGAGCGCGGCTTCCACGTCACCTTCAGCGGCGAGGACGGTGCCCGCACCCCGCGCGAGCGGCTCGTCCCGTACGTCACGGCCGGCTTCGAGGCCGGTGCCGACCGGTTCCGGCTGGCCGAGACCGTCGCGTACCTCTCGCCCTGGCAAATGGAGGAGGTGATCGGCGACCTCACCGAGATCGACGGGTCCGAGATCGAGATCCACTCCCACAACATGCTGGGCATGGCCGTCGCCAACTCCCTCGCCGCCGTCCGGGCGGGCGCCCAGTGGATCTCGGCGACCGTCGGCGGCATCGGCGAGCGCGGCGGCAACGCCCCGCTGGCCGAACTGCTCACCTCCCTGCGGGTGATCCACGACGACACCCGCTTCGACCTGACCCACCTCACCGAGCTGTCCCGCATCGCCCTCAAGGGCGCCGGGCTCGGCGAGGCCTTCCAGTCCGGGCCGACCACCTCGCACGCCTTCGCGTACGAACTCCCCGGCCAGCTCACCCACCCCGAGGCGTACGAGACGCTGCCCGCCGAACTCGTCGGCAACTCCCGCGAGCTGCTGGTCCGCACCCGGCTCACCCCGGCGCTCGTCAAGTGGGCGCTGGACGGCTCGGGCGTCTTCGTCGACGTGGACGCCTTCACCCCCTGGCTCACCGAGCGCCAGGAGAACTCCGGCGCGCCGCTGCTCGACCGGGACGCGATCCGCAAGGCCGCGATCGACTTCCAGGCCGCCTGAGCGCCGCTGAACCCGCGGGGCCGCTCGACTCTTCAGTCCCCGTCTCAACCCATCCACCCCGAAAGGGAGTCCTCCCATGTCCACCGCCACCCTCACCGGCGTCTGCCCCGAGTGCGAGACCGATCTGACCGTGCCCCCGATCGGCGAGGGCGAGACCCTCTCGTGCCCCGAGTGCATGCTCACCCTGCGCGTGGAGGCCGTCCAGGACGGCACTCTCACGCTGGAGATGGTCGAGGTGCAGCTGCGCGACTGGGGTCAGTGAGATGACCCGGCGCATCGCGATCGTCGCCGACCGGATCAGCTGGGAGGAGCGCAAGCTGATCCAGGCCGGCCCGGACTTCGGCCTGACCGTCGAGTGGGTCAACGACGAGTCCCTCACCCTCGGCCACGAGGACGCTCCCTCCCTCAAGGGCTACGACGCCCTGCTGGTCCGCAGCCGCAGCTACACCCGCGGCGGCCTCGTCGCCACGCTCGCCGAGGCCGCCGGGGCGCGGGTGCTCAACTCCGCGCGGGCGATCCACGTCTGCGAGAACAAGGCCGTCCTGCGGGCCGAGCTGCGCAGGGCCGGGGTGCCCGTGCCCGAGTTCCGGCTCGCGCTCTCCCGCAAGGACTTCGAGCGGGCCGTCGCCGAGCTGTCGCCGCCGCTGGTCCTCAAGCCGGTCTTCGGCGGCATGGGCAAGCGGGTCACGCTGATCAGGGACTCCGACCTCGCCCAGTCGGTGTACGACTACGTCGAGGACCTCGGCCACGCCTTCGAGCAGGCCTGCCTCGTCGAGCCGTACATGGGCGGCGGCACCTCCGTGCGCTGCCTCGTCGTCGGCCACGAGGTGGTCGGCGCGGCCGAGTTCGAGAGCGCCGGCACCGACTGGCGCAACAACGCGGCGCTCGGCAACAGCAGCCGCGCCGTGGCCCACGACCCGGACGTGCTGAAGATCGTCGACGGGGTGGTGGGCGAACTCGGCCCCGGCATCTACGGGGTCGACCTGTTCCGCACGCCCGACGGCTACGTCGTCAACGAGGTCAATCACGCCCCCGGCTTCCGGGCCGTGGCCTCCGCGACCGGCGCGGACATCCCGGCCGCCGTCGGCGCCTACCTCCAGGAGCTGCTCGCATGACGCGCACCACCCGCCCGATCCGCGCGGGCGTCGTCGGCGCCTCCGGGCTCGCCGGCGGCGAACTCATCCGGCTGATCACCCAGCACCCCGACCTGGAGCTGGCCTTCCTCGGCGGCTCCTCGAACATCGGCCGTCGCCCGTCCGAGCTCCACCCCGGACTGCGGCTCGACTTCGGCGGACTGACCGTCCGCAAGGTCACCGAGGACACGGTCGACGAGCTCGCCGACTCGCTCGACGTGATCTTCCTCGCCACCCCGGCCCCGGTCTCCGCCGAGCTCTCGGCGCTCCTCGCCGACCGGGTCCCGGCCGTCGTCGACCTCAGCGGCGCCTTCCGGATCCGTACCCCCGAACTGCACGACCGGTGGTACCCGAAGGTCAGCAGGCGCGCCGACCTCGCCGACCGCTTCGTCTACGGCGTGCCCGAACTGGTCAAGGACCAGCTGCCCGACGCGGCGCTGATCTCGCTGCCCGGCTGCTACGCCACCGCCATCACCCTCGGCCTCGCGCCGCTCACCCTCGGCCTCGGGCTCGACCTGAGGACGGTCGTGGTGGACGGCAAGAGCGGGTCCAGCGGCGGCGGGCTCCAGCTGCGCACGGCGGACCTGCACCCCTTCCGCAGCGGCGCCATCGCCCCGTACGCCCCGACCGGGCACCGGCACGCGGGTGAGGTGCGGGACTTCCTGGACCGGAGCAAGCCGGGTTCGATCGGCTCGCTGAGCATGTCCGCGTACGGCGTCTCCCATGTCCGCGGGCTGCTGACCAGCAGCTACGTGTTCACGGACACGGCCGTCGACCAGCGCGAACTGCAGCGGGCCTACCTGCGCTTCTACAAGGAGCACCGCTTCGTCCGCGTACGCCGGCACAACGAGACGCTGATCCCGGTGCCGGACCCGCAGGCGGTGCTGGGCTCCAACTTCTGCGACGTGACGGTCCTGTACGACGAGGACGACGGCCGGATCGTCGTGCTCTCGGCGCTGGACAACCTGGTCAAGGGCGCCGCGGGCCAGGCCGTGCAGGCGGCGAACCTGCGCTTCGGGCTGCCCGAGGAGACGGGGCTGACCATGCAGCCGGTGATGCCGGCATGAGCGCGTCCACGCCCCCCGCGGACCCGACCGACCCGACCGTCGTTCCCACCGTCGTCCCGACCGTCGTCAAGCTGGGCGGCAGCTGCCTGGACGACCTGTCCGGCGCCTGGTGGGACGACCTCGCCGCGTACGGCGCCCGGCATCCGCTGGTCCTCGTGCACGGCTGGTCCAAGCCGCTCAAGCGGCTCAGCCCGCGCTACAGCGAGCCGTCCGCGGTGCTCCGCGACCGCTACGGCAACCAGAGCCGCTGGACCACCCCCGAGGTGATCGAGGACATCAAGACGGTCAGCGCCACGATGGCCGAGGAGGTCTTCGCCCGGCTCTCCGCGCGCGGCATCACCGGCGAGCGGCTGCTCGGCAGCGACGGCCTGGTCAGCGCTGCCGAGGGCGAGCGCTGGTGGTGGCGGGAGAAGCAGCTCGTCGAGCTGGAGAACCTGGTCGGGCCGATCAGCGGCGTGAACCCGGCCCTCCTCAAGGAGCTCCGCCCGGGCCACGCCCACCTGGTCACCCCGCTGGCCAGGAACGCCGCCGGCCAGGAGGTGAACACCGACGCCGACCGGGCCGCCGCCGCCCTCGCCGCGGCGACCGGCGCGACCGACCTGGTCCTGGTCACGGACGTCGCCCACCTGCTGATCGACGGCGAGCCGGTGTCCCGGATCGACGCGCGGAAGGCGGCCGCCTTCCGCGACAAGGGCGCCACCGGCGGCATGCGGAAGAAGCTGCGGGCCGCCGGCGAGGCGCTGGACGGCGGCGTGGCGCGGGTCGTCATCGGCGCGGCCGACGTCAGCGACCTGCTCGCCGGCCGTACCGGCACCGTCATCACGCGAAGCTGAGGAGCGAAGGCACCATGGCGCAACCCCGGGTACTCGTCGTCAACAACGGGACCCTGTCCCTGAAACAGCTGCGCGCCCGCTTCGAGGAGCTGGGCTCGGACACCGACGTCGTCGACGCGGCGTCCGTGCCCGCCCGGCTCGACGGCCGCCACCAGGCCATCGTGCTCAGCGGAACGAAGGTACGGGCCTACGACACGGACTACTACCGGCCGCTCATCGACCTCGTCATGGGCAGCGACGTCCCCGTCTACGGCATCTGCGGCGGGATGCAGATCATCGCCGTCGCCAACGGCGGCCGGCTCGCCGAGGGGCCGCAGCGGGTCGGCGGCCACGAGGCGAAGGTCGACAAGCGGGAGCCGCTGTTCGCCCACGTCGAGGAGACCGTGACGGTCTTCCACCGGCACACCCTCTACCTCCAGGAGGCCCCCGCGGGCTTCCGCTCCATCGGGCGCTCCGAGCACGCGCCCGTCGAGTTCCTCCGCTCGGACGACGGGCGGATCCTCGGCTCCCAGGCGCACGTGGAGTTCCGCCCCGACGGCCTGGAGATCCTGCGCGGCTTCGCCGGGCTCTACCAGTGACCTCCGCACCGGCGGTCACGTCAACTCACCTACCTACACAAGGACGTGTCACATGAGCGCTGTGGAGAACCCGCAGGAGCCCGCGTTCACCGTTCACCTCAACGGCAGCCGCGGTGCGATCAAGGGCTGGGTGGTCGTCGACACGCTCGTCGACGGCCTCGCGATGGGCGGCACCCGGATGACGACCGGGGTCACCGAGGAGGAGGTGGCCGGCCTCGCCCGCGACATGACCGACAAGTTCACCCTCGCGGGCCTGCGCATCGGCGGCGCGAAGGCGGGCATCGTCGCGGATGCCGGCAACTCCGAGGGCGCCGACCGCGAGCGGACCTTCCGCACCTTCGGGCGCACCGTGAAGCCGCTGCTGCACGGCGGGATCCACCTCGGCATCGACATGGGCGTCACCCCCGCCGACCGGGCGGTCTTCTTCGACGAGGCCGGCTACGACCCGCGCTTCCGGCTCGGCGCGCCCGACATGCCGATCGACTGGCGCACGTACTACGAGCCGCTGATCGACTGCACCGGGCACGGCGTCGGCGTCGCCGCGCTGACCGCCCTGGAGGCCCGCGGCCGCACCGAGGCCGCCCGGGTCGTCGTCCAGGGCTTCGGCGCGGTCGGCCGGGCCGTGGCGCGCTTCCTGGAGGAGCGCGGGCACATCGTCGTGGGCGTCGCCGACGTCCAGGGCACGATCAGCGCCGACCGGCTCCCGGTCGACGAACTCGTCGCCATCACCGACGACTTCGGGCGCATCGACCGCGCGCGCCTCCCGCAGGGCGTCACGGTGTCCACCACTCCGGACGCCTGGCTCGACGTGCCGGCGGACCTGCTGATCCTCGCCGCGCAGAAGTACGCGCTCACCGCGGAGAACGCCCACCGCCTGAAGGCCGGCCTGGTCGTCGAGGGCGCGAACCTCGCCTCGACCGCCGCGGCGAAGGAGAAGGTCGCGGCCTCGGGCGGCACGCTGGTGCCGGGCGTGATCGCCAACATCGGCGGCGCGGCCTCGGCGGCCCTGGCCGTCACCCGGGTCGTCCCCTTCGACCTGGCGGCGGACGCCCGCAAGGCGTGGGTGTTCGACTGGGTCGGCGACCGGGTGCGGCAGAACACCCGGGACCTCCTGGAGATCGCGGACGGCCGCGCGGGCGACCCCCTGCCGGAGCTCCTGGCCACGCGCCGCAAGGAGCTGCTGGGATGACGTCCGCCCCGACCGGAAGCCCTTCCCTCGCCGAACGGGACCCCGCCGTCGGCGCCGAGTACCGGCGCCGGGGCTGGTGGCGGGACGAGACCTTCCTCGACGACCTGTACCGGCAGGCGCGCGAGCGGCCCCACAAGCCGGCCATCGCCGGCCGCCGGATCGCCGAGTCCCGTACGGACACGCTCGACTTCGCGGAACTGGCCGCGCTGACCGACCGTTTCGCGCTGGCGCTGATCGAACTCGGCGTGCGGCGGGGCGACTTCGTCGCCGTCCAGCTCCCCAACCGCTGGGAGATGGTGCCGCTGATGTTCGCGTGCATGCGGGTCGGCGCCGTCATCTGCCCGATCTCGCCGATCTGTCCCGAGGAGGAGCTGCGGCACCGCTTCGGCCTCACCGGGGCCCGCGTGTGCGTCACGCTCCCCGAGTGGTCGGGCACGCCCCTGGCCGAGATCGCGACCCGGCTCAAGGGCGAACTTCCCACCCTGGAGCAGGTGCTGGTCGTGGACGGCCCGGTCCCCGAGGGCGCGCTCTCCTTCCACGAGCAGTTCGTGGCCGCCGCCCGGGAGGAGGCCCCCGAGGCCGCCGGGACCCTGGCCGGCCGGCCGCCGCTCACCGCCGACGAGCCGTTCGTGGTGCTGTTCACCTCCGGCACCACAGGCGAGTCGAAGGGCGTGCTGCACAGCCAGAACACCGTCCACTCGGCGGTCCGCGGCTACGTCGAGGCCTTCGGGCTCGGCGACGACTGGGTGGCCGCCGTGTCGACCCCGCTCGTCCACTACTCGGGCTTCGCGCAGGGCGTCCTCGCGGGCGTCATGCTCGGCGGGACCGTCGCCTTCCAGGACGTACGGAAGAACGAGGCGCTGCTCGACCTGGTCGAGCGCTACCGCGCCACCCTCCTGTACGGGCCGCCGGCGACCCTCGCGGACGTCGTCGCCTCGCAGCGGGCGGAGAAGCGGGACACCGGCACGCTGCGGCACGTGGTGATCGGCTCGGCGCCGGTGCTCGCAGAGCTGGCCGACGAGGTCCACGCGGCCCTCGGGGCCCGTACGTACTCGTTGTGGGGCATGTCGGAGAACGGCCCCGTGACGATGACCCGGCCCACGGACCCCGAGGACTGGGCGGCGCACAGCAACGGGCGCGCCATCGACGCCATGGAGACCCGGGTCGACGCCGAGGGCGCGGGCGGCGGCGTGGGCCGGCTGCGGGTGCGCGGGGCCTCGCTCGCGCTCGGCTACTACCGGCGCGAGGAGGCGTTCGCGGCGGAGTTCGGCGAGGACGGCTGGTTCGACACCGGGGACCTCGCGCGGGACGACGGCCGGGGCGGCATCCGCATCATCGGGCGGGCGCGCGACGCGATCGTCCGGGACGGGGTGGTGGCGCCGATGACGGAGCTGGAAGCGGTGATCGGCTCGCA
The DNA here is from genome assembly GCF_036240795.1 of Streptomyces sp. NBC_01268. NCBI lineage: Bacteria > Bacillati > Actinomycetota > Actinomycetes > Kitasatosporales > Streptomycetaceae > Streptomyces > Streptomyces sp. NBC_01268. The sequence goes on along the minus strand of NZ_CP108454.1, from coordinate 6,349,307 downwards.
CCCGAAGGCGGTCGAGGCCGCACTGGTGGGGCTGCCGGGCGCCGCGGGCGGTGCCGCGGACGGTGCCGGGGCCGCGGGCAGTGCCGGGGCCGCGGGCAGTGCCGGGGCCGCGGGGGGCGGGGGCACGGTGATCTGCGCCGTGGTGGTTCCGGACGCCGCTTCCGCGGACGGTGGCCCGACCCTCGACGAGGTCCGCGCCCATCTCCTCGCCGCGGGGCAGGACGCCCGGTTCCTTCCGGACCGGGTGGAACTCCTGCCCGCGCTGCCCAAGACGCTGACCGGCAAGGTCCGGAAGGTGGAGCTGCGGCAGCGGTACGGACCGCAGCCGGCCGCGACCGGCTGACCCGGACCCGGCGGCGCCCGCGCCGCAGGGCACACGCCGCCGACTCCCGCCTCCCTCCGACCGCCCCTCCGGCTCCCCGCCGGCTCCCCTCCTCCTCTTCCCTGGAGCGTGACATGGCCCCGCCCCCACCCCCGCCCGCCCCCGTCGCGATGTCCGCGACCCTGGCCGCCGACGAGGCGCTCGCCCGCCGGCGGCTGGCCGGGGAGCGGGTCCTGTCCATGGCCAGCGGGGAGATCGGCCTGCCGGTGCTGCCCGCCCTGCGGGAGCGCCTCGCGGCCGCGGCCGACGAGAACGCGTACGGTCCCGTGCCCGGCAGCCGGGCGCTGCGGGAGGCCGCCGCCGGGTACTGGTCGCGGCGCGGGATCGGCGTGGACCCGGGGCGGGTGGTGGCCGGTCCGGGCAGCAAGTCGCTGCTGTTCGCGCTGCTGCTCGCGATCGGCGGGGACGTGGTGGTGCCGGTGCCGAGCTGGGTCAGCTACGCGGCCCAGGCACGGCTCGCGGGGGCGAACCCCGTCCCCGTACCGACGCCTCCGGGCGAGGGCGGGGTGCCCGATCCGGAGCTGCTGCGCGAGGCGGTGCTCGCGGCGCGGGCCGCCGGGCGCGACCCCCGGGCGGTGGTGGTGACGGTGCCGGACAACCCGACCGGCACGATCGCCTCGCCCGGCACCGTGCGGCGGCTGGCGGCGGTGGCCCGGGAGCTCGACCTGGTGGTGGTGTCGGACGAGATCTACGGCGACCTCGTGTACGACACGGGGGCGCCCGCCGAGTCCCCCGCCCTGCACGCGCCCGAACGGACCGTCGTGACCACCGGGCTCACCAAGAACCTGGCCCTGGGCGGCTGGCGCACGGGCGTCGCCCGGCTCCCGGACGGCGAGCTCGGCGGGGAGCTGCACTCCCGTCTCGTGTCGGTCGCCAGCCAGATCTGGTCCAGCCCGCCGGCCCCCGTGCAGACGGTGGCGGCGTACGCGTTCGGTGAGCCGCCGGAGGTGACCGCGCACATCGCGGCGAGCCGTCGGCTGCACGAGACGGTGGTCCGCGCGGTCGCCGGGCACTTCACGGCGGCGGGCGCCCGGCTCGCCCCGGTCCGGGCGACCTGCTACCTCTACCCGGACTTCCTTCCGCTCCGCGAACGACTCGCCCGCGTCCACGCCGTCCACGGCGGCGACGACCTCGCCCGCTTCCTCAGCGACCGCCACGGGGTGGGCGTGCTCCCGGCGAGCGCCTTCGGCGAACCCGCCGAGGCCCTGCGGATCCGGGTGGCGACCAGCCGACTGTACGGCGACACCGACGAGCAGCGTCTCGCCGCCCTCGCGGCACCGGACCCGCTGGCACTGCCGTGGATCCGGGACGCGGTGGCGTGGGTGGGCGAGGCGGTGGCGTCCCTGACGGCCACAGCCGCCCCGTGACCGACGCGCCCGCCGACGCCGACGAGGCGGCCCCTTCCCCGCCCTCCCCCCTTCCTTCCCCCCTTCCCCATGTCTCTCATGAACGTTCAGGAGGCCCATCCCATGACCCTTCCGACCCCCACCCTCTTCGAGGCCCTGTACCGCGGCGAGCGTCACGTCGGCTTCGGCGCGCCCGGGGAGCCGGGCGCCGCCCACACCCTGTACCCGGTGGCCGACGGGCAGCTGGCCGCGGCCTTCATCGCCACCGACGGTTCGGCTGACGCCGTCCGGGCGGCCGTCACCGAGGGCGCGACGGGCGTCATCGTGGCCGCCGACGACGCGGAGCTGCGGCTGCTCCCGCCGCTGCTGCCGACGGCCACCGGCAACGCGCTGCTGAGCGGCTTCATGGGCACGCACCGGAAGAAGTGGGGCGGCGAGACCCAGCCGGAGGGCGGGGAGTTCACGCCGCCGAAGTGGTTCTTCAAGGGCTTCGGCGACTGGGTGCGGCTGCCCGGCGAGACGCTGAACGTGCCGGCGAACCCGGTGGCGCTGATCGAGGAGCCCGAGGTCGCCCTCGTCTACGTCAACGACGCCGACGGCACCCCGCACTACGCCGGCTACACCTTCGGCAACGACCTGTGCGACATCGGCCTGCACCGCAAGGACCCGGGCTACAACCCGTACTGCAAGCTGTGCGACACGGCCCTGGCGCCCTGGCTGTTCCTGGGCGAGCCGCCGCGCTCGGTGAACGGGCGGGTGACCATCTCGCGGGACGGCGCGACCGCCTGGGAGGGCAGCTTCGACTGCGGCGGCGACGCGCTGTACTTCCGGGTGAAGGACATGGTGGAGCACCTGTTCTCGTTCCCGGCGGTGCGGCGGCCCGGACTCGTCAACTACGTGCTGCTCGGGGCGGACGAGGCCAGCTTCCACGACGGGTTCCGGATCGCGGACGGGGACCGCATCGCGATCGACGTGAAGAGCCACGGCGTCGCCTTCGAGAACGCGGTCAAGTACGTGAGCCCCGCCCGTCTTTCGTGACGGCGCGGCGGAGCGGACGCCCCGCCCCGTGAACAGCTCATGAAACAGCGCCGGTCGGCCTGGGCACTCGTACAGGTGTCCAGGCAGGCTCGTTTCAGCAGACCGGCCCCCATCCCCAGAACCGAGAAGGAGGAGGCACGGTGAAACAGGTACACCTCGCGGTGCAACTGCCGGCCATCCACAACGTGACCGTCTGGTCGGACCCGCGTTCCGAGAGCCAGATCTCCATCGACTCCTTCATCCGGCTGGCACAGGCGGCCGAACGCGGCAGGTTCGACTTCTTCTTCCTCGCCGAGGGGCTGCGGCTGCGCGAGCACAAGGGGGAGATCTACGACCTCGACGTGGTGGGCCGCCCGGAGAACCTGACGGTGCTCGCCGCCCTCGCGGCCGTCACCGACCGGCTCGGTCTGGCCGGCACCGTGAACGCCACGTTCAACGAGCCGTACGAGGTGGCGCGCAGGCTCGCGAGCCTGGACCTGCTGAGCGGCGGGCGCGCCGCCTGGAACGTGGTCACCAGCTACGACGCCTTCACCGGCGAGAACTTCCGCCGCGGCGGCTTCCTCGACGAGGCCGACCGCTACACGCGGGCCGCCGAGTTCCTGCGTACGGCACGGGAGTTGTGGGACAGCTGGGCGGAGGGCGACGTCGTCGCCGACGCCGACGCCGGGCAGTTCGTGCGGGCGGGCGCGGGCCGCTTCGCGCACCACGGGCGGCACTTCGACATCGAGGGCCGGTTCACCACCCCGCGCGGCCCGCAGGGGCACCCGGTGGTCATCCAGGCCGGGGAGTCGGACGCGGGCCGGGAGTTCGCCGCGTCGGACGCGGACGTGATCTTCAGCAAGTACAGCCGGCTGGAGGAGGCGCGCGCGTTCTACGCGGACGTGAAGTCCCGGCTGGCGAAGTACGGCCGCACGCATGATCAGTTGAAGATCCTGCCCACCGCGACGGCGGTCGTCGCCGACACGGACGAGGAGGCGGTCGCGTACGCCGACGAGATCACCCGCGCCCAGGTGAGCCCGCAGACGGCGATCGCGCACCTGGAGGGTGTGTGGGGCCGGGACCTGTCCGGCTACGACCCGGACGGCCGGCTGCCCGACGTCGACCCGGAGCCCGAATCCCTGGTCCTGAAGGGGCATTCGGTGTTCCGGAAAGGCCGGGAGGAGACGGCTCGGCGGTGGCGGAAGCTGGCCGAGGAGCGCTCGCTGAGCATCCGCGAGCTGATGATCGAGGTGCACGGCGGCCAGACGTTCGTGGGCAGCCCGCGCACGGTCGCCGACGCGATCGACCACTTCGTGCAGAGCGACGGCGCCGACGGCTTCGTCCTCGTACCGCATCTCACGCCCGGCGGCCTGGACGACGTGGTGGACCGGGTGGTCCCGCTGCTCCAGGAGAAGGGCGTCTTCCGCGAGGAGTACGCGGGCACGACGCTCCGCGAGCACCTGGGCCTCGGCGCCCCCACGTCCCCCAAGGAGGCATCGTGACCCTGCACCTGGCTGTCGCCCTGGACGGCGCGGGTTGGCATCCGGCGGCCTGGCGGGCTCCGGACGCCCGCCCGGCGGAGCTGTTCTCGCCCGGCTACTGGGCGGATCTGGTCATCGAGGCCGAGCGCGGACTGCTCGACTTCGTCACGCTGGAGGACGCCCTGGGCCAGCAGTCGGCGGCGTTCCACCGCCCCGACGACCGCACCGACCAGGTCAGGGGCGGCCTGGACGCCGTCCTGGTGGCGGCCCGGGTGGCCCCGCTGACCCGCCACGTCGGCCTCGTGCCGACGACGAACGTCACCCACACCGAGCCTTTTCACGTCGCGATCGGCATCGCGACCCTCGACCACGCCGCCCGGGGCCGGGCCGGCTGGCGTCCGCAGATAGCCTCCCGCGCCGCCGACGCGCGGCACTTCGGCCGGCGCACCACCCCGCAGCTGACCGACGAGGACGTGCGGAGCGAGGAGGGCATCGCCGCCCGCCTGCGCCCGCTGTTCGCGGAGGCCGCCGACGTGGTGGAGGTGGCGCGGCGCCTGTGGGACAGCTGGGAGGACGACGCGGAGATACGGGACACGGCGACGGGCCGGTTCGTGGACCGTGCCAAGCTGCACGCCGTCGACTTCCAGGGCCCGCTCTTCAGCGTGCGGGGCCCGTCGATCACCCCGCGCCCGCCGCAGGGCCAGCCGCTCGTGGCGAGCCTGGCGCACGCGTCGACGCCGTACGAGTTCGCGGCCCGCGCCTCGGACCTGGTGTTCGTCACGCCCGACGACGCGGCGGACGCCCGCCGCATCCTGGTCGAGGTCGACGCCGCGGTCCGCGTCACCGGCCGCGACCTGGCCGCCCGGCCGCTGAAGCGCTTCGCCGACCTGGTGGTCGTGCTGGACGACACCGAGGCCGCCGCCAGGGCCCGCAAGGACGGGCTCGACGCCCTGGCCGGTGCCGAACTCGCCTCCGACGCGCACATCTTCACCGGCACCCCGGCCGCCCTCGCCGACCTCCTGCTCGACTGGCAGCCCCTCGGCTTCGACGGCTTCCGCCTCCGGCCCGCGACCCTGCCCCACGACCTGGAGCAGATCACCCGCGCCCTCGTCCCCGAACTCCAGCACCGCGGCGCCTTCCGCACCGCCTACACGGCGAGCACCCTGCGGGGCCACCTGGGGCTGGAGCGGCCGGTCAGCCGGTACGCGCGGGGGTGAGGGTGCGCGGGGGGCCTTGGGCGGTCGGGCCCGGGCCCCCCGCGTGCGGGGTCAGGTCTGGGCGCTCAGGACCTCCGACTGGGTCGCCTTGAGGTCCTGGTAGGCGCCGCGGACGTAGTCGGCGAGGCCGTCCCCGGGATGCCGGACCAGGACGTCCTCGTCCTCGCCGGCCTCCCATGCGACCAGCGTGACCTCGTACGACGCGACGTGGGCGCAGAAGTCCATGACCACGGGCGGGATCTCGTCCTCGACGAACAGGTCGCCGTGGGTCACGATGATCTCCCGCATCCGGCGGGCCGTGGGCACGAAGACGGTGAGCACCCAGCGGCGCCAGAGCCGGTCCTGCTCCTCGGTCAGACCCCCCGCCCGCTGCCTCTCCTCGCGCGACGGCTGGTGCCGCTCCCGGAAGGCGTCCCACGTCCGCTCGTTCGACTCGACGAGGACCAGGAGCGGACCGTACAACTCCTTCAGCTGGGCGTTGAGCCGGTCGAGGCGCGCCTGCCGCCTGGCGCGCCGGACCTCGCCGCGCTGGTTCAGGACGTAGGCGAGCACCGCGACGAGAACGGTGGCGAAGGCCGTGATGAGCGTGGCTATCAGCGTGGACAGGTGAACTCTCCTCGGGGTGGGGTGGGGTGGGCCCGGGCGGGTGGGCGTCGTCGGCTATCGGGGCGGGAAGACCACGGACTCCGACTCGTGCAGGATCGAGATGGGGACCTGGTTGCGCACCGCGAGCCGCTGCAGCTTCTCGTACTGTTCGCTGGCCCGCCGGAACCCCTCGCCGTCGCAGAGCACGACGACTCCGTCGCTGTCGACGTGGGACTCCAGCACGTGGTCGCTGCCGACGATCCCGGACACCTCCAGGGACGTCATCGTCGTCCGCACGGCCGCCTTGGCGGCCGTGTGCGACACGGCCCCGACGTCGGGCGTCGCCTTGGGAAGCAGCGCCGGCGCCGTCCCGGCACCTATGAGCTTCTTCTCCAGGGCGCTGATGCGCTCGCTCTGGTCGCGTACGAGTCCCACCAGCTCGTCGAGGATGTCGGACGTCTCCCGCTTGGGCGTCTCCGCGGGCGGTTCCGTCTCCCTGATGACGCGCAGGTCGTTCTCCATCCCTCCCCAGAAGGCGTCGAACGCGATCTTCAACTGCTCCTTGTCCAGCTTGTTGACGCACTTGTCGTTGATCGACTCGACCATGAACAGCACGTCCTCCTTGCTGGAGGCGTCGGTCGCCTGGAAGTGCTTGAGGGGACCCGAGAGTTCCTTGATCGGCATGTCGATCAGGAAGGGGATGAGCGAGGCCTTGGTCAGGTCCTTGGACAGGGCACCCGCTTCGAAGTTGATCCAGCGCTCCATCTGGTTGTCGCGGGTGAGGCACACGATGCCGAAATGGGAGTCCTGGAGAGTGGCTGCGATCTTGTCCATCGGCCGGTCACCCTTGGAGATGTCGCGCGACGAGACGAAGGGCTTGATCTCCGAGTTGATGAGGCGGAGCCACTTGTTGAGCGCTTCGGCACACTGACGTGCCGCGTCTCCCGACCAACTGATGAAGATCCTCATGTGTGTGTCCTTGGGGCGAGGCTCAGGCGGCCGTCGAACGGCCACGACCTGGCTCATTGTCGACTTCGAGTCGGCGCAAGTCCACTGGCGTCACGGACGCCCGCCTTCTCCCGCAAGAGTTCGGCCACCGCTTGGCCGAAACTATGCAACTTGCCTGTTGGGAAGCAGAGTTGCCGTGCCGTTCGGGGCCGTTCCTCGACCGGCGCGGGTAGCATTTCTCCCCTCCGTCGCTCGACAGGCACACGCACCACGGGGGTCACGACGCAGTGATGGTTCCGAACGAGACGTCCGTGGTAGCCAGGGACGTCGAACTCTTCCTGTCCGGCCGGGGACGCAATGCGGAGGGGGTCTACTCGCCCGCGGTCCTCAGGAGCGTGGCACCGTTCGCGGTGCTCCTGCACCGGCGGGTCACGCTGCTCTCCTCGGCTCCCGCTCCCGCCACCGCCCGGGTGGCGGGCCCCGACCCGCACGCCCTGCTGCTGCCCCGCCTGTGCCAGAGCGCCACGGCGGTGGGCGAGCACGCCCTCGCCGAACTGCTGGACTGGGCGGCGATCTCCTGGTCCGGGCGGACGACCCTGCGCTACTTCTACGCGGGGCGCGCGCTGCCCGAGCCCCTGCGCCAGAGCCTCCAGGAGGCACTGGACACGCGCGGCGCCGTCATGCGCCGCGTCACCGGCAGCCTCGTCCTGCGCGACCGGGCCGAACACCTCCGCGCGGAGGCGAACCGGCTCGCGGCCGTCGACCAGACCTTCACCCGGTCGCTGTTCGTGAAGCCGGTGGAAGCCGTGCTGCACGACCTGAGCCGGGGCGTGACCGACGACCACGGCCTGCTCGCGCACCCGGTGGAAACCCTCCTGGCACGCGCCAACGCGGAGCGCCACGGCAACCTCGCGCCCGTCCCCACCAACGGCAAGCGCTGGCCTGTGCTCGTGAAGAACACGACGGAGGTCCGCGAGCTGGTGCGGGGCCTGCTGGAAGTGGCGGCCGAACACGCCTGGGACGGACCGGAGCTGCCCGCCCCGCCGCTCGACGCCCTGGACCCCGGCCTCGTACCCGTCGTGGAGGCTCTGCTGTTCGCCTCGCCCGACCTGGACGCGCCGCGTACCGGTGAGGACGGGAGCTGGGTCACCGAGGTGGCCGCCGAGGCGCTGTCCCTCGCGGCGCCCGAGCACCGGCACATGCTCGCCCTCTGCGCGCGCGGTGCCGGCGTGCCGGCCGAGTCGACCCGGCTCGGACTGGAGCCGATCGACCGGATCCGCACCCGGGCGCAGGAGCTGTTCAGGGCCCTGGCCCGGGACCCCGACGGCCAGGGCGAGGACCTGCGCAGTCTCATCATGCAGTCGCTGGACCGCGGGGACCTGCCCGAGGCCCGCGACGGCCTCGACATGCTGGAGGAGTACGCGAGCCGTACGGCGGTCGAGACCCGGGCCGCCGCCGTGCGGGAGGCCTTGACCGGCATCGCGGACGAGCACACGAAGGAGGCGGTACGGCTCCACCTCAGCACCGTCGAGCTGCACCTGGAACGGGACGACGTGGCAGCCGCCGAGAGCTACGTGACGGAGGCCGAAGCGGCCCTGCCCCCCGCATCCCGGTCCGCGGACGACGCGACGTCCGAGGAACCGCCCGTACGCGTCGCCGTACCGGTCCGGACCGGCGGGGACCTCGTGGCCGTCGTGCCACCGCCCGGCGTGACGGGGACCGCCCTCGACGAAGGGCTCCTGGAGCGCATCCTGGCGGCGGTGAGGGCACCGGACCACCAGGCCCCCGACCGGCGCCGACTGGAGCAGGACGTCCGGACGCTCGGCCGGACCGGCGTCCTCGACGACGTGGTCAGCATGGCCCGCGACCTGATGCTCGTCGCGCCGGACCTGGCCCTCGCCCTGACCGAACCGGCACTCGAACGGTCCCGCCCGGTGCTGCGTCCGCTGCTCTGGCAGCTGCAGCTCGACGCCCTGCGGGCGCTCGGCGAGTCCGCACGCGCCGACCAGGTCTTCGCCCTGGGACACCCCCCGCTCCCGCCGGAGGACCTGACCGTCGGCGAACCGGTCACGGGCGCCCATCTGCTGCTGCCGCGGGTCCGCCCGTTCCAGCAGGTCGCCGACCCGGCCGAGGCCGTACCGGCGGAGACCGCACCCCGCTCGCCGGCGGAGGAGGCGCAGCTGTACGCGCGCTCCCTGGGAGTGGGCAACACGTCGTCGCTCGGCTTCGCCATCGGCTGGACGGTCGAGGCCGGGACGCCGGCGGAGGGACTGCGCCTGTACGGACGGTTCGGACCGCGCCAGTACCTGAACGCGGCCGCGGCCTGGAACGTGGCGGTCGCCTACGCCCAGACCGGCCACGCCCGGTCCGCCCTCGACTCCCTGGTCGTCTTCCAGGAGATCCTCTCCGGGCGGATGGAACCGTCGCAGCGGCGGGGGATGGAACAGTTCCTCTTCCTCCACGGAGCCCGGCCGGCGCCCCCGGCGCCGCTCTCCTTCGTACCGGGGCAGTTCCCCGCGCAGCCGGAGGAGGAGGCCAAGCGCCTGCACGCGGCGGGCCGGGTGGAGGAGGCGAGAGCGAGCCTGGACCGGCTCCTGACGACGAATCCGCGGTCACCCGGAGCCTTCCTGCTGCTGCGGATCCACCGGGAGCAGCGCGACCTCGCGGCGGCCCGCAGGGCCGTCGACCTCATCGAGACGGCCGGTGCCGCGACCTGGCGCCACCACCTGGAGCTCGCCCGCAACGCCCTGGACGCCGGCGACCTCGTGCTGGCACGGCAACGGCTCGACCGGGCACAGGGGATGGGCGCCGCGGTCAGCTGGACCGCCCCGCTCCTCAACGGGGTGCTCAGGGCCTCCGCCGCACAGAGCCGGGTCCAGGGCCCCGGGCCGGTACCGGTACCGGGCCCGTCACGGGTCCCGGAGGCCCCGGCCACGAGCGGGGCACAGCCCTTCCTCGGCAGCGACGACCCCGAGCAGTGGCGGCAGCACATCTCCGGCCAGCTGTACTCCCTGGGCCTGCCCGCCATGCTCGAATCGCCCGAGTGGACCTCGCGGCGCGAACCGGCCGTCGTGGGCATGCTGACCTCGCAGCTCCGGACCCAGCGGGTCGCGGTGCCGGGCGGCCCGACCCTCGAGCGTCTGATCAGTCTGGTCAACCAGTACCGCGACTCGTTCCTCAACCGCGACCTGGCGCTCTGGCTGATGAACAACGGCGACCATCGGGCCGCGGTGCGGGTGCTGCAGGACGCGGTGGCGTGGACGCCGCCCGACCGCCTCCCGCGGGTGATCTTCCTCCGGGACGAGGCGGTCCGCAGAGGCGGCCTCCCGGTCGAGGACTTCGATCCGCCCTCGCCCCCCTCCGGCGTCACCGGTCCGAAGCAGGCCCCGGACCTGTCGTTCGTCCCCCTGGTCCACCTGCAGGCGATCAGCGGACCACAGGCCGGCACCCCTTCCATCCTCGAAGCCCAGCGGCTGCCCCGGGACACCGCCCCCTCCGTCGTGGCGGACGCCTGGGTGCGTGCCGTGCACGACGGACAGTCCCTGGCCCTGGGGAACGCGCTCGGCACCCTGGCGCGCGCGGGCCGCTTCGACGAGGCGGTCGCGCTCCACCACGGCCTGTCCACCGTGTACTGGCTGGGCGCCGCCGCCGCCTGGAACCTCGGCTGCGTCTACGCGGGAGCCGGTCACCTGGACGAGGCCGCCGCCTGCTTCCTGTACCACGCCCGGATCTCCACCCGGCAGTACACCGAGGGCCAACTGCACGCGGTCACCGCACTGTTCTCCTCCCTGGGGCGGCCCGTACCCACCCCCGCGGGCCTCAAGCCCGCGTTGACCAGGAACGGAAACCCGCCCGCCGCGCCGACCGGCCTTCCCGTGGCCATGACCCACATCGCCGGCGACACCCCCGCGGGCCTGGCGGCCCGGCGGATCGCCGAGTTCCTCAGCGCGCCGGCCAACCACAGGTTCTACATCGCCGGCACCGCGGTGCGGAAGGCGATGCAGGCCGGACCGCAGACGGACGTCAGCAACCATGTGGCCACGATGCAGAACCTGTTCTCCGCCCTGCCCCGCCCCACGTCGAAGGCGGCCGCCGAGCTGGCGGCCGTCATGGAGGCCGGCGGCCAGCGCCAGGAGGCCTGGGACCTGCTCGTGAAGTGGATCGACGCCACGGGCGCGGAGGCCGCGCTGCTCGCGCCGGTGGTACGGATCTCCCGCGACCTCGACCGCGAACGGCAGCTGCGCGAGCTGCTCGAACGCCACCACAGGCCGGACGCCGGCTACGAACTGAACCTCAACCTGGCCAAACTGGCTCAGCGACAGGGGGACCGGCGGGCCCTGCTCAAGTACGCCGACCTCGCGCTCCGGCGCAATCCGGTGTCCGTGGAGGCGGCGGTCATGCGCGAGAGCGTCGTCGACCGGCAGCAGCCCCTGACGCCCGACAAACGGGAGATCCTGCGGAAGGTCAAGGACCCGCGGGTGTCGGAGCCCGAGGCGGTCCAGCTCCTGGTGCACGAGTACGCGAGCGACGTCAAAGCACTGCAGAGCAAGGCGCTGACCTGGTTCCAGCCCGAGATCGACTGGCGGGTCCTGGCCCGGGAGGTCCCCGCCGAGCTCAGGGCGGAGGCGGAACCCGCGTTCCAGGCCGCCGCGGCCCGGGACTGGGAGCGTGCGGCGAACCTGTTCCGCGAGCTGCTCACGGAACGGGCCCCCAGGAGCATCGCGCTCGTGAGGGCCACCGTGGTGTGCCTGCTCCAGAGCCGTCTGCACGAGGAGGCGGAGGTGGTGGCCGGAGTCGTCGGACACCTCCCGGACGGTGTCCGGCTGCAGGTGCAGATCGCCGCGCACCGCGGGGCGTACGGGCACGCGCACAAACTGCTCGCGCTCTTCCGGACGGTCCGCGACGGATCGGTGGACGAGGCACTCGCCCAGGCCGGCCTCATGGCGCACCTCGCGACGCCGCGCCGCCCCTCCACGGCGGCGGGCCTCCTGCTCAACTTCGCGCGGCTCCGCCCGCCCGGCACCTCGGACCTGCCCCTGGCCCTCGCCGTCGGACTCGCCCATCGCAACCGCAAGCAGGACCAGAGGCCGATGCGGCAAGCGCTCCGGGAACTGCGCCGGCCCGAGGCCGGCCCGGACCAGCTGGTCACCTGGGCGATCCAGCAGGACACGCCCGAGAGCCTGCACAAGACGAACCTCCTCCCGCTCGGCCGGGCGCTGCTGGAGCGCGTGGTCCAGTCCCTGGAAGAGGACCAGGAGCGCCTGTTGCGCTTCGTCGGTGCCCATCTGATGCTCCGGGCCTCCGACCAGGGCTCGACGGCCCGCGAGGAGCGCCAGTACTGCGCGGAGGTGCTCGGACGGCACGGGCTCGTGCGCGACGCCTACGCGGAGTGGCGCGCGCTGGCGGAGGAGGCTCCCGGGCAGGCGGAGCAGCTGCGGGTCCTCGGTGAGCTGAGGGCGTTCTCCGACGGGCTGCGGTTCGCCGAGGGCTACCGGCACGCCGTCGTCAACCTGCTCAGGCTCGGCGTCGAGGTGGGCGAGGAGGCGATGGTCTACGCCGACACCCTGTCGTCGGAGGAGGAGCCTTCGTCCCTGCCGCCGGAGACGGAGGAGTTGGTCTCCCGGGCGGCCGCCGGGACGCACCCGCCGCTCTCCGCGGGGCTGGCGGCGGCCGCCGCGGCGCTGAAGGCGGAGGCCGGACCCCGGGACGCCGAATCCCTGGAGCGACTGGGGACCCTGTGGACCGGCATCGCGGTCCGCCTGGAGGTGGAGGACGCAGTGTCCCTCCTGGCCGGCAGCGCGCTGCGCGACTCGGCCGCCGCGACCCTGCGTGTCGAGTCGGACATGAGGCTGCAGGCGCTGCTGGCGAGGAACCTCATCTCGGCGAAGCTGAGGGAAGCGGCCACCCGGCTCTCCGACGCCCTGAACGCCGCGTGGGAGGAGGTGGCCCGCACCCACCTGAGGAAGAAGAGCGAGCGGGACGGACGCCTCCTCGAACTGAAGCTGCTCCGGGTCACCCGGATCGGCACCGGCCCCGTGGAGGCCAAGGTCGAGATCACCGCGCTCCGGTCGATGTCGCAGATCACGGTGATCGTCGAAGGCGCCGGCCCCGACGCCACCGTCCGCCTCAACCGGCTGGAGGCCGACTCCAAGGCGACCCTGCTCTTCGTCCTCCCCGGCGAACACGAAGAGGTGACGGTCACCGCGTCCGGGGTGATGGCCCAGGGACCGCAGCCGTCCAAGACCGCGAGCCGGGCCGTGAGCCACTCCCCCTCGGGCAGGAGGCTGATGGCGCACTTCAAGCCCAGCGACCGGGTGGACCCGGCGATGTTCGTCGGCCGCACCAAGGAACTCGAGGACCTGTCCCGGCACTACGAGAAGGCCTCGCGCAGCCACGGCGGCGCCCTGTTCATCACGGGCTCCCGGCAGGCCGGGAAGACCTCCATCGCGTACCAGCTCAGCGAGGTCCGCTCCGCCGGCACCCAGGAGTTGCGGCCCCCGGACAAGTGGCGGATCCCCCGGGTCTTCCCGGTCTACCTCAACGCCGAGATGACCGAGCACTCCGACTGCCCCCTCATGACCGACATCGCCAAGGCGGTCGGTCTCGCGGTGGCCCGGGCCTTCGACGACCGGGCGCCCGCGATCGGCATGCCCGAGGGCAGCAGCCCGCTGGACTTCCTCAGCTGGTGGCGCCACACGCGCCGACAGCTGTGGCCCACGGAGACGGTCGGACTGCTGCTGATCATCGACGAGTTCCAGCACCTGCTGCGGCGGCTGAAGGACGCCGGCGACCTGGATCCCGTACTGAGCCAGCTGCGCGGGCTCAAGAACGAGGGGCTGGCCCTGCTGTTCTGCGGCGCGGCGACCACCCAGGGAATCCGCGACCTGCTCGAAGGCACCCGCTTCCAGCAGGACTTCACCACCCCGTACATCATCGGCCCGCTCGACAACGACGCCACGCGACAGGCGTTCCACCTGGGGTTCCTGGAGCCCGTGCAGGTGATGGACGAGGCCGCCGAGCGGGTGTGGGAGCTCACCCAAGGCCACCCCCAGCACATCCACATGCTCGGCAGCCGGGTCCTGGACCTGCTGCACGAACGGCAACGGACCCACGTCAGCGCGGAACTGGTCGACGAGGCGTTCACCTCGGTCGTCAAGGACGACGACGCCGTCATCGGACTCCTCGACCCGTACGGCGAGGGGGGCCGGGAGCACGCCCTGTCGCTGCTGTACGAGATCGCGGGCCTCATCGAGGACGACGCGGACGTGACGGCCGTGCGCGCCTCGCTGGCCACCGCGAAGGGCAGGGACCTGGACGGGCTCCACGACTTCGGGATCCTCGTGAAGCGCCAGGGCCAGTGGGCGTGGGTCAACCAGATCGTGCGCGCCTGGCTGGAGTTGCGCAGGCCGCGGAACGCGGAACGCCGCAGCCTCGGCTGGGAGGCCGACGAGCAGCTGCTGAGGGACGGCGGGTACGTCGTCGAGCGACGCCTCGACGAACCGGGCCGCCCGAAGAGGCTCCTGCTCGCCCACCCGGACCGCAGCGGGCAGCTGGTGGCCCAGCACCACCCGGGTCACGGTCCACGGCTGGACCGCCTCCACCGGATCTTCTCGGACTCCGTCCAGCACGTCGAAGGCGTGCCCGAGATCTTCCCCCGCTCCGGGGAGTGGCTGCTGTTCCGCGCCGTGAACGGCGTCAGCCTCCAGGACAAGCTGGACGCGAAGCTCGCCGGCACGCTCGACATCGGCCCCGCCGAAGCCACCCGGTGGATCGTCGACGCGTGCGACACCCTCTACCGGATGCGGGACGCGAGGGGGCTCACGCACGGGGACATCCGGCCCGAGAACCTCGTCCTGCACGGCGTCGACGAGAGCGAACTCTTCGTCCTGGGCTGGGGATCCGGCCGGGACCTCGACGGCGACGAGCCCCTGCTGCCTCCCGGGCCCTCCGACTACCGCTCCCCGCAGGTCCTGAAGGGCATGCCGCCGGGCCTGACCGAGGCCGACGACGCCTTCGCCCTCTCGGCGATCCTCTACCGCCTGCTGCACCCGACGGGGGCGCTGCCCTACGGCGACGAGGAGTCGCTCGAAGGCGGACCCGCCCTGCTCCCCGACGACGGCCCCCTGAGCACCACCGTGATGCGGGGCGTCTTCCTGCGCCCCGCCAACCGCTTCCAGAGCCCGATGGAGCTCCGGGCCGCCCTGAGCGCCGCCGTCCCCGAGCTACGCCCGGTGACCGGCCCGCCCGACCACTCCCCCGCCGGGGACGCCGCGGCCCTCCGCTCCCTCCTCAGCCGCTTCTCCGACGAACTCGACCGTCTCCGAGCCCATCTCACCGCCGCCCAGACCGAGGACGTCGACACCGACCACCACACCTTCACCCGCGCCCTCCAGACCCTCCCGGCGGACCCCGCCCGCGCCGCGCGCTTCGCCCGACGCCTGAGGGACACGCTGGAGAGCGCGGGACCGGCGTCCGCCGCGGCGGTGGCGGCGGTGGACGCGATCCTGGGAGCCATGGAGGCCTGAGGAAAGGCCGAGAAGGGCCGGCGGGGCGGGCTCACCGGCCCGCCCCGCGCAAGCGCAGCGGACCCACCGCCGCGCCTCCCGCACGCCGGGCACGACCGAGTCGGCCGAAGCAGGGACAGCGCGCCCTCGGCCCTCACCCCGGGGCGTCCGGCGGCCGGTGCGACCGGCCCGGAGACGGGCCGGTACGCTGCGTTCCGGCCGCGCATAGCGCCCCGGGAACCATCCCGCCCCTGCCCCCTACCCCCCTCCCCGCACACCCCCTCCGAAGGCCCGCCATGGTCGCCGCTCTCCGCATCCCGCACGGCGTCCAGCCGTGGGCGGGCGGGCTGCGCGCGGCGCGGGCGGGACTGCTGGCGGCGCTGTGCGTACTACTGCCGGCCGGCGGGCACGCCCTGCTGCAAGGACACACCGCACGCCCGCTGGTCCTGACCCTGGTGACCGCGCTCGCGCTGTCCCTGAACCTCGCCCTCACCCGACGGCGTCTCGCCGACGCCCAGCTGCTCACGGCGTTCGTCGGCGCGCAGGTCGCGTACCACCTCTGCTACGTGCTCCCGGAGGCGTGCCCGGCACTGACCGCCGCGCGGGGAGGCGCCGCACACCTGACGGGCCTGGCCGAACACGCACCCGCGGGTCCGGGCCCCTCCCTACTGCTGGTCGGCCACGCCGTCACACTCCTGCTCGCCGCACGCCTGCTGGGCACGACGGAGTCGCTGCTCCTGCGGGCGCGGCCGGTCGCCGAGTCCGCCCGACGGATCGTGCGCGCCCTGCCACCCCTGCTGGGCGCCGCCCCGGCGGTGCACCATCCCGTACGCCACCCGACTGGCGACGCGGCCCCGCTGCGACCTGCGTCCCTCGCGCACCCGCGCCCCGGTCGCGCCCCGCCCTCCGGCGCCCCGCTCCCCCCGAACCCGTTCCGGCCACCGGCCGTGACCGGCTTCCGCTTGGCGGTCTGACCCGCCAACGCACGATGCACGACGTACGCGTACGTCGTGCGAGGTACGACGTACGACGCGACTGCCGCAGGCGGGCGCCGTGACACCGTGCGGACGGTCACCTCACAACCGGGAACCAGCAGAGAGATCCCACACCATGCGCATCAAGAATCCGCGCGCCGCCCGTACGGCAGTGCGCTCCCTTCTCCTCCCCACGGCCGTCGCCGCTCTGCTGACGGTCGCCGCTCCGCCGGCCGCCGCCCACACGGACCTGGACGGTTCCGACCCGGCGAACGGTGCGCTCCTCGTCGCCGCCCCCGCCACGATCACGCTCACGTTCAGCGACCCGATGGAGCGGAAGCAAGCCCACCTCTCCGTCACCGGCCCGGACGGCACCGCCCTGGGCGACGGGGCTCCGGCCGTGGCGGGCCGCGAGGTCACGCTGAAGCTCAAGCCGACGCAGGCCGCGGGCCGCTACACGGTGGGCTACCGGGCCGTATCGGCCGACGGCCACACCGTGACGGGGACGTCGACGTTCACGATCCGCCCGGCCACCCCCCGGAAGCCGCTTGCTTCCACCCCTCGCACAACCGCCCCCTCCCCGTCCCCCACGTCATCCCTCTCCCGTTCGGCGGTGGCCTCCGGGGAGCGCGCGGTCACCAGCCTCAAGGCCGTCGGGATCGGCTTCGGCATCGGACTGGTCGGGCTGATCGCGGCGATGACCGTCACGGTGCGCCGCCAGAGGAGGAACGCGGACGACAGCGGCCGATGACCGCAAGGGCACCCACCAACCCCAGGTCGGGCGTCCTTCTTCACCGGCTCCAGAATCGCCACGCACTCCACGTGGTACGTCATCGGGAACGCATCAGCAGCAAACATGTCGCAGGACTCAAGATCGATGTGGACCCGTTGCCTGCCATGAGGTCTGGGGCTGGTCGCAGTGAACAGCCCTAGACCTCACCAGTAGCGCTCAAGTACTCCCCGGCGCTGGAGCTCCTGCACGTGCTCCGCCGCTCGCGCCGGTGCGGAGCCTCCAGTGATAAGCACGCCTGCCTCTATATTGCGGTCGACTCCCGAGAGGGTGAAGTTCGCGCTCGTCGTCAGGAGCGTGCGGCGGTCGGCCACCGCCAGTTTCGCGTGGGTCTTGGCCCCTCTCTCGGCTCTGCGGCCTGGAGGCCAGTGCCAAAGGCGGATCCCGGTCACGTCGGCGAATGCCGTCGCGGGCTCCACTCCCGTGAGGGCGTTGCCCGCGCCTTGCAGGGTCTCGACTACGACATCGACGACGACACCCCGGGCGATCGCAGCCCGAAGGGCTTCCTCCAGCGGCGCGTAGCGTCTTGCCGAGTAAGTCATCAGGGTCAGCTCGGCTCTCGCCTCCGTGACGAGCTGAAGCAGCACCCGGGCTGTCGATCTCACCGGAACGCGATGGGTCGACGGCCCGCTCCACACCAGGGAGACGTCTTGTTCCAGCGCTCTGAGTTCGTATCCGTCGGCGAGACCGTGCAGGTATGCGGCTGCCTCCAGCGGTGACGCCCCGTCGGTCGCCGCGGCGTCCAGGACCGTGGCCGCTGCCTCCATGTAGCCCGTCGAGGCACGGGCCGTCAGCAGCTCTGCCCGGGGGCGGCCCGACGCCATGGCGTCGGCCAGCGTCCTGAGTGCCTCGACACCTATCGCGACCAGCGCTTGCGAAGCTGCCGAGTGCAGAGCCGCCGTTTTCACTTGAGGCCCTGGAGAAGAACGAGTTCCGGGTCGTCGATGGGGACGACGAATCGACGGTCCAAGAACCGGTTGCCTCGTTCACATGTCGTTTCAGAGACGAAGAGGCAGACGTGGCAGGCCGCGCCGTGCAGGAAGTCCTCGTGCGGGGGGCGCGGCAGCCGGTCGGCACAGAGCGGGTCGGAGGAACAGCGCTGGGCGTCCCTGAGCGCGCGCTGGACGATCCGTACGAACTTCTCCGGCTCGGCGAGCGACACCAGGCCGCCCAGTGTTCCCTCCGCGTCCGGAACCGCCGTGTAGATGAGGATGCCGGTACGGCGGTCGTCCTCACGGCCGGCGTAGATCCGTTCGGACAGGCTCGCCGAGGAGTAGCCGCATTCCAGGGAGATCGCACGGATCAGCAGGTGCGACAAGGTGTGCAGGGCGATGTAGCGGGCCCCGGGCCAACCGCGCAGGGGATCGTCGGCATCCTGCACCCGGCCCGAGTACCGATTGCGGCGGAACTCGACGTAGGCGTCACGATGGGCCGCGAGGGCGGCGGATCCCGCGACACGCTGTTCCCAGTCGGCAACCAGGGAGTCCTCGACACGCAGAAAGATCCCCTCACCACGTACCTCGCTCGCCGGCACCCACGAGGGAACCCGGGCACGGGACAGCGGAGCACGGGCCACGAGGGTCGGATCCTCGGGATCCGGCGCGTCGAGCCGGGTGAACCCTATGAGCGCGCGCACCTCTCGCAGCCGCTCCGCCTGGACCACGTGGGAGAACACTCCGCTCAGGGCCGGAGGGACGGGGACGTCATGGAGCGCGAAGTCCTCGGTCGGTTCAGGCACCTGCGGGCTGGTGAAGATCTCCCACTCGGGAGTCAGGAGGTCGGGGTACGAGGCAGGTTGCGCGGCCGGCGCGTCCTGGGCCCCCGAGCGCTGTGCCTCGATCGCCTCCCAGACCTCGGACTGGCTCCACTGGTGCAGATGGCGGAACTGCTGGAGCCCCCAGAAGGCATTGAGGATCTCGGGAGAGGTCGCTGCCTGGAGGTCCCCCCACAGTTGCTCGACCTTGCCCTGGAGGGCGCTGCCGCTCGTCGGGGGAACGGCGAGCACACTGAGCGTCTGCGCGAACCACTGGTTGGAGGCACCGATGACCAGCGGCTTGGGAGACTGATGGCATCCCTGGGTGGCGAACGTCGCCAGGTGGGGGTGTCGGCCGCGGCAGCGCGGCAGGGTGGACTCGCCGCGCTGCCCCATGGCGTCGCGGATGTTGCGGTCCTTGCCGCAGTTCACACACCGCACCTTGACGTTGGCGGCCTGGTTGCCGCCGTGGTCAAGCATCTCCAGACGGGGATGACTCGCTTTGTCGCACTCGCCTCCCCGGTGCACGAACCAGGTGTAGGGAAAGTCGTCCAGGTGACCGTCGGAGCAGGTCAGGACGAATCGAGCGGCCACCGCGAGCGGGCGCTTGCCCTTGCGCTTGGCCGTGCAGTTCTCGTGGAAGAAGCGGGCGTGGTCGGGACGGCGCGGCTTGGCGTTCTCGAACTTGAAGATCTTCGAATCCAGTCCGCCGAGCGCGTTGCAGGCGGTGCAGCGGAGCCACTGGGGGAACGGGAGAACGGGCACTCCCACTCGGGCGGCGGGGCCGCTGGGGTCGGAGTCCGTCCCGTCCGTCCAAGGGGCCGGCCGCAGCTGGGTGACCTGCGATCCGTTCTGGTCTCCGAGAATTCCGTTGACTGCGCGCAGCAGCCGAGGCTCCTTAAGGTCCGTCCAGTCGAAGGAGTCGTAGTTCCAGTCGTCGATCCCCCGGACGAGCACGGCGAAGTTGGGCAGGTCGACGAGCGCGCCGACACCGCCGGTGTACATCAGGTGGCTGGGGCGCACCGAGCCGACGCGTCGGCGGTACTGGGGCTGGTCCGTCATGCCTGGGCCTTCTTCCCGTGCTGCCCGGCGGCTCCGGATCGGGTGTCCAGGACCGCGCCGGTCTCGTCTCCTTCGGGCGATTCCTCGTACCCGGTGCCGTCCGGTCCGCCGGAGCCGGAGTAGCTCCAGTCCGGTGCTCCGCCGACCACGTCGAACAGGCCGCTGCCCGGCAGAAGCAGATTGATCTCGTTCTCCGTCTCACGCATCGACTGGGCGACCGTGAGTTCGTCCCAGCCGGCGCCCGTAGCCCGGTTGAGCAGTCCGCTGAGCTGCTGCCCCTGCCACTTGGCCTCTTCGTAGCCGAGACGGGCGCTGCCTTGCTTCTTGCGTGCCCAGGCGTCCTTGAGCACCTCGATGCGTTCGGCCAGGTAGCCCCGGGCCCGTGGGCCGCCCACGACGTCCGCCCGGGCCAGGAAGCGCTCGGTGACGCTCTGCGCGATCGCGCCGTCCAGGTCGACGTCGTACGCGTCCTGGTTACGGGAATGGGGGGCGGTCGCGTTGCGCACGGCGGCGATCCAGGCGGCCGCGGTCGTGCGGTCCAGGGAGCGGCGCGCGAACGGGGTCACGGAGAGAGCCTCGACCTGCCGATAGAAGGTGGCGTGGTAGTGGCCGAAGTTCTCGAAGTGTGCCAAGTCCCGTGGCCGGGTCCAGTTGTAGAGCGTGACGACGAGTCCGGGGCGCTTGGCGTCACGGCCCACGCGCGAGGACGCCTGGATGTACTCGGCGGTGTTCTTGGGCTGGCCCACCACCAGCATCAGGCCGAAGCGGGACACGTCCACACCGACCTGGAGCATGGAGGTGGCGAGCACCGCGTCCACGGCCCCGGCCCCCTCGTTGCGGAGGCCCAGTTTCGAGATGTCCAGACGCTGCTTGTGCTGTGCCGCCGCCTTCAGTTCCTCGACGACCGCCTGGCGGCGGATCGTCGTGTCCATCTCTTCGTCGAAACCGATCTCCAGCCGGGCCAGCACCTCCGTGATGTCGCCCGAGGAGATACGGGAGGTGAGCTCCTGGACGGAGAGCATCTCGGTGCGGCGGAGCAGGCGGTTCGAGAGACCCTTGCGGGTGCCGTGGACGCGCACGCGCGTGGAGATGTCGTCGTCCAGGAAGCGCCGCATGCCGGCCAGTTCACGGGTGGCGTTGAAGTAGCCGACAAGCGTCATGTACGGGTCGGCGACGGCTCCGTGCTTGTCGAACAAGGTCTGCCCCGCCAGCAGGAGGATCTCCGCCACCCTGATCTCGGCCTGCTTCATCCTGACGCCGTGGGCGCAGATGCCGAGATAGCGACGGCCCGGAGCCTTCTCCGAGAGCTCGACCTGCTGCGAGAAGAACGTGTCACCGATGTCGATGGCCTGGGGCGGGAAGATCGCCGACTTCCGTGCGAAGACGCCTGTGATCTGCTCCGCCGCTCGTTTGGTGGTCGCCGTGGAGGCGACGATCTTGGGCCCGACGAGCCGAAGGCCGCCGTCCGGGGCGGGCGCGCGCCAGGTGCACAGCTCGTCGACCGCCGCCTCGAAGAGCCCGACCGTCGTGCCCAGCGCGCCCGAGATCAGGTGGAGTTCGTCCTGGATGATCAGGTCCGGCGGGCGCAGCCGGGTCACCTCCGTGCTCTTGACGGCCTCAAGCTTGCCCTTGGCGTGGTGCCGTTCGCCGCACTTCGTGCGGCCGTCGAGATCGGCGTGCCGGTAGCCGTGGCGCGGGCAGAGGTCGGTGACCCTACCGAAGAGCATGCCCGCCGCCCCACGCCACGGCAGCTGCGCGAGCTTGTCCACGGTGGCGATCAGCAGGCTGGGCGCCAGCCGGTAGATCTCCTCGTCCACGGTGAGGATGGGCAGGCCCTCACGGGGCGAGCGGCGCTTCGAGAAAGGGCAGGCGCCCTTGCCCTCGCCGTTGGCGCAGTAGAGGAGGACCCGGCGCAGGTCGTCGTCGGGATGCAGGTCCTCCTGGGCGCTCAGTGCCGTACCGCACCAAGGGCAGGCGAGGGTCTGGAGCACCTTGGCACCCCGCCCGCTGCCCGCCTGCTTCGCCTCGGCAATCTGCTGGGCGGCTTCCTCGTAGCGGTTCGGTGAGACCGCTCCGCCGACCCACAGCCCGATGCGGAAGGGGGTGGCGCCCCACCGGTAGTCGCCCCCGTCGTACGCCTCGCGGCGCAGCACCTCGGCGGCGCAGACCAGCGCGGCGGCGCGCTGGAACTGCTGGGCCGTGAGCAGGCGCAGGGTGTACCGCATCAGGACGGCCACGCCCGCGTCGCCGCTGCGGGCGTCCTCACCGGTGCCGATGATGCCCTGGAGTCTGCGGATGGCGAAGGTGAAGGCGGCGAGTCCCAGGTATGCCTCGGTCTTGCCACCTCCGGTCGGGAAGAACAGGAGGTCGACCAGGGCCGTGGGGGAGGCTTCCCGCTCCGCCGAGGTGGGATTGGCGAGCGCCCTCAGGTTGAGCAGGACGAACGCCAGCTGGAACGGGCGCCAGGACGCGGCTTCCGGCCCCTGCTCGGCGACGCGCTCGCGGGCCGCCTCGAAGCCGAGCCCCTCCCGTTCGCGAAGGGCTGCGATGGCCGTGTGGCGCCGCTGGAGTGCCATGGCCCGGTTGGCGAAGCGGAACGCCTCCAGGACGTCCGGACGGCCGTGGTGCGACAGCAGGTCCACGCCGAGCGCGATGCGGACGGACGCGTCCCGGGCCTGTCGCACGGCGTTCAGGGCGCTGTCCCGAAGCGCTCCGGACAACTGCTCGGCCTCGGACTCGCGCTCGTCGAGCCATGCGCTGTAGCCGTCCGCGAGCGGGGCGAGAGCCTCCCGCAGTGCCGCGGGCGGCAGTTGGGCGAGCTCGTCCATGGAGAGCTCGAGACCGTTCAGATGCGTCGTCTGCCCCCCGGACGGGGCGATCGTGGCCGGTACGTCGTGCGCGGGAAGCCAGGTCGTGGTGAGCGCGCGGGCCCGGCGGCTGCCGTCCCCCTGTACGACGTCCACGGCGACGTTGCGGCCCGCCGCGTGCTTCAGGCGGTCGCGGTAGAGGAGCGTGAGGTGCTGCTCCTCGGGGTCGTCGAGCCCCCAGGTGTCCTCGTCCTGCGACGCCTCGTCGAGAGGGTCGGAGATCGGCAGGAAGACGGCGGAGCCCCCGTCCATGGCCGTGACGTGCAGCTCCGTCTGGAACAGCCAGGCCGTGTCCTTGGCCGCCAAGGGCTCTTCCTGGGCGTTGACCAGGGCGAGCTCCACGACGCGGGTGGGGCCGGCGGGCCCGGGACGGTGCCGGACCTCGGCGAGCAGACGCACTCCGGGCGTCTCCGGGTCCTCGGAGGTCAG
Organism: Streptomyces sp. NBC_01268; assembly: GCF_036240795.1. Lineage (NCBI taxonomy): Bacteria > Bacillati > Actinomycetota > Actinomycetes > Kitasatosporales > Streptomycetaceae > Streptomyces > Streptomyces sp. NBC_01268. The sequence continues at coordinate 6,325,952 of NZ_CP108454.1, read as the reverse complement.
CGGCAGCACCTGCCGGGCCGGGCCGTCGAGCCGGACCTCACGGGTCTCCTCGACCTGCTCCCGCGTCCACGTCGACCGCGCGACGCCCTCGTCGTTCATCACCTGGGAACGGTGGTAGCGGCCCCAGCGGGCCCTGACGGAGATCGCGTCCACACCCTCGTCCGCCGGTACAGCGCACATGAGGCCCATCGAGGAGGCCCACATGCGCCCGGCGTTCTGCGTGGTGAGCCGTTCGGGAAGCCCCTGGTCGGTGCCGTCCCCTTCGCCGTCGGAGTCGTCCAGGGTCTGGGTGTCGGCGGCCGTGGGCGAGGTGGTCAGCGCCCGCTTGGGGCCGATCAACCCCACCAGGTAGCGGTCCCTGGGCCCGGCGGCCCGATAGTCGAATTCCTCGTCGGAGCCGCCCCAGGGGCCCAGCAGGTCACGGCTGATGAGTTCGCCCAGCTCCTCCCTGACCTGGTAGGACGTGGCGGGACTGAACGACTGCGACACCTCGCGGACCCGCTGGAGGAGGTCCTGCTCCAGCGATCCGGTCGACACGTCGGCGTTCTTGGTCGGCGGCATCCGCGGCGTCCCCTTCTCGTCCCTCGTACGTGGCCCGTGCGGGCCGTTCGGTTGTGCGGCTGCTCCGCCGGGACCGTGACGACCTGCCATGGTCCCGATGCTAGCGGCCAGCTCCGACAGCCAGTCAGTTCACCGGAACAGTGCCGGTCAGCGCCTGCTCAAGGAGCCCGACGATGTCCCGGTCCCCTCGGTCACCGAGGTGCTGGAGGAGAGCGGTCGCTTCCTGCCCGGGACCCATACCGGTCCGGAGCCCGATGACGTCGATCGCCTCGGCCATGGTCACGGCGGCGGTCCAGCCGGTGAGCCGGGCCGCTCTGGCCTCCGGGCGGGCTTCCGGCTGCGCGGCCGGCAGCCGCAGCGCCCTCAGCTCGCCGTCGGTCACGTTGAGGAAGACCTGGTCGCCGACGCTCGCCCCGATGTGCTCCATCAGCGGACGGATCGATCCGAGTACGGGCTGAGTCCGCCACTGGAGCGCGCTCTCGCCTGCCTCGTGCCGCAGCGGGATCGGCTCACAAGCGGGCGCGGCACCGAGGTGGGCCGCCCAGCCGGACGGGACGGGGGCGCCGGAACCACGCAGGTGGTCCCCGGTGACCTCGAAGCGGTACCACCAACGGCCGTCGGTGCCGACGAAGCACCGCCTGGTCCTGGCCACGTCCTTGCGCGGGTTGTACGGCGCGGCTTGGCCGTCCCTGTGCTGCTCTGCGGCGAGCCCCACCCAGCCGCGTCGGGTGCGGGTGAACTCGGGTGCGGCGAGGTTCGTGCGTACGGAGGCCGGGACGACGTCGAAGCGGCCGCAGATCGCGTCGACGAGGGCGTTGACCTCGATCTCTCCGCCGGCCTGTTGGATCTCCCGGGTGATCATCTCCCGGATGCCCAGGTACTCCTCTCCGCCCCACTGACGCAGCCCGTACAGGTTCCGGTCGAGCCGGACGAAGCGCTCGTCGGTCCAGATCTGGTTGCGCATGCTGTTGATGGTGGTGCCGTCGGCGAGCCGGTCGTGGATGTCCTCCATGGACATCGGCTCTCCGCGCAGGGAGAGCACGGCCATCGCGCGGTCGTTGACCGATCGGCCCCAGTGCAGCAGGTGTCCGTCCATGGTCTTGAACCGGCCGATCTCGGCCGCCCAGTCCGCAAGCACCTCGGCCCTGACTCCATGGCGCTCACCGAAGGCGACGGCCTCGTCCCACGCGAGCGGGGTCTCGCCGCAGGTGGCGAGCAGGTCGTCCGCCATGGCCGTCCTCAGTGCGGCGGTGTCCCCCTGGACGATCCACTCGCCGTCGACAGCGCGGTCGGGCAGGAGGCGGGCGACGACGACTCCGAGCGGCAGGCCGAGCGCGTCCACGGACCGAGAGTGGTCAGGGTGCATCGCACGGACCTCCGCGAGGCGTCCCACCGCGCCGAGACGTCCCGCGACAGCGGCCAAGTGCGCCGCGAAGGCATGGCCTTGCTCGTCGTACGCGAGCCACTGCGCGATCGAGTCCAGAACGGACCGTTCCAGCTGTCGGACGCGCTCCCGGCTGACCTCGAACCGGTCGCCGAGCGCCGCGAAGGTCTCCGGCTGCTCGGCGAAGATCCGCCGCGCGGCGATCGCGCGCTCCCTCTCTCCCCAGGTGGAGGCGTAGGCGTCGAAGGCCGCGAGGGGCGTGTCCATCAGGTTCGGGTGGGTGGCGGGAAGCTCTCTGTCGAGCTGGGCCTCTGAATCCGCCGCCTCAGAAGCCCTCGGTTCCGAAGCCTCCTCCGCCGCGTCTTCCGCAGCCGGTTCACCGGCCTCGGCAGCCGGGGACACGGCGGCTTCCTCATGGACGCGTTGCACGGGCAGGGCGACGGGCTCCGGCACGGCGGCTGCCGCGGAGCGGCACTCGGCACCGTCCCGTGCCCCATGCTCCTCCGGAGCCTCGGCGGGGTCCTCTTCCAGCTCCCGGAGCACCGCGAGTGCCGCGTGCACCTCGGCCGGCGCGTCGGCGGGCAGCCACTCGGAGATCACGGCCACCGCGGCCGGGACTCCCAGGGCGGCACGAGGCACGACGCGCCCGTGAAGCCGGTCGAGCAGCGCGCGTACCAGTGCGGCGAGCGCATCCTCACCGGCCTCTTCCGCGCTTGTATGCGGCGGGACCGCTTCGGCGTCCAAGAGCCTCGATACAGGGAGGAGTTCCCCTGTCCGGATCTGCGGCCACAGGGCCCGAAGCGCCCGGGCCACCACGGACGCCAGTGCCGGGGATCCGATCGTCCGCTCGGCCGTCGTGAGCGGGGTCGCGTACCACCAGCCGAGCGGGAGCCGCTCGTCGCCGAGCCGCTCCGCGAGCGCGTGCGGGTCGGCGTACCGGAGGGCGGGGACGAGGTCGGCGAGGCAGGTGGACGCGTGGGGCGCGGGCGAGGTCATGGTCGGGCGACACTCCTGGGACGGGGACGACGGCCACGGCTGACGTGTTGCCCACGACCTTAGGAGCCCCCACTGACAAGCCCCCATGGTCGTGACATGTCACCGCTCTGACCAGGGGTGGAGCTGATTTCCGTCAGGTGTGCGCGGCCAGTCCCCCGTCGAGCGTCCACACCGTGGCATCCACACCGGAGGTACGGGCCAGGTAACGGTCGCGCTCGATCAGGATGTTGACGTCTCCGCAGCCCACCCTGTTGAGGGCATGGTCGACGAGGCTCATTCCCGAGCTGCCGCCAGCGATCAACGCTTCGAGATGGGCCGCGTTCCACTCGACCTCGTTCAGCGCCCACGGCGCCTCACCCGCCACGACCAAGCGCAGTACGGAGACGAACTTCTCCGCGCAGGTGCGGCGCTGAAACCCGTCAGCCAGCTGCGCGATGTGGTTGCCGGTCTCGATGACGGCGGTCACGGGGAGCAGGAGGTCGCAGTCGTGCGCCGCCAGCTTTCCCTGCAGTTCTTCCCTGACCTTCTCCAGGTCCTGGCATTTGCCCGGCACCTCGAGGAGGTTGCACAGGATCGACGTGTCGACGAATTCCACTCGGCGGGCCATGCCTCACCCGATCCCGAAGAGCCGGTTGAACTCGCTGTAGTCCCGCTCGTCCCGGCCGGCCAGGTCGAGCCGCCCCTGGGTGACGACGTCCCCCAGCGACCCGGCCGCCATGGCCTTGGGGTAGCCGTCGAGTTCCGTGAGCCGGGTGAGTCTGCTCGTGCCCGTCTTCCGGTCACGGGAGCACACCACGACCCCTTGGTGGTCGGTGTTCTCAAGGGCCGAGAGGAGTGCCGGGCTGTGGGTGGTGACCAGGACCTGGGTACCGTTCGCCGCGCTGGCGTTCCGTACGAGCCTGAGCACTTGGGAAGCCTGCGTGGGGTGCAGTCCGTTCTCCAGCTCCTCGACCACCATCATCAGGAACGTGCCCTCCTTGAAGCTGGAGGAGGGCGAGGAGCCGAGGTCGAGCCCGTCGCCGCCGGTGAGCAGTGCCGTGGTGACGGCGAGGAAACGGAGCATGCCGTCGCTCATCTCACGGGCGGGGGTCAGCCCGAGCGCACCTTCGTCGAGCGCGAGCATCACGTCACCGAGTTCGGACTTCGTGACGGACAGCCGTTCGATGTCGTGGTCGGCGAGGTCCCTGAGCTGGTGCACCAGGGACTCGAACAGCTCGGGCTGGGCCCGCTGGATCCCGCCGACGGCGGCCGAGAGGTTCTCTGCGGTACGTCGGAGGCGGCTGTCCCGGGACTGGACGTACTGACGCATGAGGTGAGGGACAGGGTCGAGATGGAAGACCCCGACGAGAGCGGCCAGCATGGCCTCGGCGCACCAGATGGTCTCCCACTCCCCCTCGCTCTCGCCGGCGACACGGCCGGGGAGCTGGGAGGTCAGCAGACGGGAACCGCGGAAGGGGCCGCTGGGGTTCTTGCCGGGCTTGCCGTTGTGCCACGACGCCTGGATGTCGCCGGAGTACGGGCTCGGCTCGCCGCTGACGAGGATCTTCCGAGGCCCCTTGGCCGTACGCCTGGTCAGTCGCTCGTCGATGATCCGCACTTCGGGCTCCACCTGGACCGTCACGTCCAGGTCCAGGGGTCCGTCCTCGGTCCGCACCGTGCAGCCGAGGGAGAACCGGTCGGACCCGTGCGGTACGCACCCGGCGAGGCCGCCGCGCACCGGCCCGGAGGAGCTGCGCCGACTCTCCAGCGCCTCGATGACGTCCTCGCCGCGCGCCAGCCGCGAAAGGACCTCCAGGCCGTCGAGCGCGTTCGACTTGCCGCTGCTGTTGCGCCCGATGAGGACGGTCAGCGGCGCGAGCGGGAACCTCCCGTCCCGGAAGCTCTTGAACGCGGTGAGGCGGACCTCTTCGATGGCCAGGGCAGTCACACCGGCCAAGTTACCGCAGCGCGCCGCCGTCGGACCTGGTTGTCGTCGCCGTGCGATAGAACTGTCGTCGCACGGTCCATTGTTCGCACCCGCGACGCGGGGGACGGGAGGGGCGAAGTGACGAGCGGACTGGCACCACACCTCAAGTTCATCGCCGAAGGAATGATCAAAGGCGCGATGGGCCTGACCGACACCATGCGGGGGGCTCGGGACACCGCCATCGCCCTGTACCACGAGCTGGACCGGCAGCGTGGGATGGCGGGTGACGACGACGCGGGGCGCGCGTTCGCGAAGGTGTATCGATCGGCGGCCGCCGCCACGCTGGACGGCATCGGCTCCAGCTCCTACGTGCTCGGCGAGGCCAGCCGGGGGCTGATGCGCAACGCGCGCTAGTTCATGGCCCAGGAGAGCGCGGTCGTGGCCGCGCTCCTCGGCAGGCAGGCCGACCTGACCGCCGGCATGGGCGACCCGGGGGACGGCTGTCCCGAGAACTACCTCGGCCTGGGCCGGGAACTGCCTGAAGCCGTCGGGGAGACCGCGTGGTACGAGCAGTACGCCCCCGGCGGCGGCAGCGACCGCTACCGCGGATCACCCGAGAAGCTGCGTGAGGTGGCGGGGTCCTGGCGCCGTGGGGGCAAGCTGATGCTGCGCTTCCTGGAGGACGCCCAGGCATCGGCCATGACGGCCGACAAGGCGCATTCGGGTGAAGCCGCCGACGCTTTCCGGGCGTACTTCAAGATGTCCGTCGGACTGACCTGCCCGCCCGGCCAGGTCCAGGAGGACGAGCCGCTCGTCGCCAACCTCGTGGCCGCCTGCAACGAGATCGCGAAGGCCTGCGACCGGTACGCCGAGCACGTCGAAGCGGCCGAGTCGGCGATCCGGCAGCACAAGCTGGACCTCTTCGCGATGGACATGCCCTGGGACAGTCCGATGTTCGGCGGGAACGGCTTCGACGGGGGCCTGCTCGACGCCGTCCTGGGCGACCCCTGGATCCGGCGTCTGGGCGAGGTGGGACATGCCCTGGACTCGGCCGAGAAGCGGGTACGGCTGCCGGAGGGCGGTCGGGGACCGAGTGCACCCGGTCTGCCGTTCCTGCCTCCGCTGATCCCTGTACCGGTACCGGTACCGGCGCCTGTGCCGCTCGTCCTCGCCTCTTACACCGGCGGGATGCCGGGGATCGTGCCCGCGGTCTACCGGGACCCCGATCCGGGCATTCCGTGGCGGGACCCGATTCCGCCGGCCGCGGCGCCTCCGCCACGGTTGCTCACGCCGGAGGAACGGAAGGACTTCGTCAGCTGGGTCGACGGCCTGAAGCCGGCGGGCTTCGGGGGCAAGCCGGATGCCACCAGCCCGGAGAACGCCTACCAGCTGAGGATCGCCGGCTACCCCGAGCGGATCATCCCCCTGCCCGCCGACTACGAGAAGCCCGCGATCGGCGCGGACGGCATGCGGCCCGCCGACGGGATGATGGTGGACGCCAAGTACGTCAAGGACGCCGATGACGACTGCCGGAAGACCACCTGGCGTCGACAGTCCACGTTCGAGATCGAGGACGAGTACAAGGAGGACGGGACGAAGAAGTGGAACAAGAAGGACGTCCTGATCGGCAGGGACGAGGGTGAACTTGAGAAGTACCGCCAGGCGATGAACGAGCACGAGCAGATCCGAGGCCTGGAGATCGTCACCAACGACAAGGAGGCCGTGCCCTACTGGCAGACGCTCATGGCCCTCCAGCAGGTGCCCGGTACTGCCCGCTATGTGAAGTGACGCCGGGTTCGCCGACCTCGATCCCGCCCCGTTCCCGTTCCCCTTCCCGTTTCCCCTTACCTCCCTCCTCCCTAAGGACTTGCCCGTGGCACCCGATGACGACGACCGGACCACCTTTCTCTTCTACGCGCCGGAGCGGCAGCCGCACGCCTGGTCCCTGGACCTCGCCGGCCTGGGCGAAGCACTGCGGCAGTCGTTCACCGAAGCCCGCTACAAGGTCCGCCAGGACCACACCCACCAGGGCGAGCCGTACCTCTCCTTCTGGGCCGCCACCGACGACGGCACCGAGTACGACGGCACGGCCACCGTCCACGGGCGGGACTGCGTGGTGCTGGCCGACACGACGGCCGGTGAGGCCGCGCCTTTCCTCGTCTGGCTGCGGGACAACCACCTGCCCGCTCCCGATCTGATCCGCTTCAGCAGCGAGGAAGCCGTGGACCGGGGCATCGAGACGGACTGGCGCCTGCCGGGTACGGGCGATGCGGAGCGGGTGGCCGACGAGCTGCGCCATCACCTGGCGGTCGTGGGCGAGGCCTGATTCACGCGGCGGCGGCCTCACGGCAGTCCCCGCAGGAGGCGTCCGGGTCGTGGCTGCGGAAGGCCCGCTCACAGCCGTCGCAGGTGACGAGGGGCGCGGGGCCGGGCGGCCGTGACTCCTCTGCCGGGAGGGGTGGCGGGAGGAGATGGCCGAGCCTGAACTCCAGGAACCGGGCCGGATGGTGGATCGGTACGGGCTCGGGCGGAAGGTTCGCGGTCAGGGTCCTGGTGATCTGGGCGGGCGTCGCGGCGCGGGAGAGCCAGGTCTCGACGGCGGGCGCGAGGCGCTGGACGTCTCCGGTGGAGAGCAGCAGCCGTGGGTCGGCGAGGCGGAGGCGGGCGAGGAGGTCGGCGGCGGGGCCGGTGGGAGGCGGCGGCTCTGGAGGGGCTGAGGGCTGGGGCTGCGCCCGGGGCTCGCTCGGTGCGGGTGGGGCCACAGGGGCGGAGGCAGGCCGCTGAGCCTGCGCGGGGGCCGGTTTGGGCTTCAGCTTCGGCTTCGGCGTCGACTGCGGTACGCAGCCGGGCTTGTCGTACGAGAGCGTGCGGGTGGCGAACCTGCCGCTGCCGAGGCGGATGCGGGGGCGGGCGATGTACCCGGCGCGCTCCAGTTCGTTCAGGGCCCGGCGGATGGTCGTCTCACCTTCGCTGAAGTGGAGCGCGAGGGCTTTGGCGGTCACGGAAACACCGTCCGGAAGCGACTGGATGTAGACGGCGATGCCGATCGCGGCGGCGGAGAGCTCGGCGTGCTGGGCGAGGTGGTTGCCGACCACCGTGAAGCGCTCGGTGTGGCGGTGCCGGATGTGGATCACGCCGGAGGGTGGGGCGTCGGCGGGGATCGCGGGGTACGCGGACGTGGCCGCGTTAGACTGCGGGTCAGCCATCGGGAAGGTGCTACTTCCTGGTTGGTCAGGCCCTCGTCAGGATTGCCGTCCTGTCGGGGGCCGAATGCGTTTATGGGGTTGTGTTGGCGCCGACCGTACCGCACCTGTCCGGGTTCCGGACGATCTGTCACCCGTTCGAGTGGGGGCGGGGATTGGTTGGGTGGGTTCTCACCCGGTTCTTTTTCTTTGGGTGGCGTGGGCGACCGGGACGCGCTGGAGCGCGCCCCGGTGGGCGGTCACGCGCGCTTGATCGCCTCGACGAAGGTGGCCCAGGCGGGGGCGGGGATGAGGAGAGCGGGGGCGGCGGGGTTCTTGCTGTCGCGGACGGGGACGGTGTGCGGGATGTTGTCAGCGATCTCTACGCAGTCGCCGCCTTGCCCGTTGCTGTACGTGCTCTTGCGCCACGCGGCGCCGCTCAGGTCGTGGCGTGCGGCCATGCTCGGTACTCCTCCATGACGGAACGGATCACATCCAGCGACGACTCGGGGGCGAGGGCCTTCGCTTGCAGCAGATCGTAAGCGAGTGCGTATTCGGCTACTTCCTTCTGGCCCTCTACGAGTTCGCCGGAGTGCGAACTCTCCGTGTACGCCACATCCAGACCCTTCTCGAAGCCGAGCAGCGTCAACGAGCCGCCCATGACTGGGTGTTCCCCCGCGCTGAACGGCAGAACCTGAAGAACCGTGTGCGGCGACCGCGCGAAGCTCATGAGCGACGCAAGCTGTTCATGCATGACGCCGGAGGAACCTACGGGGCGCCGGAGAACCGCCTCGTCCAGGATGCACCAGAACAGCGGTGGGCTGCTCCGACGCATGATGTCTTGCCGATCGATTCGCGCGACGACGAGCTTCTCGATCTCCTCGTCGGTGTCACGAGGGCGGCTAGTACGGAGTAGGGCTCGCGCGTACGCCTCCGTCTGCCACAGGCCTGGCACGGCCTGCGCCATGTACTTGAGCATCTTGATCGCTTTGCGCTCCAGCGCCATGTACTTGCTGGCCCAGTCCGGGAACGGCGTCCGGTGGATGTGGCCCCACAGGTCCGTCAGGTCACCCTCGGCACCCAGGATCTTGTCCAGCTTGGCGTCCACATCCTCCGGCGGGACCTCGTTGCCCAGTTCGAACTGAGCGATCCGGCTGTGCGCGATGGGGACCTCAGCGCCTAACTGGCGCTGGGTGAGCCCGGCGCGCAAGCGGAGTTTGCGCAACTTCGCGCCGTACAGGGCCGCGAGGGAGGCCGATGGGTCGAGTTCCTTCGGTGCGGGCACTGACGGTCCCCCGTTTTCGCTCTGCGGTTCCGAAAACCGTTACCCCTAGTGATCGTAGCCATACGCATCCATGCTCGTCGCAGGAAGTCACGAACGACGAGGAAGGTGCGCGAGCTATGGGAACGGCGAGTCAGGGGGCGACTGTTGAGGCGATCGCGGACGCGAAGGTCGCCCGGGACGAACTGCGGCAGGCGTTGACGGAGGTGGACGTGCTGCTGCCGTCCCTGGGACTCGACACCGTGTCCCTGGCCAGCGCGTACGGCCCCGTGCTCGTGGACCTCGGGCGGTGCCGGCCGGATGTGGCGAGGCGGCTGGCGTCGGTGTTGCGGGGGTGTGCGGGCTGAGGGAGGGATGGCGGCGTCTCGGGACGAGCTGCTCCCGGTGACGCCGCCGCCCTGCTCCTGCCGGTCAGAACAGGCTCGGCGGCTCCTCTGCCGGAGGCTTCGACTTCCGCTTAGCGGGGGCCGCCGCCTTCTTCTTGGCGCCCTTCTTGTCGTGCAGGCCAGCCGCGACTTCGGCGGCGTAGCGGCGCTGATTTTCTTCGAGGAGCCGGTCGAGGATTTCCTGACGGACAAGAGGGCCGACGGTGTAGCGGGGGCCTTGGCGCGTGTCGTGGAAACCGTGGTCGAGTCCGCCGGGCTGGGTGAGGAGGTCGTCCCAGCCGTAGGCGCGGGCAACTTCCTCGTCGATCGCGCGGTGGATCTCGCGAAGTTCGGCGATGTCGGGGTCGGTGCAGGTCTCGTCGTGGACGAGGTTGTAGGTGGCGGTCAGCCCGCCGCGCTTGAGCATGATCTCGCGACGACGGGTGTCGAGCTGGTCACCCAGCTCGCGGAGGGCGGGGGTGAGTTCGGGGCGCGCGAAGGTCTCGAAGACATCGGACGGACCATATCGAAGATCGCCCTTCATCGTGCCCGCATGTTTCAGAGCCCACCAGTAGTGAGGGGCACTACTGAGCACGGCAAGAACGGCGGCATCAGCAGATGCGAAAACCACGGTTGCTTCACTCGCGACTTGCCCCGTGTTCACAAAAAGCGGCATCACGGACTTACTGTGTCTAGTGAGCACAATCATCCGATCCAACATGGCTAGAGCGTCATACAGTTCCGGGCGACGCCGCTCATATTGCCACCAGCGTTCTCGCGCATTCTTGCTGAACTTGACCCTGAGTCGTTCCGGCTTGACCTCCAAAAGGATCTTCTCGTACGCCTCTTGGTAGGTCTGCGCCTGCTCTTCCTTCCAATCGTGAAAATTGATGACCCAGCGCCTTGCAGAGCCATCTGGACGAGAGTTCAAATCCTGTCCATTGAGATACGGAAAGAGGACCTGCCGGTAGCGCTCATCCTTCGCGATCCACGCTTCAGCAACCTCAGCGTCGAGCGTGAAGCCCAACCCCAGGACGATGGATCCCTGAAACGCAAGCCCCTGGTTCTCGACTAGTCTGCTGGGCTCGCCAGTGATTCGTGCCCCACCTTCAAGTGTCGGGGTAATCACCTTGGCAATTCGACCGTCCGCCAACCGCACAGCGCCCTCTGCCAACGCCGCGCAACTCGTCCATACCGCGCAATACTCCAACACCGCGCTCCGCGAAGGCCACGGCCTGCTCTTCACTGCCTGTCGGATCTCCACACCGTCCGCGACGAGCTGGTCCAGGCCCACCTCCCGTGTGTCCCCCTGCGCCAGCGTGTTCGTTGCGATCAGGCCCGCCTGCCCGTCGCCATTCAACAGCTCATGCGTCCGCAGCAGGAAGTACGCCACCAGGTCCGCGCTCCCCCGCGCCCCCCGGCCCAACTCCCCCACCAGGTACTCCCGGTACGGCTCCCCCATCGCGCCCGTGAGCTTCTGGCCCCCCAAGAACGGCGGATTACCCACCACCGCATCAAACCCGCCCCGCTCCTCCCACACCTCCGGGAACACCAACGGCAAATGCACCGGCTCCCGGTCGAACGCCCCCTCCGGCTGCCCCGTAGCCAGCCACCCCCGCGCCAGCCGCTCCGCCGCCCGCAGTTCCTGCGCCTCGGCCTCGCCCTCCGGCGCATCCGCCACGTTGTGCGCAGCGGTCACCGCCTCGAACGACAGCCGGTCCTGCTCCTTCTCCCCCCGGCCCGCGCTCGCCAGCGCCGCGCCCACCACCAGATCCGCGTACACACTCGCCTGGCGGGTCTTCTCCCGCACCCGTGCCAGGATCGCGCGCTTCTCGGCCAACTGCTCCAGGCCCGTACCCGGGATACCCGCCAGCTTCCGCCGTTCCTCGGCGACCTCCGCCATCACCCGCCGCACACCGCCCGTGAAGTCGATGCCGTCCCCGTGGAGCTTCCGCCCCCGCACCGGGTCCAGGTGCATCGCCTCCAACTGGTCCACCGACGTCACGCCCAGCAGCGAGTCCCCCGCCACCAGCCTGTCGTCCAGGAACGTGAACGGGCGCTCTCGGTCCATCGAGACCAGCCACAGCGACAGCTTCGCCATCTCCACGGCCATCGGGTTGATGTCGACGCCGTACAGGCAGTGCTCTATGACCTGCCTACGCGCCTCCACCATCACCGGGTCCGCCTCCGCGTCCACCGCCGAGGCGGACAGCGAACCCGCCGCCTCCAGGTAGGCCGCAGCCCGCTCGTCGCCCTCGCGGCTCCATGCCTCCACGAGCGCGACGGCCAGGTATCGGCACGCCGCCACCAGGAACGCCGCCGAGCCCATCGCGATGTCCGCGACCTTCAGTTTCAGCAGGTCGTCCGCCAACTTCGGGCGCCACTGCGTTCTGTCCGCCGTGTGCAGCGGGCCGTACTCGTAGATCAAGGGCTCCAGCGCCCCGTCCGCGACCTGCTGGGCCAGCTTCCTCGGGGTGTAGTGCGTGCCCGTGTTCTTGCGGAGCGAGGACTCCGTCACGTACAGGGCTCCGGACTGGATCACGACCGGGAGGCCGCGCAGGTCCGGGCGGATGATGCCGTAGAAGGGGAGCAGGCGCTCCGTGAGCTCCGCGTCGCCGCCGGTCGCGGCGAGGAGCTTGCGCCGGGCCTCGCCAAGTGCCGGCTCGTCCAAAGGGGCCAGCGCCTTGGTCACCTTGACCGCCGCGCCCAGACCAGTCGTCTTGTTGTACTCGTCCGCCAAAGCCGCGCCCAGGCCGTCCCCGTGGGTGCGGGCCAGCGACTCCAGGCGGGTCAGCAGGACTTCCGCCTCCAGGCCCGGCTTGCCCACCAGGCCCACGATGGTGTCCTCGGCGCGCCGGCCCTGGTAGGAGAGCAGGCCCTCGTACACGTAACCGATCTGCTCGACGTCCAGGGTGCGGAAGGTGAGGCGGCGGCGCTCGCGCTTCTTGCCCGTCCCGATGGAGACGTACTGGACGGACTGGAGCATGTGGAGCACGGTGCGGTCGTCGATGGGGAGCGGGTCCGTGGGGTCGTCGGCACCGGTGCCACGGCCTTCCAGCCAGGGGAAGGCGTTGGGGTCGAAGATCGAGCCGTCGTAGGCGTGCATCGACAACGACGGGTGGTCGACTCCGCCGTAGACCGCGTTGAAGAGGGCGATGAGCCGGTGCCAGCCGGCCCAGGAGAGTTCCAGGTCCTCCTCGGTGGTCTCGGCGGCGCGGTCTTCGAGGTCCTTGCTGAGCCGGCCGGCCGAATAGGACTGGACGTACAGCTCGTTGTCGCTGGGGAGGAGGCCGCGTTCCTCGGCGAAGAGGAGGAAGACGACGCGCATCATGATGGCGACGGCGCCCCGGTAGACGTCGTGGGCGGGGACCTCGGCGAGTCCGCGGCGGCCTTCGGCGCGTTCGTTGATGTCGGCGCGGCCGATGGCCTCGACCAGGAGTTCGACGGCCTGGCGGACCTGGACGCCGAGGGCGTCGGTGACGTCTTCCTGGCTGTCCAGGGACTCGCGGAGCAGCGGCAGCAGCATCTCGTCGTCCTCGACGGAGAAGAAGCGGCGGCGGCTGAGGAGCGAGCGGAAGGCGCGGACGACCACGCGTTCGGCGGGTGCGGGCCAGTCGACGGTGTCGAAGACGGCGGAGGTGGTGACGCCGCCGCGCGGCGCCCACACCAGGGCCCACCAGCGGCCGTCGGTGACGAGGCCGAGTTCGATGCCGTGGTGGCGGCAGAGGTGGGCCATGCGGTCGATGGGGGTGGCGGACCAGGTGGAGGTGAGGACGCGCTTCGCGGGGTGCTGGCCGGAGGGGACGGACAGGCCGAGGATGGCGCAGTCGGCGACCAGGGAGGCCGTGTCGGTGGCGGTGCTGCCGGGCTCCAGGAGGGCGAAGGTGGGGGCCACCCGCTCGCCGTCGTGTTCCGGGATGTCGACGGCGAGGGGCTCTGTCAGGTCCTCGCCCGTCCGCAACGCGTCTCCCCAGCCGAGGAGTTCGCCGAGGATGAAGTCGGTCCACGCCTCCTGGCCGGCCGCCGGGTCGGAGAGCCAAACGCCGTGTTCGTAGCGAAGGCTCGTCCGTAGGGGCTTGTCGATCGCGTCGAGCTGCGGCCAGGCCTTGAGCAGGACGGGCAGCGTGAGGAAGGGGCCGGACACGTCGACGAGGCTGAGCCAGTCGAGGTGCTGCTGCTTGCCGTCGGGAGCCGCGGGGCGGAAGGCTCCGCCGCGGGCGCGGCCACGGCCGCCGGGGCCGGTCGTACGGTTGGTGCTCACTTGACGGCCTCCCGGCGGGGAACGACGAAGACGACGGCGACGGGGAAGAGGAGCGGCTTGGGGTCGGCGTAGCGCGCGGCGACGGAGGCGAGTTCGCGTTCCTTCTCGCTCTCCAGGGCTTCGACGCGCCGCTCCCAGTTCTCGCGGTCGCGGCGCTGCTGCTCGGCCTCCTCGAACTCCAGCTCCAGCTGGCCCTCCTCGGCGTCCGTCCTGCCGATGGCCGCGCGCAGGGAGTCGCGGAAGCGGTCGATCTGGGCGGAGATCCGCTCTGCCTCGTCGCGGCGGCGGTTCTCCAGACGGCTCTCCAGGGCGGTCTGGCGGTTGCGGGCGCGCCACTCCAGCGAGGAGACGAGGCCCTCACCCACGTGGGGCCAGGCCGCCGTGAGCCGGTCACGGAGCAGCGGGGAGGCCTGGGTGGAGTCGGTGAGGGCGTCGTCGAGGATGTCGCGGACCGTGGTGACCTTCTCCAGACGGCTGAAGCGGGCCGGGGCTCCGGCCTCCTCACGGAGCCAGCCACCGGCCTGGAGCACCTCCTCGTGGAGGCGGATGCCGTCCGCGCCGACGAGGACGAAGCGGGCGAACGCGCCTACGAGAGTGGTCTCCAGCTCGGGATGGTCGCTGACGACTGCGGCGACCCGGGCGAGGCCGGCCTGGTTCTTGTTCCACACGGCGGCGCGCAGCAGGCGCGTGGACATGGAGACCAGGGGGTGGCCGAGGTGGGCGAGAACCACGTCGTCGCGGCCCTTCGCCGAGGCCGCGTCGAAAGTGATGGGGCGCTGGACCTCGGGGCGAAGCTTGTCCGCGAGGCCCTGCGTGGCACGCTCCCAGGAGCTGGTGAGCGTGGGGACCTCGTAGAAACCGTCCGCGAGGCCTCGCTCGTCGGGGACAGGGCGGAGGCCGTGCTGGCGGGCGAGCGGGAGGGCGGTGGAGACGACCCTGGCCACCCTGCCCGGGGTGATGCCGAGCGTGTCGACCGTGGTCTCGACCTGCTCCTTGAGGCGCTGGGCCTGGGCCTGGGCGTCGCGCTCGGCGGCGACGTTGCCGCCCCCGCGGCGGGCCTTCTTGTTCGCGTACATCTCGGCCCGGTCGACGTCGAAGTCGGCGCCGAGGTCGCCGGTCATCCGTCGCTGGACGGCCTCTGCGAGGACGGCGTTCACTTTGCCCAGGTCCTCTTCCATACGGGCGACCTTGATGGCGACCCGGGAGAGGAATTCGAGGTCGGCGTCGTAGGTGTCGAGGGTCTTCTCGAAACCGCTGCCGATGAAGTGGACGATCTCGGGGGCCGTGGTCTGGCCGTAGCGGTCGATGCGGCCGATCCGCTGCTCCAGCTTGTTGGGGTTGAAGGGGATGTCGTAGTTCACCAGTCGGTAGCAGTGCCGCTGAAGGTCGATGCCCTCGCTGGCAGCGTCGGTGGCGAGCAGGATGCGGACGTCGTTCTCCGTGGGCTCGGCCTGGAAGGCGAGGCGGAGCCGCTCGCGTTCCTCGGCGTTCATGCCGCCGTGGAGGAGGGCGACACGGTCGCCGCCGAGGCCTTGGTCGCGGAGGAGGTTCTGGAGCCAGATCTGGGTGTCGCGGTACTCGGTGAAGACGACCACACGCTCGTTGAGCCAGTGCCCGCCGTCGGCGGTCAGGCACTGCGCCTTGAGGTAGGCGATCAGTTCGCGGGCCTTGGAGTCGGCCTGGGCCTGGTGGCGGACGGCCCACTCCTTCATCTGCTCCAGGAGGCCCGCCTCGTCGCCGTCGGTTCCGGGCTGGAGGGTGGTCGCGCGGGCGATGGCGTCGTCCTCGGCGTCCGCCAGGGGCTCGTCGTCGTAGTCCGCGTAGTCGTCGAAGAAGGTCTCCTGCCAGTCCTCGATCTCCTCGGCCGCCTCCTGCTTCCTGGTCCGCAGGGTCTCCAGGTAGACCTCGATGGTGCGGGCGAAGGCGTCCGGGGAGGAGAAGAGGCGCTTCTTCAGGAGGAGGGTGACGAGGTCGGCGGCTTTGCGTCCGCCCTTGAAACGGGTGCCGAGCTTGGCGCGACGCAGTGCGGCGTACTCCTTGAGGAGCTGGTGGATGCCCCGCTCGTCCTCGGTGTAGTCGACGGGCAGTGCCTTGGTCCCGCGCTTCAGGAAGCGGCGTTCGCCGGTCTCCGGGTCGCGGATGTCGTCCTTGAGTCGGCGGACGACCGTGTCCTTGACCGCTTCCGGGTCAGGCTCCATGCCCCGGGCAAAACGCTGGCTGTCGATGATCTCGAGCAGGGCGGTGTACGACTGCTGGTAGCCGTTGTGCGGGGTGGCGGACAGGAAGAGCCGGTGCTCGAAGTACGGGGCGAGACGGCGGATGAGCTTGGTCTGCTGCGAGTCGACGGGATACTGCTGTTTGGGGGCGGAGGGGGCGACGTGGTGCGCCTCGTCGAGGATCAGCAGGTCGAAGGGGCGCTTGGCGGGTACGGCGGTGGCCGCGTCGGAGTCCTGGGCGGGCAGGACCTCGGAGAGCAGGCGCTGGGCCTTGGCGCCGCGCAGCCAGGGGAGGCTGACGATCGACAGCGGGTAGATGTTGAAGGGGTTGGCGGCGCTTCCGTGGGTGCGGCGGACCTCGGCGCTGCGCTCGGAGTCGATGACCGTGAAGTCCAGGCCGAACTTCTCGGCCATCTCGTCCCGCCATTTCACGGTGAGACCGGCCGGACAGACGATCATGATCTTGTGGGCGCGGTTGCGGAGGATCAGCTCGAGGGCGACGAGGCCGGCCTCGATCGTCTTGCCGAGGCCGACGTCGTCGGCGAGGAGCAGGTTCACACGGGGCGCCGCGACAGCCCGGGACACCGGTTCGAGCTGGTAGGGCTCGATGGCGACGCCGGACCGGAAGGGCGCCTGGAGCGTCCGTACGTCCGCCGAGGTGACCGCCGACCAGCGGACGGCGTCGAGGAAGGCGGCGAGACGCTCCGGCGGGTCGAACTTGCCGGCCGAGACATCGGGGAGGGAGCCGGTGGGCAGCCTTCGCCGCCCCGGCTCGACCTCCCAGATGACGGAGAGGGTGTCGTTGTAACGGCCTTCCTCGACGCTGTTGAGGGTCACGAGCGAGCCCGCACCCGGCCTGCCGGTCCCGCCCGTGTCCGCCCCGCCCTGGTCGACCTCGGCCACGACCCAGCGCAGGCCCCGGACCTCGACGAGGTCGCCGATCTCGGGGACCGCCCGCTCGTCCGTGGCCTCGGCGCTGCGGCGGACCGCTCGCTGTGCCACACCTGCCAGGTCGGTGGTCGGCGTCGTCATCGCTCTCCGCACTCCTCTTACCGCCCCGGCCTGGGCGAATACGTCAAACACAGCCATTCAAACACGTGGGCGGCGGCCCACCGGGCCCACTCTGGCACGGCCGGACACCGGGCGTACCGGTGTTGTCACAGCACGTCGAACCCGGTGATCCGAGTCAGCTCGTGATAGTTGCCGCGCCGTGTCAGGTCGCCCTCGATCCGAAGGTCCCGCCGGTCCCGGTGGGCGTCGGTGGCGCGGTCGTACGCAGCTTCCGTGAGGTGGATGTGAATCTGCCGTTCCTGACCGACGAGGTCGCCGTTCTCCCTCATCAACCGGGCCACGACGGTCACATCGCCGGGACCGATGTCGGCGGCGCGCTTGAGCTTCGTGGTCCGGCCCACGATCGTCACGCCGCGCTCGGGCTCCTGGCGGCGGAGGTCCTGCGCGCCCTCACGCAGGATCTGGACGTCCCTCGGGGAGAACGACACGGGGTGGGTGTCGGCGGGAGCCGGCCAGGCCGGGGACCAGGCGAACGACAGGGAGAAGCCGTGGAGCGTCGGAGAGTCCCGCCCATCGTGACCGCCCATGCCGGCGAGGGCCTCGCAGAGGTCCGCCGAGATGCCGACGCGGGCGCCCGCCACGAACGGGGCGGAGTCGTCTCGGCTGTCCGCGAGCCCCGCTGCCCAGCGCGCGGCCGCCACCGCCCCGTACATCCGGCGCGAGACCTTGCGGGCGAACGGCTCCGGCGCCATGTCCCACTCGGGCTCGTCCTCGAAGAGGTGTCCCTGCGACGCCGTCGCTTCCGGCAGGGGCACCTGGACCTGGAAGACGTAGCTTCCCGGCGCCGACGGGCCGAATCGGGCACTGTCGACGAAGTCCTTGGCCCGCTGGGGCTTGCGCCGCGGATGGACCAGACACGGTCCGTCCAGGACGGTGTCGCAAGCGGCCGCCATCAGCAGGTCCCGCGCACTCGTGACCGCGAGCACCGCCGCCTGCACCGGGATGGTGCCCGACGGTGTGCGCGGCATGGTGCGGATGTACTGCACGTCGAGGCCGGACAGGGTCAGGTCCTGGTGGACGGCGGCCGGGGGCCGTCCCTCCAGCTCGGCGAGCGCGCCGATCAGATCGGCCATGCGGTCCGCGTAGTCGGCGAGCTCGCGGTCCAGGGGAAGCAGTACGCGGCGCGGTCGGCCGTCCCACTCCCGCTCCCAGCGGGCGCTGTAGCGGACACGGCCGCCCGGGCGCCAGCCCCTCTGGTACAGATAACGCTCCACATCGCGCGGCCGCAGCCGCGCCAGTTCATGCTCGGGCACCCCTACTGCCGTCATGGTGCGGGCACCTCCTCGCACGCCCTGTGGAAGAACTCGTGCAGCGCGTCGACCGTGAGCAGATTCTCCCTCGGGACAGTGACGGTGACACTCTTCTGACCCTGCTGAATCGGGAGCGGACGGTCCTCCAGCGAGACCCAGTACGCGGAATGCCAGAGGATCAACTCGCGCTCGCTCACACGGATGTAGGCGACGGGATCCTGCGGCACCAGGACGACCACCAGATAGCACGGCACCTGCCGTCGGCCGCGCAACCGCTTGAACTGGTCGATCGTCAGGGTGATCTTGAGGCCGTCGGTGACGTCGAGGTCGCCGATCCTCCGGGTCTTCACCTGAAGGGCGATCTGGACGTCGAGCTCGGGATCCTCGTGATCCCGCCCGAGGATCATGTCCTTGCCGATGTCCGGATAGGGCACGGCCACCTGGAATCCCGCCGCGGCGGCGATGGCGGCCACGAAGGTCTCCCCGTACCACCCCTGGTGGTTGTTGTGCTCCATCAGCCCCCGCGCTCCGGTCGCAGGCCACCCGCCACGCGCCCACGCCCCGGAGTGACACCGATCACTGCCCGGCAGAGTAACCGAGCAGTGATCTTCCGTTAAGGGCAGATCCGGCCAGGGCCCTCAACTGTGTCAGGTCGCGTCGGACAGGTTCACGCGGGACTCACGGGAGCGTCGTCGACAGGCCGGCGCGCCTCCGCGAGCGCGACCGTGTGGACGAACCACTCCAGGACGCCGCGCAGCGCCTCACCCTGGTCGGCGAAGACCTCCAGCGGGAACGAGGGGCGCAGGTCCAGCTTCGCTTCCGCGAGCACGATGCCGTCCACCCGGTTCAGTCGCGCCATTAGGTCGCGCCGCAGCACCTCATCGTCGAAGGGCGGCCTGCGCTTCAGGTGCTGGAAGACCACCTCGGCGGTGCCCGTCACCGGATACAGGGCCAGCGGCCAGAGCGATCGGGCGCGCGCACCGTCCAGGGACAGCATCGGGAAGCAGCTGGTCTCGCTCTTCTTCCCGTAGTCGAGGGAGCCGCCCTGCTCCTCCCAGAACCGCAGGGTGGCGAGCACTCCCTCCGCCGTGCCGGGCGTCTGGTTGTCGCGCAACAGCATCTCGAATCGCGCCGCCGCAGGCTCCCCGTCAGCAATGCCCCCGGAGTCTCCTGCCTCCTCGGCGGTTCGAACCGGTGTCTCGTCCTCGAAGTCGTCTTTGCCCACCAGAGCGGCCAGGTCCCCCGCCGTGAGTCGATGGGCCCGGCGAGCACGACCCCACTCGTCGAACGGAACGCCCTCGGACTCCAGAACGCTCTGCGGATCGGGCGTGCCTTCCATCCCCTCGGGCCAGCGGAAACCGGGCGAGATCTTGCCGTCGGCCATCAGCACGCGATAGGCCCCGTGCAGCGCGGGACGGGTGCTGATGTGGCTGCCGACCGCGACGGCATGAGTGCCGATGAGGGCGGCGAGGTCACCGTACGTCGTCCACGTACCGGCCGGCATGCTCAGCAGTGCCCGGCGCAGCTCTCCCCAGCCGGCCCACTCGGCGTCGGCGTGGACCACCCCGTCGATGGGCCCGGGCCACAGCTCCACTGCCCTGTCGCTCATCTCCTCTGCGCGCGCGAGGATCTCCGCCCTCCCCCAGCGCTCCTTGGCCGCGATGTGCTGGTTCATGCGCAAGGCGCTGGAGTCGAGGATCTGCTGCTTGCGGTGGAAGGGGTGGTTGGAGAGGCGGGTGTTGTCGCCGGAGAGCGTGAGGTTGCCGAGGGTGTGCACTAGCTGGGTGTGCAGCTCCTCCGGGCTCTCGGTCTCTCCGGCCTCCTCCGCGAGGAGATCGAACCACTGCTGGGCGGGGTGCTGCGGCAGCACGTGCTCCACGGTGAGCTTCGCCTTGCCGTAGTCGACGGGCTCGCTGGCGGCGTAGCTCTCCTCGAAGCGGCGAAGGATCTCGAAGCGCTGGTGCGAACGCCCCGACTTGTAGAAGGGGCGGCTGCGGATCGACTCCCGCGTCACCACGTCGGAGGGCCAGACTCGCGTCCCCGTCTTGGCGGACAGAGCGCGTCGTACCGCGTCCGCGAGCGAACGCCCGTTCTCCAGCTCCTTCTCCACCTCCTTGGGCAGTTCCATGAAGGTGCGGTTGTTGCCCGTGGTGGAGTTGCCTGCGAACAGACGACGCACCATGTAGCTCTCGGCATACGCGAGAGCGGCGCTCGCTTCCTTGGGGTCGCAGTCCCCCTCGTCCAGCCGGTCGAGCAGCTGGAGCGCGAGCGGATAGTGGGTCTGGCCGCCCCAGCGGGCGAGCCTCTCCAGGACCTCGCGCAGACCGGGGTCACTCTCCCTCGACGGATCGACGATCCGCATGAGGCGACCGGCCCGCACATACAGCCGCGAGACCTCCGCTTCCAGTGCGTCCTCGTTCGAACTGATCGGTTCGAGACGCCTCTTCTGGTCTCGGTAGATCTCGCTTTGCTTGGCCCGGTTGTCACCGTCGACGACCAGGTCGAGCCAGACGAGGAGCTCCAGCCTGGCCGGGCCGAGCAGCTCCTGCATGGGGAGCCACAAGGTGCGGTAGACGGTCTCGCCACGCTTGGGAAGGCACATGAAAAGGTAGTTGCGCAGCAGATCGCTCTGACTGAGGCCGACACCCGTGTTGTTGATGGACTCGAAGATCCGGTACACGTTGTCGCCCTCGGCGGCGGTGATCGACACGATGGAGAGGAAGTCCCTGAGTACGGACTCCACGGCGCCGGTCCACTGCTCGTCGGCGCGCTCCTCACCCTCGGTCAGAGCGGCCAGGAAGAACCGGTAGGCGCCCCCGATGTTGCCCGCGCCGCCGGCCGTGGGGAGCGACTCCACACAGGCGACGAACGCCTCACGGTCGGCCTGCGTCGGCAGGAGGCGGTAGTGGTCGTTCCCGTCCTGGTAGCCGTTGACCAGGATGAGGTCGTGGATGCGGGCGGCCTTCTTCTCCCGTCCGCGAGCGCGGTGGTGATCCCGCAGGGCGGTGAAGGCGAGCATCAGCGTGGTCAGCCGCTGCTGGCCGTCCACGACGAGCCAGCGCTGCATCCCGCCCGCCGCGACCCGCTCCGGCGCGAGCACCACCGACCCGAGGAAGTGAGCAGCCGGCTCCCTGCCCTCCAGCTTGTCCTCGACGAGCTCCAGCACGTCGTCCCACAACTGCCGCAGCTCGTCACGCTGCCAGGTGTAGGTGCGCTGATACAGCGGGACCTGGAACTGCGTCTCGCCGTGAACCAGTTTGCTGAACGTCGTCTCCTGCGCGTGCACGCCCATCCCCTCCCCGACTATTGCCCCGTCGGCCCGCCATTGTGCCGTACCCGGGTACGGTGATCAGCGGAATCGACGACCGTACGACCGGGGGCGCACCATGGCGACACTGGGAATCCACAAGGACTTCCTCCTGGAATTCGCCAAGCTGGAGAAGCCTGTCCAGAAACGTGTGCATGAGGTCTTCGACAAGTTCCGGGAGCACCGGCACGCGGGCCTGCACCTGGAGAAGCTGGAGAAGTCCCGCGACCCTCGCATCCGGACCATCCGCATCAACCAGTTCATGCGCGGCGTGGTGCTGGCTCCGGAGGTGGGGGACAGCTTCCTCCTCCTCAAGGTCATGCCTCACGACGACGCCATCGCCTGGGCGGTCAAGCACCGGGCGACCGTCAACTCGGCCACGCACGGCATCGAGTTGCGTGACGACGTCGCTCTGGAACGCGCGACGGCCGGCATCGACGCCCTTCCGGGCGACCGGTCCGGTGCCACCGACGGCACCGAGCGGCTGTTCCGAGGGGTCGCCGACAAGGACCTGGTCAGGCTGGGCATCGACGCCGACCTGCTTCCCCTGGTCCGGCATCTCGGCACCGAGGCGCACCTCGACGCCCTGCACAAGGTCCTTCCCGAGCAGCAGTACGACGTGCTGGCCGGGCTTGCGGCGGGCATGACGCCGGAGGACGTGTGGCGCGAGGTCGTCGCCGTACAGCTGGAGCAGCGCTCCGCGCCCCCGCGAGAAGTTCGGGAGCCACGGATCGAGCCGTCCGCGTCCCCGGTCGAGCAGGACGAGTTCTCCGCGGCGATGGCGCGGTCCCAGGGGCGGATCGCGCTCGTCTCCGGCCCTGACGAGTTGACGGACATCCTGTCCCGGCCCTTCGACGCCTGGCGGATCTTCCTCCATCCCAGCCAGCGCAAGCTCGCCTATCGTTCCTCGTACACGGGTCCGGCACGCGTCACCGGCGGGCCCGGCACCGGGAAGACCGTGGTCGCGCTGCACCGCGCCCTGCACCTCGCCCAAGAGCTCCCGGCGGACGCACCCGACGAGTCGATCCTCCTGACCACCTTCACCCGCGACCTCGCGGCCGACCTGCGCAGCAACCTCGAACTGCTGATCCCCGAGCCTGCACTGCGGGCGAAGATCTGGGTCGTCAACGTGGACGCCCTGGCCAACCAGATCGTCCGGGAGGACCGCGGCGCTCCGCTGGCGCTGGTGGCCGCGCAGAAGGAGATCCTCACCCGCTGGAGTCGGGCGGCCCAGCGGCTGGAGATCGATTTCACCGACAACTTCCTCGACCAGGAATGGCGGCACGTCATCCTGGCCCAGGACCTCCGGTCGCCGGAGACCTACCTGAAGGCTTCCCGCTCCGGGCGTGGAACCGCGCTCAGCCCGCTCAAGCGGGCCCAGGTATGGCGCGCCGTCGAAGCGTTCACCCAGGAGCTGCGCCGGGCCGGCGAGTGGACCTTCCTCCAGGTGTGCGCGGAGGCCGCACGCATCCTTCAGGACCGAGGCGGGGACCGTCGCTTCCGCCATGTGGTGATCGACGAGGCGCAGGATCTCCACCCTGCTCAGTGGCGCATGCTGCGCGCTCTGGTCGCCCCGGGGCCGGATGACCTCTTCATCGCGGGCGACACCCACCAACGGATCTACGGGAACAGGGTGTCCCTGCGCGGCCTCGGCATCTCGGTCGCCGGCCGGTCGACCCGCCTGCGTATCAACTACCGCACGACGAAGGAGATCCTGACCTGGTCGACCCGGCTCCTCGCGGACGCGAGCGTGGATGACATGGACGGCGGGCAGGACTCACTCGTCGGCTACCGGTCCGCGTACCGAGGCGCCAGGCCGGAACTCGGAGGCTCAGCCACCAAGCCGGAGGAGATCACGGGTTTGGTCACCTGGATCTCCGAGTGGATCGGGACGGGGGTCGCGCCGCACGAGATCGGTGTCGCCGTGCGGTACGTCCAGCTGGGCAAGGAGATCGCCCAGGCCTTGGAACAGGCGGGGGTTCCCTCGCTCGTCCTGGGGGCGTCGGCGGCGGTCGGCGATGGGGTCCGGATCGGGACCATGCACCGCATGAAGGGGCTCGAATTCCGCTGCGTGGCCGTCGCCGGGGTGAGCGACACGGTCGTGCCGATGAACAGCGCCCTCACCCCGGAGGAGGTCGACCCCCAGCAGCACCGTGAGGATCTCATGGGCGAACTGAGTCTGCTGTTCGTCGCCTGCACGCGGGCGAGGGACGCCTTGCGTGTCTCCTGGCACGGCATCCCGAGCCCCTTCCTCCCCGAGCGGGTCACCACCTGAGCTCGTCGGCCTTCAAGACAGAGCGACGTCGGAACGGCCTGTCGGCCCTGCTTCACGGGCCATGCCCGTCGCAGCCAGCCAGGGCCGGAGGCAGACGGTGACGGCCGGCGTCGCCGAGGCGGGACTCGTCGGCGAAGGTGAGCCGCCGCCCATCGTGGGCGCCACACTCGCCAGTCGCCTGCCAGGCAGCATCGATGTCCTTGTCGTCGAGGACCCGGCCACTGCGTGTACCCACTCGTTAGGCTTCGCCTTGCGGGAGGGTTGTCGCCTCCTAGGCGATCACGGTCGGGCTGAGAGCGACCAGATGGTTGCCGAGGTTGCCCTCCTCGTCGTACCAGCGGTCGCACGTGCCCGTCGACCTTCCACGCCCGCCGAGGCGCAGGACGAACTCTATACTGCTCCATGCCGTGTACTGAGGTCCTGACCCAGCTATCACCTACCTCGACCCCGACTCCGGACCTTGCGTCGACATATCACGGAACGGCACGGCCGAGAAGCGAAGGGGCGGGTCAGGTCAACCGCGCGGCAGCCGACCTCATCACCCCATCGCGGTGTTCGCCTTCAGGTAGGTGGTCTCCCGTCCAGCAGCCTCAAACCACGCATGACGACCCATCAGGCAATGTGCCGTTCGTGCGTCGAATAGGCGTCACGATTTCGGACCCAACGCACGTAACACCCATAACGCATACCCGGAGAAACGGCAGGTCAGCGGCCCTTTTCAGCAGGCTCAAGAATCGCCACGCACTCCACATGGTGCGTCATCGGAAACAGATCGAACGCCCGAAGCGTCCGCACCCGGTACCCGCCCTCCCGGAAGTACCCGAGGTCGCGCGCCAGGGCCGCCGGGTCGCAGGCGACGTAGGCGATGCGGCGGGCGCCGAGGCCTGCGAGGTGCTTGACCGTCTGCTTGCCGGCGCCCGCGCGGGGCGGGTCCAGGACGATGAGGTCGACCTCGGTGATGCCGGTGCGCGGGAGGACCGACTCGACCTTGCCCTGCTCGATGCGGACGCGCGGGAAGCCGGCCAGGTTGTGGCGGGCGTCCTCCACGGCGCGCTTGCCCGACTCGATGCCGAGGACGGCGCCCTGGTCGCCGACGCGGTCGGCGATCGCGCCGGCGAAGAGGCCGACGCCGCAGTAGAGGTCGAGGGCGGTGTCGCCCTTGCGGGGAGTCAGGCCCTGCATGACGGCGAGCATGAGGGTCTGGGCGGCCTTCGGGTGGACCTGCCAGAAGCCACCGTTGCCGACGCGGTAGGTGCGGTCGTCGGCGCGCTCGCGGACGAAGGCGCGGCCGTGGACGCGGTGGACGCCGCCGTCCTTCTCCTCGACGCGGAGGACGGAGACCGGCTTGTCGAGCTCGACGAGCGGGAGGCGGGCGCCGGGGCGCGGGGTCAGGACGACCTGGCGGTCGTGGGAGCCGGACGCGGCGATGGCCTCGACGGAGGCCATGCCCTCCCAGGTGCGCTTCTCGATGCCGAGCTCGGAGACGCCCTCGGCGGCGATCATGCAGTGGTCGACGACCTCGACCTCGTGCGAGCGGTGCTTGCGCAGGCCCGCGTGGCCCTCGGCGTCGATCGCGTACTGGACGCGGGTGCGCCACTTCGGGACCTCGCCGGCGGGCAGCTTGTCGCCCTCGGCGGGGAGGACCGTGCCGTCCCAGCCGGCCTCCTCGGGCGTGAGGCCCGCGAGCCGCTGCAGCTGCTCGGCGATGACCTCGCCCTTGAGGCGGCGCTGGGCGCCCGGCTTGGCGTGCTGCCAGTCGCAGCCGCCGCACTTGCCGGGGCCGGCGAAGGGGCAGGGGGCCTCGATGCGGTCCTTGGACGCGTCCAGGATCTCGACCGCGTCGGCGCGCAGGAAGCGGGAGGTCTCCTCGCCCTCGGTGACCCGGGCGCGGACCCGCTCGCCCGGCAGGGCGTGGCGGACGAAGAGGACCCGGCCGGCCTCCGTACGGGCGATGCAGTGGCCGCCGTGGGCGACCGGGCCGACCTCGACCTCGTACTCTTCCCCGACGAGCGAAGCAACAGGCACGTTCTGCATGACGGGGGGACTCCAAGAGGAAGAGAGTGGTGGGCTGCCGTTCGGGACGGCAGCCCACCAGTCTAGTTGCTCTTTTCGGCCGGAACCTTCGCGCCGCCCTTCTCGACCGGTCCTCGTCGGACCGATCCGGGGGCGTTCCAGTCCTGGCGCTTCCTCGCCCGCTTCTTGGCGGCCTCGGAGGACTGCAGCTGGTACGGGACCGAGGTCACCATCACGCCGGGCGTGAAGAGGAGCCGGCCCTTGAGACGCAGGGCGCTCTGGTTGTGCAGCAGGTGCTCGTACCAGTGGCCGACCACGTACTCGGGGATGTAGACCGAGACGGCGTCGCGCGGGCTCTCCTTGCGGAGGTTCTTCACGTACTCGATGACCGGCCGGGTGATCTCGCGGTAGGGCGAGTCGAGGATCTTCAGCGGCACGTTGATGCCGCGCCGCTCCCACTCCTCCTTGAGCGCCTTCGTCTCGGCCGGGTCGACGCTGACGGTGAGCGCCTCCAGCTCGTTGGCGTGCAGCAGCTTGGCGTAGGCGAGGGCGCGCAGCGTGGGCTTGTGCAGCTTGGAGACGAGGACGACGGAGCGGACCCGGGAGGGGCGGACGTACTCGTCGGGGCGCTCCTCTGCGGCGGCGATCTCGGCGGCCACGGAGTCGTAGTGCCTGCGGATCGCGGTCATCGTCACGTAGAAGATCACCATGCCGAGCAGCGCGACCCAGGCGCCGTGGGTGAACTTGGTGGCGAGGACGACGACCAGGACGAGGCCGGTGAAGAAGGCGCCGAAGGCGTTGATCGCGCGGGAGCGGATCATGTGGCGGCGCTTGGCGGGGTCCCGCTCGCTCCTCAGGTGCCGGTTCCAGTGCCGGACCATGCCGATCTGGCTGAGGGTGAAGGAGACGAAGACGCCGACGATGTAGAGCTGGATCAGCCGGGTCGAGTCGGCCCCGTAGATGACCACGAGCAGGGCGGCCGCGCCGGCCAGCAGCACGATGCCGTTGGAGAAGGCGAGGCGGTCGCCGCGGGTGTGCAGCTGGCGGGGCAGGTAGCGGTCCTGGGCGAGGATCGAGCCGAGGAGCGGGAAGCCGTTGTACGCCGTGTTGGCGGCCAGGAAGAGGACGAGCGCGGTCGCGGCGGCGAGCAGGATGAAGAAGAACGTTCCGTCGCCGAAGACGGCGGCGGCGACCTGCGAGATGACCGGGTCCTGGACGTAGCCCTCGCCGACCGGCTGCCCGTTCTTGAGCAGGTCGTGGGCGGGGTTCTCGGCCATCCGGACGTCGGTGGCCATGGCCAGGAAGATGATGCCGCAGAACATGGTGACGGCCAGGCCGCCCATGAGCGCGAGGGTGGAGGCCGCGTTCTTCGACTTGGGCTTGCGGAAGGCGGGCACGCCGTTGGAGATGGCCTCGACGCCGGTGAGCGCCGCACAGCCGGAGGAGAAGGCCCGCAGCAGCAGGAAGACCAGGGCGAATCCGGCCAGACCCTGGTGCTCGGCCTTGATCTCGAAGTCGGCGGTGGGGGCGGTCATGGTCTCGTCGAGGACGAGGCCGCGCCAGGCACCCCAGATGATCATGGCGAAGACGCCGAAGACGAAGACGTACGTCGGGATGGCGAAGAGTCCGCCGGACTCCTTCACGCCGCGCAGGTTCATCAGGGTGAGCAGCACGATCACCGCGACGGCGGAGAGGACCTTGTGCTCGACGACGAACGGAACCGCGGAGCCGAGGTTCTCGATGCCGGAGGAGATGGAGACGGCGACGGTGAGGACGTAGTCGACGAGCAGCGCGCTCGCGACGGTGAGTCCGGCCTTCGGCCCGAGGTTGGTGGTCGCGACCTCGTAGTCGCCACCGCCGCTCGGGTACGCGTGCACGTTCTGCCGGTACGAGGCGACGACCGTGAACATCAGGACCACGACGGCCAGCGCGATCCACGGGCTGAAGTGGTAGGCCGACAGGCCCGCGACGGAGAGGACCAGGAGGACCTCGCCCGGGGCGTACGCCACCGAGGACAGCGGGTCGGAGGCGAAGACGGGGAGGGCGATGCGCTTCGGGAGCAGGGTCTCGCCCAGCTTGTCGCTGCGCAGGGCCCGCCCGATCAGGATCCGTTTGGGCACGTCGGTCAGTTTGGACACGCAGAGGATCGTAAGCGTTCGAAATGAGCCCCGCCGACCAGCACCCCCGATCGGCACGGAATCTCCCTGGATACCACCTCCGCGGAGACGGGGGCGAGCCCCGACTCTCCGCGCTGACGCGGCTCTGACGGCGTCTTGACGCGTTCCTGGCGTCTTGACGCGTTCCTAACGAGGGCTGCGTGAGGTCCCGGCCATCGTTGCCGCATAAGCTCGGACCGGACAAGCGCGTGTGCGTGTCCGCCGTGGCCCGGGTCGACCGGGCCGGGTACGGGCCGTCCGACGGGGCGCCCGCTGTGGTCGACATACGTGGCCGATGGGGCCAGGAAAGTTGTGAGAAGCGTGTTTTCGCAGGTCAGCAAGGCGATCAGGAGTGCGGGGTAAGGGGACGTGCACATCGTCATCATGGGCTGCGGGCGCGTCGGAGCCGCTCTCGCGCAGACCCTGGAGCAGCAGGGCCACACCGTCGCGGTCGTGGACCAGGACCCGACGGCTTTCCGCCGTCTGGGCTCGGGCTTCGGCGGCCGCCGCGTCACGGGCGTGGGCTTCGACCAGGACACGCTCCGCGAGGCGGGGATCGAGGAGGCCGGCGCCTTCGCCGCGGTGAGCAGCGGCGACAACTCGAACATCATCGCGGCGCGGGTCGCGCGCGAGATGTT
Source organism: Streptomyces sp. NBC_01268 (assembly GCF_036240795.1). Lineage (NCBI taxonomy): Bacteria > Bacillati > Actinomycetota > Actinomycetes > Kitasatosporales > Streptomycetaceae > Streptomyces > Streptomyces sp. NBC_01268. The sequence continues at coordinate 6,297,089 of NZ_CP108454.1, read as the reverse complement.
CGGCATCGAGAACGTCGCCGCCCGGATCTACGACCCGCGGCGCGCCGAGGTCTACCAGCGCCTGGGCATCCCGACCGTCGCCACGGTCCGCTGGACCGCCGACCAGATGCTGCGGCGGCTGCTGCCGTCCGGCGCCGAGCCGCTGTGGCGTGACCCGAGCGGCGGAGTGCAGCTCGCGGAGGTGCACACCTCCCCCGCGTGGATCGGGCACAAGGTCAGCCTCCTCCAGGAGGAGACCGGCGTGCGCGTGGCCTTTCTCACCCGGCTGGGCGAAGCGATCCTTCCGACCTCGCAGACGGTGCTACAGGAGGGCGACCTCGTGCACGTGATGATGCGGACGGACGAGATCGACAAGGTCGAGGCGGCCTTCGCCGAGGGTCCCGAGGAGGGCGGTCACTGATGCGTGTCGCTATTGCCGGCGCCGGCGCCGTGGGCCGTTCCATCGCGGGCGAGCTCCTGGAGAACGGGCACGAGGTCCTTCTCATCGACAAGGCCCCGACCGCCATCTCGGTGGAGCGGGTGCCGCAGGCCGAGTGGCTGCTGGCCGACGCCTGTGAGATCACCTCGCTCGACGAGGCGGCCCTGCAGCGCTGCAACGTCGTCATCGCGGCGACCGGCGACGACAAGGTGAACCTGGTCGTCTCGCTGCTCGCCAAGACCGAGTACGGCGTGCCGCGCGTGGTCGCCCGGGTCAACAACCCGAAGAACGAGTGGCTCTTCAACGAGGCGTGGGGCGTGGACGTCGCCGTCTCGACGCCGCGCCTGATGTCGGCCCTGGTCGAGGAGGCGGTGAGCGTCGGCGACCTGGTCCGGCTGCTGCGCTTCAGCCACGGCGACGCCAACCTGGTCGAGCTGACGCTGCCGCCGGAGTCGGCCATCGCGGGCACCGCGGTGGGCGATGTCGCCTGGCCGCCGGACACCTCGCTGGTCACCATCATCCGCGGCTCGCGGGTCCTCACGCCGAGCGCGGAGGAGACCCTGGAGGCGGGCGACGAGCTGCTGTTCGTGGCCACCCAGGCGCGCGAGGAGCAGCTGGAGGACCTGCTGTCGGTGCGGCGGGATCCGTCGGAGTCCTGACGGGACGCAGAGGTACGAGGAAGGGGCCCGGGACCTGTCACAGGTCCCGGGCCCCTTCCCTTGCGTCTCCCGCGTCTACCGCGGCTGCCGCGGCTGCCGCGTCACGCCTCGGGGTGCCCCTGGGCGGCGGCCTTGCGGGCCTTCTCCGCCTTCTCCTCGGCCTCCATCTCGGCGAACACGTCGATCGGCGGCGGCGCCTTCGCGAGGAACACCCAGGTCAGGTAGACCGCGAGCAGGAACGGCGGGATCTTCAGGGCGACCAGGATCCAGCCGAGCTGCGTGGTGTCGGCCCACCAGTACAGCGGGAAGAGGATCGCGCACTTGGCGAGCAGGATCAGTCCCCAGGCCCAGCTGGCCTTGGTGTACGCCTTCTTGCGGCCCGGGTTGCGGGTGCGCCAGGAGAGGTTCTCCTTGAAGACCGGGCCGAGGATCAGGCCGATCAGCGGCACGCCGGCGAGGGCCGTGACGATGTACGCGAGGGCGAGGCCCAGCGTGTAGAGCATGCCCGGCAGGTAGAAGTCCTTGGCGTTGCCCGTCATCATCGCGAAGACCACGCCGAAGGCGACGCCGAAGACGCCGCTGAAGGCGTGCTTGACGGTGTCGCGGCGGATCAGCCGGACGGCGACGAGGACCAGCGAGACCGCGACCGCGGCGATCGCCGAGGAGCGCAGGTCCTTGTTGATCGTGTAGATCGTGACGAAGAGCAGGCCCGGCAGGACCGTCTCCACCATGCCACGCACGCCACCGAAGGCCTCGAAGAGGGCGGCCTCGGTCACCGCCTTGTCGGTCCGGGCGTCCTGGTCGGGCGTGGGCTTCTCGGTGGTCGGCTTGTCGACTGACGTCACCGGCTACTCCTGTCCGAGCGGTCGGAGCTCGTATTTGGGGTTGAAGAGGACCCGCCGGCCGTGGCTCATGGAGATCCGGCCGGAGGCGATCAACTTACGGCCCGGCTCGATGCCGACGATGGAACGGCGGCCCAGCCACACCACGTCCAGTGGCGCCGTGCCGTCGAACAGCTCGGCTTCGAGCGCGGGCACACCGGCCCTGGGGCGCAGAGTGACCGTCCGCAACGTACCAGTCACCTTGACTATCTGGCGGTCGGAGCAGTCGCAGATGCGCGTGCACCCCGAGGCGGCGGAGTCCTCCTGGAGCTCCACCGACTCCAGTTCCTCCTGCGAGGTGGACAGGCGGTCGAGCATCCGGCGGAACCGTCCGGCCGGCTTCTCTGTACGCGGTGCAGCACTCATACAGAAAGCGTACCGGCCCCTGCCGAGACCGAACTCAGTGTTCGAAGCGGTAACCCATGCCCGGTTCGGTGACGAAGTGCCTCGGGTGCGAAGGGTCCTGCTCCAGCTTGCGGCGCAGCTGCGCCATGTAGACCCGCAGATAGTTCGTCTCGGTGCCGTACGAGGGTCCCCAGACCTCCTGGAGCAGCTGCTTCTGGCTGACCAGGCGGCCGCTGTTGCGGACCAGGACCTCCAGGAGGTGCCACTCGGTCGGGGTGAGCCGGACGTCCTTGCCGTCGCGGTGGACCTTCTTGGCGGCGAGGTCGACCGTGAAGCCCTGGGTCTCGACGACCACGACGCCGTCCTCGCCACCGCCGCCGACCGGCTCGGCCCTGCGGACCGCCGCGCGCAGCCGGGCGAGCAGCTCGTCCATGCCGAAGGGCTTGGTGACGTAGTCGTCGGCGCCCGCGTCGAGCGCCTCGACCTTCTCGTCGGAGGTCTGGCGAGCGGAGAGCACCAGAATCGGCACCCGGGTCCAGCCGCGCAGGCCCTTGATGACCTCGACGCCGTCCATGTCGGGCAGCCCGAGGTCGAGGACGACGACGTCGGGATGGCGCTCGGCGGCGAGCCGGAGGGCGGTGGCGCCGTCGGGGGCCGCGTCGACCTCGTACTTGCGCGCCTTGAGGTTGATCACCAGGGCGCGGACGATCTGAGGCTCGTCGTCGACCACCAGGACCCGGGTCATGAAGAGGGGCCTTCCTTGTCGTTGGTACGGAGTGCGGACGGAGTGCGGAGAGATACGGGCAGGTACGGGCAGGTACTACGGGCAGGTACTACGGGCAGGTACTACGGGCAGGTACGGGTGGGGCGGTAGGACCGCGGGGAGGGTTCGGCGTCGTCACACGGGGCTGCGGAGGGCGTACGGGGCGCGAGGTGGGGCTCGTTCCTGGCCCCAGGCCCCAGGCCCCTGGTCCCTGGTCCCTGGTCCCTGGCCCCTGGCCCCTGGCCCCTGGCCCCTGGTCAGGTCATGATGTGCGCCGTCATCGCGGGGGCGGTGGTGTCCGGGGGCGGGGGCCCCGCGGTCCTCAGGGTGAGGACCATCGTCAGCCCGCCGCCCGGGGTGTCCTCGGCGGTGAGGGTGCCGCCCATGGCCTCGACGAAGCCGCGGGCGACCGCGAGGCCGAGGCCCACGCCGGCGCCGCGCGGGGCGTCGCCGAAGCGCTGGAAGGGCTCGAATATGCCGTCCTTGGCCTCCTCCGGGACGCCGGGGCCCCGGTCCGTCACGCGCAGTTCGAGGCGCTGGCCGAGGACGCTGGCTCCGACGGCGACCGGGACGCCGTCGGGGCTGTACTTGACCGCGTTCTCGACGATGTTGGCCACGGCCCGCTCCAGGAGGCCCCGGTCGACGGCGACCATCGGGAGGGTCTCGGGGATGTCGAGCTCGACGCTGCCGTCGGGGACGCCGCCGAGGGCCATCGGCACGACCTCGTCGAGGTCGGTGGAGCGGATGAGCGGGGTGACCGTGCCGGTCTGGAGCCGGGACATGTCCAGGAGGTTGCCGACCAGGTGGTCGAGGCGGTCGGCGCCTTCCTCGATGCCCTCCAGGAGCAGGGCCTGGTCCTCCTCGGACCACTCGACGTCGTCGGAGCGCAGCGAGGACACCGAGGCCTTGATGCCCGCGAGCGGGGTGCGCAGGTCGTGGCTGACGGCGGCGAGCAGCGAGGTGCGGATCTTGTTGCCCTCGGCCAGCTTGCGGGCCTCCTCCGCCTGGTCGACGAGGCGCTGGCGGTCGAGGACGACGGCGGCCTGGGCGGCGAAGGCGCCGAGCACCCGTCGGTCCTCGGCGGGCAGCACCCGTCCGGTCAGGGCGAGCGCCAGGTGGTCGCCGACCGGCATGTCGACGTCCGCGTCCTCGGGCCGGGCCACCGGTCGCGCGCCGACCGTGGCCGCGCAGGTCCACGGTTCGAGGTCGCCGGTGCGCTCCAGGAGGGCGACGGACTCCATGGAGAAGGTCTCGCGGACCCGTTCGAGCAGCGCCTCCAGGCTGGTCTCGCCGCGCAGGACGCTGCCGGCCAGGTACGAGAGGACCTCGGACTCGGCGCGCAGCCGGGCCGCCTGATGGGTGCGGCGGGCTGCCAGGTCGACCACGGAGGCGACGGACACGCCGACGCCGAAGAAGACGGCGATGGCCACGATGTTCTTCGGGTCGGCGATGGTCAGCCGGTGCAGCGGCGGGGTGAAGAACCAGTTGAGGAGCAGGGACCCCAGGGCCGCGGAGGCGAGGGCGGGAAAGAGGCCGCCGAGCAGGGCGGCGGCGACGGTCAGGGCCAGGAAGAGCAGCATGTCGTTGGCGAGGCCGAGGTCCGCGTCGACATGGGTGAGCAGGAGGGCGAGGAGCAGGGGGCCGCCGACCCCGACGATCCAGCCCCAGACGATCCGGGCACGGCCGAGCCGGGCACCGCGGGCGACGGGCAGGCCGCGGCCCTGGGCAGCGCTCTCGTGGGTGACGATGTGGACGTCGAGGTCGGGGCCGGAGTCCCGGGCGACGGTCTGGCCGACGCCGGGGCCCAGGACGTACTGCCAGGAGCGGCGGCGGCTGGAGCCGAGCACGATCTGGGTGGCGTTGACACCCCGCGCGAACGACAGCAGCGCCGAGGGGATGTCGTCGCCTATGACGTGGTGGAACGTGCCGCCCAGGTCCTCGACGAGGGTGCGCTGGACCGCGAGCTCCTTCGGTGAGGCGGAGGTCAGGCCGTCGCTGCGCGAGATGTACACGGCGAGGACCTCGCCGCCGGCGCCCTTCTCCGCGAGCCGTGTGGCCCGCCGGATGAGGGTGCGCCCCTCGGGCCCGCCGGTGAGGCCGACGACGATCCGTTCGCGGGCCTGCCAGGTGGACTGGATGTCGTGCTCGCCGCGGTACTGGCGCAGGTACTCGTCGACGCGGTCGGCGGTCCACAGCAGCGCCAGCTCGCGCAGCGCGGTGAGGTTGCCCGGCCGGAAGTAGTTCGACAGGGCCGCGTCGACCTTGTCGGGCTTGTAGACGTTGCCGTGCGCCATGCGTCGCCGCAGGGCCTGCGGCGACATGTCCACCAGCTCTATCTGGTCGGCGCGCCGCACCACCTCGTCCGGCACCGTCTCCCGCTGCCGCACCCCCGTGATCGACTCGACCACGTCGCCGAGCGACTCCAGGTGCTGGATGTTGACGGTGGACACGACGTCGATGCCCGCCGCCAGCAGCTCCTCCACGTCCTGCCACCGCTTGGGATTGCGGGAGCCGGGCACGTTGGTGTGGGCGAGCTCGTCCACCAGGGCGACGGCGGGCCCGCGGGTGAGGACGGCGTCTATGTCCATCTCCGGGAACGTGGCGCCCCGGTACTCGATCTCCTGGCGCGGCACCTGCTCCAGCCCGTGGAGCATCACCTCGGTGCGCGGCCGGTCGTGGTGCTCCACGAACGCGACGACGCAGTCCGTGCCGCGCTCCACGCGCCGATGCCCCTCGGAGAGCATCGCGTACGTCTTCCCGACGCCCGGCGCCGCCCCCAGGTAGATCCGTAGCTTGCCGCGTCCCATGGCTCGACCTTACGTCCAGCCAAACGGACATTCCGCACGGCTGTGGGAGGTCAGCGCCGTATTGACGTGATCCTGACGCCCCTCAGTGCTCGATGATCTCGCCGTCGCGGAGCTCCAGCACCCGGTCGGCCAGGCCGAGCAGCTGGGAGTCGTGGGTGGCGACGAGGGCCGTGCAGCCCTCGCTGCGCACGACGGCCCGCAGCAGCTCCATGACCGCGAGGCCCGTCTCGGCGTCGAGCTGTCCGGTCGGCTCGTCGGCGATCAGCAGGGCCGGCCGGTTGGCCAGGGCGCGGGCGATGGCGACGCGCTGCTGCTGACCGCCGGAGAGCTCTCCCGGGCGCTGGGCGGCGTGGTCGCCGAGCCCCACCAGGGCGAGCAGCAGGGCGACCCGCTCCTCGCGCTCCTTCGGGTCGGCCTTGCGCAGCCGCATCGGCACGCCGACGTTCTCGGCGGCGGTCAGGATCGGTATGAGTCCGAAGGACTGGAAGATGAATCCGATCCGGTCGCGGCGCAGCTCCAGGAGGCCTTCCTCGCCGAGCCCGGCGAGATCGGTGCCGTCGATGACGATGCGTCCCTCGTCCGCGCTGTCGAGGCCGCCGACGAGGTTGAGCAGGGTGGTCTTGCCGGATCCGGAGCGGCCCTTGAGGGCGACCAGCTCGCCGCGCGGGATGTCGAAGGAGACCCCGCGCAGGGCGTGCACGGCCGCGGCGCCCGTGCCGTACGACCGCTTCAGGTTCTCGATCCGGACCATCGGCGTGCCGGCCGGGTCCTCGATCACGGCCGTGCCGGTCCGCGCGTTGCTCTCACTCACCGTGGTGCCCCCCTCGATCGAACGTGTGCGCCGTCAGTATGGTCCGAGCACGGGGGCGGGGGCCAGGCCTGTGGACAACCGGCCTGTGGACGCCGACCGCGGCGCCTGGCAGGCCGTTCGCAGACCGGCCGGGCAGGCCGCCCGGGGGCCGGTGGATCAAGACGAGTGGGCCGTGCCCTTCCCTGCCCCGGCGCGAGCGGGGGAGGGGAGGGCACGGCCCACCCATGGCCGTCCTGGCAGGTACGGCAGGTACGGCAGGTCAGCGGATCTCGGAGATCTCCGGGCCGCGCTGCAGCTGGCCCATGCCGCCGGAGAACCGGGAGCCGGCCTGGTCGTCCTGCTGCACGCCGTCCGGCACCATCTGCGCGTCGTTCGGCAGCTTGAGGACGATCGGGTCGCGCGGGGCCATCGGGCCCTCGCCGCGGACGACCACGGTGTCCCGGACGATCTGCTCCAGCAGACCGGCGGCCTCGGGCTGCACCGCGCCCTGGCCGGAGATCACGCCGCGCAGGAACCAGCGCGGTCCGTCGACGCCCACGAAGCGCACGAGCTGCACGCCGCGGTTGCCGTCCGGAAGCTGTACGGGGACCTGGGCGCGCAGCTCCCAGCCCAGCGGGCCCTCGACCTCGTCGATGACACCGCCCTGCTGGGTGATGCCGCCGGCGATCTCGTCGCGGACCTCGCCCCAGATGCCTTCCTTCTTCGGAGCGGCGAACGCCTGGAGCTGCACGGCGCTGTCGCGCAGGACCACGGTGGCCGCGACGATCGCGTCGCCGGCCACCTCCACGCGCAGCTCCATACCCTCGACTCCGGGCACGAAGATGCCGCCCAGGTCGACCCGGCCCTCTTCGGGCGTGGTGACCTCGGAGATGTCCCAGGGACCGTCGGGCCGGGGCGCCGGCGGAAGGTTCACCCGGCGCGGCGCGGCCGCGTCCTCGCCGTCCACCGCGTCGACGACCTGCTCGGCCTCGCCCGCTGCGTCCTCAGCGGCACCGCTCTTCTTGCGACGTCCGAACACGTCACTGTCCTTCCCGGTCGGATACGACCGAAGCGTATCGATTCCCACCCGTAGTGCCGTCCACGGCGGCATGACCGCCGGTGGACCCGAAGCCCCCCTCGGCCCGCGCCGAGCCGGGAAGCTCCGCCACCTCGTGGAAGCGCACCTTCTCGACCTGCTGGACGACCAGTTGGGCAATCCGGTCGAATCGCTCGAACCGCACGCTCTCGCGCGGGTCCAGATTGACCACGATCACTTTGATCTCTCCACGGTACCCGGCATCGACCGTCCCCGGGGCATTCACGAGCGCGACGCCGCAGCGTGCGGCGAGGCCGGAGCGGGGGTGGACGAAGGCGGCGTAGCCGTCGGGCAGCGCGATGGAGACTCCGGTGGGCAGCACGGCCCGCTCGCCCGGGGCCAGCACGGCGGCCTCGGTGGTCACCAGATCGGCTCCGGCGTCGCCGGGGTGCCCGTAGGCCGGGATCGGCACCTCGGGGTCCACGCGGCGGATGAGTACGTCGACGGGATTGCGCATCAGGGGTTCACCTCGAAGGCGCGGGCGCGCCGGACCTGGTCGGGGTCGGACATGGCTGCCTGGATCTCCTCCGGGCGGCCGTTGTCGATGAAGTGGTCGACCTTCACCTCAATGAAGAGGGCGTCGGCGCGGACGGCGACGGGCCCCTCGGGCCCGCCGATCCGGCCGACGGCGGTCGAGTAGATCTTGCGGCCGCGCACCGCGGTGACCTCGGCCGCCAGGTGGAGCACGGTGCCGACCGGAACGGGCCGGGCGAAGTCGGTCTCCAGGCGGCCGGTGACCGCGATGACCCGCAGCAGCCAGTTCAGGGAGCCGAGGGTCTCGTCGAGCGCGGTGGCGAGCACGCCGCCGTGCGCGAGACCGGGGGCGCCCTGGTGGTCGGGGGTCACCGTGAACTCGGCCGTGACGGTCACGCCCTCGCCCGCGCGCGCCTCCAGGTGCAGGCCGTGGGGCTGTCCGCCGCCGCAGCCGAAGCACTGCGCGTAGTGCGCGCCGAGCAGCTCGCCGGGGGCGGGCGCGTCCGGGTGGCGTACCGGCGGTATGGCGTCGGCCGGCGGGGTGAGAGCGGCAGATGTTCCAGTCACAGGCGCAGACCTTACCCGCGCGGCCGGGCGCCGGTCGCGCCGTGCCAAGCTGGGAGGCATGCAGCCTTCCGCACACTCCCCCGCACCCAGCTTCGACGAGCGCCTCACCGCGCCCCGTTCCTGGTGGGTCATCGTCGCCCTGCTCGGGATCTCCGGCGGTCTGATCGCGTTCCCCATGGGTACGGTCCCGACGCTGGGCGGTCTGATCGCGGCGGGGGCGCTGGCCGCGGTGGCGGTGTCCTCGTACGGGTCGGCCCGGATCCGGGTGGTGGCCGGCTCGCTGGTCGCCGGGGACGCGCGCATCCCGGTGTCGGCGCTGGGAACGTCCGAGGTCCTGGACGCCGAGGAGGCACGCGCCTGGCGCACGTACAAGGCGGATCCGCGCGCGTTCATGCTGATGCGCAGCTACGTCGGGACGGCGCTGCGGATCGAGGTCACGGACCCGGCGGACCCGACGCCGTACGTCTACCTGTCCACCCGTGACCCCGAGGGGCTCGTGGCGGCCCTGGAGGCCGCCCGGGGCGAGGCCCGGGAGGCCGCGGGGGCCCCGGAGGCGCAGGAGGCCTAGAAGTCGATCTCCTTGGGGTTCTCCGGCTGCTCCAGCGGGGGCAGGGCCGGGAGGGCGTCCCAGGGGACCTGGCGGCCGCGCAGGTCCTTGCGGATGTGCGCGGCGAGCTTTCTGGTGTCGCGCCGGTTCATGACCGCGCCGACGGCCGCGCCGACCATGAACGGGGTGAGGTTCGGCAGGTTGCGCACCAGGCGCTTGGTGATCTGCTGGCGCAGTTCGCGCTTGAGCTGCCCGCCGAGGGCCGCGTTCACGGTGGTGGGCTTGGTGGGGTCGATGCCGCGTTCCTCGGCCCAGGAGGTCAGGTAGGCGGTCGAGCGCTGGGTGAGCGTGCCGGGCGGGCGCAGGCCGTAGACCTCGTGCAGCTCGGCGATGAGCTTCAGCTCGATGGCGGCCACGCCGGTGATCTCGGTGGCGAGCTCGGCGGGCATCGCGGGCGGCACCGGCAGCATGGCCGCGGCGCCGATGCCGGCGCCGAGGGTGGCGCTGGCGCTGGACGCGCCGGCGACCAGCTTGTCGGCGATCTCCTCGGGTCCGAGCCCGGGGAAGTGCCGGCGCAGCGTCGCCAGGTCCCGGACGGGAACCCGGGGCGCGAGTTCGATGACCCGGTCGGCGAGGTAGCCGACGCCGGCCTTGGCGCCCTGGCCGCCGCGCTTCACACCGCGCCGAACGGCTTCGATGCGGGCACGGTCCAGCTTGACGTGGGCCAGCCCCAGACGTGCGGGGTCGGTGACGCGCCGCAGAGCGCCCCGCTTGACCCCGTCGTCCTGTCCGGGCGGCACGGGGGGCCGGTCGCTCTGGTGCGGCGCCTCCGCGGCTTCGAGCGAGGCCGTGGGGCCTCGCCCGTCGTCACGTGCGCCAGAAGTGGGCAGGGGGGCGGAGTGCTCGGCCGAGGAGCCCTGCTGGACGTCCTCCACCGGGCCTGAGCCGCCCCGGTACGCCCCCGGCTTGCCAGGAAGCCGGAGCCGCCGTTTCCAAGACGGTGTGTCGCCTGCCACGGTCGACCGATCTCAGTCGCAGTCGCGGCAGATCGGCTGACCGTTCTTCTCCCGAGCCAGCTGGCTGCGGTGGTGCACGAGGAAGCAGCTCATGCAGGTGAACTCGTCGGCCTGCTTGGGCAGGACCCGGACGGCCAGCTCTTCGTTCGAGAGGTCCGCGCCGGGAAGCTCCAGGCCTTCGGCGGCCTCGAACTCGTCGACGTCGACGGTCGAGGTCGACTTGTCGTTCCGGCGGGCCTTCAGTTCTTCAAGGCTGTCCGAGTCGACGTCGTCGTCGGTCTTGCGTGGGGTGTCGTAATCCGTTGCCATGTCGCTCTCCCCCTCTGGGTGGTTTGCGGTGTCTCCAGCGCACGTAACGCGTGAGAGGCCGGACTTGTGCCCGACCCGAGGCGGAGATTTTGCCTCACATCAAGGTCTGTTACTCAATCGACACCCAATCCGCCCTCTCAGGAGTGAGCGGCTTTGGGTGGCGAACCGGACCGTACACGGTCCGTCGGCCTTCCCTCTCGGGTGCCACCCCGTGTACTTCCCGTCAATCAACCCCCTGGAAACCCGGACTTTTCCGGGTTTTTTGAGGGAATTCGCGATCACGGAGAGTGGAGGTTCGGACACCCACCCCTGTGATCGATCACACAGGACCGTCTCAGGAGTGAGGACCGGAAATTCCGCGCAAAGCGAACAGATCCGGTCGGCTCGTGCAGTGTGTCAGATCGGCAGAGTGACACGCATCACGAGGCCACCGCCCTCGCGGGGCTCCGCGATGATACGGCCGCCATGGGCGCGGGCGACGGAGCGCGCGATCGACAGGCCGAGGCCGACGCCCTTGTCGCTGCCGGTGCGCTCCTGCCGGAGGCGCCGGAATGGCTCGAAAATGTTGTCGATCTCGTACCCGGGGACCACCGGACCCGTGTTCGTGACCACCAGGACCGCCTGGCCGTTCTGGGTCTCGGTGGTGACGTCGACCCAGCCGTCCTCCGGGAGGTTGTACCGGACGCCGTTCTGCACCAGGTTCAGGCAGATGCGCTCCAGCAGGACGCCATTGCCCTGGACGACCGCCAGGGCGCGCTCGCCCCGGATCTCCACGCCCTTGGCCACGGCCTCCGCGTGCACCTGGTCGACGGCCCGCGAGGCCACCTCCGCGAGGTCCACGGGCTTGCGCTCGATCATCTGGTTGTCGCTGCGGGCCAGCAGCAGCAGGCCCTCGACCAGCTGCTCGCTGCGCTCGTTGGTCGCCAGCAGCGTCTTGCCCAGCTGCTGGAGCTCCACGGGCGCCTCCGGATCGGAGAGCTGGACCTCCAGCAGGGTGCGGTTGATCGCGAGCGGCGTGCGCAGCTCGTGCGAGGCGTTCGCGACGAAGCGCTGCTGGGCGCTGAACGCCCGCTCCAGGCGCTCCAGCATCTCGTCGAAGGTGTCCGCGAGCTCCTTCAGCTCGTCGTCCGGGCCGTCCAGCTCGATCCGGCGGGAGAGATCGGATCCGGCCACCTGGCGGGCGGTCCGGGTGATCCGGCCCAGCGGGGAGAGCACCCGGCCCGCCATCGCGAAACCGAACGCGAAGGCGATGATGCTCAGCCCCAGCAGCGCGAAGAGGGAGCGGCGCAGCAGGTCGTCCAGGGCGAGGTCGCTCTGGTGGCGCAGACACATCGTGACGGCGTTGTTGAGCTGCTCGCCGGTGGACTTCTCGGGGAGCTCGCACCAGTCGGTGGTCGGCTGGACGGTGCCGCTGACGACCTTGAAGGGCAGCTGGGAGGTGCTGTCCCGCAGGGCCTGCGCGGTGAAGAGGTAGATGATCGCCAGGAGCAGGATGCCCGCGATCAGGAACATCCCGCCGTACAGCAGCGTGAGTCTTATCCGGATGGTCGGACGCAGCAGCGGGCGGACCGGGTCACGGGGGTCCCAGGTCGGCTTCGGGGGCGCGTTCAGGGGCGCCGGGGTCTGGGTCATCGCTCAGATCCGGTAGCCGGAGCCGGGGACCGTGACGATGACGGGCGGCTCGCCCAGCTTCCGGCGCAGGGTCATGACGGTGACCCGGACCACGTTGGTGAACGGGTCGGTGTTCTCGTCCCAGGCCTTCTCCAGGAGCTGCTCGGCCGAGACGACGGCTCCCTCGCTCCGCATCAGGACCTCCAGGACGGCGAACTCCTTGGGCGCCAGCTGGACCTCCTTGCCGTCACGGAAGACCTCGCGGCGGTTGGGGTCCAGCTTGATGCCGGCCCGCTCCAGGACGGGCGGCAGCGGCACGGTGGTGCGGCGGCCCAGGGCCCGCACGCGAGCGGTGAGCTCGGTGAAGGCGAAGGGCTTCGGGAGGTAGTCGTCGGCGCCCAGCTCCAGGCCCTCCACGCGGTCGCTGACGTCGCCGGCGGCGGTGAGCATCAGGACGCGGGTGGGCATGCCGAGCTCGACGATCTTCCGGCAGACGTCGTCACCGTGGACGAGCGGGAGGTCCCGGTCGAGCACGACGACGTCGTAGTCGTTGACGCCGACCCGCTCCAGGGCCGCGGCGCCGTCGTACACGACGTCGACGGCCATGGCCTCCCGGCGCAGTCCGGTGGCCACCGCATCGGCGAGCAGCTGCTCGTCCTCGACGACGAGTACACGCACGTCTGTAAGTCCTTTCCTGGCGCCCTGGTCCGGACCGCGGACAGGGCGGGTCTGCGCACTGACTGTGCGTGTCCATCCTGCCCCTAACGCGCGTAAACCGGCCGTAAGGCGGCGGTCCGGCGCCTCCACGGCGGAGTCGGCTCGTGCTCTGTCGGGAAGAATTCACCTGATTCGCGCGCCAGTTGAGGTTTCTCTGAGGAACGGTCTGGGGAGGACGACTGCACACCCCGAGATCACGCCCTGTAGGTGGCACGCCACCTACCGCTCTCTGTCCCCCAGAGGTAGCAGTGTGTGATCCGCCCACCCCCGGCACTCCCCGTGCCACCGACCCACGACGAGGGGGCGCACGATGGACGCTTTCACCGCAGGCCTGCTGCACCGCATCAAGGCCGCTCAGTCCGACCTCACGCGCGCTCGTGAGACGGGCGACGACTTCCTCGCGGACGTCGAGCAGGCCGAGCTGGACGACCTGCACCGCCTGGCCGCCGAACACGGTGTGGAGGTCGGCGCGGCCTGCGCCTGACCCCCCGGACATGGGTGGGCCCCCGAAGCCGTCGGCTTCGGGGGCCCACCCATGTCCGCTGTCCGCGCGGGGCCGCTCAGTCGTGCCAGGCCCCGGCTTCCTCCAGGTACTCCTGCAACGGCCCGAAGACGCCCTCGGAGGCCGCCAGCACCAGCTCGCCCGACGCCCGCTCCCCCGGACGGCCGCCCGTCAGCGCGCCCGCCTCGCGGGCGATGAGGTCGCCCGCGGCCAGGTCCCAGGGGTTGAGGCCGCGCTCGTAGTACGCGTCGAGGCGGCCCGCGGCGACGTCGCAGAGGTCGATCGCCGCGGAGCCGCCGCGGCGGATGTCGCGGACGCGCGGGATGAGGCCCTGGGCGACGTCCGCCTGGTGGGCGCGGCGGCTCTGGACGTACGCGAAGCCGGTGCCCACGAGGGCCTGGTCGAGCTCCGGGGAGGGGCGGACGGCGAGGCGCCGGTCGCCCAGCCAGGCGCCGCCGCCGAGGACGGCGTGGAAGGTCTCGCCGCGCAGCGGGACCTCGACGACGCCGACGACGCTCTCCCCGTCGCGCTCGGCGGCGATGGAGACGGCCCAGGTCGGCAGGCCGTAGAGATAGTTCACGGTGCCGTCCAGCGGGTCGATCACCCAGCGGATCCCGCTGGTGCCGGGGCTGGCGGCGCCTTCCTCGCCGAGGAAGCCGTCGTGGGGGCGGTGCTCGGAGAGGAAGCCGGTGATCAGCTTCTCGGCGGCGATGTCCATCTCGGTGACGACGTCGATGGGGCTGGTCTTGGTCTTCGCCACGGCCAGGTCGTCGGGCCGCCCGTCGCGCAGCAGCGCGCCGGCTCGGCGTCCGGCCTCCAGGGCCAGGTCGAGCAGCTCCCGCAGCAGCGGGTCGGTCACGGGGGAATCGGTCACGGGAAGGCTCCTCAGGCGTACGGGCTGTCGGCGCCGGCCGCCGCGGGGCGCTCAGCGCGCGCGGGGCAGCAGCCGATCGGGCAGAGGTCGTGCGACGGGCCGAGCGCGCCCAGGGCGCAGCGCTCGGCGCGCTGACCGCGCTCTGCCGCCGCGCGCTCCAGGACGAGCTCGCGCACGGCCGCCGCGAACCGCGGGTCGGCGCCGACGGTCGCCGAGCGCCGGACCGGGAGGCCCAGCTCGGCGGCCTTGGCGGTGGCCTCCGTGTCGAGGTCGTAGAGGACCTCCATGTGGTCGGAGACGAAGCCGATGGGCACCATGACGGCCGCGGGCGCCCCGGCCCCGTGCAGCGTCTCCAGGTGCTCGCAGATGTCCGGTTCCAGCCAGGGGATGTGCGGGGCGCCGCTGCGCGACTGGTACACGAGTTGCCAGGGGTGCTCGACGCCGGTCTCTTCGCGGACGGCGTCGACGACCAGCCGGGCCACGTCCAGGTGCTGCTTCACGTAGGCGCCGCCGTCGCCGTGGTCGGTGACGGGGCCCGAGCTGTCGGCGGCGGAGTCGGGGATGGAGTGGGTGGTGAAGGCGAGGTGCGCGCCGGCCCGCACGGACGGGTCGAGCTCGTCGAGCGAGGCGAGCACGCCCTCGACCATGGGGCGGACGAAGCCGGGGTGGTTGAAGTAGTGCCGCAGCTTGTCCACCCGGGGTAGCGGGAGGCCCTCCGCCTCCAGCTCGGCGAGGGAGTCGGCCAGGTTCTCGCGGTACTGGCGGCAGCCGGAGTACGAGGCGTACGCGCTGGTGGCGAGGACGGCGATGTGGCGCCGGCCGTCGGTGATCATCTCGCGCAGGGTGTCGGTGAGGTACGGCGCCCAGTTCCGGTTGCCCCAGTAGACCGGCAGGTCGAGGCCGGCCTGGCCGAAGTCCTCGCGCAGGGCGTCGAGCAGGGCGCGGTTCTGCTTGTTGATGGGGCTGACGCCACCGAAGAGGAAGTAGTGCTGCCCCACTTCCTTCAGCCGTTCCTTGGGGATGCCGCGGCCGCGGGTCACGTTCTCCAGGAACGGGACCACGTCGTCCGGGCCCTCCGGGCCACCGAAGGAGAGCAGCAGCAGGGCGTCGTACGGGGCGGGATCGAGCTCGTCGGACATGGCACCGATCCTCCCACCCGCCTCGGACAGGCGAAGGCTCGCCCCGACCGAAAAAGTGGGTGACCAGACCAGTTCAACACCGTAGGCTTTAGCTATTAATTACACGTGTTGAGCCGACACGTGTGGAGTCGCCGCCCCGCACGGAAGCCCGGAGATCCTCTTGCCCAGTCCCTATCGCGCGATCTTCGCGGCCCCCGGCAGCACCTTGTTCTCCGTCGCCGGCTTCCTGGGCCGGATGCCGCTGTCCATGATGGGCATCGGCATCGTCACCATGATTTCGCAGGTCACCGGCCGGTACGGGCTCGCCGGCGCGCTGTCCGCGACCCTCGCGGCCTCGGCCGCCGTGCTCGGCCCGCAGATCTCGCGCCTGGTCGACCGCTACGGCCAGCGCCGGGTGCTGCGCCCGGCCACCCTGATCTCGCTCGTCGCCGGCGCCGGGCTGCTGCTCTGCGTCCAGCAGAAGGCCCCGGACTGGACCCTGTTCGTCTTCACCGCCTTCATCGGCTGCGTGCCCAGCCTCGGCGCGATGACCCGGGCCCGGTGGGCGAACATCTACCACGGCGAGGCCCAGCGACTGCACACGGCGTACTCCTGGGAGTCGATCGTCGACGAGGTGTGCTTCATCTTCGGTCCGATCATCTCGATCGGTCTGTCGACGATCTGGTTCCCGGAGGCCGGTCCGCTGCTCGCCGGCGTCTTCCTCGCCATCGGCGTCTTCTGGCTCACCGCCCAGCGTGCGACCGAGCCCGCCCCGCACCCCCGCACCGACCAGAGCGGCGGCTCCGCCCTGCGCTCGCCCGGACTGCAGGTCCTGACGCTCGCCTTCGTCGCCACCGGAGCGATCTTCGGCTCGGTCGACGTCGTCACGGTCGCCTTCGCCGACGAGCAGGGCCACAAGGCCGCCGCGAGCCTGGTCCTGGCCGTCTACGCGCTGGGCTCCTGCGTCGCCGGTGCCGTCTTCGGACTGCTCCACGTCAAGGGCGAGCCGTCCCTGCGCTGGCTCGTGGGCGTCTGCGCGATGGCCGTGAGTATGATCCCCCTCCTACTGGCCGGGAACCTGCCGTTGCTGGCCGTGGCGCTCTTTGTCGCGGGCCTTTCCATCGCGCCGACGATGGTGACCACCATGGCCCTCGTCGAAGCGCACGTACCGCGCACCCAGCTGACCGAGGGCATGACCTGGACCGGGACCGGCCTCGCGATCGGCGTGGCGCTCGGCTCCTCGGCCGCCGGCTGGGTGGTCGACGCCTCCGGGGCGGAGGCGGGGTACGTGGTGCCCGTCGCCTCGGGTGCGCTCGCGGTCGCGGTGGCGCTCCTGGGCCACCGCCGGCTGCGCAGGCCGGTGCCGACGCGGGAGGGGCAGAGTGGGCGAGAGCACGAACCAGCGGTGGGGGAACAGCGGGACGGCGAGCGGAACATGGCGTAACTGGGCGGGGAACGTCACCTCCCGTCCCGTACGGGAGGTGAGCCCGGCCTCCGCCGAGGAGCTCGCCGACACCGTGCGCAAGGCGGCCGAGGACGGGCTGCGGGTGAAGACGGTCGGCACCGGCCACTCCTTCACCTCGATCGCGGCGACGGACGGCGTGCTCGTCCGGCCCCATCTGCTCACCGGGATCCGCCGGATCGACCGCGAGGCGATGACCGTCACCGTGGAGTCCGGCACCCCGCTGAAGCGGCTCAACGTGGCGCTGGCCCGGGAGGGCCTGTCGCTCACCAACATGGGCGACATCATGGAGCAGACCGTCGCCGGGGCCACCTCCACGGGCACCCACGGCACCGGGCGCGACTCGGCCTCGATCGCCGCGCAGATCCGCGCGCTCGAACTGGTCACCGCCGACGGGCACCTGATGACCTGCTCCCCCACGGAGAACCCCGAGGTGTTCGCCGCCGCCAGGATCGGCCTCGGCGCCCTGGGTGTGGTCACCGCCCTCACCTTCGCCGTGGAGCCGGTCTTCCTGCTCACCGCGCGGGAGGAGCCGATGTCCTTCGACCAGGTGACCTCGGAGTTCGACGCGCTCCACGCGGAGAACGAGCACTTCGAGTTCTACTGGTTCCCCCACACGGACAACTGCAACACCAAGCGCAACAACCGCAGCGCGGGTCCCGCGGCCCCGCCCGGGAAGGTGAGCGGCTGGATCGAGGACGAGCTGCTCTCCAACGGGATCTTCCAGGTCGCCTGCGCGGTCGGCCGCGCCATGCCGCCGCTCGTCCCGTCGATCGCGAAGGTCTCCAGCCGGGCGCTGTCGGCCCGTACGTACACCGACATCCCCTACAAGGTGTTCACCTCGCCGCGCCGGGTGCGCTTCCTGGAGATGGAGTACGCCCTGCCGCGCGAGGCGGCCGTGGCGGCGCTGCGCGAGCTGAAGGCGATGGTGGAGCGCTCGCCGCTGAAGGTGAGCTTCCCGGTGGAGGTGCGGACGGCACCCGCCGACGACATCGCGCTCTCGACCGCCTCGGGCCGGGAGTCGGCGTACATCGCCGTGCACCTCTACAGGGGGACGCCCCACCGCGCGTACTTCACCGCGGTGGAGCGCATCATGACCGCGCACGGCGGCCGCCCGCACTGGGGCAAGGTGCACACCCGGGACGCCGCCTACTTCGAGAAGGCCTATCCACGGTTCGCCGAGTTCACGGCGCTGCGCGACCGGCTCGACCCCGAGCGGCGGTTCGCCAACGACTACCTGCGCCGGGTCCTGGGCGACTGACCGTCACTCGGCCGCGCCGTCCGCCGGGTCCCCGGCGGTCGGCGGGGCCGGCGGCGCGGTGGTCGGCGGCGTCGTCGGGGGCGGGGTCGTGCCTCCGTCGGTGAGCCCGGTCGACTTCGAGGGTGTCGGCGTGGGGGTGGGCGTGGTGTCGGGGGTGGCCGGAGCCGACGGGGTGTCACCCGGGGTGGGGGTCCCGCCGTCCTTCCGCTCCTGGCGCCCGTCGCCGCCCGGCGTCGAGGACGGGGTGACGCCCGGCTCGGACCGCTCCTCGTTCCGGGAGCCGCCGTCGCCGCGGACCGCCGAGCCGAAGGTCGTGGTGCCCTTGGTGCCGCTGAGGTCCTGACCGGAGGTCAGTTCGTACGCGGTGATGCCGCCCATCGCGAGGAGGAAGACCGCGGCGGCGCCGACGGCTGAGCGCTTCCAGCCACGGACCCGGGTGCCGTGCGTGGTGGGCGCGCCGAACTCCTCGCTGTACGGCACTCCGTACGGCTCCTCGCCGTATCGCCCGGGCGTCTGGGGCCCCTTCGGCCGGGGCGCGGTCGTGGCGGCGTGCATCTGCTCGCCGGTGCGCTTGAAGAGGTGCTGGAGGAGCGGACCGCCGCAGGTGGCGATGACACTGATCACACCGGCGCCGAGGATCGTTCCGTAGACGCCCAGCGTGGACGCCAGTTTGGCGGCGACCACCGCCGCGACGGCGCTGCCGGCGACCTGAGGCACGCTCAGGTCGAATCGTTTCTTCTCTTCCGCGGCCTCCGCGCCGGGATTCGGCCTGTGCAGCATGTCCAACCCCTGCTTGTTCATTCGTTCCACCATGCACCCAGAAGGGACAAATGAACGAAGTGATTAGTTCCGTTTCTGACGCTTCTGTGAAGAGGGACACGCATACCGGAAGATCGCGGAGACTCAACTCCCGTACCCCCCGAGAAGTTGGGCGGCGCGCCGGTCCACCCAGGTGGCCCGAATGGAGTACTGTGGCGAACCCTGGGTCCGGATTCCCCCATGGGCGTCCGGAATCGACGGAAGGGGGCCGAAGGTGGCACTCGCACCGACGGCGCCACAGCACCGCACGGACACCCGCGACACAGCGTGACGTTTGGTCACTCTACGTCGCAAAAGGGTAACCGTGCCATAACGGCGTTCCAGGGTCCAGGCCCGACACGCCGGGCAACTCGGCAGGGTTGTGGCAGGCTGCACCCGGGCAGGCCACACTCGACTAGCGGAAGCAGCGACGCACGTGACGTCGGCAGGCACCACCCGGGAGGTTCCCATGCCCGAACTGCGTGTCGTGGCCGTCTCGAACGACGGCACACGACTGGTGCTGAAGGCTGCTGACAGCACGGAGTACACACTTCCGATCGACGAGCGGCTGCGTGCCGCCGTGCGCAACGACCGCGCGCGCCTCGGTCAGATCGAGATCGAGGTGGAGAGCCACCTCCGCCCCCGCGACATCCAGGCACGGATACGTGCGGGTGCGTCCGCGGAGGAGGTCGCGCAGCTCGCCGGCATCCCCGTCGACCGGGTCCGGCGCTTCGAGGGCCCGGTGCTCGCCGAACGCGCGTTCATGGCCGAGCGGGCCCGCAAGACACCCGTGCGCCGTCCCGGCGAGAACACCGGCCCCCAGCTCGGCGAAGCCGTGCAGGAGCGACTGCTGCTGCGCGGCGCCGACAAGGACACCGTGCAGTGGGACTCCTGGCGCCGCGACGACGGCACCTGGGAGGTGCTGCTCGTCTACCGGGTCGCCGGAGAGGTGCACACGGCGAGCTGGACGTACGACCCGCCCAGGCGGCTCGTCCAGGCCGTCGACGACGAGGCGCGGGCGCTGATCGGCGAGACCGACGACACCCTCGCCGCCGCGCCGGAGCCCAGTTTCCCCTTCGTCCCCCGGATCGCCCGGCTGCCCCGGGACAGGCCGCTGGACCGCGCGCTCGACCGGCAGCTGGAGCGGGCGCCCGTGCCCGCGCCCGAGCCGGAGGAGGAGCGCGATTCGCTGACGAGCCTCCTGGAGGCGGTTCCCAGCTTCCGTGGCGACATGATCGTCCCCGAGCCTTCGGACACCACGGAGCCGTCCGACGAGGTCGAGGCCGAGGAGCCCCCGGCTCCGGCGGCCTCCGCGGGCGCGGGCGCTGCCTACGCCGACGTCCTGATGCCCCGCGCGGTGTCGGGACACCGCGACCGTCTCACCGGCACCACCGACCGGCAGGCCGAGGCGGACGGCGTCCGCCCGGGCCGCCGCGCGGCGGTCCCGAGCTGGGACGAGATCGTCTTCGGCACACGCCGGAAGAAGCAGGACTGACGCCTCCCGTACGGAGAAGGGGCCCGCGCCACCACGATGGCGCGGGCCCCTTCGTCATGCCGTGCGGCGTCGGCTACTGCGGGTCCGGGCCCGTGGCCACCGGCCTGGCCGGGTCGGAGGACCACTCGGACCAGGAGCCGGCGTAGAGCGCGGCGGGGATACCCGCGATCTCCAGCGCGAGCACCTGGTGGGCGCCGGAAACGCCCGAGCCGCAGTACACGGCGACCTCGGGGGCGTCGGCGGCGCCCAGGGCGGCGAACCGGTCCGCCAGCGCGTCCGCGGGCAGGAAACGCCCGTCGGCGGCGACGTTCTCCGTCGTCGGGGCCGAGACCGCGCCCGGGATGTGCCCGCCGACCCGGTCGATGGGCTCGACGTCGCCCCGGTAGCGCTCCGCCGCGCGGGCGTCCAGGAGCAGGCCGGAGCGGGCCAGCGAGGCGGCGGCGTCCGCGTCGAGCAGGCCGAGGGCACCCGGCGCGGGCGTGAAGTCACCCTCCCCGGGTACCGGGACGTCCTTCGACAGCTCCCCCGTCCAGGCGGCCAGGCCGCCGTCCAGGACCCGGACGTCCGGGTGGCCAGCCCAGCGCAGCAGCCACCAGGCACGGGCCGCGCCCCACCCCAGGCCGCCGTCGTAGACGACGACCGGCCGGTCCGCCGAGACACCCGCGCGGCGCATCACGGCACCGAAGGCGGCGACGTCCGGCAGCGGGTGCCGGCCGCCGCTTCCGGGCGGGCCCGCGAGCTCGGCGTCCAGGTCCACGTACACGGCGCCGGGGAGGTGGCCGGCCTCGTACTCGGGGCGTCCGGGCGGGCCGCCGAGGGTCCAGCGGACGTCCAGGAGGACCGGGGGCGTCGCCCCGGCCGACTCGCTCACGAGTTCGCTTGCGGAGATGATGGGCTTCATGGGTGCCATCCTCGCGCAGCCCACCCCCTGAGAACGTCCCTCGCACCGAATCCGCCGAGGCGCGCGGCACGTCCCGTGGTGCAACGATCGGCACGGGACGCCCGGCCGGTCCGCGTGTACGACGGGCGGACGGCGGGCAGGACCCGCCGGGGAGCCACTGTGCGGCCTGCCGGCCCCACCTCGTACGGCCACTGGCGAGGAGACGAAGACGATGACCGAGGCGACTCGGCGCACACCCGGTACACCCTGTTGGGTGAGCTTGATGGTGCATGGACTTGACGCGACGCAGGAGTTCTACGGCGCACTGTTCGGCTGGGAGTTCGTACCCGGCCCGCAGCAGCTCGGGCCCTACGTGCGCGCACTGCTCGACGGCCGGGAGGTGGCCGGGATCGGCCAGCTGCCCCCGGACCGGCATCTCCCGATCGCCTGGACCACGTACCTGGCCACCGACGACGCCGACGAGACCGCGGAGAGCATCCGCTGCTGCGGCGGCACCGTCGCGGTGGGTCCGCTGGACGCGGGCGAGGCCGGGCGGCTGGTGCTCTGCTCCGACCCGGCCGGCGCCGTCTTCGGCGTCTGGCAGGCCGAGGCCCACCACGGGACCGCGACGGCGGGCCCGCCCGGGACGCCCGTCTGGAACGAGCTCCTGACGTACGAGACGGGCTCGGTCGGCAAGTTCTACCAGACGATCTTCGGGTACGAGGTCGAGCCCGTCGTCTCGGCCGACTTCGACTACCTCACCCTCCACCTGGACGGTCGCCCCGTCGCCTCCCTGCACGGTGTGGGCTCCGCCCTGCCCCGGGACCGGGGCGCGCACTGGATGACGTACTTCGAGGTCGACGACGTGGACGACTCCGCCCGGCTCGTCACCGAACTCGGCGGCCAGGTCCTGCGCCCGCCGCGCGAGGGCACGGCGGGACGGCTGGCGCTGGTGGCGGACCCGGAGGGGGCGGTGTTCACGTTGGTGCGGTCGACGGGCGGGCGCTGAGGGCCGGGGCGGCCGGATCCCGGATCCGGCATCCCCGATCCGGCATCCCCCCGATCCGGCATCCCCGATCCACGATCCGGCATCCGCCTCCGCGGGCCCTACCGCCCGACCGGAACCCTCAGCTCCAGCTCCACCAGCCGCTCCGCCGGGAAGTGGAGCTCCTCTCCCCGCTCCTCCACGTACCGGACCGCCTCGGCGCGCAGCCCCGGGTGCGCGGAAGGGCGCATGCAGTAGCCGACGGCGCGGACCAGGGGGGCGAGGGTGTCGGGAGCGGCGCCCGGGACGTGGGGTTCGGCGGCGCCCTCCAGGTCGGGCACGAGGTGGTCGACGATGGTCAGGGGGACGCGGTTGCTGTTCTCGTACGGGGTCAGCCGGGCGAGGACGGTCTCCGTGCCGACCCGGGCGACGGGGACGCCGTAGTAGACGGCGGCGGTCAGCATCGCGGTGGAGAAGCAGCCGACGACGAGCTCGGGCCGGCAGCGCTCGTAGAAGGTCTCGGCGAGCAGGGGCCCGTCCAGGACGGTGAGGGTGACGCCCGCGCGGGCGGCCTCCTCGTGCAGCGCCCGGGAGTAGCGCGCCGGGGCCGTCGGGTGGGGCTTGAAGACCACGCTGCGGTGCCCGGCGGCCGCGGCGCCGCGCAGCATGCGCCCGTGCAGGTCCTCCTCCTCGTCGGCGGTGAGGATGCCGAGGACGGCGAGGTACTGGCCGAGCAGCAGGGCGGTGGGCTCGGCGGCGGCAGCGGCGGCGAGCCGGGCGTCGTCCGCGGCGGCCTCGGCGATCTCCCGGAGCACCGCGCGGAAGGCCTCGTCGGGGACGAGCTCGGCCCCGACCCCGTACTCCGTGAGGAGCAGGGGGCGCAGTCCGGGCACCAGGTCGAGATGGAGGACGCGGCGGATGCGGCAGGCGATGGACTGGGGCAGCTCGTCGCGGGTCGGGCCGTAGCTCATGAGCCCGTCCGCGTAGACCTGCACGGTGCTCTCGGCGAAGACGGCGGCGAGCGCCTTGGCGGGGTTGACCTGGATCGACTCCACGACGAGCTCGACGGTGGCGGTGCCGAGGCCCCAGGCGGTGCGGAACACGCGCTGCCAGAGGGGGGACTCCTCGGGGCGGGGTGACCAGGAGCTGGGGTGGTGCGGGTGGATCGCCTCGTTCCAGTCGACGACCTCGTCGAAGCGGGCGGCGATCGGCTCGTAGCCGGTCATGGCGTCGAGCCGGAGGGCGGTCTCGGGGATCTCGGCGTTGTTCGACACGAGGAGGAGGCGGCGGGCGTCGCCCGGGGAGCCGAACTGCCCGGCGTCGATCGCGGCGGACACCGTGGCGGCCCCGTACAGCGTCGACACCTGGAAGATCTGGATCCGATCGGTGATCGGCATGGTCAGGCGGCCTTTCCGGTGTCGCGCAGGCTCCTCAGGAGGGTGCTGCGGGTCGTGTCCATGGTCGCGAGGGTCTCGTCGAGGACCTGCTGCGGCATCCGGCGCAGGGCGTCGGTCACGTCGCGCCGGAGCCGCTTGGCCACGGCCGACTCGTACTGGTCGGACTTCGCCATGTGGAAGGCGATCATCGCGCAGTACGTGCGGACGGCCTTCGGAAGGAAACGGTCCGCGTCGCGGTCGCGGGAGACCTCTTCGAGGAGGAGGTCGTAGGAGGGAATGAAGTCCAGTTGCCGGTTGTCGGTGATCTGGGTGAGTGAGGTGGTGACTCCGCGCCGGTAGAAGACGCCGTGCAGGGAAAGCGCGGCATAGGTGCGGGCGGTGAGGTGCAGCCGCCAGATCCAGAGGCGGTCCTCGGCCGTCCGCAGTTTCGTCTCGAACCGCGAGGCACCGTTTTCGAACAGACGGGCGCTGTAGATGCCGAACGGGACGAACGGGTAGTCGACCATCGTCACCATGCTGGCGGGCGCGATGCCGTCCCGGGGGTCCATGACGGCGTCGCGCACCTTGGCCGGGGCGTAGCGGATCTGGCGGTTGCGCGCGGTCGACAGGACGTGGTCGGTGCGGGCGAAGTCGCAGCCCAGGCGGTGGATCCCGGCCGTCATGGCGGCCAGGTGGCCGGGGGCGTACCAGTCGTCGCCGTCGAGGAAGGTGAGGTAGTCGCCGGTGGCCGCGTCGATTCCGGTGTTGCGGGCCTGCGCGACGCCGAGGTTCGTCTCGTGGCGAATGACCCTGGCCTGTGGAATGCGGTCCTTCCAGCGGTCGAGGAGGTCGGGCGTCTCGTCCGTGGAATGGTCGTCGACCAGCAGGAACTCGGTGTCCGCATCCGCATTGTCCGCGAGACTGCGCAGGGTGTCGGGGGCATAGGGCCCGACATTGTGGAAGGGCACGACGACGGACAGTTTCGGCACTCGGAGATCCCCAACTCGCGTACTCGCGTACAGGTACTGGCGGGCAGACTAGACAGCGCTTTTCTCGGCTGGACGAGCCTCGTGTGCACGGGTGGTGAACTCTTGCCGTCCTGCCGGTTCGCGGACGCGGCGCCGGTGGAGCCAGGCGGTGGCCAGGAGGGCGGCGAGGGCCGCCGCGCCGACCGCGCCGCCCAGCTTGAGCCCGGGCGGCCGGAAGGAGCAGGTCACGGAGGTGGCCCGGCCGTCGAGGGGGACGGCGACGAGGCCGAGGCGGCTGCGGGCTGGCGTCAGGGGCGCGTCGCCGGCGGCGCAGCGCCAGCCGGAGACGCGGGGCACGGCGAGGACGGCGGTGCCGGTGCTGCCGGCGGGCAGGTCGGCGGTGAGGGTGTGGCCGGTGGTGCGGACGTCGGTCGCGCCGGTGGCGGTGAGCCCGCGTACGGCGGTGGTGAGGCGTTCCTGGACGAGGCAGCCGACGGGGTGGGCGGGCAGCTCGAGCCGGGGCCCGGCCTTGGCCTTGGGCGTCAGGTCCACGCGGACCTCTCCGGTGCCCGGAACGGTGCCGAGCGGCCGCATGGGGGCGAGGACGGACGGCAGCTTGCCGGCGAAATCGACCGGAGGGTGGCCGTCCAGGGCGGCGGCGCCCTGGAATTCCGGGCCCCAGAACCACACCTGGGAGCCCGCGGGGCAGCGCGCGGTGAGCGTGGTGCCGTCGCGCCTGGTGTCCGGGACGTCGTACACGGTGTGGCCGAGAAGGCGCTCCTGGCGCGCGAACGCGGAGTCGGCGCCCTTCCCCTTCGGGGGTGCCTCCGGGTGGACGGTGACGAGCGGCGGCACCGGGGTGTCGGTGACGGAGATCGCGGCCCTGGGGAGCCGGTCGACGGCGAGGGGCGCCTCGGGGGTCGAGCGCATCCGGGTGCCGATGGAGAAGATCGCGTCCGTGACGGGGTTGTCGAGGCTGACGGGGTGCCGGCCCTTGGCGTAGTAGCCGAAGCCGAGGCCGGCGAGGGTGCGGGAGTACGTGTCGGCGGTGAGGCTGCTGTAGTAGTCGGCGCCCTCGCCGCCGACGAGGAGGACGTCGTTGCCGCCGGGGACCTCGCCGGGGTCGGTGCGGTGGCGCGGCCAGGCGTCCTTCTCGGCCACGGCACGGCTCATGTCGGTGTGCCAGGGGCCGACCCGCGGCGCCCAGGACACCTTGGCGAGCTGCTGCTCCTCGATGCGCTTGCCGGTGACCAGGGTCTCGCCCGCCTGGCCGGCGAGCAGCAGCAGGACGGCGAGGACCGGGAGGGCCCTCCCGGTCCGGCGACCGGCGAACAGGGCCGCCGTGGCGGCGAGCACCGCCAGCACGGCCGCTCCGGCGGCGGCGGGGTAGGTCCAGCGGTCGATGTCGAGGCTGCCGCGGGCGGCCCAGGCGGCCCCCGCGAGCAGCGCGCCGCCGCCGAGGAGGGCCCCGGGCCGGGGCAGCCCCTGGGCCGTCGACAGCCAGGCGCCTATCAGCAGCAGGCCGCAGAGGACGAAGGTCTGGCGGTACGGGATGCCGTTGGGCGAGGCTCCGGCGTGCCAGAGCAGATGGGTCGGCTCCCACTGGAGGGACAGCGTGACCAGGACGATCGCGGCCGTCCAGCCGGTCCGTACGCGGACGGCGACCGCGCCGTTGAAGGGCAGGGTGAGGGCGAGCGCCAGCGCGGGGGTGCCGATGAACAGCGCCGGGCTGGCCACGCTCGCCGTGGCCGGCAGCAACCGGGCCAGGACGTCCGTCCAGGCCGCGGGGGCGAAGGCGGTGGGCGGGGTGGGGTCGGCGACCCTGGTGGCGAGGAAGATGACGACGACGAGCGGGGCGGCGAGCCCGATGCCGATGAGGACGCTGCGGGCGGCCCTCAGCAGGGCGGCGAGGCGCGGGCGACGGGCGAGGGCGCCTGACGGCCGGGGCCGGGAGCCGGGACCGGTGTCGTCGGCCGTCAGGAGGCGCACGGCGAGGACGACCGCGGCGCCGACGGTCGCCATGTACGCGGTGTAGAAGTTGGCGAACCAGGCGACGGCCACGACCAGCGGCCCGAGCACCGGCCGGCGTCCGCGGCGGGCCCACTCCCCCACCAGACACAGCAGCGGGAAGGCCACGAGCCCGTCCAGCCACATCGGCACGGTGGCACCGTAGTTGAAGGTCCAGCCGGAGAGCGCGTAGGCGGTGCCGAGCACCGTCGCCACCGGCCAGGGGCCACGACGCAGGGTGAGCAGCAGGGCCGCCATGCCCGCCGCCGCGGCGGCGATCTTGGCCGCGGTGACGACGTACAGGGCGAGTTCGGGCCGGTCGGCCGGGAAGAGGAGGACGAGCAGGTCGAAGGGGCTGCTCAGGTAGGTGCCGAAGTCACCGAGGAAATTGGATCCAAAACCCGATGACCAGTTGAGGAACAGGTCGCCCTCGGTCTGACCGAGGAGCAGCTTCCGCCAGTACGCGTGGAACGGCAGATACTGCTGGCCCAGGTCGACGATGTTGCGGGTCCTGGATCCGAAGGGATAGCTGCCCGCGAGCGCTCCGGCGAGACAGAAGAGCAGGCCGGTGAGGAGACCGGCACCGGCCGCCGCCCGGAGCCTCGGCCGGGACGGGGAGGACTCGGTCTCGGCAGCGGGTGGCACACGTCCTCCAGAGGCGGTTCGGCCGGGCGGGCTGATCCTCGTAGGGCAGATCGCCGTAGGGCAGATCGTCGTAGAGACGCATTACCGCCGAGCCGCACGACCCCCGACCGAGCGGGAGGAGGTCCCCGGGCGCACCTCAGGTGAACAGCGGGTGCCCCCGGCCGTCCGCCGCGGACCTTCCCCGCACCCGCCGGTCCGCCCGCCCTCCCCATGTCGGTGATGTGCCCTAACATGCAGATCCGGACATCACCTCGGCTCACGCACAGGACGGATTCCCCCATGAGCGCCGTCGGACGGCTGATCGTCATCGTTCTCTTCGAGGGCGTCGACCTGCTCGACGTCACGGGGCCGCCGGAGGTGTTCGCCCTGCTGCGGCGCGAGACGGACGACGCGACGGGCTATCGGGTGCTCCTCGCCGCCGAGACGATGGACCCCGTCACCACCTCTGCCGGGGTGCGGGTCCTCCCGGACGTCACGTTCGAGGAGGTGGCCGCGCGCCCCATCGACACCCTCCTGGTGCCCGGTGCGGTCGAGGTCGACGACCTGCGCCGGGTCCGCGCCCTCGTCGACCCGGGCGTGGTGGAGCGGGTGCGGCAGCTGGCGGCGCGGACCCGGCGGGTGACCTCCGTCTGCGTCGGGGCGCACATCCTCGCCGCCGCCGGCCTCCTGGACGGCAGGCGCGCCACCACCCACTGGTCGACCGCCCGGCAGCTGGCCGACGACCACCCGGCGGTCGAGGTCGACGCCGACCCGATCTTCATCCGCGACGGCGACGTGTGGACGGGCGCGGGGATCAGCTCCTGCCTCGACCTGGCGCTCGCCCTCGTCGCCGACGACTTCGGCGAGACCACGGCGCTGCGCGTCGCCCGTCAACTGGTGATGTACCTGAAGCGGCCCAGCGGCCAGAGCCAGTTCAGCGTCCCCCTCGAACCCGTCTCCACCACCCGCCGGATCGAGGACCTGCGCCACCACATCACGCGCCACCTCGGCGAGCCGCTCACCCTCGCCGACCTCGCCGAGAACGCCCACATCAGCGAGCGCCAGCTCACCCGGATCTTCAAGGCCGAGCTGGGCATGACCCCGAGCGCGTACGTCGAGTCGGCGCGGGTGGAGCGGGCGCGCCATCAGCTGGAGTCCACCGACGCCACCCTGGAACGGATCACGACCCTCTGCGGGTTCGGGACGACGGACACCCTGATCCGGGCGTTCCGCCGGCGCCTCGACACGACGCCCATGGAGTACCGGCGCCGTTTCCGGGCCGTCCCCGACTGAGCCGCCCGGTGCTCAGCCCAGTGGGACCGGCAGGACGTCCGGTGGTTCAGCCCTGCGGGACCGGCAGGACGTCCGGGGAGAGTGCGGCGGCACGGGCCGAGGAGGCCGTCATGCGGCGCCGGTGGTGCCGGCGGCACAGCACCTCGTAGCCGACCTCGTCCCCCGCGTTGACGTCGCCGACCACGACCTGGGCGCCCTCGACGACCATCTCGCCGCCGACGGTGCGCGCGTTGTGGGTGGCGCGGGCGCCGCACCAGCAGAGGGCCTCGACCTGGAGGACCTCCACCCGGTCGGCCAGCTCGACGAGCCGCTGCGAGCCCGGGAAGAGCTTGGACCGGAAATCGGTGGTGATGCCGAAGGCGAAGACGTCGAGTTCGAGGTCGTCGACGACCCGGGCGAGCTGGTCGATCTGCTCGGGCGCGAGGAACTGGGCCTCGTCGGCGATGACGTAGTCGCACCGCCCGCCCTTGGACAGATGGGCGACGAGGTACGCGTAGAAGTCGAAGCCCTCCGCCGCCTCGACGGCGTCGGTGACCAGGCCGAGCCGGGAGGACAACTTGCCCTCGCCGGCCCGGTCGTCCCGGGTGAAGATCATGCCCTGGAGTCCGCGGGCGGACCTGTTGTGCTCGATCTGAAGAGCGAGGGTGCTCTTTCCGCAGTCCATCGTTCCGGAGAAGAACACCAGCTCGGGCATGGGAGGTCGGGGACCTTTCGGGTCAGGGTCGCGGCCGGGGGGACGGTGCGGGCGGGGACGGGACGAGGGGGCGGAAGGCGCGTGGCCGAGGCCTCAGGAGCGTACTTCCAGCAGCGGCACGAGTTGCTCGGCCGCGGTCATCGAACCGTGCATGCCCACCATGGCAGACTCGTTCGGCTCGTTGACGGAGGCCGTGATGGCGAGGTCGTCCTGGGCCGCGGCGACGACGTCGCCGATGCGCCCGCGGACCCGCGCGTCGACCTGGTCTCCGAACCAGCCGAGCGCGATCGCCTCGTCCCGGCCCGCCACCCAGAACCGGTCGCCGAGGACCTCGCTCCAGCAGGTGAGGACGTCGGACTCGGCCCCGGGGACCGCGTAGACGTGCCGGGCGCGGCCCTCGCCGCCGAGGAGGGCGACGCCGGCGCGCAGCTCCCAGTCCTCGTCGAAGTCGATCCGGTGGTCCTCGTCGAAGGGGATGTCGACCATGCCGTGGTCCGCCGTGACGTAGAGCGCGGAGCGCGGCGGCAGCTGCTCGGCGAGGCGCTGGACGAGTCGGTCG
This sequence comes from Streptomyces sp. NBC_01268, assembly GCF_036240795.1. Lineage (NCBI taxonomy): Bacteria > Bacillati > Actinomycetota > Actinomycetes > Kitasatosporales > Streptomycetaceae > Streptomyces > Streptomyces sp. NBC_01268. The sequence continues at coordinate 6,267,193 of NZ_CP108454.1, read as the reverse complement.
ACGAACATCAGCTGGCCGCGCCAGGCGTCGGAGTCGATGCCGAAGCGGTGTCCGGCGCCGTCGAGCTCGCTGTAGTACGTGTAGACGAGGGAGCGGTCGCCGGCGGCCAGCTGCTCGGCGGCGAAGTCCATCCGCTCCTCGCCGGAGAGCCTGCCGTGAAACGTTCCGCCGCTCAGCGCGATCTTGGTGAGCGGGGTGTCCTGGAATATCGGCGAGGAGACCTGCGCGGTGTGGATCCCGGCCTCGTGGGCGAGCTGGAAGACCGTGGGGTACGGCTGCCAGACGCGCGGTGGGGTCCAGGGCTTCCAGCGGAGCTGGTTCATCAGCTCGCCGGTCTGCGGGTTGCGCACGGTGTAGCCGGGGAGCCCGTGCTCGCCGGGGGCGCGGCCGGTGCCGACCGAGGCGAGCGAGGTCGCCGTGGTGGCCGGGAACCCCGCGGTGAGCGGGCGGCCGGTGCCGCCGCGCGAGCTGCCGAGCAGCGAGGTGAGGTACGGGGCCTCGTCCGGGTGGGCCTTGATCTGCTCCCAGCCGAGTCCGTCGATGAGGAAGACGCAGTTGCGGTCGGCCGGGGCGAGCTCGGCGATCCGCGGCTCGCAGCCGGGCACGCCCTGTCCGGAGACCAGCGTGGGCAGCAGGTCGGCGAGGGAGCCGCTGCCGTACTCGGGGAGCGGCGCGGTGGCGGGGTCGAGCGGGACGGGTTCGTCCGGCCACCCCTGGGCGACGGCGGTGGGCTGGACCATCAGCGGCTGACCGCGGTGTCCGCGGTGGCTTCGGAGAGCGCCTGGGCGAAGGCGAGCGTCTGGCGGACGGTGTCCGGGCCGTCACCGGCGTCGCTGACGCGCAGGCTGAGGTCGTCGGCGGTGGAGTTGCCGGTGTAGCCGTGGTCGGCGTCGCAGTTGGGGTCGCCGCAGGCGGCGGGCTCCAGGTCGATGCGGGAGACGGCGCCCCAGCCGATGGTCAGGACGACCTCGCGGGGCAGGGTCCCCGGGGTGTACGACTCCGGGTTGGCGACGACGCGGCTGACGACGATCGAGGAGATCCGGTCCAGCTTGACCGACTCGGTGGACGTCGTGGCGTACGGCGTCGGGGAGCTGGTGTCGGCGGCCTGCTCGTCGGTGTGGCTGACGATGAAGCGGTTGGCCGTCAGGACGAGGACGGTGACGTGGCGGCGGACCTCGTTCGCGTCGAAGGTGGTCTCCTGGTGGACCACGTACGACGAGACCGCCTCGCCGCCGACGGCGGACTCCACCGCCTCGGCCACGAGGGCCGGGTAGTAGCCGCTGCGCTCGATCGCCGCGCGCAGCCCCTGGGTCGTCGTACCGGTCTTTGCCATGGACTCCATCCTACGGGGCTGCGGGCCCCCTTCCCGCCCTCCCGCGGGGCTCGTCGGCTCACTCATGTCACTGGTAGCTCGGGAGGCGCCGCGGGCCGAGGTCGGTACGGGGCGGGGGCGGGGCGAGGCGGACGGTGGCGCCGAGGACGGAGACGCCGCGGGTGGCGACGACGACGGGTTCGAGGGAGATGGCGACGACCTCGGGGTGGTCGTCGACCAGCCGGGAGACCCGCAGCAGCAGCTCTTCGAGGGCGGGGGTGTCGACGGGGGCGGAGCCGCGCCAGCCGAAGAGGAGCGGGGCGGTGCGGATCGAGCGGACGAGGTCGGCGGCGTCCCGGTCGGTGGCGGGGACCAGCCGGTGGGACATGTCACCGAGCAGTTCGGAGGCGGCTCCGGCGAGACCGAAGGAGAGGACGGCGCCGACGGCGGGGTCGATCGCGGCGCGCACGACGGTGTCGACACCGCGCGGGACCATGGCCTGGACGACCGGCTGGAGCTCCTCGGGCTTGCCGAGGGTCTCGGTGATCTCGGCGTACGCGGTGCGGAGCTGTTCCTCGGTCGCCAGGTCGAGCCGTACGCCGCCGAGGTCGGGGCGGTGGCGCAGGTGCGGCGCCGTGGTCTTGAGGGCGACGGGGAAGCCGAGCCGGGCGGCGGCGAGGACGGCCTCGTCGGGGGTGGGCGCGGGCAGGGTGGGCAGGACGCCGATCCCGTACCGCCCGAGCAGCTCCCCCGTCTCCTCGACGCCGAGGGTCACCCCGCGCGGGTCGGCGCCCCCCTCGCCGAGCACCCGTCCGATGAGGCGGGCGGCCCCGGTCTCGTCGATGGTGTCGAACTCGGGCACCCGTCCGGGGTCGGCGGCGGTCTGCCGACGCCACTGCGCGTACCGCACGGACTCCGCGAGCGCCCGCACGGCCCGTTCGGCGGCGGGGTAGGAGGGGATGGCGCGGGCGGCGGGCGGCTCGCCCTGCTCGGTCCGCGCCTCCGGGGCGGCCGGTTCCGGCGGTGCGGAGGCCGGGGCCCCGGGCGGCGACGGGTGCTCCGCCTCGGGCGACCCGGAGGGCGGTGCGGTCCGGCCGGGCGGGCGGGTGCGGGTCGCCTCCGCCAGGGCCTCGGCCAGGGCGCCCATCTCGACGTGGACGACGACGACCGGCTTGGCCGCGCCCGGGGCGCCGGCGACGGCGGAGCGGAGGGCGGCGGCGAGGACCTCGCCGTCGCCGGACTCGGTCGCCCCGTTCTCCCCGACCCAGGGGATCGCGGTGACGACCACCGCGTCGCAGGCGTCGTCCGCGAGGGCGGCGGCGAGCGCGGTGCGGAAGTCGGCGGGAGTGGCGCCGGTCGTCAGGTCGAGGGGGCGCAGCGGGCGCAGCCCCTCGGTGAGGCAGGCGTCGTAGGTGAGCAGCCCGAGGGACTCGGAGTTGCCGAGGATGGCGACGCGGGGGCCGGCGGGCAGGGGCTGGTCCGCGAGGAGGAGGCCCGCGTCGACCAGCTCGGTGACGGTGTCGACCCGGATGACGCCGGCCTGCCGCAGCAGCTCGGAGACGGTGGCGTGCGGGATGCGGGTGACGGGGACGCGGTGGCCGGGCGGGGCGCTGCCGCTGTGCCGGGCGCCCTTGACGACCACGACCGGCTTGACCGCGGCGGTGCGGCGGGCGAGCCGGGTGAACTTCCGCGGGTTGCCGATCGACTCCAGGTAGAGGAGGACGACGTCGGTCGCCGGGTCGTCGTACCAGTGCTGGAGGAGGTCGTTGCCGGAGACGTCCGCCCGGTTGCCCGCGGAGAGGAAGTTGGAGAGTCCGGCGCCGCGCCGGTGCAGTCCGGCGAGGAGGGCGATGCCGATGGCGCCGGACTGGGTGAAGAGGCCGATGCGGCCGGCGGCCGGCATCTGGGGGGCCAGCGAGGCGTTCAGCCGTACGGACTCGGCCGTATTGATGATCCCGAAGGCGTTGGGGCCGATGATCCGCATGCCGTACGAGCGGGCCTGGCGCACCAGTGCGCGCTGGCGCTCGCGTCCCCGGGTCCCGCTCTCCGCGTATCCGGCCGAGAGCACGACGAGGCCCCGCACCCCGTGTTCGCCGCAGTCGGCGACGGCTTCGGGGACCCGCTCGGCGGGGACGGCGACGACGGCGAGGTCGACGTCCTCGCCGATGTCGGCGACGCTCCGGAAGGCGGGAACGCCCTCCAGCTCGTGCCGCCCTTCCCCCAGGGCGCTGTTCACGGCGTGGACCCGCCCGGTGTAGCCGGCGTCGAGGAGGTTGCGGAGCACGGCCCTGCCGACCCCGCCGGGGGCGCGACTCACGCCGATCACGGCGACGGAGCCGGGTGCGAGGAGCCGCTGCACGGAGCGGGCCTCGGCGCGCTGTTCGCGGGCGCGCTGGACGGCGAGGGAGCGGTCGGTGGGCTCCAGGTCGAGGTGGAGGCGGACGGAGCCGTCCTCGAAGCTGCGCTTCTGGGTGTAGCCGGCGTCCGTGAACACCTTGATCATCTTGGTGTTCGCGGGCAGCACCTCGGCGACGAACCGCCGGATGCCCCGCTCCCGCGCGACCGCCGCGATGTGTTCGAGGAGCGCGGACGCGACCCCGCGCCCCTGGTGGGCGTCCTGGACCAGGAAGGCGACCTCGGCCTCGTCGGCCGGGGCGGAGGCGGGGCGCCCGAGGGCGTTGATGCGGTCGTAGCGCACGGTGGCGATGAAGTCCCCGCCCACCGTGGCGGCGAGCCCCACCCGGTCGACGAAGTCGTGGTGGGTGAAGCGGTGCACGTCCTTGGCGGACAGCCGGGGGTAGGGGGCGAAGAAGCGGTAGTACTTCGACTCGTCCGAGACCTGCTCGTAGAAGCTGACCAGCCGCTCGGCGTCGTCCGCGGTGATGGGCCGGATGCGCGCGGTGCCGCCGTCACGGAGGACCACGTCCGCTTCCCAGTGGTCGGGATACGCGTGTTCCGGCTGTTCGGACTGTTCCGACGCGCTCTGCATGGGGCAAGAGTACGGCCGGGGTCCGACAGCGGCACCGGTCGCGCGGCGGGTGGCCGCCGGGCAAGGTAGGGAGGGCCTGACGGCCGCCCCCAAAGGGGCCGAAGGTCGGTACGAGCACGTCGCCGCCCGTGAGAGACTGGTCTAGACAACCGCTGAAAGTTGAAGGGCAACCACCATGGCTGAGCGCCGCGTCAACGTCGGCTGGGCCGAGGGCCTGCACGCCCGTCCCGCCTCCATCTTCGTCCGTGCCGCCACGGCCGCCGGCGTCCCCGTGACGATCGCCAAGGCCGACGGCAACCCGGTCAACGCCGCGTCCATGCTCGCGGTCCTCGGCCTGGGTGCCCAGGGCGGCGAGGAGATCGTGCTCGCTTCGGACGCCGACGGCGCCGAGGCCGCGCTCGACCGCCTCGCGAAGCTGGTCGCCGAGGGTCTCGAGGAGCTCCCCGAGACCGTCTGACCCGTCTCCTCCCCGACGACGGATCGCGAAGGGCCGCACCTGCCGGAATTCCGGCGGATGCGGCCTTTTCTGCGATACGACCCATCGACCGGAATCAAGCAGCCGGAATTCGCGCGCACGCGGTTCGGGCGCGCGAATAGGGCGGCGCGAATCGGGCAGTGCGAATAGGCGGCGTGAATCGATCAGCCGCCCGCATTGTCTTCCTCTTGTATACGGCGCCCGCGTTAATTCCGTGGACCCGCGGTGTTTACGACGTGTTGCGAAACCCTCACACGTGCCCGCTCCGTTCGCCGCGGCCGGTGCAGCGGCAGGGAACGCTCCACGTGCAGGGCGGTCAGGGCGCGGGCCCGTTCGGCGTCCCCGCGCGCGACGGCGTCGACTATGGCCCCGTGCTCGGCCCAGACCTCCACGGGGTGCTCGGCGGGCTCGACCGCGTACATCCAGGCGATCTTGTGCCGCAGCTGGGTGAGGAGCGTGGTGAGCGGCGGACTGCCGGAGGCCTGGGCCAGCGTCTCGTGGAACCAGGCGCCGAGCGAGCGCAGGTCGTCGCCCTGGCCGCGCTTGGCCCGCTCCTGGCCCAGCCGGACCAGCCCGCGCAGCACCTTGAGGTGGGCCTCGGTGCGGCGCTGGGCGGCGCGGGCGGCCCCCAGGGGCTCCAGCAGGGTCCGGACGTCGAGCAGGTCGGCCGCCTCCTGCTCGGTGGGCTCGGCGACATGGGCACCGGCGTGCCGGCGGGTGACCACGAAGCCCTCGGACTCCAGGGTGCGCAGCGCCTCGCGGACCGGGACCCGGGAGACCCCGTAGCGGCGGGCGAGTTGCTCCTCCGTCAGCCGGGCGCCCCGCTCGAAGACGCCGGAGACGATGTCGTCCCGGATCGCCGTGCATACCGAGTGCGCGGGAACACGCATGGCCGACCTCCGTATTTGATCCGCGCGAAACCCCGTCGAGTGGCGCCCGTCCTGCGACTCTCGCGAACTCTATTGCAGGACGCCGGAATTTCCGATGCCACCCGGTAATTCGGGCAAGAAAAAGAAGCCCCGGCTCGTTCGAGCCGGGGCTTCTTCACAGAATTCACACGTCAGACGTGGACCCCGCGCGCACGGAGGTAGGTGATCGGGTTGATGTCCGAGCCGTACTCGGCACTCGTGCGGGCCTCGAAGTGGAGGTGCGGGCCGGTCGAGTTGCCGGAGGAGCCGGAGACGCCGATCTGCTCGCCGGGGGTGACCGTCTGGCCGACGGAGACGCCGATCGAGGAGAGGTGGCCGTACTGGGTGTACGTACCGTCGTTCATCTTGATGACGATGTTGTTGCCGTAGGCGCCGCCCCAGCCGGCCTCGACGACGGTGCCGGAGCCCACGGAGACGACCCGGGAGCCGTAGGAGGCGTGGAAGTCGATGCCGGAGTGGTGGCCGGAGGACCAGAGCGATCCGCCGGTCTTGTAGCCGGTGCTCACGTACGAGCCGGAGACGGGGAGCTGGAAGGCGCTCAGGCGCTTGCGCTCGGCCTCGCGGGCGGCGCGCTCCTTGGCGGCGCGGAGCTCCTTGGCGCGGGCCTCGGCCTTGCGCTTCGCCTCGGCGGCGGCCTTGGCCCGGGCGGCGGTCTCGACCGCTTCCTTCTCCTGGGCGGCGGCCTGGGCGTCGACCCGGTCGGCGAGGGACTCCGCGGTGATCACCTGGGTGAGGCCGGTGTCCTCGGGGGAGACGGGCTCCGTGTCGGCGGCGAGCGCCGGGGAGGCCAGGGTGCCGATGACGCCGGTCGTCGCGAGGGTCGCCACTCCGGCGATGCCCACTCCGCGGCGCGCCAGACGGCTCGGTCCACGATGCTTCCCGGTGGCACGGGTGAACGCCATGTAGTGGCTGATCCTTTCCTTCCCTCTCGCCTACCGGGTTAGCTGACGGGTTCGGAGCAGGAAGGTCTCCTACGGGCCCCTCCGCTCGCTGAGCGAAGGCGTCCGATTCACCCCAGGGACTGCGATGGGTCCCCGGCTCCCCAGGCTCGCGCCTTGCGGGGACTCGGCGATGACTGTCCGTTGCCACGGATGCGGCGTCGTACTGCGGACGAACAGTCGGATCGAAGCTAGGCCGATCTTCTGTCAATCGCCAAACAGACGCGCTCTTTTGTAAGACATGCCACAGGGCAGAAGATCACACTTCTTATCAATACGGACAAATGGGAGGACCCCGACGAACCAGGTCGTCGGGGTCCCCGAACCGGTGTGACAGCGGCTCAATCAGCCGGTCACGACCGTCACTTCACCGATGCCGAGGGCCCGCACCGGCTCCTCGATCTGCGCCGCGTCACCGACGAGCACGGTGACGAGCCGGTCCACCGGGAAGGCGTTGACCACGGCCGCGGTCGCCTCCACCGTGCCGGTCTCGGCGAGCCGCGCGTACAACTGCGCCTGGTAGTCGTCCGCGAGGTGCTGCTCGACCTGGTCGGCCAGCGTGCCCGCGACGGAGGCGGCCGTCTCGTACTTGAGCGGCGCGACGCCCACCAGGTTCTGCACGGCCACGTCGCGCTCGGCGTCCGTCAGACCGTCGGCGGCGAGGGTGCGGAGCACCTTCCACAGGTCGTCAAGAGCCGGGCCCGTGTTGGGGGTGTCGACCGAGCCGCTGATGGCGAGCAGCGACGCTCCGTTGCCCTCGCCGTCGGAGCGCAGCACCTGCCCGAAGGAGCGCACGCCGTACGTGTAGCCCTTCTCCTCGCGCAGGACGCGGTCCAGACGGGAGGTGAGCGTGCCGCCGAGGCAGTACGTGCCGAGCACCTGAGCCGGCCACACGCGGTCGTGGCGGTCGGAGCCGACGCGGCCGATGAGCAGCTGCGTCTGGACGGCGCCGGGGCGGTCCACGATGACGACCCGGCCGGTGTCGTCGGCCGAGAACGGCGGCATGGGCCGCCGGTCGGCCGCGGTGCCCGTCCAGGCGCCCAGCGTCTCGGCGAGCACCTTGTCGAGATCGACGTCGGTGAGGTCGCCGACGACCACGGCGGTGGCCGTGGCGGGCCGCACGTGCGCGTCGAAGAAGGCGCGGACGGCGGCGGCGTCGATCGCGGCGACGGTCTCCTCGGTGCCCTGGCGCGGCCGGGAGACGCGCGCGGAGGCCGGGAACAGCTCCTTGGAGAGCTGCTTGGCCGCGCGGCGGGCCGGGTTGGCCGACTCGTGCGGGATCTCGTCCAGCCGGTTGCGCACCAGCCGCTCGACCTCGGACTCGTCGAACGCGGGGGCGATCAGCGCCTCGGAGAGCAGGCCGAGCGCCTTGGGCAGCCGGGAGACCGGGACCTCCAGGGAGACCCGTACGCCCGGGTGGTCGGCGGCGGCGTCGAGGGTGGCGCCGCAGCGCTCCAGCTCGGCGGCGAACTCCTCGGCGGTGTGCTGGTCGGTGCCCTCGGACAGGGCGCGGGCCATGATGGTGGCCACGCCGTCCAGGCCCTCGGGCTCGGCGTCCAGCGGGGCGTCGAGGGAGATCTCGACGGCCACCACCTGCTGACCGGGACGGTGGCAGCGCAGCACGGTCAGCCCGTTGTCCAGGGCGCCGCGCTCCGGGGCGGGGAAGGCCCAGGGCGTGGCCTCGCCCGGCTTGGGCTGCGGGTGGAAGGTCATGCTCGTCAAAGACGCGGCCGTGTCGGTCACTGGTCCGCTCCCTCTTCCTCGTCGCTGTCGGCGTCGGCGCCCACCGGTTCGTAGACCAGCACGGCGCGGTTGTCCGGGCGCAGCGTGGCCTTGGCGACCTCCTGCACCTCCTCGGCGCTGATGTCGAGGACCCGGTGCACGGCGGTCAGCGCGAGCTGCGGGTCACCGAACAGCACGGCGAACCGGCACAGTTCGTCGGCGCGGCCCGCGACCGTGCCGAGGCGGTCCAGCCACTCGCGCTCCAACTGTGCCTGCGCGCGCTCCATCTCCTCGGGCGTCGGGCCCTCGGCGGCGAAGCGGGCCAGCTCGTCGTCGACGGCCGACTCGATCCGCGGCACCTCGACGCCGCCGGAGGTCTTGACGTCCAGCCAGCCCAGCGAGGGCGCGCCGGCCAGCCGCAGCAGCCCGAAGCCGGCCGCGACGGCGGTGCGGTCGCGGCGGACCAGCCGGTTGTGGAGACGGGAGGACTCGCCGCCGCCGAGGATCGTCAGGGCGAGGTCGGCGGCGTCACACGCGCGCGTGCCGTCGTGCGGCAGCCGGTAGGCGGCCATCAGCGCACGCGCCGGGACCTCCTCCTCGATGACCTCGCGCAGCTGCTCGCCGATCACCTCGGGCAGCTCGCCGGAGCGCGGCTCGGGCTTGCCGTCGTGGCCCGGGATCGAGCCGAAGTACTTCTCGACCCAGGCGAGCGTCTTCTCGGGGTCGATGTCGCCGACGACCGAGAGCACCGCGTTGTTCGGCGCGTAGTACGTACGGAAGAAGTTCCGCGCGTCTTCCAGGGTGGCGGCGTCCAGGTCGGCCATGGAGCCGATCGGGGTGTGGTGGTACGGGTGGCCCTCGGGGTACGCGAGGGCGGTGAGGCGCTCGAAGGCGGTGCCGTACGGCACGTTGTCGTACCGCTGGCGGCGCTCGTTCTTGACGACGTCGCGCTGGTTCTCCATGGACTCGTCGTCCAGGGCGGCGAGCAGCGAGCCCATCCGGTCGGCCTCCAGCCAGAGCGCGAGCTCCAGCTGGTGGGCCGGCATGGTCTCGAAGTAGTTGGTGCGCTCGAAGCTGGTGGTGCCGTTGAGCGAGCCGCCGGCGCCCTGCACCAGCTCGAAGTGGCCGTTGCCGTGGACCTGCTTCGAGCCCTGGAACATCAGGTGCTCGAAGAGGTGGGCGAGACCGGTGCGGCCCGCGACCTCGTGGCGCGAGCCGACGTCGTACCAGAGGCAGACCGCGGCGACCGGGGTCAGGTGGTCCTCCGAGAGCACCACGCGCAGGCCGTTGGCCAGCCGGTGCTCGGTCGCTGTCAGGCCGCCGGAGCCGGCCTCGGCCGTGGCCGTGTGACCCATGGGCATGTACGTCCCTTCGATCGCGATGTGGAAAAGTCCTGCCACTGTATGCAAGCGCGCCGACACCTCGCGAAGTTCCCGTCCCGTCCCGACGTCCCTCTTCCGGGTCGTGAGGGGGGCGCGCCGGTGACCCCGCAGGTCGTCAGACCCGGGTCGCGGTCCCGCTTGTCAGTGGGACGGTCCACAATGGTCCGCGTCAGATCAACCTTGTTGGTGAAGGAGCCGCAGCCGCGATGGCCCGCCGCAGCACGAAGACACCGCCGCCGGACGACGCGTTCGAAGAGCGAATCCTTGACATCGACGTAGTCGACGAGATGCAGGGCTCGTTCCTCGAGTACGCGTATTCGGTGATCTACTCGCGCGCGCTGCCCGACGCCCGCGACGGCATGAAGCCCGTGCAGCGCCGGATCGTCTACCAGATGAGCGAGATGGGCCTGCGACCCGAGCGCGGGTTCGTCAAGTGCGCCCGTGTCGTCGGCGAGGTCATGGGCAAGCTGCACCCGCACGGCGACGCGTCGATCTACGACGCGATGGTGCGCATGGCGCAGCCCTTCTCCATGCGCCTCCCGCTGGTCGACGGCCACGGCAACTTCGGCTCCCTCGGCAACGACGACCCGCCGGCCGCCATGCGGTACACGGAGTCGCGGATGGCGCCGGCCGCGCTGCTGATGACGGAGTCCATCGACGAGGACACCGTCGACTTCGCGCCGAACTACGACGGCCAGGAGCGGGAGCCGGTCGCGCTCCCCGCCGCCTATCCGAACCTGCTGGTCAACGGCGCCTCCGGCATCGCGGTCGGCATGGCGACCAACATGCCGCCGCACAACCTGGGCGAGGTCATCGCGGCCGCCCGCCATCTGATCCGCTACCCGAACGCGGACCTGGAGGCGCTGATGCGCTTCGTGCCGGGTCCCGACCTGCCGACCGGCGGCCGGATCGTCGGCCTCTCCGGCGTCAAGGACGCGTACGAGACGGGCCGCGGCACCTTCAAGATCCGCGCGACCACGAGCGTGGAGACCGTGACGGCCCGCCGCAAGGGCATCGTCGTCACCGAACTGCCCTTCAGCGTCGGCCCGGAGAAGGTGATCTCCAAGATCAAGGACCTGGTCGGCTCCAAGAAGCTGCAGGGCATCGCCGACGTCAAGGACCTCACCGACCGCAGCCACGGCCTGCGCCTGGTCATCGAGATCAAGAACGGCTTCGTGCCGGAGGCGGTCCTGGAGCAGCTCTACAAGCTGACGCCGATGGAGGAGTCCTTCGGCATCAACAACGTGGCCCTGGTCGACGGCCAGCCGCTCACCCTCGGCCTCAAGGAGCTCCTGGAGGTCTACCTCGACCACCGCTTCGAGGTGGTCCGGCGCCGCTCCGAGTTCCGCCGCGGCAAGAAGCGCGACCGGCTGCACCTGGTCGAGGGCCTGCTCGTCGCGCTCCTCGACATCGACGAGGTCATCCGGCTGATCCGGGAGAGCGAGAACTCGGCGCAGGCCAAGGAGCGCCTGATCGAGCGCTTCTCCCTGAGCGAGATCCAGACGCAGTACATCCTGGACACCCCGCTGCGCCGGCTCACCAAGTTCGACCGGCTGGAGCTGGAGACCGAGCGCGACCGGCTCACCGGCGAGATCGACGAACTGACCGGGATCCTGGATTCCGACGCCGAGCTGCGCAAGCTGGTCTCGGCGGAACTGGCGGCGGTCGCGAAGAAGTTCGCCACCGACCGGCGCACGGTCCTGCTGGAGTCCGCGGGCGCCCCCGTCGCGACCGTGGCCCTGCAGGTCGCGGACGACCCGTGCCGGGTGCTGCTGTCCTCCACGGGCCTGCTCGCCCGGACGGCCACGGCCGAGGTACCGCCGGCCGACCCGGAGGCCAAGCGCGTCAAGCACGACGCGATCGTCTCCTCGGTGACGGCCACCCAGCGCGGCGAGGTCGGCGCGGTGACCTCGGGCGGGCGGCTGCTGCGGATCGCGGTGATCGACCTCCCGCAGCTCCCCGACACGGCGGCCGCGCCGAACCTGTCGGGCGGAGCACCGCTCACCGAGTTCCTCTCCCTGGAGGCGGACGAGACGGTGGTCTGCCTGACCACCCTGGCGGAGACCTCCCCAGGCCTCGCGATCGGCACGCTGCAGGGCGTGGTCAAGCGCGTGGTCCCGGACTATCCGGCCAACAAGGACGAGCTGGAGGTCATCGGCCTCAAGGACGGTGACCGCATCGTCGGCGCGACGGAGCTGCGGACCGGCGAGGAGGACCTGGTCTTCATCACCTCCGACGCCCAGCTGCTGCGCTACCCGGCCTCGCAGGTGCGGCCGCAGGGCCGCCCCGCGGGCGGCATGGCCGGCATCAAGCTGACGGCGGGCGCCGAGGTCATCTCCTTCACCGCCGTGGACCCGGCGGCGGACGCGGTGGTGTTCACGGTCGCCGGCTCCACGGGCACGCTGGACGCCTCGGCCGGTACGTCGGCGAAGCTCACTCCGTTCGACCAGTACCCGCGCAAGGGCCGCGCGACGGGCGGGGTGCGCTGCCAGCGCTTCCTGAAGGGCGAGGACGTGCTCGTCCTGGCCTGGGCGGGCGCCGTCCCGGCGCACGCCGCCCAGAAGAACGGCCTTCCGTCCGAGCTCCCGGACCCGGACCCGCGCCGCGACGGCTCGGGCACCCCGCTGGCGAAGCCGGTCGAGATCGTGGCGGGGCCGATCGGCTAGGCCGGTCCCGGACCCGTACGAAAGCCCCCTGCCCCGCGCCGTCGCGCGGGGCAGGGGGCTTTCTGCGCTGCCTCCGCCTAGGCCGGGTGGGGCACGGTGGGGGCGTAGACGGCCTCGATCCCGGCGACGATCAGGCGCAGCCCTTCCTCGAAGCCGTCGTCGTAGTCGGCGAAGAGCTCCGCGCCGGCCGCCGCCGCGAGCGGGTAGTCCGCGAGCCGCTCGGCGCGCCGCTCCACGTCGAAGCCCTCGCGGGGCTGCCCCTGTACCGGCTCGGTGCCCTGCTCCTCGGTGACGAAGCCGAGCGTGTACATGTACGCCGTGGTGCTGGCCCGCACCGCCTGGTGCAACGAGAAGCCGGCGTCGACGAGCGAGCCCAGCTGGAGCTCCATGTCCGCGGCGAAGTCGGTCCCGGTGAAGCGGGCCCCGCTGTAGACCTTGGCGCCGTCGCGGTAGCGCAGCAGTCCGGCGCGCAGACCCCGGTTGACGGCGAGGATCCGCTCCTGCCAGGTGAGGTCGCCGGGCGGGCGCGTCTCGGGGTCCTCGACCATCTGCCGGTACATCACGGTCGCCATCTCGTCGAGCAGCGCCTGCTTGTTCTTGAAGTGCCAATAGAGCGCGGGCGCCTGGACGTTCAGCTCCTGGGCGATCGCGCGCAGCGTCAGCCCGTCGAGTCCGCGCTCGTTCAGGAGGCTCAGCGCGGTCTCCGCCACCGATGCGGGGTCCAGCCGGGTCGTCTTCTTGGTCGCCACTCGGTCACGGTATCCCCTTGACAGCTTAACGGCGTTAAGGGGATGCTTCCGATGTCGGGACTTAACGCCGTTAAGGGCGTGGGCATCGGAGGCAGCGGCATGGAAACCATCGAGACCGTGGAGACGGAGAGGACCGAGGGGGCCGTGGAGACGGACGTCGTCATCGTCGGAGCGGGACCCACCGGGCTGGTGCTCGCGATCGACCTCGCCCGCCGGGGCGTGCGCGCCCTGCTCGTCGAGAAGGCGGACCGGCTCTTCCCCGGCTCGCGCGGCAAGGGAATCCAGCCGCGCAGCCAGGAGGTGCTCGACGACCTCGGCGCCCTGCCCGGGATCCTGGCGGCGGGCTCGCCCTACCCGAGGATGCGCGCCTGGGAGGGCGCCGAGCGGCAGGGCGAGTGGGACATGATGGCGCGCTCCGAGCCGACCGAGCAGGTGCCGTACGCCAACATCCTGCTCATCCCACAGTCACGCACCCAGGAGGTGCTGTACGCACGCCTCCGCGAGCTCGGAGGCGACGTCCGCTTCGGGGCGGCCCTCACCGGGTTCCGCCAGTCCGAGGAGGCCGTCGCGGCGGAGCTGTCCACCGGCGAGACGGTGCGGGCCGCCTATCTCGTGGCGGCCGACGGCGGACGCTCCACCGTCCGCAGGGCGCTCGGCATCGGGATGACGGGCGAGACCGTCGACCCGCGCCCGATGCTCGTCGCGGACGTCCGCCTCTCGCCCGACGCGATCGTGGACCGCGACAACTGGCACGTCTGGCCGAAGGCACCGGGCGGGGCCGTGGCTCTGTGCCCGCTGCCCGGGGGCGACCACTTCCAGCTCATCGCGGCCTTCGAGGACGAGGCCGCCGCCGTGGACACCGCTCCCCGCGCGGTGCGCGAGCTCCTCGCCGACCGCACGCCGCTCGCCGCGACGGACGTCGTCGAGGTGCTGTGGGCCTCCGACTTCCGCGCCCGCGCGGCGATGGCCGACCGGTTCCGGGACGGCCGGGTCATCCTCGCGGGCGACGCGGCGCATGTGCACTCCCCCGCGGGCGGCCAGGGCCTCAACACCAGCATCCAGGACGCGTACAACCTCGGCTGGAAGCTGGGACGGGTGCTGCGGCACGGAGCACCCGCCGCGCTGCTCGACTCGTACGAGGCGGAGCGGCTGCCCGTCGCCGCCGAGGTCCTCGGCATCAGCACCCGCCTGCACCGGGCGAGCTCCGAGGGCGCGGACACCCAGCGCGGCGAAGAGGTCCAGCAGCTGGGGCTCGGCTACCGGGACTCGCCACTCACCGTGGAGACCAGGACCGGGCTCGCCGACAGTGCCCTGCGCGCCGGGGACCGGGCGCCCGACGGCCCGTGCGGCGCCGGCCGGCTCTTCGACGTCTTCCGGGGCCCGCACCTCACGCTGCTCGCGGTCGGCGTCCCGCTGCCGCCCCTGGCCGACGGCTCGGTGCGCACGGCCCGCCTCGCCGCGTACGAGCCGTACGGCACGGGTCTCTTCCTGATCCGCCCGGACGGGTACGTCGGCTGGGCCGGCTCCGACGGCGACGGCCTCGCCGGCTACCTCGCCGCCTTCGGCGCCGCGCACCCGCCGGCGGGGGGCTAGGGGGTGTCCCCGGGCTCGTCCTCGCTGCCCGGGACGTACCGCAGGACGCCCCACATGGCGTGGTCGTCGGGGGTGTCCCCCGGACCGTTCTGCTCGCACTCGGCGAGCTCCTTGCGGAGGGCGGCCGCGTCGACGCCGGTGCCGATGAGGACCAGCTGGGTCAGCCGTTCCTCTCCGGCCGGCCACGGCTCCGGCCGGAAGCGCAGGAAGCGGCCGACCGCGTGGACGCCGTAGCGGTTGGCCGGGTCGGCGGTGCCGAAGTCGACGAAGCCCTTGAGGCGGTAGAGGCCCTCGGGACGTCCGTCGAGGAAGGACATCAGCCGGCGCGGGTGCAGCGGCGTCGCCGTGCTCAGGGAGACCGTGTCGTAGGCGGCGTGCGGGTGGGCGTGCCCGGCCCCCTCGTCCTCGGGTCCGTACAGGATGTCCTCGATGGACATCTGGCCCTCGATCTCGTCCTCGGGCACGACCCGGTCGAAGAGCAGCTCGGGGTCGATCCGCCCGTGCGCGGCCTCGATCACCGCGGCCCTCGGGGCGAGTGCGGCGACCGTCTCACGGACGCCGGTGAGTTCCTCCGCCGGGACCCGGTCGGCCTTGTTGACGACGACCAGGTCGGCCACGGCGAGGTGCCGGTCGGTCTCCGGGTGCCGGGCGCGCGTGGCGGCGAACTCGGCGGCGTCGACCACCTCGATCAGCCCGCCGTACACGATCCGCTCGTTCTCGCTGGCCAGCAGCATGCGGACCAGCTCCTGCGGCTCCGCGAGCCCGCTGGCCTCGATCACGATGACGTCCAGACGGACCTCCGGGCGGGTGAGCACCTCCAGGTACTCGTCGAGCTCGCTCGCGTCCACCGCACAGCACAGACAGCCGTTGCCCAGGGAGACGGTGGAGCCGACCTGGCCTGCGACGGTCATGGCGTCGATGCCGATGTCGCCGAAGTCGTTGACCATGACCCCGATCCGCGTCCCGCGCGCGCTGCGCAGCAGATGGTTGAGCAGGGTGGTCTTCCCCGCCCCGAGAAACCCTGCCAGGACGACGACGGGGATCTGCTGGGTGGTCAAGGGTGCTGTCCTCCGGGCCTGCGGTGCCCGCACGGGTCGTCGGAGCCCGCGCGCGAAGCCTCCAGGATAGGCAGGCCCTGCCCCGGATCCGGGCAGCGGCATTTCCGGCGGGCGCCCTCGTCCCCGTACCGTTTCCGGCATGAGCCCCGCAGTCGCCTTCCCCGGACCCCGTCCGGGGGGACCCCCCGCGCGGCCGCCCGCCCGCCGGCGCAGGTTCGGGTGGCCGCGGCGGATGTTCTCGCAGGTCCTGCTGATGCAGCTGGCCATCGCCACCGGCGTGACCGTGCTGGCCACCGGCCTCTTCCTGGCCCCGCTGAGCGCCCAGCTCGACGACCAGGCGATGCGCCGCGCCCTCGCCATCGCCCAGACCACGGCCTCCTCGCGGATGGCCGCCGACCTGGCGACCACCCGGCCCTCCGCACAGGGCCCGGTGCAGGCGGAGGCGGAGCGGATCCGGCGGTCCACGGGCGCCGAGTACGTGGTGGTGATGGACACGCACGGGGTCCGCTGGTCCCACACCGACCCCGTCCAGATCGGCCGGATCGTCTCCACCGACCCCAGCGAGGCGCTCGCGGGCCACCAGGTGATGGAGATCGACAGCGGCACCCTGGGCCGCTCCGCGCGCGGCAAGGCGCCGCTGCGGGACGCCCGGGGCGAGATCGTCGGCGCGGTGTCCGTCGGCATCGAGTACGACAGCGTCCGCGACCGGCTCCTGGCCGCGATCCCCGGCCTCCTCGCGTACGCCGGGGGTGCCCTCGCGGCGGGCGCGCTCGCCGCCTATCTGATCTCCCGCAGGCTCCAGCGGCAGACCCATGACCTCGCCTTCTCCGACATCTCGGCCCTGCTCGCCGAGCGCGAGGCGATGCTGCACGGCATCCGCGAGGGCGTGGTGGCCCTCGACCGCACGGGCAGGATCCGGCTCATGAACGACGAGGCCCAGCGGCTGCTCGGCCTCGGGCCCGAGGCGACCGGACACCCGCTGGACGAGGTGCTGGGCTCCGGCCGTACCGCGGACGTGCTCGCGGGGCGCGCCACCGGCGAGGACCTGGTGACGGTGCGCGGCAGCCGGGTGCTGATCGCCAACCGGATGCCCACCCACGACGGCGGCGCGGTCGCCACGCTGCGCGACCGCACCGAGCTGGAGCGGCTGGGCCGAGAGCTGGACTCGACGCGCGGTCTGATCGACGCCCTGCGCGCCCAGGACCACGAGCACGCCAACCGGCTGCACACGCTGCTCGGCCTGCTGGAACTGGAGATGTACGAGGAGGCGGCCGACTTCGTCAACGAGGTGGTCGGGGTGCACCGCACCACCGCCGAGCAGGTCACCGAGAAGGTGCGCGACCCGCTGGTCGCCGCGCTGCTCGTCGGCAAGGCGACCGTCGCCGCCGAGCGGGGCGTGTCGCTGCGCATCACCCCTGGCTCGCTGCTCCCGGACCGCCTGGTCGACCCGCGCGAGCTGGTCACCGTCGTCGGCAACCTCGTCGACAACGCCCTGGACGCCGCCTCCGGCACGGCCCACGCCGCCGTGGACGTGGATCTGCGGGCCGAGGGCGGCACGGTCGTCCTGCGGGTCACGGACAGCGGCCCCGGCGTCCCGGCCGACCGGCGCGAGCTGATCTTCACCGAGGGCTGGACCACCAAGGAGCCTCCGGCGCACGGCAAGCGGGGCCTGGGCCTCGCCCTGGTGCGCCGGCTCGCGGAGCGCCGGGGCGGCGACGCCCGGGTCGGCGCCGGCGCGGACGGGGGCGCGGAGTTCACCGTCGTCCTGCCCGAGGCGCTGCGCGAGGCAGAGCCGCTGCTGCCCGCGCCCTCCGGGGAGCCCACCGGGGAGCCCTCGCCCCACTCCTTCGGGGAGGCGCGGTGATCGGCGTCCTGGTCGTCGACGACGACACGCGGGTGGCGCGGATCAACGCCGCCTACGTGGCCAAGGTGCCCGGCTTCGAGGTGGTCGCCGTCGCCCACTCGGCGGCGGAGGCCCTGGCCCGGCTCGCCGAGGCCGAGGCCCCGGTGGACCTGATCCTCCTGGACCACTACCTGCCCGACGGCAACGGCCTCGCGGTCGTGCGGGAGCTGCGCGCCCTCGGGCACCAGAGCGACGTGATCATGGTGACCGCGGCGCGCGACGTGGCGACGGTCCAGGCGGCGATGCGGCACGGGGCGCTGCAGTACCTGGTCAAGCCGTTCAGCTTCGCGGGGCTGCGGGCCAAGCTGGAGGCGTACGCGGCGCTGCGGCGGGCCCTGGAGGGCGGCGGGGAGGCCGAGCAGGCCGAAGTGGACCGGATCTTCGCGGCGCTCTCGGCGGGCACGGTCGCCCCCGAGCTGCCGAAGGGCCATTCCCCCACGACGGCCGAGCTGGTCCGGCAGGTGCTGCTCGCGGCGGAGGGCGCGCTGTCGACGCAGGAGATCGCCGAGCGGGCCGGGGTGAGCCGGCAGACCGCCCAGCGCTACCTGAAGCTGCTGGAGCGGACCGGCCGGGTACGGCTCTCCCTGAAGTACGGGGAGACGGGCCGCCCCGAGCACCGCTACGAGTGGGCCGCCTCCGCGACGCGCTGAGCGGCACGGACCCGGGGCGGAGGCGGGGCCGTACGGATCGAGCGGCGGAGTCGCGCGTACGGCTGGGGCGGGCGGCTCCGCCGACGTCCTGGCCGCGGTCTACGCCCTCGGCCCCGCTTCCGGCAGCCTCAGACGGCCCCCGCACCCGTGAGCGCCCGTACCTCCGTCTCGGCGTGCCGGGCCTCGTCCGGCGGCTCCGGTGAGGTGGCCGTGCCCAGCCAGCCCGCGAGGAAGCCGAGCGGGATGGAGACCACTCCCGGGTTCTGCAACGGGAAGAGCTGGAAGTCGACGCCCGGGAAGAGGGACTCCGGGCTCCCGGAGACGACCGGGGAGACCAGCACCAGCAGGACGGCCGGGATCAGCCCGCCGTACACCGACCAGACCGCGCCCCGGGTCGTGAACCGGCGCCAGAACAGCGAGTAGAGCAGCACCGGAAGGTTCGCGGAGGCCGCGACGGCGAACGCGAGGCCGACGAGGAAGGCCACGTTGAGGTCGCGGGCGAGCAGGCCGAGGCCGATCGCCACCACCCCGATCCCGGCGGCGGCGCACCGGGCGACGGTGACCTCGCTGTACTGCTTGGCGTGGCGGCGGCGCAGCGAGGCGTAGAGGTCGTGGGCGACGGAGGCGGAGGAGGCCAGCGTGATCCCGGCCACGACGGCGAGGATGGTGGCGAACGCGACGGCGGCGACGATCGCGAAGAGGACGGTGCCGCCGGTGGATCCGGCGCCGCCGCCGAGGTCCAGGGCGAGTAGGGGTACGGCGGTGTTGCCGGCGCTGTTGGAGGCGCGGACGGTGTCGGGTCCGACGAGGGCCGCGGCACCGAATCCCAGGACGATCGTCATCAGGTAGAAGCAGCCGATGAGGCCGATCGACCAGACGACGGAGCGGCGGGCGGCCCGCGCGGTGGGCACGGTGTAGAAGCGGGACAGGATGTGCGGCAGGCCCGCGGTGCCGAGCACGAGGGCGAGGCCGAGGCTGACGAAGTCGACCCGGGCGGTCCAGTCGCCGCCGTAGCGCAGCCCGGGGGCGAGGAAGTCCCGGCCGTGGCCGCTGCGATCGGCGGCGGCGGTGAGCAGCTGGTCGAAGTCGCCGTGGAAGCGCAGCAGGACGAGCACGGTGAGGGCGATCGTGCCGGCCATCAGGAGCACGGCCTTGACGATCTGGATCCAGGTGGTGGCCCGCATGCCGCCGAGCGACACGTACACGACCATCAGCGCGCCGACGCCGATCACGGTCCAGGAGCGGGCGGCTTCGCTGGTACCGCCGAGGAGCAGGGCGACGAGACTGCCGGCGCCGACCATCTGGGCCACGAGGTAGAGCACCGAGACGGTCACGGAGGAGGTCCCGGCGGCGATGCGGACGGGGCGCTCGGCCATCCGGGAGGCGACCACGTCGGCCAGGGTGAAGCGGCCGCAGTTGCGGACCAGTTCGGCGACGAGGAGGAGCACGACCAGCCAGGCGACGAGAAATCCGACGGAGTACAGCATGCCGTCGTAGCCGAAGAGGGCGATGAGTCCGGAGATGCCGAGGAACGAGGCGGCCGACATGTAGTCGCCGGCGATGGCGAACCCGTTCTCCAGGGGGGAGAAGAGCCGCCCTCCGGCGTAGAACTCCTCGGCCGAGCCCTGCCGTTTGCGTCCGACCCAGGTGGTGATCCCGAGGGTGACCGCGACGAAGGCGCTGAACAGCAGCAGGGACAGGGTCTGGTGGTTTCCGGTCACCGGCGCACCCCCCGGGTCATCTCCTGGGTGTCCCAGCGCAGTTCGAGGGCGGCGCGGTCCCTGCGCAGGCGGGCGTGCCGGGCGTACGCCCAGGTCAGCAGGAAGGTGGTGGCGAACTGGCCGAGTCCGGCGAGCATCGCCACGTTCACCGCTCCGGCGACCGGCCGGGCCATGAGGCCGGGAGCGGCGGTCGCGGCCACCACGTACGCGAGGTACCAGAGGATGAAGGCGGCGGCGGCCGGGAAGACGAAGCGGCGGTAGCGGCTGCGCACCTCCTGGAAGGCGGGGCTGCGCTGGACCTCCAGATAGATCTCGGCCGCGCTGTGCGCCTGTTGCCGGGGGAGGCCGCCGTGCGGTCTCGTGGCGGTCGCTCCGTTCGCGTCGTGCCCGCCTCGCCCGGCGGCCGGCCCGTCGTACCAGGGGTCGTCGATCCGCACCGCCGCGGGGTCGCGCCCCTCCTGCTTCTCCACTGGTGAACTCTCCTTGTCAGCGAACCGTTTCGGCCGCGTGCCCAAGGATGGACAGAGCGGGAAGATCCCGGACTCTTCTCCCGCACTCTTCACCCCATTAGGTGACGGATACCCCGATACGCCTGACCGGTCCGTCCGATAGGCATATCGGACGGACCGGTCAAGGAGTGCCGTCGGGCGCGGCGGCACCCGTCGGGCACCGCGCGTGAGGCGTCAGGAGTCAGGCGTCAGGCGCGGACATCAGGCGTCGATGCGCGAGCGGTCGAGGGTCGCCGCGGAGCTGGTGATGAACTCCTTGCGGGGAGCCACGTCGTTGCCCATGAGGAGGTCGAAGACCTGCTCGGCCGAGTCCAGGTCGCCGATGTTGATCCGGCGCAGGGTGCGGTGGCGCGGGTCCATCGTGGTCTCCGCCAGCTGGTCCGCGTCCATCTCGCCGAGGCCCTTGTAGCGCTGGATGGAGTCCTTGTAGCGGACGCCCTTGCGCTGGAACTCGAGGAGCGTCTGGCGCAGCTCGCCGTCCGAGTACGTGTAGACGTACTTGTCCTGGCCCTTCTTCGGCTGGATCAGCTCGATGCGGTGCAGCGGCGGCACGGCGGCGAAGACCCGGCCGGCCTCGACCATGGGGCGCATGTAGCGCTGGAAGAGGGTCAGCAGCAGGCAGCGGATGTGGGCGCCGTCGACGTCGGCGTCGACCAGGAGCACGATCTTGCCGTACCGGGCGGCGTCGATGTCGAAGGTGCGACCCGAGCCCGCCCCTATGACCTGGATGATCGCACCGCACTCGGCGTTCTTGAGCATGTCCGAGACGGAGGACTTCTGGACGTTGAGGATCTTGCCCCGGATGGGCAGCAGCGCCTGGAACTCGCTGTTGCGGGCCAGCTTGGCGGTGCCGAGCGCGGAGTCTCCCTCGACGATGAAGAGCTCGCTGCGCTCGACGTCGTCGCTGCGGCAGTCGGCCAGCTTGGCGGGCAGCGAGGAGGACTCGAGCGCGGTCTTCCTGCGCTGCGCCTCCTTGTGCTGGCGGGCCGCGATCCGGGTGCGGGCGGCGGCGACGGCCTTCTCCAGGACGGCGCGGGCCTGGGCCTTGGCGTCGCGCTTGGTGGAGGTCAGGAAGGCCTTGAGCTCCCTGGCGACCACGGTGGCGACGATGCGGCGGGCCGCGGAGGTGCCGAGCACCTCCTTGGTCTGGCCCTCGAACTGCGGCTCGGCGAGGCGGACGGTGACGACCGCGGTGAGGCCCTCCAGGGCGTCGTCCTTGACGATGTCGTCCTCGGCGACGCGCAGCATCTTGGCGGAGCGCAGCACCTCGTTCACCGTCTTGGTGATCGCCTGCTCGAAGCCGGAGACGTGGGTGCCGCCCTTGGGGGTGGCGATGATGTTGACGAAGGACTTGACCGTGCTGTCGTAGCCGGTGCCCCAGCGCAGGGCGACGTCGACGCCGAGCTCACGGGTGACCTCGGTGGGGGTCATGTGGCCGCGGTCGTCGAGGACCGGGACGGTCTCCTTGAAGGTGCCCTGGCCGGTGAGGCGCAGCACGTCGCAGACGGCCTTGTCCTGGGCGAGGAACTCGCAGAACTCGCTGATGCCGCCGTCGAAGCGGAACGTCTCCTCGCTCTTGCCCACGCCCGCCAGGTCGCGCTCGTCGCGGACGACGAGGGTGAGGCCGGGCACGAGGAAGGCGGTCTGGCGGGCGCGCTGGTGCAGCGTCTCCAGGTTGAGCTTGGCGTCCTTGAGGAAGATCTGGCGGTCGGCCCAGTAGCGCACGCGGGTGCCGGTGCGGGTCTTGGGGACGCGCTTGCCCTTGAGGA
This sequence comes from Streptomyces sp. NBC_01268, assembly GCF_036240795.1. NCBI lineage: Bacteria > Bacillati > Actinomycetota > Actinomycetes > Kitasatosporales > Streptomycetaceae > Streptomyces > Streptomyces sp. NBC_01268. Next base: position 6,244,828 of record NZ_CP108454.1, on the reverse strand, counting down.
GGCCGCCGGACGAGTCGAAGGGGCTGTCGGGGCCCTGCTCGGTGAACATCCCGGGGACGCCGCGGCGGAAGCTGATCGCGTGCGTGGCTCCGTTGCGGTCGACCTCGACGTCCAGGCGGGCGGAGAGGGCGTTCACCACGGAGGCGCCGACGCCGTGCAGACCACCGGAGGCCGCGTACGAGCCGCCGCCGAACTTTCCGCCGGCGTGCAGCTTGGTCATGACGACCTCGACGCCGGAGAGCCCGGTCTTGGGCTCGACGTCGACGGGGATGCCACGGCCGTTGTCACGGACCTCGACGGAGCCGTCCTCGTGGAGGATGACGTCGATGTGGTCGCAGTAGCCACCGAGAGCCTCGTCGACGGAGTTGTCGATGATCTCCCACAGGCAGTGCATCAGGCCACGGCTGTCGGTGGACCCGATGTACATACCGGGTCGCTTGCGAACGGCTTCGAGCCCTTCCAGGACGAGCAGGTGCCGCGCGGTGTAGTTGGAACCGTCACGGTCTGCGGTCAGCAGCGCACTGGACGGCACGGACGTCTCGGCGGTCACGCGGTTCGCTCCTCGCTGAATTTGAAATCTGGCCCGGTGGGGTAAGGCCCGGCGTCGGTCACCGGTCAGAGGGTACCGATGCCTGGTAGAGCCGTTGTCACGCCACCCACCTGATTCCTCATGCTAGTCCAGGGTCGTATGGATGTTCGATCCCTCGATGGGGTGACGCGAACATCACGTTCCCTTCCAGGCATGAACCATTTAGGGTTCGGGCACGTCCTCATGAACAACCGGCAACCCGCCGGGAGGATGCGACCACACACAGCAATGCGAAACCCGTAGAGCGATGCAATACGGCTCATTCGCCGCCAACCGGCAGCAGACAGCCACCTTGCGAAGAAGTTTCGAGGAAAAGCCACGAGCGGGAACGTTTTCGGCCTGGTTGGATGTTGACCCTGGTACGACAGCTCGTCGAGCTAGAGAAGAGGCGACGTGACTACTGTTCTGACACCCGCGAGCCCCCTGACGGCCGCTGACCGCTGCGACCGCTGCGGCGCCCAGGCATACCTGCGCGTCGTCCTGACGAGCGGCGGTGACTTGCTCTTCTGCGCCCACCACGGACGCAAGTTCGAGCCGGAACTCAAGAAGATCGCCGCAGAAATACAGGACGAGACGGACCGGCTCACGGATGTGCCGGCCCGCACGATGGGCGACGAGCACTGACGCTTCTCATCCACGACGAGCCAGGAGCCGGTACCTGAAGACCGGCCGACGGGCGGCCACCCCCGCAGCACCAGGGGGGTGGCCGCCCGTTCTCGCACCCTCAGGAGCGCTGCCGCCGGGCCGGTGCGGGAGCACTCGGCCGGGAACGTCGCTCCCCCACCGTCAGTAACGCTGCGGCAGCACCGTGGAGACCCGCGTGTAGACCCCCGGGTTCTCCGCCTGACCGCAGCCGCTTCCCCAGGACACCAGGCCGATCAGCCGGCCCTTGGCCACCAACGGGCCTCCGCTGTCCCCCTGGCAGGCGTCCCTGCCCCCTTGGGGATCACCCGCGCACACCATGGTGTCGCCGCGGTACGCCACACCGACACGGCCCGGGTACGCGCGTTCACAGGCCGCGTCCGGGAGCACCTGCACCTGTGCCGAGCGCAGCGACATCGCGTACGTGCCGTTCCCGGTCGTGTCGCCCCAGCCGTAGACGTCGGCCGCCGTCCCCGGCTCCTGCGCGGCGTCGCCCGGTGCCGCCACCGCGATCACGTACGAGGCCGGCAGGGCCTTCTCCAGGGTGAGGACCCCCAGGTCCCCCGAGTTGGTCGACGGGTCGTAGTCCGGGTTGACCCAGGTTCCGGAGACCCGGACCTCCTCCCCGCCGGGTCCACGCAGCGACGTACGGCCCGCGATGACCTTGAAGTCGGGCACCTGCCAGGGCTCGCCCCCGAGGGCCTCACGGCCCAGGCAGTGGGCCGCCGTGAGCACCTTGGTGGGCGCGACGACCACCCCGCCGCAGAACTGTCCCGCCCGCGTACCCCCGAACCGGTCACGGCTGGAGAGCGCGACGACCCACGGCGCGTCGGCGATCCGGGCCGGCTGACCGCCGACCACGACACTGTCCGCGACCGCGGGTGCGGCGGCGGCGAACGGCGGCGCCGCCGTCGCGATCAGGCCCAGGGCACCGGTCAATGCTCGGGCGATGGGACGACTCATGAAGCCTCCTGACTCTCCGGTGATGTCGGTTCACCCAGAGTCGTCCACACCCGCCTCCGCCGCACGCGCGCACGACGAAGGCCCGGCCCCCATTTCGGGGGACCGGGCCTTGGGCACGTCGTCTGCGAAGGATCAGTCGAGGTAGTCGCGCAGCACCTGCGAACGCGACGGGTGACGCAGCTTCGACATGGTCTTCGACTCGATCTGACGGATGCGCTCACGCGTCACGCCGTAGACCTTGCCGATCTCGTCGAGCGTCTTCGGCTGCCCGTCGGTGAGACCGAAGCGCATGGATACGACGCCCGCCTCACGCTCGGAGAGCGTGTCGAGCACGGAGTGCAGCTGCTCCTGCAGCAGCGTGAAGCTCACCGCGTCGGCCGGGACGACGGCCTCGGAGTCCTCGATGAGGTCACCGAACTCGCTGTCGCCGTCCTCGCCCAGCGGGGTGTGCAGCGAGATCGGCTCACGGCCGTACTTCTGGACCTCGATGACCTTCTCGGGGGTCATGTCGAGTTCCTTGGCCAGCTCCTCCGGGGTGGGCTCGCGGCCCAGGTCCTGGAGCATCTGGCGCTGCACACGGGCCAGCTTGTTGATGACCTCGACCATGTGCACCGGGATACGGATGGTGCGGGCCTGGTCGGCCATGGCGCGGGTGATCGCCTGACGGATCCACCAGGTGGCGTACGTGGAGAACTTGTAGCCCTTGGTGTAGTCGAACTTCTCGACCGCACGGATCAGACCCAGGTTGCCCTCCTGGATCAGGTCCAGGAAGAGCATGCCGCGGCCGGTGTAGCGCTTGGCCAGCGAGACCACCAGACGGAGGTTGGCCTCCAGGAGGTGGTTCTTGGCGCGGCGGCCGTCCTCGGCGATGATCTCCAGCTCGCGCTTGAGCTTGGGGGCCAGCTTGTCGGAGTTCGCCAGCTTGTCCTCGGCGAACAGACCGGCCTCGATGCGCTTGGCGAGCTCGACCTCCTGCTCGGCGTTGAGCAGCGGGACCTTGCCGATCTGCTTGAGGTAGTCCTTGACCGGGTCCGCGGTGGCACCGGCGACGGCGACCTGCTGGGCCGGGGCGTCGTCCTCGTCCTCGTCGGACAGGACGAAGCCCTTGTTCTCGCCCTCGGTCTCTTCCTCGTCCTTGCCGGGGGCGGCGTCCTCGAGCAGCTCCTCGCCCTCGATCAGCTCTTCGTCGTCCTTCTTGGACGTCTTCTTCGCGGCCGTCTTCTTGGCGACGGTCTTCTTGGCGACCGTCTTCTTGGCGACGGTCTTCTTGGCTGCGGCCTTCTTGGCGGGCGAGCCGGCCTCGTCGGACGAGTCCGCGCTCTCGGCCGCCGGGGCCGCGGTGGCGGCCGAGACGGTCTTCGTCACGGTCGTCCTGGCGGTGACGGTCTTGGTGGCGGTGCGCTTGGCCGGGCTCTTCGCAGCGACGCTCTTGCGGGCGCGCTTCGGCGACTCCGCTGCACTGACCATCAGCGTCACACCCTCTTCCTCGAGGATCTGATTGAGGCTGCGCAGAACATTCTTCCACTGGGTTGGCGGAATCTGGTCAGCCTCGAAGGCCCGACGCACGTCATCGCCGGCGATCTGCCCATCAGCCTTTCCCCGCTCAATGAGCGCCATCACAGACTCGGACTCGGCGATCTCCGGCGGGAGCGTACGGGATGTGCTGGCCGACACGAACAACCTCTCGGAACGATGGAAAACGGCTTCCGGCCCCGCCCTGGATCAGGCTGGAGCCGACGACCGTCGGCCTGGGATGTGCCGACGGCGCGGGCTGGACCGGGGAACTGGACAGCGCCCTCAGGGGCGGCTGTATTCCTTCCTCGGCTGTCACCTCTTAGGTCATCGCGCGGCTCCCAGGAGTGTTACGCCCAATCCGCGTGGCCCGAGTCACACCTCATTCACGCCCATTATTGAACGAAACGGTCGGAACGTGACTCGATCGGCCCGATCAGCCGGGATCTACATGATCATCCCGACTCGGCGCGATCGACCCGATCGGCATGATCCGCCCGCCCGACAGGCCCGGCCCGGTCGACAGGGCAGGCCCGGCGCGCACGACTCGCCGGTGCGACACGCCCCGCCCGCCCGGCACGGTCCGCCGGTACGGCACGGCTCGCCGGTGCCGCTCTGCCCGCGGGTCCAGGTGCGACCGGCCCCGCGACGCCCTCGCGCCGCCAGGCCCTGGCGCAACCGGGGACGGTCTCCCGCCCCCGGGCTCCGCTCGGGTCCGGCGGCACGCGACGGGTGCCTCCCACCCCTACCGGCCGCGGTGCCACGGCGCGCGTCAGTGCTCGCGGGGAGCCGGGACGACCCGGTCCACCTCGGGGTGGACGGTCAGCAGCTGGCGCATGGCCGTCTCGGCGCCGTGGGCGTCCCCTGCGGCGAGGGCGTCGACGATCCGGGCGTGGTGCACGAGGCAGGCCTCGCCGGGGCGGTCGCAGCCGGTGACGGGGGCGCCGGACACCTGGAGCGCGGCGGCGACGATGCCGGAGAGGTGCTCCAGCATGCGGTTGCCCGCGAGCTGGATGAGCAGGGCGTGGAACTCGGCGTCCGCGCGGGAGAAGGTGATGCCGTCGCCCTGGGCGTAGGCGTGGCCCATGATCTCGACCATGTCGGCGAGGCGCTGCTGGACGTCCTCACGCCCGTGACCGGCGGCGAGCCGGGCGGCGAGGGGCTCGATGGTCCAGCGCAGCTCGTTCAGCTCGCGGCGCTGGTCGTCGCGCTGCGGACCGAAGGCGCGCCACTCGATGATGTCCGGGTCGAGGAGGTTCCAGTCACTGACCGGCCGGACCCGGGTGCCGACGTTGGGGCGGGCGCTGACGAGGCCCTTGGCCTCCAGTACGCGCAGCGACTCGCGGACCACGGTGCGCGAGACCTCGAAGCGCTGTCCGATCTCCTCCGGCACGAGGGGGCGGTCGGCACCGAGGTCGCCCGAGACGATCATCTGGCCGAGCTGCTGGACGAGCTGTCCGTGCAGTCCGCGGCCACGGTTGCCGGCGGTCCTGCGGCCGACGCGGCCGAGGTCCGTCTCCGCCCCCTCCCAGGCGGGCGGGCCGACGCGGTCGGCTCCCGGCGCCTCCGCGTAGGGGTAGCGGTCGAGATCGCCCGGGGCGCCGAGGCCGGACTCGACGGAACGGGCGGCGGTCATCATCGTGTGCGCAAGGGTACTCACGCATCCTTTGTCGGCGTGCCTCTCGTGACCCTTGAGGTCTTTGGTGAAAAGCACACGAAAGGGTGATCGGCACCCCCTACACAATTGACGATTAATCAGACATAAAGGGCACTCCCCAAGGGAGTTGGCGGCAAACCGGAATCTTTCGGTCCGACTGTGATCACCAACGGGCCCTGCCGCGAAGGCCCGTGAGCACATAGGCGCAGAGCAGGACCGTCAACGTCAGCGCGAGCGCCACCCCTACGGGCTGTCCGACCACCTTCAGCGCCCCCATGACCCAGCGGTCCGCGGCCGAGGACCACTCGACGCTCGCGAACTCGCGGAGCCGGGCCGGAAGTCCCGCAACGGAGCGCCCGGACGCCCCCGCGAGTGCCGTCCGCAGCGGCGGGGCGAGGAGCACCGGTACGGCGAGGACCGCGGCGACCCCGGCCGCCGCGGCCCGGAAGACGCCGGCACCGAGCACCCCGGCCCAGGCGCAGCCGATCACGAGCCCGAACCAATTCGCCGACAGCGTCGCCCAGTTCCTGGGTACGGGAATCAACTCGCCGCCGTAGACGAGCCGCAGCGCCTCCAGGTCGACGACGACGGCCAGGACCGCGAGGACCGCGCCGACGGCCGCCGCGACGGCCATTTTGGCGAGCAGCAGGCCCAGGCGGCGCGGGACGGCGCCGCGCCCGGTGGTGAGCGCGGGGTAGCGGTACTCCTCGGCGAACGAGAAGGCGCCGAGCAGCCCCGCCCCGAGCGCCGCCGGCGGGAGCGGGGAGATCCCGGGCCAGCCGGCCAGGACGGCGGGCAGCGGAGTGCGCCCACTGCGGGCCAGCAGTACGGAGAGGGTCACGGAGACGAGCAGGACGCCCACGACGACGAGAAGGGTGGAGGGCACACCGAGCAGTCGGCGGATCTCGTAACGCAGGGGCCGCAGCGGCGAACGGTTCAGGGCGCGGCGCCGGCGGACGGCGGGCCGCCCCTCCGGGGCGACCTCGGGGGCCTGGTCGGGGGCGGCCTCGGGGGCCCGTCGGGGGGCCGCAGGGGCGGGCGAGTGGTCGGGAGCGGCGGGATGGGGCGTGGTGGTGGCCGGAGCGGCGGGGTGGGGCGCGGAAGCGTCCGCGGGTGGACGGCTGTCGCCGGTCTCGTCGGCCAGTCGATGGATGAGCACGCCGTTGCGGAAGGCGCTCTCGCCGACGGTGGCGCAGTCGCTGCCGTAGACGGAGAGGCGGTTGCCACCCTCCGTGACGATCTCGACGGGGCGGCGGGCGGCGCGGGACTCCTGGGCGAGGACGGCGGCGAGCCGGGTCGCGTGCGGGGTGCGGACGGCGACGCGGGGCCGGAGCCGGGTGCGGGCGAACTCGGCGGCGTCCTGGTCGGCGACGAGCCGCCCGCCGTCGAGGGCGACGACCCGGTCGGCGTTGCGGGCCGCGTCCTTGGCGTCCGTGGTGGTGTAGAGCACGGTGCCGCCCTCGTCGGCGTGTGCGCGCAGCAGTTCGTACAGCCAGGCGCTCTCGCGTACGGAGAGTCCGGCGGCGGGTTCGTCGAGCAGCAGTGCGTGTGGGTCGCCCAACAGGGCGGAGGCGAGGCCGAGTCGGCGGTCCATGGCGAGCGGCAGCGTGCCGATCCGCTGGTCGTGGACGCCGGTGAGGCCGACCGCCCGGAGCATGTCGTCGGCCCGGCCGCCGGGCACTCCGGCGGCGGCGCAGAGCATGCGCAGCTGGCTGCGCAGGGTGCGTGAGGGGTGTCCGGGGACGTCGCCGAAGAGAACGCCCACCTCGCGGGCCGGGCGTGCGACGCGGTGCAGCGGCCGGCCCCGGAAGTAGGTGACGCCGCGGCCCGGTTCGAGCTGGAGCATGAGGCGCAGGGTGGTGGTCTTGCCGGAGCCGGCCGGCCCGAGCAGGGCGGTGACGGTGCCCGGCCGGGCCTCGAAGGTGAGATCGTCCACGGCGGGCGGGCGGTCCCGGCGGGGGGTACTGGTGAGTCCGATGGCCTGGAGCATCGCTTCTCTCGCGGGTAGGTGAGACCGCTCCGCGGCAGGGCGGCTACCCCAGCAAGATAACGCCACATTTCGGACTTTTGGCGCAGGGTTGATGACTCGGAGCGGCCCGGGAACCGTCCGTCAGACCTCCGGGCGGAGCATCGGCGGGTTCAGCAGGGTGGCCCCACCAGCACGGAACAACTGGGCGGGGCGGCCGCCCTGACGGGTCGTGGTGCCGCCGGCCGGAACGAGGAAGCCGGGCGTGCCGGTCACCTTCCGGTGGAAGTTGCGCGGGTCGAGCGCCACCCCCCACACGGCCTCGTAGACCCGGCGGAGCTCACCGACGGTGAACTCCGACGGGCAGAACGCCGTGGCCAGCGAGGAGTACTCGATCTTGGAGCGGGCGCGTTCCACCCCGTCGGCCAGGATCCGGGCGTGGTCGAAGGCGAGCGGCTCCGGCTGCCCGTCCTCGTGCGCTCCGGCCCCCTCCGGTACGAGCAGGTCCTCGACGGGTGCCCAGCGCGCGCTGTTGGCGTCACCGCCCGCGCGCGGCGCCGGAAGGTCCGGGGCCAACGCCAGATGAGCCACGCTCACCACGCGCATGCGAGGGTCCCGGTCGGGCGCCCCGTAGGTCGCGAGCTGCTCCAGATGCGCCCCGGTCCCGGGTACGGGCCCGGGGGCGCCCGGGTCGTGCACGCAGAGCCCGGTCTCCTCCACCAGCTCGCGCGCGGCGGCACCGTCCAGGTCCTCGTTCTCCCGGACGAAGCCGCCCGGCAGAGCCCAGCATCCCTGGAAGGGCTGCTCACCCCGTTTCACGACCAGGGCGCACAGGGCATGGCGCCGCACGGTGAGCACGACCAGGTCGACGGTGACAGCGAAGGGCGGAAAGGCCGACGGGTCGTAGGGAGGCATGCGGCGATCATAGTCGTCTCCCTGACGATAAACACGCCTGCGGGAAGGATCACCTTCCATTCCTCACACCCCCAGCTGGAGGCCGGGGGCCGCTTCTTCGACCATGCCGAGACCGAGCCTGCCGACGCGGGCCGCGAACGGCTCGCCCGCGACGCGCAGTCCGGACAGCCGGACCTCGCCGAGCGGGGCCGAGCGGAGCGGATGCAGGGCGACCGTCCGGCCGGGGGCGTCCGGGCGGACGCCGATCAGCACGGTCAGCAGGTGGACCGGCGCGGCGGCCGCCACCGCCGCGGGCCGGCAGGCGGCCGGGTGCGGCGCGGGCAGCGAGCCTGAGGTCCGCCGCTCCCCCGCGTACATCTCGGGGAGGCGGTGGTCGAAGGCCGTCGCCGCGTCGACGACCCCGCGCAGCAGCGCGGCGGCCTCGGCCTCGTACCCCGCCGCCGCGAGTCCCGCGACGGCCACCGAGGTCTCGTGCACCCGCACCGCTCCGGACCGGTGCCCGAACGGGTTGTACCCCGGCTCCTTCGTACCGAGGCCGCGCAGCCCCCAGCCGGAGTCCATCGCGGGAGAGGTGAGGAGTCTCGCCAGCCGCTCGGTCTGGCTCTTGTCGAGCAGCCCGGGGGCGGCGGCGCCGCCGGCTGTGAGTCCGGTGTCGAGGAGGTGCGCCGCCCAGCCTCCGAGGTACGGCAGGAGACGTCCGTCGGGGGTCCGGGCGAGCGCGGGGCGTCCGCCGTGCGGGTCGTCGAGCCAGAACCGGTCCCGGAACCGGTCGCGCAGCGCCCGCGCCCACTCCCGCCAGGCTTCGCCGCCCGGCCGCCCGCAGGCGTCGAGGAGATCGGCGCCGAGCACGGCGGCCCGGTGCGCGTGGGCCTGGGTCTCGGCGCGTGCCGGTCCGGCGGGCCCCGACTCCTGGACGAACCCGTGGGTGTCGAGGGCCCCGCGGAGCCACTCCAGGCACCGCTCGGCCGCGGGCAGCAGTTCGGTGAGGTCCTGCTCGGGCAGGCCCCAGCGGCGGGCTTCGGCGAGCACGGCCGGGAAGGCGAGGGTGGCCTCGACTCCGGTGCACCGGGGCGGGAGGTGGGGGCCGGCGTCCCTGAGCGGCCCGGGGATGCGGCCGGATCCGTCGCCGGTTCCCCGGAGTTGGGTGCGGGCGAGGGCGCGGAGGGTGGTGACGGCCAGTCGGGTGCCGAGCGGAAGGGCCATGCGGGCTGCCCAGAGGGCTTCGGCGGTGACGGGTCCGCAGCGCCAGGGCACTCCGGCCGCGAGGTGGACGTCGGCGGGGTGGGCGGGGTCGCGCTGGAGCAGGGCGCGCAGGTCGTCGATCGAGGCGGCCAGCAGCTCGCCGAGGCGCGGGTCGTCCCCTTCGGCGGCGGCGTCGGCGAGGACGTGGCCTCCGGGGCGGCCCGCGCCGGCACCCGGGTGCCGGGCGGCCCGTTCGCCGCGGACCCGGAGGGTGAGGGTGAAGGTGCCGCCGGGGGCGAGCTCGGCCTCCCAGCGGAGCAGTCCGGCCGCCGCGAGGGCGTCGTCGGGCGGAGGGTCCGCGGTGACCGAGGCCGCGCTGCCGTCGGTGCCCGTCCAGCGCAGCCCGGTGCCGTGGACGCTGGCGGAGAGTTCGGGTCCTTGCCGTCCGGCCGCCACCGCGCCCAGGTCCGCGAGATCCGTACCCAGAGCGATCTCCACGGGGAGCCGCACGGCGCGGGGGGAGGAGCTGCGCAGGGTGATCCGCTCGGTCCCGTCCGCCTCGCGCGAGCGCTCCACGGTGAGCCCGGGGTCGGGTCCGGCGTCGCCGGGCGTGCGCACGGCGCCGAGGAAGTCGGCGCGGTCCGCGGTGGTCGAGCGGCCCTGGAGGGGGACGGGTTCGCGACCGGCGACGCGTAGGACACAACAGGAGAGGAGCCTGCGTCCGGAGAGGTAGACCCCTTCGAGACCGGCACCGGTGAGCTGCGCGTGCCGCGCGCTGACGGCGAGGGCGGGCAGGGCGACGCCGACGAGGGCGTCGTGCACGGCGGGCAGTTCACCGGGGCGGTTCGCTCCGGTGGCTCCGGCGGGGGGCGGGTGTCCGGCGGGGGGCCCGGGGGCCTGGGCGGAGCTGGGGGCCATGACGGGTGCGTGCAGCTCTCTGTGCGGTCCGGGCGGCTGGGCCCGCCCGGACGGCGGGCGCGCAGGGAGCGGTTCGGTCGGTGCGCGCTTCCGGCAGGGGTGCGGCGGTCCGGCTCATGCGGAACCGCCCTCCAGGTGAACGCCGCCACGGCCTTCGGGGTCACGGGCCTCATCCGCCGCTCCTCGTCCCCCGCCGCCCAACCCGCCGGACGACCGCGCTCCTCGGCGCCGTCACCCCGCGCCGGACGGCTCCGGCGTCGCGCATGGGGGCGCGGCCCGCTCCCCCGCGGCGCGTGGTCCGCATGGCGGCCACGCGGGGGCGGGGTCCGGCGGGCCGGTCGGCGACCCGTGCGCGACTTCGCGCCGCGGTCCGGCCGCCGGACCGCTCCTCCGCCCGGCCGGGGCCGTGATCGGTGGCCTGGTCGTCGTTCTCGTCCGGCTCCGGTTCCCCGGCCGCCGCGTGTCGGGCGTCGCGCTCCTTGCGGAGGCAGCTGCGGAGGGATTCCGGGTCGAGGCCCTCGTTGCACGCCTGGTGCAGCAGGCGGGCGAAGAGGTACTCGGGGTCGGCGTCCAGTGCGAGGCTGAGGGCGACGCGGGCGGAGGGCTCGTCGCCGCTGGACCAGGCGACCCAGCCGGCCAGCGCCAGCGGGGCCGCCGCGTACTCCTGGTAAGGGGCGACGCAGCGTCGCGACAGGGCCCGCCAGAGCCGCAGGGCCCCGGCGGCCTCGGGACCTTCCATCCATTCGGCGGCCTGGTCGCGGGTGTCCCGGTCCTGGAGTCCGAGGATCAACGCGGCGGCCTCCTCGGGGGTGAGGCGGGCGTCGTCGGCGGCGTCGGCCGACAGGTGTCCGCGGCCCACGGTGAGGCCCGCCCGGCCGGTGAGCACGTCGTGGGGACTGTCGGCGGCACGGGCCGTCGGGCTCCCGAGCGGCTCCGAGAGCCGCTCGATCAGGGTCCGGGCGAGCTCGAGGGTGGTCGCGCGGACCTCCTGACGTCCCTGTCCGGCCGGCGTGCCGAGGATCTTGGGCACGAGGACGAAGGCGGCCTCGCCCAGGGCCGCGCGCTGGGCCGAGGTACGCGACGGATCGGTGTCGGACTCCCTCGGCGTCAGCCGGGCCTCCATGTCCTTGAGGGATCCGCGCACCTGGATCCCCGCGTAGGCAGCGGACGCCGCCATCACCGACGTACCGGAAAGGGCGAGGGGTGTGCCGTCCGGTGGGCAGCAGCGATTGTCGGGGCAGCAGTAGGAGAAGTAGAGGCCGTCGGAGATGCAGAGGGCTTCGAGGACGGGGACGTCCAGTGCTCCGCAGGCGGTGCGCAGGCGCTGGGCGAAGGGGCGCAGCCGCTCCATGACCCGGCGTCCCGTCTCGCCGGGGGCGGGGTCCTGGCAGAGGAAGACGACGATGGCGTCCGGGCGGTCGCCGCGCCTGGTGCTGCCCTCGACGAGGCATTCGGCCAGGTGCTCGGCGGTCTCGGGCCATTCGTGGGGCGAGCCGGGAATGCCGAGCCTGGCCCGGCCTCCGAAGCGGCCGCGCTCGCCGTGGAGTGCGACGAGCACGACGGAGTCGCTGGGGTGGAAGCCGAGCATGAACGGCAGTGCGTCGGCCAGCTCGGCGGGGCCACGCAGAGTGATCTGCGGGGCGGCGGAGGAGCCATGGGATTCGTGGCGGTTCGTGTTCATGGTCAGGACGGTCCCGCGACCGGCCCTGATCGCGAAACCCCTGTGGATAACTCTCGGTGACCGTCACGGCGAGTTATCCACAGGCGGGGCGCCCCGTTCGCGGGTTGTCCGACCGATCGGGTTGCATGGGGGCATGACCCACGCAGACCGTCCCGAAGACCGCGCCGCCCTCCGCGCCGCCGCCGACTCCGTGCTCGCCCGTCTCGTCTCCGACCCGACGGGTGCGGCAAGACTGCGCGAGGACCAGTGGCGGGCCATCGAGGCGCTGGTCGCGGACAGACGCCGGGCGCTGGTCGTGCAGCGCACGGGCTGGGGCAAGTCGGCGGTGTACTTCGTGGCGACCTCGCTGCTGCGCGAGCGCGGGGCCGGCCCGACGGTGATCGTCTCGCCGCTGCTGGCGCTGATGCGCAACCAGGTCGAGGCGGCGGCGCGGGCGGGTATCCGCGCCCGCACGATCAACTCGTCGAACCAGGAGGAGTGGGAGACCGTCCAGCAGGAGGTCGCCGCCGGTGAGGTGGACGTGCTGCTGGTCAGCCCCGAGCGGCTGAACAACCCTGACTTCCGCGATCAGGTGCTGCCTCGGCTCGCCGCGGCCACGGGTCTGCTCGTGGTCGACGAGGCGCACTGCATCTCGGACTGGGGTCATGACTTCCGGCCGGACTACCGGCGGCTGCGCACGATGCTGGCGGACCTGCCGGCGGGTGTGCCGGTGCTGGCGACCACGGCGACGGCGAACGCCCGGGTGACGGCGGACGTCGCCGAGCAGTTGGGGACCGGCGGGGACACGGACGCGCTGGTGCTGCGGGGGCCGCTGGACCGCGAGAGTCTCAGCCTCGGCGTGGTCCGGCTGCCGGACGCCGCCCACCGGCTGGCGTGGCTCGCCGATCATCTCCACGAGCTGCCGGGCTCCGGGATCATCTACACGCTGACGGTCGCCGCGGCCGAGGAGGTGACGGCCCATCTGCGCCAGTGCGGGCACACGGTCTCCTCGTACACGGGCCGGACGGAGAACGCCGACCGTCAGCAGGCGGAGGACGACCTCCAGGCGAACCGGGTGAAGGCTCTGGTGGCGACCTCGGCGCTCGGCATGGGCTTCGACAAGCCGGACCTCGGCTTCGTGGTGCACCTCGGCTCGCCGTCCTCCCCCATCGCCTACTACCAGCAGGTGGGCCGTGCGGGGCGCGGTGTGGAGCACGCGGAGGTGCTGTTGCTGCCGGGCAAGGAGGACGAGGCGATCTGGCAGTACTTCGCGTCGGTGGCGTTCCCGCCCGAGGAGCAGGTGCGGCGCACTCTGGACGTGCTCGCGCAGGCCGGCCGGCCGCTGTCGCTGCCCGCCATGGAGCCGCTGGTCGAGCTGCGCAGGACCCGGCTGGAGACGATGCTGAAGGTCCTCGACGTGGACGGGGCCGTCAAGCGGGTGAAGGGCGGCTGGGAGAGCACCGGGCAGCCCTGGACGTACGACACCGAGCGGTACGCGTGGGTGGCGCGGCAGCGGTCGGCGGAGCAGCAGGCCATGCGGGAGTACGCGGCGACGGACGGCTGCCGGATGGAGTTCCTGCGGCGCCAGCTGGACGACGAGGCGGCGGCCCCGTGCGGTCGCTGCGACAACTGCGCGGGCGTCAGGTTCGACGCGAAGGTCTCCGACTCGGCGCTCGATACGGCGAAGGGCGAGCTGCGCCGGGCGGGCGTGGAGGTGGAGCCGCGGAAGATGTGGCCGACGGGTCTGGCCGCCGTCGGGGTGGACCTGAAGGGCCGGATCCCGGCCGGTGAGCAGGCCTTCGCGGGCCGGGCGCTGGGCCGGCTCTCGGACATCGGCTGGGGCAACCGGCTGCGCCCGATGCTCTCCGACGGCGCCGCGGACGGCGAGGTGCCGGACGATGTGGTGCAGGCGGTGGTGCGGGTGCTCGCCGACTGGGCCAAGGGTCCGGGTGGTTGGGCCTCGGGCGCGCCGGACGCGCCGCCCCGGCCGGCCGGGGTGGTCATGGTCGCCTCGCATCGCAAGCCCCGGCTCGTGGGTTCGCTGGGCCGGCGGATCTCGGAGATCGGCCGGATGCCGCTGCTGGGCACGGTGGAGTACGCGCCGGAGGCGGCCGACCTGCGGATCTCCCGGACGAACAGCGCGCAGCGGGTGGTCGGGCTGCAGCGGGCGCTGGTCGTCCCGGACGATCTCGTGGAGCGCCTGGCCTCGGCGGGAGGGCCCGTCCTGCTCGTCGACGATCTCGCGGACAGTGGCTGGACGTTGGCGGTGGCTGCGAGGCTGCTGCGGCGCGCGGGAGCGGAGGGGGTGTTCCCGCTGGTGCTTGCCGTCCAGGGGTGAAACGGGGAGTGAACAATGGGCAACTGGGCAGGGATATGAGAGTCATACCGGCTCATTCCAGTCAGCGGCCTCAATTGCTCGTTGCCGCTCGCGCACGGGCCAGGAAGAATTGGGAATCCGCCCCGCACGGCCCGTACGCGGTCCGGTTGGACCGTGCCGTGGTGCGCCCTCACCACCCGACCACCCTGCCCGCGGAGCGGGCGCGTATCCGAAGGGAGGATCGTGACCCTCGGATTCGCTCCGTCCTCAGCCTCTTCGATCAGTTCGTCGTCCGGGTCGGCCAGCCGCCTCGCTCGGATGCTCGAACCGGCGGAGTGGGCCGCGGCCGGGATCCCGCTGCTGCGCAATCCCCGTGAGGTCGTCAGCGGCCTGCACTCGCGGCACCTGCCCACCCCCGCGACGGCGGTGGTCGCCGTCCTCGACCACGAGGAACGGCTCGCCGCCAGCGCCTCGTTCACGCGCAGGTCCGCCCCGGCGGACGGCTGGGAGTTCCGCAACGCGCTCCTCGCCCACCTGCGCCGCGTCATCCCGCACGACCTGCGCCGCCGGACGCCCGTGCGCACGGCCGTCCTGCTCTACTGCCGCGAGGGCGACGAGCGCTGGACGGAGGAGGACGGGGCCTGGATGTGGGGGCTACGGGACGCCTGCACGCTCCACGGGCTGCGCTGCGGGGCGTACATCACGCTCACGCGAGGCGGCTGGCAGGTGCTCGGCGAGGGCCGGGTGGGCCGACGGCCGAGCTCCGACTCTCCCCCGGTGCCGCTCGGCGAGGAGTCCGGTTTCGAGCGGCTCGTGCCCCGCATCGCGAGCGGGGCACCGGAGCCGTTGCGCCGGGCCGCCGCGCGCTGAGGCAACCCCCACCGGCGAGCCGGTGGACGGGCTGTCGGGTCCTCGTACGGCGACTCGGCGACAGCGCTCACACGGGCGTGGCACTGCGACCGGCTCTCCGCTGAGCAACGCGCCGCCGCCCGGCCGCCCGCTCAGGGGCAGCCGGGTCCCGGGCGGGCGTCGGTCAGACGCCGGCGCCCAGCGCGGCGTTGACGCGCTCGGCGTCACCGCAGACGATCAGCAGCGCGGTCGCCCGCGTCAGCGCCTCGGGCAGGGAGCGCGAGACGGCGTCGTCGGCACCGCCGTTGACCGCGACGACCACCACGGGACGGGCCGCGGCCCGCTCCACGGCGGCGGCGTCCGCGAAGAACACGTCCTCGCGGGCTTCCTGCTGCGCCCAGTAGGCGGTCTCACCGAAGGACAGCTCGTGCGCCGCCCAGGGGTGCTGCTCGCCGGTGGTGAGCACCAGCACGTCGCCGGGGGCACGGCCGGACTCCAGCAGCAGATCCACGGCCTCCTCGGCGGCGTCGAGCGCGCCGTCGGCAGTGGCGGGGATCAGCTGGATCTGGGCACCGGACCGCAGGTCGGAACGATTCTCCGCGGCGGAGGGGGTCGGTCCCGCAGCGGGCTGCGGGCGCGGCACCGGCGGCGTCGGACGGACCGGACCGGGGACCGGGTTTCCGGGCCGCGGGGCGGCCGCGGTGCGCGGGCCGGGTACGGGTCGGGGGGTCGGCACGGGGCGGCCGGCGGCCGCAGTCGCGCGGGGACCCTGGGCACTCTCGTGAATCTGAGACTCCTCGGGGATGAGAGGCATGGGTGGATGTCTATCAAACGCCGTCGCGGGAAGCTCCGGCGGGTGGGCGCGCCTGTGCGCCCCGGCCACGGGAAGGGCTCCGCCGAGGGGAACCCTGAACGGGTTCCCGCCGGAGGATTCCAGCGGCCGGAAGTCAGAAGTCGAAGCCGAGTTGGCCCCCGCTTTCCAGTGCGGCCGCCTCGGCGGAGACGCGGACCTTCTTCAGGTGCCGCCAGCGGGGCATCGCGTCGAGGTACGACCAGGAGAGCCGGTGGTACGGGGTGGGGCCCAGTTCCTCCAGCGCGGCCTTGTGGACCGGTGAGGGGTACCCGGCGTTGGCCCCGAAGGCGTATGCGGCGTACCGCTCCGCCTCCAGCTCGCCCATCAGCGCGTCCCGCCGCACCTTGGCGATCACGGAGGCGGCGGCGACGGCGATGCAGGACTGGTCGCCCTTGATCACCGTGCGGACCTGCCAGGGGCTGCCGAGGTAGTCGTGCTTGCCGTCGAGGATCACCGCGTCGGGGCGCACCGGGAGGCCTTCCAAGGCGCGGACGGCGGCCAGCCGGAGCGCGGCGGTCATCCCGAGCGCGTCGATCTCCTCGGGTGAGGCGTCACCGAGCGCGTACGCCGTGACCCAGTCCTGGAGCTCGGCGGCGAGCGCGGTGCGTCGCTTGGGGGTGATCAACTTGGAGTCGGTGAGTCCGGCGGGGGCTCGGCGCAGGCCGGTGACGGCGGCGCACACGGTCACGGGACCGGCCCACGCCCCGCGTCCGACTTCGTCGACCCCGGCAACGATCTTGGCGCCGGTGATGGCTCGGATCGATCGCTCGACACTGTGGGTGGGTGGTTCGTACGGCATGGCGCCAGACAGGTTACGCCGATGAATACCTCCGCCGGTACCCGGATTCCATCTGGTGACCCGCACCCGACCGAATACCGACCCCTTCCTCGGGGCCCGCCCCGGCCCCGCCCCGGCCCCGCCACGGCCCCGTGCCCGCCCCGGCGGCCCGCTCCCGGCGTCCTCCCGCCCCGTTCCGGGTCCCCCACCCGGGCCGGTCCCCGCCCTAGCTCCGCAGCAGCGGCACCATGACCTGGTCGATCATCTCGACGATCTCGGCATCGCTCCATTCGCTGCCGCACACCTTGGCGCGGTACATCATCATCGCCGGGATGACGTCGTAGACCAGGTCGCCGGGGGCGTCCGCCCGGACCTCCCCCCGCTCGACGCCCCGCTCCACCACCTCGCGCAGCAGCCGCTTCGAGGGATCGGTCACGCCGGTGAGGATCAGCGCCTGGAAGCGCTCGGAGGTCTCGCCGTCGCACTCGTGAATGACGGCCCGCAGGGCGAAGCCGGGCTTCGAGTACATCGCCGCCCGCACCCTGCGGCAGAGCTGATGCAGGTCCTCGCGGACGTTCCCGTGGTCAGGCGCCTCGCCCAGGGCGGGGAGCGCGGACCGGAGCGCGTCCGCGACGAGATCCTCCTTGGAGGACCAGCGCCGGTACACCGCCGCCTTGCCGGTCTGCGCGCCGACGGCGACGCCCTCCATAGTGAGCCCGTTCCAGCCGACCGTGCTCAGCTGTTCGAGCGCCGCCTCCAGGATGGCGCGTTCCAGTACGGCGCCGCGGCGTCGTGACGCCGCCCCCGGTGGCCGAGCGGTGGCCACGGAGTGCGAAGTAACCATCAGGACCTCTCTGTTGGGTCGCCCTCGGGCAACGGGCAGTGCTCAGTGAACGGTTGCGTTCTCTGAGGGGGAATCACTACCGTGGAGGACAGTGAACGAGTGCGTTCACTGGATTCTTCCGTGGGGGATACACAGTGACAACATCTCCGGTGGGCACCCGGACAGGTCCAGGCACCGCCAAGTACCCGAATCGGCCGGGAATCGCTCTCACCGTCATCGCCGCCTGTCAGTTGATGGTCGTCCTCGACGCCACGATCGTGAACATCGCGCTTCCGCACATCCAGGACGCGCTCTCCTTCTCCACCACCGATCTGTCGTGGGTGCTGAGCGCCTACACCCTGACCTTCGGCGGTCTGCTGCTGCTCGGCGGCCGGGCGGGCGACATCCTCGGGCGCCGCCGGGTGTTCATGACCGGCATCCTGGTCTTCACCCTCGCCTCCCTGCTCGGCGGCTTCGCCCAGGAACCCTGGCAACTGCTGGCCGCTCGCGCCCTCCAGGGCGTCGGAGGCGCGATCGCCTCGCCGACCTCCCTCGCGCTGATCACCACGACGTTCCCGGAAGGCCCCGCGCGCAACCGGGCGTTCGGCGTCTTCGCCGCCGTCTCGGCGGGCGGCGGCGCGATCGGCCTCCTCGCGGGCGGCATGCTCACCGAGTGGCTCGACTGGCGCTGGGTGCTCTTCGTGAACGTGCCGATCGGGCTGGTCATCGCCTTCCTGACACCCCGTTTCATCAATGAGTCCGAGCGGCACCCGGGCCGCTTCGACCTCGCGGGCGCGCTCTCGTCCACCCTGGGCATGACGGCGCTCGTGTACGGCTTCATCCGCGCCTCGGAGGAGGGCTGGCGGGACTCACTGACCCTCGTCGCGTTCGTCGCCTCGGGCGTCCTGCTCGCGACCTTCGCCGTCGTCGAGTCACGGGCACGCGAACCCATCACCCCGCTGCGGATGTTCGCCGACCGCAACCGCTCGGGCACGTACGTGATCATGCTCAGCCTGGCCGCCGCCATGCTCGGCATGTTCTTCTTCATCGTGCTGTTCGTGCAGAACGTGCTCGGCTACAGCCCGATCCGCTCCGGGCTCGCCTTCCTCCCCGTCACGCTCGCCATCGGCCTCGGCGCGGGACTCGCCCAGCGGATGCTGCCGGCCCTCGGCCCGAAGCCGTTCATGGTGACCGGTGCGGCGTGCACCGCGATCGGGCTCTTCTGGCTGAGTTTCATCAGCTCGGACAGCTCGTACGCGAGCGGTGTCCTCGGCCCCATGCTCGTCTTCGGGTTCGGCATGGGCCTGAACTTCGTCACCCTCACCCTGACGGCCGTCTCGGGGGTCGCGCAACACGAGGCCGGGGCCGCTTCGGGGCTGCTCAACGCCACGCAGCAGGTCGGCGGTTCGCTGGGCCTGTCGATCCTGGTCACGGTCTTCGGTACGGCGAGCCGGGACGAGGGGCGGCAGCTGGCGCCGGAGTTCCTGGCCGAGGCCACGCCGGAGCAGCAGGCGCAGTTCGCCCGGACCCACGAACTGCCGCCGCCCTGGTCCCATGACGTGCTGACGGCCGGGATATCGCTCGCCTTCACCGCAGCCGTCGTCATGGCGCTGGTCGCGTTCGTCACCGCGGTGACCGTGATCCGGGTGCGCAAGAGGGACCTGGAAGCGCTCAGCGGCACCGCGGAGGCCGCCGGGCCGGCCGTCTGACCGGGCGCGGCCGTTCCTGATCGCGGCCGAGGGGCGTGCCCTCCTTCCCTTACGGGGAGGAGGGCACGCCCCTCGGTGTGTGTCCGGGGTACGGGTCAGGGGGCGCCGTACGGGTCGGCGTCCGGGTCGTAGTCCTCCTCGCGGCCGGGCGGGCCGCAGGCGTCGGCGGTACGGGTCAGGGGGCGCTCGTCCAGGATCTGCCGAGCCCTGGTCTCGGCCAGGCTGGTGGAGTACCAGCCTCCCTCGTCCTCGCGGAGCCGGGTGTCGATGTCGACGAGCGCGCAGGAGCGCAGGGGTTCGGGGAGCCGGTCGAGGGCGGGGACGGCGTCGGCCGAGAGCCCTTCGAGGTAGTCCACGTCGATCTTGCCGAGCCGCTCGTGGCGGTCGACGTTCTGCCGGGCGATGACGGCGTCCGGCTGGATCAGGCCGAAGACCAGGACGAACCCGGCCGCGCTGGCGGCGAGCGCGCGGGGCAGCAGGCGTGCGCCCCAGACCCCGGCGGCCATGATCAGCAGAAGGGCGACGCCCAGCCAGATCTCCATGGTGGCGACGGAGATCCGCAGCCGGGTCAGGCCGTACGCGTCCACGTACAGGTCCATCCTGCGCAGCGCGGAGGCGACGACGACGAGGGTGAGGACGCACAGGGTGCCGAGCACGCTCCGCACGAGCCGTCGGTCCCCCGCATCGGTACGGGGTGCCCAGCGAAGCGCCAGGCCGATCACCGCCAGGGTGAGGAGCGTCGCCGTGAGCAGCTGCCAGAAGCCCTGGCGTGCGTACTCCGCGTACGTCAGACCGGTCTCGCTGAGCACCTTGTCGTAGCCACCGAAGAGGACGGCGAGCTGGATCGCGTTGAAGGCGGCGAACAGCAGGTTCAGGACGATGAGCGGAAGGGCCCACTCCAGGCGGTTGCGGGGCTTGCCGGGGGCGAAGGCCAGGCGGTCCCAGCGGAGCGGGGCGGCGGCCGTGCGGGCGACGGCGACGGCCCCGAGCAGGCCGAGCAGGAAGCACAGGGTGCGCCAAGGGGCCTGCTCGATCGAGATGTCGGGCATGAGCGAGCCGAGCAGGTCGGCGAAGGCGGCGTCCGCGCCGGCGAACAGGGCGCCGAAGACGACCAGCAGACCGAGGGCGATCAGGCCGGTGCGCAGGATCGGGCCCCATCGGCCGCGTGATCCGGCCGCGCGGTCGCGGATGCCTTGCCAGACCCACATCATGCCGCCGCCGACGGAGTCGAAGAGACCGGCGGGTCCGAGCAGCATGCTGGGCCAGCCGCGGCCGCCGTGCAGGGCGAAGCCGGTGAGGCCGATGGCGGCGACGACCGCGAGGAAGGTGGGCCAGCCGGCATCGCTCAACGCGGGGACGGCGAGCAGGGCCGCGCCGCCGAGTGCCCAGACGGCGGTCCAGGGGCGGAGCCGTCGTCCGGCGGCGCGGGCGGCGAAGGCCCCGGCGACGGTGGCGGGGACGGCCACGAGCAGCAGGTTCACCCCGGCCCCGTCGTCGAGGAGCAGGGAGGCGAGCAGGGCGGTGGCGACGATCGCCCCGAGCGTCGCCGGGGTCGCGGGCCCCGGTGCCGGGGGCCGCAGCACGCTCGGGGCGCGCGGCTTCCTCGGCGGCGCCCAGGGGTGGTGCGGCGGGACACCGTGCGCGCCGGGCCACCCCGGCGGCGGTCCGCCCGGGGGTGGCCCGCCGGTCGGAGTGGCCGCGACGGCCCGAGCGGGGGCGCCCGCGGTCGGACCCGCCGGAGCGACGGGTGAAGGCCCGGCGGCCGAGGTGGCCGCGGGTGTCGGCCGCGCGGGCGGCGGAACGTCCTGCGGCGGTCCGTCGCCGTTGCTCGGCGGGCTGTCCTTCGGCGGGCTGTCGTTCGCTCCGCTGTCCTGCGGCGGCTGTGCGGACGGTGTGTCGGTCACGGGACCCCCTCCCGGCCCGGCGCCCGTGGGCGCGGCCGGGCGGCGGCGCCCGGTCGCTGCCGGGTGTCTCGTCGGCGCGCGCTTGTCATGATCAGCGCTTCGGAGTGGCCGACTCTAACCGCGCCCCGCCCCCGCGAACCCGCTCGGCGGCCGCTGTGGCAGGACCGTGACACTCCGCCCCGGCGCGCGCCGTGGCGGCCCGGGCTCGGGTTCCGCTAGGAGGCCACCCCGGTCGGCACCCAGGCGGGCAGCTCCTCGGTCTGGTCCAACCATGCGGCCGGGGGCGTCCCGGCCGGGGTGGAGGCGACGACTCCGCCCGCGATGGCGCAGGTGGTGTCGACGTCGCCGCCCACGGCGGCCGTCGTCCAGAACATCCGCTCGAAGTCGCCGAGTGAGCGGGCCGCCGACCAGAGCGCGAACGGCACGGTGTCGTGCGCGCTGGTGCGCCGGCCGCTGCCCAGCACCGCCGCGACCGTCGCGGCGTCCCCGTAGTCGAGCATGTCGCGGGCCCGGCGCAGGCCGGCCCCCACGGCGCTGCGCGGGACCAGGGCGATGACGCCGTCGAGCAGCGCCTCGGGGGTGGGCGGCCCCGTGGGGCTCGCGGCGAGTGCGGCCGCGGCGGCGACGGCCATCGCGCCGACCACGGCCTCGCGGTGCTGGTGCGTGGTGTAGGCGGAGATCTCGGCCTGGTGGGTCGCCTGTTCGGGGTCGTCGGCGTACCAGGCACCGAGGGGGGCGATCCGCATGGCGGCACCGTTGCCCCAAGAGCCCTGGCCCTTGAAGAGGGCGGCCGCGAGCTCGCGCCAGTCGCCGCCCTCCCGGATCAGCCGGAGCATCCGGTTGACGGCGGGGCCGTAGCCGCGGTCGAAGTCGTGGTGGTGGGCGAAGGACGCGGCGAGCGCGTCCTGGTCGATCCGGTCGTGGGCGACGAGCACGGCGAGAACGGAGCAGGCCATCTCGGTGTCGTCGGTCCACTGCCAGGGACCGGTGGGCGGCTCGTGCCGCTTCAGCAGGGGATAGTGGGCGGGGACGAAGTACTGGGAACCCAGCGCGTCCCCCACGGACAGCCCGCGCAGGCTGGCCAGGGCGCGGTCGAAGCGCCGGTCGGGAGAGGAATCAGCGGTCATCGCTCTGCCACTCTATCCGGTGGGGCCGTACGGTTCCGGGGTACGCCAGCGTTCGAAGGGCCGGTCGAGCCGGTACTTCCCGTCCTGGCCGAGCAGCAGCGTCCTCGTCTCCGCGTTACCCGGGTTCGACAGCGACTCGAAGTCGGCGACCGTCCAGTGGAACCAGCGCATGCAGAACAGCCGCATGGTCAGCCCGTGGGTGACGAGCAGGACGTTGGGCGGATGGTCAGGGGCCTCGAAGCTGCGGTAGAGGCTCTCCAGGAACGCCCCGACCCGGTCGTACACGTCGGCGCCCGACTCGCCCTGGGCGAAGCGGTAGAAGAAGTGTCCGTACGCGTCCCGGTAGGCCTTCTGGAGGCGTACGTCCTCCCGGTCCTGCCAGTTGCCCCAGTCCTGCTCGCGCAGGCGCGGCTCCTCCCTGACCCGCACGCTCGCCGGATGGAGCCGGAAGGCGCGCAGGGTCTCGTGCGTCCGCCGGTACGGCGACACGTAGACGCTGACCTGCTCCTGGCCGAAGAGTTCCCTCAGCCGTCCCCCTGTCTCCTCCGCCTGCCGCCATCCGGTCTCGGTGAGCCGGAGCGCGTGGTCGGGCTCCCTCTCGTACACCGTGTCATCGGCATTGCCCTCGGACTCTCCGTGCCGTACGAGGACGATGCGCCGCGGTCGTGCCATGGGTCGACCCTAGATCGCCCCGCCGCGGCGGGCTCAGTCGAGCAGGTGTCCGGAGTCCATCCGGCGTATCCGTCCGGTGAACCGGCGGCGCAGTTCGCGGTCGTGGGAGACGACGACCACGGCGCCCGGCCACTGCTCCAGTGCCTCCTCCAGTTCCTCGACGACTCCGAGGGCCAGGTGGTTGGCCGGTTCGTCGAGCAGCAGGAGGTCGGCGGGGCGGGCGAGCAGCCGGGCGAGTGCCAGGCGACGGCGCTGCCCGGCGGAGAGGCTGCCGACCGGGACCCGCAGGTCGGCGGGGCGGAACAGTCCGTAGGAGAGGAGCAGTTCGGCCTGCTCGTCCTCGGTGAGCGGGAGTCCGCGGCCGAAGGTGGCGAGGAGGCGCTCGGCGGGGCGGTGCGCCGGTATCTCCTGGGCCAGGAATCCGGTGCGTCCGCGGCGGGTGACCCGGCCGGTGTCGGGCTCTGTCAGGCCCGCCATGACGCGCAGCAGGGTGGACTTGCCCGCTCCGTTGTCCCCGTGGATCAGCAGCCGGTCGCCCGCGTCGACGGTCAGGGCGTCCACGCTGAGGCGGTCGGCCACCCGCACGCCGTCGAGGGCGAGCAGCTCGCCCTCGACCCGGCCGGCGACCGGCCGTGCGGTGAACGCGAGGGGCTTCGGCGGCTCGGGAACGGGCTCCTCGTGAAGCCTGCGCAGGCGTTCCTGGGCGTTGCGCACGCGGCCGGAGACGGAGGCCTGGACCCGGCCGCCCGCGCGGTCGTAGGCCATCTTGTTGTTGTCCTTGATGGTCCGGCCGGGCGCCACGCCGAGCGCGGTCGTCGTCGCGTACGCGGCGAGTCGGGCGGTCTCGGCGCACCATTCGGCGTGGGCCTGTTCCCAGCGCCGCCGGGCGGCGGCCCGTTCGGCGCGGAAGCCCGCGTATCCGTCGCCGTACCGCACGACGGTCCGGCGGTCGGCGTCGACCTCCAGGATCGCCGTGGTCACGCGCTCCAGGAAGACCCGGTCGTGGGAGACGGCCAGGACGGTGCCGCGATGGGCGAGGAGGGAGTCCTCCAGCCAGTCGAGCGCCCGGGCGTCGAGGTGGATGGTCGGCTCGTCGAGGAAGAGCACCTCGGGGGCGGCGGCGATCGCGCACGCGATGCCGAGTCTGGCCTGCTCGCCGCCGGACAGGCTGCCGAGGTGCCGGTCGCGGCCCAGGTGGGCCAGGCCGAGGGCGTGCAGGGCCTTGTCGACGCGGGCGTCCGCCTCGTATCCGCCGCGGAGTTCGAAGGCGGTGAGCAGGTCGCCGTACTCGCCGAGGGTTCGGGCGTCCGCGGCGCCGAGTCCGGCCTCCAGTGTGCGCAGGCGGCGCTCCATGGTCCGCAGCTCGGTGAGCGCGGCGTCGATGGCCTCGGCGACGGTGGCTCCGGGCGGCAGCTCGGGGGTCTGGGCGAGCAGGCGGGTGCCGCCGTCGGCCACGGTGACGGCTTCGCCGGCGTCGGGGGCGTCGAGGCCGCCGAGGATCCGCAGCAGGGTGGACTTGCCCGCTCCGTTCTCCCCCACGATCCCGATCCGTTCGCCCGGTCGCACGGTGAGCGACACCTGATCGAGCAGCAGGCGTTCACCACGGGTCACGGTCGCCTCGTGAAGTGAGATCTGAGTGGGCAAGGAGCACCTCGCACGGAGTCACGGCGAATCGACAAACGCAACGGATGTCGCGTTACGACGAGTGTGGCACACTCATCACCACTAACGCAACGGGAGTAGCAATTGAACGAGTCGTCCGAGGAAGAGAAGTCCCCCGCCCCCGGCAGCAGGCGCCCCGGCGGGCGCACCGCGCGGACCCGCGCCGCGGTCCGCGACGCCGTTCTGACCGGCCTGGCGGAGCACGGGTATCCGGCGCTCACCGTCGAGTACGTGGCCGAGCGTTCGGGGGTGCACAAGACGACGCTCTACCGGCGCTGGGGCGGCGTCGAGGGCATGGTCGCCGACGCGCTCGCACTCGCCGGCGAGGACGCGTGGGCGGCCCCGGACACCGGGAGCCTCGCCGGTGATCTGCGCGCACTGGCCCGCGAGGTGGCCGACGCCTTCGCCGATCCGGCTCAGGCGGCCGCGCCGACCGCCTTCGTAGGCGCCGCGTTCCAGTCGGAGCGGGCCGCGGAGTCGCTGCGCGACTTCTACACGGAGCGCTTCCGGCGCTGCGAGCCCGTGGTGGACCGGGCCGTGGCCCGCGGCGAGGCCCCGGCCGGGACGGACGCGGGCGCGGTCGTCCGGGCGGTGTCGGCGCCGCTCTTCCTCCGCCTCTTCGTCACCCGCGAACCAGTGGACGCGCGCGTCGCCGACGAGGCAGCGCGGACGGTCCTCGCCGCGGTCGCGACGGGCGCGTTCGTCCACGGCTCCGACGCGCCGACCCGGCAGTCGCCCGGCGAGGCGACCGCCTGACCCGGGCGCGGACCTGCCACGCGGCACCCCGCCCGGATCACACCCACCTCACCCGCCACCCGAGACGCACGGGACGCACGGGACGCACGGGACGCACGGGACGCACGGGACGCACGAGACGCACGAGACGCACGGGACCCACAAAGCCCACGAGACCCACAAGACCCACAAGACCCACAAGACCCACGAGACCCACGAGACCCACGAGACGCGAGGACCTCACCCCACACAGGACACACGGCAACGCACAGACGTCACACCGCCCACGTCGATTCGAGCTGCACGACGTCGCCCGTCAGGGCGGCCACGTCCGCCGCGGTCTGCGCGCGCAGGCCGAGGCGCTCCACCCGCTCCACCCGGTACTTCCCGTGCTCGGCGGCCGAGTTCCACATCGAGAGCACGAGGAACTCGGGCCCCGGCGCCTCGCCGAACAGCCCCCGAAGCATGCCGGGGGAGCCGGCCATCGCCGGGTTCCAGACCTTCTCCTGCATGAGGGCGAAGTGCTCGGCCCGCTCCTCGTGGACGCGGCTGTGGGCCACCCGCGCCACGTCGGCGTCGGCGAAGCGCGGCTCGAAGCCGGTCTTCACGTCGAAGCGGTGGTCGAACAGCTTGACCTGGGCGTTCTTGAAGGTGCCGGCCTGGGTGGCGGCGAGCCGGTCGTGGGAGCGCGCCATGAACGAGTCGTAGAACGCCCGGCTCTCCCAGAACGCGAAGACATGGGCGACATCGGGCCGTCGCCGGCTCCATCCGCCACCCTGCCCCCGGAAGCCCGGCTCACCGAGCAGCCCCGCCCATTTCCGCTGCCCCCGCTCGAACCCTCGACGGTCCACCACGGTGCAGCGAATCCACTTGACCAGCACCGCGCCATGGTACGGGGCGGAGCGACGCGCCGTCAGATCTCCGTGGACTGCAGCCGCAGCAGACCCGCGGCCTCCTCGGCGTCCAGTTCGATTCCGAAGAGCTCGTCCAGCGTCCCGGCCAACTCCTCCGGGCCGACCGTCCGTTCCTCGGTGGTTCCGTCGACCCGCACGGAGGTCAGGGCGGACCGGACGAGGGACCTGCGCACCTCGGAGCCCGGCCGCAGGACCACCACCTGGCCGACGAAACGCGACCGCGGGTGGCTGGAGCTGTAGTGGTTCATCAGCTCGAAGTCCACGGGGTAGACGGAGTGCGGCGCGAACGAGTACAGGTCGGCCCACCCCTCCGGGCGAAGCGAGCGCAGCAGGTGGACGCCCTCCGCCTCCGCCACGACGCCGAAGACCCACCCGTCCTGCTCGACCCGCGCGCCGTCGGCCAGCGGGACCGGTTCCAGCGGGCCCTGCCAGCCGAACCCGGTGTCCGCGAGCCACTGTTCACCGTCGATCGTCACGACCAACAGCGCGTGGGTGATCGGCGTCAGGGCGTCCCCGCGCGACCTGTTGCGGGCGCCGCGCCCCGCCACCTCGAAGCCGATCCTCTCCAGGGCGGCCGCGAAGAGCGAGTTCTGCTCGTAGCAGTAGCCGCCGCGCCGCCGGCCCACCAGCTTGGCCTGGACGCTCTTGATGTCGAGCGGGATCCGCCGCCCGAGCGCCACGTCGAGGTTCTCGAAGGAGATGGCCCGGACATGCGCGCGGTGCAGGGCCCGCAGCGTCGGCAGATCCGGCGCGGGCTCCCCCGCGTACCCGATCCGCGCCAGATATGCGTCCAGATCCAGCTCTTCCCCGCTCCACATACCGCATCCCCCGTCGACCGATGACATGTTGATCACATGACACCATGACCGAGTCGTCAGGAACCGTACAGGGAGAGGGGATTCACGGTGAGCGGACTCAACAAGGGGGTCGGCAAGGCCGAGGTGACGCTCAAGTGGGACCCGAGTCCGATGGGCACCCCGCCGCACGACCTGGACCTCGTCGCGGGGGTCTACACGGCGGACGCCCCCTACGGACCGCCGGACTACCTCGTGCACTTCGACAGCCGCTCCCCCGACGGCACGATCACCCTCCACCGCGACAGCCGTACGGGGCAGGGCTTCGGCTACGACGAGGCGATGACCCTGGAGCTGACCAGGCTCGCACCGCGCTACGCGCGCGTGGTGGTGGGCGTGGCCATACAGCAGGGCGGTGGCAGGCTCACGTTCGGCCAGGTCGCGCACACGGGTGTCCTGGTGCGCGAGGGCTACACGGATCTGCTGGAGGACGATTTCGCGGCCGTGGCGGACGCGACCGCCGCGACGGTCGTCGAGTTCACCCGCGACGGCGCCGAGGGCTGGACCCTGCGCCCCCTGTCCGTGGGCTTCGACACCGATCCGCGCCACTTCGGCGCCCAGATGGGGGCGCGGCGCGCCTGATGCGGCGAGGGGACCCGCCCAGAGGGCCGGTCCCCCGTTCCGTCACCGCGTGGCCCAGCCGGGAAGTGTGGGCAGCACCCGCTCGGCGACCCGCAGCAGCGCCGCGTCGTCGGGAAGTGCCTCGTCCTGGCGCCAGATGACGATCTCGAAGGAGCCGCCGCCGTCCTTCGCGTCCTTGGCGACGAGCAGATGCCGGGCGATGCCGCCGGTGCCCGTCTCGGCCTTGCTGCCACCGCCGAGCGGGAACTTGAGCGCGATGGTCCGGTCCGAGTAGAAGAGGGCCGTGCGCCCCAGGACCTTCGTCGGTTCCGCCGTCCTTCCCAGGAGCTGTCCCATCTGGGCGACCGGGAGGCGGTCGTAGGAGGCGGAGAACTTCACGGAGTACGTCGCGAGGCGGACGTTGCCCTCGGGTGACGCGATCTTGGTGCCTCCGAGGCCGACCCAGCCGTCGCTGCCCCAGGCGTTCTGCGCCTTCTCGCCGGGTGTGCCCAGGAGCGCCGGCAGGTCCGGCCGGTTCAGTGCCTCGCACAGCTTGTTCCCCGGGATGTACGCGGCCGGCAGCTTACGCGGTGGGGGCGTCGGGTCCGTCGGGTCCGTCGCGGCCTTTGTCGGCGTGCAGACGGCCGGCCCCTTCGCCGCGGCCGCGTCCATGTCGGACTTGGCCATGTACCAGAAGCCGCCCGCGAGCACCGCCCCCAGGGCCAGCGCGGCGGCCACCTGCCCTCCGACGCTCGGCCCGTTCGTCGATCCGGCCGTGTTCTCGGCGTTCTCGGCGTTCTCGGCGTTCTCGGCGTCCTCGCCCATGTTCCCCCCTGTCGTACGCGCGCGACGGCGCGGCGGCGAGCCTAACCGGTGATCGTTCCGAGGCGAACACGGATATCGGCGGTATCCGCGCCCGCGCGGGAGACGGGGACGCGAGAGAGGGTGCCGACCTGTGGTCGGCACCCTCTCTCAGGCACTTCTCAAGCACTGCTCACGCACCGCCCGGGCCAGGCCCGGGCGGTCCGCGGAAGGTCAGCTGCAGCCGCTGGTCGAGCCGCAGCCCTCGCAGATGTAGCAGGAGCCGGCGCGCTGCATCTTCGTACCGCAGGAGAAGCAGAGCGGGGCGTCCGCGCTGATGCCCAGCTGCATCTCGACGAGCTCGGCGGAGGTGTGGGCCTGCTTCGGCGCGGGCACCTCGGCGCGCACCGGAGCGAGGACGGCCTGCGGCTCCTGGGCGCGGGGAGCGGACTGGGCCAGACCCTCGACGTCGACGTCGACGTCGTCCTCGGACTGCTCGTAGGAGCCGGTCTCCAGGTGACGCTGACGCTCCTCGGCGGAGTGGATGCCGAGCGCGGAGCGGGTCTCGAAGGGCAGGAAGTCCAGCGCCAGGCGGCGGAAGATGTAGTCGACGATCGACTGCGCCATCCGCACGTCCGGGTCGTCCGTCATGCCGGCCGGCTCGAAGCGCATGTTGGTGAACTTCGAGACGTACGTCTCCAGGGGGACGCCGTACTGGAGACCGACGGAGACGGCGATGGAGAAGGCGTCCATCATGCCGGCGAGCGTCGAGCCCTGCTTGGACATCTTCAGGAAGACCTCGCCGAGACCGTCGTCCGGGTAGGAGTTGGCGGTCATGTAGCCCTCGGCGCCACCCACGGTGAAGGAGGTGGTGATCCCCGGGCGGCCCTTCGGGAGGCGCTTGCGCACCGGGCGGTACTCGACGACCTTCTCGACGGCCTCGCGGATCGTCGCCTCGGACTTCGCGGTGACCTCGGCCTTCTCCTCCTCCTTCTTCTTGGCGGAGAGGGGCTGGCCGACCTTGCAGTTGTCGCGGTAGATGGCGAGCGCCTTGACGCCCATCTTCCAGGCCTCGAAGTAGACCTCCTCGACGTCCTCGACCGTCGCCGTCTCCGGCAGGTTGACGGTCTTGGAGAGGGCGCCGGAGATCCACGGCTGGATGGCGGCCATCATGCGGACGTGGCCCATCGCGGAGATGGAACGCTCGCCCATGGCGCAGTCGAAGACCTCGTAGTGCTCGGTCTTCAGGCCGGGGGCGTCGATCACGTTGCCGTGCTCGGCGATGTGGGCGACGATCGCCTCGATCTGCTCCTCCTGGTAACCCAGGCGGCGCAGGGCCTGCGGGACGGTGCCGTTGACGATCTGCATCGAGCCGCCGCCGACCAGCTTCTTGAACTTGACCAGGGCGAGGTCGGGCTCGAGGCCGGTGGTGTCGCAGGACATCGCGAGACCGATGGTGCCGGTGGGGGCGATGACCGAGGCCTGCGCGTTGCGGAAGCCGTTCTTGGCGCCGAGGCGGATCACGTCCTGCCAGGCCTCCGTGGCGGCGGCCCAGATCGGCGAGTCCAGGTCGTCCACGCGGACGGCCTTGGTGTTCTCGTCGGCGTGCTGCTGCATGACGCGCTGGTGCGGCTGGGCGTTGAGCGCGTAGCCGTCGTAGGGGCCGACGACGGCGGCAAGCTCGGCGGAGCGCTTGTACGAGGTGCCGGTCATCAACGAGGTGATGGCACCGGCCAGGGCGCGGCCGCCGTCGGAGTCGTACGCGTGGCCGGTCGCCATCAGCAGGGCGCCGAGGTTGGCGTAGCCGATGCCGAGCTGGCGGAAGGCGCGGGTGTTCTCGCCGATCTTCTGGGTGGGGAAGTCGGCGAAGCAGATGGAGATGTCCATCGCGGTGATGACGAGCTCGACGACCTTGGCGAAGCGCTCGACGTCGAAGGACTGGTTGCCCTTGCCGTCGTCCTTGAGGAACTTCATCAGGTTCAGCGAGGCGAGGTTGCAGGACGTGTTGTCCAGGTGCATGTACTCGCTGCACGGGTTCGAGCCGTTGATGCGGCCGGACTCCGGGCACGTGTGCCAGTGGTTGATCGTGTCGTCGTACTGGATGCCCGGGTCGGCACAGGCCCACGCGGCCTCGGCCATCTTGCGGAAGAGCGACTTGGCGTCGACCTCCTCGATGACCTCGCCGGTCATGCGGGCGCGCAGACCGAACTTCCCGCCGGCCTCGACGGCCTTCATGAACTCGTCGTTCACGCGGACGGAGTTGTTGGCGTTCTGGTACTGGACGGACGTGATGTCGTCGCCGCCCAGGTCCATGTCGAAGCCCGCGTCGCGCAGCGCGCGGATCTTCTCCTCCTCCTTGACCTTGGTCTCGATGAAGTCCTCGATGTCCGGGTGGTCGACGTCGAGGATGACCATCTTGGCGGCGCGGCGGGTGGCGCCACCCGACTTGATCGTTCCCGCGGAGGCGTCGGCGCCGCGCATGAAGGAGACCGGGCCGGAGGCGTTGCCGCCGGAGGAGAGCAGCTCCTTGGAGGAGCGGATGCGGGAGAGGTTCAGGCCGGCGCCGGAGCCGCCCTTGAAGATCATGCCCTCTTCCTTGTACCAGTCGAGGATCGACTCCATGGAGTCGTCGACGGCCAGGATGAAGCAGGCGGAGACCTGCTGGGGCTGCGGCGTGCCGACGTTGAACCACACCGGGGAGTTGAAGCTGAAGATCTGGTGCAGGAGGGCGTACGCCAGCTCGTGCTCGAAGATCTCGGCGTCGGCGGGCGAGGCGAAGTAGTCGTACTCCTCGCCGGCCTTCGTGTAGGTCTTCACGATCCGGTCGATGAGCTGCTTGAGACCGGTCTCGCGCTGCGGGGTGCCGACGGCCCCGCGGAAGTACTTGCTGGTGACGATGTTGACCGCGTTCACCGACCAGAAGTCGGGGAACTCGACGCCACGCTGCTCGAAGTTGATCGAGCCGTCGCGCCAGTTGGTCATGACGACGTCACGGCGCTCCCAGTTCACCTCGTCGTACGGATGCACGCCGGGGGTGGTGTGGATGCGCTCGATACGCAGGCCCTTGGCCGCCTTGGTCCCCTTGGTGCGGGAACCACGTGCCGGGCCGCTCGCCGTCTCTGTCATGCCGCCTCCCATATACGGGCAAAACACGCTGGAGCGCCTGGAAAATTCCAGGGCTCCGCCTTCTGTACTCGTCTTGTGGTGCAGTTGCCACGAGCACCTGACGGTTCACTCGGGGCAGGTCTTTCCGGGCCGCGCGGCGGCCTGTCGCCGGACCGTCCCGGTCCGGCCCGCCGATCTAGTCGGCGGCGGTGGCGGGAACGGGGACCTCGGGGGTCGCTCCGATCCCGCGCAGCTCAGCGGGAGGCCGCTCACGGAGCTCCGTGATGGCGGCCTCGAAGTCTTCGAGGCTGTTGAAGGCCTTGTAAACGGAAGCGAAGCGCAGGTACGCGACGAGGTCGAGCTCCTGCAGCGGGCCGAGGATCGCCAGACCCACGTCGTGGGTGGTCAGCTCGGCGCTTCCGGTGGCGCGCACCGCCTCCTCGACCCGCTGGCCCAGCTTGGCGAGCGCGTCCTCGGTGACGGGGCGTCCCTGGCATGCCTTGCGCACGCCCGAGATGACCTTGGTGCGACTGAAGGGTTCGGTGACCCCCGAACGCTTGACCACCATGAGCGAGCACGTCTCCACCGTCGTGAAACGGCGGGAGCAGTCGGGGCACTGGCGGCGGCGTCGGATCGACGTCCCGTCGTCGGTGGTGCGACTGTCGACGACTCGGCTGTCGGGGTGCCTGCAGAAGGGGCAGTGCATGTGTTTCCGACCCTCCCTCACGGCACGACTGAAAAGCCCCACCGGGCCGGTCAAGGCCCTCGAAGCGACCACCAGCATAGGTGATGTGGAGACCCTCGGCAGACCGAGGACCACTAGTTCTAGGTGGCTGATGCGATCCAACCACTAGATCTTGGGTTGGCCCGCGATTTCGACCCGACGCGCGTGTCGTCGCCCCCAACCGGCCACGAGGGTACGGGAAGGGCGCGGCTGCACGGATTCCGGGGTCGCCGGTGCGACACTGGGAGGGCACCCCGCCGCTCGCGGCCCGGCGCCGAAGGTTACCGTAATGACCGAATTGAGACTTCGGCGACATGGACGCCGGAGACCCTCGGTCACACCCTGTGCGGCCGCACATACACCCCCGTACGCACGCGCGTAAGTCGATCTGCGATTTTTCACTCGAACGTGTGTTTGGCGCAACCTTTCGAAAGCCACTACCGTTGTGCCAGCCAGGGAGACCATTCGAGAGGGGCCGCCGACGTGACCACCACCGCAGACAGTGCCACCATCACTGCCCAGGACCGCTCCCAGGGCCGACTCGAGCCGGTGCATGCGATGAATGACGCAGCCATGAACGGGGAGGAGCCCGGCCGACCCGCGCGCTCGCTCCCCGGGCGACCTCCAGGCATCCGGGCCGACAGCTCCGGCCTCACCGACCGGCAGCGCCGGGTCATCGAGGTCATCCGCGACTCGGTCCAGCGCCGCGGGTACCCGCCGTCGATGCGTGAGATCGGGCAGGCCGTGGGCCTCTCCAGCACCTCCTCCGTGGCGCACCAGCTGATGGCCCTGGAGCGCAAGGGCTTCCTGCGCCGCGACCCGCACCGCCCCCGTGCGTACGAGGTGCGCGGCTCGGACCAGCCCAGCACGCAGCCGACGGACACCACCGGCAAGCCCGCCGCCTCCTACGTCCCCCTGGTCGGGCGTATCGCGGCGGGTGGCCCCATCCTGGCCGAGGAGTCCGTCGAGGACGTCTTCCCGCTCCCCCGACAGCTGGTCGGCGACGGCGAGCTCTTCGTCCTCAAGGTCGTCGGTGACTCCATGATCGAGGCCGCCATCTGCGACGGGGACTGGGTCACGGTCCGCCGCCAGCCGGTCGCCGAGAACGGCGACATCGTGGCCGCCATGCTCGACGGCGAGGCCACGGTCAAGCGCTTCAAGCGCGAGGACGGGCACGTCTGGCTGCTCCCGCACAACGCGGCGTACCAGCCGATCCCCGGCGACGAGGCCACCATCCTCGGCAAGGTCGTCGCCGTGCTGCGACGGGTGTGACACCACCTCGTCGGCCCTGAACCGGGCCCCGGGACCCACTGCGCCGGTCCCGGGGCCCTGCCGTGTCTCCAGGGCCCCGGGACGACGACGTGGCTACGCCTCCGCGGCACCCGCCGCCGCGTCGATGGCCGCCAGCGACTTCCGCACCTGGTTGCGGTCGGTGGTGTACCAGAAGTCCGGCAGTGAGGCCTTCAGATAGCTGCCGTACCGGGCCGTCGCCAGCCGCGGGTCGAGGATCGCGACGACGCCCCGGTCCCCCGTGGCCCTGACCAGGCGGCCGGCGCCCTGCGCCATGAGCAGCGCCGCGTGCGTCGCCGCGACCGCCATGAAGCCGTTGCCGCCGGCGTCCTCCACCGCCTTCTGCCGCGCGCTCATCAGCGGGTCGTCGGGGCGCGGGAAGGGGATCTTGTCCATCACGACGAGCTGGCAGCTCGGCCCCGGCACGTCGACGCCCTGCCACAGCGAGAGCGTGCCGAAGAGACAGGTCTTCGGGTCGGCCGCGAAGTTCTTGATCAGCTCGCCGAGGGTGTCCTCGCCCTGGAGCAGGATCGGCAGCTCGGGAATCCGGCTCCGCAGCTCCTCCGCCGCCTGCTGCGCGGCCCGCATCGAGGAGAAGAGGCCCAGGGTGCGCCCACCGGCCGCCTGCATCAGCTCGGTCAGCTCGTCCAGCATGTCGCCGCGCTCGCCGTCCCGAGCGGGCCGGTTCAGGTGCTTGGCGACGTAGAGGATGCCCTGCTTCGGGTAGTCGAAGGGCGAGCCGACGTCGATGCCCTTCCAGACCGGCAGGTCGTCGCCCGTGGTGCCCTCGGGGGCGAGCCCGAGCGAGGCGCCCACCCCGTTGAAGTCGCCGCCCAGCTTGAGGGTGGCGGAGGTGAGGACCACCGACCGGTCGGCGAACAGCTTCTCCCGCAGCAGCCCCGAGACGGTGAGCGGGGCGACGCGCAGCGAAGCGCCGAAGCGGTCGTGCCGCTCGTACCAGACGACGTCGTACTCCGAGCCCTGGGTGATCCGCTCGGCGACCCCGTGAACGGTCTCCACGGAGGCCATGGCCTGCTTGCGGACGGCGTCCTCGTCCTGCACCGCACGGTCGCGGGTGGTGCCGAGGGCCGTGATCACCGCGCGGGAGGCGTCGCGGAGCGCCATCAGCGCGTAGGCCAGGTCCTCCGGGATCTCCTCGAGACGGCCCGGCAGGGCCAGCTCCATCAGCCGCTCGAAGCCCTCGGCCGCGGTCTGCAGCTGGTCGGCGGTCTTCTCGTCCACCAGCTTCGCCGCCCGGCGCACCGCCCGGTTGACCTGACCGGGCGTGAGCTCGCCCGTGGCGACGCCGGTCACCCGGGAGACGAGCTCATGGGCCTCGTCGACGATCAGCACCTCGTGCTGCGGCAGCACCGGCGCACCCTCGATCGCGTCGATGGCGAGCAGGGCGTGGTTGGTGACGACGACCTCGGCCAGCTTGGCCCGCTCACGGGCCGCCTCGGCGAAGCACTCCGGGCCGTACGCGCACTTGCTCGCGCCCAGGCACTCGCGCGAGGAGACCGAGACCTGCGCCCAGGCCCGGTCGGAGACGCCCGGCGTCAGGTCGTCCCGGTCGCCGGTCTCCGTCTCGTCGGACCAGTCCCGCAGCCGCAGCAGGTCCTGGCCCAGCTTGCTGGTGGGGGCGGCCGCCTCGAAGGGGTCGAAGAGGCCGTCCTCCTCGTCCTGCGGAACGCCCTCGTGCAGGCGGTGCAGGCACAGGTAGTTCGACCGGCCCTTGAGCATGGCGAACTCCGGGCGGCGGCGCAGCTGCGGGTGCAGGGCGTCGACGGTCCGCGGGAGGTCGCGCTCGACGAGCTGGCGCTGGAGGGCCAGCGTCGCCGTCGCGACGACCACCCGCTCCCCCTGCGCCAGCGTGGGTACGAGGTAGCCGAGGGATTTGCCGGTGCCGGTGCCGGCCTGGACGAGGAGGTGGGAACCGTCGTCGATGGCCTCGGTCACGGCCTCGGCCATGGTGACCTGGCCGGGGCGCTCCACGCCGCCGACGGCGGCGACGGCGGCGTGGAGGAGGTCGGGGAGGGATGGCTTCGTCATAGCGCTTCCAGCCTACGGGTCGGCACCGACAGCCGGTCCCTCCCCGTGATCACGCGAGGGGGTTCGGGACGGTGCCGTGGACGGCCGCGTGGGGGCGCTCGGGCCGGTCGCGGTAGCCGTCCAGGTGGAGCCGGTTCCGGTTGAGACAGAGGCGCTCGATCCGGGGGACGAGGAGGTCGAACAGCTCGAAGCGTTCCTTCAGCTCCGGGAAGCGCGCCTGGTGACGGAGGATCTCGGCCCGTAGCAGGGTCCAGAACTCCTCCTCCGGCACGCCCAGTTGTTCCTCGTACAGGGGAGCCAGGTAGCGGAAGACGCCGACGAAGAGGCCCGAATGGATGAACTGGGTGAGGAAGTCGGGCTCCTCGGTGAGCAGGACGGCCCGGACGTCCTCCGGCATGGTGGCGTGCTCGGGCAGCGGGTGGGCGCTGATGTTCACGTCGTCGACGAAGTCCTTGATCGCCAGGCGTACGGGCACGTCCTGGGCGTCGAAGACGACGATGGCGTTCTCGCCGTGCGGGGAGAAGACGGTGCCGTACTGGTAGAGGAAGTGCAGCAGCGGCGGCATCATCGCGGCGAAGAGGCGCTGGAGCCAGGCGCGGGGGGCGAGCCCGGAGCGCCCGACGAGCTCGGCGACGAAGGCCCGGCCCTCGGGGTCGGTGTGCAGCAGCGCGGCGAGGGTCCGGGCGCGCTCGCCCGGCGGCAGCCGCAGGGGTTCGCGCCAGATCGCCCCGAGCAGCTCCTTGTATTGGTACGGCACCTCCGGCAGCCGGTCGTACAGCGGGTGCTCGACGGCGACGGAGGCGACCTCGCCGAGGAGGATCACCCCGCAGTCCTCGCGCAGGAAGGGGTCGGCGTCGCGCAGGCCGTGGACCCAGGAGGTGACGGCCGGGGCGGCGAGGGTGCGCTCGGTGGGCAGGCCGCGCCAGACCAGGGTGTTGAGGACGGAGAGCGGCAGTTTGACGGTGTGGCGGTCGGGGCGGCTGGTGTTGAGGAAGGTGCGGATCGACTGCTGCGGCAGGCGCAGGTCGGCGTCCTCGGTGAGTGGCACCAGGGCCCCGGAGGCGATGGCCGGGGCGTACAGCGGGAGCAGGACCTCGTCCCACTGCCAGGGGTGGACCGGCAGGAGGAGGTACCCGTCGGGGTCGAGGCCGCGGGACCGCAGCGTGGCGTGGAAGCCCTCGCGGACCTCGGGGTCGAGCTCGCGGGCGTAGAGCAGCTCGGGGGTGTCGAGACCGGCGACGCCTCGGTAGGCGGCGATCCGGCTGCTGACGGCGATCCACGGCAGGCGGGCCGGGCGACGGGCCTCGGGGGCCCAGCGGGCGGCGTCGGTGGCGGAGAAGCCGATGCGGCCCTTGTTGAGCACGAGCCACGGGTGGCCGGTCTGATGGCCTTCGAGTTCCGCGTAGCCGAGGTCGGCGAGGGCGGCGGCGGTGAGCGCGGTGTGGTCGAGCCGGGCGTCGGCGGCGAGGGTGGTGGTGAGCTCGCGGATGAGGTGCCCGAGGGTGGCGCCGTCGAGGCCGAGCAGGCGCCGGGCGCGGACGAGGAAGTCCAGCGGGTCGGTGGCGGGCCTGCCGTCGACGGTGATCGAGCCGGGCTCGACGCGCCAGCCGCCGTACGCGCCGCGGCGGGCGGTGAAGGCGAGCGTGCCGCCGTCGTCGAGGGTGAGGGTGTACGGGCTCGGCCGGCCGTCGTCCCCGCCGGGCCCGGCCGGTAGGGGTTCGATCACCTCCTCGTACGAGAACTCGGCGATGGCCTTGGCGAGCAGGCGGGCGGACGCCCGGCTCCAGGCGGCGGGGTTCAGCTCGGGCGGCCCGCAAAGGGCCGGCTGTGCGGGCTGTGCGGGCTGTGCGGAGTCGTGGGGTGCAGGGGACGTCGACACGAGGACTCCTCAAGGTGGGTACCGCTGTGGGTCGGGCGGTGGGTGCGAGTCAGTGGCTGTTCACAGGAGATGGCGCAGGGCGCGGTCGCGGACCATGAGCGCGGCCCTCTTGTCGGAGAGCTCGACCTCGGCGGACAGGCGGAAGCCGGCGCCGAGGAAGGCCGCCACGGAGGGGGTGTTGCGCAGGTCGGGTTCGGCGAGGACCCGGGTGCACCGGGGCCGGTGGTCGAGGACGAGGTCGGCGACGGCGCGCAGGAGGGTGGTGCCGACCCCGCGGCCCCGGTCGGCGACTCCTCCGACGAGCAGGTGGATCCCGGTGTCGTGCGGGCGCGCCGGGTAGTACCGGGCGAGCGGGTCGAGGTCGGCCCGGTAGATCTCGAAGTAGCTCATCGGCGTGGCGTCGAGGACGCCGAGGCAGGGGACGCTGCGCCCGTCGCCGTCGAGTTGGGCGCGGATGTGGTCGGCGGTCACGTCCGGGGGTCCGGCGAGCTCCCAGAACGCGGCGACGGCGGGGTCGTTCATCCAGCGGGCGAGGAGCGGCAGGTCGCGGTCGAGCCGGACGGGGACGAGCTGGAAGCGCCCCACGGGGGTGTCGGCCGGTCGCCAGTCGGCGAGGCCGTCGAGGAGGTCGCCGTCGGCGGTCCCGCGCGGCGGGTCGGCGGCGAGGAGCGCCACGAGCTCCTCGGGCAGCTGCAGGTCCAGGGTGTCGTCGACGCCCGGCTGGGTGCCGGTGGCGGGTGCGGGGCCTGCGGCCTCGGTGCCGGGGTGCGCTTCGGTGGGAGGCACGGGGCGCTCTCCTCTCGGCGGGACGGTGGTGGGGTGGGGTGCGGTGCGGTGGGTGCGGTCCGTGGGTCGGTGGGATGGGTACGGTCCGCCGGATCGGCGGGGCCGGCGGGATCCGTGGGTTCGGCCGCGCGGGGCGGGCGCGGGACGGGGGAGGCGGGTCAGGCGCGCAGCGGGTTGGTGATGGTGACGTACACGGACTGGGTGTCGACCGGGCCCACGAGTTCGTCGAGGCCGTGCAGGCGGGTGAGGAGGTTGGCCTTGCAGCGCAGGGTCGCGGCCTCCAGGAGCCGGTGCGGGAGCGGGGAGCCGAGGCTGGTCGCGGTGGTGAGGAACTGGCGCAGTGCGGCGAGCAGGACGCGCTCGTCGGCGAGTCGCTGCGCACCGAAGGCACCGATCAGACCGAGGACGTTGTTGATGCCGAGGTAGTAGGCGAAGCGCTCGTCGGTGACCTGGTCGGAGACGAAGGTGTCGCTGGCCTTGCCGATGCCGGGGAGTCGGCCTTCGAGCTCGTCGCGGTGGGACTCGCGGAAGTAGTAGCCCTGGTTGTCGCGGTAGCGGCCGCCGACGGGCCAGCCCTCGGGGTCGAGGAGGACCAGGGTGTTCTGCTGGTGGGCCTCCAGGGCGACGCCCGCCTGGCCGTCGAGCCAGAGCAGGGGGCGGACCACGAGGTCGAGGTAGCGCAGGAACCACTCGGCGGCCACGGCCGTGGTGGGGCGGCCGGTCCGGGCGGCGAGCCGGCCCACGACCTCGGCGAGGCGCGAGCTCATACGGGCGGAGCCGGGCCGCGGGTGCGGTGAGGTGAGGGCGGCGAGGCAGACGGCGTCGTCGCCGGCGCCGAACGGGTTGTGCCGGATCATGACGTCGAGCCCGGGGACGGCTTCGCCTTCGGGGGTGTCGACCGCGAGCCAGGCCGGGTCGCGGACGATGTCGAAGCCCGGGTGGGCGGCCTGCCACTGGTCGACCAGGCCGGTGCGCAGCAGCCGGTGCACCTCGACGCCGCGGTGGAGTTCCTTGCGCAGGTTCTCGCGGCGGGAGTTGGTGATCCGCACGCCGAGGGAGAGCTTCAGCATGGCGCGGGCGCCGGGGCGGTGCACCGTGCGGACGGAGGACGTCGGGTGCCAGTGGGCGCCGTGGGAGCCGAGGTCGTGGAGGAGGCCCGCGTCGAGGAGGGCGGCGACGGCGGGGCGGTGCCGGAGTTCGCGGGCCTGCCAGGGGTGGAGCGGCAGGGCGGCGGTGCCGGGCGGCAGGTCGAGGCCCTCGGCGAGGGCGGCGGTGAGCTGGGCGGCGGCGACGGGGCGACCCTGCTCGGTCCAGGCCGAGTCGGTGGCGAGGAGGCGGTCGTCGACGCCCATCCAGTGGAGGGGGAAGGAGCCGTGCGACTCGGGTGAGTAGAGCCGGGCCTCGGCCTCGGAGAGTCCTTCGCGGCTCTTGGGGGTGGGGTGGAGCGGGTGGCCGAGCAGGAGGGACTGCTCGGCGCTGAGGAACAGGTCGGCCTCGGGGTCCGGCAGCGGGTCGCGGCGCCGTTCGGCGATGAAGTCGGCGGTGCGGCGGGCGGAGTCGGCGACGCGGCCGACGAGTTCGGTGCCCTCGGGGCGGCCGGACTCGCGGCTGAGGAGCGCCGCGACGGTGACGGCGTCGACGGTCGGCGCGGTGGCCGGGGGGCCTTCGAGCACGGGCGCGCCGAAGCGGTGCCAGCCGGTGGGCGACCAGTAGTGGACGGGGACCAGGAGGGCGGTCCCGGAGGCGTCGAGCGGGACGCGGAGGGTGGCTCCGCCCGGGGCGGCTGCGCCGATGGGAGCCGGGAGGCCCTTCTCCCGCACCCAGCAGCGCAGCAGGTTCTCGACGGCGGCCTGGTCGGCGGCCCGCCGGGGGTCGGGGTCGTCCAGCGGGTCCGGGGCGGAGGCGGAGGGCACGGCCGATCCGGCGGAGCCGCCGGTCCCTGCGGTGGCGGCCGGTCCGTCGGGCCCGGTGGACCCGACAGGCACGGTGGACCCGGCGGACCACGCGTCCACGGCGGCCCCGGAGGTCACGGACGGCGGCGAGGAGCACCCGGAAGCCGCGGGCGGGGAGAAGGCCCCGGCCTGGGCCCCCACCGGTGCCCCGGTGTGGCCGCCCGCGGTCGGGCCCGGGTACTGGCGCGGGACGGTGGGCTCGGCGGTGAGCGGCGCGCGCGCGGCGCCTGCGGACTCGGAGGCGGGGGTGGGGGTGGGATTCACGGAGGCTTCCTTGGGGGCGGGGCCGGGGGAGGCGGCCGGGCGGGTCGGTCCGGGGCCGGTGGAAAGTCCCGGACTCAGCGGGGCGGCCCGGACGGGCGGGCCCGGTGGGCCCGTTCGGCGGCGACGAGGGCGTCGGCGAAGCGGTCGAGGACGGCGGCCGCCTGCTCGTCGGTGAGGGTGAGCGGGGGCAGCAGCCGGACGACCGCGTTGTGGCGGCCGCCGAGTTCGACGATGAGGCCCCGGTCGAGGCACTGGCGCTGCACCTCGGTGGCGAGCGCCGGGTCCGGCGGCGCGGCGAGGTCGTCGGGGCCCTCGGCCTCGGGGTCGACCAGTTCGACGCCGATCATCAGGCCGCGGCCCCGGACGTCGCCGATGCAGGGGTGGGCGGCGGCGAGGCCCTGGAGCTGTCCGAGCATGCGGGCGCCGAGGGTCCCGGCGCGTGCGGCGAGCCCGTTCTCGCGGACGTACGCGAGGGTGGCGGTGCCCGCGGCCATGGCGAGCTGGTTGCCGCGGAAGGTGCCGGCGTGGGCTCCGGGCTCCCAGGCGTCGAGTCCGGAGCGGTAGACGACGACGGCGAGCGGGAGGGAGCCGCCGATGGCCTTGGAGAGGACCATCACGTCGGGGACGACGCCGCTGTGCTCGACGGCCCAGAAGGTGCCGGTGCGGCCGACGCCCGTCTGCACCTCGTCGGCGATGAGCGGGATGGAGCGGGCGGCGGTGATCTCCCGCATGCGGCGCAGCCAGCTGTCGGGGGCGGGGATGACGCCGCCCTCGCCCTGGACGGGTTCGAGGATCATCCCGGCGGGTGCGGGGACGCCGCTCTTGGGGTCGTCGAGCGCGGTCTCCGCCCAGCGGGCGGCCAGTTCGGCGCCGCGCTCGCCGCCGACGCCGAAGGGGCACCGGTAGTCCTGCGGGTAGGGCAGCCGGGCGACGCGGACGTCGGTGGCGCCGCCGGACACGGCGAGGGCGCCGGCGGTCATGCCGTGGTAGGCGCCGCTGAAGGCGAGCACGCCGTCGCGGCCGGTGGCGGTGCGGACGAGTTTGAGGGCCGCCTCGACGGCGTCGGTGCCGGCCGGCCCGCAGAACTGGATCCGGGCGTCGTCGGCGAGGCCGGCCGGGAGCGTGGCGAAGAGCTCGGTGGTGAAGGCGTCCTTGACGGGCGTGGCCAGGTCCAGGACGTGCAGCGGGGCGCCCGAGTCGAGGACCTTGCGGATGGCTTCGAGGACGACGGGGTGGTTGTGGCCGAGCGCCAGGGTGCCCGCGCCGGAGAGGCAGTCCAGGTAGCGGCGCCCGTCGGCGCCCTCGATGGTGAGCCCCCGGGCGCGCACGGGGACGATCGGCAGGGAGCGCGCGTAGGTGCGGGCCGCGGACTCGCGCTGTGCCTGGCGGCGCAGGATGCCCTCGTGGGCGCCCGCGTCACCGGTCGCGCGCGTCTCGCCCCGGGGTGCGTCCCGGTGGTCGCCGCGGGCCCCGCCGCCGGTCGCGTCCCGGTGGGCGTCGCAGGTCCGCTCGGCCGGCGTCACGGCCGGAGCTGGTTCGGTCACGGCCACGGCTCGGAGTCCTCCCGCTGTAACAGTTGCGTTGCACATCGGTACGTTGCAGGGCCGCTCG
Source organism: Streptomyces sp. NBC_01268 (assembly GCF_036240795.1). Classification (NCBI taxonomy): domain Bacteria; kingdom Bacillati; phylum Actinomycetota; class Actinomycetes; order Kitasatosporales; family Streptomycetaceae; genus Streptomyces; species Streptomyces sp. NBC_01268. The sequence goes on along the minus strand of NZ_CP108454.1, from coordinate 6,202,605 downwards.
AAGAGGCGTCCCGGACACCGCCGTTGTGTCCCCCGTACGTACCAACGACGGGGCGTGCCGGGGATCACGGGCGGAGGCCGAGATCCTTGGCGTGTCCCGGATCACGGACCGGCAAAGGCTGTTGGGGTCCGGAACCGCGGACCTGCGTCGTGCCGTCCCATCCGGCACCGGCATAGTGGGGGCTTCACATGGCGCGGCCCGCCCGCGCCGCCACTGTTCACTGATGCACAAGTTGACGTAGTCCCAGGGGGATCACGAGATGCGATCGATTCGTCCGATGCTGGCCGCAGCATCCGCCGTCGCGGCACTGACGCTGACGGCGACGGCCTGCGGTCCGACCGAGGACAACGCGGGGGGTGACAAGCCCAGCGCTTCCGCGAACCCGACCGCGGGCGGCAAGATCACGATTCCGGACGACCTGAAGCAGCGCCTGAAGGACCACGGGATCGACCTCGACAAGTGGCGGAACGGCGAGTGGAAGAACTGGGACCGGGACAAGTGGCTGCGTGAGGCCAAGGACTACGTCAACCCGATCATCGAGGACCTCTGGGACCCGGACCGGATGCGGGACGCCGAGCGCCCCGACAAGCCGGTCAAGGACGAGGACATCTCCGGTGACAAGGGCGTGACCGACCCGACGCCTGACCCGGTGAAGGCCACGTCCGTCAAGGCGCCGTACCACTCGACCGCGCCCGCCTCCGGCAAGGTGTTCTTCGACGGCCCCGAGGGATCGATGGTCTGCTCGGCCACGGTCGTGCAGGACCCGGCGCACCCGGGCAAGTCCAACATGGTGTGGACGGCCGGTCACTGCGTGCACGCGGGCAAGAAGGGCGGCTGGTACCGCAACATCGCCTTCGTCCCCTCGTACAACAACGCCGGGAAGCCGACGGCCGAGCTGGAGAAGGCGACCCGCGAGGAGATCGCGCCGTACGGCGTGTGGTGGAGCGACTGGGCGCAGACCTCCGACCAGTGGATCGACCAGGGCGGGCAGACCGGCGGCCAGGGCGCACCGTACGACTTCGCGGTGCTGCACGTGACGCCGGAGAAGGGATCGACCGGCAAGTCCCTGGAGGAGACCGTCGGTTCGGCGCTCCCGGTGGAGTTCAACGCCCCGGCCGTGCCGAAGATCGCGGACATGACCGCGACCGGCTTCCCGGCGGGTCCGCCGTATGACGGGCAGAAGATGTTCCAGTGCCAGGACAAGCCGGGCCGCCTCTCGGTGAAGAGCGAGCAGCCGACGATGTACCGGATCGGCTGCACCATGACCGGCGGTTCCTCCGGCGGCGGCTGGGTGGCCACGGGCCAGGACGGCAAGCCGGCGCTGGTGTCGAACACCTCGATCGGGCCGGTGACGGCGGGCTGGCTGGCCGGGCCGCGGCTCGGCGCCGAGGCCAAGACGATCTACCAGGGCGTCAGCAAGAAGTACGCGAACCGCTGACCCCGTGCACGGAGGAGGGCGGGACCCGTCCGGGGTCCCGCCCTTCCGTACGGGCATACTGTGCACCGCTAGTGACGCGTCCATGGCAATCCGGAGCGGGTTCCTCCGCCCCGGCGGCCGCCTGCGGGCCCTGAGGGCCACGGCCGGCGGCCGGACGAGACCGGACGCGCAGAACATCCCAGGGGGACATCACTTCATGCGTTCCATACGAATCCTGCCCGGCCTCACGGCCCTGGCGGCGGCGCTCGCGCTGACCGCCACGGCCTGTGGTCCGACCGAGACCCCGGCGGCCGACAAGCCCGCCGACAAGCCCGCCGCCTCCACTCCCGCCGAGGACGGTGCCGGCTCCGGCTCCGACCTCACCAAGGACATCGCCGGCAAGCTGAAGAAGCACGGCGTCGACCTCGACCAGTGGAAGAACGGCGACTGGAAGAACTGGGACCAGGACAAGTGGCTCCGTGAGGCGGAGGACTTCGTCAACCCGGTGATCGACGGGCTGTGGGACCCGGCCCGGATGCAGTCGGCCAAGAGCCCCGACCCGACGATCACGGCACAGGCCGGCAGCTCCGGCAGCGACCCGGTGCCGCGGCCGGTCCAGGCGCAGCGCGAGAAGACGCCGTACCACCGCTTCGCGGCCCCGGTCGGCAAGATCTTCTTCGACTCGCCCCAGGGTTCGATGGTCTGCTCCGGCACGATCGTCAAGGACCCGCGCCACCCGGGCAAGTCCAACCTCGTGTGGACCGCGGGCCACTGCGTGCACGCCGGCAAGCGGGGCGGCTGGTACCGCAACATCACCTTCGTCCCGGCCTTCAACGACCTGGGCAAGTCGCCGGCCGCGCTGCGCAACGCCAAGCCCTACGAGGTGTACCCCTACGGCCAGTACTGGGCCGACTGGGCCGTGACCTCCGGCGAGTGGCTCCAGAGCGGCGGCACCAACCAGGCCTGGCCGTACGACTACGCCGTGCTGCACGTCCAGCCGGAGCGGGGCCGCAAGTCCCTCGAGGAGACCGTGGGCGTGGCCCTGCCGGTCGACTTCTCCGCGCCGGCGCCCGCGCGGGCCGGCACGGTCGGCGCCTGGGGATACCCGGCGGCGCCGCCGTACAACGGCATGATCATGCACAAGTGCCTGGACCGCGCCACCCGTCTGACCACCGCGCCGGCGACGCCGACGATGTACCGGATCGGCTGCACCATGACCGGTGGCTCCTCCGGCGGCGGCTGGTTCCGCGTCCTGCCCAACGGCACGACGGCGCTGGTGTCGAACACCTCGATCGGCCCCGCCGGCCGCAACGGCTGGCTGGCCGGACCGCAGCTGGGCCGCGGCGCCAAGGCGGCCCACGAGATGGTCAGCAAGAAGTTCGCCCGCTGACCCGAGGGCGCTGAACACCCGAACAGGCCGAGCAGGCCGAGCAGGCCGACGGAGGAAGGCCTCCACAGGGCCCGGGCCGGCACAGGCCGACCCGGGCCGACCTGGTCCGACCTGGTCCGACCTAGGCCGACCCGGGCCGACCCGGGCCGACACAGACGAAGGCGCCGGCCGCCTCCCGTGAGGGAGGCGGCCGGCGCCTTCGTCTGTGTCCGTCGCCGCTGTCGCGTCGGCGTCAGTGCGCGGCCGGGACGTACGGCGCGAGGAGCGCCGCCAGTTCCTCGTGCACCCGCGCCTTGAGCAGGGTGCCTTCCGGGGTGTGCTCCTCGGAGAGGACCTCGCCCTCGGCGTGCACCCGGGAGACGAGACCGCCCTCGGTGTACGGCACCAGGACCTCGGTCTGGATCTGCGGGCGCGGAAGCTCGGACTCGAGGAGCGCGAGCAGCTGCTCCATGCCCTCGCCCGAGCGGGCGGAGACCGCGATGGAGTGCTTCTCCACGCGGAGCAGACGCTGGAGCACCAGCGGGTCCGCCGCGTCCGCCTTGTTGATGACGACGATCTCCGGCACGTTCACCGCGCCGACGTCGCGGAACACCTCGCGCACGGCCGCCAGCTGCTCCTCCGGGGCCGGGTGCGAACCGTCCACCACGTGCAGGATGAGGTCGGAGTCGCCGACCTCCTCCATGGTGGAGCGGAAGGCCTCGACCAGGTGGTGGGGCAGGTGCCGGACGAAGCCGACCGTGTCGGCCAGGGTGTAGACCCGGCCGGTGGGCGTCTCGGCCCGGCGCACGGTCGGGTCGAGGGTGGCGAACAGCGCGTTCTCCACCAGCACGCCCGCGCCCGTGAGGCGGTTGAGCAGCGAGGACTTGCCGGCGTTGGTGTACCCGGCGATGGCGACCGACGGGATCTTGTTCCGGCGGCGCTCCTGCCGCTTGATGTCGCGGCCGGTCTTCATCTCCGCGATCTCCCGGCGCATCTTCGCCATCTTCTCGCGGATCCGACGCCGGTCGGTCTCGATCTTGGTCTCACCGGGACCACGGGTGGCCATGCCGCCACCGCCGCCGCCACCCATCTGACGGGAGAGCGACTGACCCCAGCCGCGCAGGCGCGGCAGCATGTACTGCATCTGCGCGAGCGCGACCTGCGCCTTGCCCTCTCGGGACTTGGCGTGCTGGGCGAAGATGTCGAGGATGAGGGCGGTCCGGTCGACCACCTTCACCTTGACGACGTCCTCGAGGGCGATGAGCTGGCCGGGGCTGAGTTCGCCGTCGCAGACGACGGTGTCGGCGCCGGTCTCGAGGACGATGTCCCGCAGCTCCCGGGCCTTGCCCGAGCCGATGAAGGTGGCCGGGTCCGGCTTGTCGCGACGCTGGATGACGCCGTCGAGCACGAGGGCGCCCGCCGTCTCGGCGAGGGCCGCGAGCTCCGCGAGGGAGTTCTCCGCGTCCTGCACCGTCCCCGAGGTCCACACACCGACCAGCACGACGCGCTCCAGGCGCAGCTGGCGGTACTCGACCTCGGTGACGTCCTCGAGCTCGGTGGAGAGACCGGCGACACGGCGCAGGGCCGCGCGCTCGGAGCGGTCGAACTGGTCGCCGTCCCGCTCCCCGTCGATCTCGTGGCTCCAGGCGACGTCCTCTTCCATCAGGGCATCGGCCCGAAGGCTCTCGGTGCGGTTCGTCTCCGCGAAGCTCTGCTTGTCCTGGGAAGGGGATGAAGAGGAGGTCATTTGATCCTTACGTCGAAGAAGAGTCCGTTACGTCAGTCACAACGCGTGACGTCCCGGAAGAATTCCCGGGGTCCGGCCGCGCCGCCGACCTGAAGATGGTGACACGGCCGGACCGGGCCCGTCATCCCGGTTTCACCGCCTCGGCGCCCGGCTGCGCCAGTCGGGGTGTCCCGGCATGGGCGGGGTCTTCGCCGCGTACAGCCAGTCCGCGAAGAACCGCGCCAGGTCGCGGCCGGAGATCCGCTCGGCGAGTACGACGAAGTCCTTGGTCCCGGGCGTCCCGTCCCGGTTCTCGCTCACCCAGGCGCGCTCCAGGCGCTCGAACGCCTCGGTGCCGATCTCGTGCCGCAGCGCGTACAGCGCCAGGGCGCTCCCGTCGTAGACGACGGGGCGGAAGAGGCTGATCTTCTCCCCCGGCTCCGGCGGCTTGGGCGCGGCCGGCGGGCCGCCGTCCGCGCGCCACTGGTCGGAGGCGCCGTACGCGGCCTTCATGCGCCGCTCCAGGGTGGGCCCGCCCTTCTCCTGCGCGTACAGCGCCTCGTACCAGGTGGCGTGGCCCTCGTTGAGCCACAGGTCGGACCAGACGCGGGGCGAGACGCTGTCGCCGAACCACTGGTGGGAGAGCTCGTGGACCATGATCGAGTCCACGTACCACTCGGGGTAGCCGGGCTCGGTGAACAGGCCGCGCTCGAAGAGGGAGAGCGTCTGGGTCTCCAGCTCGAAGCCGGTGTCGGCGTCGGCGATGAGCACCCCGTACGTCTCGAAGGGGTACCGGCCGATCCGGCTCTCCAGCCACTCCAGGTGGCCGGGGGTGCGGCGCAGCCAGGGCTCCAGGAGCTCGCGGTCGGCGGTGCGGACGACGTCCCTCAGCTTGAGGTCGTGCGGGCCCTGCCGGTGGACGACGGTCGAGTCGCCGATGGAGACCTGGGCGAGCTCGGTGGCCATGGGGTGGGCCGTGCGGTACGTCCAGGTGGTGGTCGCCCCGTTGCGGACACGGCTCTCGCGGAGGCCGTTGGCGACGGCGGTGAGGGCGTTGGGGGCGGTGATCCGGAAGGTGAAGAACGCCTTGTCGGAGGGGTGGTCGTTGGAGGGGAAGACGCGGTGGGCGGCGTCGGCCTGGTTGGCCATGGCGAGGCCGTCCCCGGTGCGCACCCAGCCGCCGCTGTCGGCAGGCCCGGTGGGGTCGCTGGTGTGGGTGACCGCGATCTCGACGGCGTCGCCCCGGTCGACCGGGCGTGCGGGGGTGATGACCAGGTCCTCGCCGCTGCTCTCGTAGGCGGCGGGTTCGCCCTCGACGGTGACGGCGGAGACGGTGCCGTGGGTGAAGTCGAGGTTGATGCGTTCCAGGTCGGCGGTGGCGAGCGCCTGGATCCGGGTGACGCCCGCCAGCGGTTCGGTGTTGCGGCCGGGGTAGGTGAGGTCGATGTCGTAGGAGAGGACGTCGTAGCCGGGGTTGCCCAGCTGGGGGAAGAGCGGGTCCCCGATGCCCAGGGGTGCGGCCGGGGGCAGGGCCGCGGCGACGAGCCCGGCGGAGAGGGCGACGAGGACGGCGGAGCGCAGCACGCGCGCGCGGGCACGCACGCGTGGCGACGGATTGCGGGGCGTACGGGTGGGGAGCGGCATGGGCTACCGCTACCAGGGACGGGCGCGCTCCCCCGGGCGGCGCGCGCGCCGGCCACCCGAAGGGGTCAGGGCCGGGGGGACGCGGGGTGCCGGGCGCGGCTCACGTCGTAGACGCCGGGCACGTCCCGCATGGCCCGCATGAGGGCGGGGAGCCCGGCGGCGTCGGGGAGTTGGAGGGTGTACGTGTGGCGGACCCGCTGTTCGCTGGGGGGTTCGACGGTGGCGGCGACGACGGCGGCGCCCTCGGTGGCGATGGCCTCGGTGAGGTCGGCGAGCAGCCGGGGGCGGCCGAAGGACTCGGCGACCAGGGTGACCCGGCAGGCGGCGGTGTCGCCCCAGTGCACGGTGACGGGCGAGCGCCCGAGCCGCCGCATGGTGTCGGCGGAGGCGCAGGCCGTGCGGTGCACGGTGACGGAGCCGCCGCGCACGACGAAGCCGGTGATCTCGTCGGGCGGTACGGGGGTGCAGCAGCCCGCGGGGCGGACGGCGGGGGTGCCGGTGCCGGGCAGTTCGGCCCGCAGGCGCGTGTCGGAGCGCCGGTCGGCGGTGACGCCCGCGGCCGGGCGGGGGGTCGCGGCGGGGATCTTGGCGGCCTCCGGGTGGGCCTGGAGCCAGCCGGTGATGGCGATCCGGGCGGCGGGCGTGCGGGCGTGGTCCAGCCACTGCGGCGAGGGCCCGGAGGTGCTGTCCTGGGCGAGCAGCGGCTGGACGGTGTCGCCGTCCTGGAGGACGGTGCTCAGGGGCGCGAGCCGGCCGTTGACCCGCGCCCCGAGACAGCCGTGGGCGGCCTCGCCGTGCTGGGCGTACGCGGCGTCGACGCAGGTGGCGCCGACGGGCAGGCTGATGCTGCCGGGGGTGCCGCCGTCGGTGCGGAAGACGGTGATCTCCTGGTCCTGGGCGAGGTCGGCGCGCAGCGAGGTCCAGAAGGTGTCGGGGTCGGGGGCGGACTGCTGCCAGTCCAGGAGCCGGGAGAGCCAGCCGGGCCGCGTGGGGTCGACGCGCTCGCCGTCCTCGCCGGCGGGGCCGCCGGGTGCCTGGTCGGTGGCCTCCTGGCCGCTGTACGGGTTGCCGAGGGCGACGACGCCGGCCTCGGCGACCGTGTGCATCCGGTGGGTGCGGATGAGGACCTCGGCGACGGCCCCGTCGGGGGCGGCGACGGCGGTGTGGAGCGACTGGTAGAGGTTGAACTTGGGGGCGGCGATGAAGTCCTTGAACTCCGAGACGACCGGCGTGAAGCAGGTGTGCAGCTCGCCGAGGACCGCGTAGCAGTCGGCGTCCTCGCCGACCAGGACGAGCAGCCGGCCGAAGTCGCTGCCGCGCAGGTCGCCGCGCTTGAGGCGGACCCGGTGGACGGAGACGAAGTGGCGCGGCCGGACCAGGACTTCGGCGCCGACTCCGGCCTCGCGCAGCAGGCCGGAGACCTGGTCCGCGATGACGGCGAGGGCGTCGTCCGCGCCGGCGTTCGCGGCGATGAGCGCGCGGGTGGCCTCGTACTCCTCGGGGTGGAGGATGGCGAAGACCAGGTCCTCCAGCTCGGTCTTGAGCGCCTGGACGCCGAGGCGCTCGGCGAGCGGGATGAGGACATCCCGGGTGACCTTGGCGATGCGGACCTGTTTCTCGGGGCGCATCACGCCCAGCGTGCGCATGTTGTGGAGGCGGTCGGCAAGCTTGATCGACATGACCCGGACGTCGTTGCCGGTGGCGACGAGCATCTTGCGGAAGGTCTCGGGCTCGGCCGCCGCGCCGTAGTCGACCTTCTCCAGCTTGGTGACCCCGTCCACGAGGTACGCGACCTCGTCGCCGAACTCGGTGTGCACCTGGTCGAGCGTCACCTCGGTGTCCTCGACGGTGTCGTGGAGCAGCGCGGCGGTCAACGTCGTCGTCTCCGCGCCGAGTTCCGCGAGGATCAGGGTGACCGCGAGCGGGTGGGTGATGTACGGCTCGCCGCTCTTGCGGAACTGGCCGCGGTGCGAGGACTCGGCGAGGACGTACGCCCGGCGCAGCACCGCCAGGTCGGCCTCGGGATGGTGGGCTCGGTGCGCCTCGGCGACGTGCCCGATGGCGTCGGGCAGCCGGTCGCGGATCGCGGGGCCCGCGGTGGCGCCGAGCAGGGCGGCGCGGCCGAGCCTGCGCAGGTCGATCCTGGGGCGGCCGCGTCTGCGGCCGGGAGCGTCGGGGCCGGTGGCCCCGGCCTCGCTCACGGGGTTGGTGGCCTCTGCGCTCATGGGGCACCTCCGGCGGCGTGGACCGGCGGAGGGCCGGGGCAGGGCGTGCCCGGCGGGCCGGTGCTTGATGCTACCGACCCCACCACGTGGCGCAGTCCCGCTCTCGCCGAGCGTGAACCGGATCACCCATTCGAGGGACGAATCAGTCGTTGACCGTTTCGAATCGGGGCACTCGCGCGGATCCCGGACGGGTCAGCCGCGCGCGTCGGCCCCGTCGGCCCCGAGCCATGCCGGGTCGACGGTGCCCTCGGCGACGATCACGGCGGGGCCGGTCATCTCGATCTCCCCGTCGGGGTGCTCGGTGATGACGAGCGTGCCGCCGAGGACGTCCACGGTGTACGTGACGGGGGCACCGGACACGGCCGGGTCGGCGCCGTCCCGGCGGGCGGTGGCGACGGCGACGGCGCAGGCGCCGGTGCCGCAGGAGCGGGTCTCGGCGGCGCCGCGCTCGTGGACGCGCATGGCGACGTGGCGGGGGCCGCGGTCGGCGACGAACTCGATGTTGACGCCGTCCGGGTAGACACCGGCCGGCTCGTACGGCGGCTCGGTGTAGAGGTTGCCGGCGTGGTCGAGGGAGTCGACGAAGGCGACCGCGTGCGGGTTGCCCATGTTGACGTTGCGGGCGGGCCAGCTGTGCTCGCCGACGGTGATGGTGACGCCGTCCTCGGGGAGCGCGGCGCGGCCCATGCGGACGGTGACGGAGCCGTCCTTGGCGAGGTGGACGCGCTTGACGCCGCCTCGGGTGGCGACGGCGACCTCGCCGGCGGTGACGTGTCCGGCGTGCTCCAGGTAGCGGGCGAAGACCCGGACCCCGTTGCCGCACATCTCGGCGACCGAGCCGTCCGCGTTGCGGTAGTCCATGAACCACTCGGCCTCGTCGGCCAGGTGCCGCGCCTCGGGGTGGGCGGCGCTGCGCACGACGTGCAGCACCCCGTCGCCGCCGATCCCGGCCCGTCGGTCGCACAGCCGGGCGACGAGCGCGGCGGGCAGGTCCACGGCGTTCTCCGCGTCGGGGACGATCACGAAGTCGTTCTCGGTGCCGTGGCCCTTGAGGAACGTGAGGGGCGAGGTCTGCGTGCTGGTCACGGGATCAACTGTACGGGGCGGGCAGGACAGCGGGCGGGACGGCCCAGGGGGCGGGACGGACGGGCCGGGCTACGCGGAGTCGACCGGCCGGTGGCCTGGCGGCGGGCGGGCCGGAGGCGGGCGGGCCGGAGGCGGCGGGACCGAGCTCCCCGAGGTCGGTCCCGGCGGAGCGCGAGCCGCGGCGGGCGGCGCCCCCGGACGGCCAGGCGACGCCCCGGGCAAGCGGCGTCCAGGTGAGAGGGGCTCCCAAGCGAGCGGGGCCCCCGGCCCGGCAGACGGAGCCCCTCCCGGTGCGGCGCGGCCTCAGCGCAGGCGGGCCACGCGCCAGACCGCGAGGGCGACCAGGAGGGCGCTCAGCGACACGTACAGGGCGAGGGCGCCCCAGTTCGGGCGCTCCCCGGAGCCCCGGGCGGGCAGGCCCGGCCAGGTGTAGCCGACGCGACGGGCGGCCATCATGCCCCAGCCGGCCGCGCAGGAGCTGATGAGCAGTCCGAGCATGGCGACGACGGCGCCGCCGTCGCCCGAGCCGAAGGCGAGCGGGAAGGCGAACATCAGGGAGCCGACGGCGGCGAGTCCGACGATCGGGGCCAGCTGCCAGATCCTCAGGCGGCGCTGCGGCCGCAGTTCCACCTCGACCTCCGCCGTGTCCACCTCGACGGCGCTGCCCTCGGCCTGGTCGGGTCCGTCCGGCGTCAGACCGACCGCCTCACCGGGGGTTTCGCCCCGGACGGCGGCCTGCTGTTCCGTGTCACGAGGGCCGGCCTCCATCGCCACGCGCCCTCCCCACTCGGACTCCACTTGGTCGATCGATGCTCGATGATGGCACGCCACCACCCCCCGGAATGACGGGCATGACGTCCCGATGCCATCACGTGATCAGGCTGTAACCGCTCGTTCGACCAACGTCAGCGCCCGACCCGGGAGTTCCGCACGGTCCTCGACGGCGCCACTCAGCCAGTGGACGCGCGGATCGCGCCGGAACCAGGAGTCCTGCCGGCGGGCGAAGCGCTTGGTGGTGCGGACCGTGTCCGCGCGGGCCTCGTCCTGCGTGCACTCCCCCGCGAGCGCGGCGAGCACCTGCTGGTAGCCGAGCGCGCGGGCGGCCGTGCGGCCCTCGCGCAGGCCCTGCGCCTCCAGGGCGCGCACCTCGTCGACCAGCCCGGCCTCCCACATGCGGTCCACGCGGGTGGTGATCCGCTCGTCGAGTTCGGGGCGGCCGACGTCGACGCCGATCTGCACGGTCTCGTAGACGGAGTCGTGGCCGGGCAGGTTGGCCGTGAACGGCTTGCCGGTGATCTCGATGACCTCCAGGGCGCGCACGATGCGGCGTCCGTTTCCGGCCAGGATGGCGCGGGCGGCCTCGGGGTCGGCGGCGGCGAGCCGGGCGTGCAGGACGCCGGAGCCGCGCTCCTCCAGCTCGGCCTCCAGGCGGGCCCGGACCTCCGGGTCGGTGCCGGGGAACTCCATCACGTCGAGGGCGCCGCGCACGTAGAGGCCGGAGCCGCCGACGAGGATCGGGGTGCGGCCCTCGGCGAGCAGCCGGTCGATCTCGGCGCGGGCCAGCCGCTGGTACTCGGCGACGCTGGCGGCCTCGGTGACGTCCCAGATGTCGAGGAGGTGGTGCGGAACACCGTCGCGCTCCTCCAGCGTCAGTTTGGCGGTGCCGATGTCCATCCCTCGGTAGAGCTGCATCGAGTCGGCGTTGACGACCTCGCCGCCCAGCTGCTGGGCGAGGAAGACGCCCAGATCGGACTTTCCGGCCGCTGTGGGACCGACGACGGCGATGACCCGCGGGGCGGGAGCTGCACTTCTCACCGCACCAGTCTCGCAAACCCGGCGGCGCGTCCCCGAATGAGCTACGTGACGGCCTTCGTCACGGCTTCGTTGCTGTTGCGGGATTCCGACCCTGAGTACGCTAGGGAGCAGATATGGGCGTTTTCGCATTGTTTCGGCGCAAGAGCAGCACCACCGCCGCCACGGACGTCGCCGTCGCCGTCGACACCGCCGCCGAGGCGGGGGACGTGACGGAGCAGCCGCAGGGCACCGCGGAGCCGGTGGAGGCGGACGCGGAGGCGGGCACCGAGGCCGCGGAGCCCGTGGCGGCCGAGGCGAAGGCCGAGGCCGTCGAGATCCCGAAGCAGCAGTCGGCCGAGGCCGCCGCGGACAACGGGGCCGGCGAAGGCGCCCGCGCATAGGCACGCACGGCACAGACCGGCACTGACCGGCACTGACCGGTACTGACCGGCACGGCACGGACACGGGCCCCACGGGGGTCCGTCGGAGGGAGGGTGACCCCATGGGTCTCCTGGATTCACTGAAGGCGAAGCTGGCCCCGGCCAAGGACAAGGTCTCCGTCCTCGCGCAGCAGCACGGCGACAAGGTGGAGCACGGTCTGGAGAAGGCCGCGAAGGTGGTCGACGAGAAGACCAAGGGCAAGTACACCGACAAGATCGAATCCGGCACCGGAAAGGCCAAGGAGGCCATCGACCGGCTCGCCCACAAGGACGGGACGGACGGCGACAAGGGCGACGGCGCCACCCCGCCGCCGACCGCCTGAGGCACGCGGCCCGCGCACCCGGGGCCGGCGGATGCCCGGCGTCACCCACGGTCCCTCCACACGGCGGACGGCCGCGGAGCAGTGCGCTCCGCGGCCGTCCGCCGTCGTGTGCGGGCCCGCGCTCAGCTCCAGGCCGCGACGAAGTACCCGACGCCGTAGGGCGCGTCCTCGTAGAGCAGCCGGCCCTCCAGGCCCGTGCCCTCGGCGGCGCCCGCGAGGACCTGCCAGGGGGCCCGGCCCGCCGCCTGCAGCGCCTGCGCGAGCTCCGGGTCCAGGGCGAGCAGCGCGGCCGGGTCGGCCGTGCCCAGCGCGTGGCCGACGGCGGCGTCGAAGCCCTCGGCGCGCTCGTCGAGGTAGCCGGGCGCCTTCACGGTGCGGCAGGCGCTGCCGTCACCCATCACCAGCAGGGCGACCCGCTCCGCCGAGGCGCCGATCTCGCGGCCCGCCTCCGCGCACCGGGCGGGCTGCAGCTCCGTCCCGACGCCGAGCCCCTCGATGGGCGCGTCGGCCCAGTCGGTGTGCTCCAGGAGCCAGGCCCCGACCGCGAGCGACGCGGGCAGCGCCCGCTCCCCGCCGGGCCCGCTGCCGAGCCGTACGGTCAGGTCGACGCCGAACCCGGCGAACGATCCGGCCGCACCGGCGGGATGGACGCCCCGGGCGCCCTCCTCGGCGGGGCCGATGACGACGAGCCGGTCGGGACGGGAGGCGGCGAGCACTGCGAGCGCGTCGGAGCAGGCCGTCCGCGCGTCGGCGAGCTCGGACGCGGCACCGGCCGCGACGGCGGGCACGAGCAGCGGGGGGCAGGGGCACACGGCGGCGGCGACAAGCATGATCCGCAGCCTACTGCGCCGCGCCCCGGTCCTCGGGAGGCCGGACCGCCCCGGTCGCCTTCCGGGCGGCCGGGGCGGCGGAGTCGTTCAGGCAGCCCCGCGCGGCGGGGCGGGCGGTCAGTGGCTGCCGCAGGCCGGCGCGTCCGCCACCGGCAGCGGCTCCGGGACGCCGATCTTCGGCAGGCCGAGGAGCACGCCCGCCGGCTTCGCGGCGGCCGCGGCGGTGCGCTTCTCCCAGGCGTCGCCCGCGCGGGTGCGGCGGACGGCGCCGGTGGGGCCTTCGGCGAGGAGGTGGTGCGGGGCGGCGTAGGTGATCTCGACGGTCACCACGTCGCCCGGGCGCACGTCCTCGTCCGGCTGGGTGAAGTGGACGAGCCGGTTGTCGGGGGCGCGGCCGGAGAGGCGGTGGGTCTCGCCGTCCTTGCGGCCCTCGCCCTCGGCGACCATGACCTCCAGGGTGCGGCCGACCTGCTTCTTGTTCTCCTCCCAGGAGATCTCCTCCTGGAGGGCGACCAGGCGCATGTAGCGGTCCTGGACGACCTCCTTGGGGATCTGCCCCTCCATGGTCGCCGCGGGGGTGCCGGGGCGCTTGGAGTACTGGAAGGTGAAGGCGTTCGCGAAGCGGGCCTCGCGGACGGCGTGCATGGTCTGCTCGAAGTCCTCCTCGGTCTCGCCGGGGAAGCCCACGATGATGTCGGTGGAGATGGCGGCGTGCGGGATCGCGGCGCGCACCTTCTCGATGATCCCGAGGAAGCGCTCCTGCCGGTACGAGCGGCGCATCGCCTTCAGGACGGTGTCCGAACCGGACTGCATCGGCATGTGCAGCTGCGGCATCACGTTCGGCGTCTCGGCCATGGCGGCGATGACGTCGTCGGTGAAGTCGCGCGGGTGCGGCGATGTGAAGCGGACGCGCTCCAGGCCCTCGATCTCCCCGCAGGCGCGCAGCAGCTTGCTGAAGGCCTCGCGGTCGCCCAGGTCGGACCCGTACGCGTTCACGTTCTGGCCGAGCAGGGTGATCTCGGAGACGCCCTCGGCGACCAGCGCCTCGATCTCGGCGAGGATGTCGCCGGGACGGCGGTCCTCCTCCTTGCCGCGCAGCGCCGGGACGATGCAGAAGGTGCAGGTGTTGTTGCAGCCGACGGAGATGGAGACCCACGCGGCGTACGCGGACTCGCGCCGGGTCGGCAGCGTGGAGGGGAAGGCCTCCAGCGACTCGGCGATCTCGACCTGCGCCTCCTCCTGGACGCGGGCGCGCTCCAGGAGGACCGGCAGCTTGCCGATGTTGTGCGTGCCGAAGACCACGTCGACCCAGGGGGCCTTCTTGACGATGGTGTCGCGGTCCTTCTGCGCCAGGCAGCCGCCGACGGCGATCTGCATGCCGGGACGGCCGGCCTTGCGCGGGGCGAGCCGGCCGAGGTTGCCGTACAGCTTGTTGTCGGCGTTCTCCCGGACGGCGCAGGTGTTGAAGACCACGACGTCGGCGTCGCCGTCGGCGTCCGCGGGCGCCTTGACGTAACCCGCCTCCTCGAGGAGGCCGGAGAGCCGCTCGGAGTCGTGGACGTTCATCTGGCACCCGTAGGTGCGTACTTCGTAGGTGCGCGTCACGCCCGCCTCGGCCACTGCTCCGGTCCCGTCTTTGCTGCTGGTCACCTGACAAGGGTAAGGGGGCCCCGGGACTGTCCGGCTACCTCGGGCCGCCGCTCGCCTCGACCAGCGCCGTGAGCTGCGCGGCAAGGGTTCCCGCGTCCGGCCGGACGGCGCCCGCGAAGGCCGCCGAGCCGACGGTGAAGGCGTCGGCGCCCGCCTCGGCGAGCTCGTGGATCTGGGCCGGGCTCGTCAGAGAGCCGGCCACGACGAGCCGTCCCGCGGTGGCGGCGCGGGCGGCGCGGACCAGGTCGAGCGGGTCCGCCTCGGTGGCCCGGTGGGCGAGCAGGTCGACGCCTGCGCACCCGGCGGCCTCGGCCCGGCGGCAGTCCTCGGCGATCCGGGCGGGGGAACCGGCCAGGCGGGTCGGATGCCCCTGGGGCTCGCCCGCGAAGGGCAGGTAGCGGACGGGGCCGCCGTCGAGCAGGTCCAGGGTCTCCTCGATCCAGACGCCGCCCATCAGCCAGTCGACGCCGAGGTCGACCGCCGTCCGCACGGAGTCGAGCGCCTGCTCGCGCCCGGTGGAGACCACCTCCAGGTGGCTGGTGGCGCCGAGCTCCTTGATCTGCTCGTGGAGGCGGCGCAGGGTCGCGGGGTCGACGCCGACGTCCTTGAAGCCGATGTGGGTGATGCCGAGCCCGCGGACGGAGTCCAGGACGTGGAGGCAGTCGGTGACGGTCCGGTCGTCGCGGGTGAGCATGAAGATGAAGTCCATGGGGTTCCTCAGGCGTGGTCGGCGAGCTCGGCGGCGTGGTGCAGGGCGGTGAGCAGGCTGGTGTGGTCGGCGGTGCCGGTGCCCGCGAGGTCGAAGGCGGTGCCGTGGTCGACGCTGGTGCGGACGAACGGCAGGCCCAGGGTGATGTTGACGCCGTGTTCCAGGCCCAGGTACTTGACCGGGATCAGACCCTGGTCGTGGTACTGCGCCACGACGGCGTCGAACTCCCCCGCGCGGGCCCGCATGAAAACGGTGTCCGCGGGGTGCGGCCCGCTGGCGTCGATGCCCTCGGCGCGGGCGGCGCGCACGGCGGGGGCGATGACGTCGAGGTCCTCCCGGCCGAAGAGGCCGTTCTCCCCCGCGTGCGGGTTGAGTCCCGCGACGGCGATCCGGGCCCCGGGCCCGAGGGCCTGGTGGGTGAGCCGGATGATGTCCAGCTCGCGCTCGGGGGTGAGGGCGTCGATCGCGGTGCGCAGCGACTGGTGGACGGTGACGAGGACGGTCCGCAGCTCGTCGTTGGCCATCATCATGGCGTAGCGCTCGGTGCCGGAGAGCTCGGCCAGGATCTCGGTGTGGCCGGGGTACGGCAGTCCGGCGAGCCGGAGGGCCTCCTTGTTGATCGGCGCGGTCGTGATCGCCCGCACCTCTCCGGCGAGCGCCAGCTCGATCCCCCGGCGCACGTACGCGAAGGAGGCCTCGCCCGCCCGCCCGTCCACGGTGCCGAGGGCGGGCTCCGCGGGGAGGGCGGGGCCCTCGGGGAGCACGTGGAGGACGCCGGGCTCCCCGGGCCCCCCGTCGCCGGCGGCGGCTTCGGCGGCGGTGGCGGCCGTCCGGACGGTCAGCGGGATCCCGGTGGCGCGGCAGGCGCGGGCGAGGGCGCCGGGGTCGCCGATGACGAGGACGGGGACGCGGCGGCGGGGGTCGGCGCAGACCTTGACGGTGATCTCGGGGCCGATGCCGTGCGGGTCGCCCATGGTGAGGGCGAAGGGGCGGGGGTCGGGGCGGCTCATCGTCCCTCCCCTCCGGTCAGCAGCGCGCAGAGGCGGACGAGGGTGCCGTCGTCGCCGAAGCCGCCCGCCTTGACGAGGACGGGGATGCGGGGGGCGGCCGGGCCGTGGAGGGTGCCGCGGGCGATGCCCGGTTCCGGTTCGTCGTGGAGGTCGATGCCCGTGGCGCCGAGGACGTCGAGGACGGCCGCCGCGGTCTCGCCCCCGGTGAGGACGAGTCCGTCGGCGAGGCCCTTGCCGACCGCCTCCGCCGCCGTCTCGGCGAGGTGGCGGGTCAGGGCTGCCGGGTCGGCGCCCCGGGCGTCGGGGGTGTGGAGCGCGAGCACCGGCGCCCGGGAGGCGCTCAGGGCCGCGACGGCAGCCGCCGGGTCGTCGGCGACCGCGCCGTCCGCCCCCGACCGCACGTACAGCGCGTCGAGTTGGCGCCTGCTGGCGGGGTTGGCGCTGCCCACGACGGCCAACGGGCGCCGTACGGGCGGCAGTCCGGGGAACCCGGCGGCCCGGGCGCGTCCGTGCCGCCGGGCCAGGGCGGCGGCCAGGCCCGGGGAGCCGACCCACAGGACCTCCTCGACCCGGGGCACGGCGGCGACGACCGCGTCCAGGTCCTCCTCCGTCGCCGCCGAGCAGACGAACACCCCGCCCCGCGAGAGGAGTTCCGCGAGACCGGCGAGCCGGTCGGGTGCGACGACCGTGGATTCCGGCAGCAGTCGGGTGAGATCGGCCGAGCGGACGGGGTGGGCGGGGTCGCGGGCGAACTCGCTCTCGTCGACCCGTACGCCCCGGACGTACTGCACGCCCCGCACCGTCGTGCGCCCCTCCGCCGGGAAGGCGGGGGCGACGACCGCGGCGCGGCGGCCCGAACCGGCGAGGGCGGCCCGCAGCTCGGCCGCCACGTGCCCACGGAGGGTCGAGTCGACCGTCTTCAGGAGCAGGTCCGCGCCCGCGTACGCCCTGGCCGCCCCCTTCATCCGGGCGGCCGCCTCGGTCGCGTCCAGGAGCCGGGTGCCGAGGTCGACGGCCGTGACACCGGTGGCCGCGGCACCGGCGGCCGAGCCCCCCGTGGCCGTGATCCGCGTGTCCGTGACCCCCGTGGCGGTGATCCGCGGGGCCGTGACGCCGGTCGCGGCGGCCCCGGCGCCCGGGGGCTCCGGCGGGTCGAACAGGACCAGGGCGCGGTGCCCCGACCTGCGGAAGGGGACGGCGCCGTCGGCGGCGCTGGTGAGGTCGTCGGCGAGGACGACGACGCGGGACGGCTCCATCGTGCGGGGTACCCCTCGGGTCGGGTTTCCGTGACGAGATCAACAGTGACCCGCATGAACCCGCAGGACAAGCGATTCCTTCTCACCCCACCTGTGAGTAGATTTCACACATGAGCCGCCCGGACCTCCCCCCGCTGAACACCCTGCTCCCCTTCGAGGCGACCGTGCGCCACGCGAGCATGACCCGGGCCGCGCGGGAGCTCCACGTCACGCACGGGGCGGTCAGCCGCCAGGTGCAGAACCTGGAGAAGGCCCTCGGCACGCCCCTCTTCGAGCGCGGTCCGCGCTCCCTGCGCCCCACCCCGCAGGCCCGCCGCCTCGCCGCGGCGGTCCGGGACGCGCTGGACCTGATCGAGTCGGCCGCGCGGGAGGTGTCGGGGCGGGACCGGGACGCCGGGCCGCTCGCCCTGTCCTGTGAGCCGACGCTGCTGATGCGGTGGCTCATCCCGCGCCTGCCCGACCTCGCCGCCCGGCACCCGGAGCTGACCGTGCACCTGTCGGCGGGCGGCGGCCCCGTGGCGTTCGCGCGGGACACGGTGGACGTGGCACTGCGCCGGGACGACTTCCCGGTGCCGGACGGGGTCACCCGGGTGCCGCTCTTCGACGAGTGGATCGGCCCGGTCTGCCGGCCGGAGCTCGCCGAGCGCCTGCGGACCGGCGAGCCCGTCGCCCTGCTGCACACCAGCACCCGGCCGGCCGCCTGGGAGGACTGGCGTCGGCTGTCGGGCCACGGACCCGTCGCGCATCCCGCCGAGCAGACCTTCGAGCACTTCTACCTGGCGCTCCAGGCCGCCGTCGCGGGCGTCGGCGTGGCCGTCGGCCCGTACGCGCTCGTCCACGACGACCTCGTGCGGGGGCAGTTGGCGGCCCCGTACGGGTTCGTCGCGGACGGCACCGGCTACGGACTGCTCGGCCCCCGCCCGCCGGAGCGGGACCCGCGGACCGCCGCCCTGCTCGGCTGGCTGCGCGAGCAGGCGACGGCCCTGGTCCCGCCGCCCGGGGATCGGGCGGCCTGAGCGGTCAGCCGAGCGGGACGGTGCGGGTCGCCCGTACCGAGCGGGTCGCGGCGGACGCGGGGACCTTCAGCAGCCCCTTGTCGGAGGAGTACGCGGCCGCCCCGGCGTCGACCGGGGTGGTGGTCATGGGCCGGGCCGCGGCGCACCGCTGCTTCTCGGCCTCGGCCATCGGTCCGGTGCGCTGGAGCAGGCGGTCGGGCACCCCGCGCGAGGGCCCGTCGATGACGGCGTGCAGCCGGTAGTCGTCCTTCTTGCTGAGGAACCATCCCTCGACCCGTTCGCGGCTGGGCTGGAGCTCGATCCAGCTGACCTCCCCCGGCTGGATGCGCTCGACGACGTTGCGCTGCTCGCCGCCGAACCACTGCCAGGCACGCTGCCAGCCCTTCTCGTACGCGAGCGAGAACTGGCCCGCCATCGGCCGCTCCTTGATCCGCTTCTCGTCCTCCACACGGTCGCCCGACGTGGGCAGCTTCGCCACGTCGTTGAGGGCGAGACCGGCGGCGGCGTAGGTCTGGGCGATGCTGTCGTAGGCGCGCTCCGAGAAGGAGACGACCCGGGTGTGTTCGAGGGTGTTGCGGGTGCAGTTGACGAAGGTCTCGCCCACTACCCGGGCGCGGTCGTAGTAGCGGAAGGACATCCGCATGTCGGGCCGGAAGACGCAGGCGTTGTCGCCGTTGCAGGCGGCGGCCGCGTTGTGCAGCGTCGTCTGGCGCTCGTTGCCCTTGTACGCCTCCGCCGTGCCGAGAGCGGTCTTGTCGACGGTCTTGTCCAGCGGGACCGGCACCTCGACGGCGCGGATGCGGGCGATCATCGGGGTGCAGGTGACATGGGTCTTCGAGTCGGTGACCTTGGAGGCGAAGGTGAGCAGGGGCTCGTTCTCGCCGGCGGTGAAGGTGTAGGTGCGCTTGGACCAACGGCCGGGCCCTGGTGTGCCCTTGACCCGGTCGGGGTCGCCTGCGGTGGTCACCGCCTGGACGGCGCCGCCGGAGCCGTCGACGGTGTAGGGCTGGCCGTCGACGACGTCCGAGCCGTTGCACTCCTTCGAGACCGCCGGGCTGTCCTCGTAGCTGACCGTCACCTCCGCTCCGGCCCGGACCCCGCGCAGGCGCTGCGCGAGGGAGTTGCCCTGCTTCTCCAGGGCGACGCCGTGGGCGTTGTCGGTGCGGCCGGAGGCGGAGGGGGAGTACCGCTGGTTCCGGCCGTCCCAGGAGTCGAGGGCGACGGTGGTGGGGCCGTCGCCCTTCATGACGGGGTCGGCGAAGTCGCCGTTGAGGACGGTGACGGTCTGGGGGGCCGGGGCCTCGGCAGCCGCCGCGTACGGGCCGGCGAGGGCGGCCGGGAGCAGGAGACCGGCCGTCGCGAGCGCGCGGACGGCAGCGGCGGCGGCGGCGGCGGAAGGGGAGGCGGGAGAGGGAGACATGGGGACGGACTCCTCGTGGGGGTGGTGCGTGCCAGGGGCGGGACGGGAGGGAGAGGGCGGCGGCCGCGCCGCTCAGGAACCGCTGCGGACGGGGCGCAGGACGTCGACCCGCTTCGGCACCGCGCCGGCGGGCAGGGCGTCGCTCGCGTCGCGGACGGGCAGTGCGCGCGGGGACGGCGGCGGGCCCGGCTGCGGGTTGTTGCCGCCGGCCGTCTGGCCGGTGGGGCGGGTGCGGCCGCACAGGTTGGCGGGGGCGGCGTAGGTCTGGGCGACGAAGCTGCTGGAGTTGACCATGGAGGGGCTGTCCACGGCGATCCCGGAGACCTGGGACCCCGAGTTGGCCACGAGGGTGCCGACGACCCGCCGCATGGCCGCGCTCGCCCCGAACACCAGCATGTCGTAGGGCTTCACGGTGGTCCGGTAGGTCGTCGCCTCGGTGTTCTCGACCGTCCACGACTTGGAGTACGTGGCCTTGAAGGCGGCCTCGAAGGCGAGTTTGGCGCTGAGGGATCCGGCGACCTTGCCGCCGGCGGCGACGCTGGTCTTGGTGCCGTTGGTGGAGGTCGGCCCGTCCTTGAGGTTGGGCGTCTTGTTCTCGCTGGTGATGTCGTTGGTGAGGTTGGTCGTGACCTCGCCGGACGCGGTGACGGTGCCCTCGGCGGTGATCTTTCCGGAGATCTCGCCGCCGATGTTGTCGGTGCTGGACGTGCGCAGGGTGACCGTGCGGTCGACGCTCATGTCGCTCTCGGTGCAGTTGACGACCGAGTTGCCGAGGGACCGGACGGCGGTCGCGAACTCGCGGCCCTGCTTCGGGTCGATGACGAAGCGACAGGCGTCCGCCTTGGTGTCGCAGTACTTGAGGACGTCGGCGATCTCCGCCGGGCGCCCGTCGGCGGTGACGGCGCGCGCGATGGGCGGCTCGCCGGGCCCCTCGTCCGCGAGCGCGGGCGGCGCGAGGGGCACGGCGAGGCCGAGAGCCAGGGCGGGGAGGAGGAACAGCGCGGGACGGCGCGAGGGCATGGGACATCCCTTCGGGACGGGTGTGACGGGCAGGGGGCGGGTCAGCGGCGGCCTGGAGGAGGTCAGGAGCCGAGCAGCGAGCACAGCTGGGACACCGGGAACGGGGACTGACCCGGGTCGGTGGAGCCCGCCGGGAGCGAGGCCGGGAAGTCGGCGCAGGTGGTGGTGACGGCGGACTGGGCGTTGTCCTTCGGGTCGGGCTTGAAGCCGTCGACCGTGGCGGTCATGTCCTCCAGGCCCTTCTTCTCGCCGTTGCCCTTGGCCAGTTCGCCCATGCAGGCCTCGGAGCCGGGCTTGCACTTCTCCAGGTCCTTGCCGACCTTCGCGATGTCCTTGTCGGCCTTGGCCGCCGATTCCTTGGTCTTCTTCTGCTCCTCCTCGATCTCCTTGGCCTCCTCCTCGTTGGCCTGCTGGTCCTTGCACGCCTGGTCGTCAGGTGCGCACTCGTCGGCTCGGGGGGCGGGCGGCGCAGCGAAGGCGGCTGGGGCGGCGGTCAGCGCGAGGGCCGAGGCGAGGACGGCGGCGCCGAGGGCACGCCGCAGGAGAAGGGCCGAGGACATGGCGGAACTCCCTGGGAACGGGGGTGAATTGAAGGTCGCGAGAACATCGCCCGGGTCGCGGCAGGGACTGCCGTCAAGATCGCCAAGCGCCTTTCGAAGCTAACCGGACCCGCCTCGGCGCACCCGCAGGACACACGGCGCGGCGCCGGCCCCGCGTCCCGCTCACCGCTTCGGCGGAGCGCACACGAAGACCGCCGGACGGGCCGTACGGCAGCGACTCCGGAGCCCTTCGCCGGTCCGTCGCCCGCACTCGTCCGGATGGAATCCCGGGGCGGCGCGAGAGAGGGCCCGACCGCCCCGCGGGGGGCCTCTCACCCTCCCGGCCGCCGCCGATCGGCGGTGGTCCCCGTGGAGGCACGCGGCACCGGCGCACGGCTCCCCGATCCGGTGAAATCGACGCCCGGAGGGCGGCCCCGAACGGGCGTCCGACATACGGGTGTTTCAGTGCTCCCGGGTCGCGCCCATGATCACCTTCGGCGAGGCTGCTGCTGTGTCCGACGGCCCGTCCCGGCCGTCCGACCGGCCTGGGCACGCCATGCCCGCGGCCGTCAGCTCCCCCGTACGTCCCCCACGAAGGAGAGCAGACCCATGTCACGATCACGACGCCTTCCGCTGCGCCGCCCGGTCAGGTGGAGCCTCGCCGCCGCGCTCACCGGGGCCGCCGCACTCACCGCGCTGCCGGCCCTCGCCCCGGCGGCCGCCGCCAACGAGGGCAATCCGACGGTGCTGAGCTGGGGTGCCGGGCGCACCGGACAGCTCGGCAACGGCACGCTCAACGACAGCCTGTCACCCGCTTCGGTCACCAGCCTGTTCCGCGGCGACGTCGACCAGATGTCGGCGGGCGGCACGTCCTCGGCGGACTCGTTCACTCTCGCCCGTACCGACAAGACGGTGAAGTCCTGGGGCCACAACTCCTCGGGCCAGCTGGGCAACGGCGGCAACGACAACCAGACGGTGCCGACCACCGTCCCGCGCCTGACCAGCGTCAAGGACATCGCGGCCGGTGGGAAACACGCCCTGGCTCTCGACACCAACGGTCAGGTCTACTCCTGGGGCGACAACGCCTACGGCCAGCTCGGCAACAACCGCACCGGTGACAGCCGAACCGTCCCCGACCGGGTCCAGGGCATGCCGAAGGTCAAGCAGATCTCGGCCGGCTGCGACTTCAGCCTCGCCCTGCTGGAGAACGGCAAGGTGTACGCGTGGGGCCGCGGCATCCACGGCCAGCTCGGAACCGGTAGCCGGGCCACCAGCTCCGTACCCCGGCAGGTCCAGGGCCTGGAGAACATCGTCTCCATCGACGCGGGCTGCTACCACGCGCTCGCGCTGACCGCCGACGACACCGTGAAGTCCTGGGGCTACAACCTCTACGGCCAGCTGGGCAACTCCTCCACCAAGTCCTCCACCGTCCCGGTCGACGTCGACTGGCTGGAGGGCGTCTCGGAGATCGAGGCGGGCGCCTTCCACAACTACGTGAAGACCAGCGACAGCCACGTCTGGGGCTGGGGCAACAACCAGTACGGCCAGCTCCTGGAGGCCGACGAGGCCTTCGACGACAACGTCTCCCGCACCAACCGCTCCGCGCCCGTCGAGATCCCGCGCCTCGAAGGCGTCCAGCACCTCGCGGCGGGCGCGCGGCACGGCGTGGCGGTCACCGCGGACGAGGTCTTCGCCTGGGGCCACAACAGCGAGGGCCAGCTCGGCAACGGCACGACCGTGTCCCGCTTCGAGTCGGTGAGGATCCTCGACGAGGGCTCGAAGGTGAAGGACGTCGCGGTGTCCTTGGGCGGCAACACGACGTACGCGTACTGAGCGGGGTGCGTACGTGATGACGTACCGCTCCCTCGTACGCGCTGCCGTCGCCCTGGCTGCCGTCCTCACCCTGGGCGCCCCGGCGCACGCCGATCCCGGCGATCCCTGGGTACGGGCCTGGGGTCTGAGCAACGCCGGTCAGCTCGGCAACGGCACCACGCTCGACCAGCAGACGCCGTCGCCCGTCCGGGGCCTCCGACGCGACGACGTGCGCGAGCTGGCGGCCAACGGCGGCAGCGCCGCGAGCCGGGCGTTCGCCGTCGCCCTCCTTGAGGACGGCACCGTCGAGTCCTGGGGCGGCAACGGAAACGGCCAGCTCGGCGACGGCACCACCACCGACCGGCCCGCGCCCGTGACCGTCGCCGGGCTCTCGGGTGTCTCGGAGATCGCGGCCGGGAACGGCTTCGCCGCGGCCGTACGCGGCGGGCGGGTATGGGCCTGGGGCCAGAACAACCTCGGTCAGCTCGGCAACGGCGTGACGTCGGACGCCGCGCGCCCCGTCCTCACGCAGAGCCTGCGCAGGGTGACGGACATCGCACTGGGCTGTGGTTTCACCCTGGCCCTGCGCGACGACGGCACGGTCTGGTCCTGGGGTGAGAACACCTACGGCCAGCTCGGCATCGGAAGCGTCGCCCATCAGAACACCCCGAAGCGGGTACCGGACCTCACGGACGTCGTCGCCGTGTCCACCGGCTGCCACCACTCCGTGGCCCTCAAGGCCGACGGCACGGTCAGGGCATGGGGCTACAACCTCAACGGGCAGCTGGGCAACGACAGCGTCGAACCCAGCTCGTCCCCCGTGGACGTGAAGTTCCTGGACGAGGTCAAGGCCGTCTACGCCGGCTGGTACCACAGCTTCGCCGTGCTGGCCGACGGCAGCGTCCGGGCCTGGGGCTGGAACGGGGGCGGCCAGCTCGGCGACGGCACCACCGCCCAGCGCACCACGCCCGTACCCGTCCCGGGCCTCACCGGCGTCCAGGCCCTGACCCCGGGCTACCAGTACAGCGTGGCTCTCCTCGACGACCAGTCCGTCGTCACCTGGGGTGACAACACCTCCGGCCAGCTCGGCGACGGCACCACCACCTCGTCCCTGACCCCCGTCACCGCCCTGCCCCCGGGCAGCGGCACCACCCGCGTACCGGCCTCCCTCCCCTGGAGGACGAGCTACGCCTACTGACCCCACGGTCGGTCCCCCACGAAACCGAAAGGCACGCAGATGACCCCACCCCTGCGTCTTCCCCTCCTCGCCGCCCTGTCCCTGGCGGCGCTCACCCTCCCCACCCTCCCCGCACACGCGGCCGCCGGCACCGACCCCTGGGTCCGCGGCTGGGGCGAGAACGCCCAGGGCCAGCTCGGCAACGGGTCCGTCGTCGGCCAGCAGACCCCCGCCGCCGTGACCGGCATCGCCCGTGACGACGTCCGCAAGGTCTCGGGCGGCGGTGGCGGCGCCGCCGCCGCGGCCAACCCCTTCGCCGTCGCCCTCCTCAAGGACGGCACCGTGAAGTCCTGGGGCGCCAACACCACCGGGCAGCTCGGCAACGGCACCACGACGAACCAGGGCTTCCCCGGCACCGTCACCGGGCTCACCGGCGTCAGCGCGCTCTCGGCCGGGCTCAACCACGTCCTCGCCGTCAAGGGCGGCCGGGTGCTCGCCTGGGGCAGCAACGCCTCCAAACAGCTGGGCACCGGGCAGGACACGACCAACCCGTACAAGGCACCGATCCCCGTGCAGAGCCTGGACAAGGTGAAGGACGTCGGGGCGGGCTGCGACTTCAGCGTCGCGCTGCGCCAGGACGGCACCGTCTGGACCTGGGGCAAGGGCGACAACGGACGTCTCGGCACCGGGAACAACACCACCCGTGAGACCCCGCAGAAGGTGCCGGACGTCGAGAACGTCGAGGCCATCTCCGTGGGCTGCGAGTACGTCCTCGCGCTCACCGCCGACAACACGGTCAAGGCCTGGGGCAAGGGCGGCGAGGGCCAGCTCGGCAACGACGGCACCGCCGACAGCAACAAGGCGGTGGACGTGGCCTACCTCGACGCCGTGGCCTCGGTCTTCGCCACCAACGCGACCGCCTTCGCGATCCTCGACGACGGCAGTGTGGCCGCCTGGGGCAAGAACACCGACCGGCAGCTCGGCGACGGCACCAACGCCAACCGCACCACCCCGGTCGTCCTGGACCAGCTCAAGGGCGTCCAGGACATCGCGGGCGGCCTCAACTACACCCTCGCCGCGCTCGACGACGGCTCGGTGGTCGGCTGGGGCGCCAACGACGTCGGCCAGCTCGGTGACGGCAGCACCACCGGGACGACCGGGACGGCGACGACCACCGCGCTGCCGCCCGGCAGCCAGATCACGCACGTCACGACGACGATGACCGGGAAGTCCGGCTTCGCCTACTGAGCGAACAGCGGCGCGAACACTGAGCGACACCGCACGCCCGCTCCCCGTCCCGGCCGGGTCCGCCCTGGCCAGGACGGGGAGCGAGCTGGCAGGATCGCGCCATGCTCCCCGCGCTCACCCGTACCGCCCGCCGCCGCGTCCTCCAGGTCTCGGCGGCGCTCCTGGTGCTGGTGGGCGCCCTGGTGTGGTGGCTGGTTCCGTTCGGCGCGAAGGCGCCGAGCGGGCAGGTCACCTTCAGCACGGGCGTGCCCACGGGCGTCTACCAGAAGTACGGAACGCTGCTCCAGCAGGCCCTCGCCCGCGATCTGCCGGACGTCTCGATAACGCTCAAGAACAGCGAGGGCTCCCAGCAGAACCTGGCCCGGCTCGCGTCCGGCGAGGCCGACTTCACCATCGCGACGGCGGACGCCGTGGCCCAGTACCAGCGGGACCGCAAGCCCGGCTTCGAGCGGCTGCGCGGCTGTGCCCGGCTCTACGACGACTACGTCCAGCTGGTCGTGCCGAAGGGCTCGGCGGTGCAGTCGGTGGCCGATCTGCGGGGGCTGCGGGTCGGGGTCGGGCAGCCGGGCTCGGGCGTGCGGCTGATAGCCGACCGGGTGCTGGCGGCGGCCGGGCTCACCCCGGACGTCGACATCCGTCCGGTCTCGGCCGGCATCGACACCATGCCCGGCCGCCTGGAGCGCAGGCAGCTGGACGCGTTCTTCTGGTCGGGCGGACTGCCCACCCAGGCCGTGCAGGAGCTGTCGGAGCGCTCCCCGGTCCGGCTGGTGCCGCTCGACGCGACGCTGGTGGAGAGTCTGCACGACGTGGGCGAGTCCACCCGCTACTACCGCTCGGCGGTGATCCCGGCCGACGCGTACGGCCTGGCCCAGGACGGCAACCCGGTGGACACCCTGGCGGTGGCGAACATCCTGGTCACCACGGACGCCGCCGACCCGGACCTGGTGGAGGGCGTCACCCGGACGGTGATCGGGAGCCGGGACCGGATCGGCGGCCGGGTGCACCCGGCGCAGCTGGTGGACCTGCGGACCGCGATCTACACCGAGCCGCTCACCCTGCACGAGGGCGCCCGGCGGTACTACCGCTCCGTGAAGCCCTGACCGTCGGGTCCTCCCGGGACACCGAAGGCGTTCCGGCCGCCGGGCCCGTCCGGGGCCTGGCTCCGGGCCAGCTGGCTCCGCGTCGCCTGCCGGCGCGGCTCGTTCCGGGGGACGGTGACGGTCACCTTGAGGCCGTGGGGCTCGTTGCGGGTGAAGGCGATGGCGCCGTCGCCGGCCGCGAGCAGGACCCGGGCGATGGACAGGCCGAGGCCGGAGCCCTTGACGTTCTGGTGCAGGTTCGAGCGCCAGAAGCGGTCGCCGACGCGCTCCAGCTCCTCGTCGGTGAGGCCGGGTCCGTGGTCGGCGATCTCCACGGCGACGGTCCGCCCGCCCGGGCTCAGCGCGACGCCCACGGTGACGTCCTCGCCGGCCGGGGTGAACTTGAGCGCGTTGTCGATCACGGCGTCGAGGGCGCTGGACAGTGCCACCGGGTCCGACCAGGCGGTGACCGGGCCGGTGTCGGCGACGATCGTCACGCCCTTCTCGTCGGCGACCGGGCGCCAGGAGGCGACCCGCTCGGCGGTGAGCGCCCCGATGTCGGTGAGCCGCAGATCGGCGTCGGCGTGTTCGGCGAGCGCGAGGTCGAGCAGGTCGTCGAGGACCTGGGCGAGCCGCTTGCCCTCGGTGCGCACGGAGGCGATCTCCTCGTTGCCCTCGGGCAGTTCGAGGGCGAGCAGCTCGATGCGCAGCAGCAGCGCGGCGAGCGGGTTGCGCAGCTGGTGGGAGGCGTCGGCGACGAAGGCCCGCTGCTGTTCGAGGACGTCCTCGACGTTGTCGGCCATCTCGTTGAACGAGCGGGCCAGGCGGCGTAGTTCGGGCGGGCCGCCGGTGGCGGCGACGCGGGAGTTCATGCGTCCGGTGGCGATGTCGTGGGTGACGGCGTCGAGGACCCGGACCGGCCGGAGCACCCAGCCGGTGAGCCGGAAGGCCGCGCCGACGGCGAGCAGCATGGCCGCCGACTCGCCGGCGAAGATCAGCAGCCAGCCGTGCAGGATGCGGGTGCGCAGCTGTCCGGTGGGCGAGTCGGTGACGACGACGGCGACGACGTCGCCGTCCCGGACGACCGGGGAGGCGACCGTCAGCCGGGCGTCGCCCTGCCAGGGCCAGACCTGCGGCGGGTCGTGGCTGCGGCGGCCGAGGAGAGCCTCGTTGAAGGCGCGCCTGCCCTCCCCCTCGTACGGTACGACCCAGTCCTCGGGGGCGGCGGCCATCGCACGGTTGTTGCGGTAGAAGATGCCGGCACGGATGCCGTAGACGTCGTGGTAGCTGGCGAGTTCGCCGCTGAGGGTGGTGCGACGTTCGTCGGGGCCGATGACCGTCTCGCCGACGAACTGCGCGAGCGCGGCGAACCGGGCGCCGTCGTCCAGCCGGTCGACCACGACCCGCTGCTGTTCGGAGGCGGCGAGGCTCGCGGCCAGCGGGAAGCCGAGGGCCAGCAGGACGCCGGCCATCAGGACGATGAGGAGCGGGAGGAGTCGGGTGCGCACGGGCCGGCGGGTCCGGGGTTACGCGGCGGGCGCGACCAGGCGGTAGCCCACGCCCCGCACGGTCTCGATCAGGGCGGGCATGCGCAGCTTGGAGCGCAGGGAGGCGACGTGCACCTCCAGGGTGCGGCCGGTCCCCTCCCAGCTGGTGCGCCAGACCTCGCTGATGATCTGCTCGCGGCGGAAGACCACGCCGGGCCGCTGGGCGAGCAGGGCCAGCAGGTCGAACTCCTTGCGGGTGAGGGCGACGGCGTCGCCGTCGACGCTGACCCGGCGGGTGGGCAGCTCGATGGTGACCTGTCCGAGGCGCAGGGTGCTGTCCTCGGCCGCTCCGGCGCCGTCCTCGCCACCGGTGGTGCGCCGGCTGACCGCGTGGATGCGGGCGAGCAGCTCACCGGTGTCGTAGGGCTTGACCACGTAGTCGTCGGCGCCGAGGTTGAGGCCGTGTATCCGGGACCGCACGTCGGCGCGCGCGGTCACCATGATCACGGGGGTGGCGGTGAGCTTCCGGATCCGTCCGCAGACCTGGTAGCCGTCCTGGTCGGGCAGGCCGAGGTCGAGCAGGATCACCCCGTACGAGGGGCGCTCGCCGTGGGCGGCGGGCAGGACGGCCTGCAGCGCCTCCTCGCCGTTGCGGGCGTGGGTGACCTGGAAGCCGTGCCGGGCGAGGATCGCGGAGAGCGCGGCGGCGACGTGGTCGTCGTCCTCGACGAGCAGCAGTCTCATGGCCCTCCTCCGTGATCTCTTCGATCGGTTCCGGTCGCTGCGCGATGCTCCTCGTGAGCTCGTTCCGGGTCCCCCGGCGCCGCGTGATGACTATCTGTGTACCAGGGCATGAACGCCGATGGCCACGGCCGCAGTCAAGTTTCCCCCCGTTAAGGGGGCGTTTCCGTTATGCACCCGGTACGGCACCGGACGCCCCCTTCACGCAGAGTGTCCGCTTGCGACCGGATCGTTATCCTCAAACTTCGCTCAGATGTGATGACGGTCCTCACACCCGGTCTCTAGTGTCCTCCCCAACCGAGCAGGACGGAGCGAGAAGCCGATGAGCGGAGTGTCAGTGACCAAGGGTTCCCAGGACGCCGTACCGGCCGCGGACGACCTGGTCGTGCTGTCCGACGTCAACAAGCACTTCGGCGCGCTGCACGTGCTGCAGGACATCGACCTGACCATCGCCCGCGGCGAGGTCGTGGTGGTCATCGGGCCTTCCGGGTCCGGCAAGTCCACGCTGTGCCGCACCATCAACCGCCTGGAGACGATCGACTCCGGCAGCATCACCATCGACGGGAAGCCGCTGCCCCAGGAGGGCAGGGAGCTGGCGCGGCTGCGGGCCGACGTCGGCATGGTCTTCCAGTCGTTCAACCTCTTCGCGCACAAGACGGTGCTCGAGAACGTGATGCTGGGGCAGATCAAGGTCCGCAAGACGGACAAGAAGGCCGCGGAGACCAAGGCGCGCGCCCTCCTCGACCGCGTCGGCGTGGGCGCCCAGGCCGACAAGTACCCGGCGCAGCTCTCGGGCGGCCAGCAGCAGCGCGTGGCGATCGCCCGCGCCCTGGCGATGGACCCGAAGGTCATCCTGTTCGACGAGCCGACCTCGGCGCTCGACCCGGAGATGATCAACGAGGTCCTGGAGGTCATGCAGCAGCTGGCCCAGGAGGGCATGACGATGGTGGTCGTCACCCACGAGATGGGCTTCGCGCGCTCTGCCGCCAACCGCGTGGTCTTCATGGCCGACGGGAAGATCGTCGAACAGGCCACCCCCGAGGCGTTCTTCAGCAACCCGCGCAGCGACCGGGCCAAGGACTTCCTCTCGAAGATCCTTCACCACTGACGGCGCACGGCCGCAACTCCTTAGTCGCCCCGGGCGATGTGCTGCACACTGACGATCAACTACCCACGACCTGAGGGATGTTCACGATGAAGCTCCGCAAGACCGCGGCCGTGGCCGTTGCCGTACTCGCGCTGACCGCGACCGCCTGTGGCGGCAAGGAGGGCTCGGCCGGCGACAAGCCCGCCACCAAGCCCGGCGACGCCGCCGCCCCCAAGCTGCCCACGTACGCCGTCGCGAGCGGCGTGGACCTGAACTCCCCGACCTTCAAGAAGGCCAAGGAGCGCGGCAAGCTGATCATCGGCTCCAAGGCCGACCAGCCGTACCTCGGCTTCGAGGACCAGGCCACCAAGGTGCGCTCCGGCTTCGACATCGAGATCGCGAAGATGATCGCGGCCGAGCTCGGCTTCTCCCCCGACAAGATCGAGTGGAAGACCGTCAACTCCAAGCTGCGCGAGACCGCGATCTCCACGGGCCAGGTCGACTACTACGTCGGCACCTACACGATCAACGACAAGCGCAAGGCGCAGGTCGGCTTCGCGGGCCCGTACTACAAGGCCGGCGCCGACCTCCTGGTCCGCAAGGACGAGACCGCGATCACCGGCCCGGAGAGCGTGAAGGGCAAGAAGGTCTGCTCGATCACGGGCTCGACCCCGCTCCAGGAGATCAAGAAGCCGCAGTACGGCGCGGAGACCGTCGAGCTCGGCAAGTACTCCGACTGCGTCCAGCAGCTGCTCACCAAGCAGGTCGACGCCGTCACCACCGACGACTCGATCCTCAAGGGCTACGCCGCCGCCAACAAGGGCAAGCTCAAGGTCGTCGGCAAGCCGTTCACCGAGGAGCCCTACGGCATCGGCATCAGCAAGGAGGACAAGGTCCTCCGCGACAAGGTGAACGACGTCCTGGAGAAGTTCGAGAAGGACGGCACCTACAAGAAGATCTACGAGGCCACCCTCGGCCTCTCCGGCTCCGCCTACACCGAGCCGCCGGCGGTCGTGCGCTACTGATCCGCCCGCGCGTGAGCGCCCCGTCCGCGCCGCACCCGGTGCGCGTCGGGGCGCCCCCGCCCCCTGCCCGTAAGCCCGCTGCCCTCCTGCCGCTGACTGCCGACGCGGAGTCCTCATGAACGTACTGCTCGACCATTTCCCGGAGTTCCGCGACGGATTCATAGGAACCGTGTCGATCACCGCCGTCAGCTCGGTCATCGCCCTGGTCCTCGGCGTCGTCATCGCGGGCTTCCGGGTCTCCCCCGTCCCCCCGCTGCGCTTCTTCGGCACCGCCTGGGTGACGCTGCTGCGCAACACCCCGCTGACCCTGCTCTTCCTGGTCTTCTTCTTCGTGGTCCCGGAGATCCTCTTCCCGGGCATGAGCCCCTTCGTGCTCGCCTCGCTCGCGCTGGGCCTCTACACCTCCTCGTTCGTCTGCGAGGCCGTCCGCTCCGGCATCTCCACGGTGCCGCTGGGCCAGGCGGAGGCCGCCCGCTCGCTGGGCATGGGCTTCTCGCAGACGCTGCGCCTGATCGTGCTCCCGCAGGCCACCCGGACGGTGCTGCCCCCGATGAGCTCGATCTTCATCGCCCTGACCAAGAACTCGGCCATCGCCGGCGCCTTCAGCGTCACGGAGCTCTTCGGCTGGCAGACGCTGATGAGCGAGCAGGGCTACGCGATCGCCCCGGTCTTCTTCTGGGTCGCCGTCGCCTACCTCGTCATCACCTTCGCCATCAGCGGTCTCTTCCGTCTCCTTGAGCGCACCATGGAGGTCGCCCGATGAGCGCCAGCGTTCTCTTCGACGCCCCCGGCCCCAAGGCCCGCGTCCGCAACCGGATCTACGCCGTCGTCGGCACGCTCGTGATCCTCGCGCTGCTCGCCGTCAGCGTGATCCGGCTGAACGACAAGGGGCACCTCGCCCCCGAGATGTGGGACATCTTCAACTACTCGGGCATCCGGCAGAACATCGCCGACGCGCTGCTCGCCACGTTGAAGGCCTTCGGTCTCGCGGCCGTCGGCTCGCTCGTCCTCGGCGTGCTGCTCGCCGTCGCCCGGCTCTCCGACCACAAGCCGGTCCGCTGGGTGGCCACCGGCTTCATCGAGGTCTTCCGCTCGCTCCCGCTGCTGATCACCATCTACGCGGTGTGGGTCGCCTTCCTCACCGACTACTCGATGTGGGCGCTGGCGCTCGGCCTGTCCATCTACAACGGCTGCGTCCAGGCCGAGGTGCTGCGGGCCGGCGTCAACGCGGTGCCGCGCGGACAGCGCGAGGCCGCGTACGCGCTCGGCATGAGCAAGACCCAGGTGATGACCAGCGTCCTGCTTCCGCAGGCGGTCCGGGCCATGCTGCCGACGATCATCAGCCAGCTGGTGGTGACCCTCAAGGACACCTCGCTCGGCTACATGATCCTCTACCCCGAGCTGCTCTACTCGGCCCAGCTGATCGCCTCCAACACGCTGGTCAACGGCCAGTACCCGTACGTCTCCGTGATCGTGGTCTTCGGCGTCATCTACATCGCGCTGTGTCTGGCGCTCTCCGCGCTCGCCACCTGGATCGAGAAGCGCGGCCGCCGGGCCAGGACCGGCATCACCGTCGCCCCCGCCGAGGCCCCGGGCGGCGAGGCCGACCTGGAGGCGGAGATGACCGCCGGTGACACCACCGGGCCCGCCGACGGCCCTGGCGGCACGAAGAACTGACGGTATGTGACATCATCCGGGGGCAGTGGCGACCGCCGCTGCCCCTGTCACTTGACGCGCGCACCCGCAGTGGGTTGCATACGTTCCGTGATCAAGCTCCGGGCCCGCGCCACACTCCGCTGTGCTACCCGCACGACCGTACGGCCCTCAGGAGCGACGCCGTGGACCCGGTGATCATCGTGGGCGCGGGGCCCGTCGGCCTCGCGCTCTCCCTCGCCCTGGCCGCCCAGGACGTCCCCAGCGTCGTCCTCGACGAGACCGCGGGCAAGGAGGAGCCACGCCCCGCCCGCACCGTCGTGCTGCGCGCCGACATGGCCGCCCTGGTGGAACGGCTCGGCTGCACCACGCTCCGCGACGAGGGGGTCCGCTGGGTCGGCTGGCGCTCCCTGCGCCGCAAGCAGCAGACCCGGCACGTCGCCCTCGACCTGGGCCTTTCCGGGGACGCCGGCGCCGCGGACGGGACCGAGGGCCCGCCCGCGCCGCTGCACATCCCCCAGCACGCCCTCGCCCGCGGCCTGCGTGACGCGATCGCCCGCCAGAAGCTCGTCACGCTCGTCACCGACGCCCGCGTCGACGCGGTCGAGCAGGACGCGCACGGGGTCGGCGCGCACACCCGGGGACCGGAGGGCACCTGGTGGCGGGGCAGCCATCTGGTCGGCTGCGACGGCGCCCGCTCGACCGTGCGCAAACTGCTCGGGGTGCGCTTCGCCGGGCGCACGGCGGTGGAACGGCACGCGGTCGCCGCGCTGCGCACCGAACTCCCCTGGGCCGGCGAGGCCCTGCTGCACCGTCAGCCGCCGTGGCGCGGGGCCGGCGAGGAGATCACGGCCCGCCCGCTGCCCGACGGGGTGTGGCGGATCGACTGGCTGCTGCCGCCGCGCGGCGACCTGGTCACCCCGGACGCGCTCGTGACCCGCATCCGCGACACCCTGGCCGGCTGGTGCGAGGGCACCACCCCGCCGTACGACCTGATCGACACCGGCGTCCACACCGTGCACCACCGGCTCGCCCGGCGCTGGCGGATCGACCGGGTGTTCCTCGCCGGGGACGCGGCGCACCTGCTCGGCGCGGTCGGCACCCAAGGGTTCGACGAGGGGCTGCGGGACGTCGACAACCTGGCCTGGAAGCTGGCCCACAGCCGGCACCACCGGGACTCCTCGCCCACGCTGCTGGACAGCTACCAGAGCGAGCGCCGCGCGGCCGTCGCGGCACGGCTGAGGGCGGCCGACCAGTCGCTGCCGGCGCTGCGCGGCGGCGGAGGGCTGCGCACCTACCTGCCGGGCGGCGGACGCGCCCACGACACTTTGCTGACCGACGGACACCTGGGGCGCGGGCCGCTGGGCGCGCCGCCCGCCTATCCGCACTCCCCGCTGGCCGCGCCGGCGTCCGAGGGGCGCATCCCGGTGGGCACGCCCGACGGAGCTCCGGCGGCGGACGTCCGGGTGACGGCGCCCGACGGCACGACCGTGCGACTGCGGGACCGGCTGGGGCAGGGGCGGCTGCTCGTCGTCCTCGTCGCCCCGGGGACCGGGGTGTGGGACCGGCGGCACTGGATGAGCGCCGGCGTGATGCCACGGCTCGCCGAGGCGGTGGACGCGCTGCCGGCCCCCGCCGAGCTCCTGGTGACGGAGGGCTACCCGGGCGCCCCGGCCCACGCCGTCCTGCTGGTCCGCCCGGACGGGCACCTGGCCGCCGCCTTCGCCGGGGTGCGCCCCGAGGAGCTGCACGCCGCGGCGGACGCGGTACGGGGCGGAAGCCCGGCTGTCGAGGACGCGTCCACGGACAGCGACCGCACAGCGGACGTCAATTGACCCTCGCAGGCGCACATGGTGTACTCCGGAACGTGACCGACACCGATGTGCGCCTGTGGCGGAGGGTCCATATGGACCTGGTCCGCTACGCGGGCTGCATGTGTCGCCCGTCCTGCTGAATTCGCGTCCCTCTTCCGCTTCTTCGCGCGCCCGCTCGGTCGTGCGCGCTTTCGCGAACCCTCAGGACGGTCCTCCGTGTCCCAGACACAGCACGCCCCCACGCCCGTTTCCGACTCCCCGACCGCGGCCGATCTGCTGGACTTCGTCCGGCGCACGGCCGCCGACGACGAACTGATCGCCTCGCTGCCCCTCGACCCGGAGGGCCGCACCTGGATCCGGCTCGACGGGCCCGGCGGGAGCGAGGCCTGGCTCATCGGCTGGCCGCCCGGCACGGGGACCGGCTGGCACGACCACGCCGAGTCGCTGGGCGCCTTCGCCACCGCGCGGGGCACCCTGAAGGAGAACGCGCTCGCGGTGCGGCTGCCGGCCGGCGGCTGGAAGAACCTGGAGCTGGCCGACGGGCTGGACCGCCGCCGCGAGCTCCCGGCGGGCGAGGGCCGCGCCTTCGGACGCCACCATGTGCACGAGGTCCTCAACGAGTCCGGCACCGCGCACGCGGTCTCGGTGCACGCCTACTATCCGCCGCTCCCGCTGATCCGGCGCTTCAGCCGGTCGGGCGCGGTGCTCCGTCTCGAGCAGGTCGAGCGCCCGGAGGACTGGCAGTGAGCGAGACGACGGACGACGGGGTGACCGGCGGGGAGACCGGGGCGACATCCGGCGGGGAGACCGGAGTGACACCCGGCGGGGTGCACGGCGGGGAGACCGGAGTGACACCCGGCGGGGAGGTCGGCGGGCGCGTCGGGATCGACGAGTTGCTCGAGCGCGTACGGGCGGGGCTCGACCGCGTCGACGCGCGCACCGCGTACGAGGCGTACGAGGCGGGTGACGCGCTGCTGGTCGACACCCGCTACGCGGCGCTGCGCGAGCGGGACGGCCTGATCCCGGGCGCGCTGATCGTGGAGCGCAACGAGCTGGAGTGGCGGCTCGACCCCCTGGGCAGCCACCGCGCTCCCCAGGCGTACAGCCACGACCTGCGCGTCGTGGTCCTCTGCAACGAGGGCTACGCCTCGTCGCTGGCCGCCGCGTCCCTGCGGCAGCTGGGCCTGCACCGCGCGACGGACGTCATCGGCGGTTTCCAGGCCTGGAAGGCGGCCGGCCTCCCGGTGTTGCTGCCGGCGACGGGAGCGACCCGCAGCCGCTGAGGGCGGCCGCGTACGCATCCCGGCCGGGCGGCGCCGGTGGCGAAGACCGGGCGGGGGCAGGGCAGGGCGGCAAGGGGCGGGGCCCGTGGTCCTAGAAGGGTTCTTCCAGACCGTCGGTGTCCTCGCCCTCCTCCTCCAGGGCCTGCCGGACCACGCGCAGGGCCATGCCCTCCGGGTAGCCCTTGCGGGCGAGCATCCCGGCGAGGCGGCGCAGCCGCCGGTCCCGCTCCAGGCCACGGGTGGCGCGCAGCTTGCGGTCGACGAGCTCGCGGGCCCGGGTCTCCTCCTGGTCGGAGTCGAGCCGGTCGACGGCCTCCTGGATGAGCGAGGCGTCGACGCCCTTGGTCCGCAGCTCGCGGGCGAGGGCCCGGCGGGCGAGGCCCCGGCCGTGGTGCCGGGAGTCGACCCAGGCTCCGGCGAACGCGGCGTCGTCGATGAGCCCCACGTCCTCGAAGCGGGAGAGGACCTCCTCGGCGACCTCGTCGGGGATCTCCCGCTTGCGCAGGGCGTCGGCGAGCTGCTTGCGGGTGCGGGGGGTCCCGGTGAGCAGGCGCAGGCAGATCGCCCGCGCCCGCTCAGCCGGATCCTGGGACGACAGCTCCTTCTCGGCCCTCGACGAGGAGGGGCTGTCGTCCGGCCATTCGGTGCGGCCGGTCACCGGTTCAGCTCTTGGCCGTGGTGGCCTTGGTCACCTTGGTGGCCTTGGCCGGCGCCGGGACGGCCTTGGCCGCGTCGGCGTCCGCCGCGCCCGCCTCCGCCGAACCGCTCGCGGCGTCCGCACCCGGCTCGGCCGAGGGCTCCTCGGGCCGCACGCCGACGCCCAGCTTCTCCTTGATCTTCTTCTCGATCTCGTTGGCGAGGTCGGGGTTGTCCTTCAGGAAGTTGCGGGCGTTCTCCTTGCCCTGGCCCAGCTGGTCGCCCTCGTACGTGTACCAGGCGCCGGCCTTGCGGACGAAGCCGTGCTCCACGCCCATGTCGATCAGGCCGCCCTCGCGGCTGATGCCCTGGCCGTAGAGGATGTCGAACTCGGCCTGCTTGAAGGGGGGTGCGACCTTGTTCTTGACGACCTTGACGCGGGTGCGGTTGCCCACCGCGTCCGTGCCGTCCTTGAGGGTCTCGATGCGGCGGATGTCGAGCCGCACGGAGGCGTAGAACTTCAGGGCGCGGCCACCGGTCGTGGTCTCCGGCGAGCCGAACATCACGCCGATCTTCTCGCGGAGCTGGTTGATGAAGATCGCGGTGGTCTTGGACTGGTTGAGCGCGCTGGTGATCTTCCGCAGGGCCTGGCTCATCAGTCGGGCCTGCAGACCGACGTGCGAGTCGCCCATCTCGCCCTCGATCTCCGCGCGCGGGACGAGCGCGGCGACGGAGTCGATGACGATCAGGTCGAGGGCGCCGGAGCGCACCAGCATGTCGACGATCTCGAGGGCCTGCTCGCCGTTGTCCGGCTGGGACAGGATGAGGTTGTCGATGTCGACGCCCAGCTTGCGGGCGTACTCGGGGTCGAGGGCGTGCTCGGCGTCCACGAACGCGACCTGACCGCCGGCCTTCTGCGCGTTGGCGACGGCGTGCAGGGTCAGGGTCGTCTTGCCGGAGGACTCCGGTCCGTAGACCTCGACGACACGGCCGCGCGGCAGGCCGCCGACGCCGAGCGCGACGTCCAGGGCGGTCGATCCGGTCGGGATGACCTCGATCGGCTCCTTCGAGCGCTCGCCCATGCGCATCACGGCACCCTTGCCGAATTGCCGTTCGATCTGTGCGAGTGCGGCGTCGAGCGCCTTCTCGCGGTCGGTTCCTGCCATGGGTTCCACCCGGTTTGCTTGAGTCGATCGCTTCATGTGAAAGACGCTAACCCCTGCCACTGACAATGGGCCCCGGCGTCCCTTCCAGCCTGTGGATAACCCGGCGAAAACCCCGTGATTCCAAGGCCCTGACTCTCATGAGAATGGATGTTCGATTTTCGTGTCAAGCGCACCACGCCGGTGCGCCGCGCGCTCCGGAAGCCCGTCCTCCGGCCGTCGGCCCCGCCGCTACCGCCGCTCCGGCTCCGCCTGCTCCTTCTTGTGGTGGAGGGCCTTCTGCAGGCGGGCGACGACCGCCTCGCCGTAGCGCCGGTGGCCGTGGACCCGGGGGTCGTCGGTCACGTCGTACCGCTTCACGTACGCGCCGAGGAAGGCCTGGAGGGTGGCGACGGCGGGGATGGCGATCAGGGCGCCGACCGCGCCGAGGAGCGCGGTGCCCGCGATGACCGAGCCGAAGGCCACCGCCGGGTGGATGTCCACCGTCTTGGAGGTCAGCTTCGGCTGCAGCATGTAGTTCTCGAACTGCTGGTAGACCACGACGAAGATCAGCACCCACAGCGCGTACCAGGGGTCGACGGTGAACGCGATCAGCATCGGCAGCGCGCCCGCCAGGTAGGTGCCGATGGTCGGGATGAACTGCGAGACCAGGCCGACCCAGACGCCGAGCGCCGGGGCGTACGGCACGCCCAGGATCTCGAAGAGCACGAAGTGCGCCACACCGGAGATCAGCGCCATCAGGCCGCGCGAGTAGAGGTAGCCGCCCGTCTTGTCGACGGCGATCTCCCAGGCCCGCAGCACCTCGGTCTGGCGGGCCGGGGGCAGGACCGAGCACAGCGCGCGGCGCAGCCGGGGCCCGTCGGCGGCGAAGTAGAAGGAGAACAGGAAGATCGTCAGCAGCTTGAACAGGCCGCCGAGCAGGGTGGTGGAGACGTCCAGGACTCCGGAGGCGCTGTTCTGGACGTACTTCTGCAGCCAGTCGGAGCGCAGCACGCTGTCCTGGACTTCGACCCGGGACAAATCTGTGTGGAAGTGCTGGTTGGTCCAGTTGATCAGGGAGTCGAGGTACTTGGGGAAGTTCTCGACCATGTCGACGATCTGACCCGCGAGCATCGAGCCGAGCAGCACCACGAAGCCGACCCCGACGACGAGGACGCCGAAGAAGACGATGAAGGTGGCGAGTCCCCTGCGCATGCCGCGCGCCGCCATGCGCCCCACCGCCGGCTCGATGGCGAGCGCCAGGAAGAAGGCGAGCAGGATGTTGACGAGCAGCCCGATGAGCTGGTGGAAGGCCCAGTTCCCGAGCTGGAAGCAGGCGTAGAGGGCGAGGGCGAGCACCAGGGCGCGGGGAAGCCAGCGCGGCATCCTCGCGACGGGAGCCGGGGCCGCCGCGGGGGCCCCTGCGGCGCCGGGGGCGGCGGCCGCAGTGCCCGGGGCCGGGGACGGCTGCCCGGCGGCAGCCGTCCCACGGGGGCCGCCGGCCTCGGCAGGGGTGTCGTGAGTGCCGGAGGTGCCGGCGGGGTCGTCACGGGTCTCGTCGTTCGCGTCGTCGGTGGCCACCCCGCCAGTCTCGCGCACCGTCCGGACATTCCGGCCAGGGGCCGTCACATCATCGTTTCTCGGCCGGTACGCCGACCGCCGAGCAGACCGCCCGCCACACGTCCTTGGCCTCCCAGCCCGCGTCCAGCGCCTCGTGCACCGTCCGGCCGCCGAGCTCGGCCATCACATGGTCCTTGGCGAAGCTCTCGGCATAGCCCGCACCGAAGTGGTCGGCCATCCGTTCCCAGAAAATCGTCAACCGCATGAGCCCAGTATCGCGCTCTCAAGGGTGCAGCCCGGGCCGAAGGCCTTGTCAGACGCGGTTTCCCCCCTACCGTCGGAACATGGCCGGAAAACCCCCAGAGAACTCCTCTCCCCTCGCTCGGGCCGAGCACTTCGTCTGGCTGACCGCCCGCGTGCTCGAACAGCGCCGGTTCGCCTACCACTTCCTGCGCGGCGGCGCCGACCCGGTCGAGGCCGCGCTCGCCGCCTACCTCAACGAGGACGGCGGCTACGGCCACGCCCTCGAACCCGATCTGCGCGGTCCGGTCAGCCAGCCGCTGCACACCGCGCACGCCCTCCGGGTGCTCGACTCGATCGGCCGTTGCGGCGGGCTGCGCGTCGAGCGGATCTGCCGCTATCTGACCGAGGTGTCGACGCACGAGGGCGCGCTGCCCG
The DNA here is from genome assembly GCF_036240795.1 of Streptomyces sp. NBC_01268. Classification (NCBI taxonomy): domain Bacteria; kingdom Bacillati; phylum Actinomycetota; class Actinomycetes; order Kitasatosporales; family Streptomycetaceae; genus Streptomyces; species Streptomyces sp. NBC_01268. The sequence continues at coordinate 6,162,709 of NZ_CP108454.1, read as the reverse complement.
CGATCCACCCCTCGCAACGCGGCTACCCGGCGGCCCCGTTCGTGCCCGTCGTCGACGCGCCGCCCGGCGCCCTGCTCTCCACCGGGCCCGTGGTCGGGCTGCTCCACCGCAACCAGGTCTGGCACGCCTGGCTGTTCAGGGCCACCGAGTTCTGCTGGGCCGCCGTCGAGTCCCTGGAGAAGTCGCATCCGTACGAGGTCCAGGCGGCGGTCGCCTTCCTCGACGGGGTCCCGGACCGCTCCCGGGCCCAGGCGGCGAGCGACCGGCTGGGGCGCCTGGTGCGCGACCAGCGGCTCGCGGTGCTCGACCCGGACCGGCCGGAGGACTTCCCGGTGGCGGACGGGTACGCGCCGGGTGAGCACCACTACCCGCACGACTACGCGCGGGTGCCGGACTCGCTGGCCCGCCGCTGGTTCACGGACGAGGAGATGTCCCGCTCCCTGGACCGGCTCGCGGCGAGCCAGGAGGAGGACGGTGGCTGGCCGGTCGACTGGCGGCAGTGGGCGCCGGGCACCGCTCTGGAGTCGCGCCCGATCGTGACCGTGGAGGCACTGCGGACGCTGCGGGCGCACGGCCGCACGATCTGACCGCCGGGCCGGCGGGCCCGCGGGGTCAGGCGCCGGTCTCCCGCAGCAGCAGCGCGGCGATCGCGGTGGCGGTGCCCTTCGGCGTGCTCAGGTCGATGCCGGTGCGCTCGGTGGTCCTGGCGAGACGGTTGTCGACCGTGTTGGGGTGCAGCCCGAGCGCGACGGCCGTCGCCCGCCGGTCCTGGCCGTGCGCCAGGTGCGTGCGGAGGGTCTCCAGGAGTTCGGGCCGGTCGGCGACCGGGTCGAGCAGGGCGGCGATCCGCCGGCCGCTCTCGCCCGGCCGGGACAGGTGGTACTCCAGGAGCACGTCGTCGAGCCGGTGCAGCCCCGGGGGCAGCCCGCAGGCCCGCGCCACCCGCAGGATCTCCCCCGCCGTGCGGGCCGCGCCGGGCACGTCGGCCGGGGTGGCGGCCGGCACGGCGGCGACGCGCAACGGGTCGCCCGCGGCCCTGGACAGGCGTGGGACAAGGTCGTCCGGCGGCTCCACGGCGCCCGGCACGATCACCCGGCCGCTGTCCGGACCGGCGTCGAGGAGGGCGGGCACCTCCACCCCGAAGACGTGGTCCAGCACCGTCTGCACCCGGCGCAGGCGGCGCCGGAAGGCGACGCCCTCGGCCCGTTCCTCCGCCCGTCCCTCCACCCGTCCCTCCGCCCGTCCCTCGCCGCGGGCCGCCGTCGGCCTGCTGATCGCGCCGACGGCGAGGACCAGGCAGGGGCCGTCGAGGCCGAGCCGTTCGAGCAGGACGTGGCCGGGGGGCAGCGTGCCGTCCAGGAGGCCTCGCACCAGGGAGCGACGGTGGGCGCGCCGCTCGGCGTCGATCGCGGAGCGCTCGTCGAGATAGGTCTCGGCGACGGCGCCCACGATGCCGTGGTGGGAGTCGAGCAGCAGGTCGGCCAGTTCGACGAGGGCGGCCTCGTCCCCGGGCCCGGCGGTCTCCCGGAGCGCCTGCCACAGCACGTACATCCCGAGCGCGTGGCTGCGCAGCAGCAGGTGGAGCGGCATGCCCTCCTCGGCGCGCTGGGCGGCGCGCTCGCGGAAGAGCCGGATGCCCGCGCGGTCCGCCGCGCCGTCCGGGCGCAGGACGCTGCGCAGGAAGAGCCGGACGCCGTGGCGGACGGTCGCCGCGATCTCCAGGTCCTTCATCTCGGCGGGCAGCGCCGCGTACCCGGGCAGCTGCTCGAAGGAGTCGCGGGCCATCCGGCGGGCCAGCTTGTTGACCTTGGGCTCGCAGCGCAGGGCGAGCGCGCGGGCCGCCTCCGAGACCTCGTGCACGGCCGCTCCTCCCTGACGCCTCCGGGGGTTGTGACGGGTCACAGTACTCACGGTCGACAGCTGTGACGCGGCAGGGTGTCGCGGCGCGCGTGAGCGGCCGAAACTCGGTGCCCGGACGTCGCGCCGCAGAGCACCGAAGGAGCCACTGGTATGACCGAGCACAAGCCGCAGGACTACCTGGAGTACGCCGACCGCGTCTGGCGCGGCGAGGAGACGCTGCTGCCGCATCTGACCGGCGCGTTCACCTCGGACGAGCTGATCGCGATCGGCGACCGCACGGCCTTCTTCCCCGCCTTCGCGAACGTCGCCGCCTTCGACACGGGCGCGGGGCTCGTCCTGGTCGACTCCGGGGACGTGCGCACGGCGGAGCTGCTGCACACCGCGGTGCGGGCGTTCAGCCCCGATCCGGTCCGCGCCGTGGTCTACACGCACGGACACGTCGACCACGTCTTCGGGGTCGCGCCCTTCGACGCCGAGCCCGTGCGCCCGGAGGTGATCGCGCACGAGGCGGTCGCCGCCCGCTTCGACCGCTACGTGGAGACCGGCGGCTACAACGCGTGGATCAACCGGCGCCAGTTCGGCGTCCCGGGCCTGGAGTGGCCGAGCGCGTACCGGTACCCGGACACGACCTATCGCGACCGGCTGACCGTCCGTCATGGTGCGTTGACGTTCGAGCTGTTCCACGCGCGCGGGGAGACGGACGACCACACCTATGTGTGGGTGCCGGAGCTGAAAACCCTCTGCACGGGTGATCTGTTCATCTGGAACTCGCCCAACGCCGGCAACCCGCAGAAGGTGCAGCGCTACCCGGAGGAGTGGGCGCGGGCGCTGCGGGCCATGGGCGAGCTGGGCGCCGAGGTGCTGCTGCCCGGCCACGGCATCCCCATCGTGGGCGCGGAGCGGGTGGCGCAGGCCTTGGACGACACGGCCCGCCTGCTGGAGTCCCTGTGCGCGCAGACCAGGGACCTGATGAACGCGGGGCTGCGCCTGGACGCCGTCCTCCACGGGGTGCAGGTCCCCGAGGAGCTGCTCGCGAAGCCGTACCTCCACCCGGCCTACGACGAGCCGGAGTTCGTCGTGCGCAACCTGTGGCGCCTGTGGGGCGGCTGGTACGACCAGAACCCGGCGAACCTCAAGCCCGCGCCGGAGGCGCGGGTCGCCGCCGAGCTCGCCGACGCGGCCGGCGGGGCGCGCGCCCTGGCCGAGCGGGCGGCCCGTCTCCTGGCGGCGGGCGAGCTGCGGCTCGCCTCGCACCTGGCGGAGACGGCGGCCCTGGCGGCGCCCGAGGACACCGAGGTGGCAGGCGTCCGGGCCAGGGTGTACGCGACCAGGGCGGAGCGGGAGACCTCGACGATGGCGCGCGGGGTGTTCCACTGGGCGGCGGCCGAGTCCGCGGCGGTCGTCGAGGGCACGGACGTGGCGACGGAGCTGACCCGCTCGGCCTCGGGCCGCGCCCGAGCCGAAGGGGCGATCAGCGTCGGCGTGGTGGGCGGCGGCGCCGACGAGGACGCGTGCTGCTGATGGAGCGGACGGCGAAGGGCAGCCCCTGGGGGACGACCTGGCTGCTGCTCACCTTCATGCTGGTGAACTTCGCGGACAAGGCGGTGCTGGGGCTCGCCGGCCCGGACGTCATGCGCGAGTTCGGCATCTCCCGGCAGGAGTTCGGGACGGCGCAGGCGGCGTTCTTCGCGCTCTTCTCGGTGTCGGCGCTCGCGGTCTCGGCGCTGACCCGCCGGGTACGCACCTCCGTGCTGCTCCTGGGGATGGCCCTGCTCTGGTCGGCGGCCCAGCTGCCGATGCTGTGGACCGCCGCCGGCTTCGGCACCCTCGTCGTCACCCGGGTCCTGCTGGGCGCGGCCGAGGGTCCCGCGTCGCCGGTCGCCGTGCACCACCTGCACGGCTGGTTCGGGCAGCGCGAGCGCACGCTGCCGACGGCGGTGCTGATGGTCGGCGCGGCGGCCGGGGTGGCGGTGGCGGCGCCCGTCCTGTCGGCGGTCGTCGCCGCCTGGGGCTGGCGCTGGGCCTTCGGGGCGGTCGGCCTGGCCGGTCTGGTCTGGGCTCTGGTGTGGCGGTCGCACGGCACCGAGGGGCCGCTCGCGCCGGAGCCGGTGAGGGGCCCGGCGGCACCGGACGCGCCCGAGGTGCCGCTGCGCCGCATCCTGCTGAGCGGCACGTTCCTGACCGCGTGCGCGGGCTCGTTCGCCGCGTACTGGCTGATGAGCTCCAAGCTGACCTGGCTGCCGGACTACCTGGAGACGGTCCTCGGCTGGGACGCGCACCGGGTCGGCCTGACGGTCGGCGCGGCGGCGGTCGCCAACGGCATGGTGCTCCTCGTCCACGGCCTGGTCGCCCAGCGCGCGGCGCGCCGGACGCGACCGGGCCTGCTGCCCGCCGGGGCGGGCGCGGGGCTGCTGCTCCTGCTCTCGGCGGCCGCGGTGGCGGTCTTCGCGACGGCGGACGCGGACTGGCTGCGGGTGCCCATGATGTTCGGGCCGATGGCACTGGCGCTGGTGATGATGACGGTCGGCCAGACGGCGTGCGCCCAGATCACGCCCCCGTCGCAGCGGGGTGCCGTGCTCGGTGCCGTGGTCTGCGTCTTCGCCCTCGGTGGCATCCTCGCGCCGCTGGTCCTGGGTGCCGTCGTGGACGCCGCTCCGACACCGGCCGCCGGCTACCGCGACGGCTGGCTGCTCACCGCCGCCCTGCTGGCCTGCGCGGGCGCCCTGACCACGCTGTTCCTGCGCCCCGAACGGGACGCGGCCCGACTGGGCGTACCGGAGACGCCGTCGGTCGCGGGGGTGCCGGTGGTGCACTGAGGGGCTCCGAATCGGCGGCACGCGCGCGTGCCGCCGATTCCGTCCCGGACCCCGCATCGGTCTGCGTCGGTCCCGCGGGGACCCGGCGTCGCCCTCGCGTTCAGCCGCCCAGCGCACGCACTCCGGCCGTGACGAGCACCGCGGCGCCGACGACCACCAGGAAGGGGGCGCGCAGGACCAGGGCGAGCGCCGCCGCCGCGAGGCCCGCGGCCCGGGCGTCGACCGTGAGGGAGCCCTGGCTGCTGAAGGTCTGCTGGGCGGTGAGCGCCGCGAGCAGGGCGACCGGCACGAGGGCCGAGAGGCGCTGGACGAGGGGGCGTTCCAGGGTGTCGGCCGGCACGAGCAGGCCGAGCAGTTTGACCAGGTAGCACCCGGCCGCGGTCAGGGCGATGGCGATCCAGACGGTCATCGGAGCTCCTCCTTGCGGTCGCGGCGGCCCTGGAACCAGAGCACGGCGGGTGCGGCGAGCGCGGCGGCCAGGACCGGGACGCCGGCCGGCAGGACCGGCAGCAGGCCGAGGCCGAGCAGGACGGCGAGGCCCGCGGTGGCGCGCTCGGTGGCCGACTTCAGCATGGGGGCGAGCAGCGCGAGGAAGACCGCGGGCCCGGCCGCGTCCAGGCCCCACGCGGCCGTGTCGCCGATGGCCTCCGCCCCGAGCGCGCCGAGCAGCGTGGTGAGGTTCCACAGCACGTACAGGGTCAGTCCGGTGACGGTGAAGCCGATCCGCGCGGCCCGCCGGTCCGGCTGGGCGAGGGAGACGGCCGTGGTCTCGTCGATCACCCACTGCGCGGCGAACGGCCGGACAGCCCGCCGCAGCGCGAGCAGCTGGCTGAGCCGGAGGCCGTAGAAGGCGTTGCGGGTGCCGAGGAAGAACGCGCCGGCCGCGGCCGTGAACGGGTTCCCGCCCGCCGCGAGCGCGCCCACCAGGGCGAACTGCGAGGCGCCGGTGAAGACCAGCAGGCTGAGCGCGCAGGTCTGGAGCAGGCTCAGGCCCGATCCGGCCGAGGTCACGCCGAAGGCGAAGCCGGACAGGCCGACGGCGATCCCCACTCCGAGCGCGTCGCGGACGACGGCCGCGTCGCTCTTGGGGGGTGCCGGCTCGTCGCGTATGTCGGGGGGTGCTGTCTGTTCTGCCACGTCAGAGACGGTACGGGCGGCGACGGGGACGCGTCTTGTACGTTCTTGCGCGCCGCGCGCGGGCGGGAGGGCCGGGGCCTGCTCCCGGGCAGCGCCCTACCGCTGCCGCTCCCCCGTCCCCCGCGCGCGCTGGTACGCGCCCGGAGGCACGCCCACGCTGCGGGTGAAGTGGCGGTTGAGGTGGGGCTGGTCCGTGAAGCCGACGGCGACGGCGGCCTGGGCCGGGGGCGTCCCCGCGTCCAGGAGGCGCCGGGCGCGCCGGACCCTGGCGTCGGTCAGCCAGGTGTGCGGCGGCATGCCGTAGGCCCCGCGGAAGGCCCTGAGCAGGGCGAAGGGGCTGGTGCCGAGCTCTGCGGCGAGCTGTTCCAGCGTCGGCGGGTCGGCCATCCGCTCCTCCAGGACGGCCCGTGCGAGGGCCGCGTCGCGGGCGCCGGCGGCTCGGGGGGCCAGGGGCTGGACGCGGCCGCCGTGGCTGCGCAGCATCCGTGCCGTGACCAGCCGCAGCAGGCTGTCTGCGGCGAGCGCGTTGCCCTCCTCGGCGGCCCGGTGCACCCCGACGACCAGCTGTGCCGCGTGCGGATCGTCGATGACGGGCTCCACGAAGCCGATCGTGGAGGACCGGACCGCGAGGGTGTCGGCCGCGATGGCGCGGACCAGCTCGGCGTCCGGGTAGATCGTGCGGTACGTCCAGCCCTCGGGCACGCCCGCGTGCCCGGTGTGCGGGGTGTCGGGGTTGACCAGGGCGATCTGCCCGGGCCCCGCCCGGACGAGGTCGCTGCCGTAGTGGAAGGCCTCGACGCCCTCGGTGATCGCGGCGAAGACGAAGCTCTCGTGGGTGTGCCGGGAGAACTCCTTGCGGACGTAGTGGGCGTGCAGCAGGTCCACCCCGGTGAGCCCGGCCGGGCGCCAGTACCGGGCGCGCTCGCCGCGTGCGACCCGCTCGCCGGGGGCCCCGTGCTCCCGGGCCGCGCGCCCGAGCCGCGTGTCACCGCTCGCCATGCCCCCATTCTGCGCCACCGCGCCGCCCCGCCACGAACGGGTTTCCCCAGGTCCGGGCAGTTGTCAGTGGCGGGGTGCACGATGGGTGGCATGGTCAGGTCCGCGCTCGACTCGTTCTCCCCCGCGACCCGCAGCTGGTTCACCGGGGCCTTCACCGCGCCCACGGCGGCGCAGGAAGGCGCCTGGGAGGCCATCGGCGCGGGCTCGGACGTGCTCGTCGTCGCCCCGACCGGTTCCGGCAAGACGCTCGCCGCCTTCCTCGCCTCGCTCGACCGGCTGGCCGCCACGCCCCCGCCGGCCGACGCCAAGAAGCGCTGCCGGGTGCTGTACGTGTCCCCGTTGAAGGCGCTCGCCGTCGACGTCGAGCGCAATCTGCGCTCGCCGCTGACCGGCATCCGCCAGGAGTCGGTGCGGCTCGGCCTGCCGGAGCCGGACGTGAAGGTGGGCATCCGCTCCGGCGACACCCCGCCGGCCGAGCGGCGGGCGCTGGCGACCCGGCCGCCGGACATCCTGATCACCACCCCCGAGTCGCTGTTCCTGATGCTGACCTCGGCCACCCGCGACGCGCTCGCGGGCATCGAGACGGTCATCCTGGACGAGGTGCACGCGGTGGCCGGGACCAAGCGGGGGGCGCATCTGGCGCTCTCCCTGGAGCGGCTGGACGAGCTGCTGCCCCGGCCGGCCCGCCGGATCGGCCTGTCGGCGACGGTCCGGCCGGTGGAGGAGGTGGCGCGCTACCTCTCGCCGCAGCGGAGGGTCGAGATCGTCCAGCCGCCCTCCGGCAAGGAGTTCGACCTGTCCGTGGTCGTGCCCGTCGAGGACATGGGCGAGCTGGGCGGCTCGCCCGCCTCCGACGCCTCCGGCGGGGCTGACGGGGGCGACCGGCCCTCGATCTGGCCGCACGTGGAGGAGCGGATCGCCGACCTGGTGCAGGCGCACCGCTCGACGATCGTCTTCGCCAACTCCCGCCGCCTGGCGGAGCGCCTGTGCAACCGGCTGAACGAGATCGCGTACGAGCGGGCCACCGGCGAGGCCCTGCCCGACGGGAAGCCGCCCGCCGAGATCATGGCGCAGTCGGGGGCGGCGCAGGGCGCCCCGCCGCTGCTGGCCCGCGCGCACCACGGTTCCGTCTCCAAGGAGCAGCGGGCCCTGGTCGAGGAGGACCTGAAGGCGGGCCGGCTGCCCGCCGTGGTGGCCACGTCCAGCCTGGAGCTGGGCATCGACATGGGCGCGGTGGACCTGGTGGTCCAGGTGGAGTCGCCGCCCTCGGTGGCCTCCGGGCTCCAGCGCGTGGGCCGCGCGGGGCACCAGGTGGGGGCGGTGTCCACGGGAGTGGTCTTCCCGAAGTACCGGGGCGACCTGGTGCAGTCGGCCGTGGTGACCGAGCGGATGCGCAGCGGCTCCATCGAGTCGCTGCGGGTCCCGGCCAATCCCCTGGACGTCCTCGCCCAGCAGCTGGTGGCGACGGTCGCACTGGACAGCTGGCAGGCGGACGACCTCCTGGCGCTGGTCCGCCGGGCGGCGCCGTTCGCCTCGTTGCCGGAGTCGGCGTTCACGGCGGTCCTGGACATGCTGGCCGGCCGCTATCCCTCGGACGCGTTCGCGGAGCTGCGCCCGCGCGTCGTGTGGGACCGGGTCGCGGGCACGGTCACGGGCCGCCCCGGCGCCCAGCGGCTGGCCGTCACCTCCGGCGGCACGATCCCCGACCGGGGCCTGTTCGGGGTGTTCCTGGCGGGCGCCGACCCCAAGAAGGGCGGCGGCCGGGTCGGGGAGCTCGACGAGGAGATGGTGTACGAGTCGCGGGTCGGCGACGTGTTCACGCTGGGCACGACGTCCTGGCGGATCGAGGACATCACCCGCGACCGGGTCCTGGTGTCGCCCGCGCCGGGCGTGCCGGGCCGGCTGCCGTTCTGGAAGGGCGACCAGCTGGGCCGGCCGCTGGAGCTGGGCCGCGCGGTGGGCGCCTTCCTGCGCGAGGTGGGCTCCCTGCCGCCGGACGACGCGCGGCTGCGCCTGGTCGCGGCCGGTCTCGACGCGTGGGCGGCGGACAACGTGCTCGCGTACCTCGCCGAGCAGCGCGAGGCCTGCGGCCATGTGCCGGACGACCGGACGATCCTGGTGGAGCGTTTCCGGGACGAGCTCGGCGACTGGCGGGTCGTCGTCCACTCCCCCTTCGGGGCGCAGGTGCACGCCCCGTGGGCGCTGGCCCTCGGCGCCCGGCTCGCCGAGCGGTACGGGATGGACGCCCAGGTGATGCACGCCGACGACGGCATCGTGCTGCGCCTGCCGGACGCCGACCTGATGGGCCTGGACCTCCTCGACGGCGACCCGGGCGGCGCGGGCGGGCCCGTGGACCCGAGCCGGTTCGGCGACACCGCCTTCGACGGCGACCAGGCACCCGTCGGCGCGGCGGACGCCGTCTTCGACAAGGGCGAGATCGGGCAGATCGTCACCGACCAGGTGGGCGGCTCCGCCCTGTTCGCCTCGCGCTTCCGCGAGTGCGCGGCGCGCGCCCTGCTGCTGCCCAAGCGCAATCCGGGCAAGCGCACCCCGCTGTGGCAGCAGCGCCAGCGGGCGGCGCAGCTCCTCCAGGTGGCGAGCGAGTTCGGCTCCTTCCCGATCGTCCTGGAGGCGGTCCGCGAGTGCCTCCAGGACGTCTTCGACGTGCCGGGCCTGACCGAGCTGATGGGGGACATCGAGGCCCGGCGGGTGCGCCTGGTCGAGGTGACCACACCCGAGCCGTCCCCGTTCGCCCGCTCGCTGCTCTTCGGCTACGTCGCCCAGTTCCTGTACGAGGGCGACTCGCCGCTCGCCGAGCGGCGGGCGGCCGCCCTGTCGCTGGACTCGCGGCTGCTGGCCGAGCTCCTCGGGCAGGCGGAGCTGCGGGAGCTGCTCGACGCCGACGTGCTCACCGAGCTGGAGCGCGAGCTGCAGTGGCTGACCGAGGACCGGCGGATCAAGGACGTGGAGGGCGTCGCCGACCTGCTGCGGGTCCTGGGGCCGCTCACCGAGGCGGAGCTGGCCGAGCGGGGCGCCCGGGCCGAGTGGGCGGCGGAGCTCGGCCGGGCCCGCCGCGCGATCCGGGTCCGGATCGCGGGGTCCGAGCACTGGGCGGCGATCGAGGACGCGGGCAGGCTGCGGGACGCGCTCGGCACGGCGCTGCCGGTCGGCGTGCCCGAGGCGTTCACGGAGCCGGTGAAGGACCCGCTGGGCGACCTGCTCGCCCGCCACGCCCGGACCCACGGCCCGTTCACCTCCTCGCAGGCCGCCGGGCGCTTCGGCCTGGGCACGGCCGTCACCGACGGCGCCCTCCAGCGGCTCGCGGCGGCCGGGCGGGTCGTGCAGGGCGAGTTCCACCCCTCCGGCATCGGCCAGGAGTGGTGCGACGCCGCCGTGCTCCGGCGGCTGCGGCGCCGCTCGCTCGCGGCCCTGCGTCACGAGCTGGAGCCGGTCGCCCCGGCCGCCCTCGCCACGTTCCTGCCCCAGTGGCAGCACCTGGGGAGCAACAGCCTGCGCGGGATCGACGGTCTGGCCCGCGCGATCGAGCAGCTCCAGGGCGCTCCGGTGCCGGCCTCGGCGCTGGAGAAGCTGATCCTGCCGTCCCGGGTGCGGGACTACTCCCCGGCGCTGCTCGACGAGCTCACGACGACCGGCGAGGTCGTCTGGGCGGGCGCGGGGGCGCTGCCCGGCAAGGACGGCTGGATCTCGCTGTATCTGGCGGACGCGGCGCCGCTGCTCCTGCCGCCGCCGCACCCGCTGGAGCCGACCGCGCTCCACGAGTCCGTCCTGACGGTGCTCTCCGGCGGGTACGGGCTGTTCTTCCGCCAGATCGCCGACCAGGTGCGGGCGACCACCCACCCGGACGCGACGGATCCGCAGCTGGCGGACGCCGTGTGGGACCTGGCCTGGTCGGGGCGGCTCACCAACGACACCCTGGCGCCGCTGCGCGCCCTCCTCGGCTCGGGCCGCACGGCCGGGTCGACGGCGCACCGCGCCCGGCGCACGGTCCCGCGCGGCCGGTACGGGACGCTCACGGCCGCCGCCCGGCCCGCCTCGCGCACGGGGCCGCCGACGGTGAGCGGCCGCTGGTCGCTGCTGCCGCCGCCGGAGCCGGAGCCGACCCACCGGGCGCACGCCCTGGCCCGCACCCTCCTGGACCGGCACGGGGTGGTCACCCGGGGCGCGGTGGCGGCCGAGGGCGTCGAAGGCGGCTTCTCGGCGACGTACCGGATCCTGTCCGCGTTCGAGGACAGCGGGCAGGCCCGCCGCGGCTACGTGGTGGAGGGGCTGGGCGCGGCCCAGTTCGCCATGGACGGCGCCGTCGACCGGCTGCGCGCGGCGGCCAACGCCCGGGACCGGGGCGCCGAGGAGGGCGCCGGGCCCCGCGCGGTGGTCCTGGCGGCGGCCGACCCGGCGAACGCGTACGGCGCGGCCCTGTCCTGGCCCGAGCCGCCGACGGGTGCCGGTCACAAGCCGGGCCGCAAGGCGGGGGCGATGGTCGTCCTGGTCGACGGCGAGCTGACGCTCTACATGGAGCGGGGCGGCAAGACCCTGCTGTCCTGGCCGGCGGACCCGGACTCCCCGGCGCTGCGGGCCGCGGCGGAGGCGCTGGCGGCAGCGGCCACGGCGGGCTCGCTCGGCACGGTGACGGTCGAGCGGATCAACGGCGCCACCGCGCTGACCTCCCCGCTGTCCCGCGCCCTGGAGACCGCGGGCTTCCACGCCACCCCCAGAGGACTCCGCCTGCGCGCCTGACGACACCGGAACGCGCCCCGGCTGCGCACCTGACGGGCGCCGGGGCAGGGCTGGCTGCGCACCTGACCGGGGCCCGGGGACGCGCCCTCTCCGGCCCCGGGGACGCGCCCTCTCCGGCCCGAGTGTCCAGGCCCCACGGGACGCACCCGGCCCCGCCCCGGGGCAGGCCCGGCTGCGCACCCGACCGCCGCCCGCCCTCCCCGTCCGGGGCGCGCCCGCAGCCACATCCCGGCGCCTCGACGCGCACATCCGGCGCCTCCACGGACTCACCCGGGGCATCATGGCCCCATGCCCGAAGGAGACACCGTCTGGTTCGTCGCCCACCGGCTGGACACGGCGCTCGCCGGGCGGGTGCTCACGCGGTCGGACCTGCGCGTGCCCCGGTTCGCGACCGCCGATCTCACGGGTCGGCGGGTCCTCGACGTCACCCCGCGCGGCAAGCACCTGCTGACCCGGATCGAGGGCGGGCTCACGCTCCACTCCCATCTGCGGATGGACGGGGCGTGGCGGGTGTACGCCACCGGGGAGCGCCCGCACGGGGGCCCGGAGCACCAGATCCGCGCGATCCTGGGGAACGCCGAGTTCACGGCGTACGGCTACCGGCTCCCCGTCCTGGAGCTGCTCCGTACGGCCGACGAGGTCCGGGCCGTGGGCCATCTCGGCCCGGACCTGCTCGGTCCCGACTGGGATCCGGGAGAGGCCGTGCGGCGCCTCGGCGCGGACCCGACGCGTCCGCTCGGCGAGGCCCTGCTGGACCAGCGGAACCTCGCCGGGATCGGCAATGTCTACAAGTCGGAGCTCGCCTTCCTCGCCGGTGTCACGCCCTGGCTGCCGTTCGGCGACCTGGCGCCCGGCGTCCCGGAACGCCTGGTGGCCACCGCGCACCGGCTCCTGGAGGAGAACAAGGAGCGCCCCGACCGCCGGACGACGACCACCCGCCGCCCCACGGAGCGGCTGTACGTCTACGGGCGCGAGGGCCGCACCTGCCTGCGCTGCGGCGGCGCGGTGCGCAAGGCGGAGCTCGGTGACCGCGTGACGTACTGGTGCCCCGGCTGCCAGAAGGGCCCGCGGCGGGAGCCGTGACCCGGGGGTCCGCCGGCACGGCCCCCGCAACAGAACCCCACCCACTAATTGACGGGCCGTCAGATCCGGTCGTACCGTCCGGACATGGCCCTCACCGCGTACGACCTCACCGGCCGCACGGCCTTCGTCACCGGAGCGGCGAGCGGCATCGGCCGCGCGACCGCGGAGCTCCTCGCCGAGGCGGGGGCGGCCGTCCACTGCGCGGACCGCGACGAGCACGGCCTGAAGGAGACGGCGGACCGGATCGGGCGGCGGGGCGGCACCGCGCACACCCACGCCCTGGACGTCACCGACCGCGCCGCCCTCGGCGCCGCGGTCCGGGCGGCCGGCCCGCTGCACGTCATGGCGGCGGTCGCCGGGATCATGCACACGAGCACGGTCCTGGAGACCCGCGAGGAGGACCTCGACCGGGTGCTCGCGGTGAACTTCAAGGGGGTGCTGCACGCCTGCCAGGAGGCGGCCGGCGCGATGATCGAGCACGGCGTCCCCGGCTCCATCGTGACCATGGCCTCCGGCGCGATGGACGCCGCGAGCCCGGGGCTGCTCTGCTACAGCGTCGCCAAGGCGGCCGTGGTGCAGCTGACCAAGACGCTGGCCGCCGAGGTCGGCCGGCACGGCATCCGGGTCAACGCGGTCGCGCCGGGCTGGATCCGCACCCCCATGACGGACCGCCACGAGCCCGCCGCGCAGGAGCAGGCCGAGGCGATGATGGTCCGCGTCTCCCCGCTGGGCCGGGTCGGCGAGCCCGAGGACATCGCACACGCGGTCCTGCACCTCGCCAGTGACGCCTCGTCGTTCACGACGGGCCAGATCCTGCGCCCCAACGGCGGCGTCGCGATGCCCTGGTGACGGCCCGCGCGGAACCCCGTGACCCAGCCCCGCCACCACCCGTCCCCGAAGACGCCGCACGTCGCCGTGAAGAGGCGGCCACGTGCACCGGCAGCAGGCTCAGCCCCCAGCCGCCCGCGGCCACCGCCCCCTCGACCGGGCCCGCCTCCCCCGGCACCAGCAGCAGGCGCAACACCGCCCACCACCAGAGCCCGCCGGCCACCAGTCCGACCGCGACCAGCATGAGCGTCACCAGCGGAACCCGTCGCCGTACCATGGCCGCCTCCTCCGGTCGACGCTAGTGCGGCAGGATCACCCGGCGGGAGGGCGCACCGGAGGCAGACCGGGCGCACGGAACGCGTGGAGGGCGCCGTATCGCGGGGGCGAAGGCCATGGGGGCTCCTACCTGTCGTTCGTCCCCCCGCCGTGCCCCCACCATGGCACGCCCTCACGGGACCCGGCATCTCCAGCGCCCGCGGGAGCCGGCCCGGGGGCGCATGTGAAGAGCCCCGCCCGGCACCCCTTCCAGGGGGCCGAGCGGGGCTCCATCGCACTTCGCCGAAGCAGCTTCGGTTCAGGCGGCGACGACGTTCACCGCTTCTGTGGGCGCCTTGATGGTCACCCGCTCGGTGGACACACCGGCCACCGACACCGAATTGAGCATCGGGCGGACCGGTGCCGGCACCGGTTCGCTCGCCGCTGCCGACTCGGCCAGTTCGGCCAACGACAGCTCGTCGCTCACTTCGCGCATGAGCTCGGACATCCGTACGTCCAGCGCGTCGCAGATCGCGGAGAGCAGTTCGGAGGAAGCCTCCTTCTGCCCCCGCTCCACCTCGGAGAGATAGCCGAGTGAGACTCGGGCGGACGAGGAGACTTCGCGCAGAGTACGGCCCTGGCGCTGGCGCTGCCGACGCAGCACGTCACCCAACAGGCGACGGAGCAGAATCATCGGTGGCTCCCTCCTCGGACCGCGTAGCCGCATCCTTCACGCCCCACCGTACCGCCTCGCGCCGCGGCCGTGCGGGGAGCGATGTCGTGTTCACTCATGGCTGCAAACATCAATCTCCCCCGTTCTGTTCCGTATCCTGTGCCCGCGCATTTTCCGGGTGTTCTCCGTCGAGCAGCTCTCGGAGCAGTTCGAGCACGCTCCGCACGCTCTCTCTACGGATTTCCGCGCGGTCGCCGTTCAACCGCAACGAGGCCACCTTCCCCGCCCCGCAGCGCTCCCCGGCGGGCCCGGCGACGGCCACGTAGACCGTCCCCACGGGCTGGCCGTCCTGCGGATCGGGTCCCGCGACGCCGGTGGTCGCGATGCCCCAGTCGGCGCCCAGACGGGCCCGCACACCCGCCGCCATCTGCAGCGCGACCTCCGGATCGACCGCGCCGCGCTCCGCCAGGAGGGTCCGGTCGACCCCGAGCAGCTGCTCCTTGAGCGGCGTCGCGTAGGCCGTGACGGAGCCGCGGAAGGACTTCGAGGCCCCGGGGACCCCGGTCAGCTCCGCGGCCACCAGACCGCCCGTGAGGGACTCCGCGGCGGCCAGCGTGTGGCCTCGTTCCGCGAGCAGCTCCAGCACCCGGGCGGCTTCGTTCATCGTCCGTCCGCCTCCGCGGCGGCCTCGGCGCGCTCCGCCGCGAGCCCCCTGCGGCGCAGGACGACCGCCTGCCGTACGTAGTCCAGGCCGGTGACGACCGTCAGCACGACGGCCACCGCCATCACCCAGAAGCGCAAGGTGGCGAGTGGACCGGTGAGCATCAGCACGTACATGCCGACCGCCGTGCCCTGCGCGAGGGTCTTCATCTTCCCGCCGCGGCTGGCCGGGATGACCCCGTGCCGGATCACCCAGAACCGCATCAGGGTGATCCCCAGCTCACGGGCGAGGATCACGCCCGTCACCCACCACGGCAGGTCGCCGAGGTACGACAGGGAGATCAGTCCGGCCGCCATGATCGCCTTGTCGGCGATCGGGTCGGCGATCTTCCCGAAGTCGGTGACCAGGTTGTACGTCCGCGCCAGATGCCCGTCGAAGACGTCGGTGATCATGGCGACGGCGAACGCCGCCCACGCCCAGGCGCGCCATGCGGGGTCGTGCCCGCCGTCCTGGAAGAGCAGCACCACGAAGCCGGGCACGAGCACGAGCCGGACCATGGTGAGGATGTTCGCGATGTTCCACAGGCTGGCCTGGTTGACGGCCGCAGAGCCCAGCTTGCCGCGCGGCGCCGGCCTACCGGTCCCGCCCGTCGCGGATGCCGGGACTCCGGTCATCTGCCCGCCTCCTCGGCTCCGGGGGTCTGGGGGTCGCCCAGAAGGTCGCAGCACTCGGCCACCAGGTCGACGCCCTCGGTGTCGACGACCTTGGCCCTGACCATACGGCCCGGGGCCAGGCCGAGGCCCTCGGCGGAGTCCGCCGGGAGGAGCACCTGGCCGTCGGTCTCGGGCGCCTGGTGCGCGGCGCGGCCGATCCAGCCGTCCGCCTCCTCGTCGAAGGACTCCACCAGTACTTCCAGGGTCTCGCCGATCCGCTCCTCCGCGCGCTGGGCGGTGAGCTCCTCGGCGAGCCGGGACAGGTGCGCGAGGCGCGCGTCGACCACGTCCTGGTCCAGCTTGTGCTCGTACGTGGCGGCCTCGGTGCCGTCCTCGTCGGAGTAGCCGAAGACGCCGATGGCGTCGAGGCGGGCGTGCGTGACGAAGCGTTCCAGCTCGGCGAAGTCCGCCTCGGTCTCGCCGGGGAAGCCGACGATGAAGTTGGAGCGGGCGCCGGCGGTCGGGGCCTTGGAGCGGATGGTCTCCAGGAGCTCCAGGAAGCGGTCGGTGTCGCCGAAGCGGCGCATCGCCCGCAGCACGTCGGGCGCGCTGTGCTGGAAGGACAGGTCGAAGTACGGGACGACCTTCTCGGTCGAGGTGAGCACGTCGATCAGGCCGGGGCGCATCTCGGCGGGCTGCAGGTAGCTGACCCGGACCCGCTCGATGCCGTCGACGGCGGCCAGCTCGGGCAGCAGGCTCTCCAGGAGCCGGATGTCGCCGAGGTCCTTGCCGTACGAGGTGTTGTTCTCGGAGACCAGCATGACCTCCTTCACACCCTGCTCGGCGAGCCAGCGCGTCTCGTTCAGCACGTCCGAGGGACGGCGCGAGACGAAGGAACCGCGGAAGGACGGGATGGCGCAGAAGGAGCAGCGCCGGTCGCAGCCGGACGCCAGCTTCACGGAGGCGACCGGGCTGGTGTCCAGGCGGCGCCGGAGCGGGGCGCGCGGCCCGGAGGCGGGCGCCAGGCCGTCGGGGAGGTCGGTCGGCACGTTCTCCGGGGCGACGGGCGCCTCGGGCGCCTCAGGGGCCTCCACGGCCCCGTGGCCGGGCAGGGCCACGGAGGAGGCGGCCTGCTGGCGCTCCACCGGGGACAGCGGCAGCAGGCTGCGCCGGTCACGCGGGGTGTGCGCCTCGACACTGCCACCGCTGAGGATGGTCTGGAGGCGGTTGGAGATGTCGGCGTAGTCGTCGAAGCCGAGCACGCCGTCGGCCTCGGGGAGCGCGTCGGCGAGTTCCTTGCCGTAGCGCTCGGCCATACAGCCGACGGCGACGACGGCCTGGGTGCGGCCGTGGTCCTTCAGATCATTGGCTTCGAGGAGGGCGTCGACGGAGTCCTTCTTGGCGGCCTCGACGAAACCACAGGTGTTGACGACGGCGACGTCTGCGTCCTCGGCGGACTCGACGAGCTCCCAGCCGTCCGCTGCCAAGCGGCCTGCGAGCTCCTCCGAGTCCACCTCGTTACGGGCGCAGCCGAGAGTGACAAGGGCGACGGTACGGCGTTCGGGCATGGACTCAAGACTACTTCGTCCCGGCCGTACCTCCGTCGCGCAGGGTTCACCCACGTCACACCGGTCACCGGGATCAGCCGGCCTCGGGGTCTCCCTTGGTGTACGACAGGCGCTCGACCTGGCCGGACTCGAAGGTGTCCTGGACCTTCTTGCCGTTGACGTAGAGCTCGATCGGCCCGGCGTTGCCGAGGATGAGATCGACGCGCTCGTCGTCCTGGAAGGTCTTGGACTCGCCCGCGAGGAGCAGTCCGTCGAAGAGCAGCTTGCCGTCGTGCGCCTTGGCCGAGATCCAGCTCTTGTCGTCGACCGCGGTGAGCTTCACGGTGACCTTGTCCTGCGGGACCGCCGCGATGGCGCTCTCGGAGGGCGCGGGCTTGGGGGCGGGCTTGACCGGCTTGGGCTTGGCGCTGGTGCTGGCCTTGGGCGCCGGGGCCGGGCCGTCCGCGACCGTGCCGTTGCCGCGCACGTCGTTCCCGTTGAACATCGTGAAGCCGACGAAGCCGACGACGGCGACGATCGCGGCGACCATGGCGGCGGTCCAGTTGGGGCGGCGCGGCTCGGGGCGGATGCGTTCCGCCTCGAAGAGCGGTGCCGCCGGGGTCGGTGCGGGGCGGCCGCCGTGCTCGGCGTCGTACTGCTCGATCAGAAGGGCCGGATCGAGCCCCACGGCGCGCGCGAGCGTACGGACGTGCCCGCGGGCGTAGACGTCGCCGCCGCAGCGCGAGAAGTCGTCCTCCTCGATCGCGTGCACGATCGGGACACGCACGCGGGTGGAGGCGCTGACCTCTTCGACGGTGAGACCGGCGGCGACACGGGCCTGCTGGAGGGCACGACCGATCGAATCCCGGTCATCTGCCGGGAAGTTCCGGTCGTCCTCGGGGGATTCGGGGGAGTTGCCGATGGACACGAGAGCGCCTTTCGAGCGTGTAGCCACCTGCTGGACGTTCAGTCTATGGGTGGTACGAAAGGGTGGGGCAACCGGGCGGGCGTCGTTTGTACGCCATGAGGCTGGGACATCATCCTGTCCCTCCCTCCAACTTGACGTATGACCAAGGGAAACGGTTGCCCTCGTTCCCTTACGAGTGAGTCTCGGCCCGGTCTCGGTACGGCAGCCCCCGGCTCGGCGCCCTCAGCCGTCGGACTCCCCGCGGATCACGGCCAGCACCCCGTCGAGCTCGTCGGGCTTGACGAGCACGTCCCGCGCCTTCGACCCCTCGCTCGGTCCGACGATGTTGCGCGACTCCATCAGGTCCATCAGCCGGCCGGCCTTCGCGAAGCCCACCCGCAGCTTGCGCTGGAGCATCGAGGTGGAGCCGAACTGGGTCGAGACGACCAGCTCGGCGGCCTGGCACAGCAGGTCGAGGTCGTCGCCGATCTCCTCGTCGATCTCCTTCTTCTGCTTGGTGCCGACGGTGACGTCCTCCCGGAAGACGGGCGCCATCTGGTCCTTGCAGTGCTGGACGACGGTGGCGACCTCGGCCTCGGTGACGAAGGCGCCCTGCATGCGGGTCGGCTTGTTCGCGCCCATCGGCAGGAAGAGGCCGTCGCCCTTGCCGATCAGCTTCTCGGCGCCCGGCTGGTCGAGGATGACCCGGCTGTCGGCGAGCGAGGAGGTGGCGAAGGCGAGCCGGGAGGGCACGTTCGCCTTGATCAGACCGGTGACGACGTCCACGGAGGGCCGCTGGGTGGCGAGCACCAGGTGGATGCCGGCGGCGCGCGCCAGCTGGGTGATGCGGACGATCGCGTCCTCGACGTCCCGGGGGGCGACCATCATCAGGTCGGCGAGCTCGTCGACGATCACCAGGAGGTACGGGTAGGTCTTGAGCTCGCGCTCGCTGCCCGGCGGCAGCTGGACCTTGCCGTCGCGGATCGCCTGGTTGAAGTCGTCGATGTGCCGGAAGCCGAACGCGGCCAGGTCGTCGTAGCGCAGGTCCATCTCGCGCACGACCCACTGGAGGGCCTCGGCGGCCCGCTTCGGGTTGGTGATGATCGGCGTGATCAGGTGCGGGATGCCCTCGTACGCGGTGAGCTCGACCCGCTTGGGGTCGACGAGCACCATCCGGACGTCCTCCGGGGTCGCTCTTATCATCACCGAGGTGATCAGGCAGTTGATGCAGGAGGACTTGCCGGAGCCGGTGGCGCCGGCGACCAGGATGTGCGGCATCTTCGCCAGGTTGGCCATCACGTAGCCGCCCTCGACGTCCTTGCCGAGCGCCACCAGCATCGGGTGGTCGTCCTCGGCCGCCTCGGCGAGCCGGAGCACGTCGCCGAGGTTGACCATCTCGCGGTCGGTGTTCGGGATCTCGATGCCGACGGCGGACTTGCCGGGGATCGGCGAGATGATCCGCACGTCGGGGCTGGCCACGGCGTAGGCGATGTTCTTGGTGAGCGCGGTGATCTTCTCGACCTTGACCGCCGGGCCGAGCTCCACCTCGTACCGGGTGACCGTCGGGCCCCGGGTGAAGCCCGTGACGGCGGCGTCGACCTTGAACTCGGCGAAGACGTTGGTGAGCGACTCGACGATCAGGTCGTTGGCGGCGCTGCGGGTCTTGCCGGGGCCGCCGCGCTCCAGGAGGTCCATGGACGGCAGGGAGTACGTGATGTCGCCGGACAGCTGGAGCTGCTCGGCCCGCGGGGGCAGGTCGGTCGGCTCGGGCGCCGGCTTGGTGAGGTCCGGCACTCCCCCGCCGGAAGCGTCCCTGCCGCCCTTCGCCCCCCGCGCGGTCGGCACGGGGGCGGCCGGTGCCTCGGCGGCGTCGGCCGCGGCGGCCGCGACGGCGGCGGCCCGCTCGGAGGTGAGGTCCCGGGTCAGGCCGGCGACCAGCGGGGACGGCGGCATGCCGTTGAGGACGGCGCCGTCCAGGGCGGCGGCCGCCGCGGCGGCGACGTCGACGGGGTCGAGCCCGCCGGTGTCGAAGGCGGACGCGGGCGGGGTACGGCGCCGGCCGCGCCGCTCCAGGGCCGCGGCTTCGGCCCGGTCGGTCCCGTCGGGGTCGTGGCCCGGCCCGGCGCCGGGGGCGCGGCGGCGGCCCGGGCGCGCGGGCTGCGGGCCCGCCTCGCGCCAGTCGTCGCCGTAGGCGTCGTCGGCGCCGTCCGCCTCGGGCTCGTACTCCGGTTCGACGATGCCGAGCCGGGCGCCGAGGGCGCGCAGCCGCTGCGGGATGGCGTTGACGGGGGTGGCGGTGACGACGAGCAGCCCGAAGATCGTGAGCAGCACCAGCATCGGGACCGCGAGGACCTCGCCCATCATGAAGACGAGCGGCTTCGAGGCGGCCCAGCCGATCAGCCCGCCGGCGTCCTGCATGGCCTTGGTGCCGTCTCCGCGGCCGGGCGAGCCGCACGCGATGTGCACCTGTCCGAGCACGCCGATGACGAGGGCGGACAGACCGATCGCGATCCGCCCGTTGGCCTCCGGCTTCTCCGGGTGCAGGATCAGTCGGACGCCGATCGCGCCGACGAGCAGCGGGACCAGCAGGTCGAGCCGCCCGAAGGCACCGGTGACCAGCATCTCGACCAGGTCGCCCACCGGTCCGCGCAGATTGGACCAGGTCCCGGCGGCGACGATCAGGGCGATCCCGAGCAGCAGCAGCGCCGCCCCGTCCTTGCGGTGCGCCGGGTCGAGGCCCTTGGCTCCGCGCCCTATCCCCCGGAACATCGCGCCCACGGCGTGCGCCAGGCCGAGCCAGAGCCCGCGCACCAGCCGGTAGAGGCCGCCGGTCGGGGACGGCGCCGAGCGCGGCGCGGGCCTCTTCGCGGCGGTCTTGCGCGCGGGCGCGCGCTTGGCGGGCGCGGCCTTCTTGGCCGGCGCCTTCTTCGCGGGAGGCTTGGCGGGCGACTTGGCGGGCACCGCCTTCTTCGCGGTGCCGGTCGTACGGCCGGCTCGCGGCTTTGCGGTGCCCGCCGTGCCCTGGGAACCCTTGCCGGACGTACGTGAGGCCATGATGCTGAGGTTACCGGTGTACGCCGCCGGGGAAACAGCTCACCCGTTCGTGTCGCCCTTGCGAGGGCGCGAAACTGACGCCCGCTCACGGCGGGCGCCGGCGGGTGACGTCGGGTCAGCTCTGCGAGGGCAGGGTGGGCGCGCCGCCCGTACCGGGCTCCAGCGCGTCGAGGGCCCGGCGGAGTCCGGTCAGCTTGCGCTCCAGATGGGCGGCGGTGGCGACGGCGGCCGCGTCGGCCGAGTCGTCGTCGAGCTGCTTGGACAGCGCCTCGGCCTGCTCCTCGACCGCGGCGAGGCGGGCGGAGAGCTCGGCGAGGAGCCCCGCGGACTCCTTGGCGTGCCCGTTGTGGCCGCCGCCCTCCAGCTGGAGCCGCAGCAGCGCCGCCTGCTCGCGGAGCTGACAGTTCTTCATGTACAGCTCGACGAAGACGGAGACCTTGGCCCGCAGCACCCACGGGTCGAACGGCTTCGAGATGTAGTCGACCGCGCCCGCCGCGTATCCCCGGAAGGTGTGGTGGGGGCCGTGGTTGATGGCGGTGAGGAAGATGATCGGGATGTCCCGGGTCCGCTCGCGCCGCTTGATGTGCGCCGCCGTCTCGAACCCGTCCATT
Organism: Streptomyces sp. NBC_01268; assembly: GCF_036240795.1. Classification (NCBI taxonomy): domain Bacteria; kingdom Bacillati; phylum Actinomycetota; class Actinomycetes; order Kitasatosporales; family Streptomycetaceae; genus Streptomyces; species Streptomyces sp. NBC_01268. Next base: position 6,140,870 of record NZ_CP108454.1, on the reverse strand, counting down.
CCGGGCATCTGAACGTCCAGCAGGATGACCGCGAAGTCGTCGGTCAACAGCGCCTTGAGCGCTTCCTCCCCGGACGATGCCCGTACCAGCGTCTGATCGAGCGCCGAGAGAATGGCCTCCAGCGCCAGCAGATTCTCCGGCCGGTCATCGACCAGGAGGATCTTGGCCTTCTGCACCATGCCCCGTCCTCCTCGCCCCGACGCTGCCTCGTTCCGGCTCTGCGAGCCGGGGGAAGCACCGGGCGCCGCCCCAGAAGACGACTCCCATGCGCCGCCCGTCCTTGTGCCGGTCATCGTAGCCGCACCCCGCCCGTCGCCACACCCTGTCACCGCATTGTCACGGAGCACGCAGCCCGTGCCCGTACGTCGAACGCGGTGGGAGACCAGAAGGTTCCCCGTCCTCGGGCCTCTCACACCCGTGCGGCCGGGTCCGCCGGCGAACCGCCGACGGACCCGGGTCTCAGCGGCCGGCCTCCCCCCGCATCCACTGCTCCATCAGCGTCAGCAGGACGTCGGGGTCGACCGGCTTGGTGACGTAGGCCGAGGCGCCCGAGTCGAGGGCCTTCTCCTTGTCGCCCTTCATCGCCTTCGCCGTCAGCGCGATGATCGGCAGCCCGGCGAACTGCGGCATGCGCCGGATCGCCGTCGTCGTCGCGTAGCCGTCCATCTCCGGCATCATGATGTCCATCAGCACCACCGACACGTCCTCGTGCTGCTCCAGGACCTCGATGCCCTCGCGCCCGTTCTCCGCGTACAGCACCGCCAGACCGTGCTGCTCCAGGACGGAGGTCAGGGCGAAGACGTTGCGGATGTCGTCGTCGACGATCAGCACCCGCTCCCCGGCGAAGCCGTACGTCCGGCGCGGAGCCGGCTCCGGCCGCTCCTCCGCCTCCTCCGTACCGTGCTGCGGGGCCTGCCCGGGGGCCGCCGCCCGCTGCTGCTCCACCGCCTTGCGACGGTGCCGGAACAGCGCGCCCGAGCGGACCCCGGCCGGCGGCGCCGGCGCGAAGTGCATGAGGCCGTCGCCGGACTCCCCGGCCAGGGCCTGGAGTTCGGCCGGGTCCGGCTGCTCCTGCCCGTAACCCTGCTGCGCCGGCTCGATGGGGCTCAGCGGCAGGTAGAGCGTGAACGTCGAGCCGCGGCCCGGCTCGCTCGCCGCGTGGATCTCGCCGCCGAGCAGCCGGGCGATCTCCCGGCTGATCGAGAGCCCCAGGCCCGTACCGCCGTACTTGCGGCTGGTCGTGCCGTCGGCCTGCTTGAACGCCTCGAAGATGACCCGCATCTTCCCGGCCGCGATGCCGATGCCGGTGTCCGTCACCGAGAAGGCGATCAGCTCGGCGTCCGGGTCGCGCAGCGTCCCCGCCTCCAGGAGCTGCTCCCGGATCGACTGCGGCACGTCCGTGCCCGCCGGGCGGATCACCAGCTCCACGGCGCCCGTGTCGGTGAACTTCACCGCGTTGGACAGCAGGTTGCGCAGCACCTGGAGCAGCCGCTGCTCGTCGGTGTGCAGCGTGGCGGGCAGCTCGGGCGAGACCCGCACCGAGAAGTCCAGCCCCTTCTCCGCGGTCAGCGGCCGGAAGGTGGCCTCCACGTAGTCGACGAGCTGCACCAGCGCGATCCGGGTGGGCGAGACGTCCATCTTGCCCGCCTCGACCTTCGACAGGTCCAGGATGTCGTTGATCAGCTGGAGCAGGTCGGAACCGGCGCCGTGGATGGTCTCGGCGAACTCGACCTGCTTCGGCGTCAGGTTGGTGTCCGCGTTGTCGGCGAGCAGCTTCGCCAGGATCAGCAGCGAGTTGAGCGGGGTGCGCAGCTCGTGCGACATGTTGGCCAGGAACTCGGACTTGTAGCGCATGGAGACCGCGAGCTGTTCGGCGCGCTCCTCCAGGACCTGCCGGGCCTCCTCGATCTCGGTGTTCTTCACCTCGATGTCCCGGTTCTGACGGGCCAGCAGCTCGGCCTTGTCCTCCAGCTCCGCGTTGGAGTTCTGCAGCTCCTTCTGCCGGTGCTCCAGCTCCGCGGACCGCTCCCGCAGCTGCTCGGTGAGCTCCTGCGACTGCTGGAGCAGCACCTCGGTGCGGGTGTTGACGCTGATGGTGTTGACCGTGGTCGCGATCAGCTCCGCGATCTGGTTGAGGAAGTCCCGCTGGATCTGGGTGAACGGCTGGAAGGAGGCCAGCTCGATCACCCCGAGCACCCGCCCCTCGAACAGCACGGGCAGCACGATCACATGGGCGGGCGCGGCCTCGCCGAGCCCCGAGGAGATCTTCAGATAGCCCGGGGGCACGTTGACCTGGATGGTCCGCTTCTCCTCGGCCGCCGTCCCGATCAGCGTCTCACCGGGCCGGAACGAGGTCGGCATCGATCCGGCCGAGTAGCCGTAACTGCCGCGCATCCTCAGCTCGTACGAGCCCTCCCCCTCACCCACCGGTTCGGCGTCGTTGGGGGCCGAACCCGTCGGCATCGCCACGAAGAAGGCGCCGTGCTGCGCCGAGACCACCGGGGTCAGCTCGCTCATGATGAGCGAGGCCACGTCCTCCAGGTCCCGGCGGCCCTGCATCAGACCGGAGATGCGGGCCAGGTTGCCCTTGAGCCAGTCCTGCTCGTCGTTGGCGAGGGTCGTGTCGCGCAGGTTGGAGATCATCGTGTTGATGTTGTCCTGCAGCGCCTGGATCTCACCGGCCGCGTCCACACCGTCGATCTTGACGTTGAGGTCGCCGCGGGTCACCGCGGTGGCGACGGCCGCGATGGCACGCACCTGACGGGTCAGGTTCCCGGCCATCTCGTTCACCGACTGCGTGAGGTCCCACCAGGTGCCCTCCACGTCCCGCACCCGCGCCTGACCGCCGAGCTGGCCGTCCGTACCCACCTCACGGGCCACCCGGGTGACCTCCTCGGCGAAGTTCGACAGCTGGTCGACCATCGTGTTGATGGTGCTCTTCAGCTGCTGGATCTCGCCCCGCGCGTCGATGTCGATCTTCTTCGTGAGGTCGCCCTTGGCGATGGCCGTGGTGACGGCGGCGATCTGGCGCACCTGACCGGTCAGGTTGTCGGCCATCGAGTTCACCGACTCGGTCAGGTCCTTCCAGGTGCCCGACACCCCGGGCACCCGCGCCTGGCCGCCCAGTTCGCCCTCGGTGCCCACCTCACGGGCGACCCGGGTCACCTCGTCGGCGAACGACGACAGCGTCGTCACCATCGTGTTGACGGTGTCGGCGAGCTCCGCGACCTCGCCGCGCGCGTCCACGGTGACCTTCTTGGTCAGGTCGCCGTTGGCGACGGCCGCGGAGACCCGGGAGATGTTCCGCACCTGACTGGTCAGGTTGTTGGCCATCAGGTTGACGTTGTCGCTCAGGTCCTTCCAGATGCCCGTCACGCCACGCACCCGGGCCTGGCCGCCGAGGATGCCCTCGGTGCCCACCTCACGGGCCACCCGGGTCACCTCGTCGGCGAAGTTCGACAGCTGGTCGACCATCGTGTTGACGGTCGTCACCAGCTCCAGGATCTCGCCCTTGGCGTCGACGGTGATCTTCTTCGACAGGTCGCCGCGCGCGACCGCGGTGGTGACCTCGGCGATGTTGCGGACCTGGAAGGTCAGGTTGTTCGCCATGAAGTTCACCGACTGGGTCAGGTCCTTCCAGGTGCCGGAGACCCCCTGCACCTCGGCCTGACCGCCCAGGATGCCCTCCGTGCCCACCTCCCGGGCCACCCTCGTCACCTGGTCCGCGAAACTGGACAGCTGGTCCACCATCGTGTTGAGGGTGTTCTTCAGCTCGAGGATCTCGCCCCGCGCGTCCACGTCGATCTTCTGCGACAGGTCACCGCGGGCCACCGCCGTCGCGACCTGCGCGATGTTGCGCACCTGCGCCGTCAGGTTCCCGGCCATGCCGTTCACCGAGTCGGTCAGGTCCCGCCACACACCGGCGACGCCCGGCACCTGCGCCTGACCGCCGAGACGCCCGTCCGTACCCACCTCGCGGGCCACCCGGGTGACCTGGTCCGCGAAGGCCGAGAGCTGGTCGACCATCGTGTTGATGGTGTTCTTCAGCTCCAGGATCTCGCCCCGCGCGTCCACGTCGATCTTCTGCGACAGGTCGCCCCGCGCCACCGCCGTGGTGACCTGGGCGATCTGCCGCACCTGCGACGTGAGGTTGCCGGCCATGAAGTTCACCGAGTCGGTGAGCTCCCGCCAGCGCCCGGACACGCCGTCCACCCGGGCCTGACCGCCGAGCCGGCCCTCCGTGCCCACGTCCCTGGCCATCCGCGTCACCTGGTCGGCGAAGGACGACAGCTGCGACACCATCGTGTTGACGGTGTTCTTCAGCTCCAGCATCTCCCCGGCCACGTCCACCGTGACCTTCTGCGACAGATCACCGTTGGCCACCGCCGTCGTGACCTGCGCGATGTCCCGCACCTGACCCGTCAGGTTGCGGAACGCCGTGTTCACCGAGTCGGTGAGGTCCTTCCACGTGCCGGCCGCGCCCGGCACCTCGGCCTGGCCGCCGAGCAGACCCTCGACACCGACCTCCCGCGCCACCCGGGTCACCTCGGAACCGAACGCGGAGAGCTGGTCCACCATCGTGTTGACGGTGTTCTTCAGCTCCAGCATCTCCCCGGCCACGTCCACCGTGACCTTCTGGGACAGGTCACCGTTCGCGACCGCCGTCGTCACCTGCGCGATGTCCCGCACCTGCGTGGTGATGTTCCGGAAGACCGTGTTGACCGAGTCCGTCAGGTCCTTCCACGTGCCCGCCGCGCCCGGCACCTGCGCCTGACCGCCGAGCAGGCCCTGCGCGCCCACCTCGCCGGAGACACGGGTCACCTCGTCGGCGAAGGTCCGCAGCGTCTCCGTCATCTGGTTGATGGTGTCCGCGAGCTGCGCGATCTCGCCGCGTGCCGACACCCGCACCTTCTGCGACAGGTCGCCGTTGGCCACCGCGGTGGTGACCTCGGCGATACCCCTCACCTGATTGGTGAGATTTCCCGCCATCGTGTTGACGGAATCCGTGAGGTCCTTCCACACACCGGCGACCCCGGCCACCTCGGCCTGACCGCCCAGCTCCCCCTCGGTGCCCACCTCGCGGGCCACCCGGGTCACCTCGGACGAGAACGAGGAGAGCTGGTCCACCATCCGGTTGACGGTGTTCTTCAGCTCCAGCATCTCGCCGGCCACGTTCGCCGTGACCTTCTGCGACAGATCACCGTTCGCGACCGCCGTCGTGACCAGCGCGATGTCCCGCACCTGGGCCGTCAGCCGGTTCGCCATCGTGTTGACCGAGTCCGTGAGGTCCTTCCACGAACCGGACATGCCCCGCACCTGGGCCTGACCGCCCAGCTTGCCCTCGGTGCCCACCTCGAGGGCGACCCGGGTCACCTCGTCCGCGAACACCGACAGCTGGTCGACCAGGTTGTTCACCGTACGGGCGACCTTCAGGAACTCCCCGCGCAGGGGCCTCGTCGTCCCGTCCAGGCCCTCCGAGCGCAGCTCCATCCGCTGCCCCAGATCACCCTCGGCCACCGCCGAGAGCACCCGTCCCACCTCGGAGACCGGCCGCGCCAGCTCGTCCACCAGCGCGTTCGCGGCCTCGACGGCCGCCGCCCACGCCCCCTCGCCGGCCCCGGTCTCCAGCCGCTCCGACAGCTTGCCCTCGCGGCCCACCACCCGGCGCACCCGCGACAGCTCACCCGTCAGATGCGTCTGCCGGTCCGCGAGCTCGTTGAAGACGGCGGAGATCTCCGCCATCACCCCGTCGCCCGAGACCGTCAACCGCTTGCGGAAGTTCCCGTCCCGCATCGCCACCAGCGACGCGAGCAGCCGCTCCAGGGCCGCCGCGTCGACCTGGACCGACCCACGACTCCTGGACCGTCCGCCCCTCGCGCGCGTTCCGCCACTGCCGCGTCGCGCTGCCGTGCCAGACTCCACCGTGTCCCTCCCGAAGGGGTCGACGAACTTCCCGGGGTACCCCAAGGCTGCCCAGTGTTTCACCATGGTCGAACCCGGCCATAACAGTTCGACGGAAACAGCGACGACCGGCATCCGCTCGGACAGCGAAGGTAAGTAACCTGGCATCCGGCTGTCCAACCGCCCCGGTCCGCCCGGCAGGGGCGTTCACAGCACTCACACAGCACCACCACCGGGCACCGGGAGGGGCAGGACCGACCATGGCAGAGCCGGGCGTCGAGACGCGTACGAGGAGTTCAGTGATCACCGCGCGGGCGGCTGCCAGCTTCGATCCCGTCGGGCGGTCCGTGGCGACCGCCCGCGCCTTCGTACGGGACACCCTCCAGGGCTGGGGATACGCCGAGATCGTCGACGACGCCGTCGTCCTCACCAGCGAACTCGTCACCAACGCCGTCATCCACGCCGGCACCGCCGCCGACGTCCTGTGCCTGCGCGCCGACGACGGCGTCCGCATCGAGGTCGCCGACCGCTACCCCGAACGCGAGATCCCGCTCCAGCAGGGCCGCTCCATGGCCGGCCCCGACCGGGAGAACGGCAGGGGCCTGCTGCTGTGCGCGGCCCTCGCCACCCGCTGGGGCGTCGAGTACAGCCCCACTCGCAAACACGTCTGGTTCCACCTGGACCTCCCCGAGCGGCCGGTCGGCACCCGCTCCGCCGGCCCCGTCCTGCCCGACCCGCTGCTCCCCGTCACCGAGAGCCGGGTCCGCGTCGCCGTCGTCCAGATCGACCGCGGCGGCGCCATCTCCGCCTGGAACGAGGACGCCGAGGAGCTCTTCGGCTACGGCGCCGAGCAGGTCACCGGCAAGCCCCTCGGCGATCTCGCCGCCTGGCCGCACACCCCCGGCATCGGCACCGGCCTCGCCGAGGCACTGCGCCTGTCCCGTTGGGAGGGCAGCTACGGCATCCGCTGCGCCGACGGCCGCGTCATCCCCGTCTACGCCTCCCACCTGCGCGTCCGCGACGCCCAGGGCGAGCCCTCCACGGTCTGCCTCCTCGTCCGCGAGTACGAGCGCGCCGTCCTCCAGACCCCGCAGCGCCCCGCCGCCTCCGAGAACGGTCCCGAGAGCCGCTCCTCGGCCGACCCCTTCGAGGTCTTCATCGGCTCCCCGGCCCCCGACGACCTCGACGGCCTGCTCCAGCGCACGGTCGAACGCGCCCGCGACATGCTCGACGGGGACTCCGCCTTCCTCCTCCTCGCCACCGACGACGAGACCGAGCTGGAGGTACGCGCCACCACGGGCCTGCCCTCGGCCCGCCAGCGCTTCGCCCGCGTCCCCGTCGAGACCGGCGCCAGCCGCTACGGCTCCGCCCGCATGCCCGCCGTCCACGAGGACCTGGCCGCCGTTCCCGGCGCCGTGCCCCTCCTCGAAGGCACCGGCATGCGCTCGGTCGTGACGGTCCCGCTCAAGGTCGAGGGCCGCCTCACCGGCTCCCTGGGCGTCGCCGCCGAAGGCGCCAACCGCTACTCCAACGAGGAGGCCCTGCGCCTCCAGTTCGCCGCCGACCGGATCGCGCTCGCCGTCGAGTCGGCCCGCCTCGGCGAGCTCGAACGCCTCCGCCGCGGCTCCCTCAGCTTCCTCGTCGAGGCCTCCGACCTCCTGGCCGGCACCCTCGACCGCGACCAGACCCTGGCCCTGATGGCCCAGATGACGGTCCCGACCCTGGCCACCTGGTGCGCCGTCTACACGATCGCGGACCAGGCCTCGGACCCGTATCTGTCCTATGTCCTGCACGAGGACGAGGACCTGATCGACGGTCTGAAGGACCTGCTCTCCTCCATCTCCCCGCCCGATCCGGTGACGACGCCCGGCGCCCGGGTGTGGAGTGCTCCCGGCGACGCCGCGCACCGTGCGGCGCTCAGCGCCTCGATGCGCGAACTCGACGGCCCGGGCAGCCCGGTGTCCTCCGGCATCCACACGGCCCTCGCCACGGCCACGGCCGTCGGCGGCGAGACCGTCGTCCTGCCGTTGGTCGCCCGCAACCGGGTCATCGGCATGCTGACGCTCGGCAAGCCCTCGGACGACCACTTCCGCCAGGAGATCCTGGAACTGGCCGAGGACCTCTCCCGCCGGGCCGCCCTGGCCCTGGACAACGCCCGTCTCTACTCCGAGCGCACGGCCATCAGTCGTTCCCTCCAGCGCAGCCTCCTCCCGCCCGGCCTGCCGGACGTCCCGGGAGTCGAGGTCGACGTCATCTACCGCGCGGCAGGCGAGGGCAACGAGGTCGGCGGTGACTTCTACGACCTGTTCCCGATCCGCGACGGCGCGTACGGCTTCGCCATCGGCGACGTGTGCGGTACGGGCCCGGAGGCCGCCGCCGTCACCGGCCTGGCCCGGCACGCCCTGCGTCTGCTGGCCCGCGAGGGCTTCGGCGGCCCCGCCGTCCTGGAACGCCTCAACGCGGCGATCCTCGACGAGGGCGCCCGCAGCCGCTTCCTGACGCTCCTCTACGGCGAGATGCGCCCCCAGGAGGACGGCTCGGCCGTCCTGAAGGTGGTCTGCGCGGGACACCCGCTGCCGCTCCGCCTCAGCCAGGACGGCACGGTCCGCCCGGCGGCTGACCCGCAGCCCCTCCTCGGCGTCATGGACGATCTGGAGCTCTACGAGCAGACGGTCACCCTGGACCCGGGCGATGTCCTCCTGTGCGTCACGGACGGCGTCACCGAACGCCGCGAGGGCACCCGCATGCTGGGCGACGACGGCCTCACCGAGGTCCTCAAGTCCTGTACGGGCCTGACGGCCGGCGCGATCACCTCGCGCGTGCTGCGGGCGGTCGAGCGCTTCGCCCAGGAGCCGGCCTCCGACGACATGGCCATCCTGGCCCTCCGCATCCCGGAGCCCCACAACCGCTGACCCGAACGGGAGGCCGGCCCCGTCACGCGGGGCCGGCCTCCCGTCGTCTTGCCGCTCCCCGGCCCGGAAACGCAAAAAGGCCCCCGCCTGATGGCGGGGGCCTTTTCTCTGAGCCCTTTAACGGAATCGAACCGTTGACCTTCTCCTTACCATGGAGACGCTCTACCGACTGAGCTAAAAGGGCGGGTTGTTCGGCGGCGTCCTACTCTCCCACAGGGTCCCCCCTGCAGTACCATCGGCGCTGAAAGGCTTAGCTTCCGGGTTCGGAATGTAACCGGGCGTTTCCCTAACGCTATGACCACCGAAACACTATGAAGTTGAACTCAAGCCGCACCCCTCAGGGGGCGAGTTCGTTACTTCAGAACTAACACAGTGGACGCGAGCAACTGAGGACAAGCCCTCGGCCTATTAGTACCGGTCAGCTCCACCCATTACTGGGCTTCCACATCCGGCCTATCAACCCAGTCGTCTACTGGGAGCCTTACCCTCTCAAGGAGGTGGGAATACTCATCTCGAAGCAGGCTTCCCGCTTAGATGCTTTCAGCGGTTATCCCTCCCGAACGTAGCCAACCAGCCATGCCCTTGGCAGGACAACTGGCACACCAGAGGTTCGTCCGTCCCGGTCCTCTCGTACTAGGGACAGCCCTTCTCAATATTCCTACGCGCACAGCGGATAGGGACCGAACTGTCTCACGACGTTCTAAACCCAGCTCGCGTACCGCTTTAATGGGCGAACAGCCCAACCCTTGGGACCGACTCCAGCCCCAGGATGCGACGAGCCGACATCGAGGTGCCAAACCATCCCGTCGATATGGACTCTTGGGGAAGATCAGCCTGTTATCCCCGGGGTACCTTTTATCCGTTGAGCGACGGCGCTTCCACAAGCCACCGCCGGATCACTAGTCCCGACTTTCGTCCCTGCTCGACCCGTCGGTCTCACAGTCAAGCTCCCTTGTGCACTTACACTCAACACCTGATTGCCAACCAGGCTGAGGGAACCTTTGGGCGCCTCCGTTACCCTTTGGGAGGCAACCGCCCCAGTTAAACTACCCATCAGACACTGTCCCTGATCCGGATCACGGACCGAGGTTAGACATCCAGCACGACCAGAGTGGTATTTCAACGGCGACTCCACCATGACTGGCGTCACGGCTTCAAAGTCTCCCACCTATCCTACACAAGCCGAACCGAACACCAATATCAAACTGTAGTAAAGGTCCCGGGGTCTTTCCGTCCTGCTGCGCGAAACGAGCATCTTTACTCGTAGTGCAATTTCACCGGGCCTATGGTTGAGACAGTCGAGAAGTCGTTACGCCATTCGTGCAGGTCGGAACTTACCCGACAAGGAATTTCGCTACCTTAGGATGGTTATAGTTACCACCGCCGTTTACTGGCGCTTAAGTTCTCAGCTTCGCCCTGTCGAAACAGAGCTAACCGGTCCCCTTAACGTTCCAGCACCGGGCAGGCGTCAGTCCGTATACATCGCCTTACGGCTTCGCACGGACCTGTGTTTTTAGTAAACAGTCGCTTCTCGCTGGTCTCTGCGGCCACCCCCAGCTCACGGAGTAAATCCGATCACCAGACGTGGCCCCCTTCTCCCGAAGTTACGGGGGCATTTTGCCGAGTTCCTTAACCATAGTTCACCCGAACGCCTCGGTATTCTCTACCTGACCACCTGAGTCGGTTTAGGGTACGGGCCGCCATGAAACTCGCTAGAGGCTTTTCTCGACAGCATAGGATCATCCACTTCACCACAATCGGCTCGGCATCAGGTCTCAGCCTTAATGTGTGACGGATTTGCCTACCACACGGCCTACACCCTTACCCCGGGACTACCACCGCCCGGGCTGGACTACCTTCCTGCGTCACCCCATCGCTTACCTACTACCACCTTGGGTCAGCGGCTCCACCACTCCCCTTTGCCCGAAGGCTCCAGGGCGGCTTCACGGCCTTAGCATTAATGGGCTCGATATTGGGCGTTTCAAAGCGGGTACCGGAATATCAACCGGTTGTCCATCGACTACGCCTGTCGGCCTCGCCTTAGGTCCCGACTTACCCTGGGCAGATCAGCTTGACCCAGGAACCCTTAGTCAATCGGCGCACACGTTTCTCACGTGTGTATCGCTACTCATGCCTGCATTCTCACTCGTGAACCGTCCACAACTCGCTTCCGCGGCTGCTTCACCCGGCACACGACGCTCCCCTACCCATCACAGCGGGCGTTGGCCCTATTGCTGCAATGACACGACTTCGGCGGTACGCTTGAGCCCCGCTACATTGTCGGCGCGGAATCACTTGACCAGTGAGCTATTACGCACTCTTTCAAGGGTGGCTGCTTCTAAGCCAACCTCCTGGTTGTCTCTGCGACTCCACATCCTTTCCCACTTAGCGTACGCTTAGGGGCCTTAGTCGATGCTCTGGGCTGTTTCCCTCTCGACCATGGAGCTTATCCCCCACAGTCTCACTGCCGTGCTCTCACTTACCGGCATTCGGAGTTTGGCTAAGGTCAGTAACCCGGTAGGGCCCATCGCCTATCCAGTGCTCTACCTCCGGCAAGAAACACACGACGCTGCACCTAAATGCATTTCGGGGAGAACCAGCTATCACGGAGTTTGATTGGCCTTTCACCCCTAACCACAGGTCATCCCCCAGGTTTTCAACCCTGGTGGGTTCGGTCCTCCACGAAGTCTTACCTCCGCTTCAACCTGCCCATGGCTAGATCACTCCGCTTCGGGTCTTGAGCGTGCTACTGAATCGCCCTATTCGGACTCGCTTTCGCTACGGCTTCCCCACACGGGTTAACCTCGCAACACACCGCAAACTCGCAGGCTCATTCTTCAAAAGGCACGCAGTCACGAGACATAGCAAGCTATGTCCGACGCTCCCACGGCTTGTAGGCACACGGTTTCAGGTACTATTTCACTCCGCTCCCGCGGTACTTTTCACCATTCCCTCACGGTACTATCCGCTATCGGTCACCAGGGAATATTTAGGCTTAGCGGGTGGTCCCGCCAGATTCACACGGGATTTCTCGGGCCCCGTGCTACTTGGGTGTCTCTTAAACGAGCCGCATGAATTTCAGCTACGGGGGTCTTACCCTCTACGCCGGACCTTTCGCATGTCCTTCGCCTATCCATACGGTTTCTGACTCGTCTCACAGCCGGCAGACTGTGAAAAAGAGATCCCACAACCCCGCATGCGCAACCCCTGCCGGGTCTCACACGCATACGGTTTGGCCTCATCCGGTTTCGCTCGCCACTACTCCCGGAATCACGGTTGTTTTCTCTTCCTGAGGGTACTGAGATGTTTCACTTCCCCTCGTTCCCTCCACATGCCCTATGTGTTCAGGCATGGGTGACAGCCCATGACGACTGCCGGGTTTCCCCATTCGGAAACCCCCGGATCAAAGCCTGGTTGACGGCTCCCCGGGGACTATCGTGGCCTCCCACGTCCTTCATCGGTTCCTGGTGCCAAGGCATCCACCGTGCGCCCTTAAAAACTTGGCCACAGATGCTCGCGTCCACTGTGTAGTTCTCAAGCAACGACCAGCCACCCATCACCCCACCATCTACACGGTGAGTTCACTGGGGCCGGCATCGCGAAGGTTCGACCAACCGGCCGTACCCTCAGATACCCAACAACGTGCCAAGCGCGACCCTCTCGGTCCTTCCCGTGTTCCACGCCGAAGCAGTACTAACAGGAGACTCTGAAGAATCGCGCCAACTAATCAACGTTCCACCCATGAGCTGACCGTGCAGAACGTTTGCCTGCAATCGGTACTGTGCTCCTTAGAAAGGAGGTGATCCAGCCGCACCTTCCGGTACGGCTACCTTGTTACGACTTCGTCCCAATCGCCAGTCCCACCTTCGACAGCTCCCTCCCACAAGGGGTTGGGCCACCGGCTTCGGGTGTTACCGACTTTCGTGACGTGACGGGCGGTGTGTACAAGGCCCGGGAACGTATTCACCGCAGCAATGCTGATCTGCGATTACTAGCAACTCCGACTTCATGGGGTCGAGTTGCAGACCCCAATCCGAACTGAGACCGGCTTTTTGAGATTCGCTCCGCCTCGCGGCATCGCAGCTCTTTGTACCGGCCATTGTAGCACGTGTGCAGCCCAAGACATAAGGGGCATGATGACTTGACGTCGTCCCCACCTTCCTCCGAGTTGACCCCGGCGGTCTCCTGTGAGTCCCCATCACCCCGAAGGGCATGCTGGCAACACAGGACAAGGGTTGCGCTCGTTGCGGGACTTAACCCAACATCTCACGACACGAGCTGACGACAGCCATGCACCACCTGTATACCGACCACAAGGGGGGCACTATCTCTAATGCTTTCCGGTATATGTCAAGCCTTGGTAAGGTTCTTCGCGTTGCGTCGAATTAAGCCACATGCTCCGCTGCTTGTGCGGGCCCCCGTCAATTCCTTTGAGTTTTAGCCTTGCGGCCGTACTCCCCAGGCGGGGAACTTAATGCGTTAGCTGCGGCACCGACGACGTGGAATGTCGCCAACACCTAGTTCCCAACGTTTACGGCGTGGACTACCAGGGTATCTAATCCTGTTCGCTCCCCACGCTTTCGCTCCTCAGCGTCAGTAATGGCCCAGAGATCCGCCTTCGCCACCGGTGTTCCTCCTGATATCTGCGCATTTCACCGCTACACCAGGAATTCCGATCTCCCCTACCACACTCTAGCCTGCCCGTATCGGATGCAGACCCGGGGTTAAGCCCCGGGCTTTCACACCCGACGTGACAAGCCGCCTACGAGCTCTTTACGCCCAATAATTCCGGACAACGCTTGCGCCCTACGTATTACCGCGGCTGCTGGCACGTAGTTAGCCGGCGCTTCTTCTGCAGGTACCGTCACTTTCGCTTCTTCCCTGCTGAAAGAGGTTTACAACCCGAAGGCCGTCATCCCTCACGCGGCGTCGCTGCATCAGGCTTTCGCCCATTGTGCAATATTCCCCACTGCTGCCTCCCGTAGGAGTCTGGGCCGTGTCTCAGTCCCAGTGTGGCCGGTCGCCCTCTCAGGCCGGCTACCCGTCGTCGCCTTGGTGAGCCGTTACCTCACCAACAAGCTGATAGGCCGCGGGCTCATCCTTCACCGCCGGAGCTTTTAACCAGCCCCCATGCAGAGGCCGGTGTTATCCGGTATTAGACCCCGTTTCCAGGGCTTGTCCCAGAGTGAAGGGCAGATTGCCCACGTGTTACTCACCCGTTCGCCACTAATCCACCCCGAAGGGCTTCATCGTTCGACTTGCATGTGTTAAGCACGCCGCCAGCGTTCGTCCTGAGCCAGGATCAAACTCTCCGTGAATGTTTGCCGGTAATCCGGCTCTACACTCGCGTTGAGCGGAACAGTCATGCCGGAATGTGGCCGACTGTTCACAGCGTCCTCGCTGTGTGCCACCCCGTGGGGTGGACTTTTTCAAAGGAACCTCGACCATCCGAAGATGGACGGGGTATCAACTAATCTGGCGTTGATTTTTGGCACGCTGTTGAGTTCTCAAGGTGCGGACGCTTCCTTTGTACTGACCCTCTCGGGCTTTCCTCCGGGCGCTTCCTTCGTTCTTGCGTTTCCGACTCTATCAGATCTTTCCGATCCGATTTCCTCGGTGCTTTCCGGTCCCGATTTGTTTTTCTCGGGGCCTTCCGGCGTGTTCCGACTTTATCAGAAGTTCTGAGCCGGTTTTCCCGCCTCCCGGTTTCCGTACCGGCGCACTGTGGCGCTCGGCGGTTCCCGATCTGGCGGAGCCGTAAACGTACTGGAGCGGGGCGCCCCGATGCAAATCGAGGCGCCCCGCTCCAGGTGTGTGCCGGTCCGTCAGACCTCCACGACCACCGGGAGGATCATCGGACGGCGGCGGTAGGTGTCCGACACCCACTTGCCGACCGTGCGCCTGATCAGCTGCTGGAGCTGGTGCGGCTCCATCACGCCGTCCTGGGCGGACTTGTTCAGGGCCTGGCCGACCTTCGGGAGGACCGCGTCGAACGCGGCGTCCTCGATGCCGGAGCCCCGGGCGTGGATGTTGGGGCCGCTCACGATCTTGCCGGTGGAGGAGTCCACCACCACGAAGACCGAGATGATGCCCTCTTCGCCGAGGATGCGGCGGTCCTTCAGGGAGGACTCGGTGACGTCGCCGACCGAGAGGCCGTCGACGTACACGTAACCCGCCTGGACCTTGCCGGTGATGCGGGCGCGGCCGTCGACCAGGTCGACGACGACGCCGTCCTCGGCGATGACGATGTGGTCCTTGGGGACACCCGTCATGGCGCCGAGCTCGGCGTTGGCGCGCAGGTGGCGCCACTCGCCGTGGACCGGCATGAGGTTCTTCGGCTTGCAGATGTTGTAGAAGTACAGCAGCTCGCCGGCCGAGGCGTGGCCCGAGACGTGGACCTTGGCGTTGCCCTTGTGGACGACGTTGGCGCCCCAGCGGGTCAGGCCGTTGATCACGCGGTAGACCGCGTTCTCGTTGCCCGGGATGAGGGACGAGGCCAGGATGACCGTGTCGCCGGGGACGATCCGGATCTGGTGGTCGCGGTTGGCCATCCGGGACAGCGCGGCCATCGGCTCGCCCTGGGAACCCGTGCAGACCAGCACGATCTCGTCGTCCGGCAGGTCGTCCAGCGTCTTCACGTCCACGACCAGGCCGGCGGGGACCCGCAGGTAGCCGAGGTCGCGGGCGATGCCCATGTTGCGGACCATGGAGCGGCCGACGAAGGCGACCCTGCGGCCGTACTCGTGGGCGGCGTCCAGGATCTGCTGGATGCGGTGCACGTGGCTGGCGAAGCTGGCCACGATGATGCGCTTCTGGGCGTTGGCGAAGACGTTGCGCAGGACGTTGGAGATGTCCCGCTCGTGCGCCGTGAAGCCCGGGACCTCGGCGTTCGTCGAGTCCGTGAGGAGAAGGTCGATGCCCTCTTCGCTCAGGCGCGCGAACGCGTGCAGGTCCGTGAGGCGGTTGTCCAGCGGCAGCTGGTCCATCTTGAAGTCGCCGGTGTGGACCACCATGCCCGCGGGGGTGCGGATGGCGACGGCCAGCGCGTCGGGGATGGAGTGGTTGACGGCGATGAACTCGCAGTCGAAGGGGCCGAGCCGCTCGCGGTCGCCCTCGGACACCTCGAGGGTGTAGGGGCGGATGCGGTGCTCCTGCAGCTTCGCCTCGATGAGGGCGAGGGTCAGCTTGGAGCCGATGAGCGGGATGTCCGGCTTCAGCCGGAGCAGGTACGGCACGCCACCGATGTGGTCCTCGTGGCCGTGCGTCAGGACGATGCCCTCGATGTCGTCGAGGCGGTCCTGGATGGTGGTGAAATCGGGCAGGATCAGGTCGACGCCCGGCTGCTCCTCCTCGGGGAAGAGGACGCCGCAGTCGACGATCAGTAGACGGCCGTCGAACTCGAAGACCGTCATGTTTCGGCCGATTTCACCCAGCCCACCGAGCGGGGTGACACGCAGGCCGCCCTTGGGCAGCTTCGGCGGGGTGCCGAGTTCAGGATGCGGATGGCTCAAAAGTCTCTCCTCACCACACACGCCACGTACCGGCTCGGGCACGTGGCGCGCATGACATTCGTGCACTTGCTGTTTGTGTTCAGTTACGGGTCTTCAGTTGTGAAGTCTGTCGTCAGAGCTCTACCCCGCCGGTGGCGAGGTCCAGCCTGAGCTGAGCGGACTCCTGGTCGCTGAGCTCGACCAGCGGGAGCCGCAGGGGGCCGGCCGGGAGGCCCTGGAGGGCGAGCGCGGCCTTGGTGGTGATGACGCCCTGGGTGCGGAACATGCCGGTGAAGACCGGGAGCAGCCGCTGGTGGATCTCGGTGGCCTTCTGGACGTCGCCGGCCAGGTAGGCCTCCAGGAGGGCGCGGAGTTCCGGGGTGACCACGTGGCCGACCACGGAGACGAAGCCGCAGGCGCCCACGGAGAGCAGCGGAAGGTTGAGCATGTCGTCGCCGGAGTACCAGGCGAGGCCGCTGCGGGCGATGGCCCAGCTGGCGCGGCCGAGGTCGCCCTTGGCGTCCTTGTTGGCGACGATCCGGGGGTGCTCGGCGAGCCGGACGATCGTCTCGGTGTCGATCGGGACGCCGCTGCGGCCGGGGATGTCGTAGAGCATCACGGGGAGCTCGGTGGCGTCGGCGATGGCCGAGAAGTGCCGGTACAGGCCCTCTTGTGGGGGCTTGTTGTAGTACGGCGTGACGGCGAGCAGGCCGTGTGCGCCGTCGCGCTCGGCGGCGCGGGCGAGCTCCAGCGTGTGGTGGGTGTCGTTGGTGCCGATGCCGGCGACGACGTGGGCCCGGTCCCCTACCGCTTCCAGGACGGCCCGTACGAGCTGCGATTTCTCCGCGTCGGTGGTGGTGGGGGACTCGCCGGTGGTGCCGTTGACGACCAGGCCGTCGTTGCCGGCGTCCACGAGGTGGGTGGCAAGTCGCTGGGCACCGTCGAGGTCGAGTGCGCCGTCCGCCGTGAAGGGCGTGACCATGGCGGTGAGGACCCGCCCGAAGGGGGTCTGCGGAGTGGAGATCGGAGCCATGGGTAACACGCTACTCGCTGCTCAGCGCCGGGTGTCCCCTAGGGGGACGTGAGAAAGGGAGCCCGGCACTGCCTGCTCGGGGGTTCAAGCAGTGCCGGGTCCGTTTGATCAGCCTAGATGAACTTCGTGAAACGTCGCAATACGGACACTTCGCGGGAGAAGTTCGTACTTATGTGCTCTATGGGGCCACACGGCCGTTCTTGTTGAAGGCCGCGTAGGTCAGCGGCATCAGCTTGGCCCAGTGCTCTTCCATCTTCTCGCCCACCATCTCGATCTCCCGCTGGGGGAACGAGGGCACCGCGGCGAGCTCGTGCTGGGTGCGCAGACCGAGGAAGTGCATCAGGGAGCGCGCGTTGCAGGTGGCGTACATCGAGGAGTAGAGACCCACCGGGAGGACCGAACGGGCGACCTCGCGGGCGACGCCCGCGGCCAGCATCTCCTGGTAGGTCGCGTACGCCTGGCGGTACGAGTCCTCCATGGAGCGGCCGACGAGCTCGTGCTGGGCCTCGGTGCCCTCGACGAAGACGTACTTGCCCGGGCGGCCCTCCTGGACCAGCTTGCGGGAGGCGTCCGGGACGTAGAAGACCGGCTCGAGCTCCCTGTAGCGGCCCGACTCCTCGTTGTACGACCAGCCCACCCGGTGCCGCATGAACTCGCGGAAGACGAAGATCGGGGCGCTGATGAAGAAGGTCATCGAGTTGTGCTCGAAGGGGCTGCCGTGGCGGTCCCGCATCAGGTAGTTGATCAGGCCCTTGGAGCGCTCCGGGTCCTTCTGGAGCTCTTCCAGCGACTGCTCGCCCGCCGTGGACACCCGCGCCGCCCAGAGCACGTCCGAGTCGCCGGCAGCGCTCTTGACCAGATCGACGGTGACGTCGCTCCGGAAGTCGATCTTCTGGTTCTCGGTGGGTGTGTCGGTCACCGGCGGTCCTTCCAGTCGGGCTGTTGCAGTCGCCCACTCTAGCCACGTCCTACCCAAGGATGAGATTCGGCCGCTTTGATGAAAAAGGGCACCTAAACGTCGATTCGCTCGTCTGTACCTGTGACAGACACCATCACCACCGAGCCCGAGGAGAGTGACCCTGATGTTGCGCCGGCGAGAGGCCGTCCCGTTCGCGTTCGTCGCGGAGTCCGACCGCTTCCGCAGTAACGTCACTCCGCCGCCTCGCGAGCGTGCCACTCCCTCGCAGGTGCTGGGCCGTACGCTGATCGGGCTGACCGTGGTGGCAGGCCTCGTCGGATCGCTGATCCTCGGAATGCCCTCCCTCGAGTCGGGGAGCTCGGGCGCTCAACGACAGCAGTCCGAGGCTTCCGACGGGCGCTGAGGTAGCCTCACCGGGCACAGCCCACCGAACGTGCTTGTGAGTGAGGACCTGTCGTGCCCCTGCCCTTTCTGACGGCCGACCGTGCTTTCGACGCGACCGACGACATCGCGCTGCCGTTCGACGACCACGACCAGTGGCGTCGTCCGTACCGGCCCGGACCGTGGCGAGTGGGCATGGCGGCGCTCGCGCTGCTGCTCGCCTCGTTCGTGCTGCTGGCCGCCGTCATCATCGCCGTCGCCGGAGCGCTCGGCGGCGCCGCGTTCACCTTCGGTGTCGCCGCGCTGATCATCCTCGCCTCCCTGCGCCTGCTGCGCATGGGCGTGTGGGTGAGCCGGGCGGGCCTGCGTCAGGTCACCTTCCTCGCGACCCGGACCGTGCCGTGGCCCAAGGTCTCCGAGGTGCGCACCGCGCAGCAGCCGGTGCGCTGGCTGGGACTCCCCCGCACCGTCCAGGGCCAGGCCCTCATGCTCGTCCGTCACGGTGGTGAGCAGACGCAGCTGCTCACCGACCACAACTCGGACTTCCTCTCGCGCGTCGAGGCCTTCGACCGCGCCGCCGACACGGTCGAGGCGTGGAACGCGGAGTACTCGGGGTCCGCCGCCCGCTAGAGGCGACGAGGGGCCGCCCGGAGGCGGCCCCTGAACAGGTCCTAAGCGGTCTCGTGCAGCGTGATCGCCCGCTGCATCGCCTGGCGGGCGCGCGGGGTGTCGCGGGCGTCGTGGTACGCCACCGCGAGCCGGAACCAGCAGCGCCAGTCGTCCGGCGTGTCCTCCGTCTCGGCCTTGCGCCGTTCGAAGACCTCGTCGGCCGAATCCCGGTCGACGCGGCCGCCCTGAGTGCGCCTCAGCTCGTCGACGGGCAGCCCGCCCTCGGCCTCCAGCTCCGCGGCGAGGCGGTTGGCCCGGCGCGCGAAGCGGGTGTTCTTCCACAGGAACCAGGCGCCCACCAGCGGGAGCAGGAACGCCACGGCGCCCATGCCCATCGCGGCCGGCTCACCCGTCAGCAGCAGCAGGACGCCTTCCATCCCCACCACGCCGAAGACGAGGACGAGGACGGTGGCGAGGAAGACGTACGTGATCTTTCCGCCCATGTCGTCAGCCCAGGTCCAGGAAGTGTTCCAGGCCGAACGTGAGGCCCGGGGTGGTGACCACCCGGCGGGCGCCCAGCAGGATGCCCGGCATGAAGCTGGAGTGGTGCAGGGAGTCGTGACGGATCGTCAGGGTCTCGCCGTCGCCGCCCAGCAGCACCTCCTGGTGGGCCAGCAGGCCCCGCAGGCGTACGGCGTGGACGGGCACGCCGTCCACGTCCGCGCCGCGCGCCCCCGGCAGGCCGCTCGTCGTCCCGTCCGGCTGGGCGCCGAGGCCGGCCTCGGCGCGGGCCGCGGCGATCAGCTGGGCGGTGCGGGTCGCGGTGCCCGAAGGGGCGTCCACCTTGTGCGGGTGGTGCAGCTCGACGACCTCGACCGACTCGAAGTACGGCGCGGCGATCTGCGCGAACTTCATGGTGAGGACCGCTCCGATGGAGAAGTTCGGGGCGATCAGGACACCGGTCCCCGGAGCGGCGGCGAGCCAGCCGTCCAGCTGCGCGAGGCGCTCCTCGTTCCAGCCGGTGGTCCCGACGACCGCGTGGATGCCGTGGCGCACGCAGAAGTCGAGGTTCTCCATGACCGAGGAGGGCGTGGTCAGCTCGACCACGACCTGGGCGTCCGCCTCGGCCAGGGTCTCCAGCTTGTCGCCGCGGCCGAGGGCCGCGACCAGTTCCATGTCCTCGGCGGCCTGGACGGCCTTGACCGCCTCGGAGCCGATACGGCCCTGGGCTCCGAGGACCGCCACGCGCAGCTTGCTCATAGCTCTGGTTCCTTACATGACGAGAGGGTCAGGAGACCGCTTGGTGGAGGCGGTCCGCCTGCTTGTCCTTCAGCGGGCCTATCACCGCGAGCGAGGGCCGCTGCTCCAGTACGTCGCGGGCCACTTCCCGTACCTCGTCGGGGGTGACCGCCGCGATCCGGGTGAGCATGTCGTCGACCGACATCTGGGTGCCCCAGCACAGCTCGCTCTTGCCGATGCGGTTCATCAGCGCGCCGGTGTCCTCCAGGCCGAGCACGGTCGAGCCGGAGAGCTGCCCGATGGCGCGGGCGATCTCGTCGTCCGTGAGCCCGTCGGTGGCGACCTTGTCGAGCTCGTCCCGGCAGATCCGCAGCACGTCGTGGACCTGGCTGGGGCGGCAGCCCGCGTACACCCCGAAGAGGCCGCAGTCGGCGAAGCCCGAGGTGTACGAGTACACGCTGTAGGCCAGCCCGCGCTTCTCCCGGACCTCCTGGAAGAGGCGGGAGGACATGCCGCCGCCGAGGGCGGTGTTGAGCACCCCGAGCGCCCAGCGGCGCTCGTCGGTGCGGGCCAGGCCCGGCATGCCGAGGACCACGTGGGCTTGCTCGGTCCGGCGGCCGAGCAGCTCGACCCTGCCCGCGGTGCGCAGGGTGCGGTGCCCGTCGCGCGGGGCGATCGGGGTGGCGTCGGTACGGGTGAGGGCGCCGGCCTTCTCGAAGGCGCGGCGGACCTGGCGTACCACCGTGGCGTGGTCGACGTTGCCGGCGGCGGCGACGACCAGGTGGGTCGGGTCGTAGTGCTTCTTGTAGAAGCGGGCGACCTGGTCCCGGGTGAGCGCGTTGATCGTGTCGACGGTGCCGAGGACCGGGCGGCCGAGCGGGGTGTCGCCGAACATGGTCTGCGCGAACAGGTCGTGCACCATGTCGCCGGGGTCGTCCTCGGTCATCGCGATCTCTTCGAGGATCACACCGCGTTCGGCGTCCAGGTCGGAGTCGAGGATGAGCGAGCCCGTGAGCATGTCGCAGACGACGTCGATCGCCAGCGGCAGATCGGTGTCGAGGACCCGGGCGTAGTAGCAGGTGTACTCCTTCGCCGTGAAGGCGTTCATCTCGCCGCCGACCGCGTCGATCGAGGCCGAGATGTCGAGGGCGGACCGCTGGTGGGTGCCCTTGAAGAGGAGGTGTTCCAGGTAGTGGGTGGCACCGTTGAGCGTCGGGGTCTCGTCGCGGGAGCCGACGTGGGCCCAGATGCCGAAGGTGGCGGAGCGCACCGACGGGAGGGTCTCGGTGACGATCCGGAGGCCGCCGGGCAGGGTGGTGCGGCGGACCGTGCCGATGCCGTCCTTGCCCGGGAGAAGCGTTTGGGTACGGGCGACGGCCCGCCCCTCCGAGGAGGGGCGGGCCGTCGCGCGGGGACTACGGGACGTCACTGGTCGGTGTCGCCCTTGTCGTCGGCGGCGCCGTCCTCGTCCGCGATCACGGGGATCAGGGACAGCTTGCCGCGCTGGTCGATCTCGGCGATCTCGACCTGGACCTTGGAGCCGATCGCGAGCACGTCCTCGACGTTCTCCACGCGCTTGCCACCGGCCAGCTTGCGGATCTGCGAGATGTGCAGCAGGCCGTCCTTGCCCGGGAGCAGGGAGACGAAGGCACCGAAGGTGGTGGTCTTGACGACCGTACCCAGGTAGCGCTCGCCGACCTCCGGCATGGTCGGGTTGGCGATGCCGTTGATCGTGGCGCGGGCGGCCTCGGCCTGCGAGCCCTGCTGGGCACCGATGTAGATGGTGCCGTCGTCCTCGATCGTGATCTCGGCGCCGGTGTCCTCCTGGATCTGGTTGATCATCTTGCCCTTGGGGCCGATGACCTCACCGATCTTGTCCACCGGGATCTTGACGGTGATGATGCGCGGCGCGTTCGGGGACATCTCGTCCGGAACGTCGATCGCCTCGTTCATCACGTCGAGGATGTGCAGACGCGCGTCGCGGGCCTGCTTCAGCGCGGCGGCCAGGACGGAGGCCGGGATGCCGTCCAGCTTGGTGTCGAGCTGGAGCGCGGTCACGAACTGCTTCGTGCCGGCGACCTTGAAGTCCATGTCGCCGAAGGCGTCCTCCGCACCGAGGATGTCGGTGAGGGCGACGTAGTGCGTCTGGCCGTCGATCTCCTCGGAGATCAGACCCATGGCGATACCGGCGACGGCGGCCTTGAGCGGCACACCGGCGTTCAGCAGCGACATGGTGGAGGCGCAGACCGAGCCCATGGACGTCGAACCGTTGGAGCCGAGGGCCTCGGACACCTGGCGGATCGCGTAGGGGAACTCCTCGCGGGTCGGCAGCACCGGCACGATGGCGCGCTCGGCGAGCGCGCCGTGGCCGATCTCGCGGCGCTTGGGCGAGCCCACGCGGCCGGTCTCGCCGACGGAGTACGGCGGGAAGTTGTAGTTGTGCATGTAGCGCTTGCGGGTCACCGGGGAGAGGGTGTCCAGCTGCTGCTCCATGCGGAGCATGTTGAGGGTGGTGACGCCCAGGATCTGGGTCTCGCCACGCTCGAACAGCGCCGAGCCGTGCACGCGCGGGATGGCCTCGACCTCGGCCGCGAGCGTACGGATGTCCGTGAGGCCACGGCCGTCGATGCGGACCTTGTCCTTGATGACGCGCTCGCGGACCAGCTTCTTGGTCAGCGCGCGGTAGGCACCGCCGATCTCCTTCTCGCGGCCCTCGAAGGCCGGGAGTAGCTTCTCGGCGGCGATCTCCTTGATGCGGTCGAGCTCGGCCTCGCGCTCCTGCTTGCCGGCGATGGTGAGCGCCTTGGTGAGCTCACCCTTGACGGCGGCGGTGAGCGCCTCCAGGACGTCGTCCTGGTAGTCCAGGAAGACCGGGAACTCGCCGGTGGGCTTGGCGGCCTTGGCGGCGAGGTCCGACTGGGCCTTGCAGAGGACCTTGATGAAGGGCTTCGCGGCCTCGAGACCGGCGGCGACGACCTCCTCGGTCGGCGCCTCGGCGCCGTCCTTGACGAGCTCGATGGTCTTCTCGGTGGCCTCGGCCTCGACCATCATGATCGCGACGTCGCCGTCCTCCAGGACGCGACCGGCGACCACCATGTCGAAGACGGCGTCCTCGAGCTCGGTGTGCGTCGGGAACGCGACCCACTGGCCCTTGATCAGGGCGACGCGGGTGGCGCCGATGGGGCCGGAGAAGGGCAGGCCCGCCAGGATCGTGGACGCGGAGGCGGCGTTGATCGCGACCACGTCGTACAGGTGGTCGGGGTTGAGCGCCATGATCGTCTCGACGATCTGGATCTCGTTGCGCAGGCCCTTCTTGAAGGAGGGGCGCAGCGGCCGGTCGATGAGGCGGCAGGTGAGGATCGCGTCCTCGGAGGGCCGGCCCTCGCGGCGGAAGAAGGAGCCGGGGATCTTGCCGGCCGCGTACTGCCGCTCCTCGACGTCCACCGTGAGGGGGAAGAAGTCGAGCTGGTCCTTGGGGCGCTTCGAGGCGGTGGTCGCAGAGAGGACCATCGTGTCGTCGTCCAGGTAGGCGACGGCGGAGCCGGCGGCCTGCTTGGCCAGACGGCCGGTCTCGAAGCGGATGGTGCGGGTGCCGAAGGTGCCGTTGTCGATGACGGCCTCGGCGTAGTGGGTCTCGTTCTCCACTAGCGGTTTCTCCTACGTGTTCGTCTTTGCGTCCTTCGGCCCGTGTGGCCGGGGACGGTGTCGACGGAGGCTGAGGAGCGTGCCGGGTGCGGGCCGGTCTTCGATCGAAGCTCCCGGGGCTCTTGCCCGGGGGCCACTACCGAGGACCGGCGGCGAGCAGGCGGCTCCTCGCTCTTCGTCTGTGCTGTTGTGCGTGCGGTTGTGTCACCAGCCTACGGGCCGCTGTGCACCTTTCGCACGTACAGCAAAGGGAGCGGCCCCCTGAAAGTGGGAACCGCTCCCTTCACGGCTGCTTACTTGGCGCCGCCGGCCGCACCGCGGCGGATGCCGAGGCGGTCGACCAGCGCACGGAAGCGCTGGATGTCCTTCTTGGCCAGGTACTGCAGCAGGCGGCGGCGCTGGCCGACCAGGATCAGCAGACCACGACGGGAGTGGTGGTCGTGCTTGTGGGTCTTGAGGTGCTCGGTCAGGTCCGAGATGCGGCGGGACAGCATCGCGACCTGGACCTCGGGGGAGCCGGTGTCGCCCTCCTTGGTGCCGAACTCGGTCATGATCTGCTTCTTGACAGCGGCGTCGAGAGCCACGCGGATCTCCTCTTGGTGTTCGTGCGCCCACGAGTGCCCCTGGTCTGGATCTCAGGGGAATCTTCCGTGACTCGCGAGCGAAGGTCCGATGAGCGCTGCTCCCCGAGCCCGCCCTGGGACGAGATCGTCCTGAAGCGGGGTGGTTCCGGGAGCGCGTACACAAACGGCCGTCACACAGCGTACCAGCTCGCCGGTGAGGCCGTTCGGGTGACCCGGTCCCGGTGACCGGCGGTCACTAGCTGGTCAGCGACCGCGCTGCCATGAACACGTCGAGCACGGCGAGGCAGAGCGGGACCAGGGAGAGCAGGACGAAGCCCTCGGTCAGGTCGAGCAGGCGGCCCCAGAAGGGCGAGAGGCCCTTCCTCGGGATGATCAGGCCGATCGCGGTGACCAGGGCGGCACCGGCGGCGACGGCCGCTGTCAGCCAGATCGTGCGGACGTCCAGGCCGCCGCGGTCCCCGTACATCACGAGGTCCTTGACCAGGTCGACCGGCGGGTTCAGGGAGAGGCCGAGGATCAGCAGGGCGATGGCGGCGAGGCCGGCGACCAGGACGCAGGCGACCTGCGAGGTGTAGCGGAAGAGCCGGGCGCGCAGCAGCATCGCGAGGCCGGCGGCCAGTGCGAGGAGCTGTCCCCAGACGTTCCCGGCGAAGCCGAGGACCGCGGCGGAGCCGACGACGACGGCCGCGCAGCCGCCGACCAGGCCGAGCAGCATCTCGTGGCCGCGGCGGGCCTGCAGGGCGATGCGCTCGCCGTCGACGGGCTGCGCCTCCTCGTGGGCCGCGTGGTGCGGGTCGGCCAGGAACTCGTCCTCGGAGGCGCTGCGCGGGGAGGCGTAGCCGATGGGCAGGCGGGCGAAGCGGGCCGAGAGGCCGGGCAGGAAGGCGACCAGGCCGATGGCCACGGGGACGCAGACGGCGGCGGTCTCGGTGGCGGAGGACTCCGTCATGATCGCCACGAAGGTGGCGAGGGTGCCGACGGTGGCCAGGAAGGTGGCCGCGACGAAGGGGGCGTCGCCGCTCGGGGTGAGGGCGACGAGCGCGACGGCGGCGACCAGGACGGTGACGCAGCCGAGCAGGAACTGGAGCCGGCCGGGGCCCTGCCCCGCGTCGGGGGCGATGATGCCGGAGCCGGCGATGAGCAGCAGCGGCAGTGCGCCGAGGCCCAGGGCGACGGCGGTGGCGCGGTCGCCGTAGACCCGGGCGCGGACGCCGGCGAAGGCGGTGAGCAGCAGGCCGGCGGCGCCCGCGATGACGCCGGGCAGGCTGTGCATGTCGTGCCGGAGCGGGTCGGCGAACCAGAGCACGAAGCCCATGAGGACGAGGAGCAGCACGCCGCCGACGAGTCCGGCGCCGCGCAGCAGGTCGTCGCTCCACAGGTGGCGGTCGCGGGTGACGGCGGAGGCGACGGCGTCGGAGACGTCGTCGAAGACGGCGGGCGGCAGCGACTGCGCGAAGGGGCGCAGCGAGAGCACCTCGCCGTCGAGGACCTGCTGCGCGGCGAGCGAGCGGGCGCCGTCGAGGACGGAGCCGTCGCGCCGGACCAGGTGGTAGCCGGTGGGGGCGCCGACCGGCTGGGTCTGCCCGGTGAGCCGGAGGATCTCCGGGTGGACGTCGGCGACGGCGATGTCCTCGGGGAGTGCGACGTCGATACGGCTGTCGGGCGCCACGACGGTGACGCGGCAGAAGCCGGTCGCTGCGGTCGTACTCACGTTTCTGGACCCCCTGATTCGCGGTTGCGCACACTGCGGCGCCACCCTACCGGGGACCGGTGGGGGTGGCTGCAAGTAGGATCCTGCACTCACGGGGGAGACCGCATGGAACACAGCCGACGGGGGCGCAGTTGCGGTGACTCCCTCACGAGCCCGCCCGTAACGAGGGATTGATGCGCCGGTGAGCCAGATCGTCGTCAAACGCCCGCCGAGGTCCCTTCCTCCGGAAGTACCCGGTGAGGAACTGGTCCTGGAGTCTCCGCCGGAACTTCCGCGGGGACAGCAGGAGTCCGCGTTGATGCAGCTCCTCCCGATGCTGGGCATGGGCTCGTCCGTGGTGTTCTTCTTCATGACGCCGTCGCCGATCATGCGCATCATGGGCGTCCTGATGCTGGCGTCGACGGTCGCGATGGCGATCGCCCAGTTCGTGAGATTCCGCCGCGGTACGCAGGGGCAAATGGCCGATGTGCGGCGGGACTACCTCAAATACCTCGCGCAGACCCGGCGTACGGTGCGCCGGACGGCCCGTCGTCAGCGGGACGCGCAACTGTATCTGCACCCGGCGCCCGAGCAGTTGTGGTCGGTGGTCGCCGAGGGCTCGCGGGTCTGGGAACGGCGGGTCGGCGACCACGACTTCGCGCAGGCGCGGATCGGGCTGGGCGCTCAGCAGCTGGCGACCCCGCTGGTGGCGCCGGACACGGCGCCGGTGGACGAGCTGGAGCCCCTGTGCGCGGGCGCGATGCAGCAGTTCCTCGCCGTGCACGGCACCCTGGACGGGCTGCCGATGGCGGTGTCGATGCGGGCGTTCTACCACGTGACGATCTCCGGCGATCCGGAGTCGGCGCAGTCCGCCGCGCGCGGTCTGGTGGCGCAGTTGGTGACGCTGCACTCCCCCGACGACCTGATGCTGGCCGTGGTGGCGGCGCGCGGTGCGCAGGAGCGCTGGGACTGGACGAAGTGGCTGCCGCACACCCAGGTGCCGGGGACGGTCGACGGGGCGGGCACCAAGCGCCTGTTCGGCGACGATTTGGGCGAGCTGGAGCAGCTGATCCGCTCGCGCCTGGACGGGCGGCCGCGGTTCAGCCGGGACAACCAGCCGGTGCTCGACCAGCCGCACGTGGTGGTGGTGCTGGACTCCCATGCACCACGCGGTGGTCTGGTGCCCCCGGACTCGCTGCTGGCGGCGGCCGAGGGCCTGCAGGGCGTGACCATCGTCGAGGTGGTCTCCGGTGAGCTCGACGAGCAGCGCGGCGGCCTGTCCGTGGTGGTGCGGCCGGGGCGGCTGCGCCTGGAGTCGGGCGGCGGCTTCGCGTACGAGGGAGTGCCGGACGGCATGTCGCTGCCGGCCGCCGAGGCGCTGGCCCGGCAGCTGGCGCCGCTGCGGATGGGCGGCGGGGACGACGACGAGCCGCTGCTGGCGAACCTGGACTTCACGGACCTGCTGAACCTGGGCGACGCGGCCTCGGTGGACGTGGCGCGCACCTGGCGGCCGCGGTCGGTCGCCGAGCGGCTGCGGGTGCCGATCGGTGTCGGCGAGGACGGGCAGCCGGTCATGCTGGACCTGAAGGAGGCCGCGCAGGAGGGCATGGGCCCGCACGGCCTGTGCGTGGGTGCGACGGGTTCCGGCAAGTCGGAGCTGCTGCGCACGCTGGTGCTGGGGCTCGCGGTGACGCACTCCTCGGAGACGCTGAACTTCGTCCTCGCGGACTTCAAGGGCGGCGCGACCTTCGCGGGCATGTCGCAGATGCCGCACGTGGCGGCGGTCATCACCAACCTGTCGGACGACCTGACGCTGGTCGACCGCATGGGTGACGCGATCCGCGGCGAGCTGCAGCGGCGTCAGGAGCTGCTGCGGTCGGCGGGCAACTACGCGAACATCCACGACTACGAGAAGGCGCGGGCGGCGGGTGCTCCGCTGGAGCCGCTGGCCTCGCTGGTCCTGGTGATCGACGAGTTCTCCGAACTCCTCACCGCCAAGCCTGACTTCATCGACATGTTCATCCAGATCGGCCGCATCGGGCGTTCGCTGGGCGTGCATCTGCTGCTGGCCTCGCAGCGCCTGGAGGAGGGCAAGCTGCGCGGCCTGGACACGTACCTGTCGTACCGGATCGGTCTGCGGACCTTCTCCGCGGCGGAGTCGCGCACGGCGCTCGGCGTGCCGGACGCGTACCACCTGCCGTCGGTGCCGGGTTCCGGCTATCTGAAGTTCGGCACGGACGAGATGACCCGCTTCAAGGCGGCGTACGTCTCGGGGACGTACCGTACGGGCGGTCCGCGGCTGGAGGCCGGGCAGCTGCCGATCGAGCGGCGGCCCGCGCTGTTCACGGCCTCGCCGGTGCCCGTGGTCTACGCGGCGCCCGACCCGGCGTACCTGACGGCGCAGCGCGCCGAGGAGGACGACGCGCTCGCGGACACCGTCCTCGACGTGATCGTGCGCCGGCTGGAGGGGCAGGGCGTGCCGGCCCACCAGGTGTGGCTGCCGCCGCTCGACCAGGCGCCGACGCTCGACCACCTGCTGCCGGGGCTCGCGCAGACCGCGGACCGGGGGCTCACGGCGACGGAGTACAGCCGCCCCGGCGGTCTCACGGTGCCACTGGGTCTCATCGACAAGCCCTTCGAGCAGCGGCGCGAGGTGCTGTACCGGGACTTCTCGGGTGCGGCGGGCCACATGATGGTGGTCGGCGGTCCGCAGTCCGGGAAGTCGACGCTGATGCGCACGCTCGTGTCGTCGTTCGCGCTCACGCACACGCCGGCCGAGGTGCAGTTCTACTGCCTGGACTTCGGCGGTGGCGGCCTGTCCTCGCTGGCCGATCTGCCGCACGTCGGCGGTGTGGCGTCCCGGCTCGACCCGGAGCGGGTGCGGCGTACGGTCGCCGAGGTGATGGGCGTGCTCAACCGGCGGGAGGAGTTCTTCCGCGCCAACAACATCGACTCCATCGCCACCTACCGGCGCAAGCGCGCGGCCGGCGAGCTGCCCGGCGAGGCCTGGGGCGACGTGTTCCTGGTCGTGGACGGCTGGGGCGGCTTCCGCAACGACTACGACATGCTGGAGCCGGTCGTCTCGGACCTCGCGGCGCGGGGTCTGGGCTACGGCATCCACGTGGTGATCACCGCGGCCCGTTACATGGAGGTGCGGGCGGCCCTCAAGGACCAGATGCTGGGGCGTCTGGAGCTGCGGCTCGGTGACGTCATGGACTCCGAGTTCGACCGCAAGGTCGCGGCCAACGTGCCGCCGGGCGTGCCCGGGCGCGGTCAGGTGCCGGAGAAGCTGCACTTCATGGGGGCGCTGCCGCGGATCGACGGGGCGAGTTCGGCGGTGGACCTGTCCGACGGCACGGCCGCGTTCGTCCAGGCCGCGAAGGCCGCCTGGACGGGTGCCGCGGCCCCGGCCGTGCGGCTGCTGCCGCGCCGGCTGCCGGCGGAGCAGCTGCCGAAGGGCTTCGAGTACCCGCAGCACGGCATCGCGATCGGCATCGACGAGACGAACCTGGAGCCGGTGTTCGTCGACTTCGAGACGGACCCGTTCTTCCTCATCTTCGGCGAGAGCGAGTCCGGCAAGACGGCGCTGCTGCGTCTGATCGCCAAGCAGCTGTGCGAGCGGTACACCCCGGAGCAGGCCCGGATCGTCGTCGGCGACTACCGGCGCACGATGCTGGAGGCGGTGGCGCCCTCGCACCTGCTGGAGTACGCGCCGATGGCCTCGGCCATGCAGATGCACATGGACGCCATCAACACGGTGATGACCAAGCGCGCCCCGAAGCCGGACATCACCCCGCAGCAGCTGCGCGACCGCAGCTGGTGGACGGGTCCGCAGCTCTTCGTCCTGATCGACGACTTCGAGCTGGTCGCGACGAACTCGGGCAACCCGCTCCAGGTCCTGGTGGAGAACCTGCCGTTCGCGCGCGACGTCGGCATCCGCTTCATCGTGGCCCGCAACGCGGCCGGCGCCTCCCGCGCGATGTACGAGCCGTTCATGCAGCGCGCGAAGGAGCTCGGCGCGCAGGGCGTGATCCTCTCCGGCGACCACGGCGAGGGCGACATCCTCGGCAACGTCCGCGCCAGGAAGATGCCTCCGGGCCGCGGCACCTTCGTCTCCCGCAAGCGCGGGGCGCCGCTGGTCCAGCTGGGATGGATGCCGGACCGGACGTGACGGGGGCCGTGCTTCCGGTTTCCGGTGTACGGGGACGGGGGCGTCGCTAGGGTGGTCGGCAGGGTTGCACCGTACTGATCAGCACAGACAAGGAACGCGCCGATGGCTGACGCCCAGGACAGGGAACGCGTGAAGGAAGAGCTCTACGCCCTCGACATCTCCGGTGTCGAGTGGCAGGGGGCGCCGGGGACCAGTCCGGACGAGGAGCGGGTCGAGATCGCGTATCTGCCGGGCGGCGGGGTGGCGATGCGCTCCTCGCTCGACAAGGAGACCGTGCTGCGGTACACGAAGGCCGAGTGGGACGCGTTCGTGCTCGGCGCGCGGGACGGCGAGTTCGACCTGCGGTAGTGGGAGCCGGACATGCGTGAGGGGGTGGCCCGTGAGAACGGGCCACCCCCTCAGGCGTCACTGACGCGGGATCACATCATCATGCGGAAGCGGGCCGCGTTGCCCTTGTCGGTGTCCCGGTAGCCGACGACCGACTCGTCGAGGAGCTGGGCGATGCGCGCCAGGTCCTGGTTCATGGCCGCCATGTCCTTGGTCAGGCGGTCCTGGCTCTCGCGGTACGCGACCTTCGCCTCGCCGTCCCAGTTGGAGGCGACGCGGTTGACCTCGGCCATGAGGTCCTCGAGCTTCTGGCTGAGCTGGCTGGAGGTCAGGCGGACGTCGCCCGCCGCCTGGGTCACGGTGTCGTAATTGACCGCAGTAGTCATCTTCGTGGCTCCTGGAGTGTTGAGACGCGGGAGGAGGGCGAGGCTCAGGCCATGCCGAGGATGGCGCTCTGGCCGGCCGTGGTGTCGTCCATCTTGCGGAAGGACCGGATGCGGTCCTCCTCCTCCTGCGTGAAGCCGTCGGCGCTCATGCGCATGACCTCTTCCAGCTTCACGAGCTCGACGCGCATGTTGCGCAGACGCAGGTTCAGGTCGTTCTGGACCCGGTCGTACTCCTTGCTCGCGGCGCCCTGCCAGCCCGCCTGGATGCGGTCCACGACGCCGTTGAGGGAGGTGATGCGAGCCTGGAGCTCGTCGTGGAAGTCCTGGATCCGGCCGGCCAGCTTGACTTGTTCGGCACTGGTTACGTTCAGGTCTTTCGACATCTTGCCCCTTCTTCCTACGGTGGCGAGCGGCGGTCAGGCCGCCGGGCCTTCCGATCGCGATACGGACGGGTATCTCTTGATGCCGCCCCCGTGCTGGGATCGCACTACCGTGCCCCCGACCGTCACTCTAGCCATTGGGGACGGTAGTTCCAACTGCAAAGTACCCACCGGATACTTGGCTCACCGGACCGGTCTCCGGCGACGGCTGTCGCGGATCACGGCGGCGGCGCCGGCGACCACGGCCACCAGGACCGCGCCGATCCCCAACGCATAGGTGGCGAGCCGTTCGGAGCGCTCCTGGGGAGTCTCCGACATCGCCATGTGGGCCGGTTCGGGCGCCGGCGGCCTCGGCGGTCCCGGGTCCGGCGTCGGGCTGCTCGGCGGGGCCGTGTCGTCGGCTCCGTCGGCGAGCGCCCGCACCGGATCGACGACGCCCCAACCCACGTGCCTGTCACGCCCGTTGACCGAGCGGACCGCGGTCTGCTCGATCCTGGTCACGATCTGCGCAGCGGTCCAGTCCCGGTGCTTGGCCCGCAGCAGGGCGGCGACGCCGGAGACGTACGGGGCGGAGAAACTGGTCCCGTTGTCGACGCACTGGCCGCCGCCCGGGACGGTCGAGACGATGTCGACGCCGGGTGCGGCGACCCCGACGAAGGGGCCGGACTGGGAGAACGCGGCGCGTTCGTTGTCGCGGTCCGAGGAGGCGACGGCGAGGACCCCGGGGAAGGCCGCGGGGTAGGTGTTCTTGTCTTTGCCGTCGACGCCGTCGTTGCCCGCGGAGGCGACGACCACCACGTTCGCGGCGATCGCCCGCGCGACCGCCTTGGCCATGGCGGAGTCCGGTCCGAGCGGCTGGGTGGTGTCCTGGGAGATGTTGATGACGTGCGCGCCCTTGAGGACCGCGTAGTCGATCGCCTGGGCCATCGTGTCGGACTTGCCGCTGTTCTTCTCGTCGTTCTGTCGGATCGGGATGATCGTGGCCTCGGGGGCCAGGCCGACGAAGCCGGTGCCCGTGCGGGAACGGGCGGCGATGATCCCGGCGACCTTGGTGCCGTGACCGACCTCGTCCACGGTGCCGTCGGTCTTGCCGCGCTTGTCGTCGCCGGGGCCGGGGTTCTCCTTGTCGGGCTTCAGGTAGTCCTTGCCCGCCTTGGCGTCCACCGCGCCCTTCAGCTGCGGGTTGACGTCGTCGACGCCGGTGTCGATGACCGCGACCCGGACGCCCTTGCCCTTGTTGCCCTGCCACAGCTCGTCGAGCAGCACCCGCTGGAGCGACCAGGGGATGCCCTCGATCTGCTTCTTCATCGGGAACGTGCACTCGCCGCTGCCGTCCAGACCGGCCGGCCGCTGGATCCCCTCGGCGTACGCGGCGGGCGGCACCGCGAGCAGGCCGGCGAGGGTCGTCGCGGCGAGCAGCGCCCCCGTGCGGTACGTCGTCATCCGCTCCACCTCCCTCACGAACCCTGCGGCTGGCGCGCGCTGTTGGTGTCGAGGCGCGGGCCCTTGGACAGGAACTCCGACCACTCCATCGGGACGAGCACCGGAGTGACCTTCTCGTAGCCGAGACGCTTCTGCGCGTCGGAGGGTTCCGGGCGTCCGTCGGTCTGCTGCTGGTGCGCCGCGCCGATGTCGGAACGGCCCTTGTCGCTGTCTCCGTTGGCCTGCACCGCGTAGCGCAGCCCGGTGTCGGTGACGAGGAAGAGCGAGCCGCCGGGCGCGGACTGCCGGCCCTGGATCTGGGTGTAGAGCAGCCCGGTGCCGGGGGTGACGTACGTGCTGGTGCCGCCGGCGGTGATGTCGGCGGGGTACTTGGTGCCCGCCCATGTCGTCAGGGTCGTCTGCCCCTTGTCGCCGACGCTCTGCAGCACCGAGCAGATCGTGTCGCGGGCGTTCGGGCCGCCGACGGAGTTGGCCTGGTCGGGCTTCCGCTCGGGCCAGCGGCGGTCGGCGGCGAAGGGAGCGGCGTCGGGGCTGAGCTGGCCCAGGCTGACGCCGCTGGGCGAGCCGTTCATGTGGAGGTCCGCGGTCTGCGGGGAGTTGATGAGCAGCCAGGCGGTGAAGGCGCTGACCGGCTGCACCTTGCCCTGGAGCACGACGTAGTGCTGGGGGCCGGAGCCGGTCTGGGCGAGCAGCACCATGCCGACCTGGTCCTGGGCCTGAGTGAGGCCGCCGTTGACGCCGGCGTCGGTGCCGATCGTTCCGGGGATCTGCGGGAAGTCGACCGGGGTGCCGGTCTTCAGGGTGGCCAGCCAGTCGTCGGTCACCTGCTGGGGCTGCCGGTTGACGCCGAAGAGGGCGGTGGTGAGGTTCGGCGCCTTCTCGTTGACCCGGTACTTGGTGCCGGTGTGGTCGACGAGGTACTGGGCGCTCTCCTTCTGCCCCTTCACGTACAGGACCTGGCCCGGACCCAGCTTGTACTTGTCGTCCGTGCGCCCGAGGTCGCGCTCGGCGAAGAGGAAGGTGGCCTTCTGCACGCCGCCGCCGTTGCCGCCGCCGGGCTGCTCGCACACGGCCCAGCGCTTGGCGGTGCCCGCGTCCTCGGCGGCGGGCAGGCGGTCCGGGGCGTACGGGATGCCGAGGATCGGACCGCGCGGCGGCTTGCCCTTGTCGAGCTCCTTGTCGTCGACCTGGATGACCTGGAAGTCGTCCGGGTTGAGGAGGAGTCGGGCGGAGGCCAGGTTGAGCACCGGGTGGAGCAGGGTCTTGCGGCCCTTGCCCTCGCCGGTGGTGAGCACCACGTAGCGGGTGGTCGACTGCTTGCCGACGATCACCTTGGTGCCGGGCTTGTCCCAGCCCTTGGGCGCCGTGGGCTTGAACATCCCCCAGGCACCGAATCCGGCGACCACCAGCGCGCCGATGATCAGGCCGGGGACGACCGCGCGCAGCGGCCTGGGCGCCCCCTCCTCCGTACCCGAGGGAGAGGGTTGGAGGAATGCCGCGACCGTGCGCTTCTTCGCAAAGGTGTACGCGTTGAGCTCGTCCCGCCGTGATGCCATGAGTCCCCATTTTCGTCAGGCGCAGTCTCCGCTCGGGAGTCCGGGGAGCATGGCGCCCGGGCCCCGGCCGTCGGACCGGCCCCCTACTATGCCTGCTGTCCGCCCGTGCTCGTGGGGCGGGTAGGGTGATCCAGCCGCCAATGGCCTGGCCGGCCAGGGCGATCGGGATGAATTGAGGGGGATTCTCCATCATGGCTTCCGCGACGCGGGCGCGGCCTTCTGCCGCCGCGTCCTCTTCCACGCCCTCCGTCTCCCCTTCTCCGGGGCCCGGTTCGTCCGTTCCGTCCTCGGTCTCACCGCGCCTCCAGGCGCGTCCGGGACACTTCGGTGCGTTCCGATTGCAACAGCTCGTACTGATCGAGGTCGCGGCGGCTCTGCTGCTCGTGGCCGCCGTCGTCGACAAGCTGATGCTGGTCCCCGCGGGCGTGGTCGCGGCGCTGCTCGTGCTGCTCGCCGTGGTGCGCAGGCACCGGCGTTCGCTGCCGGAGTGGCTCTCCACCTTCCTCGCACTGCGCGCCCGGACCCGTCGGGCGGGCTCCCTGACCGTGCCGGAGGGCACCGAGCCGGGGCTCGCCCCGGTCGTCGAGTGCGACCCGGCACTGCGGACCTACGCGTACAGCGACCGCGACCGGCGTCCGGTCGGGATGATCGGCGACGGCACCTTCCTCACGGCGGTGGTGCGGGTCGAGTCCGAGGCCACGGCGCTGCGGCCGGACCGCTCGGCGCGGCCGCTGCCGGTCGGGCTCGTCCGCGACGTGCTGTCGGTGGACGGCATCCGACTGGAGTCGGCGCAGATCGTGCAGCACACCCAGCCGGCGCCCGCGCCGCACCTGCCCGCACAGGCGATGGCCACCCGCAACTACGCGCCGCTGCAGGCGCAGACGGGTTCGCCCGCGCTGCGCATCACCTGGATCGCGCTCAAGCTGGACCCGGAGCTGTGCCCGGAGGCGGTGGAGGCGCGCGGCGGCGGCGTCGAGGGCGCGCAGAAGTGCCTCGTGCGGGCGGTGGACCAGCTGGCGAGCCGACTGGCCGGCGCCGGGTTCCGGGCCACCGTCCTCACCGAGCAGGAGCTCACCGCCGCGCTCGCCACCTCGACCTGCGCCAGCCCGATGGCGATAGCGCAGGCGGGTCGCGGGCAGGCGCAGGCGCGGCGGACCCAGGAGACGGCGCGGACCTGGCGCGTGGACGACCGGCGGCACACGACGTACTGGGTGGGCCGCTGGCCCCAGCTGGGCGGCGCGGGCGGCGCGGGGGCCTCGATGCCCCAGCTGGTGGCGCTGCTGACCTCGCTGCCCGCGCTGGCGACGACGTTCAGTCTGACGCTGAGCGGCGGTGACCGTCAGGAGGTGACGGTCACCGGACACGTACGGATCACCGGGCGCAGCGACGAGGAACTGGTGGCCGCCCGGCACGAACTGGAGCGCGCGGCGCGCGGCGTGAAGACGGGGCTGGTGCGGCTCGACCGCGAACAGGTCCCGGGCATGCTGGCGACGCTGCCGCTGGGGGGTGCGCGCTGATGACGACTCCGACGAACGGATCGGCCTCGGGCCGGCCGGCGGGTCAGCCGGTGGGTCAGCCCGGGCAGATGGCGGGCCAGCCGATGGGGCAGGGCCCCGTGGCGGGCGGCGGTGTGCCGGGGATGCCCGGCGCCGCGGGTCCCGGGGTGTCCGGCGGACGCCCGGCCGGGGCGCCCGCGCGGCGGGCCGCCGGCAGCGGTGCGCGCGGTGCCGGACGGCGTACGGGGCGGGGCACCAAGCCCCGCTTCGGCTTCGGCCTGATCGGGCCGCGCCGGGACCGCCACTCCGTCCCCCTCGACCAACTCGGGGCGCTGGCCCTGCCGGTGGGCGACGACGGCCTGGTCGTCGGCGTCGACGCCGAGGGCCGGCCCGCCGTGCTCGGCATCAACCGGCCGAGTCCGTACGACGTCACGCTCATCGGCGGTCTGTGGACCGCGCAGGTGCTGGCGCTGCGGGCGGCGGCCACCGGCGCGCGCATCGCCGTGGAGACCGGCCGCGGGCAGGCGTGGACGGCGCTCGCCCAGGCGGCGGGCGGCGGACAGCCCTGCATCACCCTGCACGACGTGGGCCGGGTCCCGCCCCAGGGCGCCTCGGCAGGCAGCCCCGTGGTCGTCATCCGCGACTGCGGCATGCGGCCGCCGCGCGGCCGGGTCGTGTCCGGGCCCTGGCAGTCCGTCGTGACCCTGCTCCCCTATCTGAGCCCGGTGGCCCCGCGGCTCCTGGAGAAGTCCTCACTGGTCGGGGTCCAGCGGGTCTCCCCTGACGAGGCCACGCAGATCGGGCGCATCATGGGCCTGCAGCGCTCCGAGTCGGAAGCCCTGTCGACGCTCGCGGACGGCGTGACCCTGTGGTGCACGCCGAACGACCGCCAGTTCGTGATGACGCAGGCGACGGACGCCGAGACCGGATTGTTGGGCAGCGCGCGGCGGATGGACTGAGCGTCCGACGAGGGCGGGACGGGCTGGCGAAACAGCCCAAGCTGTCCGTTTATATATGGGTTTGATTCACCGGGGGTTTCACGCTCCGGTACGCGTGGGTCACTTGGGGCCCGGGCGTGTTCCGCGCGGGGCGCGGCGGGGGGCCGTCGGCCCTGCCCGACGGGCACGGTTGGCGTTTAGGGTGGGAAAGGCCCGCCCACGACGGCACAAGGGTGCGCGACCACACCAGGAGGCAAAGTGAACGGCGATCGGGACGAGATCAACGGGGGTTGGAACCCGCCCGTCGACGATCAGTCCGACGCGGACGCCGCCGAGATGACGGGTGAGTTCACCATCGACTACACCCCTCCGGCCTGGTACACCCAGAACGCGTCGGGCGGTTCGACCGGTGGCGCGCCCACGCCTCCCCCGCCGACCGGCGCGCCGGTCGCGGTGCCCGGCCTCCCGACGGGCGGCGGCTTCGAGCCGACCTGGACGCCTACGCCCCCGCCCGCCGCACCGATTCCGGCCCCCGCTCCGGCTCCGGCTCCGGCTCCGGCTCCGGCTCCGATGCCTGCGCCCGTGGCGCCGGTCGCTCCCGCCCCGATCCCGCCCGCACCCGTCTCACCCGCACACGTCGAGCCCGTGGCACCCGCGCCGTTCGGCGGTGGCGACGTGGAGAGCGGTGCGACCATGCGCTTCTCCCCCGCCGCGCTGAAGCGCGAGATGGCGGAGCGCGACCAGGCCGCGGGCCAGCCGGCCCCGGCCGAGACCCCGGTCGCCACGCCCGCCGCCGCACCCGTCGCCGCACCCGTCGCGTCCATGGACACGAACGGGGCGCCCGAGGCCGCGGCGGCAGCGCCTGAGCCGGTGACAACGGGCACGGACGTCCCGGAGCCGGTCACGGACGCCGCGGAGCCGGTCGCCGAGGCCCCGGACGAGGCCGCTCCGAGCGGCGAGGCCGTCAGGACGGACGCCGAGGCGGCGCCGGACGGTGCCGACGAGACGCCCGTGGCGGCGGCCGAGGACGCGGCCACCGCCCCGGAGCCCGAGCCAGCGGCCGCGCCGGAGGCCGAGGCCCAGGAGCCCGCCGTCGCCGAGGCCGTCCCGCCGGTCCAGGACGCCGACGAGCCCGCCCCGGCCGCCGTGCGGGACGCCACGCCCCCCGAAGACCTCGTCGCCGGTCCGCCGCCCGTCCGGCCGGCGCCCTCCGAGGGCCTGCCGCCGGTGGCGCCCACGCCCTCCGAAGGCCTCCCGCCCGCCGCACCCGCGCCCGCCGAGCCGCAGGACCTCCTGCCCGGCCCCGGGCTGCCGCCCGCCCAGCCCGGGCCCGGCGCGGCTCCCGTACCGCCGCAGAGCACCGGGCTGCCGCCGCTGCCGCCCTCGTTCCAGCCCGCGACGCCCGCGCCCGCGCCGCAGTGGCCCGCACAGACGGCTCCGGCCGAGCAGCCGCCCGCCGCGCCGCTGCCCGCCGCCGCGTCCTGGCCCGCGCCGCCGGTCCCGGCGCCGCCGCAGCCGCCGCAGGGCGGTTACGGCTTCCCGCAGCCCCCGGTCGGCGAGCAGCCGCAGCCGCAGGGTGGCTACGGCTTCCCGCAGCCGGGCCAGCCGCAGCCCTTCCCCGGGCAGGCCCCGTCGCCGCAGGGTGGGTACGGCTTCCCGCACCCGGGTCAGCCGCAGCCGCTGCCCCAGGGCGGCCAGCCCGCGCCCGCCCCCGTACCGCCGCAGGCGCCCCAGCCGCCGCAGGGCGGCTACGGGTTCCCGCAGCCGGGCCAGCCGCAGCCGTTCCCCGGGCAGGCCCAGCCGCCGCAGGCGGGCTACGGCTTCCCGCACCCCGGTCAGCCGCAGCCGCAGGACGGCCCGCCCGCGCCCGTGCCGCCGCAGGCCCCGCAGCCGGGGAGCCTGCCGCCCGACTACGTCGTGCCGCCCGCGCCGGTCGACCCCCGGACCGGGGCCGCGTGGCCCACGCCCGTGACGCACGACCAGCGCGAGCGGTCCGTGCCGGGTGCCCCGCTCGGGTACAACGCGGCCGTCGAGCTCTCCTCCGACCGGCTGCTGCGCAACAACAAGCAGAAGGCCAAGTCCAGCCGCAATCCCGGCGCTTCGGCCCGGTTCAAGCTGGGCGGCAAGAAGGAGGAGGCGGAGCGGCAGCGGAAGCTGGAGCTGATCCGGACGCCGGTGCTCTCCTGCTACCGGATCGCGGTCATCTCGCTCAAGGGCGGCGTCGGCAAGACCACGACGACCACCGCGCTCGGCGCGACCCTGGCCACCGAGCGGCAGGACAAGATCCTGGCGATCGACGCCAACCCGGACGCCGGCACGCTCGGGCGCCGGGTGCGCCGCGAGACCGGGGCGACCATCCGCGACCTGGTGCAGGCGATCCCGTACCTCAACTCGTACATGGACATCCGCCGCTTCACCTCGCAGGCGCCGTCCGGCCTGGAGATCCTCGCCAACGACGTGGACCCGGCCGTCTCGACGACCTTCAACGACGAGGACTACCGGCGGGCGATCGACGTCCTGGGCAAGCAGTACCCGATCATCCTGACCGACTCCGGCACCGGTCTGCTGTACAGCGCGATGCGCGGGGTGCTCGACCTGGCCGACCAGCTGATCATCATCTCCACGCCGTCCGTGGACGGCGCCTCCAGCGCCTCCACGACCCTCGACTGGCTCTCCGCGCACGGGTACGCGGAGCTGGTGCAGCGTTCGATCACCGTCATCTCGGGGGTCCGCGAGACCGGCAAGATGATCAAGGTCGAGGACATCGTGCAGCATTTCCAGACCCGCTGCCGCGGGGTGGTCGTGGTGCCGTTCGACGAGCACCTGGCCGCGGGCGCCGAGGTCGACCTCGACATGATGCGGCCGAAGACCCGTGAGGCGTACTTCCACCTCTCGGCGATGGTGGCCGAGGACTTCGTACGGGCCCAGCAGGCGCAGGGGCTGTGGACCGGCGACGGTCAGGGCGGGCTGCCCCCGCACATGGCCCCGCCGATGCCCGGCCACCAGATGCCGGGCCAGCCGGTGCAGGGCCAGCCCGCCCCGGGCCAGCCGATGCCCGGTCAGCCCATGCCCGGTCAGCCGTACCCGCCCCAGCAGCCCTACCCGCAGCAGGGGCAGCCCGCGCCGGGCCAGCCGTACCCGGGTCAGCCCTACCCGCAGCCGGGACAGCCGGGTCAGCCGTACGGAGCACCGCCCGCACCCGGACAGGCGTACGGGTCGCAGCCGGGCCAGCCCGCGGTGCCGCAGGGCTGGCAGCAGCCGCCGGCGCAGCCGCTCCCGCCGCAGACCGACCCGCAGGGGCAGGTCCCGCCGCCCAACTGGCCGCAGCAGCAGCCTCCGCAGGCGCCGCCAGCCCCTCAGCAGTAAGGCGTCACAGGAGTAGACCAATGAGGCCCCGAACCGGTGTTCCGGTACGGGGCCTTTTGGCATTCCCGCAGCCCACACGGGGTTTGAGACATCGTTGACGACGGCAGACCACCGCTGATACACCTTCGCTTCATCCATCGTCAGCCCAAGATCCACGGCACTTCCCACGACGCACGCATCCCGACGCGAGGTCACGTCCCATGGTCATGGTCACGAAGGCTCCACCCCGTCCGGCACCCACCCGCAGAGCTCTCCGTCTCCTCGTCGCCGGCGGAGTCGCCGCCGCCTCGCTCGTGGCCGTCCCGCAGGCGGCGCAGGCCGCGCGGGCGGAGGACGGCAAGGCGGGCTCCGGCACGACGCTCACCGTCGCCGTCTCGCAGAGCGTCGACTCCCTGTCGCCCTTCCTGGCCCAGAAGCTGGTCTCCACCAGCATCCACCGGCTGGCCTACGAGTACCTGACCAACTACGACCCGAAGGACGCGCGCACCGTCCCGGGCCTCGCGACCGCGTGGAAGTCCTCGCCGGACAAACTCACCTGGACGTACACGATCCGCAAGGACTCGAAGTGGTCCGACGGGCGGCAGGCCACCGCCGAGGACGCGGCGTGGACCTTCGACAAGATGATGACCGACCCGAACGCGGCGACGGCCAACGGCAGCTTCACGGCCAACTTCAAGAAGGTCAGCGCGCCCGACCCGCAGACCCTCGTCATCGAGCTGAAGCAGCCGCAGGCGACGATGACGGCGCTGGACGTGCCGATCGTGCCCAAGCACGTCTGGGAGAAGGTCTCCGACTTCTCCAAGTTCAACAACGACCGGCAGTTCCCGATCGTCGGCAACGGCCCGTTCGTCATCACGGACTACAAGGTCGACCAGTACATCAAGCTGAAGCCCAACAAGGACTTCTGGCGCGGGGCGCCCAAGTTCGACGAGCTGGTCTTCAAGTACTACAAGGACGGGGACGCGGCCGTCGCCGCCCTCCAGAAGGGCGAGGTGTCCTTCGTACCGAACCTGACGCCGGCCCAGGCCGACGCGCTGAAGACCCAGAAGGACATCAAGGTCAACGACGCCCCGGGCCGCCGCTTCTTCGCGCTGGCCACCAACCCGGGCGCCCGGGCCAAGGACGGCAAGACCTTCGGCAACGGGAACAAGGCGCTGCTCGACCCGGAGGTGCGCAAGGCGCTCTTCCTCGCCGTGGACCGCGCCACCCTCGTCGACAAGGTCTTCCAGGGCCACGCCGTCGAGGGCGAGGGCTACATCCCGCCGCGGTTCGGCTCGTACTTCTGGCAGCCCTCCGCCGGGCAGAAGCGCGGGTACGACCCCGCCAGGGCCGCGCAGGTCCTCGACACCGCCGGATACCGGAAGAACGGCGACGGCAAGCGGGTCGGCAAGGACGGCAGGCCGCTCGACTTCCGCATCCTGTGCCACGCCACCGACCCGAACGACAAGGCGATCGGCAAGTACCTCCAGGAGTGGTGGGGCAAGCTGGGCATCGGGCTGAAGGTCGAGTGTCTCGACAGCGTCTCCGACCCGTGGGTCAAGGGCGACTACGACCTCGCCTTCGACGGCTGGTCGGTCAACCCCGACCCGGACTACGTCCTGTCGATCCACACCTGCGGCGCGCTGCCCTCGACCCCGAAGGACTCCGGCGCCACCGACAACTTCATCTGCGACCCGCGCTTCGACGCGCTGTACGCGCAGCAGGCCGTCGAGTACGACGCCGGCAAGCGGTCCGCGCTGGTCAAGCAGATGCAGGCGCGGCTCTACGACACCGGGTACATGAACGTCATCGCGTACCCGAACGCCCTGGAGGCCTACCGCACCGACCAGATCCGCTCCATCACGACGATGCCCGAGGCGGCCGGGAACCTCTGGGGCCAGGACGGCTACTGGAGCTGGTGGTCGGCCGTACCCGCCGCCCAGGCCTCCGACGAGACGTCCGGCTCCTCCCCCACCGGGGTGATCGTCGGGATCGGCGCCGCCGTGGTGGTGCTCGTCGGCATCGGGATCTTCCTGGGCATGCGCCGCCGCTCCACCTCCGACGACCGCGAGTAGCCCGTGACCAGCGCAAGCACTCCCGCCTCCGTGGCACGGACCGAACCGGTCCGCGCCACGGAGGGCGGCGCACCACGGTCCGCCACCGCTCTCGCGTATCTGCGCCACGCGGCGGGGAAGGTGGCCGGCGCGGCCGTCTCCCTCCTCGCCGTGCTGGTCACCAGCTTCTTCCTCTTCCGGATCATCCCCGGCGACCCGGTCAAGGCGATGACCCACGGGCTGCCGACCTCGGCCGAGCAACTGGCCACGCTCCGCCACCAGTTCGGCCTCGACCAGCCGGTGTGGCAGCAGTTCACCGACTACTGCGCCAAGGCGCTCAGCGGCGACCTCGGCACGTCCTTCCAGTTCCGCGCCCCGGTCGGCGAGCTCATCGCCCAGAAGCTGCCCGCGACCCTGCTGCTCACCGGCACGGCCGTGGTGCTCTACTCGGCGCTCGGCCTGTGGCTCGGCACCCGCTCCGCCTGGCGCCACGGCAGCCTCGGCGACCGGCTCAACACCGGGGTGGCGCTGACCCTGTGGTCGGTGCCGTCGTTCTGGCTCGGACTGCTGCTGATCATCGTGTTCTCGGTGGGCATGGGCCCGATCCCGG
This sequence comes from Streptomyces sp. NBC_01268, assembly GCF_036240795.1. Taxonomy (NCBI): domain Bacteria; kingdom Bacillati; phylum Actinomycetota; class Actinomycetes; order Kitasatosporales; family Streptomycetaceae; genus Streptomyces; species Streptomyces sp. NBC_01268. Next base: position 6,097,761 of record NZ_CP108454.1, on the reverse strand, counting down.
GGCTCTTCCCGACCGGCGGCATGGAGTCGGGCACCGGCGAGACCGGCTTCGCGTACGCGCTCGACGTGGCCCACCACATGGTGCTCCCGGTGCTGACCCTGGTCGCCGTGGGCTATGCGCAGACCCTCCTGGTGATGCGCTCCTCGCTCCTCGACGAGATGGGCGGCGACTACCTGACCACCGCGCGGGCGAAGGGGCTGCGCGACGACGTCGTACGGCGCCGGCACGCCGTACCGAACGCGCTGCTGCCGACGGTGACGATGGTCTTCATCAACCTCGGGCACGTGGTCGCCGGTTCGATCCTGGTGGAGACGGTCTTCTCCTGGCCGGGGCTCGGCGGGCTGTTCTACCAGGGCCTGAGCGTGCCCGATCTGCCGCTGGTGCAGGGCCTGTTCGTGGTCTTCGCCGGCGCGATGATCGTGATGAACCTGATCGCCGACCTGCTCTATCCGCTGCTCGACCCCCGGGTGGGCCGATGACCTCTCTGACCTGGGAACGCAGGCGCGGCACCGTCGCCCGCTTCTGGAAGTCCTACCGCGCCCACCGGGCCGGCCTCTACGGCCTGCTGGGGCTCGCCGTGATCGCGCTGCTCGCGCTGACCGCTCCGCTGACCGTCGGCGCCGACGTGCAGTCGGTGACGAACGCGCCGGGCACGGCCCTGGAACCGCCGAGCGCCGCGTTCCCCCTGGGCACCGACCAGTTCGGGCGCTCGCTGCTCGGGCTGCTGGTGTGGGGGGCGCGGATCTCGCTGCTCGTCGGACTGCTCGCGGCGACCCTGTCCGTCGCCATCGGCACCCTCGTGGGGATCATCGCCGGGCACTACGGCGGCTGGTTCTCCACCGTCGTCATGCGGATCACCGACTGGTTCCTGGTGATGCCGACGCTGGTCCTCGCGATCGTCCTGGCGACCGTGATGTCCCGCTCGATGTGGACGGTGGTCCTCGCGATCGGCGTGACCAGCTGGCCGACGACGGCCCGGTTGGTGCGGGCGCAGACCATCGCGGTGGAGTCCCGCCCGTACATCGAACGGGCGACCGCGCTCGGCGGCGGGCACGGGCACGTGATGACCCGGCACGTGCTGCCGAACGTCATGCCGCTGGTGCTCGCCCAGACCACGCTCGGCATCTCGACGGCCATCCTCACCGAGGCGACGCTGGCCTTCCTCGGGCTCGGCGACCCCACCGTCGTCTCCTGGGGCGGGATGCTCCAGGACGCGCGGGAGGCGGGCGCCGTCTCGTCCGGCCACTGGTGGTACCTGGCCCCGCCCGGCATCGCCATCGCGCTGGTCGCGCTCGCGTTCACGCTGTGCGGGCGGGCCGTGGAGGCCGTGCTCAACCCGAAGCTGGGGGTGGGTCGATGACCCTTCTGGAGGTACGGAACCTGAGCGTGACGTACGGGTCGGGGGCGGCGGCCGTCCCCGCCGTGCGCGGGGTCGACCTGAGCCTGCCCGCCGGGAGCAAGCTGGGGGTGGCCGGCGAGTCCGGCTGCGGGAAGTCGACGATGGCGCTCGCGCTGCTGCGGCTGCTGCCCGCGTCGGCGCGGATGTCCGGGGAGATCCTGCTCGACGGCGAGGACGTCCTCACCATGAACTGGGGGCGGCTGCGGGCGGTGCGCTGGGCGGGCGCGTCGATCGTCTTCCAGGGCGCCATGCACTCGCTGAACGCGGTCCGGCGGATCGGCGACCAGATCGCCGAGCCGCTGCTCGTGCACGGCCGGTCCACTCCGGCGGCGGCCCGCCGCCGGGCCGGGGAGCTCCTGGAGCACGTGGGACTGCCGGCCGCGCGGGCGGCCGCCTATCCGCACGAGCTGTCCGGCGGGCAGCGGCAGCGCGTGATGATCGCGATGGCGCTGGCCTGCGATCCGCGGCTGATCGTGGCGGACGAACCGACGACCGCGCTGGACGTGATGATCCAGGCCCAGATCCTGCGCCTGATCGAGCAGCTGGTCGCCGAGCAGGACATCGGGCTGCTGATGATCAGCCACGATCTGGCCGTGCTCGCCGACACCTGCGACCGGCTCGCGGTGATGTACGCGGGGCGGGTCGTCGAGGAGGGGCCGGCGAAGGCCGTGTACGAGGCCGCCGCGCACCCCTACGGGCGGGCGCTGTCCGGGGCGTTCCCGCGCATCGGCGACCCGGCCTCCCGGCGGGCCCCGCGCGGCCTGCCGGGCGACCCGCCGGACCCGGCGGGGCTGCCGGGCGGCTGCACCTTCCACCCCCGCTGCCCGGTGGCGGTGGACCTCTGCGCGGAGCAGGACCAGGAGCTGCGGGACGCGGGCGCGGGGCGCCGGGCGGCCTGCGTACACGTGGGGAGCACCACTTGAGCACGGTCACGGGTACGGGCGCGGGCACGGGCACGCCGGAGCCGGAGCCGCTGCTGTCGGCGCGCGGGCTGCGGGTCGTCTTCCCGGGGCGGCGGGGCGGACCGGCCGCGCGGGCGGTGGACGGGGTGGACCTCGACATCGGCGCGGGCGAGATCGTGGCCCTGGTCGGCGAGTCCGGGTGCGGCAAGACCACGCTGGCCAGGTCGCTGCTCGGCCTGGTCCGGCCGAGCGGGGGCCGGGTGGCGTTCGCGGGGGCGCCGCTCGCGTACTCGGGGAAGGCGCTCAAGGCCTACCGCAAGCGGGCCCAGCTGGTGCTGCAGGACCCGAGCGGCTCGCTGAACCCGCGGCACACCGTGTACGACGCGGTGGCGGAGGGGCTGCGCATCCACGGCTACGCGGGCGACGAGCGGGCCGCGGTCTGCGAGGCGCTGTCCCGGGCGGGGCTGCGGCCGCCGGAGCGGTTCCTGCTGCGCTATCCGCACGAGCTGTCCGGCGGGCAGCGGCAGCGGGTGGTCATCGCGGGCGCGCTGGTCCTGGAACCCGAGCTGATCGTGGCGGACGAGCCGGTCGCCTCGCTGGACGCGTCGGTGCGCGGCGAGATCCTGGCGCTGCTGCTGCGGCTGCGCGACGAGCTGGGCCTGTCGGCGCTGGTCGTGACGCACGACCTGGGCCTCGCGTGGAACATCGCGGACCGGGTGGCGGTGATGTACCTGGGCCGGATCGTGGAGACCGGCCCGGTCGAGTCCGTCCTGACGGATCCTCAGCACCCTTACACCCAGGCGCTGTTGTCGGTGCTGCCCGAGTCCGGGGGCGAGCCCGTGGTGCTGACCGGAGAGCCCCCGGACCCGGCGCGCGTCCCGTCCGGCTGCCGCTTCCACGTCCGCTGCCAGGTGCTCGCGGCGGGGCGTGCCGCCGAGGTCGCGGACCGCTGCCGTACGGAGGACCTCCCGCTCCTGGGCGGCGGTGGGGACCCGGCGGCGGCCTGCCACTGGGCGGGACGGGAGGCGCTGCGGGGCTGAACGGGCGCGCCGGCGCGGGGGGCCGTGCGCCCGGTCGGCGGCCGCGCCGCGCCCCACCGGGCGGCCGCGTCCGCGGGCCCGGGGAGCCGGTGTCCCGGTCCCGGGGCGTGTGCGGTCCGCGGGCCGGGAAGGCGCTCGTCGGCCGGCGGCCGAGGGCGTCAGCCCCGGTCGTACGTCTCGGTGAGCTCGCGGCTGCGCTTGACGTCGTCGGCCATCGCCGCGAGCAGGTCGTCGAGGGTGTCGAACTTGAGCATGCCGCGCACGTACGCCAGGAAGTCGACGGCCACGTGCAGGCCGTACAGGTCCAGTCCGACGCGGTCGATCGCGTACGCCTCGACGGTCCGCTCCGTGCCGTCGAACTGCGGGTTGGTGCCCACCGAGATCGCGGCGGGCATCCGCTCGCCGGCGGCCGTCAGCCAGCCCGCGTAGACGCCGTCGGCCGGGATCGCGGTGTGCGGCAGGGTCTCGACGTTGGCCGTCGGGAAGCCCAGCTCGCGGCCGCGCTGGGCGCCGCGGACGACGATGCCCTCGACGCGGTGCGGGCGGCCCAGGATCTCGGCGGCGCCGGCCATGTCGCCCTCGGCGACCAGGCGCCGGGTGAGCGTCGAGGAGAACGGGTCCCCGCCGCCCGCCGCACCGGTCACGCGCAGGTCGATGACCTCGACGTCGTAGTCGTACGTGGTGCCCAGCTCGGCCAGGACGTCGACGTTACCGGCGGCCCGGTGGCCGAAGCGGAAGTTCGGGCCCTCGATGACGCGCTTGGCGTGCAGCTTGTCGACCAGGACCTTCACGATGAAGTCCGCCGGGGACAGCTGGGAGAACTCGGAGGTGAACGGCAGGATGAGCACCGCGTCCACGCCCAGCTCCGCCATCAGCTCGGCGCGCCGGTGGTGCGGGGCGAGCAGCGGCGGGTGGCTGCCGGGGCGCACCACCTCGGAGGGGTGCGGGTCGAAGGTGACGACGACCGAGGGGATGCCGAGCTCGCGGGCGCGCTCCACGGCCCGCCCGATGATCAGCTGGTGCCCGCGGTGCACCCCGTCGTAGGAGCCGATGGTGACGACGCTGCGCCCCCAGTCCTGGGGGATGTCCTCCAAGCCACGCCAGCGCTGCACTGTGACCGCTCCTCGTCCGCCTGTACCCAAGTCCGCGTGTACGCCTGTTGGCGCAGGTCTAAGACTGCCATGAGCATGCGGCCACGTCGGCATCGGCATGGGTGAGGTGACCTTCGTTACGGCGTGCGGCCCGGCGCACAGGACCTCACGGAGTTCGGCGCGCAGGAAACGGGAGGCTCCGGTGCCGGGTGCGGCGAGGACGGGGGCGAGGGCGGCGCGGACGGCCGGCTGCGGCCCGGCGAGCAGCCGGACGACCAGGGGGTGGAGCACGCAGCGGGCCGCCGGCCCCTCTTCGAGCCGGGTGTCGACGAAGGCCGCGACCAGCGCGGCGCCCTCCGGGTGCCGCTCGGCGTACTCGGCGACGAGCTCGGCGGCGCGGCGCGCCAGACGGGGCGTGGGGACGGCCGCGAGCAGCCGCAGGACCGCCGCGGGTTCGTGGCCGTGCAGGCGGCCGCGGAGGGCGTCGAGGACGGGTTCGGGGTGGGTGGTGAGGGCGGCGCCGAGCGCGTCCACGGGCACGGACGGCTCGGCGAGGGCGCGCGGCAGGTGCCGGGCGCGGGAGTCCGGGTCGCGGACGAGCAGGGCGAGCGCGGGCCCGTGCAGGGCGCGGTCGGCGGGCCGGGCGAGCAGGGCGAGGGCCGCGAAGCGCAGCGTGGCCCGCTCGGCGTCGCTCGTGAGGCGCGGGGCGACGAGCCGCCCGTACGCCGCGGCGGCCGTGCGCCGTTCGGGGCGCCCGTCGTCGTGGGCCCAGCGGTCGACGGCCCGGCAGAGCGCGCCCGGCTCGTCCTCGGCGAGCGCGCCGAGCAGCCCTTCGGCGAGCGGGTGGGCGGTGGCCACCAGGGCCTCGCACAGGTCGTCGACGGCGAGCCCGCGGTGGGTGTGCAGCACGGCCTGCGCGGCGGTGCCGACGGTGGCCCCGGGGGCGGCGGCCAGCGGCCGCTCGTCCCCGAACCAGCGGCACAGCAGCGGCTGCACGCCCCGCGGGTCGGCCGCGAGCAGCCCGGCGACGGCGTCGAGGAAGCGGGGCGGGGCGCCCGCCCCGGGGGCCGGGTCCGCGGGCACCAGCCGCCGCAGCAGGTCCACCCGCTCCCCGTCGGGCAGCCGCAGCCCCGCCCAGAAGCGGGCCCCGAACGCGGGGAAGGCGTCCTGGGCCCCGGGCCGCGACCCGAGATGGTCCGCGAGACGGCGCAGGACGGGCAGGTACGGCCTCAGGTCGCGGATCCCGTCCAGGGCTCCGGCGAGCAGCCGCGAGGCCCACCAGACGCCCTCGACGGCCTCGACGGGGCCCGTGGCACGGGCGTGGTCCCGGGCGGGGCCGGCCGCTCCCGCGTCGGCGAAGTCCGCGAGCGCGTCCGCCAGCGTGACGAGCCGGGCCGACAGGGCCTCCGGGCCCTGGTCGTGGTGGAGGTGGTGGAGGGCCTGGAGGACGGGGCCGATGCGGTGGCGGGGCACCGGCAGGCCGGCGTGCGGGGCCGGTTGGCGGACCAGGGAGTGGAGGGCGCGGTCGATGTCGAGGTGGGCGCCCTGGAGCCAGTCGGCGAGCTCCTCGTGGGCGAAGCGGTATCCGGGGCCCGCGGGGACCAGCAGGGTCTCGGTGAGGACGGCGGAGGCCCAGCCGGTGGACCAGGGGAAGAGCTCCTCGAAGGACTCCCGGTCCAGCTCGCCCTGCCCGGGGCCGAGGCAGCGGCGGGCGGCCTCGTGGACCTGGCCGCTGACCCGCGCGGCGAGCCGCCGCACCCCCGACCCGCGCACCACGGGCCGGTTGCCCGCGGCGATCCGCACCGCGACCCGCAGGCACATCAGGGCGAGGTGGGCGGCGAAGACCTCGTCCCGGCCGGGGCGGCCGGCGGCCTCGCCGCGGGTGGCGGCGCGGATCTCGCCGAGGAGCCGCAGGGCCAGCGGGTGCCGGGCGTCCTCCTCGGCGATCCCGTCGTCGGGGACGGCGTGGTGGCGCCGGGCCTCGCGCGCCGCCGCCTCGGTGAGCCCGCCCAGGGCGACGGTCCTCGGCTCCGTGACGTACAGCGGTCCGGCCTGCTCCCAGTGCTCCGGACGGCAGGCGGTGACCAGCCGGGCCCCGTGGGCGGCCAGCCACTGCTCGGTGGCGGCCGTCCAGGAGGGGAGGCGGTGGGCGAGCAGCGGCGGCATCTCCTCGGGGCCGTCGAGGAGGACCAGGAGCGGCCGGTGGGCGGCGCGGGCGAGGGCGGCGGCCTGCTCCGGGGTGGCGCCCGCGGGGTCGCCGGGGGTGCCGGAGGCGGCGGCGACGCGCCCGGCCCGGTGGAGGGCCCGGCCGATCGCGTCGGCCACGGAGCGGTCGTCGGACCGCAGGTCGGCGCCGCGCAGCCAGACGGTGGGCGCCGGGGCCGGGCCCCGGGCGCGCCGGGCGGCGAGGCCCGCGAGGGCGGTGCTGCGGCCGGTGCCGGGCACACCGACGACGGCGAGCACGAGGGACTCGCCGTCGTCCCGGACCCGCCCGGCCGGGAGCTCCTCGCGGGTGCCGGTGGTGGTGGCGGTCAGCTCCAGGACGCCGGCCAGGTTGAGGTCGCGGCCGTAGGCGGGGACGGTGGCGGCGTTGCGCAGCAGCAGCGCGGCGAGCGGACCGGCGGGCGGGAGCGGCGGGGCCGGGGGCGGGGCGGAGGAAGTCGGGGAGGAGGCAGCGGAGGGGGCCCACGGGGCCGCGGAGGGCGGGCAGGGGATCGGCAGGGCGTGTCCGGCGGCGCGCCGGTCGCCGTGCAGGGCGGTGCCGAGGACGCCGAGGACGGCTCCGGTGACGGGGTCGAGGACGGGGCCTCCGACGGCCGGGCCGCCGGCCTGCAGGGCCTCGGCGCCCTCGGTGCCGATGGCCAGTTCGAGGGCGGGGCCCGCGGTGCCGCCGAGGACCCGTGCCTCGCGCCAGCCGTGCGCCGGGATCCGTACGTACGTCCCGGGCTCGATGCCCTGGCGGGCGGCCAGGGGCAGGGGGCGGGCGGTCAGTCCCTCGGCGCGGACGAGCGCGAGCCCGCTGTCGGGCAGCAGGGTGAGGTCGTCGGGGCCGACCCGGAGGGTGCGGCCGTCGGGGGTGCGCAGCAGGAGTGCGGTGCGGCCGTCGACCACCTCGTGGCCGGTGAGCACCGTGCCCTGGTGGTCGGCGAGGAATCCGGTGCCGCACGGCCGGCCGGCCGGATCCTCGATCCGCACCAGCTCCGCCAGGTCCCCTCTCCCCATGGATGCGACGGTAGGTCGACGGTGATCACGGAGAAAAGCTCAGAACCGAACGCGCCCCCTCACGCTCCCCCCGTTCACTTCAAGCGCCTGCCCGAACGGGTGAATACGCGATCACGGGCGGGACAGGAACCGGGCGGAGGGGGATCGTGGGGCGGGCACGCGCGCGTGCCCGCCCCACGAGGGAGTCGCTGCTCAGCCGAAGACGGCCAGGCTCTTCGCCTTGCCGCGCTGCGCCTCGACGAGGGCGATCAGCCGGCCGCCCGGGCCGAAGACCGCGACCGCGCCCGGCGGGAACTCCGGCATGTCCAGGCGGACGCCGTTCAGCAGGAGCTGGGCCCGCTTCTCGTCGACGTCCCAGCGCGGGAACGCCGCCGCGGCCGCGTCGGCGACCGGCATGACCGTGAGCTCCTCCTGGAGCTGCTCCAGGGTGCGCGCGGACTCCAGCTTGTACGGGCCGACCCGGGTGCGGCGCAGGGCGGTCAGATGGCCGCCCACGCCGAGCCCGGCGCCCAGGTCACGGGCGAGCGCCCGGATGTACGTGCCGGAGGAGCAGACGACGGAGACCACCAGGTCCATGACCGGGGTGCCGTCCTCCGCGGTGGCCTCGCGCACGTCGTACACGCGGAAGGAGGAGACGGTCACCGGACGGGCCGGGATCTCGAACTCCTCGCCGCCGCGCACGCGCGCGTAGGACCGCTTGCCGTCGATCTTGATGGCCGAGACCTTCGACGGCACCTGCATGATGGCGCCGGTGAGCTCCGCGACCCCGGCGTCGATCTGCTCGCGGGTGACCTTCGAAGCGTCGACCGACGCCGTGATCTCGCCCTCGGCGTCGTCGGTGATCGTCGTCTGCCCGAGCCGGATGGTGCCCAGGTACTCCTTCTCGGTCAGCGCGAGGTGACCGAGCAGCTTGGTCGCCCGCTCCACGCCGAGGACGAGGACGCCCGTCGCCATGGGGTCGAGCGTGCCGGCGTGGCCGACGCGGCGGGTCTTGGCGATCCCCCGCATCTTGGCCACGACGTCGTGCGAAGTGAAGCCCGGCGGCTTGTCGACGATGACAAGCCCTCCCGTGGCCTCCGGCCGGGAGGCGCCGCCGGGCGTCTTCTGTGCGGTGCTCATTCGGCGGCTTCGTCCTCGCCCTGCTTCTTGTAGGGGTCCGCCCCACCGGCGAACGTCGCGCCCGAGGACGCGTCGCGCACCTTGGCGTCCGAGGCCCTCGCCTGGTCGAGGAGGTCCTCGATGTTCTTGGCGGTCTCCGGGAGGGCGTCCGCCACGAAGGTGAGCGTCGGGGTGAACTTGGTGCCCGCGGCCCGGCCGACGGCCGAACGCAGGACGCCCTTGGCGCTCTCCAGGCCGGCGGCGGCGCTGGCCCGCTCCTCCTCGTCGCCGTAGACCGTGTAGAAGACCGTGGCCTCCCGCAGGTCACCGGTGACGCGGGTGTCCGTGATGGTCACGTGCGTACCCAGGCGCGGGTCCTTGATGCCGCGCTGCAGCTTCTCGGCGACCACCTCCCGGATGAGGTCCGCCAGCTTCTTCGCCCGCGCGTTGTCGGCCACTGGTCCTTCTCCTCTTTCTTGCCTTGCTTGCTGAGTTCAGTCTTCGTCGGTGTGGAGCCTGCGTCGAACCGACAGCAGTTCCACCTCCGGCCGGGCGGCGACCAGGCGCTCGCACCGGTCCAGTACGTCGCTGAGATGCCCTTGGTCGCCCGACACCATCGCGACGCCGATCTCGGCCCGCCGATGGAGGTTCTGGCCCGACACCTCCGCCACGCTCACGGAGAACTTCCGCTGGAGCTCGGCGACGATCGGCTTGACGACGGAGCGCTTCTCCTTCAGCGACCGGACGTCGCCGAGGAGCAGATCGAAGGACAGCGTCCCCACATACATGTATGTCCGGATGTCCCGCCGGTTCGGGTTCATGGCCCCGCCAACCGCTTGGCAGGGACATCAGAACCGTACACGGAACGGCCGGGGCCGATCGACGGAATTCCTTCCGCCGACCGGCCCCGGATCAACGCTGTACGTCAGGCGCGCGGCTTCTCGCGCATCTCGTACGTCGCGATGACGTCGTCGATCTTGATGTCGTTGAAGTTTCCGAGGTTGATACCACCCTCGAAGCCCTCGCGGATCTCGGTGACGTCGTCCTTGAAGCGGCGCAGACCCTCGATGTTGAGGTTCTCCGCGATGACCTTGCCGTCGCGGATGAGGCGCGCCTTGGTGTTGCGCTTGACCTCGCCCGAGCGGATGAGGACACCGGCGATGTTGCCCAGCTTGGACGAGCGGAAGACCTCGCGGATCTCCGCCGTACCGAGCTCGACCTCTTCGTACTCCGGCTTGAGGAGGCCCTTGAGCGCCGCCTCGATCTCCTCGATCGCCTGGTAGATGACCGAGTAGTACCGGACGTCGACGCCCTCGCGCTCCGCCATCTGCGCGGCACGGCCGGCCGCACGGACGTTGTAGCCGATGACGATGGCGTCGGAGCCCATGGCCAGGTCGATGTCGGACTCGGTGACCGCACCCACACCGCGGTGCAGGATGCGGATGTCGACCTCTTCGCCGACGTCGAGCTGGAGCAGCGAGGACTCGAGAGCCTCGACCGCACCGGACGCGTCGCCCTTGATGATGAGGTTGAGTTCCTGGACCAGACCGGCCTTGAGCACCTTGTCGAGGTCCTCGAGGGACACCCGGCGGACGCGCTTGGCGAAGGCGGCGTTGCGCTCACGCGCAGCGCGCTTCTCGGCGATCTGGCGGGCCGTACGGTCCTCGTCGACGACGAGGAAGTTGTCGCCGGCGCCCGGAACGTTGGTCAGACCGAGGACCAGGACCGGAGTCGACGGGGTCGCCTCCTCGACGTTGTTGCCCTTGTCGTCGAGCATCGCCCGGACGCGGCCGTACGCGTCGCCGACGACCATCGTGTCGCCGATGCGCAGCGTTCCGCGCTGGACGAGGACGGTCGAGACGGCACCGCGGCCACGGTCGAGGTGGGACTCGATCGCAATACCCTGCGCGTCCTGGTTCGGGTTGGCCCGAAGGTCGAGCGAGGCGTCGGCGGTGAGGACCACGGCCTCCAGCAGGGAGTCGATGTGCAGACCCTGCTTGGCGGAGATGTCGACGAACATGGTGTCGCCGCCGTACTCCTCGGCCACCAGACCGAACTCGGTCAGCTGGCCACGGACCTTGACCGGGTCCGCACCCTCGACGTCGATCTTGTTGACCGCGACCACGATCGGCACACCGGCCGCCTTGGCGTGGTTCAGCGCCTCGATCGTCTGGGGCATCACACCGTCGTTGGCCGCCACCACGAGGATCGCGATGTCGGTCGACTTCGCACCACGGGCACGCATGGCGGTGAACGCCTCGTGACCCGGGGTGTCGATGAAGGTGATGCGACGCTCTTCGCCGTTGACCTCGGTACCGACCTGGTAGGCACCGATGTGCTGGGTGATGCCACCGGCCTCGCCCGCGACCACGTTGGTCTTGCGGATCGCGTCGAGGAGTCGGGTCTTACCGTGGTCGACGTGACCCATGACGGTCACGACCGGCGGACGGGACACGAGCGCCTCTTCGCCGCCCTCGTCCTCGCCGAACTCGATGTCGAAGGACTCGAGCAGCTCGCGGTCCTCCTCCTCGGGGCTGACGATCTGAACGACGTAGTTCATCTCTTCGGCCAGCATGACGAGCGTGTCGTCGGTGACCGACTGCGTCGCCGTGACCATCTCGCCGAGGTTCATCATCACCGCGACGAGCGACGCCGGGTTGGCGCCGATCTTCTCGGCGAAGTCGGTGAGGGACGCACCGCGCGACAGGCGAATGATCTCGCCGCCACCGCGGGGGAGCATCACGCCGCCCACGGACGGGGCCTGCATGGCCTCGTACTCCTGGCGCCTCTGACGCTTCGACTTGCGACCACGACGCGCGGGACCGCCGGGACGACCGAAGGCGCCCTGCGTGCCACCACGGCCACCCGGACCGCCGGGACGGCCACCGAAGCCGCCGGGACGACCGCCGAAGCCGCCGCCACCGCCGCCGGGACCACCCGGACGACCGCCGCCGCCACCCGGACCGCCGGGACGACCGGCGAAGCCGCCGCCGCCACCGCCGGGACCGGCCGGACGACCGGCGAAGCCGGGACGACCGCCACCGCCGCCGCCGGGACCGCCCGGACGACCGCCGGGACCACCGGGACCACGACCGCCGGGACCGGGGCGCGGGCCGGCAGCGGGACGCTGCGGCATCATGCCCGGGTTCGGACGGTTACCGCCGGGCGCGCCGCCCGGACGGGGAGCCTGCGGACGAGGCATGCCACCCGGGGTCGGGCGCGCGGCGCCGCCCTGGGGACGCGGGGCGCCGGGAACGCCGCCCTGGCCCTGCGGACGCGGGGCACCGCCCGGAGCACCGGCACCGCCGGGACGCGGAGCGCCACCCTGCGGACGGGGCGCCTGCGGGCGCGCCATGCCGGTGGAGCCACCGGAGGTGAAGGGGTTGTTGCCCGGACGCGGGCCGGCCGGGCGACCGCCCGGACGCGGGGACTGCTGGCCGGGGCGGGGGGCCTGCTGACCCGGACGCGGCGCCTGCTGGCCCGGACGGGCAGCGGCGGGACGCGGGCCGGGGGCGGAACCGCCCGCACGGGGACCGGCGGCCGGGGCCGTCGGAGCCGTCGGGGGGGCCGTGAACTCCGGGGTGGTCGGAGCCGGCGCGGCGGGCGCGGGCTTCGGGGCCGGCTTCGGACCCGGACGCGGGCCCGAGGCGGCCGGAGCCGCGGAGGGGGTGCTGCTCGCGGGCGCGGCCGGAGTGACCGGCGCCGCAGGCGCGGCGGGGGCCGGCTTGGGGGCCGGGGCGCCGGGCTTGGGGGCAGCGGGACGAGCCGCGGCGGCCGGGGACGGCGCTGCGGGCTTCGCGGGGGACGGCGCCGCCTTGCGGGGCGCGCCGGGCTTGGCAGCGGTCTTGCCGGCGTTGCCGCCGGGACCCTGCAAAGCGTCAGTCAACTTGCGCACGACCGGCGCCTCGATCGTCGAGGACGCCGAACGGACGAATTCACCGAGTTCTTGGAGCTTGGCCATGACGACCTTGCTCTCCACTCCGAACTCCTTGGCGAGTTCGTATACCCGGACCTTAGCCACTTCGCTCCTTTTAGGTCCGGTTACCGCCGGACCGTCGCTACTTCATGGGCGTACTCATCGCGTACTCATCGAGTGCTCATCGCAATCTCGACCTACTTCCAACTCGCGAGGTACCTGACCGCACGGGATTCCGTGCCGTACTTCTTGTTCACTGCGGTGCCACCTGTTCGACGTGGTGGCGGAGTGCCGCCGTGTCGAGCGGCCCTGGGGCCTTGAAGGCCCTGGGGAAAGCTCGGCGGCGGACCGCCAGGTCGAGACAGACCACGGCGGGGTGCAGGTACGCACCCCGGCCGGGCAGCGTACCGCGATGATCGGGGACGCACTCGTCCTTATTCATCACGATCCGCAGCAGGTCGCTCTTGGCCGCTCGCTCCCGGCATCCCACACAGGTTCGCTCAGGGCACGCGCGGGCATGCGTCCGGCCAGACACGTTAAGTCTACCTCCCCGTACCGACCTCACCCGTTCGGGGCAAAAATCGAACAGCTGTTGGCCAAATACGGACTCAGTCCCGGGGGTCCGAGACCTCGGTGTCGGGACGGATGTCGATCCGCCAGCCGGTGAGGCGGGCGGCCAGACGGGCGTTCTGCCCCTCCTTGCCGATCGCCAGCGACAGCTGGTAGTCCGGCACCGTCACCCGGGCGGAACGGGCGGCCAGGTCCACGATCTCGACCTTGGAGACCCGCGCCGGGGAGAGCGCGTTCGCCACCATCTCGGCCGGGTCGTCCGACCAGTCGACGATGTCGATCTTCTCGCCGAGCAGCTCGGCCATGACGTTGCGCACCCGGCTGCCCATCGGGCCGATGCAGGCGCCCTTGGCGTTCAGGCCCGAACGGGTGGAACGGACGGCGATCTTGGTGCGGTGACCGGCCTCACGGGCGATGGCCGAGATCTCGACCGAGCCGTCGGCGATCTCCGGCACCTCCAGGGCGAAGAGCTTCTTCACCAGATTGGGGTGGGTGCGCGACAGGGTGACGGACGGACCGCGGACACCCTTGGCCACCCGGACGACGTACGTGCGCAGCCGCAGACCGTGCGTGTAGTCCTCGCCCGGCACCTGCTCCTGCACCGGAAGGATGGCCTCCAGCTTGTCGTCCAGCTTGACGAGGACGTTCTTCGGGTCCTTGCCCTGCTGCACCTGGCCGGCCACGATGTCGCCCTCGCGGCGGGCGTACTCGCCGAAGGTGACGTCGTTCTCGGCGTCCCGAAGGCGCTGCTGGATGACCTGGCGGGCGGTGCTCGCCGCGATCCGGCCGAAGTCCGACGGCGTGTCGTCGAACTCCTTGGGCTGCTGCCCCTCCTCCAGGTCGGACGGGTCTTCCTTCGCCCACACCGTCACGTGCCCGGTGGCCCGGTTCAGCTCCACGCGCGCGTGGCGGCGGGCGTCGGGGGTGCGGTGGTAGGCGATGAGGAGGGCCGACTCGATCGCCTCGACCAGCATCTCGAAGGAGATTTCCTTCTCCTGTGCCAAGCCCTTCAGGAGCTTCACGTCGATGTCCACGGCTACGCCTCCTCTTCCTTCTTGTCCTTGCGGTTGAACTCGATCTCGACACGCGCCTTCGTGATCTCGGAGAACTCGACCCGGCGGGCGGTGGCCTTGCGGCCCTTCACGCCCGGCACCTCGGTGTCGAGCCCGTCCTCGTCCACGGCGAGGATCCGGGTGACCAGCTCGCCCCCCTCTTCCAGCTGCAGCTTCGCCAGGCGGCCGATGGCGCGCACGTAGTGGCGGTGCTGGGTCAGGGGGCGGTCGGCGCCGGGGGAGCTGACTTCGAGGACGTACTCGCCCTCGCCCATCACGTCGCTCTCGTCCAGCTTCTCGGAGATGACGCGGCTCAGCTCGGCGCAGGCGTCGAGCTCGACGCCCTCCTCCGAATCGACGATGACCCTCAGCAGTCCGCGGCGGCCGGCCCGGGACACCTCGATCTCCTCGAGGTCGAGATCCTTCTCGTGAACGAGCGGCTCCAGAAGACCGCGCAGCCGTTCGCTCTGGGTGGTGCTCATCCGGGTGACTCCTCGGCCGCGTGTGCTGTTGTGGGTTCGTCGCGTGTCAGACCAAAGGGTATCCGGTCCAGAAGGGTGTTGCCGTCCACCGGGCCGGGGGCCGCGGGTACGCTCGCCAGCGGTGATCTTCGAATATCTGAGCGTGAGGGAGAAGGCGTGAAGACCATCGGCAGGCGCGCGCTCCTGGCCGCGGGCGCGGCGGGCAGCGCTGCGGCGCTCACCGGCTGCACCTCCTCCGGCGACACGCGCCCCGAGCCGCCCAGTGCCGCCGAACGCGCCGCGCGCGCCGAGGCCGCGCTGCGCGCCCGCTCGGCGGCGACCGGCCGCACGCTGCTCGGCCGGTACGACGCGGTGCTCACCGCGCACCCCTCGCTGGCCGGCCGGCTCACGCCGCTGCGGGACTCGGTCGCGGCCCACGTGAAGGCGCTCGGCGAGGGCGGCACGCCCCCGGCACCGGCCCCGAAGCCCTCCGTGGCCTCGGCGTCCGCAGCGCCCCACTCCCCCGCCGCGCCCGCGCCCGTACCGGCCGATCCGGCGGTCGCGCTCACCGAACTGGCCGCCGCCGAACGGGCGACCGCCGACACCCACACGGCCACGCTCCTGACGGCGCCGCCCGAGTACGCCCGGCTGCTCGCCTCCGTCGCCGCCGCCGGCGCGGCCCACGCCTACCTGCTCACCGAAGGGGGCCGCGGATGACCGCGCTGGACGCGGCCCAGGCGGCACTCGCCGCCGAGCACGCCGCCGTGTACGGGTACGGGGTCGTCGGCGCCCGCGTCGGCGAGGCCCGGCGCGCCGAGGCCACCGCCGCCTACGAGGGCCACCGCGCCCGCCGGGACGCGCTGCGCCGCACCGTCCGCGACCTGGGCGGCGAGCCGGTCGCCGCGGCCGCGGCGTACGAGCTGCCGTTCGACGTCCCGGACACCGCCGCGGCCATACGCCTCGCGGCCGTCCTGGAGGACCGGGTCGCCGGGGTCTACTCCGATCTGGTGCGCTCCGCCGACGGGCCGCTGCGCAAGGACGCGGCAGCCGCGCTGCGCGAGGCGGCGGTCCGGGCCGTCCGCTGGCGCGGCAGCGACGTAACCTTTCCTGGGCTCGCCGAACGGGCGTAGTACCCGCCCGACACCGAGGAAACGAAGGAACAAGCCACGCATGGGTTTCGAACCGCCGCAGCGACTGGTGCGGGCGCTCGGCGAGACGTACGGGCAGGCCGTCGCGGCCGAGTGGCTCGGGACGCTCCCCGAGCTCGCCCGCGACGCGCTGGAGCACGCCGGTCTGGTCGCCGAACGGGTGATGGCCCCCGGCGGTCGGAGCAGCCTCGTCGTCCTCGTCCCGCAGGCCGCCCTGAAGCTGGCGCCCGCCGTCGCCCGCCCCGACCTGGAGCGGGACGCGCTCGCGCACTGGAACGGCTGGGGCGCGGTGCGCCTGCTCGGCGGGACCGAGGAGGGCGGGCTGCTCCTGGAGCGGCTGCACCCCGAGGTCTCGCTGCGCTCGCTGCCGGAGGCGAAGGCGCTCCTGGAGGCCGCCGGGACCGTCCGGCGGCTGTGGGTCGAGCCGCCCGCGGACCACGGCTTCGAGTCGGTCGCCGAGCGGACCGGGCGGCAGGCCGCCGCGATGGCCGCGCACCGAGCCGACGACGAGGCCGGCGCGCTGGTGACGGCCGCGCTCGCGGCCCGCGAGGAGCTGCTGGCGGGCGACGCCGAGGCGCTGCTGCTGCACGGCTGCTTCCGCCAGGGCAAGGTCCTCGCGGGTGACCGGGTGCCGTGGCTCGCGGTCGGCCCCGAGCCGCTGGTGGGCGAGCGGGCCTTCGACCTGGCGCGGCTGGTGCGGGACCGGGTGGAGGACCTGGTGGCCGCGTCGGCGGGGGCCTCGGCGGCCCGGCGGCGGGTGAACAAGCTGGCGGACGCGCTGGACATGGACCGGGAGCGGCTGCGCGGCTGGACGCTGTTCCGGGCGGTCGAGTCCGCGACGCGCGCGCTCGACGCGGGGCGCACGGCGGATGCGGAGCTGCTCCTGGAGTTCGCGGGCTGGCTGTAGGGGAATACCCTTCTTGTAACCCTTTCTAGGGGGCCCGTCATGATCCAAGAGCTGTTGATGGCAGTCGTGGGGGCGGGGGCGGCGGTCGCGGTGTACGCGGGCGCCGCGGCGCGGGTGGTGAAACAGTACGAGCGCGGTGTGGTGTTCCGCTTCGGGCGGCTCGTCGACAGGGAGCGCCAGCCCGGCTTCCAGATGATCGTCCCGCTGGTCGAGCGCATGCACAAGGTCAACATGCAGATCGTCACCATGCCCGTGCCGGCCCAGGAGGGCATCACCCGGGACAACGTGACGGTGCGGGTCGACGCGGTCGTCTACTTCAAGGTCGTGGACGCGGCGGACGCGCTGGTGCGGGTGGAGGACTACAAGTTCGCCGTCTCGCAGATGGCGCAGACCTCGCTGCGGTCGATCATCGGCAAGAGCGACCTCGACGACCTGCTGTCCAACCGCGAGAAGCTCAACCAGGGCCTGGAGCTGATGCTCGACAGCCCGGCGATGGGCTGGGGCGTCGCGATCGACCGGGTGGAGATCAAGGACGTCTCGCTGCCGGAGACGATGAAGCGCTCGATGGCCCGGCAGGCCGAGGCGGACCGGGAGCGGCGTGCCCGGCTGATCAACGCGGACGCGGAGCTGCAGGCCTCGAAGAAGCTGGCGGAGGCGGCGCACCAGATGGAGGACGCGCCCTCCGCGCTCCAACTGCGGCTGCTGCAGACGGTGATGGCGGTGGCGGCGGAGAAGAACTCGACCCTGGTCCTGCCGATCCCGGTCGAACTCCTCCGCTTCCTGGAACGCGCGGGCGGCGGGGCGGAGCCGGCACAGGCGCAGAAGCAGACACAGGCGCAGGCGCAGGCGCCGCAGCCGGCACCACCGCCCCCACCGGCGGTGCTGCCGCCCTCCGACGCGTACCTGAAGGGCGCGGCGGACGCGGCGGAGGGGATCGAGGATCTGACGGGGGCGTCGGTGGAGCCGGTGCCGCAGAAGGGCGACGGGGGTCCCTGACCGCACTGAAAGGCCTCCGCCCCGCCGGGGAACGGCGGGGCGGAGGCCTGTGGCTCAGAGGCTCAGGCGCTCAGGCGCTCAGGCGGGCGATCGCCTCGTCGACCGGGAGCTCCTCGCGGTCGCCGGTGCGGCGGTCCTTCAGCTCGACGATGCCCTCGGCGGCGCGGCGGCCGGCGACGAGGATCTTCGGGACGCCCATGAGCTCGGCGTCGGTGAACTTGACGCCCGGGGAGACGCCCGCGCGGTCGTCGACGAGGACGCGCAGGCCGGCGGCGGCCAGCTTGTCGGAGACCTCCAGGGCGAGCTCGATCTGCTGGGCCTTGCCGGCCGCGACGACGTGGACGTCGGCCGGGGCGATCTCGGCGGGCCAGCACAGGCCCTTGTCGTCGGCGGTCTGCTCGGCGAGGGCGGCGACGGCGCGGGAGACGCCGATGCCGTAGGAGCCCATGGTCACGCGGACCGGCTTGCCGTTCTGGCCGAGGACGTCCAGCTTGAGCGCGTCCGCGTACTTGCGGCCGAGCTGGAAGATGTGGCCGATCTCGATCGCGCGGTCCAGCTTCAGGCCCGTGCCGCACTTCGGGCAGGGGTCGCCGTCCTGGACGACGACGACGTCGACGTACTCCTCGACCTCGAAGTCGCGGCCCGCGACGACGTTCTTGGTGTGGGTGCCGGCCTTGTTGGCGCCGGTGATCCACGCCGTGCCCGGGGCGACGCGCGGGTCGGCGATGTACTTCACCTTCCCCAGGCCCTGCGGACCGACGTAGCCGCGGACCAGGTCGGAGCGCTCGGCGAAGTCGGCCTCGGTGACCATCTCGACCGCCGCGGGGGCGAAGTGGGCCTCGACCTTGCCGAGGTCGACCTCGCGGTCGCCGGGCACGCCGACGGCGACGATCTCGCCGTCGACCTTCACGAGGAGGTTCTTCAGCGTGGCGGAGGCCGGGACGCCGAGGGAGGCGGCGAGGGTCTCGATGGTCGGGGTGTCGGGGGTGGGGATCTCCTCGGCGGCCGGGACCGCGGAGCCGTCCACGGCCTGGAGCGCGTAGGTGATCGCCTCGGTGTTGGCGGCGAAGTCGCAGTTCGGGCAGTCGGCGAAGGTGTCCTCGCCGGCCTCGGCCGGGGCGAGGAACTCCTCGGACTTCGAGCCGCCCATCGCGCCCGCGGTGGCGGCGCAGATGCGGTAGTCGAGGCCGAGGCGCTCGAAGACGCGCTGGTACGCCTGGCGGTGCAGGGCGTAGGAGTGCGCGAGGCCCTCGTCCTCGGTGTCGAAGGAGTACGAGTCCTTCATGAGGAACTCGCGGCCGCGCAGGATGCCGGCGCGGGGGCGGGCCTCGTCGCGGAACTTCGACTGGATCTGGTAGAGGATGACCGGAAGGTCCTTGTAGGAGGACGCCTGGTCCTTCACCAGGAGGGTGAAGATCTCCTCGTGGGTCGGACCGAGGAGGTAGTCGCCGCCCTTGCGGTCCTGGAGGCGGAACAGCTCGGCGCCGTACTCGTCCCAGCGGCCGGTGGCCTCGTAGGGCTCGCGGGGCAGCAGGGCCGGCAGGGAGACCTCCTGGGCGCCGATGGCGTCCATCTCCTCGCGGACGACGCGCTCGACGTTGGCGAGGACCTTCTTGCCCAGCGGCAGCCAGCTCCAGATGCCGGCGGCGGTGCGGCGGACGTAGCCCGCGCGGACGAGCAGCTTGTGGCTGAGGACCTCGGCGTCCGCCGGGTCGTCGCGCAGCGTCTTCGCCATCAACTTCGACATGCGCTGGACCGGTGCGTTGGCCATGGTTCTCGTACTCCTGCCGGGTAAGGGTCTTGGCTAGGAGGTTAGCCGGGCGGGGGCGGGTCGGTGAAATCAGTTCCCGCGCCTGAGCGGCAGGGGTGCGCCCATGACCGCGTACGGGCGGGGCGCGCTGGGGAAGTGGACCTGCCGGGCGAGGTCGACGTAGCCCAGGGAGGCGTACAGGCCGCGGGCTGGGCTGTCGGTGTCGATGGCGGAGAGGATGGAGCGGGGCAGCTCGGAGCCGTCGGTGATGGTGGTGATCAGCTCGCGGCCGATGCCGCGGCCCTGGAAGGCCGGGTGGACGTGCAGCTCGGTGATGACGAAGGAGTCGTCGAGCCAGCCCTGGCTGCCGCTGGTGCGCAGATACGGTTCGACGATCGTGGACCACCAGTGGGTGCGGTCGTTGGGCATCCCGTACACGAAGCCGACGAGCCTGCCGTCGGGCGTGGTCGCCCCGAAGGCGCAGGCGCCGGGGTTGAGCAGGTGGCGCAGCACGATGTGGCGGCGCACGACGATCTCGTCCGCTTCGAGCCCGAAGGCCTGGGCCTGCACGTCGAGCGCCTCGTCCACGCGCGCGGCGAGATTGACGGGCCCGATCACGACCTTCGTGTCATCCATGCGCCGCACCCTACAAGCCGTGCGGGTGCTTCAGAACAGCACGCTCATGAAGGCGCCGACCTCGTCGAAGCCGACACGGCGGTACGCGGCCCTGGCAGGGGTGTTGTAGTCGTTCACGTAGAGGCTGACCAGGGGGGCGACGTCGGCGAGCGCGTACTGGAGGACGGCGGCCATGCCGGTCTCGGAGAGGCCGCGGCCGCGGTGTTCGGGGGCGACCCAGACACCCTGGATCTGGCAGGCCTGGCGGGTGGCGGCGCCGATCTCGGCCTTGAAGACGACCTTGCCGTCCTCGATGCGGGCGAAGGAGCGGCCGGAGCCGACGAGCTCGGCGACGCGGGCCTGGTAGAGGAGGCCGCCGTCGCCGGACATCGGGGAGATCCCGACCTCCTCGGTGAACATGGCGACGCAGGCGGGCATGATCACCTCCATCTCGTCCTTGCGGACCCGGCGGACCAGCGGGTCGGGGGCGACGGTGGTGGAGGGCCCCTCGGCGACCATCAGGGGCTGGTGGGCGCGGACGTCACGGGCGGGGCCCCAGCCGGGCTCCAGGAGCCGCCAGAGCTGGGCCGTGGGTTCGGCGGGGCCGACGATCGAGGAGCAGCGGCGGCCGACCCGGCGGGCGCGGTCGGCGAAGGCGCGGACGGCCTCGGGGGTGGCGCAGAGGGGGACCAGGTTGGCGCCGGAGTAGCAGAGCGAGCGCAGCTGCCCGTCGGCGTACCAGCCCCACATCTCGCCGCCGAGGCGCCAGGGGTCGAGGCCGGCGATCTGGACGCGGGCGGTCACGAAGGCGTTCTCGACGGGGGCGCTCTCCAGGACGGCGAGCGCGGCGCCGAGGTCGGCGGGTTCGAGGACCCGGGTGGAGGTCTGCGTCAACACGAGGGGGGCCTCACCGTGCGGTTTCTGCTGGTCTCCGCACTTTACCCCCGTCCCCCGCGGCCCGGGGTGCGCGAAGCCCCTCCGCCCTGGGGGCGGAGGGGCCTCGGGAGCGCGGTGGTCAGACGCCGATGGCGACGGTCGGCTCGCCGCTGGCGACGCCGTCCTTCTCCATCTGCTCGGCGATCTTGAGGGCCTCTTCGATGAGGGTCTCGACGATCTTCGACTCGGGGACGGTCTTGATGACCTCGCCCTTCACGAAGATCTGGCCCTTGCCGTTGCCGGAGGCGACGCCGAGGTCGGCCTCGCGGGCCTCGCCGGGGCCGTTGACGACGCAGCCCATGACGGCGACGCGGAGGGGGACCTCCATGCCCTCCAGGCCGGCGGTGACCTCCTCGGCCAGCTTGTAGACGTCGACCTGGGCGCGTCCGCAGGACGGGCAGGAGACGATCTCCAGGCGGCGCGGCTTGAGGTTCAGCGACTCCAGGATCTGGTTGCCGACCTTGACCTCCTCGACCGGCGGGGCCGAGAGGGAGACGCGGATGGTGTCGCCGATGCCCTCGGAGAGGAGCGCGCCGAAGGCGACGGCGGACTTGATGGTGCCCTGGAAGGCCGGGCCGGCCTCGGTGACGCCGAGGTGCAGCGGGTAGTCGCAGGCGGCGGCCAGCTGGCGGTAGGCGTTGACCATGACGACCGGGTCGTTGTGCTTGACCGAGATCTTGATGTCGCCGAAGCCGTGCTCCTCGAAGAGGGAGGCCTCCCAGAGGGCGGACTCGACGAGCGCCTCGGGGGTGGCCTTGCCGTACTTCGCGAGCAGGCGGGCGTCGAGGGAGCCGGCGTTGACGCCGATGCGGATCGGGGTCCGGGTCTCGGAGGCCGCCTTGGCGATCTCCTTGACCTTGTCGTCGAACTGCTTGATGTTGCCCGGGTTGACGCGGACCGCGGCGCAGCCGGCGTCGATCGCGGCGAACACGTACTTCGGCTGGAAGTGGATGTCGGCGATGACCGGGATCTGCGACTTCTTCGCGATGGTCGCGAGGGCGTCGGCGTCGTCCTGGGTCGGGCAGGCCACGCGCACGATCTGGCAGCCGGAGGCGGTGAGCTCGGCGATCTGCTGGAGCGTGGCGCCGATGTCCGAGGTGCGGGTGGTCGTCATGGACTGCACCGACACGGGGGCGTCGCCGCCGACGGCCACCGATCCGACCTGGATCTGGCGGCTCTTGCGCCGTTCGGCCAGCTTGGTCGGGACGGACGGCATTCCGAGAGAGATGGCGGTCATCAGCTGTACAACCCCAGGGTGTGGTTCATCGGGCTCAGGTCTTCGAGATTACCGCCCCGCGGGCGGGCGGCCGGACACCGCACGGGTTCCGGCCGCGTGCGGCTCAGGTCAGCTTCACCGGATTGACGATGTCGGCGACGAGGACGAGCAGCGTGAAGCAGACGAACACGCCTGCCACGACGTAGGCGGCCGGCATCAGCTTGGCCACGTCGAAGGGGCCCGGGTCGGGGCGCCGGAAGATCCGCGCGGTGTGGCGGCGGATCGACTCCCACAGGGCGCCGGCGATGTGGCCGCCGTCGAGCGGGAGCAGCGGGAGCATGTTGAACAGGAACAGCGACACGTTGAACATGACCAGCAGGTTCATGAACCAGACGAGGATCGTCTGGGGCGGCGCGTCGACGGTCATCAGCTCGCCGCTGATGCGGGCGGCGCCGACGACGCCGACCGGCGAGTCCTGCGCGCGCTCGCCGCCGCCGAAGGCGGCGTCCCACAGGGCGGGGATCTTGCCGGGCAGCGCGATGACGGACTCGACGCCGGCCTGCAGCTGGTCGGACATCCGGGTGACGGACTGGCCGAAGGTCAGCGGCGTGACCTCGGTCTTGGAGGCGAAGCCCAGGTAGCCGGCGGGGACCGTCTGCAGCGGCTGGACGACGCGTCCGTCGGCGTCCTTCTTGTAGACCTCGTTCTTGATGAGGGTGGGGTGCAGGTCGATCCGCTGGTCGCCGCGCTGGACGGTGATGGTGGCGGGGCCGATGGTGTCGCGGATGTGGTCGGAGAGGGTGTTCCAGTCCTCGACGGGGGTGCCGTTGAAGGCGAGGATCCGGTCGCCCTGCTTCAGGCCGGCGGCGAAGGCGGGCGAGACCGGGTCGCCGGTCTGGCAGGCCTCGCGCTTGGTGGACTGCGGGATGACGCACTTCTGGACGCCGGCCACCTTGGTGGTCTGGGCCTCGAAGCCGATGGCCATGGCGCTGCCGAAGAAGAGCGCGACGGCCAGGACCAGGTTCATGAACGGTCCGGCGAACATCACGATGACGCGCTTCCACGGCTTGCGCGTGTAGAAGAGCCGGTCCTCGTCCCCGGGCTGGAGCTCCTCGAAGGAGGCCTCGCGGGCGTCCTCGATCATGGAGCGCCACGGGGAGGTCGAGCGGGCCTCGATCCTGCCGTCCTTGCCGGGCGGGAACATGCCGATCATGCGGATGTAGCCGCCGGCGGGGATCGCCTTGAAGCCGTACTCGGTCTCGCCCTTCTTGCGGGACCAGATGGTGGGGCCGAAGCCGACCATGTACTGGGGCACGCGGATGCCGAACAGCTTGGCCGTGGAGAGGTGGCCGAGCTCGTGCCAGGCGATGGAGACGAGCAGGCCGAAGGCGAACAGCACCAGGCCCAGTACGTACAAGAGAACGGTCATGCGCGCGCCTCCGCGATTGCCTTCGCCGCGAGTTCCCGGGCCCGGGCCCTTGCCCAGGTCTCCGCTTCCAGGACGTCCGACACCGTGAGCGAGGTTCCCCGGTCCGGGGTGCCGTGCTCGGTGACGACTCGGGTGACCGTATCCATGATTCCGTTGAACGGCAGCCTTCCGGCGAGGAAGGCGTCCACGCACTCCTCGTTGGCGGCGTTGAAGACGGCGGGGGCGGTGCCGCCGAGCTCGCCGACGTGGCGGGCCAGGTCGACCGAGGGGAAGGCCTCGTTGTCGAGGGGGAAGAACTCCCAGGTGGAGGCCTTGGACCAGTCGAAGGAGGGGGCCGCGTCGGGGACCCGCTCGGGCCAGCCGATGCCGATGGCGATCGGGCCGCCCATGTCCGGCGGGGTGGCCTGGGCGAGCGTCGAGCCGTCCGTGAACTCGACCATCGAGTGGACGTACGACTGGGGGTGGACGACGACCTCGATGCGGTCGAACGGGATGTCGTAGAGCAGGTGGGCCTCGATGACCTCCAGGCCCTTGTTGACCAGGGTCGCGCTGTTGACCGTGATCACCGGGCCCATGGCCCAGGTCGGGTGCGCCAGCGCGTCCTCGCGGGTCACGCCTTCCAGCTCGGCCCGGGTGCGGCCGCGGAAGGGGCCTCCGGAGGCGGTGACGACCAGCTTGCGGACGTCGTCGCGGGTGCCGGCGGCGAGCGCCTGGAAGAGGGCCGCGTGCTCGGAGTCGACGGGGATGATCTGGCCGGGCTTGGCCAGCGCCTTCACCAGCGGGCCGCCGACGATCAGCGACTCCTTGTTGGCGAGCGCGAGGGTGCGTCCGGCCTCCAGGGCGGCGAGCGTGGGCGCCAGGCCGATGGAGCCGGTGATGCCGTTGAGGACGGTGTGGCAGGGCGACGCGGCGAGCCGGGTGGCGGCGTCGGGGCCGGCGAGCAGCTCCGGCAGCGGCTCGGAGCCGTACAGCGCGGTCAGCGCCTCGCGCAGCTCGGGCAGCGCCTCCTCGCGGGCCACCGCGACCGCGCCGACCCGCAGCCGGTGCGCCTGCTCGGCGAGCAGTCCGATCCGGCCGCCGGACGCGGCGAGGGCGGTGACCCGGAACCGGTCGGGGTTGCGCAGGACCAGGTCGATGGCCTGGGTGCCGATGGACCCGGTGGAGCCGAGCACGACGATGTCGCGGCGTCCGGTGGACACGTCGAAGGCGATGTGCGGGTCGGCGAGAGGAGAGGGGCGGTCGCTCATGCCCCCCATTCTTGCCGCAAAGACTGTGGGCTCCTCACAGCCCCCGGGCGAACGCCTCGAAAACGGTGTGGAAGTCCGGGAACGTCTTCCGTACGCAGCCGGGGTCGTCGAACGTGACGCCGGGCGTCCGCAGCGCGGTGACGGCGAACGACATCACGATGCGGTGGTCGCCGTGGGTGGCGATCTCGACGGGTCCGGCGGGGGTGCCGGGGTGGATCTCGATCCAGTCCGGTCCGGTGTCGACGGTGATGCCGAGCGCGCGCAGGTTCTCGGCGCAGGCGTCGAGGCGGTCGCACTCCTTGACCCGGGTGTTGGCGACGTCCTCGATGCGGACCGGCCCGTCGGCGAAGGGGGCGAGGGCGGCGAGGGTCGGCATGGTGTCGGAGATGTCGCGCATGTTGACGGTGAGTCCGCCGAGGGCGCCGGTGGAGCGGACGGTGGTCCGGTCCGCCCCGATCGTCACCTCGGCGCCCATCCGGCGCAGGACGTCGACGAAGCCGAGGTCGCCCTGGAGGGCGCCGGTGCCGAGGCCGGGGACGGTGACCTCGCCGCCGGGGGTGAGGGCGGCGGCGGCGAAGAAGTAGCTGGAGGTGGAGGCGTCGGGCTCGATGGCGTAGGTGGTGGCGCGGTAGCCGGTGGGTGCGACGGTGTAGGTCCGGCCCTCGGGGCCGTCCTCGCGGCCGACCTCGGCGCCGAAGGCCCGCATCATCGCGAGGGTGATCTCCACGTAGGGCGCGGAGACCAGGTCGGTGACGGTGATCGCGAGGCCGTCGGCGGTGAGCGGGCCGAGCATCAGCAGGGCGGTGAGGTACTGGGAGGACTGGCCGGCGTCGAGGCGGAGCTCGCCGCCCTTGATGCCGCGGCCGGTGACGGTGAGCGGGTGGTGGCCCTCGCGCTCGCCGTGGGCGAGCTCGACGCCGAGTTCGCGCAGGGCGGTGGTGAGCGGGCCGAGCGGGCGGCGGCGCATCTGGGGCGAGGCGTCGAAGCGGAAGGTGCCGTGGCCGGCGGCGGCGAGGGCGGGCAGGAAGCGGGCGGTGGTGGCGCCGTCGCGGCAGTACACGTCGGCTTCGGCGACGCCGGGGCCGGCGGGCCGGCCCTCGATGTGCCAGGCGCCGGGCTCCTGCCGTACGACGTAGCCGAGGGCCTTCAGCCCTTCGGCGAAGCCCTCGGTGTCGTCGGAGCGCAGCGGCCGCAGGAGCGTGGTGGTGCCTTCGGCCGCGGCGGCGAGGAAGAGCGCGCGGGCGGTGACGGACTTGGAGCCGGGGATGTCTATGACGGTCACGGGCCCCAGTCTGCCGTGGGGGCCGGACGGGGGGCGGGGCGTTTCGGCCAGTGGACGGGCGGCTTCCGCCCGCCCACCGGCCGGGGGCCGGGCCGCGCGGGCGCGCGGCCTACGGGATCTTGCGGTGGACGTTCTCCTCCGTCGACGGTCCTGGAGTGGTGTCGGCGATCCAGGGGCCGTCGTCGCTGGGGTCGAGGATGCCCTCCTCCAGCCAGGTGTACGAGCCCGCGAGGACGCCGTCGACGACCTTGCGGTCGAGGTCGTCGGTGTTGGCCCACAGTCGGCCGAAAAGCTCGTCCACCCGCAGCCGGGACTGGCGGCAGAAGGCGTCGGCGAGCTGGTGGGCCTCGCGGCCGTGGTCGGTGGTGGTGCGCAGGAGTTCGGCCCGTACACAGACCGCGCTCATCGCGAAGAGTTCCGCGCCGATGTCGACGATCCGGCCGAGGAAGGCCTGCTTGAGCTCCATCTTCCCCTGCCAGCGGGACATGGCGTAGAAGGTCGAGCGGGCCAGTTTGCGGGAGGTGCGCTCGACGAACCTGAGGTGGGTGGCGAGCTCGCCGAACTCCCCGTAGGCGCCGGGCAGCTGCCCCTGTCCCGCGACCAGTTTCGGCAGCCAGCGGGCGTAGAAACCGCCCGCGCGGACACCCGCCTTCGCCTTGTCGGCGAGGGCCTTGTCGGGGTCGATGATGTCGCCGGCGACGGCGAGGTGGGCGTCGACGGCCTCGCGGGCGATCAGCAGGTGCATGATCTCGGTCGAGCCCTCGAAGATCCGGTTGATCCGCAGGTCGCGCAGGAGCTGTTCGGCGGGGACGGCGCGTTCGCCGCGGGCGGCGAGCGAGTCGGCGGTCTCGTAGCCGCGGCCGCCGCGGATCTGTACCAGTTCGTCGGCCATCAGCCAGGACATCTCGGAGCCGTAGAGCTTGGCGAGGGCGGCCTCGATGCGGATGTCGTTGCGGTCCTCGTCGGCCATCTGGGAGGCCAGGTCGACGACGGCCTCCAGGGCGAAGGCGGTGGCGGCGAGGAAGGAGATCTTCGTGCCGACGGCCTCGTGCCGGGCGACCGGCTTGCCCCACTGCTCGCGTTCGGCGGCCCATTCGCGGGCGATCTTCAGGCACCACTTGCCGGCGCCCGCGCAGGCGGCGGGCAGCGAGAGGCGGCCGGTGTTGAGCGTGGTGAGGGCGATCTTCAGGCCGGCGCCCTCGGGTCCGATGCGGTGCGCGGCGGGGACCCGCACCCGGTGGAAGCGGGTGACGCCGTTCTCCAGGCCGCGCAGGCCCATGAAGGCGTTGCGGTGCTCCACGGTGACGCCGGGCGCGTCGGCCTCGACGACGAAGGCGGTGATGCCGCCCTTGTGGCCCTCGGAGGCGGGGACGCGGGCCATGACGACGAGGAGGTCGGCGACGACGCCGTTGGTGGTCCACAGCTTCACCCCGTCGAGGACGTACTCGTCCCCCTCCGGTACGGCGGTGGTGGCGAGCCGGGCCGGGTCGGAGCCGACGTCCGGCTCGGTGAGGAGGAAGGCGGACAGGGAGTCGCGGGCCAGCCGGGGCAGGAAGGCGTCCTTCTGCTCCTGGGTGCCGAACAGCTTCAGCGGCTGGGGGACGCCGATCGACTGGTGGGCGGAGAGCAGCGCGCCGAGCGCGGGGCTGACCGAGCCGACCAGGGCGAGCGCCCGGTTGTAGTACAGCTGGGTGAGGCCGAGGCCGCCGTACTTGGGGTCGATCTTCATGCCGAGCGCGCCCAGCTCCTTGAGGCCGGTGACGGTCTCGTCGGGGATGCGGGCCTCGCGCTCGATGCGGGCGCCGTCGACGCGGGTCGCGCAGAACTCCCGCAGCTTGGCGAGGAAGGCCTCGCCGCGGCGGACGTCCTCGTCGGCGGGGAGCGGGTGGGGGTGGATGAGATCGAGTCGGAAACGGCCGAGGAAGAGTTCCTTGGCGAAGCTGGGCTTGTGCCAGTCCTGCTGGCGGGCCGCCTCGGCGACCTGCCGGGCCTCGCGTTCGGAGACCTTGGGCTGCCGCTGGGTGGGTGCGGACATGAGGAGCTCACCTCGACGCTCGTCGTTGTGGGGCTACCTGTCCGTGGTACCCGATATCCACGGGTTGGGAAAGACGGGCGGGGCGTACGGAGGACGCGTAGGGTCCCCGCCATGTCCCAGACGATCAGGCTCCTCATCCACATCACCGCGCTGCCCGGCCGGGGCGGCGAGCAGGTCGCCGCCTTCGAGCGGCTCGCGCCCGTCGTGCGGGCGGAGGACGGCTGCCTGCAGTACGACCTGCACCGGGTCGCGGACGACTCCGACCGCTTCGTCCTGCTGGAGCGCTGGGCCTCGGCGGAGGCGCTCGCCGCGCACGACGCCGCCCCGCACATGGTGTCCGCGGACGCGGCGAACAAGGCCTTCCGGGCGGGGCCGGCCGAGGTCGTCCGGCTGGAGGACGCGCGGGTCGCGTGACGGGGCGGGCGCGCCGGCTCGGCGGGCGCCCGGGCCTGGCGGGCACCCGGGCCTGGCGGGCACCCGGGCCTGGCGGCGGGGGCGGGAGGCCCGGGGAACGCCGGACGCGCCGCGGGAACGGGGACGGCCGGAGCCCCCGCACAGTGGGCTCCGGCCGTCGGTCTGTGGTGCGTCCGTACGGGTTACAGCGCCAGGCCCGTGAGGACCAGGACCCGCTCGTAGGTGTAGTCGTCCATGGCGTACTTGACGCCCTCGCGGCCGACACCGGAACGCTTGGCACCGCCGTACGGCATCTGGTCGGCGCGGTAGGACGGGACGTCGCCGACGATCACGCCGCCGACCTCCAGGGCGCGGTGGGCGCGGAAGGCGGACTGCAGGTCGTGGGTGAAGACACCGGCCTGGAGACCGAAGTCCGAGTCGTTGACCGCGGCGAAGGCCTCGGCCTCGCCGTCCACCTGGGCGATGGTCAGGACCGGGCCGAAGACCTCGGCGCGGGCCAGGGTGACGCCGGCCGGGAGCTCGGTGAGGACGGTCGGGGCGTACGTGGCGCCCTCGCGCTTGCCGCCGGCGAGCAGCTTCGCGCCGGCCGCGACGGCCTCGTCGACCCAGGCCTCGACGCGCTTGGCGGCGTTCTCGTCGACGAGCGGGCCGACGTCGGTGGCGTCGTCCGCCGGGTCACCGGTGACCTGGGCCTCGACGGCGGCGACGATCTTCGGGACCAGGCGCTCGTAGAGGGAGGCGTCGGCGATCACGCGCTGCACGGAGATGCAGGACTGGCCGCCCTGGTAGTTGGAGAACGTGGCGATGCGGCTCGCCGCCCAGTCCAGGTCGGCCTCGGAGGACCAGTCGGACAGGACGACGGCGGCCGCGTTGCCGCCGAGCTCCAGGGTGCAGTGCTTGTGCGGCACGGACTCCTGGATGGCGTAGCCGACCGTGTCGGAGCCGGTGAAGGAGATGACCGGGAGGCGCTCGTCCTTGACCAGGGCGGGCATGCGGTCGTTCGGCACGGTCAGGATCGACCAGGAGCCGGCCGGCAGGTCGGTCTCGGCCAGGATCTCGCCCAGGATCAGGGAGGAGATCGGCGTGGACGGAGCCGGCTTGAGGATGATCGGGGCGCCGACGGCGATGGCCGGGGCGACCTTGTGCGCGCTGAGGTTCAGCGGGAAGTTGAACGGCGCGATGCCGAGCACGACACCCTTGGGGATACGGCGGGTCAGCGCCAGGCGGCCGACGCCACCGGCCTCGGTGTCGAGGCGCTGGGCCTCGCCGCCGTTGAAGCGACGGGCCTCCTCGGCCGCGAAGCGGAACACCGACACGGCACGGCCGACCTCGCCGCGCGCCCACTTGATGGGCTTGCCGTTCTCGGCGGAGATCAGCTGGGCGATCTCCTCGGTGCGCTCGGCGAGACGCTTCGACACGTGGTCGAGGGCGGCGGCGCGCACGTGCGCCGGGGTGGCGGCGAACTCGTCGACGACGGCGTGCGCGGCGGCGACGGCCTCCTCGACCTGGGCCTCGGTGGGCACGCTGACCTTGCCGACCAGACGTCCGTCGAAGGAGTTCGTGACGTCGAAGGTGGCCTCGCCGGTGGCCTCACGGCCGGCGAGCCAGAAGGCGTGGGTGGTCGTCATTGCGTCCCGGCCCTTTCCGTATCGGGGGTGCGAGCGATCGCTCTCGTGACACGTTAGGGCCGAGCGGGCGAACGTGGGTTTGTCCGGTGTGGAGTGGTGGGGTGTCGGGGCTGTCCGGTTTGGCTGAAGGCGGGCGGGGACGGCCGGGGCGGGCGGGCCGGGGCCGACGGCGGTGGGCGGTGCCGGTCAGGTGCGGCCGCGTGGCGCGGACCCGCGGCGCTCCGTCGAGACGATCAGGCACACCCCGCCCACGACGATCGCACCGCCCAGCACGATGGGCCAGGTCAGGGCCTCGTTCAGGACGAGGGCGCCGAGGGCGACCGCGACGACCGGGTTGACGTACGCGTAGGTGGCGACGAGCGAGAGCGGGGCGGCCTGGAGGAGCCAGGCGTACGCGGTGAAGGCGAGCAGCGAGCCGAAGACCACGAGATAGGCGAGGGCGGCCCAGGAGCGCCCGGAGACGGCCGACAGGTCGAGGCCGTGCTGCTCGCCGCGGACCAGGCCGACGCCGAGGCCCGCGAGACCGCCGGCGAGCATCTCGTACGCGCTGGCGGTGAAGGGGTTGCCGGGCATCGGGAGCCGGGAGGACGAGAACGAGCCGACCGACCAGCAGAGCGTCGCGGCGACCACGAGGACGACCCCGCCCGCCTTCACGTCGCCGCTGAGGCCCGGCAGGGTGAGCACGCCGAGCCCGACGAGTCCGAGGAGCACGCCCGCGAGGCCGCCCGCGGTGGGACGGGCGCCGGAGAGGGCCTTGAGGATGACGACCCAGGCCGGGACGACGGCGATGAGCAGCGCGGTGAGCCCGGACGGGATGGAGGTCTCGGCGAGCACGACGAGTCCGTTGCCGCCGAGGATCAGCAGCAGGCCGACCCCGACGGCGGAGGCGAGCTGCCGGGGCGTCACCTTGAGCGCGGCGGGTCCCTGCCGCCAGGCGATGATCCCGGCGAGGATCAGCCCGGCCGCGACGAAACGGGTGCCGGCGGAGAGGAACGGCGGCAGCGTCTCGACGACGATCCGGATCCCGAGGTAGGTGGACCCCCACACGACGTACACGATCCCGAGCGCGGCCCACACGGCGGCGGGGATCCGGCGGACGGGGCCGACCGGATCCCCGGGGCCCCCGAGGCCCCCGGGCTTCTCGGCGGGGGGCAGGTGGAGCTGGGGGGCCGGATCGGCGGCGGAGCTTGTCATGTGCAGGAGATTAGGCAGGGAGGGGGTGGATGACCAGGAAATCTGCCCGGATTCGGGCAGTGGTGACGAGATTGAGGGCGGGAGTGCGAGCGGGGGCGGGATCGGGGGTGGGGGTGGGGGTGGGGGTGGGAGCAGGAGCGGGAGCGGAATCCAGAGCGGGATCGGGATCGGAATCCGGAGCGGGGGCGGGAGCGGGGGCGGGATCGGGATCGGGAGCGGGAGCGGGAGCGGGATCGGAGGTCGGGGCTGGGGCCGGGGACGACGAGGGGCGGTGCGGACCGTGGTCGCCGCCCGGCCCACGCCCCGCCGCCCTACTCCCCCGCCGACCCGTCCCCCGTCGCCTTCAGCGCCAGCCACAGCTCCATCCGGACGTCCGGGTCGTCGAGGGAGCGTCCGAGGATCTCCTCCACGCGGCGCATCCGGTAGCGCAGGGTGTGCCGGTGGACGCCCAGGTCGGCGGCGGCCGCGTCCCACTGGCCGTGGCGGGAGAGCCAGGCGCGCAGCGAGGCGACCAGGTCGCCGCGGCCGGTGGCGTCGTGCTCGTAGAGCGCGCGCAGCAGTCCGTCGGCGAAGGCGCGGACCGCGTCGTCGGCGAGCAGCGGCAGCACGGACCCGGCCGCCAGCTCCTCGTGCTCGACCAGCGCCCTGCCCCGGCGGCGGGCCACCGACAGGGCCTGCTCGGCCTGCTTGTACGCGGCCGCGGCCGCGATCGGGCCGGTGGGGGCGGACAGCCCGACGACGATCCCGGCCTCCTCGGCCTCCCGGGAGGCGTACCCCTCGCAGGCCGTGACCACCGCTCCCCCGTCCCCGGCCAGGACCACCAGGCGCCCCTCGCTCTCGGGCACGGCGAGGACCGACTCGCCCGCCCGGGCCGCGGCGGTCTCCAGGGACTCGGCGAGCACGGACATCGGCGACTCGCCCGAGGGCGTCTCGGCCGCCGTGGCCTCGGCGATGAGCAGCCGGAAGGGGGCGTCGAGCAGCCCGCCGTACAGGTCCCCGGCGACAGCCCGGGCGTGGTCCGGCTGCCCGGCAAGCAGCATCCGCAGCACCGCCGCGCCGAGCCGCTGCTCGGCGGCCTGGAGGGAGCGGGAGCGTTCGGTCGTGAGGGTGAGCAGGGCGATCGCCGAGTGCACCGCGTACCGCTCGGCCGTGCCCAGCGGCGCGCCCGTGCCGACGGCGAGGGCCCCGCGCATCCGTCGCCCGCTGCCCAGGGACTGGAGCTCGACCCGGTCGTCGGTGCCGCCGACGACGGCGCTCGCGGGGGCGGGGCGTTCCCGGAGCCGTTCCACGTCGGCGGTGAGGCGGGCGGCGCGGCGGGCCGCCCATTCGGGCGAGACCGCGATGACGCTGCCGGAGGTGTCGTACAGCGCGGCCCAGCCGTCGACGTGCGCGGCCAGTCGGGCGACGACGGCGTCCGGGCCCTCGGCGAGCGCGGCGCGGGTCAGCTCGCGCTGCGCCTCGAAGCCGGCGGTCACCGCCCGGTACTGGTCGGCGGCGATGGCGGCCGACACGGCCTTGCTGATCGCGAGGAACGGGGTGCGGCGCGGCACCTCCAGCAGCGGCAGCGACTCGTCGCGGGCCGCGTCGAGCAGCGCCTGCGGGATGGCCTCGTAGTTGACGCCCACGGCGAAGCCGAGCCCCACGACCCCGGCGCCGAGCAGCCGCCGGACGTAGCGGCGCATCGTCTCCGGGTCCTCGGCGTCGAGGGTCAGCGCGGTGGTGAGCAGCAGCTCGCCGCCCTCCATATAGGGGACGGGATCGGCGAGCTCACTGACGTGCGCCCAGCGCACGGGGGTGTCGAGGCGGTCCTCACCTGCTCGGACGGTGAGTTTGAGCGCCGAGTGCTGGACGAGTGAGGCGAGGGTGGGCGGCATTGGGGACCGGTGGACCTTCGGGGGGAGGGGAGGCGCTGACCGTCGGGCGGCGCGCCCCCGATTGTGCCAGCCCGCCACCGGGGGCGCCCTCGGCCGAGGGCGCCCCGGGACCTCAGCCGCGCAGGTCCACGAGGAACGGGGGGGTCTGTTCGCCGCGCACGTGGGTGAGGGAGAGGACCGCGTGGCCCGGGGGGACGGAGTGGGCGAGATCGGAGGCGGACCAGCGCTCGCGCTCGACCTCCCGGACGGTGACGGCTTCGGTGGTGACGGCCTTGCCGGTCACCATCTTGCGCAGCCGGTGGTAGGCGCGGGTCATCGGCTGGTCGGCGAAGACGGTGTGGTGGGCCACTTCGGTGGCCTCGACCCGCTCGGTGCCCCAGGCCTCGGCGAAGGCCCGGCCGTCCCAGGTGGGTAGCCCGGCGAAGGCCATCCGGCAGCCGACCACCGCGAGCAGCGGCCCGTGCAGCGCGGCGGGCACGTCCGCGAGGGTGCGCAGGGCGAGCACGACGCCGGCGTTCTGCGGGCGCAGCCGCTGGAGGGCCCGGACGGTCCCCGGGGTCAGCGCACCGGCCGCGTCGTCCAGGACCAGACAGGCGAAGGGACCGTGCCCGCCCCGGTCCCGGACGACGGACTGGAACTGGGCGAGCACGAGCCGGTTGAGCAGGCGGGCGGCCTCCTCGTGGCCGCCCTCCGGCAGGCTGATCCGTACCCGCATCGGATGCTGGGCGACGGCCCGCAGAGAGAAGGGCCGCACTTCGCTGCCGCCGCCGAAGAACTCGGCGAACGCGGGACGGTCGAGGGCGGCGAGCCGGTCGGCGAGGACGGGGCCGACGTCGGTCGGGGTGCCGACCTGGCGCATCCGGGAGTCCAGCTCCCGGCGCATGGCCTGCGCGCCCTCGGCCGGCAGCAGGTCGAGCAGGGCGCGGAGCGTGTCGGGGTGGGCTTCGAGCAGCTCGCGGAGGACCGGCACGCTCGGGAAGCGGCCGTGGGCGGTCCGGTAGGGGCCGATGAGCTGGGCGAGGGCGGTGGCGGCGCGCCGGGTCTCCACACCCTCCATGTCGCCGACCAGGCCCTCGGCGAGGACGGCGGCGGCCTCGTCGGGGTCGGTGGCCCCGGCGTACAGGTCCAGGTCGTAGGGCGAGGACCGGTCGCCGAGCCGGACGACGACGTCGTACGCCGCGTCGGAGCCGAGTGGGGCGCCGGGCGCGCCGACGGCGACGACGGCGCAGCCGCCGGTGAGGGCCTGGAGGGTGAGCGCCTCGACGACGGGCCCGACGAGGGCGCGGCTCTTGCCGGCGCCGGAGGGGCCGACCGCGAGGAGGGAGGTGGCGAGGAGCCCGGGGTCGAGGGCGAGCCCGGCACCGCGGTACGCGTACGGGGTGCGCTCGGCTGACGCGTACCGCCCGACCCGGACCTGGCCGACCAGCAGGTCGTGCGCGGCCGAGCGGTGCGGGAGGTCGCGGGCGCCCGAGGGGTGCGCGCCCGCCGCGGCGCCCTGTTCCAGCAGAGTGCGGACGAGGGTGGCGCGCCCCACGGCGTCGCGGGCGGTCTCCCGCCAGCTGCGGCGCACGCGTGCGCAGTCGACGTCGTTCATCCGCCCGCCGGCCACCTCGGCGGCGAGCAGGTCGGCGGCGCGGTGCTCGCCCGACTCCCTGAGCGGCGGCCACTGGGACGGCGGAGGGCCCGCCGGGGCGGGGGCGGGGGTGGCGGCTTCGGCGGATCCGGTCCGCCAGGCGCGGATGAGCGCCGGCCACCGTCCGAGCCGGGCGAAGGGCCAGAGGACCGCCGCCGTGATCACCGCGTACAGGGGGTAGACGAGGAAGGGCGAGGCGAACACCTCGAAGCCGCCGGTGAGCAGGGCGACGAGGGAGAACACCGGGGAGGCCACCGGCAGCGGGTCCCAGCCGAGGCCGAAGGCCTCGGGCCAGACGAACGCGAGCACGACGAGGGCGAGACCGCCGGTGAGCGCGGCGCGCGCCGGGGGGCGGTGGCGGTCGAGGAAGTACCGGGCGATCCGGCCCCAGGCGCCGAGCCGGCCGATCACCCAGACCAGTCCGAGGAAGACGAGGCCGCCGAAGACGTCGTGGGCCGCGGAGCCGTGCCAGTCCCTCGGCGCGGTGGTCCCGGGCCACCACCATTCGCCGGGGGTGAGGGTCTTGAGCACGAGGTACCCGTACGGAATGGCGCCGCGCTGCCAGGCCGACCAGAAGAGCAGCCCGACGAGTACGGGGATCAGCATGCCCGCGACGGTGACCGGCGTGATCCCGGCGGACGCCGGCGCCACCCCCGGCACATACCGCAACCGCCAGATCCCCAGCCCCGCCTCCGGCCGCGGCGCGTCCAGCCACTCGGCCACGGGATGCCGGGCCGCCGGCGCCTGGTCCGGCCGGGGCGGGGCGGCGGGGGGCGGCGGAGTGGCGGGGGTGGGCGGGGGTGCTGTCGGAGGAGAGGCGGGGGCGGTCGGGGGCAGGGGGGGCGGGCCCGCCGGGCGGGGTACCGGAGGGACCGACGGGACCCCCCGCGCCGCGCCGTCCCCCGCCCGGGGCGCCCCGCCGCCGGACCGGTCGCGTGACTCGTACGTGCCTTCGGTCTCCATGAACCCCTGCCCCCTGACCAGCCAGGTCGCCGCATCCGTGCAAGCGTCAATCTAGTGGTGATCGGTCCCGGCCGAGCCGTTTCGCCCAGCCGGGCGAATCCGTGCCGTCATGTCCACCGCGGACAACGACACACCCCCCACCACTCCCGATCGGCGCATGCCTCTCCCCCTCCCTCGCGCCTAGCCTGCGGAGGAAACCCGCAAGTGCGTCCAGAACACCCCCAGGAGCCCCGCATGAACGCTGTCCCGCAGGAGCGGCGCGTCGTCACCGCCATCCCCGGCCCGAAGTCGCAGGAGCTTCAGGCCCGCCGTCTCGACGCGGTCGCCGGTGGCGTGGGCTCCACGCTGCCGGTGTTCACCAAGCGGGCCGGTGGCGGCATCATCGAGGACGTCGACGGCAACCAGCTGATCGACTTCGGCTCCGGCATCGCCGTGACCTCCGTGGGCGCCTCCGCCGAGGCCGTGGTCCGCCGCGCCTCCGCGCAGCTCGCGGACTTCACCCACACCTGTTTCATGGTGACGCCGTACGAGGGTTACGTGGAGGTCTGCGAGGCGCTCTCCGAGCTGACCCCGGGCGACCACGCCAAGAAGTCCGCCCTGTTCAACTCGGGCGCCGAGGCCGTCGAGAACGCGGTCAAGATCGCGCGTTCGTACACCAAGCGCCAGGCCGTCGTCGTCTTCGACCACGGCTACCACGGCCGCACCAACCTGACGATGGCGCTGACGGCGAAGAACATGCCGTACAAGCAGGGCTTCGGCCCGTTCGCGCCCGAGGTCTACCGCGTGCCGGTCGCCTACGGCTACCGCTGGCCCACCGGCCCGGAGAACTGCGGCCCCGAGGCCGCCACCCAGGCCATCGACCAGATCACCAAGCAGATCGGCGCCGACAACGTCGCCGCGATCATCATCGAGCCGGTGCTCGGCGAGGGCGGCTTCATCGAGCCGGCCAAGGGCTTCCTGCCGGCGATCGTGAAGTTCGCCAACGACAACGGCATCGTCTTCGTCGCCGACGAGATCCAGTCCGGCTTCTGCCGCACCGGCCAGTGGTTCGCCTGTGAGGACGAGGGCATCGTCCCCGACCTCATCACCACCGCCAAGGGCATCGCGGGCGGTCTGCCGCTCGCCGCGGTCACCGGCCGCGCCGAGATCATGGACTCCGTCCACGGCGGCGGCCTCGGCGGCACCTACGGCGGCAACCCGGTCGCGTGCGCCGGTGCGCTCGGCGCCATCGAGACCATGAAGGAGCTCGACCTCAACGCCGCGGCGAAGAAGATCGAGTCCCTCATGAAGGCCCGCCTGACGGCCATGCAGGAGAAGTTCCCGGTCATCGGCGACATCCGCGGCCGCGGCGCCATGATCGCGATCGAGCTGGTCAAGGACCAGGCGACCAAGGAGCCGAACGCGGAGGCCGCCGCCGCGCTCGCCAAGTTCTGCCACGCGGAGGGCGTCCTCGTCCTGACCTGTGGCACCTACGGCAACGTGCTGCGCTTCCTGCCGCCGCTGGTCATCGGCGAGGACCTCCTGAACGAGGGCCTGGACGTCATCGAGAGCGCGTTCGCCACGATCTGACGCTCCGTGTGAAGAAGCTGTGGGGGGCCGATGGCGGGATGGAGTTCCGGCTGTCGGTCCCCTTCTTCGTGGCGTACGGTTTCAGCAGATGAAAGAAACACCCCGGGCGGAGCCTCCCCAGCCCCGCCCACACCGTGCCCTGGCGCACACCACTGGAGCCCTGGGCTCCGGAACTCCTCACCGATCGGATGGCCGCCCGCCCCACACCCCCCGGGGCGCGCGGCAGCCCGGTCAAGGCGACCGCCCCGGAACCACCCCCCCTGTTCCGGGGCGGTCGGCTGTCTTCTGGGCCCTGGTCGCCCTCACCCTCGTCACCTGGCAGGTCCTGGCCGACGGCCCGCTGGCCCGCCTCGACGCACGCCTCTCCCGCGCCCTGGTGGACACCGTCCCGCGCGGTCTGAGCGAGGCCGCCTCCGACCTGGGGAACCTGACGGTCGCGCTGCCGGTGCTCGCCGCCGCCATGGCGTACGCCTACCGGCGCGGCCGCCGTGCCGCGGCCCTCTTCGCGGGGCTGGCCATGGCCGCCGTCCCGCTCCTGGTGGTCCCCCTGAAGGAGTGGACCGCCCGCCCCGGCCCCCTCGAACCCTGGGCCCACGGCTACTACCCGTCGGGCCACACGGCCACGGCCCTCGTCGCGTACTTCGGCGCGGCCTTCCTGGTGTCCCGGCGCCTGGTGCCCGTCGCCGCCGTGCTCACGGCGGTGACGGGCACCGGACTGGTGCTGCGCGGCTACCACTGGCCGCTGGACGTGCTGGCCAGTTGCTGCCTGGGGGTGCTGGTCCTGTTCGTCAGCTCCAGTTGTACGCGTCGAAGTTCCGGCTGAACGCGTACTGGTTGTAGCGGTCCCAGTTGATCGACCAGGTCATCAGGCCGCGCAGGGCCGGCCAGGTGCCGTGGGTCTGGTAGCCGCCGCAGTCGGTCTTCTTCGTGAGGCAGTCGAGGGCCTTGTTCACCTCGGCCGGGGTGGTGTGGCCGTTGCCGGCCTGGGTGGAGGCGGGCAGGCCGATGGCGACCTGGTCGGGGCGGAGGGCCGGGAAGACGCGGTCCGTGTTGCCGGCGACGGGGAAGCCGGTGAGGAGCATGTCGGTCATGGCGATGTGGAAGTCCGCGCCGCCCATGGAGTGGTACTGGTTGTCGAGGCCCATGATCGAGCCCGAGTTGTAGTCCTGGACGTGCAGCAGGGTGAGGTCGTCGCGCAGCGCGTGGATGACCGGGAGGTAGGCGCCGGCGCGCGGGTCCTGGCCGCCCCAGGGGCCGGAGCCGTAGTACTGGTAGCCGAGCTGGACGAAGAAGGTCTCCGGGGCCATGGTGAGGACGAACGTCGCGCCGTACTTGGCCTTGAGGGTCTTGACCGCCGAGATCAGGTTGACGATGACCGGGCTGGTCGGGTTGCGGAAGTCGGTGTCGCCGGTCTGCAGCGACAGGGAGTGGCCCTCGAAGTCGATGTCGAGGCCGTCGAGCCCGTACTCGTCGATGATCTTCGAGACGGAGGAGACGAAGGTGTCGCGGGCGGCGGTGGTGGAGAGCTGGACCTGGCCGTTCTGGCCGCCGATGGAGATCAGGACCTTCTTCCCGGCGGCCTGCTTGGCCTTGATGGCGGCCTTGAAGTCGGCGGGGGACTCGACGCCCGGGCATTCGGTCGCCGGGCAGAGGCTGAAGCGGATGTCGCCCGAGGTGACCGAGGTCGGCTCGCCGAAGGCGAGGTTGATGACGTCCCAGGAGTCGGGGACGTCGGCCATGCGGGTGTAGCCGGAGCCGTTGGCGAAGCTGGCGTGGAGGTAGCCGACGAGGGCGTGGGCGGGCAGCGAGCCGCCGGGGTTGCCGCCGCCCCCGCTGGTCGTGGTGCCGGTCACGGCGGTGGACTTCGCCGACTCGCCCGCGCCGTTCGCGGCGGAGACCTGGAAGCTGTACGCGGTGGCGGCGGCCAGACCGGTCGCCGTGTACGAGGTGCCGGTGACGGTCGCGAGCGCGGCGCCGTCCTTGTAGAGCTTGTAGGAGGTGGCGCCGGAGACCGCCGGCCAGTTCAGCGTGACCGAGGAGGAGGTCGCGGAGCCCGCGGTCAGGCCGGTCGGGGTCGCCGGGATCTGGACCGGGTCGCCGCCGGGGCCGAGGAGGGACAGGTCGTCGGCGCCGTAGGCGCCGGTGCCGTACCAGCCGTGGGTGTAGAGCGTGACCGAGGTGGTCGAGGCGCCGGTGGTGAAGGTGGTGGCGAGCCGCTGCCAGTCCGGGGCCGACTGGGTCCAGGCGGAGGCGTCGGCGGTGCCGGTGCCGGAGGCGCCGAGGTAGACGTAGCTGCCGCGGACCCAGCCGCTGAGCGTGTAGGTGGAGTTCGGCTTCACGGTGACGGTCTGCGAGCACTTGGCGTTGTCGCTGCCCGCGGGCGTGGCCTGCAGGGCCTTCGTCCCGCCGTGCACGGGCGAGGAGACGGCGGCCCCGCTGCCGGCCGTGCAGCTCCAGCCGTCCAGGCCGGCCTCGAAGCCGCCGTTGCGGGCGAGTTCGGTGTCGGCGGCCTGGGCCAGGGGGGTGAGCGCCACGAGTCCGCCGGCGGCGAGGACGCCCGCCAGCAGCAGGGTGAGGGGTCTGGTGCGGTCCACAACTGCCTCCGGGGTGGGGGGAATCGAGGTGGAGCGCGCCACAGCATGGTCCAGACCAATTGAGTGGTCAAGACCTTTGCCGGGTATGACGCGTCGTCAGCTGCCCTCGGCACCCCCTTCGCCCCGCGCCAGCCGGCCCGCGGCCTCGTGCATCGCCAGTTCGAGCAGCGAGGCGTCCGTGAGGGTGCCCGCCGCATCCGGGGTCACCAGCCAGCGCACCCGGCCGGTCACCCGGCCCGGGTACGGGACGACGATCCAGGTGCCGCCGCCCGCGCCGCGCACCCCGGTGCCGAGCCAGCGCGCGGTGGTGCCCGGCGGCACGAAGAAGCCCATCCGGGCGTCGCCGAAGTCGGCGAGCACCGGGCCCGGCCGGTCCACCAGGCGGCTCAGCACGTCGAGCGTCGGATAGCCGAGCTCGGACGGCAGGATCAGCACGTCCCAACGCCTGCCGGCGGGCAGCAGCGCGACCCCGTGCGGGTTGCGCTCCCACTCCCAGCGGCAGGCGTCGGGATCCGGCGCGACCGAGGCCAGCCACTCCACGGCACTCCTGGCCCCAGCGGCCCCCGAACCAGTCATCGCGACGGTCTCCTCTCTCCGTACGGGCACCTCGGTTGGGGTGTCCGTACGGAGAGAGGGCGGTGCGGGGTTTCTCTTACGCGGGTTTCCTACCCGCGGGTTGTGATCTGGATCACAGACGCATCGCATCCGGATCACGCCCCGGCACCCGCGCGGGGCCGGTCAGCTGTCGAAGCCCAGGCCCAGCTTGTCCATGGTCTTCAGCCACAGGTTGCGTCGGCCGCCGTTCTCGTCGGCCCGGGCCAGCGACCACTTGGTCAGCCCGATGCCCGCCCAGGCGATCGGCTCCGGCGGGAACGGCAGCGGCTTGGAGCGGACCATCTCCAGCTCGGTGCGCTCGGTCCGCTCCCCCGCCAGCAGGTCCAGCATCACGTCCGCGCCGAAGCGCGTGGCGCCGACGCCGAGACCCGTGTAGCCCTGCGCGTACGCCACCTTGCCCTGGTGCGAGGTGCCGAAGAAGGCCGAGAAGCGCGAGCAGGTGTCGATCGCGCCGCCCCAGGCGTGGCTGAAGCGGAGGCCCTCCAGCTGCGGGAAGCAGGTGAAGAAGTGCTCGGCCAGCTTCAGGTACGTCTCCGGGCGGTTGTCCATCTCGGCGGTCACCTTGCCGCCGAACTGGTAGATGGCGTCGTAGCCGCCCCACAGGATCCGGTTGTCCGCGGTGATGCGGAAGTAGTGGAACTGGTTGGCGCTGTCGCCCAGGCCCTGCCGGTTCTTCCAGCCGATCGAGGCGAGCTGCTCGGCGGAGAGCGGCTCGGTCATCAGCGCGTAGTCGTAGACCGGGACGGTGTAGTGCCGCAGCCGCTTGACCAGCGAGGGGAAGACGTTGGTGCCGAGGGCGACCCGGCGGGCCGCGACCCGGCCGTACGGGGTGCGCACGGCCATGCCGCCGCCGGAGCCGCCCGCCGAGACCAGGTCGAGCGCCGGGGTGTTCTCGAAGACGCGCACGCCCAGGTCGAGACAGGCCCGCTTGAGCCCCCAGGCCAGCTTCGCCGGGTGCAGCATGGCGACGCCGCGGCGGTCCCACAGGCCGCCCTTGAAGGTCGGCGAGGCGACCTCGGCCCGGACGGCCTCGCCGTCGAGGAGTTCGAGCCCCTCGGCGAGACCGAGCCGCTCGGCCTCCTCGTACAGCTCGTGGAGCTCGTCCACCTGGTAGGCCTCGGTGGCCACGTCGATCTCGCCGGTGCGCTCGAAGTCGCAGTCCAGGGAGTAGCGGGCGACGGCCTCCTCGATGGCGTCGAGGTTGTGCTCGCCCATCCGCTCCAGCTTGGCGAGCTCTCCCGGCCAGCGGGCGAGCCCGTTGCCGAGGCCGTGGGTGAGGGAGGCGGCGCAGAAGCCTCCGTTGCGGCCCGAGGCGGCCCAGCCCACCTCGCGGCCTTCGATGAGCACGACGTCCCGGGAGGGGTCGCGCTCCTTGGCGATCAGAGCGGTCCACAGACCGCTGTAGCCGCCGCCCACGACCAGCAGGTCGCAGCGCTCACTGCCGGTGAGAGCGGGCAGTGCTCCCGGCTTGCCGGGGTCTTCCAGCCAGAAGGGGACGGGCTGGGCGTCGGAGAGAGATTGTGCAGCGAGACGCATGGCGACTGGGGCCATGGTTTCCAACTCCTTCGGTGCCTGACCGGCTTTCGGTCAGGCTGTTGCTGATTTCTTGCGCCGGTTCGTAACCATCTGTCCGGCCACTACCACCAGGACCGCGATGACGAACATCGCCGTGCCGATGACGTTGATCTGAACGGGCGTGCCGCGCTGCGCCGAGCCCCAGACGAACATGGGGAAGGTCACGGTCGAGCCCGCGTTGAAGTTGGTGATGATGAAGTCGTCGAAGGAGAGCGCGAAGGCGAGCAGCGCGCCGGCCGCGATGCCGGGCGCCGCGATCGGCAGCGTGACGCGCAGGAAGGTCTGCACCGGTCCCGCGTACAGGTCGCGCGCGGCCTCCTCCAGACGCGGGTCCATGGACATCACCCGCGCCTTGACCGCCGTCACGACGAACGACAGGCAGAACATGATGTGGGCGATCAGGACCGTCCAGAAGCCCAGCTCGGCACCCATGTTGAGGAAGAGGGTGAGCAGCGAGGCGGCCATGACGACCTCGGGCATCGCCATCGGCAGGAAGATCAGCGAGTTGATCGCGCCGCGCGCCCGGAAGCGGTAGCGGACCAGCGCGAAGGCGATCATCGTGCCGAGGACGACGGCGCCGACCGTCGCCCACGCGGCGAGCTGGAGCGAGAGGGACAGCGAGCCGCACATGTCGGCGACACCGCAGGGGTCCTTCCAGGCGTCCAGGGAGAACTGCTGCCACGCGTAGTTGAAGCGCCCGTTCGGCTTGTTGAACGAGAACACCATCACGACGACGTTCGGCAGGATCATGTACGCGAGCGTGAGCAGGCCCGCGATGACCACGAGGTGCTGTCGGATCCAACGCATCAGACCAGGTCCTCCGTTCCCGCCTTGCGGATGTAGACGGTGACCATGAGCAGCACGATCGCCATGAGGATGAAGGACAGCGCGGCGGCCGTCGGGTAGTCGAGCACGCGCAGGAACTGCGACTGGATGACGTTGCCGACCATCTTGGTGTCGGTCGAGCCGAGCAGTTCGGCGTTGACGTAGTCACCGCTCGCCGGGATGAAGGTGAGCAGCGTGCCGGAGACGACGCCCGGCATGGAGAGCGGGAACGTCACCTTGCGGAAGGTGGTGGCCGGGGAGGCGTACAGGTCCTGCGCCGCCTCGTGCAGCCGGCCGTCGATCCGCTCCAGGGAGGTGTACAGCGGCAGGATCATGAACGGCAGGAAGTTGTACGTCAGACCGCACACCACGGCCATGGGCGTGGCCAGCACCCGGCTGCCCTCGGTCCAGCCGAGCCAGCTGGTCACGTCGAGGACGTGCAGCGCGTTCAGCGCGTTCACCACGAGGCTGTCGTCCGCCAGGATCGTCTTCCAGGCCAGCGTACGGATGAGGAAGCTGGTGAAGAACGGCGCGATGACGAGGACCAGCAGGAGGTTGCGCCAGCGGCCGGCCTTGAAGGCGATCAGGTACGCCAGCGGGTAGCCGAGCAGCAGGCAGAGCAGGGTCGCCGTGCCCGCGTACAGCAGCGAGCGTATGAACTGCGGCCAGTACTCCTGGAAGGCGTCCCAGTAGGTCTGGAAGTGCCAGGTGACCTGGAAGCCCTGCTCCAGGGAGCCGGTCTGCACCGAGGTGGAGGCCTGGTAGACCATCGGCAGCGCGAAGAAGACGAGCAGCCAGATGATGCCGGGCAGCAGCAGCCAGTACGGGACGAGCCGCTTGCGGGTGGAGGGCTTGCGCGGGACCGGGTCGCCGGCCGCGGCAGCCTCCTCCTTCACGAGGGTGGGCGTGCTCATGCGGCGTCCTCCACCGTCTCCACGCCGGCGTCGATGTCCTGGGCCGCGTCGAGGCCGAAGGTGTGGGCCGGGTTCCAGTGCAGGACGACCTCGGCGCCGGGGACCAGGCGCGCGTCCCGCTCGATGTTCTGCTCGTACACCTGGAGCTCCGCGCCGGCCGGCGAGTTCACCACGAACTGGGTGGAGACGCCGATGAAGGAGGAGTCGACGATCCGGCCGGTGACCCGGTTACGGCCGTCGGGGATGGAGCCCTCGTCGTCGGCGTGGGCGATCGAGATCTTCTCCGGGCGCACGCCGACCAGCACCTTGCCGCCCGTGCGGACGGCGTCCGTACAGCGCTCGCCGGGCACGCGCAGCTTGCTGCCGCCGGCCGTGGCGAGGACGTCGGCGCCGCCCGTCTCGGCGACCTCGGCCTCGATGAGGTTGGAGGTGCCGAGGAAGTTGGCGACGAAGGTCGTCTGCGGGTTCTCGTACAGGTCGGCGGGGGCGCCGAGCTGCTCGACCCGGCCGCCGTTCATCACCGCGACCTGGTCGGCCATGGTCATGGCCTCCTCCTGGTCGTGGGTGACGTGCACGAAGGTGATGCCGACCTCGGTCTGGATGCGCTTCAGTTCCAGCTGCATCTGGCGGCGCAGCTTGAGGTCGAGCGCGCCCAGCGGCTCGTCGAGCAGGAGGACCTGCGGGTGGTTGATGAGCGCGCGGGCCACGGCGACG
Organism: Streptomyces sp. NBC_01268; assembly: GCF_036240795.1. Classification (NCBI taxonomy): domain Bacteria; kingdom Bacillati; phylum Actinomycetota; class Actinomycetes; order Kitasatosporales; family Streptomycetaceae; genus Streptomyces; species Streptomyces sp. NBC_01268. Next base: position 6,052,937 of record NZ_CP108454.1, on the reverse strand, counting down.
CGCTGCTGCTGGCCGCCGGAGAGCTGGTGCGGCTTCTTGTGGGCGTGCTCGCCGAGCTGTACGAGGTCGATCATCTCGTCGACCTGCGGCTTCACCGACTTGACGCCGCGCCGGCGCAGGCCGAAGGCGATGTTCTCGAAGATGTTCATGTGCGGGAAGAGCGCGTACGACTGGAAGACCGTGTTCACGGGGCGCTTGTACGGCGGGAGGTCGGTGACGTCCCGGTCGCCGAGGAAGACGGTGCCCGTCGTCGGGTCCTCCAGGCCGGCGATCATGCGCAGCGTGGTGGTCTTGCCGCAGCCCGAGGCGCCGAGGAGGGCGAAGAACGAGCCCTGCGGGATCGTCAGGTCGAGCGGGCGGACGGCGTGGAAGGAGCCGTAGGACTTGCTGATGCCGGAGAGACGGACGTCGCCGCCGGTGTTCTTGTCAGTCATGGGTTGCGGTCCCGGAGGGTCGAAAGGAAAGGGGCGGCGGCCGGTCAGGCACCGATGAGCTTGGCGAACTTCTCCTCGTACGCCGTCTCCTCCGCGCTGCTCAGCGAGCGGAAGGCGTGCGACTTCCGGGCCATCGCCTTGTCGGGGACGATCAGCGTGTTGTTCGCCAGCTCGGGGTCGATCTTGGCGAGTTCGTCCTTCACCCCGTCGACCGGGCAGACGTAGTTGATGTACGCGGCGAGCTGCGCGGCCACCGGAAGCTCGTAGTAGTAGTCGATGAGCTTCTCGGCGTTGGTCTTGTGCCGGGACTGGGCGGGGACCAGGAGGTTGTCGCTGGAGGTGATGTAGCCGGCCGAGGGGATCGCGAACTTGATGTCCGGGTTGTCCGCCTGGAGCTGGATGATGTCACCGGCCCAGGCGAGGCAGGCCGCCAGGTCGCCCTTGTCGAGGTCGGAGGTGTAGTCGTTGCCGGTGAAGCGGCGGATCTGCTTCTTGTCGACGCCCTTCTGGAGGCGTCCGACGGCCGCGTCGTAGTCCGCGTCGGTGAACTTCCCGGGGTCCTTGCCCATGTCGAGCAGGGTCATGCCGACCGAGTCGCGCATCTCGGTGAGGAAGCCGACCCGGCCCTTGAGCGAGGGGTCGTCGAGCAGCTGGCTGACGGAGTCGACCTTCTTGCCGCCGGTCGCCTTGGAGTTGTAGGCGATGACGGTGGAGATGCCCGTCCAGGGGTACGAGTAGGCCCGGCCCGGGTCCCAGTCGGGGCGGCGGAACTGCGCGGAGAGGTTGGCGTACGCCGTGGGGAGGTTCGACGCGTCCAGCTTCTGCGCCCAGCCGAGGCGGATGATGCGGGCGGCCAGCCAGTCGGTGACGCAGATCAGGTCGCGGCCGGTGTCCTGGCCGGCCGCGAGCTGCGGCTTGATCTTGCCGAAGAACTCGACGTTGTCGTTGATGTCCTCGGTGTACTTGACCTTGATGCCGGTCCGCTTGGCGAACGCCTCCAGGGTGGGCCGGCTCTTCTCGTCCTCGCTGACGTCCATGTACTCGGTCCAGTTGGAGAAGCTCACGGTCTTCTCCCTGGCCGAGACGTCCGTGGACGCCGGGCCCTGCCCCTCCCGCTTGGCCGGCGGGATGCCGCACGCGCTCAGGCCGGCGATCCCGCCGACCGTGAGCGCGCCGACGCCCCCCGCCCGTAGCACCGAACGGCGGGTGAGCGCGCCCCGGCCGCTCGTGAGAGTGCGCCGCATCGCCGCGATCTGCGCCGCGGACAGAGTGTCGGGCTGGTACTGCTCCATGCGCTGTGCCCTTTCGGGATGGGTTCGCCGCTGGTCGGACGGCTGGCTGCTATCGGTCCCCGAAGATCGTGCGGTGCCAGTCCTTCGCGGCGACCGCCGTGTTGTCGAACATCACGTGCTTGATCTGCGTGTACTCCTCGAAGGAGTACACCGACATGTCCTTTCCGAAGCCGGAGGCCTTGGAGCCGCCGTGGGGCATCTCGCTGATGATCGGGATGTGGTCGTTGACCCACACGCAGCCCGCCTTGATCTCGCGGGTGGCCCGGTTGGCCCGGTACACGTCGCGGCTCCAGGCGGAGGCGGCGAGCCCGTAGGGGGTGTCGTTGGCGAGGCGGATGCCCTCGTCGTCGCTGTCGAAGGGCAGGGCCACCAGGACCGGGCCGAAGATCTCCGACTGCACGACCTCGCTGTCCTGCGCCGCTCCCGTGATCAGGGTGGGGCGATAGTACGCCCCGTCCTTCAGGTCGCCGCCGGGAACTTCGCCGCCGGTGACGACGGTGGCGTAGCCGCGGGCACGCTCGACGAAGGCGGCGACGCGGTCGCGCTGGACGTGGCTGATGAGCGGCCCGAGGTCGGTCGACGGGTCGAACGGGTCGCCCAGCCGCACGGTCTCCATGAGCTCGGCGACCCGCGCCACGAAGGCGTCGAAGAGCGGCCGCTGCACATAGGCGCGGGTGGCGGCGGTGCAGTCCTGTCCGCTGTTGATGAGCGAGGCGGCGACGGCGCCGTGCGCGGCGGCCTCCAGGTCGGCGTCGTCGAAGACCACGAAGGGGGCCTTGCCGCCGAGCTCCAGGTGGAGGCGCTTGACGGTGGCGGTGGCGATCTCGGCGACCCGCTTGCCGACCGGGGTGGAGCCGGTGAAGGAGGTCATGACCACGTCGGGGTGGCCCACCAGGTGCTCGCCCACGGTGCGTCCGGCGCCGTTGACGATGTTGATGACACCGTCGGGGATCCCGGCCTCGGTCGCCGCCTGCGCGAACATCAGCGAGGTCAGCGGGGTGAGCTCGGCGGGCTTGAGGACGATCGTGTTGCCCGCGGCGACGGCCGGGAGGATCTTCCACGCGGCCATCTGGAGCGGGTAGTTCCAGGGTGCGATGGAGCCGACCACGCCGATGGGCTCGCGCCGTACGTACGAGGTGTGGTCACCGTCGTACTCGGCGGCGGACTGGCCCTGGAGGTGACGGGCCGCACCGGCGAAGAAGGCGGTGTTGTCGATCGTGCCGGGCACGTCGAACTCGGTGGTCAGCTTGATGGGCTTGCCGCACTGGAGCGACTCGACGACCGCGATGTCCTCCGCCTGTTCGGCGAGCACGCTCGCGAACCGGTGCAGGGCCTCCGACCGCTCGCCCGGCGTGGCGGCGGCCCAGGCGGGGAAGGCCGCCTTGGCGGCGGCGACGGCGTCGTCGACGTCCGCCACCGAGGCGAGCGTGTACGTGTACACGCTCTCGCCGGTGGCCGGGTCGATGACGCTGTGCTCCTGCCCCGAGGTTCCGGGGCACAGCCGCCCCCCGATGTACTGCGCGCCGTCCGCGAAACGGTCCGACACCTGGAAGCGGTTGCCCATGACGCTCTCCGTTGTTCCAGCTCGAATTGAGTGCCGATCCTGACAGAGACATACGGGTGCAACAAGTGATTCCGTTGTTGCCTTTTGGTTACGCGACGGAATCGGTCGACCATGTGTCGAGGACAGCGGGAAATTGCCGTACGGAGTGTCCGTGGCGAGTGGGAGGGTGGCATGCATGAAGGATCTTGAATGGCTGATTGACCAGGTCAGACGGGGTGAGAAGGTCAAGTGGCTGCATTTCTGGGGCCACCGTCCGCGGCCCGACGGCGCGCTCTCGGCAAGCTGTCTGAGCCAGTGGTGGCCGTCACCGTTCGTGGTGGACGACGTGCGGTATGCGACCGCGGAGCACTGGATGATGGCCGAGAAGGCGCGGCTGTTCGGCGACCCGGAGGCCGAGGCGAAGGCCCTGTCGGCGCGGACCCCGGCGGAGGCCAAGAAGGCCGGCCGCCTGGTCCGCGGCTTCGACGAGGACGTCTGGGTGCGGGAGCGCGCCGAGATCGTCACGCGGGGCAGCGTCCACAAGTTCGCCGCGGACGAGGCCCTGCGGGCGTTCCTGCTGGGGACGGGCTCGCGCGTCCTGGTGGAGGCGAGCCCGATGGACCGCGTCTGGGGCATCGGCCTGGCGGCGGACGACCCGAAGGCGACGGCCCCGGAGCGCTGGCGCGGCCTGAACCTCCTGGGCTTCGCGCTGATGGAGGCGCGGGACCGGCTGCGGTGACGTGAGCGGGGGCCCCGGCGGGGCCGGGGCGAGCGGAGGGGAAGGGGGGACGGGCCGGGTGCCCGTGGCCCCCCACGACCGGCTAGCGGGACCCGGCGTCCACGCTCAGCGAGGTGGCGAACGGGTCCTCGGAGTCGTCCAGGGATTCCGGGCTCTCGACGATGACCCAGATCATGAACGCCAGGAACACCGCGCTCACCAGAATGCCGACCGACCCGAGGATGACGCCCGCGAGGGCCATGCCCCGGTTGGTCGCCTCGCCCCGGTTCGCCTTCTTCATGCCGATGATGCCGAAGATCAGCGCCAGGACGCCCAGGATGATCCCCAGGCCGTACATGCAGAAGCCGACCACGGCGATGATGCCGAGCACCATCGCCGTCGTCCCCATGCCGTTGGACGGGGACTGCTGCCAGCCCGGCTGCGCGTACCCCGCGCCGTAGCTCGGGTACGGCGACGCCGGCGGGTAGCCGTAGGACGGCGTGGCCGGCGGCACCGGGGCCGGCGTCGGGTAGCCGTAGGCGCCGCCCGGGGCGGCCGGCGGCGGCGGGACGTCCGCGCCCGGCATCGAGATCACGGTGTTCTGGTCATGGACCGGAGGCGTCGCGGGCTTGCCCAGCTCGACGCGGTCCGGGTTGGGCGGAGCCCACGGGTCCACCGGCTGTTCGCTGTTTTCGGACATTGGGCCTCCCCCATCGTGGTCACGCCATGCTACGACCTCCCTCTGACGGCGGAGGGGCCCGGCCTACGATGACCCGATGACCGACCTGCATCCCTTCATCGCCGGACTCCCCAAGGCCGAACTGCACGTCCACCACGTCGGCTCCGCCTCGCCCCGGATCGTCGCCGAGCTGGCGGCCCGCCACCCGGACTCCAAGGTTCCGACCGATCCGGAGGCGCTGAGCGACTACTTCGTCTTCACGGACTTCGCCCACTTCATCGACGTGTACCTGTCGGTGGTGGACCTGGTCCGCACCCCCGAGGACGTGCGCCTGCTGACCTTCGAGGTCGCCCGGGACATGGCCCGGCAGAACATCCGCTACGCCGAGCTGACCATCACCCCCTACAGCTCCACCCGCCGCGGCATCGACGAGCACGCCTTCATGGCGGCCATCGAGGACGCCCGCAGGGCCGCCGAGACCGAGCTCGGCGTGATCCTGCGCTGGTGCTTCGACATCCCCGGCGAGGCGGGCCTGGAGGCGGCGGAGGAGACCGCGCGCCTGGCGGTCGACCTGCGCCCGGAGGGCCTGGTCTCCTTCGGACTCGGCGGCCCCGAGATCGGCGTGCCGCGCCCGCAGTTCAAGCCGTACTTCGACCGTGCCCGCGCGGCCGGTCTGCGCTCGGTGCCGCACGCGGGCGAGACGACGGGCCCGGAGACGGTCTGGGACGCCCTGAACGACCTGGGCGCCGAGCGCATCGGTCACGGCACCAGCTCGGTCCAGGACCCGGAGCTCCTCAAGCACCTGGCCGAGCACCGGATCGCCCTGGAGGTCTGCCCGACCTCGAACATCGCCACCCGCGCGGTGGAGCGCCTGGAGGACCACCCCATCCGGCAGATGGTGGACGCGGGCGTGCTGGTGACCGTCAACAGCGACGACCCGCCGATGTTCGGCACGGACCTCAACAACGAGTACGCCGTCGCCGCCCGCCTGCTCGGCCTGGACGAGCGCGGTGTCGCCGCGCTCGCCAAGAACGCGGTGGAGGCCTCGTTCCTCGACGAGGCGGGCAAGGCCAGGATCGTCGAGGAGATCGACACGTACACGGAGCAGTGGCTGGCGCGCTGAGCGTCGGGAGAATGGGGTCATGGACCCCGTCACTGTCGTAGGCCACCGCGGCGATCCCTACCGCGTCCGCGAGAACACCGTCCCCTCGATCCTGTCGGCGATCGAGCGGGGCGCGGACGCGGTGGAGGTCGACGTCCGGCTCACCAAGGACGGCGTCCCCGTCCTGCTCCACGACGACACCCTCAAGCGCCTCTGGAAGGTCGAGCGCCCGCTCTCCTCACTGACGGTCGCCGAGGTCGCGGAGGTCACCCGAGGGGGTGTGCCGACCCTGCGCGAGGCGCTGATCGCGGCCGGGGCGCACCGGCTGATGCTGGATCTGCCGGGTGGCGACGCGGGCTCGGTGCGCACGATCGTGGGCACCGTCCGCGAGTCCGGGGCGGGCGAGCGCGTCTCCTACTGCGCCGGGGCGGTCGCGATGCTCCAGGTGCGGGCGGCGGACCCGGCCGCGGAGATCGCGCTGACCTGGAACACGCTGGTCCCGCCGCGCCGCGCGCTGCTGGACGCGGTGCGCCCCCGGTGGCTCAACTACCGTTTCGGCCTTGCCGGTCGGGAGCTGGTGGAGCGGGTGCACAAGGACGGGCTGCTGGTCTCGGCCTGGACCGCGGACACCGCCTGGACGATGCGTAAGCTGATCCGCGACGGGGTGGACTCGATCACCACCAACCGGATCGACACGCTGGCCGGCGTGCTGCGGAAGGGCCGAGGATGAACGACAGGATCCGCACCGACATCGCGCACAACGCACGGGTGTGGAACTACTGGCTGGGCGGCAAGGACAACTACCCGGTGGACCGCGCGGTCGGCGACCAGGTCACGTCCTTCCACCCGAGCATCGGCGCGGTGGCGCGCGCGGACCGGGCGTTCCTGGGGCGGGCGGTCACGTACCTCGCGGCCGAGGCGGGGGTGCGCCAGTTCCTCGACATCGGCACGGGGCTGCCGACGGCCGACAACACCCACGAGGTCGCGCAGCGGGTGGCGCCGGACTCCCGCGTGGTCTACGTCGACAACGACCCGATCGTCCTGACCCACGCGCGGGCGCTCCTGACGAGCGCGCCGCAGGGGGTCACCGAGTACGTGGACGCCGACGCGCACGACCCGGGGACGATCCTGGCGGCGGCCGGCCGGACGCTGGACCTCTCGCGGCCGGTCGCGGTGCTGATGCTGGGCATCCTGAACTTCGTCCTGGACACGGACGAGGCCCGGCAGATCGTGCGGACGGTGATGGCGGCGCTGCCGTCCGGGAGTCATCTGGTGCTGACGCACCCGACGTTCGACGCGGAGCTGGGCGGCGAGGGGAACGTCGCGGCGATGGAGTTCTGGAACGCCCACGCGACCCCGCCGATCACGGCGCGCGGCCGGGAGGACTTCGCGTCGTTCCTGGACGGCCTGGAGCTGCTGGAGCCGGGCATCGTGTCGTGCGCGCGCTGGCGGGCGCCGGAGGCGGTCGAGGTGGCGCAGTACGGAGCGGTGGGCCGCAAGCCGTAATGGGCATACGGGGGACTCGGGATGCACGGGACGGGGCGGGGATCCGGGAGGGGCGGCTGGGGCTCCGGGAGGTCCGCGGGATCCAGGAGCTGAGGGCCTGGGCGGCGGACCACCCCTGGGCGGTCGACACGGCCCTGGCCCTGCTCGTGCAGGCGGCGATGACGATGCCCTTCGTCGTTCCGCGCCCGCCCGAACTGGAGCCGGCGACCTGGCCCGCGTACGGCCTGACGACGCTGAGCGTGCTGCCGCTGGTGTGGCGCCGCCGGGCGCCGCTGGCGGTGCTGCTCGCGATGCTGGCGGCCGGCGCGCTGTACAAGCTGGCGCTGGAGGGGCCGGGGCAGCCGCTGCCGTACACCGGCCTGGTGAGCGTCTACACGATCGCCGTGCTGTCGCCGCCGTGGAAGCGGCTGGTGACGGTGCTGCTGATGCTCGTCGCGGTGCCGGTGTCGGTCTGGCTCAACACCCAGTCGGCGCGCGAACTGACCTTCTCGCTCTTCGTGTTCGGCGCCGCGTACGCCTTCGGGCGGCTGACCGACGCCCGGCAGCGGGCCCACCGGGTGGAGGCGGAGCAGGCCGCCGCGCGGGAACGGGCGCGGATCGCCCGGGAGATGCACGACATCCTGTCGCACGCGGTGAGCCTGATGATCGTGCAGGCGGAGGCCGGCCCGCTGGCCGTGCGCCGGGCGCCCGAGCGGGCGGAGGCCGCGTTCGAGGCGATCTCCGAGACCGGGCGGGACGCGATGCGGCAACTGCGCGGGATGCTGGGCGTGCTGCGGGACGAGGGCGGCGGCCCGGAAGCGCCGCGGGAGCCGCAGCCGGGGGTCGACCGGCTGCCGGAGCTGGTCGATCGGGTTCGGGGCGGGGGCCTGGACGTGCGGTACGGGACGGACGGCACGGTGCGCCCGCTGCCGGCCGCGACCGGGGCGACCGTCTTCCGGATCGTGCAGGAGGCGCTGACGAACGTGGTCAGGCACGCGGGGGCCACGACGGTGTCGGTGCGCCTCGGCTACGGGAGGGACGAGGTGGAGGTCCGGGTGACGGACGACGGGCGCGGGCCGCGCCCCGGGGGTTCCGGCGGGCACGGTCTCGTCGGGGTCCGGGAGCGGGCGGCCGCCCACGGGGGGACGGCGTCGGCCGGCCCCGGCCCGGACGGGCGCGGTTTCGAGCTGCGGGCGGTGCTCCCGCTGGAGGTGCGGGGATGACGCTGCGGGTGGTGGTCGCGGACGACCAGGAGCTGGTGCGCAGCGGGTTCGCGCTGATCCTGGACGTGCAGGAGGACATCGAGGTGGTCGCGGAGGTCGGCGACGGCGCCGCGGCGGTGGAGACGGTGCGGCGGCTGCGGCCCGACGTGGCGCTGCTGGACATCCGGATGCCCCGGATGGACGGCATCGAGGCGTGCCGGGTGATCAGCGCGGAGTCGGAGTGCCGGACGGTGATCCTGACGACCTTCGACTCGGACGAGTACGTGTACGAGGCGCTGCACGCGGGCGCGAGCGGCTTCCTGCTGAAGGACGTGCGCCGGGACGACCTGGTCCACGCGGTGCGGGTGGTCGCGGCGGGCGAGGCGCTGCTCGCGCCGTCGGTGGCGCGGCGGCTGGTGGAGCAGTACACCTCGGGCACCCCGCGCCGGGCGGACGCGCCGGCCGACGCGCGGCTGGACGTGCTGACGGGGCGGGAACGCGAGACGCTGCTGCTCCTGGCGCGGGGCCTGTCGAACGCGGAGATCGCGGCGGAGCTGGTGGTGAGCGACCACACGGTGAAGACGCACGTGGGGAACGTGCTGGCGAAGCTGGGTCTGCGGGACCGGATCCAGGCGGTGATCTGCGCGTACGAGACGGGGCTCGTGGCGGCGGGGCCCCCTCCCCCGCGCGGGGGAGGCGTGCCGAGGTGACTCCCCCGCGCGGTTGAGGAAAGCCGGCCGCGGGAACCGCCGGTGCGGGCGATCCGCGGATCGCCCCTGGTCAGCAGGATGGAGCCATCGAGAACAACGGCTCACACCCACGGAGTTGACCATGAAGAGCACCACCCGCACGCTGCTGGCCGCCGCCCTCGTCCTGGGGGTCGCGGCGGGTCCGGCGGTCCTGCCGGCGGGCGCGGCCCCGGTGTCGGCGACGGCCCGGACCGCCTCCGCGGGTGCCCCGGTGGACCCGGCGACGGGCACCGCCCTGGCGGCGGCGATCGCCGGCCTCCCGTCGAAGGACGCGACGGCGGCGCTGGTCCGGGTCGGGGGCACGGAGGGCGTCTGGCAGGGCGCTTCGGGCGTGCGGGACCTGAGGTCCGGTCGCGCGGCCGAGGCGGGGGCCCGGTTCCGGGCGGGTTCGGTGACGAAGGTGTTCACGGCGGCGGTGGCGCTCCAACTGGCCGGCGAGGGCCGGATCGACCTGGACCGGACGGCCCGCTCGTACCTGCCGGAGCTGATCCCGGCGGCGTACGGCGAGGTGACGGTGCGCCAGCTGCTGAACCACACGCACGGCATCCCGGCGGCCGAGCTGCCGGGCGAGACGGTCGAGGAGTGGTACGCGCGCCGTTTCGTGGAGTACGACCCGCGCGACCTGGTCCGCTCGGCGACCGCGCAGCCGCGCGAGTTCGCTCCCGGTGGGAAGCAGCACTATCTGAACATCGGCTACACCATCGCCGGTCTGATCATCGAGCGCGTGACGGGCGACTCGTACGAGCACCAGGTGAGCGCGCGCGTGCTGCGGCCGCTGGGGCTGCGCGACACGTACTTCCCCGGTGCGAGCCCCCGGATCGAGGGCCGGTACAACCACGGCTACCAGTGGATGCGGCTGGACGACGGGACGACCGGGCTGCGGGACGTCTCCGTGTGGGGGGCGACGGACGGCTGGGCCGCCGGGGACCTGATCTCCACCACGGCGGACCTGGAGCGCTTCACGAAGGCCCTGTTCGCGGGCCGGGTGGTGCGCGGACCGCTCCTGGAGGAGATGTTCACGCTGCCGAAGGTGGCGGACTTCAGGACCGGTGACCCGGCCGCGTACTCCGTGGGTCTGTCGATGAAGAAGCTGGGCGGGCGCGAGGTGTGGGGCAAGACGGGTGGCCGCTGGGGGTACAACACCGCCATCGCCTCGACCCGCCACGGTGAGCGGACCCTGGTCTACAGCGTCAACGCGACGGACGCGAAGGGCCAGGACATGAACAGGACGGCACTGGGGATCATGGTGTCGGCGTACGGCCTGCCGTCGAAGTGAGGACGGGCGCGGCCGAAGTCTGCAGGGCTTCGAGGCGCTTGATCAGCCGGCGGACGGCGAGCAGCGGCAGGATGCCGAAGACCCCGAAGGACATGTCGATCACCGACCACCAGAAGGGGATGCCGCGCAGCGGTCCGCAGATCAGGGCCAGCGGGATGATGCCGACGCAGGCGATCATGCCGAACTCGATCACCCAGATGTTGCGGACCGGGTCGCGGTAGGGCCCGTAGAAGGCGACGGCGATGACGAGGTGGGCGAAGGCCAGCCAGTCGGTGCCGTAGAGGAGGTACGGGGCCCGGGCGTCGGCGCCCTCGAGGCCGGTGCGGACGCGGGAGATCCACTCGGCGAGGCCGGGGAAGGCGTCGGCCAAGGGTGCGGCCCAGGTGTCCAGCGCCCCGTCGGCGAGGCGCAGTTCGGTGACGAGCGGGAACGCGGTGGCGCCGCTCAGCACCAGACAGACGATGAAGACGACCAGCCAGACGCGAATGCGCTTGAGGAGGGCTCTGGGCCCGTTCGTGTCGTTCATGAGGGCAGCGTACGCCCCCCATGAACGCGTTCAAAAAAGGGGGTCCCGCGCGCGGGACCCCCTGCTCACAGGCCGACGATGGAGTTCCACCGCTTCGCGAACTCGGCACGCTCGTCGGCGGATATGTCCCGCGCGATGGCGAGCCGGGTGCGCATCGCGTCGTCCGGGAAGATCAGCGGGTCCTCGGCGAGGGCCGCCAGCTCCTCGTCGCCCGAGTCGGCGAGGACGTCGCGGGCCGCGGGGACCGGGCAGACGTAGTTGACCCAGGAGGCGAGCTCGGCGGCGACCTCGGGCTCGTAGTAGTAGTCGACGAGCCGCTCGGCGCTGGTCTTGTGCTGGGCCAGGTTGGGGATCATCAGCGACTCGGCCCACAGCTCGGCGCCCTCCTCGGGCACGACGAACTCGATGTCGGGGTTGTCGGCCTTGAGCTGGATGATGTCGCCGGAGTACGCCTGGCAGGCGAGCACGTCGCCGGTGGACAGGTCCTTGATGTAGTCGTTGCCGGTGAAGCGGCGGATGTGCTTGCGGCGGACCAGGCCCTCGATCTCCTCGCACAGCGCGTGGAAGTCGTCCGCGGTCCAGCGGGTGACGTCGACGCCCATGCCCTGCATGAGCAGCGAGAAGGACTCGTCGAGCCCGGACAGCAGGGTGACCTTGCCGCGCAGGTCGTCGGCCCACAGCTCCTTGATGGAGCGGATCTCCCGGCCCAGCTTCCTGCGGTTGTACGCGATGCCGGTGATCCCGGACTGCCAGGGCACCGAGTGCAGCCGGCCCTCGTCGAAGGCGGGGTTGCGCAGCAGCGGGTCCAGGTGCGTGGCGACGTTGGGCTGCCTGGCCCGGTCCATCTCCTGGACCCAGCCGAGCCGCACGTAGCGGGCGGCCATCCAGTCGCTGGCCACGATGAGGTCCCGGCCGGTCTCCTGGTGGTTCATCAGGGCCGGGCCGACCTTGCCGAAGAACTCGTCGTTGTCGTTGATCTCCTCGGTGTAGCGCACGGAGATCCCGGTCCGCTTCTGGAAGGCGTCCAGGGTGGGCCGCTTCGACTTGTCGTCGTCGTCGGTGTCGATGTAGAGCGGCCAGTTCGCGAAGTGCAGCACCCGGTCCCGCGCGGACAGGTCCCGCCCGGCCCGGTCCTGCGGATCGACGTACGCGGCGGGCACCCCGCATCCGGCGAGGAGCGCGGCGGCGCCGGCACCGCCGATCCCCCGCACCAGGTCGCGGCGGGACGGGTGCGGACGGGCGGGAACTCTGGCTCTGGCTGTCACCCGCACAGCATGGTCGCCCCCGGCGACCAGCGGCAATGGACGGTCCGTCGACCGGGACGGCACGGCCCCGACACCTTGTCGATCAGGTCGATCGACGTGCCGGGGCCGCGCGGAGCGGGCCGGATCAGCCCAGGGACGTCATCACGTGCTTGATGCGCGTGTAGTCGTCGAAGCCGTACGCCGACAGGTCCTTGCCGTAGCCGGACTTCTTGAAGCCGCCGTGGGGCATCTCGGCGACCAGCGGGATGTGGGTGTTGATCCACACACAGCCGAAGTCGAGCGACTTGGACATGCGCATCGCGCGGGCGTGGTCCTTCGTCCAGACCGAGGAGGCCAGGGCGAACTCGACGCCGTTGGCGAACTCCAGCGCCTGGGCCTCGTCCGTGAAGGACTGGACCGTGATGACCGGGCCGAAGACCTCGTTCTGGACGATCTCGTCGTCCTGCTTGAGGCCGGAGACGACGGTCGGGGCGTAGAAGTAGCCCTTCTCGCCGACCTGGTGGCCACCCGCCTCGACCTTGGCGTGCGCCGGCAGACGGTCGATGAAGCCGCTGACCTGCTTGAGCTGGTTGGCGTTGTTCAGCGGACCGTAGAGCACGTCCTCGTCGTCCGGCTGACCGGTCTTGGTCTCGCTCGCCGCCTTGGCGAGGGCGGCGACGAACTCGTCGTGGATCGACTCGTGGACCAGGACGCGGGTCGCGGCCGTGCAGTCCTGGCCGGCGTTGAAGAAGCCCGCCACGGAGATGTCCTCGACGGCCTTCTCCACGTCGGTGTCCTCGAAGACCACGACCGGGGCCTTGCCGCCCAGCTCCAGGTGGACGCGCTTGACGTCCTTGGCCGCCGACTCGGCGACCTGCATGCCGGCGCGCACCGAGCCGGTGATGGAGGCCATCGCCGGGGTCGGGTGCTCGACCATCGCCTTGCCGGTCTCGCGGTCGCCACAGATGACGTTGAAGACGCCCTTGGGCACGATCGAGCCGATGATCTCGGCCATCAGGACGGTCGACGCGGGGGTCGTGTCCGAGGGCTTGAGGACGACCGTGTTGCCCGCGGCGAGGGCCGGGGCGAACTTCCACACGGCCATCATCATCGGGTAGTTCCACGGCGCGACCTGGGCGCAGACGCCAACCGGCTCGCGGCGGACGATCGAGGTCATGCCCTCCATGTACTCGCCGGCCGAGCGGCCCTCGAGCATACGGGCGGCACCCGCGAAGAAGCGGATCTGGTCCACCATCGGCGGAACCTCCTCGCTCGCGGTGAGGGCGACCGGCTTGCCGGTGTTCTCGACCTCGGCGGCGATCAGGTCCTCGGCGCGCTCCTCGAAGGCGTCCGCGATCTTGAGGAGGACCTTCTGGCGCTCGGACGGCGTGGTGTCGCGCCAGGCGGGGAAGGCGGCCGCGGCGGCCTCCATGGCGGCATCGACGTCGGCCTGGCCGGAGAGCGGGGAGGTCGCGTACGCCTCACCGGTGGCAGGGTTGATCACGTCGATCGTGCGGCCGTCGGCCGCATCCCGGAACTCCCCGTTGATGTAGTTGCGCAGCCGACGCAGCTCGGTGGTCACTTGCCACCCCTCCTGTCACGTTCTGTACTCCGCACTCCATCGTGCGGCGTCCCGATGGGCGAGACACCTCAGCCTAATCGGTCCGCTGACGCTTTCAACAGGCCCGACCCCCGCCAACTTCGGATTCAGTGAGATCCGGACCTCAGAACAACGGATTTCATCACTCTGGGGTTGCCAGACCGACGAGGTTCGGTGCACAGTGAGGTCGTGGCCAGTCGAAGCACAGACTCCAGAACCGGAACCGGTTCGTCCCCGACGATCGATGCCGTCTCCCTGGCGATCATCGAACAGCTCCAGGAGGACGGTCGCCGTCCCTACGCAGCCATCGGAAAGGCCGTCGGCCTCTCCGAAGCCGCCGTACGACAGCGCGTCCAGAAGCTGCTCGACCAGGGCGTCATGCAGATCGTCGCCGTCACCGACCCGCTCACCGTGGGCTTCCGGCGGCAGGCGATGGTCGGCATCAACGTCGAGGGTGACCTGGATCCGGTCGCGGAGGCTCTGACCGCCATGGCCGAATGCGAGTACGTGGTGATGACCGCGGGCTCGTTCGACCTGATGGTGGAGGTCGTCTGCGAGGACGACGACCACCTCCTGGATGTGATCAACAAGCGCATCCGCACCCTCCCCGGGGTGCGCTCCACCGAGAGCTTCGTCTACCTGAAGCTCAAGAAGCAGACCTATATGTGGGGAACCCGATAGCCGTGAGCCAGGACCTCTCGAAAACCGCCTACGACCACCTGTGGATGCACTTCACCCGCATGTCGTCGTACGAGAACAACCCCGTCCCCACCATCGTCCGCGGTGAGGGCACCTACATCTTCGACGACAAGGGCAAGCGCTACCTCGACGGCCTCGCGGGCCTGTTCGTGGTGAACGCCGGTCACGGCCGCAAGGAGCTGGCCGAGGTCGCGTACAAGCAGGCCCAGGAGCTCGCGTTCTTCCCCGTGTGGTCGTACGCGCACCCCAAGGCCGTCGAGCTCGCCGAGCGTCTGGCGGACTACGCCCCCGGCGACCTGAACAAGGTCTTCTTCACCACCGGTGGCGGCGAGGCCGTCGAGACCGCGTGGAAGCTGGCCAAGCAGTACTTCAAGCTGCAGGGCAAGCACACCAAGTACAAGGTCATCTCGCGTGCGGTCGCCTACCACGGCACCCCGCAGGGCGCCCTGTCCATCACCGGTCTCCCGGCCCTGAAGGCCCCCTTCGAGCCGCTGGTCCCCGGCGCGCACAAGGTGCCGAACACCAACATCTACCGCGCCCCGATCCACGGCGACGACCCCGAGGCCTTCGGCCGCTGGGCCGCCGACCAGATCGAGCAGCAGATCCTCTTCGAGGGCCCCGACACCGTCGCGGCCGTCTTCCTGGAGCCGGTGCAGAACGCCGGCGGCTGCTTCCCGCCGCCGCCCGGGTACTTCCAGCGCGTCCGCGAGATCTGCGACCAGTACGACGTGCTGCTCGTCTCCGACGAGACGATCTGCGCCTTCGGCCGCCTCGGCACGATGTTCGCCTGTGACAAGTTCGGCTACGTGCCGGACATGATCACCTGCGCCAAGGGCATGACCTCGGGCTACTCCCCGATCGGCGCCTGCATCGTCTCGGACCGCATCGCGGAGCCGTTCTACAAGGGCGACAACACCTTCCTGCACGGCTACACCTTCGGTGGTCACCCGGTGTCCTCCGCCGTGGCCCTGGCGAACCTCGACATCTTCGACAAGGAGGGCCTGAACCAGCACGTGCTGGACCAGGAGGGCAACTTCTTCTCGACCCTGCAGAAGCTGCACGACCTGCCGATCGTCGGCGACGTCCGCGGCAACGGCTTCTTCTACGGCATCGAGCTCGTCAAGGACAAGGTCACCAAGGAGTCCTTCAACGACGAGGAGGTGGAGCGCGTCCTCTACGGCTACCTCTCCAAGGCGCTGTACGAGAACGGCCTCTACTGCCGCGCCGACGACCGTGGCGACCCGGTCATCCAGCTGGCTCCGCCGCTGATCGCGGACCAGTCCACGTTCGACGAGATCGAGCAGATCCTCCGCGCCACCCTCACCGAGGCCTGGACGAAGCTGTAGATCTCGACGTGCGCCACGCCGCCCTCACGGCGTGACCCCGGCCCGGGCATGCCGCCATCCGAGTGGATGGCGGCGGCCCGGGCCGCGTGCTGTCCGTACAAGCTGATCTGAATCCTTACGGTGCCCAGTGACGCCCGAAGAGTCCCAGTGACCGACAGGACCGTCTCCTCGTTCCCCCGGACGGGGGAACGGACTCTGTTTGGCTTCGACATCGAGGTGTACGCGATGGCCCCACCGGACAACGACGTGCTCTGGGCGCGTTCCCTGCACTGCACCCTGGACGGCACGGACGTCCTGACCGGCGTCTCCCTCGGCGTACGGGAAGGCGAGATCCTCGCCCTCGTCGGACCGCGCGGCAGCGGCAAGACCACCCTGATGAGGTGCCTCTCCGGCCAGACCGTCGCCCAGCAGGGCGAGGTCTGGTTCAACAGCGCCCCCGTCCACACCCTCGGCACCGCCCAGCGCGAACGCGTCCGGCGCGAGCGCTTCGGCTGGATCGACCCCGAGCCCGGCCTGGTCCCAGAACTCACCGGCTGGGAGAACGCCGCCCTCCCCC
Organism: Streptomyces sp. NBC_01268; assembly: GCF_036240795.1. Lineage (NCBI taxonomy): Bacteria > Bacillati > Actinomycetota > Actinomycetes > Kitasatosporales > Streptomycetaceae > Streptomyces > Streptomyces sp. NBC_01268. The sequence continues at coordinate 6,036,486 of NZ_CP108454.1, read as the reverse complement.
TGCTGATGCGCGGCATCTCCCACCGGGCCGCGAAGACCGCCGCCCTGGAATGGCTCGACCGGCTCGACATCGGCGCCTGCGCCCGGAAGCGGCCGCACGCCCTCACCCACTCCCAGCGCCAGCGGATCGCCCTCGCCCGCGCCCTCGTCACCACCCCCTCGGTGCTCTTCGCCGACGAGCCGACCGCCGCCCTGCACCGCGCGGACGGCGCCCAGGTGCTGCGCACCCTCACCGCGGCGGCCCGCTCCCACCGGATCACCGTGCTGCTCGCGACCCACGACCCCGAGGTCGCCGCGCTCGCCGACCGCTCGGTCGCGCTCCTCGACGGACGCCGCGTCGGCTCCGTACCGCCGGCCACCGGGGCGGAGGGCGTCACGGCGTGCTCGCTCTCCGTCTAGTCCGCGGCGCCCACCCCCTCGTCCAGCTGCGCCGCCTGCTGGTGGCCGCGGCGGCCGCCGGGGTGGGCTTCCTCCTGCTCTGCGCCCTCGGCCACGCGGTCGGGCACCCCGCCCAGTCCTCCGCCTCCGTGCTGCGCCTGCTGTGGTGCGCGCTGCCGCTCGCCGCGACGGTGCAGTTCGCGGTGGCGGTCGCCCGCACCGACCCCAGCACCCGGCCCCGGCAGGGCCTCGACGCGGTCGGCCTCGGCCCCACCCGCCTCACCGCACTGGCGGCGGCCTCCACGGCGGTCGCCACCACCCTCGGCTCGGCCCTGGCCCTCCTGTTCTACCTGCACCTGCGCGGCGACATCACCGGGCTGCCCTTCGACGGTGCCGCGGCGGAGCTCCTCGCCGCCGACCAGCCCATCCCGCTCGCGGCGGCGCTCACCCTGCTCGCGATCCTCCCCGTCGTGGCGGCCACGGCGGCCGGCCTGTCCCTCCGCCCCCGCCCCCGCCCCCGGCCGGACGTCGCCCCGCACCCCACCGGCCTCCCCTGGGGCGTGGCGCTGCTGGCCGTGGGCCTGGCCCTCGAAACGTACGCAGGCCGCAACGGCAGCGGAGGCGTCCTGGCCGGCTGGATCCTCACCGCGATCGGCCTGGCGATGGCCGGCCCCGGCCTGACCCACTGGTGCGGCCGCCTGCTCCAGATGGTGCGCCCCGGAGCGGTACGCCTCCTCGCGGGCCGGGTCCTGATGGACGAGTCCCGCCGCATCGGACGCCCGCTGGGCGTGGTGTGCGCGGTCGGCTCGGGCGCGCTGGCGGCGCTCGCCCTGAACACCGACTTCGGCCCGCTGGCCGGCCTGGGCGCCGCCCTGGTCGTGGCCTGCACGACGGCGACCCTCCTGACCGCGGCCCTCGAATCCAGGCAGTCCCGCGCCCACACCACCGAAGCCCTCCTGCGCATCGGCGCCCCACCGGGCGTCCTGCGCACCACGGCCCTCCTGAGGGCCGCCGCCCTCCTGACCGTCTTCGTCCCCCTGACCTGGGCGGTGGGAGAACTGGCGGCGGTACCGCTGAAGGGCTGAGGGGGCGAGAGGCCACGCCCACCGTCGCCATCCAGGGAGCCCGGCCCGGCCGGAGGCCGGGCGCGGTCCCCGGCCCCGGGCCGTCCACGGCCCGCACACGGCCCAGCCCCCACCGCCCCGCGGCCGAACCCCCTATCGTGACTCCATGGCGACCCACCGGCAGGACCGGGAGATCCATTCCCCGGACGAGTTCGACGCCGTGCTCCGCACGCACGGCTCCCTCTCCTCGTACCGGATCCAGTCCGTCGACCTGACCGACCGCACCTTCGCCCTGCTCTCCGCCTCCACCACGGACGCCGTCTTCCTGGGCTGCCCCATGCAGCCCGAGGCCGCCGCCAAGGTCCGGGCGGACGGCGCGCTGGTGTTCCCGCCGGTGCCGCACCTGCCGTTCGATCCGTACCGGGCCCGGCTCTACTCCCCCGAGGAACTGTTCGAGGGCGTCACCACCCAGCCGTACGCCTCGACGCCCGACGCCCGCTCGTACGACTGGTTCCAGCGGACCAAGGGCGACGGCGACATCTTCTCCTCGATGCTGCGCTCCCTCCACGACGACGCGATCTCGGACGCGCTGGACGAGGACCTCGCTCTCGCCCGCGTCGTGGGCGTGATGGGCGGACACCGCATGGGCCGGGGCACGGACGCGTTCGCGGGCGCCGCCCGGCTCGGGCGGTCACTGACGCGCGCGGGGCTGACGGTGGCGACGGGCGGCGGACCGGGCGCGATGGAGGCCGCCAACCTGGGCGCGTACACCGCCCCGTTCCAGGACCACGTCCTCGACGAGGCCCTGGAACTGCTCGCGAAGGCCCCCTCGTTCACGCCCTCGGTGACCGACTGGGCCCGCGCCGCCTTCGAGGTGCGGGCGCGCTGGCCGCGCGGCGGCGGCTCGGTCTCCATCCCCACCTGGTTCTACGGGCACGAGCCGCCCAACGCCTTCGCCGCCCGCATCGGCAAGTACTTCGCCAACGCGACCCGCGAGGACGGCCTGCTGGCCCGGTCGAACGCCGGGGTCGTCTTCCTCCCGGGCGCCGCCGGCACCGTGCAGGAGATCTTCGACAACGCGACGCCGAACTACTACGGGTCGCGCGGCGAGCCGACCCCGATGGTCCTGGTGGACCGGGCCCACTGGACCGACCGCCTCCCGGCCTGGCCGCTGCTCCGCACCCTGGCCGAGGGGCGCCCGATGGCGGCGCGGATCGCGCTGGTCGACTCGATCGACGAGGCGCCGGAGGCGTTGGCGCGGCTGGCCGCCGGCTAGACGCGCAGGGGCGTGGGCACGCGGGGTCGCTCCCCCGCGCGGCGGACCCGGTCACGACCCTGGTCGGACGCGCGGGCCGGGCCCGGCCGGAAGGCTCGTGGCATGACCACGAAGAGAGCGATGTTCCTGGCCGACTGGCCGTCGTGGGCGGGTCGCGCCGCCCTCGTCTGGTCCGTGCTGTACGCGGCGGGCGCGGCCCTCGCCGCCGCCACCGGACCGGCCTTCGGGTACGCGCTGCTCGGCAAGGGCACGGGGCCGGGCTTCGAGGCGGCCGCGGCCGGGCTGTACGGGGCCGCCGCCGTCCTCGCGTACGCGCTGCTCCGCAGGCCCGGGGCGCGGGGGCTGACGGCGGGCGCGTGGGCGGTCGTCGGGCTGTGCGTGACCTCGGGGTTCGTCTTCCTGCTCAGCCCGGTGCGCCTGCTGTTCTTCCTGTCGCGTCACCAGGAGCCGATGGACTGGGCGTCCTGGTCCAACCAGGGCCTGGCGATCCTGGGCGCCGTGCTGTGGGGGTGCGCCGCGCTGGCCGGGCGTCGCGCGCGGCTCGGGAGCTGCGCGTACTGCGGCGGCCGGGAGGCGGCGGTGGCGGGCGACGCGAGCCGTGCGGGACGGGTGGCCGTCGCCGCGCTCGTCCCGTACACCGCCCTGAAGACGGCGTGGGCGCTGGGTCTCACGCCCGGGTACACGGGCGTCGGCAGGCCCGGTGCCGATCCGCGGTACACCAGCGACCTGGGGCTGTGGCTGTACGACCACGGGGTCGACGTCACGGCGGTCCTGGCCGTGATCGGGATGCTGCTGGCGGTCGCGCTGACCCGGCCGTGGGGCCGGCGGCTGCCCCGGCCGCTGCTGCTGGGCCTCGGCTGGGCCGGGGCGGGCGCGCTGGCCCCGTTCGGCGTCTTCCTCGCGGTGCTCGGTCTCCTGGCCTGGACCGGGGTCGTCGAGACCGGTCTCGCCGACCACGCCCCCTGGGTGGTCGCCGTCGCCTACGGCGGCTTCTGCGTCTTCGGCCTGTCCCTGGGCCGGGCGACCCACGTCCACCAGCGGGCGACCCGCAGGGCGTGCGGGCGCTGTTGACGGGCGGGCGGGGCGGCGCGAGGGCCGGCCACGACCGCGCGCGGGTCGGCCGTCGGCGACGCCTCCGGTCACCGCCCCTCCAGCACCACCACGTCCTCGGCGCGGAACACCACGTCCGCCTCCGCGCCCTCGTCCGGCGCCTCGCGCAGCGGGAACTCCGCCTCCAGGGGCGGGCCTTCGACCGGGTGGAGCCGGACGGCGACGTGGTTGCCGCGGAAGGTACGGGACGCGACGCGGCAGTTCAGGCCCTCGCCGGGGGCGACGAGGCGCACGCCGCCGGGGCGGACCAGGAGACGGCGTTCGCCCTGGGGGGAGCCGTCGGGGACGGGGATCTTGCCCCAGACGGTGTCGGCGGCGGCTCCGGTGACGGTGGCCGCGACCACGTTGTCGAAGCCGAGGAAACGGGCCACGAACTCGGAGGCGGGCCGCCCCCAGACCTCCAGGGGCGTGCCGGTCTGGGCGATGCGCCCGTCCCGCATGACCACGACCCGGTCGGCGAGCGCGAAGGCCTCGCCCTGGTCGTGGGTGACGGCGAGCACCGTGGTGCCCAACCGCGCGAAGAGGCCGCGGAGTTCGACGACGAGCCGCTCCCGCAGGCCCCGGTCGAGCTGGCCGAGGGGTTCGTCCAGCATGAGCAGCCGGGGGCGGGGCGCGAGCGCCCTGGCGAGGGCGACGCGCTGCTGTTCACCGCCGGAGAGCGAGGAGACGGCCCGGCGGCCGGCCCCGGGAAGGCCGACGAGGTCGAGCAACTCCTCGACGCGGGCACCCTGTTCGGCCTTGGCGACCCCGTGCATGCGCAGCCCGAACGCCACGTTCCCGGCGACGTCCCGCTGCGGGAACAGCTGGTGGTCCTGGAACATGAGGCCGACCCCGCGCCGGTGCACCGGCACCCCGGTCTGGTCCGTGCCGCCGAGCAGCACCCGGCCGGCGGAGAGCGGCTGGAGTCCGGCGACGGCCCGCAGCAGGGTGGACTTGCCGCTGCCGCTGGGGCCGAGCACGCACACGATCTCGTGGTCGGCGACCTCCAGGTCCACCGCGTCGAGCACCGCACGGTCCCCGAACCGTACGGTCGCGTCGTGGAGCGTCAGCATCAGAACTCCCCCGAGGTCCGGTCGTTGCGGAGCCGTTCGAGGAGCAGCAGGGACACCGCGCACACCACCATGAGGATCGTCGAGAGGGCCATGGCCTGGCCGTAGTTGAGCTCGCCCGGCCGACCCAGGAGCCGGGCCACGGCCACCGGCAGGGTCGGGTTGTCGGGGCGGGCGATGAAGACCGTGGCGCCGAACTCGCCGAGCGAGACGGCGAAGGCGAAGCCGGCGGCGATGAGCAGCGCCCGCCGCACGAGGGGCAGGTCGACCTCGTGCCAGGCCCGCCAGGGCGACGCGCCGAGCACGGCGGCGGCCTCCCGGAGCCGTTCGTCGACCGCGCGGAGCACGGGCAGCATGGTCCGTACGACGAAGGGGACGCCGACCAGGGCCTGGGCGAGCGGCACCAGGATCCAGCTGGCCCGCAGGTCGAGCGGCGGCTCGTCGAGGGTGATGAGGAAGCCGAAGCCGACGGTGACGGCGGACACCCCGAGCGGCAGCATGAGCAGCGCGTCGAAGCCGCGGACCAGACGTCCGGCACGCCGGGTCAGGGCCGCCGCGGCGAGGCCGCCGATGACGACGGCGATGGCGGTGGCGGCCAGCGCGTACTGGAGGGAGTTGACGATGGTGTCGGTCATCGGCACGAGGAAGGTGCCGTTCTCGTCGACGGACTGCAGCGCGCGGTAGTGGTCGAGGCCGTAGCCGGTGGAGGTGGCGAGGGAGCGTTCGACGAGGACGCCGAGCGGCGCGAGGATCAGCAGGCCGATGGAGAGCAGGACCGCGCCGAGCAGCAGCCACTGCCCGGCGCCGCGCGGGCGGGCGGCGGTCCGTTCCGGCGGGACCAGCTTCAGCGCGGTCTCCCGGCGGCGCACCGTCCGGGCGTGCACGGCGAGGATCGCGCCGACGGCGACGAACTGCACCAGGGTGAGGACGGCGGCCGTGGACAGCTGGAGCCGGTCGGCGGTCTGCCGGTAGATCTCGGTCTCCAGGGTGGAGTACGCGGGGCCGCCGAGGATCTGCACGATGCCGAAGGAGCTCGCGGTGAACAGGAAGACCATGAGCGCGGCAGCGGCGACGGACGGCCCGAGGGCCGGCAGGGTCACCGTGCGCCAGGCCCGCCAGCGGGAGGCTCCGAGCACCCGGGCGGCCTCTTCCTGGCGGGGGTCCAGCTGGGACCAGAGGCCGCCGACGGTGCGGACGACGACGGCGTAGTTGAAGAAGACGTGGGCGATGAGGATGGCCCAGACGCTGGTGTCGAGGCGGACCCCCCACAGCTCGTCGAGCAGTCCGCGGCGACCCAGCAGCGCGAGGAACGCGGTACCGACCATGACGGTGGGCAGCACGAACGGCACGGTGACGACGGCCCGCAGCAGCCCCTTGCCGGGGAAGTCGAACCGGGCGAAGACGTACGCGCCGGGCAGGGCGACGAGCAGGGTGAGCGCGGTGGAGGCGAGCGCCTGCCACAGCGTGAACCACAGGACGTCGAGGATCTCCGGGCTGCTCAGCGTCTGGGCGAAGCGGCCGAGCTCCCAGTGCCCGTCCGGCCTGAGCCCGCGCTCGACGATCGAGGCGACGGGCCAGGCGAAGAAGACCGCGAAGAACGCGACGGGCAGCACCATGAGGGCGAGCCGCGCCACGTTCCCCGTACGGCCCGGGCGGGCTACTTCAGGACGAGCAAGGTCCACTGCTGGATCCACTGGTCACGGTTGGCGGCGATCTTGTCGGGCGCCATGGTCTCCGGCTTGTCGACGACCACGCCGTGCTTGGTGAACAGCTCGGGGAGGGTCGCGTCGGTCGTGACCGGGTTGACGAACATCTGGAGCGGCATGTCGTCCTGGAACTTCTTGGAGATCAGGAAGTCGATCAGCGCCTTGCCGCCCTCGGGGTTCTTCGCCCCGTTCAGCAGGCCCGCGAACTCGGTCTGCCGGAAGCAGGTGCCGGTGGAGACACCGGTGGGCGCCACCTTCGGCTGGGGCTCGGAGTAGAGCACCTCGACCGGCGGGCTGGAGGCGTAGGAGACGACGAGCGGGCGGTCGCCCTTGGCCTTCTTGCCGCCGGCGGAGCCGGAGAACTCCTGGTTGTAGGCGAGCTCCCAGCTGTCGACGGTCTTCACGCCGTTGGCCTTGAGCTTCTTCCAGTAGTCCTGCCAGCCTCCGTCGCCGTACTCGGCGGCGGTGCCGAGGAGGAAGCCGAGGCCCGGGGAGGAGCGCTCGGGGTTCTCGACGACGAGGAGGTCCTTGTACGCGGGCTTGGCCAGGTCGTCGAAGGACTGCGGCGGCGCCAGCTTCTTGCCGGCGAAGTACTGCTTGTCGTAGTTGACGCAGATGTCGCCGGAGTCGATCGGGGTGACCCGGTGCTCCTTGTCCAGCTGGAGCGCGGCGGGGATCCGGTTCAGGCCCTTCGCCTCGTACGGCGTGAAGATGCCGTTGTCGAGGGCGCGGGAGAGCAGGGTGTTGTCGACGCCGAAGAAGACGTCGCCCTGGGGGGAGCCCTTGGTCAGGATCTCCTTGTTGACGGCCTCGCCGGCGTCGCCGCTCTTGAGGACCTTGACCGTGAAACCGGTCTGCCGGGTGAACTCCGCCAGCACCTCCTTGGAGGCGTTGAAGGAGTCGTGGCTGACGAGCGTGACGGTCTTCGGCGCGGGCGTGCCGGTGGCCTTGTCCTTGCCGCCGTCCCCGCCGCCGCAGGCGGCGAGGGTGGTGACGCCGAGCGCCGCGACGATCGCGACGGCGGCGGCCTTCTTGGTGTTCACGTGGTTTTCCTCCTGGGGTCTCCAGGAAGAGACGCGGCCCCGCCCGCGCCCGGGAAACCGGACGCGGGCAGGGCGCAACAGCTCGAGTTACGACCGAACTTCCTACCCAGAATGACCTGGGCGAGGTTCAGAGGGTCTGCGGTCTGACGGTCACCGCACTCTCAGCGCTGTGGCGCTCCCCTGTCGGAATATGAAGATGTGTTCGAGCTCAGGGTACAAGGTCAGCGTTCGGCGGCGGCCAGCTGTCCACAGGCACCGTCGATCTCCTGTCCGCGGGTGTCGCGGACGGTGACGGGCACGCCGTGCCGGGCGATGGCCTCGACGAACGCCTTCTCGTCCTCGGGACGGGACGCGGTCCACTTCGAACCGGGCGTCGGGTTCAGCGGGATCAGGTTGACGTGCACCCGCTTGCCCTTGAGCAGCTTGCCGAGGAGGTCGCCGCGCCAGGCCTGGTCGTTGATGTCCCGGATCAGGGCGTACTCGATGGAGACGCGGCGCCCGGACTTCTCCGCGTACTCCCAGGCGGCGTCGAGGACCTCGCGGACCTTCCACCGGGTGTTCACGGGGACCAGGGTGTCGCGCAGCTCGTCGTCGGGGGCGTGCAGCGAGACCGCGAGGCGGCACTTGAAGCCCTCGTCGGCGAACCGCAGCATCGCCGGGACGAGCCCGACGGTGGAGACGGTGATGCCGCGCTGGGACAGGCCGAGGCCGTCCGGCTCGGGGTCGGTGAGCCGGCGGACGGCGCCGACGACCCGCTTGTAGTTGGCGAGCGGCTCGCCCATGCCCATGAAGACGATGTTGGACAGCCGGGCCGGCCCGCCGGGGACCTCGCCGTCGCGCAGGGCGCGCATGCCGTCGACGATCTGGTGCACGATCTCGGCCGTGGACAGGTTGCGGTCGAGCCCCGCCTGGCCGGTGGCGCAGAACGGGCAGTTCATCCCGCAGCCCGCCTGCGAGGAGATGCACATGGTCACCCGGTCCGGGTAGCGCATGAGCACCGACTCGACGAGCGTGCCGTCGTGCAGCCGCCACAGCGTCTTGCGGGTGGTGTCGTCGTCGCACGAGATGTGCCGCACCACCGACATCAGGTCGGGCAGCAGCTCCCCCGCCAGCTTCTCGCGCGAACCGGCCGGGATGTCGGTCCACTCCGCCGGGTCGTGCGCGTAGCGCGCGAAGTAGTGCGTGGACAGCTGCTTGGCGCGAAACGGCTTCTCGCCGATCGCGGCGACCGCCTCCTTGCGCTCGGCGGGCGTGAGGTCGGCGAGGTGCCGCGGGGGCTGCTTGGCTCCGCGCGGGGCGACGAAAGTGAGTTCTCCGGGCTTGGGCATGGTGCTACCAGTGTCGCAGACGCGGACCGGTGCGCCCGTTCCCCGCGGATCCCGGCCGGTCCCGCGACGTCTCAGGCATCTCAGGTGTCTCAGGCGTCTCAGGCGTCTCAGGCGTCTCAGGCGTCCGGTCGTGGGGGCGCCGGTGCGCCTGGCTGGGTTCTGGGGATGGACGAGGTGAAGAAGAGGGCCAGGGCGGAGGCCGCGGCCAGGATCGCGAGGGCGGCGCGCAGGCCGTCGAGGCGGGCGGCGGCGTTGACCTCCAGCGCGGCGTCGGCGACCTCGGGGCTGACGCCGGCCTCGTCGAGGGCGGTCGTGAGCTGGGCGTCGGAGAGGAACGGGACGCCGCTCTCCAGCTCGACGGAGGCGGTGCTCTTGACGTCGGCGGGGATGGCCGGGTTCTGCTCCACGCTGGTCAGGAACGAGGAGGTGAGCACCGCGATCATGAGCGAGCCGGCCAGGGCGGTGCCGATGGAGGCGCCGAGGTTGGTGACGGAGTTCTGGATGCCGCCGACCTCCGCGCTCTGCCGGTCGGGGACGGCGGAGACGGTGACCGAGCCCAGCTGGGAGGCGAGCGCACCCATGCCGAGGCCGATCAGGAGCAGGGGGAGGGTGACGATCTCCGCGCCCGCGTCGGCGTCGAGGGCCGCCATCAGGACGACCGCGCCGGCGAGCAGCGCGAGGACCCCGAGGCGCACGACCCGGCGGGGTGAGACGTCCGGGAGGAAGCGCGGGATGAGGATCGCGGCGGCCAGCAGGGTCACCGAGAGGGGCAGGATGTGCGCGCCGGTGGCCAGCGCGGAGAGGCCGAGGGCGACGGAGAGGTAGAGCGGGACGACGAAGAAGACGCCCATCTGGACGAGGTACTGGAAGAAGAACATGGTCAGGCCGCCGGTGAGCTGCCGGTTGTGCAGCATGTGCGGGTCGATGAGGGGCTCCTTGCCCCGCTTGACCAGCCGGGTCTCCCAGCGCAGGAAGAGCCAGATGAGGAACAGCCCCGCCAGGCCCGTCCACACGACCATGGACACGCCGAGCCAGGCGGGCGCGTCGGCCTTGGGCCGGACCCAGCCCCACTCGTCGGAGCGCAGCACGCCGTACACGAAGATCCCGAGCCCGGCGGCGGACAGCAGCGCGCCGACGAGGTCGATGCGCGGGCGCTCCTCGGACACGGCGTCGGCGATGGAGCGGGCGAACACGAGGATGACGAGGACCAGCAGCACCTCGCCGGCGAAGACCCAGCGCCAGGAGAAGTAGGTCGTGGCGACGCCGCCGATGAGCGGGCCGAGCGCGATGGCGACGGCTCCGGCGGCGGCCACGACGCCGTACGCGTAGGGGCGCCGTTCGGTGGGGAAGTTGCCGGCCACCAGGGCCACGATCGCGGGCATGATGAGCGCCGCTCCGATGCCTTCGAGGAAGGACCAGCCGATCAGCAGCACCGGCAGGCTGGGCGCGAGGGCGGTGGTGAGCGAGCCGACGCCGTAGATGCAGCAGCCGATCATGAAGGCCTTCTTGCGGCCGATCAGCGCCCCCACCTTGCCGCCGGGGATCATGAACATCGCCATGACCAGCGTGTACGCGGTGATGGCGCCCTGGATGCCGGTCACCGTGGTGTCGACGTCTGCGGCCACGGTCGCGATGGACACGTTCATGACGGAGCTGTCGAGCGCCATCAGGAACTGTCCCGACGCGAGGGTCAGCAGGACGGTCAGGGCCCCCGGGGGCTTCCGGGCCGAGTGAGCCTTCGGTGTCATGGCGGGATCCTGCCCGCGGGGTCCTCCCCGGACCGGCGAGCCGCGCCGACCTCACCCGGACGGCGGATGCCGAAGGGCCCGCTGCCCAGGAGGCGGCGAGCCCTTCGTAACAGGAGCGCGGGGGCGGCGGCCGTCAGCCGCTGCCCACGAACAGCACCAGGAGCAGCCAGACCACCGGCGCCGTCGGCAGCAGGGAGTCCAGTCGGTCCATGATGCCGCCGTGGCCGGGCAGCAGCGTGCCCATGTCCTTGATGCCGAGGTCGCGCTTGATCATCGACTCGCCCAGGTCGCCCAGGGTCGCGCTGGCGGCGACCGCGAGGCCGAGGACCAGGCCCTGCCACCAGGTGCCGTCGTCGATCATGAACTGCATGCACAGCGCGCCGGCCGCCATCGCGAAGGTCACCGCGCCGAGCAGGCCCTCGCGGGTCTTGCCGGGGCTGATGCGCGGGGCCAGCTTGTGCTTGCCGAAGCGCCAGCCGACGGCGTAGGCGCCGGTGTCGCTGACCACCGTGAGGATCAGGAAGGTCAGCACCCGCTGCGGGCCGTCGTCGGCGGTCAGCAGCATCGCCACGAAGGTCGCGAGGAACGGCACGTAGAACGCGGCGAAGACGCCCGCCGTAACGTCCTTCAGATAGCCCTCGGGAGCTTCCGTCATCCGCCACACCAGCACGGCGAGCGCGGTCAGGGCCATCGCGACCCAGGCGCCCTCGGCACCCCGCACGTACCCGGCGACGACCATGGCCGCGCCGCCGACCGCGAGCGGGACCAGCGGGGCCTTGATGCCCTTGCGCTCCTGCAGGCGGGAGGTGAGCTCCCACAGTCCGACCACCACGGCGACCGTTATGACGCCGACGAACACGGGCTTCCAGATGAACAGCGACGCGATGATGACGGCACCGAGGCCGAGGCCGACCCCTATGGCCGCGCCCAGGTCACGGCCCGCGCTCTTCTTCTGCCGCGGCTGCTGCCGGGGCGAAGGCGCGGGGGTGGGCTGGGACGGGCTGGACATGGGCTCCTGCGGGTGCTCGTGCGGCGTCTCGTCACGGAACGGGGGACCGCCCTGCTGGGCGGCCCCCCGGTCGTGATCGTCCTGGTTGTCGCCGGCGGGAACGTCGTCGGACACGATGGGCATGGGCCGAGTCTGCGCCGCCTGCCGCCCTTCGTAGGCGGGACCCGCCGGGGCGGGGCCCTGGTCGGGTCCCCCGAAGCCGGTTCCGGCCGGGGCCCCCCAGGAAGAGTCGTTCATCAGACCTCGAGGAGCTCGGCTTCCTTGTGCTTCAGCAGCTCGTCCACCTGCGCGACGTACTTCGCGGTGGTGTCGTCGAGCTCCTTCTCGGCGCGGCGCACCTCGTCCTCGCCGGCCTCCTTGTCCTTGACCAGCTTGTCGAGGGCGTCCTTGGCCTTGCGGCGCACGGAGCGGATGGAGACCTTCGAGTCCTCGGCCTTGGTCTTCGCGACCTTGACGTACTCGCGGCGGCGCTCCTCGGTCAGCTCGGGGAACGTCACACGGATGATGTTGCCGTCGTTGCTGGGGTTGACGCCCAGGTCCGAGTCGCGGATGGCCTGCTCGATGTTGCGCAGCGCGCTCTTGTCGAACGGGGTCACCACGGCCATGCGCGGCTCCGGCACCGAGAACGACGCCAGCTGGTTGATGGGGGTGATGGCGCCGTAGTAGTCGGCCACGATCTTGTTGAACATCGCCGGGTGCGCACGGCCGGTGCGGATCGCGGCGAAGTCCTCCTTGGCGACCACGACCGCCTTCTCCATCTTCTCCTCGGCCTCGAGGAGGGTCTCTTCGATCACCACTTGCTCCTGCGTGTCGTCGCGTTGTGTCCTGCACGGCTGTACGACCGGCAGGGCTCTGTCCATCCCCTCGCGGGGCGGTTCCCGGTTCGGGTCAGGCCCGGGTGCCCTGGTCGCTCACGAGAGTGCCGATCTTCTCACCCTTCACCGCGCGCGCGATATTGCCCGCGGCGAGCAGTTCGAAGACGAGGATCGGGAGGTTGTTGTCCCGGCACAGCGTGATGGCGGTGGCGTCGGCGACCTTGAGGTCGCGGGAGAGCACCTCGCCGTACTCCAGAGCGTCGAACTTGACCGCGTCCGGGTTGGCCTTCGGGTCGGAGTCGTAGACCCCGTCGACACCGTTCTTGCCCATGAGCAGGGCCTCGGCGTCGATCTCCAGCGCGCGCTGCGCGGCGGTGGTGTCGGTGGAGAAGTACGGCATGCCCATGCCGGCGCCGAAGATGACGACGCGGCCCTTCTCCAGGTGGCGCACGGCGCGCAGCGGGATGTACGGCTCCGCGACCTGGCCCATGGTGATGGCGGTCTGGACGCGGGAGTCGATGCCCTCCTTCTCCAGGAAGTCCTGGAGGGCGAGGCAGTTCATCACGGTGCCGAGCATGCCCATGTAGTCCGAGCGGGCCCGGTCCATGCCGCGCTGCTGGAGCTCGGCGCCGCGGAAGAAGTTGCCTCCGCCGATCACGATCGCGATCTCCGCGCCGTCACGGACCACGGCGGCGATCTCGCGCGCGATGGCGTGCACGACGTCCGGGTCGACCCCCAGCCCGGTGCCTCCGGAGAAGGCTTCTCCGGACAGCTTCAGCATGTAGCGGCCGGTCTTCTTGCCGTTGTTGTCGTCGCCCTGTGCGGCGCTATTCATGGAGGTCTCCTCGTGCACATACGAAGAAGGCCATTGCCTGGGGTCCTTGCGGCTTCCCGTACGGCAATGGCCTCCTCGTCAGATCTGCGGCCGTCCGACGCGAACGCGGGCGGCTGCCTCAGACCCTACCGGGGTCCGGTGTCCGTTGCTGACGGACTCAGATGCCGACCTTGATGCGGGCGAAGCGCTTCAGGGTGACACCGGCCTCGTCCAGGACCTTCTGGACGGACTTCTTGTTGTCAAGGGCGTACGGCTGACCGAGCAGCGTGGCGTCCTTGAAGAAGCCGTTGAGGCGACCCTCGACGATCTTGGCGATCGCGGCCTCGGGCTTGCCCTCGGCGCGGGTGGTCTCCTCGGCGATGCGACGCTCGGACTCGACGACGTCGGCCGGGATCTCTTCCTTGGTCAGGTACTTCGGGGCGAACGCGGCGATGTGCTGCGCGACACCCTTCGCGACCTCGGCGTTCTCCTTGTCCAGCTCGACCAGGACACCGATCTGCGGCGGCAGGTCGGGCATGGTGCGGTGCATGTACGCGGAGACGTAGCCGTCGGCGAACTGCGCGAAGCGGTCGAGGACGATCTTCTCGCCGAGGTTGGCGTTGGCCTCGTCCACGAACGCCTGGACGGTCTTGCCGGCCTCGATCTCGGAGGCGAGCAGCGCCTCGATGTCGGCCGGGGCGGTGGCGGCGACGTGCGCGGCCAGCGCGTTGGCGACGGCGAGGAACTTGTCACCCTTGGCGACGAAGTCCGTCTCGCACTTCAGCTCGACGATCGTGCCGGCGGTGTTGTCGTCCGCGATGAGGGAGACCACGGCGCCGTTCTCGGCGGAGCGGCCCTCACGCTTGGCGACACCCTTCTGGCCCTTGATGCGCAGGGCCTCGACGGCCTTGTCGACATCGCCGTCGGCCTCGTCCAGGGCCTTCTTGCAGTCCATCATGCCGGCGCCGGTGAGCTCGCGGAGCTTCTTGACGTCAGCGGCGGTGTAGTTCGCCATGAGTCTGTTTCTCTCTCGAAGTCTGAAAGATCGGGCGGGTCCACGGGGGGACGGCGGGGGCTTCGTGGGCCCCCGCCGTCTTCACCCGAAGGTCCTCAGGGTCCTGAAGGGTCAGGCCTGCTCGGCGTCCGCGGCCGGAGCCTCGGCGACGACCTCGGCAACGACCTCGGCGGCGGCGTCGGCAGCCTCGGCGTCCGCGACCTTCTCGGTCTCGGCGGAGGTCTGGACCTCGGCCTCGTCGGCCTTCTTCTCACCCGTGAGCAGGTCGCGCTCCCACTCGGCGAGGGGCTCGCCGGCGGCCTTCTCGCCCGGCTTCGAGTCGCCGGTCGCGGCGCCGGAGCGGGCGATGAGGCCCTCGGCGACGGCGTCGGCGATCACGCGGGTGAGCAGGGTGACGGAGCGGATCGCGTCGTCGTTGCCCGGGATCTTGTAGTCGACCTCGTCGGGGTCACAGTTGGTGTCGAGGATCGCGACGACCGGGATGTGGAGCTTGCGCGCCTCACCGACGGCGATGTGCTCCTTCTTGGTGTCGACGATCCAGACGGCGCTCGGCACCTTCTGCATCTCGCGGATACCACCGAGGGTCTTCTCCAGCTTGGCCTTCTCGCGGGAGAGGACCAGGAGCTCCTTCTTGGTGAGGCCCGAGGCGGCCACATCCTCGAAGTCGATCTGCTCGAGCTCCTTGAGGCGCTGCAGACGCTTGTAGACGGTGGAGAAGTTGGTGAGCATGCCACCCAGCCAGCGCTGGTTGACGTACGGCATGCCGACGCGCGTCGCCTGCTCGGCGATGGCCTCCTGGGCCTGCTTCTTCGTACCGACGAACATGATGGAGCCGCCGTGCGCGACGGTCTCCTTGACGAACTCGTAGGCGCGGTCGATGTACGACAGCGACTGGAGCAGGTCGATGATGTAGATGCCGTTGCGCTCGGTGAAGATGAAGCGCTTCATCTTCGGGTTCCAGCGACGGGTCTGGTGACCGAAGTGGACGCCGCTCTCCAGCAGCTCCCGCATCGTGACGACGGCCATGGCCGTATCTCCTTGGGTTCTCGGTTGTATTCCTGACGCCCCGGCGCGCCGTGCCACGAAGGACCGAAAGGCGCTGCCACCCGTCACGGAGACCGATGG
This sequence comes from Streptomyces sp. NBC_01268, assembly GCF_036240795.1. Lineage (NCBI taxonomy): Bacteria > Bacillati > Actinomycetota > Actinomycetes > Kitasatosporales > Streptomycetaceae > Streptomyces > Streptomyces sp. NBC_01268. Next base: position 6,021,007 of record NZ_CP108454.1, on the reverse strand, counting down.
CGGGGCGTGCGAAGTCGACCCGGTGACCCGGGTCGCCATGGAAAGTGTACGGGAACCCGGAGGCGGCGGGTGACGGCGCTGTCCACAACCGCTCGGTCGTCCACAGATCCGGGCCGTCGCGGTGGCGGCGCCGACGGACCGGGCAGCCTGCTGCCATGCGCCCTGTCACGCTGTTCCTGCTGCCCTTGTTGTCCCTGCTCACGGCGGTCTGGCCGGTCGGACCGCCCCGCCCCGAGGTCCTGCGCGGCTTCGAGCCGCCGCCCGGTCCGTACGCGGCCGGTCACCGCGGGGTCGACCTCGCGGCCCCGCCGGGCACCCCGGTGCTCGCTCCCGCGGCGGGCACGGTCGCCTTCGCGGGCCCGGTCGGCGGACTGGGCGTCCTCACGATCACCCTCACGGGCACCGGCCTGCCGCCCCTGCGGACGACGTACGGTCCGGTGGAGCCCCTCGTCGGGGCCGGCGCCGCCGTCCGCCCGGGCGAGGTGGTGGCCCGGGTCGCCCCAGGCGGGCACTGCCCACGCTCCTGCCTGCACTGGGGCCTGCTGCGCGGCGACCGCTATCTGGACCCGCTCGCCCTGCTGCGCGGCGGCCGGTCCAGGCTCCTGCCGGTGACCGGGCCGAGGCCCTTGCCGGCCCTGGGGCCGATGCTCCGGGGTCAGGCGCCGCGGACTCCGCCGAGGGCCATGGAGACCGCCGCCTCGGCGATGACCGCCGGGTCCTCGGCCGCGCCGAGTTCGATACGGCGGACCGCCGCGTCCACCACGCCCTGGAGGAGCATCGCCTCCAGGCGGGGCTGAGGGCGGCCCAGGCCGTCGAGGGCGTCGACGATCATGGTGACCAGGCCGCCGTGCGCGGCGCGGATCTTCTCGCGGGCGCCGTCGTCCAGCTCGCTCGCGGAGATGGCGACGACCGCGCGGTGGCGCCGGTCGCCGACGAGCTCCAGCTGGGTGCGCACATAGGCCTCGACCTTGCCCTCGGCGGTCGTGGCGCCGGCCATGGCGGCCTCGACCTCCGCGGCCCAGACCGGGAAGTCGACGGCGCACAGCTCCTCGACCACGGCCGCGCGGGAGCGGAAGTACTCGTAGACCGAGGAGCGGGCCAGGCCCGTGCGCTCGGCGAGGGCGGGGAAGGTCAGCGCCTCCGTACCGCCTTCGGACAGCAGGGATCGCGCGGCGTCCAGCAGGGCGCCTCGCTGCATCGTCCGGTGCTCGGCCACGGAGGCCGCTCGAATCCTGGGCACGGACCCACTGTACGGCGGGAGCGGTCCGCCCGGTCAGCGCCCTACGTCGGCCAGCTTGGCGCGCAGCTGGAGGACGGACTTGGTGTGGATCTGGCTGACCCGGCTCTCGGTGACGCCGAGGACGTGTCCGATCTCGGCGAGGGTGAGGCCCTCGTAGTAGTAGAGCGTGACGACCGTCTTCTCCCGCTCCGGGAGGGTGTTGATCGCCCGCGCGAGCAGTCGGCGCAGCTCACGGTCCTCCGCGACCTCGACGGGGTTGTCGGCGGCGGTGTCCTCGAGCGTGTCCATCAGGGAGAGCCGGTCGCCGCCCTCGCCGCCGACGTGCAGCAGCTCTTCCAGGGCGACCACGTTGGCCAGGGACAACTGGCTGAAGACGGAGTGCAGTTCCTCCAGGGTGACGCCCATCTCCGCCGCGACCTCGGGCTCGGAGGGGGTGCGCCGCAGCTGCGCCTCCAGGGTGGCGTAGGCCCGTTCGACGTTGCGGGCCTTCTGGCGCACGGAGCGGGGGATCCAGTCCAGGGCCCGGAGTTCGTCGATCATCGCGCCGCGGATGCGCGTGATGGCGTAGGTCTCGAACTTGATGGCCCGCTCGACGTCGAACTTCTCGATCGCGTCGATGAGTCCGAAGACCCCGGAGGAGACGAAGTCGGCCTGCTCCACGTTGGAGGGCAGACCGACGCTGACGCGTCCGGCGACGTACTTCACGAGGGGCGAGTAGTGCAGGATCAACTGCTCCCGCAGCCGCTCGTCGCCGCTGTCCTTGTACGAGCGCCACAGCTCGTCGAGCGAGGTCGGTGCGGGCGGTCGCACGGTGCCCCGGGCTGCGGGGGGCACCGCAGCGCGGTCAGACCCGGAGGTGTGCTGGGGCATGCGTCGCCTTGAGCCGTTCTGCTGTCGGGTGTGAGGGAGTAGGTCCGTCCGTCGGGCGGGGGATCCTCGTGAGCGTAGCGTGAGTGGACCGTCGCGGTGCGCGAACACCGGGGGATCGCGCCGCTCCGGGTGGGCACCGTCGGCCACACCTTCGAACGGGGGCCGAGGCGCGCGTCGGCCCCTCGGGGGTGCCCGAGAGAACTCGATTGCTCATCCCCGTCACCCTTTCACCCGAATGCTCCAGGTCAAGTACCGCCATGCCGGGTGTTCGACGGTTCTGTCCCCGTGTTCGTCAACTGCCAGGCGTCCTGGCGCCGTTCGACGAACCCCAGGGAGTGGAGTTCGTACAGCTTGGCGAGGGTGTGGTCGGGGTGCCCGCCGGCGCGGGCGGCGATCTCGGCGAGGGGGGCGGGACTTCGGCCGGGGAGGGCTTCGAGGACCCGGGCGGTGTCGGGGGCGAGCAGGTCGCGCGGCAGTACCGGGCCTCGGCGCGTCGGGGCGAGCTGGCCGATGGCGCCGACCAGTTCGACGATCTCCGCGGCGTCGGTGACGAGGGTGGCCTCGCCGCGCAGGAGTTCGTGGACCCCGGCGGAGAGTCCGCTGGTGACGGGCCCGGGGACGCCCATGACGTACCGGCCGAGCCGGGCCGCGGCGCGGGCGGTGACCAGGGAGCCGCTGCGGTACTCGGCCTCGACGACGACGGTGCCGCGGGTGAGGGCGGCGATGACGCGGTTGCGCAGGACGAACCGGCCGCGGGTCGGGTGGGCGCCGGGCGGGAGTTCGCCGACGACCAGGCCCTGTTCGGCGATGCGGCGGAGGAGTCCGGCGTGGCCCGGCGGGTAGGGCACGTCGACCCCGCAGGCGAGGACGGCGACGGTGGCGCCGCCGGAGCCGAGGGCGCCCCGGTGGGCGGCGCCGTCGACGCCGAAGGCCGCACCGGAGGTGACGACCCAGCCGCGCTCGGCGAGCCCGGCGGCGAGGGTGGCGGCGGTGTGGGCCCCGTAGGGGGTGCAGGCGCGGGCGCCGACGACGGCGACGGAGCGCAGCGCCCAGCCGCGCAGGTCGGCCGGCCCGCGCACCCAGAGGCCGACGGGACGGGCGTCCGCCAGGTCGTCGAGCTGGCTCGGCCACTCGGGGTCGCCGGGGACGAGGAAGCGTCCGCCGAGCCGGGCGACGAGGTCGAGGTCCCGCTCGGGTACGGCCGCGCGGGACCGGCGCCGCCAGCCGTCGACGCGCCGGGCCCCGGTACCGGGGAAGGCGTCGGGCCCCGGCTCCCCGCCCCCCTCCCGGAGCAGCCGCAGGAAGCCGGCGGCCCCGTGGCGGCGCAGGGCGCGCCCCGCGTGCTCGTCGCCCGGTTCGACGACGTGGGTGAGGGCGGCGCGGGCGAGGCGGTCCGGCTCCCGGGCGGTCACGGCCGCTCCCCCGCGCCGACGGGGACGCCCCGGGCGATCCCGGTGCGCAGTTCGAGGGCGAGGGCGAGGTCCTCGGCGCCGGGGCGGGCGTGGCCCGCGAGGTCGGCGACGGTCCAGGCCACGCGGAGGACCCGATCGAGGCCGCGGGCGGTGAGCAGGCCCCGCTCGATGTCGCGTTCGGCGGCGGCGAGGGCGCCGGGTTCGGTGACGTAGCGGGTGCGCAGCTCGTGGCCGGGGACTTCGCTGTTGACGGTCCAGGGGGTGCCGTCGAGGCGTGCGGCGGCGCGGGCCCTGGCCTCGCGGACGCGGTCGGCGACGGTGCGGCTCGGCTCGCCGCGGCCGCCCTGGCCGAGGAGGTCGGAGCGGGTGACGGGTTCGACCTCGATGCGCAGGTCGACGCGGTCGAGCAGGGGGCCGGAGAGCCGGGCCTGGTAGCGGCGGATGAGGGAGGCGGGGCATTCGCAGCCGGCGCCGTGGAGGGTGTGGCGGCCGCAGGGGCAGGGGTTGGCGGCGAGGGCGAGGAGGAAGCGGGCGGGGAGCCGGACGACGCCGGCGGCCCGGGCGACGACGACGTGCCCGGATTCGAGGGGCTGGCGCAGGGCGTCGAGGGACTTCGTGGAGAACTCCGGCGCCTCGTCGAGGAAGAGCACTCCCCTGTGCGCGAGGGACACCGCGCCGGGGCGGGGCAGGCCGTTGCCGCCGCCGACGAGGGACTGCATGGTCGCGGAGTGGTGGGGGGCGCAGTAGGGCGGGCGGTGGACGAGGGGTTCGCCGGGCGGGAGGATCCCGGCGACCGAGTGGACGGCCGTCACTTCGAGGGATTCGTGGCGGGTGAGCGGCGGCAGGATGCCGGGGAGCCGCTCGGCGAGCATGGTCTTGCCCGCGCCGGGCGGTCCGGAGAGCAGCAGGTGGTGACCGCCGGCGGCGGCGATCTCCAGGGCGCGGCGGGCGGTGTGCTGTCCGGCGACGTCGGCGAGGTCGGGTCCTTCGGCGGGGTCGGCGGAGAGTCCGGTGCCGACGCCGGCGCCGGGGACGAGGAGTCCGGCGAGCATGGGGTCGGGGCGGCCCGCCTCCAAGGGCTGTTCGTCCGGGAGGGGTTCGTCGGAGAGGACGGCGATGAGCTGGCGCAGGCTGCGCACGCCGAGGACGGAGACGCCGGGCACGAGCGCGGCCTCGCCCGCGGTCTGTTCGGGGACGACGACCTGCCGGTATCCGGCGTCGGCCGCGGCGAGCACGGCGGGCAGGACGCCGCGGACGGGCCGGACGCGCCCGTCGAGGCCGAGTTCGCCGATGAGGACGAGGTCGGCGATGCTGCGCGGGTCGATGCGCTCGGCGGCGCCGAGCACCGCGGCCGCCACGGCGAGATCGAATCCCGAACCTCCCTTGGGCACGGAGGCGGGGCTGAGGCCGACGGTGAGCTTCTTCTGGGGCCATTCGGCCTGGGAGTTGACGATGGCGGCGCGGACCCGGTCGCGGCTCTCGCTGAGGCTCTTGTCGGGGAGTCCGACGAGGGTGAAGGCGGCGACTCCGGCTTCGAGGTCGGCCTGGACCTCGACGACGACGCCTTCGACGCCGACCAGGGCGACGGAGCAGGTGCGGGCGAATCCCATCACGCCACCCCCTGGGCGTGGGTGAGGACGGGTGCGCCCCGGCGGGGCAGCAGGACACCGACGAGGTCGATGCGGACGCCTCCCCCGGCGGGTGGGCCGCCGTGCCGGTCGAGCCAGCAGGCGGCGAGGCGTCGCAGCCGCTCGGCCTTGCGCGGGGTGACGGCGGCCATCGGGTGCTCGAAGGCCCCCTCGCGCCGGGTCTTGACCTCGCAGACGACGAGGGTGTCCCCCTGGCGGGCGACGATGTCGATCTCTCCGGTGCGGCCGCACCGCCAGTTCCTGGCGAGGACGTGCAGGCCGGCCGCGGTCAGCCGGCGGGCGGCGAGCTCTTCTCCGTACCGCCCGAGGGCTCGGGTCGCGTTCATTCGTACCACCTCCGTCACCGACTGTGACGCAGAGGGCACGTCCCGCGTGCGGGGCTGTGGACGGAGGGGGCGCTGTGGAAAACCCGCTCACCCGTGCGGGTGGACCGGCCGAGCCACCGGGGAGCCGCGGCTCAGCTGCCGGGAAGCTCCAGGTCGCTCTTGTTGAGCTCCTCGATGTTCACGTCCTTGAAGGTCAGGACGCGGACCTGCTTCACGAACCTGGCGGGCCGGTACATGTCCCAGACCCAGGCGTCCGCCATCGAGACCTCGAAGAAGACCTCGCCCTGGACCGAGTGCACCTGCATCTCGTAGTCGTTGGTGAGGTAGAAGCGCCGCTCGGTCTCGATCACGTATTTGAACAGCCCGACGACATCGCGGTACTCCCGGTAGAGCTTCAGCTCCATCTCGGTCTCGTACTTCTCGAGGTCCTCGGCGCTCATGGCATGTTCCCCTTCAGCCGTGCGTCCCCCTATTGTGCGCCAGTCGCACGGGCCCCTAAACGATTTCCGGGGCGAGCACGAGCGGCGCGTTGGGAGGTCCTTCGTCGAGCAGCGTGCGCAGCAGCTCGGCGAGTCTGTCGGGGTACACCGTCTCACGGGCCGCCGACAGTTCGGCGGAAGTCCACCACCTCAGGCCGGCGACGCTGCGGGCCTCCAGTTCGGTGAGGCCGGCCGGGGCGGTCACCGTCTGGGTGGTACGGGCGAGGAAGTACCACTCGTCCTGGTTCCAGCGGCGCCCGTCGAACGGGAACGAGCAGGAGCGCCGCCACAGCACGGGGCCGAGTTCGACCTCGGTGATGCCGGTCTCCTCGGCGAGCTCGCGCAGCGCGGCCTCCTCCCGGCTCTCGTCGCCCTCCAGGCCGCCGCCGGGGGTGAACCACCAGGTCCGGCCGGGGTCGTCGGGTTCGTAGCCGTGCAGGAGGAGGATGCGGTCGTCGGGGTCGAGCAGGACGACCCGGGCCACCCGCCGGTTCTCGGTCGCTTCCGTCATGCGCTCACCCTGTCCCTGGCGCTCCCGTCCGCCGGCGCCTGCCCGCGGGCGCCGAGCCGGGCCAGCGGCCCGTACGCGGCTCCGGCCAGGATCAGTACACACCCGGCGACGATCGCGTAGAAGAGCGGCGCGACGGGTCCGGGTCCGGAGATGCCGCCCGGCAGCGCCGCGAAACTCGCGGGCCGTTCGAGGACGGTCGGGGAGGGCCAGGCGACGGCGTCGACGCGGCCGACGACGGAGGAGGCGGACACGGCGCCGTGGGCGGCGTCCTGGAGGTGGGCGCGCGAGTCCACCGAGTTGCGCCGCTCGTCGCCGAGGAGGAACAGCTTCCCGGCCGGCAGGGTGGTGGAGAAGACGTAGTTCGAGCCGGGCTGGCCCTTCGGCAGATACGGTTCGTCGACCGGCTTGCCGTTGATCAGGAGCCGGCCGTCCGTGCCGCAGCAGGCGACGGTGTCGCCGCCGACGCCCACCACCCGCTTGACCATGGTCACGTTGCCCCAGAGCGGGTCGGTGAAGACGACGACGTCGCCGCGCCGGACGTCCGTGCCGTCGATGCGTTCGGCGAGCACCTTGGAGCCGACCGCGAGCGTCGGCGTCATGGAGTCGCTGGGCACCGTGTACGGCTGGTAGAGCACGGCCCCGAGGACGAAGCCGCCGAGGAAGAGCACACAGCCGACGGCCACGGCGAGTCCCGACAGCACGCTGCCGAGACGGCCGTGGCCGTCCTTGGTACGCGGATTGACGCTCATGGGCACCTCAGGGGTCCGCGGACCGTCCGTGCGACGGTCCGGGAGGGCACCCTACCCGCGGGTCACTACTCGGCGGTATGACGTGCGGCCAGCTTCTTCCGGCGCCACAGCACCAGCGGAAGCGCACCGGCGACGCCCGCCGCCCCGGGGGCGACGGCCAGCGCCTGGCTGAGGCCGGGCTGGTCGAACGTGGACGGGACCGGCAGGGTGGCCCAGCGGGTCACCGGCCAGGCGATGACGACGGCGCGGCCGACGACCTCGTCGTTGGAGACGGTGCCGCCGCCGGCGAGCTCCTGGTGGTAGCGGGAGTCCAGGGAGTTCTGCCGGTTGTCGCCCATGACCCAGATGCGGCCCTCGGGGACCTTGATCGGGCCGAAGGCGGGCTCGCAGGGCACCGAGCCGGGGTACAGGTACGAGGTCTCGTCCAGCTCCTTGCCGTTGACCGTGACCTTGCCGCCCTCCTTGCAGGAGACGGTGTCGCCGCCGACCGCGATGACCCGCTTGATCAGGTCCTTCTCCTCGGCGGACGGCATGAGGCCGATGAAGCTCAGGGCCTTCTGCACGATGTTGGGCTCGGGCGTCTTGCCCTCCTCCAGCCAGCCGCCCGGGTCGTGGAAGACGACGACCTCGCCGCGCTCGGGCTCGGAGCCGAACCACGGGGTGAGCTTGTCGACGAGCACCCGGTCACCGCGCTGGAGGGTGTTCATCATCGAGTCCGAGGGAATCGAGAACGCCTGCACCAGGAAGGTCTTGATCAGCAGCGCGAGGATCAGCGCGATGCCGATCAGCAGCGGCAGCTCCTTCCAGAAGGAGCGCTGCTTCTTCTGGCCCCTGGCACCGCGGCCGGTGTCCGCGCCGCCGTCACCGGTGTCGCCGGACGGGGTGGCGTCCTGGTCCGGGCCCTGGCCGGAGCCCGCGTCACCGTCCTGACGGCCCGTGGAGTCATCCGTCATGGCCGCCGCCTGTTGCGCGGGCCGATCGGGCCTCTTCTCGGGCTCGTCGTGTCCGGATCGTGCGCCGACCGCCAAATCCCCCACATCCACTCCTCAGTCCGTGCAATCGCCTGTCCCGGAACAGGGACAGGCCCACCACTCCCATAACGAGCGGGAGTTCCGCAGGGGTCGGGAGCCCGGGCAATCCGTTCAGATTCCGCTGGGACACACTATGCGACACACCCTGCGCTTCGGCCCCGCCCACCGCGCCGTCTTCGGGCGGCGAGGCCGCCGAGGGCACCGGGGAGAAGGCCGATCGTTCTTCGAGCCGCCGCCAGTGACCCACCGGCCAGGCGATGACGACGGCCCGGCCCACGACCTGGTCCTCGGAGACGGTGCCGTGGTCCTTCTCGTCCAGGTGGTAGCGCGAGTCGGCGGAGTTCGCCCGGTGGTCGCCCATGACGAAGATCCTCCCCTGGGGGACCTTCACCTCGAAGGGGATCTTCGAAGGCGCGTTCCCCGGGTGCAGATACGGTTCGTCCAACGGTACGCCGTTGACGGTGATCCGCCCGTCCTTGCCGCAGCACTTCACGGTGTCCCCGCCGACCGCCACCACCCGCTTGATGAGGTCCTGTTCGTCGGCGGAGGGCAGCAGTCCGATGAAGGTCAGCGCCTGCTTGAGCTGTTTGACGCCCACCGGGTCGTCGGCCGACGGGGCGGTCTCCTGCTGGAGCCAGCCGCCCGGGTCCTTGAAGACGACGACGTCCCCGCGCTGCGGCCGGGAGCCGAACCAGGGCGTCAGCTTGTCGACCAGCACCCGGTCGTCGATCCGGATCGTCTGCTCCATCGAGCCGGACGGGATGACGAAGGCCTGCACGAGGAAGGTCTTGAGGACCAGGGCGATCAGCACGGCCACGGTGACGAGGAGCGGGATCTCCTTGATCGCGGAGCGCTGCCGGCGCCGTTTCACCTTGCGGGCCAGCCTGCGCCGCTCGGCCCGCCCCGGGCGCGGCCGGCCGCCGTCCTCCGGCCCGTGGCCGGTGTCGGCACCGGCGTCTCCGCGGCGCCCGTCGGACGTCCTGCCCCGCCTACCCATGGCCGCGCCCGGCGCCGCTCCCCGGGCTCGTGGGGCTCCCGGCGTGTCCGCCGCCCGTCCAGTCGGGCACGGCGGCGAAGGCCTCCGTCCCGGGGACGGTGGACCAGCGGCCGAAGGGCCAGCCGATCCAGTCCGCGCGCCCGATGACCTTGTCGACCGGGACCATGCCGCCGCCGGGCTGCCCGAGGTGGTCCCGGGAGTCGCTGGACTGGCTGCGGTGGTCGCCCATGACCCACAGGGTGCCGGGCGGCACGACGATGTCGAAGGGCACCTTGGACGGCTGGTCGCCCAGCATCACGTACCGCTCCTGGACGGGGGCGCCGTTGACGCTGATCCGGCCGTCCTTGTCGCAGCAGACCACCCGGTCGCCGCCGGTGCCGACGACCCGCTTCACGAAGTCGGTCTCGTCGGGCTCGGCGAGGCCGAGGGCGGCGGCCGCGTCGTGCAGGGCGCCGGTGACCGGGTTGCCGGCCGGCGCCTGCCGGACGAAGGAGCCGGTGCCGTCGAAGACGACGACGTCGCCCCGGCGCGGCTCGTCGCCGAAGCGGTACGCCAGCTTGTTGACCAGGATCCGGTCGCCGACCTGGAGGGTGGGTTCCATGGAGCCGCTGGGCACCAGGAAGGGCTGGAGCACGAAGTGGCTGAAGACCAGCAGGAAGACCATGCAGGCCACGCCGATCAGACCCGTACGGCGCCAGGTGAGGGGTCCGGCGGCCGCGAGGGCCCCGGACATGCGCGCGGAGCGCGACCGCTCCTCCTCGTCGGAGGAGCGATCGCGCTCCGTGTGCTGTGCTTCGGTGTCCATCGGGGGCAGAGCTTATCCCGCCACCCTGTGGACCGAGGCTTAGCGGTCGCGCTTCTCCTTGATCTTCGCGGCCTTGCCGCGCAGCTCACGGAGGTAGTAGAGCTTGGCGCGACGGACGTCACCGCGGGTCACGACCTCGATCTTCTCGAAGATCGGGGAGTTCACCGGGAAGGTGCGCTCGACGCCGACGGAGAAGGAGACCTTGCGGACGGTGAAGGTCTCGGAGACGCCGGAGCCCTGGCGGCGGATGACGACGCCCTTGAACTGCTGGATACGGGAGCGGTTGCCCTCGATGACGCGAACGTGGACGTTCACGGTGTCGCCGGGGCGGAAGGCCGGGACGTCGGCGCGGAGCGAACCGGCGTTGACCTGGTCGAGCAGGGAGGCCATGGAGGTCTCTTTCCTCGCTGATGCCACAGGTCATCAGCGGTACGTACGAATGGTCGGTGATCGCCGTGCGTCTCTGGCGGGCGTCGTCCCCCTGTGGCAGGGGCGCGCGCCGGACGTACGACAGCGGCCTATTCTTCCACGTCGTCGGGCCTGCGCCAAAATCGGCCGCCGGGCTCGGGGGCCCAGCCCATCATGGAGAGGATCTCCCGGTCCTTCTTGTCGAAGGCGGCGGGGTCGCAGCGCTCGATCAGGTCCGGCCGGTTGGCCGCGGTGCGCCGGAAGGCCTCGTCGCGCCGCCAGCGCGCGATCTTCCCGTGGTGCCCGCTGAGCAGGACGTCCGGGATGCCGCGGCCGCGCCACTCGGGGGGCTTGGTGTAGACGGGCCCTTCCAGGAGGTTGGCCATGGCGCCGGGGGCGAAGGAGTCGTCCCGGTGCGACTCGGCGTTGCCGAGGACGCCGGGCAGCAGCCGGGCGACGGCCTCGGTGACGACCAGGACGGCGGCCTCGCCGCCGGCCAGCACGTAGTCGCCGATGGACACCTCGTAGACCGGCATCCGGGTGGCGTACTCGTCGATGACCCTGCGGTCGATGCCCTCGTAGCGGGCGGGCGTGAAGATCAGCCAGGGCCGCTCGGAGAGCTCGACGGCGAGCTCCTGGGTGAAGGGCCGGCCGCTGGGGGTGGGGACGACGAGGACCGGGCCGTGGGCGCCGGCCTCGAACCCGTCGGCGAGGGTCTGGTCGAGCGCGTCGCCCCAGGGGTCGGTCTTCATGACCATGCCGGGGCCGCCGCCGTACGGGGTGTCGTCGACGGTGTTGTGCCGGTCGTAGGTCCAGTCGCGCAGGTGGTGGACGTGGACGTCGAGCTGGCCGCGGGCACGGGCCTTGCCGACCAGCGACACGTTCAGCGGTTCGAGGTACTCGGGGAAGATCGTGACGACGTCGAGCCTCATGCGCGGTCCCCGGAGTCGTCGCCCTCGGAGGGCTCCGCGGAGTCGGCGGACTCGTCCTCGCGGGCGGAGGCGATCTCGGCCCGGTCGTCGATCAGACCGGGCGGCGGGACGATCACGGCCCGCTGGTTCTCCAGGTCGATCTCGGTGACGATCTCCGAGACGAAGGGGATCATCACCTCGCTGCCGTCGGGCCGCTCCACGATGAAGAGGTCCTGGGACGGCAGGTGGGAGATCTCGGAGATGACGCCGATCTCGGTGCCGTCGGCGAGGACCACGTCGAGGTCCATGAGCTGGTGGTCGTAGTACTCGTCCTCCTCCTCCGGCAGTTCCTCGGGGTCGATCTCGGCGATGAGGACCGTGTTGCGCAGGGCCTCGGCCGCGGTGCGGTCCTTGACGCCCTCGAAGCGCAGCAGGAGGCGGCCGCTGTGCACCCGGCCGGTCTCGATGGTGAGCGGCCCGGTGGAGGCCGGGTCGGTGAGCAGGACTGCTCCGGGGCCGAGCCTGAGCTCGGGCTCGTCGGTCCGCACTTCGACGGTGACCTCGCCCTTGATGCCGTGGGCGCGGCCGATCCGCGCGACTACCAGCTGCACTTCTCCACTCTCTCCTGTCTTTCCCGTGGGTACGACAACGGGCCGGGGTGGGCGCTAGGCCCTCCCCGGCCCGTGCCGGTGTTCTTTTTCAGCGCACCTGGTCCACGTCGACGAGGTCGACGCGGATGCCACGGCCGCCGATGGCGCCCACGACGGTACGCAGCGCACGTGCGGTGCGGCCGTTACGGCCGATCACCTTGCCGAGGTCATCGGGATGGACCCGAACCTCGAGCACACGGCCGCGACGCAGGTTGCGCGAGGCGACCTGCACATCGTCGGGGTTGTCGACGATGCCCTTCACGAGGTGCTCGAGAGCCTCCTCGAGCATGCTCAGGCCTCGGTCGACTCGGTGGACTCGGCCTCGGCCTCGTCCGCCTTCTTGTCAGCCTTCTTGGCCTTCGGGGTGATGGCCTCACCCTTGGCGTCGCCGCCCTCGAGCGCCTTGGCGAACTCGTCGAACGTGGCGCGCTTGGCTTCCTTGGTCGCCGGGGCGAGAAGCGGCTTCTCCGGGGCCGGGAGGCCCTTGTGCTTCTGCCAGTCGCCGGTGAGCTTCAGAATGGCGAGAACCGGCTCGGTCGGCTGGGCGCCGACGGACAGCCAGTACTGCGCACGCTCGGAGTCGACCTCGATACGCGACGGGTTGTACGTCGGGTGGTAGAGGCCGATCTCCTCGATCGCGCGACCGTCCCGACGGGTGCGGGAGTCGGCGACGACGATGCGGTAGTGGGGCTGGCGGATCTTGCCGAGGCGCTTGAGCTTGATCTTGACTGCCACTGGAGTGGTGTCTCCTGGTCTTGACGTGGTTGGGCACCAACGGGATGCCACGTGGGGTTGCGGAACCCGAGGGGCCCGAAGGACGCGTCAGCCGGAGGAGAGAGGGGTCCTATGCGACTGTCGAGTACAGCTAGCCATTGTGCCACACCCGCCGAGGTCAGCTGGCGGCGCCCACTGTCTCGGGGATGCGGAAGGGCTTGCCGCAGCCGCCGCAGACGATCGGCGCCTGGGCGAGCACGGACGGGACCACGCGCACGTTGCGCCCGCAGTCGCAGACGGCCTTGACCCGCACGCCGCCGCCCGAGGAACCGTGCCGGGCGGCCGGTCCGCGGAAGGAGCGCTTGGTGTCGGCGGCGGTCGCGACCGTGTGGGCCTTGAGCGCGCGCTGGAGCCGCTCGATGGTGGGCCGGTAGCGGCGCCTGGCCTCCGCGTTCAGCGTGACCAGCGAGAAGCCGCTGCTGGCGTGCGGCTCCTCGGGGTGGTCCAGGCCCAGTTCCTCGGCGATCGCGAGGAATCTGCGGTTGTGGTAGCGGCCGGCCCGGGAGGTGTCGCGGACTCCTCGGGCGGCGGCGATGCCGTGGACTGCCTCGTGGAGCAGTCGCTCGAAGGAGAGTTCGGCGCCACAGGCGGACGACGACTCTCCGATCAGGGACTCGGGCGCGGCAAGGTCGGGCAGCTCGGGGTGGTACCGCTGAATGTCGGCCCACGCCTGTGCCAGCTCTGCGGCGAGAACAGGGGGTGTCGTGCTCACGTCGGGTACAACGAGCCGGATCCCCTCCGGGTTCCATTCCGGGGCATCCCAAATATTTTGCACGTACCCGTCAGTTGCCCTGGTTGCCCGTCAAGCCGGTGCGTAGCGGCGCATACGCCCCGGCGCGCGGTGTCGGCACATGCGCCGGGGGCTGGTGGGAGGGACAGTACCGGGCTCCTGCCCGAAGTCGGGCACCGCCCCCCGCCCGTCGGGAAAGCGCCGCTCCCGCTGTCCGGAAGTCGTACGGCGCGAGCACTGGACGCGGGCCGGGATGCGCAGTTCCCTGACTACGGGGGGTTGTCGTCCAGGCACCGATTGGGGCGCTTTCCATGACACCTACGCTCGTCCCGCACCACCCCGCGCGCGACTGGGCCGAGATCCAGGAACGGATGCTCGTGCCCCTCTACGAGGCGGTGTACGACCGGCTCGGCGTGGGCGCCCGGTCCTCGGTGCTGGGCCTGGGCTGCGGCTCCGGCCTCGCGCTCCTGATGGCGGCGGCGCGGGGCGCGCGGGTGGCCGGCGCGGACGAGGACCTCGCGCGCCTGGCGCTGGCGAGGGAGCGGCTGCCGGAGGGGACGGTGAGTGCGGCGGGGCCGCCGGAGGGCGCCTCGTACGACGTCGTCACCGCCTTCCACGGGACGGGTCCGATCACGGCGTGGGCGGGCGGGTTCACTCCCCCGGCCCAGCCGGGCGCGGCGGTCGTGGTGGCGGGCTGGGGTCCGCCGGAGCGCTGCGCGACGGCCTCGGTGCTGCGGGTCGCGGCGCGGCTGACCGGCTGGGGGCCGGCGGAGCGCGACGACCTGGAGGAGGTCCTCGCGGCGGCCGGGCTGCGCTGGGAGGGCTCGGGCCGGGTGGCCTGCCCGTTCGGCTACGCGGACGCGGACAGCGCGGTGCGGGGGCTGCTGTCGACGGGCGACTTCGACGCGGCGGTGCGGGCGACGGATCCGCAGCAGGTGGAGAAGGAGCTCCTGGAGGCGCTGGAGCCGCACGTCCGCGCGGACGGCACGGTGTGGATGCCGAACGTCTTCCGGTACGTGATCGCACGGGTGCCGTAGGGAGCCCGGCCGCGGCCCTCCGCGCGGGTGCCGCGGGGAGCCCGCCCGGCCGCCGCCGCGTGGGGTGCCGTGGACCTTCCCGTACGTGAGCGCCCGCGGGCCCCTTCCGCGCGGGTGTCGTCGCCGGGAGGAACGCCCGGCTACTCCTTCCGCAGGCGCGGGATCCCGGCCGCGCGGTAGGCCGCGTCCTCCTCCAGGGTCTCGTTGGCGAGGAGGGCCTCGGCGAGGGCGTCCAGCTTGTCGCGGTGTTCCTGGAGCTGGCGCAGGGCGCTCTCGTAGCACTCGTCGACGATGCGGCGCATCTCCGAGTCGACGGTGTCGAGGGTGGCGGGGGCGGCGGAGAGTCCGTAGGCCTGCTGGGCGTCGCCGGGGATGGCGGTGAGGCGGCCGACGCGTTCGCTCATGCCCCAGCGGCCGGCCATCCCGCGGGCGATGTTGGTGACCTGTTCCAGGTCGCTCTCGGCGCCGGTGGTGATGACGCCGAAGACGACCTGCTCGGCCGCCATGCCGCCGAGGGCGCCGATGATCCGGCCGCGCAGGTACTCCTCGGTGTAGGCGTACTTGTCGGACTCGGGTGTCGACAGGGTGACGCCGAGGGCGCGCCCGCGGGGCACGATGGTGATCTTGCGGACGGGGTCGGCGCCGGGTTGGAGCATGCCGAGCAGGGCGTGGCCGCTCTCGTGGTAGGCGGTGCGGCGGCGCTCCTCCTCGGGCATGACGAGCGGGCGTTCGGCGCCGAGCTGGACCTTCTCCAGGGCGTCGGAGAGGTCGGACCGGGTGACGGCCTTCTGCTGGCGCTTGACGGCGAGCAGCGCGGCCTCGTTGGCGAGGTTGGCGAGTTCGGCGCCGGTCATGCCGGGGGTGGTCTTGGCGACGTGTTCCAGGTCGACGTTGCTGTCGAGCGGGATCTCCCGGGTGTGGATCTTGAGGATGGCCTCGCGGCCGCCGCGGTCGGGCGGGTTGACGTGCACGATCCGGTCGAAGCGGCCGGGGCGGGTGAGGGCGGGGTCGAGGACGTCGGCCCGGTTGGTGGCGGCGATCACGATGACGCCCTCGGAGCCGGTGAAGCCGTCCATCTCGGTGAGGATCTGGTTGAGGGTCTGCTCCCGCTCGTCGTGGCCGCCCATGCCGGCGCCTGCGCCGCGGGCCCGGCCGATGGTGTCGATCTCGTCGATGAAGATGATCGCGGGGGCGACCTTGCGGGCCTCGGCGAAGAGTTCGCGGACGCGGGAGGCGCCGACGCCCACGATCATCTCGATGAACTCGGAGGCGGAGGCGGAGAAGAAGGGCACCCCCGCCTCGCCCGCGACGGCCCGGGCGAGGAGCGTCTTGCCGGTTCCGGGCGGTCCGGCGAGCAGCACGCCGCGGGGCATCCTGGCGCCCATCGCGCGGTAGGCGTCGGGGTTCTTGAGGAAGTCGACGACGTCGTTGAGCTCGCCTTCGACCTCGTCGATGCCGGCGACGTCGGCGAAGGTGGTGCGCTTGGCGCCCTCCAGTTCGACGGGCTTGGGCGGTGCCTTGCGGCCGAGCATGCCGCCGGCGCCGCCCACGCCGGCGCTCATCCGGCGGGCGATGAACACCCACAGGACGATGAGCAGCAGCATGGGGGCGAGCGAGATCAGCAGGTTGGCGAGGAAACTGCGCTCCGCGACGACCGGCTTGGCGGTGACGGTGACGTTCTGCTTGGTCAGCTGCGCCCACAGGTCGTCGTCGGCGAAGGCGGGGCGCTGGGTCTGGAACTTGGTGTAGTCGCCGTCGCCGTCGGGGACGGGCTGCTTGTCCTTCAGCTGCCCCTGGATGGCGTCGCCCTTGGAGTAGATCTTGGTGACGTTGCCGGCCGCGACCTGCTTGCTGAACTCGGTGTACGAGATGGTCGGCCCGTCGCCCTCGTTGAAGAAGCCGAGCACCAGGTTGGCGATGAGGTAGACCGCGAGCGCGGTGAGGATGAGGCCGCCCCAGCCGCCGGGCATCCTCCGCTTGGGCGGCGGGGGCGGCGGGGCCCCTTCCGAGCGCCAGGGCTGGTCGGTCCGGTCGCGCGGGGGTACGGGGTTGGCCACGGGCTCTCCTCGGGGCGGCGGTGGCCCCAGTATCGAAGAGCTGGACATTCCCGGCATTACGGGTGGTTCGAGGGAGTGAAAAGGGGCCCGTGGCGGTTTCGCACCGCCACGGGCCCCTCTCCGTCGGGCTTCGCCCCGGGACCGCCCCGGGTCAGCCCATGAACTTCTTGAACTCGTCGGGCAGCTCGAACTCGCCCGGGCCCTCGCCCGCCGCAGGCAGCCCGAAGGCGCCGCCGGCCTGCGCCTGCTCGCGACGCTCCGCGGCGGCCTGCTCGTCGGCCTTCCGCTTCATCGGGTTGCCGCTCTTGCGCTTGCCCTTGGCCTGCTTGATCTGCTTCTTCTGCCGGCCGGGGCCGCCGCCCATGCCGGGCATCCCGGGCATGCCCGGCATGCCGCCGCCCTGGGCCATGCGGGACATCATCTTGCGGGCCTCGAAGAACCGCTCGACCAGGCCCTTGACCGCGCTGACCTCGACACCGGAACCCTTGGCGATACGGGCGCGGCGGGAGCCGTTGATGATCGTCGGGTCCTGGCGCTCGGCCGGGGTCATCGACTTGATGATGGCACCGACGCGGTCGACCTCGCGCTCGTCGATGTTGGCGATCTGCTCCTTCATCTGGCCCATGCCGGGGAGCATGCCGAGCAGCTTGGAGATGGAGCCCATCTTCCGGACCTGCTCCATCTGCGCCATGAAGTCGTCGAGCGTGAACTCCTGGCCCTTCTTGGACGCCAGCTTGGAGGCCATCTTGGCGGCCTCTTCCTGGCTGAAGGTCTGCTCGGCCTTCTCGATGAGCGACATGATGTCGCCCATCCCGAGGATGCGGGACGCCATGCGGTCCGGGTGGAACGCGTCGAAGTCGTCCAGCTTCTCGCCGTTGGAGGCGAACATGATCTGCTTGCCGGTGACGTGCGCGATGGAGAGCGCGGCACCACCGCGGGCGTCGCCGTCCAGCTTGGAGAGGACCACGCCGTCGAAGCCGACGCCGTCGCGGAAGGCCTCCGCGGTGTTGACGGCGTCCTGACCGATCATGGCGTCGACGACGAAGAGGATCTCGTCGGGGCTGACGGCGTCGCGGATGTCCGCGGCCTGCTGCATCAGCTCCTGGTCGATGCCCAGGCGGCCGGCGGTGTCGACGATGACGATGTCGTACTGCTTGCCGCGCGCGTACTCGACGGAGTCCTTGGCGACCTGGACCGGGTCGCCCACGCCGTTGCCCGGCTGCGGGCCGTAGAAGGCCACGCCGGCGCGGTCGGCGACCACGGAGAGCTGCGTGACGGCGTTGGGGCGCTGGAGGTCGCAGGCGACGAGCAGCGGGGAGTGGCCCTGGCCCTTGAGCCAGAGACCCAGCTTTCCGGCGAGGGTGGTCTTACCGGCACCCTGGAGACCGGCCAGCATGATCACGGTCGGCGCCGTCTTGGCGAACCGCAGGCGGCGGGTCTCGCCACCGAGGATGCCGACCAGCTCCTCGTTGACGATCTTGACGACCTGCTGCGAGGGGTTCAGCGCCTTGGAGACCTCGGCACCGGCGGCCCGCTCCTTGACGTTCTTGATGAACGCGCGGACGACGGGCAGCGCGACATCGGCCTCGAGGAGCGCGATACGGATTTCCCGGGCCGCACTGTCGATGTCCTGCTCGGAGAGGCGGCCTTTACCCCGGAGGGACTTGAAAGTCGCGCTGAGGCGGTCGGAAAGCGTATCGAACACGGTGGTCGCGATTCCTCGGGTCGGGGCGGGCAGTCCCCCAAGGGTATCCGGCCCGCGGACAGGGGCGTCAGTGGCGCCCTGGCCGGTACGGGTCGGGCGCCCGGGCCGTACGCGGGTCAGGGCGCCCGGGGCCGTTCAGCTCAGCGCCTCCTCCAGCGTCTTCGCCAGCCCCGCGGCCTCCTCGGAGGAGAGCAGGCTGCCGTCCGGCCTGGTCACGTAGAGGGTGTCGACCGCGTTGGCGCCCAGGGTGGAGACGTGGGCGCTGCGGACCCGGACCTCGGCCCCCTCCAGGGCGCGGCCGACGCGGTGCAGCAGGCCGGGGGCGTCCTGGGCGCGGACCTCCAGGACGGTGGCGAGCCGGGAGCCGGCGGCGGCCACGGTGACCCGGGGCGGTGGTGCGGTGACCCCGCGGCGGCGCGGGTAGGCGGCGTCGCGTTCGGCGAGCCGCGCGGGGACGTCGAGCGAGCCGTCCAGGGCGCGGACGAGGTCGGCGCGGAGCCGGTGGGCCTCGGGCAGCGAGCCGTAGGCGGCGGCGACCCGCCAGTCGAGGACGAGGACGGGCCCCTTGCCGAGCTCGGCCGGCAGGGCGACGGCGCGCAGCTCGGCGGCGCGGACGGTGAGCCGGTGCAGGGCGAGGACTCCGGCGACGGCGGGCAGCACGCCGGGCCGCTCGGGCAGGGCGACGAGGAGCTCGACGCCGACCGGTTCGGGTTCCCCGGATCCGGCGACGACGGGTTCGGTGTGCAGGGCGAGGACGGGTTCGCCGGTGCGCAGCGCCTCGATGGCGAGCCGTTCCTGTTCGGCGCTGGGCGCGGCGGCCTCCGGGTCGGGCGGCTCCTCCCCCGCGAGCACCCCGGCGACGCGTTTGACGAGATCGGCCACCAGGGAGGCGCGCCAGGTGGACCAGGCGGCGGGCCCGGTGGCCAGGGCGTCGGCCTCGGTGAGGGCGTGCAGGAGCTCCAGGGCGCCGAGGGTGCCGACGGCGGTGGCGACGGACTGGACGGTGGCGGGGTCGTCGAGGTCGCGCCGGGTGGCGGTCTCGACGAGGAGCAGGTGGTGGCGGACGACGGTGGCGACGACGCCGACGTCGACGCTGTCGAAGCCGATCCGGGCGGCGACGTCGCGGGCGATGGTCTCGCCGGCGACGGAGTGGTCGCCGGGCCAGCCCTTGCCGATGTCGTGCAGGAGGGCGGCGACGAGGAGCAGGTCGGGCCGGTGGACGCGGCGGGTGAGGGAGGCGGCGCGGACGGCGGTCTCGACGAGGTGCCGGTCGACGGTCCAGGTGTGGACGGGGTTGCGCTGGGGGCGGCAGCGGACGCGTTCCCAGTCGGGCAGCAGCCGGGTGACCAGGCCTTCGGACTCCAGGGCCTCCCAGACGGGGACGGTGGATTCGCCCGCGCCGAGGAGGGTGACGAGTTCCTCGCGGGCCTCGGCGGGCCAGGGGGTGGGCAGGGCCTTGGCGGAGGCGGCGAGGCGGCGTACGGCGTGCGGGGAGAGCGGGAGGCCGGCCTGGGCGGCGGCGGCCGCGGCCCGCAGCGGCAGGACGGGGTCGCGTTCGGGGCGGGCGCTGAGGGCGAGGACGGCCTCGCCGTCCATCTCGACGACGCCCTCGGCGAGCGGGGTGCGTTCGGCGGGCGGTTTCGCCCCGCCGGCCCGTCCGGCGCCCGCCCGGCCGCCGAGGAGGCCGCGCAGCCGGGGCCGCGCGGCGCGGGCCTTGAGGACCCGGTTGACCTCGCGCCAGGTGACGTCGGAGGCGTACGAGACGGTCCGGGCGGCCTCGTACACCTCGCGCAGCAGGGTGTCGGCGTCGAGGAGGCCGAGTTCGGCGGCGACGGCGTCCTGCTCCTGGAGGGCGAGGCGGTCGGTGGCCCGGCCGGTGGCGAGGTGGAGGGCGTCGCGGGCGTCGAGGAGGCGACGGCGGGCCTCGTCGAGTCCCTCGCGGGGCGCGTCGGCGAGCCAGGAGGCGGCGACGGCGCGCAGGGCCTGGGCGTCGCGCAGTCCGCCGCGGGCCTCCTTGAGGTCGGGTTCGAGGAGGTACTGGAGCTCGCCGCTGCGTTCGGCGCGGTCCCGGCACAGGGCGTCGAGCTCGGGCAGCCGCCGGGTGGCCTGGTTGCGCCAGTCGGCGAGCACGGTGGTGCGCAGGGCGGTGACGAGGCCGGCGTCGCCCGCGACGGGCCGGGCGTCCAGGAGGCCGAGCTGGACCTTGAGGTCCTCGGCGGCGGTCCTGCGGGCCTCGGCGGGGGTGCGGACGGAGTGGTCGAGGTCGAGGCCGAGGTCCCAGACCGGGTACCAGAGGCGGTCGGCGAGGGCGGCGATCGTGCCCGGGTCGGCGGAGCCGTCGTGCAGGAGGAGCAGGTCGAGGTCGCTGCGCGGGGAGAGTTCGCCGCGCCCGTAGCCGCCGACGGCGACGAGCGCCACCCCGCGTGGCGGGCTTCCGGCGGCGGCGAGTCCGGCGTCGAGGAGGCCCGCCAGCCATCGGTCGGTGAGACGGGAGAGTCCGGCACGGCGCGGCGGCCCGGACCGCGCCTTCTCGGTGAGGAGGCGCAGCCGGGCCGCCGCGTAGCCGCCGGGTCCCGTGTCGTCGGATTCCGTGTTCGCGTCGAGGCTCGTCACCCGGCGGCTCCTTGTCAGCGTCAGCGTTGGTGTACGGCCCTACAGGGCGTCCGGACCGCGTTCGCCGGTGCGGACCCGTACGGCGGTCTCGACCGGGACGCTCCACACCTTTCCGTCACCGATCTTGCCGGTGCGGGCGGCCTTCACGACGACGTCGATGAGCTGTTCGGCGTCCTCGTCCTCCACCAGGACCTCGATGCGGATCTTGGGGACGAGGTCGACGGTGTACTCGGCGCCCCGGTAGACCTCGGTGTGGCCGCGCTGGCGGCCGTATCCGCTGGCCTCGGTGACGGTGAGGCCGTGGACGCCGAAGGCCTGGAGGGCGTCCTTGATCTCGTCGAGCCGGTGCGGCTTCACGACCGCGGTGATGAGCTTCATGCGTCCACCTTCTTGTTCTCCGTCGCGGCGGGGGCGGCCACGGCGGTGCTGCGCGAGGAGCTGCCGCCGCCCGCTCCGCTGAAGTCGTACGCGGTCTCCGCGTGCTCGACCTGGTCGATGCCGGAGATCTCGTCGTCCTCGGCGACCCGCATCCCCATCGTCTTGTCGATGATCAGGGCGAGGACCGCGGAGGCGATCAGAGAGTAGGCGAGGACGGAGAAGACGCCGATGGCCTGCTTGCCGAGCTGGTCGAGGCCGCCGCCGTAGAAGAGGCCCTTGGCGTCGGACTGGACGCCGCCGGTGGCGAAGAAGCCGACGAGGAGGGAGCCGACGACTCCGCCGACGAGGTGGACGCCGACGACGTCGAGGGAGTCGTCGTAGCCGAACTTGTACTTGAGGCCGACGGCCATGGCGCAGAGCAGACCGGCGACGGCGCCGATGGCGATCGCGCCGAGCGGGGAGCAGGAGCCGCCGGAGGGGGTGATGGCGACGAGGCCGGCGACCGCGCCGGAGGCGGCGCCGAGGGTGGTGAAGGAGCCGTGGCGCAGCTTCTCGTAGAGGAGCCAGGCGAGCATGGCGGCGGCGGTGGCGACCTGGGTGTTGACGAACATGACCGCGCCGACGCCGTCGTCGTTGCCGAGCCACGAGCCGGCGTTGAAGCCGAACCAGCCGAACCAGAGGAGACCGGCGCCGAGCATGACCAGCGGGAGGCTGTGCGGGCGCATCGGGTCCTTCTTGAAGCCGACCCGCTTGCCGATGACGAGGATGACGCCGAGGGCTGCCGCGCCGGCGTTGATGTGGACGGCGGTGCCGCCGGCGAAGTCGATGACGCCCATCTCGAAGAGCCAGCCGCCGGTGCCCCAGACCCAGTGGGCGACGGGGAAGTAGACGATCGTGACCCACAGGGTGATGAAGAGGGCCCAGGCGGAGAACTTGACGCGGTCGGCGAGGGCGCCGCTGATGAGGGCCGGGGTGATGATCGCGAACATGAGCTGGAAGACGGCGAAGACGTACACCGGGATGGTGTAGCCGTCCCACAGTTCGGTGATGCCGATGCCGCTGAGGCCGACGTAGTCGGAGGACCAGCCGAAGAGCGAGGCGGAGTCGGTGCCGAAGGCGATGCTGAAGCCGTAGAGCACCCACAGGATCGTGACGATCCCGAGGCTGATGAAGCTCATCATCAGCATGTTGAGGGTGGACTTGACGCGGACCATGCCTCCGTAGAAGAAGGCGAGAGCCGGGGTCATCAGCATGACCAGGGCGGAGCAGATGAGCATGAACCCGGTGTTGGCGGCGGACAGCGCGGGCGCGTCTGCTGCCAGGGTCGTGATGGCTGATGCCATCGGCGTCTCCTCGTCGTCGAATGCGGCCTGTGCGGGGCGGGGCCGGAGCGGCTTGGCCGTGAGGGGTGGCCGGTTATGCGCCAGAGATTCGCGCAGGCCGGTTTCCGCCGATGCCGCTCGATGTTTCGCCGCAGTGACGAAGGGACGGGGCGTGTTACGCGACCGTGAACGCGGGGGTCACGGCGATGTAACGGGCGTACGCTCCGCGCGGGCCCCGGAACGCCGCCCCGGGGTCCGCGCGGGCCCCGGAGCACCGCCCCGGGCGCCCCGGGCCTCCGGGCACACGGACCGGCCGCGCCGGGCCGTCCGTGTGTCCTTGCGGCGGGGGAGCCGAGTCGGGCTTTACGGGACGGCCGGCGCGGCCGGGGTCGGTGGGGTCCTGCGGTGCGGGCTCAGACCGCCTCGGCGGCCTCGGGGAGCAGGGCGGTGAGCCGGTCGGTGAGGTGGACGACCTCGGCGACGTCGCCGAAGTCGCGGGCGGCGGTGTCGACGGTCTTGCGGAGCCGGGTGTTCACCCGCTCGGAGCGGACCTTGCGGGCGACGCCGAGGGCCTTCTCGGCGAGGACGACCGACTGCTCGGGCTCCCGCTTGAGGAGGTGGACGGTGGCCATGCCGATGAGGTTGAGGGCGTAGCTGCGCTGGTGCTCGGGGTCCTTCTCGAAGAGTTCGACGGCGCGTTCCATGACGGGCTCGGCGAGCGAGGCGTAGGTCGGGGAGCGGCCGGCGACGTAGGCCAGGTCGCGGTAGGAGTGCGAGTTCTCGCCGTTGAGCTCGGCCTCGGAGAAGAAGCGGATCCAGTCGGGCTCGGGCTCGCCGTCGAGACCGACGTCGGAGAAGGTGTCCTCGGCCATCCGCACGGCCCGCTTGCACTTGGAGGGCTGGCCCATGTTGGCGTAGGCGCGGGCCTCCATCGCATACAGCATGGCCTGGGTGCGCGCGGTGGCGCAGTCCCGACTGCCGTACTGGGCGAGGTGGATGAGTTCGAGGGCGTCGTCGGGCCGGCCGAGGTGGATCATCTGGCGGCTCATGGAGGAGAGGATGTACGAGCCGAGGGGCTTGTCGCCGGCTTCCTTCGCCGCGTGCAGCGCAAGCACGAAGTACTTCTGGGCGGTGGGCTGAAGGCCCACGTCGTAGCTCATCCATCCGGCCAGTTCGGCCAGTTCGGCCGCGCAGGTGAAGAGGCGCTGGGCGGTGGCGGCGGGCTGCGGCTCCTGGAGCAGGTCGGTGACCTCGTGGAGCTGTCCGACGACCGCCTTGCGGCGCAGTCCGCCGCCGCACTGGGCGTCCCACTGGCGGAACATCGCGGTGGTGGACTCCAACAGGTCGAGCTCGACCGGGGAGAGCCGGTGGGCGCGGCGCTCGTCGGGGGCGGGTGCGGGCAGGGGCTCGCCGGCCGGGGTGGGCACCAGCCAGCGCTGCATCGGTTCGATGAGGGTGGGGCCGGCGGCGAGCGAGAGGGAGGAGCCGAGGAAGCCGCGGCGGGCGAGCATCAGGTCGCTGCGGGAGAACTCGCTGAGCAGCGCGACGGTCTGGGGGCCCGCCCAGGGCAGGTCGACGCCGGAGACGGACGGCGACTGGTGGGCGGTGCGCAGCCCGAGGTCCTCGACGGCGACGACGGAGCCGAAGCGCTCGGAGAACAGTTCGGAGAGGATGCGCGGGATGGGTTCGCGGGGCTGCTCGCCGTCGAGCCAGCGGCGCACCCGCGAGGTGTCGGTGGAGATGTGGTGCGCGCCCATCTGGCGGGCCCGGCGGTTCACTTGGCGTGCCAGCTCGCCCTTCGACCAGCCACTGCGCACGAACCACGAACTCAGCTGTTCGTTCGGGCGCTTGCCGGCAGTCGAACCGTCTGCGCCGTTGCCGCCCACTGGAACGCCCCCATCCACCTGAATGCCGTCCTGCGAACCCCTGCCAGGATGCCCTGTTTCACGGTCCCCGTCCGGTGTTTGTACTCCTTCGAACGGAAAACCGGCTTGCCTCCGGCATACCCGTGCGTGCGATCCGCCCCGGGTTCGTGTACCGAAGGTAATCCTACGATCACCCGCTCGGGCATGGCGATTCAAGAAACGCCACCATTCGCCACCCCTTCGAATGAACTCGCCCTGCACGGAACGCGATTCACTTGACATGCGACGGAGCAGGGTCCGTGAACCGATGCGCGGGGAGGCGCGCGCAGCGGTGCGCACCACCCCCCGCGTCCCCGCCCGCCCCTCGGGGCGGCGGAGCGTGACGGTGGCCCCCCGGTCCGTAACCACCGGCGCGTCCGACCCGTTGGAGGGGGCATGGGCTTCACGATCGGCGGCATTCGTGAGATGCGGTCCGGCTCACGCCGCCGCCTGCGCACCACGGAGTGCACAGCGGTGGCCGAGTACACCGGACTGTGGGGCTGGGACGTGGTCCCGGGGGCGAGGGCGGTCGCGGGCCGCTGCTCCTGCGGCGACCTCGGCTGTACGGCACCGGGGGCGCATCCGCTCTCCTTCGCCGCGCCCGTCCCGGCCGGCGCGGGCCTCGACGACGCGACCAAGGCCTGGTCCGAGTACCCGGGGGCGGCCCTGCTGCTGCCGGTCGGCCGGGCCTTCGACGTCATCGAGGTCGCGGAGGCGGCGGGCCGCAGGGCCCTGGTCCGGCTGGAGCGCATGGGGCTGCCCCTGGGCCCGGTGAGCGTCACCCCGACCGGCCGGGCGCAGTTCTTCGTGGCCCCGGGCGCCGCGGCCGAGCTCCCGCACCTGCTCTACCGGATGGGCTGGGACGACGCCGGCCTGGACCTGCACTGCCTGGGCGCGGGCGCCCATGTCACCGCCCCGCCCTCGGACCTCGGCGGACTCGGCCCGGTGCGCTGGCTGCGCCCGCCGACTCTGGACGCGGCGGGAGCGCCGCCGCAGGCCCGGCTGCTGCTCGGCACGCTGGCGTACATCTGCCACCGGACGCACTTCTGAGGCGCCCCCTCCCCCGTACGGACGACGAAGGCCCCCGCCGCATCCGGCAGGGGCCTTCGTCGTACGGTGGCGGATCAGTCGCCGATCAGCGCGTCGACGAACGCGCCGGGCTCGAACGGGGCGAGGTCGTCCGGGCCCTCGCCCAGGCCGATCAGCTTGACCGGGACGCCCAGCTCGCGCTGGACGGCGATGACGATGCCGCCCTTGGCGGTGCCGTCCAGCTTGGTGAGGACGATCCCGGTGATGTCGACGACCTCGGCGAAGACGCGGGCCTGGATCAGACCGTTCTGGCCGGTGGTGGCGTCCAGGACGAGGAGGATCTCGTCGAGCGGGCCGTGCTTCTCGACGACGCGCTTGACCTTGCCGAGCTCGTCCATGAGACCGGTCTTGGTGTGCAGCCGGCCGGCGGTGTCGATGAGGACGACGTCCGCCTTCTCGGCGATGCCCTCCTTGACCGCGTCGTAGGCGATCGACGCCGGGTCGCCGCCCTCCGGGCCGCGCACGGTGCGGGCGCCGACGCGCTCGCCCCAGGTCTGGAGCTGGTCGGCGGCGGCGGCGCGGAAGGTGTCGGCGGCGCCGAGGACGACGGACTTGCCGTCGGCGACGAGCACCCGGGCCAGCTTGCCGGTGGTGGTGGTCTTACCGGTGCCGTTGACACCGACGACCATCACGACGCCCGGGACGTTCTCGGGGCTCTCGGTCCTGACCGCGCGGTCGAGGTCGGCGCCGAGGAGGGCGACGAGCTCCTCGCGCAGCAGGCCGCGCAGCTCCTCGGGGGTGCGGGTGCCGAGCACCTTGACCCGGTCGCGCAGACGCTCGACCAGTTCCTGGGTGGGGGCGACGCCGACGTCGGCCGTCAGGAGGGTCTCCTCGATCTCCTCCCAGGTGTCCTCGTCGAGGTGCTCGCGGGACAGGAGCGTCAGCAGCCCCTTGCCGAGCGAGTTCTGGGAGCGGGCGAGCCGGGCCCGGAGCCGCACGAGGCGGCCGGCGGTCGGCTCGGGCACCTCGATCCCGGGGACCTCGGCGACCGGCTCCTCGACGGGGGCGACGGCCTCCGGGGCCTCGGTGGCGGGGAGGGTGACCTCTTCGACGGTGCGGCGTGGTTCTTCCCGCGGCGTCTCCGCCTCGTCGCCGACGTGCGGTTCGGCGGGCGGAGCGGTGATGGTCGGCGTGGTGGACGGCGGCTCGGCGGGCGGCAGCTGCTTCTTCTTGCGACCGCTGATCACGAGTCCGCTGGTCACGGCGACCGCGACGACCAGAGCGATGACTACAGCAAGGATGAGTTCCATAACCCGTCCAGTATCGGCCACGGAAGGACCGTTCGAGGAGCACGTAGTCTGGGTGGGTCCCCCCACATGTGTACGGAGTACCCCCATGCCCCACGCCTCCGAGACCGAAGGCGCGCCGAGCGGCGGCACGCTGGAGAGCCGCGGCCTCGAACCCGTCCCCGACGCCGAGCGGACCGGCCGGGTCGGTGAGCTCTTCCCCACCTGGGTCGCCGCCAACATCAGTGTGCTGCTGCTCACCATGGGCGCGGGCCTGATCGTGTTCAACGGCCTGAACTTCTGGCAGGTGCTGTTCGTCGCGGTGGCCGCGCCGGTCCTGTCGTACGGGATCGTCGGGCTGATCTCGATCGCGGGCAAGCGCGGCGGGGCGCCCGGCATGGCGCTGTCGCGCGCGGTCTTCGGGCAGCGCGGGAACCTGTTCCCGGGCGCGCTGATCTGGGTGGCCCGCTGGGGCTGGGAGACCATCAACGCGGTCACCGGTGCCTACGCGGTGCTGACCGTGCTCGACCTGCTGTTCGGTGTGAAGTCCAACACGGCGCTCATCGTGGTGACGCTGCTGCTCTTCGTTTCCTGCACCTTCCTGGTCTCCGGGCTCGGCATCAACGCGCTGCGGGTGTGCAGCAAGTGGTCGACGTACCTCTTCGGCGCCTTCTCCGTCCTGGTCCTCGTCTACCTGGTGGCGAACACGGACTGGTCGGCGGTCTTCGCCAAGCCGGCCGGCTCGACGGCGATGCTGGTGGCCGGTGTCGGCACCATCGCGGCGGGCGGCATCAGCTGGGTGCCGTCCGGCCCCGACTTCACCCGCTACCTGCCGCGCGACGCCTCCTCCAGGGGTCTGGTCGGCACGACCGTCGGCGGCGCCGGCATCGTGGTGCTGCCGATGGTCCTGATGGGCGCGGTGATGGCGGTCTCGACGCCGGACCTGGCCTCGGCCCAGGACCCGGTCTCCTTCATCGGCGAGCTGCTGCCGGCCTGGATCTCGGTGCCGTACCTGCTCATCGCCCTGATCGGGATGCTGCTGATCAACTCGATGTCGATGTACTCGGCCGGCTTCACCGCGCAGACCCTCGGCATCAAGGTGCCGCGGGCCGCGGCGGTCAGCGTGAACGCGGTGATCAGCCTGATCTTCGGCTTCCTGCTGATGGTGGTGGCGACCAGCTTCATCGGCTCGTTCATCTCCTTCCTGACCCTGCTCGCGGTCGCGTTCTCGGCGTGGATCGGCGTCTTCGGCGTGGACATGCTGCGGCGTCGGACGTACGACGCCGAGGCGCTGATGGACACCACCCGGACCAGCGCGTACTGGTACCGGGGCGGCTTCGCCTGGCAGGCGATGGCCGCGTGGGGCGTGGCGCTGGTGGTGGGCCTGCTGTTCACCAAGGTCGACTGGTTCTCCGGCCCGCTGGCGTCGTCCTGGATCGGGCGGAACGGTCTCGGCTGGGCGGCGACGATCGTGGTGGCGGGCGTGCTGTACGCGGTGCTCCCCCGCGAGCGGGCGGCGCGGGCGGCCGTGGAGTCCGGCGAGGAATCCGACCGGACGCGCGCGACCGTTTCCATCTGACGCGACGTCAGATACCGTCCCCCTCCGACGCACCCGTGGAGGGGGACTTCCCATGCCGTTCACCGTCGTACGGTTCAACCTCGTCGATCCGCACGCGGACCCGGCCTCCCTCTCGGCCCGCTACCGGGCGGCCGTCGAGATGGCCGCCCACGCCGACGCGCACGGCGTCGACACCGTGCAGACCGAGGAGCACCACGGGGCGGTCAACAACTGGCTCCCCTCCCCCTTCGCCTTCGCCGGGGCCGTCTTCGGCGCCACCCGGCGGATCGCCGTCACCGTCTCCGCGATCATCGGCCCGCTGCACGACCCGCTGCGCCTCGCGGAGGAGATCGCCGTCCTGGACCTGCTGAGCGCGGGCCGGCTGGTGACCGTCGCCGGGATCGGCTACCGGCCGGAGGAGTACGAGGAGCGCGGGGTCGACTGGGGCCGCCGCGGCAAGCTGCAGGACCTGCTCCTGGAGACCCTGCTGACGGCCTGGTCGGGCGAGCCCTTCACGTACCAGGGCCGTACGGTACGGATCACCCCGCGGCCCTTCACCCAGCCGCACCCGCTGCTCCTGGTCGGCGGCTCGTCCAAGGCGGCGGCCCGGCGGGCGGCCCGGCTGGGGCTCCCCTTCTTCCCGAGCGCGCACCTGCCCGAGCTGGAGACGTACTACCGGGAGCAGTGCGCCGCGCACGGCACGGAGGGCTGGACGATGATGCCGGCCCGCGAGACCCCGCTGCTGCACGTGTCGGAGGACCCGGACCGGACCTGGGCGGAGTTCGGGGAGCATTTCCTGCACGAGGCGCACACCTACGCGTCCTGGCAGTCGAAGGACATCCGCTCGGCGGTCCGCTCGGGTGCGGGGAGCGTGGCGGAGCTGCGCGCGGAGGGGGTCTACCGGGTGGTGACGCCCGAGGAGTGCGTGGCGCTCGGGCGGGAGCTCGACAGCCTGGTGCTGCATCCGCTGTGCGGCGGGATGCCGGTCGAGGAGGGCTGGCGGAGCGTGCGCCTGTTCTGCGACGCCGTGCTGCCCCGGCTCAAGGCATAGCCGAACCGCCCCGGCTCGGGGCGTCGGGCCTCGGGCCGGGGCGGTCTCGTGTGCGAGGAGAGGGGCAGCGGGGTTTAGCCCATCTCCTCCAACGCCTTGCCCTTGGTCTCCTTGACGTACCTGAGCACGAAGGGGATCGAGAGCACGGCGAAGACCGTGTAGATGATGTAGGTGCCGGAGAGGTTCCAGTCCGCGAGGGACGGGAAGCTGGCCGTGATGGCCCAGTTGGCGATCCACTGGGCGGAGGCGGCGACGCCGAGGGCGGCGGCGCGGATCCGGTTCGGGAACATCTCGCCGAGGAAGACCCACACCACCACGCCCCACGAGAGGGCGAAGAAGAGGACGAAGACGTGGGCGGCGACGAGCGCCACGACGCCCTCGGTGGTGGGCAGCTTGCCGTCGACGAGGTCGGCGGAGAAGGCCCAGGCCTCGAAGGCGAGCGCGATGGCCATGCCGATCGAGCCGACGAGGGCGAGCGGCTTGCGGCCGACCCGGTCCACCAGGACCATCGCGATCACGGTGCCGACGATGTTGATGATCGACGTGGTGAACGAGTAGAAGAACGAGCTCGACGGGTCGATGCCGACGGACTGCCACAGGGTCGCCGAGTAGTAGAAGGCGACGTTGATGCCGACGAGCTGCTGGAAGACGGAGAGCCCGATGCCGACCCAGACGATCGGCAGCAGCTTGAACCTCGTGCCGGCCACCATCAGGTCCTTGAAGGTGGACTTGTGCTCGCTGCGCATGGCGTGGTCGATCTCGGCGACCCGGTGGTCCAGGTCGACGCCGTGGCCCTCGACCTCGGCGAGCACCTCCTTGGCGCGGTCGACGCGCCCGACGGAGATGAGGAAGCGGGGGGACTCGGGGATCGCGAAGGAGAGCAGGCCGTAGAGGAGCGCGGGCACGACCATCACGCCGAGCATCCACTGCCAGGCCTCGAGACCGCCGATCTCGCCGCGCTGGTCGCCGTCGGCCAGCTGGAGGATGCCGTAGTTGACCAGCTGGGAGATGGCGATGCCGATGACGATCGCGGCCTGCTGGAAGGAGCCGAGGCGGCCGCGGTACGCGGCGGGGGCGACCTCGGCGATGTAGGCGGGGCCGATCACCGAGGCCATGCCGATGGCGAAGCCGCCGATGATGCGCCAGAAGGCCAGGTCCCACAGGGCGAAGGGCAGTGCGGAGCCGACGGCGCTGATGGAGAAGAGCACGGCGGCGATCTGCATGCAGCGGATGCGGCCGATGCGGTCGGCGATCCGGCCGGCGGTGGCGGCGCCGATGGCGCAGCCGATCAGGGCGATGGCGATGACCTGGGCCAGGGCCGCGGAGCCGATGTCGTACCGGTCGCGGATGGCCTCGACGGCGCCGTTGATGACGGAACTGTCGTAGCCGAAGAGGAAGCCGCCCATCGCGGCCGAGGCCGAGATGAAGATGACGTGTCCGATGTGGTCCGGATGGGCTGAACGCCCTTCGGACGGCGGCGGTGTGGGCGCCTGCGCGGTGCTGGTCACAAGGACTCCTCGGGGCTCCGGCAGCGTCGCCGGTGCGGTGGGGGGCGAGCCCTTCAAGTGGCGCACAACTTCACGGCGCCGACCACTTGAAGGTAGAAGCAACGCGTCAGAGACTATGCCTTCAAGTTTCGAAGTCAATAGCCGATGTCGTGTGACTTAATAGGCATCTCAAGGTGGCTTGAGTTCAACCTTTGAACGACGGGTTGGGGTCTGCGGCTCACCTGAGGCGCAGTGGGGCCGGTCCGGCCCGTTCACCGCAGCCGCTGGCTGATCACCTTCGAGACGCCGTCGCCCTGCATCGACACGCCGTACAGCGCGTCGGCGACCTCCATCGTGCGTTTCTGGTGGGTGATGACGATCAGCTGCGAGGACTCCTGGAGCTCCTGCATGATCCTGATCAGCCGCTGGAGGTTGGTGTCGTCCAGCGCCGCCTCGACCTCGTCCATCACGTAGAACGGGCTCGGCCTGGCCTTGAAGATGGAGACGAGCAGCGCCACGGCCGTCAGCGAGCGCTCGCCCCCGGAGAGCAGGGAGAGCCGCTTGACCTTCTTGCCCGGCGGACGGGCCTCGACGTCGATGCCGGTGCGGAGCATGTCGTCCGGGTCGGTGAGCACCAGCCGGCCCTCGCCGCCGGGGAAGAGCCGGGAGAACACGCCCTCGAACTCGCGGGCCGTGTCACGGTACGCCTCCGTGAAGACCTGCTCGACCCGCAGGTCCACCTCCTTCACGACCTGAAGGAGATCGGCCCGGGTCTTCTTCAGGTCCTCCAACTGCTCGGAGAGGAACTGGTGGCGCTCCTCCAGGGCCGCGAACTCCTCGAGGGCGAGCGGATTGACCTTGCCGAGCTGCTGGTACGCCCGATCGGCGGCCTTCAGCCGCTTCTCCTGCTCCGAACGGACGAAGGGCCGCGGCTGGTTGCGCGGATGCTCCGGGTCCTCCGGCAGCTCCTCACCCTCGGCCGGCGGCGACGGCGGTACGGGCCGGTGCGGACCGTACTCGTCGACCAGCGCGGCCGGCTCCACCCCCAGCTCCTCCAGCGAACGGCTCTCCAGCTGCTCGATCCGCAACCGCTTCTCGGCCCCCAGGACCTCGCCGCGGTGCACCGAGTCGGTGAGCTTGTCGAGCTCCGCCTTCAGCTCGCGGCCCCGGTGGCGGGCCGCCCCGAGGCCCTGCTCGCGGGCGCCCTCCGCCGCCTCGGCCAGGGCCCGCTCCCGCTCGGCGCGCACCACGGAGACCTCCACGTGGGCGAGCAGCTGGCGGGTGCCCGAGGCGACGGCCGCGGCGACCTCCGCCTCGTGGCGCAGCCGGGCCCTGCGCTGCTCGGCGCGGGTCCTGGCCTCGCGCTCGGCGCGGGCGGCGCGGTCCAGGGAGTCGGCCCGCCCGGCCAGGCCCTTGACCCGCTCCTCGTGGGTACGGACCTGGAGGCGGGCCTCCATCTCGGTCTGGCGCGCGTTGGAGCCGTCGATGGCGAGCCGGTCGCGGACCGCCCCGTCCGGCTCCTCGTCCGCTCCGTCCCCGAGGGACGCCTCCTCGGCGACGAGCAGCCGTTCGGCCAGCTCCTCCGCCTCGGCCAGCGCGTTCTCCAGGGCCTCCGCCGCACGCGCGGCGGCCGCGGCGGTCCGCTCGGCCTCCCCGGCGGCGCCCCTGGCCTGTCCGGCGAGCCGCCCGAGCTGCTGGGCGACGGACGACTTCTCCCGGTCGGCGGCCCGGCGCCGCTCGGCCAGCTCCTCGACGAGCCGGGCGGCGGCGCGCCCGCGTCCGGCGGCGGCCTCCTGCCCGGCCGCCAGCTCCTCGCAGCGCACGTCCAGTTCGGCCAGTTCCGCCGCCGCCTCGTCGACGGAGGCCCGCACCTCCAGGAGGCTGGGCGCGCCCGCGGCGCCGCCCTGCGCGAAGTGCGCCCCGAGCAGGTCCCCTTCGGCGGTGACCGCCGTGAGCCCCGGCCGGGCGCGGACGACCTCGACGGCCTCGTCGAGCCCGTCGACCACGACGACGTCCCGGAGCAGCCGGCGCACGGCGCCGAGGAGGTCGGCCGGACCGGAGACGAGCGGGGCGGCGGGCACCGCGCCCGCCGGCGGGGCGGGGTCCACCCGGCCGTCCGGGTCCGCCGGCTGTGCCGGGTCTGCCGGGTCTGCCGGGTCTTCGTGCTGCCCCTCCGCGCCCGCGAGCAGCAGCGAGGCGCGCCCCGCGTCCTGCTTGCGGAGCAGGCGGAGGGCCTCGGCCGCCGTCGTCGGACCGGTGACGGCGAGGGCGTCGGCGGCGGCGCCCAGGGCGGCGGCGACCGGGACCTCGTACCCCGGGGCGACGGTGAGCAGCTCCGCCGCCGGGCCGAGCAGACCGGCGAGCCCGGCGGCGAGGAGCGCGCCCGTGCCGTCCTTGCGGCGCAGGCCGAGGGCGAGCGCGTCGCGCCGGGCACCCGCCGCGGCGCGGGCGCGTTCGGCGGTGCCGACGGCCTCGCGGGCGGCGGCCAGCGCGGACTCCGCGACCGCGAGCTCCCGGCGGGCGGCCTCGTACCGCTCCCCCAGCTCCGCGTCGCCGGCGTCGAGGCCGTCCACCTCGGCCTTCAGCTGTTCGTACTCCTCCTGCGCGGCGACCGCGCGGTCACGCGCCTCGTCGCGGGCGGCGGCGAGCCGGTCGATCTCGGCCTGCGCGGAGGCGGCGCGGGAGCGGGCCGCGTTGACCTGCCCGTGCAGCCGGGCCAGCCCCTCGCGGCGGTCGGCGAGGGCCCGGGCCACGTCCTTGAGGCGCCGCTCCTCGACGGCGAGGGCGCGCTCCAGCTCGGCGCGGTGGGCGACGGTGTCCTCCAGGGCCCGTTCGGCGGCCTCCAGAGCGGCCGTCAGTTCGGCCTCCTGCTCGCGGACCCGGGCGGCCTCGCGCTCCATGTCCTCCGGGTCGCGCCCGCGCCGCTCCTCCACGGGCTGACCGGTCGCGCTGGTCACGCGGGCATCGGCGAGCGAGACGGTGCCGCGCACCCGTTCGGCCAGCTGCGAGAGCGCGTACCAGCTCTGCTGGGCGCGCTGGAGCCGGGGCGCGAGACGGCGCACCTCGTCCTCCAGCGCGGCCTCCGCGGCCTGCGCCGCCTTCAGCTCGGCCTCGGTGGACTCCTTGCGGGCGAGCAGCGCGGCCTCGTCGGCGACTTCGGCCTTCAGTGCCTCCCTGAGGCGTACGAGGTCGTCGGAGAGCAGCCGCAGCCGGGCGTCGCGCAGGTCGGCCTGGATGACGGCGGCCCGGCGGGCGACCGCGGCCTGCCGGCCGAGCGGCTTGAGCTGGCGGCGCAGTTCGTCGGTGAGGTCCTGGACGCGGGCGAGGTTGGCCTGCATCGCGTCCAGCTTCCGCAGCGCCTTCTCCTTGCGCTTGCGGTGCTTGAGGACGCCCGCGGCCTCCTCGATGAAGGCGCGTCGCCCCATGGGGTCGGCGTGCAGGACGGAGTCGAGCTGGCCCTGCCCGACGATGACGTGCATCTCGCGGCCGATGCCGGAGTCGGAGAGCAGGTCCTGGATGTCGAGCAGCCGGCAGGTGTCGCCGTTGATCTGGTACTCGCTGCTGCCGCCGCGGAACATGATCCGGGTGAGGGTGACCTCGGCGTAGTCGATGGGGAGCGCGCCGTCGGAGTTGTCGATGGTCAGCGACACCTCGGCGCGGCCGAGCGGGGGCCGCCCGGTCGTGCCGGCGAAGATGACGTCCTCCATCTTGCCGCCGCGCAGCGACTTGGCCCCCTGTTCGCCCATGACCCAGGAGAGCGCGTCCACGACGTTGGACTTGCCGGAGCCGTTGGGGCCGACGACGCAGGTGATCCCCGGTTCGAACCGCAGCGTGGTGGCGGAGGCGAACGACTTGAAACCGCGGAGCGTCAGGGCCTTGAGATGCACGCCAGCGGACTCTACCCGGGGTGTCGGGTTTCGCCCGTGAACGCGCAGGGCACACCCTCCCCCAAGGACGGGGACGGGGGGACCGCGGTGGCGCGTGAAAGAGGTGTCGCAAGAAAGAAGGGACGCCTGGGCGCCCCTTGCATATCTAGCAGTGCTAGCGAGAGTGTTTCTCACCGGTGCCCCGGCACGGGGCGTCAGGTGAGCGCAGGCTCCGCCTTGGGAACGTCGAGGTCGATGCTGTCCAACAGCGACTCTCCGTGCTGAGCGGCGGCAGCGGCAAGCGCGTCGTTCTCGGACTGGATCCGAACCAGCTCGGACTCGAGGTCCTGGACGCGCTGCTGAAGCCGTCGCATCTCGGCGAGGAGTCGCGGGTCGGAGCCGCCGACGTAACCGAGAAGCGCCTTTGCCATGATGGATGGTCCTCCACACTGAGTGACCGACCGAAGCGGTGTGGGTCGTGAGGGATTCGCACCCGCGGTGCCCGACCATGCTCTTTGTCGTGCCGGTTCTCACGGTCGGACAGCTAAGGTGCGCGGGGCTTCCAGAGTCTCACCAAAAAGTTTGACGGTCAACACGATCACGCCCCGTATCAAGGGCTACCGGGGGGTCTGCGGCCGCGGGAAGGGCGGCGGCGCCTCGCAACTCGGTGCCCTGGGGCTCTGGAGATCATCCTTACTCGCGCAGCCTGGCACGGCAAGCCCTTCTTGGCAACCACCAGGGGGTTTCCGCTGTCGGCACCCCTTCTTCGTACGCCGTGAGCGCCCCCCGCGCGCCCCTCACGGACCGTCGCGCGGGGGCGTTCGGACAAGATCGCCGGGCGGGTTCAGCGGATCGAGAAGGTCTCGTAGATGCCGCGGGGCGTGTCCCATATCTCAGTGACTCCGTCCACGCGCCCGGGCGTGTCGCCGGAGCGGAGCCAGTCCAGCAGACGGTGGCAATTCTCACTCGGCCCCTCGGCCACGACCTGCACCCGGCCGTCGTCGAGGTTCAGGGCGAAGCCCACGAGCCCTCCGATCTCCAGTGCGTTTGCCCTGGTGAACCAGCGGAAGCCCACTCCCTGTACCCGGCCGCGCACCCAGGCGGTCATCCGTACGTCGTCGTTCATGGCTGCACGCTAGCGGGCGGATTACCGAAGGAGCACGTCAGCCCCGCATGTCATGGCGTACAGTCCCGACGGAATGGGAGTCACCCGGTTGGCCGAGTCCCGTTCGACAGCATCCACAGAAGCAAACACCAGCAAAGATCGCTCTTCAAGGAGGCAGCGGATGGGACGCCATCGGGGCGCGCGACGCGGCGCGCCGGTACGCACCGGACTGCTCGGTGTCTCCGCCGCGGTCGCCATCGGCGCGATCGCGGTCACCTCGGGCCTGCTGCCCGGCGGCGACACGTTCACCGTGGGCAGCGCGGGCTCGGGCGGCAAGGAGCGCGTGGCCGCGCAGCAGGCGCCGAGCCTGACGACGCAGGGCGGCGCCTCGGCGACTCCGGCCGGCGACACCGCGCCGAAGCGCACGACGGGCACGGGGAACGGCAAGGCCGCCACCCCGGCGACGCCCTCGCCGAAGCCCACCCCGTCGAAGACGACGGCAGCGCCGAGCCCGAAGGCTCCGGCGCCCACTCCCTCGAAGACCGCTCGCCCGACCCAGGCGCCGACGACCGAGGCTCCGGAGCCGGTGGCCACCGTCCGCTCCCTGGCCGGCCGCGAGACGGCCGCCGCGGCGGAGGTCGTCCGGCTGGTGAACGCCGAGCGCGCCAAGGTGGGCTGCGTCGCGGTCCGCTCCGACGCGCAGCTCGCGTCCCTGGCGGGCGCCTTCAGCGCGGACATGGCCGCGCGGAACTTCTTCGACCACACGGACCCGGACGGCCGGACCCCGTGGGTGCGTGCCGAGAAGGCGGGCGTCAGCGGCCTGGGCGCCGAGAACATCGCACGCGGCCAGGTGGACGCGGCCGCGGTGATGAAGTCCTGGATGGCGAGCGACGGGCACCGGGCGAACATCCTGAACTGCGACTACACGACACTGGGCGTGGGGGTGCACTTCGCGGACGGCGGTCCGTGGTGGACCCAGGACTTCGGCTTCTGATCCCGGATCCCCGTCCCCGCCCACCCGCGCACCCATGCGAAAGGCCCCGTCACCACTGTGGTGACGGGGCCTTTCGCATGGGTGCGCGGGTCAGGCCGCGGCCTTGCCGAGCGCAAACGTGCGGGCGGTCTCGGCGACGCGGCGGCCGAGGTGCTCGGCGGTGGCGACGTCGGCCTTGTGCACGGCCTCGGGGCCCAGGTCGCTGGGGGTCTGGGCGGCGGCGCCGGAGAAGAAGCCGAGACGGTTGATGTCGTTCTCGGAGGCGGTGCTGCTGTTCCAGCCGGGCTTCAGACCCAGGTTGACCCAGGTCATGCCGTGCTGGCCGGCGAGGGTCTGAAAGAACTGCAGGGTGTGCAGCTTGTCGCCGCTCTTCGAGGCGGAGTTGGTGAAGCCCGCCGCGAGCTTGTCCAGCCAGGCGTCGGCGAACCAGCGCTTCGAGCTCGCCTCGGCGAACTGGTGGAAGGCGCCGGAGGCGGTCCCCATGTAGGTCGGCGAGCCGAAGACGATCGCGTCGGACGCGTCGAGCAGCTCCCACTGGGCGTCGGTGATCTCGTCGACCTTGATCAGGTGGACGGTGGCGCCGGCGTCGGCGGCCCCGTTCCGGACGGCCTCGGCGATGACGGCGGTGTGGCCGTAGCCGGAGTGGTACGCGATGGAGACGACGGGCGTGGTCATGGAAGAGCTCCTCGGCGGGGCGAAGGACGGCAAGGGGTGACGACAGGAAGTAGAGCACTAACTTTTCGATAGCGCAACCTTCGATGCAGCGCATCCCTCTGCACAGCGCTGTGCGCGAGTATGGTAGAGAGCATGACCGACGACCCGGACCTCGCTTTCGATGTCTTCGCCAAGTCCTGTCCCTCCCGCGGCACGCTGGAGCACGTCACCGGCCGCTGGGGCAGCCTGACGCTGGGCGCGCTCCACGAGGGCACGTTCCGCTTCAACGAGCTGCGGCGCAGGGTGGACGGCGTCAGCGAGAAGATGCTGTCCCAGACGCTGCACGCGCTGGAGCGCGACGGCCTGGTGCACCGCGAGGCGCAGCCCACCAACCCCCCGCGCGTGGACTACCGGCTCACCCCGCTGGGCCAGGAGGTCGCCGAGCGGCTGCTGGGCCTCATCCACCTGGTCGAGGGTCGGATGGACCAGGTGCTCGTGGCCCGCGAGACCTACGACGCGGAGCGCGCGGCGCCGGTCGCGCCGTGAGGGACGCCCGGTCGGTCCGGCCGGTCAGGCCGTGACGCGCGGCGGGCGCTGGCAGCGCGGGCAGAAGTAGCTGGACCGGTTCATCCACGCGCGCCGGCGCATCGGCGTGCCGCAGCGGTGACACGGCTCCCCCTCCCGCCCGTACGCGTCGAGCGACCGGTCGAAGTAACCGGACTCGCCGTTCACGTTGACGTACAGCGCGTCGAAGCTGGTGCCGCCGGCCGCGAGGGCCGCGTTCATCACGTCCCGCACGTGCCCGAGGAGCTCGGCCGAACGCGGCCGGGTCAGGGTGGCGGTCGGCCGGTCGTAGTGCAGCTTCGAGCGCCACAGCGCCTCGTCGGCGTAGATGTTGCCGACGCCGCTGATCAGCGACTGGTCGAGCAGAGCGCGCTTGACCGTCGTGCGCCGCAGCCGCAGCGCCGCCTGGAAGGCGGCGTCGTCGAAGAGCGGGTCCAGCGGATCGCGCGCGATGTGCGCGATGACGTCCGGCAGCCCGTCGGGCGTGTTGTCGTGCAGCGAGAGCCCGCCGAAGGTCCGCTGGTCGACGAAGCGCAGCTCGGTGCCGGTGGCGTCGGCGAAGCGCACCCGGATCCGCAGGTGCTTCTCGTCCGCCGCGCCCTCGGGCTGCACGAGCAGCTGCCCGCTCATGCCGAGGTGACCGAGCACGGAGGCGTCGGTGTCGGCGAGCGGCAGCCACAGGTACTTGCCCCGCCGCCGCGCGGTGCCGAACCGCTCTCCCCGCAGCCGGGCCGCGAAGTCCGCGCCGCCCGCCGGATGGCGCCGTACGGCCCGGGGGTGCAGGACCTCGACCTCGGCGACCGTCCGTCCGGCGACCCACCGCTCAAGACCGCGTCGTACGACCTCGACCTCGGGCAACTCGGGCACGGGACTCCTCCGGAACGGTTCCTGCGGGTGATGTCCGCAGCCTACAACCGCCCGGGCACGACGAAGCCCCCGTCCCCGGGAAGGGGGCGGGGGCTTCGGGAAGCGAGCGGGTCAGGCCGGGGCCTGGCCCTCGGCGGAAGAGGGGTCGGCGACCTCTTCCCCACCGTTGTCGGAAGCGGTCTCGGCAGCGGCCTTCGCCGCCGCCGCGCGCTCGTCCGCGTCCGCGCGGATCGCGCGCCACGCGGACTCTGCCGCCTGCTGTTCCGCTTCCTTCTTGCTGCGGCCGGTGCCGGTGCCGTACGAGACACCACCGACGCGGGCAGCAGCAGTGAAGATCTTCTCGTGGTCCGGACCCTCCTCGCTGACGAGGTACTCCGGCACACCCAGGCCCTCGGCCGCGGTCAGCTCCTGGAGACTGGTCTTCCAGTCCAGGCCTGCGCCGAGGTTCGAGGACTTCTCGATCAGCGGGTCGAAGAGCCGGTGCACCAGCTCACCCGCCGCGTCGAGACCCTGGTCGAGATAGACCGCGCCGATCACCGCTTCGAGGGTGTCGGCGAGGATGGAGGCCTTGTCCCGGCCGCCCGTGCCCTCTTCACCCCGGCCGAGCCGGATGAAGGAGCCCAGTTCGAGGCCGCGGCCCACTTCCGCCAGCGCACGCGAGTTGACCACCGCGGCCCGCAGCTTGGCCAGCTGGCCTTCGGGCAGGTCGGGGTGGGTGCGATAGAGCGTGTCCGTGACCACCAGGCCGAGCACGGAGTCCCCGAGGAACTCGAGACGCTCGTTGGTGGGCAGACCGCCGTTCTCGTACGCGTACGAACGGTGGGTGAGCGCACGCACCAGAAGGGCGGACTCGAGCTGATACCCGAGCCGCCCTTCCAGAAGCGTGTGGGACGAGGCTGTGTTGACGTGGTCAGACATCGTGCCTCTCACCAGCCACTCAGACCGAGATGACCTGGCGCTTGTTGTAGGTGCCGCAGCTCGGGCACGCGATGTGCTGCAGCTTCGGCTCCTGGCAACGCTCACACGAAACCAGGGTGGGGACCGCAGCCTTCCACTGCGACCGGCGGTGGCGCGTGTTGCTGCGCGACATCTTCCGCTTCGGAACAGCCACGGCTACTTCTCCTGCTTCTCGGCGGCGCTTCGGACGTCACCGTCAGAGGAGCCGCTCATGTTGTCCTTCTCATCGGTTCCCTGCGAACCGGCGAGTCCCTGCAGTGCCGCCCAACGAATGTCGACGGCGTCGTGGTGGTGGTCCGGGTTCTCGTTCAGGTTGATTCCACAGGTGGAACACAGACCTTCACAGTCCTCCCGGCACACCGGCTGCATCGGCAGTGCGAGCACCACCGCATCACGCAGCACCGGCTCGAGGTCGAACATGCCGTCCTCGAGGGGGATCATGTCCTCGTCGGCCTCGGCTTCGTCGTCCGCGGCCGCCCTAGAGCGGCCCCGGTCGTCGGAGTCGGGGTACGAGAACATCTCCTGGAAGTCGGCGTCGAGCTCAAGCTCCACGGACTCCAGACACCTTACGCACTCCCCCTCGGCCGATGCACGGGCGGTGCCTGTGACGAGCACCCCTTCCATGACCGACTCGAGTCGGAGCTCGATCTCCACCGGTGCGCCCTCGGGCACTCCGATGACCCCCGCGACACCCAGGTCCCTGGGGGCGTCGATCGTGCGGGAGATCCGCTGGAGGGCGCCAGGACGCCGCCCCAGCTCGTGCGTGTCGAACACGAGGGGGTCGCGGTGGTCGAGGCGCGTACTCAGGGCTCTTCCTGCTTTCGGATCGTTCACATCGTGAGGGGGCTGCCGACCGTGGGCAGCAAGGATCGCGGGCATACGCGCGACCGAAGAGCCAGGATACTGGACGCTTCGCCCAGGACCCAATCCGGGTGGGCTCCCGGGTCAGTGCCCCTGCTCGTAGCGGCGCAGCTGCTCCAGGTCGATCATGCTCGTGTCGAAGAAGCTGGTCTCGTCGAGCGCGGCGGCCTGCGGCTGGTGGGCGGGCTGGGCCGGCTGCTGCTCGTAGCCGTACTGCTGCGGGGCGGCGTAGCCGTACGGGTCGCCCTGCGGCTGCTGGTACGCGTACGGGTCCTGCTGCTGGTACCCGTACGGGTCGGTCTGCTGCACCGGGACCGGCTGCGCCTGCGGGACCTGCTGCTGGGCGGCGTACCCGTACGGGTCGTGCTGCGGCTGCGGCGGGACCTGCTGCTGCGGGATCTGCACGGGCTCGGGGTCGGCCAGCTCCGCGAGGCCGGCCAGGTAGTCGGCGTCGCTGGTGTGCACGGCGGTGCCGGCGGCGTCCTGGGCGGCCATGTGCTCGGCGAGGTCGTCGGAGGCGATCCGGCCGTGCAGCTTCTGCCGGCCGCGGCCCACGGCCTCCAGGGTCTTGGAGAGCACGGCCTCGAAGGCGCCCAGCTTGGCGTCCACGTACGCGTCGGCGCGGTGGATCAGGGTCTGCGGGTCCGCGCTGTACTCGGGGGCGTCCTCGTCGGCGTACCCGTCCGCGTCGAGGCCGGGGCCCCGGCCGAGCAGCTTCTCGCGGCCGCGGTCGACGGAGCCGATGGTCTTGTTGAGGACGACCTCGAAGTTGGCCAGCTTGGAGTCGACGTAGTCGTCGGCCTCGGCGCGGATCTCCTCCGCCTCCCGGCGGGCCTCGGTGAGGATGCGGTCCGCCTCGCCCTGGGACTGGCGGGCGACCTGGCTGTCGGAGACGATCGAACCGCGCTCGGCGTGCGCGGCCTCGATGATCCGCTCGGCCTCCTGACGGGCCTGCTCGACCATCTGCTCCCGGCCGCCGATCAGCTCCCGCGCCTGGGCGAGCGAGCCGGGCAGGGCCTCGCGCACCTCTTCGAGCAGGGCGAGCAGCTCGGCCCGGTTGACCACGCAGGACGCCGACATGGGCATGGACCGGGCGCTCTGGACCGTCGTGACGATCTCGTCGAGCTTCTTCTGCACGTCCACCGGGGCTCGCCACTCTCTACAGCTGGATGGAGACGGACGGGACGACTGTAAGGCCAGTCGGGCCCCGTCCGGGACCTGGTGACGGAGCGTCAGGGGCGGTGGCCGCGGGTCACTGCCCGGAGCGCTGCTCGGCGAGCCGCTCGGTGAGCCGGCCGAGGACCGCCGGGGGCACCAGGTGGGAGACGTCGCCGCCCCAGGCCGCGACCTCCTTGACCAGCGAGGACGACAGGAAGCTGTACGTCGGGTTGGTCGGCACGAACAGGGTCTCGACGCCCGAGAGCCCGTTGTTCATCTGTGCCATCTGGAGCTCGTAGTCGAAGTCGCTGACGGCCCGCAGCCCCTTGACGATGGCGGGGATGTCGCGCTGCTTGCAGAAGTCGACGAGCAGCCCGTGGAAGGACTCCACCTCGACGTTGCCGAAGTCGGCGGTGACCTCGCGGATCAGTCCGATCCGCTCGTCGACGGTGAAGAGGCCCTTCTTCGACTGGTTGATCATCACCGCGACGTGCACGACGTCGTACAGCTTGGAAGCGCGGGCGATGATGTCGAGGTGTCCATTGGTGATGGGGTCGAATGACCCCGGACAGACGGCGCGGCGCAACTTGGGTCCCTCGCTCTCCGGTCCGGTCATCGTGCGTCTTCGCACGTAGAGGCGGCGCGACCGTACCAAAACGTTCCCTCGCCGTAACGACGGGCCCGCAGTGGTGCGAAGCCGTCCGGCCAGCCGAACTCGCCGCCCCGGGTGCTGCGCTCCACGGTGACGAGGGCGTCCTCGGCGATCCAGCCCCCCGAGCGCATTGTGAGGAGGATCTCGCGAAGATCGGCGTCCGCGACGGCGTACGGGGGGTCGAGGAAGACCAGGTCGTACGGTTCCGCGGGCGCCGGGCCCGTCACGATCTGCTCCGCTTTGCCGGTGCGCAGCTCGGCTCCCGGCAGGGCGAGCGAGCGGATGTTGTCCCGGACGGTCTTCGCGGCGCGCGGCTCGGCCTCGACCAGCAGGGCGTGCGAGGCGCCGCGGGAGAGCGCCTCCAGGCCGACGGCGCCGGAGCCCGCGTACAGGTCGGCCACTCTGGCCCCCTCCAGACCGTGGAACGACTCCCAGGTGGAGAAGAGGCCTTCCCGCGCCCGGTCGGAGGTGGGGCGGGTGCCGGTGCCCGGCGGCACGGCGAGTCGGCGTCCGCCGGCGCTGCCGGCGATCACGCGGGTCATCTGGGGTCCTCGTCATCCATAGGGCGTTGCGTGGGCTCCAGCTTATGGCGGACGGAGCCGGTGCGGGCCGCCCGTGCACCGCTCAGCCCTTCTCCAGGTACTCCTCCCGGTCCTTGTCGAGCAGCGCGTCGAGGGCGGTGCGCAGCTCGGGGTGGGCGGTGAGGTCGGGGTCGGCGAGGACGACGGCGGTGGCCTCCTCGCGGGCCGCGGCGATGACCTCCTCGTCGTCGATGACGGTGAGCATCCGCAGCGAGGAGCGCACGCCGGACTGGGCCTGGCCGAGGACGTCGCCCTCGCGGCGCTGTTCGAGGTCGATGCGGGAGAGCTCGAAGCCGTCGAGGGTGGAGGCGACCGCGCCGAGCCGCTGCCGGGCCGGGGCGGCCTCGGGCATCTCGGTGACCAGCAGGCACAGGCCGGCGGCGGAGCCCCGGCCGACGCGGCCGCGGAGCTGGTGGAGCTGGGAGACGCCGAAGCGGTCGGCGTCCATGATCACCATGGCGGTGGCGTTGGGCACGTTGACGCCGACCTCGATGACGGTGGTGGCGACCAGCACGTCCACCTCGGCGGCGGCGAAGCGGCGCATGACGTCGTCCTTGTCGTCGGGGTGCATCCTGCCGTGCAGCACCTCGACGCGCAGACCGGCGAGCGGCCCGGTGCGCAGCTGCTCGGCCACCT
Source organism: Streptomyces sp. NBC_01268 (assembly GCF_036240795.1). Taxonomy (NCBI): domain Bacteria; kingdom Bacillati; phylum Actinomycetota; class Actinomycetes; order Kitasatosporales; family Streptomycetaceae; genus Streptomyces; species Streptomyces sp. NBC_01268. The sequence continues at coordinate 5,977,143 of NZ_CP108454.1, read as the reverse complement.
CCAGGACGGCGAGCGGCGGGCGCTTCTCGGCCTCGTCCGCGGGGCTCGCCTTCCGCTTCTGCTTCTGGTCCTCCTCGTCGCCGATCCGGGGGCAGACCACGTACGCCTGGTGGCCGCCCTCCACCTCCTCGCGGACCCGCTCCCAGGCGCGGGCGAGGAAGTGCGGCTTGTCGGCGGCGGGCACCACGTGGCTGGCGATCGGGGACCGGCCGGCCGGCAGCTGGTCGAGGACGGAGGTCTCCAGGTCGCCGAAGACGGTCATGGCGACCGTCCGGGGGATCGGCGTCGCGGTCATCACGAGCAGGTGCGGGGGCTGCTTCCCCTTGCCGCGCAGGGCGTCGCGCTGCTCCACGCCGAAGCGGTGCTGCTCGTCGACGACGACCAGGCCCAGGTCGTGGAACTGCACCTTGTCCTCGATGAGGGCGTGGGTGCCGATGACGATCCCGGCCTCGCCGGTGACCAGGTCGAGCAGCGCCTGACGCCGTCCGGCGGCGCCCATCGAGCCGGTGAGCAGCACGACCTTGGTGGCGTGCTCGGCCCCGCCGAGCATCCCGCCCTCGGCGAGCTCGCCCATCATCTCGGTGACCGAGCGGTGGTGCTGCTGGGCGAGGACCTCGGTGGGAGCCAGCATGGCGGCCTGTCCCCCGGAGTCGACGACGGCGAGCATCGCCCGCAGGGCGACCATCGTCTTCCCGCTGCCGACCTCTCCCTGGAGGAGCCGGTGCATGGGGTGGTCGGTGGCGAGGTCGTCGAAGATCTCCCGGGTCACCTTCTGCTGGCCGTCGGTGAGGGTGAAGGGCAGCTTGGCGTCGAAGGCGTCGAGCAGGCCGCCCTCGGTGGGCCTGCGGGGGACGGCCGGCAGCTGGGTGTCGGCGTGGCGGCGGCGGGCGAGGGCGACCTGGAGGACGAAGGCCTCGTCCCACTTGAGGCGGTCGCGGGCGTCGGCGATGTCGGCCTTGGTGTGCGGGCGGTGGACCTTGGCGAGGGCGTCGGCCAGGTCGGTGAGGCCCCGGCCCTCGCGCAGGGCGGGCGGCAGCGGGTCGACGAGGCCGGCCCAGCCGGTGGCGGCCATGGAGTCCAGGGCGATGGCCACGGACTGCTCGATGGTCCAGGACTCCAGCTGCTTGCAGGCCGGGTAGATGGGCAGCAGCTCGCTCGCGAAGGCCTTGACGGTCTCGGTGCTGCTGTCGGCGTCGAGCAGCTTGTACTCGGGGTGGGCGAGCTGGAGCCTGCGGTTGAACAGGCCGACCTTGCCGGCGAACATGGCGCGTCGGCCGGGCAGCAGCTCCTTCTGGTGGAAGTGGACGGTGCGGCCGAAGAAGACCAGCTGCATGCGTCCGCTGCCGTCGGTGATGGTGACCTCAAGGCGCTGGCCCTTGCCGCGGCCGCCCTTGTTGAAGGTGTGCACGCGGGCGTCGGCGACCTGGGCGACGACGGTGACGTGCTCGTCGAGGGGCAGGTCGGCCAGTGCGGTCAGCTCGCCGCGCTCCGCGTACCGCCGGGGGTAGTGGTGGAGCAGGTCGCCCACGGTGTGGAGGTCCATGTGCTCCGCCATCACCTTGGCGGTGGCGGCGCCGAGCAGGTTCTTCAGCGGGTCGGCGAGCTGCACGGCACCTCCCGCGGGCGGGCGGCGGCCCCGGTGGTCGCCGCGGCGGTGGCGGCTCCGAGCGGCTTCTTCAGTGGTTCGTCGAGCGCAGGCACGCGGTCCATTGCACACCACCGCACTGACAGACGTCGCGCAGGCCGTGGCCACCGGTTGGTCACGTCGGAGTCGCGGCGCCTAGGATGGCCGCTCTTCCGCTCCTCCCCCGCGATCACCGGACGCCGGGATCGCCCGACCCGCGCCGTCGCCCGTCCCCCCACCGGCGCAGCGACGATGACTGCTGACCAGACACCTCACACGTTCCAGGTCGATCTGCGTGGCCTGGTGGATCTGCTCTCCCACCACCTCTACTCCAGCCCCCGGGTCTACCTGCGCGAACTCCTCCAGAACGCCGTGGACGCCCTCACCGCCCGACGCGCCCTCGACCCCCGCGCACCCGCCCGGGTCCACCTCCACGCCGACGGCACCACCCTGCGCATCACCGACACCGGCATCGGCCTGACCGAGACCGACGTCCACACCCTCCTCGCCACCATCGGCCACAGCTCCAAACGCGACACCACCCACGGCCTGGACACCGCCCACGGACTCGAAACCGCCCGCGCCGACTTCCTCGGCCAGTTCGGCATCGGACTCCTCGCCTGCTTCGTCGTCGCCGCCGAGATCCGCGTCGTCTCCCGCTCCGCCCGCACCCCCCAGGCACCCCCCGTCGAATGGCGCGCCCACGACGACGGCTCCTACACCGTCACCACCCTCGACGACACCGCACACCCCGAACCCGGCACCACCGTCCACCTCACCGCCCGCCCCGGCACCACCGACTGGCTCACCCACGACCGCGTCCTCACCCTCGCCCGCCACTACGGCACCCTCCTCCCCCACACCATCCACGTCGGGGACGAGCCGGTCACCGACGTGCCGGCGCCGTGGGAGCGGACGTATCCGAGTCCGGCCGCGCGGCGGGTGGCGCTGGCGGCGCACTGTCAGAACCTGTTCGGGTTCGGGCCGCTGGACTCGATCGACCTGGACCTGCCGTTGGCGGGCATCCGGGGCGTGGCGTACGTCCTGCCGTCGGCGGTGAGCCCCGCGCAGCGGGCCGGGCACCGGGTCCACCTCAAGGGGATGCTGCTCACCGAGAAGGCCGACGGGCTGCTGCCGGACTGGGCGTTCTTCGTCCGCTGCGTCCTGGACACCGACACCCTGCGCCCCACCGCCTCCCGCGAGTCCCTGTACGAGGACGAGGCCCTGGCGGGGGTGCGGGACGCGCTCGGGGACGCGATCCGCGAGTGGCTCACCGGTCTGGCGGCCGGATCGCCGGAGCGGCTCGGGCAGTTCCTCGCCGTGCACCACCTGGGTGTGAAGTCGCTGGCGCGGCACGACGACGGGATCCTGGCGGCGATGCTGCCGTGGCTGCCGTTCGAGACCACCGACGGGCGCCTGTCCCTCGACGAGTTCGCCCGCCGCCACCCGGTCGTCCACTTCACCCGCACCGTCGAGGAGTTCCGCCAGGTCGCCGCCATCGCCGCCGCCCAGGGCATCGGCGTGGTCAACGGCGGATACACGTACGACACGGAGCTGGTGGAGCGTCTGCCGGAGGTGCGGCCGGGGACGGTGGTGGCGGAGCTGGACGCCGACACCGTCACGGCGCACCTCGACGCGGTCGACCCGGCGCGGGAGCTCGCCCTGACCGGTTTCCTGTCGGTCGCGCGGGCCACCCTGGACGCCCTGGGCTGTGACGTGGCGCTGCGTTCCTTCCATCCGGTGACCGTCCCGGCGCTGCACCTGGACGACCGGACGGCCCGCCACGAGCAGGCGCGGGCGGAGGCGGAGGGCGAGGCCGACGACCTGTGGGCCGGCATCCTCGGCTCCCTGCGCGGCAGCACCCCCCGCGCCCGCCTCGTCCTCAACCACCAGAGCCCCCTCGTCCGCCGCATCGCCACCCTCGACGAACCCCGGCTCACCGCCACCGCCGTCGAAGCCCTCTACGGACAGGCCCTCCTCATGGCCCAACGCCCCCTCCGCCCCGCCGACAACGCCCTCCTCAACCGCACCTTCCTCGGCCTCCTCGAATGGAGCACCGCGCGCGGCGCCGACGGGGGGAGCGAGGCATGACGAGCCCGGAGTTCCAGGCCCTGCGCGAGGCCATGCGGGACAACCACGCCCGGCCCGAGGGCCCGGCGCGCAACGCCCGGGCGGAGCGGCTGCTGGCGGACGCCGAGCGGATCGGCGAGCCGCTCGCGGTCATCGAGGCGCTCGGCCACCAGCTGCAGGTCTACAACTACAGCTCCGAGAAGGCGAAGATGTTCGTGCCCTTCTCGCGGCTGCTGCGGATGTGGGACCAGAACCCGGGCGACTTCGACGCCCAGGAGACGTACACGCTGCACTGGGTCTTCAAGTGGGTCTCCAGCGGCATGCTCGACCAGCCGCACATCCCGCTCGCCTCGATCGAGAAGTGGCTGGGCGAGATGGAGCACCGCTACCGGCTCGCCGGACACTCCGAACGGGCGGTGCGGCAGGGCGAGTTCCGGGTCGCCCGGCACATCGGCGACCTCGACCGGGCGGCCCGTGCGTACGCGGCGTGGCTGGCGGCCGAGCGCGACGAGATGGCCGACTGCCACGCCTGCGAGCTGCACGGGCAGGGCCTGTGGCGGGCCGAACTCGGCGACGACGAGGCCGCGCTCGCGGCCTGGGCGCCGGTCCTGGACGGCGAGCACTCCTGCGCCCACGAGCCGCACGCGGTGCTCGCCTCCTCGCTGCTGCCGCTGCTGCGGCTCGGCCGGACGGAGCAGGCGCGGGCGAACCACCTGCGCGGGTACCGGCTGGTGCGCCCGATGGAGAGCATGCGCGGCGCGATGGCCCAGCACATCGAGTTCTGCGCGCTGACCGGCAACGAGGGACGGGCCCTGGAGCTGCTCGCGGAGCGCCCGGCGTACCTCACGGACCACGGCGACCCGGACAGCGCGATGGACTTCCTGGCCGTGACGGCGCTGCTGATGGACCGGCTGGTGGCCCGCGGGCTCGGCGGGCGGCGGGTGCCGGGCCCCTCGGCCGGGGACGCGGGAGCCCCGGCGCGGGAGTGGACGGCGGCGGAGCTCGGCCGCCATGCGCGGGAGCGGGCCGAGGAGCTGGCCGCGCGGTTCGACGCGCGCAACGGCTCGGACCGGGTGAGCCGGCTGGTCCGGGAGCAGATGGCGGCGCGGCCGCTGGTCGACCGGCTGCCGCTGGGCGTGCGGTCCGCGGGCCCGTCCGCACCCGCCGGGGCCCCGGCCCCGGTGGCGGTGGCGGCGGCCGCCCCGCGGGACCTGCTGGCCGAGGCGCGGCGGCTGACGGCGGAGCGGCGGCCGGAGGCGGACGCGGCCTGGGCGGCGCTCGCACGGGCGGAGGCGGAGGGCCTCGCGGAGCTCGACGCCCTGGCCTCGGCCGAGCTGACCGACCACCGCGCGATGTCCCTCGCGGCGGACGCGGCGGAGACGGCGGCCCTGTTCCGGTCGGCGGCCGAGGGGTACGAGGCGGCCGGCGCCGCCGGCGAGGCGTGGGCGGCCCGGGCCAGGGGCGCCTACGCGCTCGGCGAGCCCGAGGCCTTCGCGGAGCCGGTCGCCGCGCTGCGCGGGCTCCACGAGGGCGGCGGGGCGACCGCCCGCCAGCTGTCGGGGGCGCTGCTGCTGCGGGCCCGGGTGCTCGGCACGGCGGAGGCGGCCGAGGAGGTCCTGGCCTTCGCCGGGGCCCCGGACGTCGCCGACCGGATCGCCGAGGCCGAGTGGCTGCTGGGCGACGCGGCGGCGCGGGACGGCGACACCGGGCGTGCGGCCGAGCGGTACGAGCGGGCGGCGGAGCTGTTCCACGAGGCCGGGCTGCCCTGGTACGCGGTGGAGCCCGAGGCGCGGCTGGCGGCGCTCGCGCAGCACGAGGGCGACCTCGCGACGGCCGAGCGGGCGGCACGGGCGGCCCTGGCGCACGGCGCCGGGTACGCGGGGCCCGCCGGGCAGGCCCGGCTGCGGCTGGGGCTCGCGGAGGTCCTCGGCGCGGCCGGCCGGTCCGGCGAGGCGGCCGAGCAGGCCCTGGAGGCGGCGCACTGGGCGGACGAGGCGGGCGAGAGCCGCGGCCTGGGGGCGTACGCACGCCATCTGCTCGGCGGCTGGCTGCTGCGCGAGGGCCGGTGCGAGGAGGCGGCGGCGATCCTGGAGGCGGTGCTGCCGGACCTCTCGGTCGACGAGCACGGGGACGGGACGGTCGTCCAGACCCTGTGGTGGCTCGGCGACTGCCTGATGCGCGTGGCGGAGCCCCGGTCGGCGGCCGAGCGGTGGCTGCGGGCGGCCGAGCTGGCGGCGGCGTGGCCGGACCAGCGGGACCACGCGATGCTGGCGAACCTGGCGGCGCAGGCCCTGTGGCGGGCGGAGCTGAACGAGCAGGCGGCCGCCGCGTACGAGCGGGCCGGTGAGCTGTGGCGGTCCCTCGGCGACACCCCGGCGTACGTCCGCACGCTGCGGGTGCGGGCCTGGATCGCGGGCCCGGACTCCCGGGGGCGGGCGCTGATGGCGACGGCGGCGGAGGCCTGCGGCGAGGACGCGCGGGAGCTGGCGGACACCTGCCGGCAGACCGCCGAACTCCTCGCCCGCGCGCAGGAGCCGGACCTGCCCGAGGTGCTCGCGTTCGCCGAGCGCGCCGCGGCCGCCTACGCCGCCGCGGGCGATGGGGAGGCCCGCCTGTCCGCGGACCTGATGGCCGGCTGGCTCCATCTGGACCTGGGGGACGCCGGGGCGGCGGCGGAACTGGCCCGGGCGGTCCTGTCCGCGGACTCCCCGGAGCACCACGCGGAGGCGACCACCCTGCTGTCGAGGACGGCGACGGCTCCCCCGCCGCCGGAGGGCTGACGGGGGCTACTCCACGCCGATGAGCAGGGCCGGGGCCCCCGCCCCCGCCTCGTACGTCGTGGTGTCCACCGCCAGGTAGGTGGCCCGTACGTGCCGTTCCAGGGTGGGGGCCAGGTCCGGCGGGGTGTCGGCGGCGACGACGAGCGTGACGAGCTCGCCGCCGGCGGAGAGCATCCGGTCGAGGACGGTGCGGGCCGTGGTGGTGAGGTCCTGGCCGATGACGGCGACGTCGCCCTCGATGAGGCCGAGGACGTCCCCGGCCTGGCAGACGCCGGCGGACGTGAAGGACTGGCGTTCGGCGACGGCGAGTTCGGCGTAGCGCGTCGCGCCGGCCGCCGCGCTCATGGCGACGACGTCCTCGTCGAAGCGCCGCTCCGGCTCGTGGACGGCGAGGGCGGCGATGCCCTGGACCGCGGCGCGGGTGGGGATGAGGGCGACCCGGATGCCCTCGGCGCGGGCCTGCTCGGCCGCGGCCGCGGCGGCCTGCCGCAGCTCGGTGTCGTTGGGCAGCAGGACGACCTCGCGCGCGTGGGCCCGCCGGATCGCCTCGGCGAGCTCCGCCCCGGACGGCGGTTCGCCGGGCAGCGCGAGCAGCGTGGTCGCCCCGGCCTCGGCACAGAGCCCGGCCAGGCCCTCGCCGGGCAGGACGGCGACCACGGCCCGCTGGACGGGCTCGCGCGGCTGGGCGGCCGCGCCCTCGAAGTGCGTGATCCGGATCCGGTGGGGGCGCCCCGCCTCGACTCCGGCCTCGACGGCCGCGCCCGCGTCGTCGACGTGGACGTGCACGTTCCACAGCCCGTCGCCGCCGACGACGACCAGGGACTCCCCCAGCGCGTCGAGGCGGGTCCGCAGCCGCTCCACGGCGCGGTCCTCGGCCTCCAGGAGGTAGATCACCTCGTAGCCGGGCCCGCCCTCGCCGTCGCATCCCGGGTCGAGGACCGGTCGGTGCGCGGGGGGCGCGGGCCGGGCCGGCGCCTCCCCGGTGAGGCTCTCCACGAGCGCCCCGAGCACGGCCACCAGACCGCGGCCTCCGGCGTCCACGACGCCCGCGCGGCGCAGGACGTCCAGTTGGCCCGGGGTCCGCTCCAGGGCGCTCCTGGCCCCCTCGTAGGCCGTCGTGGCCACCGTCACGAGCTCCCCGCCCCCCGCGCAGGCCTCGGCGGCCGCACAGGCGACGGTGAGGACGGTGCCCTCGACGGGGTGGGCCACGGCCCGGCGGGCCGCGTCGGCGGCTTCGGCGAAGGCGCGGGCCAGGTGGTCGCCGTCGCTCCCCCCGGCGAGCACGGCGGCCATGCCGCGGAGCAGCTGGGAGAGGATCGTCCCGGAGTTGCCGCGGGCGCCGAGCAGCGCGCCGTGCGCCATGGCCCGTATGACCTCGGCCGCGTCGGGAGCCCCTCCGGCGACGGCCTCGTCGACGGCCTTCGCGGCCGATTCGACGGTCAGGTACAGGTTCGTGCCGGTGTCGCCGTCCGCGACGGGATAGACGTTGATGGCGTCGATCTCCTCGCGCTCCGTGCCGAGCGCCGCCAGCGCCCCTGCGCACCAGGATCTGACCGCTTCGGCGTCGAGGGTCTGCGGAGCTCGCGGCAACGGGTGGTCCTCCTGTGCGCTGCGGTCGGTTCACCGCAGGGTAGACCCGTGATCACCCCAGGCCCGGGGCGGGGGCCGCGGAGACCGTGGTAGTTTCGTTCCACCGAAGCGGTCGTTGTATGCTGCTTCGGTTGCCCGGCACACGTCGGGCCATTCCCCGGCAAGCCACTTCAGATTCCTGATTCCGGTGCGCCGGTTTCACTGTAAATCTGAAGTCTTTGGAGTGACCCGTGGCTGCCAACTGCGACGTCTGCGGCAAGGGGCCGGGCTTCGGCAACAACATTTCGCACTCGCACCGCCGTACGTCTCGTCGCTGGAACCCGAACATCCAGCGTGTGCGTGCCGTGGTCGGTCGGACGCCGAAGCGCCTCAATGTCTGCACCTCGTGCATCAAGGCCGGCAAGGTCTCGCGCTAAAGGATGCTCCCCGCGTCAGCGGGGATGATCCCGCGACGCTACGTCGTAGCGCAGCCCCTGCGGTTGCCTTGAAAGGCCGGTTCACCTCGGTGAACCGGCCTTTTGCCATGCCCGGAACCAGGATCTAGCCGCGGAGGCGCCACCCGTGGTCGACCGGGCCGATGCCCGCGCCCAGGGAGAAACCGGCGGCGATCGCCCCGGTCACGTAGGCCTTGGCCTCCCGCACCGCCGAGGGCACCGTCATGCCCTTCGCGAGCCCCGACGCGACCGCCGAGGCGAGCGTGCAGCCCGTGCCGTGGGTGTGCCGGTTGTCGTGCCGCGGCGCGCGCAGCCAGTGCTCCTCGGAGCCGTCCGTGAGCAGGTCCACGGCGTCCTCGCCCGAGGGCAGGTGCCCGCCCTTGATCAGCGCCCAGCGCGGCCCGTACGCCAGGATCGCGTCGGCCGCCCGCCGCATCCCCGGCTCGTCCTCGACCACGACGCCTGTGAGCTGCGCCACTTCGTCCAGGTTCGGGGTGGCGACGGTCGCGACCGGCAGCAGCTTCGTGCGGACGGAGTCGAGCGCGGAGGCGGCGAGCAGCGGGTCGCCGTGCTTGGAGACGCCGACCGGGTCGACGACCACGGGGACGCCGACCGGGGCGAGCAGTGCGGCCACCGTCTCCACGAGCGGGGCGGAGGCCAGCATGCCGGTCTTCACGGCCTGGACGCCGATGTCGTCCACCACGGCCCGGAACTGGGCCCGTACGGCCTCCTCGGGCAGCTCCCAGGCTCCCTGGACGCCCCGCGAGTTCTGGGCGGTGACGGCGGTGATCACGCTCATGCCGTGCACGCCGAGCGCGAGCATCGTCTTCAGGTCGGCCTGGATGCCCGCGCCGCCGCCGGAGTCCGATCCGGCGACGGTCAGCACCAGCGGGGGCCGGGACGTCACTCGGTCTCTCCGAAGTGGTCCCAGCCGCCCGTGCTGTGCCAGGGCGCCCCGTCGACGGTCACCTGGGGCAGCGCCGAGGGGTTGAGGACCTCCCCGATGACCTTCCAGCGGGCGGGCAGCTTCACGTCCGGCGGGAAGGTGGCCACGATCGCGTGGTCCTCTCCCCCGGTGAGCACCCACTGGAGCGGGTCCACTCCGACCGCCTGGCCGATGTCGTTCATCTGGGTGGGAATGTCGATGAGGCCGGAGCGCAGGTCGATGCGGACCTTGCTGGCCTCGGCGATGTGCCCGAGGTCGGCGATCAGGCCGTCGCTGACGTCGCACATGGCGGTGGCGCCGAGCCCGGCCGCCGCGGGGCCCGCGTGGTACGGCGGCTCGGGGCGCCGGTGGGCCTCGACGAAGGCGCGCGGGGAGCGGAAGCCGCGGGAGAGCACCGCGTAGCCGGCGGCGGACCAGCCGAGCCAGCCGGTGTAGGCGACGACGTCGCCGGGCTGGGCGCCGCCCCGGGTCACCGGGTCCTGGTTGCGCAGGTCGCCGAGGGCGGTGATGGCGACCGTGATCGTGTCGCCGCGGACCACGTCGCCGCCGACCACGGCCGCGCCGGCCACCTGGCACTCGTCGCGCAGGCCGTCCATGAGCTCGGTGGGCCAGGTGACCGGGAGTTCGGCGGGGACGACCAGGCCGAGCAGGAGCGCGGTGGGGACGGCGCCCATGGCCGCGATGTCGGCCAGGTTCTGCGCCGCGGCCTTGCGGCCGACGTCGTAGGCCGTCGACCAGTCGCGCCGGAAGTGACGCCCTTCGAGCAGGATGTCCGTGCTGGCCACCACCCGCCGGTCGGGGGCGGAGACGACCGCGGCGTCGTCGCCGGGTCCGATCCGTACCGCCGGGGTGGCGGTGAGCCGGGAAGTGAGCTCCTTGATGAGCCCGAACTCGCCCAGTTCTCCGACTGTGCCCTTCACCGCGTCTCACCTCGTGTCGTCGTGCCGGCCGCCGCGCCGCTCCGCCGTTCCTCGCGCTGCGGGTCGCGGGCCGTCACCGTGCCGGATACCGTCAAGTAGACCGTCAACTTCTTACGTGCGTACGCCACACTGCGAGCGCCTCGGGGCGCGCAGGTCTCCCCGCGGCGCGAGGCGACGCGGTACCGTGGCGTCTCTTTCTCCCACAAGATCCTCGTGGCCGCCCTGGAGGTTCCGTGGTACAGGCGTACATCCTTATTCAGACCGAGGTGGGCAAGGCGTCGACCGTCGCCGAGACCATCGCCAAGATCCCGGGGGTGATCCAGGCAGAGGACGTGACCGGTCCGTACGACGTGATCGTGCGTGCGGAGGCCGACACCGTGGACGCGCTGGGCCGCATGGTGGTCGCCAAGGTCCAGCAAGTGGAAGGAATCACGCGCACACTCACCTGCCCGGTCGTGCATATCTAGCCCCCGTCTACCCTAGGCCGGTGAAGTCTTCCCACCGGCCCTTCGGCCTGCCCGCTTCCGCCGCCGCGACCGTGCTGCTGCTGGCCGTCGCGGGCTGTTCCTCTCCGGGCGCGAAGGCGTCGGTCCCGGTCCCCGGTCCGGCGGCGGCCGAGGCCGCCGTCTGCCGGTCGCTCGCGAAGGAGCTGCCCGCCACCGTGGCGGGCCTGGAGCGCTCCGGCACCGAGCCGGACTCCGAGCTGACCGCCGCGTGGGGGGATGCCGCGATCGTACTGCGCTGCGGGGTCCCCCGACCCGAAAAGATGAACGATCCGCAGGCACAGGGGATCGACGCCGACGGCGTGAACTGGCTCTACGAGCGGCGGGAGGGCGACGGACCCCGCTTCACCACGACGTACCGCAAGGCGTACGTCGAGGTGACGCTGGACAAGCGGTACGCGCATGACGTCGGCCCGCTCGTGGATCTCGCCGCCCCCGTGAAGAAGGCCGTTCCCCCCAGCCTCTAGGCGTTCTCCGGGCCGCCCGCGGGCGGCCCGGGGCCTAGCGCAGGCCCGTGGAGCGGTTCAGCGCGGCCTGGATGAGCCGGTCGACGAGCTCCGGGTAGCCGACGCCGCTCTCCTGCCACATGCGCGGGTACATGGAGATGGGCGTGAAGCCGGGCATGGTGTTGATCTCGTTGATGACGAAGCCGCCGTCCTCGGTGAGGAAGAAGTCGGCGCGCACCAGGCCCTCGCAGGAGACGGCCTCGTAGGCCGCGACCGCCAGGCGCTGGATCTCGGCGGTGGCCTCGTCGCCGATCGGCGCGGGCACGATGCCGGAGGCCGAGTCGATGTACTTGGCCTCGAAGTCGTAGAAGTCGTGGTCGGTGACCGGCGGGATCTCCGCGGGCACGCTGGCGCGCGGGCCGTCCTCGAACTCCAGGACACCGCACTCGATCTCGCGGCCGCGGATCAGCGACTCCACGATGATCTTCGGGTCGTGGCGGCGGGCCTCCTCGACGGCCTCGTCGAGGCCGGAGAGGTCGTCGACCTTGGTGATGCCCATGGAGGAGCCGCCGCGGGCGGGCTTCACGAAGAGCGGCCAGCCGTGGTCGGCGGCGAACTCCACGATCTTCTTCCGGGCGGCGGCGGGGTTCTGCTCCCACTCGCGCGGCCGGATGACCTCGTACGGGCCGACCGGCAGGCCGAAGGAGACGAAGACCCGCTTCATGTACTCCTTGTCCTGGCCGACGGCGGAGGCGAGGACGCCCGCGCCGACGTACGGGACGCCGGAGAGCTCCAGCAGGCCCTGGAGGGTGCCGTCCTCGCCGTACGGGCCGTGCAGCATGGGGAAGACGACGTCGACCTCGCCGAGCGCCTGCGGGACGGAACCGGGCTCGTTGTAGACGACCTCGCGGCTGGCCGGGTCGACGGAGAGGACCACGCCGCCCGTCTCGGACTCGGCGAGGTCGGTCACGCTCGGCAGGGCGCGGTCGGTGATGGCCATCCGCTCCGGGGCGTCGGCGGTCAGCGCCCAGCGCCCGTCGGTGGTGATGCCGATGGGCAGCACCTCGTACTTGTCCCGGTCGATGGCGCTCAGGACGGCGCCGGCGGTGACGACGGAGATGGCGTGCTCCGAGCTGCGTCCGCCGAAGACGACGGCCACGCGCGGCTTGCGGGGGCTCTGGGTGTTCTCGCTCATATCGCGTTGAGGGTACCTTGCGACGTCCGAACTGCTGAGCGCCCCGCTGCCGTCGCGCGCGTCCGGGTCAAGCCCCGCGCGCTAGCGGCGTTCCGCCTTCGCGCTGCGGGACATCAGCTCCTTGAGGGCCACGACGGGCGGCTTGCCGTCGTGGACGATGGACACGACCGTCTCGGTGATGGGCATGTCGACGCCGTGCCGCCGGGCCAGATCGAGCACGGACTCGCAGGACTTGACGCCCTCGGCGGTCTGCTTGGTGGCCGCGATGGTCTCCTCCAGCGTCATCCCGCGGCCCAGGTTGGTGCCGAAGGTGTTGTTCCGGGAGAGCGGCGAGGAGCAGGTGGCGACCAGGTCGCCGAGGCCCGCGAGGCCGGAGAAGGTGAGCGGGTCGGCGCCCATGGCGAGGCCGAGGCGGGTGGTCTCGGCCAGCCCGCGGGTGATGAGGGTGGCCTTGGAGTTGTCGCCGAGGCCCATGCCGTTGGCGATGCCCACGGCGAGCCCGATGACGTTCTTGACCGCTCCGCCGAGCTCGCAGCCCACCACGTCGGTGTTGGTGTACGGGCGGAAGTACGGGGTCATGCAGGCCGCCTGGAACCGCTGGGCGACCGTCTCGTCGACGCAGGCGACGACGGCCGCGGCGGGCTGCCGGGCGGCGATCTCCTTGGCCAGGTTGGGTCCGGTGAGGACGGCCACGCGCTCGGCGGGGACCTCGGCGACCTCCTGGATGACCTCGCTCATCCGCTCGGCCGTCCCGAGTTCGACGCCCTTCATCAGGGAGACGAGGACGGTGTCGGGGGCGAGCAGCGGCTTCCAGGCGGCCAGGTTCTCGCGGAGTGTCTGCGAGGGCACGACGAGGACGGTGAAGTCGGCGCCGCGGGCGGCCTCGGCCGGATCGGCGGTGGCCGTGATGCCCTTGGGGAGTTCGACCCCGGGCAGGTAGTCGGGGTTGACCCCGGTGCTGTTGATGGTCTCGGCGAGGGCGGCACGGCGGCCCCACAGGCTCACCTCGCACCCCGCGTCGGCGAGCACCATCGCGAAGGCGGTGCCCCAGGATCCGTTGCCGAAGACGGCTGCCTTGGTCACTTCTTGCCTTCCCCCGCGGCCTTGCGCCGCTGCTCCAGCCGGGCCTTGCGGTGGTCGTACGGCTCGGCCGGCGCCGTCTCGCCCCGGACCTCCTCCAGGAGGCGGGTGATGGCCGCCATGATCTCCTCGGTGGCCTCGCGCAGCACGTCGGGCGTGGGCGCGAGGTCGTAGAAGCGGGAGAGGTCGACCGGCGGACCGGCCTGCACGATCAGGGTCTTGCGCGGCCACAGCCGCAGCTTGTCCTCCTTGGCGTACGGCGGCATCGCGAGGTTGGCGCCCCACTGGGCGACCGGGACGACCGGGACCTTGGTGAGCAGCGCGACGCGGGCGGCGCCGGTCTTGCCGGCCATGGGCCACATGTCGGGGTCGCGGGTGAGGGTGCCCTCGGGGTAGAAGGCGACGCACTCGCCGCGCTCGATGGCGTCGACGGCGGCCCGGAAGGCGTCCAGGGCGTTGGTGGTCTCGCGGTAGACCGGGATCTGTCCGGTGCCGGTCAGCATGGTGCCGACGAAGCCCTTGAAGAGGCCCGCCTTGGCGAGGAAGCGGGGCACCCGGCCGGTGTTGTACTGGTAGTGCGCGTACGACAGCGGGTCCAGGTACGAGTTGTGGTTGACCGCGGTGATGAATCCGCCGTCGGCCGGAATGTGTTCCGTCCCGCGCCAGTCCCGCTTGAACAGCACCACCAGTGGGGGTTTGGCGATGACCGCCGCCAGGCGGTACCAGAAGCCGATTCTGCGGCGGGGCACTCGTACACCTTTCTCCGGGACTTGTTCGCAGGGGGTCAAGTGTCACTCCCCGCTCCTGGTCTGTCGAGGACACGGTACGCCCCGGGGCTCGGCGGGTTCGCGCGGGCGGGACAGAATGGGGCCCGATGAGGAACTCCGCCGCCGGCGACGCCGGCCACACCTCCGCCGACGGCTGGTCCCTGGTCGTGCCCCTGAAGCCGCTGGCGCGCGCCAAGAGCAGGCTGGCCCCGGCCGCGGCGGGGGCTCTGCGCCCCCGGCTGGCCCTGGCGTTCGCCGAGGACACCGTGGCGGCGGCGCTGGCCTGCGCGGCGGTCCGGGATGTGGTGGTCGTCACGGACGACCGGGAGGCCGGGGCCGCGCTGGCGGCGCTCGGGGCGCGGATCCTGGCCGACGTTCCGGGCGGTGGGCTCAACGGGGCGCTCGCGCACGGGGCCCGGGCGGTGCGGGCGGCGCGGGCGGGTGCGGCGGTGGCGGCGCTGAACGCCGATCTGCCGGCGCTGCGGTCCGCGGAGCTGGCCCGGGTCCTGGAGGCGGCCGGGCAATTTCCCCGGGCTTTTCTCGCGGATGCCGCCGAAATAGGTACGACATTCCTCTCGGCGAGCTCCGGTACGGAATTGGAACCGGCATTCGGAGGAGCTTCGCGGCGGCGGCATTTGTCCACGGGGGCGGTGGAAATCCGGCTCGACGGGGTGGATTCCGTCCGCCGGGACGTGGACACCGGGGAGGATCTGGCGGCGGCGCTGGCCCTGGGCGTGGGGCCGCGGACGGCGGCCCGGTGGGTGGGCGCGGCCGGATAGGCTGCGGTCCATGCAGGCGACCGCGTACACGTACGATCCCGAGACCCGCAGCGGCAGTGTGCTGCTCGACGACGGCACCCCGGTGGAGTTCGGGGCCGAGGCCTTCGAGGCGGGCGGGCTGCGACTGCTCCGCCCGGGGCAGCGGGTGCGGATCGAGACGGCGGGCGAGGGCGATGCCCGGCGGATCACGCTGGTGACGCTGCAGACCTTCTGACCGGGGCTTCGCGCCGTCCGGACGCGCCGCGGGCCGGGCTCCCTCTCGGGGAGCCCGGCCCGGCGTGTGAGCGTCTGCCGCCTTACTTCTTCGCGGCGGCCTTCTTCGCGGTGGTCTTGCGCGCCGTCGTCTTCTTGGCGGGCGCCTTCTTCGCGGTGGCCTTCTTCGCCGGCGCGGTCTTCTTGGCGACGGTCTTCTTGGCCGCGGCCGTCGTCTTCTTCGCCGGGGTCGCCTTCTTCGCGGCCGCGGTCGTCTTCTTCGCGACCGTGGTGGTGGCCTTCTTGGCCGCCGCCGTGGTGGTCTTCTTCGCGGCCGCGGTGGTCTTCTTCGCGGCGGCCGTCGTCTTCTTCGCCGGGGTCGCCTTCTTCGCGGCGGCCTTCTTGGCGGTGGTGGCCTTCTTGGCCGCGGCCTTCTTCACGGTCGCGGAGGCGGCACCGGTCAGGCTGCCCTTGGGGGCCTTCTTGACGGAGACCTCGCCACCCTTGGGGAGCTTCTTCGAGCCGCTGACCAGGTCCTTGAAGCCCTGACCCGCACGGAAGCGAGGAACGGAGGTCTTCTTGACCCGCACGCGCTCACCCGTCTGCGGGTTGCGGGCGTAGCGGGCCGGACGGTCGACCTTCTCGAACGAGCCGAAGCCGGTGACCGAGACCCGGTCCCCGCTGACCACGGCACGCACGATGGCGTCCAGCACGTGGTCGACGGCGTCGGCGGCCTGCTGGCGGCCGCCCATCTTGTCGGCAATCGCTTCTACGAGCTGCGCCTTGTTCACGTCTTCCCCTTCGGAGACATTGCCGGAACGAAAGTGTTCAAGCTATTTCGCACGTTAGGCATGTATATACCGCAAATCAAACACGAAACGGGCTAATCACCCTACTGCCGCAACGCGGAAGCACGTTGCGGAGTTCCTGGTGTCAGTCGTCTTCAGGGAATCGGCCCTCGTCGAGGTCCTTCATCAACCGGTCCAGACGCGTTGCCGCGTCCGGGAGATCGTGCTTCGCCGCGGCCGTGATGACCAGCAGCTTCCGGGACAGCGCCATCCTTACGCCCTCCGGGACTTGCAGTGAGCGCACTCTTGTGTGCGCTTCCTTCAATCGGGCGGCGACTGACTCGTAGAGCTCGAGTTGGCTGTCGCGTTCCATGCACCGATTGTGCCATCTAGGGCGAGTTGTCGCCCGACGGGGTCCCAACAAGCGACTGCGCCCCCCACCGGGCGGTGGGGGGCGCAGTCCTGGAAAAGCGCTGCTCAGGCCGTAATTGTACGGGGCTTGAAGGCCGGTCGGGAGGCCTCGTAGGCGGCGATGTCCGCTTCGTTCTGAAGGGTGAGGCTGATGTCGTCCAGCCCGTTCAGCAGACGCCAGCGGGCGTTCTCGTCGAGCTCGAAGTCGGCGTCGATCCCCGGAGCGAGGACCTTGCGGGCCTCCAGGTCGACGGTGACCTCGACGGTCGGGTCGGCCTCGGTCAACTCCCACAGCGCGTCGACGGTCTCCTGCGGGAGGACGACGGTCAGCAGGCCGTTCTTCAGCGAGTTGCCGCGGAAGATGTCCGCGAAGCGGGCGGAGATGACGGCCTGGAAGCCGTAGTTCTGCAGCGCCCAGACGGCGTGCTCACGGGAGGAGCCGGTGCCGAAGTCGGGGCCGGCGACCAGGACCGTGGCGCCCTGCCGCTCGGGGCGGTTGAGGACGAACTCGGAGTCCTTGCGCCAGGCCTCGAACAGGCCGTCCTCGAAGCCGTCCCGGGTGACCTTCTTGAGCCAGTGCGCCGGGATGATCTGGTCGGTGTCGACGTTGCTGCGGCGCAGCGGGACGGCGCGGCCGGTGTGGGTGGTGAATGCTTCCATGGTTCCTCAGACCCCCGCGGTGGTGGCGACGTCGGACAGATCGGCCGGGGAGGCCAGGTGGCCCAGGACGGCGGTGGCGGCGGCGACCTGGGGGGAGACCAGGTGGGTGCGCCCGCCCTTGCCCTGCCGGCCCTCGAAGTTGCGGTTGGAGGTGGACGCGGAGCGCTCACCGGGGGCCAGTTGGTCGGGGTTCATGCCCAGGCACATCGAGCAGCCCGCGTGCCGCCATTCGGCGCCGGCCTCCTTGAAGACCTTGTCCAGGCCCTCCTCGACGGCCTGCAGGGCGACCCGGACCGAGCCGGGGACGACCAGCATGCGGACGCCGTCGGCGACCTTGCGGCCCTCCAGCAGGGAGGCCGCGTTGCGCAGGTCCTCGATGCGCCCGTTGGTGCAGGAGCCTACGAAGACGGTGTCGACCTTGATGTCACGCAGCGGCTGTCCGGCGGTCAACCCCATGTACTCCAGGGCCTTTTCGGCGGCCAGGCGCTCCGAAGCGTCTTCGTACGAAGCGGGGTCGGGGACGTTCGCCGAAAGCGGCGCGCCCTGGCCCGGGTTGGTGCCCCAGGTCACGAAGGGGGCCAGGTCGGCGGCGTCGATGACGACCTCGGCGTCGAAGACCGCGTCCTCGTCCGACTTCAGCGTCTTCCAGTACGCGACGGCGGCGTCCCAGTCCTCGCCCTCGGGGGCGTGGGCACGGCCCCGGAGGTAGGCGAAGGTGGTCTCGTCGGGGGCGATCATGCCCGCGCGGGCACCGGCCTCGATGGACATGTTGCAGATGGTCATCCGGGCTTCCATCGAGAGCTTCTCGATGGCGGAGCCGCGGTACTCCAGGATGTAGCCCTGGCCGCCGCCGGTGCCGATCTTCGCGATGATCGCCAGGATCAGGTCCTTGGCGGTGACGTCCTCGGGCAGGTCCCCGTCGACCGTGATGGCCATCGTCTTGGGGCGGGCCAGCGGCAGCGTCTGGGTGGCCAGCACGTGCTCGACCTGGCTGGTGCCGATGCCGAAGGCCAGCGCGCCGAAGGCGCCGTGCGTGGAGGTGTGCGAGTCGCCGCAGACCACGGTGGTGCCCGGCTGGGTCAGACCCAGCTGCGGTCCCACGACGTGGACGACGCCCTGCTCGACGTCGCCCAGCGGGTGCAGCCGCACGCCGAACTCGGCGCAGTTCTTCCGCAGGGTCTCCAGCTGGGCGCGGGAGACCGGGTCGGCGATCGGCTTGTCGATGTCGAGGGTGGGGGTGTTGTGGTCCTCGGTCGCGATGGTGAGGTCGAGGCGCCGCACCTGCCGGCCGTTCTGCCGGAGCCCGTCGAAGGCCTGCGGGCTGGTCACCTCGTGCAGCAGGTGCAGATCGATGAAGAGGAGGTCGGGCTCGCCTTCGGCGCGCCGGACGACGTGGTCGTCCCAGACCTTCTCCGCGAGTGTCCTACCCATCGCTTTCCCTCCGGCCGGCGGCTTGCGCCGGCACCACTAGAGACCCGTTTGGCGGGCCGTTGTGCGGCCGCCCCACCAGAGTGACAAGTTCCTCGGAAAATTGAACTTGCGTTTCACAGAGTGAGACGCGAATATCGTTGCATGGACAACTCTAGCGGCGTAGGCGTTCTCGACAAGGCAGCCCTTGTCCTGGGCGCCCTGGAGTCCGGTCCGGCCACCCTCGCAGGTCTGGTCGCGGCGACGGGACTCGCACGACCCACGGCACACCGACTCGCCGTGGCTTTGGAACACCACCGGATGGTGGCCCGCGACATGCAGGGCCGGTTCATCCTCGGACCGCGGCTGGCGGAGCTCGCCGCCGCGGCCGGTGAGGACCGTCTCCTCGCGACGGCCGGGCCGGTGCTCACGCACCTGCGCGACGTCACCGGCGAGAGCGCCCAGCTCTACCGGCGCCAGGGCGACATGCGCATCTGCGTGGCGGCGGCCGAGCGGCTGTCCGGACTTCGGGACACCGTCCCGGTCGGCTCCACGCTGACCATGAAGGCCGGCTCGTCCGCGCAGATCCTGATGGCCTGGGAGGAGCCCGAGCGGCTGCACCGCGGCCTGCAGGGCGCCCGCTTCACGGCGACGGCCCTGTCGGGCGTGCGGCGTCGCGGCTGGGCCCAGTCGATCGGCGAGCGGGAGCCGGGCGTCGCGTCCGTCTCGGCGCCCGTCCGCGGCCCGTCGAACCGCGTGGTGGCCGCCGTGTCGGTCTCCGGTCCGATCGAGCGCCTGACCCGGCACCCGGGCCGGATGCACGCCCAGGCGGTCATCGACGCGGCCGCGCGCCTCTCCGAGGCGCTGCGCCGCAACGGCTGACCCGTCCCGCCGCCCCTCTCTCCCTCTTCATCTGTTCGTCACCGGCCCACCGCTCCAACGCCGCAGCGGTGGGCCGGAGTTGTGTCCGCGTGGTGCCCTCGGCCAGGGAACGACGAAGAAGCCCTCCCCCGAAGGGAAGGGCTTCCTCGCTTTGTACCCCCGACCGGATTCGAACCGGCGCTACCGCCTTGAGAGGGCGGCGTGCTAGGCCGCTACACAACGGGGGCCTTTGCGGATCAAGTCCGCGGGTGCAGATGAGCTCTGCGAGCTGGCCTACCTGGACTCGAACCAAGAATGACGGTACCAGAAACCGTAGTGTTGCCAATTACACCATAGGCCATGGTGGTTACACCGTACCCCCGACCGGATTCGAACCGGCGCTACCGCCTTGAGAGGGCGGCGTGCTAGGCCGCTACACAACGGGGGCCCTAGCGATCCTGCATCGAGTTCACCGGGAGCTACCCAAGTGATCCCGCGGGAAGGATCTGTACCCCCGACCGGATTCGAACCGGCGCTACCGCCTTGAGAGGGCGGCGTGCTAGGCCGCTACACAACGGGGGCTTTGTGGATGCCATCCACGGTTTGCAGATGAGCTCTGCGAGCTGGCCTACCTGGACTCGAACCAAGACTAACTGAACCAGAATCAGTCGTGCTGCCAATTACACCATAGGCCACCGGGGCGCGATCCCTCCGAGGGGGGATCTTGCTCGGCTTGCGCTTCCGGGGCTTTCCGGCCTTTCGGCCCGTTTCCCTCGGCGCAGGAAGAACATTACCCGAAGGTGGACGGTGCTCCAAAACGCGTATCCCCACCCAGGACGCGGGAGAGCTGGTGGAGGTCGGTGATGCGGGTCAGCTCGGGTCTCCCGCCGGCGTCCGCGCGGTCCAGCCAGATGCCCCGCAGCCCCGCCTCGACCGCGCCCCGGGCGTCGATGTCGGGCTGGTCCCCGACGTACGCGACCTGTCCCGGCGGCAGGCCGAGGGCCGTGCACGCGGCGTGGAAGGCCTCGGCGGCCGGCTTGGCGACACCGAGCTCCGCGGCGCACAGGACGGCCTCGAAACGGTGGCGCACGCCCAGCAGGCGCAGCTTGCGCTCCTGGTTGTGGATGCTGGAGTTCGACAGGACCGCCTGCCGGTACTCCCCCGCGAGCAGGTCGAGCACGGGCAGGGCGTCCGGGAAGAGTCCCCAGGCGGCCTCGTAGTGGGCCACGTACCGCTCGAACCAGGCGTCGGCCTCGGCGGAGCTCAGACCCGGCAGCGCGAGGAAGTCCCGGACCCGGTCGCGGCGCTGGTCGAGGAAGTCCACCCCGCCGGCCTCGAAGCGGCGCCAGTGGAGCTCCGTGAGCTCCTTCCAACGCCCGAGGGCCTGGTCGACGGAGTCGTATCCGCCGGCCAGGCCCTCGGCCGCGAGGTGCGCGCTCATGCCGTCGTGGTCGGCGCGGGCGTAGTCGAAGAGGGTGTCGTCGATGTCCCAGAGGACCGCGCGGATGCCCATAGGGACGACCGTACCGCCGGCGGGCCGCCGGACGGCGGGGTTCGGCTCCCCCGGTGCGGCAACGCCGCGGGGGCGGCGGCCGGAGGGGATCCGGGCGCCGCCCCCGTGGGCGTGCGGAAGGGTGTCAGCCGGCCAGCTTCGCCAGGGCGGCGTCGACGCGGGCGAGGGTCTTGTCCTTGCCCAGGATCTGCAGCGACTCGAAGAGCGGCAGGCCGACCGTGCGGCCGGTGACGGCGACGCGGACCGGGGCCTGCGCCTTGCCCAGCTTGAGGCCGTGCGCCTCGCCGGCGGTCAGGACGGCGTTCTTGAGGGACTCGGGGTCGCTCCAGTCGGCCGCGTCCAGCTTCTCGCGGGCGGTCACGAGGAGGGCGTCGGAGCCCTCCTTCATGGCCTTGGCCCAGCTGGCCTCGTCGAGGACCGGCTCCTTGAGGAAGAGGAAGTCGACGTTGGCCGTGATGTCCGACAGGACGGTCACCCGGGTCTGGGCGTACGGCGCGATGGCCTCCCAGGCGGTCCGGTCGAAGTCCTCGGGGGCCCAGTTGGCGTGCGGGGCCGCCAGCCAGGGCTCGCAGGCCTCGGCGAAGTCCTTCACGTCGAGCATGCGGATGTGGTCCGCGTTGATCGACTCGGCCTTCTTCAGGTCGAAGCGGGCCGGGTTCGCGTTGACGTCCGCGATGTCGAACTTCTCGACCATGTCCTCGATCGAGAAGACGTCCTGGTCGGCCGAGAAGGACCAGCCGAGGAGCGACAGGTAGTTCAGCAGGCCCTCCGGGAGGAAGCCGCGCTCCCGGTAGAGGTTGAGGGAGGCCTGCGGGTCGCGCTTGGAGAGCTTCTTGTTGCCCTCGCCCATGACGTACGGCAGGTGACCGAAGGCGGGGATCTCCTTGGCGACGCCCAGCTCGATCAGCGCCTTGTAGAGCGCGATCTGGCGCGGGGTGGAGGAGAGCAGGTCCTCGCCGCGCAGGACGTGGGTGATCTCCATCAGGGCGTCGTCGACCGGGTTGACCAGCGTGTACAGCGGGGCGCCGTTGGCGCGCACGATGCCGTAGTCGGTGACGTTCTCCGCCTGGACGGTGATCTCGCCGCGGACCAGGTCCGTGAACGTGGTCGCCTCGTCCGGCATCCGGAAGCGGACGATGTGGCTGCGGCCCTCGGCCTCGTAGGCCTGCTTCTGCTCGGCGGTCAGGTCGCGGCAGTGACCGTCGTAGCCGGAGGGGCGGCCGGCCGCGCGGGCGGCCTCGCGGCGCTCGTCGAGCTCCTCGGCCGTGCAGTAGCAGTCGTACGCGTAGCCGCCGGCGATCAGCCGCTCGGCGACGTCGCGGTAGACGTCCATGCGCTGGGACTGGCGGTACGGGGCGTGCGGGCCGCCGATCTCCGGGCCCTCGTCCCAGGTGAAGCCGAGCCAGCGCATCGAGTCGAGCAGCTGCTGGTACGACTCCTCGGAGTCGCGCGCGGCGTCGGTGTCCTCGATGCGGAAGACGAACGTGCCCTGGTTGTGCCGGGCGAAGGCCCAGTTGAAGAGGGCGGTGCGGACCAGGCCCACGTGGGGGTTGCCGGTCGGGGAGGGACAGAAACGGACGCGGATCGCGTTAGCCACGCTTGATCACCTTGTTGGTGAGAGTGCCGATGCCTTCGATGGTGACGGCGACCTCGTCGCCGACGTTGAGGGGGCCGACCCCGGCGGGAGTGCCGGTGAGGATGACGTCGCCCGGGAGCAGCGTCATGGCCTCGGTGATGTGGACGACCAGGTCCTCGATGGAGCGGATCATGTCGCTCGTGCGGCCGAGCTGGCGCTGTTCGCCGTTGACGGTGGCCTGGACGGTCAGGTCGCCGGCGGCGGCCGGGGTCAGGTCGGTCTCCACCCAGGGGCCCAGCGGGCAGGAGGTGTCGAAGCCCTTGGCGCGGGCCCACTGGGCCTCGCGCTTCTGGACGTCGCGGGCGGTGACGTCGTTGGCGCAGGTGTAGCCGAAGATGACGTCCTTGACGCGCTCGCGGGGAACCTCGCGGCACATGCGGCCGATGACCACGGCCAGTTCGGCCTCGTGGTGCAGCTCGTCGGAGAAGGAGGGGTACTCGATGGCGTCACCGGGGCCGATGACCGAGGTGGTGGGCTTGAAGAAGGTCACCGGAACCTCGGGGACCTCGTTGCCGAGCTCCTTGGCGTGCTCCGCGTAGTTGCGGCCGATGGCCACGACCTTGTTGGGGAGCACGGGCGGCAGCAGCCGCACCTTGCTGAGCGGGACCTTGGTGCCGCTCAGCTCGAAGTCGGTGTACGGGATGCCCTTGATGATGTCGAGGACCAGGCCGCCGGACTCGACGGTCCCTTCGCCCTCGACCGCGCCGAAGGCGACGTTGCCGTCGATGGAGAATCTGGCGATGCGCACGAGTGCTGTCGCCCCTCACTTGCTACTGGCTGGAGTCTGACGCTCCAGGCTAACGCGGCGAGGGGGCGCACCCTGCGGGTTTCCCGCCGGGCCGGCCGGTGACTAGCGCTCCGGGCGGTACGGCTCCGGGGCGGTCATCAGGATGGTGCGGCGCGGGTTGGCCGTCTGACCCGGGAGCTGGACGGCGTACTCGGGCTGGGCGCCGCGGCCGAGCTCGGCGGCGTCCTCGAGGTGGGCGAGGGTGGCGCGGCGGGGGTTGGCCGTGGTGCGGAGTACGGGCGTCGTGTTCATCGCGGTGTCGGACCCTTGTCTGGGGAGTGGCGGGGTGGAGCACCCATTTTGTAAAGCGTCAGGCTAAACATGCAATTCCCTGCGAATGCCTGGTGGATCCAACGAACTACGTGTGAGTTTGCTCACCACTACGGGAGCAAAAGGTGCATTACGCACCGCCACACGTCGTCACCGAAACGGACATTCCGCCATTGAATGATCCATTCCGCTCCTGATCATGGCGACTGGGACACCCCGTCCACCTCACCCCTTCGCTGCGATACGCCCGATTCCTCCCCGATCATCTTCTACGTGGGGTGACACGTCGTTCACACGTTGTCATCCCCTTCGCGCCACGCCCCACAGCCCTTGTTGGAGATCCGGCACTGTGCTGGAATTCCGGCACCGCCACGGGTTTTCAAGCCGGCGCGCAGGAGGGCGCAACGCAGCGCCGGCCGAGTGGCGGGAAAGGGGGATCTGCGCCGGTCACCGACGACCACCACTGGGGCGCGCCTGCGCCCCACGAAGCCGACACCGTCCTCTCCGTTCACCCGGAAGGACGCCTGGTCCAGAGGTTGCGACGCTAGTGCAGGGACGTTTCAAGAGGGATGGCACGGGCTCTTCCCAGGCCCGGCAGGGCCGAGGGGAAGCTCCGGCGGAGCAGGAGCCGCGTGCCGGAGCCCAGCACGGCTCCACCGCCCCGCACTCCCCGAACCCGGGACAGGGCGAGAGCGACACCGCCGCGCGCGGTGCCGCCGATCCGTCCGCCGAGCAGACCGTGCTGCCCAAGGCGGGCACGGAGAACGAGGTCGGGCCCCGAATAGCCCTGCGCAACTGGCGCATCTCCACCCGCCTGGTGGCGCTGCTGACCCTCCCCGTGGTCGCGGCCACCAGCCTCGGCGGCATCCGTATCAGCGAGTCCCTCGAGGACATGCAGCAGCTCGACCACATGCAGCTGCTCACCAAGCTGACCAAGGAGGCCACCGACTTCGCGCAGGCCCTGCAGGCCGAGCGCGACCTGTCGGCGGGTCCGCTGGCCAACGGCAAGTCCGTCAGCGACTACCAGATCTCCAACCCGCGCAAGGCGACCGACCGCGCGTACAAGGCGTTCCTCGACGCGACCAACGACATCCCGGCCACCGAGGACGACGAGTCGCTGCGCAGCATCCGGCAGAACGTCAGCCAGATCGCCTCGCAGGTCAGCCAGCTCGGTGCGATCCGTACCTCCGCGTACGAGAAGAACATCGCCCACTCGGTGACGGTCGAGGCCTACAGCCGCCTCATCCGCTCGCTGCTCAGCCTGTCCCAGGACATGGCGCAGGCGACCAGCAACCCGGAGATGATCAAGCGGACCCGTGCGCTCGCCGCGTTCTCGTCCGCCAAGGAGTACGCCTCCATCCAGCAGGCGATCATCGCCGCCGCGCTGCCCTCCAGCGACAGCAAGTCCGGCAGCCTCCAGCTCGGCGACCGCCTCTACGGCGAAGCCGCCCTCAACAGTGAGGGCGTCGAGCTCAAGACCTTCCAGTCGATCTACGAGTCGACCGGCGGGAACGCGGACGAGCTGACCGGCTCCCTGACCAGCGGCAACCCGTCCATCGAGGCGGCCGACAAGTACACCGAGCGGGTGCTTCAGTCGGACCGCGGGATGTCCGACCGCGTCAAGCGCGGTCACCTGAACTTCACCGACGAGTACGGCACGAAGATCCAGGCCATGAACACCATCGAGGCCACGCTGCTGGGCGAGATGGAGAGCAAGGCCCGTGAGCTGCGCCAGGAGTCGCAGCGCGACGCCATCATCAACGGTGCGCTGATCCTCCTCGTCCTCGGCGTCTCCCTCGTCGGCGCCTTCGTCGTGGCCCGGTCCATGATCCGCTCGCTGCGCCGGCTCCAGGACACCGCGACCAAGGTCGCCCAGGAACGCCTGCCCGAGCTGGTCAAGCAGCTCTCCGAGTCGGACCCGCAGGACGTCGACACCTCCGTCGAGTCCGTCGGTGTGCACTCCCGGGACGAGATCGGCCAGGTGGCCGCGGCCTTCGACGACGTGCACCGCGAGGCAGTCCGCCTCGCCGCCGAGCAGGCCCTCCTCCGGGGCAACGTCAACGCGATGTTCACCAACCTCTCGCGCCGTTCCCAGGGCCTCATCCAGCGTCAGCTCTCGCTCATCTCCGAGCTGGAGTCCCGCGAGGCCGACCCGGACCAGCTGTCCTCGCTCTTCAAGCTGGACCACCTCGCGACCCGTATGCGCCGGAACGGCGAGAACCTCCTCGTCCTCGCCGGCGAGGAGCCGGGGCGTCGCTGGACCCGCCCGGTCCCGCTCGTCGACGTCCTGCGCGCCGCCGCGTCCGAGGTGGAGCAGTACGAGCGCATCGAACTGGCCTCGGTCCCCGCGACCGAGGTCGCCGGCCGGGTCGTCAACGACCTCGTGCACCTCCTCGCCGAGCTGCTGGAGAACGCCACCTCGTTCTCCTCCCCGCAGACCAAGGTCAAGGTCACCGGTCACGCCCTGCCCGACGGCCGGGTGCTCGTCGAGATCCACGACACCGGCATCGGCCTCTCCCCCGAGGACCTCGCCGCGATCAACGAGCGGCTCGCCTCGCCGCCCACCGTGGACGTCTCGGTCTCCCGCCGCATGGGTCTGTTCGTGGTCGGCCGCCTGTCCCTGCGACACGGCATCCGGATCCAGCTGCGCCCGTCCGACTCGGGCGGCACCACCGCGCTCGTCATGCTCCCGGTCGACGTCGCCCACGGCGGCAAGAAGCCCGCGCCGAAGCCCGGCCCCGGCGGCCAGGGCGCCATGCCGCAGGGCCAGTCCGCCCCCGGCGGTCTGCTGACCGGCGGTCCCGGCGCGGCCGGTGGCCCCGGTGCCCCCGGCGGTCGTCCGGGCGGTGCCCCGGGCGCTCCCGGCGGGCGGCTCAACGCCGGAGCCGGACCGCGCACCGCGCTGCCCGGCCGGGACGGCGCCCAGCGCCCCAACGGTCCGCAGGGCCAGGGCGGTCCGCAGGGTCCGAACCTGTTCCAGGAGCGCAGCCCGCTGCCCGCGCAGGCGCAGGGCCCGCAGACGGCGCAGCTGCCCCAGGTCCCGCAGGAGCCGCAGCGGCCCGAGCCGCAGCAGCGTCCGGGCCAGGGCGCCCCCGGCGGTTTCGTCGGCGGCGCGCAGAGCGCGATCCCGTCCCGTACGGACGTCTGGGGCGGCCAGCCGACCGGCCAGGCTCCCCAGCAGCAGGCTCCGCAGGAGCCCCAGCCGGGACAGAACGGCTTCCCGCGCGCCGAGCTGCCGGGCGGCAACCCGCAGCCGCAGCGCCCGCAGACCACCAGCTGGGGCAACGACCCGGCGCAGCCGGTCCGCAGGCCGCAGCAGGACATGACGCCGCTCGACGCGCCGCGCGGTCACGAGGAGCCGGAGAACACGGGCCGCTACGCGCAGCCCGGCGCCCCGCAGGGCCCCGGCTCCACGGGCCAGTTCCCGCGCCCCGACTTCGGTGCCCCGCAGCCGCAGGCCCCGCAGCACCAGGTGCCGCAGGGCTACCAGGGCGGTGCCCAGGACCCGGCGTCCACCGCGCAGTTCCCGCGCCCCGACTTCGGTGCCCCGCAGCAGCAGGCCCCCCAGGGCCGGCCGCAGCAGCAGGCGTACGGCCAGCAGCCGTTCGTCCCGCAGGCCCAGGCCCCGCAGCAGGTCCCGCCGGGCCGGCACCAGCAGCAGGCCCCGCAGGCCCCGGCCCCGCACCGGCAGCCGCAGGACCAGCAGCAGGGCCGGCCCCAGCAGCCGCAGCTCCAGCAGCCGCGCCAGCCGGAGGCCCTGCCGCCGGCGCCGAGCTCCGGTGACGGGCGTACCCCGCTGTACGACACGCTGGAGACCAACTGGTTCCGCCAGGAGCAGGGCCAGGTCCCGGGCCAGCCGCAGGGTCAGGCACCGGGCCAGGCGCCCGCGCAGCCCCTGCAGCAGGCCCCGGCCGTACCCCAGCAGCCCGTCACCGCGGCCCCGCAGCAGCAGGGTCCGCAGCCGACGCAGCAGCAGGCACAGCAGCAGCGCGGCGGCGGTGCGTGGCGCACCTCGCCCAACGACGAACTGGTGCGCCAGGCCGAGCGGGTGCGCAAGCCCGCGGCCGGCGGTGTCACCGATTCCGGGCTGCCGCGGCGGGTGCCGCGTGCCAACCTCGTGCCCGGGACCGCCCAGGAGCAGGCCCAGTCGGCCGGCCCCCAGGTCTCCCGTGCACCCGACGACGTCCGCGGCCGGCTCACGAATCTGCGCCGCGGTATCCAGCAGGGCCGACAGGCAGGCAACTCGACCACGGGTTCCCACCACGTCGGTCCGACCCACCAGCAGGAGCGTTAGTTGAGCGCGATGAGCCAGGCGGCGCAGAATCTGAACTGGTTGATCACCAACTTCGTGGACAACACCCCCGGGGTGTCCCACACAGTGGTGGTCTCCGCCGACGGTCTGCTCCTTGCCATGTCCGAAGGTTTCCCCCGTGACCGCGCCGACCAGCTGGCGGCGGTCGCGTCCGGACTGACCTCGCTGACCGCGGGAGCGTCCCGGATCTTCGAGGGGGGCCCCGTCGCCCAGACGGTGGTGGAGATGGAGCGCGGCTTCCTCTTCCTCATGTCCGTCTCCGACGGTTCCTCGCTGGCCGTGCTCGCGCACCCCGAGTGCGACATCGGCCTCGTGGGCTACGAGATGGCGCTCCTCGTGGACCGGGCCGGCACGGTCCTCACCCCGGACCTGCGTGCCGAGCTCCAGGGCAGCCTGCTCCACTGAGCGGGTACCGACCTCGCACTCCGTACAAGACCGACCGCAGGGCGGCGCGCCCCTCCGCGCCGCCCCCGGACCGTTCATCGTCCGGCCGCCCCACCCGGCCCCCCACCGGCCCCATCAGACGGCAGAACCTTCTGCTGTCACGCCCGGAGGATTCATGACCCCGCCCCCCGCCTCTCACGATCCGTATGGCGCCTCGCTCGACGAGGGGTACGGAGCTGAAGGCGACCAGCCGCTGGTCCGCCCCTACGCGATGACCGGCGGCCGGACCCGGCCGCGCTACCAGCTCGCCATCGAGGCCCTGGTCAGCACCACGGCCGACCCGGCGCATCTGGCCACCCTGCTCCCCGAGCACCAGCGGATCTGCCACCTGTGCCGCGAGGTGAAGTCGGTGGCCGAGGTCTCGGCGCTCCTGTCGATGCCGCTCGGTGTGGCCCGCATCCTCGTCGCCGACCTGGCGGAGGCGGGCATGGTGGCGATCCACCAGCCGGGCAACGGAGAGGCCGGCGGCACGCCGGACGTGACGCTCCTGGAAAGGGTGCTCAGTGGACTTCGCAAGCTCTAACGGCGGCGGCGCGGCCCGCTCGACCACCAGCGCGAAGATCGTGGTGGCGGGTGGCTTCGGCGTGGGCAAGACCACGTTCGTCGGCGCGGTCTCCGAGATCAACCCGCTGCGAACCGAGGCCGTCATGACGTCCGCTTCCGCGGGCATCGACGACCTCACCCACACCGGGGGCAAGACCACCACGACGGTGGCGATGGACTTCGGCCGCATCACCCTGGACCAGGACCTGATCCTGTACCTCTTCGGTACGCCCGGCCAGGACCGCTTCTGGTTCATGTGGGACGACCTCGTCCGCGGCGCCATCGGCGCCGTCGTCCTCGTCGACACCCGGCGACTCGCCGACTGCTTCCCCGCGGTCGACTACTTCGAGAACTCGGGCCTCCCCTTCGTCATCGCCCTCAACGGCTTCGACGGACACCAGCCGTACAACCCGGAGGAGGTCCGCGAGGCCCTCCAGATCGGTCCCGACACTCCCATCATCACGACCGACGCCCGCCACCGCGCGGACGCCAAGAGCGCGCTCATCACGCTGGTCGAGCACGCCCTCATGGCCCGGCTGAAGTAGTACACCTCAAGTAGAAGTCGATATACGGAAGTTGTCGTAGAGGTTTTGGGGGCGGTCTGTGTCCTTCGACACGGCCACCCCCGAGTTCATAACATTTCGACAGAGAATTGGGGCGCCTCGGACACCCGACGCATCCGATCGGTGCCGCTGCGCTCACATGAGCCCCGCCTTTTGGCGGGGCTCGCTCTTTATGCCCGTTTTATCTCTGGCGTGAGGCCCAAAAACCGGCTGCTTCGCACTGTTTGGAAGGGACCCCCTTCACGTGCTGCAATTCATGAACTCCCGAGTAGTACGGCCCTGAACGAAACACCGGCACAACGTAGGTGCCGACGCCGAGAGGTTGTTGGTCGAGTGAGGCGAAGCAAGGAAAGCTCCGCGGAGCAGCAGACGCGGGGCAACTTCACGCCGCCGTCGCGCGCGGCGATGTCGCCCGCGGACGAGCCCGTGACGCCCCCGGCCCCGAGCCGCAAGGGCAGCACCAGCAAGCTGTCCCCGCGGAACTGGCGTGTGCCCACCAGGCTGAACGCGATCCTGCTCATACCCGTCCTCGTCGGCCTGGTCATGGGCGGCTTCCAGGTGAAGGCGTCCATCGACACCTGGCAGGAGGCGCAGGACGCCGAGAAGACGGCGCTCATCGTGCGCGCCGCCTCGGAGTACGGCCAGGCGCTGCTCAACGAGCGTGACCTCACCGCCGCTCCCCTGCTCAGCGCCAAGACCGCCGAGGACCGTCAGAGCGACGAGGTCGCCCAGACGTACGCCGCCACCGACGCCGCCAAGGTCAAGTTCGACGAGGCCGTCAAGAACATGCCCAGCGGGCAGGGCCTGGAGCGGCGCCTCAAGCTGTTCCGGGACTCCGAGCCCAAGCTGGAGGGGCTGCGCAAGATCGCCTACACGCGCTCCCTCGACCCGGTGAACACCCAGCTCGGCTACACCGGCATCCAGCACTACCTGATGGAGTTCTCCAACGAGCTCGGTCTGGGCACCGGCAACATCACCAGCTACGGCCGTACGGTCTACGCGATCCAGCTCGCGAAGGCCGCCGAGTCGCTCCAGCGGTCGATCGGCACCCAGCTCCTCGTGCGTCCCAGCAAGAAGGACGACGTCTTCGCGCAGCAGTCGGTTGCGTTCAACTCGTACAACTATCTGGAGCAGATCGCCCTGGGCGAGTTCCAGTCCGGTGGCACCGAGGCCGACGTCGAGCGGCTGAAGCAGGTCATGGCGGGCAAGGCCGCCGACGGCGCCAAGAAGATGGCGGGCGCCGGCATCGAGCTGCCCAAGGGCAAGGACGACTCCGTCTACACCGGCGTCGCCCAGCTGATCGGCTCCGCCAAGGACCCCGAGGCGCTCGCCGACCTCAAGGGCCAGGGCATCACGCCCGAGACCTGGCTGGCCGTCTCCACCGGCAAGTTCGACGGCTACACCGAGGTCGAGAAGGAGCTCGTCGACAAGGCCGTGACGGAGGCCGCCGACATCTCCGACGACGCCCAGACCGACGCGTACGTCAACGGTGGCATCGTCGTGATCGCCCTGCTCGCCGCCTTCATCCTGGCCGGGATGATGGCCCGGCAGATGAGCCGCTCGATGCGCGAGCTGCGCACCGCGGCCTTCGGCATCGCCGAGCAGCGCCTGCCGATGCTGGTCGACCAGCTGTCCCGTACCGAGCCCGGCCGGGTCGACACCCGCGTGCAGCCCATCCCGATCGACTCCCAGGACGAGATCGGCGAGGTCGCCCGCGCCTTCGACCAGGTGCACCGCGAGGCCGTCCGGCTCGCCGCCGAGCAGGCCATGCTCCGGGGCAACGTCAACGCGATCTTCACCAACCTGTCGCGCCGCAACCAGTCGCTCATCGAGGGCCAGCTGACCCTCATCACCGACCTGGAGAACAACGAGGCCGACCCGGACCAGCTGGAGAACCTCTTCAAGCTGGACCACCTGGCCACCCGTATGCGCCGCAACGGCGAGAACCTCCTGGTCCTCGCCGGCGAGGAGCCCGGCCGCCGCTGGGACCAGCCGGTCCCGCTGGTCGACGTCATGCGCGCCGCCTCCTCCGAGGTGGAGCAGTACGAGCGCATCGAGCTGGCCGGCGTGCCGGACGCCGAGATCCACGGCCAGGCCGTGACCGACCTCGTGCACCTGCTCGCCGAGCTCCTGGAGAACGCCACCACCTTCTCCTCCCCGCAGACCAAGGTCCGCGTCACCGCCACCCGGCTGCCCGACGGCCGCGTGATGGTCGAGATCCACGACAAGGGCATCGGCCTCACCGCCGAGGACTTCGCGGACATCAACCACAAGCTGGCCAACCCGCCGACCGTGGACGCCGCCGTCTCGCAGCGCATGGGCCTCTTCGTGGTCGGCCGCCTCGCCGACCGGCACGGCATCCGCGTCCAGCTCCGCCCCTCGGGCGAGCAGGCCGGCACGACCTCGCTGGTCATGCTGCCGGACGCGATCACGCACGGTGGTGGCGGCGAGCAGCCGCTGCAGGACGACTTCACCGTCTCGCAGATGATCCCGCAGCAGCAGCACTCGGCCTTCGAGGCGCCGCAGCAGCAGCTGCAGCCGATGCGGACCGCCGCCGAGCTCGGCTTCGACGACTCCCGCTACGAGGAGCCGGCCGACGAGCACCAGCTCGACCCGGTGAACCGCTCGCTGCAGCGCGAGGAGCGCCGCGCGACGCTGGAGGCCCAGGTGCAGGGCGGGGACCACCCGCTGTACCGGGACGAGGCCGACGCCGCCGCGCAGCAGGGCTTCGCGCCGCAGGAGCAGGCGCAGGCGCAGGCCCAGCCGTACGCCGCGGAGTACCCGAACGCCGAGTACCCGAACGCCGGCTACCCCGCCGAGTACCCGCAGGAGCAGAACGGCTTCGGCTACGCCCCGCAGGGTTACGAGGGCCAGCAGTCCCAGCAGGGCTACGCACAGCCGGTCGACGGCTACCAGGACCAGGCGTATGCGGAAGCCGCGTACGACGGTCAGGCCGGTGGCCGGACGGCGTACGAGAACAGCTACGAACCCCAGCCCCACCAGGGTGACTGGGCTCAGCAGACGGCCTACCAGAACGGTTACGCGCAGCAGTTCGGGACCGAATCGGAATCTGTCCAGGCCGCTCCCGAACAGGCCCCCGAGCGCGTAGGCTTCGACCGTCCGGGTCCCACGCAGAGTCCCACCCCGGACGCCGGCCACGCACTGACCGACGCCGGTCTGCCGCGCCGCGGCAGCGTCGCCCCGCAGGCGCCGCAGACCCCGCGGGCGACGCAGCAGCCCGCGGCGCCGGCCCAGCCCGCGCAGCCGGCCGCCGACCAAGCAGAAGGCACCGAGGACTGGCGCTCCGCCAATGACGAGCGCTGGTCCCGGGCCGAGAAGCTCCGCGATCCGAAGGCGGGCGGGGTCACCCCCTCCGGTCTTCCCCGGCGGGTCCCCAAGGCCAACCTGGTCGAAGGATCGGCGGAGCACACCCCGCAGGGCGGCCCCCAGGTCTCCCGCGCACCCGAGGACGTGCGGGGCAGGTTGAGCAACCTGCGCCGCGGTGTCCAGCAGGGACGCAACGCGGGGACGGACACGAACGGATCGGGCCTCGGCCCGGGTAGTACCTACAACCAGGAGCGTTAGTGTGAGCCCGATGAGCCAGGCGGCGCAGAATCTGAACTGGTTGATCACCAACTTCGTGGACAACACCCCCGGGGTGTCCCACACGGTGGTGGTCTCCGCCGACGGACTCCTGCTGGCGATGTCCGAGGGGTTCCCCCGGGACCGTGCCGACCAGCTGGCGGCCGTCGCCTCCGGACTGACCTCGCTGACCGCGGGCGCGTCCCGCATCTTCGAGGGCGGCGCGGTCAACCAGACCGTGGTGGAGATGGAGCGCGGCTTCCTCTTCATCATGTCGGTCTCCGACGGTTCCTCGCTGGCCGTGCTCGCCCACCCGGAGGCCGACATCGGTCTGGTGGGCTACGAGATGGCACTGCTGGTCGACCGTGCGGGAAGCGTCCTGACTCCTGACCTCCGGGCGGAGCTTCAGGGAAGTCTTCTCAACTAACAGACAGACAGTGCGTTTCTCGTCACCGCACCGTAGGGTGCGGTGGCGCGGTTCCAAGGGACATGGAGCCGCGAGGCAGTCGGAGGAGGAGACGTGGGAACACCCCCGGGCAGTAGCCCCTACAACGGTTTCGACGCGCACCGCGCGCCGCTGGGCGACCCTGCGCAGAACCGGTTCAACTTTCCCTCCACGCCGAGCAGACAGGGCGTACCTCAGCCCTACCAGCAGCAGCCGCAGCCTCAGCCCTCCGCCGCCGGCAGCCCGAGCGCGTCCACCGCGCCGGGCCACCGGTCGGGTGGTCAGGGCGGCTCGGGCGGGCACAACCCGCTCGTACGTCCGTATGCGATGACCGGCGGCCGGACCCGGCCGCGTTACCAGCTCGCCATCGAGGCACTGGTCAGCACGACGGCCGATCCGTCCCGGCTGCAGGGGCAGTTGCCCGAGCACCAGCGGATCTGCCGACTGTGCTTCGAGATCAAGTCGGTCGCGGAGATCTCGGCCCTTCTCTCCATCCCCCTCGGCGTTGCCCGGATTCTCGTCGCCGACCTGGCGGAGGCCGGACTTGTCGCCATCCACCAGCCCGGCGGCGACGAGGCCGCCGGCGGTCAGCCAGACGTGACACTGCTCGAAAGGGTGCTCAGTGGACTTCGCAAGCTCTAACGGCGGCGCGGCCCGTTCAACCACCAGCGCGAAGATCGTGGTGGCGGGTGGCTTCGGCGTGGGCAAGACCACGTTCGTCGGCGCGGTCTCGGAGATCAACCCGCTGCGAACCGAGGCCGTCATGACGTCCGCTTCCGCGGGCATCGACGACCTCACCCACACCGGCGACAAGACGACGACGACTGTCGCCATGGACTTCGGCCGCATCACGCTGGACCAGGACCTGATCCTGTACCTCTTCGGTACGCCCGGCCAGGACCGCTTCTGGTTCATGTGGGACGACCTCGTCCGCGGCGCCATCGGCGCCGTCGTCCTCGTCGACACCCGGCGACTCGCCGACTGCTTCCCCGCGGTCGACTACTTCGAGAACTCGGGCCTCCCCTTCGTCATCGCCCTCAACGGCTTCGACGGACACCAGCCGTACAACCCGGAGGAGGTCCGCGAGGCCCTCCAGATCGGTCCCGACACCCCGATCATCACCACCGACGCCCGCCACCGCGCGGACGCCAAGAGCGCGCTCATCACGCTGGTCGAGCACGCCCTCATGGCGCGCCTGCGGTAACCGTCCCGACGGGCCGAGAAGGTATGCGGGCCCCGTACGCCGTTCGCGGTGTACGGGGCTTCGCCGTGTCCGGCGCGAGTCCGTGTCCGGGGCCTTCGCCGTGTCCGGGTACACGGAAAGGGCCCCCGGTCTCCCGGGGGCCCTTTCGGTGTGCGATGGTCAGCGCCAGCTGTGCGGGGCGCGGAAGCCGTTCTCGCGCTCCAGGCGGCGCCAGCCGGCCGTGGAGCGGCCGTGGTGGGCGGAGGTCGCGTGCTCGTCGGGCTGGGCGGCGGCACGGGCCAGCAGGACCGCGGTGATCGCGGCCAGCTCCTCGGGCTCGGCGTGGCCCTTCTCGACGCGGAGAAGGTTGGCTGTGGCAGGCGTGGTCACTTCGGTGGGCTCCTCTTACTGAGGCGGGTTGCCGTGCTTGCGGGACGGCAGGTCGGCGTGCTTGGTGCGGAGCATCGCGAGGGACTTGGCGAGTACCTCGCGGGTCTCGGCGGGGTCGATGACGTCGTCGACCAGGCCGCGCTCCGCGGCGTAGTACGGGTGCATGAGCTCGGCCTTGTACTCCTTGACCATGCGCGCGCGCATGGCCTCGGGGTCCGCGGCCTCCGCGATCTGCTTGCGGAAGATCACGTTGGCGGCGCCTTCGGCACCCATCACCGCGATTTCGTTGGTGGGCCAGGCGTACGTCAGGTCGGCGCCGATGGACTGGGAGTCCATGACGATGTAGGCGCCGCCGTACGCCTTGCGCAGGATCAGTGAGATCCGGGGCACGGTCGCGTTGCAGTACGCGTAGAGCAGCTTCGCGCCGTGGCGGATGATTCCACCGTGCTCCTGGTCGACGCCGGGCAGGAAGCCGGGTACGTCCAGAAGAGTGATGATCGGGATGTTGAACGCGTCGCACATCTGCACGAAGCGGGCGGCCTTCTCGGAGGCCTCGATGTCGAGCACGCCGGCCAGCGACTGGGGCTGGTTGGCGACGATGCCGACGACCTGGCCGTCGAGCCGGGCGAGGGCGCAGATGATGTTGCGGGCCCAGCGCTCGTGGATCTCCAGGTAGTCGCCGTCGTCGACGAGCTCCTCGATGACCTTGTG
Source organism: Streptomyces sp. NBC_01268 (assembly GCF_036240795.1). NCBI lineage: Bacteria > Bacillati > Actinomycetota > Actinomycetes > Kitasatosporales > Streptomycetaceae > Streptomyces > Streptomyces sp. NBC_01268. The sequence goes on along the minus strand of NZ_CP108454.1, from coordinate 5,941,311 downwards.
CATGTCGTACGGGCGGTTGCCGTCGGCGGGCACGAGGTCGAGCAGCACGTCCGAGCGGCGGTCGGCCGGGTCCTCGGAGGCGACGGTCGGCGGGTTCTCGCGGTTGTTCTGCGGGAGCATCGACAGGAGGTAGCGCACCTCGGCGATGCAGGTCTCCTCGTCGTCGTACGCGAAGTGCGCGACGCCGGAGGTCTCGGCGTGCACGTCCGCGCCGCCGAGGCCGTTCTGGGTGATCTCCTCGCCGGTGACCGCCTTGACGACGTCCGGGCCGGTGATGAACATCTGCGAGGTCTCGCGGACCATGAAGACGAAGTCGGTGAGGGCGGGGCTGTAGGCCGCGCCGCCGGCGCACGGGCCGAGCATCACCGAGATCTGCGGGATGACGCCCGAGGCGCGGGTGTTGCGCTGGAAGATGCCGCCGTAGCCGGCGAGGGCGGAGACGCCCTCCTGGATGCGGGCGCCGGCGCCGTCGTTCAGGGAGACCAGCGGGGCACCGGCCGCGATGGCCATGTCCATGATCTTGTGGATCTTGGTGGCGTGGGCCTCGCCGAGGGCGCCGCCGAAGATCCGGAAGTCGTGCGCGTAGACGAAGACCGTGCGGCCGTCGACCGTGCCCCAGCCGGTGATGACACCGTCGGTGTACGGCTTCTTGGTCTCCAGGCCGAAGCCGCTGGCGCGGTGCCGGCGGAGCTGCTCGACCTCCTGGAAGGAACCGGCGTCGAGCAGCAGCTCGATGCGCTCACGAGCGGTCAGCTTGCCCTTGGCGTGCTGGGCCTCGGTCGCTCGGTCACTCGGGCCACGCCGAGCCTGCTCGCGCAGCTCGTGCAGCTCGGCCACACGGCCACGGGCGTCAGCGGGCTCGCTCGGGATCTGGTCCACAACGGTCATGTACCGACCCTACGAACTCTTCCAAGGAAACCCCGCCGTCGACTCCGTACAGTCTCGCGTGTCGATTCCTGGCGGGGCCTGACAGAACCGTGACCCCACCAGGCCGAGTCAACAGCCAGACACCCCAGGTGATTGTAGGTTTTCTACACAAGCACATCGCAACGGTGGGTGGCTCCCGCGGTACCGGGGGTGATCCGCAAGCGCAGCGCCGCACCGGTGGCGAGCACCTCGACCGCGGCGTCGTGGGTGAGCACCGCGCGCACCGGGCGGTCCCAGACCAGCTCGAACGGCTGCCCCGAGCGCACCGGCTCGCTCACCCGCAGCGTCACCGTGGAACGGCGCCGCCGCAGCAGCAGGCTCGCGGGGGCGGACACGGTGAGCCGGTCCACCGTACCGGCCTGCCAGAAGGAGGCCGCCGTCAGTCCGAGGGACGGCACGGCGACGGCCTGCCGGGCGGCGTCGTTGGCGAGGATCCGCAGCCAGCCGGGGTCGGCGGCGCGGGCGGCGAGGGTGCGCGGCGAGGCCCCCGGCATCAGGAGGTAGGCGTACGAGGCGCCCGTCGGGTCGGTGCCGTGGTCGAGCCAGAGGGTCTGGTAGCGGCGGGTGCGGCGCTCGGTGGAGCTGGTGGTGTTGATGTCGCTCCAGGCACCGGTGCGGTCCTCGCGCAGGGTGCGCAGCTCCCCGGTGCCGCCCGGGAAGACCCAGCCGCCGTGGCCTTCGAGGTGGGCCCAGCCGTCGCCGGTGGTGAGGGCCTGGGTGCCTGCCCCGCGGTCCTCGGCGGGAGGGGCGCCCCCCTCGCCGAGCAGGCGGTTGTCCACGACGGTCTCGACGGGGACGCCGTCGCGCGCGGTGATCCCGGCGCCCAGGCAGATGACGGTGTCGGCGGCGCAGAACCAGGACTTGCGGGCCTCCAGGGTGGAGCCGAGGCCCTTGAGGTGCTGGCCCACGGCCGCGAACTCCCCGTCGGTGGCTCCGCCGACCCACTTCACGGCCGGCCGGGCGGCGCCCCACTCGCCGCCGGCGCGGTCGGCGAGGCGCTTGGTGGAGACGGTGGTGCCGGGCAGCCGGTAGGGGTCGACGGTGGGCCAGAACCAGTCGGTGTACTGGTCGCCCCGGCCCGGGGTCCACCAGGAGAGCATCCCGGCCCCGGTGTGCCAGCCGCGCGGGTTCTCGCCGTTGCCGCACTCGTAGTACGCGATGCGCTCGGAGGCCATGGCGATGTTGGCGGCCCAGCCGGGGCGCCGGTGCACGGCCCGGTCCATGGCGGCGAACAGGCGGTGCCCGGTGGGTTCGGGCGCGGCCGGGGCGGGGGCGGCGGCGATGGCGTGCAGCCGGGCGAGGTCGGCGACGCCGAACTGGCGGGCGGCCAGGACCGGGGAGACGGTGTCGCGCTCGATCCAGCCCTTCACGCGGGCGTGCCAGCGGGTCCGCTCGGCGGGGCTCGCGCCGCCGGCGAGCAGGGCGATGGCGGCGATGAGGCCCTGCCCGTGGAAGTGGTCGGAGCGCATGATCCGCCGCTCGTCGCTCTTCAGGTAGCCGCGGCTGACGGCCCGCCCGTTGACGCTGTCCATCATCAGGCCGTCGAGGATGAGGGGCGCGTAGGCGTGCTCGACGCTGTCGAGGATGATCTGCCGGTGGGGGTCGGTGACCTCCCAGCTGGAGCCGGCGAGCAGGGTGAAGAGCCGGCCGAGGCCGTCGAGCATGACCTGGCCGTAGGTGCCGGAGTAGGCGACCCAGGTGTGCTGGACGAAGGAGCCGTCGGCGTAGAGGCCGTCACCCTTCGTGACGTACGGGAAGACGGGCGAGAGGGCGTCGCGGGCGAGGGCCAGCTTGGCGGGGTTCGCGCCGAGCACGCCGCGCAGGGCGACCGAGCGGCACAGGTCGACCCGGTTGGCGCCGGTGGAGGTGCCGGTGTAGGCGCCGATCGCGGAGTCGGGGACGAAGTGGTCGACGGCGGCGCAGGCGGCGGCGATCCGGTCGGCGCCGAGCAGCGGGTGGAGGGCGGCGACGATGTCCATGAGGAGCCGCGGGGCGCCTATCTGCCACTCCCACCAGTTGCCGTAGCGGGTGGTGCCGGAGTGGTAGACGCGCTCGGAGAGGTGGTCGAGGCCGCGCAGGACGTCGGCGAGGAGGCCCGGGTCGCCGGTGGAGCCGGTGCCGTCCTGGAGGTACGCCTGGGTCATCGTCCACAGCCGCCCGTAGCCCTGGGTGATGCCGGCGGGCGGGTCGAAGGGGGCGTCGGGCCAGAGGGAGTTCGCGGCGGGCGCCATGGCGGCGCGGAAGCCGCGCGCGAGGGTGCCGGTCTCGGCGAGCCGGGAGGCGTAGGGCTCGGCCCCGGCGTCGTAGCCGGAGCCGAGCTGGAGGTCGAGCCAGCGGAGCCGCAGGGCCTCGAACTCGCCCTCGGCCGTCTCGGCGGCCTGGGCGTGGGGCGCGAGGGCGAGGGCGGCCGCGGCGCCGGAGGTGGCGCCGAGGAAGGTGCGGCGGGTCCAGCCGCTTGCGGAGGGGACGGGCACGGGAGCCTCCCGGGGGAAGAGGTGGGGACCGGTTGGCGCCTGGTGTAACACCCGTCGCCCGACGCAATCAACGAGCACAGCAAACGCTTTCTACGTTGGCCTGTCGGGCCTGTGCGGGTTCAGCCGCCGCAGTGGAACCGCGCGCTCCCCCAGTCGGCGTGGTCGTTGCCGTTGCCGTCGCCGCCGTCCCCGACGACCAGGTCGACGTAGGCGGCCCCGGTGACGTCGGCGGTGAGCGCCCAGGCGGGGTCGGCCGCCCTGAGGACCGGGGAAGCCGCCTTCTCCGTCCCGTCGGCGAGCACCGAGAAGCGGACCGAGCCGCGGCTGGTCTGGACGTCGTCCACGCCGACCTCGGCGGTGAAGGAGGTGCACCGGCCGCCCAGGTAGTAGCGGACGGTGGCCGGGGCGTGGCTGCCCAGGCCCTTGGCGTAGGCCACTCCCCCGACGCGCAGCGGGCTGCCGTCGCCGGTGCCGGTCTCGCCGTTGGAGAGGTCCTTCTCGACGGGGCCCCAGCCGTTGCTCGCGGAGGTCCAGTCGAGGTCGCTGGCCCAGCTGTCGGCGGTGGGCGGCGGCGGCAGGGTGCGCACGGTGGTGGCCGCGGTGAGCCTCCGGGGCCCGCCGCCGGTCTCGTACGCGACGCTCGCGTTGAGCTCGTACGGCCGGTAGGGGGCGTCCACCGGCGGGGTGACCCGCCAGGTGGCGGTGGTCCGCGCGCCCGGGGCGACCGGGGCGAGGGCGACGGGCCCGGCGGGCTCGGCGGTCCAGCCGTCGGGGAGGGTGAGCGCGGCGAGGGCTCCGGAGACCTCGGCGGCCTCGTCGTTGCCGAAGGTGACGGTGACGGTGTTCGCGCGGCCCGGCTCCAGCGTCTCGGGCGCGGTGACGCCGAGGGTGCCGCAGGCGGGGCGTTCGGCGGCCGGGCCGAGGTCGGTCACGGTGAAGCCGTCGAGCACGAAGTCGGCGCCGTCGGGGGCGTCGGCGCGCTTGCGCAGGCCGGTCCAGGTGTCGCCGCAGCCGGCGGTGACGGTCTCGGCGAAGTGCCCGGTCGTCCTCTGCTGCCCGATCGGCGTCCTGCGGGTCTCGACGGGGGCGCCCGGTCCGCTCGTGCGGTCGTAGCCGGTGACCCACTCGTAGGCGCCGGCGTGGCTGGACTGGTAGGCGAAGGCGACGCGGTAGCTGTGCCCGTCCTTCATCGGCACGGTCCAGGGGGCGGTCCGGTAGACCAGGCCGCTGTTCTCGTCGTGCGACTTGAGGGACTCGGCGCCGGCGGTCGCGTCGAGCACGTCGTCGACGAGCTTCCCGTTCCAGCCCGCCTGCGTGTACGGGGCGTGCAGCTGGGCGATGTGGGTGCGCGGGTCGGTGGTGCCGCCCGCGTCGCCCTTGAGGAAGGGTCCCCAGCCCTGGTCGACGGCCTCGAAGTCCTCGTACACGAGGGCTCCCGCCCGGCTCGCGGGAGCGTTGGCCACGATCCGGACGTCGTCGACGCGGACCGTGGCCGGCGAGCCGCCGGCCGCCTCGATCGCGAGGGCGGCGGCACCGGTGGCGGGGGCGGTGAAGGTGACCTTGGCGCGCTGGAGGCGGGTGCCGTTCCAGTCCGAGGCGGCGACCCGGTCCTCCAGGACCGAGCGTTCGACGGTGACGGACCGGCCGCCGACGGAGAGCGTGGTGGGCCGGGTCTTCCCGGCCTCGACCTCGATCAGGGCGGAGGCGGTGTAGCGGGCGCCGGGTGTGAGGCCGCCGACCCGCTGGCGTACGGAGGCGGTGGCGGCGCCGGTGAGCCGGGCGCTGGTGCGGCCCTGGGCGTCGGTGTCCCGGGCGACGGTGCCGGTCTTCGTCCAGGAGCGCAGCCCGGCGTCGTTGAAGCCGGGGTCCTCGACGGGGGTGCCCTGGCCCCAGCGGGGGGCGCGCTGCCCGGGCGCCCGGTCCGGGTAGAGGACGTAGGGCTGCCCGGCGGCCGCGTCCAGGGTGACGTGCCCGTCGACCGGCCGGACGGTGCCGGTCTTCACGCGCCCGTTGTCGGTGAGCCGGTAGACGGTGTACGAGCCGGTGCCGGGGACGGCCCACCGCGTGGTCCCGCCGGTCTTGTTGTAGTGGTACAGCTTGCTCCCGCCGGACCAGGGCAGCAGGTAGGCGTCGCCGTCGAGGACCTTGCGGCCGTCGTCGTAGAAGGTGCGGCGGCCGTTCTCCAGGGTGCCGCGCACCCCGCCGGTGAAGGTGATGTCGTCGCCGTCCCAGCGGGTGATCCGCTGGTGCTGGAGGTACTTGGCGGGCAGGTTGCGCTGCCAGATGTTGGCCGTGAAGGCGGAGTAGTCGGTCTCGCCGGTCCAGCCCTCGAAGTCGACGAGGGCGGTCTGGCCGAGGACCGGGTGGTCGTTCCAGACGTCCTTCTCGCCGTTGCGGATGAAGCGGATGATCCGGGAGTTGAGGCCCTTGTTGGTGGCGCCGCCGTAGTCGAGGTCGTTGGCCCAGTGGGACCAGAGGGAGTCCCGCTCGAACTTCTCGGACCACTCGGTGGCGACGTTCCAGCCCTGGGCCCGCACGGCCTGCATCGTCTTGTCGGCGATCCAGCCGTGCGTGTAGTAGACGTCGAGGTAGAGGGCCGACAGGTTGGGGTCGGTCTCGTCGCGGAGCTGCTGGAGGCGGCGGGCGAGGTCGCCGCTGTTCACGTCCCGGCGCTGGTCGATGTAGTAGCTCTGGTTGAGCCAGTTCCAGCCGGGCTTGGACGCGTCGACGAGGGTCTCGCTGAAGTTCTTCGCCTCGGGGTACGACTCGGTGGCGTTGATGTGGACGCCGAAGCCCGCGCCCCACTTCCGGCCCTCCCGCAGCAGGGTGTTGAGGTCGGCGAGGCCGCCGGCGCGCTTGTTGTAGTTGCCGCCGTAGTCCGGGTGGGCGGAGTCGTGGCCCTCGGAGCCGTATCCCTTGAGCAGGGCGAACTGGCCCAGCCCGTCCGTGGACAGCGAGATCCGCTTGACGTCGTCGAGGGTGCGCAGGAAGGGGTGGGTGGCCTGGGAGGCGAAGTTGAACGGGATGTGGGCGACCACCCGGTCGGGGGTCCCTTCGCTGCCCGCGGCCTTGGTGCCGATCGTGCGGAAGGCGACGGCGCCGTCCTGCCAGTCGGTGCGCCCGTCGCCGTTGGCGTCGGGGGTGACGACGACCTTCGCCCAGGGCAGGGCGTCGCCGCTCTCGGGCGCGGGGGCGCCGGCGCCGCGGTAGGTCCACTGGCCGGACCAGACGCCGACCCGGGTCTCGCTGCCGGTCCTGCGGGCCTGGTGCCAGAGGCGGGCGCCGTCGCGGGCGGAGGCGCCGGAGGGCTTGTCGTAGGAGGAGTTGGACTCGACGGCGGCGGCGAGCCGCCCGGTGTTGACGATCGCGTACGTGGCGCCGACGGCGCCCGGCTCGGCCGGAGTGGCGTCGGTGACCTTCGCGAAGACGTCGGCGGTGCGGGTGGAGTCGGGGTCGAGCCGGGTGAACGCGGTCTCCGCGCCGGGGTCGGCGGAGCCGACGGAGACCAGGTCGTGGCCGGGGATGTCGAGGGTGCCGACCCGGAAGGCCTCGGTGTCGCGGACCGCGGTGACCCGGAAGGTGGTGGCCCGGCCGTCGACGCTCAGCCGGGCGTCGATCTCGACCCCGGGCAGGTCGGGGAAGCCGAGCGTGTACGCGGCGGAGTCACGGGTCAGGACCGGCGCGCCGGTGGTCCGGACGGCGTACGCGGTGCCGTTGAGGACGACCTGGGTGACGGGGGCGGTGCTGCCGAGCAGCCGGGCGCCGGTGGCGCGGTCCGTGTACGAGAGGACGCGCGGGAAGTCCTCGGCGACGGCGACGGAGAGCCGGGCGGACCCGATGAGCGCGGTGGCGGCCGTCGCCCGCGGGTCCTCGGTGCCGGCGCGGGCAGGTCCGGCCAGGGCGAGGACGGCGGAGGTGGCGGCGGCCAGCGCACAGATCGTGCGCAGCCGCCGCGCGGCGGAGGGAGGGTGTGGGTGCGACATGCGCACCAGTTGGCCCGGGTGGCGGAGCAGCGTCAACGAGATCGTCCGCCGACGGCCCCGCCAGTCCAACAACCCCCTCCGGTTAGTCCAAGTGGAGCCGGTGGCTCAGCAGCCGCCGCAGTTGTAGAAGGTCACGTCCCAGTGGTTGCCCTCGTCGGCGTAGACGTTGCCGGCGCCGGACTTCCACTGCGGGGCGCCGTCACCGCGCAGGCCGATGTAGGTGAACGTGTTCTTGACGTAGTTGGTGACGCAGGTGGCCTTGGCCAGGTCCAGCTTGTAGCCGTTCCAGTGCGAGTAGGTGCCGCTCGCGTGGCCGGTCTCGGTGCCGCCGGTGATGTTCAGGGCGCAGCCGCTGGCGCTCTTCAGGGTCTGGGCGCCCTGGGCGGTGGCGAGGTTGAGCTGCTCGAAGGACGTGCAGGTGGGGTTGGAGCGGTCCGAGCAGCCGCCGGACGAGGACCAGGTGATCCCGGAGGAGCGGAACATCGAGGTCGCGGTCGCGTGGCTGATCTTGGTGACCGTGACCGCGGCGTGGGCGTCGCCGGCGGTGGACAGGGCGCCGAAGCCGGGGGCGAAGAGGGCGCCGAGGAGCAGCGCGAGAGCGGTGAGGACGGAGCGGTACGTCCTGCGGGACGGCGTACGGGGCTGCGTGACGGGCTGCATGCGGGGTGCCTCCTGCTGATGACCGTGACGGTTGGGGACGGCTGTGCAGGTGGTGCGGTGGCGCTGGGCGCGCAGGGAGATGGTGCCGCAGTTCTACGCGCGTCCGCCAGAGGGCGTCGGGGTCGTGCGGGTGAACACTTTCCGGAGATGTTGAAAGTTGAACGGAATAGGTCTATCGTCGTTCTCGTTGAAGGTTCAACAACACGGGATCCGGCCCCACCCCCGCCGGGAAATCTGATCAAGGAGCACGTCATGGGCATCTTCGGCCGCAGGAACAACGAGACCGCCACCACCGCCACCGCCACCCTCCCCGTGGACCCGGCCCTCGCCGCCCTGACCGGCGACTACACGATCGACCCGGCCCACAGCAGCATCGGTTTCACCGTCCGCCACGCCATGGTCACCAACGTCCGCGGCAGCTTCGCGGAGCACGAGGGCGCGCTGAAGCTGAACGGCTCGGACCCGGCCTCCTCCACCGCCGCCATCGACGTCAAGATCGCCTCCATCGACACCGGCATCGCCGACCGTGACGGGCACCTGCGCAGCGGCGACTTCTTCGACGCCGAGCAGTTCCCGCTGATGAGCTTCCGCTCCACGCAGGCCCAGCAGCTGGGCGGCGACAAGTACCGCGTCACCGGTGAGCTGACCATCAAGGACGTCACCAAGCCGCTCGCCATCGACCTGGAGTTCAACGGCACCGCGACCGACGTCTACGGCAACGAGCGGGTCGGCTTCGAGGGCAACGCCGAGATCCTGCGCTCCGACTGGGGCCTGACCTGGAACGCGGCCCTGGAGACCGGTGGCGTCATGGTCAGCGACAAGGTCAAGCTGAACTTCGACATCTCCGCCATCAAGAACGCCGCCTGATCCCCGGGGCTCCGCCCCCGCACCGCCGTCCGGCCCGTCACCCGCCGTCCGGCCCGGACAACGAGCGCGCCCGCCTCTCCGCTGTTGCGGAAGGCGGGCGCTCGGCGTTTCCGGGGGCCTTGCGGGCGGGGGCCGGGCCCCTGGGCCCGGGGCCTCGCGGTCTCGCGGTCTCGCGGTCTCGCGGTCTCGCGGTCTCGCGGTCTCGCGGTCTCGCGGTCTAGGACCCCTGCCGGTCGGCCGCCGCGGCCACCGCGGTGACCAGACGGGCGTTCTCGGGCGCGCCGGGGCCGCCCTGGAAGGCGAAGCGGCGGCGGGTGTAGCTGTACGCGAGGGCCCGGCTCGGGTCGGCGAAGGACTGGGAGCCGGGGGCGCCGCTGTGACCCACCGCGGTCGCGCCGAGCTCCGGGTGGCGGGTGGCGAGCGGGGCGAAGCCGAGGGCGAAGTCGTGGGGGACCCCGAGGACCAGGTCCGTGCCGCTGGAGTGGACGCGCGAGAACACGTCGAGGGTGTCGGGCTTCAGGAGCGGCGCCCGGCCGTCGAGCTCGCCGGCCACCGCCGCGTACATCCGTGCGAGCCCGCGCGCGCTGCCGACGCCGCCGCCGGAGAGCGGCGCCCCGGCCAGCACGGCCCGGGAGTTGCCGTACGCGACGAGGTCGAGCGGCGGATCGGCGTGCAGGCCGAACGCGATGCCCATCAGGCTGTCGGGGACGGTCGGATGCGCGTCGAGGAAGTCCTGCTGGTCCGGGGTGGGCAGCATCGGCAGGGCCGTGCGGAAGCGCGCTTCGAGCGCCTCGGGCAGACCGAGGTGGTAGTCCACCCCGTACGGGACGCGGATCCGCTCCTCGTAGTGCTCCCGGACCGTGCGACCCGTGGCCCGCAGCACGACCTCGCCGACCAGCGCGCCGAAGGTGAGGCTGTGGTAGCCGTGCCCGGTGCCGGGCTCCCAGTACGGGCGGTGGGCGGCGAGCCGGGCGGCGACCACCCGGTCGTCGGCGAGCTCGTCCAGGGTGAAGCCGCCGTCGACACCGATCGAGCCGGACCGGTGCGCGAGGAGCTCCCGCAGGGTGACTCCGCCCTTGCCCTCGGCGGCGAACTCCGGCCACCAGGAGGCCACTTCGCGGTCGAGTTCGAGCGCGCCCTCCTGCACGAGGAGGGCGGTGACCAGGGCGGTGGCGCCCTTGCTGGACGAGTACAGGGCGAGCAGCGAGTCGCCGTCGACCCCGTCGCCGCCCCACAGGTCCACCACCCGCCGGCCGCGGTGGTAGACCGCGAGCTGGGCGCCGCCGTCCCGCGCCTCGTCGGCGACGACGCCGGCGAACTCCTCCCGTACGGACTCGAATCCGGGCGCCACCGTGCCGTGGACCTCGCCGTGGACCTCGCTCATCGCACTCTCCCCCTCGTCATGGCGCGATGGACCGCTCCGCATCGCCTGCACAGGACAGAACGATCAAGGTCCGGGCGGGATTCCCGCCGTTGTCAGTGCCCGGCGATAGCGTCGGCCGCATGGAATTCCGTATCGACAGCGGCCTGTTGACCGACGCCGTCGCCTGGGCGGCCCGGGTGCTGCCCGCCCGCTCCCCCGTCCCCGTCCTCGGCGGCCTGCTCCTGGAGGCCGCCGACGGCCGGCTGCGCGTCTCCGGGCTGGACTACGAGGCGTCCGCCCGGATCGAGGTGGACGCCGACACCCTGCGGGACGGGCGCGCCCTGGTGCTCGGGCGCAGGCTGCTCGACATCTGCAAGGTGCTGCCGGCCGGGACGGTGGGCTGCGCGGTCGAGGGGGCCCGGCTCTCGGTGACCGGCGGCGACGCCCGGTTCGGGCTCTCGCTGCTGCCCCTGGACGACCACCCGGCCCCGCCCGCGCTGCCCGCGCTGCGCGGCACGGTGGACGCGGACGCCTTCGCGGCGGCCGTCGGACACGTGGCGGTGGCGGCCGGGCGGGACGACGCGCTGCCGGTGCTCACGGGGATACGGCTCGGCCTGGACGGCACGACGATGACCCTGGCCGCCACGGACCGCTACCGGTACGCGGTGCGCACCCTGGAGTGGACGCCGGAGGAGGCGCCCTCGGCCGGCGCCGAGGCCGCCGACGTGGTGGTCCCGGCGCGCCGGCTCACCGAGATCGCCCGCTCCCTCGCGGGCGCGGGGCCGCTCCGGCTCGCCCTCGACCACGGCTCGATCGGCTTCGAGAGCGGCGGCATGCGGACCACCACCCGGCTCCTGGACGGGCGGCTCCCCCGGCACGACAAGCTGTTCACGCTCGGCGAGCACGCGGTGGCCGTCACCGGGCGGGCGCCGCTGGTCGAGGCGGTGAAGCGGGTCGCGGTGGTGGCCGAGGGCGACAGCCCGGTCCAGCTGACCTTCGACGCGACCGGCGTCCACCTCCAGGCGGGGTACGAGGACGACATCGCCTCCCAGCGGCTTTCGGCCACGCTCACCGGCGCGGAGTCGCTGACGGTCGCCTTCAACCCGGGCTATCTGCTCGACGCCCTGAGCTCCTTCGACGCCACGGAGCTGCGCCTCCAGCTGCTCGGCCCCGGCCAGCGGGCGCTGATCACGGACGGGGAGGGCGGGACCCACCGGCATCTGCTGATGTCGGTGAAGCCGCTGGTCTGACGGGGGCGGGGCAGCGGCGGACGCGGGGGCGGTCCGTCGCCGGAGCGGTCCGGACGGTCAGAAACCGCCGCCCCCGTCGAAGCCGCCACCGCCGCCGTCGAAGCCACCGAAGTCGCTCGACCCGAAGTCGCCGGAGCCGAAGTCGGCCCCGGAGAAGTCCCCGCCCTGGAAGTCGCCGCCGCCGTACTCGGCGGCGTAGGCCGGGGTGGCGAGCATGGAGCCGAGCATGGTGCCGACGAGCAGGCCGGGCAGCATGCCGCCGCCGAAGTAGCCGCCCGCCCAGGGGCCGTACGCGGGTCCCGCCTCCCAGTAGGGGCGGCGCCCGCCGTCGGTCTCGACCGTGCGGGCCTGCGGGTCGAGCCCGTCGTCCAGGCGGGCCGCGTCGGCGGCGCAGACCGGGACCTCGCGGGCGCCGCCGCCGGCCGGGGTCCAGGTGCGGTCCTCGGTGGAGGGGCCGTGGCGCGGGTCGAAGAAGCAGGGCGGGCGGCGCTCGGGCAGCGCCCGCCCCTCGCGGCGGGCGGCGAGAACGGCGAGCGAGTAGCGCCCGTCCTCCAGGGCCTGGGTGACCCCGCGCACCTCGTGCGGGCGGGTGGCCGCGTCCATCTGGGACTTGGCCCGGTCGTAGGAGTCGAGGGCGCGCTCGTAGTCGCCGCGCATGGTGTCGTCGGCGCCGGCCTCGGCCGGGTGGAAGTCGAGCCGCTCCAGCTCCTCGCCGAAGGCGGTGATGTCCTCGTCGACGACGACCCGCAGCCGGTCGAGGGCGGCGCGCTCCTCGGCCTCCTTGCGGAGCCGCTTGCGGCGGGACACCGCGTACAGGCCGGCACCGCCGGCCACGACGACCGCGCCGAGGGCGATCAGCCCGCCGACCGGGACGCCGCCGCCGGAGCCCGAGCCGGTGGCGCCCCAGGTGGCGGGGGCGGAGCCGCGCATCGTGGGCAGGGCCTGGTCGACGAAGTTGTTCAGCTCGGTCTTCGCGTCGACGCCGGGCTGCCGTACGTCGGTGACGAGGTTGCCCACGGCGTCGCGGGACATCACGGAGCGGTCGGCGGCCGCGTTGAAGCCGTCGCCGAGGCGTACGGCGTAGAGCCCGGTCACGCCGGTCTCGGTGCGCAGGTTGCGCAGCAGGTTCTCCGGCGGGAACTGGGCGTTCGCCGGGAGCACCGCCACGAACAGCGGTTTGTCCGCGTCCTTGATCTTCTTCGCGAGGGCGTCCGCGTCGGCCTTCGACAGCTGGGCGGCGGCCGCGGGGTCCACGTACACCGGGCCCTGTTTCAGGGCGGCGGCGGCGTCGGAGAGGCCCGTGGCCCTGGCCCCCGCGGAGGGGGCCAGGACCAGGAGCAGCAGAAGCGTCAGCCCGGCGAGGGCCGACCATACGGGTATCGCCCTGGTCCTCATGGTTCGACGCTACCCGAACGGCACCGAACAGGACATAGAGGGGCTATTCGGCCGGGTCGATGCCCGCCCGGAGCAGCCCGTAGGTGAAGGCGTCCTCCAGGGCGTGCCAGGAGGCGGCGATGACGTTGCCGCCGACGCCGACGGTCGCCCACTCGGTGTTGCCGTCGCTGGTGGTGACCAGGACCCGGGTCGTGGACTCGGTGCCGTGGCGGCCCTCCAGGATGCGCACCTTGTAGTCGACGAGGCCGAACTTGGCCAGCGGCGGGTAGATCCGCTCCAGGGCGACCCGGATGGCCCGGTCGAGGGCGTTGACGGGGCCGTTGCCCTCGGCGGTGGCGACGATCCGCTCGCCCTTGGCCCACAGCTTCACGGTGGCCTCGTTGGCGTGGGTGCCGTCCGGGCGGTCCTCGACGATGGCGCGCCAGGACTCGGTGCGGAAGTAGCGGCGCGGCCGGCCCTCGACCTCCTCGCGGAGCAGCAGCTCGAAGGAGGCGTCGGCGGCCTCGTACGTGTAGCCCTTGAGCTCGCGCTCCTTGACCCGCTCGACGACCCGGGCGACCAGCGCGCGGTCGCCGCCCAGGTCGACGCCGAGCTCCTTGCCCTTGAGCTCGATCGAGGCGCGGCCGGCCATGTCGGAGACGAGCATCCGCATGGTGTTGCCGACGAGCTCGGGATCGATGTGCTGGTAGAGGTCGGGGTCCACCTTGATGGCGGAGGCGTGCAGGCCCGCCTTGTGGGCGAAGGCGGAGACGCCCACGTACGGCTGGTGGGTGGAGGGGGTGAGGTTGACGACCTCGGCGATGGCGTGCGAGATCCGGGTCATCTCGGGGAGGGAGCCCTCGGGCAGCACCGTCTTGCCGTACTTCAGCTCCAGGGCCGCGACGACGGGGAAGAGGTTGGCGTTGCCGACCCGCTCGCCGTAGCCGTTGGCGGTGCACTGGACGTGGGTGGCGCCCGCGTCGACCGCGGCGAGGGTGTTGGCGACGGCGCAGCCGGTGTCGTCCTGGGCGTGGATGCCGAGCCGGGCGCCGGTGTCGGCGAGGACGGTGGCGACGACGGCCTGGACCTGGGCGGGCAGCATGCCGCCGTTGGTGTCGCAGAGGATGACGACGTCGGCGCCGGCCTCGTGCGCGGTGCGGACGACGTCCTTGGCGTAGCCGGGGTTGGCCTTGTAGCCGTCGAAGAAGTGCTCGCAGTCGACGAAGACCCGGCGGCCCTGGGCGCGCAGGTGGGAGACGGTGTCGCGGACCATCTCCAGGTTCTCTTCGAGGGTGGTGCGCAGGGCGAGCTCGACGTGCCGGTCGTGCGACTTGGCGACGAGGGTGATCACCGGGGCGCCGGAGTCGAGCAGCGCCTTGACCTGCGGGTCCTCGGCGGCGCTGCCGCCGGCCCTGCGGGTGGCGCCGAAGGCGACGAGCTGCGCGTTCTTGAACGCGATCTCCTGCCGGGCGCGGGCGAAGAACTCGGTGTCACGCGGGTTGGCGCCGGGCCAGCCGCCCTCGATGAAGCCGACGCCGAAGTCGTCGAGGTGCCGCGCGATCGTCAGCTTGTCCGCGACGGTGAGGTTGATTCCTTCGCGCTGGGCGCCGTCGCGCAGCGTGGTGTCGAAGACATGGAAGCTGTCGTCGAGGCGCGGGCTCTCGCCGTTCTCCGTGGTCATGACTGTGATGGCTCCTGTCGGATGTGGCTCCGGAAGTCTGGATCCACTTGCCCCCATTCTCACGCGCGGTCCGTTTTCGGCGGTGGTGGGGCCGGAAAACGAAAAAACCCCTCGCGGGTGCGAGAGGTCTGCGCGCGGGTCTGGGGCACGGTGTCCGCCTGCGTGGGGGTTGTTCCACGCGTCAGCGGCCACTGCGGACCGGCGCGCTGCTGCCGATAATCATGGTGGTAGCGAGCACGCCCGCAGTCTGCCACAGCCCGGTGGCCGAACGGGGCGGGATCTCAGCATGCGGGCGACCGGTCCACGGGCCGGCTCGGAGAGCCGGCCCGGGCCGCGACGTCGCGGCCGCGCGCCGGGCGGCGCGCCCGGGCCGTCGGCTCAGGACGCCGCGGCGGACGCCTTCTCCGGTCCGTCGGCCCGCTGGGACGGCACGGCGCCGCCCACCCGGCCCAGGTCGATGTCGCGGGTCTCGCGCATCGTGAGGTAGACGACCAGCGAGACCGCCGCGCAGCCCGCCACGTACCAGAAGAAGCCGGATTCGATCCCGGCGTCCTTGAACCAGAGCGCCACGTACTCGGCCGTGCCGCCGAAGAGGGCGTTGGCGATCGCGTACGGCAGGGCGACGCCGAGGGCGCGGATGCCGGTCGGGAAGAGTTCGGCCTTCACACAGGCGTTGATCGAGGTGTAGCCGGTGACCACGACGAGCGCGAGCAGGGAGAGGCCGAGGGCCGGCCAGAAGGAGCCCGCGTGCCGGAGCATCGTCATGATCGGGACGGTCAGGAGGGTGGAGCCGACCGCGAAGGTGATGAGCAGCGGGCGGCGCCCGATCCGGTCGGAGAGGCGGCCGGCGAGCGGCTGGAGGCAGGCGAAGACGATCAGCGCGCAGAAGGAGACCAGGGTGGCGGTCTGCTTGGGCAGCCCGGCGGAGTTGGACAGGTACTTCGTCAGATAGGTGGTGTACGTGTAGTACGCCACGGTGCCGCCCATGGTGAGCGCGACGACCAGGAAGGCCTCGCGCCGGTGCGCCCACAGCGCCTTGAGGGTGCCCTGTTCGCCGCGGGCGACCCCGGAGTCGGCGGACTCCTCGTACACCTCGGTCTCCAGCATGGTGCGGCGCAGGTAGAAGACGACGCCCGCGCCGAGGGCGCCGACGATGAAGGGGATGCGCCAGCCCCAGCTGTGCAGGGCCTCGGCGGACATGGTGCGCTGGAGGACGATCTGGAGCCCCAGGCCGACGATCTGGCCGGCCGTCATCGACACGTACTGGAAGCTGGAGGCGAAGCCGCGGTGCTCCGGGGCGGAGGCCTCGGTGAGGTAGGTGGCGCTGGCGGCGTACTCACCGCCGACGGAGAGCCCCTGGAGCAGGCGGGCGACGAGGAGGACGGCCGCGCCGCCGTATCCGGCGACGGCGTAGGTGGGGGCGACGGCGATGAGGACGGCCGAGGCGGACATCAGCGTCACCGTGAGGGTCAGCGCGGTCTTGCGGCCCTTGCGGTCGGCGACCCGGCCGAGGAGCCAGCCGCCGACCGGGCGCATGAAGAAGCCGACGGCGAAGATGCCGGCGGTGTTCATCAGCTTGGCGGTGTCGTTGCCCTCGGGGAAGAACGCCCCCGCGAAGTAGGTCGCGAAGCTGGCGTAGACGAACCAGTCGAACCACTCGACCATGTTGCCCGCAGAACCGACCCAGATCTTCTTCCAGTGCTCTCGTCCCATGGGCAGGAACCGTGCCGGAGGAAGCGCGTCGCCAACAAGGCCGCACCGCACAACGATCGGGAGTACTTACGTGCCTTAAGATCGCGCGATCAGGGTTTGCTCGACGAACTCCCTTACGTGGCCCAGGACTTGCTCCCGTCCGGTGCCGGGGATGCCGACCGCGACGTGGACGCTGAAGCCGTCCAGGAGGGCCCGCATCCGGTGCGCGAAGCGGTCCGGGTCGACGGCCCGGAACTCACCGCGCGAGACGCCCTCGGCCAGGATCGCCACCAGGTCCCGGTGCCAGGCGCCCTCGATGGCGGCCTGCCGGGCCCGGGCGTCGTCGTCGGCGTTCTGCGACCGGTTCCAGACCTCCAGCCACAGCGTCCAGTGCGGGTCGCGCGGCCCCACCGGCACGTACACGTCCACGTAGCCGTCGAGCCGCTCCCGTGCGGTCCCCGGTCCGGACAGCAGCGCGCTGCGCTCGGCGCCGAGCCGCCCCTCGCTCCACTCCAGGGTGCGCAGCAGCAGCTCGTCCTTGGTGCGGAAGTAGTAGAGCAGGTGCCCGCTGCTCATCCCGACCTGGCGCCCGAGCCCGGCCATGGTCAGCCCGTCGAGCCCGCGCTCGGCGATGGTGTCCATGGCGGCGGCGAGCACGTCCTCGCGGGGCGGGGCGGCCTGGTTGCGGCGGCGGGGGTGGGGGGTCGGGTCGTTGCTCTGACTCACTCGTACGTTCTACATGATCCGGCCGAGGGGTCCGTGCCCGAAGGCGGACCGGCCGGGGAGAGAAGGGGGCGGGGCGACCGGATTCGAACCGGCGTCCTCCGAGATGCCATCGCGGCGCATTACCTCTGTGCTACGACCCCGCCCTTGACGATCATCCTAGGGCGCCCGACCGGGCCCGCACCACCCGTTTTCCGCGGGGGCGGGCCGGGCGCCGGACCGCTCAGACCGCCGGCTGCTGCTGCGTGATGCAGTGGATGCCCCCACCACCCGCGAAGATCGTGCGCGCGTCCACCAGCACGACCTCCCGCTCCGGGAAGAGACCGCGGAAGATCTCCGCCGCGACCTCGTCGTGCGGGTCGTCGAAGGCGCAGAGGACCACGCCGTCGTTGCACAGGTAGTGGTTGATGTACGAGTAGTCGACCCAGTCGCCCTCCTCGTCCTTCAGGACGGTCGGGGCCGGGACCTCGATGACCTCCAGGGGGCGGCCCTGGGCGTCGGTCTGGCCGCGCAGGAGGTCGACGTAGAGCCGGGAGCGCCCGTGGTCCGGGTGGGCCGGGTCCTGCTGGCTGTGGACCAGGACGGTGCCGGGGCGGGCGAACGCGGCGACGATGTCGACGTGGCCCTGGGTGCCGTACAGGCCGTAGTCGCCGGCCAGGCCGTGCGGGAGCCAGATCGCCTTGGTGGTGCCCAGCTTCGCGTGGATCTCCTCCTCGACCTGGAGGCGGGTCCACTGGGGGTTGCGGCCCGGGCCGAGCTGGACGGTGTCGGTGAGGAGGACCGTGCCCTCGCCGTCGACGTGGATCGCGCCGCCCTCGTTGACGAGCGGGGAGGACAGGACCGGGACGCCGGCCGCGTCGGCGACATGGCGGGCGATCTTGGAGTCGTGCTCCCAGCGCGCCCAGTCCTGGCCGCCCCAGCCGTTGAACACCCAGTCGACCGCGGCCAGGCGGGTGCCGTCGGTGACGAAGGTCGGACCGATGTCGCGCATCCAGGCGTCGTCCAGCTCGCGCTCGACGAGGTCGACGTCCGCGCCGAGGAGGGCGCGGGCGGAGTCGGCGTCGCCTCGGCCGACCACCACGGTGACCGGCTCGAAGCGGCGCACGGCGCGGGCCACGGAGGCCCAGGCGGTCCGCGCCTCGGCGAGCTCCTCGGCGTCGGTGAAGGTCGGGTTGGGGCTGGGCCAGGCCATCCAGGTGCGCTCGTGGCGGGTCCACTCGGCGGGCATGCGGTACGTCATGGGCTGCGGTCCTAGCGGGTCAGAGGAAGTAGAGGCGGTTGAGGGAGACGGACTCGGCCGCCTCGGAGCGGATCGGGGAGCCGTCCAGCGAGACGAGGCCGCTGTGGCCGTCGACCTGGACGTCGCCGATCCGGGAGTTGAGCAGCAGGTTCCCCGGGCCGATGCCGCGCGTGCCGCGCACGGGGACGCGGCGGCGGCGGGTCGGCATCCGGTCGGAGCCGAGGTCGACGGCGGCCTGGGCGACGAAGGCGACCGAGATGTCGGCCGGGGTCGCTCCGTGGGCGCCGAACAGCGGGCCGAGGACGAGCGGCTGGCAGGTGTCGGTGGCGGCGTTCGGGTCGCCGGTGACGCCCCACGCGGGGAAGCCGGACTTGAGCACCATCTGGGGCTTGGCGCCGAAGTACTCGGGCCGCCACAGCACGAGGTCGGCCATCTTGCCGACCTCGATGGAGCCGATCTCGTGGGAGAGGCCGTGGGCGATCGCCGGGTTGATGGTCAGCTTGGCCATGTAGCGGAGCACGCGCGCGTTGTCGTCGTGCGCGCCGTCGCCTTCGAGGGGGCCGAGCTCGGCCTTCATCTTGCCGGCCATGGCGAAGGTGCGTCGGACGGTCTCGCCGGCGCGGCCCATGCCCTGGGCGTCGGAGGAGGTGATGCCGATGGCGCCGAGGTCGTGCAGGACGTCCTCCGCGCCCATCGTCCCGGCCCTGATCCGGTCGCGTGCCATGGCGGCGTCGCCGGGCAGGTCGGTCTTCAGGTCGTGGACGGAGACGATCATGCCGTAGTGCTCGGCGACCGCGTCGCGTCCGAAGGGGAGCGTGGGGTTGGTGGAGGAGCCGATGACGTTCGGCACGCCCGCCATCTTCAGGACGTTCGGTACGTGTCCGCCGCCGCAGCCCTCGATGTGGAAGGCGTGGATCGTGCGCCCCTCCAGGACGCTCAGGGTGTCCTCGACCGACAGGCACTCGTTCAACCCGTCACTGTGGAGCGCGACCTGCACGTCGTGTTCCTCGGCGACCCGCAGGGCGGTGTCCAGGGCCCGGGTGTGGGCGCCCATGTCCTCGTGCACCTTGAAACCGGACGCGCCGCCCTCGGCAAGGGCCTCCACCAGCGGGGCCGGGTCCGAGGACGAACCCCGCGCGAGGAAGCCGATGTTGACCGGCCAGGCGTCGAAGGCGCTGAAGGCGTGCCGCAGCGCCCAGGGGGAGTTGACGCCCACGCCCCAGACGGGGCCGAACTCCTGGCCGATGATGGTGGTGACGCCGCTGGCGAGCGAGGCCTCCATGATCCGCGGCGACAGCAGGTGCACATGGGTGTCCACGGCACCGGCGGTGGCGATCAGGCCCTCGCCGGAGACGATCGAGGTGCCGGTGCCGACGACGACGTCGACGCCGTCGAGGGTGTCGGGGTTGCCGGCCCGGCCGATCGCGTGGATGCGTCCCTCGCGGATGCCGATGGACACCTTGCGGATGCCCAGGACGGCGTCGATCACCAGCACGTTGCTGATGACGACGTCGCAGGTCTCGCGGACCGCGGCGGCCTTCAGGAGGAGTCCGTCGCGGGCGGTCTTGCCGAAGCCGGCCAGGAACTCGTCGCCGGGCCTCTGGGAGTCGGACTCGACCCGGACGACGAGGCCGGAGTCGCCCAGGACGACCCGGTCGCCGGCACGGGGTCCGTGCACGGAGGCGTACTCGTAGGGATCCATCAGCTCTCCTCCTCGGTGGACGCGTCACCGGGCGTGCCGGGGTCGGCGGACGTGCCGGACGCACCAGGCGCGCCCGGGGCGGCGGACGTGCCGGGGCCGTCCGGCGTGCCCGGCGCACCGGGTCCGGCGCCCAGGTAGCCGCAGGCCGCGGCCCTGCGCAGGGCCTCCTCCTTCGCCCCCGGGGCGTCGAGCGGACCGTCGACCAGACCCGCGAAACCGATCGCCACCCGCGCACCCCCGATCGGGACCAGACCCACCTCGGCCTCGCCACCCGGGTCGAAACGGAACGACGCACCCGCCGGAATCGCCAGCCGCATCCCGTACGCCGCCGCACGGTCGAACGCGAGACGCGGATTCGCCTCGAAGAAATGGAAGTGCGAGGTCACGCTGACCGGCACCGCCGCCGTGTTGCGGACCCGGAGCAGCAGGTCGGGCTCGCGGTCGGCGTGCTCGGGCCCCGGCAGCAGCGCGCCCGGCGCCCGCTCCCCGAGGGAGCCGCCGCCGATGGGCGCGGAGACCACCGCGAGCCGTGAACCGTCGTCGAAGACGGCCTCGACGTGGACCTCCGTGACGACGTCCGCGACGCCCGGCAGGACGTCCTCGGGGCCGAGGACGCATCGGGCCGCCTCGATCGCCTCGGCGAGTCGCTTGCCGTCGCGGGCCGCCTCGCAGACGGTGTCCGCGATGAGCGCGGTCGCCTCGGGGACATTGAGCCGCAGACCCCGCGCCCGGCGGGCGCGGGCGAGCTCGGCGGCACCGAAGAGCAGCAGCCGGTCGCGTTCCGTGGGGGTCAGTCGCACGTGCCAAACACCTCCTGTTTGAGCGACACTCTAAATGCTGGAACCACAGGTTCCAAACATTGACGTCCGTAGTTCACGTGGGTCACATTGAGCGTCGCTCTAAATTCACCCCCCACGCCCCCCCTGCCCCGCCCCTCCCCCAGGAGACCCCATGGCGATAGAACAGCGCGGAGTCGACACCATCCCCGAAGCGGAACGCACCAGCGGTCCGCGCGACCTCGTCTCGATCCTGCTCGGCTCCAACCTCTGCCTCGGCGTGATCGTCTTCGGCTGGCTGCCGGTGTCCTTCGGGCTCGGCCTGTGGGCCTCGGTCACCTCGGTCGTCACCGGCACGCTCGTCGGCGTGGCCGTCACCGCCCCGCTCGCGCTGATCTCGCTGCGCACCGCCACCAACCTCTCCACCTCCTCCGGCGCCTTCTTCGGCGTCCGCGGCCGGCTCGTCGGCTCGGTGGTGGGCCTGCTGCTGTCGCTCGGCTACACGGCGCTGACCCTGTGGATCGGCGGCGACGTGATGGTGGGCACCCTGGAGCGCCTGGTCGGCCTGCCGACCGGCGGTCTGGCGCACACCCTCGTGTACGCCCTGCTCGCCGCGCTCACCGTGGTCGGCGCGGTCTACGGCTACCGCCTGCTGCTGAAGCTGAGCCAGGCCCTCGCCATCGGCATGACCCTGCTGCTCGGGCTCGGACTCGTCGCGTACGCCGGTGACTTCACCACCGCCGCGGTGCCGGAGACCCCGTATCTGCTGGGCTCGTTCTGGCCGACCTGGCTGCTCGCCGCGGTCGCGGCCGGGCTCAGCGGGCCGGTCGCGTTCATCACCCTGCTCGGCGACTACACCCGCTACATCTCGCCCGCGAAGCACAGCCCGAAGAAGGTCTGGCGCGCCACCTGCCTGGGCCTCGTCGTCGGCCTGCTGATCCCTCAGCTCTTCGGCACGTACACGGCGCTGGCGGCCCGCGGCGGCGTGGAGTACGCCGGGCCGCTGGTCGCGGCCTCGCCTGTCTGGTACCTGGTCCCGCTGCTGATCGCGGCGACCGCCGGCTCGGTCGGCAACGCCGGTCTCATGCTCTACTCGATGGGCCTGGACCTCGACGCGATCCTGCCGAGGGCGACCCGGGCCCGGGCCACGCTGGTCGTGGCGGCGGTGGCCACCGCCTTCGTCTTCCTCGGCCACTTCGCCTCGGACGCGCAGACCGCGATGACCTCGTTCGTGCTGCTGCTCACCGCGATCGGCACGCCCTGGGCGGTGATCACCCTGATCGGGCACGTGCGCTGCGGGGGCCGGTACGACGCGGAGGCGCTCCAGGTCTACAACCGGCGCTCGCGCGGCGGCGTCTACTGGTACGCGGCCGGCTGGCACCCGCGCGCCACCGCCTCCTGGGCGATCGGCGCGGCGGTCGGCCTGGCGGCGGTGTCCACGCCGCTCTACGAGGGCCCGCTGCTCGCGCTGACCGGCGGGATCGACTGCAGCTTCGTCTTCTCGGGGATCGTCGGCGGCGCGTTGTACGCGGTGCTGACGCCGTCCCCGGCACGGCGGACGCCCGGGACGGAGACCGTCCCGGGCGTCCTGGTGGACTCGGAGTCCTAGCCGGTCTTCCCCGCCGCCTACTTGCCCAGCTCGTGGACCCAGCCGTGGGTGTCCTCGGCCTTGCCGGTCTGGATCGCGAGCAGGGCCTCGCGCAGCTTCATGGTGACCTCGCCGGGCTCGCCGCCCGAGTGGTGCCACTCGCCGCGGGCGGACTTGACCGTGCCGACGGGGGTGATGACGGCGGCGGTGCCGCAGGCGAAGACCTCGGTGAGGCTGCCGTCCGCGGCGTCCGCCTGCCACTGGTCGATGGAGACGCGGGCCTCCTCCGACTCGTAGCCCAGGTCGCGGGCGACCTGGAGCAGCGAGTCGCGGGTGATGCCCGCGAGCAGCGAGCCGGTGAGGGTCGGGGTGACGATCTTGTTCCCGTACACGAAGTACAGGTTCATGCCGCCCAGTTCCTCGACCCACTTGTGCTCGACGGCGTCGAGGTAGGCGACCTGGATGCAGCCCTTCTCGGCGGCCTCGGCCTGGGCGAGCAGGGAGGCGGCGTAGTTGCCGCCGGTCTTGGCGTCGCCGACGCCGCCGGGGACGGCGCGGACGCGGTCCTCGGAGGCCCAGATCGCGACCGGCTTGACGCCGTCCGGGAAGTAGGCGCCCGCCGGGGAGGCGATGACGACGAAGAGGTACTCGTTGGCCGGCCGGACGCCGAGGCCGACCTCCGTGGCGATCATGAACGGACGCAGGTAGAGGGACTCCTCGCCCCCGTGCGCCGGCACCCACGCCGCGTCCTGGCGGACCAGGGCGTCACAGGCCTCGATGAAGGTCTCGACCGGGAGCTCCGGCATGCCGAGGCGGTGCGCGGAGAACTGGAAGCGGCGGCCGTTGGCGTCGGGGCGGAAGGTGGCGACCGAACCGTCGGGACGGCGGTAGGCCTTCAGGCCCTCGAAGATCTCCTGGGCGTAGTGGAGGACGCTCGTCGCCGGGTCGAGGGAGAGCGGGCCGTAGGGCACCAGCTGCCCGTCGTGCCAGCCCCGCCCCTCCGTCCAGCGGATGGTGACCATGTGGTCGGTGAAGTGGCGGCCGAATCCCGGGTTGGCCAGGATCGCCTCGCGCTCCGCGTCGGACAGCGGGCTGGAGGAGGGCTTGAGCTCGATGGTGGGCGTCGTCATGAGTGCTTGTCCTTCACCGGTTGTGTGTGTCGGACCGCGCTCACGCCGCTCCGCAGTACTGCTAGGACGTCCGAGCTTTCCCGCATGCCGCGGCCCCACGTTCGATTATCGCTCGTGGGGGCCGCTGCACGAAAACGGTGTGATGCGGTCCAGGGTTCGATGGTGGCACCCTGCGACCGCATAGGTACAGCCGCCGGGTGCGGAGTGCGACCCGGCGGCTGGGGTGGAACGGTCAGCGGCGGGTCAGCTCGCTACGCGTACCGCGAGCGCGTCGCCGATCTCGGCCGTCGTACGGGGCGTGTCACCGCGCTCGGTGAGGTCGGCGGCGACCGCCTCCTCGATGCGGGCGGCCTCGGCCTCGTAGCCGAGGTGGCGCAGCAGCAGCGCGACGGAGAGCACGGTGGCCGTGGGGTCGGCCTTGCCCTGGCCCGCGATGTCCGGTGCGGAGCCGTGGACCGGCTCGAACATGGACGGGAACTCGCCGCCCGGGTTGATGTTCCCGGAGGCGGCGACGCCGATCCCGCCGGAGACGGCGGCGGCGAGGTCGGTGATGATGTCGCCGAAGAGGTTGTCGGTGACGATGACGTCGAAGCGGGCCGGGTCGGTGACGAGGAAGATCGTCGCGGCGTCGACGTGCAGGTAGTCGGTGGTGACCTCGGGGAACTCGGCCGCGACCTTGGTGAAGATGTTCGTCCACAGGTGGCCCGCGAAGGTCAGCACGTTGTTCTTGTGGACCAGCGTGAGCTTCTTGCGGGGGCGGGCCTGGGCGCGGGCGAAGGCGTCCCGGACCACGCGCTCGACACCGTAGGCGGTGTTGACGGAGACCTCGGTGGCGACCTCGTGCGGGGTGCCCTTGCGGATGGTGCCGCCGTTGCCCGTGTACGGGCCCTCGGTGCCCTCGCGCACGACGACGAAGTCGATCTCGGGCTGGCCGGCGAGCGGGGTCGCGACACCGGGGAGCAGCTTCGAGGGACGCAGGTTGACGTGGTGGTCGAAGGCGAAGCGCAGCTTCAGCAGGAAGCCCCGCTCCAGGACGCCGGACGGGACCGACGGGTCGCCGATCGCGCCGAGCAGGATCGCGTCGTGGCCCTTGAGGGCGTCGAGGTCGGCGTCGGTGAGGGTCTCACCGGTGGCGTGGTAGCGCTGGGCGCCGAAGTCGTACTCCTTGGTCTCCAGCTTCACATCCTGGGGAAGGACGGCCGCGAGGACCTTGAGGCCCTCGGCCACGACCTCCTGGCCGATGCCGTCGCCGGGGATGACTGCGAGATCGATGCTGTGAGACATGTCGGCACCCTACTCTTCGTCCCATCGTCTGACACATCATGTCCAGGATGCGGACGATCCTCCCGGGCGGCGGGGAAGGCGCGCCGGGGAGGGAGCCCGCGGGCGGGCCGGCCCGCCGATGCGGCGGGCGGCGGACCGCGGGCGTCTCACCCGGTGGACGCGGTCGGGTCAGTGACCGGTCTCGCCGCCGTTGTCCCGGCGGTCGAGGGCGCGCTGGAGGGCGGCGGCGGCGTTCTTGCGGGCGTCGTCGCTGGGGCGGGCGGCGGAGTGGCGGACGCGGCGGGCGGTCTGAGCGGCCATGAGAGATCGACTCCTTGAGATCAGCGTTGATCCGAGATCCACGGTGATGCGAGATCGGTGGTGATCGAAGGCGCCGGAAGGGGCGGGGAGCGTCGCCGCAGGGGTTGCCTGCTCGGGGCGTGACGCTCTCGACCGCCCTGCGCTCGATGGAGCGGGACGTTCGGCTCCTACAAAGCTAGGACAGCTCACCCGAACTGTCTCCACAATTACTCGGACTTCCTACTATCTGAGACGGCACTCGACCGGCTACCTAGATTGCATTCCTACCTAGGTAGTGATGGAATGCTGTCATGGCCGCAGACCGCAGATCCAGCTGGCTCAAGGGAGTCCTCGACCTGCTCGTCCTCTCCTGCCTGACCGACGGTGAGAGTTACGGGTACGAGATCGCCAAGGCGCTCGCCGGGGCGGGACTCGGCGAGATCAAGGGCGGGACGCTGTATCCCGTGCTGAACCGCCTGGAGGAGGCCGGCCTCGTCGAGGCCGAGTTCCGGGCCGCCGAACGGGGCCCCGGACGCCGCTACTACCGGCTCACGGACACCGGGCGGACCCATCTCGCGGCCGAGAGCGAGGCCTGGACGCAGTTCCACCGGGCCGTAGGGACCAAGCTGCACGCAGGGGGAACCACACGATGAGCACCGACTCCTACTTCGCCGAACTCAGCGGCGCGCTGCGCGCCGCCGGGGTGCCCGAGGAGCAGATCACCCGGACGGCCGACGAGCTGCGCGGGCACCTCGCGGAGTCGGGCACCGCGCCGGAGGAGGAGTTCGGCCCGGCCGCGCGCTTCGCGGCCTCGCTCGGCGGGCTCGCGCCGGCGCCCGGGGAACCGGACCGGGCGGCCGAGCGATGGACCTGGACGGCCGACCTCTTCAACGACCGCCGGATGCTGGCGGTCCACGGCGACCAGGGCTGGGAGGTCGAGCACCTCGACTCGCTGGGCCGCTTCGTCTGCCGCCGGGCGCCCGGTGCGCCGCTCGCCTGGGAGTACCGGCGCGAGGTGATCAGCGGCCGGCGTCGCGCGAAGGTGCTCGACGGGCTGGACCCGGAGGGCTGGGAGCTGTGCGGCGAGTGGCTGGTGTACGGCTACTTCAAGCGCCCCAAGGCGGCGACCACCGGCCCCGCGGGAGCCCTGGGGTCGGTGCCCGCCATGCCGGAGAAGCGCCTGTTCCTGAGCCGCCGGGCCAGGGCGCTGCTCGCGGTCTGGGCCGTGGCCTGCGGCGCCGGCTACCTGTCGCTCGGACTGCCGGCCCTCGCGATGCTGGTCGCCCTGGGCGGGGCCCTGTCGGCCGTGTACACCGCCAAGCTGGAGACGGACCGGGGCAAGGTCGCGGCGAAGAACGCGGCGGCCCCGGAGGGCGCCGCGGAGTGACCGGCGGCACCCCGACCCTCACCTAACCCCTCAGCGCGCATTGACAGGTTAGCCGCACAACGGCTTGACTCTCCTCGTAACCATTCAGAGCGCGAAGAGGGGTTAGAAGAGATGTCCGTGCTGCCCGTCCACCACCGCACCGTCACCGTCCGCGGCCACGAGATCTTCTACCGGGAGGCGGGCCCCGCCGACGCCCCCGCGCTGCTCCTGCTGCACGGCTTCCCGACCAGCTCGCACATGTTCCGCGACCTGATCCCCCGGCTCGCCGACCGCTACCGCCTGATCGCCCCCGACCACCTGGGCTTCGGCCGCAGCGCGGCCCCGGACGCCGCCGACTTCCCCTACACCTTCGCCGAACTGGCCGCGCTGACGTCCGAGTTCACCGAGACCATCGGCCTCGACCGGTTCGCCCTCTACATCCAGGACTACGGCTCCCCCATCGGCCTGCGCCTCGCCCTCGCCCACCCCGAGCGGATCACCGCGATCGTCAGCCAGAACGGCAACGCCTACGAGGAGGGCCTCGGCGCCGACGCCTGGGCCCCGGTCCTCGCCCTGATCGCCGAGCGGACCCCCGAGACCGAGGAGCCGGTCCGCGCGATCCGCTCCCTGGACGGCATCCGCTGGCAGTACGAGACGGGCGTCCCCGCCGAGTTCCGCGAGCTCCTCAGCCCGGACGCCTGGCACCACGACGCCGCCCTCATGTCCCGCGAGGGGCAGGACGCGATCCAGCTCGGCCTGATCGCCGACTACGGCGCCAACTTCGCCCTCTACCCGGCCTTCCAGGAGTACTTCCGCACCTCCCGGGTCCCCCTCCTGGCCGTCTGGGGCGAGGGCGACGAGGTCTTCGTCCCGGCCGGCGCCGAGGCCTTCCGCCGCGACCTCCCGGACGCCGAGGTCCACCTCCTGCCCACCGGCCACTTCGCCCTGGAGACCCACGCCCCGCGGATCGCGTCGCTGATCGACGACTTCCTGACGCGGCGCGTGGTGAAGGGGGAATGAGAACCGCCCCCGTCCTCAGTTGGGGGACCGAGGAGGGGGGCGGTGATCAGGGGCCTCCGGGGAGGCGGGGGCGTCAGCCCATGTGGGGGTAGCCGTACTCGGTCGGCGGGACCAGCGTCTCCTTGATGGCGCGGGTCAGCGTCCAGCGCATCAGGTTCTGCGGGGCGCCGGCCTTGTCGTTGGTGCCGGAGGCACGGCCGCCGCCGAAGGGCTGCTGGCCGACGACGGCGCCGGTCGACTTGTCGTTGATGTAGAAGTTGCCCGCGGCGAAGCGGAGCTTCTCCATCGTGTACGCGGCGGCCGCGCGGTCACCGGAGATGACCGAGCCGGTGAGCGCGTAGTCCGAGACCGACTCCATCTGGGTCAGCATCTCGTCGTACTTCGCGTCGTCGTAGACGTACACGGCGAGGATCGGGCCGAAGTACTCGGTCGTGAAGACCTCGTTCTCCGGGTCGCTGCACTCGATGACGGTCGGGCGGACGAAGTAGCCCTCCGAGTCGTCGTACGTGCCGCCGGCGACGATCGTGCAGGAGGCGTCGGCCTTCGCGCGGTCGATCGCGGCCTTGTTCTTGGCGAACGAGCGGTCGTCGATGACGGCGCCGATGAAGTTCGACAGGTCGGTGACGTCACCCATGGTGATGCCGTCGACCTCGGCCGCGAACTCCTCCTTGAACCCGTCGTTCCAGATGGAGGCCGGGACGTACGCACGAGAGGACGCGGAGCACTTCTGGCCCTGGAACTCGAAGGAGCCACGGGTCAGCGCGGTCTTCAGGATGGCGCGGTCGGCGCTGGGGTGCGCGACGACGAAGTCCTTGCCACCGGTCTCGCCGACGATCCGCGGGTAGGAGCGGTACGTCTCGATGTTGTTGCCGACCGTCTTCCACAGGTGCTGGAAGGTCTTGGTCGAGCCGGTGAAGTGGATGCCGGCCAGGTCGCGGTGGTTCAGGGCCACCTCGGAGACGGCGATGCCGTCGCCGGTCACCAGGTTGATGACGCCCTTCGGCAGACCGGCCTCCTCCAGGAGCTCCATGAGGAGCACGGCGGAGTGGGTCTGGGTCGGGGACGGCTTCCAGACCACCACGTTGCCCATGAGGGCGGGCGCGGTGGGCAGGTTGCCCGCGATGGCCGTGAAGTTGAACGGCGTGATCGCGTAGACGAAGCCCTCCAGCGGGCGGTGGTCCAGTCGGTTCCACACGCCCGGGGAGTTGGCCGGCGGCTGCTCGGCCAGGATCTGGCGGGCGTAGGCCACGTTGAAGCGCCAGAAGTCGACGAGCTCGCACGGGGTGTCGATCTCGGCCTGCTGGGCGGTCTTGGACTGGCCGAGCATCGTGGAGGCGGCCAGGGTCTCGCGCCACGGGCCGGCGAGCAGCTCGGCGGCGCGCAGGATGATCGCCGCGCGGTCGTCGAAGGCCATCGCGCGCCAGGCCGGGGCGGCGGCCAGGGCGGCGTCGATCGCGTCCTGGGCGTCCTGCTGGGTGGCGCCGGCGAAGGTGCCGATGACGGACTTGTGGTTGTGCGGCTGCACGACGTCGACGCGCTCGCCGCCGCCCATGCGCTTGACGCCACCGATGGTCATCGGCAGCTCGCGCGGGTTGTCGGCCAGCTCCTTGAGCTTGACCTCCAGACGGGCGCGCTCGGGGGAACCGGGGGCGTAGCCGTGCACCGGCTCGTTGACCGGAGCGGGGACCTGGGTGACAGCGTCCATGGGTCGCGGGACTCCTTCTTGAGAGGTGGGGCTCAGCCCTTGGTGAGGATGGAGCGGACGAAGAAGAGCAGGTTGGCCGGCTTCTCCGCGAGGCGGCGCATGAAGTAGCCGTACCAGTCGGTGCCGTAGGCGGTGTAGACGCGCATCCGGTGGCCCTCGGCCGCGAGCCGGTTCTGCTCCTCGCTGCGGATGCCGTACAGCATCTGGAACTCGTACTCGTCCAGCTTGCGCCCGGCGCGGCGGGCGAGCTCCTGGCCGACGGCGATCAGGCGGGGGTCGTGGGACCCGATCATCGGGTAGCCCTCGCCCTCCATCAGGATCTTCATGATCCGGACGTACGCCTTGTCGATCTCCGGCTTGTCCTGGATGGCGACCTCGGCGGGCTCCTTGTAGGCGCCCTTCACGATCCGCACGCGCGAGCCGTCGGCGGCGAGGCGGCGGGCGTCCTCCTCGGTGCGGAAGAGGTAGGCCTGGATGACGCAGCCGGTCTGCGGGAAGTCCTTCCGCAGCTCCTCGTGGATGGCGAACATCGAGTCGAGGGTGGTGTGGTCCTCGGCGTCCAGGGTGACCGTGGTGCCGATCTCGGCGGCGGCCGCGACGACGGGGCGCACGTTCGCGAGGGCCAGCTCGTGGCCGTTCTCCAGCGACTGGCCGAACATCGACAGCTTCACGGACATCTCGGCGCGGGCGCCCAGACCCAGCTCCTTGAGACGCCCGATGAGCTCCAGGTAGGCGTCGCGGGCGGCGTGGGACTGCTCGACGGTGGTGATGTCCTCACCGACCACGTCGAGGGTGACCTCCAGGCCGCGGGCCGCCAGGTCCTGCACGATCGGGACGACGTCATGGACGGACTCGCCGGCGATGAAGCGTGCCACGACCTGCTTGGTCCCGGGGGCGGCCGACACGAAACGGCGCATCTTGTCGCTGCGCGACGCGGCGAGGATCACGGGACCCAGCACGGGTACCTCCAGAGGGCAGGGTGACGAAAGGTGCTCTACCCGAACTTTCGTAAGCAATCGGGAACAGCACGAAGAACCACCGTGAAACCTAAGGACCGCTCCGATCGTCCGCCATCTACAGCTGTCACGCATCCGTGGCCACGCTCTCAGACATCTGTCTGAAGGAAGGCGCGGGCGGTGCGAGAATGGCGCCGTGAAGGGCGATTACCAGGAGCTGGTGGACGAGATCTCGGCGCTGCTCGGCGCCCCCGCGACCCTGGAGAACCGGGATTTCGGGCTGATCGCCTTCGGCGCGCACGACAGTGACGACGACGAGGCGATGGACCCGGTCCGCACCCGGTCGATCCTGACCCGGAAGTCCACCCCCGCCGTGCGGGCCTGGTTCGAGGGCTTCGGCATCACCCGGGCGACCGGCCCGGTCCGCATCCCGGCCGCCCCCGACGCGGGCGTCTTCCGGGACCGGATCTGCCTGCCGGTACGCCATCGGGGTGTCGTCCTCGGCTACGTCTGGCTGCTCGACGCCGAGCCCGGCCCCTCACACGCCCAGCTCACCGCCGCCATGGAGGTCGCCGCCCGGATCGGCGACCTGCTCGCCGACGAGGAGCGGGCCGGGGCGGACCTCTCCCGGGAGCTGCGGGCCGCCCTGTCGGCCGAGCGCGGCTGGCAGTACGACATGGCGCTCGCCGCCCTGCGCACGGCGCTCGGACCGGACGCGGACGGCCTGCACGCCCTGGTCTGCCTGGCGCCCTGGCCCGCGGAGGACTCCCCGTCGCCGCGTACGGTGCCGGGCGCGGCGGCCCTGTGCACGGTGCCGTGGCGGCCCGCGGCGCCACCGGCCGGTGTCCCCGGCGCCGTCCCCCGCGCGCTCGCCGCGCTCGTCCGGCTCCGCTCGGCCGACAACCTCTCCCCCGCCGTCACCGCGGCCGGCCGGCTGCGCGGCACGGCGGGCCCGGCGGCCGTCGCGGGGGTCGGCACGCCCCGCCGGGGGCTCGCGGACCTCGACGTGTCCTGGCGCGAGGCCGGCTCGGCCGCCCGCGCGGCGACCGCCCAGCCGCACCTCGGCCCGCTGGCGGAGTGGTCCGCGATCGGCCCGTACCGGCTGCTGACCGCGCTCCCGCCGACCGAACCCGACCCGGTGGTCCGCACCCTGCTGGCCCCGTCCCACGCCGAACTGGCCCGCACCGCCGAGGTGTTCCTCGACCACGCGGGCCAGGCGGGCCGCACGGCCACCGCGCTCGGCATCCACCGCCAGACCCTCTACTACCGCCTCTCCCGCGTCGAGCAGCTCACCGGCCTCGACCTGGACGCGGGCGAGGACCGGCTGCTGCTGCACATGGCTCTGAAGGCGGCGAAGCTGTAGCGGCGGCGGAGCTCAGGCCCCGACGGGCTCCGCCGTGACCCGAGCGCCGGAGACGACGGCTCCGCGCGGCCGGTGACCGTTACCGGACGGACGGAACGTCAGTCCCGCTCCCCCATCAGCACCTTGAGCCCCGCGGTGAGGTCGTCGGCGCTCGGTGCGGTCTCCGGGTCGACCACCCACTGGATCATCACACCGGTCGCGAGCGCCTGGAGGAGGAGCCCGGCGACGCGGGCCTTCTCGGGGTCCGCCTCGGGGTCGAGGCCGAGCATGCCCTCGGCCATGCCGAGCCGGCCCTCGCGCTGCGGCTCCTTGATCGCCTCGCGCAGCTTCTCGTCGTCGTCCAGCCGGGTGACGACCTCGGTCTGCAGCTTCCAGACCGGGCGGCTGCCCTCGGCGGCCCCGATCAGGGGCTCCCAGACGGCGCGGAAGCGCTCGTAGGGATCGGCGGGCGGCTCCCCGCCGCCCTCGGAGTCCGCCCCGCCGACCCGCTGGCCCCACTCCTCGGTGAGAGCCAGGAAGGCCTGCTGGAGCAGGGCGTCCTTGGAGCCGTAGTGGTAGCCGATGGAGGCGAGGTTGGTACCCGAGGCCGCCACGACGTCGCGGGCGGTGGTGCGGGCGTAGCCCTTCTCCAGGAGGCAGCGCTTGGCACCTTCGAGCAGGTCTTCCTTGTGTCCCATGGACAGCACTGTACCCGGCCGATAGACATCCGTGTAAGACGAGCGTCTATCGACCGGGTACGGGGAACGCGTCCGAGCGGACCCGCGCGTCAGACCAGGTCGACCGAGCGGGCCGAGGTGGCGCCGATCTCCTCCGAGATCTCGGCGATCACGGCCGCCGGGACCGTGTCGTCCACGGTGAGCACGACGAGCGCCTCGCCGCCCTCCTCCGTACGGGAGACCTGCATGCCCGCGATGTTCAGACCGGCCTCGCCGAGGATCCGGCCGACCGTGCCGACGACGCCCGGACGGTCCTCGTAGCGCAGCACCACCATGTGGTCGGCGAGCGCCAGGTCCACGTCGTAGTCGCCGACCGCGACGATCTTCTGCAGGTGCTTGGGGCCCGCCAGCGTGCCGGAGACCGAGACCTCCTGGCCGTCCGAGAGGGTGCCGCGCACGGTGACCACGTTGCGGTGGTCGGGCGACTCGGAGCTGGTGGTGAGGCGGACCTCGACACCGCGCTCCTGCGCGAACAGCGGGGCGTTCACGTAGGACACGGTCTCGTCGACCACGTCCTCGAACACGCCCTTGAGCGCCGAGAGTTCGAGCACCTTCACGTCGTGCTGGGTGATCTCGCCGTACACCTCGACGTCCAGCCGCACCGCGACCTCGCCGGCCAGCGCCGTGAAGATCCGGCCCAGCTTCTCGGCCAGCGGCAGACCGGGCTTCACGTCCTCGGCGATGACGCCGCCCTGCACGTTGACCGCGTCCGGGACGAGCTC
Organism: Streptomyces sp. NBC_01268; assembly: GCF_036240795.1. Taxonomy (NCBI): domain Bacteria; kingdom Bacillati; phylum Actinomycetota; class Actinomycetes; order Kitasatosporales; family Streptomycetaceae; genus Streptomyces; species Streptomyces sp. NBC_01268. The sequence continues at coordinate 5,908,470 of NZ_CP108454.1, read as the reverse complement.
GCCGGCGAGCGCCAGGCGCACCGAACGGGCCACCGCGATGCCGGCCTTCTCCTGGGCCTCGTCGGTGGAGGCGCCCAGGTGCGGGGTGCAGACGACCTCGTCGAGCTCGAAGAGCGGCGAGTCGGTGCAGGGCTCCTTCGCGTACACGTCGAGGCCCGCGCCGGCGACCCGGCCCTCCTTCAGTGCCGAGTACAGCGCCGCCTCGTCCACGATCCCGCCGCGCGCGGCGTTGACGATCCGGACCGAGGGCTTGACCTTGTGCAGCGCCTCGTCACCGATGAGACCGGCGGTCTCCGGGGTCTTGGGCAGGTGGACGGTGATGAAGTCGGCGACCTCCAGGAGCTCGTCCAGGGCCAGCAGCTTCACCCCCATCTGGGCGGCACGGGCCGGCTGCACGTAGGGGTCGTACGCGACGATCTTCATGCCGAAGGCGGACATGCGCTGGGCGACCAGGACGCCGATGCGGCCGAGGCCGACGACACCGAGGGTCTTCTCGCTCAGCTCGACGCCCGTGTACTTCGAGCGCTTCCACTCGCCGTTCTTCAGCGCCGTGTTGGCCTGCGGGATGTTGCGCGCGGTGGCGACCAGGAGGCCGCAGGCGAGCTCGGCGGCCGTGACGATGTTCGAGGTCGGGGCGTTCACGACCATCACGCCGGCCTTGGTGGCGGCGGAGACGTCCACGTTGTCCAGGCCCACACCGGCGCGGGCGACGACCCGGAGCTTCTTCGCGGCGGCGATGGCCTCCGCGTCGACCTTGGTCGCGGAACGGATCAGGATGGCGTCGACGTCGGCGATCGCGGGGATCAGCTCGGCGCGGTCGGCGCCGTTGCAGTGCCGGATCTCGAAGTCCGGGCCCAGCGCGTCGACGGTGGCGGGCGACAGCTCTTCAGCGATGAGTACGACAGGTTTCGAGCTCACGTGAGTCCTCACAGATCCAGTGCGGACGGCCGTCCCGACGGCCGCAGGCGTGGAGGGGGCTTGCCGCGTGAAAGCGCACGACGCTGTGGGCCTGACGCGTATGTTGTTGAGCAGTGTAGTGGTGCGTCGGCGCAGCTCATACGCCTCGTTGGAAGGATCACCCGTCCGTGGTTGGACGGGGTGTCCAACGATGTGGCACGGGGCCGGACACCCTGTCCGGCCCCGCACCGAGGGGCTTACGCCTCCTCGTCGTTCACCCAGCTCATGAGCTTCCGCAGCTCCTTGCCGGTGGTCTCCAGGAGGTGCTGCTCGTCCTGGGTCTTGTACTCGTTGTACTTCTTCAGACCGCCGTGGTACTCGTCCATCCAGTTCTTGGCGAAGGTGCCGTCCTGGATGTCCGTGAGGACCTTCTTCATCTCGGCCTTGGTGTCCGCGGTGATGATCCGCGGGCCGGTGATGTAGTCGCCCCACTCGGCGGTCTCGGAGACGGACCAGCGCATCTTCTCCAGGCCGCCCTCGTACATGAGGTCGACGATCAGCTTCAGCTCGTGGAGGCACTCGAAGTAGGCGATCTCCGGCTGGTAGCCGGCCTCGACCAGGGTCTCGAAGCCCGCCTTGACGAGCGCGGAGGCGCCACCGCAGAGGACGGCCTGCTCGCCGAAGAGGTCGGTCTCGGTCTCCTCGGTGAAGGTCGTCTTGATGACACCGGCGCGGGTGCCGCCGATGGCCTTGGCGTAGGAGAGCGCCAGCGCGAAGGCGTTGCCCGTCGCGTCCTGCTCGACCGCGGCGATCGCGGGGACGCCGCGGCCCTCCTCGTACTGACGGCGGACCAGGTGGCCCGGGCCCTTCGGGGCGACCAGGGCGACGTCCACGGCGGCCGGGGGCTTGATGAAGCCGAAGCGGACGTTGAAGCCGTGGGCGAAGAACAGCGCGTCGCCGTCCTTCAGGTTGTCCTTGATGGACTCCTCGTAGACCTGGGCCTGGATCGGGTCCGGGATCAGGATCATGATGACGTCGGCCTCGGCCGCGGCCTCGGCCGGGGTGACGACGCGCAGGCCCTGCTCCTCGGCCTTGGCCTTGGACTTGGAGCCCTCGTGCAGACCGACACGGACGTCGACACCCGAGTCGCGGAGCGACAGCGCGTGGGCGTGGCCCTGGCTGCCGTACCCGATCACGGCGACCTTGCGGCCCTGGATGATGGACAGGTCGGCGTCGGCGTCGTAGAACAGCTCGGCCACTGGGTATCTCCTTGAGGTGCTGGTGTTGCGTCCCACCGTACGGCGGGGTGCGGGAGGAAGGATTTCGGGTCTCGCCAGGCGGACCGCCGGATGGACCGGCGGTCAGCGCCCGTTGACGGTCGGGAGTGTCACGCGCTGCGGTCGAGGGCCCGCAGGGACCGGTCCGTGATGGACCGGGCGCCACGCCCTATGGCGATGGTGCCGGACTGCACGAGCTCCTTGATGCCGAACTGCTCCAGCATCTTGAGCATCGCTTCCAGCTTGTCACTCGAACCGGTGGCCTCGATGGTGACCGCCTCCGGCGAGACGTCGACCGTCTTCGCGCGGAAGAGCTGGACGATCTCGACGATCTGGGAGCGGGTCTCGTTGTCGGCGCGGACCTTCACCAGGACGAGCTCGCGCTGGATCGCGGCGCTGGGCTCGAGTTCGACGATCTTCAGGACGTTGACCAGCTTGTTGAGCTGCTTGGTCACCTGCTCCAGGGGCAGGTCCTCGACATTGACCACGATGGTGATGCGGGAGATGTCGGGGTGCTCGGTGACACCGACGGCGAGCGAGTCGATGTTGAAGCCGCGGCGGGAGAACAGGGCGGCGATCCGGGCGAGGATGCCGGGCGTGTTCTCGACCAGGACGGAGAGCGTGTGCTTGGTGGACATGGTGTGGGTCACTTCCCTTGGCTCTTCAGCTCTTCGCTCGTCAGTCGTCTTCGCCGTCGCCGAAGTCGGGGCGGACGCCCCGGGCGGCCATGACCTCGTCGTTGGAGGTGCCGGCGGCGACCATCGGCCAGACCTGGGCGTCCTCGTGGACGATGAAGTCGACCACGACCGGGCGGTCGTTGATGGCGTTGGCCTGCTCGATGACCTTGTCCAGGTCGGCAGGGTCCTCGCAGCGCAGCGCGACACAGCCCATGGCCTCGGACAGCTTGACGAAGTCCGGGATGCGGGTGCCCCGCGCCCCCGGGTTGACGTCGTCCGGGCCGGAGTGCAGCACCGTGTTGGAGTAGCGCTGGTTGTAGAACAGGGTCTGCCACTGGCGGACCATGCCGAGGGCGCCGTTGTTGATGATGGCGACCTTGATCGGGATGTTGTTCAGCGCGCAGGTGACCAGTTCCTGGTTGGTCATCTGGAAGCAGCCGTCGCCGTCGATCGCCCAGACCGGACGGTCCGGCATGCCCGCCTTGGCGCCCATCGCGGCCGGGACCGCGTAGCCCATCGTCCCGGCGCCGCCGGAGTTCAGCCAGGTGGCCGGGCGCTCGTAGTTGATGAAGTGGGCGGCCCACATCTGGTGCTGGCCGACGCCGGCCGCGTAGATGGTGTCGGCGGGGGCGAGCTCGCCGATGCGCTGGATGACCTGCTGCGGCGAGAGGCTGCCGTCGTCCGGCAGGTCGTAGCCGAGCGGGTAGGTCTCGCGCCAGCGGTTGAGGTCGCTCCACCAGGCGGTGTAGTCGCCGCGGTGGCCCTCGCTGTGCTCGGCCTGGACGGCCTGGACCAGGTCGGCGATGACCTCGCGGGCGTCACCGACGATCGGGACGTCGGCGACGCGGTTCTTGCCGATCTCGGCCGGGTCGATGTCGGCGTGGACGATCTTGGCGTACGGGGCGAAGCTGTCCAGCTTGCCGGTGACGCGGTCGTCGAAGCGGGCACCGAGGGCGACGATCAGGTCGGCCTTCTGCAGCGCGGTGACGGCGGTGACCGCACCGTGCATGCCCGGCATGCCCACGTGCAGCGGGTGGCTGTCGGGGAACGCGCCCAGCGCCATCAGGGTGGTGGTGACCGGGGCGCCGGTGAGCTCCGCGAGGACCTTCAGCTCGGCGGTGGCGCCGGCCTTCAGGACGCCGCCGCCGACGTAGAGGACGGGGCGCTTGGCGCTGGTGATCAGCTTGGCGGCCTCGCGGATCTGCTTGGCGTGCGGCTTGGTCACCGGGCGGTAGCCGGGCAGGTCCGTGGTGGGCGGCCAGCTGAAGGTGGTCTTCGCCTGGAGGGCGTCCTTGGCGATGTCGACCAGGACCGGGCCCGGGCGGCCGGTGGAGGCGATGTGGAAGGCCTCGGCGATCGTCCGCGGGATGTCCTCGGCCTTGGTGACCAGGAAGTTGTGCTTGGTGATCGGCATCGTGATGCCGCAGATGTCCGCCTCCTGGAAGGCGTCCGTGCCGATCGCCTTGGAGGAGACCTGGCCGGTGATCGCGACCAGCGGGACGGAGTCCATGTGGGCGTCGGCGATCGGCGTGACCAGGTTGGTGGCACCGGGGCCCGAGGTCGCCATGCAGACGCCGACCCGGCCGGTGGCCTGCGCGTAACCGGTGGCGGCGTGGCCCGCGCCCTGCTCGTGCCGGACCAAGACGTGTCGCACCCGCTTCGAGTCCATCATCGGGTCGTACGCGGGGAGGATCGCTCCGCCCGGAATGCCGAAGACGGTGTCGGCGCCCACTTCCTCGAGAGAGCGGATGAGGGACTGCGCACCCGTGACGTGCTCGACGGTGGTGGCGGGCTGCGCGCCGTTACGGGGCCGCGGCTGCGGATGGTGCCCGGTGGCCTGCTCGGTCATCAGCATTCTCTTCTCGAAGCAGAGGGTTGGTGCGAGGTGGTGTGCGAGGCGTTTTGCGGGGGTTCGTTACGACTTCGGGGGGAGTCGGTGCAACAAAAAACCCCTCGTGCCGGGAGGCAAGCGAGGGGAGCGCGTCGGGTGCGTTTACAGGCGGGCCTTCTCTGGCCCTGCCTCAGCCGACGCGCTTTCCAAGTACGAGAATTCGGGTGCGCATGGCACTGACCCTCTCCCCGACGCACAGTCACTGTCAAGTGGGTGGGACGGGCGTCTCAGTATGTGACCGGATCGGGGGACGGTTTCCGACACTCACCGGGACGGGTCCGGGCAGCGGGTACTCGTCCCGCACCAGGGCCCGGCGCAGCCGGTACTCGTCCAGCGGGCCCGCGAAGGCCATGCCCTGACCATGGGTGCAGCCCATCGAGCGCAGGGCGAGCACCTGCTCGGGCACGTCCACGCCCTCGGCCACGGACTGCATGCCGAGGTCGCCGGCGATCCGCAGCAGCCCGCTGGTGATCTTGCGCAGCCTGGCCGATTCCACGATGCCTTCGACCAGGCCCCGGTCCAGCTTCAGTATGTCGACGGGGAGGCGGCGCAGGGCGTTGATGGCGGCGTGTCCGCTGCCGAATCCGTCCAGGGCGATCTTCACGCCGAGGCGGCGCAGGGCGGCGAGGCGCTGCTCCAGCTCGTCGAAGTTGACCCGGGGGTCCCGGGGGTCGCTCTCGGCCAGCTCGATGACGAGGGAGCCGGAGGGCAGCCCGTGCCGGGTCAGCAGGGCCTCGACGGAGCCGAGCGGCAGGGAGCGGTCGAGCAGCCGGCGTGCGGAGAGCCGGACGGTGACGGGGGTGCGGTGTCCGATGCCCGCGCGTTCGGCGGCCTGCTCGACGGCTTCTTCGAGGAGCCAGCGACCGAGTTCGGCGCTGCGCTCGCTGCCGTCGGAGACGCGCAGGAACTCGGCCGGGGTGAACAGGATGCCCTGGGCGGAGCGCCAGCGGGCCTGGGCGGCGACGGCCGCGATCCGGCCGGTGCCGAGGTCCACGACGGGCTGGTGCAGCAGCGCGAACTCGCCGTCGTGCAGCGCGGTGCGCAGCCGGGCGGCGAGCTCGGTGCGGCGGACGACCTCGGCCTGCATCTGCGGGGCGTAGAGCTCGACGCGGTTCTTGCCGGCGGCCTTGGCGCGGTACATGGCGAGGTCGGCGTTGCGCAGCAGGTCGCCGGCGCCGATGCCGGGCTCGGCGAAGGCGACGCCGATGGAGGCGGCGACCCGCACCTCGTTGGCGGCGTCGACGCGGTACGGCTGGGAGAGCGTGAGGCGCAGCCGGTCGGCGATCTCGTGCACCTGGCACTCGCGGGCGGCCCGGTCCCGGTTGCCGTCGCCGAGGATGAGCGCGGCGAACTCGTCGCCGCCGAGCCGGGCGGCGGTGTCGCCGGCCCGTACGGAGTCCTGGAGGCGACGGGCGGCCTGCACCAGGAGCTCGTCGCCGGCCTGGTGGCCGAGGCGGTCGTTGACGCCCTTGAAGCCGTCGAGGTCGATGAAGAGCACGGCGGTGCCGGGGTCGGAGGCGCGGCGGCCGCTGAGGGCTCCGCGGACCCGCTCGGTGAACAGCGCGCGGTTGGGCAGGTCGGTCAGCGGGTCGTGCTCGGCGTTGTGCCGGAGCTGGGCCTGGAGGCGGACGCGGTCGGTCACGTCCCGGCTGTTGAAGATCAGACCGCCCTGGTGCCGGTTGACGGTGGACTCGACGTTGAGCCAGTCGCCGCGGCCGGAGCGGAAGCGGCACTCGATCCGGGTGGTGGGCTCCTCGGAGGGCGGTGCGGCGAGGAAGCGGCGCACTTCGTGGACGACGCCGCCGAGGTCCTCGGGGTGGATGAGGGAGGCCAGCTCGGAGCCGATCAGCTCCTCCGCCTCGCGGCCGTACACCCCGGAGGCGGCGGGGCTGACGTAGCGGAGTATCCCGGTGGGCGCGGCGATCATGATGACGTCGCTGGAGCCCTGCACGAGGGACCTGAAGTGGTTCTCCTTCTGGGCCAGTTCGTGGGTGAGGGCGATGTTGTCGAGCAGCATGATGCCCTGCCGCAGGACCAGGGCGAGCACGACCGTGCAGCCGGTGAGGACGACCACGCGGTCCACTCTGCGTCCCTCGACGACGTTGTACAGGATGCCGAGCGTGCAGACCGCCGCCGCGAGGTACGGCGTGAGGGCGGCGAGCGACCCGGCGAGGGGGCGGCTGTGCGGATGCCGGGCGCGGGCGGCGGCCGGGTCCACGGTGCGGCGGGCGCCCCAGGGCGCGTAGGCGAGCAGCAGGGAGCCGGCGAACCAGCCGGCGTCGAGGATCTGGCCGGAGCTGTAGTGCTCGCGCAGCAGCGGTGAGGTGAACAGGGCGTCGCACAGCACGGTGAGCGCGAGGGCCGCGATGGCGGTGTTGATCGCCGAGCGGTTGATGTGGGAGCGGCGGAAGTGGAGGGCCAGCACCATGCTGACGAGGACGATGTCCAGGAGCGGGTACGCGAGGGAGAGCGCGGCGCGGGCGACGCTCTCGCCCTCGGCAGCCTCCACGCGCGCGGTGTGCGCGAGGGCGAGGCTCCAGGAGAGGGTGAGCAGGGATCCGCCGATGAGCCAGGCGTCGAGCGCCAGGCAGACCCAGCCGGCCCGGGTCACGGGTTTCTTGGCGAGGACGAGCAGGCCGACGATGGCGGGCGGCGCGAAGAGCAGGAAGCAGAGGTCGGCCAGCGAGGGGGTGGGCACCTCGCGGTCGAGCACGACCTCGTACCAGCCCCAGACGCCGTTGCCGACGGCGGCCATGAAGGACGAGAAGGCGAAGAGGAGCCACGCGGGGCGGAAGCTGCCGCGATGGCCGCGGGCGTAGAGGAAGCAGGAGACGGCGGCGGCGAGGGCGGCGGCGCTCAGCCCGAAGTCGCCCATGACGAGGGCGAGTTCCTCGGAGCCCCAGCCGAGGGCGGCGCCGGTGGCGTATCCGCCGCAGACCAGGCCGAGCCCGATCTGGGTGAGCACTCCCCCGACCCCGGGCCCCGGGCGGCCCTGCCCCGGCGCGGGCCGGCCGGCCCCGGGCCGGAGGCCGGTCCGGCCGCTCACGGGCCGCTGCCGGACGAGCGTCCCGGGCGCGCTCACCGGGAGCTCCGGGCTCTCGCCGGGGTGCCCGTGCGCGCCGGGGCCGCAGAGGCTGTCGGTCTGTGTGTCGGGACGCGGCACGGCATGACCGCAGGAGGCCGCGGGGTCCTCGGCGCAGGGGGCGGGGACCCGGCCGGGTCCCTCACCGGCGTCCGGCGCGCGGTCGCCGCCTTGCGGCGGGGCCGGGTCGCCGCCCGTGCGGGGCACGGGGACGGCGGGGGCTTCGGTGCCTGCGCGGCCGTCCCCGCCGGGGCCGGTCGCGGCGGGCCGGCCGGGGCCCGGCTGGTCCGGCAGGGCGGCTGTGGGGCACGGGTGGGCCGTCGGCCCCGCCGCGTCGGATCGTCGCTCGCTCGGCCGCGCTCCACCCGTCACCCCCCTCGGAATCTGGTGTCCCGTCACTTCGCTCCCCAGCGTCTGCCCGTTCTCGACGCAGTCCCCCGCTCCGGGACGATACACCAGGATCGTCACTCAGGGACAGGGTCGCAGTACTCTCCGTGACGGGGTGCGGAGCTCGCGGCCGCCGCGCACCGGGGGCGCGCGTCTCAGGTGGTCAGGACCAGGTTCGCGAGCTCCTCACCGGCCGCGAACCGGGTGAGCTGCGCCGCCATCAGGCGCTTCGCGCGCGGCATGAACGCCGAGGTGGAGCCGCCGACATGGGGGCTGATCAGGATGCCGGGGGCGTGCCACAGCGGGTGTCCGGCGGGCAGCGGCTCCGGGTCGGTGACGTCGAGCGCCGCGGTGATCCGGCCGCTCTCGACCTCCTTCAGGAGCGCGGCCGTGTCCACCACGGGGCCGCGGGCCACGTTGACCAGCAGCGCTCCGTCCTTCATCCGGGCGAGGAACCCGGCGTCGGCGAGGTGCCGGGTGGCCGGGGTGAGCGGTGTGGAGAGCACGACCACGTCGGCCTCGGGCAGCAGCGCGGGCAGTTCGGTCATCGGGTGTACGGGACCGCGCTCGGTGGCACGTGCGGAGCGCGCGACGCGCACGACCCGCGCACACTCGAAGGGGGCGAGCCGGTCCTCGATGGCGGCGCCGATCGAACCGTATCCGACGATCAGCACCGACTTGTCGGCGAGCGCCGGGTAGAAGCCGGCCCGCCACTCCTCGGCGTCCTGGCCGCGGACGAAGCCGGGGATGCCGCGCAGCGAGGCGAGGATCAGGGCGAGGGTGAGTTCGGCGGTGCTCGCCTCGTGGACGCCCTTGGCGTTGCACAGCCGGACGCCGGGGCGCAGCCGGTCGAGGCCGGGCGTCACGTGGTCGATTCCGGCCGAGAGCGTCTGCACGGCCCGGACCGAGGTCATCCCGGCGAGCGGGCGCACCGCGACCTCCTCGCCCTTCATGTACGGGACGACGTAGAAGGCGCAGTGCGCGGGATCGGCCGGGAATTCCGGCCCGCCGTCCCAGAAACGGTAGTTCAGGCCCGACGCGCCCGGCTCGGGAAGTCCCTCGATCTCGTCCGCGGGAATCGGAAGCCACACGTCAGCGGCGGTGTCATCGAACGTCATGACCGGGAGGCTATGCGAAGAATCCCGCGCGCGATTGGTTACTTTGGGGGTGGCAGAGGGAGGGGTACCGGCAGGTGGAGCGCAGGACGATCGGGGCGGCGGCGCTCGATGTGGGTGCGGTGGGCCTCGGATGCATGCCGATGCACTGGGCGTACAGCGGGTCGCAGCGGCGGGGAGACCGCTCGCTGCGGACGGTGCACGCGGCGCTGGACGCCGGGACCAGTCTGCTCGACACCGCCGACATGTACGGTCCGTTCACCAACGAGCTTCTGCTGGGGCGGGTGTTGAAGGAGCGCCGGGCGGACGTCTTCGTGTCGACGAAGTGCGGGCTGCTCGTCGGCGGCGACCAGCACATCGTGGCCAACGGGCGTCCCGGGTACGTGCGCAGGGCCTGCGACGCGTCGCTGCGGCGGCTCCAGACCGATGTGATCGACCTCTACCAGCTGCACCGCGCCGACCCGGAGGTGCCGGTCGAGGAGACCTGGGGCGCCATGGCCGAGCTGGTGCGGGCGGGCAAGGTGCGGGCGCTCGGTCTGTGCGCGGTGGGCGCGCGGGCGACCCGGCGGGGCCGGACGGGTGGCGGCTATGAGGGAACGATCCGGCAACTGGAGCGGATCCAGCAGGTCTTCCCCGTCGCGACGGTCGAGGCCGAGCTCTCGGTCTGGGCGCCGGAGGCCCTGGAGCGGCTGCTGCCCTGGTGCGCGACGCGGGGCGTGGGCTTCCTCGCCGCGATGCCGCTGGGCAGCGGCTACCTGACCGGGACGCTCACGCCGGGCGGCGGCTTCGAGGAGGACGACCTGCGGGCCCGGCATCCGCGTTTCACGGCCGAGATGATGGCGGCCAACCAGCCGCTGCTCGTCGGCCTGCGGCGGGTGGCGGCACGGCACGGCGACGGCGTCACCCCGGCGCAGGTGGCGCTGGCGTGGGTGCTGGGCCGCGGCCGGCACGTGGTGCCGATCCCGGGCGCGAAGCACGAGCGGTGGGCCGTGGAGAACGCGCGGGCGGCGGAGCTGAGGCTCGACGAGGCCGACCTGGCGGAGATCGCCGCGCTGCCGGCGGCGCGGGGGTCGTGGGACTGACCCGCACGGCGCGGAACCGCGGTCCGGGCGGGCGGACCGGGAACTCCCCCGGGCCCCGCGTCCGTCTCCAGTAGGGGGCGCCGTGCCGCCGGCGGGCCCTGGGATCGTGGGGCCGACCCACCCGGCGCGGACCGGGACGCGTCTCCGGCGGTGTATCAAGGGGGAGACCGTCGCCGGAAGGGACCGGATCATGGGCCGAGATCGAGGTCGAACCGTCGTGGGAGGTGCGGCGGGGGCCGTCGCCGTCCTGCTGCTGACCGCAGGGTGCTCGTCGTCGGGCGGGGACGCGGGACGGGCGCCCGCCCCGCCCTCCTCGTCCGCCCCGCCTGCCGCGTCGTCGTCGGCCGCGTCCCCGGGGGCGCCGCGCGTCGCGGGGGTGCTCACCGAGGACCTGAAGTCGCCGTGGGGGCTCGCCGAGCTGCCCGGCGGTGACCTGCTCGTCTCCTCGCGCGACGAGCGGACCGTCACCCGGGTCGACGCCCGGACCGGCCGGAAGACCGCGCTCGGCGTGGTGCCCGGGGTGGTGCCGGGCGGCGAGGGCGGGCTGCTCGGCCTCGCCGTGCGGGACGGCTGGGTGTACGCCTACCTGACCTCGGCGACGGACAACCGGATCGTCCGCATGCGGTACGAGGGCGGGCCGGGTGACCGGCTCGGCGCCCCCGAGCCGGTGCTCGCCGGCATCCCCAAGGGGGTGATCCACAACGGCGGGCGGATCGCCTTCGGGCCGGACGGGATGCTGTACGCGGGAACCGGCGAGACCGGGCGGACCGGGCTCGCCCAGGACCGGGGCTCGCTCGGCGGGAAGGTCCTGCGGATGACCCCGGAGGGCCGCCCGGCGCCGGGCAACCCCTTCCCGGGCTCCGTCGTCTACTCGTACGGGCACCGGAACGTCCAGGGCCTGGCCTGGGACCCGGCCGGGCGGCTGTGGGCGTCCGAGTTCGGGCAGAACACCTGGGACGAGCTGAACCTGGTCGAGCCGGGGAAGAACTACGGCTGGCCGGTGGTGGAGGGCCGTGCGGGCCGGTCCGGGTACACGGACCCGGTCGCCCAGTGGCGTACCGCCGACGCGTCGCCCAGCGGGATCGCGTACGCGCGGGGGGCGGTCTGGATGGCCGGACTCCGGGGCGAGAGACTGTGGCGCATCCCGCTCTCCGGAGCGGAACGTTCCGGAGAGCCCGAGGCGTTCCTGACGGGTGAGTACGGGCGGCTGCGCACGGTCCTGGCGACCGGGGGCGGCACCCGGCTCTGGCTCGTGACCAGTGAGACCGACACCCGGGGCACCCCCGGGCCCGGTGACGACAAGATCCTCCGGCTGGAGGTCGGGTAGGAAGGCGAGGCGGATGTTCAACCTGATGGAAGAGCTGTTCGCGCCGGGCCGCAAGCACACCGACGACGAGCGGCAGCGGCTCGCCCTGACCAGGGAGGACATGGGCGACGCGGACCCCCACAAGGGCCCGATAGACCTCACCTCCGGCAAGGTCGTGATGCGCCTGCCCGGCGCCGCCGGGGAGCCCTCCCCCTCGGCGGACGACCGGGAGGCCGGCGACCGGGACACGGCCTCCTAGCCGGTCGGCTCCAGGAGGCGCAGGCGGTGCGCCAGGGCGGCCGCCTCGCCCCGTCCGGCGACGCCCAGCTTGGCGAGGATGTTGGAGACGTGGACGCTCGCCGTCTTCGGTGAGATGAACAGCTCCTCGGCGATCCGGCGGTTGGTCCGCCCCTCGGCGACCAGCCGCAGCACGTCCTGCTCGCGCGGGGTGAGCCCGAAGGCGTCCGCGGCCTCGTCCTCCGGCTCCGCAGGGCCGTCGGCCCCCTCGGGAGCCCGCAGCGGGAGGCGGGCGCGGGCGGCGAGCAGCTCGACGTCCTCGCGCAGCGGATGCGCCCCGAGGCGTACGGCGGTGGCGTGGGCCTCGCGCATCGGGGCGGCGGCCTCCTCGCGCCGGCCGCCCTCGGCGAGCAGCGCGTCGGCGAGCCGGTGCCGGGCCCGGGCCAGCTCGTGGGGCCGGTCCAGCTCCGCGAAGGCGGCGACGACCTCGGCCCAGCGCTCGGCGGTGTCCCGGCCCTCGGCGCGGGCCAGCTCGGCGGAGACCTGGAGGCCGTAGGCCTGCCACACGGGCGCCTGGGCGGCCAGCGACCGGACGCAGCGGCGTACCGCGTCCAGGGCGGCGGCGCGGCCCTCGGCGGCGGCCGGCAGGCCGCGGGCGTCCGCCTCGGCCGTGACGGCGACGAGGACCAACGGCCAGCCGTAGCGGTGGGTGCCGGCCGGGAAGCCGGCCGCGGCCACCGCGGCGAGCTCGGCGCGGACGTCGGCGAGCCGGCCCTCGGCGGCGGCGACGGCGGTCGTCAGGTGCGTCATGGGCAGCGTGTACTGCGGGATCGGGTCGCGGGTGCCGTAGCGGGCGGCGGCCTCGGCGAGGCGGGCGGCGGCCGCGGCCGGCTCACCGCGCCCGACGGCGAGGTGGGCGAGCTGGAGCAGGGCGGTGCCGCCCGGCTTGGAGCCGGCGGCCCCGGTGCGCAGCAGCAGTTCGCACTCCTCCTGGACGCGGTCCCACTCGCCGAGCGAGAGGAGCGACTCGGCGAGGTTGGCGCGGACCCAGCCGGCGCTGTCGACCAGGCCGTGGGAGCGGGCCATGGCGATCCCGGCGGTGGCGACCTCGACGGCCTCGCGGGAGCGGCCGAGTCCCTCCAGGGCGGAGGAGATGTTCACGGCGGCGCGGGAGGCCTCGTGGAACTGGCCGAGCGCCAGGGTCCGTTCGCCCACCTCGCGCATCTCGGCGAGCCCGTCCTCGATGTCTCCGGCGGAGACCATGATGGTGCCGAGGGTGAGCCGGGCGGCGAGCTCGGTGCCCTCGGCCTTGACCAGGCGGGCGTACTCGACGGCCCGTTCGGCGGCGGCGAGCGCGTCGGCGCCCGGGTTGCGGAGCATGCCCCAGCCGGCGGCGAAGGCGAGCACCACGGCGTGGACGGCGGACGGCGGCAGGCCGCGGACGAGGTCCTGGGCGCGGGCGATCTCGTCCCAGCCGTCGCCGCGGGCGAGGTTGGACTGGAGCCGGGCGCGCTCGACCCAGAACCAGGCGGAGCGCAGCGGGTCGTCGTCCTCGGCGCCGTCGAGCAGCCGGTGGGCCATCTTGCCGATCTTCAGGGCGCGTTCGCGTTCGCCGCAGAGGCGGGCGGCGACGGCGGCCTCGGCGAGCAGGTCGAGGTAGCTCAGCGGGGTGTCGGGGTCGCAGCCGCAGGAAGGGTAGGCCTCGGCGTAGTCCATGGGGCGCAGGTCGCGGCGGATGTCGGCGGGGGCGTCGTCCCAGAGTTCCATGGCCCGTTCGAGCAGCCGCAGTTGCTCGGCGTAGGCGTAGCGCTTGCGGGTCTCGACGGAGGCGCGCAGGACGGCCGGCAGGGCACGGGCTGCGTCGTGGGCGTGGTACCAGTACGTGGCGAGCCGGTTGGCCCGGGCGTCGGCGCGGACGAGGCCGGGGTCCTCTTCCAGGGCTTCGGCGTAGCGGCGGTTGAGCCGGGAGCGCTCGCCGGGCAGCAGGTCGTCGCTGACGGCCTCGCGGACGAGGGAGTGCCGGAAGCGGTAGCCGTCGCCGTCGGGCGCGGCGTGCAGGATGTTGGCGCCGACGGCGGCGCGCAGGGCCTCGATGAGCTCGTCCTCGGCGAGCCGGGCGACGGCGGCGAGCAGGTCGAACTCGACGGTGGAGCCGCCCTCGGCGACGACGCGGACGACGCGCTGGGCGTCGTCGGGCAGGGCCTCGACGCGGACCAGGAGGAGGTCGCGGAGGGATTCGCTGAGGGAGCCGAGGGCGGTGCCGCACTCGTGGGAGGCGATGAGCTCCTCGACGAAGAAGGCGTTGCCGTCGGAGCGTTCGAAGACCTCGTCGAGGACGACGGGGCTGGGTTCGGCGGCGAGGATGCCGGTGAGCTGGCGGTGCACCTCGGTGCGGGTGAAGCGGGCGAGCTCGATGCGCCGGACGGAGCGCAGCCGGTCCAGTTCGGCGAGGAGCGGGCGCAGCGGGTGGCGGCGGTGGATGTCGTCGGCGCGGTAGGTGGCGACGACCACGATGCGGCCGCGGTGCAGGGTGCGGAAGAGGTAGGCGAGGAGGTGCCGGGTGGAGGCGTCGGCCCAGTGCAGGTCCTCCAGGACGAGGACGACGGTGCGGTCGGCCGCGATGCGCTCCAGGAGCCGTACGGTCAGCTCGAAGAGGCGGGCGGTGGAGTCCTCGGCGGCCGGCTCGTGGTGGGTGACGTCGCCGAACTCCGGGAGGAGGCGGGCGAGTTCGCCCTCGTGCCCGTCGGCGGCGGCGGCCAGCTCCTCGGGGAGGCGGCGGTGCAGCGCGCGCAGGGCGGTGGAGAAGGGTGCGAAGGGCAGCCCGTCGGCGCCGATCTCGACGCAGCCGCCGACGGCGACGACCGCGCCCTGGGTGCGGGCGAGTGCGGTGAACTCCTCGATGAGGCGGGTCTTCCCGACCCCGGCCTCGCCCCCGACGAGCAGGGCCTGGGGCTCTCCCGCGGTCGCGCGGGAGAGCGCCTCGGTGAGGGCGGTGAGTTCGCCGGCCCGGCCGACGAACACGGGGCTCACTGACTTGGTCTCCACGGCGCCGAGCATCGCACAGACGTCCGTGATCGCACCCATAAGGGGGTCACGCGGCCCGGGCGAAGCGGTCCTGGCCGGTGTTCACCCGCCCCTCGGGGTCCTGCTTCCGGGCCCAGCGTCGGCCCTTGCCGGTGCGGGCGGCCTCGTGGGCGAGGCGCTCGGCGGCGGCCTCGCGGACGAGCTCGGCGTGGTGGATGCGGTGGAGTTCGTACTCGAACATGTCGTGCTCCCTGAGGATGTGGGGTCATCGCTCCTTGCGATGACCCCTACTTTCCTCGCCCAGGGGGTGCGGCCACATGGGGAGAGTGCCGCATGTTCGGCGTACGGGGGGCCTTAGGCGGTGCCTGAGGTGCCTTAGGGCGCACGCCCAGGGTGCCTTGGGGGGCCTAGGGCCTGTCGTCAAACTCCCGCCTGCCCCGCGACGCCTGGCACGCGCTCTCGCCGCACCGGGTGAAAGTCCGAGTACGTCCAGTACGAGGGCTTCCACCCGGCACGCCGAGAGCACGCACCAGACGCCGCGGGGCCGCCCTTCGGGCGACGACGGGAGTGTGACGACAGGCCCTAGGGCACCCCCCGGCAGGTCCCGATGCGTCCCTAGGAGGCCTTGGCCGCCCGCCATTCGTGGGCCAGGACCGACCACACCTCCATGTCCGCGCGCTTGCCGCGGTAGGGGTAGCTCTCCCGCATGACGCCGTCGCGGCTCATGCCGAGGCGGCGGGCGACGGCGATGCTGGGGGCGTTCTCCGAGGAGACGTGCCACTCGACGCGGTGGATGCCGCGCTGTTCGATCGCCCAGTCGAGGATGACCCGGCAGGCGCGGGTGACCAGGCCCCGGCCCGCGTACCCGGGCTCGACCCAGCAGCCGGCCTCGGCCATCTCGCTCTGGGTGTCGAAGATCCGGAACATGACGCCTCCGACCAGCGCGCCGTCGACGCGGATGGCGTAGAGCCGGCCGGCGTCGCGGGCGGCCTTGTCGGCGTACCCCTGGAGGTAGCTGCGGGCCGAGTCGAGGTCGGTGACCACGTCGGTCAGGCCGACGTGAGCGCCGATGAACTCCCGGCCGCGGTCCATGTGGGCGAGGAGTTCTTCGGCCTGCCAGGGCTCCAGCGGGGTCAGTTCCGCACCGTCGTCACCCAGCGATATCGCGAACATCGTCTTGCTCCTCGGTCAGCGGGACGGTCACTCGTTGCGCAGGGATCTTCGCACGCCCGGCGTCGCGGACATCGGCGTCGCGGGCGTCGGCGGCGGCCCGGGACTCCGGGGGCTCGATGCTGATCCGGGGCAGCCGGCGGTCGAGCCAGCGGGGCAGCCACCAGTTCGCGCCGCCGAGCATGTGCATGAGCGCGGGTACGAGGAGGGTGCGCAGGACGAAGGCGTCGAGTGCGACGGCGGCGGCGAGTGCGATGCCGAACATGGCGATCACGCGGTCGCCGGAGAGCACGAAGGCGAGGAAGACGGAGATCATGATGACCGCCGCGGAGTTGATCACGCGGCTGGTCTCGGCGAGGCCGACCCGGACCGCCCGGCGGTTGTCGCCGGTCTCCAGCCACTCCTCGTACATCCGGCTGACCAGGAAGACCTGGTAGTCCATGGAGAGCCCGAAGAGCACCGAGACCATGATCACGGGCAGGAAGGGCTCGATCGGGCCGGCGCTGCCGAGGCCCAGGAGTTCGGTGCCCCAGCCCCACTGGAAGACGGCGACGACGATGCCGAAGGCGGAGGCGACGGCGGCGACGTTCATCGCGGCGGCCTTGAGCGGGATGCCGATCGACCGGAAGGCGAGCAGCAGCAGGACGCAGCCGAGGGCGATGACGACGCCGACGAAGAGCGGCAGCTTGCCGACGATGATCTCGGCGAAGTCGTCGTACGAGGCGGTGACGCCGCCGACGTGGACCTGGAGCGAGGTGCCGTCGGCGGTGGTCGGCAGGACGTCGTCGCGGAGGCGGTCGACGAGCTCGCTGGTGGCCTTCGACTGGGGCGAGGACTCGGGCACGACCGTGACGACGGCCGTGTCGCCGCTGCTGTTGTACGTGACCGGGGAGACCGAGGCGACGCCCTTGGTGTGCGCGAGGGTGGCGGGCAGCTCGTTCATGGCCACCTTGGCGTCGGCGCCGTCGAGCGAGGCGACGAGGGTCAGCGGCCCGTTGACGCCGGGCCCGAAGCCGTCGGCGAGCAGGTCGTAGGCCTGCCGGGTGGTGGCGGTGGCGGGGTTGTTGCCCTGGTCGGAGGTGCCGAGGTGGAGGGAGAAGGTCGGCAGCGCGAGCACCAGCATGACGACGGCGGCGACCGCGCCGAGCAGCTTGGGGTGGCGCTCGACGAAGGCGGACCAGCGGGCGGCGAAGCCGGTGGGCAGCTCGGGCTGGGGGCCGTGTTCGGCGAGGTGGCGGCGTTCCCTGCGGCTGAGGGCGCGCATCCCGATGAGGGAGAGCAGCGCGGGCAGCAGGGTGACGGAGGCGGCGACCGTGAGCACCACGGTCAGGGAGGCGGCGATGGCGACGCCGTTGAGGAAGCTGAGCCGCAGGATGAGCATGCCGAGCAGGGCGATGCAGACGGTGGCGCCCGCGAAGACCACGGCGCGGCCGGTGGTGGCGACGGCGATCCGTGCGGCCTCGGGCACGGGCAGGCCGCGTTTGAGGCCCTTGCGGTGCCGGGTGACGATGAACAGCGCGTAGTCGATGCCCACGCCGAGGCCGATGAGCATGCCGAGCATCGGGGCGAAGTCGGCGACCGTCATGAGGTGCCCGAGGAGCACGATGCCGGAGTAGGCGGTGCCCACGCTGACCAGGGCGGTCGCGATGGGCAGGACGGAGGCGGCGAGCGAGCCGAAGGCGACGAAGAGGACGACGGCGGCGACGATCACGCCGACGGCCTCGGCGACGTGTCCGCCGGGGGCCTCGGTGAGGGCGACGGCACTGCCGCCGAGCGCGACCTGGACGTCGTCGGTGGCGGCGGCCCTGGCGGTGTCGACGAGGGCCTTGGCCTCGCTCTCGGGGATGTCGTCGGCCTGCGCGTCGAAGGTGACGGTGGCGTAGGCGGTGCGCCCGTCCTCGCTGATCTGGCCCTGGGCGGGGCCGTACGGGGAGGCGACGGAGGCGATGCCGGGGAGCTCGGCGACCTTGTCGAGCATGGCGGTCATCCGCTGCTCGACGCCGGCGGCGCGGACGCTGCCGCGGTCGGTGTGCCAGACGATGGTGTCGCTGTCCCCGCCGGCGCCGTGGAAGCCCTGTTCGAGCAGGGCGGTGGCCCGGCCGGACTCGGTGCCGGGGACCTCGTAGTCGTTGGAGTACGCGCTGCCGGCGATCGCCGCTCCGGTCACGGTCCCGCCGAGGGCGAGGAGCCAGAGGAGAACGGCGACGAGGCGGTGCTTGATGCACCACCGTGCGATGGCTGCCAACGGACGCGCTCCCTGGGTGGATCGGTACTGGCCCCACTGTTACAGCCAAAAGTGATCGTTTGACCGTTTCGTGGCGATCCTCACAGCCTGCCCGGAAGGGGTCGGGACCGAGGTCCCGACCCCTCATGGACGGTCGGCCGTGCCCGGGGCGGTCTCCCGGCCCCCGCTACCCCGAGACGCTGGGGCGCCCGTTCTCTATGTGGCCCATGAGGCGCCGGCGGAAGCCGTCGGGTCCGGTCACCTCGACGTCGTACCAGCCCTGGGCGTCGGCGGCGGAGTGCACGACCGTACGGGTCCGGCCGGGCTTGACCGTGACGGTGCGGGTCCAGCGGCTGCCGCCGCGGAGGTCCTCGGGGTCCACGTACCCGAGCGGCCGGACGGTGAAGGAGACCGGGGCCGCGGAGTCGTTGCGGACGGTGAGGTGCAGGTCACGGTCGTGGTGGTCGACGCGGGAGGCGAGCTGGGCGCGCCCGGCGGCGGGGCCCTCGAACTCGCGGCGGAAGCCGTTGGGGCCGGTGATCGTGAAGCGGTACCGGTCCCCCGCGAGGGGGACCGCCCACTGCGCCGTGCCCCTGACGTCCCGGTGCTGCGGGACGGCGAACTCGCCCGCGTACGGGTAGAGCGCGAAGTGCGCGCCGGCCCTGCCGGTGTTCCGCAGTGCGACGGTGACGGTGCCCTCGCCCACCGTGGCCGAGGCGTCCGGCTGGTACGGCAGCGGGCGCGCCGGGCGCGTGCCGGGCTCCTGGACGGGCATGGACTGCACCGCCGGCGGCTGGGGGCGCCAGCGGCCGGTGAAGGGCGGGACGGGCCCGGGCTGCTCGACGGGCGGCTGCCTGCGGGTGCGCCGGAAGTCGAAGGCGGAGGTGAGGTCGCCGGTGACGCTCCGGCGCCAGGGGGTGATGTTGGGCTCCCGGACCCCGGTCAGCCGTTCCAGGAAGCGGATCACGGAGGTGTGGTCGAAGGTCTCGGAGCAGGCGAAGCCGCCGACCGACCACGGGGAGACGACCAGCAGCGGGACCCGGATGCCGAGGCCGGTGGGCTGGCCGTTCCATCGCTCGGCGTCGCCGGCGGGGTCGTCGGCGGCCGGGACGGGCGGGGGCACGTGGTCGAAGAAGCCGTCGTTCTCGTCGTAGTTGATCAGCACGACGGTGTGGCGCCAGACCTCGGGGTGGGCGCCGAGCGCGTCGAGGACCTTGTAGACGAGGGAGGCCGAGGCCACCGGCGAGGAGGAGCCGGGGTGCTCGGAGTCGACCGCGGAGGGCACGAGGTAGGAGACCTCGGGGAGCGTCCCGGCGGCGACGTCGGCGCGGAAGGCGTCGGCGAGGGTGCCGGACTCGACCCGGCGGAGACCGCGCTCGAAGAGGGAGCGCTCGGCGTCGGTGAGGGTCGCGACGCCCTCCTCCAGGAGTCCGAGCAGGCGGGTCCGCTCGGCGAGGTCGTCGGTGTCGCGGACGGCGGCGTAGAAGGACTCCATGAAGGTGTGGCCGCCGGTGCCGGCGAGCGCCTTGCGGGCGATCTTCTTGAAGCTGGTGAAGAACTCGATGTTGTTGTCGGTGAAGTTCTCCCACTCGGTGTACGTCTTCCAGCTGCGCCCGGCGGCTTCGAGCCGCTCGGCGTAGGTGGACCAGCCGTAGCCGGGGTGGGTGCCCTCCGCGTAGGCGGCGTTGGTGACGGCGCGGCTGCCGTCGGCCTCGTGGCCGGTCCAGCCGGACCAGAGGTGGTTGCGGTTGGGGCTGGTGGAGGTGTGGATCGAGGAGTGGTAGGCGTCGCAGATGGTGAAGGTGTCGGCGAGTTCGTAGTGCAGCGGGATGTCGCGCCGGTCGTAGTACGCCATGGTGGCCGCGGTCTTGGCCGAAACCCAACCGTCCATCCACCCCCCGCGCCAGGCCTTCCCGCCGCCGCCCCAGGAGTGGTCGAGGTCGCCGATGTACTGGAGGTCCTTCTTCTGCGTCTCGGCGGCCCCGCGGACGGGGAACGGCAGCACGGTCTGTCCGGCCGCGGCGGGCTGCTCGAAGACGGGCTTGCCGGAGGGCAGTTCAATGGCATTGCGGTCGCCGAATCCGCGGACACCGCGCAGGGTGCCGAAGTAGTGGTCGAAGGACCGGTTCTCCTGCATCAGGATCACGACGTGCCGCACCGCCGACAGCCCCCCGGGCGCCGGCTCGGCGGCCATCGCGGCCTGCAGCGAAGGCGGCAGCAGCGATCCCGCGGCGGCGACGCCGAGAGCACCGCCACCCAGCGCGAGAAGCCTCCTGCGGGACAGCTCCCGGTTCATCTCCGTGGACAAGACCGACCTCCCAGTCGAGGACCTGACGACCAATGGTTCCTCTTCGATCCATTGGGTTGGTACGCCGAGGACGGTAATGAGACCGGATGACGGAGAGAAGGCCCGGCGAGGGCAGGACGGTGAACGTCCAACGGAACACCGCATGAGTCCAAGCGATTTTCAGCCACTTGCGGCACTCGGACAACCATCCGCCGGGGCCACGGGTCGTACGGGGGCAACCGATCGGTGAGGAACACATGAACGCCACACGTACGAGTGAACGACCCGTGGTCCCGGACGAACAGACCCCGTCCCGCGGGTCCGCACGCCCTGCCGGGCCCCCCGTCGGAGCTCCGGCCGGGCCGCCCCGGCTGGCCGTGGTCGACGGACTGCGCCTGGTCGCCGCGCTCACGGTCGCGGCGTTCCACTTCCTCGGCACGCCGAGGACGGCCACCTGGGGCGAGTCGCCGAAGGTCTTCGCGTACCTCGTGCACCGGGCCGCGATGTACGGCTGGCTCGGCGTCGAGATGTTCTTCCTCATCAGCGGATTCGTCATCTGCATGAGCGCCTGGGGCCGCACCCCGGGCGAGTTCGCCGTCTCGCGGATCTCCCGGCTGTTCCCGGCGTACTGGTTCGTGCTGCTGCTGATCTGCGTACGGGTCGCGCTGATCCCCCTGCAGACCGAGGACCCGGGGACCATGCTCCACCCCCGGGCGCTCGTCGCGAACCTGACGATGTTCCCCGGACCGCTCAGGACCGACCTGCTCAACGGCGTCGCCTGGACCCTCGACGTCGAGGCCCGCTTCTACCTGCTCATGGTCCTCGTGCTGAAGTTCGGCGCCACGTACGAGCGGATGCTGGGCTTCTGCACCGTGTGGCTGGTCGCCGCCTTCGTCACCCACTCCCAGCGGATCACCCTGCTCGACCAGTTCGTCCTGAGCACCTACGCGGGCCTCTTCGTCGCCGGGATCGTGCTCTACCTGATGTGCCGCTTCGGGCAGAACCTGATGCTGTGGACCGTGATGGGCCTCGCCTGGGCCTACCAGCTCAGCGTGCTCCAGATCCGGGTGAACTGGCACCTCGCCACGTCCGGCACCGGGAACACGGTCTCCTGGACGCTGAGCGCCCTGCTCCTCACCGCGTTCCTCGGCGTGCTGATGCTGGCCACGCTCGGCCCGCTGCGGCACGTGCGCCACCGCTGGCTCGTCACCGCCGGCGCGCTCACCTACCCGTTCTACCTGCTGCACGTGAGCATCGGCATCCCGCTCGCCAAGGGCCTCACCCACCACGTCCCGACGCTCGGCCACTGGGGCAACCTGGCCGTCACCACCACCGCCGTGCTGCTGCTCTCCTACGGCATCCACCGCTGGGTCGAGCGTCCGATGGGCCGCCTCATGAGACGCGGGCTCCGCCGCGGGCTCAGGCCCGCGGAGAAGCCCGCGTTCGTTCACTGAGCGCCGGAGCGCCCGCGCGTCAGGTCAGGACCGCTGCCACTTCTGGTTCGAGCCGCTGTTGCCGTACCAGAGGGCGACCGAGCTGCCCGGGGCGGTGGCCTCGCCGGAGACGTCCAGGTTCATCCCGTTGAACTGGTTGGTCACCGTGCCGTCGGCGTTGAGGTTCCACTTCTGGTTGTCACCGCCGTTGCAGTACCAGATGATCAGTGCGCGCGTGCCGTGGTCCGCGTCCAGGCACATGTTCCCGTAGACGCGCAGCTCCTTCTCGGGGGTGTACGCCCACTGCTGGTTGGCCGAGCCGGCGGTGCACCACCAGACGATCAGCGAGCTGCCGGCCTCCTTCGAGGCGCCGGGCACGTCCAGGCAGTGGCCGGAACCGACACCGCGCAGCACGCCGTTCGCGACGGACGGACGGCCGGTGCCGAACCAGGCCCAGGCGAGCCGGTCGGCGGCGGACTGGTTGGTGGTGCGCAGCGTCAGGTCCGTACCGGTGCCCTGGAGCTCGGTGAGGCTGTACCAGTCGCCGTTGCGCAGCCCCGGCCAGTAGACCGAGCCCATGCCGAGCTCGCGCAGGGTGTCCGTGTCGCCCTGGAGGTAGGCGATCTCGTGGGAGCCGTTCGTCGGGCCGTTGTAGTCGAGGCCGCTGGCCAGGTTGGCGCCGAACTCGGTGAGGACCGTACGGGAGGCGCAGCCGCCGACCTTGGTGCGCAGGTCGGCCGCCCACTGGGCGCGGTCCTTCCAGTCGCCGTGCCAGAAGCCGTAGTGGTGCAGGGAGAGGTGGGTGCCGGCCAGGCGGGAGTCGGCGCACACCGGGCGCACGTCCTCGCTGTAGCCGGAGCCGCCGACGAAGACGCGCTCGCGCGCGATGTTCTGGCCGTGGTCGGTCAGCCAGCGCGCGGCCACGTCGGTCCACTGCGCGGCCGAGTAGCCGAACGGCTCGTTCATCGGCTCGAAGTAGACCTGGCGGGAGTCGCCGTACTTGGCGATGATCGTCGACCACATGGCGTCGTACGACGCCTGGTCGTCGATCCGCCCGTCCTTCGTCTCCGGGGCCTCCCAGTAGCCGAGCAGGACCTTGGCGCCCTTGTGCACGGCGGCGTCGATGGCTCCCGTGTACGACTGCCAGTACGAGCCGTTGACGGTGGCCGGGTTGACGGGCATCCGGACCGTGTTCACGCCGAACTTGCTCTGGAACTGGCCGACGATCGCGGCGGACTTGGCGTAGGTGGTCGGGAAGTCGTCGGTCTTCGACAGACCCGACAGGACCAGCTCGTCGCTCGCGTAGTTGTCCCGCGGGTCGGCCCAGTTGACTCCCTGGAACTGGCCGCTGTCGGTGGCCGCGGCGGCCTCCGCCGCGAGCGGACCGGCCTGGAGGCCTATCAGGGACAGACAACCCGTGGCCACGAGTGCCAGGGCTCTGCGAGAGGCGGACATGCGTTCCCCCGTACGGTTCGGATGTGAAGGCGGCAGGAAGATCACCTGCTGATCTGCGCGATCGTATCCACACGGCCTCCGCACACGACAGGGCGCCCCGCCCGGAAGCCGAAGCTCCGGTGCGGGGCGCCCACGTGCCCGTACGGGAAAGCCGGATCAGCCCTCGCTGACGCCCAGCTTCTCCAGGATCAGGTCCTTCACGCGCGCCGCGTCGGCCTGACCGCGCGTGGCCTTCATGACCGCGCCGACCAGTGCGCCGACCGCCGCGACCTTGCCGCCGCGGATCTTGTCGGCGATGGCCGCGTTGCCCGCGATGGCCTCGTCGACGGCCGTGCCGAGCGCGCCGTCGTCCGAGACGACCTTCAGGCCGCGCTTCTCGACGACCTCGTCCGGGGTGCCCTCGCCGGCGAGGACGCCCTCGATGACCTGGCGGGCCAGCTTGTCGTTCAGGTCGCCGGAGGCGACCAGGGCCGACACGCGGGCGACGTCCGCCGGGGTGATCGGGAGCTCGTCGAGCGCGACACCCTGCTCGTTGGCGTTGCGGGCCAGCTCGCCCATCCACCACTTCCGCGCCGACGCCGCGTCGGCGCCCGCCTCGGTCGTGGCGACGATCGGGTCGACCGCGCCCGCGTTGAGGATGGCCTGCATGTCCAGCTCGGACACGCCCCACTCCTCGCGCAGCCGGTTGCGGCGCACCCGCGGCAGCTCCGGCAGAGCCGCCCGGAGCTCCTCGACCCAGGCACGGGCCGGGGCGACCGGGACCAGGTCCGGCTCGGGGAAGTAGCGGTAGTCCTCGGCGTTGTCCTTGATCCGGCCGGAGGTGGTGCTGCCGTCGTCCTCGTGGAAGTGACGGGTCTCCTGCAGGATCGAGCCGCCGGACTGCAGGACGGCCGCGTGGCGCTGGACCTCGAAGCGCGCCGCCCGCTCCACGGAGCGCAGCGAGTTGACGTTCTTCGTCTCCGAACGCGTACCGAAGGTGCTCGAACCCTTCGGCATCAGCGACAGGTTGACGTCGCAGCGCATCTGGCCCTTGTCCATGCGCGCCTCGGAGACGCCCAGGGCACGGATCAGCTCGCGCAGCTCCGCGACGTACGCCTTGGCGACCTCGGGAGCACGCTCGCCCGCACCGACGATCGGCTTGGTGACGATCTCGATGAGCGGGATGCCGGCCCGGTTGTAGTCGAGCAGCGAGTGCGAGGCGCCGTGGATGCGGCCGGTCGCGCCACCGATGTGGGTGGACTTGCCGGTGTCCTCCTCCATGTGGGCGCGCTCGATCTCCACGCGGAAGATCTCGCCGTCCTCCAGCTGGACGTCCAGGTAGCCGTCGAAGGCGATGGGCTCGTCGTACTGGGAGGTCTGGAAGTTCTTCGGCATGTCCGGATAGAAGTAGTTCTTCCGGGCGAAGCGGCACCACTCGGCGATCTCGCAGTTCAGCGCGAGACCGATCTTGATGGCGGACTCGACGCCGATCGCGTTGACGACCGGCAGCGCGCCCGGCAGACCGAGGCAGGTCGGGCAGGTCTGCGTGTTGGCGTCCTGGCCGAGCTCGGTCGAGCATCCGCAGAACATCTTGGTCTTGGTGCCCAGCTCGACATGGACCTCAAGGCCCATGACGGGGTCGTACGTGGCGAGCGCCGCTTCGTACGACAGCAGTTCAGTGACAGTCACGGTGGAACTTCCCTCTCAGCCCAGCAGGACGTCGTCGTCGCCGAGGCGCTTCAGCTCGCGGTACAGGATCGCGAGGCCGGTGACGATGGCGGCGGCGGACACGACGGCGTCGACCAGCTTCAGCGTGTCGTGCTCGGCGCGCGCCTTCTTGACCTGCTTCGCCACGCTCAGGGCGCCGAAAGCGGTGGTGCCCATCGACAGGTACGTGCCGGTCCTGGACTTCTTGAAGCCCTTGGCCTTCTGCAGTGCACTGGTACTCACAGCGACGGAGCCTCCTCGAGCAGCGGGTGGCCCCACTTTTCCACGAAGGCGGCCTCGACGGCGGCACCGACCTTGTAGAGCCGGTCGTCCTTCAGGGCGGGGGCGATGATCTGCAGGCCGACCGGCAGGCCGTCCTCCGGCGCGAGGCCGCAGGGCAGCGACATGGCGGAGTTGCCCGCCAGGTTGGTCGGGATGGTGCACAGGTCCGCGAGGTACATCGCCATCGGGTCGTCGGCGCGCTCGCCGATCGCGAAGGCGGTGGTCGGGGTCGTCGGGGAGACGATCACGTCGACCTGCTCGAACGCCGCCTCGAACTCGCGGGTGATGAGCGTGCGGACCTTCTGGGCCGAGCCGAACCAGGCGTCGTAGTAGCCCGAGCTCAGCGCGTACGTACCGAGGATGATGCGGCGCTTCACCTCGGGGCCGAAACCGGCCTCGCGGGTGAGCGCGGTGACGTCCTCGGCGGACCGGGTGCCGTCGTCGCCGGTGCGCAGGCCGTAGCGCAGACCGTCGAAACGGGCCAGGTTGGAGGAGCACTCCGACGGAGCGATCAGGTAGTACGCGGAGAGCGCGAGGTCGAACGTGGGGCAGTCCAGCTCCACGATCTCGGCGCCCAGCGACTTCAGCAGTTCGACGGACTCGTCGAAGCGCTGCACGACACCGGCCTGGTAGCCCTCGCCGCGGAACTGCTTGACGACGCCGACGCGCATCCCGGCGACCGAGCCGTTGCGGGCCGCCTCGACGACCGGCGGGACCGGCGCGTCGATGGAGGTCGAGTCGAGCGGGTCGTGCCCGGCGATGGCCTCGTGCAGCAGGGCCGCGTCGAGGACCGTACGGGCACAGGGGCCGCCCTGGTCCAGGGAGGACGAGAAGGCCACCATGCCGTAGCGGGAGACCGCGCCGTAGGTCGGCTTGACGCCGACCGTGCCGGTGACGGCGGCGGGCTGGCGGATGGAGCCGCCGGTGTCCGTGCCGATGGCGAGCGGGGCCTCGTACGCGGCGAGCGCGGCCGAGGAGCCGCCGCCGGAGCCGCCGGGGATCCGGGTGAGGTCCCACGGGTTGCCGGTCGGGCCGTACGCGCTGTTCTCCGTCGAGGAGCCCATCGCGAACTCGTCCATGTTGGTCTTGCCCAGGATGACCACGTCGGCGGCCTTCAGCCGCTTGACGAGGGTCGCGTCGTAGGGCGGGATCCACCCTTCGAGCATCTTGGAGCCGACCGTGGTCGGGATGCCCTGGGTGGTGAAGATGTCCTTCAGCGCGAGCGGGACACCGGCGAGCGGGCCCAGCTTCTCGCCGCGGGCACGCTTCTCGTCCACGGCACGGGCCTGCGCCAGCGCACCCTCGCGGTCGACGTGCAGGAAGGCGTGGACCTTCTCGTCGACGGCCTCGATCCGGGCCAGGTGGGCCTCGGTGACCTGGACGGCGGTGAGCTCGCCGGAGGCGATCTTCGCCGCGATCTCGGCGGCGGTGAGCTTGATGATGATGTTGTCCGTCATGACTTCTTAGTCCTCCCCCAGGATCTGCGGCACCTTGAAACGCTGCTGCTCCTGGGCCGGGGCGCCGGAGAGCGCCTGCTCGGGGGTGAGCGACGGACGGACCTCGTCCGCGCGCATGACGTTGGTCAGCGGCAGCGGGTGGGAGGTCGGCGGTACGTCTTGGTCGGCGACCTCGGAGACGCGGGCGACCGCGCCGATGATGTCGTCGAGCTGACCGGCGAAGTGGTCGAGCTCTCCGTCGGCGAGTTCCAGACGCGCCAGCCGTGCGAGGTGGGCGACCTCCTCGCGCGTGATGCCAGGCATGCAGAGATCCTCAGGGGTGAGTCTTGTGGATGTACCGCAATCCTATGGGGCGCGGGCCGCCCTCACGAACATGGAGGGGCATCCCCGCCGAAGCGGGGAGCGGCGCCGCCCGGCGAAGGGGGCGGTTTCCCCGCTCGGATCACCCCCTCGCCACGGGGAAAGTGACGTCACTGCACCACGTGGCCCGACGGGTGGTCGGCCTCCACGGCGGCGGCCGCGGCCGCCGCCGCGATCTCCGAGGGGCGGCGCCAGCCGTGCTCGCCGCGGGCGCGGAGCCAGGCGGTGGCCTCGCCGGGCGGCATGGCGGCGGCGACCAGCCAGCCCTGGACCGCGTCGCAGCCCAGGTCGCGCAGCCGCTCCCAGGTCTCGTCGTCCTCGACGCCCTCGGCGACGACGAGCAGGCCCAGGGAGTGGGCGAGGTCGACGGTGCAGCGGACGATCTCGGCGTCCTCGTTGTCGACGGCGAGCCGGGCGACGAAGGAACGGTCGATCTTCAGCTCGCTCACCGGGAGGCGGCGCAGGTGTACGAGGGAGGAGTAGCCCGTACCGAAGTCGTCGAGCGACATCTTGACGCCGTGCCCGGTGAGCCCGGCCATGGTGTCGGCGGCCCGCTGCGGGTCCTCCAGGAGGACGTGCTCCGTTATCTCCAGCTGGAGCGCCCCGGCGGGTACGCCGTGCCGGGCGAGCCGGGCGGCGACGGCGCCCGCGAAACCGGGGGTGTGCACGTCGCGCGGGGAGACGTTGACGGCGACCGGCACGTTGAGGCCCTGGGCGCGCCAGCGGGCCACCTGGGCGAGGGCGGTCTCCAGGACGTACTCGGTGAGGTGGGGCATGAGGCCGGAGGACTCGGCGATGGCGATGAACTCGTCCGGCGGGACCTTGCCGCGCTCGGGGTGGACCCAGCGGACCAGGGCCTCCAGGCCGGCGACCTGGCCGTCGAAGCGGACCTTGGGCTGGTAGTGCAGTTCGACGTCGCCGGCGTCGAGGGCGCGGCGCAGGTCGCCGAGGAGGCCGAGGCGGTCGGGGGTGTTGGAGTCGCGCTTCGACTCGTACACCTCGACGCCGGTGCGGTCCCGCTTGGCCTGGTACATCGCCACGTCGGCACGGCGCAGGAGGCCCTCGGCGTCGAGGGCGTGCTCGGGGAAGACGGCGACGCCGGCGCTGGCCTCCAGGACGAGGGTGAGCCCGTCGAGGTCGAGCGGCGAGGAGAGTTCGGCGACGAGGTGGCGGGCGACGCGCTGGGCGCTGGTGGTGGAGTCGGCGGTGGGCAGCAGGACGGCGAACTCGTCGCCGCCGAGCCGGGCGGCCTCGGCGCCGCGGGGCAGGGCGAGGCGGAGCCGTTCGGCGATCTGGAGGAGCAGCCGGTCGCCGGCGAGGTGCCCGAGGGTGTCGTTGACCGAGCGGAAGCGGTCGAGGTCGATGAGGACGAGCGCGGAGCGGACGCCCTCGCCCTCGGCCTCCTCCAGGGCGGTCCAGGTGCGCTCCAGGAGCCACTGGCGGTTGGGCAGTCCGGTGAGCGGGTCGCGCAGCTGTTCCTCGGCGCGGGCGCGGGCGATCCACAGGGTGGAGTCGAGGGCGATCAGCGGGACGACGAAGAGCGGCAGCAGCGCGGGGTGGGCGACGGCGACCACGCAGATGAGGGGGGCGATGCCGAGCAGCGCGACGGCGACCAGGCCCTGGCGGACCAGGGCGGTGCGGGCCGCGGTGGGCAGGGTGCCGCCCTGGGGGGCGAGCGCGTACCACAGCAGCAGTCGGGTCACCACGAGGTAGGCGACGGCGGCGAGCACCACTTCCGGCACGTCGGCGATCCCCCAGTCGAGGGGCCGCCAGGGGTCGGCGACGGTCGGGACGTCGCCGAAGGTGGCGAGGACGAGGGCGGCGGCGCAGGCGCCGATCACGTCCACGGCGCCGTGCAGCAGGCCGTGCCGCCAGCGGTGCCGGCGGGCGGCGGCGACGAGCACGACGACGGAGAGGGAGACGAGACAGGCGGGCACCCAGCCGTAGAGCAGCAGGACGGCCAGGGTGAGGGCGGCGCCGGAGCCGGTGCCGCCCCACCAGCGGTCGCGGCCGAGCGCGACCAGATGGCCGACGATGAGCCCGGTGAGGACGGCGAGGGACCAGC
Organism: Streptomyces sp. NBC_01268; assembly: GCF_036240795.1. Classification (NCBI taxonomy): domain Bacteria; kingdom Bacillati; phylum Actinomycetota; class Actinomycetes; order Kitasatosporales; family Streptomycetaceae; genus Streptomyces; species Streptomyces sp. NBC_01268. The sequence continues at coordinate 5,879,076 of NZ_CP108454.1, read as the reverse complement.
CGGCGCCTCCGCCGGGGAAGAGGCCCTGGCCGGAGCTGAGCGTCCGGTACAGCCCGGCGGCGAGCACGACGGCGGCGATGCCCACCAGCGCTCCGGGCAGCCCGGAGGTGATGCCCACGAACGCCGCACGGCCCTGGGGCCGTGCGACCGGGGCGGCACTCTCGGTCGGTTTCATTCCCGTCCCTCTCACAACCGGCGGTGCCGTCGCAACGCGGGGGCCGTCGTCATGCCACTGGGCCGTCGTGCCGTCGCTCGTCGTACCGCGTGTCCTGCTCCCGCGTCCGGCAGGGCCCTCACACAGCCGTGCGCGACGGACGCACGGTCACCACACTAGGCCGCGGAGGGCTCCGACGGGCAGCGCTCTCCATCTCTTGCCCGAATGCGACCCGGCCACCCGTAACGATCTGGTATGCGCCGAACGGGTGAGCCTCCGCGGCCTGTCGGGGGACTACTCGACGACCGGGAGGGCCACCTCCCGAGCTGCCTCGGGACCCTGTTCGAGCAGGACGGCGAAGCCCTCCTCGTTCAGAACCGGAACCTTCAGCTGCATCGCCTTGTCGTACTTCGAGCCCGGGTTGTCCCCCACAACGACAAAGGCGGTCTTCTTCGAAACGGAACCAGTCACCTTCGCTCCACCGGCTTGGAGCGACTCTTTTGCGCCATCCCTGGTGAAGTTCTGCAGGGTGCCCGTCACGACCACCGTCAGCCCGTCGAGCGGACGCGGCCCGATCTCCTCGCCGGCGCCCTCGTCCTCCAGACTCACCCCGGCCGCACGCCACTTGCGCACGATCTCCTGGTGCCACTCCTCGGCGAACCACTGCTTCACCGCCGTCGCGATGATCCCGCCGACCCCGTCGACCGCGGCCAGCTCCTCCTCGGTCGCCTGCTCGATCCGCTCCAGCGAACGGAACTCGCGGGCCAGCGCCTCGGCCGCCACCGGGCCGACGTGACGGATCGACAGGCCGTTGATGAAGCGGGCCAGCGGGCGCGTCTTCGCCGCGGCGATGTTCTCCAGCATCGCCAGCGCGTTCTTCTTCGGCTCGCCCTTCTGGTTGGCGAAGACCGTGACGATCTTCTCCTCGCCCGTCTTCGGGTCCCGCTTGGGCAGCCCGCTGTCCGGGTCGAGGACGTACGCCTTGATCGGCAGCAGCTGCTCGATCGTCAGGTCGAACAGATCGCCCTCGTCGAGCAGCGGCGGCCGGGCCGGCTCCAGCGGACGGGTGAGGGCCGCCGCCGCGACCGCGCCGAAGTTCTCGATGTCCAGGCACTGGCGGCCGGCCAGGAAGAACAGCCGCTCCCGCAGCTGGGCGGGGCACGTCCGCGCGTTGGGGCAGCGCAGATCGATGTCCCCCTCCTTCATCGGCTTCAGCGCCGTGCCGCACTCCGGGCACTCGGCCGGCATCACGAACTCGCGCTCGCTGCCGTCCCGCAGGTCCGCCACCGGGCCCAGGATCTCGGGGATGACGTCGCCGGCCTTGCGCAGCACGACCGTGTCGCCGATCAGCACGCCCTTGGCCTTCACCACCTCCTGGTTGTGCAGGGTGGCGAACTCGACCTCGGAACCGGCCACCGTCACCGGCTCCACCTGCGCGTACGGCGTGACGCGCCCGGTGCGGCCGACGCCGACCTTGATGTCGACCAGCTTGGTGTTGACCTCCTCCGGCGCGTACTTCCAGGCGATCGCCCAGCGCGGGGCACGGGCCGTGGAACCGAGCCGGCCCTGGAGCGGGATCTCGTCCAGCTTGACGACGACCCCGTCGATCTCGTGCTCCACCGAGTGCCGGTTCTCACCGAAGTACGCGATGAACTCCCGTACGCCGCCCAGCGAGTCGACCACCCGGTTGTGCCGGGCGGTGGGCAGGCCCCACTCGCGCAGCAGCTCGTAGGCGTGCGACAGGTTGTCGATGTCGAAGCCGTCGCGGGCGCCGATGCCGTGCACCACCATGTGCAGCGGGCGGGTGGCCGTCACCTTCGGGTCCTTCTGGCGCAGCGAACCCGCCGCCGCGTTGCGCGGATTGGCGAAGGGCTTGTCGCCCGCCTCGACCAGCCGCGCGTTCAGCCCCTCGAAGGCCTCCATCGGGAAGTAGACCTCGCCGCGGATCTCCACGAGCGCCGGGACGCGGTCGCCGTGCAGCCGGTCCGGGACGTCCGCGATGGTCCGCACGTTCGGCGTGATGTCCTCGCCGGTGCGGCCGTCGCCGCGGGTCGCCGCGCGGGTCAGCCGGCCGTGCTCGTACGTCAGGTTCACGGCCAGGCCGTCGACCTTCAGCTCGCACAGGTAGTGGAAGTCGGAGGTGCCGACGTCCCGGCCGACGCGCTCGGCCCAGGCGGCCAGCTCCTCGTCGTCGAACGCGTTGTCCAGCGAGAGCATCCGCTCGCGGTGCTCCACGGAGGTGAACTCCGTCTCGTACGACCCGGCGACCTTCTGGGTCGGCGAGTCCGGCGTCCGCAGCTCCGGATACTGCTCCTCCAGGGCCTCCAGGGCCCGCAGGAGCCGGTCGAACTCCGCGTCGCTGACGACCGGCTGGTCCTTCACGTAGTACCGGAAGCGGTGCTCCTCGACCTGCTCCGCCAGCTCGGCGTGCTTCTCCCGCGCCTCGGCGGGGGCCCCCTGTTCGACTGCCACCGTTCCTCGTCCTCCCGATGCCTGAAACCCGGTCACCCCGGTCACTCTGGGTTGTCCGCGAGCGATCTCGCCGCCCTGGCGCAGTGGGCGAGCGCCTTACGGGCGTACTCCGGGGAGGCGCCCGCGAGACCACAGGTCGGGGTGACCACCACGGACTCCGTGAGAGTCCCCGGATTCAGCCCCAGCCTGCGCCACAACGTCCTGACACCCATGACGCTACCGCCCGGGTCCGACAATGCCCCCGAGGCCGGGTCCGTCGACGGCACCACACCGGCGAAGAGCACGGTCCCGCCCTCCACCGCCTCGCCGATCGGCTCCTCGTCACGCTCGGTGAGCAGCCCGAAGTCGAACGAGACGCCGGCCGCCCCGGCCCGCCGCAGCAGCCCGAACGGCACGCCGGGAGCGCAGGAGTGCACGACCACCGGACCGTCGTGCGCCTCCATCACCTCGCGCAGCGTGCCCTCCACGACCTGCCGGTCGACGGCCCGGTAGGTGCGGTAGCCGCTGGCGGTGCGGACCTGGCCGAGCAGCACCGACGTCAGGGACGGCTCGTCGAACTGGAGCACCAGCCGCGCGCCCGGGACGCGCCTGCGCACCTCGGCGAGGTGCCCGCGCAGCCCCTCCGCGAGCGAGCCCGCCAGGTCCCGTACGGCCCCCGGATCCCCGAGCATCGCCTCGCCGCCCCGCAGTTCAAGCGCCGCGGCGAGCGTCCACGGCCCCACCGCCTGCACCTTGAGCGGCCCCTCGTACCCCTGGGTGAACTCCTCCAGGGCGTCGAGGTCCTCCCGCAGCCAGGACCTGGCCCGCCGGGTGTCGCGCCCCGGCCGGTCGCTGATCCGCCAGCCGCTCGGCTCCACGTGCGCGTACAGCTCGACGAGCATCCCCGCCGTCCGCCCGATCATGTCCGCGCCGGGCCCCCGCGCGGGCAGCTCCGCCAGGAACGGGAAGTCCTCGAAGGACCCGGTGACGGTCTTGGCGGCCTCACGGGCGTCACCGCCGGGCATGGACCCGACTCCGGTGGCGGCGGCCCAGGGGAATGCGCTCTTGTCGCTCTTCTCGCTCACCCGGGAAGCGTACGTCGCGTACGCTCCAGGGCCTCGCGGGTGGCGACGGTGACGGGGTTGTCGAGGCCGAGGACGCGGGTACGGGCGTCCAGGACGGCGGCGAGTTCGGCGTGGGCGGTCGCGGGGTCGAGCATGGTGGCGAGGTTGAAGCGGGCGGCGAGGGTGTCCGGATGGTCGGGGCCGAAGCGCCGGCCCCGGGCCTCGACGACGGCTTCCGCCTCCTCGCGGGCGGTCTCCGCTTCGCCGAGCTCCCGCAGGATCCACGCCCGGTTCATCCGGGTCGTGAGCGTGTCCCGGTCGTCGGGACCGAGCAGCCGGGTCCCCGCGGCCAGCACGATGTCCATCTCCGCCAGGGCGTCCTCGGTCCGGTGGAGCTGCGCGAGGATCATGGCCAGGTTGGCGCGGGCCGCCAGGGCCTGCTGGTCGTCGTCCCCCAGGAGTCGGGACTCGCCCTCGATCAGGGCGGTGAACTCGGCCCGGGCGGCTTCGAGATCGCCGCACTGGTGCAGGGCCACGCCCCGCAGGTTCCGGGCCCGCACCACGAGCAGCTCGTCGGACCCGGCCGCCGCGGCCGACTCCTCGATGAGCCGGTCGAGCACGTGCAGGGCCTCGTCCTCGCGCCCGGAGGCCAGCAGGGCGTCCCCGTACTCGCAGCCCGCCGCGAGCACGGTGCGATGGCCCGCCGGCAGGTGGCGCGCCGCGCCCTCGTGGACGGCGAGACCCCGTTCGACGGCCTCCAGGACCAGGCCCCGCGCGCTCAGCGACCGCACCGCGCGGACGGCGCCCGTCCAGCCCGTCTCGTCCACGCCCGGCCCGAGGTCGTCCAGTAGGTGCGGGACGAGCAGCGGCCACAGCGGCACCAGCGCCTTGGGGTCCTCGACGCGCACCGCCAGCTCCGCCGACAGCCGCTCCCGCTCGCCCCGGTACGCGTCCCGCACCAGCGGGTGCAGCATCACCACCGGCTCGCCGTCCGCGCGCAGGGACACGAGGCCCAGCAGGTCCAGGGCCTGGAGGCAGCTCCACAGCTCGCCGGGCGGGATCGTGAGCCGCTCCGGCGCGAACACCCGCAGCGGTACGGGCGCGTCGGCGAACCCGGCCAGGACCCGCAGCAGCTCCTCGGCGTGGGCGTGGCCCCGGTCGCGCAGCAGCCGCAGGGACATGGCCCATATGCGGGCCAGGGTGCCGTCGCCGTCGACCGCTAGGTCGCCGGTGCCGAGGGCGGCGAGATAGGCCCCGTACGTGGCGGGTTCGCCGGGTGTACGGAGGAAGGCGGGGCGTTCGGTGACGGAGGCGAGATAGCGCCCCGCGCTGTCCAGGGCGAGAGGCAGGCCGCCCAGGCGCACGGCGAGCGGCTCGGCGTCCGCCATGGGACCGGCCTCCTCCCCCGCCCGGTCCGCGAGGACCCGGGCGCCCTCCTCCCCCGGCAGCGCGCCCAGCGGGTGCAGCGCGGGCCCCGCGCCCCAGGCGGCCAGGTCTCCGTCCCGGGTGGTGACGAGCACGAGCCCGCCCGCGCCCGCCGGGATCCGCACCCAGCCCGTACCGGCGGCCAGGGAGCCCGGTCCGTCGAGCAGGGCGAGCTCGTCCGCGTTGTCGACGACGAGCAGCCAAGGGCCCGGCAGGGCGCCGAGGCGCTCCCACAGCAGGTCGGCGGTCTGCCCCGCGGCGAGTTCGTCCTCCCGCAGGCCCACCCGGCGGGCGACCGCGCGCAACCCGCCCGCGAGCCGGCCCGAGTCCTGGGCGGCGACCCACCACACGGGCGCACCCCCGGCCGCGAAGCCACGCGCGGCCTCCAGGGCGAGGCTGGTCTTGCCGACGCCCCCGAGGCCGTACAGCACGTGCGTGCCGTGGGCCGTCCGGAGCCGGGCGAGCAGTTCGTCCCGTCCTCGGAGCGGGGTGCCCCGGCGTCCCCAGGGCGGGGCGACGGTGACCTCGTCGGCCGGGGGCGGGCCCTGCTGCACGACGAGGTGCTCGATGTGCCCGGCCTGGACGACGGTGCCGTGCGTCCCGCCGGTGACCGAGTTGTGCGCCACCGCACCGCCCCTTGTGGTCGGGTCGTGCGCCACGGCACCGCCCCTTGTGGCCGGGTCGTGCGCCACGGCACCGCCCCCTGTGGCCGGGTCGTGCGCCACGGCACCACCCCCTGTGGCCGGGTCGTGCGCCACCGCACCACCCCCTGTGGCCGGGTCGTGCGCCACCGCACCACCCCCTGTGGCCGGGTCGTGCGCCACCGCACCACCCCCTGTGGCCGGGTCGTGCGCCACCGCACCGCCCCCGGCGGTCGGGTCGCTCCCCGCCGTCCCGCCCCCCGTCATCGGCTCAGCGCCCCGGGCGGACCGACAGGTCGTTGACCTCGGCGTCGCGCGGCAGGTCGATCGCCATGACGATGGTGGTCGCCACCGACTCGGGGTCGATCCAGCGGTCGGCGTCGTACTCCTTGCCCTCCTGCTGGTGCACCTTCGCCTGCATGGGGCTGGCCGTGCGCCCCGGGTACACGGAGGTGACCCGGACCCCGTTGTCGTGCTCCTCGTGGCGCAGGGAGTCCGCGAGCGCCCTGAGGCCGTGCTTGGAGGCGGCGTACGCGCTCCACTCGGCGTGCGCGTTGAGGCCGGCGCCCGAGTTCACGAAGACGACGTGGCCCTTGGTGACCCGCAGTTGGGGCAGGAAGTGGCGGGTCAGCTCGGCGGGGGCGACCAGGTTGACGTTGAGCTGGTGGTGCCAGGTCTTGGGGGTGAGCTCACCGACCGGTCCCAGGTCGACGACGCCCGCGATGTGCAGCAGGGTGTCGACGCGCTCGGGCAGGGTCTGGTGCGAGAACGCCCAGGACAGCCGGTCCGGGTCCGCGAGGTCCCCGACGAGCGTCCGGGCCCCAGGGAACTCGGCCGCCAGCTCCTTCGCCCGCCCCGCGTCCCGCGCGTGCAGCACGAGCTCGTCCCCGCGCGCGTGCAGCCGCCGCGCGACGGCGGCGCCGATGCCGGAGCCCGCTCCGGTGATCACATGAGTTGCCATGGGGCCCATGCTCGCATCATCCGCGCGAGCCCACGGCCTCCTCCAGATACCCCAGTGCGGCCGCCCCGTCCTCCGCGAAGAAGACCAGGTCGGCGAGCGGCAGAGGAAGGAAGTTCTCCTCCTCCATGCGGCGGAACTGCGCCTTGAGGCCGTCGTAGAAGCCCGCGGTGTTGAGCAGCACGACCGGCTTGGTGTGCTTGCCGTGCTTCTTCAGCTCCAGGATCTCGGTGGCCTCGTCGAGGGTGCCGGTGCCCCCGACCATGACGACGATCGCGTCGCACTTGGCGAGCAGCAGCGCCTTGCGCTCGGCGAGGTCCTTCGTGACGACCATCTCGTCCGCGCGGGGGCGGGCCTTCGCGGCGAGGAAGTCGACCGAGACGCCGACCAGGCGCCCGCCCGCCTCCTCGACACCGTCCGCGACGACCTTCATCAGGCCCGTGTCGGAGCCGCCCCAGACCAGGGTGTGACCGGCCTTGCCGAGGCGGGTGGCGAAGTCGCGGGCGGGGGCCGTGTAGCGCTCGTCGAGGTCGGCGGCGGAGAGGAAGACGCAGATGTTCATGGGCCCCACGGTAGGCCTTCGCGACGGCTTCGAGATTTTTCCCGGAAGTTCCGCCGGGGAGCGATGAGTTCCGGGAGCCGTCCCGGTCTGAGCTTCCATGGACGAGGTGTGCTTCACGGCGGGCCGGGCCCCGGGCCTGGTCACGGCGCAGGACGGGACGCGGATCCCCTACGAGCGGTACGGAGACGGGCCGCCGGTGATCCTGGTGGGCGGGGGCCCCGGGGAGGGCGGCGGCGAGCGGGTGCTGGCCGGGCTGCTCGCCCGGCGCTTCCCGGTCGTCGTCTACGAGCGGAGGGGCGGGGCGGGTCCGGTCGAGCGCGAGATCGGGGACCTCGCGCTGGTCGTGGACGCGGTGGGCGGGGCCGCGGCCGTGCACGGCACGGCCTCCGGCGGGGGGCTGGCGCTCGCCGCCGCGGCGGCCGGGGTGCCGGTCGGGGCGGTGTCGGTGTACGAGCCGCCGTACACCGACGGGGCCGCCGACGGACTCGGCCGGGTCCTGGCCCGCGTCCTCGTGATCGACGGCGGCTCCAGCCCCGCCGGGACGCGCCGGGCGGCCCGTACGGTCGCCGCGGCCGTCCCCCGCGGCCGGCACCGCACGCTCACGGGGCAGACGGACGAGGTGGCGCCGCATGTGCTCGCGCCGGTGCTGGCGGAGTTCCTGGAGGAGGTCCTCGGCGTCGACGGGGCCGTAGGGGGCGACGGGCGCGACGGGGCCGCTGTGGGGGGCTGAACCACCGGACCGGTCGCGCTGATCGGACCGATCGGCGCGGCGGCCCGGCGGTCAGGCCGTCTGTCGTGCCGCGGTCGCCCGGACCGTCGTCGCGATCGTCGCCGAGCCCACCACGCGGGTGTCGTCGTACAGGACGATCGCCTGGCCGGGGGCCACGCCCCGGACCGGCTGGTCGAAGGCGACCGTCAGCTCGCCGTCCCGCATCTCCGCGTTCACCGGCGTCTCGCCGCCGTGCGCGCGGAGCTGGGCGGTGTAGCGGCCGGGGCCCTCGGGGGGCGTGCCGCACCAGCGGGGCTTGATCGCGGTGAGGCCCGTGACGTCCAGGGACTCGGCGGGGCCGACGGTGACCGTGTTGTTCACCGGGGAGATGTCGAGGACGTAGCGGGGCTTGCCGTCCGCGGCGGGGTGCCCGATGCGCAGGCCCTTGCGCTGGCCGATCGTGAAGCCGTACGCGCCCTCGTGGGTGCCGATCCTGGCCCCCGACTCGTCGACGATGTCGCCCTCCGCCTTGCCCAGGCGGGCCGCGAGGAAGCCCTGCGTGTCGCCGTCCGCGATGAAGCAGATGTCGTGGCTGTCGGGCTTCTTCGCGACGGCCAGGCCGCGCCGCTCCGCCTCCGCGCGGATCTCGTCCTTGGTGGTCAGGGTGTCGCCGAGCGGGAACATGGCGTGCGCCAGTTGCTTCTCGTCGAGGACGCCCAGGACGTACGACTGGTCCTTGGCCATGTCCGAGGCCCGGTGCAGCTCGCGCGTGCCGTCCTCGCGCACCAGCACCGTCGCGTAGTGGCCGGTGCACACGGCGTCGAAGCCGAGGGCGAGGGCCTTGTCGAGGAGCGCCGCGAACTTGATCTTCTCGTTGCAGCGCAGGCACGGGTTGGGCGTGCGGCCCGCCTCGTACTCGGCGACGAAGTCGTCCACGACGTCCTCGCGGAAGCGCTCGGCCAGGTCCCACACGTAGAAGGGGATGCCGATGACGTCCGCCGCGCGGCGGGCGTCGCGGGAGTCCTCGATGGTGCAACAGCCCCGCGCACCGGTGCGGAACGACTGCGGGTTCGCGGACAGGGCGAGGTGCACGCCGGTGACGTCGTGGCCCGCCTCGACGGCGCGGGCGGCGGCGACGGCGGAGTCGACCCCGCCGGACATGGCGGCGAGGACACGGAGGGGGCGCTGCTGCGGGGTCTGAGTCATAGCCCTACCAGGGTACGGGGCCGGGGAACCGTGGTCGCCGGAGTAAGCGTTCTCGGTCATATGGGGAAGCAGGGGAATCGGAACAGCGGGACGAGTGGCAAGGGTGCGAAGAGCGTGAAGGGCGGGACGGGTGGGAAGGGTCGGAAGAGCGGGAAGGGCGGGACCTCGCGGCGGGCGTTCCTGATCGGGGGCGGGGTCGCCGTCGCCGGCACCGCCGTGCTCGCCCGGGACGAGCTGGCCCGGCTGTGGTGGCGGCTGCCGGGGACCGAGCGGCGGCGGACCGAGGGCGAGCTCGATCACAAGGGCGCCGAGTGGACCGCGGCGTCCGACTACAACTGGCGGCGGGCCGACCGGCCGGGCGACTACGCCGTCGACCGGGTCGTGATCCATGTCGTGCAGGGCAGCTACGCCTCGGCGGTGAAGGTCTTCAAGGACCCCTCGCACGCCGCCGCCGCGCACTACGTGGTGCGCAAGGACGGGCACATCGCGCAGATGGTCCGCGAGCTCGACGTCGCCTACCACGCGGGCAACCGGGACATGAACGAGCGCAGCATCGGCATCGAGCACGAGGGCTTCGTCGACCGGCCCGAGGACTTCACGGCGGCGATGTACGCGGCGTCGGCGCGGCTGACGGCCGACATCTGCCGGCGGTACGGGATACCCGTCGACCGGAAGCACGTCATCGGGCACGTCGAGGTGCCCGGGACCGACCACACCGACCCCGGCCCGCACTGGGACTGGGAGCGGTACCTGGGGCTCGTGCGGAAGGAGCGGGCGCGGCTCGACCGGACGCCCGCCCCGGTCAGCTGAGGCCGGCGGTCCTCGCGCGTTCCACGGCCGGGCCGATCGCCTCCGCCACCGCCGTCACGTCCTCCTTGGTGGAGGTGTGGCCGAGCGTGAAGCGGAGGGTGCCGCGGGCCAGGTCCGGGTCCGTGCCCGTCGCGAGCAGCACGTGGCTCGGCTGCGCGATGCCCGCCGTGCAGGCCGAGCCCGTCGAGCACTCGATGCCGGCGGCGTCCAGGAGGAGGAGCAGGGAGTCGCCCTCGCAGCCGGGGAAGGTGAAGTGCGCGTTGGCCGGGAGGCGGTCGTCCGGGTCGCCGCCGAGCAGCGCGTCCGGGACGGCCGTCCGGACCGCCGTGACCAGCTCGTCGCGCAGGGCGCCCACCGTGCGGGCGAACTCCTCGCGGCCCTCCGCCGCGAGGCGTCCGGCCACGGCGAAGGCCGCGATGGCCGGTACGTCGAGGGTGCCGGAGCGGACGTGGCGCTCCTGGCCGCCGCCGTGCAGGACCGGGACCGGGGTGTACTCACGGCCCAGGAGCAGGGCGCCGATGCCGTACGGGCCGCCGATCTTGTGGCCCGAGACCGTCATCGCGGCGAGGCCGGAGGCGGCGAAGTCGACCGGGACCTGACCGAAGGCCTGGACCGCGTCGGCGTGCAGCGGCACGCCGAACTCGGCCGCCACGTCCGCCAGTTCGCGGACCGGCATGACCGTGCCGATCTCGTTGTTCGCCCACATCACGGTGGCGAGCGCGACGGAGCCGGGGTCGCGGGCGACGGCCTCGCGCAGGGCCTCGGGGTGCACCCGGCCGTACCGGTCCACCGGGAGGTACTCGACCGTGGCGCCCTCGTGGGTGGCCAGCCAGTCGACGGCGTCCAGCACGGCGTGGTGCTCGACCGGGCTCGACAGGACGCGGGTGCGGCGCGGGTCGGCGGCGCGGCGGGCCCAGTAGAGGCCCTTGACGGCGAGGTTGTCGGCCTCGGTGCCGCCCGAGGTGAAGACGACCTCGCTGGGGCGGGCGCCGAGCGCGCTCGCGAGCGTCTCGCGGGCCTCCTCGACGGTCCGCCGGGCGCGCCGGCCTGCGGCGTGCAGCGAGGAGGCGTTGCCCGTGACGGCGAGCTGGGCGGTCATCGCCTCGATCGCCTCGGGGAGCATGGGCGTGGTCGCCGCGTGGTCGAGGTAAGCCATGGTGGGTCGATTCTACGAGGCCGGGTGGGGCGGGCCGTCGTGTGGCCTGTTTGTGGCGCTCTTATCCCGCCGCTCGGCTTCCGCTCGGCGTGGCCTCGCCTTCGCCCTTGATCCCGTCCGGGGCTTCCCCTCAGGGGGCCTTCGCCCCGAGACCCGTGCCTCCACGGGCGCCGGAACCTCCGCGGGGGTGGGGGTGTCCGGACCGCGACCTTCACTTCGCTTCGCTCGTCACGGGCGCCGCCACGTCCGGACACCCCCACCCCCGCTCCGGCCCCGCCGCCCTCCCCGCCGTCGTCGGGTGTCCGGTCAGCCCCGGGGGGCCCTCGCCAGCTGGCGGGACTGGGCCACCAGGCGGTCGGCCGAGTCCCAGACCTCCGCGTCCTCCTCCAGGAAGCCGCCCGCCAGGTTGCGGGTGGTGATGGAGACGCGCAGCGGGCCGGGGGCCGGGCGGCAGCGGACGTGGGTCGTGAGCTCCACCGTGGGGGTCCAGCCCTTGAGGCCCAGCTCGAAGGAGGTCGGCGGCAGCGCGTCGACCGTGAGGAGGAGGGAGAGCGGGTCCGGGTCGCGGGCGTCGGCCAGGCCGAACCAGGCGCGCATCTCGCCCTTGCCGGAGGGCGCGCCGATCGCCCAGCCCACGCAGGCCGGGTCCAGGCGGATGTCCAGGCGCTCCGTGATCGCCGAGGAGCCGGGGATCTGGGGGGTCGGGCCGTCCGAGGCGCCGAAGCACTGGTCGATGGGGGCCATGGCCGGCGGGGTCGCCGTGGTGCGGACCTCGGCGGGGAGCTGGTCCAGGTCGCCGTAGGAGGCCAGCACGCGGATGCGCTCGACCTCGGTGCCGTCCTCCGCGTACTGGAAGAGGGAGGCCTGGCCGGTGGAGAGGGTGCGGCCGGTGCGGACCGTCTCGGTGCGGATGACCGCCGGGCCCGGCACGGACGGCGTCAGGTAGTGCGCCGAGATCGTGAACGGGTCCGGGTGGGGCAGGTGGTCGCCGAGGGCGCGACCGAGGAGGGCGAGCAGGTAGCCGCCGTTGACCGCCTGGATGATCGTCCAGCCCGCGGAGAGTTCGGCGTCGTAGACGCCCGGGGCGCGCAGGGTGACGGCCGTGTCGCGGTCGAACTCGCTCGTCGCCTCGATGCTCGTGCTCATGGCGGCGACCGTACAGGATTTAGCTACTGAGCGGTAGCTTTTTCGGGTTCCTCGCGGGCGGAGGAGCGCCGGTTCCAGGCGCGCGGCGCCCGCCAGTGATAGCGCATCGCCAGGAGGCGCAGCACGAACGCGGTGAGCACGGCCGCGCTGCTCGTGAACACGTTGAGCGCGTCGAAGCGGATGCAGAGCACCACCATCGTGGCGCCCACCATCGCCGGCACGGCGTACAGGTCGCGGTCCCAGCGCAGCAGCGACGGCACCTCGTTGGCCAGCACGTCGCGCAGCACACCGCCGCCGACGGCCGTCACCAGGCCGAGCGCCGCGGAGGAGGTCAGGCCGAGGCCGTAGTCGTACGCCTTGGTGGTGCCCGTGACACAGAAGAGTCCGAGGCCCGCCGCGTCGAAGACGTTAACCGCGGTCTGGGTGCGCTCCACCTCGGGGTGCAGGAAGAAGACCAGGCCGCTCGCGACCAGGGGCATCAGGAAGTAGCCGAGGTCCGTGAAGGCCGCCGGGGGCACCGCGCCGATGATCAGGTCGCGGACGATGCCGCCGCCCAGCGCCGTCGCCTCGGCGAGGACCGCGATGCCGAAGACGTCGAAGTTCTTGCGTACGGCCAGGAGGGCGCCGGAGATCGCGAAGACGAAGATGCCGATGAGGTCCAGGGCGTGCTGGACGGAGGGATTGAACAGATCGTGGAGCACCGCCCAATTGTGCCGCTTGTTCCCGGGCGGGCCTGACATGGGCACGAGGCCCCCACGGCCCGGGCGGGCCGTGGGGGCCTCGTGACGGCTTCAGGACTCTGGCGTCGCCTCGTCCGTCGCGTCCGGCTCGGGGGCGGTCTCCTCCGGGGCGGTCGCCTCCGGCTTCTTCGTGATGGCGACCTCCACCGACTCGCGCGCCGCGGGGACGCTCAGGCCGTCCGCGTTCTCCGGGTGGTGGCAGGCCACGCGCTGGCCCGGCCGCAGCTCCAGGAGCGGGGGCTCCTGGGTCTTGCACAGCTCCGTCGCCTTCCAGCAGCGGGTGTGGAAGCGGCAGCCCGGCGGCGGGGCGATCGGCGACGGGACGTCGCCGGTGAGCAGGATGCGGTCGGTCTTCTGGCCCCGCCGGCGCGGGTCCGGGATCGGGACCGCGGACATCAGCGCGCGGGTGTACGGGTGCATCGGGCTCTCGTACAGGGACTTGCGGTCGGCGAGCTCGACGACCTTGCCCAGGTACATGACCGCGATGCGGTCCGACACGTGCCGGATGACCGACAGGTCGTGCGCGATGATCACGTAGGTGAGGCCGAGCTCCTCCTGGAGGTCGTCCAGGAGGTTGACCACCTGCGCCTGGATGGAGACGTCCAGGGCGGAGACGGGCTCGTCCGCGACCACCAGCTTGGGCTTGAGCGCGAGCGCGCGGGCGATGCCGATGCGCTGGCGCTGGCCGCCCGAGAACTCGTGCGGGTAGCGGTTGTAGTGCTCGGGGTTGAGGCCGACCAGGCCGAGGAGGCGCTGGACCTCCTTCTTCACGCCGCCCTCGGGCTCGACGCCCTGCAGCTTGAAGGGGGCCGAGACGATCGCGCCGACCGTGTGGCGCGGGTTCAGGGAACCGTACGGGTCCTGGAAGATCATCTGGACGTCGCGGCGCAGCGGGCGCATCTTCGCGACGCCGAGGTGCGAGATGTCCGTGCCCTCGAACTCGATCTTCCCGCCGGTCGGTTCCAGGAGACGGGTGATCAGGCGGCCCATCGTCGACTTGCCGCAGCCGGACTCGCCGACCACGCCGAGGGTCTCTCCGGGATAGACCTCGAAGTCGATCCCGTCGACCGCCTTCACGGCGCCGGTCTGGCGCTGCAGCAGCCCCTTCTTGATGGGGAAGTGCTTCTGCAGGCCGGTGACCTTCAGCAGGGGTTCCGTCGTCTCGCTCACAGCTTCGGCGCAATCTCTTCGGTCCAGATCCGGTTCCGCTCCTCCTGCGACATGTGGCAGGCCGAGAAGTGTCGGGAACCGGTCTCCGTCAGCTCGGGGCGCACGGTCCGGGTGATGCCGCCCTTGGGGACGTCCGCGTACGGGCAGCGCGGGTTGAAGGCGCAGCCGCTGGGGACGTTGATGAGGCTGGGCGGGTTGCCCTTGACCGGGATGAGCCGTTCGGTCTGCTCCCGGTCGATGCGCGGCATGGAGCCCAGCAGGCCCCAGGTGTAGGGGTGCTTCGGCTCGTAGAAGACGTCCTCGGCCGAGCCGCGCTCCACGCACCGTCCGCCGTACATCACGAGGATGTCGTCAGCGATCTCGGCGACCACGCCGAGGTCGTGCGTGATGATGATGACCGCGGAGCCGAACTCCTTCTGCAGGTCCCGCATCAGGTCGAGGATCTGCGCCTGGACGGTCACGTCGAGCGCGGTGGTCGGCTCGTCCGCGATGAGCAGCTCGGGGTTGTTGACCAGCGCCATCGCGATCATCGCGCGCTGGCGCATACCGCCGGAGAACTCGTGCGGGTAGTTGTCGAAGCGCTTGGCCGGCTCGGGGATGCCCACCCGGTCGAGGAGTTCGACGGCCCGCCTGCGGGCGGTCTTCTTGTCGACGTTGTGGTGGACCCGGTAGGCCTCCACGATCTGGTGGCCGACCGTGTAGTACGGGTGCATCGCGGACAGCGGGTCCTGGAAGATCATCGCCATCTCGCGGCCGCGCATCTTCCGCACGGTGTCCGCGTCGGCGGTGAGCAGCTCCCGGCCGTTGAGCCAGATCTCGCCGGAGATGCGGGCCTTCTGCCGGCCGTACTGGCCGACGGTGTGCAGGCCCATGATGCCGAGCGAGGTGACCGACTTGCCGGAGCCGGACTCGCCCACGATGCCGAGGGTCTTGCCCTTCTCCAGCTGGAAGGTGAGGCCGTCGACCGACTTCACCAGGCCGTCGTCGGTCGGGAAGTGGATCTTCAGGTCGCGGACGTCGAGGAACGCGTCGGAGGGCGCGTTCCCGGTGGCGACCGGCTCGCCGACGGCGGCGCCGGTCCGTGCCAGCTTGTCGGTCATGCCAGCCTCACTCGGGGGTCGATCACTGCGTACATAAGGTCCACCACGAGGTTCGCGAGGACGACACAGGCGGCGGTGATGAGCGTGACGGCCATGATCAGCGGCAGGTCGCGGTCGCTCACGCCCTTGATGGCCATCCAGCCGAGGCCCTGGAGGTTGAACGCGGTCTCGGTCAGGATCGCGCCGCCGACGAGGGCGCCGAGGTCCATGCCGAAGATGGTCAGGATGGGGGTCATGGTGGAGCGCATCGCGTGCTTGCCGAGCACCACCGGCTCCGGCAGGCCCTTGGCCCGCGCGGTGCGGATGTAGTCCTCGCCGAGGACCTCCAGCATGGTGGCGCGGGTGAGGCGCGCGTACATCGCCGCGTACAGGAAGGCGAGCGTGACCCACGGGAGGATCAGGCCGCCGAACCAGCCGCCGATGGAGTCGCCGATCGGCACGTACGTGGCGTCGAGCCAGCCGAGCTGGGTGCGGAAGACGAGCATCGCCAGCATGGCCGTGAAGAAGATGGGGAGCGAGACGCCGGCGAGCGCGGTGATCATCGCCGCGCGGTCGACGATCGTGCCCCGCTTGAGCGCGGAGAGGACGCCCGTGGAGACGCCGAGGACCAGCCACAGCACGGCCGCGCCGATGACCATGGACAGGGTGATCGGGAAGGCGTCGACCAGCATGGACCAGACGTCCTGCTCGGTCTTGAACGAGTAGCCGAAGCAGGGCGCCGCGCAGTGGATGGAGTCGCCGCCGCCCACGTAGTCGCGGCCGACGAAGATCCCGGAGACGAAGTGCCAGAACTGCACCAGGATCGGATCGCCGAGGCCCAGCTTCTGACGGACGCCTTCGATGGCAGCCGGATCCGCCTGCTTGCCGACGAACATCGCGGCAGGGTCACTGCCGGTCAGCTTGGGGATGAGGAAGAAGATGCTGAGCGTCACCAGGGTGACGACGAGCAGCATCATGACGACGGCGAAGAGCCGTCGGATTATGTATGCAAGCATGCGGTCGGCCGGTCGGCGGCCGGGGAACCCGATCGGGTTCCCCGGCCGCCGCGCACGGCCCTCACCTGCCCTTCGGACCTAGCGGCGGGTGCGCCGTTGGAGCGAGTTGGTTTTCAGACTCGGCTGGAGGCGACTTACTTGACGACGCCGAGCGACGCGTAGTCGTAGCGGCCGTTGTAGGCGTCGGCCGTGTAGACGTTGGTCAGGCGCGAACCGCGCCAGATGATGTTCTTCTCGTGGGTGAAGGGCAGGTAGACCGCGGCCTCGGAGACCTTGGTGTTGATCTGCTTGTAGATCTCGCCGGCCTTGGTCGGGTCGGTCTCCTTCAGCGCCTGGTCGAACAGGCCGTTGACGGCCGGGTCGTTCAGCTCGGAGAAGTTGTTGTTGCCGGACTGCAGGATGAAGCGGCCGTCGACGAGCGGCTGCAGGAAGCCCTGGCCGGTCGGGAAGTCGGCGCCCCAGCCCATGATGATGATGCCGTAGCCCTTCTCCTTGACCACCTTCGGCGAACCGATGATGCCGGAGGTCTGGGCGCCGTCGAACTGGTCGATCTGGGCGTCGATGCCGACGGCCTTCAGCGACTGCTGGAGGGACTCGGCGGTCGCGATCTCGATCTTCTTGTTGTTGCGGACCGCGATCGTGGTCTTGAAGCCGTTCGGCTTACCGCACTTCTTCAGCGCGTCCTTCGCCTTGGCGACGTCCGGGGCACCGCCCAGCTTGCCGTACGGGTCGTACTTCGGGTCGGCACCCTTGATCGCCGGCGGCAGCATGTTGGAGGCGATGTCGCCACCGGCCTGCGGGCCGCCACGGGCGGTCTGGAGGGACTTCGAGTCGGCCGCGTAGATGATGGCCTTGCGGCACTCGACGTTGGTGATGACCGTCTGCGGGAAGACCGCGTAACGGATGAAGCCGGTCTGCGGGTTGTCCGCGTTCGCCTTGTTCTGCTGGAGAACCTTCTGGCGGGCGGCGGCGCCGACACCGGTCGCGTTGATGTCGAGGTCGTACTCGCCCTCGATCAGGCGGTTGTCCATGTCGTCGGCGTTCGTGGTGAACGTGACGCTGATGGTGTCCGGGAGGGCCTTGCGGATGGTGTCCGACTTGGCGTCCCAGTTCTCGTTGCGCACGAGCTTCATGGACTTGTTCGGCGCGTACGACTGCCACTTGTACGGGCCGGAGGAGAAGACGTTCAGGCCGTACTTGGCCTTGGTGTCCTTGTCCTGGCGGACCGGGGAGGCGGCGGGCATCGCCAGCATCTGCAGGAAGTCACCGTTGGCGACCGGCAGCTTGAAGACGATGGTCTTGTCGTCCGGGGTCTCGATCGCCTTGAGGCCCAGCTTGTCCGCGGCGGTGTCCTTGTACGGGCCCGCGTAGGTCTTCTTGGGGTCGAGGACCTGCTGGAGGTAGATCGGGCCGCCGGAGATGACGTCCTGGGCCCAGATGCGCTCGATGCCGTACTTGACGTCCTTGGAGGTGATCGGCTTGCCGTCCTCCCACTTCACGCCGTCCTTCAGCGTGAACGTGTAGGTGAGGCCGTCGGCCGAGACCTTGCCCGCGTCGGTGGCGAGGTCCGGGACCAGCTCGGTGGAGGCGGCGCCCGGCTCGGACTTGAACGAGACCAGCTGGCGCGTGTAGTAGCGCTGGAAGTCCCACACGAAGCCGTAGTAGCCGCGCTGCGGGTCCCACGAGTCGGCCTCCTGCGAGCCGATGAACTTCAGCTCGCCGCCCTTCTTGTCGGAGGGGCTGGCGACCTGGTTGACCGCGGCGTTGAAGCCGGGCGCACCCGCCTTGCCGCCCTTGCCGCCGCTGTCGCCGCCCTTGCCGCCGCCACACGCGGTGGTCGCGACCATCGTGGCCGCGGCGAGCAGCGCGCCTGCGGCGATTCTGCGCCTCTGGGAGCTGTTCAGAGTCATGGTCGAGCAACCTCCGAAGTAGTGGCGGCCGTTGTCACGGTGGTCCGCCGTTGGGGGATGTGCCTCCTGTCGACAGCGGCAGGGGCTGGTCTTGCGGTGAACGGCGTACGGTCAGCGGGAGCTCTTCGGGTCGAGCGCGTCGCGCACGCCGTCGCCGAAGAGGTTGAACGCCAGCACGGTGATGAAGATCGCGAGGCCGGGGATCACCATGAAGAGCGGGTCGGCCTCGTAGGTGGTGATGGCCGTCGACAGCATCTGCCCCCAGGAAGCGGTGGGAGGCTTCACACCCGCACCGAGGAAGCTGAGCGCCGCTTCGGTGAGGATGTTGGTGGGGATCATGAGAGTGGTATAGACCATGATCGGTGCGATCAGGTTGGGCAGCAGCTCCCGGCGCAGGATGTACAGCCGGCCGGCGCCCAGGCTCTGGGCGGCCTCGACGTACTCGCGGTTGCGCAGGCTGAGCGTCTGGCCGCGGACGATGCGGCCCACGTAGGGCCAGCCGAAGAAGCCGATCACGACGACCAGGGCGACGATGCGGACGCCCGATCCGTCGAGTCCGAGGAGCTGGTTCGGCAGCACGGAGACCAGGGCGATCGTGAACAGCAGCTGCGGGAAGGCGAGCATGACGTCCATGACCCGGCTGAGGGCCGCATCGATCCAGCCGCCGAAGTAGCCGGCGACGACACCGAGGACGGTGCCGAGCAGGACCGCGAAGAGCGCGGCGGCGAAGGCCACGAGCAGCGAGATCCGGGCGCCGTAGACGATGCGGCTGAAGACGTCGCGGCCGTTGACCGGCTCGACGCCGAAGAGGAAGTCGGAGCTCACGCCGCCCCAGGAGCCGATCGGGGTGCCGAAGAGCGGGTCGATCTGGTCCTCGTGGAACTCGTCCGGCGGGTGGCCGAGGAGGCCGACGATGACCGGCGCGAAGATCGCGACCAGGATCAGGAAGACGACCACGAAGGCGCCCGCGAGGGCGAGTTTGTCGCGCTTCAGCCGGGTCCAGGCGATCTTCCAGGGGGAACGTCCCTCGATCGCCTTGGCCGGCGCGTCGGGCACGGCGTCGACGGCCGCGGCCTGCTCAGCCGCATTCGTCTCGTGCAGTGGTGCCGTCATCGTGGTGAGGACCCCTCTCGGCCGCCGGGTCGCCGGCCCTTGCCCGCCGCGGGTAGCGGCTCGGTGGAACAACTGCTGGGCACCGGCTCGGGGGGAGCCGAACGCCTGGTGTTCCGGGGAGTCTTCAATGTGTCCGCGATCACCCGCCAGACCCCAAGAGGAATGTTTGCGTAAACGTGATGCGGTGCGTTGTCTTCCGTTATCCGGACGTCGTGATCGCGTGAGCGGACCAACTCGGCCGCTATTCGGCCAGACCGGACATCCCGCTCAACTCCTGTCGGGCAGGAGTGAATTGGGGCGACGGAAGCGACGGAACGGACGTACCCGTCCGGGACGGGTCAGTACGGGCGGGGCGCGGCCGGCGGGTAGCCGTAGCCGGGGGCGGGCGGGGCCGCGGGAGCGGCGTGCGCGTCGCGGTCGTAGAAGGGCCGGGCGTGGGCGTGCAGCCACATCGCGACCGGGTCGTACGCGTCGGACATCGCGACGGTGGAGACGGGCAGCCCCTCGGGGACGGACGCGACGGTCTGGCGCATCATCGTGCGCACCGCCTCGACGGAGGCCGGCGAGGAGTCGTACAGGTCCAGACCGATCGCGAGGTACGGGGAGCCCAGCGCGGGCTGCACCCAGGCGCGGCGAAGCGAGCGCACGGCCGGGGTGCGGTGGGCGTTCTGCGTGAGCAGGGCGTAGAACTGCGGGATCTCCACGGCGGGTTCGGTCAGGCGCAGGGGTCCGGCGGGCATCCGGTCCAGGCCGGTGGCGATGCGGCGCAGATCGGCCCAGGGGATGCCGACGCCGCCGCCGGGGGCGTGCGGATTCAGCCAGATGCCCCAGCGGTCGGGATAGAGGGCGCGGGCGATCTCCAGGCCGGAGGCGAGCTCGTGGGCGCGGTTCCAGCCGGAGGCGGCGAGCTCCTGGGCGGAGGTGACGCAGGGCGCGTACCCGAAGCCGTCGACCTCCATGTTCCCGTACTGGGCGTCGGGCGAGCCGGGCGAGCCCTGCCAGAGCAGCATCCAGACGTCGGCGGTGGCGAGGGCGTGCAGCAGCTGCTCGTAGGCGTCGGGGCGCCCGGGTGTCACCTGGCGCAGCGTGTGCTCGACCATTCCGGTCGCAGCGGTGCCTGACGCGCTCACCTTTGGGTCCCGCCCCTCGTCGTCCGTATCGCGGTGTGGATCGGCTTGAATCAGTTCAGCTTAAACAGGGGGGCGCTCACACGGCGGCGCGCTGGTAGAAGGGGCGCACCTTCGCCAGCATCCAGTCGCCGACCGGGTCCTGTGCCACGTCGAGCAGGATGAGGTTGACCGGCCAGGCCGCCTCGACCCGGCCGAGGGCGCGGCCGAGGGCGTCGAGCGGCCCGTTGCGGTCGGCGTCGGGGGTGAGCAGCTGGACGCCGATGAAGAGGGCGGGTTCGGTGCCCTCGACGCTGGCGAGGACGCGGCGGGCGGTGGCGACGGTGCCGGTGGCCTCGAACTCGGCGGACGCGGCGGCGAGGAAGTCGACGGGGTCGTCCTGCCAGTCGGGCTCGAAGAGGCGGACGCGGCCGCCGCTGGCGGGCCCGTCGAGGGGGGTGCGGCCGGCCCGGCACAGTTCGGCGACGGCGGGCGGCGGCAGCGGGACGCCGACGGTGCCGCCGGGGTTCACGGCGATGCCGAGCTGCGGGGGCAGGCCGCGGGCGAAGTCGCGGGCGGGGGCGACGGTGAAGGACATGTGGTCGCCGACGCAGGCGAGGAACTGCTGCTCGGAGCTGAAGACGGGAACGAAGGCGTAGCCGTCTATCTCCAGGGTGGGCAGGTCGAGGTCGCTGCTGTCGGGGCTTCCGCCGTTGGGCAGCGGGACCCATACGGGGCTGCGCCCGAGCACCTCGACCAGGCGGCCGCCGGCCGAGGGGTTGCCGAGCGAGGCGGCCAGTACCTCTTCGAGCTCATTGCCCGGCCACGTCACGTCCACGGTCTCGTCTTCTCCCTCTCGGCACATGGTGCGGTTCAGCACCTTAACGGCGCGTCGGCGCCGCCGTGACCGAAAAAGGTGCGGAAAGACCGTGGAGTGCTTCACGCCACGTCGCGGAAGCCGATCTTCCGCAGGGCGTCGGCCGCGTCCCGGTCGAGCAGGGTGACCGAGGCGCAGCCCGGTGGCAGCCGGCCGGCCTCGGCGGTGCGCACGAGCCGGCCGACGGCGCGGCGGTGGCGGGCGAAGGCGTAGCCCGAGACGCCGCGGCCGCGGGCCAGCTGCCCTTCGCGGGCGGTCGCGGGCTCGACGTCGAGCAGGATCAGGTGCAGGGCGGTGCCGCGGCGCCTGGCCTCGCGGGCGAGCCAGCCGCGCACCCAGGACTGGGTGCCGCAGTCGTGGACGACGACGCTCGCGCCGGAGCGCAGGACGCGGCGGAGCCCCGCGTAGTGCGCGAGGCGGGCGAGCGGGCGGTAGACGGCGTACGGCAGGTAGCGGGGCAGCCGGGCCTCCCAGCGCTCGCGGGTGTGCTGGGAGTCGATGGCGCGGCCCTCGGCCGTGCGCCCCATGAGCGTCGACTTGCCGCTGCCGGGGAGTCCGGAGACGACCACGACGTCGCCCATGGCGAAGGCCAGGGCGCGGGGGCCCCGGCCGCCGCGGTCGCGCAGGTCGCGCAGCAGTCGGCCCCGGCGGGTCCGGGCGCGGGCGCGGGCTCCGGCGTGCTGCACGGGTATGCCCGCACCGGTGGCGTAGGCGCCGGCGCGCTGGACCGGCCGCATCGGCATCCTCGGCGGCATCTGCATCGCGTCGCTCCCCCTGGTAGGCCCTGCGGAGACCCTTGCCCACGAAGTGTAAAGAAAGGGTAATGAGACGCAAGCGATTTGCCGGGCCGAACCGCCGTGCAATGATGTGCGCGCAGGCGCTCGCACGAGCGTCCACAACCACATACCGGCCGCTCGAATCCGCGCGGGAGAGTTCCGGTCACGCACCGCAGTCACAGGGTGCGCCCGGGCGCCGAAGGAGCAAGTTCCTCCCTTGAATCTCTCAGGCCCCGTACCGCGTGGATGAGGCAGATCTGAAAAGCGGGCCGCGCCTGTCGCGACCCCACCCAAGGTGCAAGCCGAGGATGCCCTCGGTGAACCTCTCAGGTTCCATGACAGATGGGGAGGACCGTCCTCCGTCATGCATGTCGTGCCCCGCACGCCCTGGGACCCGGGAGCCACCCGATGAGCACTGCCCCCCGCCTGACCGCCCTCGATGCGCTGCATCGTTCGCTCGGCGCGACCATGACCGACTTCGCCGGCTGGGACATGCCGCTGCGCTACGGCAGCGAGCGCGACGAGCACAACGCCGTCCGTCACCAGGCCGGCCTCTTCGACCTCTCCCACATGGGCGAGATCACCGTCACGGGCCCGCAGGCCGTCGACCTTCTGGACTACGCCCTGGTCGGCAACATCTCCACGGTGGGCAACGGCCGCGCCCGCTACACGATGATCTGCCAGGAGGACGGCGGCATCCTCGACGACCTGATCGTCTACCGCCTGGGCGAGACCGAGTACATGGTCGTCGCCAACGCCTCCAACGCCCAGATCGTCCTGGACGCGCTCGTGGCCCGCGCCGAGGGCTTCGACGCCGAGGTCCGCGACGACCGCGAGGCCTACGCGCTGCTCGCCGTCCAGGGCCCGGAGTCCCCCGGCATCCTGAAGTCCCTCACCGACGCCGACCTGGACGGCCTGAAGTACTACGCCGGCCTGCCCGGAACCGTCGCCGGCGTCCCCGCGCTGATCGCCCGCACCGGCTACACCGGCGAGGACGGCTTCGAGCTGTTCCTGAAGCCCGAGCACGCCGAGGGCGTGTGGAAGGCGCTGACCGAGGCGGGAGCGGGCGTCGGCCTGATCCCCTGCGGCCTGTCCTGCCGGGACACGCTCCGCCTGGAGGCGGGCATGCCGCTCTACGGCCACGAGCTGACCACCGCGCTGACCCCCTTCGACGCGGGCCTCGGCCGGGTCGTCAAGTTCGAGAAGACCACCAACGAGGGCCGTTTCGTCGGCCGCGAGGCGCTGGAGAAGGCCGCCGAGCGCGCCGAGTCCGCCCCGCCGCGCAAGCTGGTCGGCCTGATCGCCGAGGGCCGCCGGGTCCCGCGCGCCGGCTTCGCCGTCGTCGCGAACGGGCAGGTCATCGGTGAGGTCACCTCCGGCGCCCCGTCGCCGACCCTGGGCAAGCCGATCGCCATGGCGTACGTGGACGCGGAGTTCGCCGCGCCCGGCACCGAGGGCGTCGGCGTCGACATCCGCGGCGCGCACGAGCCGTACGAGACCGTGGCGCTGCCGTTCTACAAGCGCCAGAAGTGACATGAAGGGACCCGAGTGACGCATTCGGGTCCGAGGAGTGACGTTTCCCTCACTCGGATGTCTCACTTCGTGTCTCATCACGCAAGACCCACGTTCATCAGTACTCCCTCGATCCAGGAGAATCAGGTCATGAGCAACCCCCAGCAGCTGCGCTACAGCAAGGAGCACGAGTGGCTGTCGGCCGTCGAGGACGGCGTCGCCACGATCGGCATCACGGAGCACGCCGCCAACGCGCTCGGTGACATCGTCTACGTGCAGCTCCCCGAGGTCGGCGACACGGTGACCGCGGGCGAGACCTGCGGCGAGCTGGAGTCCACCAAGTCCGTCAGCGACCTGTACGCCCCGGTGACCGGCGAGGTCGTCGAGGCCAACCAGGACGTCGTCGACGACCCGGCGCTCGTGAACTCCGCTCCGTTCGAGGGCGGCTGGCTGTTCAAGGTGCGCCTCGCGGGCGAGCCGGACGACCTGCTCAGCGCCGACGAGTACACCGCCTTCACCGCCGGCTAAACCGAGACCCCCAAGGGATCGATTCATGTCGCTTCTGAACACCCCTCTCCACGAGCTGGACCCCGACGTCGCCGCCGCCGTCGACGCCGAGCTCCGCCGCCAGCAGTCCACCCTCGAGATGATCGCCTCGGAGAACTTCGCTCCGGTCGCGGTCATGGAGGCCCAGGGCTCGGTCCTCACCAACAAGTACGCCGAGGGCTACCCCGGCCGCCGCTACTACGGCGGCTGCGAGCACGTCGACGTGGCCGAGCAGATCGCCATCGACCGGATCAAGGACCTGTTCGGCGCCGAGTACGCCAACGTGCAGCCCCACTCCGGTGCCTCCGCCAACCAGGCCGCCCTCTTCGCGATCGCCCAGCCGGGCGACACGATCCTCGGCCTGGACCTGGCGCACGGCGGTCACCTGACCCACGGCATGCGCCTGAACTTCTCCGGCAAGCAGTTCAACGTGGTCGCGTACCACGTCGACGAGGCCGGTCTGGTCGACATGGCCGAGGTCGAGCGCCTCGCCAAGGAGCACCGCCCCAAGGTGATCATCGCGGGCTGGTCCGCCTACCCGCGCCAGCTGGACTTCGCCGAGTTCCGCCGGATCGCCGACGAGGTCGAGGCCTACCTGTGGGTCGACATGGCCCACTTCGCGGGTCTGGTCGCCGCGGGTCTGCACCCGAACCCGGTCGAGTACGCGGACGTGGTCACCTCGACCACGCACAAGACGCTCGGCGGCCCGCGCGGCGGCATCATCCTGGCGAAGAAGGAGTTCGCCAAGAAGCTGAACTCCTCGGTCTTCCCCGGCTTCCAGGGCGGCCCCCTGGAGCACGTGATCGCGGCCAAGGCCGTCTCCTTCAAGGTCGCGGCCTCGGAGGAGTTCAAGGAGCGCCAGCAGCGCACCCTGGACGGCGCCCGCATCATCGCCGAGCGCCTGGTCCAGGACGACGTCACCGCCCACGGTGTCTCCGTCCTGTCCGGCGGCACCGACGTGCACCTGCTCCTCGTCGACCTGCGCGACTCGGAGCTCGACGGCCAGCAGGCCGAGGACCGTCTCCACGAGGTCGGCATCACGGTCAACCGGAACGCCGTTCCGAACGACCCGCGCCCGCCGATGGTCACCTCCGGCCTGCGCATCGGCACGCCGGCCCTCGCGACCCGCGGCTTCCAGGCCGAGGACTTCGCCGAGGTCGCCGACATCATCGCCGAGACGCTGAAGCCCGGCTTCGACGCCGAGGCGCTCAAGGCCCGGGTGACGGCGCTCGCCGACAAGCACCCGCTGTACCCCGGCCTGAAGTAGTTTCGTACCCTTTTGTTACCGGGTTCGTTTGCGCCCGTTCGTACGAAACCTCCGGGGCACCGCGCACACTGGACAGTGAGCGCGGTGCCCCGGCCCCTTTCTCCACCGCTCTTCGTTTCTGCGTCACCCCGGCAGACAACGGCGTCCAGCCCCCACAAGGAGTTCCCCCGTGGCCATCTCGGTCTTCGACCTGTTCTCGATCGGCATCGGCCCGTCGAGCTCCCACACGGTGGGCCCCATGCGTGCGGCCCGGATGTTCGCCCGCCGGCTGAAGAACGAGGGGCTGCTCGCCCACACGGCGGCGATACGAGCGGAGCTGTACGGCTCGCTGGGCGCCACCGGCCACGGCCACGGCACCCCGAAGGCCGTCCTCCTCGGCCTGGAGGGCAACTCCCCGCGCACCGTCGACGTCGAGCACGCCGACGAGGAGTTCGAGCGGATCAAGTCGAGCGGCCGGATCAACCTGCTCGGCATGCACGAGATCCCCTTCTCCTTCGACGACGACCTGATCCTGCACCGCCGCAAGGCGCTGCCGTACCACGCCAACGGCATGACGGTCTTCGCGTACGACGCCGAGGGCGCCCTCGTCCTGGAGAAGACGTACTACTCGGTCGGCGGCGGCTTCGTCGTCGACGAGGACGCGGTCGCCGGCGAGAACCCGATCGTCCCCGAGGACACCGTCCTGAAGTACCCCTTCCGCACCGGTGACGAGCTGCTCCGCCTCACCAAGGAGACCGGTCTGTCGATCTCCTCGCTGATGCTGGAGAACGAGAAGGCCTGGCGCACCGAGGACGAGATCCGCGCGGGCCTCCTGGAGATCTGGCGGGTCATGCAGGCCTGCGTCTCGCGCGGCATGTCCCGCGAGGGCATCCTGCCCGGCGGCCTGAAGGTCCGCCGCCGCGCCGCCACGTCGGCCCGCAAGCTGCGCTCCGAGGGCGACCCGGCCGCGCACGCGATGGAGTGGATCACCCTCTACGCGATGGCCGTGAACGAGGAGAACGCCGCGGGCGGCCGGGTGGTCACCGCCCCGACCAACGGCGCGGCCGGCATCATCCCCGCCGTCCTGCACTACTACATGAACTTCGGCACCGGCTCCTGCACCCCGGAGGAGAAGGAGGACGGCGTGGTCCGCTTCCTCCTCGCCGCCGGTGCGATCGGCATGCTGTTCAAGGAGAACGCCTCCATCTCCGGCGCCGAGGTCGGCTGCCAGGGCGAGGTCGGCTCGGCCTGCTCGATGGCGGCCGGCGCCCTCGCCGAGGTGCTCGGCGGCTCCCCCGAGCAGGTGGAGAACGCGGCCGAGATCGGCATGGAGCACAACCTCGGCCTCACCTGCGACCCGGTCGGCGGCCTGGTCCAGATCCCGTGCATCGAGCGCAACGGCATGGCGGCGGTCAAGGCCGTCACCGCGGCGAAGATGTCGATGCGCGGCGACGGCAGCCACATGGTCTCCCTCGACAAGGTCATCAAGACCATGAAGGAGACCGGCGCGGACATGAGCGTGAAGTACAAGGAGACGGCGCGCGGCGGCCTCGCCGTCAACATCATCGAGTGCTGATCACCGGCCGCTGACCCGGGGGACGGTCCGGGCCCGGTACGGGTCCGGCTCCTCCGCGAGCAGCGGCACCGGGCCGCGCAGCGCGAAGGCGCCCGGCAGGTCCAGCGGGCCGCCCTTGCGCTCGACCAGGACGGCCCCCTGCACGGCGAGGCTCGCGTCGACCGAGCAGGTCCCCGCGTTCACCCCGGTCAGGCACGCGTCCCGGACCACGCAGACGAACCCGGACACCCAGAAGACCAGGTTGAGCTCGACCTGGAGGGTGCCCAGCTTCGCACCGTCCACGTAGACGTCGACGTACGGCCGGTGCGTCGAGGTGACCCGGTGGGTCGCCAGCGCCACGACCTCCTCGCTGCCCGGCAGCTCCCGGGTGCGCCGGGCGGCGGCCCGCAGCGCCGCGTGGCCGCGCCAGCCGCCGGCCACGAGGTCGAGCACGTCGAGGCCGAGGAAGTCGTCCACGACGCCGGCCAGCTCGTGCTCGACGGCCCGGTCGGCGGCGGGCGTCCTGCCCCGCACCGGTGCGAGCAGCGGGCCCGCCGTGCCGTGGGCGCGCAGCGGGCCGTCGAGGGCGTCCTCGGGCCCGAGCAGGAACGATCGGACGGTCGCGGGGGCCGCGGTGGGGGCCGCCATGGGCGCGGTGGTACTCATCGTTCCTCCTCCTCGTCGAGGTTCTGCCGGCCGGGGTCCGGGTGCGGGTCCAGCCGCGTCGAGTGGGTGGGCGGCTCGCCGGGCGCCCGCGTCTCGGCCAGCTCGGCACTGCCGGTGACCGGGCGGAGCGTGGCCTTCACGTGCCCGCGGACCCAGCGGGGGCCGCGGTGCAGCCGCCCGAAGTAGGCGCCGGCGGCCACGGCGAGCGCGAGCGCGCCGCCGAGGGAGGCGGGCCCGGCGATCCACCCGACGGGAGTGGTGGAGCCGCCGGTGTCGCCGCCCGTGGTGGAGCCGGTGGTGCCGCTACCGTCGGTGGTGCCACCGTTCTGGTTCCCACCGTTCTGGTCGCCGCCGTTCTGGTTCCCGCCGTTCTGGTCGCCGCCGTTCTGGTCGCCGCCGTTCTGGTTCCCGCCGTTCTGGTCGCCGCCGTTCTGGTTCCCGCCGTTCTGGTCACCGCCGTTCTGGTTCCCACCGTTCTGGTCACCGCCGTTCTGGTTCCCACCGTTCTGGTCACCGCCGTTCTGGTCACCGCCGTTCTGGTCACCGCCGTTCTGGTTCCCACCGTTCTGGTCACCGGTGGTCCCCGGCGCGGTGTCCTTCACGGTGAAGGAGGCGTCCGCGTACTGCTTCGGATCGGCTGTGCAGACGGCCCGTACGGTGTGGGCTCCGGGCTTGGCATCGTCCGGGGCCTTGATCCCGGTGCTGAAGCCGCCGCCCTCCGCTACGGACGCGGTGCCCAGCGCCGCCCCGCCGTCGTCCCAGCCGATCTCGACGTCGGGGCAGGTGAAGCCGGTGCCCACGGCCCGCACGGGCGTCCCTTTCTCGCCCTGGGCCGGGTCGAGGGTGAGCGACGGGTGCGCCTCCGTGCCCGTGCCCGTCACCTTGAACGGCGCGCTCGCCGATGTGCCCGGGTAGCCGACGCACACGGCCCGGATCTGGTAGGTGCCCGGCTTGGCGTCGGCGGGGACCTTCAGCTCCTGGGTGAAGGTCCCCGTCTCCGCGCCGACGTCGATGCGGTAGTCCAGTGCCTTCGCCTGGTCCACGTACAGCTCGACGTCCTCGGCGTAGCACTTGCCGAAGCCCGAGCCGCTGACGTTGAAGGTCGCCCCGGGCGGGCCCTCGGAGCGGTCGAGCGTGACGGCCGGGATGGCCTCGTTCGGCGACGGAGGCGTGGTCGGGGGCGTGGTCGGGGGCGTGGCGCCGGTGACCGTGAAGGTGCTGGTGGCGTAGTCGGCGTCCGGGGAGCAGTCGGCCACGATCTCGTGGCCGCCGACGGCGGTGCCCTGCGGGATCTGCACGACGCCGTGGAGGGTGTGGGTGGCCTGCTGCACGTACGCCGTGGTGGCGGGTCCGCCCTCCAGGCCGAGGTGGGCGGCGTCGCAGTGCTCGAAGCCCGTGCCGGTCACCGTCACGCTGGTGCCGGGCGGGCCCGACCCCGGGTTCAGGGCGAGTGCCTCGACCTTGAGCAGCCGCTCCGGGGCGGCCGCGGCGAGGGGTGTGAAGGCGAGCGGGCCCACACTGATCGCTGCGCTCAGAAGCACCGCCATCAGAGATCGACGCGCCAGTCGCACGGCAGTGAACATGAGGATGAGGGGGGGTGGGTGGATCACTCCCCATCTTCCTCCCCGCCACGCAAATCCGCTCGTCGTGCACGGAGCGTCACGAAAGCGGGGGTGGGGGTCGGACGGGCGGCCGCTCGGCGTACGCGCGCTCGGCCGTACGGTGCCGCCCGTCCTCCCCCGCGAGGCTCAGGCCTTGTTGAGGTTGTTCCAGAACTCGTCCCAGGACAGCTTGTGGTCGCCGTTGGTGTCCTGGCGGTTGATCAGCGCCTCGGCGACGGACTCGGTGACGTTGAAGTCACCCAGCTGCGCCATGACGCTCTTGTACTCGGCGGCGGTGATGAAGCCGTCACCGTCCACGTCGAACTTGTTGAATGCCGTGCGCGCCGAATCGATGTCCGCCATGCTTCCGCCCCTTCGAGGTGCCTGATGTAGGGGGTCAGATTATCGGGCGCCGCGGTGCCCGATGATGGGGGTATGAACAGCGAAGTGGCACGCATACTGGCAGCGGCGGCGCACGGGGAGTTCCCGCCCGCGGACGGGTCGACGACGATCGTTCCGCAGCCGAACCCGAGAGATGCGGGGGTGCTGTCGTTCACGGCCCACTCCGTGGTCTTCCTGGACGAGGACCCCGAGTGGATCCGGGCGGAGCTGGCGGCCGCGTCGACGGACCCGCTGGTGGCGAGCATGACCCCGGGGTTCCTCTCGGCGCTGACGGCGCGCACGGGCCGGTACGTGACCACGGTCGACATGATGACGGTCGCGGACGCGCTGCCGGGCGAGCCGGAGATCGAGCTGCGGGAGATCGAGGACCAGGAGCATCCGCGGGTGGCGCGGGCGCTGAAGTACCGCGACGAGGTCCGGGTGTGGGCGGCGGACGGCGGCGTGCTGATCCTGGGCCGGGGCGTGGCGGGCCGCATGGAGGTCGCGGTCGAGGTGGACGAGGACGTGCGCCACCGGGGGCTGGGCCGGGCGCTCGCGACGGCGGCCCGGCAGCTGACCCCGGACGCCGTGGTGTGGGCGCAGAACACCCCGGGCAACGCGCGCAGCGTCCGCACCTTCCAGGCGGCGGGCTACCGTCCGGTGGGCGCGGAGGTGCTGCTCGTCGCGGGCTAGGGCGCGGGAGCCCGGCGGGTCGTGCGAGGGCCCGGCGGGTCGTGCGAGGGCCCGCCGGGCGCGTGGCGTCAGCGGAAGACGCCGGTGTGGCCGAGGGAGTAGCGGCCGGGCTGCGGGTAGACGGCCAGGCCGTGCGGGCCGCCGCCGACGGGGATGCGGGCGAGCTGCTTCCCGGTGCTCGTGTCGATCGCGTACACCTCGGAGTCGTAACGTCCGGAGAGCCAGAGCACCTTGCCGTCGGCGGAGACCCCTCCCATGTCGGGTGATCCACCGTGGGGGAGCCACCACTTCTTGGTGAGGCGGTTCTGCGTGAAGTCGAAGACGGAGACGGAGCCTTCGCCGCGGTTGGAGACGTACATCTCCTTGGAGTCGCGGGAGACGTAGAGGCCGTGGCAGCCCTTGCCGGTGGGCAGCAGCGTCGGGGTGGTGAACTTCTCGCCGTCGAGGACCCACATGCCGTGGGCCATCATGTCGGCGATGTAGAAGGTCCTGCCGTCCGGGGAGATCTTCACGTCCTGCGGCATGGCGCCCTGGAAGGGCAGCTTCTGCTGGCCGACGACCTGCATCTTCTCGGTGTCGACCTTGAGGAGTTCGCCGGAGAACTCGCAGGAGACGACGAAGTAGCGCCCGTCGGCGGAGAAGTCGGCGTGGTTGACGCCGTAACAGGAGACGGGGACGGTCTTGCGGCGTTCCATGGTGTGCGGGTCGCGGAAGACGAGTTCGCGGTCGAGCGAGGCCATGACGACGGCGTACTTGCCGTTCGGGGTGAAGTAGAGGTTGTACGGGTCGTGCACCTCGACGGGCTTGCCGGCGACGCCGGTGGCCGGGTCGATGGGCGTGAGCGTGTGGCCGCGGTTGTTGTTGACCCAGAGGGTCTTCATGTCCCAGGACGGGACGACGTGCTGCGGCTGGTTGCCGACCGGGATGGTCTCGACGACCTTGTACGTGGCGGGGTCGATGACCGAGACCGTGTTGGAGCTGGTGTTGGGGACGTACACCCGGGAGGGGAAGCCCTTGACGACCGGGGAGAGCTGGTTCGGCCGGTCGGCGGCGTAGACGTCGTCGGGCTTGAGCAACGGTGGCATGCCGGGCAGCCCGGCGGGGGCGGCGGCCGGTTTCGGTACGGCGGGGAGCACGGCGGCCTTCTTGACGCCGCCGCCGTGCTCGGCGGGGTGGGGACTGCCGCAGCCGGCCAGGGCGAGGAGCAGGGCGGCGGCGAGCAGGCCCTTGGTGCGCGGGGTCGGGCGGGGGGCGTGGGTCGGCATCAGGTCAGCAGCTCCGTGGTGGTCACCGCGCGCAGGCCGCGGCGGTCGAGGTCGGCGAGGAGGAGGGGCAGCGCGGCGACCGTGTCGGCGTAGCCGAAGTGGAGGCTGACCACCGATCCGTTGCGGATCCCGCCGGTGACGTTGGCGACGACGGCGGCGGGGCCCGGCGAGGTGTAGTCGAGGGAGTCGACGTCGTACGAGAGGACGTGCGGGTATCCGGCGCGCCGGGCGGCCCGGCGGACGGTCTGCCCGGCGTGCTGGGTGCGGGAGGGCCGGAACCAGGTGCCGATGGAGCCGGTGAGGCGGCGCAGCCGGGTGGCGCAGGACTGGATCTCGTCGAAGGCGCGGGCCTCGGTCATGGTGGTGACGTCGAGGTGGCGCTGGGTGTGGTTGCCGAGGTCGTGGCCGCCGTCGAGGACGCGGCGGGCCATCTCGGGGTGCCGGTCGAGCCAGTCGCCGACGGCGAGGACGGTGACGCGGGCGCCGGCCCGTTCGGCGTGGCCGAGGACGGCGCGGGCGAGGGCGGGGTCGCCCTGTCCGTGGAAGGTGAGGGCGACCCGGGGCCGGTCCCGGGGTCCGTTGGCGATCTCGTCCGGGCGGCCGGGGTAGCGGCGGGGGGACGGGGCTGCGGGTGCGGGGGCGGGTCCCTTGGGCGGTGCGGGGCGTGGCTCCGTTCCGCAGGCGGTGGCGAGGGCTCCCGCGAGGGCGGTGGCCGCGCCGGCCCTGAGGGCACCGCGGCGGTCGGTGGGCGTCACGGCACCATTTAAGGCCCGCTATGCCGGAATCACGGCGATTGGGCCAATTCAGGACGTTTGTCGCGCTGGATACGCCGTCCATTATGCGGACAAGGCGAGGAAACACCCGATGAACGCCATACTTATTCATCGTTTATAAGGACGGTGCTCCATGTCACCAACGATTCATCGGTAAACTGTCCATGTATGTCCTGATCTATCCCGGTAGGGACTTTTGGCGGAGAGGCCACCTGTCTGCCATAGTCGGAGACACGACCCCCATTGACCCGGGCCAGGTCGACGTAGCGGCCGTGGATACACCCCCCCGATCCACGGCGCATCACACGAAAGCCCCCACGCGCCTCACCATGGCGGACGGGGGCTTTCGTGCGTCACGGGCAGGGCCCGGGGGGCGGGGTCAGCGGTCGGAGACCCGCATCTCGAACCAGGTGGTCTTGCCCCGCGGGGCGAGGTCGACGCCCCAGCGGTCGGACAGCTTGTCGACGAGGAAGAGGCCCCGGCCGCTCGTGTCGAGCTCGTGCACCGGCATCAGACAGGGCAGCCCGCGCGAGGGGTCGCGCACCTCGATCCGGATCCAACCGCGGCGGCGCAGCATCCGCAGGGCGAACACCCGGGCCCCGGTGTGCCGCACGGCGTTGCCGACCAGCTCGGAGACGAGCAGCACCGCGTGCTCGGCGATCTGCGGGCCGAGCGCCCACTGGCGCAGCACGACCCACTGGGTGAGCCGGCGGGCGACCGCGGCGGACTCGGGACGGGACGGCAGCCGGACATCCTCCTCGGCCGGATTACCGTACAACTGCAGCGCTTCCGCGGCCTGTTCGTCCTCTGCGGCCCGTGCGGCGGTCGCACCGCCGCGCTGCCGCGGTTGATCCGTACCATCCAGGCCCGCCATGCCCCCATCATGGCCGCACGGAGCGGAGCGCGGGGCCGTTCCCTGGGAATCGACCCCCCGGAATCGATAATTCCGGGGGATTCGTTCGGCATGTGCCAGAGGCAGTCGAAAGCGCGGCCGGACGCGGCCGCTCCGGCACCGCGCCTCAGACGAACTTGGCCTTGCCCGGACCCTCCTCGACGAAGCTGCGCATGCCGCGCTCCCGGTCCTCCGTCGCGAACAGGCCCGCGAACCAGGTGCGTTCGATGGCGAGACCGGTGTCGATGTCCGCCTCCAGGCCCTGGTCGACCGACTCCTTCGCCGCCCGCAGCGCGAGCGCCGGGCCCTGCGCCAGCTTGGCGGCCCAGGCGTGCGCCTGCTCGTACACCTCGGCGGCCGGCACGACCCGGTCGACCAGGCCCAGCCGGAGCGCCTCGTCCGCCTTCACCATGCGGCCGGTGAAGATGAGGTCCTTGGCCCGGGACGGGCCGATCAGACGGGAGAGCCGCTGGGTGCCGCCGGCGCCGGGGATGAGGCCGAGCAGGATCTCGGGCTGGCCCAGCTTGGCGTTGTCCGCGGCGATCCGGTAGTCGGCGCAGAGCGCGAGCTCGCAGCCGCCGCCCAGCGCGTAGCCCGTGACGGCCGCGACGACCGGCTTGGGGATGCGGGCGATCGCGGTGAAGGAGTCCTGCAGCGCGCGGGACCGCTTGACCATGGCCGCGTGGTCCATGACCTGCATCTCCTTGATGTCCGCACCGGCCGCGAACACCTTCTCGCCGCCGTAGAGGATCACGGCCCGCACGTCGTCGCGGTCGGTCGCCTCCGCGGCCAGCTCGCGCAGCCGGTCCTGGGTGGCGATGTCGAGGGCGTTCATCGGGGGGCGGTCGAGGCGGATCGTGCCGACGCCTTCGGCGACTTCGAGGTTCACAGTCATGGTCCGAAGGTTAGCCGCCGTTAACGACGCGGGCCCCGGTGCCGTTGGTCACAGCACCGGGGCCCGCGTCGTCGGACGGGGAAGGTCAGGCCTTCCACTCCGACCAGGACATGTTCCAGCCGTTGAGGCCGTTGTCCGGCTTGATCTGCTTGTCGCGCGAGTTCTTCACGATGACGACGTCACCGATGATCGAACGGTCGAAGAACCAGGCGGCCGGCGTCGAGCTGTCCCCGGCGCCGCGGGAGTCCCGCAGACCCACGCAGCCGTGGCTGACGTTGGCCGAGCCGAACGTCGAGGCCGAGGCCCAGTAGTTGCCGTGCACGAAGGTGCCCGAGGTGGACAGGCGCATCGCGTGCGGCACGTCCTTGATGTCGTACTCGCCGCCGAAGCCCACGGTGGCGCCGTTCATGCGCGTCACCTTGTACTTCTCGCTGATGACCATCTCACCGTTGTACGTGGTCGTGGACGGTGCGCCGGCGGTGATCGGCAGGGTCTTGATGATCTGGCCGTCGCGCTCGATCTTCATCGTCTTGGCGCTGGCGTCCACCGTGGAGACCTGGCGGCGGCCGATGGTGAAGGTGACGGTCTTCTTCTGCTTGCCGTACACGCCCGGGCGGCCCTCGACGCCGTCCAGGTTCAGCTTGACGGTCACCTTGGTGCCCGCGGCCCAGTACTCCTCGGGACGGAAGTCGAGGCGGTCGTTGCCGAACCAGTGGCCCTCGATCTCCACGGCCGGCTCCGCGGTCACCTTGATGGCGCGCTCGACGGCCTCCGGGTCGGTGATGCCCCGGGTGAAGTTGATCGAGACCGGCATGCCGACGCCGACCGTCGCACCGTCCTCCGGCGTGTAGTGGCCGAGGAAGGTGTTCTTCGGGACGAGGGTGCTGAAGGTGGTGTCCTTCGCCGACTCACGGCCCTCGGTGTCCTTGGCGACCGCGTGCACCTTGTACTGGGTGCCGGCGGACAGGTGGCCGAGCGGCTCCCAGCTCGCGCCGTCCGCGGAGAGCTTGCCCTCGACCGCGGTGCCCTTGGTGTCGGCGACCGTGACGGTGGTCAGCTTGCCCTGATCGGCCGTCACCTTGAGCGCGCCGCTGGTGGCGACCGAGTCGGCGCCGTCCTTCGGGGCGATCGTCACGACCGCGGCGGAAGCCGCGATCTCCTGCTTGCCGCCGGTCCCCGCCGGGTCCTGGCTCCCCTTGCCGCCGCCGGTGGCGCCGCCGCCGCCGCACGCGGTCAGCACGAGGAGCAGCGTCCCCGTCGCCAGCGCCCCCAGGCGGGCGCCTCGGCGCCGTCGTCCGGCGGTCCCTCCGGATATCGGCTGCCCGTTCACTATGGTCTTCTCCCCTCGCACGACCCGGCACAGCTCGGGCCCCACCCCCGTGCGCATCCTCCCGCGCACACGGCGTTAGACAATCACACCGCCGGACACGAAAGTTCTACGCGAATGTCACCGTTCAGTCCCAGTTCACGCGGGGTGTGCCCGTCGCTCCGGGGCGGTCGGGGTCAGCGCAGCGCGGAACCGGTCCGCCAGCGGCTCCACTCCATGTTCCAGCCGCCCAGACCGTTGTCCGCGGCGACCTGCTTGTCGCGCGAGTTGACCACCTCGACCACGTCGCCGATCAGGGTCCGGTCGAAGAACCAGCCGGCCGGGGTGTCCGCGCCGCCGCCCTTCACGTCCCGCAGCCCGACGCAGCCGTGGCTGACGTTCGCCGAGCCGAAGGTCGACGCCGAGGCCCAGTAGTTGCCGTGCAGGAAGGTCCCCGAGTCGGTGAGCCGGATCGCGTGGGGCACGTCCTTGATGTCGTACTCGCCGCCGAAGCCGACCGTCCGCCCGTCCATCCGCGTCACCTCGTACAGCTCCGTGACCACCATCTTGCCGTTGTACGTGGTGGTCTTCGGCGCCCCGGCCGTGATCGGCAGGGTGGTGAGCGGCTCGCCGTCCCGGCGGATCTCCATCGTGTGCCGCTCGGCGTCGACCAGGGAGACCTGCGAGCGGCCCACCGTGAAGCCGACCTTCTTGCGCTGGATGCCGTACACCCCGGGCGCGCCCTCGACGTCCCGCAGGTCGAGGTCGACGGCGACCTCGGTACCGGGCTGCCAGTACGCGGCGGGGCGGAAGTCGAGCCGGTCCTTGCCGAACCAGTGGCCGACGACCTCGACCGGCGGGTCCGAGGTGATCCGGATGGCCCGCTCGACCTCCGCGCGGTTCTCGATCTCCCGGTTGAAGGAGAAGGAGACGATCATGCCGGTGCCGACGGTGGACCGGTTCTCCGGCTTGAAGTAGCCGATGAAGCGGCGCTCGGGCACCACGGTGGTGAAGGTCGTGTGCCGGGCGGACCGGCGCCCGTGGGCGTCGAGCGCGACCGCGTCCACGCTGTACTTCGCGGCGAGCGCGAGCCGGGTGTCCGGGCCCGGCCGCCAGCTCAGCCCGTCCGTGGAGATCTCCCCCGCCACCTGGGTGCGCTGCGCGTCCTCCACCTGGACCACCGACACCCGCTCCAGGCGCCCGCTGTCCACCTTCACCACCAGGGGCCCGTCGGCGGGCACCCCCCGACTGCCGTCCTCGGGGCTGACCCGGATCACGTCGCCCGGCGCCCGCGCCTTGCCCGGCAGGGCCAGGTCCACGCCGCCACCGCCGCCACCACCGCCACTGCCACCGGCTCCGGTGCAGCCCGCGAGGCCCGCCAACAGTCCCGCCAACAGTCCCGCCACGGCGAGCGCGTACCCCGCCCGCTTCATCACATGTCTCACGACCGGCCCAACGACGGCCACCCTCCAGGGGAAACGTGCGTGCGGGGCATGTTGGGAGCACTGCCGTGCGGGCAGAACAGGTGGGAGGACCACGTGCGAAGGCAGCGGCCGGGACGTCGCCGCCCTCTCGTACGGGGAGAGCCGCGGGAGGCAGGGACGGTGTCGAGCGCAGCCGAGCAGGAGGCGGTACACGAGCATGCCCGCGCCCCGAAGGGGCCGGAGCGGGTGGTGTGGCCGGGGGCGCCGACTCCGCTGGGCGCCCGCTGCCGGGTCGGCCCGGACGGCGTCGCGGGCACCAACTTCGCCTTGTGGTCGGGCGGGGCGGAGGCCGTCGAGCTGTGCCTGTTCGACGCCGACGGCACCGAGACGCGCCTCGAACTGACCGAGCTCACCCATGAGATCTGGCACGGCTTCGTGCCCGGCGTCGGCCCCGGACAGCGGTACGGCTACCGGGTGCACGGCCGCTGGGACCCGTGGACCGGCGCCCGCTGGAACCCGGCGAAGCTGCTCCTCGACCCGTACGCGCGGGCCGTCGACGGCGGCTTCTCGCTGCCGCCCGAGGCGTACGGGCACGTGCGGGACTGGCCGCAGCAGCACGTCGCCGACACCGTCCGCGACGAGCGGGACTCGGCCCCGCACGTCCCCAAGGGGGTCGTCGTCCAGGACGACGACGACTGGTCCGACGACCGCAGGCCCAAGACGCCCTGGCCGGACTCGGTCATCTACGAGCTGCACGTCAAGGGCTTCACCGCCCGCCACCCGGACATCCCGGAGCACCTGCGCGGCACGTACGCGGGCCTCGCGCACCCGGCCGCGATCGAGCACCTCGTACGGCTCGGGGTGACCGCGGTCGAACTGCTGCCGGTGCACCAGTTCGCGCACGAGGACCACCTGCTGCGCCGCGGCCTCACCAACTACTGGGGCTACAACTCGATCGGCTACTTCGCCCCGCACGCCGGCTACTCGGCGAGCGGGACGGCCGGGCAGCAGGTCGGCGAGTTCAAGCGGATGGTGCGGGCACTGCACGCCGCCGGGATCGAGGTCATCCTCGACGTCGTCTACAACCACACCGCCGAGGCCGGCGAGCTCGGCCCCACCCTGTCCCTGAAGGGCATCGACAACCGGGGCTACTACCGGCTCCCCTCCGACGCCCGGCGCTACACGGACTACACGGGCTGCGGCAACACCCTGCACGTGGTGCAGCCGCAGGTGCTGCGGCTCATCACCGACAGCCTGCGCTACTGGGTGACCGAGATGGGCGTGGACGGCTTCCGCTTCGACCTGGCGGCGGCGCTGGCCCGCTCGATGCACGACGTCGACATGCTCTCGCCGTTCCTCGCCGTCATCGCCCAGGACCCGGTGCTGCGCCGGGTCAAGCTGATCGCGGAGCCCTGGGACGTGGGCAACGGCGGCTACCAGGTGGGCGCCTTCCCGCCGCTGTGGACCGAGTGGAACGACCGCTACCGGGACGCCGTACGGGACTTCTGGCGCGGCGCCCTGCCCGACGTCCGGGACCTCGGCTACCGGCTCTCCGGCTCCAGCGACCTCTACGCCTGGGGCGGGCGCCGCCCGTACGCCTCCGTCAACTTCGTCACCGCCCACGACGGCTTCACCCTGCGCGACCTCGTCAGCTACGAGCGCAAGCACAACGAGGCCAACGGCGAGGGCAACCGGGACGGCACCCACGACAACCGCTCCTGGAACTGCGGCGCCGAGGGCGAGACCGACGACCCCGAGGTCAACACCCTGCGCCGGCGCCAGCTGCGCAACCTGATGACCACGCTGCTCCTGTCGACCGGGGTGCCGATGCTCGTCGCGGGTGACGAGATGGGCCGCACCCAGGGCGGCAACAACAACGCCTACTGCCAGGACAACGAGATCGGCTGGCTGGACTGGAGCCTCCCGGACGACCCGGGCCGCGCCCAGCTCCTCGCCCTGACCCGGCGACTGCTCGACCTGCGCCACCGTCACCCGGTGCTGCGCCGCCGCGCCTTCTTCTCGGGCCGGCCGGCCGCCGACGGGCTGCGGGACCTGGCCTGGTTCACCGCCGAGGGCACGGAGATGACCGAGGCCGACTGGTACGCGCCCGCCGCCACGCTCGCCCTCTACCTGTCGGGCCGCGACATACCGGGCCGTGACGCGCGCGGCGAGCGGGTCACCGACGACAGCTTCCTCGCCGTCCTGCACGCGGGCCCCCGCCCGGTGGAGTTCCGGCTGCCGGGCCCGCCGTGGGCGGACACGTACGAGCGGATCGTGGACACCGCGGCGGAGGACCAGTCCCGCGCCCCGGGGACGGTGCACCGGGGCGGGGGGACGATCAGCGTGGCGGGGCGTTCGGTGGTGCTGCTGCGGGTCGGCGGCTAGGGCGTCTCGACGAGGCAGGTGTAGTCGCCCTCGACGTCGACGTCGGGGCCGGTGTACGCGGAGGAGGTGGTGCCCTGTCCGTAGGTCGTGAACCGGTCGGCGGGCCGCCCGTCGGCGGTCCAGGAGCGCGGCGCCGAGCGGTACGCGGCCTTGCACCGGTCCTGGCCCTCCCGGACGGCGACGCCGTCCGGGTCGCCCTGGACGGTCTCCTTGAACCTGACCTGGCCGAAGACGCGGAGGTCGGCCCGCGCGCCGCAGGGCACGACCCGGACGAGGGCCAGGGTGCCGAGCCCCGTGTCGAGGGAGGCGCAGGCGCCCGGCTTCACCTTGTGCACGTCCGTCAGGACCTTCGCGGCGTCACGGGACTTCCCGCCGGCGGGCGGCGGCGGCACGGGCGTCCTCCCGTGGCCGGAGAGCGTGTACTCGGCGCGCAGCGAGGTCACTCCCTTCAGGAGGTGTGCGTCGTGCAGCGGCTTGAGCGCGGGGGCGTAGTCGGCGGTGGCCCGCAGGAGCCGCCCGTCGCGGTCGAGGACGACCGTCGTCCGGATCGGCCCGGGGGCCTGCCGCGCGCTGTCCTGGCTGATGTCGAGCGCCCGTGGCAGCGCGACGGAGGCGTAGGTGAGCGGGACGTCGACCTGGTAGGTGCGGCTGCCGTCGGCGCCCTTGACCGGCGCTTTGCTCGCGTCGGCGACACTCACGACCTCGGCGAGGGTGCCGCCGTACGGCGCGGTCTCGCCGGCCCGCTGGAGGGCGCCGTCCATCAGGTCGACGACCTCGCCGGGGGCGGCGGAGGAGTAGCGCAGCCAGTCGCCGTCCGCGGTGCGGTAGGAGACCTCGTTGCCCGAGACGGCGAAGGTCTGCGGCTTGCGCGCGCCGGCGGGCTCCCCGCCCAGCTCGCGCGCCGCGTCCGCCGGGAAGCGGCGCGGGATCCGGACCACCCGCTCGGCCCGCGCGGTGTCCTTGGCGTAGTCCTGCACGCCGGTCACGCGTTCCACCGCGGTGCCCTTGGCGGAGCCGTAGCGGAGCGTCCAGGTGAAGGCGGCGGAGCCGGTCGCCGTGGTGGCGCGGCTCGCGGCGGAGAGCTGGTCGTCGAGCCGCACCGAGAAGACGGGGATCGGTGTGGGCGAGGGCGAGGGCGTCGCGGCCGCGGACTTCCCGTCCCGGCCGCCGGACTGACAGGCGGCCAGTGTGCTCAGCAGCAGCGGCAGCACCAGCGCGGCGGCGCGGCGGCGCGTCCTGGAGTCGTTCATGGTCCCCACCCTCGTCCTCCCGCCCGGTGGGCGATCGGGCGGGATCCTACGGGGTGGGCGCGGCGACGCCGCGACGGGCCCCGCACCGGCCACCACGGCGCGACGGCGGTGGCCGGCGGGGGAAGGAGCACGTGACGGTCCGGCGTCCCCCGTGGACCGTCCCGTGCGGTTCCAGTCTGCGTGCCGGGGCGTGGGGTGTCGTTGGCCTGGGGCGCAGGGCTCGTTGACGCTGGGCGCAGCGGTCAGCCGGTGCGGCCGAGGATGCCGCGCTGGTAGGCGACGGCGACGGCCGCGGCGCGGTCCTTGGCGCCCAGCTTGGCGTAGACGTGCGTGAGGTGGGTCTTGACGGTGGCCTCGCCGATGAAGAGCTCGGCGGCGATCTCGCGGTTGGAGGTGCCCTTGGCGACGAGTTCGAGGATCTCGTGTTCGCGGGCGGAGAGGGGCTCGTCGGCGGGTGCGGCGGGGGTGCGGACGCGGGTGACGAGTCGGCCGGCGACGGCCGGGGAGAGCAGGGTGCGGCCCGCGGCGGCGGCGCGGACGGCGGCGAACAGCTCCTCGCGGGGCGTGTCCTTGAGGAGGTAGCCGGTGGCGCCCGCTTCGATGGCGGGGAGGGTGTCGGTGTCCGTGTCGTACGTGGTGAGGACGAGGATCCGGGCGCGGGCGCCGCGCCGGGTGAGTTCGCCGATGGCGTCGACGCCGCCTCCGCCGGGCATCCGCAGGTCCATGAGGACGACGTCCGGGTCGAGGCTCAGGGCGAGGGCGACGCCGTCGGCGGCCTTCCGCTCGCCGTAGGCCTTGTGCAGGTCCTGAACCTCGATCACGGGCATGCCCCAAGGTTCGTGAAAGTCGCGGCCCGCCGGTATCGGCCGTCCCGCTCGACCGCCGGTCAACCGATCGGTTGATGCGGCCCTACGACCGGCACCGACCGGCACCGTCCGGCACGACCGGCAGCGGTCGGCGCCCGACCTCTCCGACCTGGCCGGTGGCCGGAAAACCACATGAGTCCGGTCAGGGGTGAACCGTAGGCTCGGACCTGATGCCCACAGAACATGTACCCATCAAGGAATCGCCCGCCGCCGGGGGACGCTCGACCGTGCGCACGCTGCTGCGCCTGTGGCCGTACGTACGCCCGGTGCGCGCCCGCCTCTTCACGGCCGCGTTCGTCGCGATCGTGGCCTCCTGTCTGTCCCTCGTGATCCCGCTGGTCCTGAAGTGGCTGGTCGACGGCCCGGTCACGGACGGCGACGCGACGGGGGTGTGGCTGGGCGCGCTGTACCTGCTGTTGCTGGGGATCACCGAGGCGGTGCTCTTCGGCGTCCGGCGGTGGCTGGTGGCGCGTCCCCTCGCGGGGGTGGAGGCGTCGATGCGCGCCGACCTGTACGGGCACGTGCAGCGGCTGCCGATCGCCTTCCACGACCGCTGGGCGTCGGGCCAGCTCCTCTCGCGGGGCACGACGGACCTCATGATGGTCCGCCTGTTCCTGGCCTTCCCGCTGACCTTCCTGCTGGTCAACGCGGTGACGATCCTGGTCGGTTACGCGGTGCTGTTCGCCCAGGAGTGGACGCTGGGCCTGGTGCTGCTGGCCCCGGTCGGGCCGATGGTGCTGCTCTGCTGGCTCTTCGAGCGGCGGTACTCGGTGGTGACCCGGCGGGCGCAGGACCAGGTGGGCGACCTGACCACGGTCGTCGAGGAGAGCGTCCTCGGCATCCGCATCGTGAAGGGCTTCGGCCGCCACCGCAGTCAGGCGGAGGCGTTCCGGAACCTGGCGGAACAGCTCCGCGGCACGGAACTGGCCAAGGCCCGGCTGCTGGCCTGGATCTGGGCGGTGATGACGCTCCTGCCCGAACTGGCCGTGGGGGCGGCCCTGGTGCTGGGCACGGTGCAGGTGGCGGACGGGCAGCTGTCGGCGGGCACCCTGGTGGCGTTCCTGTCGACGGCGCTGGCGCTGCGCTGGCCGGTGGAGTCGATCGGCTTCCTGCTGGCGATGAGCCAGGAGGCGGCGACGGCGACGGAGCGCTACTTCGAGGTGATGGACGCCCCGGAGGAAGCGGAGACCACCGCGCCGCGGACGACGGCGGCCCCGTCCGACGGCCTCCGCTTCGAGAAGGTGTCCTTCCGCTACCCGGACGCGCCGCCGGACAGCCCGCCCCTCCTCGCCGACGTGGACCTGCAC
Source organism: Streptomyces sp. NBC_01268 (assembly GCF_036240795.1). NCBI lineage: Bacteria > Bacillati > Actinomycetota > Actinomycetes > Kitasatosporales > Streptomycetaceae > Streptomyces > Streptomyces sp. NBC_01268. The sequence continues at coordinate 5,836,444 of NZ_CP108454.1, read as the reverse complement.
GTCCGCCCGGGCGAGACGCTGGCCCTGGTGGGCACGACCGGCTCCGGCAAGACGACCCTCACGGCCCTCGTCCCCCGGCTGCACGAGCCGACCGCCGGCCGCATCCTCCTGGACGGCGAGGACATCACCCGGATGCCCCGGGAGCGACTGCGCTCCCTGGTGTCGGTGGCGTTCGAGGAGCCGACCCTCTTCTCCGCGAGCATCGGCGAGAACGTCCTGATGGGCGCCGACGAGGACGCGGCCGCCCCCGAACTGGCCCGGGCCCTGGCCGTGGCCCAGGCGGAGGCCTTCGTGGCGAAGCTGCCCGAGGGCGCGGACACGCAGGTCGGCGAGCAGGGCCTGAGCCTCTCCGGCGGCCAGCGACAGCGCCTGGCCCTGGCGCGGGCGGTGGTCGGCCGCCCCCGCTTCCTGGTCCTGGACGACCCGCTGTCGGCGCTGGACGTGCACACGGAGGCGAAGGTCGAGGCCGCGCTGCGGGAGGTGCTGCGCGACACGACCGCCCTGGTGGTGGCGCACCGCCCGTCGACGGTGCTGCTGGCCGACCGGGTGGCGCTGCTGTCCGGCGGGAGGGTGGCGGCCGTGGGCACCCACCACGAACTGCTCCGTGAGAACGCCGAATACGCATGGCTGATGTCCGGCGAGACCCCCGAGGAATCCCGATGACGGACACCAACACCGACCCGGCCACCGGCACCGGCACCCGGCCCGCGGCGGAAAGGGGTGCGGAGGCTCCGGCCCCCGCACCCCCCGCGGACCCCTTCGACCAGGACGACCTGCCCACCGCCCCCGGGGCGACGGGAAGGCTGCTCCGCTCCCTCCTCCACGCCCACCGCGCGAGGGTCCTGGCGGCGGTACTGGTCCTCGTGGTCCAGCAACTGGCCCTCCAGGCGGGCCCGCTGCTCGTCGCGTACGCGATCGACAAGGGCGTGCCGGCCTTCCGCGCCGGGAACCACGCCCCCGTCGTCGCGGTGGCCCTCGGCTACCTGGCCTGCGCGGCGGCCGGCGCACTGCTCCAGTACGCGTTCGTGCGGACGGCCGCCCGGGTCAACCAGGCCGTCCTGCTGGACCTGCGCGGCCGCATCTTCCGGCACGCGCAGGAGCTCAGCGTCGACTTCCACGAGCGCTACACGTCGGGCCGGCTGATCTCCCGCTCGACGACCGACGTGGAGTCGCTGCGCGAGCTGCTCTCCGAGGGCCTGCAGGAACTCCTCGGGGTGGCCCTGTCCTTCCTCTCGATCTCGGCGATGCTGCTCTGGCTGGACCTGGGCATGGGCGCGGTGGCGGTGGCGTCCTTCGGCCCGCTGTACCTCCTCGTACGGAGCTACCGGCGCCGCTCCGCGGCGGTGTTCGCGGTCCGGTCCACGGCCATCGCCAGGGTGATCGTGAAGTTCGCGGAGACGATGAACGGGATCCGCCCGGTGCGGGCGTTCCGCCGCGAGCGGGCGAACGACGCGGAGTTCGCGGTCCTCAACGCGAGCCACGAGCGCAGCAACGGCGACGCGCTCCTGGAGATGGCCCGCTACGTGGTGGGTTCCCGGCTGGTGGCGAACACGGCGGTGGCCGGCATGTGCCTGTGGGGCGCGTACCGGGTCGCGGGCGGCACGCTGGAGCTGGGCGTGCTGGCGGCGGCGGTGCTGTACGTGCGGCGCCTGTACGACCCGATCGACCGGCTCGGGATGTTCCTCAACTCGTACGAGTCGGCGGCGGCCTCGCTCGCGAAGATCGCGGGTCTGCTCGCCCAGCGCCCGGGCGTCCCGGAGGCGACCGCGCCCCGGGAGCTGCCGGCGCGGACCGGTGCGCCGGGCCGTGAGGTGGTCTTCGAGGGGGTGCGGTTCGCGTACCGGACGGGCGGCGAGGTGCTGCCGCGCTTCGACCTGACGATCCCGGCGGGCCAGACGGTCGCCGTCGTGGGTTCGACCGGTGCGGGCAAGTCGACGCTGGCGAAGCTGCTGGCGCGCTTCTACGACCCGACGGAGGGCCGGGTCCTCCTGGACGGCGCCGATCTGCGCGAGCTGGCCACGCCGGAGCTGCGGCGGGGCGTGGTGATGGTGACGCAGGAGGCGTTCCTGTTCTCGGGGACGGTCGCGGAGAACATCGCGATCGGCCGCCCGGAGGCGAGCCGCGAGGAGATCGAGCGGGCGGCGAAGGCGATCGGGGCGCACGAGTTCATCACGGCGCTGCCGGACGGCTACGACACCGACGTACGCAAGCGGGGCGGCCGCATCTCGGCGGGTCAGCGCCAACTGGTCGCCTTCGCGCGGGCGTTGCTGGCGGACCCGGCGGTGCTGATCCTGGACGAGGCGACCAGCTCGCTGGACGTGCCGGGCGAGCGGGCCGTGCAGCGGGCGATGGACACGGTCCTCGCGGGCCGCACGGCGGTGGTCATCGCCCACCGGCTGTCGACGGTCGAGGTGGCGGACCGGGTCCTGGTGATGGAGTCGGGCCGGGTGGTGGAGGACGGCTCACCGGAGCAACTGGTCGGCGGCGAGGGCCGCTACGCGGGCCTGCACAAGGCCTGGCGCGACAGCCTGGTGGGCTGACAGGCGGCCGACCGCACCCCGAGCGCCCGTATGCCGGATCACGGAATCCGGCATGCGGGCGCTTTCACGCGTTCCCTTTACGGCTCAATCAACCGCGGGTAACTTCCAGCCATCGCAAGCGCTTGCAGCAACTTTCCGATGCTTCTTGCCCCTTGAGGGAGTCCCCGTGGAACGCAGCCCCACCCGCCGACCGGCCAGACCCCTGACAGCCGCCGCCGTAGCCGGCGCGCTGCTGAGCCTGACCCCGTCCCCGTCGCCTGCCGCGGCCCCCGCGGCCCGGACGGCACCCGCCGCCGAGACGGCCACCGCGAACACCGCGACCGTCTTCTACTACACGAAGACCAGGAACTGGTCGCGGTACGACCTCCACTACGCCCCCGACGGCGGCTCCTGGACCACCGTCCCCGGGGTGGCGATGGAGGCGGCCTGCACCGACTGGGTCAAGAAGACCGTGGACCTGGGATCCGCCGCCGGACTGCAGGCCACCTTCAACGACGGCAACGGCACCTGGGACAACAACAACGGCGCGAACTACGCGCTGGGCACCGGGAACATCACCGTCAAGGACGGCGTCGTGGCCCACTCCGACCCCTGCGCCGGCACCACCCCCTCCCCCGCCTCCGCCACGGTGTACTACTCGTCCGAGGCGCTCGGCTGGTCGACCGCGAACCTCCACTACGCGCCGGCCGGCGGCTCCTGGACGCCCGTCCCCGGCATCGGGATGCGGGCCGCCTGCCCCGGCTGGTGGAAGCAGACCGTCGACCTCGGTACGGCGGCCTCCCTGAAGGCCGCCTTCAACAACGGCAACGGCGTCTGGGACAACAACAACGGCGCCGACTACACGATCCCGGCCGGCACGAGCACGGTGAGGAACCGGACGGTCACGCCGAACGCCCAGGACCCGTGCGCCGCCGCGCCGCCGGACGTCCAGGCGCCCACCGCGCCGACCGGCCTCACCGCGAAGGCCGACGGCGTGTCCGTGGTCGTGAGCTGGCAGCCGGCCACGGACGACACCGGGGTCACCGCGTACCAGGTCACCCGCACCGGCGGCAGCGGCGGGACCGTCGTCTCCAGCGTCGGCTCGACCGTCCTCACCGACACCGGCCTGGCCGAACGGACCACGTACACCTACGCCGTACGGGCCGTGGACGCGGCCGGGAACGTCTCCGCGGCCTCGGCATCCGCGCAGGCGACCACCGGCGACAAGCCGGCCGCACCGGCCCCCGGCAAGCCGCTCGGCACCGACCCGCGCAAGGACCCGATCTACTTCGTCCTCACCGCCCGCTTCAACGACGGCGATCCAGCGAACGACCGGGGCGGCAGCCAGCACGTGAAGTCCGGCAACGCGGCCAACGGCGACCCGATGTTCCGCGGGGACTTCAAGGGCCTGGTCGAGAAGCTGGACTACATCAAGGCGCTCGGCTTCTCCGCCGTGTGGATCACCCCGGTGGTCCTCAACCGCTCGGACTACGACTACCACGGCTACCACGGCTGGGACTTCTACAAGGTCGACCCCCGCCTGGAGTCCGCCGGCGCCTCCTACCAGGACCTCATCGACGCCGCCCACGCCAAGGGCATGAAGATCTACCAGGACGTGGTCTACAACCACTCCTCCCGCTGGGGCGCCAAGGGCCTCTTCGTGCCGACCGTCTACGGCGTCCGCGACTCGCAGTGGAGCTGGTACTACGACGAGAGGCAGCCGGGCTTCGAGTACGACGGGCTGACCGTCGACGCCAAGAGCGGCAAGTCGTACTACAACGGCGACCTGTGGTCGACGGCCGCGCCGGCCGGCAACACCTGCGTCAACTGGGGCGTGCCGACCGGAGGGAAGAGCGCCGAGGGCTACACCGTCTACAACTGCCAGTGGCCCTCCCCGACCTCCGGCATGTTCCCGAAGGCGCTCTACCACCAGTGCTGGATCGGCAACTGGGAGGGCGAGGACTCCCGTTCGTGCTGGCTGCACGAGGACCTGGCCGACTTCGACACCGAGAACCCGACCGTGCAGAACTACCTGATCGGGGCGTACGACAAGTACATCGACATGGGCGTCGACGGCTTCCGCGTGGACACCGCCGTCCACATCCCGCGCACCACCTGGAACCGCCGCTTCCTGCCCGCGATCCAGGAGCGGGTGGCCCAGCGGCACGGCTCCGAGGCGGCGAGGAACTTCTTCGTCTTCGGCGAGGTGGCCGCCTTCGTCAACGACAAGTGGAACCGCGGCTCGGTCAACCACTCCGCGCAGTTCTACACCTGGAAGGAGCGCAAGGAGTACGACGCCGACGACACCAAGGCGGCGCTGGAGATGTACGCCTACGAGCAGGGTCAGGGCCCGGCCGGCCAGCCCACCAGCAACAACGCCTTCCTCCAGGGCAACAGCTACCACACGCCCGACCGTTCGAAGTTCTCCGGCATGAACATCATCGACATGCGCATGCACATGAACTTCGGCGACGCGCAGAACGCCTTCTCCAACGGCAAGGACTCCGACGACAGCGTCAACGACGCCACGTACAACGTCGTCTATGTCGACAGCCACGACTACGGCCCCAACAAGAGCAGCGAGCGCTACGCGGGCGGCACCGACGCCTGGGCGGAGAACATGTCGCTGATGTGGACCTTCCGCGGGATCCCGACGCTGTACTACGGCTCCGAGATCGAGTTCCAGGCCGGCAAGAAGATCGACTGCGGGCCCACCTGTCCGCTGGCCACGACGGGCCGCGCCTACTACGGGGACCACCTCGCGGGACAGGTGACGGCCGCCGACTTCTCGAAGGTCGCCTCGGCGAGCGGCGCGGTCGCCACCACCCTGGACAAGCCCCTGGTCAAGCACCTCCAGCGGCTCAACCTCATCCGGCGGGCGGTCCCCGCCCTGCAGATGGGCCAGTACTCCACGGAGGGCGTCGGCGGCGGCATGGCGTTCAAGCGCCGCTCCACGCAGGGCGGCACGGACAGCTTCGCGCTCGTCACGGTCAGCGGGAGCGCCACGTACGACGGCATCCCCGACGGCACGTACCGCGACGCCGTCACCGGTGACGTGAAGACCGTCACCGGCGGTCGGCTGTCCGTCGCCGCGCCCGGCAAGGGCAACCTCCGCGTGTACGTGCTCGACGGCCCCGGGAAGATCGGAACCGACGGCCCGTACCTGAGGTGACACCGCGGAGAGGGACCCCCTGACGCGCCCCTCAGGCGCCCGGCCGGCGGGTGCGCAGCAGACCGTACGAGCACACCGCGGCGACCAGCATGAGCGTCCCCGCACCGACCGCCGCGCCGCCCATCGCCTCGGTGAAGGCGGCGCGGGCCGCGGCCAGGACGGGCGCGGGGGCGCTCAGGGCACCGCCGAGGGTCTCGCGGGCGGCGGCGGGGGCGGAGGCGGGCATGGCGGCGGTGTAGACGGCGGTGCCGACGGAGCCGAGGACGGCCATGCCGAGGGCGCCGCCGAGTTCCTGGCCGGATTCCAGGACCGCGGCGGCGGCACCGGCCCGCTCGACGGGAGCCGCCCCGAGGGCGAGTTCGTTGCCGAGCGTCATGGCGGAGACGAGTCCGGCGGCGTAGCCGGCGCTCGCGGTCAGCACGACCCACAGCGGCGTGCCGAGGTCGATGAGGGCCAGCCACCCGAAGCAGGCCGCGGCGACGAGGAAGCCGCCGGCCATGACGTAGGCCCGGTCGATGCGCCGGGCGAGCATCGCGGCGGCCGGGGCGGCGGCCATGACGCCGACGGTGGGCACGACGCTCCACAGGGCGGCCTCGAAGGGGCTCTGGCCGAGGACGGACTGGAGGTACTGGGTGGTGAAGACGGCGAACCCGACGGTCGCGGCCATGGCGAGCAGGTTGACGAGGACGGAGCCGCCGTAGGCGGGGCGGCGCAGCAGGGCGAGGTCGACCATGGGGTGGGCGAGCCGGGCCTGGCGGCGCAGGAAGACGGCGCCGACGCAGAGTCCCGCGGCGACGGCGAGCGCGGCGCCGGTGGACCAGCCGTCCTTGGCGAACTCCTTGACGCCGTAGACGGTCGGCAGGACGGCGCCGAGGGAGAGCAGCGCGCTCCCCCCGTCGAAGCGGCCCGGTGCGGGCGCGCCCCGGCCGGCCGGCAGGAGGGCGGGGCCGAGGAGCAGGAGCAGGGCCATGGCGGGCAGGTTGACGAGGAACACCGAGCCCCACCAGAAGTGTTCGAGGAGCGCGCCGCTGAGGATCGGGCCGAGGGAGATGCCGCCGGCCATGACCGCGGTCCAGGTGGTGACGGCCTTGGCCCGCTGGGCCTCGTCGCGGAAGAGGGTGCGGATCATCGCGAGGGTGGCGGGCATCAGGCAGGCACCGCCGACGCCGAGGAGGGCGCGGGCGGCGATCAGGGTGCCGGGGCTGTCGGCGAGGGCGGCGGCGCAGGAGGCCAGGCCGAAGAGGGCGGCGCCGGCGAGGAGGAGCCGGCGGCGGCCGATGCGGTCGGCGAGGGCGCCCATGGTGATGAGGAGTCCGGCGAGCACGAACCCGTACACGTCCAGGATCCACAGCTGGGCGGTGGCACCGGGGCGGAGTTCGGCGGCGATGGCGGGAAGGGCGAAGTAGAGGACGGAGACGTCCATGGAGACGAGCAGCAACGGCAGCATGAGGACGGCGAGGGCGGTCCATTCACGGCGGCCGGCGAGCGGCTCGCCGGCGGCGCGGGGCGGGGTGGTGAGCGTCATGGGAGGAAGGAACCAGCGCGGCGGACAACCGGCCAGCCTCGCCCTAGTGCACCTCCGTCACGACGGGAGAAGCTGCTGGTGGGCGAGGTGCACGCCGCGCGGGGTGCACTAGTACACTCGCCGCCCGTGACCAGCCGACCTCCCTACCTCGCCATCGCCGCCGAGATCGGCCGCCGGATCCGCTCGGGGGAGCTCTCCCCGGGGGAGCGGGTGCCGTCGACGCGGGCCATCACCCACGAGTGGGGAGTCGCGATGGCGACGGCGACGAAGGCGCTCGCCGCGCTGCGCCAGGAGGGTCTGGTGCGCCCGGAGCCGGGGGTCGGGACGGTGGTCGTGGGGCCCGGCGCGGAGGGGGCGGGGCCGGCGGCGGGCCTGTCGCGGGAGCGGATCGTCACGGCGGCGGTCGGTCTCGCCGACGCGGAGGGGTTCGGCGCGCTGACCATGCGCCGGCTGGCGACGTCCCTGTCGGTGTCGACGACGGCGCTGTACCGGCACGTCCCGGGCAGGGGCGAACTGGTGCGCCTGATGACGGACGCGGTCTGCGCGGAGGTGCCGCTGGGCCCGGTGCCGGCCGACTGGCGGACGGGGCTGGAGCGGGCCGCCTGGTGGCTGCGCGGGGTGTACACCCGGCACGGGTGGATGGCGCACGCGATGGCGGGATTCATGCGTCCGGTCGCCGCGCCGCACGCGATGGCCTACACGGAGTGGGTGCTGGGGGTGCTGCGGTCGACTCCGATGACGGCGGCGCAGAAGCTGCACACCCATCTGGCGATCTTCGCCTATGTCCAAGGGGTGGGAATGGCCAATGACCTGGAGGCGCAGGCGCGGCAGGATTCGGGGATCTCGGACGACGAGTGGATGGATCAGAACGAGCCACGGTTCGATGCGATCCAGTCCGCCGGTTCCTACCCCCTCCTGCATGCTCTGACCCTGGACGGAGGGTTCACTCTGAGCCTGGACTCTCTCTTCGAATTCGGCCTTCGGAGAACGCTGGACGGCATCGCGACCATGATCGGTGAAACGTCCGCTTAACGAACAGAGCCCTTCAACCAGCGGACGATTTCCGGCCAACTTGTTGACGCGCTCCTGACAGGCGACGGCAACAACTGCCACTCTTCCCCCGGCTCTTCGCACCAACGTTCAGCGCATCACCCGAACGTGCTCCACAGCTCTGTTTGCTCAGCCCGGGCGGCATCACCCAGCCCTCCCGGTACCCCCCTCGCAAAAGGAGTCTGCGTGAGATCCACGCCCAGCCGTCGCGCCACCGCGACCGGCGCCCTGATCGCTGCCGCCGCCATGATCGCCGTCGGCGTCCAGTCCGGTTCCGCCACCGCCGACCAGTTCGGCGCCGCCCCCAAGGCGCAGGCCGCCTCCAAGGCGAACCCCGGCAAGCTGCCGGCCGACCTCTCGCCGGCCCAGCGCGCGGCGCTGATCCGTGCCGCCCAGGCGGACACCGCGGCCGCGGCCAAGCGCCTCGGCCTCGGTGCCCAGGAGAAGCTGGTCGTCCGCGACGTCATCCAGGACCGTGACGGTTCGACCCACACGCGCTACGAGCGCACCTTCGCGGGCCTCCCGGTCCTCGGTGGGGACCTGATCGTCGAGGAGACCAAGGCGGGCGCCACCACGTCCGTCGCCAAGGCCACCCGCGCGGACATCACCAAGGTCGACACGGCCGCCACCCTCGCGCCGGCCGCCGCCGAGCGCCAGGCGCTGGGCCGCGCGAACGCCGAAGGTGCGAAGAAGACCAAGGCCGACCGCGCCCCGCGCAAGGTCGTCTGGGCCGCCAACGGCACCCCCGTCCTCGCCTACGAGACCGTCGTCGGCGGCCTCCAGCACGACGGCACGCCCAACGAGCTGCACGTCGTCACGGACGCCAAGAGCGGCGCCAAGCTGTACGAGTGGCAGGCCATCGAGACCGGCATAGGCAACACGCAGTACAGCGGCCAGGTCACCCTCGGCACCGCCCCGTCGTACACCCTGACCGACACGACGCGCGGCAACCACAAGACGTACGACCTCAACGGCGGTACGTCGGGCACCGGGACGCTGTTCAGCAACACCACGGACACCTGGGGCAACGGCACCACGTCCAACCGGGCCACCGCGGGTGCCGACGCGCACTACGGCGCCGCGCTCACGTGGGACTACTACAAGAACGTGCACGGCCGCAGCGGTATCCGCGGTGACGGCGTCGGCGCGTACTCCCGGGTCCACTACGGCAACGCGTACGTCAACGCGTTCTGGTCGGACTCCTGCTTCTGCATGACCTACGGCGACGGGTCCGGCAACACCAAGCCGCTGACCTCCATCGACGTGGCCGCGCACGAGATGACGCACGGCGTCACCTCCAACACGGCCGGCCTGGTCTACAGCGGCGAGTCCGGCGGCCTCAACGAGGCCACCTCGGACATCTTCGCGGCGGCCGTCGAGTTCTACGCCAACAACTCGTCCGACCAGGGCGACTACCTCGTCGGCGAGAAGATCGACATCCGCGGCAACGGCACCCCGCTGCGCTACATGGACAAGCCGAGCAAGGACGGCTCGTCCAAGGACGCGTGGTACTCGGGCCTCGGCGGCATCGACGTCCACTACTCCTCGGGTCCGGCGAACCACTTCTACTACCTGCTCTCCGAGGGCAGCGGCGCCAAGACCGTCAACGGCGTGAACTACGACTCGCCGACCTCCGACGGTCTGCCCGTCACCGGCATCGGCCGTGACAAGGCCTCGCTGATCTGGTTCAAGGCGCTCACCACCAAGTTCAGCTCCAACACCAACTACGCGGGCGCCCGCACCGGCACCGTCGCGGCCGCCACCGACCTCTACGGCGCGAACAGCCCCGAGGTCACGGCCGTCGAGAACGCCTGGGCCGCGATCAACGTCGGCACCCGCCCCGGTGGCGGCAACCCCGGCGGCACGGTCTTCACCAACGACACCGACGTGTCCATCCCGGACAACGGCGCCGCGGTGACCTCGTCCGTGACCGTCTCCGGTGTGACCGGCAACGCCCCGGCCAGCCTCTCGGTCGGCGTGAACATCGTCCACACCTACATCGGTGACCTCGTCGTCGACCTCATCGCCCCCGACGGCTCGGTCTACAACCTGCACAACCGCGCCGGCGGCAGCGCCGACAACATCAACCAGACCTACACCGTCAACGCCTCCTCCGAGGTCGCCAACGGCGTCTGGAAGCTGCGCGTCCAGGACAAGGCCTCGATCGACACCGGCTACATCAACCAGTTCAAGCTCACCTTCCCCTAAGGACCGGTCTCCCGCCGCGCGGGAGAACCCGACCCAGGTGGAACGACCGAGCTGACGGACGCCCGGAGGGAACGCTCCCTCCGGGCGTCCGCGCGTCTGCGTAGGGTGGCCCGATGATCAGGGTGCTGCTTGCCGACGACGAGGCGATGATCAGGGCCGGGGTCCGGGCGATCCTCGCCAGCGACCCCGGCATCGAGGTGGTCGCCGAGGCCGGGGACGGGCACGAGGCCGTGGAGCTCGCGCGGGTGCACCGGCCCGACGTCGTGCTGCTCGACATCCGGATGCCCCGACTGGACGGGCTCGGCGCGGCCGAGGAGCTGCGGCGGGCGGTGCCCGACGCGGCCGTCGTCATGCTCACCACCTTCTCCGAGGACGCGTACATCGCGCGGGCGCTCGGCAGCGGCGTGAGCGGTTTCCTGCTCAAGTCCGGGGATCCGCGGGAGCTGATCGCGGGCGTACGGGCGGTGGCCGAGGGGGCCGCCTTCCTCTCCCCCGCCGTCGCCCGCCGGGTCCTCGACACGCTCGGCGGCGAGCGCTTCTCCCGGGCGGCCGGGGCCCGCGCCCGGCTCGAACCGCTGACCGGGCGCGAGCGCGAGGTCGTCGCCCTCGTCGGGGCGGGCCTGGCCAACCAGGAGATCGCCGAACGCCTGTACGTCGTCGAGGGCACCGTCAAGGCCCATGTCAGCGCCGTCCTGGGGCGGATCGGGCTGCGGAACCGGGTGCAGCTGGCGATCCTCGCGTACGAGGCGGGGCTGGTGCCCGATGCGTGAGCGGGCCCGCGAGCGGGCCTTCGACCTCGCGCTGTGGCTGCTGCTCTGCGTCCCGGTGCTGCTGAAGTCGGACCCGAACGACGGCGGCTCGTGGACCCGGGTCGGCGTCGGCGTGGCCGTGCTCGCGGTGTGCGTGGCGCTGGGGCGGCGGTGGCCGGCGGTGCCGCTGGCGCTCGTGGTGGCGGCCTCGCTGGCCACCAGCCCGGAGCTGTTCACCCCCTCGTACACCCTGGCCCTGGTGGCCTTCGGCTACCTCGCGGGGCGCCGGGCGGAGGCGACCCGGTCGGCGCTGTGGCTGTTCGCGGCGGTGCCCGTGGTGGGCTTCGCCCTCGTCCGGCTGACCGGGCGGCCCCTGGTGATCTGGTTCGCGCTGATCCTGTCGCTGGCCCTCGCGGTCGTCGCGCCCTGGCTGATCGGGCGATACGTGCGCCAGTACGACCGGCTGGTGCGCAGCGGCTGGGAGCTCGCCGACCGGATGGAGCGCGAGCAGGCCGCCGTCGCCGACCGGGAGCGGCTGCGCGAGCGGTCCCGGATCGCCGGCGACATGCACGACTCGCTCGGCCACGACCTGGCCCTGATCGCGGTCCGCGCGGGCGCCCTGGAGGTGGATCCCGCGCTCGGCGCCGACCAGCAGCGGGCGGCGGGCGAGCTGCGCCGGGCGGCGGCCGACGCGACCGGGCGGCTGCGGGACATCATCGGCGTGCTGCGCGAGGGCGACGACGAGGCGACGGCGGCGCCGGTCGCCCCGGCGGACGAGACCGTCGCCGAACTGGTCGGCCGGGCCCGCGCCTCCGGGATGGAGGTCCGGTTCACCCAGGCGGCGGGGGCCGCGCCGCTCGCGGACATGACCGCGCGGGCCGTCCACCGGGTGGTGCAGGAGGGCCTCACCAACGCGGCCAAGCACGCACCGGGGGCGCCGGTCGAGGTCGTCGTGGAGCGCTCGGGGGGCGGCGCGGGAGGCACGGGTGGCACGGGTGGCACGGGTGGATCCGACGGCGCGGGAGGCGCGGGCGCCGACCATGCGGGCGGCTCCGGCGGCACGGGCGGCTCCGGCGCGGCCGGCTCCGGCGGCACCGCCGGCTCCGGCAACGTGCGGGTCCGGGTCACCAGTGGGCCCGCCGGGCCGGGGCGGTCCGGGCTCGCCTCGGGCGGGACCGGGCTCGTCGGTCTGGACGAGCGGGTGCGGCTCGCCGGCGGCACGCTCGGCCAGCGGGTCACCGCGGAGGGCGGCTTCGAGCTGTCCGCCGCCCTGCCGCCACGCCCGCCCGCGCCGCGCCCCGCCGCGCCCCGGTCGGCGCGGGAGCTGGACCGGGCCCGGCGTGAGGTGCGCCGGGGGCTGGCGCGGGTGATCTGGATCCCGCTGGCCCTGCTCGTGGCGCTGGGCCTGCTGATGGCGGGCGTCGCCCTGTACACCCAGCACCAGTCGTACCTGGAGCCGGAGGACTACGCCCGCATCCGCCTCGGCCAGACCCGCTCGGAGGTCGGCGAGTGGCTGCCCGACCGGGCGCTCGACGGGCGCCCGCAGCGGGTGCCGGCGGAGCCGCCCGGGAGGGACGAGTGCCTGTACTACCGGGCGACGATGTTCGCCGCGATCCCGGTGTACCGGCTCTGCTTCGTCGGCGGGCGGCTCGTGGACCGGGCGGAGGTGCCGTGACGCGGGCGGCTAGCGCAGGATCACTCCCCCGTTCTCGGCGTGCGTCTCCGCCGGGTGGGTGACCAGGCCCAGTTCGGCCGGGTGGGCGAGCAGGGGGTGGGCCGGCAGGACGCGGACGGTGCAGCCGAAGGGGCCGGTGCGGTCCAGGGAGAGGGCGCCCCCGTAGGGGATCCGTCCTTCGAGGTCCGGGCCGCCGGTGGGTTTGAGGACGGTCGTCCTCGGCTCGATGAGGCGGTCGTCGGGGTCGACCCGGCCGGTGACCGCCTGCACCTCCACGTCGTCGGGGGTCAGTTCGCCGAGGGCGACCCGGACCCGGACGGCCGGGGTGGCGCCCAGTTCGGCGTCCTCCAGGCCGTCGCCGATCTCCACGTGGTCGACGGACACCTTCGGCCAGGCGCCGCGCACCCGGGCCTTCCAGGCGGCGAGCCCGCGGGCCCGGGCCGGGTCGAGCTCCCGGTGGGCGGCGGCCGCGGGGGCGTACAGCCGGGTCACGTACTCCCGCACCATCCGGTCGGCCGGCACCTTGGGGCCGAGGTCGCCGAGGGTGCGCCGGACCATCGTGGTCCAGCCGGCCGGCACCCCGTCGGGGCCCCGGTCGTAGAAGCGGGGGGCGATCCGGCGCTCGATCAGCTCGTAGAGCGCGGCGGCCTCCAGGTCGTCGCGGCGGTCCTCGTCGCGGGCGGCGGCCCCGTCGGCGGTGGGGATCGCCCAGCCGAAGTCGGGCTCGAACCACTCGTCCCACCAGCCGTCCAGGACGGAGAGGTTGAGGCAGCCGTTGAGCGCGGCCTTCATGCCGCTGGTGCCGCAGGCCTCCAGGGGGCGCAGCGGGTTGTTGAGCCAGACGTCGCAACCGGGGTAGAGGCCGCGGGCCATGCCCATGCCGTAGTCGGGCAGGAAGACGATCCGGTGCCGCACCCGCGGGTCGTCGGCGAACCGGACGAGTTCCTGGACCAGCCGCTTCCCGCCGTCGTCGGCGGGGTGCGCCTTCCCGGCGACGACCAGCTGCACGGGGCGTTCGGGGTGGAGCAGCAGGCCGCGGAGCCGGTCCTTGTCGCGCAGCATCAGGGTGAGCCGCTTGTACGAGGGGACGCGGCGGGCGAAGCCGATGGTGAGGACGTCGGGGTCGAGGACGGAGTCGGTCCAGCCGAGTTCGGCGGCGGCGGCGCCGCGCTGGCGCCAGGAGGCCCGGAGCCGGTGCCGTACGTCGGTGACGAGGCGTTCGCGCAGGGTGCGGCGGAGTTCCCACAGGGTGCGGTCGTCGGCCTCGGGGCCGAGCCGGGCGACCTCGGGGGCGGTCCAGGTGGGGGCGTGGACGCCGTTGGTGATGGAGGTGAGGGGGATCTCGTCGCCGTCGAAGCCGGGCCAGAGGCCGGCGAACATGGCCCGGCTGACGGCGCCGTGCAGGGTGGAGACGCCGTTGGCGCGCTGGGCGAGCCGGAGGCCCATCGCGGCCATGTTGAAGAGGCCGGGCTCGCCGCCGAGGGGGGTCTCGTCGCCGAGGGCGAGGACCCGGCCGACGTCGACGCCGGGGAGTTCGCCGTCCTCGCCGAGGTGGCGGGCGACGAGGGCCCGGTCGAAGCGGTCGATGCCGGCGGGGACGGGCGTGTGGGTGGTGAAGACGGTGCCGGCCCGGACGGTCTCCAGGGCGGCGTCGAAGTCGAGCCCCTGTCCGGCGAGTTCGCGGATGCGTTCGAGGCCGAGGAGGCCGGCGTGGCCCTCGTTGGTGTGGAAGACCTCGGGTGCGGGGGTGCCGGTGAGCCGGCACCAGGTGCGGACGGCGCGGACGCCGCCGATGCCGAGGAGCATCTCCTGGAGCAGGCGGTGTTCGCTGCCGCCGCCGTAGAGCCGGTCGGTGACCTCGCGTTCGCCGGGGGCGTTCTCCTCGACGTCGGAGTCGAGCATGAGCAGCGGGACCCGGCCGACCTGGGCGATCCACAGGTGGGCGTGGAGGCTGCGGCCGCCGGGCAGGGCGAGGGTGATCCGGGCGGGGGTGCCGTCGGGCTCGCGGAGCAGGGTGACGGGGAGCTCGCCGGGGTCGAGGACGGGGTAGTGCTCCTGCTGCCAGCCGTCGCGGGAGAGGGACTGGCGGAAGTAGCCGTGGCGGTAGAGCAGTCCGACGCCGATGAGCGGGACGCCGAGGTCGCTGGCGGCCTTGAGGTGGTCGCCGGCGAGGATGCCGAGGCCGCCGGAGTACTGCGGCAGGGCGGCGGTGACGCCGAACTCGGGCGAGAAGTACGCGATCGAGGCGGGCGGCTCGCCGGCCTGGCGCTGGTACCAGCGGGGCTCGTGGAGGTAGCGGTCGAGGTCCTCGGCGGCGGCCCGCAGCCGGGCCTGGAAGTCCTCGTCGGCGGCGAGCGCGGCGAGGCGGCCGGCGTCGATGGCGCCGAGCACGCGGACGGGGTCGCCGTCGCCGTGCCCGAGGGGGTCGAGGGAGTCGAAGAGCTCGCGGGTGGGTTCGTGCCAGGACCAGCGCAGGTTGCGCGCCAGGTCGGCGAGGGGTCGAAGGGTGTCGGGGAGGACGGGGCGCACGGTGAATCGACGGATTGCCTTCACGTGTTCCACCTTCGCAGGGTGTGACGGAGCGGAGCGGAAGCACCACGCTGTGCGGCCGCGGTTCCGTCGCGGAGGCTAGGCGAAGGTGACGGGTCCCGCTACGGCGCGGGGGGCGCGCGCGGGGAGGCACGGCGGCCCGTAGGGGGAGCCCTGGTTGACGGTGGCCGGGTCGAAGGCGCCGGCGGCGGCGTAGCGGGCGGCGATGGCGGCGAGTTCCTCGGCGGGGATGACCTGGTGGACGTCGGTGAAGCCGTGCGGGGCGCGCCGGTGCGCGAGGTCGATGACGACCTCGGGGCCGAGCCGCCGGTCGGCCTGCTGGAGGGCGGTGGTGACGGGGCGTCGTTCCGCCTCGTAGGCGCGCAGGGCCTCGGCCGGGTCGGGGTGGCAGGCGAGCGCGTGGGCGAGGGCGCGGGCGTCGACGACGGACTGGCTGGCCCCGTTGGAGCCGGTGGGGTACATGGCGTGGGCGGCGTCGCCGACGAGGGTGGTGGGGCCGTGGCTCCAGCGGTCGAGGGGGTCGCGTTCGACCACGGGGTACTCCTGGGCGGTCTCGGCGGCGCGCAGGACCCGGGGGACGCTGACGCCGTCGAACTCCCAGCCCTCGAAGTGGTGCAGGAACGTCTCCACGTCGACGTCCCGGCGCCAGTCGCCCAGCAGCCGGTCCTCGGGCGCGCCGTCCGCCGGGCGGGCCAGCGCCCAGTTGACGAGCACCTCGCCGCCGGGGCGCGCGGGGCGGGTCATGGGGTAGACCTCGGCCTTCTGCCGGTCGTCGCCGGCGATCAGCATGAAGGAGCCGATGGCCGCGGCGGGCACCCGGGAGACCCCGCGCCACACCAGCATCCCGTTCCACACCGGTCCCGTCTCGCCCGGGTGGAGCGCGGCCCGGACCGCCGAGCGGATCCCGTCGGCGCCGATCAGCACGTCCGGCTCCATCGAGGCCCGCCCCCGGCGCCCGCCGTCGCGGTGCACCAGCCGCAGCCGGGGCCGCCCGCCGCCGGGGAGCTCCACGCCCGCCACCCGGACGCCGGGCACGACGGCGGCGGGCCCGAGCCGGTCCCGAACGGCGTCGACGAGCACCCGCTGGAGGTGGGCGCGGTGGACCGAGAGCTGGGGCCAGCGGTAGCCGGCGCCCAGGCCGCGCGGCTCGCGGGAGATCAGCGCGCCCGAGCGGTGGTAGGAGCGCAGCTCGCGGGTGCGCAGGGCGGCGCCGGACTCCAGGGCGGCGAGCAGTCCGAGCGCGTCGAGCTCGCGGACGGCGCCCGGCATCAGGTTGAGTCCGGCCCCGGCCGGGCGCAGTTCGCGGACGGCCTCGACGACGGTGACCCGCTCGAAGCCGACGGCGTGCAGGGCGAGCGCGGTGGTGAGTCCGGCGACTCCGCCGCCGGCGATCACTATGTGGGGGGTCATGGAGGTCTCCTGCGTCAGGCGCCGCTGCGGCGCACCAGCGTCTCGTTGTCGCGGGTGAGGTCGAGGATCGAGCGGAGCAGGACGACGGGGGCGCCGCCGCTGCCCTCGTCGTACCGGCGCAGCCCGTCGCGGTAGGCCTTGCGGGCGAGGGCGAGGTGCCGGGCCCGGAAGGACGTGAGCAGGCGCAGCACCCGCGCGAGCGGAGGCCTCCGGCCGCGGGGTCGGCCGCTCGACGGCCTCCCGGCTGACGGCGGCGGACAGCTGCGCGGGTCGGTGCGTGCGTCGAGTCCGGGCGCGACGAGGTCGTACGGCATCAGCGGGCCCGTGTGGTCCCGGCCGGGCCGACCGCTCGGGGCGGTCGGTCCGGCGCCTTCACCGGCTCGTGCCCAGGTCGTAGCCGTCGAGACAGGCCCGGGCCGGTGCCTCGCCGGCGTCGGCGGCGCCGGCCCGGGTCCGCATGGTGAGGTAGACGCGCGGGGCGCCCTGGTGGAAGCGCTCGTACTGCCGGTGGCGGTAGGCGAACTCGGAACCGGGGCCGTCCCGGGCGAGTTCGAGGAGCTTGATCCGGTTCTCGGAGGGCTCGCCCGGGGTGCGGAACCAGCGGTGCACGAGCGCCCCGAGTTCGGGGTGGAGGGCCCGGTCGCTCGCGGGGAGCTGGATCAGCGCCCCGCCGGCGAGCAGCTTGATGCCCTGGACGACGCGGGGGTACGGCTCGCCGGCCGTGATCCGCTGGGCGAAGGGGATCCCCTGCCCGGGCCGCAGGGCCGGGTCGGCGGCGAGCTCGTGGAGCCGGGCCGAGGAGGCCGCGGCCGAGCGGAAGGCCGGGTGCGCGGTGACGTCCGCGACGCGCTCCCCGTCGAGCCAGACCTCCCGCCCGTCGCGTAACGCCGCCGGATACTCCTGCCCTGACCTCGTCACCGGTGTCTCGCCTCTCCTCGGGTCCTGCGGGTGCCACGACGCGCCGTCCCGAGCCTCCACGGCCGAAGCCCCCCCGGGCAATGAACGTCCGTCCAGGGGTCTTTAAGATCCGGCCAGCCCGGCGGAGGGGCGTACGGCGGGTCAGGCGGCGTTCGCGACCCCCGCCCGGTACTCCCCCGGTGTCATCGCGAACCACTTGCGGAAGGCCAGGTGGAAGCCGACGGCGCTCTGGTAGCCGACGCGGGGTGGGACGGAGGACTGGGGGAGGGAGGTCTCGGTGAGGAGGCGGGCGGCTTCCTGCATGCGGCGGGCGGTGAGGTGGCGGGCCGGGGACTCGCCGACGAGGTCGCGGAAGGCGGCGGTGAACGCGGAGCGGGACATGCCGACCTCGCGGGCGAGGGAGTCTATGGTCCAGGGTTCGGAGAAGCGGGTCGCGATCATCACCAGGGCGCGGCTGATGCCGGGGTGTCCGAGGACGGGCAGGGCGGCGGGGTTGTCGGCGAGTTCGCGCAGGAGCGGGCGCAGGGCGAGGACGAGGGCCATCTCGAAGGCGCGCAGGGTGATCAGCCGGTCGCCGGGGCCGACGGGCCGGTCGGGGGCGGCGAGCAGCCGGAGGGTGTCGCGGAGCAGTGGCTCGCGGTCGACCTGGGCGCCGTCGAGGACGAGGGCCCAGGGCAGCGACCGGTAGAGGCCGGTGGCGGCGCCGGCGTCGTAGTGCAGCCCGGCGCAGAGCAGCCGGCTCTCGGCGCCGGTGCCCTCGATGCGGATCTCGCCCGAGGTGCCGGGCCTGCGTTCGGGCAGGACGGCCTTGAGCGGGACGCCCTGGCGGTCGGGGCGGTCGGAGAGCCGGTGCGCGAGGCCGGTGGGGAAGACGACGAGGTCGCCGGCGCGCAGTTCGATGGGGGTCTGGTCGGCGCCGGTGATCCAGCAGCCGCCCTCGACGACGTAGTGGAGGGCGGCGCAGCTCTGCTCGGCGTCGCCCTCGATGGCCCAGGGGGCGCTGACGTGCCAGCGGCTGTCGAAGACCCCGGTGAGCCGGAGCGGTTTCAGCAGTTCGCTGAGGAGGTCGTCGTGCTCCGTCTCGCACTGGCCGGCGTGCTGGGTTCCCACGGTGTCCATGGACGATCCTTCAACTTCCGCCCCGGTTTGTTAATTGAACGGATGGAGTCGCCGCCACAGCCTGTGAAGGAGCCGTCACGGCAGCGGGTCACAGCCTATCGAAGGGCCTCGTCGACACATGTCCGGTCAGATTCCGATGCGGGTGGCGGTCGTGGGCGCGACCGGTTTCCACGGTGGTGCCGTGGCACGGCTGCCCGCGGAGCGGCAGCACCGGGTCCGTACGCTGACGCGCCGTCCGGAGGGGGACCGGCCGCCGCTGCCGGGGGCCGAGTTCGTGGCGGGCGAGCTGGGCAGCCCGGCCGACGTACGGCGTCTGTTCGAGGGCGCGACGCACGCCTTCTGGTCTGGATCAGGTGTGGGCGGGCGACGGCGACACGGAGGAGCAGCCCGCGTCCTCCTGACGGCTCGTGAACCGAAGCACATGAAGCCCTCCGGGGACCGGAGCCACGGTCCGGGCCCGGGGGGAACCGGCCCCGTCCGACAAGGACGGGGCCGGTTTCTTGTCCGGGACGTGTTCTTGCCGGTCCGGCTACGCCCTAGTAGTTAACAAAGCGCCGGATTGCCCACCCGAAATCCGTGGGAAGGCTCCTCCCCGTACCCCTCCGTACTCCTTCCAGACCCGCCATCCGAGTGAACGCGCACAGGAGCGGTCATGCCCGCAACCC
Organism: Streptomyces sp. NBC_01268; assembly: GCF_036240795.1. Classification (NCBI taxonomy): domain Bacteria; kingdom Bacillati; phylum Actinomycetota; class Actinomycetes; order Kitasatosporales; family Streptomycetaceae; genus Streptomyces; species Streptomyces sp. NBC_01268. The sequence continues at coordinate 5,816,884 of NZ_CP108454.1, read as the reverse complement.
GCCGGCCGTCGACGGAGCTAGAAAGAGCGCACCACCACCCGAACCCTCGCGAACCGTCAGGTGATGCTGTGAATCCGCTCATGGGACGCATTCCCGTACTGGACGTCCGCCCGCTGGTCGAATGCGGCCGCCGCCCCGCGAAGGCGGTGGTGGGCGAGACCTTCGAGGTCACGGCCACCGTCTTCCGGGAGGGCCATGACGTCGTCTCCGCCAACGTGGTCCTGCGCGGCCCCTCCGGCCGGTCCGGCCCCTGGACCCCGATGCGCGAACTGGCCCCCGGCACCGACCGGTGGGGCGCCGAGGTCACCCCGGACGCCGAGGGCGCCTGGTCGTACACGGTCGAGGCCTGGAGCGATCCGCTGGCGACCTGGCGGCACACCGCGAAGATCAAGATCCCGGCGGGGATCGACTCCGAGCTGGTCCTGGCGGAGGGCGCGCTGCTGCACGAGCGGGCCGCGAAGGGCGTGCCGAAGAAGGGCGGCGGCCGTGAGGCGGTGCTCGCCGTGGCGGACGCGCTGCGCGACGAGTCCCGGCCGGCCGCGGTCCGGCTCGCGGCGGCGCTCGCCCCGCGCGTCCTGGACTCCCTGGCCCGCCACCCCCTGCGCGAACTGCTCACCGCCTCCCCCGCGTTGCCGCTGAGGGTGGAGCGCGAGCGGGCCCTGTTCGGCTCCTGGTACGAGTTCTTCCCGCGCTCCGAGGGCGTGCGGAAGGTCCGCGGCCGTACCGTCCCCGGCACCTTCCGCACGGCCGCCGAGCGGCTGCCTGCGATCGCCGCGATGGGCTTCGACGTGCTGTACCTGCCGCCGATCCACCCGATCGGCGTCACCCACCGCAAGGGCCCCAACAACGCGCTGTCGGCGAGCCCCGAGGACGTCGGCGTGCCGTGGGCGATCGGCTCGCCGGAGGGCGGCCACGACGCGGTCCACCCGGACCTCGGCACGATCGAGGACTTCGACGCGTTCGTCGCCCGGGCCCGCGAGCTGCGCCTGGAGGTCGCCCTGGACTTCGCGCTCCAGTGCTCCCCCGACCACCCGTGGGTGGAGAAGCACCCGGAGTGGTTCAGCCACCGCCCGGACGGCTCGATCGCGTACGCCGAGAACCCGCCGAAGAAGTACCAGGACATCTACCCGATCGACTTCGACGGGGCCGCCGACGGCATGGACGGGATCGTCGCCGAGACCGTCCGGGTGCTGCGGCACTGGATGGACCACGGGGTGCGGATCTTCCGGGTCGACAACCCGCACACCAAGCCGGTGGTGTTCTGGGAGCGGGTGATCGGGGAGATCAACCGGACCGACCCGGACGTGATCTTCCTGGCGGAGGCGTTCACCCGGCCCGCGATGGTGCACGCGCTGGGCGCGGTCGGCTTCCAGCAGTCGTACACGTACTTCACCTGGCGCAACACCAAGGAGGAGCTCACGGAGTACCTGACCGAACTCTCCGGGGAGGCCGCCGCCCACATGCGGCCGAACTTCTTCGTGAACACCCCGGACATCCTGCACGCCTACCTCCAGACCGGCGGCCGGCCGGCCTTCGAGGTGCGGGCGGTGCTCGCCGCCACCCTGTCGCCCACCTGGGGCATGTACGCCGGGTACGAGCTGTGCGAGAACACCCCGCTGCGGGACGGCAGCGAGGAGTACCTGGACTCGGAGAAGTACCAACTGCGTCCGCGTGACTGGGAGTCGGCCGAGCGCTCGGGCGCCTCGATCGCCCCGCTGATCACCACCCTGAACCGGATCCGGCGCCGTCACCCGGCGCTGCGCCGGCTGCGCAACCTGACCTTCCACACGACCGACAACGACGCCGTGATCGCGTACGCCAAGCGCTCCGGTTCGAACACCGTTCTGGTGGTCGCCAACCTCGACCCCCACCACACCCAGGAGGCCACGGTCTCGTTGGACATGCCGGAACTCGGCCTCGACTGGCACGAGACCGTACCGGTGCGCGACGAGCTCACCGGCGAGACCTATCACTGGGGCAGGAACAACTACGTGCGCCTAGAGCCGGGCGTCACGCCCGCGCACGTACTCGTCCTGCGACCGTCCCCGCAGACCGGAGGGTCACCCACATCATGACTGTCAACGAACCCGTCCCCGACACCTTCGAGGACACCCCCGCCAAGGACCGCGATCCCGACTGGTTCAAGCGGGCGGTCTTCTACGAGGTCCTGGTCCGCTCCTTCCAGGACAGCAACGGCGACGGAGTAGGCGACCTGAAGGGCATCACGTCCCGCCTGGACTACCTCCAGTGGCTGGGCGTCGACTGTCTCTGGCTGCCACCGTTCTTCAGGTCCCCGTTGCGGGACGGCGGCTACGACGTCGCCGACTACACCTCGGTGCTGCCCGAGTTCGGCGACCTCGCCGACTTCGTGGAGTTCGTGGACGCGGCCCACGCCCGCGGCATGCGCGTGATCATCGACTTCGTCATGAACCACACCAGTGACCAGCACCCGTGGTTCCAGGAGTCCCGCAGCGACCCCGAGGGCCCCTACGGGGACTACTACGTCTGGGCCGACGACGACAAGCAGTACGCGGACGCCCGGATCATCTTCGTCGACACCGAGACGTCCAACTGGACCTTCGACCCGGTCCGCAAGCAGTACTACTGGCACCGCTTCTTCTCCCACCAGCCGGACCTCAACTACGAGAACCCGGCGGTCCAGGAGGAGATCATGTCCTCGCTGCGCTTCTGGCTGGACCTGGGCATCGACGGCTTCCGGCTCGACGCGGTGCCGTACCTGTACCAGCAGGAGGGCACCAACTGCGAGAACCTGCCCGCCACCCACACCTTCCTCAAGCAGGTCCGCAGGGAGATCGACGAGCACTACCCGGACACGGTGCTGCTCGCCGAGGCCAACCAGTGGCCGGAGGACGTCGTCGACTACTTCGGCGACTTCCGCTCCGGCGGCGACGAGTGCCACATGGCCTTCCACTTCCCGGTGATGCCGCGGATCTTCATGGCGGTGCGGCGCGAGTCCCGGTACCCGGTCTCCGAGATCCTGGCGAAGACCCCGGAGATCCCGTCCGGCTGCCAGTGGGGCATCTTCCTGCGCAACCACGACGAGCTCACGCTCGAGATGGTCACCGACGAAGAGCGCGACTACATGTACGCCGAGTACGCCAAGGACCCGCGGATGCGGGCCAACATCGGCATCCGGCGGCGGCTCGCCCCGCTGCTCGACAACGACCGCAAGCAGATGGAGCTGTTCACCGCCCTGCTCTTCTCGCTGCCGGGCTCCCCGGTGCTGTACTACGGCGACGAGATCGGCATGGGCGACAACATCTGGCTGGGCGACCGGGACGGGGTGCGCACCCCGATGCAGTGGACCCCGGACCGCAACGCGGGCTTCTCCTCCTGCGACCCGGGGCGGCTCTACCTGCCGGCCATCATGGACCCGGTCCACGGCTACCAGGTGACCAACGTGGAGGCGGGGATGGCCTCGCCGTCCTCGCTGCTGCACTGGACGAAGCGGATGATCGAGATCCGGAAGCAGAACCGCGCCTTCGGGACGGGGACGTACGCCGAACTCCCCTCGACCAACCCGGCGGTGCTGGCCTTCCTCCGCGAGACCGCGCCCGAGGAGGGCCTGGACGCCGATCTGGTGCTGTGCGTGAACAACTTCTCCCGCCACGCCCAGCCGACGGAGCTGGACCTGCGCCGATTCGACGGGGTGCGGCCGGTGGAGCTGATCGGCGGGGTGGAGTTCCCGGCGATCGGACAGCTGCCGTATCTGCTCACCCTCGCCGGGCACGGGTTCTACTGGTTCCGCCTCAAGCGGTCCTGAAGTACCGTCAATTCAGTTCTGTCCCGTGTGGGGCGGTTTCCCCCGCCCCGCACAGGGAACTGTGTCCCACACACACTTCAGGTCCATACGGGCCTTCTTGCCGGGCCCATACGGATCTTCCCCTTCCGACACGTCCCGCACATCCGGACAGCCGAAGCCGCCATCCGGGACACTCTGCGCATTTGAACGCATACGAAAGCCAATTGCGCACCCCGGGGAAAGGACGCGATGCCATGCCGGAGACCGCATCCACCACCCGGGCCCCGGACGCCCTCCTCCCGTCACTCACGCCCCTGCTCCACGGCTGGCTGCCCCGACAGCGCTGGTTCGCGGGCAAGGGGCGCCGGGTCACCGGATTCACCCTGGACGCGGCCACCGAGCTGCTGCCGCTGGACGGCACCGGACCCGGACTCCTCCATCTGCTCGTACGGGTCGAACAGCCGGGCCGCCCGGCCGGAACGCCCGCCGACTGCTACCAGTTGCTCCTCGGCGTGCGGCCCCAGCTGCCGCCGCGCCTCGCCCCCGCCCTGATCGGACGGATCCGGCAGGGCCCGCTCGCCGGCCGGGCCGTATACGAGGGGCTGCGCGATCCGCGCCTCGCCGGGCTGCTGTACGAACGGCTGCGCTCCCCGGGCCGGATCGGCCCGCTGAGCTTCCACACCACCGCGGCGCTCCCGCCCGCGCTCGCCCCGCGCGTGCTGGACGCCGAGCAGTCCAACTCGTCGCTGGTCTTTGGAGATTCGTTCATCCTGAAGATCTTCCGGCGGGTCAGCCCCGGCGCCAACCCGGATCTGGAGCTGCCGCTGGCCCTGGCCGGCGCGGGCTGCGCGCGGGTCCCGGCGCCGGTCGCCTGGTTCGAGACGGGCGCGGCCACCCTGGGCGTGCTCCAGCCGTACCTGCGCGGCTCGCGGGACGGCTGGCGGCTGGCGCTCGACGCGCTGGCCGACGGCCGGGAGTTCACCGACGAGGCCTTCGCGCTGGGCCGGGCCACCGCGGAGGTCCACCTGGCGCTCGCCACCGCCCTGCCCACCGAGCGGCTGCACCGGGCCCAGTCGCGGCACCTCGCCGCGGCCATGGACGCCCGGCTGCACGCCGCCGCCCAGGCCGTCCCCGCGCTGATGCCGTACGTGCCCGGGCTGCGCTCCGTGTTCGCCGCGGCGGAGGACGCCCTGGGCTCGGGGCGGCTCCAGCGGATCCACGGGGACCTGCACCTGGGGCAGACCCTGCGGGGCTCCGACGGGGGCTGGGCCGTGATCGACTTCGAGGGCGAGCCCGCGAAGCCGCTGGACGAGCGGCGCAGCCCGCAGCCGCCGGTGCGGGACATCGCCGGCATGCTCCGCTCCTTCGACTACGCGGCCCGCACCCACCGCCCCTGGAACGCCGACTGGGCGGCCCGCTGCCGGGACGCCTACTGCACCGGTTACGCGGAGGCCGCCGGCACCGATCCGCGGGACGATCCGGCGCTGCTGCGGGCGTACGAGACGGACAAGGCGGTGTACGAGGTCGTCTACGAGGCCCGCCACCGGCCGGACTGGCTCCCGGTCCCGATGGCCGCCATCGAACGTCTGTCGAGCGCGACGTGACCCCGTTCGGCCGAACCGGCCGGGGCGCGGGCCTGCGGTGGAGGCGACTCGCACCGTTCGGCCGAGTTTCCCCGAGCCGGGCGGCGCCGTTGCGTCCTCGTACCCCCGTACCCCTCGCCCTCCAGGAGGCATCCCGGTGACCCCCCGTCCCGCAGGCAAGACGGCTGGCAAGACGGCAGGCAGCGCGCGGAAGGCCCCGCCGCTGGATCCCGGCGACCGGGCCCGGCTGCTCGCCGGTGAGCACCACGACCCGCACGGCGTGCTCGGCGCCCACCCGGTCAAGGGCGGGATCGTGGTGCGGGTGCTCCGCCCCTGGGCGAAGGAGGTGGCCGTGCTCCTGCCGAAGGGGCGGCGGATCGTCCTCGACGACGAGGGGGACGGGCTGTTCTCCGGGCTGGTCCCGCTGCTGCGGAAGGTGCCCGCGTACGAGCTCCGGGTGCGGTACGACGCCGACGAGCTGCCCGTCGACGACCCGTACCGCTTCCTGCCCGCCCTCGGCGAGCTCGACCTGCACCTGATCGGCGAGGGCCGGCACGAGGAGCTGTGGACGGCGCTCGGCGCCCGCGTCATGACCCACCAGGGCACGGCCGGCACCCGCTTCACCGTGTGGGCGCCGAACGCCCGCGGGGTGCGGGTCACCGGCGACTGGACGTACTGGGACGGCAGCGCGCTGCCGATGCGCTCGCTCGGCTCGTCGGGCGTGTGGGAGCTGTTCGTGCCGGGCGTCGGCGAGGGCGCGCTGTACAAGTTCGACATCGCCCGCCCGGACGGCTCGCACACGGTCCGCGCCGACCCGATGGCCCGCCGCACCGAGTGCCCGCCGAACACGGCGTCGGTGGTGACCGACGACCACCACGTGTGGGGCGACGCGGAGTGGATGGAGCGGCGCGGGGCACGCCCGCACCACGAGGCGCCGCTGTCCGTGTACGAGCTGCACCTGCCGTCCTGGCGGCCCGGGCTCACCTACCGGCAGCTGGCCGAGCAGCTGCCCGGCTACGTGCGCGACCTCGGCTTCACCCACGTCGAGTTCATGGCGGTCGCCGAGCATCCCTTCCACGGCTCCTGGGGCTACCAGGTCACCGGCTTCTACGCGCCGACGGCCCGGCTGGGCACCCCCGACGACTTCCGCTACCTGGTGGACGCCCTGCACCAGGCGGGCATCGGCGTCCTGATGGACTGGGTGCCGGCGCACTTCCCGCGGGACGACTGGGCGCTCGCGGAGTTCGACGGGCGGCCGCTGTACGAGCACGAGGACCCGCGCCGCTCGGCCCATCCCGACTGGGGGACGCTGGAGTTCGACTACGGGCGCAAGGAGGTGCGCAACTTCCTGGTCGCCAACGCCGTGTACTGGTGCGAGCGCTTCCACCTCGACGGACTGCGGGTCGACGCGGTCGCCTCGATGCTCTACCTGGACTACTCGCGCGAGCACGGCGAGTGGCTGCCGAACGAGTTCGGCGGGCGGGAGAACCTGGACGCGGTGGCGTTCCTCCAGGAGATGAACGCCACCGTGTACCGGCGCTGCCCGGGGGTCGTCACCTTCGCCGAGGAGTCCACCGCCTGGGACGGGGTGACCCGGCCGACGGACCAGGTGGGTCCGGGCGGCTTCGGCGGGCTGGGCTTCGGCCTGAAGTGGAACATGGGCTGGATGCACGACTCCCTCGGCTACGTCGGGAAGGAGCCGGTGCACCGCAAGTACCACCACCACGAGATGACCTTCTCGATGGTGTACGCGTACAGCGAGAACTACATCCTGCCGATCTCCCACGACGAGGTGGTGCACGGCAAGCGGGCGCTGGTGTCGAAGATGCCCGGCGACTGGTGGCAGCAGCGGGCCGACCACCGCGCCTACCTGGGCTTCATGTGGGCCCACCCGGGCAAGCAGCTGCTGTTCATGGGGCAGGAGTTCGCCCAGGGAGCGGAGTGGTCGGTGGACCACGGCCCCGACTGGTGGCTGCTCGACCCGTCGTACGGGGCGGAGGCCGACCACCGGGGCGTGCGGGACCTGGTGCGCGACCTGAACACGGTGTACACGGCGACGCCGGCGCTGTGGGAGCGGGACACCTCGCCCGAGGGCTTCCAGTGGGTGGTGGGCGACGCGGCCGAGGACAACGTCTTCGCCTTCCTCCGCTTCGACGCCTGCGGCTCCCCGCTGCTCGCCGTGTGCAACTTCTCCCCGGTGGTGCGGCACGACTACCGGCTCGGCGTGCCGGACACGTTCGCGGCCTGGGCGGAGGTGCTGAACACGGACGCGGCCCGCTACGGCGGCGGGGACGTGGTGGGCACCGACCCGGTGAAGACCGAGTCGGTGCCGTGGCACGGGCGTTCCGCGAGCCTGCGGACGACGCTGCCGCCGCTGGCGACGGTGTGGTTCAGGCCCGCCTGATCACGCCCATCCGCTGGGTGGCCCGGGTGAGCGCCACGTACAGGTCGTTGATGCCGTGCGTGGCGCCGTCCCGGATGCCGTCGGGGTCGACGACGAGGACGGTGTCGAACTCCAGGCCCTTGGCCTGGCGCGGGTCGAGCAGCACGACCTGCCGGGTGAGGTCGGGCTTCGGACCGTACGAGGCGTCCGGCAGGGCCGCCAGCAGCGCCGGGTGGAGGGCGACCGGGGCGATCACCGCGAGTCTGCCCTCGCCGGCCGGCTCCGCGGCGACGGCGTCGGCGGTCTCCTTGACCGGGTCCTCGACGGTCCGGTCCCAGGGCTCGACGCCCGTGGAGCGGACCGAGCGGGGCGGCTCGAACGCCGGGTCGGCGGTGCGCCGCACCTCGGCGGCGACGGCCATGATCTCGGCCGGGGTCCGGTAGTTGACGCCGAGCCGGACGAGCTCCCAGCGGTCCGCCACGTACGGCGCGAGGATCCGCTCCCAGGAGCCGACGCCGGCCGGGTCGGCGGTCTGGGCGGGGTCGCCGACCAGGGTCATGGAGCGGGTCGGGCTGCGGCGCATGAGGAGCCGCCAGGCCATCGCGGAGAGCTCCTGCGCCTCGTCGACGATGATGTGGCCGAAGGCCCAGGTGCGGTCGGCGGCGGCGCGTTCGGCGGCGCTGCGGTGGTCGGCCTCCTCGTGGCGTTCGGCGAAGCGCTCGGCGTCGATGATGTCGTGCGCGGAGAGCACCTCGGAGGCGTCCTTGTCGAGCTCCTCCTTGTCCTCGAACTCGTAGGTGCGGGAGGCGAAGGAGACGTCGAGGACGCCCTGGGCGTACTGGATCTGCTTCTGCCGCTCGGCCTCCTCGGCGGCGCGGGCGGCCGAGTCGTCCTCGCCGAGGAGTTCGGCGGCCTCGTCGAGGAGGGGGACGTCGGCGGGGGTCCAGGGGCCGTCGCCGGTGCGCCGGATCGCCTCGATGTCCGCCTCGTCCAGGTGGGTGGGCTCGGCGAGGTAGTCGGCCAGGAACTCCTGCGGGGTGAGGTCCGGCCAGAGGGTGTCGAGGGCGCTGTGCACCTCGGGGTTGGCGGCGACGCCCTTGGCGAGCAGGGCGCGGTCGTCGGGGCCGAGGAAGTTGGGGCCGCCGTAGGGGTCGGCACCGATGCGGTCGGCGAGTTGCTCGGCGAGGGCGTCGAGGATCCGGAAGACGAAGTAGGGGCGGGCGAGGTTGTGCGGGAGGAAGGTCTCGCGGGCCTTGTGGCGGGCTTCCAGGGCCATGTCCCAGTCGATGACCAGGTCGCCGTCCTCGTGCGGGACGATCAGCGGCTCCCCGCGCTCGGGGACCTGCTGGCGGTCGCGCACGGCGGCGGCGAGGGCGTCGGCCATGACGGCGGAGCCCTTGACGGTGGCGGCCTCGGGGGTGTCGGTGCCGGTGGCGCGGACGCCGGGGAAGAGCTCGCCGGGGGTGGCGAGCAGGACGCCGGTCTCGCCGAGGGAGGGCAGTACGTTGCCGATGTAGCCGAGGAAGGCGGGGTTGGGGCCGACGATGAGCACGGCCCGCTTGGCGAGCTGCTCGCGGTGGGCGTAGAGCAGGTAGGCGGCGCGGTGCAGGGCGACGGCGGTCTTGCCGGTGCCGGGGCCGCCCTCGACGACGAGGACCCCGCGGTGCGGGGAGCGGATGATGGCGTCCTGTTCGGCCTGGATGGTCTGCACGATGTCGTGCATGCGGCCGGTCCGGGCGGCGTCGAGCGCGGCGAGCAGGACCTCGTCGGCGTCGCGGCTCTCGTGCCCGGAGCGGGTGGCGTCGGCGAGGTCGAGCACCTCGTCGTGGAGCGAGACGACCTCGCGGCCGTGGGTGGTGATGTGCCGCCGGCGGCTGAGGCCCATGGGCTCGTATCCGGTGGCGAGGTAGAACGGGCGGGCGATCTCGGCGCGCCAGTCGACGACGAGGGGGGTGCGGTTCGGGTCGTCCTCGCGGATGCCGATCCGGCCGATGTGGTGGTCGCGTCCGTCCTGGAAGACGAGGCGTCCGAAGCAGAGCCCGGTCTCGCCCGCGTTGAACGCGGCGAGCAGCCCGGCCTGTTCGGCGACGAGCACGTCCCGTTCCAGCCGCGCCTGCGCGCTGCCCTCCCCCGAGGTGGCGAGCGCCCGCGCGACTCCGGCCTCGGCCCGGTCCCTCAGGTCGTCGAGTCGTGCGTAGAGCTCGGTGATGAATCGCTGCTCTTTCCGAAATTCCTCGGTTGACAATTCGACTCCCGGCGCGATACAGTGCGTTTATTGAACTTCTCCGTGTCTTTTCCATGTCCGGACACGGAATCTATTAATATACGCGAGTGGCGACCCCGGCTGTCAATTCTAGTCCGGGGCTTTTTTGTGCCCGCGTTCCTCCCCGTTCGTCCCCGCGCGTCCGTCCGCACGGCCCCGTCCCCGCGCGCCACTGCGGCAGAATCGGCCGTTCGAGCAAGATCCACTGAGGACGGGGACACGAAGATGCGTGTGGTGTTGTCGGCGTACGACTCGCGCGGGGGCGTCGAGCCGCTGGTCGGACTCGCGGTGCGGCTGCGCGGGCTCGGGGCGGAGGTGCTCGTGTGCGCGCCGCCCGACGAGGAGTTCGCGAAGCGGCTCGCCGGGGTCGGCGTCGCGATGGTGCCCACCGGAGCGTCCGTGCGGGACCTGGTGAGCGGCAAGGTCCCGCCCTCGCCGGGCGGGGTGCCGCGGCGGGCCGCCGAACTGGTGGCCGCGTTCCACGAGAACGTCTCCGCCGTCGCGGAGGGCTGCGACGTGCTCCTGGCGACGGGCCTCCTGCCGGCCGCGGCCGGCGTGCAGACCGTCGCCGAGCAGCGGGGCATCCCCTACGTGTACGCGAGCTACCAGCCGGTCAGCCTGCCGTCGCCGCACCACCCGCCGATCCCACGGCCCGGGCGCCCGCTGCCGCCGGACGTGACGGACCACGCGGCGCTGTGGGGGCGGGACGCCCAGGACGCCCAGGACGTGTTCGGCGAGGCGGTCAACGGGCACCGGGTGTCGGTCGGCCTGCCGCCGGTGGACGCGCTGCGCGACCACGTCTTCACCGACCGGCCGTGGCTGGCCTCGGACCCGGTGCTCGCCCCGTGGGTGCGGCCGGCGGAGCTCGACGTGGTGCAGACCGGCGCGTGGGTCCTGCCGGACGAACGCCCGCTCCCCGCCGAGCTGCTGGCCTTCCTGGACGCCGGCACCCCGCCCGTGTACGTGGGCTTCGGCAGCGTCCCCGTACGCGATCCGCAGGACGTCGCCCGGGCGGCCGTCGACGCGGTCCGGGCGCAGGGCCGCCGGGTGCTGCTCTCGCGCGGCTGGGCCGAACTCGCCCCGGCCGACGCGCGGGACGACTGCTTCGTGGTCGGCGAGTCCAACCACCAGGCGCTGTTCCGCCGGGTGGCGGCCGTCGTGCACCACGGCGGCGCCGGCACCACGACGACCGCCACCTGGGCGGGCGCACCGCAGGTGATCGTGGCGCAGGGCGGCGACCAGCCGTACTTCGCCGAGCGGGTCACCGCCCTGGGCATCGGCGCGGAGCACGCCGGCCCGGTCCCCGCCTTCGCGTCCCTGTCGGCGGCGCTGGGGACGGCGCTGGCTCCGGAGACCCGCGAGCGGGCCGCCGCCGTGGCCGCCGGCTTCCGCGAGGACGGGGCGGAGACGGCGGCGCGGATGCTGGTCGACGTGGCCGGCCGCTAGGCGTGTCCGGTCGTGTCGAACCGGCCGGAACGGTCCGGCACGACCGGGGAACGTGCCGAAGGGGGCGGCGCCGGGCGCCGCCCCCTTCGGCCTCCCCCGTCACGCCCTGGAGGGCTCCAGGACGTCGGCCAGCTCCTCCAGGAGGCGGCGCTTGGGGCGGGCGCCCACCATCGACTTCACGGGCTCGCCCCCGTCGAAGACCATCAGGGTCGGGGTCGCCATCACCCCGTACCTCACCGTGGTCAGCGGGTTGTGGTCCACGTCGATCTCGACGATCCGCAGCCGCTCGCCCTCCTCCGCCGCCACGGCGCCGAGCACCGGCGTCAGCTGCCGGCACGGCCCGCACCACTGCGCGGTGAACTTCACCAGGACCGGCACTCCGGCCCCCAGGACCTCGGTGTCGAAGTCCGCGTCCGTGACCTCGGCCACGCCCGTCGCGTACGTCATTGCGTCGCTCCTCCCAGTTCGCATCGCGGTTCCGGGCCGCCCGGCAGTTCCGCCTCGGCCCGCAGGAGCTGCGCGCCGACCTGGGCGCGCACCTCCGTCAGCTGCTCGATGAGCCCGTCGAGCTCGGCCAGCTTGCGCCGGTAGACGGCGAGCGACGCGGGGCACGCGTCACCCGCCGGATGCCCGGCCCGCAGGCAGTCCACGAACGGCCGGGTCTCCTCCAGGTCGAACCCGAAGTCCTGCAGGGTCCGGATCTGCCGGAGCAGCCGCAGGTCGTCCTCGTCGTAGGTGCGGTAGCCGTTGTCCGTGCGCCGCGCGGTCAGGAGGCCCCGGGACTCGTAGTAGCGCAGAGTCCGCGTGGTCGTGCCCGCCCGCTCGGCAAGCTCGCCGATTCGCATGTCCCCGAACGTACGCCTTGACGCCGACGTCAAGGCAAGCCCGGCCGGTCAGGCGCCCGGCGGCAGCAGCGGCTTCCGCTCGACCGGGGAGGACAGGACGATCGACGTGGTCGTGCGGCCCAGTGCGGAGACCTGCTCCAGGACCTCCTCCAGGTGCACGGTGTCGGTCACCGCGACCTTGAGGATCCAGCAGTCCTCGCCGACCACGTGGTGCACCTCGCGGATCTCGGGACGGGCGATGAGCTCCAGGGTGCGGGGGTGCTTGAGGGTGTAACCGCCGTGCGGGTTCACCCTGATGAAGGCCTGGATGCCGTAGCCGAGCCGGGCGGCGGCGACCTGGGCGCCGTAGCCGGTGATCGCGCCGCAGGACTCCAGGCGGCGGACCCGCTCGGTGACGGCGGCGGGGCTGAGCCGGACCCGGCGGCCGAGCTCGCTGAGCTTGATCCGGCCGTCGCTCTGGAGCAGGTCCAGGATCTGCCGGTCGATGGGGTCGAAGGCACCCGCCGTCGTTTCGACGGCGGCGGCGCGCAGATGCCGAGGTTCCTTCGGTGCGGCGGCCCGGACTCCCATGTTTCCCCCTTCAGATGCCGAGCGCACAACGTAACACTTGAGCCATGGACATTCTGATCATCGGCGGGAACCGCTATTTCGGAAAGCGGCTGACAACGCGCCTGCTGGATGCGGGACATCGGGTGACGGTGCTCAACCGCGGTTCTTCCGAGGCCCCGGAAGGAACCGTTCGACTGGTCGCCGACCGGAACGACGAGACCGCACTGGAAAAGGCCCTCGACGGGCGGTATTTCGATGTCGTCGTGGACCAGGTCTGCTACACGCCGCGCCAGGCGGAGATCGCCCGGCGGGTGTTCGCGGGGCGGACCGGACGCTATCTGATGACCTCGACGGTGGAGGTGTACGGGTACGAGGACTCCCCCGTCCCGGTCGCCGAGGACGCCCTCGACCTGGGCACGGTCACGGTCGACCCGGGACTCCCCTGGGAGGACCCGGAGTTCCTCGACGCGCACTACGGGGAGGGGAAGCGGCAGGCCGAGGCGGTGTTCGCGGGCGGCACGGCGTTCCCCTGGGCCTCGGTGCGGGTCGCGCACGTGCTGGGCGGCGCCGACGACTTCACGGGGCGGGTGGAGCACTACGCGCGGCGGATCCGGGCGGGCGAGCCGATCGCCGTGCCCACGGTGAACCGGCCCGCGACCTACGTGTACGTGGAGGAGATCGCCGCCTTTCTCGCCTGGGCCGTCGGGGCGGAATTCACCGGCCCCGTCAACGCGCATTCCCACGGGCCGCTGACCACGACCGACATCTGCGCCGCGATCGAATCCCGGGTGGGCGGCAGGACCGTTTTCCAGGAGGTAGAGGTCGGGGAGGTCTCCCCGTTCTCCTTCGCCCGCTCCTACGGGATGGACAATTCCCGGGCGGAAGCACTCGGATTCCGCTTCTCGCATTCCTCGGAATGGCTCGCGCGGGCCGTCTCGGAGACGGTGACCGCGCCGGCGGGTGCGTGATGAGGTACCGCACCCTCGGCGACGTGACCGTCGGCGCCGTCGGGCTCGGCACGATGCCCCTGTCCATCGAGGGGCACCCGGACGGATCCCGCGCCCTGGCCACCGTCCACGCGGCCCTGGACGCGGGGGTGACCCTGCTCGACACGGCCGACTCGTACCACCCGCCAGGCGGCGAACCCGGCGCCGGCGAACGGCTGGTGGCCCGCGCGCTCGCCGCGTACGGGGGCGACCGGGACGCGGTGCTCGTGGCCACCAAGGGCGGCCGGGGCCGGAGCGCCGACGGCGGCTGGACCGTCGACGGACGCCCGGAGCACCTGCGGCGGGCGGCCGAGGCCTCGGCGCGGCGGCTCGGCGCCACTCCGCTCGGCCTCTACCAGCTGCACAAGCCGGACCCGGCCGTCCCCTACGCCGAATCACTCGGTGCGATGAGGGAGTTGCTCGACGCGGGGACGATCCGGCTGGCGGGGGTCTCCAACGTGAACGGCGGGCAGATCCGGCTGGCCCGGGAGATCCTGGGCGAGCGCCTGGTGTCGGTGCAGAACCGGTACTCGCCGGCCGTCCGGGACGCCGAGGCCGAGCTGCGGCTCTGCGCGGAGCTGGGCCTGGCCTTCCTGCCGTGGAGCCCGCTCGGCGGCATCTCCCGCAGCTCCCTCGACGGCCCCTCCGCGCAGGAGGAGGACCCGGAGTCCGGAGCCTTCCACCGGGTGGCACGGGCCCGCGGGGTGAGCCCCCAGCGGGTGGCGCTGGCCTGGCTGCTGGCCCGCCCGGGGAACGTGCTGCCGATCCCCGGCGCCAGCCGCCCGGAGTCGGCGCGCGACTCGGCCCTGGCCGCCGAACTGGTCTTGACAGAAGCAGAGTTGGCCGAGCTGGGGGTTTGAGAGGCGAAGGCGCCGGACCCATTGACGGGGCCGGTGCCTTCACCTAGAAAAGCATCCTGAGAGCGCTCTCACCACCCCGCAGGCCCCCACGCCCCCCACCGGAGGTGCTCCCCTTGAGCCGCGCCAGACGCACCCCTCTGCTCGCCTCGCTCCTCGCCGCCGCCCTCGCCGGCGGCGCCCTGCTCGGACTCGGCGGCGCCGGCACGGCCAGCGGCGCCGTGCCGCCCGCCCCCGGCTGGACGCTCCAGTGGAGCGACGACTTCGACGGCCCCGACCGCGCGCTGCCCGACGCGGGCCGCTGGCAGATCGACACCGGGCACAACTACCCCGGAGGCCCCGCGAACTGGGGGACGGGCGAGATCCAGGAGTACACGGCGAGCCCCGACAACGTACGGCTCGACGGCACCGGCAACCTGCGCATCACCCCGCTCAAGGACGGCGCGGGCAACTGGACCTCGGGCCGGATCGAGACCAGGCGGGCCGACTTCAAGGCCCCGGCCGGCGGCACCCTGCGCATCGAGGGCCGCGTTCAGATGCCGAACGTGACCGGTGAGGCCGCCCTCGGCTACTGGCCGGCCTTCTGGGCGCTCGGCGCGCCGTACCGCGGCAACTACTGGAACTGGCCCGCCATCGGCGAGTTCGACATCATGGAGAACGTCAACGGCCTCGACTCCGTGTGGGGGGTGCTGCACTGCGGGGTGAACCCGGGCGGCCCCTGCGGCGAGACCACGGGCATCGGCGCCAGCCGCGCCTGCCCCGGGTCGACCTGCCAGTCCGGCTTCCACACGTACCGCTTCGAGTGGGACCGCTCCGCCTCCTCGGGCGAGCTGCGCTGGTACGTGGACGGACAGCTCTTCCACAGCGTGAACGAGACCCGGGTCGGCGCCACCGCCTGGGCCGACATGACGAGCCACGCCGGCTACTTCGTCCTGCTCAACCTGGCGGTCGGCGGGGCGTTCCCGGACGCGCTGGCGGGGCGGACCCCGACGGCCGCGACCGTGCCCGGGCGGCCGATGCTGGTCGACTACGTGGCCGTGTGGACCAAGGGCGGCACCACGACCACACCGCCGACCACACCGCCGCCGACCACGCCGCCGCCCTCGGGCTCCTCGGAGCTGTACCTGCGCGGCGACGGCGGTGCCGGGGACGCGCAGGGGTCGGCCGGGACGGTCACCCTCGCCTCGGCGGGCGGGGCCAACCACGACGGGACGCCCGTCGGCCCGCAGGTCTTCACCTCGGGCCCGCTGACCCGCACGTACGACGGCGGCGCGACCCGCTTCGACCTCCTCGTGGACGCGGGCGCCGTGGTCGCCAACGGACAGCAGGTGCGGGTGAGTTACGACCGCACCGGCGACGGGAGCTGGGACCGGGTGGAGACTTACCGCTACTTCGCCACCGACCCGGTGCCCGGCGACGAGCACTACACGGAGGCGGCCGGCCTGCGGTCCGCCACCGGCACGCTCGGGAACCTGGTGAACGGGCGGGTCAAGGTCGAGGTGTGGAACGCGATCGGCAACGGGCCCAGCACCCTGGGCACGGGGAACCGGTCGGTGGTCCGCATCCCCTTCGGATGAGGCCCGCGGCCCGCACCGAGGGCTGACCCGCCACCCTGCGCACGCACGGAACGACCCCGGCCGGGGGAACGGCCGGGGTCGATCCGCTTCCGGTGCCCGGATCCGGCTCAAGGCCCGGGACCCGGAGCTCAGACGCCCGCGCGGGCGCGCTCCTCGCCCTCGTCGGACCGCTGGTCCGGCACGGGCGCCGGGCCGTGGCCGTCGTCGACCAGGGTCGTCTCGTCGAACGGGGCCTTGCCGGCCAGCACCTCGGCGACCCGGGCCTTGTCGATCTCCTTGGTCCAGGTGCCGACGAGGACGGTGGCGACGGCGTTGCCCGCGAAGTTGGTGAGGGCGCGGGCCTCGCTCATGAAGCGGTCGATGCCGACGATCAGGCCGACCCCGTCGACCAGGTCGGGGCGGTGCGACTGGAGGCCGCCGGCGAGGGTCGCGAGACCGGCGCCGGTGACGCCCGCCGCGCCCTTCGAGGCGATGATCATGAAGACGAGGAGGGAGATCTGTTCGCCCACCGAGAGCGGGTTGCCCATCGCCTCGGCGACGAAGAGCGAGGACATCGTCAGGTAGATCGCCGTGCCGTCGAGGTTGAAGGAGTAGCCGGTCGGGACGGTGATGCCGACCACCGGCTTGCTGACGCCCAGGTGTTCCATCTTCGCGATGAGCCGCGGCAGCGCGGACTCGGACGAGGAGGTGGACAGGATCAGCAGGAACTCGCGGCCGAGGTACTTGAGCAGGGCGAAGACGTTCACCCCGGCGACCAGCCGCAGCAGCGTCCCGAGCACCACGAAGACGAAGAGCGCGCAGGTCACGTAGAAGCCGATCATGATCACGGCGAGCGACTTCAGCGCGTCCATGCCGGTCGCGCCGACCACGGCGGCGATGGCGCCGAAGGCGCCGACCGGGGCGGCCCACATGATCATGGCGAGGATCCGGAAGACCAGCCGCTGGACGTGCCCGATGCCGCGCAGCACCGGCTCGCCGGCCGCGCCCATGGCCTGCAGCGCGAAGCCCGCGAGCAGGGCGACCAGCAGGGTCTGCAGCACCTCGCCCTCGGTGAAGGCGGAGACCATCGTGGTGGGGATGATCCCGAGGAGGAAGTCGGCGGTGCCCTCGCTCGCCCCCGCGGCCTGCTTGGCGCCCGCCTCGGCGAGGTCCTTGGTGAGGTGCAGGCCGGAGCCGGGCTCCAGGAGGTTGCCGACGAGCAGGCCGATGGCGAGGGCCACGGTCGACATCACCAGGAAGTAGCCGAGGGCGAGCCCGCCGACGGCGCCGACCTTGGCGGCCTTGCGGACCGAACCGACGCCGAGCACGATCGTGCAGAAGATGATCGGCGAGATCATCATCTTGATCAGGCTGACGAAGCCCGTGCCGAGCGGCTTCAGCTCGACGGCGACGCCGGGCGCCAGGAAGCCCACGCCGATGCCGAGCAGGACGGCGCCGATGACGGCCAGATACAGATAGTGGGTGCGGTCCCGTCGTGCGGCCACGGGCTCCTCCTCGTACGCAGGGATCGTCCACGTCCCGGTGGACCCCGCGACTATCCATCAGCCCTGTGACCGGGGTCACGCTTGCGTGCGTTTCGTTCACGACCGGAAGGCGGCACGTCTCGGTCGCGGCACGATTCGGACCGGCGGTTCGGGGTCGCGAATCGGCCAGGCACACTTGCCGCATGCGTCTCCCCCTCCCCCGGCCGCGCAGCCTGGCCGGCCAGCTCTTCGCGATGCAGGTCGTGCTGGTGGCCGCCGTCGTCGCGGGCTGCGCCGTCTTCGCGTACGTGACGGACCGCGGCCAGGCCGAGGAGACCGCGCGCCGCCAGTCGCAGGCGACCGCCTCGGCCGTGGCCGACTCCCCCTCGGTGGTGGCGGCGGCCCGCTCGGCGGATCCGAGCGCGCTGCTCCAGCCGTACGCGGAGTCGTTGCGGCGGCACGCGGGCGTCACCTTCGTGGTGATCATGGCGCCGGACGGCACCCGCTGGACCCACCCGGAACCGGAGCAGATCGGGCGCACGTACCTCGGGCACATCGACCGGGCCGTGCACGGGGAGACCTTCTCCGAGACGCACATGGGCGTGCTCGGCCCCTCGGTGCGCACGGTCGCCCCGGTCTTCGACCACGGCCGGGTGGTGGCCCTGGTCAGCGCCGGCATCACCATCGAGAAGATCAGCGAGCAGGTCCGCGAGCAGGTCACCGCGCTGCTCGGGATGGCCGGCGCGGCCCTGGCCCTCGGCGGCGCCGGCACGTACGTGATCAACGCCCGGCTCCGGCGGCACACCAAGGGCCTGAACGCGACCCAGCTGAGCCGGCTGCACGACTACCACGAGGCCGCGCTGCACGCCGTGCGCGAGGGCCTGGTGATGCTGGACGGGCAGCGGCGGATCGCGCTGATCAACGACGGGGCGCGGGAGCTGCTCGGGCTCGGACCGGACGCCGTCGGCCGCTCGGCCGCCGAGCTCGGGCTCCCGGCGCCGCTCACCGGGGCGCTGCTCTCCTCGGAGCCGCGGGTGGACGAGCTGCACCTGACGGACGAGCGGGTGCTCGTCGTCAACACCCGCCCGGTCGTGGGCGGGGAGCGCAGGGGCACCGTGGTCACCCTGCGGGACCGCACCGAACTACAGGCACTGTCAGGCGAGTTGGACTCGGAGCGCGGGTTCACGGAGGCGCTGCGCTCACAGGCCCACGAGGCCGCGAACCGGCTGCACACCGTGGTCTCGCTGATCGAGCTCGGCCGGGTCGAGGAGGCGGTCGGCTTCGCCACGGCCGAGCTGGAGCTGGCCCAGGCGCTGACCGACCGGGTGGTGAGCGCGGTCGGCGAACCCGTCCTCGCGGCGCTGCTGCTCGGCAAGGCGGCGCAGGCCAACGAGCGGGGCGTGGAGCTGGTCCTGACCGAGGCGAGCCGGATCGACGACGGGGTGCTGCCGGAGTCGCTGCCCTCCCGCGACCTGGTGACGATCCTCGGCAACCTCGTCGACAACGCGGTCGAGGCGGCGGGCGGGACCCCGTCCGCCCGGGTGACGGTGACGGCGCTCGCCGAGGACGGCGAACTGCTGCTCCAGGTCGGCGACTCGGGGCCCGGGGTGCGCCCGGCGGACCGCGCGGCCGTCCTGGACCGCGGCTGGTCCACCCGCGGCCCGGGCCGGGGGCTCGGCCTCGCGCTGGTGCACCAGGCCGTCACGCGCGCGTCCGGCTCCCTGACGCTGTCCGAATCCCCGCTGGGCGGCGCGGAGTTCACCGCCCGCATGCCGTTGCGAGCCGCCGTGCGGACCGGCGCCGTGGAGGTGGGCGCATGAGCACCGCCGCTACGGGCATCAGAGTGCTGGTCGTCGAGGACGACCCGGTCGCCGCGGACGCGCACGCGCTGTACGCGGGGCGGGTGGCGGGCTTCACCGTGGTCGGCGTGGCCCACTCGCGGGCCGCGGCCGTGCGGCTCCTCGACCGGGTGCCGGTGGACCTCATCCTGCTCGACCTCTACCTGCCGGACGGGCACGGGCTGCAGCTGCTGCGGGCGCTGCGCGCGGCCGGGCACGCGGCGGACGTGATCGCCGTGACCTCGGCGCGCGACCTCGCGATCGTCCGCGAGGGCGTGTCGCTCGGGGTCGTCCAGTACGTCCTCAAGCCGTTCACCTTCGCCACCCTGCGCGACCGGCTGGCCCGCTACGCCGAGTTCCGGGCGTCGGCCGGCGAGGCCTCGGGCCAGGACGAGGTGGACCGGGCGCTCGCGACCCTGCGCACCCCACAGCCCGCCTCGCTGCCGAAGGGGCTGAGCGCACCGACCCTGGAGGCGGTGACGCGGAGCCTGCGGGGCGCGGCGGAGGGGCTGACGGCGGCGGAGGCGGGCGCGGCCGTGGGCATCTCCCGCATCACCGCCCGCCGCTACCTGGAACACCTGGTGACCGAGGGCCGGGCGGCCCGGGCCCCGCAGTACGGCCAGATCGGGCGGCCGGAGCTGCAGTACCGGTGGCTCAGCGCGGCGGGCGGGGCAGGCGGTCCGGGTGGGAGCGGGCGGGCCTGGTGACCCGCCACACGCTCCCCGGCGGCGGCCTCCGCCGGCCGGGCGCCGGTCGCCGTCTCCGCTGACCGATCACCGGTCATCGGTGGCCGGATATCGGTGGGTGACTGGCTGATTACCGATCGGTTCCCACGTTCCTACGATCGTCAGGGTTGGGCGAACACACCGTAGCCACGACTCACCCTCCGCTCCTACCGTGTCATCGTGCACCAACCCTCCCCGCCCTTCGACGCCCTCGCCGCCCGCCGCCTGCGCGAGGGGCTCGGCATGACGCCCGGCCACGTCGCCTACGGCCTGCGGGCCCAGTACGGCCTCCTCGTCGCCCCCGACACCGTCGCCGCCTGGGAGCGCGGCCGGGCCACCCCCAGCGCGCAGGAGCTGACCGCCCTCGCGGGTGTCCTGTGGTGCGCCCCCGCCGAGCTCCTCGCCTCCGCCACCACCCTGCGCGAGCACCGGATGGCGCGGGGCCTGGCCCCCGAGGACCTGGCCCGCCGGGTGGGGCTCGAGCCCGCCGCGTATCTGCGGATGGAGGAGTCGGGGCACTGGCGCGGCAACGAACGCCAGACCGCCGCCCTCGCCGGGACCCTCGGCCTGGGCCCGCGCGCGCTGCTCACCGCGACCGGCGGCGACGAGAAGCTGTCGGGGCTGCTGCGGGACGCGGCGACCACCCGCTGGCAGGCCTACGTGAAACCGGTGGTGAAGCTGCTGCCGCTGCCCAAGCGGGCCGTCGAGGACGCGCTGCAGCGGCTGCACACCGACTACCACGCCAGGATGGCGGCCACCAGCAGCTGGGGCGCGTCGGCCGCGACGGGCGACGCGGGGCGGGCGTACCTCGACGAGATCATGGAGCACTTCTGGGGCCTCGTGGAGCGGTAGCACCCCCCGTAGATTGACCGCGTGAGACGACACATATCTTTCGACCGGCTGCACAACTTCCGTGACCTGGGCGGCTATCGGACCGCCGACGGCGGGACCGTACGGTGGGAGACCCTCTACCGCTCCGATTCCCTCGCCAAGCTGGCGGGACCCGACGGCGAGGCCGACCTGGAGCGCTTCCGCGAGCTGTCCGTGGCCACCGTGATCGACCTGCGCTACCCGTGGGAGATCGCGGCCAAGGGCCGCCACCCCGAGGGCGAACCGCAGGCCTGGCACAACCTGAGCATCGAGCACCGGCCGTACGACCAGGCCGAGATCGACCCCGCGCTCGACCCCTGGCGCTACCTCGCCGACCGCTTCGCCGAGGTCGCCGCCGACGGCGCGGCCGAACTGCGCGAGGCCCTGGAGCTCGTCGCCGGGGCGGAGGGGCCGCTGGTCTTCCACTGCGCGTCCGGAAAGGACCGTACGGGGCTGCTCGCGGCCCTCGTCCTGGCGCTGCTCGACGTCTCCGACGAGCAGATCCTGGCGGACTTCGCCCTGACCGAGCTGGCCACCGAACGGCTGATCGCCGACTGGAAGGCCGCGCATCCGGGCCGCGAGCTGCGCTGGCCGGGGTACGGGCGGGCGCCCGAGGAGGTCATGCGGCTGGTCCTGGCGGACCTGCGCGTGGAGTACGGCTCGGTGGACGCGTACGTCACCGGGCACGTCGGTCTCGACCCGGCCGTGGTGACGGCGCTGCGCGCCCGGCTGGTCGAGCCGGCGGCTCCCGTGGCCGGCGACCGGGTGGTGTCCGGGCAGTAGCGCCGTCCGCCCGAAGGGCACGACCGAGGGCGTGTCCGACATCCGCGCCGGATCAGGCCGGGCCGTCCGGCGCGGGCGGGCGGGCCGGACCCGGCGGGAAGGGCCGGGCGCGCGCCCTAGTGCCGGTCGAAGCTGAAGAGCTGGCCCCGGGCGTCCGCCGTGCAGGGCGCCTGGGTCAGCCGGGACCACTCGGCCATGCGGTCGCCGACGACGGTGACGCAGCTGCCGGGGGTCGCGGAGTCGGCCGGGACGATGCGGTAGCCGGTGACCGGGGTGCCGTGCGGCTCCAGGGTGAAGCGTTCGACGCGGGTGGGGTCGCCGCACTCGGAGTCCTCGAGCGCGGCGTAGGGTATCCGGCCGCCGGACGGGATGCCGGAGCAGCCGACGGGGAAGTCCGGGTGGACCGAGACGATCCGCCACCGGTCCCCGCCGAGCCGCTTCAGCTCGTACCGCGGGACGTCCGCGCCCGCGCAGGCACGCTGGTAGATCTGGCCGTCGCGGCTGCCCCGCCGCTCGTTGAGGCAGAGGTCCGAGCCGATCACCCGGATGTGCACGGCGCCCTCGGCGGGCGCGGTGAGCACCGGGCGGTGCGCGCGGCCGGGCCGGGGGTCGTCCCGTACGAAGGCGACGACGCTGACGGTGGCGAGGACGAGCCCCGCCACGGCGACGGCACCGACGAGGGCCCGGCGCCACCGGGACGGCGGTTCGGGATCCGGCTCCTCGGGCTCCTCCTCGGCGGCGGGCCAGGCGGGGGCCCCGGCGGGGAGCGGGTGCGGCCCGTCGGGGCCGCCGGCCGGGGGCCCGTCGGGGGCACCCGCCGAGAGTCCGTCGAGGACACCCGCCGCGGGTCCGCCGAGGCCGCCCGCCGGAGGCCCGTCGGTGTCGGCCGGGGGCCCGTCCGGCCCGTCGGAGGTCCCGGTCCGGAGCTCGTCCGGCCCGGCCTCGGGCGCGGCCGTCCGGAAAGCGTCCGCCCCGTCGGGAGCGCCGTCCCCGGGTCCGCCGGGCCCGGCGGGACCGTCCGGCCCGCCCCCGTGCCTCCCCCGCACCGCGAGCTCCGCGCGGACCGTCTCCCACTCCTGCGCCCGCTCCGGCGGGACCCCGCAGGCGCGGACGAAGGCGGCGAGGAGTTCCTCGCGGGGGACGGTGGTGCGGGCCAGCATGTTGGCGACGGTCGAGCGGGGCAGGACGTCGCCGCCGGCCTCCGCGCGGGCCGACAGTTCGCGGTAGGTGAGGCCGGACCGGTCCTTCAGGGCCTGCAGCCGCGCGATGAACTCGGCCGGGTTCCGTGCCTCCCGAGGGTCGGGAGCCCTCTCCCCCGTCGTCATGGCGCGCCGCTCCCCTCGTTGGGACATGTCCGGGACAGCCCCAAGCCTTGTTGATCGCGGCACGGGGCTCAAGCATGGATTCGGCCCCGATCGTCCACGGGGGGATGATCGGGGCCGGGGGTGCGTCCGGGACAAGTCGGGACTTTGGTCCCGTGCGCGGGGTCCGGGGGCCCTGCCCTCGGGGGGCCGGGTGGGCCCGTCAGAAGACGGACTCGGCCTCGCGCATGCGGTCCTCGGGGACGGTCTTCAGCCGGGTGACGGCCTCGGCGAGCGGGACCATCTCGATGTCCGTGCCGCGCAGCGCGGTCATCCGGCCGAACTGGCCCCGGTGGGCGGCCTCCACCGCGTGCCAGCCGAAGCGGGTGGCGAGCACCCGGTCGTACGCGGTCGGGGTGCCGCCGCGCTGGACGTGGCCGAGGATGACAGGGCGGGCCTCCTTGCCGAGGCGCCGCTCCAGCTCGACGGCGAGGCGGTTGCCGATGCCCTGGAAGCGCTCGTGACCGTACTGGTCGATCTCGCCCTTCTGGTAGTCCATCGACCCCTCGGCGGGGTGCGCGCCCTCGGCGACGCAGATGACGGCGAACTTCTTGCCGCGGGCGAAGCGCTCCTCGACCATCTTGACCAAGTCGGCCACCTGGAAGGGGCGTTCGGGCAGACAGATGCCGTGGGCGCCGCCGGCCATGCCGGACTCCAGGGCGATCCAGCCGGCGTGCCGGCCCATGACCTCGACGACCATCACGCGCTGGTGCGACTCGGCGGTGGTCTTGAGGCGGTCCATGGCCTCGGTGGCCACGCCGACGGCGGTGTCGAAGCCGAAGGTGCGGTCGGTGGAGGAGATGTCGTTGTCGATCGTCTTCGGGACGCCGACGACGGGCATGCCGGCGTCGGAGAGCATCCGGGCGGCGGTCAGGGTGCCTTCGCCGCCGATCGGGATGAGGACGTCGATGCCGTACGTGCGGGCCAAGTCGGGGGCGGACTCGGCGGCTTCGCGCAGCCGGTTGCGTTCGAGCCGCGCGGAGCCGAGGATGGTACCGCCACGCGCGAGGATGCCGCTGACCGCATTGAGATCGAGGGGGCGGTAGTGGCCGTCCAGAAGACCCTTGAACCCGTCCTCGAAGCCGATGACTTCGTCGTCGTGGCCGGTCAGCGCCCGGTGCACGACCGACCGGATCACTGCGTTCAGGCCGGGACAGTCGCCGCCTGCGGTGAGAACTCCGATGCGCATCGTGCTGTGTCTCCTGCTCGGTAGTGGTACGTGTGAGCCTCGTCGATTCTCACACGGCCGGGTGTGCCGCCGCGCTCG
Organism: Streptomyces sp. NBC_01268; assembly: GCF_036240795.1. NCBI lineage: Bacteria > Bacillati > Actinomycetota > Actinomycetes > Kitasatosporales > Streptomycetaceae > Streptomyces > Streptomyces sp. NBC_01268. The sequence continues at coordinate 5,792,325 of NZ_CP108454.1, read as the reverse complement.
CTGCTACTCCGCGCGCCCGGCGCCCATGGGCCTTCCGGGGCCTTTGGTCCCACCCTTTAGGGCCCTCCGTCCGGCGGGCGTCCTATCCACCCGCGGGGGTATTGTCAAGAGGGCAATGCCACCCTATCGGTGTTTTTTGAACACACTCGATTGACATCCGATCGAGGCTCGGCATCCGACACTCGATGGACCCTCGGTGGCCCCCACCGGACCTCGACCGACATCAGGAGACGACGGCGTGACGCGCAGCGTGTACGTGACCGGGATCGACCGCGGGGACGGCCGCCAGGTCGTCGAGCTGGGAGTCATGGAGCTCCTCACCCGCCAGGTGGACCGGGTGGGGGTGTTCCGCCCGCTCGTGCACGACGGACCCGACCGTCTGTTCGATCTGCTGCGCAGTCGCTACCGGCTCAGCCAGGACGCGGCGACCGTCTACGGCATGGACTACCACGAGGCCGGTGACCTCCAGGCCGAGCGCGGCACCGACGAACTGGTCTCCCGGCTCGTCGACCGCTTCCACGCCGTCGCCCGCGACTACGAGGTCGTCCTCGTCCTCGGCACCGACTTCGCCGGCACCCAGCTCCCCGACGAGCTCGCCCTCAACGCCCGGCTCGCCAACGAGTTCGGCGCCTCGGTGATACCGGTGGTCGGCGGCAAGGGCCAGACGGCCGAATCCGTACGGGCCGAGGCCCGCAACGCCTTCCGCGCCTACGACGGGCTCGGCTGCGACGTCCTCGCGATGGTCGTCAACCGGGTGGCGGGCGACGACCGGGCCGCCATCGCCGAGCGGCTGTCCGCGCGCCTGCCGGTGCCCTGCTACGTGCTGCCCGACGAGCCGGCCCTGGCCGCGCCGACCGTCGCCCAGATCACCCACGCGCTCGGCGCCACCGTCGTCCTCGGCGACGACGCCGGACTGGCCCGCGACGCCCTCGACTTCGTCTTCGGCGGCGCCATGCTGCCGAACTTCCTCAACGCGCTGACCCCCGGCTGCCTGGTCGTCACCCCCGGAGACCGCGCCGACCTGGTGGTCGGCGCGCTCGCCGCGCACTCCGCGGGCACCCCGCCGATCGCGGGCGTGCTGCTCACCCTCAACGAGCGGCCCAGCGCCGAGATCCTCACCCTGGCGGCCCGCCTCGCGCCCGGCACCCCGGTCATCTCCGTGCCGGGCAACAGCTTCCCCACCGCCGCCGAACTCTTCGCCCTCGAAGGCAAGTTGAACGCGGCCACGCCCCGCAAGGCGGAGACCGCCCTCGGCCTGTTCGAGCGGCACGTCGACACCGCCGACCTGCTGCGCCGGATCTCGGTCGCCCGCAGCGGCCGGGTCACCCCGATGATGTTCGAGCACGAGCTGCTGGAGCAGGCCCGGGCCGACCGGCGCCGGGTGGTGCTGCCCGAGGGCACCGAGGAGCGGGTGCTGCGCGCCGCCGACGTGCTGCTGCGCCGCGACGTCTGCGACCTCACCCTGCTCGGCGACGTGGAGACGATCCGCAAGAAGGCCGCCGACCTGAGCGTGGACCTGGGCGACACCCAGCTGATCGACCCGCAGACCTCGGAGCTGCGCGACACCTTCGCCGAGAAGTACGCGGCGCTGCGCGCCCACAAGGGCGTCACCGTGGAGCTCGCGTACGACGTGGTGTCGGACGTGAACTACTTCGGCACCCTGATGGTCCAGGAGGGTCTCGCCGACGGCATGGTCTCCGGCTCGGTGCACTCCACCGCCGCCACCATCCGGCCCGCCTTCGAGATCATCAAGACCAAGCCGGACGCCTCGATCGTCTCCTCGGTCTTCTTCATGTGCCTGGCCGACAAGGTCCTCGTCTACGGCGACTGCGCGGTCAACCCGGACCCGAACGCCGAGCAGCTGGCCGACATCGCCGTCCAGTCCGCGGCCACCGCCGCCCGCTTCGGCGTCGAGCCGCGGATCGCGATGCTCTCGTACTCCACCGGCACCTCCGGCTCCGGCGCCGACGTCGACAAGGTGCGCGAGGCGACCAAGCTGGTCCGGGAGAGCCGGCCGGAGCTGCGGATCGAGGGCCCGATCCAGTACGACGCGGCCGTCGAGCCCTCCGTGGCGGCGACCAAGCTGCCCGGCTCCGAGGTGGCCGGCCAGGCGAGCGTGCTGATCTTCCCGGACCTCAACACCGGCAACAACACCTACAAGGCCGTGCAGCGTTCGGCCGGCGCGGTCGCCGTCGGTCCGGTGCTGCAGGGTCTACGCAAGCCCGTGAACGACCTGTCGCGCGGCGCGCTCGTCAGCGACATCGTCAACACCGTCGCCATCACGGCGATCCAGTCCCAGAACCCCGCCCAGGGTCAGGAGCTCCCCGCATGACAACCCCCACCCGCGTCCTCGTCCTCAACTCCGGCTCCTCGTCGCTGAAGTACCAGCTGCTCGACATGGCGGACGGCAGCCGGCTCGCGGTCGGCCTGGTCGAGCGGATCGGCGAGGCGACCTCGCGCCTCGTCCACACCCCGCTGCAGGGCGGCGGCGGCGCGAAGCGCGAGCAGAACGGCCCGATCGGCGACCACGCGGCGGCGCTGAAGGCGGTGGCCGAGGAGCTGGCGGCGGACGGGCTCGGCCTGGACTCGCCCGAGCTGGCCGCGATCGGCCACCGGGTGGTGCACGGCGGGCTGCGCTTCACCGCGCCGACCGTCGTCGACGACGAGGTGCTGGCCGAGATCGAGCGGCTGGTGCCGGTGGCCCCGCTGCACAACCCGGCGAACGTCACGGGCATCCGCACGGCGCAGGCACTGCGCCCGGACCTGCCCCAGGTGGCGGTCTTCGACACGGCGTTCCACACGACGATGCCGGAGGCCGCGGCGCGGTACGCGATCGACGTGGAGACCGCGGACGCGCACCGGATCCGCCGCTACGGCTTCCACGGCACCTCACACGCCTACGTCTCGCGGGAGACGGCGAAGCTGCTCGGCAAGACGCCCGAGGAGGTGAACGTGATCGTGCTGCACCTGGGCAACGGGGCCTCCGCCTCGGCGGTGGCCGGCGGCCGGTGCGTGGACACCTCCATGGGGCTGACCCCGCTGGAGGGCCTGGTCATGGGCACCCGCTCGGGCGACGTCGACCCGGCGGTCACCTTCCACCTCGCGCGCAACGCGGGCATGTCGATGGAGGAGATCGACGCCCTGCTGAACAAGAGGTCCGGGCTGGTGGGGCTCTGCGGCGACAACGACATGCGCGAGATCCGGCGCCGCATCGACGAGGGCGACGAGCGGGCGGCGCTCGCCTTCGAGATCTACGTGCACCGGCTGAAGAAGTACATCGGGGCGTACTACGCGGTGCTCGGCCGGGTGGACGCGGTCGTGTTCACGGCGGGGGTCGGCGAGAACGCGGCCCCGGTGCGGGAGGCTGCGATCGCGGGCCTGGAGGAGCTGGGCCTGGCGGTGGACGCCGAGCTGAACGCCGTACGTTCCGACGAGCCCCGGATCATCTCGCCGGTGTACGCGCGGGTGGCGGTCGCCGTGGTGCCCACCGACGAGGAGCTGGAGATCGCCCGGCAGAGCTACGCACTCGTGCGCGAACTGTCGCCTGAGGGAGTGAACGCCTGAGCGGGCCCCCGCCCATTTGTACTTTCCACCAGACGGAATATTCCGCAGTGAAACAAACCGATAGGATCCGCTCCATGCGCCGTTCCAAAATCGTCTGCACGCTGGGCCCCGCCGTCGACTCCTATGAGCAGCTGAAGGCTCTCATCGAGGCCGGCATGAACGTGGCCCGATTCAACATGAGCCACGGGACCCAGGCAGAGCACCAGGAGCGGTACGACCGTCTCCGCAGGGCGGTGGCGGACACCGGCCGCGCCGTCGGCGTGCTCGCCGACCTCCAGGGCCCCAAGATCCGTCTGGAGACCTTCGCCGAGGGCCCCGTCGAGCTGGTGCGCGGTGACGAGTTCACCATCACCACCGAGGACGTCCCGGGCGACAAGTCCATCTGCGGCACCACGTACAAGGGCCTGCCCGGCGACGTGTCCAAGGGCGACCAGGTCCTCATCAACGACGGCAACGTCGAGCTGCGGGTCGTCGAGGTCGAGGGCCCGCGGGTCAAGACCGTCGTCATCGAGGGCGGTGTCATCTCCGACCACAAGGGCATCAACCTGCCCGGTGCGGCGGTCAACGTCCCGGCCCTGTCCGAGAAGGACGTCGAGGACCTCCGCTTCGCGCTGCGCATGGGCTGCGACATGGTCGCGCTGTCCTTCGTCCGCGACGCCAACGACGTCAAGGACGTCCACAAGGTGATGGACGAGGAGGGCCGCCGGGTCCCCGTCATCGCCAAGGTGGAGAAGCCGCAGGCCGTCGAGAACATGGCCGCCGTGGTCGACGCCTTCGACGCGGTCATGGTCGCGCGCGGCGACCTCGCGGTGGAGTACCCGCTGGAGCGGGTCCCGATGGTGCAGAAGCGCCTCGTGGAGATGTGCCGCCGCAACGCGAAGCCGGTCATCGTCGCCACCCAGATGATGGAGTCGATGATCACCAACTCCCGTCCGACCCGCGCCGAGGCGAGCGACGTCGCCAACGCGATCCTGGACGGCGCGGACGCGGTCATGCTGTCGGCCGAGTCCTCGGTCGGCGCGTACCCGATCGAGACCGTGAAGACGATGTCGAAGATCGTCGCCGCGGCCGAGGAGGAGCTGCTCTCCAAGGGCCTGCAGCCCCTGGTCCCGGGCAAGAAGCCGCGCACGCAGGGCGGCTCCGTCGCCCGCGCGGCCTGCGAGATCGCCGACTTCCTGGGCGGCAAGGCGCTGATCGCCTTCACCCAGTCCGGCGACACCGCCCGCCGCCTCTCCCGCTACCGCGCGGCCCAGCCGATCCTCGCCTTCACGACCGAGGAGTCGACCCGCAACCAGCTCACCCTGAGCTGGGGCGTGGAGCCCTTCCTGGCCCCGTTCGTGGAGACGACCGACGCCATGGTCGAGCTGGTCGACGCGGAGCTGCTGAAGCTGCAGCGCTTCAACGCCGGCGACACGATGATCATCACGGCCGGTTCGCCCCCCGGCGTCCCCGGCAGCACCAACATGGTCCGGGTGCACCACCTCGGTGGCGGCGACCGCGACTGACGCGGGCCGGCGGCACCGCACGGCCGACGGCACGACGGAGCCCCCGTCCCCTCCGCGGAGGGGACGGGGGCTCCGTCGTGACCGGGCCGGTCACGGCGCGGTCAGCTGGGCTCGATCGTGTTGTGCAGGCCCGGGACCTTGAGGGTGCCGCCGAACTGGCCCGCCTGCGTCACCTTGGCCTGGGAGAAGAAGGCGAAGGGGACGTTGAGCGGGGGCGGGGTCTCCGGGCTGAAGGTGACCGGGATGAGGCCGAAGAGGTTGCCCTTCAGCTGCTCCGTGTACATGGTCACCGTGCCGTTGCGGATCGTGGAGGTCGACCCCCGGTCCGAGCGGACGTGGCCGGTCAGACCGTCGGAGTGCACCGTCAGCTGGTGCAGGTCCTTGATGTCGATCTCGTCCGCGGTGAACTTGAGGACCTTCTTGATCTTCCCGCTGCCCGTCTTGACCTCGACGATGCCCTTGTAGTCCAGGCCCCGCAGGGTGAGCATCGAGGTCTCCAGGAGCCACGGGTCGTCCGGGAGCAGCGGGATGCCCGGCTCCAGCTGCGCGTCGGCGAGCGCCTGGGGGTCCGGCTCGGGACACGGGAAGCGCGGCTTCGCGCCCTCGGGTATGTCCTCGTCCTTCTTGGCGTCGAGGCCCTGGGCGGACTCCGGCAGCTCCTCGGTCTTCGCACCGGCCTTGTCGGCGGCGGACTTGATGGCGGCCTTGGTCTTCTCGGTCGCCTTGTCGGCGGTCGTGCCGGTCGTGCCCGCCGTGGTGCCGGACGTGCCGGTCGTGCCGGTCTTCGGCGGCTCCGTCTGCTTCGGGGTGTCCGGAGCGGACGCCGTCGGCTTGGGTGCGGCCGGAGCCGTCGTGGTCGGGGCGGGGGCCGGCGCGGTGGTCTTGTCCGGGCCGTCGAACAGGTCCTTGAGCGCGTCGCCGAGGCCCAGCGGGTCGAGCGGGTTGACCGACTTGGTGGGCGCGGGTGCGGCGGGCGTCGACTTGGGCGCGGGGGCCTGCGTGACGTCCGTCTTGGGGGCCGTGGTGGCGGTGGTGCCGCCGGTGGCGGTCGGCTCCGGGGCGGTGGTCGCGGACCCGGTCGGGTCGGGCTTCGCCGTCTCGGTGGCGCTCGCGCTCGCCGTGGGGTCGGGGCTCTTGGTCTCGTCCGGCTTGGTGCTCGCGTCGGCCGTCGGCTCGTCCGAGCGGGTCACGCACGGGCCGGGCGCGAAGGGGATGTCCTTGTCGTCGGCCAGGGCCAGCCGGGGCGTGAGCCCCATGCCGACCAGCACCGCGGTGGGCATGGCCGCGAGGGCCATCGCCTTGCCCGCGGGGACGTGGATCTTGTTCAGCAGTGACTTGCGCGGGGCCGCGTGGCGCGGTCCTCTCGACGTCTGCGCCGCCGACTGTGTCTCGTCACCCCGCACTGTTCCTCCCGCCGTTGGCTTCGATCGTCGTCTCGGCCGCCGGCGCCTCGGGACCCTGCTGCGGGATCACGGGCTGCGTCGTGCCGTCGTGCATGTGCGCGTACTCGACCGGTGCGGCCGTCCCGGGCTGGCCCGGGATCTCGTGCTGCTCGACGCCCGGCGCGGGTTCCTTGGCCGGGGGTGCCGGGGCCCAGGCCACCGACATTCCGCCGCCGACGAGGGCGAAGAGGAAGCCGATGACGAGCCCGCCGAAGTTCGACACAGGGATGGAGACCAGCGCGAGCACGATCGCCGCGACACCTGCGAAGACCCGGACGAGAGGCTGGAACCACATCGTCAGACCGAGCGTGATGAGCAGGACGCCGATGATCAGCGCGCCGGCGCCGGCCGTCGTCTTCATCGCGAGCGTGACGTTGCCGAGCCGCATGTCCCCGTACGGGAGGTAGGCGATCGGTACGCCGCCGATCATGGTGAGAAGGCCCGCCCAGAAGGGCCGGGTCTGCCGCCAGACCTTGAACCCGTTGTCGTGGGGGACTCCGCTGGAAGCAGTGGACTCGGCGCTCATGGAAAACAGCTCCCTGGAAGCGGTGTTGCTGAAAGGTGAAGAAGGGGTGCGCCCGCCGAAGCGGGTGGGGGCCGTCGGGGACGGCCCCGCACCCGGACGCGTCAGTCCCGGGGGGACGTCGGCATCAGTAGCACTCGACCCCGGCGCCCTTGCCCCGCTTCAGGGAGAGGTCGAGGTTCGGCAGCTTGAAGGTCGCGGCCGTGGTGGCCCACGCCTTCTGGTGGACGTCGCTGAGCTTCGCGTCCTCGGCACGCTGGCCGAAGCCGTACGGGTTGGCCTTGGTGCCCGGCTGGATGCCCGGCTTGCCGTCCGCCTTGGCCAGCTTGCCCGCGGCGACACCGATGTCGATGTTGCCGAACTCGGCGTCGGCCTTCAGCTCCGAGACATCCAGGTAGATGTCCTTCGCGTAGACCGGCTTCTTGTCGTCGGTGCCGGCCTTCAGCACCAGCGTCACGTCGCCGACGAACGGGACGTTCGGCGTCACGACGGACTGGCACATGTTGGAGATCCAGGCCTCGGAGAAGCCGGACACGGCGACCGGAGCCGCGAAGTCCTTGCCCTCGAGGTCCTTACCGGCGTCGACGCTGCCGTACTGGACGAAGTCCTTGCCGACGAGCGTGTCGGCCTTCACCTTGAACTCCTGGCCGGAGATGCTGAAGGACGCGGCGAGCGCGCCCTGGGCCAGGCCGACACCGATCGCGGCCGTCGCGGCCACGCTCGGCACCATGACGACGGCGAACCGCTTCCATCTGGTCCCGCCACGAACCTGGGACTTCATGAGAATTCCTCCTTCTCGGACGTACATCTCCGGATGGGCCCCGGGCCCGTCCTGGGATGGGAGAAGTGCTACGTCCTCGGGAAGGGGAGCGCCGAGGGCTCAGGCGGCACGACGCGCGTCCGAATCACCGGCGATCACCCCCGAGCGACAACCACTGGCCACGCCGTGCGCGCGGCCGGATTTTGGACAGGCCCTGCCGGTCAGAGCAGGAACCCCCCTGTCCACGACCGGCGGCACCGCCGCCGGCCCGCTCGGTGGGGACCCTCTGCCGCTGGTGCGGTATCGGACCGAGCGTCGCCGATCGTGGTCCATTACGGGCCCCCGCACAAGGGGGTTCGTTACTGGCTAGTAACGGCCTGATAACCACGACACGACAGGCTGGCGCCGGACCGCCACACACGGTGCCGCCGCGTGACGGGACAAAGGATGAGGAGGAAGGGGAAACCCGGACAGAATTCCGGGTTCGATTTACTGCAAGTAACAGCGGCCGCGATTACCAAGTTTTGGTAAAGCGCGGCCGCCGAATGTCACTGTGTCGCCAAATCGTCCCCGTACGGACGGGGCGACCGGCTCAGTACAGCGCCCTCGCCAGCGCCTGCCGGGCGGCCGTCACGCGCGGGTCGTCGCCGCCGATCACCTCGAACAGCTCCAGGAGCCGCAGCCGCGCCGCGGTCCGGTCCTCGCCCGCCGTGCGGCGCACCGCGTCGACCAGGCGGCCGAAGGCGTCCTCGACATGACCGCCCACCAGATCGAGGTCGGCGGCGGCGATCTGCGCGGCGACGTCGGCCGGGCCCTCGGCCGCGGCCTTGCGCACCGCCTGCGGGTCCATCGCCTGCACGCGGGCGAGCAGTTCGGCCTGGGCGAGGCCGAGTCGGGCCTCCGGATGCTCCGGGTCGTCCGCGAGCACGTTCTTGTACGCCTGGACGGCGCCGGCCATGTCACCGGCGTCCAGCGCGGACATGGCCGCTTCGAGCAGGGCGTCGTAGGGACCGACCGGGGCGACGGCGGTCTCGGCGTCCACGTCCCCGGCGGACGGGTCCACCTGGATGCCCGTCAGACCGAAGCGCTCCTCGGCGACCAGGACCAGCTGGTCGAGGGTCTCGCGGATCTGGGCCTCGGGGGCCGCGCCCTGGAAGAGCGGCAGCGCCTGACCGGCGACCACCGCGAAAACGGCCGGAATTCCCTGGATGCCGAACTGCTGCATCAGCATCTGGTTGGCGTCGACGTCGACCTTGGCGAGCAGGAAGCGTCCGTTGTACTCGACGGCGAGGCGCTCCAGAAGGGGGCCGAGCTGCTTGCAGGGCTCGCACCACTCGGCCCAGAAGTCGATGACGACCGGGACCTCGGCGGAGCGCTGGAGCACATCGCGCTCGAAGCCCGCCTCGTCGACGTCGATCACCAGGGCCGAAGGGGCGACGGCGGGCGTCCCGCCCTGCCGTGCGGACTCGGCGCGGGCCTGCTCCGCCTTCGCCTTGGCCTCACCGGCCGCCTTCACCGCGGCGAGGTCGACGACGCCGCTCATGGACATGTTTCGGGGCTGCATGCCTACATCCTCCCCCTTCCGCGCGCGTAACCGGTAAGCCATGGCTGATCCGTGCCGTCCGCGGAGGGACGGCACGGATCGCTGTTCGTCTGCGCCGGGTCCCCACCAGGCGCGAGTGGTTGTCGCGAGCCGGCCCCTGAAAGCCTTTCGCTACGGGTCGTAGCGTAATCCTCCACCCGCGGCCGTGGGGAGGCCCGGGTCGTGAACTGCCTCACATCACCGCCCCCTGGCGCAATACCTACCGGCGGGTATGGTCGACCTCCATGTGCAGCCGTACCCGCTCCCGCGCTCGATCCGGACGCCCCCGTTCCGCCGAGGCCGACACGGCCATCCTGGAGGCGACCCGGGCGGCCCTGGTGGAGCTGGGCTGGTCCAAGCTGACGATGGGTGACGTGGCGACCAGGGCCGGGGTCGCCAAGACGACCCTGTACCGGCGCTGGGCCAACAAGAACGAACTCGTCGTGGACGCCGTCGCCGTCCTCTTCGACGAACTCGAACTGCCCGACCGGGGTTCCCTCCAGGCCGACATCGCCGACGTGGTGCTCCAGTTCGCGGCGCTCCTCGAACGCCCCGAGACCAAGACCGCCCTGATGGCCGTGGTCGCGGAGTCCACCCGCGACGAGCCGCTGCGCGAGCGCATCCGCGCCTCGATCGTGGACCGCCAGAAGCGCCTCGTCCTGGAGGGCCGCCAGCGCGCCCAGCAGCGGGGCGAACTCCCCGAGGAGCGCGACCCGCTGACCGTCGAGGCGATCGACGACCTCATCTTCGACGTGGTCGCGGGCGCGGTGGTGCACCGGGCGCTGGTCAGCGCGGAGCCGGTGGACGAGGCCTGGGTGCAGCGCCTCACGGCCCTGCTCCTCGGCGGCCTCGCGGCGGCGGCGGAGCGGTAGCCGCCGGGAGCGGTGGTCCTCCGGTACGACGGAGCCGCCGCACACTCCCGGAGGGGCGTACGGCGGCTCGGTGCGGAGCTCGGGAGGTCAGAAGCCCGCGGGCTCCGTGTAGACGCCCCACTCCTCGCGCAGCACGTTGCAGATCTCGCCGAGCGTGGCCTCGGCCCGCACGGCGTCCAGCATCGGGCCGATCATGTTGGAGCCGTCCCGGGCCGCGGCCAGCATGGCGTCCAGGCAGGCGGTGACCTTCGCGTCGTCGCGGCGGCCCTTGCGCTCGCCGAGCACCCGGACCTGCTCCCACTCGACCTCGTGGCTGACCCGCAGGATCTCCAGGTCGCCGGTGACGGAGCCGTGGTGCACGTTGACGCCGACGACCCGCTTCTCGTCCTTCTCCAGGGACTGCTGGTAGCGGAAGGCGGACTCGGCGATCTCGCCGGTGAACCAGCCGTCCTCGATGCCGCGCAGGATGCCGGAGGTGATCGGGCCGATCGGGTGCTTGCCGTCCGGGTGGGCGCGCAGACCGCGCTCCTTGATCTGGTCGAAGATCTTCTCGGCGTCGGCCTCGATCCGGTCGGTGAGCTGCTCGACGTACCAGGAGCCGCCCAGCGGGTCGGCCACGTTGGCCACGCCGGTCTCCACCATGAGCACCTGCTGGGTGCGCAGGGCGATCTCGGCGGCCTGCTCGCTGGGCAGCGCGAGGGTCTCGTCGAGGGCGTTGGTGTGCAGCGAGTTGGTGCCACCGAGCACCGCCGACAGGGCCTCGACCGCGGTGCGCACGACGTTGTTGTACGGCTGCTGCGCGGTGAGCGAGACACCGGCGGTCTGGGTGTGGAAGCGGAGCCACTGCGCCTTGTCGGTCTTGGCGCCGTAGACCTCCTTCATCCAGCGGGCCCAGATCCGGCGGGCGGCGCGGAACTTGGCGATCTCCTCGAAGAAGTCGAGGTGCGCGTCGAAGAAGAAGGACAGGCCGGGCGCGAAGACGTCGACGTCGAGGCCGCGGGAGAGGCCGAGCTCGACGTAGCCGAAGCCGTCGGCGAGCGTGTACGCGAGCTCCTGCGCGGCCGTCGCCCCGGCCTCGCGGATGTGGTAGCCGGAGACCGAGAGCGGCTTGTACGCGGGGATGCCGGCCGCGCAGTGCTCCATGAGGTCGCCGATGAGGCGCAGGTGCGGCTCGGGCTGGAAGAGCCACTCCTTCTGCGCGATGTACTCCTTGAAGATGTCCGTCTGCAGCGTGCCGTTGAGGACGGCCGGGTCGACGCCCTGGCGCTCGGCGGCGACCAGGTACATGCAGAAGACCGGGACGGCGGGGCCCGAGATCGTCATGGAGGTGGTGACGTCGCCGAGCGGGATGTCCTTGAAGAGGACCTCCATGTCGGCGGCGGAGTCGATGGCCACGCCGCAGTGCCCGACCTCGCCCAGCGCGCGCGGGTCGTCGGAGTCGCGGCCCATCAGGGTCGGCATGTCGAAGGCGACCGAGAGCCCGCCGCCGCCGGCGGCCAGGATCATCTTGTAGCGCTCGTTGGTCTGCTCGGCGTTGCCGAAGCCGGCGAACTGGCGGATGGTCCAGGTCCGGCCGCGGTAGCCGGTCGGGTGCAGCCCCCGGGTGAAGGGGTACTCACCGGGCCAGCCGATGCGCTCGAACCCCTCGTAGGTGTCCCCGGGGCGCGGGCCGTAGACCGGCTCCACGGGGTCGCCGGAGAGCGTGGTGAAGTCGGCGTCGCGCTTGCGGGCCTTGTCGTAACGGGCCTGCCAGCGACGGCGGCCTTCCTCGATCGCGTCAGCGTCCATGCTTCGAATTTACTAGGACGTCCTAGTAAATGTCGATGGGAAACCTCCGCACATACGTGCGGAGGTGGGGGTCAGGCCTTGGCCGGAACCGGCTGCGCGCCGCTGACCAGCGGAAGCGTGTCGCGGACGACCTTGCGCTCGACGAAGAAGGCGGCGAAGGGGATCGTCCCGGACAGCAGCACCCACAGGAGCCGGCCGAACGGCCACTTGGCCTTCGAGCCCAGGTCGAAGGCGAAGACCAGGTAGATGATGTAGAGGACGCCGTGGGCCTGGGAGACCGCGAAGGTCACGTCCTCGCCCATGTCGAACCCGTACTTGAAGATCATGCACGTGCAGAGCACGAGCAGCATGACCGCGGTCACGTAGGCCATGACGCGGTAGCGGGTCAGCACGCTGGATTTCATGCCGTCGAGCGTAACGGCACGTTCCGGGCGATCTTCGCGCGGGTCGGGGGTCCGGTCAGCCCTCGTCGAAGTCGTGCGCCGAGACCCGCAGCGGGCGCAGCATCGCGAAGATCTCCGCGCACTCCTCGGAGTCGTACACCCCGAGCCCGAAGTCCATGCCCATCAGGTCCCGGGTGGCGGCCTCGACGACCTCGCGGCCCTTGTCGGTGATGGTGGCGAGGGTGCCGCGGCCGTCGTTCGGGTTGGGGCGCTTGGCGACGAGGCCGGAGCGCACCAGGCGGTCCACCGTGTTGGTGACGGAGGTGGGGTGCACCATGAGCCGCTCACCGATCTTGGACATCGGCAGCTCGCCGGCCTTGGAGAAGGTGAGCAGGACGAGCGCCTCGTAGCGCGCGAAGGTCAGCCCGTACGGCTTGACGACCGCGTCCACCTCGGCCAGCAGGATCTGGTGGGCGCGCATGATCGAGGTGATCGCGGCCATCGAGGGGACCGGACCCCAGCGCCGCTGCCAGAGTTCGTCGGCGCGGGCGATGGGGTCGAACGGGAGACTGAGCGGCTTCGGCACGCGTCGACCTTACCCACTGGTCATATGACGGTCAGCCGCGTCTCGCCTTTCGGTCGCCCGCACCTCCAGGACGAGCCCGAGCACGCAGAGCGTGCCGAGGACACCGGTCCCCGCGACGACCGTGTGCACCGGCGCGAACTCGGCGGCGAGCCCGGCGCCGGCCATGCCGAGGCCCTGCACCGTCATCATCCCGGCGGTCATGAGGGTCATCGCCCGGCCGCGCTGCTCCTCGGGCACCGCGGCGACGAACCAGGCGTCCAGACCGAGGCTGTACGCGCCCGCCGCCCCGGCCAGGAAGAGCGCGGCGGCCGCGAGGGCGAGGCCGGGACGCAGGGCGTAGACGAGGAAGGGGAGGAAGCCGGTGAGGAGCAGCGGGTGGACGATCCGCGAGCGGGTGGCGGCGCTGAGGGCGGAGCCGGCGAGGAGCTCCCCGAGGATCGTGCCGGCGGGGACCGCGCACATGAGGAGGCCGAGGGCGGCGGTGGAGACGCCGATCTCGTCGGCGTAGGGGGCGGCGAGCGCCTCCGGGACGACGAAGAAGACCGGCGGGACCCAGAACAGCAGCATGAGCGCCCGGATCCGCCGGTTCCGCAGGATGCCCCAGGTGGCCCCGATCCCCTCGCGGCGCTCGGGCGCCCGGGCCGGGCGGCGGGCGGTGCCGAGGCGCAGCAGGACGGCGGAGGCGAGGAAGGTGGCGGCGGTGACCGCGATGGCGCCGCGCGGGGTGAGCACGGTGAGCAGGACTCCGCCGACGCCGAACCCGGTGAGCAGGGCGCTCTGGGAGACGATCCGGAGCAGCGAGCGCCCGAGGACGAAGAGCTCGCCCTCGCCGAGGATGTCGGCGAGGGTGGCGATGCGGGTGCCGTTGAAGACGGGGGCGACGGCGGCGACGGCGCAGCGCAGGGCGAGCAGGGCGGCGACGGGGGTGGTCGGCAGGACCATGAGCGCGACGCAGCCGGCGCAGACGAGGTCGCAGACGACGAGCACGCGGCGGGGCGGGTGGCGGTCGGCGAGGCCGGCGAGGAAGGTGCCGCCGAGCAGGTAGGGCAGGAAGCCGAGGGCGAAGGTGAGGGAGGAGAGGAGCGGGGAGCGGGTGAGGTCGTAGACGAGCACGGTGAGGGCGAGCTCGCTGACGACGACGCCCAGCAGGGAGAAGAGGTGGGCGACGAAGACGAAGCGGAACTCGCGTACGGCGAAGACGGCGGAGTATCCGGGCGAGGCGGGGGCGGCGGGCGAGGCGGCGGGGGTGGGCGCGGGGGCCGCCGCGGGCTCCCGGGTGTCGTTCGTGGACATGGCAGGAGCGTGCGGTCCTTCGGGCCGGGGCCCTAGACTTTCGGGTCCAGCCGAATCTTCCGTCCCGGGCCGGAGGCGCGCCCATGCCGTACCACCTGCGTTTCGGCGAGGCCGATCCCTTGCGCATCCGGTTCGCGATCTCGCCGCTGTGGGAGACGCACTGCGCGGTGCGGGTGCTGGCCCGGCCGCGCCAGCAGGGGTACCACCTGCCGTGGCTGCGGCGGATCGCGGACGCGGCGGCCGGGGTGGACCTGGGGCCGTTGCAGCTGCTGATGCCGTTGCGGGGGCACAGTCCGGACTTCCTCTATCCGCCGCCGATCGGACCGACGGCGACGTTCGAGCGGGAGATCGCGGCCGTACGGGAGACGGATCCGGCACTGGTCCTGGACGACGTGCGGCGCGCGCTCGCGGAGACCCCGGGTGCGGCGGCCACGGCCGAGGGGCGGCGGATGCTCGCGGATCCCGCCGGGGCGCTGGAGCGGCTCGCCGAGCTCCTGGAGCGGGCCTGGGAGGCGTTGATCGAGCCGGAGTGGCCGCGGCTGCGGGCGCTGCTCGAAGCCGACGTCGCGTACCACTCGCGGCGGCTCGCCGAGGGGGGGCTGGAGCGGCTGCTGAGCGAGCTGCACCCGGCGTTCTCCTGGGCTGAGGAGAGTTCGACGCTGACGGTGGACTACCACGGTGAGCACGTGCGGGCGCTGGACGGTCAGGGTCTGGTGCTGCTGCCCTCGGTGTTCACCTGGCCGGACGTGGTGAGCGGCTTCGACCCGCCGTGGCAGCCGACGGTGGCGTATCCGGCGCGGGGCATCGGCGCGCTGTGGACGGAGGCCCGGGACCGGACGCCGCAGGCGCTGGCGCGGCTGCTCGGACGGGCGCGGGCGGACGTGCTGTGCGCGCTGGAGGAGCCGGCCGGGACGACGGCGCTGGCGCACCGGCTGGGACTGGCGCCCTCGTCGGTGTCGGCGCACCTGGCGGTGCTGCGGGCGGCGGGGCTGCTGAGCTCGCGGCGGTACGGGCACCAGGTGCTGTACGAGCGGACGCCGCTGGGGATCGCGCTGGCGGTGTCGCAGCCGGACGCCGACTGACCGACATGTCAGGATGACCCCGGTCTGTCCCCCTTCGAGCGGGCTCGCTCGAAGGCCGCCCGCGCAGGAGCCCCGCTCGGGTCCACCGCACGCTCGGGCCAGACGCACGTTCAGGCCCGACGCACGCTCAGGCCCTACGCACGCTCACGTACCTCCCGTATCCCGACCCTGGGGGCCGGATGTCCCGTCGCTCCGTCACCGCCGCCGCGCTCGCCCTCGTCGGCGCGCTGGTGCTCGCCGGCTGCGGCCGCGACGACGCGCCCGTCTCGCGCGGCGGGGCGGCGCCCCCCACGGGCGGCTCGCGCTTCTGGGTGGACCCGGACAGCGACGCGGCCCGGCAGGTGCGGCAGTACGAGGCGCAGGGGCGGTCGGAGGACGCGCGGCTGCTCAGGCGCATCGCGGAGCGGCCGGTCGCCGACTGGCCGGCCGGCGACGACCCCGTACCGGACGTGGCGAAGGCGGTGCGGGGCGCGGCGCCGGATCTGCGGACCGTGCTGTTCGTGGCGTACAACATCCCGCATCGCGACTGCGGCATGTACTCGGCGGGCGGGGCGCACGACGCCGCGGCGTACCGGCGCTGGGTGGAGGCCTTCGCGGGTGCCATCGGCGACGCCCCCGCGGTGGTGGTCCTGGAGCCGGACGCGGTGCCCCACGTCGTGGACGGCTGCACCCCGGCGGAGTACCACGAGGAGCGGCTGCGGCTGCTGTCGGAGGCGGTGGAGCGGTTCAAGCGGCAGCCGCGCACCCGGGTCTATCTGGACGCGGGCAACCCGGCCTGGATCGAGCGGCCCGACAAGCTGGTGGAGCCCTTGCGGCGGGCGGGCATCGCCCGCGCCGACGGTTTCGCGCTGAACGTCTCCAACTTCCAGACCAACGACGTGGTCCGGGGCTTCGGCGCCGGGCTCTCCCGGCTGCTCGGCGGCACCCACTTCACCGTGGACACCAGCCGCAACGGCGACGGTCCACTGCCGGGCGACCGGCCGGAGGGCTGGTGCAATCCGCCGGGCCGCTCGCTCGGCGTGCCGCCGACCGACCGGACCGGGGACGAGCTGGTCGACGCCTATCTGTGGATCAAGCGGCCCGGCGACTCGGACGGCCCCTGCCGGGGCGGCCCGGCCGCCGGTACCTGGTGGCCCGACTACGCGCTGGGGCTCGCCCGCCGCGCGAAGGCCTGAGCGCTCCTCACTCCGCCACCGCCTGCTCTGGCCGCTCTGGCCGCTCCGTCCGCTCCGGCCGGCTCGGCCGGCCCGCCGGGTCGTCCTTCACCTGGATCCACTGGGCCTCGGACGGGATCCCGTCCCGGTCGGTGACGAAGACCATGTACCAGCCCGGCGGGACGAGGGTGCGGTCCTTGGGGACCTCGACGGTGACGGTGACGCCGTCCGGTTCCCTGGTCAGGCCCAGCTCCACCGAGCGCTGCTCGACGTCGGTGGTGTGGGTGACGGCGCTGGGCCGCATCAGCCGGGCCTCGGCGATCCGGGCGGCGTCCTTCGTCTTGAACGTCGCCCGCCCGTTCTGGTCGAGCTCCTGCGGACCCTCGCCGAGGACCGGCCGGTCGGCGCCGCCGCGGTACAGGGAGGGCGGGGTGAAGACCTCGATGCGCTGCTCGAAGGTGCCCAGCTTGGTGTTGTCGGTGTCGTCGAAGAGCGGGTCGGAGCCGAAGGTGGCGACCCGGCCGTCGGGCAGCAGCAGCGCCTCGGAGTGGTAGTTGCGGCCGACGGTGGGGTCGGCGGCGGCGGCGAAGGCGTTGGTCTTCGGGTCGTAGAACTGGGCCCGCAGGATGTCGCTGCCGCCGCGGCCGCGGTAGTCCCGGGAGCCGCCGCTGGTGAAGACGGTGTCGTCGGGCATGAGCACGCTGCTCAGGTACCGGGTGCCCTGCGGCAGGGCGGGCCCGTCGCGGAAGACCGGGCCCTCCTTCGACAGGTCGACGATCGAGGTGCGGGCGGTGGAGGCGGGCGACTCGCCGACCCCGCCGCCGCCGAGGACCATCACCCGCTGGTCCTGCGCGGGCGGCAGCAGGAGCGAGCTGGAGGTCTCCAGCCGGTCGGGGTCGCTGAGGCCGCCCAGCTTGGTGAAGGAGTTCTTCTCCAGGTCCCACAGACCCGGTTCGCGGCCCTTGTCGGCGGGGCCGTAGCCGGCGTTGGAGCCGGTGTAGAGCAGCTTGCCGCCCTTGGTGAGGAAGAGCGAGGGGTAGGTGGGGAAGTAGCGGAAGGGGCCCGTGGACCACTTCTTGGTCGTGGGGTCGTAGATCTCGTTGTCACCGGGGACGACGTCGCCCACGTCGTTGAGCCCGGAGACGGCGAGGACCCTGCCGTCGGCGAGGGTGACCAGGGTCGGGTACCAGCGGGCGTCCCTCATGGGCGCGACGGGGATGTACCGCTCCGCCTCGGGGTCGAACTCGTAGGCGGCCCTGATGCCCTGGAAGTCCTGCTTCTCGGTGGTGAGCTTCTGGGCGAGGCCGTAGACGTCGTCGGCCTCCTCGCCCTTGAGCCCGACGACCTCGTACTGCGCGGCCTCCGTGGTCAGCGCCTGCGGGCCCTCCTGCACGGCCTCCACGAAGACCCGCGCCTCGGCGGCGGTGACCTTGGTCTTCCAGGGCTTCATCCGGCCGGACTCGAAGTACGAGATCTCGAACTCGCGCTTGGCCTTGGGGACGGTGACGTCGGTCTTGGAGACGTACTCGACGCCGGACGGGGAGCGGAAGAGGGTGCCCTTCTTCAGGGTGACGGCCCGGTCGGGGCTCTCGTTCTTGACCCGCATGCCCCCGCCGGCCTTCTTGACCTCGCCGTCGAGGATCTCGTAGCGGGCGGTGCCGCCGGCGACGAGGAGCCGCCCGTCGGGTAGCGCGGTGTGGCCGGAGCAGAAGAAGTCCTCGGGGGTGGGGATCGCCTCGAAGGTGTTCCGCACCGGGTCCCAGAGCACGGTCTCGAAGGTGCCGGCGTCGAACTTCTCCTGGCTGTTGCCGGAGCCCGCTATCAGCAGCACCTTGCCGGTGTGCAGGAGGGCCGCGTGGATCGCGTTGACGCGGTACCGGTCGGGAACGTCGACCACCGACCAGGAGCCGAACTGCCGCTTGTAGCCGGGCTGGGCGATCTTGTAGGCGTGGTACTTCCCGGTGGCGAAGGAGACCGCCGCCGGGGCGTTGAGCGCCGCGAGGACGAGGACGGCGCCACTGCCGAGCAGGGTCTTCTTGAACTGCCGGGAGGGCCGGTAGGCCATGGCTCAGCTCCCCCCGCTCGTCGTGGGCGCGCCGGTGCCGGCGGGCGCGGGCGGCACCGGCGGGGAGACGCGGGCGACGCCCTCGGCGGCGTCCGCCCCGCCGCGGGCCCGGACCCGTTCCCTGGCCTGCGCGCGGATCCGCCGGCTGCGCCGGCCGCGCAGGGCGGTGAGGCTCCAGATCACGATCGGCGCCAGGCTGACGGCGAGGGCGAGGACCGCCCAGGTGCGCATGGCCGCGTGGGTGTGGCCGAACCGCGCGGAGGCCACCAGGGAGGCGATGAGGACGGCCGCCCAGGCGAGGTGGATGCGGAAGGTGCGGACCCGGTCGGGGCTGGCCTCGCCGCCCTTGGGGGTGACGACGAAGCGGCCGCGGGTGCGCAGCACGGCGGAGCCGAGGGAGGCGAGGTAGATCGGCGCGGCGAGCGCGGACATCGCCATGCCGGCGAGGCCGCCGGATCCCTCGGGTTCGTGGGGCGAGACGTTGTGGCGCCGGTTCCAGAGGTAGAGGCCGACCTGGAGGGCGACGGCGTCGCTGTAGATCATCAGCCAGACCGCGGAGGAGACCTGGGTGCCGGAGGCGCCGATCCACAGGAAGAGGACGCAGCTGAGGATGCCGAGGAACCAGTTGACCGCGGTCATCGGGTAGTAGACCAGCATCAGCGTGTAGTTGAGGAGGCGGCCGGGCGGGGTGCGGAAGGGTGCCTTCCAGTACTGCCTGAGCAGCGTCTCGTACGTACCGCGGGACCAGCGCAGCTGCTGGGTGAAGAAGTCGGTCCAGGAGGCCGGCCCCTCCCCGACCGCGAGGACGTCGGGGGTGTAGACGGAACGCCAGAAGCGCCCCGTCTGCGGGTTCCTGCGTCGGTGCAGCTCGAAGCCGGTGGCCATGTCCTCCGTGATCGAGTCGCACAGGCCGCCGATCTGCCGGAGGGCGGAGATCCGCACGATGTTGTTGGTGCCGACGAACATGGGCGCGCGGTAGCGGTTGCCGGCCCGCTGGACGAGCGCGTGGAAGAGGAACTGCTGGGACTCGGCGGCCTTGGTGACGGCGGAGGTGTAGTTGCCGTAGACCTGCGGGCCGACGACGAAGGCGACGTCGGGGTCGCGGAAGTAGCCGAGCATCCGCTCCAGGAAGTCCGGCAGCGGCACGTGGTCGGTGTCGACGGAGGCGAAGAACTCGTAGGCGTCGCCGTGCACGGCGAGCCAGGCGTTGTAGTTGCCGTGCTTGGTGCGGGTCTTGTGGGCGCCCTTCCGGCGGTTCCACTCGGGCACGCCGGCCCGGGTGAAGTGGCGGACGCCGAGCTCCTCGCACAGGGCCTTGGCGTCGGCGTCGTCGCCCTCGTCGAGCAGCCACACGTCGAACGGCCCCTCGTGCCGCAGCCGGACCGCGCCCCGGAGGGTGGCGCGGACCATGGAGAGGGGTTCCTTGCCGGGCACGTACGTGGTGAGGAAGGCGACCCGGGTGCCCTTCTCCGGGTACACGGGTATCGGGTCGCGGGCGACGAGGGTGGCGTGCGCGATCGAGGTGACGTTCACCAGCATGAAGAAGCAGATGAGCCCGATCGACACGAGCATCACGGTGTCGTACGGGACCCGCCAGCGGTCGTCGCCCTCGCGGACCGTCCAGTGGCTCGGCCAGACGAGGTAGGCCAGCAGCAGCGCGGACAGCAGGGGCGCGAGCCCCATGAGGAGGACGGCTCGTACGCGGTGCGGCTCCTTCGAGAGCAGACTTCGGTACCGCACCCGGTACGAGTCCTGGTCCGGCTCCGTGAGGGGACCGGCGAGTCGGCTGTAGGTGTCGTAGTCGTAGCCTCGCGGCCGCACGGTGCCTCCAGCTGTCGTCGAACGAGTCGATAGCCCCACGAAAGGGGACATTCATCGACGTGTCGACTGGATTCGGCCGAGCGAGGGTTTCTACGGAACGTCACTCCGACGGCGCAACGCGTAGCGCAGGGCCTTCTGGGCGACGGGGCCCAGCTCGTCGAGCGCGGCCATCAGGCCGCCCAGCTGCTCGAGCGCGTCGAGGGCGGCTCCGGCCCCCTCCGGGTCGACCCCCTCGTACAGCTCCATGCCCACGAAGGAGGCGGCCACGGCCCGGGCGAGCCCGGCCGGATCGACCAGACCGTCGACCGGACCGCCGGCGAACACCCGGCGCAGCACCCCCTCGATCTCCTCGATCCACAGGTCGAGCCCGGCGGCCGTCGCGGGCGCGAGCCGCGGGTGGGTCTGCGCCCCGGCGAGCAGCTGCCCGAGCACGGCGACGTGTCCGGCCGACCGCTCCTCGGCGTGCATCTGCCGCCCGAACGCCAGGAGTTCGGAGAGGCTTCCCACCGCGCGCAGCCGCTCGCGGTGCCGGGCGACCCGCTGCTCGGCGCCCCGGCGGCAAGCGGCGGAGAGGAGTTCGTCGACCGAGCCGAAGTGGTAGAAGATCAGCGCCTGGTTGACACCGGCGGTGGCGGCGACCGCGCGCGCCGAGGTCTTGGCGATGCCCTGCTCGATCAGCGTGCGCAGCGCCCCGTCGAGCAGCCGCTCCCGGGTGTCCTCGGTGCTCACGCCCGCACCTCCTCGCGCACCGGCCGCAGCCCCGGACGCACCCCGCGCTCGCGCACCGGCGCGTACTCGGCCGCGAACGACCCGTCGTAGCCGAACAGCGGCCCGACGTACCGGTTGACGACCCGGACCCGGATGCGGAAGCGGCCGGTGCGCTCGTCGAAGGACTCCCGCACCTCGGCGTCGCCGCCGACGAGTGCGGGCACCCGCAGGTCCACCGGGCCCTCGCGGAAACGGTGTTCGCCGGAGCGGATGAGCAGCGAGCCGTCGGGCTCGGCGGACAGGCGCAGTTCGCTGGCGAGGTGCTGATGGGTGCCGAGGTAGTCGAGCACGCTGCCGCGCCCGGGGCCGAGCACCATCGTGGCGTCGAAGCGGCGCGGGCCGCCGGCCAGGGCGAAGGTCCGCACGAAGGTGACGGTCTCGCGTCCG
This sequence comes from Streptomyces sp. NBC_01268, assembly GCF_036240795.1. NCBI lineage: Bacteria > Bacillati > Actinomycetota > Actinomycetes > Kitasatosporales > Streptomycetaceae > Streptomyces > Streptomyces sp. NBC_01268. The sequence continues at coordinate 5,770,750 of NZ_CP108454.1, read as the reverse complement.
TACGAGTCGAGGTACGGCACGTTCTCGATGGTGAAGGGGACGTCCCGCCCGGTCCGCGGCAGCAGGATGTTGCGGGTGCCGCCGAGCGCGAGGAACGGGTGGATCAGCGGCCGGGCGAGGCCCCGGCCGTGCCAGATGCGCTCCATGACGCCCCGCCCGACGCACAGTTCACCGCTGTCGAGCCCGACGGAGAAGCGCCGCCGCAGCTCGGGGTGGAGCCGTCCGAAGGCGGCCTCCCCCATGGCGGTGCGGAAGATCGAGCTCACGGCCCCTCCAGGGTGGCGAGGAGACGCGGCGCGCGGCTCCGGGACGGTGCGGCGCGCAGACAGCGGCGGGCCGCCGGGGTACGCGGGGACGGCGGTACGAGCAGGGCGGCGAGGGACCCGAGGACGGCCGCCGGCACCGCGGCGAGCGACACCGCGCCGAGTGACAGGGAGCCCGCCGTGACGGGGACGGCCACGAGGAGGATCCGGGCGGCGGTCTCGAACAGCCAGTGGGCGCGGGCCCGCTCCGGGCTCACCCCGAGCTCGCACCACAGGCGCAGCCGGTCGAAGGACCAGGCGGTGGCCCACCCCATGAGAGGCCGGAAGAGCAGCCGGTCGGCGAGGCGTCCGAACCGTCCCCAGCGCGGCCGGTAGTCGTAGCCGGTCAGGAAGCGCACGCCGTCCCGCCCGGGCACGTAACGCCAGTAGCCGCTGCCCTCGGCGAGCGGGGACAGCGGGTGCGGCGAGGAGAAGCGGAGGGCGGAGACCCGGTCGCCGCCGGCCCGGTGGCGCTCCCCCGCGGAGACACCGGTGCCGGCGACGGCCAGGAAGGGCAGCACGCGGGTGGCGTACCGGAACCGCTGCGGCTCCCCCTCGGCGCCCGGCAGGTACGCGATCTCGGTGAACCGCAGATCCCACCGCTGGTGCTGCGCCGGATCCTGGGTCCGCTCCCAGAGCGTGTCCAGGTCGGTGCGCACGCGCGCCTCGACGTAGAGCCCCATGGCCCCTCCCCGTTGTCGAGCGTCGTTTTGAGCGACCGCTCAAGGGGGACAGTAGCGAGTTTTGAGCACATGCTCAAGGCGGTTCGGGACGCGGACACGACGAAGCCCCCGGCCCTGGTCGGGATCGGGGGCTCCGTACGTGCGCGGGTGGGCGGCCTCAGGCTCCGAGATGCCGCTCGACCGTCTCGACCTTGGCGGTCAGACCGTCGGTGACACCGGGCCGGATGTCCGCCTTCAGGACGACCGAGACGCGCGGCGCCCGCGCCTCCACCGCGGCGACGGCGCGCTTCACGACGTCCATCACCTCGTCCCACTCGCCCTCGATCGACGTGAACATGGCGTCCGTGCGGTTCGGCAGGCCGGACTCGCGGACGACCCGGACGGCGTCGGCGACGTACTCGCCGACCTCCTCCCCCACACCGAGGGGAGTCACGGAGAAGGCGACGATCACGCGTTCACCACGCCCTCGCGGCGGGCGCGGGAGGCCATGACGGCGGCCTCGGCCTCGGCCTTGAGCTTGCGCTCGGCGAAGAAGCCGCCGAGCGGGAGCACGGAGAGGACGAAGTAGAGCGCGGCCGTGCCGAAGCTCCACTTGGTGCGGTTCCACGCGTCCAGCCAGAAGAGCACGTAGAGGACGAAGAGGATGCCGTGGATCGCACCCATCACCGGCACCGCGTTGAAGTCCGTCGTCCGCTTGAGCACGGAGCAGACGAGCAGCAGCAGGAACGACACGGCTTCCGGCGCCGAGACGAGCCGGAGCCGGTGCAGGGAGGAGGCGGTCTTGATGTCCACGGCAGGGGTCACCTTCGTTCGATCTTGTGAACGGATGCACAAGGGCCGTCCCATTGTGCACGGGGACTTTGCTGTCCCTTTAGGCGGGGGGCAAGTACCTTCACCCCCGTGGCAACGTTCCGACTCCAAGGCAGCAAAGTGCTCGCCGTGTCCATGACCGGCGACGCCGTGAAGGCGAAGAACGGCTCGATGGTCGCCTATGACGGCCAGATGGCGTTCAAGAAGATGTCCGGCGGCGGTGAGGGCCTGCGCGGCATGGTGACCCGCCGGCTCACCGGCGAGCAGATGGAGGTGATGGAGGTCCGCGGGCAGGGCACCTGCTGGTTCGCCGACCGCGCCTCCGAGATCAACCTCGTGCAGCTGCACGGCGACAAGCTGTACGTCGAGTCCAGCAACCTGCTCTGCGCCGACGCCGGCCTGCGCACCGGGACCACCTTCACCGGCCTGCGCGGCGGGGCGACCGGCAACGGCCTGTTCACGACGACCGTCGAGGGCACCGGCCAGGCCGCGATCATGTCCGACGGCCCCGCGGTCGTGCTCCGGGTCACCCCGCAGTACCCGCTGAACGTCGACCCCGGCGCGTACATCGCCCACCAGGGCAACCTCCAGCAGCACTTCCAGTCGGGTGTGACCTTCCGCACCTTCATGGGCGAGGGCGGCGGCGAGGCCTTCCAGATCCGCTTCGAGGGCGACGGCCTCGTCTACGTGCAGCCCAGCGAGCGCAACACGATCGGGGGCGACGTCTGATGCCCTTCCGCGAGATCAACTCCAAGATGGTCGAGGCCACGGTGATCCCGGGCCAGCGGCTCTTCAGCCAGCGCGGCGCGATGCTCGCGTACCGCGGCGACGTCACTTTCACGCCGAACATCGCCGGCGGCCAGGGCGGTCTGATGTCGATGATCGGCCGCCGGGTGGCCGGCGAGGCGACCCCCCTGATGACCGTCGAGGGCAACGGCACCGTGATGTTCGGCCACGGCGGCCACCACATCCAGGTCATCGGCCTCACCGGCGACACCCTGTACGTCGAGGCCGACCGGCTCCTCGCCTTCGACGGCACGCTGGAGCAGGGCACGATGTTCCTGGGCTCCCAGGGCGGCGTCATGGGCATGGTCCGCGGCCAGGTCTCCGGCCAGGGCCTGTTCACCACCACCCTGCGCGGCCACGGCGCGGTCGCCGTCATGGCCCACGGCGGCGTCATCGAACTCCCCATCACCCCCGGCCGCCCGGTCCACGTGGACCCGCAGGCCTACGTCGCCCACCACGGCGACGTCCGCAACAAGCTGTCCACCGCGCTGGGCTGGCGCGACATGGTCGGCCGCGGTTCGGGCGAGGCGTTCCAGCTGGAGCTGAGCGGGAGCGGCGCGGTGTACGTACAGGCCTCGGAGGAGAAGCTGTGAGCACCCTTTCGTCCGGAGGGCCCGTCGCCCTCGACCCGCACTCCCTCCCCTCCGACGACAACGTCAACGCGTACACCTTCTGCGTGGAGCTCAAGGGCTCCCAGTGGTTCCTGCAGAAGGGCAAGATGATCGCCTACTACGGGCGCATCGAGTTCAACGGCATCGGCCACGGCCGGCTCGACCGCCTGGTCCGCACCTCCTTCCACTCGCCGCTGCACGCCGGCGACTGGGTGGTGGCCGAGGGCAGCGGCAAGATGCTCCTCGCCGACCGGGCCTTCGACGTGAACTCGTTCGACCTCGACGAGGGCAACCTGACGATCCGATCGGGCAACCTGCTCGCCTACCAGCCGACGCTGGCCCTCAAGCAGTCGATCGTGCCGGGCTTCGTCACCCTCATCGGCACCGGCAAGTTCGTCGCCGCCTCCAACGGCCCGGTGGTCTTCATGGAGCCCCCGCTCCGGGTCGACCCGCAGGCCCTGGTCGGCTGGGCCGACTGCCCCTCCCCCTGCCACCATTACGACCACGGCTACATGACGGGCGTGATGGGCGGCGTCCGGGCCCTGACGGGCCTCGGCGGCACCTCGGGCGAGGAGCACCAGTTCGAGTTCGTCGGCGCGGGCACGGTGCTGCTCCAGTCGACGGAGCTGCTCATGCCGGAGCGCGCCATCGGCGAGCCGGGCGCCCAGCCGGGCGTGCCGGGCACCCACGGGGCACCCGGTTCCGGCCAGGGCCCGCTCGGCCAGGTACCGCGCCTTCCCGGACAGCTCGGAGACCTCCAGCGTCGCTTCGGCCTGTGAGCGGTAGTCTGCGGAGTGTGACGTCCTCGAACGTCTGCGCCCGTCGACCGGGGCTCGGGGGCCGGGTCCGGGTGCCCGGCGTCACACCTTCCCATTTCGTCAAGTTTTCAACTTCTTAGGTAGAATCCATATATGGAGACCGAGACGGCCACCCCCTGGCTCACCGATGCCGAGCAGTGCGCCTGGCGCACCTACCTCGACGTCAACAGGATGCTGACGTACCAGATGGAGAAGGACCTCCAGCCCTTCGGCCTGACCAACAACGACTACGAGATTCTGGTGAATCTGTCCGAGTCGGCGGACCGGCGCCTGCGGATGAGCGATCTGGCCGCGGCGACGCTCCAGTCCAAGAGCCGGCTCTCGCACCAGATCACCCGGATGGAGAACGCCGGGCTGGTGCGCCGCGAGAACTGCGAGTCGGACCGGCGCGGCCTGTACGCGGTGCTCACCGACCACGGCATGGAGACCATGCGCAAGGTCGCGCCGCACCACGTGGAGTCCGTGCGCAAGCACTTCATCGACCTGCTGAGCTCCGCGGCGCTGACCGACCTCCACGAGTCGCTCAAGCCCGTCGCCGAGCAGCTGCGCGGGCGGAGGGGCAAGCCGTAGGACCGCGTACGCGGACGGGAAGGGCCCGGCACCTGGTGACAGGTGCCGGGCCCTTCCGGTGGCTCAGGGGCGTGCTCAGTGCCCCGTCAGGCTCGCGATGAGCTCGTCGGAGGCCGCGTAGGGGTCGAGCTCGCCGGCCGCGATGCGCTCGGCGAGGGCGTCCAGGCGCCGGTCGCCGTGCAGGTCGCCGATCCGCTCGCGCAGCGCCGTGATGGTGATGGTCTCGACCTCGCGGGCCGCGCGGGCCCGGCGGCGCTCGGCCAGGACGCCGTGCTCCTCCATCCAGGCGCGGTGCTTCTCCAGCGCCTCCACGACCTCGTCGATGCCCTCGCCCCGCGCGGCGACCGTCTTGACGATCGGCGGGCGCCAGTCACCGGCCGCGCGGGCCTCGCCCAGGCCCAGCATGTGGTTGAGCTCGCGGGCGGTGGCGTCGGCGCCGTCCCGGTCGGCCTTGTTGACCACGTAGACGTCGCCGATCTCCAGGATGCCCGCCTTGGCGGCCTGGATGCCGTCGCCCATGCCCGGGGCGAGCAGCACCACGGAGGTGTCGGCCTGGGAGGCGATCTCCACCTCCGACTGGCCGACGCCGACGGTCTCCACGAGGATCACGTCGCAGCCGGCCGCGTCCAGGACCCGGATGGCCTGCGGGGCGGACCAGGCGAGGCCGCCCAGGTGCCCGCGGGTGGCCATGGAGCGGATGTAGACGCCCGGGTCGGAGGCGTGTTCCGACATCCGCACCCGGTCGCCGAGGAGCGCGCCGCCGCTGAACGGCGAGGAGGGGTCGACGGCGAGGACGCCGACCCGCCTGCCCGCCCGGCGGTACGCGCTGACCAGCGCCGAGGTCGAGGTCGACTTGCCGACGCCGGGCGAGCCGGTGAGGCCCACCACGTACGCGTTGCCGGTGAGCGGCGCGAGCGCCGCCATGACCTCGCGCAGCTGCGGGGACGCCCCCTCCACGAGCGAGATCAGCCGGGCCACGGCACGCGGCCGGCCCTCCCGTGCCTGGGCGACCAGAGCGGGGACGTCCACCATCAGCGGTGCTCCTTGCGTGGGTGACTTACTTGCCGGAAACGCCGGGGACGCGCACGATCAGGGCGTCGCCCTGGCCGCCGCCGCCGCACAGCGCGGCCGCGCCGACGCCGCCGCCGCGGCGCTTGAGCTCCAGGGCCAGGTGCAGCACCACGCGGGCGCCGGACATGCCGATGGGGTGGCCGAGCGCGATGGCGCCGCCGTTGACGTTCACCTTTTCCGGGGTAACGCCGAGGTCCTTCATTGACTGGTGGGCGACCGCGGCGAAGGCCTCGTTGATCTCGATGAGGTCCAGGTCGGCGACCTCCAGGCCCTCCTTCTTCAGGGCGTGCAGGATCGCGTTGGACGGCTGCGACTGGAGCGAGTTGTCCGGGCCGGCCACGTTGCCGTGGGCGCCGATCTCGGCGATCCACTCCAGGCCCAGCTCCTCGGCCTTGGCCTTGCTCATGACGACCACGGCGGCGGCGCCGTCGGAGATCTGCGAGGAGGTGCCGGCGGTGATGGTGCCGTCCTTGGCGAAGGCGGGGCGCAGCTTGCCGAGGGACTCGGCGGTGGTCTCGGCGCGGATGCCCTCGTCCTGGGAGAAGACGACCGGCTCGCCCTTGCGCTGCGGGATCTCGACCGGGGTGATCTCGGCCTCGAAGACGCCGTTCTTCTGGGCGGCGGCGGCGCGCTGGTGCGAGAGGGCGGCGATCTCGTCCTGGACGTCGCGCGGGATGCCCAGACGGGTGTTGTGCTTCTCGGTCGACTCGCCCATGGCGATGTTCTCGAAGGCGTCGGTCAGACCGTCGTACGCCATGGCGTCGAGCATCTCGATGGCGCCGTACTTGTAGCCCTCGCGCGACTTGGGCAGCAGGTGCGGGGCGTTGGTCATGGACTCCTGGCCGCCGGCGACGACGATGTCGAACTCGCCCGCGCGGATCAGCTGGTCGGCGAGCGCGATGGCGTCGAGACCGGAGAGACACACCTTGTTGATGGTGAGGGCCGGGACGTTCATCGGGATGCCGGCCTTGACGGCGGCCTGGCGGGCGGGGATCTGGCCGGCGCCCGCCTGGAGCACCTGGCCCATGATCACGTACTGCACCTGGTCGCCGCCGATGCCGGCGCGGTCGAGGGCGGCCTTGATCGCGAAGCCGCCGAGGTCGGCGCCCGAGAAGGACTTGAGCGAGCCGAGCAGGCGACCCATGGGCGTGCGGGCGCCCGCGACGATCACTGAGGTGGTACCGGTCGTTCCAGACATGAGGCACAGCCCCTTGAGATGAGGAGTGAACGAGGGTTTACCGCCAATGTACTGAGCGGTGCCGCGCCGGGTCACCGGCCTGCCGGTGTGATCGCGCGCACGTTGCGTAACCATCCGGTCGGCGCTGCACTGGAGGAATGCTGACGCGAATCGACCACATCGGAATCGCCTGCCGGAACCTCGACGAGACCGTCGCGTTCTACCGGGCCACCTACGGTTTCGAGGTCTTCCACGAAGAGGTCAACGAGGAGCAGGGCGTCCGCGAGGCCATGCTCAAGATCAACGAGACCTCGGACGGCGGGGCCTCCTACCTCCAGCTCCTGGAGCCGACCCGGGAGGACTCGGCGGTGGGCAAGTGGCTCGCCAAGAACGGCGAGGGCGTGCACCACATCGCCTTCGGGACCGCGGACGTGGACGCGGACGCCGCGGACATCCGCTCCAAGGGCGTCCGGGTGCTCTACGACGAGCCGCGGATCGGTTCCATGGGCTCCCGCATCACCTTCCTCCACCCCAAGGACTGCCACGGCGTGCTGACGGAACTGGTCACCTCGGCGAAGCCCTCGGCTGACCACTCCTCAGCGGAGCACTGACCTCCGGATTCCCGGCCCGGTAGAGTGGGCGACTCCGGGCCGGGGCCGGTCGGAGCCGTGCGCGCACGGGTCCGAAGTCGGGATGTCGGGGTCGTCCGATCTGCCACGATTCCCCGGGGGTCCGCCCTCGTCCGTGAGGGCGTGATCGCTGGAGTTGCGACCAGGGTTGGGGTCTCCCCTGCTCGAAGAGCTCGGGGAAGGATGGACCGCGCAGTGCGGGGCTACGAACGCCAGGAGAGCCAGCGAGCTGAAGACGACCATCTCTCGCGGTTCGAAGCCGAGATGGAACGGCTGAAGACCGAGCGGGAGAAGGCCGTCCAGCACGCCGAGGACCTCGGCTACCAGGTCGAGGTGTTGCGCGCCAAGCTGCACGAGGCGCGCCGCACCATCGCGTCCAGGCCCGCTTACGACAGCGCGGACATCGGCTATCAGGCCGAGCAGATGCTGCGCAACGCGCAGGCGCAGGCCGAGCAGCTGCGCCAGGACGCCGAGCGGGAGCTGCGCGAGGCGCGCGCCCAGACCCAGCGCATCCTCCAGGAGCACGCGGAGCAGCAGGCCCGGCTCCAGTCGGAGCTGCACACGGAGGCGGTCACCCGCCGCCAGCAGCTCGACCAGGAGCTGAACGAGCGCCGTCAGACCGTCGAGTCGCACGTCAACGAGAACGTGGCGTGGGCCGAGCAGCTGCGGGCCCGTACGGAGTCGCAGGCCCGCCGGCTGATGGAGGAGTCCCGCGCCGAGGCCGAGCAGTCGCTGGCCGCCGCGCGCGCCGAGGCGGCCCGGGTCGCCGAGGAGACCCGTCGCCGGATCGGTTCCGAGGCCGAGTCGGCCCGTGCCGAGGCGGAAGCGATCCTGCTGCGCGCCCGCAAGGACGCCGAGCGGATGCTCGGCGCCGCCTCCAGCCAGGCGCAGGAGGCCACCAGCCACGCCGAGCAGCTGCGCTCGGCCACCACCGCGGAGACGGACCAGGCGCGCCGTGAGGCCGCCGAGCTGTCCAGGGCCGCGGAGCAGCGCGTCCAGGCGGCCGAGGAGAGGCTGCGCGAGGCCCGTACGGAGGCCGAGCGGGCGCTCACCGAGGCCAAGGACTCCGCGGCGAAGCAGATCGCCTCGGCCGAGTCGGTCAACGAGCAGCGCACCCGGACCGCGAAGGCGGAGATCGCGCGCCTGGTCGGCGAGGCCACCAAGGAGGCCGAGGCCCTCAAGGAGCAGGCCGCGGAGAAGCTGCGCGAGGCGACCGCGGAGGCCGAGAAGCTGGTCTCGGAGGCCTCGGAGAAGGCCCGTACGGTCGCCGCGGAGGACTCCGCCGCCGCGCTCGCCAAGGCCGCGCGGACCGCCGAGGAGGTCCTGACCAAGGCGTCGGAGAACGCCCAGGAGACCACCCGCAAGGCGGCCGAGGAGGCCGAGCGGATCCGCCGTGAGGCCGAGACGGAGGCGGACCGGCTGCGGTCCACCGCCGAGGAGCAGGCCGACGAGCTGCTGGGCTCGGCGAAGGACGACACCAAGGAGTACCGCGCCAAGACGGTCGAGCTGCAGGAGGAGGCGCGCCGGCTGCGCGGCGAGGCCGAGCAGCTGCGGGCCGAGGCCATCGCCGAGGGTGAGCGGATCCGCGGCGAGGCCCGGCGCGAGGCCGTCGGCCAGATCGAGGAGGCCGCGAAGACCGCCGAGGCGCTGCTGACCAAGGCGCGGACGGACGCGGACGAGCAGCGGACGAGCGCGGGCGCGGAGAGCGAGCGGGTCCGCGGCGAGGCCATGGAGCGGGCGCAGACCCTGCGCACCCAGGCCGAGGAGACGCTGGAGCGCACCCGCGCCGAGGCCGAGCGGATGCGGGCCGAGGCGGAGGAGCAGGCCGAGGCGGTCAAGGAGGCGGCGGAGGAGATCGCCGTCGCCCTGCGCGACGAGGCAGAGCGGGCCGCCGCGGCGCGGCAGGCGGATGCGGCCGCCGAGCTGACCCGGCTGCACACCGAGGCGGAGACGAAGCTGTCGGCCGCCGGTGAGGAGCTGACCGGCGCGCGGGCCGAGGGCGAGCGGATCCGGCGGGAGGCCGCCGAGGAGGCCGACCGGCTGCGTACGGAGGCCGCCGAGCGGGTCCGTACGCTCCAGGCGCAGGCCGAGCAGGAGGCCGAGCGGCTGCGTACGGAGGCCTCGCAGGACGCGTCGACGGCGCGTTCCGAGGCGGAGTCCGCCGCCACGACGCTGCGCGAGGAGGCCCGGGCCGAGGCCGAGCGGCTGAAGTCCGAGGCGCAGGAGACCGCCGACCGGGTGCGGGCGGAGGCCGCGTCCGCCGCGGAGCGGGTCGCCGCCGAGGCCGCGGAGGCGCTGTCCGCCGCGCAGGAGGAGGCCAACCGGCGCCGCCGGGAGGCCGAGGAGACGCTGGACTCGGCGCGTACCGAGGCCGACCGGGAGCGCGAGCTCGCCCGGGAGCGGAGCGAGGACCTGCTGGCCTCCGCCCGTACGCGGGTGGAGGAGGCCCAGACCGAGGCGCACCGGCTGGTCGAGGAGGCCGACGCCCGCGCCACGGAGATGGTGTCCGCGGCCGAGCAGACCGCACAGGACGTGCGGGACTCGGTCTCCGGTCTGCGCGAGGCGGCCGAGGAGGAGATCGCGGGTCTGCGCAGCGCCGCCGAGCACGCGGCGGAGCGCACCCGTACCGAGGCGCAGGAGGAGGCGGACCGGGTCCGCTCCGACGCGTACGAGGAGCGGGAGCGGGCCGCCGAGGACGCGAACCGCGTCCGTGGGCGCGCGCAGGAGGAGTCCGAGGCGGCGAAGGCGCTGGCCGAGCGGACGGTGACGGACGCGCTCGCGGAGGCGGAGAAGCTGCGGGCGGACACCGCGGAGTACGCGCAGCGGGTACGGACCGAGGCGACCGACGCGCTGGCGTCGGCCGAGCAGGACGCGGCCCGCACCCGTGCGGACGCCCGCGACGACGCGAACCGGATCCGTTCGGAGGCGGCCGCCCAGTCGGAGACGGTGGTCGGCGAGGCCCGTGCGCAGGCCGAGCGGATCACCACGGAGGCCGAGCAGGTCCTGGACGAGGCCCGGCAGGCCGCCGACAAGCGGCGTTCCGACGCGGCCGAGCAGGCCGACACCCTCGTCGGCGAGGCGACGGCCGAGGCCGAGCGGATCACCACGGAGGCCGAGCAGGTCCTGGACGAGGCCCGGCAGGCCGCCGACAAGCGGCGTTCCGACGCGGCCGAGCAGGCCGACGCCCTCGTCGGCGAGGCGACGGCGGAGGCCGAGCGGATCACCACCGAGGCCGCCGAGCTCCTGGAGCTCACCGAGCAGGACGCGGCCCGGCTCCGTACCGAGGCCGAGCAGGTCAAGGTGGACGGCGAGGCGCACGCGCAGGCGCTGCGGACGGCCGCGCTGGAGGACGCCGACCGGATCCTGGACGAGGCCCGGCAGGCGGCCGACAAGCGGCGTTCCGACGCGGCCGAGCAGGCCGACGCCCTGATCGCCGAGGCGACGGCCGAGGCCGAGCGGATCACCACCGAGGCCGCCGAGCTCCTGGAGCTCACCGAGCAGGAAGCGGCCCGGCTCCGTACCGAGGCCGAGCAGGTCAAGGCCGACGGAGAGGCGGAGGCGGAGGCGCTGCGCGCCGCGGCCCGCGCCGACGGCGAGCAGGTCCTGGACGAGGCCCGGCAGGCCGCCGACAAGCGGCGCGCCGACGCGGCCGAGCAGGCCGACACCCTCGTCGGCGAGGCGACGGCCGAGGCCGAGCGGATCCGCGTCGAGTCGGAGCGGGTCAAGGCGGACGCCGAGGCGGCGGCCGAGGAGATGCGCTCCGAGGCGCGCGCCGAGGCCGACCGGACGCTCGACGAGGCCCGTGAGGCCGGCGCGAAGAAGCGCGCGGACGCGGCCGAGCAGGCCGACCAGCTGATGGCGAAGGCCCAGGAGGAGGCGCTGCGCGCCACCACCGAGGCGGAGACGCAGGCCGACACGATGGTCGGCGCGGCCCGCAAGGAGGCCGAGCGGATCGCCGCCGAGGCGACCATCGAGGGCAACTCGCTGGTGGAGAAGGCCCGCACCGACGCGGACGAGCTGCTGATCGGGGCGCGCAGCGACGCCACGGCCATAAGGGACCGCGCGGAGGAGCTGCGTGCCCGGGTCGAGAGCGAGATCGAGGAGCTGCACGAGCGGGCGCGGCACGAGACGTCCGAGCAGATGAAGACGGCCGGCGAGCGCGTGGACAAGCTGGTGAAGGCGGCGACCGAGCAGCGGGCCGAGGCCGAGGAGAAGGCCAAGGAGATGCTCTCCGACGCGAGTTCCGAGGCGAGCAAGGTGCGCATCGCCGCGGTGAAGCGGGCGGAGGCGCTCCTCAAGGAGGCCGAGCAGAAGAAGGCGTCGCTCGTCGCGGAGGCGGAGAAGATCAAGGCGGAGGCGGAGCGGGAGGCCGAGCAGACCGTCGAGGAGGGCAAGCGCGAGCTGGAGGTGCTGGTGCGCCGGCGCGAGAGCATCAATGCCGAGATCTCCCGTGTCCAGGACGTCCTCGAAGCGTTGGAGTCTTTCGAGGCTCCGGGCGGTGGGGCGAAGTCCTCCGGTGCCCAGACGGTCAAGGCGGGCGCGTCGACGGGGTCCACTCGTTCGAGTGGCAAGTCTTCGGAGAGCTAGCCACTCAAAAGGCTGGACATTCTCCAGATCAAACGGGCATACGCTCGATGACACGCCGCTTCGGCCCCTAGGATTCCCTCTAACACCTCACCGGTCTCTTTCGACAGGAACCTCATGAGCGACACATCCTCCCCCTTCGGCTTCGAGCTCGTGCGGCGTGGTTACGACCGCGGTCAGGTGGACGACCGCATTACCAAGCTCGTCGCCGACCGTGACAGCGCCCTGTCTCGCATCACCTCTCTGGAAAAGCGCATCGAGGAACTCCACCTCGAAACGCAGAACGCCCAGGCCCAGGTCAGCGACGCCGAGCCGTCGTACGCCGGTCTCGGCGCCCGCGTCGAGAAGATCCTCCGGCTGGCCGAGGAGGAGGCGAAGGACCTGCGTGAGGAGGCCCGTCGCGCCGCCGAGCAGCACCGCGAGCTGGCCGAGTCGGCCGCCCAGCAGGTGCGCAACGACGCGGAGTCCTTCGCGGCCGAGCGCAAGTCGAAGGCCGAGGACGAGGGCGTCCGGATCGTCGAGAAGGCGCAGGGCGAGGCCAACTCGCTGCGCTCCGAGGCGCAGAAGGACGCGCAGTCGAAGCGCGAGGAGGCGGACGCCCTCTTCGAGGAGACCCGCGCCAAGGCCGCCCAGGCCGCCGCGGACTTCGAGACGAACCTGGCCAAGCGCCGCGAGCAGTCGGAGCGGGACCTGGCCGCGCGTCAGGCGAAGGCCGAGAAGCGTCTGGCCGAGATCGAGCACCGGGCGGAGCAGCTGCGCCTGGAGGCCGAGAAGCTGCGCACGGACGCGGAGCGCCGGGCCCGTCAGACGGTGGAGACCGCGCAGCGCCAGGCCGAGGACATCGTGGCCGACGCGAACGCCAAGGCCGACCGGATCCGCAGCGAATCGGAGCGCGAGCTGGCGGCGCTGACGAACCGCCGCGACTCCATCAACGCGCAGCTGACCAACGTCCGCGAGATGCTGGCCACGCTGACCGGTGCCGCGGTGGCCGCGGCCAGCTCCCCGATCGACGACGAGCGGACCGCGGGCGTGCCCGCCCAGCAGACCCGCTAGTCGGCGGCGGCCCGCGGGCCGTCAGGAGTTCCCGAAAACCCCCTGTCATTCCGGTGGCGGGGGGTTTCGCGTGCCCGTAGGTTGGTACGCATGATCGAGCTGCAGGGCCTCACCAAGCGGTACGGGTCGAAGGTCGCGGTCGACCGTCTCAGCTTCACCGTGCGGCCCGGCGTGGTCACCGGCTTCCTGGGGCCGAACGGGGCGGGCAAGTCGACCACGATGCGGATGATGTTGGATCTGGACAACCCGACGAGCGGGACGGTCCGGATCGACGGCAAGCACTACCGGGAGCTCCAGGAGCCCCTGAAGTACATCGGGGCGCTCCTCGACGCCAAGGCGATGCACGGCGGCCGCTCGGCGTACAACAACCTGCTGTGCCTGGCCCAGGCGAACCGCATCCCGCAGCAGCGGGTCGACGAGGTGCTCGATCTGGTCGGCCTGACGGCGGTCGCGCGGAAGAAGTCGAAGGGTTTCTCGCTCGGCATGGGCCAACGGCTGGGAATCGCCTCGGCGTTGCTCGGGGATCCCGAGATCCTGATGTTCGACGAACCCGTCAATGGTCTGGACCCCGAGGGAATTCACTGGATCCGCAATCTGATGAAGGCACTGGCCGCGGAGGGCCGGACGATCTTCGTTTCCAGCCACCTCATGAGTGAAATGGCGCTGACGGCGGATCATCTCATCGTCATCGGGCAGGGAAAGCTGCTGGCCGACACCTCGATGGCGGATTTCATCCAGCAGAATTCCAGGAGTTACGTCCGGCTGCGCTCCCCGCAGCAGGAACGCCTGCGGGATCTGCTGCACGCCAACGGTTTCGTCGCCGTCGAGGCGGGCGGCGGGACGCTGGAGGTCGACGGGACGACGACCGAGAAGCTGGGCGAGCTCGCGGCCTCCCACCAGATCGTGCTGCACGAGCTGAGCTCCCAGCGGGCCTCGCTCGAAGAGGCGTTCATGCAGATGACGGCCGGCGCGGTGGAGTACCACGCGCACGGGACGGACGTACACGGTGGCGGGGGCGTGCCCCACGCCCCGGTCGACGGGCCCCGCTGGGGCGAGAGCTTCGAGGGAGCCTGATCGATGGCAGCGGCATCCGCGGTCCTCCAGTCGGAATGGACCAAGATCCGGACGGTTTCGTCGACGGTGTGGACGCTGGCGTGCGCCCTCCTGGTGACGGTGGCGATGAGCGCGGCGCTGTGCGCGCTGATGAGCTCCCAGTACGCCAAGCTGTCCGACGTCGAGCGCGCGACCTTCGACCCCACCTTCCTCAGCTTCTCCGGAATGGTGCTCGGGCAGCTGGCGATGGTGGTCTTCGGTGTCCTGGTGGTCGGCACCGAGTACTCCTCGGGCATGATCCGCACCTCGCTGGCGGCCGTTCCGCAGCGCGCCGCCTTCCTCTTCTCGAAGATCGTCGTGGCCGGCGGCCTCGCCCTGCTGGTGGGCCTCGCGACCAGCTTCCTGTCCTTCTTCCTCGGCCAGGCGCTGCTCGGCGACCACCGCACGACGCTGGGCGCGGACAACGTGCTGCGGGCGGTGGTCGGCGGCGGCCTCTACATGGGCCTGATCGCGATCTTCTCGATGGGCGTGGCGACGATGCTGCGCTCCTCGATGCTGTCGCTGGGCATCCTGGTGCCGTTCTTCTTCCTGATCTCCCAGATCCTGTCGGCGGTGCCGAAGGCCAAGGAGGTCGCCCGTTACTTCCCCGACCAGGCCGGCTCCAAGATCATGCAGGTCGTGCCCGACGCGATGGGCTCGGACAAGGCGCCGTACGGCCCGTGGGGCGGCCTCGGGATCATGCTGATCTGGGTGGCGGCGTCGCTGCTCGGCGGCTACCTGGTGCTGAAGAACCGGGACGCGTAGCGCGTCCGGTCCTTACGGGAACGTCACGGTTCCGCTTCGTCGGAACCGTCAACGGCTGGTTAAGCTCCTAGCTCATACGGGGGGCTCCGGCCACCGGCCATCACGCCCCGACGACGACCTGACCTGTCGATGGGGCTGGAGAATGATCGAGGCAGTCGGCCTGACGAAGCGCTACGGCGCCAAGACGGCCGTGTACAACCTTTCCTTCCAGGTGAGGCCCGGCCATGTCACCGGCTTCCTGGGCCCCAACGGCTCGGGCAAGTCCACGACCATGCGCATGATCCTCGGCCTGGACACGCCGTCCGCCGGCCACGTGACGATCGGCGGCCACCCCTTCCGGCAGCTGCCGAACGCTCCCCGGCAGGTCGGCGCGCTGCTCGACGCGAAGGCCGTGCACGGCGGCCGCAGCGCCCGCAACCACCTCCTGTCGCTCGCCCAGCTCGCCGGGATCCCTGCGCGGCGGGTCGACGAGGTGCTCGGGGTCGTGGGCCTCCAGGACGTCGCGCGGCGCCGCTCCAAGGGCTTCTCGCTGGGCATGGGGCAGCGGCTCGGCATCGCGGCGGCGCTCCTCGGCGACCCGCAGGTGCTGCTCTTCGACGAGCCGGTCAACGGCCTGGACCCCGAGGGCATCCTCTGGGTGCGCAACCTGATGAAGAAGCTGGCCGCCGAGGGGCGGACGGTCTTCGTCTCCAGCCACCTCATGAGCGAGATGGCGCTGACCGCCGACCACCTGATCGTGATCGGCCGGGGGCAGCTGCTCGCCGACATGAGCGTGACGGACTTCATCTCGGCGAACTCCGCCGACTTCGCCCGGGTCCGCACCCCGGAGACCGAGCCGCAGCAGCGGGAGAAGCTGACGGCGGTGCTCACCGAGGCCGGCGGCCGGGTGATGTCGGAGCCGGACGGCGCGCTGCGGGTGACCGGGCTCCAGCTGCCCCGGATCAGCGACCTGGCGCACGGCGCGGACGTGCGCCTGTGGGAGCTCTCCCCGCACCAGGCCTCGCTGGAGGAGGCGTACATGCGGATGACGCAGGGCGCCGTCGACTACCGCTCGACCGACGACCGGCTGGCCCACCTCCAGGCGCCGCAGCAGCAGCCGTACGGGCAGCCGCAGCAGCCGGAGGGGTACGTGGTCCCCGAGGTGCCGCAGCAGGGCTGGTACGCCCCGCCGCCGCCCGGACAGAACCCGTACGCCACCCCGCAGAACCCCCAGCAGGGCCAGAACCCCGAGGACGCCCGATGACGACCCCGTACGCCTACGTCTCCCCCATCCCGGTCCGCAGGGCGCACCTCGGCGACGCGCTGGCCTCCGAGTGGACGAAGATCCGCTCGGTGCGCTCCACGATGTGGACGCTGGGGGTCATGGTGCTGCTGATGCTGGCCATCGGCCTGGGTGTCGCGGCCATCGCCGCGGGGGCGGACGCCCCGATGGGTGAGGAGTCCGCGCTCGGCTTCGGCTTCTTCGGGATGCTGCCGGCCTCGATCTGCGTGATCACGCTCGGCGTCCTGACCATCGCCTCCGAGTACGGCACGGGCATGATCCGTACGACCCTCACGGCCTGCCCGAGCCGGGCCCGGGTGCTCACGGCGAAGGCGATCGTCTTCTTCCTGCTGGTCTTCACGGTCACCACCGTGGTGGCGGCCCTCGTGGCGGCCGCGCAGGTCGCCATCGTGGACTCGGCGGCGACGCCGACCACGGGCGAGTGGCTGCGGGCGACGGTCGGGGCGGGCGGCTACCTCGCCATGCTCGGTCTGCTGTCGCTGGCGGTGGGCACGCTCATCCGGCACTCGGCCGGCGCGATCACGGTGATGATCGGCCTGCTGCTGCTTCCGCTGGTGGCGGCCCTGTTCATGTTCTCCGAGGCGCTGAAGTCGGTGCAGGAGTTCCTGTTCACCTACTCGATCCCCTCGCAGATGATCGCGCTGTACAGCGACGCCGCCCCCCTGGGGGAGAACGGCCCGGCGGGCTGGGAGCCGCTGCTGATCATGACGGGCGTCGCGGCGGTGGTGCTCGGCGGCTCGTTCGCCCTGCTGAACAGCAAGGACGTGTAGGGCCCGGCCCCGGGCTCAGTACTTCGGCGCGTTGCGGGACCGCTGCACCCGGCTGGTGCGGCGGTCCTTCGCGTTCCAGCAGGCCTTGTGCCAGTGCCGGCGGTCGTCCACTCCCCCGTACTCGGGCCAGGCCACCACGTGCGGGGCGCCGCCGGGGATCTCCTGGTCGCAGCCGGGGCAGCGGTAGCGCTTGCCGGGCGAGCTCGCGCCGGCGACATGGCGGACGTACCACTCCTCGCCCTGCCAGGTCTCACTGCGCTGCGAGCCGCCGTACCGGTCGCCCTGATCACCCTGCGGATCGGGGTTCGCGCCGCCTCGGGCGCGGTTGTGGCGCGGGGACACTTCGACACCTCACGGGGGCGTGGAAACTGACGGTTCCGTCCAGCCTACGGGCCGCGACGGGGTCGTCCCGCACCCGCCCATGGCGGATCAGCCGAAAATCGCAAGAACTTCATGAACGCCCGTTGCCTTTGGCACGTGTCAGACGTTGTTGCCGGTACGAGGGGAAGTTCGCGAGGGGGAGAACGCGTCGGCCGCAAGGAGGCAGAAGGCGATGCGCGTGGGTACGTTCGTGCTGGCCGCCCAGTTCCCGGGCCAGGGCCAGCAGGAGGCGCTGCACCGGGCGGTACGGACCGCCGAGGCGGCCGAGGAGGCGGGGCTCGACTCCGTCTGGCTCGCCGAGCACCACTTCGTGCCGTACGGGGTCTGCCCGTCGGCCGTCACCCTGGCCGCGCTGCTCCTCGGGCGCACCCGCCGGCTGCGCGTCGGCACGGCGGTCAGCGTGCTGCCGAGCGCGCACCCGGTCGCGCTGGGCGAGCAGGCGGCCCTGCTGCACGTGGCCTCCGGGGGAAGATTCACCCTCGGGGTGGGCCGGGGCGGGCCGTGGGTGGACCTGGAGGTGTTCGGCTCGGGGCTCCCGGCGTACGAGGGGGGCTTCCCCGAATCGCTGGACCTGCTGCTCCGCTGGCTGCGCGAGCCCCGGGTCCGCGCCCAGGGGGAACGATTCGCTTTCCGCGAGGTGGCCGTCGTGCCGGGCCCCGGCGAGCTGATCGGCGGACCGGCCTCGCCCGAGGTGGTGGTCGCCTGCACCTCGCCGACGAGCGTGCGGCTGGCCGCCGAGCGGGGCCTGCCGATGCTCCTCGGCATGCACTGCGGGGACGAGGAGAAGGCCGAGATGGTCGCCTGCTGGGAGCGGGCCGCGCGGGAGGCCGGGCGCGGGCGGGACGAGATCGCGCGGATCGGCGCCGGGCACGTCTCGGCCGGTGTGGTCCAGCTCGCGGACCGCGGCGCGGACGCGGCGGAGGCCCTGGTGAAGGCGATGCCGGGCTGGCTGAAGCAGGGGCTCGACGCCCATGTGACCGTGGACGGCCGGCAGCGCGCGATGCGCGATCCGGTGGCGTACACGGAGCTGCTGTGCGGGCTGCACCCGGTGGGCACGCCGAAGCTGGCGGCGGACCGGCTCGCGGCGACCTCCGAGCGGACCGGGATCACCCGCTTCGCCCTGCTCGCCGAAGGCTCGGGCGAGCTCGCCGGCACCGAGGAGAACGTGCGGCGGCTGGGCACCGAGGTGCTGCCGCTGCTGGTCTGACCCGCGTGCGGGTGGTGCGGGACCGTGCTGCCGCTCCGGCGTCTCCTCGCTCTCCCGCGACGCGGAGCGGCAGCACCAGGCCTTGTCAGCAGTCGCGCAGTTCGGGCGACTGGTTGAGCAGCTGGCCCCGTATGGAGGTGAAGCGGGCGAGCCGCTCGTCCACGGAGGGGTCCAGCGGGAAGACCGCCACGCGGTGGCAGTTCTGGAAGGCGAGACGCACCCCGAAGTGCCGCTGAAGCGCACCTCGGATGGCATCGCTCGCCAGTGCGCGCAGCAGCTGACCACGAGCCTGCTCGTTCGGCGGCGGCGTCTGGTTGTCGGCGAACTCGCCGCCGTCGACCTTCAGCTGTGCCACCAGAGAGCTGATCATCTCCCATGCGTAGGGCAGGGAGGTCCGGACGCAGTCGACGAAGTCGGCTTCGTCGACCTCGCCTCGCTCGGCCTGTTCCAACAGCGCCGGTGAGACGTCGAGCGACATGGGTTCTCCTCTCGCGACCCCGACGGGCGGGGTCTTGCGGGCAGGGGCAGAGGCCGGCGACGCGCACGCAGCGTGCACGGGCGACGACCTCCTGTCTTCCACGGTAAGCGCGCCGGTCTGCCCGCACCAGGAGATTGGGCACACAACCGGCCAATAAGTGACGGTCGTTGGGCGTGCGCCGGGCGGGCGTTACGGCCCGAATCGCGCCGGAAGGCGTCCGTCTTGTAGCGTTGCGGACCATGCGTCTCGTCATTGCCCGCTGTTCCGTGGACTACGCCGGCCGGCTCACCGCCCACCTGCCCTCCGCGCCCCGTCTGATCCTGGTCAAGGCAGACGGCAGCGTCTCCATCCACGCGGACGACCGCGCGTACAAACCGCTCAACTGGATGTCGCCGCCGTGCACCCTGAAGGAGGGTGCCGACGGTGAGGCGGGCATCTGGACCGTGATCAACAAAGCGGGCGAGAAACTGATCATCACGATGGAGGAGATCCTCCACGACTCCTCGCACGAGCTCGGTGTCGACCCCGGTCTGATCAAGGACGGCGTCGAGGCGCACCTCCAGGAGCTGCTCGCGGACCGCATCGAGACCCTGGGCGAGGGATGGACCCTGGTCCGGCGCGAGTACCCGACGGCGATCGGCCCGGTGGACATCCTGTGCCGCGACTCCGACGGCGCGACGGTCGCGGTGGAGATCAAGCGGCGCGGCGAGATCGACGGCGTCGAGCAGCTGACCCGCTACCTGGAGCTGCTCAACCGCGACCCGCACCTGGCGCCGGTCAAGGGCATCTTCGCCGCCCAGGAGATCAAGCCGCAGGCCCGCGTGCTCGCCAACGACCGCGGCATCGACTGCGTGGTGCTCGACTACGACGCGCTGCGCGGCATCGAGGACGACAAGCTGCGTCTGTTCTGACCGTACGCACGCAGGTACGAGAAAGGCCCGGATGCCCCACGGCATCCGGGCCTTCGTCCTTCTCGGGGTCCGCGCAGTCCGCGGGGCCCGCGGATCAGACCGGGTTCCCGCCCGTTTCCGCGGGGGCGGACTCGGAGCGGGAGGCGGAGGCGGAGCCGCTGGGGTTCTCCGTGGGCGGCGTCGTCGTCGGGGCGGTGGTCGGCGGCGTCGTCGGCGGAGTCGTGGGCGGCGTCGTCGACGGGGTGACCGGCGGCTTCGTGGACGGGGAGGTGGTCCTCGTCGGCGACAGCGTGGGCTTCGGCGGCGCCGTCGTCGTGGCCGCCGGGTCGCTCGGAGTGGCGCTGCCGGTCGCGGACGGGGAGCCGGTGGGGGCCGTCGGGGTGCCCGGGGAGCCGGTGCCGCCGGGGGTGGCGGTGCCGGTGGGCTGCGGGGCGCCCGGGTCCGAGGGGCGGCTGGTCGAGTCCTCGGTGGGCTCGTCGTCGCCCGGGGTGCCGTCGCCGGTGCCGTCGCCCTGGTCGGCGGTGCTGTCGGAGGTGACCCGGTCGTTGGCGGGGTGCTCGTCGTTGCCGGAGGTGGCGCCGATGGTGACGACCGTGCCGAGGACGGCGACGAGCAGGGCGCCCGCGCCGACCGCGGCCAGGTTGCGGCGGGCGCCGGCGACGATGCCCTTGCGCAGCCCGGGCCGGCCCTGGTCCTGCGCCCGGTCCGCGGGGGTGAGGACGGTGGGGGCGTCGTCGGGGAAGGCCGGGAACGCGGCGGACGCGGCGAGCGGGCCGACGACGGCGGTGGGTGCCGTCGGCGGGGCCGACGCGGGGCCGGGGAAGGCCGGGAAGTCGGAGAAGTCGCTCGGCGCGGCGAGGGCGGGGAAGGCGGGCTTGGCCGCGAGCGGGACGCCGCGGGGCGGCGAGGCCGGGCCGTCACGGCGGGCCGGCGGGGCCGACGGGGCCGGCGCGGCGGGCGGAGCGGGCTCGACCGGGGCGGACTCGCCCGTGAGGTCGGCGACGAGCGCGAGGGCGCGGCGGCCGGCGACGGTGCCGCGCTTGTCGGCGAGGGCGCCGCGCAGGGCGATGGAGGCCTCCAGTTCGGCGCGGGCCCGCTGGAGGCTGCCGGCGCAGAGCGCGAGGATGCCCAACTCGTGGTGGAAGTAGGCCTCTTCGGCCACCTCGCCGGCCCGCCGGGCGGCTTCCTGGCCGCTGCGCAGGGCCCGCTCCCAGGCGCCCCAGTGGAGGCCCGCGGCGAAGGCGGGCGCGGCGGCGCGGGCGAGCTGTACGGCGGTCGCGGTGTGCTCGGCGGCGGCGCCGGGGACGAGCGCGCCCAGGGCGGCGAGCAGCGCGTCGGCCTCGGCGGTGGCGCGCTCGGGGGTGACGGAGGGGTGTCCGGCCCACCAGGCGTAGTGCTGGGCGACGGTGTGGGCGCGGTCGGCGGCGTCCCCCTCGTACCCCTGGGCGAGGAGCTGGGTGAGGACTCCGGCGGCGAGGCGGTAGCGGGAGCCGACCGGGGAGAGCAGTCCGCAGCCCATGAGTTCGCCGAGGGCCGCGTCGGCGTGGGTGTCGCCGACGAGGGCGGGGAGGTGGGCCTGGTGCGGCACCTCGCCGCCGAGGGCGACGGCGAAGCGCAGGGTGTCCTGGGCGGCGCGGCTGAGCCGGGAGGCGAGCAGGGAGGCCGGGGCTGCGCCCTCGCCGAGGCTGGGCAGCGGTATGTCGCGCACCTCGACGTCGGGGTCGTCGGCGGCGTCCCCGGGGGCAGGGGCGGCGGCGACGGGGGCGCCGGAGGGCCCGAAGGCCTCCTCCAGGGCGCCGAAGGCGTCGAACTCGGCGGGGGCGACCCGGAGCCGGTCGCGCTGCCGGAGCAGGGCGGCGGCCTGGACGAAGCGGAGCGGCAGGCCCTCGGACTCGAACCAGAGGTCGCCGGCCCAGTTGGCCTCCTCCTCGGTGAGGGTGCGGCCGACGGCGGTCTCCAGGAGCTCGACGGCGGCGGCGCGGCCGAGTCCGGTGAGCGCGACCTCTTCGAGGTCGGCCTCGGGAGAGGCGGCGGGGGCGTCGGGGGCGGCGCCGAAGAGGAAGGCGCAGTCGGGGGTGGCGGCGAGCAGGTCGTCGAGGGCGGAGCCGCCGAACTCCAGGTCGTCGACGAGGACGATGGCGCCGATGCGGCGCACCTCAAGGAGGAGTTCCTCGCGGTCGGGCCGGAATCCGGGCGCGTACAAGACGGTGTGGAAGAGCTCGTACAGCAGCTCGGTGGGGGTGCGGTGGTGGCCGGAGAGGTGGACGACGCCGTCGGGGGCGATGTCCGCGCAGTCGGCGGCGACGGCGGCGAGCAGGGTGCTGCGGCCGGAGCCCGCGGGGCCGGTGAGGCGGGCGGAGCGGCCGCGGCTGAGGTGTTCGACCAGGAGCTCGCGCTGTTCCTGCCGTTCCAGCAGGGGCAGGGCGGCGGCCGCGGGGCCCGGCGGTACGGGGGGCGCGGCGGCGCGGGCGGCCTCGGCGCGCTCCTCGGCGGTGCGGCGGCGGGGGGCCGGGGGCTGTTCCCCGGGCGGGCAGACCTCGATCTCGCTGCCGTCGACGGGGTTGACGGTGAGCAGCAGGCCGCCGGCGACGACGCGGGTCGTGCGGACCCGGGCGGGGGTGGTGGCCGCGGGCACGAGTGCGGCGTGTCCGGGGCGGGCGTCCTCGCCCTCGGTGTCGTGACCGTACTCCTCGGGTCCCCGGTTGATCGGGTCCATGGTCCAAGCTCCCAAGCGGCGGGCGATGTGCAGGAGAGCCGACCCTAGACGGTTGTCCGAGCTCCGGGAACAGGCGGGGTGCCGTGGAGACCAAGACGTCACGGTCTTGTGAGGATTGAGCGTGACGCCTGGTCTCCACAACAGCTTCACAGGTGCGCGGGTGCCCCACGGGCACCCTGTCACGGGTGACGCGGGGTCAGACGCGCGGCAGCGACTCCGCGGCGAGGCCGCCCTCGATGGCGAGGATGCGGTGCAGCCGGGTGGCCACGAGGAGGCGCTGCATCTGGGGCGGCACCCCGCGCAGCACCAGTCGGCGGCCGCAGCGGCCGGCTCTGCGGTGGGCGCCCATGATGACCCCGAGCCCGGTGGCGTCCCAGGAGTCGAGGCCGGTCAGGTCGAGCACGAGGTCGCCGACTCCGTCGTCGACCGCCGAGTGCAGGACCGTACGGGCGTCCGCCGCGCTGCGGACGTCGAGGCGGCCCCCGACGACCAGCTCGACGTGGTCGCCCCTGATGTGCATATGCGCTCCCCGAGAGTGCTCCGTCGTGTGCCCGTCTTCGCAACGACTGACTGCCGCATCGGCAGAAGCGTTGCGCCTTGTAAGCGAACCGATATCGAAATTCACCCCTGGGGGCGATGGCGCGGGGGGCGGTCGGACCCCTGTGCGGACTCCGTACCGACCCCCGTGCGGCATCAGTACGTGTAGAAGCCCTGCCCGCTCTTGCGCCCGATGTCACCCGCGTCCACCATCCGGCGCATCAGCTCCGGCGGGGCGAACTTCTCGTCCTGGGTCTCGGTGTAGATGTTGCTGGTGGCGTTGACGAGGATGTCGACGCCGGTGAGGTCGGTGGTGGTGAGCGGTCCCATCGCGTGCCCGAAGCCCAGCTTGCAGGCGATGTCGATGTCCTCGGCGGTGGCCACGCCCGACTCGTACAGCTTGGCGGCCTCGACGACGAGCGCCGAGATGAGACGGGTGGTGACGAAGCCGGCGACGTCGCGGTTGACGACGATGCAGGTCTTGCCGACGGACTCGGCGAACTCCCGCGCGGTGGCGAGGGTGGCGTCGCTCGTCTTGTAGCCGCGGACCAGCTCGCAGAGCTGCATCATCGGGACCGGCGAGAAGAAGTGGGTGCCGACGACGGCCTCCGGGCGCTCCGTCACCGCGGCGATCTTGGTGATCGGGATGGCGGAGGTGTTGGAGGCGAGCACGGCGCCGTCCTTGGCGACCTTGTCGAGGGCGCGGAAGATCTCGTGCTTGACCTCCAGCTTCTCGAAGACGGCCTCGACGACGATGTCGGCGTCGGCGACGGCTTCGAGCTCGGTGGTCGCGGTGATCCGCCCGAGGGCGGCCTCGGCGTCGGCGGCGTCCAGCTTGCCCTTGGCGACGAAGCGGTCGTACGAGGCCTTGATGGTGTCGGTGCCCCGGGTCAGCGCGGCGTCGGTGACGTCCCGCAGGACGACGTCCCAGCCCGCCTGGGCCGAGACCTGCGCGATACCGGACCCCATGAGTCCGGCCCCGATGACGGCGAGCTTCCTGGCCACGTCTTCCACCCCTCTATGCCCTCAACAACTGTTCACTTCTGGCTCTTCGGCGGAGATTAGCGGGCCCGGGGCGCCAAGTGACCGTGAAGTAATGCGCGTCACGCCCGGTTTGACGGACGTCACACTCGCGACACCCCGCCGGCGGGCCGCCGCGCCTCGCGCTATACCCCTGGGGGGTATACACTCCCCTGTCATGCGTCGCCACGACCCGAGAGCCGCCCCCGCGCCGCTTCTGCTGCTGGCGGGCATGATCAGCCTGCAGTTCGGCTCCGCCTTCGCCAAGACGCTCTTCGAGCAGACCGGCCCGGCCGGGGCCACCCTGCTCCGGCTGCTGTTCTCCGCCGCGCTGCTCTGCCTGTTCTCCCGGCCCGCGTTACGGCTGCTCCGCACCCGGTGGCGGCTGTTGCTGCCGTACGGGGCGGTCTTCACCGTCATGCAGTTCGCGTTCTACGAGGCGACCTCCCGGCTCCCGCTGGGCGTGGTCGTCACCCTGGAGTTCAGCGGGCCGCTGCTGCTCGCCGCGCTGACCTCCCGACGGGCCCTGGACCGGCTCTGGGTGCTGCTCGCGGCAGCCGGACTGCTCGTCCTCGGCGGCACGCGGGGCCTCGACGACCCGGTCGGGCTCGCCGCCGCCCTGCTCACCGGTGCGGCCCTGACCGGCTACATCCTGCTCGGCGCCCGGGTCGGGCGGGCCGTCCCGGGCGGCGCGGGACTCGCCCTCGGCCTGAGCGTGGCCGCCGTGCTCGCCCTGCCGGCCGCCCCCACCCTCGGGCTTCCGCCGCTCGCCGTACTCACCGAACCGGGCGTCCTGGCCGCGGCGCTCACGGTGGCCGTGCTGACCACGGTGGTCCCGTTCTCGCTGGAGTTCGCCGCCCTGCGCCGGCTGCCGCCCCGGGTGTTCGCGGTGCTCTCCACCGTCGAACCGGTCATCGCCGCCCTGGTGGGCCTGGCCCTGCTCGGCGAACGCCTCTCGCCGCTCCAGTGGGCCGCCGTGCTCTGCGTGGTGGGCGCGGCGATCGGTACGGGCGTGGGCGCGGCGCACAGCACGAAGGCCCCCGGGACCGACACCGGCCCCGATCCGGGCGCCGCCCGCGCCTCCGGCCCCGCCCGCGACTGCGGTCCGGTGCCCGGCCCCGGCCGCGCCCCGGCCCGGCGGCCCCGCGCCCGGCCCTGACCCCCCGCCCGGACCCCGACCCCGTACCCGGCACGTGCGCAGCACCGTCCGATCGAACTTCCCCGAAGCAGAACGGAGTGCACCAGACATGAGCCCCACCACCACCCTGAGCACCGAGCGCGCCGCCCGCGTCGCGCCCCTCCTGGAGACCGTCTCCCGCACCACGCGTTCGGCCGTGCTCGTCGCCGGCGGCTACTTCGAGACCGCCGCCGGGATCGGCGCCTTCTCGCGGAACTCCTTCGACCTCGCCCTGGAGACGGGCGCGGTGGCCCGCAGGCTGCACCGGGGCAACAAGGTCCTCTACGACGTCATCGTCAACGACCTCGGCACGTCCTGTTCCACCGACGTCTGCACGGTCCCGGCTCCGGGCTCGTCCGCCCCCGAGGCGCTCGATCTCGCCCCGCTCGACGCCGCGGCGGCCGCGGCCGGGGTCTCCTACTCCGTCACCCGCGAGCGGACCCTGCGCAACCGGGCCGCCCGCGCGATGAAACACGCCGCGCGGGGGACCGAGCTCCAACCGCCGTTCTCCCGCGAGGGCGACGAGATCCTCTTCCGCTCCCGGAGCTACGCGAAGGTCCTCGCCGGCGTGGTCAAGGACGCCCACGTCGTGCCGCGCTGCCCGCTGATCGTCGCCGAGTACTTCGCCCGCTACTTCGCCCGGCTGCGGGCCTTCCCCGACTGCCCCCGCCGCCACGTCGTCGACATCAACTCCCTGGCCGACCGCGACAAGGTGACCAAGGGCGCCGAGATCTACCTGCGCACCCTGGGCAGCTCCGAGGAGGAGATCACGCTGGTCTTCGCCGACGCGGAGTGCGCCGACCCGATCGCCCTGACCTACACCGCGTACGACTTCTGAGGAGAGCGCGACATGGCGACGATCTATCTCGACCACCAGGCGACCACCCCGATGGACCCGGCGGTCGCCGACGCGATGCACACCGCGGCCACGGAGTGCTTCGCCAACCCGTCGAGCCCGCACGCGGCCGGCCTCCGGGCCTTCCGCGAGATCGAGCGGGCGCGCGGCACCGTGGCCCGGTTCATCGGGGCGGCGCGCAGCGAGGTCTACTTCACCTCGGGTGCCACCGAGGGCAACAACCTCGCCGTCAAGGGCGTCGTCGGGCGGGGTCCCGGCGGCCGGGCCCGGCACGTGGTGACGACGGCGGTGGAGCACAAGTCCGTGCTGGACAGCTGTCGTTCGCTGCGCGCGGCGGGCCACGAGGTGACCGTGCTGCCGGTCGACGCCGAGGGCCGGGTGGACCCGGCGCGGGTGGCGGCGGCGCTGCGGCCGGAGACGGCGCTGGTGTCGGTGATGCTCGCCAACAACGAGGTCTCCACGATCCAGCCGGTGGCCCGGATCGCGGAGCTGACCCGGGCGGCCGGGGTGCCGCTGCACTGCGACGCCACCCAGGGCGTGGGCACCCTTCCGGTGGACGTGCGGGAGCTGGGCGTCGACCTGCTGACCTTCTCCGGGCACAAGATCTACGGCCCGAAGGGCATCGGCGTCCTGTACGTCGCCAACGACCTGTCGGACCGGGCTCCGCTGGTGCCGCTGCTGCACGGCGGTGGGCAGGAGCGCGGCCTGCGGGCCGGGACGCCGAACACGACCGCCGTCGTCGGTCTCGGCAGGGCGGTGGAGCTGCTGGCGGCGGGCCGCGACCGGGAGGCGGGCCGGCTGGCCGCGCTGCGCGGGCGCTTCCTCGCGGAGCTGGCCGAGCTCGTGCCCCACACGCTCAACAGCGGTACGGGCGTCGGGTTCCTGCCGCACGCGGTGAACCTGTCGTTCGAGGAGGCGGACGCGCAGCAGCTGCTCCTGGAGGTCACGGCGGTCGCCGTCTCCTCGGGTTCGGCGTGCAACAGCTCGGCGCAGGAGCCGTCCCATGTGCTGACCGCGATGGGGCTGCCGCCGGAGCGGATCCGGGGCAGCATCCGGGTGGGCTTCGGCCGCTTCACCACCGAGGAGCAGGCGGTCCGCGCGGCCGGCGCCCTGGCGGCGGGGGTGCGGGCGGCTCAGCCGGTGCGCACCGCGTAGTCGAGCACGCGCCCGCCGAGCAGGTCCTCGATCTCGTCGAGCAGGTCGAGGGCCTCGCGGGAGACCTCGCCCGCCTTGCGGCCTGCGGTCATCTCGGCGCTGATGAAGGCGATGACGGTGTCCTGGATCCAGGCGATCTGACTGCCGACGAGCAGCGGCATCGGGTCGTCCGCCGGGGCGCCGACGTCCTCCCGGAGGGCGGCGACGGTGGCCTCGCGGACCTCCTGCTGGAGGTGGAAGAGGCGGGCCTTGAGGGTGGGCGCCTCGTCGATCACCCGCATGAAGGCGTCGTAGCCGTCCATCAGTCCGTACGCGGGCGAGACGGCGGTGACGTGCCCGCGGATCTCCCGCAGCACGGCGCGGGCCGCGGACTCCCCCTCGTCCCGGCCGCGGATCATCCGCGCGAGCCGGTGGGTGATGCCCTCCATCCGGTCGAGGAAGAGGTCCTCCTTGGCCGGGAAGTAGTTGTAGACGGTGTTGACGGAGACGTCCGCCGCCTCCGCGATCTCCGCGACCGTGACGGCCGTGAAGCCGCGCTCCAGGAAGAGCCCGGTCGCGATGTCCGAGATCCGCTGTTTCGTCTGACGCTTCTTGCGCTCCCTGAGCCCCTCAGCCATGCGCCCATCCTAGGCGCCCTGAAATTTTGGAGACGTTGCAAAATTTAAGCGACTCTGTTTTTGTGGTCACCATGCCAATCATCAGCACCTCCGGGCTGTCCCGGACCTTCCGCACGCCCAAGGGCGAGGTCCACGCCGTCCGCGGGATCGACCTCACCGTGCGGCAGGGCGAGATCCTCGGCTTCCTCGGCCCCAACGGCGCCGGCAAGACCACCACCCTGCGGATGCTCACCACGCTGCTCGCGCCCACCGGCGGTGCCGCCACCGTCGCCGGCCACGACCTGGTCCGCGACCCCGTGGGCGTGCGGCGCAGGATCGGCTACGTCGCCCAGTCCGGCGGGGTCGACCCGCAGGAGACCGTGCGCTCCGAGCTGGTCCTCCAAGGGCGCCTGTACGGGCTCCGCCGCCCCCGCGCCGAGGCCCGCGCGGTCGAACTCGCCGAGGACCTCGGCCTGACCGCGCTCCTCGACCGCTCCACCACCGCCCTCTCCGGCGGCCAGCGGCGCCGCCTGGACCTCGCGCTCGGCCTCACCCACCGCCCGGAGCTGCTCTTCCTGGACGAGCCGACCACCGGCCTCGACCCGGGCAGCCGCGCCGACCTGTGGGCGCTGGTGCGCCGGCTGCGCGACGAGCACGGCACCACCGTCGTCCTGACCACCCACTACCTCGACGAGGCCGACGCCCTCGCCGACCGCCTGGTCGTCGTGGACCGGGGCGTCGTCATCGCCGACGACACCCCCGCCGCGCTCAAGGCCGAGCACGGCGCCGACACCCTCCAGGACGCGTTCCTCGCCCTCACCGGCCGCGGCCCCGCGCCCGCCGACACCGCGCCCGTCTCCGTCTGACCGCGCGCCGACGCCAGCCCCAGGAGTTCCCCATGCTTCTCCACGACACCGCGGTGCTCTTCGGCCGCTACGCCCGGCAGACCCTGCGCTCGCCGTTCCAGATCTTCTTCGGCGTGCTGATGCCGCTGCTCTACCTGCTCCTCTTCGGCCCGCTGCTCACCGGCCTGCCGCTCGGCCGCACCGGCGACTCCTGGCAGGTCCTGGTCCCCGGACTGCTGCTCCAGCTCGGCCTCTTCGGGGCCTCCTTCGCCGGCTTCGCGGTC
Source organism: Streptomyces sp. NBC_01268 (assembly GCF_036240795.1). Taxonomy (NCBI): domain Bacteria; kingdom Bacillati; phylum Actinomycetota; class Actinomycetes; order Kitasatosporales; family Streptomycetaceae; genus Streptomyces; species Streptomyces sp. NBC_01268. The sequence continues at coordinate 5,741,584 of NZ_CP108454.1, read as the reverse complement.
ATCATGGAGAAGAACTGGGGCGTCCTCGAACGGCTGCGCGTCACCCCCGTGAGCCGGCTCGCGCTGCTGCTCGGCCGGGTCCTGCGGGACGCCGCGCTCTTCGTCTTCCAGGCCGTGCTCCTGGTGCTCGTCGCCCTGCTCATGGGGCTCCGGGCACCGCTCGCCGGCATCCTGATCGGCTTCGGCTTCGTGGCGCTGCTGACCTTCGCGCTGGCCTCCCTCTCGTACGCGCTGGCGCTGAAGCTGCGCAGTCCGCAGGAGTTCGGCCCCGCCGTCAACACCCTCACCGTCCCGTCGATGCTGCTGTCCGGGCTGATGCTGCCGATGACCCTCGCCCCCGGCTGGCTCGACCTGCTCTCGCGGCTGATGCCGTTCCGCTACCTGGTGGACGCGGTCCGGGACGCCTACGTCGGGCGGTACGCGACCACGGCGATGCTGTACGGGGTGCTGGTCGCCGTCGGCCTCGCGGCGCTGGCCGTGACGGTGGGCACACGCACCTTCCGCAGGGCCCACGCCTAACTAGGCTGGCCCCATGGTCAATCTGACGCGCATCTACACCCGCACCGGCGACAAGGGCACCACCGCCCTCGGCGACATGAGCCGGACCGCCAAGACCGATCTGCGGATCTCCGCCTACGCCGACGCCAACGAGGCCAACGCCGTCATCGGCACGGCCGTCGCGCTCGGACAGCTCGACGAGGACGTCGTGAAGGTCCTCGTCCGCGTGCAGAACGACCTGTTCGACGTGGGCGCGGACCTGTCGACCCCGGTGGTCCCCGACCCGCAGTACCCGCCGCTGCGCGTCGAGCAGACGTACGTCGACAAGCTGGAGGCCGACTGCGACCTGTTCCTGGAGCGGCTGGACAAGCTGCGCTCCTTCATCCTGCCCGGCGGCACGCCCGGCGCCGCGCTGCTGCACCAGGCGTGCACGGTGGTCCGGCGGGCGGAGCGCTCGACGTGGGCCGCGATCGAGGTCCACGGCGAGACGATGAACCCGCTGACCGCCACCTACCTCAACCGCCTATCGGACCTGCTCTTCATCCTGGCCCGGACGGCGAACAAGGAGGTCGGGGACGTCCTGTGGGTCCCGGGCGGAGACCGCTGACGGGTCCGGTCCGGACGGCCGCCCCTGGGACGCGCCCTTCGGCGTGTCCACGGGCGCATCCTTGCGTGCGTCCTCCGGCGGGCCCTCGGGCGCGTTCTCGGGCGCGCTCTTGGGCGCGCTCTTGGGCGCGCTCTTGGGCGCGCTCTTGGGCGCGCTCTTGGGCGCGCTCTTGGGCGCGCTCTTGGGCGCCTTCTTCGGGAAGAGCATGTACGAGAGGGCGATCAGGCCGTGGATGCCGGCCGCCCGCCAGGCGACGGTGATCCAGCCCCTGAGCGACTCGGTGTCGCCGGAGTCGCCGACGTACCAGGCGGCCAGGAGCAGCAGGCCGGTCGCGACGGACGCTGCCACCAGCGAGCCGAGCCACACCCGGCCCTCGTGGCGGGCCCGGGCCATCCCGTACTTCGGCGCTCCCACGGGCGGCGGGCCGCCGCCGAGGCGGTGGGCGGCGTGCCCGTCGAGCCACCGCACGGTGCGGTGGCCGTGGCCGACGGTGTAGCCGATGTAGAGCGCCGCCAGCCCGTGCTTCGCGCTCGGGTCGGCGCCGTTCTTGAGGTCGATCGCGGTGACCACGAGCAGCACGACCTCCAGGAGCGGCTCGCACAGCAGCAGGGCCAGGCCGAGGCGCGGCTTGCGCCACAGGTAGCGGGCGGCGAGTCCGGCGGCGAGCAGGACCCAGAAGCCGACCTCGCAGATCACGATCAGAGTGACGATCACGGGACTCCCCTTCCGGTACCCCACCAGCCTCGCGGCCGGTCGGCGCGGTCGCGTCGTCGGCGGTGAGGAACCGCGTCTACATCCTTCGACGGAGGGACGGCTCGGCCCGTACGAGGACGTCCGGCGCGGGAGCAGCGTGTTGGATGGAGGGGTGCGCCTGCCCCGACCTCACCGTGACGACCTGTTCATCGCCGCCGCCGGCCTCGCCTGCGGCCTGCTGCTGTGGTCGTTCGGGCTGTACACCAAGGTCGACAACGTCTTCCCGCAGCCCTGGGCGGCGCTGGTCCCGCTCGTGGTGATGGCCTCGATGGAGGCCGTGCGCCGGACCGCGCCCCGGACGGCCCTGACCGTCGGCACCCTCGCGATCGTCGCCGACCAGCTCACCAACGGCAATCTCGCCACCGTCCTCATGTTCACGGACGTCGTCTACGCCGCCGTGGTGTACGGGACGCCCGCCTCGGCCAAGCGGATCCCGTACTCGACGGGTCTGATCACGGTCGGCCTGACGATCGGCCTGCTGGTGTGGTGGCAGAACGCGATCGCCCTGCTGGTCGGCGTGGTCAGCGGCATGGTGTCGTTCCTGCCCGCGGTCACCGGCGCCGTCGTGCGCAACCACCGGGAGGCCGCCGAGTCGGCGCGGCTGCGCGCGGAACAGACCGCGCTGCTGGCCGAGATGGACCGGGCCCAGGCGGTGGTCGCCGAACGCGCCCGGATGGCCCGGGAGCTGCACGACATGGTCGCCAACCACCTGTCGGCCATCGCGATCCACTCCACGGCCGCGCTCTCCCTGGACGACGAGGCCACCACCCGGCAGGCGCTGGGCGTGATCCGGGAGAACAGTGTGGCCGGGCTCGCCGAGATGCGGCGGCTGATCGGCCTGCTCCGGGACAGCTCCGACGACACCGCACCGGCGGCCGTGCCCCGGCTCTCCGGCCTGGACGCCCTGGTGGCGCAGGCCCGCACGAACGGCGCGAGCAGCGGGTTGGCGTTCCGGCTCGACGACACCCGCGAGGAGACCGGGGAACAGCTCCCGGCGCCGGTCGAGCTGGCCGCGTACCGGATCGTGCAGGAGTCGCTGACCAACGCCCTCAAGCACGCGGCGGCCGGACCGGTCACCGTGACCCTGGCGCGTGACGAGCGGGCCCTCACGGTGCGGGTGACCAGTCCGTTCGGGGAGCGCCCCGGACCCCGCGCCCCCGGGTCGGGGGCCGGTCTGGTGGGGATGCGGGAGCGGGTGGCGCTGCTCGGCGGGCAGTTCGAGGCGGGACCCGTGCCGGACGGGCACGGGACGAGGATCTGGCGGGTGCGGGCCGAGCTGCCCGCCGAGGAGAGGACACCGGAGGCATGACGATCCGGATCGTGGTCGCGGAGGACCAGAGCGCGGTGCGCGCGGGGCTCGTGCTGATCCTGGGCAGCGCCCCGGACATCGAGGTGGTCGGCGAGGCCGCGGACGGCGAGCGGGCGGTGGAACTGGCCCGTGAACTGCGCCCGGACCTGGTCCTGATGGACGTGCAGATGCCCCGGATGGACGGGGTGACGGCGACCCGGCTGGTGGTGGCGGAGGGCCTGGCGGACGTGCTGGTGCTGACCACCTTCGACCTGGACGAGTACGTCTTCGGGGCGCTGCGGGCCGGGGCCTCGGGCTTCCTGCTGAAGAACACGGACGCCAAGGACCTGATCGGGGCGGTACGGACGGTGGCGGGCGGCGAGGGACTGATCGCGCCCGCGGTGACCCGCCGGCTGATCGCCGAGTTCGCGACCCCGCGCCGTCCCGCGCCGACCGTCGATCCGGGGATCGTGGACCGGCTGACGCCCCGTGAGCGCGAGGTGCTCGGGGCGCTGGGCTCGGGTCTGTCGAACGCGGAGATCGCGGTCCGCCTCGACATGGCGGAGGCCACGGTGAAGACGCACGTCAGCAAGGTGCTGGGGAAGCTGGAACTGCGCAGTCGGGTCCAAGCGGCCGTGCTCGCACAGGAGTTGGGGATCCAGTGAGGAGCCCCTGGAGCCCTGGCACATACCCGGCGGATATCTGAGAGAAATCTGAGAGAGACCGTTCCAACGTTGGTCTGGACCTCTTGACGGCTGGTCCAGACCTTTCTACGCTCGGCGGGCGCGCGCACCTTTTCGGACCACCCCCACCCTTGTCGTCCGCAACTTGAGGAGCACCGTTGAGCACTCAAGCACCGACGCGCAGAGCAGGGTTCAGACACCGGGCTGCCGCCGGTCTGACCGCCCTCGTCCTGCCACTGGCCGCCATGATCGGTCTGGCCGCCCCCGCCGAGGCCGCGACCTCGGCCACCGCCACCTACACCAAGGGCTCCGACTGGGGCTCCGGCTTCGAGGGCAAGTGGACGGTGAAGAACACCGGCACCACCACGCTCTCCTCCTGGACCGTCGAGTGGGACTTCCCCTCCGGCACCGCGGTCACCTCCGCCTGGGACGCCACCGTCACCAGCTCCGGAACGCACTGGACCGCCAAGAACGTCGGCTGGAACGGCACCCTCGCCCCCGGCGCCACCGCTTCCTTCGGCTTCAACGGCAGCGGCTCCGGCGCGCCCAGCGGCTGTAAGATCAACGGCGCTTCCTGCGACGGCTCCACCCAGCCCGGGGACAACCCGCCCTCCGCACCCGGCGCCCCTGCGGCCTCCGCCGTCACCGACACCTCGGTGAAGCTCACCTGGAGCGCGGCCACCGACGACAAGGGCGTCAAGAACTACGACGTGCTGCGCGACGGCACGAAGGTCACCACCACGACCGCCCTCACCTACACGGACAGCGGGCTCACCGCGGGCACCGACTACAGCTACACGGTCGTCGCCCGCGACACCATCGACCAGACCGGCCCCGCCAGCGCCGCGACCCCGGTCCGCACCACGGGCGGCGGAGGCGGCACCCCGCCCCCGAACGTCGTGAAGATGGGCTACTTCACCAACTGGGGCGTCTACGGGCGCAACTACCACGTGAAGAACATCGTGACCTCCGGCTCCGCCGCCAAGATCACGCACATCAACTACGCGTTCGGCAACGTCACCGGCGGCAAGTGCACGATCGGTGACTCCTACGCCGACTACGACAAGGCCTACACCGCCGACCAGTCCGTCGACGGCGTCGCCGACACCTGGGACCAGCCCCTGCGCGGCAACTTCAACCAGCTGCGCAAGCTGAAGAAGGCCTACCCGAACATCAAGGTCATCTGGTCCTTCGGCGGCTGGACCTGGTCCGGCGGCTTCGGCCAGGCCGTCCAGAACCCGACCGCCTTCGCCCAGTCCTGCTACGACCTGGTCGAGGACCCGCGCTGGGCCGACGTCTTCGACGGCATCGACCTGGACTGGGAGTACCCGAACGCCTGCGGTCTGTCCTGCGACACCAGCGGCCCGGCCGCCTTCAAGAACATGATGCAGGCGATGCGCGCCAAGTTCGGCGCGAACGCCCTGGTCACCGCGGCCGTCACGGCCGACGCCTCCACCGGCGGCAAGATCGACGCCACCGACTACGCGGGCGCGGCGCCGTACATGAACTGGTTCAACGTGATGACGTACGACTTCTTCGGCGCCTGGGCGGCCAAGGGCCCGACGGCCCCGCACTCGCCGCTCACCTCGTACGCCGGCATCCCGCAGCAGGGCTTCAACTCCGCCGAGGCCATCGCCAGGTTCAAGGCCCAGGGCGTCCCCGGCAACAAGCTGCTGCTCGGCATCGGCTTCTACGGCCGCGGCTGGACCGGCGTCACCCAGGCCGCGCCCGGCGGCACCGCCACCGGACCGGCCGCCGGCACCTACGAGCAGGGCATCGAGGACTACAAGGTCCTCAAGAACTCCTGCCCGGCCACCGGGACCGTCGCCGGCACCGCCTACGCCCACTGCGGCACCAACTGGTGGAGCTACGACACCCCCGCCACCGTCACCTCGAAGATGGGCTGGGCCAAGAACCAGGGCCTCGGCGGCGCCTTCTTCTGGGAGTTCAGCGGCGACACCGGCAACGGCGAGCTGGTCGGCGCCATCAACAGCGGGCTGAGCTAGCCCACGATCCGGCGGGGGCGGTGCAGCACGCCGCCCCCGTCGTGCCGGACGATCCGGTGCGCCCCGCCCAGCAGGGCGACGGCGCCCCGGTAGCCCTCCCCCGCGTCCAGGTCGTACAGCCGCACCTCCGGGTGCGGCTGTCCGCCGTCCCGGCCCCGCCAGGCCAGCAGCTCGGCCGGCCGGTCCGGCGCGGAGACCGTGAGCCGCGCGGGATCCACCCGCAGCCCCTCCCCCGTCGCCTTCAGCACCGCCTCCTTGCGCACCCAGTACGAGGTGAAGGCCACCGCCCGCTCCGGCCCCGGCACGCGGTCGAACGCGGCGCGCTCCCGCTCCGAGAGCACCGGCAGGGGCGGTTCGGCCAGCGCGGTGATCCGCTCGACGTCGACCCCGACGGGCGTGTCGGCGCAGAGCGCGACCGCGACCAGCTCGCCCGAGTGGGAGATCGAGAACTCGACCGGGGCGTCCGTCAGGTAGGGCTTGCCGTGCGGCCCGGCCCCGAAGGCCAGACCCGCAGGATCCCGGTCCAGGGCGGCGCCGAGCACCGAACGCAGCAGGGCGTGCGCGGTCAGGTACTGCGCGCGGACCGGCTCCCCGGTCAGCGACTCGTACACCCGCCGCTCACGCTGGTCGAGCAGGGCGCACAGGTGCCCGGAAGCGGACACGGAAACGGCCCGGGCGATCCACACATGGCACTCGCCGGGCCGAACGGAAGAACAGGGATCAAGCGACATTGACCCGCTGGCCCGGAGGCGCCGCCTCCAGCCAGGCCAGGAAACCGGTGAGCGCGTCCTCGCTCATGGCCAGTTCCAGGCGGGTGCCGCGGTGCAGACAGCCCTGGATCACCGAGTCGGAGAGCAGCGCGAGCTCCTCCTCGCCCTCGGGCATCCGGCGCTCCAGGACCTCGATGGCCGAGCGCTCCAGGACCCTGCGCGGGCGGGGGGCGTACGAGAAGACACGGAACCAGGCGATCTCGTCACCGCTGTAGCGGGCGACGCCGTACACCCAGCCCTTGCCGGAGGGGTCCGGCTCGTCGGCGACGTTCCACCGCAGGGAGCAGTCGAAGGTGCCGCCGGCGCGCTGGATCAGCCTGCGGCGCAAGCCGAAGACGAAGAGTCCGACCACCACCAGTGCGACGACCAGGCCGCACACGAGCAGAGCGAGGAACATCTTCACCGACCTCCTCGCTGCGTCCCGTAACCGGTGGACCCGGCCGTACCGAATACAACCTGCATCTGCATCGCCTCAGCCGCGGTACGGTCCGGAAAATTCCGGACCGTACCGCGGCTGAGGGCTTGGGCTCTCGCGCGGTCCGCTAGCGGACCGATACCGCGCGCAGCCGGACCTCGGCGCGCCGCTCGGCGGCGGCGTCCGAATCCGTCTTCGCGCGCTCCAGTGCGCGCTCGGCGCGCTGGGCGTCGATCTCGTCCGCCAGCTCGGCGATCTCCGCGAGCAGAGACAGCTTGTCATCGGCGAACGACAGGAAACCGCCGTGGACGGCGGCGACGACAGTGCCGCCCTCGCTCGTACGGATGGTCACGGGGCCCGACTCCAGCACACCCAGCAGCGGCTGGTGACCGGGCATGACGCCGATGTCGCCGGAGGTCGTACGCGCGATGACCAGGGTGGCCTCGCCAGACCAGACACTCCGGTCCGCGGCGACCAGCTCGACGTGCAGCTCAGCAGCCAAGGGTGGCTCCTCGGGTCACCACCCGGCGGTGCTGCCGGGTGTTGGGATCAATTCTAAAGGGCGTGAAGAGGGGGGCGGGAACGTCTCCCGCCCCCCTCAGGCGAGCACGGGGCTCAGGAGACGCCGAGCTCCTTGGCGTTCTTCTTGAGGTCCTCGAGACCACCACACATGAAGAAGGCCTGCTCCGGGAAGTGGTCGAACTCACCGTCGCAGATCGCGTTGAACGCGGCGATCGACTCGTCGAGCGGAACGTCCGAACCGTCCACACCGGTGAACTGCTTCGCCGCGTGGGTGTTCTGGGACAGGAAGCGCTCGACACGGCGCGCGCGGTGGACGACCAGCTTGTCCTCCTCGCTCAGCTCGTCGATACCGAGAATCGCGATGATGTCCTGGAGGTCCTTGTACTTCTGCAGGATGCCCTTGACGCGCGTGGCGGCGTCGTAGTGGTCCTGCGCGATGTAGCGCGGGTCCAGGATCCGGGACGTGGAGTCCAGCGGGTCCACGGCCGGGTAGATGCCCTTCTCGGAGATCGGACGGGAGAGAACCGTCGTCGCGTCGAGGTGGGCGAAGGTGGTCGCCGGCGCCGGGTCGGTGAGGTCGTCCGCGGGGACGTAGATCGCCTGCATCGAGGTGATCGAGTGACCACGGGTCGAGGTGATGCGCTCCTGGAGGAGACCCATCTCGTCGGCCAGGTTCGGCTGGTAACCCACCGCGGAGGGCATACGGCCGAGCAGGGTCGACACCTCGGAACCGGCCTGCGTGAAGCGGAAGATGTTGTCGATGAAGAACAGCACGTCCTGCTTCTGCACATCGCGGAAGTACTCCGCCATGGTCAGACCGGCGAGGGCGACGCGGAGACGGGTGCCCGGGGGCTCGTCCATCTGGCCGAAGACCAGCGCGGTCTTGTCCAGAACGCCGGACTCTTCCATTTCCGCGATGAGGTCGTTGCCCTCACGGGTGCGCTCGCCGACGCCGGCGAAGACGGAAACGCCCTCGTGCAGCTTGGCCACACGCATGATCATTTCCTGGATCAGAACGGTCTTGCCGACACCGGCGCCACCGAACAGACCGATCTTTCCACCCTTGACGTACGGGGTGAGAAGGTCGACGACCTTGAGGCCGGTCTCGAACATCTCGGTCTTCGACTCGAGGTCCGCGAACGCCGGGGCCTTGCGGTGGATGGACCACCGCTCGCTGACCTCGGACTCCGCCTCGGGCTCGTTCAGGATCTGGCCCAGCGTGTTGAACACGCGACCCTTGGTGACGTCGCCGACGGGCACCGTGATGCCGTCGCCGGTGTCGACCACGGGGGCCTGGCGGACCAGACCGTCGGTGGGCTGCATCGAGATGGTGCGGACGATGCCGTCACCGAGGTGCTGCGCGACCTCGAGGGTCAGCGTCTTCTTGGCGCCGTCCTCGGCCGGGTCGGAGACCTCGACGTGCAGGGCGTTGTAGATCTCCGGCATCGCGTCGACGGGGAACTCCACGTCGACGACCGGGCCGATGACCCGGGCGACGCGGCCCGTGGCGGCGGCCGTCTCAACAGTGGTCGTCATTACTTGTCACTCCCCGCGGTCGCGTCGGCCAGGGCTGCGGTGCCACCGACGATCTCGCTGATTTCCTGGGTGATTTCGGCCTGTCGGGCCGCGTTGGCAAGTCGGGAGAGGTTGTTGATCAAGTCTCCCGCGTTGTCGGTCGCCGACTTCATCGCGCGGCGCGTGGCGGCGTGCTTGGAAGCAGCCGACTGGAGCAGCGCGTTGTAGATCCGGCTTTCGACGTAGCGCGGCAGGAGGGCGTCCAGGACGTCCTCCGCCGACGGCTCGAAGTCGTACAGCGGGCGGAGCGTGTCCGACTCGCCGGCGTCCTTCGCCACCTCGTCGAGGCTGAGGGGCAGCAGCCGGGCCTCGACCGCCGTCTGCGTCATCATCGAGATGAACTCGGTGTAGACGATGTGGAGCTCGTCCACACCACCCTCGGCCGTGTCCTTCTCGATCGCCTCGATCAGCGGTGCCGCGATCGTCTTGGCGTCCGCGTACGTGGGCTCGTCCGTGAAGCCGGTCCACGTGTCACTGAGCTTGCGCTCACGGAAGTTGAAGTGCGCGACACCACGGCGGCCGACGACATAGATGTCGACCGCGCGGCCCTCGCCCTCCAGCTGCTTGATGAGCTTCTCCGCCGCCTTGATGGCGTTGGAGTTGAACGCGCCGGCCAGACCGCGGTCGCTCGAGAGGAGCAGGACCGCGGCACGGCTGGGGTTCTCCACCTCGGTGGTCAGCGCGTGCTTGTCGTTGGCCCCGGTGGCCACCGCGGTGACCGCGCGGGTCAGCTCGGTGGCGTACGGGGTCGACGCCTGCACCTTGCGCTGCGCCTTGACGACGCGCGAGGCGGCGATCATCTCCATCGCCTTGGTGATCTTCTTCGTCGCGGTGACGGATTTGATGCGACGCTTGTAGACCCGGAGCTGCGCTCCCATGAGTCAGGTCCCTTCCGTCGTCACTTCGAGACGTTGACGGCGGCAGCGTCCTCGCCGAGCAGCTTGCCGTCAGACGTCTCGAACTGCTTCTTGAACTCCGCGATGGCGTCGGCGACGGCCGTCAGGGTGTCGTTCGACATCTTCTTGCCCTCGCGGATGGAGGTCATGAGACCGGAGTGGCTCTGACGCATGTACGCCAGGAGCTCGGCCTCGAAGCGACGGATGTCGGCGACCGGGACGTCGTCCATCTTGCCGGTGGTGCCGGCCCAGACCGAGACGACCTGGTTCTCCGTGGGCATCGGCTGGTACTGAGCCTGCTTGAGCAGCTCGACCATGCGCTGACCACGCTCCAGCTGCGCCTTCGAGGCGGCGTCCAGGTCCGAACCGAAGGCCGCGAAGGCCTCCAGCTCACGGAACTGGGCCAGGTCCACGCGGAGGCGGCCGGCGATCTGCTTCATGGCCGGGTGCTGGGCGGAGCCACCGACTCGGGAGACCGAGATACCGACGTTCAGGGCCGGACGCTGGCCGGCGTTGAACAGGTCGGACTCCAGGAAGCACTGGCCGTCGGTGATGGAGATGACGTTGGTCGGGATGAACGCCGAGACGTCGTTCGCCTTCGTCTCGACGATCGGCAGACCGGTCATCGAACCCGCGCCGAGCTCGTCCGACAGCTTCGCGCAGCGCTCGAGCAGACGCGAGTGCAGGTAGAAGACGTCACCCGGGTAGGCCTCGCGGCCCGGCGGGCGGCGCAGCAGCAGCGACACGGCGCGGTAGGCGTCGGCCTGCTTCGACAGGTCGTCGAAGACGATCAGGACGTGCTTGCCCTGGTACATCCAGTGCTGACCGATGGCGGAACCGGTGTACGGCGCCAGGTACTTGAAGCCGGCCGGGTCGGACGCCGGGGCGGCGACGATGGTCGTGTACTCGAGGGCACCGGCCTCCTCCAGCGCGCCGCGGACGGACGCGATGGTGGAGCCCTTCTGGCCGACGGCGACGTAGATGCAGCGCACCTGCTTGTTCACGTCGCCCGAGCGCCAGTTGTCACGCTGGTTGATGATCGTGTCGATGCACAGCGCGGTCTTGCCGGTCTGACGGTCACCGATGATCAGCTGACGCTGACCACGGCCGACCGGCGTCATGGCGTCGACGGCCTTGTAGCCGGTCTCCATCGGCTCGTGGACCGACTTACGGGCCATAACGCCCGGGGCCTGCAGCTCGAGGGCGCGGCGGCCCTCGGTCGCGATCTCGCCGAGACCGTCGATCGGGTTGCCGAGCGGGTCGACGACGCGACCCAGGTATCCCTCACCGACACCGACGGAGAGGACCTCGCCGGTGCGCTGCACCGACTGCCCCTCCTCGATGCCGCTGAACTCGCCGAGGACGATCGCGCCGATCTCGCGCTCTTCGAGGTTCAGCGCGAGACCGAGGGTCCCGTCCTCGAACTTCAGCAGCTCGTTCGCCATGGCCGAGGGAAGACCCTCGACCTTCGCGATGCCGTCGCCGGCCAGGCTGACCGTGCCGACCTCCTCGCGCGAGGCCGCGTCCGGCTGGTACGACTGGACGAAGGTCTCCAGCGCGTCCCGGATCTCCTCCGGCCGGATCGTGAGCTCCGCCATCTGGGTTCCCTGCTCTCCTTGTTGGGCCCGAAGTTTCTTAGGGGTCTGGGGGCCGACCCCCAGGAACTTCTGCAATCTCTGCACGGCCCAACCGGGCCGCATGTGTTGCTGTCTTGCTTGGTGTGGCGGCTGGTGTCAGCCGGCCAGTCGCCGGGTCGCCTCGCCGAGGCGCTCCGAGATGCTGCCGTCGATGACCTCGTCACCGACCCGCACGGTGATCCCGCCGAGGACCGCCGGGTCCACGTCCAGGTTCAGGTGCATCTGGCGGCCGTACAGCTTGGCCAGCACGGCACCGAGGCGCTGCTTCTGCTGATCGCTCAGCGGCACCGCCGAGGTGACGACCGCGACCATCCGGTCCCGGCGCGCCGCGGCGAGCTTGGACAGGGACTCGAGTCCCGCTTCCAGGCTACGTCCACGGGGCTGGGTCACCAGACGGACGACGAGTCGCTCCGTGACCGCGTTGGCCTTGCCGCCGAGCAGGCTGCGCAGCAGCTCGCCCTTGGCCGTGGCCGTGGCGGTCTTGTCCGTCAGCGCCGAGCGGAGCTCGGGGTTGGACGAGACGATCCGGCCGAACCGGAACAGCTCGTCCTCGACGTCGTCCAGGGCGCCCGCCCGCTGGGCGGCGGTGAGGTCGGCGATGTTCGCCAGTTCCTCGACCGCGTCGACCAGGTCACGGGAGCTCGACCAGCGCGCACGGACCAGACCGGAGACCAGGTCGACGGTCTCGCCGCCCACCTGACCGGCCAGGAGTCGCTGCGTGAGCTCGGCCTTGGCCTCGCCCGCCTGGGCCGGGTCGGTCAGGACCCGGCGCAGCGACACCTCGCGGTCGAGCAGCGCGGTGACCGCGGCCAGCTCACCGGCGAGCTTCGCCGCGTCGACCGACGTGTTGTCGGTCAGCGCGTCGAGGGCCTCGCGTGCGGCGCCCAGTGCCTCGCGGCTCGCTCCGTTCATCGGACGGCCTCGGCCTTCTCCTCGAGCTCGTCGAGGAAGCGGTCGATGGTGCGGCTCTGGCGGGCGACGTCCTCGAGGGACTCGCCGACCAGCTTCGCGGCCAGGTCGGTGGCCAGCTTGCCGACGTCCTGACGCAGCGCGGCGGACGCGGCCTTGCGGTCGGCCTCGATCTGGGTGTGACCGGCCGCGACGATCTCCTCGCGCTGGCGCTGGCCTTCCGCCTTCATCTCCTGGATGATCGCGGTGCCCTGCTCCGTCGCCTCCTGGCGGAGACGCGCGGCTTCGTGGCGGGCCTCGGCGAGCTGGGCCTTGTACTGCTCCAGCACACTCTGAGCCTCGATCTGGGCCGACTCGGCCTTCTCGATGCCACCCTCGATGGCCTCGCGGCGCTCGTCCAGAACCTTGTTGATGTTCGGGATGAGCTTCTTGGCGAGGAAGCCGAAGACGATGACGAAGGCGATCAGGCCGATGACGAGCTCATCGAGATGCGGGATGAGCGGAGGCTGGGGCTCCGCCGCTTCCGCAAGAAGCAGAGCGTTCACATCAGTGCCTTCCGTAAAAAGGGTCGGGCTGTCGGTCCGGCTTACTTGTAGACGAAGCCCATGACGATGCCGATGAGGGCAAGCGCCTCACAGAAGGCGAAACCCATGATCTGGTTGGTACGGATCAGGCCGGCCGCCTCGGGCTGACGGGCGAGGGCCTGGGTGCCGTTACCGAAGATGATGCCGACGCCGACGCCGGGGCCGATGGCAGCGAGGCCGTAGCCGATGGAGGCGACGTTTCCGTTGACGGCGGCGAGAGTCTCGAGAGCGGACATGCCGGTTCTTCCTTCTCTTTCAAGGACCCGGTGGGGGTTGGCCACCGGACGACTGTGGGTTGGGGGGTGTGGTGCTGCGGGCCGGGTCGGCTCAGTGGTGCTCGGAGAGCGCGCCCTGGACGTAGCTGCAGGCCAGGAGGACGAAGACGTACGCCTGGACGGCCTGGATGAAGAGCTCGAAGGCGGTCATCACGAGGACCATCACGAACGAGGCGCCGGCGTAGACGAAGCCGAGGCCGTGCATGAGGTAGTACGTGGCCAGCGAGAACATCACGATCAGCAGGTGACCGGCGAACATGTTCGCGAACAGTCGGACCGCGTGCGTGAAGGGCCGGATCAGCAGGTTCGAGAAGAACTCGAGAACGACGACCAGGGGAAGGATCGGGCCGAGCGACTTGTCGTAGCCGACGATGTTCTTCCAGCCGCCGACGAAGCCGTGCTTCTTGAAGGTCAGCGAGACCCAGAGGACGTACACGATCAGCGCGAGGGCCGCCGGGAAGGCGATCAGCGACGTGACCGGGAACTGGGCGAGCGGGATGATCGACCAGAGGTTGAGCATCCACACGAAGAAGAACAGCGACACCATCAGCGGGACGTACTTCTCGCCGTCCTTCTTGCCGATGATCTCGTAGACGATGCCGCGGCGCACGAAGTCGTAACCGGCCTCGCCGACCATCTGCATCTTGCCGGGGATCAGCTTGGGCTTGTTGAAAGCGGCCCAGAAGAAGCCGACGACCACGATCGAGCCCAGGATCGCGAGCAGCATGGGCTTCGTGAGCTCGAAGCTCCCCCATGTGGCGATCGGCTCGTACATGAACGTGTGCAGGCCCGGCGCCGGGAAGCCGCATCCGGTGAAGATGTGGCAATCCGGGTCGAAGGCAAGCGTCTGGTCAGCACTCACCGCGGGCTCCTTCAGCGTGGCGCATAGGTACGGCAACCTCGTTGTGTCGGCGCGGCACGCAGCCGCGGGTCGGCACTGGACTGGTCTTACGGATAAGGGGGCGGCGGTTCGGCATCGAGCCTCGCGCTGGGTCAGGCGCCGTTTCGGATGCCCGCGCCCGCAGTGCCGCAGTTGGCACCGGACGATAGCAGGAAGCCGAACTCGTCTTTATCCCGGCCCTACCCTTCACGACTTCGGTCCCGATTTATCGGGCTCGACGTACATGATCTTGGCCTTCATGTAGGCCCGGGCCTGGGCGGCGACCCACACCACGGTCGTGGCGAGAAGCGTGAACGCGAAGGCCTTGAAGTCGAACGCGGTCGTGTCCTTCAGCAAGGCCAGGAAGATGAAGAGCACCAGCAGTTGGGCCGTGTAGAGCATGAGTCCCATGGCCTGGAACAACTGCGGGAGCTTCTTCGCCGTCCGCTGCAGCACCACCAGCCCGAGCCCCATGAAGAGGATCACCACCAGGGTGCCGACGACGGCGCCGAGAGCGCCCTTGCCGCCCGCGACGACACCACTGACGACGGTCGCGATGGCGCCGGCGGCAGCGGTGGGTACAGCGGTGTGCAGCAGTAGGCGTGCGTCGTTGGACGGCATGGCGGTGTCTCCGCTTGCTGGAGGGGGCGATGGTGTCGTCAAGGACGAGCGTAAGCCCGGTCCGAGGTGGGTCTCGGGGCCAACGGACCGTCGCACTACGGTCTTTCGGCACTGGCGCCGGGTCTCGTGAACCGTATCACAAACTATTTGAATAGGTCTTTACTCGTGAGGTGTGCCAACTGTCACACCTGAGAGTTAACGCGCCCGTGTGTGCAGGACAGCAGGGCGACTTGTCTGGTATTGGCACCCGATGCGGCATTCGCAAACGGGTGCGTCAACCACGCGCTCCGGCCTTACTCCGGTCGGAGAAGCGCGCCCGGTTGCCGATCGCGGTCGATCCGTTGACCCCCGCGGGCACCGGAACGCGCTCCTCCTCCGGCCCTTCGGGCACTTCGGCGAGCGGGACGACCTTGCGGCGCCGGTAGCGCGGCGGCACGACCGCCTCGGCCCAGCGCGGGGCGCGCGGCGTGAACCGCGGCAGCAGGAGCAGCACCAGACCGACCGCGCTCAGGAAGACCACGGCGAGGACGATCCACATCGACGTCGAGTGCACCGAGTAGGCCAGCGTGCCGAAGGCGATCAGCGCCGACCAGAAGTACATGATCAGCACGGCACGGCTGTGCGAGTGCCCGATCTCCAGGAGCCGGTGGTGCAGGTGGCCGCGGTCCGCGGCGAACGGCGACTGGCCCTTCCAGGTGCGGCGCACGATGGCGAGCACCAGGTCGGCCATCGGGATCGCGATGATGGTCAGCGGCAGCACCAGCGGGATGAAGACCGGCAGCGCCGCGTGCGTGGCCGCCTTCGTCGAGCCCTCGAAGATCTTCAGCGCGTCCGGGTCGACCTGGCCCGTGATGGAGATGGCCGAGGCCGCCAGGATCAGGCCGATCAGCATCGAGCCCGAGTCCCCCATGAAGATCCGCGCCGGGTGCATGTTGTGCGGCAGGAAGCCCAGGCACATGCCCATCAGGATGGCGGCGAACAGGGTCGCGGGGGCGGCCGCCTCGATCGTGTAGCCGAACCAGATCCGGTACGCGTAGAGGAAGAAGGCCGCGGCGGCGATGCAGACCATGCCGGCGGCGAGACCGTCGAGACCGTCGACGAAGTTCACCGCGTTGATGGTGAGGACGACGAGGGCGACGGTCAGAAGGGTGCCCTGCCACTGGGTGAGCGCGACCGTGCCGACGCCGGGGATGGGCAGCCACAGGATGGTCAGACCCTGCATCACCATCACGCCGGCGGAGATCATCTGGGCGCCCAGCTTGATCAGCGCGTCCAGCTCGAACTTGTCGTCGAGGACACCGATCAGCCAGATCAGTGCGGCGCCGGAGAGCAGCGCGCGGGGCTCGTTGGACAGCTCGAAGACGCTGTTCAGGTTCTGCAGGTGGTCGGCGACCAGGAGCCCCGCGCACAGGCCGAAGAACATGGCGATGCCACCGAGCCGCGGTGTCGGTTCTCGGTGTACGTCGCGGGCGCGGATCTCCGGCATCGCTCCGGTCGCGATGGCGAACTTCCGCACCGGACCGGTCAGCAGATAGGTCACCGCGGCCGTGACACAGAGCGTCAGCAGGTAATCACGCACGGGCTGCCCCACAGGAATCGCTGGCCATCTCAGCCCCACACCCTAGCCGGGCCGTCCCCATGGTCGAGGACACACCGGCTCCACGAACGGTTGCGGCGACCCGCTTTTTACCGGCCATACGGGGGAAAACGCCCGGCCAGATCGCGTACTTCGGCGCGTACCCTGGCCGATTCCCGAGGGTCGTCCCGCAGCGCGGCGGTGAACAGCGCGGCGATCCGGGCCATCTCCGGCGCCCCCATCCCCTGTGTCGTCACCGCGGCCGTGCCGAGCCGGATGCCCCGGCCGTCTCCGTACGGCAGCGCGCACGTGTCGAGGACCACACCGGCGGCGGCCAGCCGGGCCCGGGCGGTACGTCCGTCGACGCCCAGCGGCGACGGGTCGGCGGTGATGAGGTGGGTGTCGGTGCCGCCGGTGGTCAGCGCGAAGCCCTCGGCGGCGAGCGCGGCGGCCAGCACGCGGGCGTGCTCGACCACCTGATGGGCGTAGCCGGTGAAGGCCGGCGTCGACGCCTCGCCGAAGGCGACGGCCTTGGCGGCGATGGTGTGCATCTGCGCCCCGCCCTGGGTGAACGGGAACACCGCCCGGTCGACCCGCTCGGCCAGCTCCGCCCCGCACAGGATCAGCCCGCCGCGCGGACCGCGCAGCACCTTGTGCGTGGTGCCGCAGACGATGTCCGCGTACGGGACGGGGCTCGGGGCCGCGCCGCCGGCGATGAGGCCCAGGGGGTGGGCGGCGTCGGCGATCAGATAGGCGCCGACCTCGTCGGCGATGGACCGGAAGACGGCGTAGTCCAGGTGCCGGGGGTAGGAGATCGAGCCGCAGACGATCGCCTTGGGCCGGTGGTGCCGGGCGAGCGCGGCGACCTGCTCGTAGTCGACGAGCCCCGTCTCCGCGTCCACGCCGTACGGGACGAAGTCGAACCAGCGGCCGGAGAAGTTCGCGGGCGAGCCGTGCGTGAGGTGCCCGCCGTACGCGAGCCCCATGGCGAGCACGGTGTCCCCGGGGCGCAGCAGCGCCGCGTAGGCGGCGAGCACGGCGGAGGAGCCCGAGTGGGCCTGCACGTTGGCGTGCTCGGCGCCGAAGAGGGAGCGCGCCCGGTCGACGGCGATCCGTTCGGCGGCGTCGGCGTACTCGCAGCCGCCGTGGTGACGGGCGCCGGGATATCCCTCGGCGTACTTGTTCGCGAGCTGCGAGCCGAGGGCGGCGAGGACGGCCGGCGAGGTGAAGTTCTCGGCGGCGATCAGCTGGAGGCTGTCCCCCTGCCGGCGCGCCTCGCCGAGCAGCACGTCGGCGACCTCGGGGTCCTGGCGGCGCAGCACGTCGAGCGGGCTCTGGTGTTCTGCCTCGGGAGGCGCGGTGACCGGCATGGGGGGCTCCGGGCGTGAGCGGTCTGGAAATCCACTGTAGGCACGCCGGGCCGCCTTCGCCGCCCCACGGGGCCGCCCGGGGTCCACGCGCACCTGCCGGGGCGCCGGAGCCCCCGTCAGCGGCGTCAGCGCCTGGCCGACACGCCTGTCAGCGCCGTCACGACCGGGTCCAGCGCCTGCTGGATCTCGTCGCCGATGGAGCGGAAGAACGTGATGGGCGCCCCGTACGGGTCGTTCACCTCGTCCGCCTCGGCCGACGGGGCCAGGAGCCACCCGCGTAGAGCGGCGGCGGCACGGACCAGGGCGCGGGCGCGGTCGATCGTGTCGTGGCCGTCGCGGGGGTCGGGGAGGGTCGTCGGATCTATGGCCCGGACGAGGCGGGTGAACTCCTTCAGGGTGAAGGTGCGCAGGCCCGCCGAGTGGCCCATCGAGATGACCTGCGCGCGGTGGTCGCGGGTCGCGGTGAGGACCAGGTCGGCGCGGATGACGTGCTCGTCGAGGAGCTCGCGCCCCACGAAGCCGGTGTGGTCCGCGCCGAAGTCGGCGAGGACCAGCTCCGCGTTGGCCTCCATGGGGGCGCCCTCGTGGCCCCAGGTACCCGCGCTCTCCACGATGAGGCCGCCGCCCAGCGGATCGCCGAGGCGGTCGCTCAGGGCATGCCGGGTCAGCCGCTCGGTGATCGGCGAGCGGCAGACGTTGCCGGTGCTGACGTGGAGGATGCGGAAGGTGGTGCCGTCGTTCGGGTGCCCCGCTATGCCACGCCCCTCAGGGGCGGTCAATTCGCCACCTCGAGGTCGGGTACCACCTTCCGGAGCTCCTCCGCGGTGAGCGCGCCGGCGCGCAGCAGCACCGGCACCTTGCCCGTCACGTCGACGATGGACGACGGCACGATGCCGGGGGTCGGACCGCCGTCCAGGTACACGGAGACGGAGTCGCCGAGCATGCCCTGGGCGGCGTCGCAGTCCTCCGGCGACGGGTGTCCGGTCAGGTTGGCCGAGGAGACGGCCATCGGGCCGACCTCGGTGAGCAGCTCGATGGCGACCGGGTGCAGCGGCATGCGGATCGCGACGGTGCCCCGGGTGTCGCCGAGGTCCCACTGGAGCGAGGGCTGGTGCTTGGCGACCAGGGTGAGCGCACCCGGCCAGAAGGCGTCGACGAGCTCCCAGGCCTGCTCGGTGAAGTCCGTGACGAGGCCGTGCAGCGTGTTCGGGGAGCCGATCAGGACGGGCGTCGGCATGTTCCGGCCGCGGCCCTTGGCCGCGAGCAGGTCCGCGACGGCCTCCGAGCTGAAGGCGTCCGCGCCGATCCCGTACACGGTGTCGGTGGGCAGCACGACGAGCTCGCCGCGGCGTACGGCGGACGCGGCCTCACGCAGACCCGTCGCCCGGTCCGTCGCCTCGTTGCAGTCGTATCGCCGGGCCATCACTCGCCTGCCTTCTCGTACGCGTCGTGCCTGGACTGGTTGGTCATGGGGTGGCCTTGCGGGCGGTCGCGAAGCGCGGCCGGTTGTTCAGGTCGGGGTGGTCGGCGGCGTCCGCCCAGCCGGCCTCCTCGTTGAAGATCCACGGCACCTGGCCGCCCTGCGTGTCCGCGTGCTCGATGACGACGAGCCCGCCGGGACGCAGCAGCCGGTGCGCGGTGCGCTCGATGCCCCGGATGGTGTCGAGACCGTCCTCGCCGGAGAAGAGCGCCATGTCCGGGTCGTGGTCGCGGGCCTCGGGGGCCACGTACTCCCACTCGGTGAGCGGGATGTACGGCGGGTTGGAGATGACCAGGTCGACCTGGCCGTTGAGCTCCGGCAGCGCGG
The DNA here is from genome assembly GCF_036240795.1 of Streptomyces sp. NBC_01268. NCBI lineage: Bacteria > Bacillati > Actinomycetota > Actinomycetes > Kitasatosporales > Streptomycetaceae > Streptomyces > Streptomyces sp. NBC_01268. Next base: position 5,721,912 of record NZ_CP108454.1, on the reverse strand, counting down.
TCAGCGCGTCGCCCTGGTGCACGGTGACGCGCGAGCCCTGGGCGTTCTTGCGGGTCCACACGAGCGCGTCGTCGGAGAGCTCGACCGCGTGCACGCGCGAGCGCGGCACCTCCTGCGCCATGGCGAGCGCGATGGCGCCCGAGCCGGTGCACAGGTCGACGATGAGCGGCTCGACGACGTCCATGGCGCGTACGGCGTCTATGGCCCAGCCGACGACCGACTCGGTCTCCGGGCGCGGCACGAACACGCCGGGGCCCACCTGGAGCTCCAGGTAGCGGAAGAACGCCCGCCCGGTGATGTGCTGGAGGGGTTCGCGCGCCTCGCGGCGCGCGATCGCCTCCCAGTAGCGGGCGTCGAAGTCCGCGTCCTTGACGTTGTGCAGCTCCCCCCGCTTGACGCCGTGCACGAACGCGGCGAGCTCCTCGGCGTCGAAACGCGGTGAGGGAACGCCGGCGTCGGCCAGCCGCTGGGTGGCCTGGGCCACCTCGGCAAGCAGCAGGTTCACGCTGGTCCTCCGTGGTGCGGGTGGGGCTTTACAAGGTCGTGCGCGGCCTTACGCGTTGGCCAGCTTGGCGGCCGAGTCGGCGTCGACACAGGCCTGGATCATCGGGTCCAGCTCTCCGTCGAGCACCTGGTCCAGGTTGTACGCCTTGAAGCCGACGCGGTGGTCCGAGATGCGGTTCTCCGGGAAGTTGTACGTCCGGATCTTCTCGGAGCGGTCGACCGTGCGGACCTGGCTGCGGCGCGCGTCCGCGGCCTCGGCCTCGGCCTTCTCCTGCGCCGCGGCGAGCAGCCGGGACCGCAGGATGCGCATGGCCTGCTCCTTGTTCTGGAGCTGGCTCTTCTCGTTCTGGCAGGAGGCGACGATGCCGGTCGGCAGGTGGGTGATGCGGACCGCGGAGTCGGTGGTGTTGACGGACTGGCCGCCGGGACCGGACGAGCGGTAGACGTCGATGCGCAGGTCGTTGGCGTGGATCTCCACGTCGACCTCCTCGGCCTCCGGGGTGACCAGCACGCCGGCCGCGGAGGTGTGGATGCGGCCCTGCGACTCGGTGGCGGGCACGCGCTGCACGCGGTGCACCCCGCCCTCGTACTTCAGCCGCGCCCAGACGCCCTGGCCGGGCTCGGTGGCCCCGTTGCCGCCCTTGGTCTTCACGGCGACCTGGACGTCCTTGTAGCCGCCCAGCTCGGACTCGGTGGCGTCGATGATCTCGGTCTTCCACCCCACGCGCTCGGCGTAGCGCAGGTACATCCGCAGCAGGTCGCCGGCGAACAGGGCGGACTCGTCGCCGCCCGCGCCGGCCTTGATCTCCAGGATGACGTCCTTGTCGTCGCTGGGGTCGCGCGGGACGAGCAGCAGGCGGAGCCTGTCCGTCAGCTCCTCGCGCTGCTTCTCCAGCTCCTTGACCTCGGCGGCGAAGTCGGGGTCGTCGGCGGCCAGCTCCTTGGCGGTGTCGATGTCCTCCGCCGTCTGCTTCCACGCCTTGTACGCGCCGATGATCGGGGTCAGCTCCGCGTAACGCTTGTTGAGCTTGCGCGCGTTCGCCTGGTCGGAGTGGACCGAAGGGTCGGCGAGCTTCTTCTCGAGGTCGGCGTGCTCGCCGACCAGGTCCTCGACCGCTTCGAACATCGGGTGCTCCTGGGGTGGATTTCAAAAAGGGCTGCTGCGGGAACCACTGCGGGGACGGCAAAGCGCCGGTCCGGTGCCCCGAGCGGGAGCGACCAAGGACCGGCGCAGTGACGTGCTACTTCTTGGCCGCACCCTTGCCGAAGCGGGCCTCGAAGCGGGCGACGCGGCCGCCGGTGTCGAGGATCTTCTGCTTGCCCGTGTAGAACGGGTGGCACTCGGAGCAGACCTCGGCACGGATGGTGCCCTCGGTCAGGGTGCTACGCGTGGTGAACGACGCGCCACAGGTGCAGCTGACCTGGGTCTCGACGTACTCGGGGTGGATCTCGCGCTTCAAGGTGTCTCCTAGTTTCGGGAGGGCTCCGGGTCGCCGTGCTGGCTGCACCTGCGTGAACCGGGGCCGACGTACCAGTCTGCCAGGACCGGCCGCATCTCCCAAAACCGGGGTGTGGCCGAAACTATTCCTGGGCTTCGTCCGGGGTGCTCCCGAGGGTGCCTCCAGGGCTCCCCCGGGCTATTTCACGAGGCCGTCGGCCTTGCCGGTGGCCCCGCTCTCGGCGGCCGCGGCCGGGATGGGCCGGTCGGCCTTGAGGGCCTTCCAGACCTCCTGGGACTGGGCTTCCAGGGGGATGACGCGGTTGGGGTCGCGCGGGTCGTACTCGACCGGCAGCGTGACCATGTGGACGTCGTCGGCACCGAGGCCGGACAGGCTCTTGGCGAAGCCCATGAGCTCGTTGACCGAGTCGAGCTCGGAGTCGGGCGTGATGGCCTTGGTGGCGGTGTCGGCGAGGTCGAAGAGCGTCTTGGGGTTGGTGAAGACGCCGACGCTCTTCACCTGGTCGATGAAGGCCTTCATGAAGGCCTGCTGGAGCTGGATGCGGCCGAGGTCGCTGCCGTCGCCGACGCTCTTGCGGGTGCGGACCAGGCCGAGGGACTGCTCGCCGTCGAGGGTGTGGGTGCCGGGTTCGAGGTCGAGGTGGCTCTTGCTGTCCTTGATGGCCTTGGTCGTGGTGACCTCGACGCCGCCGAGCCGGTCGATGAGCTTCTTGAAGCCGGTGAAGTCGACCTCGATGTAGTGGTCCATGCGGATCCCGGACATCGATTCGACGGTCTTCACGGCGCAGGCGGGGCCGCCGACCTCGTACGCGGTGTTGAACATGGCCCGGTGTTCGGCCGGCACGGCGTTGCCCGCGGAGTCGGTGCACCGCGGGCGGTCGATCAGGGTGTCGCGCGGGATGGAGACCACGGAGGCCTTCTTGTGGCCCTCGTAGACGTGCACGACCATCGCGGTGTCGGACCGGGCGCCGCCCTCGTCCTTGCCGTACGCGCTGTTGTCGCCGGAGCGGGAGTCGGAACCGAGCACGAGGATGTCCATCGAGCCGTTGTCGACGTCGTCGGGGCGACCCTTGCCCAGCTGGGCGTTGATGTCGACGCCCTTGATGTTGCCGTCCAGCTTGACGTACGCGTAGCCGAGTCCGGCACCGCCGAGGACGACGAGCGCCGCGGCGCCCCACGCCACCACGGTCACCACGCGGCGCCCCTTGGTGGGCGGCTTCCGACGGCGGCCGGTGCCTCGTATTCGGGTGCCTTGGCTGTGCTCGGTCATCGTCATCCCTCAGGCCTCGGTTTCACCTTCTGTGACGGCGAAACACCCAAAAGGGTTGCACAGGAGCCTGTGAGGTTTCGGTGCGCTACGGACGGTAACGCGACTGCGCCCACCGTGCGGACACGGTGGGCGCAGTCGTTCGTGCAGGTCACGGCCGGATCACGGGGCCGAAGCCGGCCCGCGGCCGTGTGACCGACGTCTCGCGTCAGTCGTTGTTCGCCGCTCCGGGAGTCGTCTTCTGGATCTGGAGCAGGAACTCGCCGTTGGACTTCGTCTGCTTCATCTTGTCCAGCAGCAGCTCGATCGCCTGCTGCTGGTCCAGCGCGTGCAGCACGCGGCGCAGCTTCCAGGTGATGGAGAGCTCGTCGCTGCCGAGGAGGATCTCCTCCTTGCGGGTGCCCGAGGCGTCGACGTCGACGGCCGGGAAGATGCGCTTGTCGGCCAGCTTCCGGTCCAGCTTGAGCTCCATGTTGCCGGTGCCCTTGAACTCCTCGAAGATCACCTCGTCCATGCGCGAGCCGGTGTCGACCAGCGCGGTGGCCAGGATGGTCAGCGAGCCGCCGTCCTCGATGTTGCGCGCGGCACCGAAGAAGCGCTTCGGCGGGTAGAGCGCGGTCGAGTCGACACCACCGGACAGGATGCGGCCGGAGGCGGGCGCCGCGAGGTTGTACGCGCGGCCCAGGCGGGTGATGGAGTCCAGCAGGACGACCACGTCGTGACCCAGCTCGACGAGGCGCTTGGCGCGCTCGATGGCCAGCTCGGCGACGGTGGTGTGGTCCTCGGCCGGGCGGTCGAAGGTCGAGGAGATGACCTCGCCCTTGACCGACCGCTGCATGTCGGTGACCTCTTCCGGACGCTCGTCGACCAGGACGACCATCAGGTGGCACTCGGGGTTGTTGTGGGTGATCGCGTTGGCGATCGCCTGCATGATCATGGTCTTGCCGGTCTTCGGCGGGGCCACGATCAGACCGCGCTGGCCCTTGCCGATCGGCGACACGAGGTCGATGATCCGCGTGGTCAGCACGCCCGGGTCGGTCTCCAGACGGAGGCGGTCCTGCGGGTACAGCGGGGTGAGCTTGTTGAACTCGGGGCGGCCGCGGCCGGACTCCGGCGCCATGCCGTTGACCGAGTCGAGGCGCACCAGCGCGTTGAACTTCTCGCGGCGCTCGCCCTCCTTCGGCTGGCGCACGGCACCGGTGACGTGGTCACCCTTGCGCAGGCCGCTCTTGCGGACCTGGGCGAGGGAGACGTACACGTCGTTCGGGCCGGGCAGGTAGCCGGAGGTCCGGATGAACGCGTAGTTGTCGAGGATGTCGAGGATGCCCGCGACGGGGATCAGGACGTCGTCGTCGGCGACCTGCGGCTCGCCGGCGGCGAACTCGTCACGCCCACGACGCCCACGACGGTCGCGGTAGCGCCCGCGACGGCCGCGACGGCCGCCCTCGAAGTCGTCCTCGTCCTGCAGACCGGCCGGCTGGCCGCCCGGCTGGCCCTGGACCTGGGGCTGGCCCTGGCCGCCCTGACGCTGGCGCTGGCCGCCCTGGCCACCGCCCTGCTGCTCGTCGCCCTTGCCGCGGTCACGGCGGTCGCGCTGACGGTCGCGGCGGTCACCGCGCTCGCCCCGCTCGCCGCGGTCACGACGGCCGCGGCCCTCGGCGCCGTCGACGGCGGCCTCGGCCTTGGCGTCGCCCTGGGTCTCGGTCTTGGTCTCGGCGCGCGCCTCGGTCTTGACGGCCTGCGCGGTCTCGGCCTTGGCCTCGCCCTCCGGAGAACCGGCGGGGGCGGTGGCGCGACGGCGGCGGCGCTCGCCGGCCGGGGCGTCCTCGGACGCGGGCTGGCCCGGGATCTCGATCTGCTGCTGGGCCACCGGCTCGGCCTTCTCGGCCTTCGGCGCGGCCTCGGCGTCGCTCGTACGGGCCTTGGCCGCGGTGCGGCGCTTGGGCTTGGTCTCGGCGGCGTCGGCCGACTTGGCGGGGGCGGCGGAACCGCCACCGGCCTGCGCCTCCTTGATGACCTCGATCAGCTGGCTCTTGCGCATCCGCGCGGTGCCCCTGATGCCGAGGCCGGACGCGACCTGCTGCAGCTCGGCCAGGACCATGCCCTCGAGGCCGGTGCCGGAGCGGCGGCGCCGTGCGGTGGTGCCGGAGGCAGCACCTGCGGCGGGCGCGGAGGTGTCGACACTGTTGTCGGCAGTCACGCCCATCAGATCGGTGGTGTCGCTCACGAAGGGTCCTTCCCTGGAGCGGACGTCGGCCATCTGGCTCGGCGACCGGTTGTGCTGTCCGGCAGCGGTCCTGCTTGGTGGACCGTGTCCGGGGCGGTGGTCCCGCCGGGTACGGCGGAAGAGAGAGAAAAGCTGTGGGTCCGGCCCGAGCGCCCCCTGCTCGGCCCTCGAAGAAGAAAAGCGAGGGGTGTCGTGCCGGTTCCGGAGCGTGCTCGAATCTGCTCAGGCAGGCTGCTCAGGCAGTGGAGGAGGCTCCCGGAAGAATTGGCGGTCCCTGATGGGGACACTCAGCACCGCGCCACAAAGACGTCGGGTGCAGACTTGAGGTTAACACTACCGGCTCCAACAAACATTCCCCCTCTCCGTCACCGGCAATCTCGTGTCCGTGCGGCTCCGGCTCAGGAGCCGCACGGGCTGCCCGTCAGGGCGCGAGCGGCAGGACGCTCGCTCCGGGCGCGTCGAGGTCGAGCCGGTTCGCGGCCCACCCCTCGCCCGCGAGCAGCGCGACCTTGTCGGCCGTTGCGTGGTCGGCCAGCGCGAGGACCGTGGGGCCCGCGCCGGAGATGACCGCGGGCACACCGTCCGCCCGCAGCCGGTTCACAAGGGCGATGCTCTCGGGCATCGCGGGGGCCCGGTACTCCTGGTGCAGCCGGTCCTCGGTGGCCGCGAGCAGCAGCTCGGGGCGGCGGGTCAGGGCCTCGACGAGGAGGGCGGCGCGCCCGGCGTTGGCAGCGGCGTCCACGTGCGGGACGGTGCGCGGGAGCAGGCCGCGGGCGGTCTCGGTGAGCACGGGCTTGCCGGGCACGAAAACCACCGGAACGATGGAATCCGAGGGTTCCATCCTGATCGCCCGGGCGGCCCCGCCCTCGGTCCAGGCGAGCGTGAAGCCGCCGAGCAGGCAGGCCGCGACGTTGTCGGGGTGCCCCTCGATCTCGGTGGCCAGTTCGAGCAGCGCCGCCTCGTCGAGGCGGGTGTCGCCGCCTATGGTCACGGCGCGGGCGGCGACGATGCCGGCGCAGATGGCGGCGGAGGAGGAGCCGAGGCCGCGGCCGTGCGGGATGCGGTTGGCGCAGACGACCTCAAGGCCGCGCGGCTGCCCGCCGAGCAGGTCGAAGGCGGTGCGCATCGAGCGTACGAGCAGGTGGCTCTCGTCGCGGGGAAGGGTGTCGGCACCTTCTCCGGCGATGTCGACGTGCAGCCCGGAGTCGGCGACCCGGACGACCACGTCGTCGTAGAGCCCCAGCGACAGGCCGAAGGCGTCGAAGCCCGGGCCCAGATTGGCGCTGGTGGCGGGGACGCGCACCCGTACGGCGGCGGCGCGGAACGCGGGACCGGCCATCGCTCGTTGACTCTCCTTGACTTGCGGGAACTGTGCGGGGGAAGAACTGCGGCACTGCGTGGTGACTGCGGCACTGCGTCGGTACTGCGGCACTGCGTGACTGCGTGGGGACTGCGGGGATGACTGCGGAGGTGCTCAGAACCCGGGGGCCGCTCGTGCCTCGGGGGCGACAACGGCAACAGCACCGCGCATATGCACCGGGGCGGGTTCGGTACAGCCTATCGAAGGAAGGTTCTGTGGCGACATAGGGCGCACAGGAGGCGCACGATGCGTGTCGCGCGCCAACCTGTGCGCCTATGTGGGTTCCTGATCGGGTGTGACCCCGATCAGGAACCGCACGGCACCCGGGGTCAGGCCAGGCCGAGTCGCTCGGCGGCGGCCGCGGCGTCGACCGGGACGGTGACGGGCTGCGGAGCGCCCGCGACGGCCCAGTCGGGGTCCTTGAGGCCGTTGCCGGTGACGGTGCAGACGATCCGCTGGCCCGGGTCGACCTTGCCCTGCGCCGCGGCCTTCAGCAGGCCGGCCACCGAGGCGGCCGAGGCGGGCTCGACGAAGACGCCCTCCTGCGCGGCCAACAGGCGGTACGCCTGCAGGATCTCACGGTCCGTCACCTCGTCGATGAAGCCGCCCGACTCGTCGCGCGCGGCGATCGCGTAGTCCCAGGAGGCCGGGTTGCCGATGCGGATCGCGGTGGCGATGGTCGACGGGTCCTTGACGACCTCGCCGCGCACGAGGGGCGCGGAGCCGGAGGCCTGGAAGCCCCACATGCGCGGGGTGCGGGCCGCGATGCCGTCGGCGGCGTACTCCCGGTACCCCTTCCAGTACGCCGTGATGTTGCCGGCGTTGCCCACGGGCAGCACGTGGATGTCGGGGGCGTCGCCCAGCATGTCCACGATCTCGAAGGCGGCGGTCTTCTGGCCCTCGATGCGGACCGGGTTCACCGAATTGACCAGCGCCACCGGGTAGTTCTCGGAGAGGCTGCGGGCCAGGGTGAGGCAGTCGTCGAAGTTGCCGTCGACCTGGAGGATCTTGGCGCCGTGCACGAGCGCCTGGCCCATCTTGCCGAGCGCGATCTTGCCCTGCGGGACGAGCACCGCCGACACCATGCCGGCGCGCACCGCGTAGGCGGCGGCGGAGGCGGAGGTGTTGCCGGTGGACGCGCAGATGACGGCCTGCGCGCCCTCCTCCTTGGCCTTGCTGATGGCCATGGTCATGCCCCGGTCCTTGAAGGAGCCGGTGGGGTTGGCGCCCTCGACCTTGAGGTGCACCTCGCATCCCGTGCGCTCGGAGAGCACCTGAGCGGGGACGAGCGGCGTGCCGCCCTCACGGAGCGTGACGACCGGCGTCGTGTCCGTGACCGGAAGACGGTCCCGGTACTCCTCGATGATGCCGCGCCACTGGTGGGTGCCCTTGGTGGTCATGGGTCCTTACTCCCCTTCAACACGCATGATGCTGGCGACACCACGAACGGTGTCCAGCTTGCGCAGCGCCTCGACGGTCCCGGAGAGGGCGGCGTCGGGCGCGCGGTGGGTGACGACGACGAGGGAGGCCTCGCCGTCCTTGCCCGTCTGGCGGACGGTGTCGATCGACACGCCGTGCTCGGCGAAGACCGTCGCGACCTGGGCGAGGACGCCCGGCTTGTCGGCCACGTCGAGACTGATGTGGTACCGCGTCACCACGTCGCCCATGGGGCTCACGGGCAGCTGGGTGTACGCGGACTCGCCGGGGCCGTTGGCCCCGTTGAGCTTGTTGCGGCACACGGCGACCAGGTCGCCGAGGACGGCCGACGCGGTCGGCGAGCCGCCGGCCCCGGGGCCGTAGAACATGAGCCGCCCGGCGGCCTCCGCCTCGACGAAGACGGCGTTGTACGCCTCGCGGACGGAGGCGAGCGGGTGGCTGAGCGGGATCATCGCCGGGTGCACGCGCGCGGTGACGGACTCGCCGTCGGCGGCCCGCTCGCAGATGGCGAGCAGCTTGATGGTGCAGCCCATCTGCTTCGCCGAGGCGAAGTCGGCGGCGGTCACCTCGGTCATGCCCTCGCGGTACACGTCGTCGAGGCGCACACGGGTGTGGAAGGCGATCCCGGCCAGGATGGCGGCCTTGGCGGCGGCGTCGAAGCCCTCGACGTCGGCGGTCGGGTCGGCCTCGGCGTATCCGAGCGCGGTGGCCTCGTCGAGCGCCTCGGAGTAGCCGGCCCCCGAGGTGTCCATCTTGTCGAGGATGAAGTTGGTCGTCCCGTTGACGATGCCCATCACGCGGTTGATCTTGTCGCCGGCGAGCGACTCGCGCAGCGGCCGGATCAGCGGGATGGCGCCGGCGACGGCGGCCTCGTAGTAGAGGTCCTCGCCGTGCTCCTGCGCGGCCGCGTAGAGGGCCGCGCCGTCCTGGGCGAGCAGCGCCTTGTTGGCGGAGACGACGGAGGCGCCGTGCTCGAAGGCGGTGGTGATGAGCGTGCGGGCCGGCTCGATCCCGCCGATGACCTCGACGACCACGTCGATGTCCCCGCGTTTGACCAGGGCGGTGGCGTCGGTGGTGATCAGCTCGGCGGGCACGCCGCCGCGCACCTTGTCGGGCCGGCGGACGGCCACGCCGGCGAGCTCGACCGGAGCGCCGATGCGCGCGGCGAGGTCGGCGGCGTGCGTCGTCATGATGCGCGCCACCTCTGAGCCGACCACTCCACAGCCCAGCAGCGCCACCTTCAGCGGACGCGTACGCATCATCCGACCTCGTCTCTCGTACTTCTTGGTCTTCGTATCTCTACGGTTTCCTGCGGTGGGAACCAGTCTCACTCACCGGACGGGCGATTCCGCCCTCGGTCCGGATCCTGAGACATCGATTCCATCACCCGACTATTTCATCACCCGACGTCGAGACGCAGGAGATCTTCCTCCGTCTCGCGCCGCACGATGACCCGCGCCTCGCCGTCCCGCACCGCGACGACGGGCGGGCGCAGCGCGTGGTTGTAGTTGCTCGCCATGGAGCGGCAGTACGCCCCGGTGGCCGGCACGGCGAGCAGGTCGCCGGGCGCCACGTCGGCGGGCAGGAAGGCGTCGCGTACGACGATGTCGCCGCTCTCGCAGTGCTTGCCGACGACGCGCACGAGCACGGGCTCGGCGTCACTCGTCCGCGAGACGAGGGCGACGCTGTACTCGGCGTCGTACAGAGCGGTGCGGATGTTGTCCGACATGCCGCCGTCGACGGAGACGTACGTGCGCAGCCCCTCCAGCGGCTTGACCGTCCCCACCTCGTACAGGGTGAAGGCGGTGGGACCGACGATGGCGCGCCCCGGCTCGACGGAGATCCGCGGCGTGGCGAGCCCGGCGGACTCGCACTCGCGCGTCACGATCTCGGAGAGCGCCTTGGCGATGTCGTGCGGCTCGCGCGGGTCGTCGTCGGAGGTGTACGCGATGCCGAGGCCGCCGCCGAGGTCGATCTCGGGCAGCTCGACGCCGTGCTCGTCCCGCACCTCGGCGAGCAGCTGCACGACCCGCCGCGCGGACACCTCGAAGCCGGCCATGTCGAAGATCTGCGACCCGATGTGCGAGTGGATGCCGATGAGCTCGAGCCCGTCCAGCGACAGCGCGCGGCGCACGGCCTCCGCGGCCTGGCCGCCCGCGAGGGCGATGCCGAACTTCTGGTCCTCGTGGGCGGTGGCGATGAACTCGTGCGTGTGCGCCTCGACGCCCACCGTCACCCGGATCTGCACCCGCTGCCGCTTGCCGAGGGCCTGCGCGATGTGCGCGACCCGGACGATCTCCTGGAACGAGTCGAGCACGATCCGCCCGACCCCGACCTCGACGGCCCGCCGGATCTCGCCCTCGCTCTTGTTGTTCCCGTGGAAGGCGATGCGCTCGGCGGGCATCCCGGCCGAGAGCGCGGTGCTGAGCTCGCCCCCGGAGCACACGTCCAGGTTCAGCCCCTCCTCCTTGAGCCACCGCACGACGGCCCGCGACAGGAACGCCTTGCCGGCGTAGAACACGTCGGCGTCCTTGCCGAAGGCGTCGGCCCAGGCCCGGCAGCGCGCCCGGAAGTCGTCCTCGTCGAGGAAGTACGCGGGCGTGCCGAACTCCTGCTGCAGCGCGTCGACTCCGATCCCGCCCACGGTCACGACCCCCCGCTCGTCCCGCGCGACGGTGCGCGCCCAGACCTTGGGGTCGAGCTGGTTGAGGTCGGCGGGCGGGGCGGAGTAGTGCCCCTCGGGAAGGACGTCGGCGTGACGGGGCCCGGCGGGGTGTGCGGAACGGCTCATGGCGACTGGCTCTTTCAGATCTGGTCGGGTGCGCTGATGCCGAGCAGGGAGAGGCCACCGGCGAGCACCGTCCCGGCGGCTTCGGCGAGCGCGAGCCGGGAACGGTGGGCGGCCGAGGGTTTCTCGTCACCGAGGGGCAGAACGGTGTGCTGGAACCCGAGAAGCACGTCGGCGACGCCTTCGAGGTGCCGGGCGACCCGGTCGGGCGCGCGGTGGCGCGCGGCGGCGAGGAGAACGGCGGGGTGATCGGCGAGGAGGGCGAGGAGGGCGGGGGCGGGGGCGGCGGTGTGGGTGTCGGGGGCGCCCGCGCGGGCATGGGCGCGGACGCCGGCATCGGCCCCGGCGTCGGCATCGGCCCGGACGTCGGCGTGGGCATCGCTCGGGACCTCACCCCGGACCTCGCCCTGGGCATCGCCTCGGGCCTCGGGCTCGGCCTCGGCCTCGTACCCGGCCCGGATGCCGAGCTGTGCGCCGTTACGGACCAGAGCCCGGGCCCGGGAGTGGGCGTACCGCACGCGGAAGAGGGCGTTGCGCTCGTGCTGGACGAGGAGGGGGCCGCCGGGGAGGGCGTGATCGTGGGGGGCGGGCCGCAGGAGCGCCCAGCGGGCGGCGTCGGGACCGAGGAGGTCGGGGGTGAAGGGAGCGGGAAGGACGTGGATCCGCTCGCTCGCGCCGGCGCCACCCACCTCCGCGTCGGCCCCCTGGGAACGGAGCAGCCGGACGACGGTCTCGTTGACGAGCCGGGCCCGGTCCTCGGTGGCATCGGCGAGCCGTACGACACTGCCGCCGAGCGCGTCGGAGTGCCCGTACGCCGGCCCGGTCTCCCCCACCTCCCGGACGAGCTGCGCGCCCTGTCCGACGTCGAGGGTGAAGTTGAGGAACCCGGGCCCGGTGATGTCGACGGCGCGGATCCCGGGGCTGCCGTGCAGCCGCTCCTTGAGGATCCCGGCGACGTCGAGGGGCTGCCGCCCGGAGGGCCGCGCGAGGCTGAGGGCGATGCTGCTGGCGTAGTCGCCGACACCGCCCGGCCGGGGCCGCTCCACCTTGACGCGCGGGGGCACCTCGACCCGCAGCGCACCCTCGTCGACCGCACGGCGCACGGCGTGCAGCACGGTGAGGGAGAGGTCCGCGGGGGTCACGGGACCAGCCTAGGGGAGGAGGGGGGTGAGAACGCGAACCGGTTTCGGCATGTGGGCGGTGAAGGCGGGCGCCCCGACGTTTCCGCACGTGAGCGCCCCGCCTCCCGCCTAGCGCACCCAGCCGCGCGCTCTCCAGGATGCGGGCGGCTCCTCGCCGCCCTCCTGCTCCTGCCCGGCTCCCTCGCCGTGCTGCCCGCGCCGCTCCCGGTGCATGAGCTGACGCACGACCCGCACGAGCTCGGACGGCTCGAAGGGCTTGGCGAGGAAGGCGTCCACGCCGGAGGCGCCGCCCTCCCTCTCGTATTCGGTGCCGGCACTGATGATCGCCACGGGGAGGTGACTGGTCCGCGGATCGGACCGCAGGCGAGCGGCGGTCTTCAACCCGTCCAGCCGGGGCATGACGACATCGAGGGTGACGACATCAGGACAGACCCGATGCACGACATCCAGGCACTCGGCACCATCGGCCGCGGTCACCACCTCGAACCCCTCGAGTTCGAGATTGACCCTGATCAGCTGGCGGATCACCCTGTTGTCATCGACAACGAGCACCCGCCCGGACACGCCTGACACACGTCGAGAGTAGGTCTACGGGAAGGGCCACGTCCGGCTTTTGCCCACTTCCGACCCGCGCGAGGGAACACCCCCTGGTGACGCGGCGGAAATACCTGTTCACAGGCACGCCTCACGAGCTGGTAGGGTTCTACCCGTCGCCGCCGAACGCGGCGGACGCCCCCGTAGCTCAGGGGATAGAGCAACGGCCTCCGGAGCCGTGTGCGCAGGTTCGAATCCTGCCGGGGGCACTTCGCGAGAAGTGCCGAACAGACCCCGCCTTCAGTGGAAACGCTGAGGACGGGGTCTTGTTGTATGTGGGGGCGGGTCCCCTGTGCGGGCGTTCCGGGTTCATGCGCGGGGCCGGGCGGCGGGTTGTCGTGCGGGTGCGTGAGGCGGGTGGGGTGTGCGCCCCCTGGGCAACCCAACTGCGCTGGTCGTTCTTTTGGAAGTCTGGCCAGGGCCCCCTCCCCCGGCGGAACAATGCGCGCATGAGCGATGACTGGAAGCTACGGCTGGAGCGCATGAAGCGGGATCTCGTCGCCAGTGGGGACCCCGTCGCTTGGGTGAGTGAGGCCGACGCCGTGCAGGCCTCGCTGCGGTTTCCGTCTCTCGCCGTGCGGGGCGCCCTGTTCGGGGTGGCCGTGCAGCGCAAGGGCGGGGAAGGGGGTGGGGAGTGGCGGATGGTGACGCCCTTACAGGACGGCATGCCGCAGGTCTCGCGGGACGGCCTGAACTCCAGGCTCTGGTTCCGCGCCAAGGACGACACCGACGACCCCCACGTGCGGCGGGAGTTGCTCGCCGCCGTGGCCGTGCTGGAGCGGGAGGCCGTCGACGAGGTGGAAGTGCTCGACGAGCGGTACCGGATCGTCCGGGGGGACGAGCTCGCCAGGAGTGGTCCCGACGGTCTCGAGCCGCCCCGGCCCACCGACGTGGAGCCGATCGAGCGGACCTGGGACGACCGCGGGTCGGCCGACTCCCCCGATGTCGGCTTCGTGCTCGACCCGTTCAGAGAGCGCGGGCTCATGTCCGAGGCCCTGCGGCTCGGGCTGCGCAGCTTCGAGTACTCCGGGAAGCGCTACCCCGCCGCCGTCCGCGAGGACTCCCGGCGGGCGGTCGTACGGCATCCCGAGATCGCCCTGATGCCCGTCACCTTCGGGGTCGTCGAGCGGACCGGCGACACCTGGCGGCCCGAGGGGTCCCTCCTGGCCACCCCGCACGACGCCCGGCGGTTCCTCTACTCCGCGCTCACCCGGATCTGGCCGCTGCTCTACGAGTTCGGCGAGGCCCAGCGCGAGCGGTACGCCCGGATCGCCGAGAAGTACCGTGCCGCCGACCGGGCCGACGAACTCACGGTCGACGACCGCCTGTTCAGGATCTGCCGCGTCGAGCGCATCGTCCGCTTCGGCCCGGACGGGCCCGAGAAGCCCCGGCCCTCGGACATCGACGACTACGGGCCCATGAAGATGCATCCCTCCATGGACGCCATGACCGGAGAGGTCCATCACGGCGAGTGAGTCGGGGGCGCGGAGACAGGCGCGCAAGCAGGAAGGGCCGCGCGGCAGTTCGCTGCCGCGCGGCCCTCTTCCGTTCCTGGACTGCTACTTGACGTTGATCGCCTTCCACGCCGCCGCCACCGCGTTGTACTCGGTGCTGCCGGCGCCGTACAGGTCGGTCGCCGCCGAGAGCGTGGCGGTGCGGGCGCCCGAGTAGCCCGTGGACGAGGTCATGTAGGTGGACAGGGCCTTGTACCAGATCTTGTAGGCCTTCTGGCGGCCGATGCCCGCGAGGGTGGAGTTGTCGTAGGTCGGGGAGTTGTAGGTCACGCCGTTGACCGTCTTCGTGCCGCTGCCCTCGGACAGCAGGTAGAAGAAGTGGTTCGCCGGGCCCGAGGAGTAGTGCACGTTCAGGCGGCCGACCGACTTCGACCAGTAGTCGGCGGACTTGCCGTCCTTGCTCGGCTTGTCCATGTAGCGCAGCGGGGTGCCGTCGCCGTTGATGTCGATCTTCTCGCCGATGAGGTAGTCGCCGACGTCCGTGGAGTTCGCCGCGTAGAACTCGACCGACGTGCCGAAGATGTCGGACGTCGCCTCGTTCAGACCGCCGGACTCACCGCTGTAGCGCAGGTTCGCCGTCGAGGAGGTCAGGCCGTGGGACATCTCGTGGCCCGCCACGTCCAGGGAGGTCAGCGGCGCCGAGTTGTTGGTGCCGTCGCCGTACGTCATGCAGAAGCACGCGTCGTCCCAGAACGCGTTCACGTACGCGTTGCCGTAGTGCACGCGCGAGTACGCCGCGACGCCGTCGCCGCGGATGCCGCTGCGGCCCAGCTCGTTCTTGTAGAAGTCCCACGTGACCGCCGCACCGTAGTGCGCGTCCGCCGCCGCGGTCTCGCGGTTGCTCGCCAGGCCGTTGCCCCACACGTCCGTGGAGTTGGTGAAGAGCGTGCCCGTGCCGGACGTGCCGCCCTTCAGGTCGTACGTCTTGTGGCCGCCGCGAGCCGCGTCGGTCAGCGTGTACGAGCCCGAGGTACCCAGCGTCACCTGGCCGCTGTACTCGGTGTTGCCGACGCCGGTCTCGATGGACTCGTAGGAGTACAGCTCCTTGCCGCTGGTCGCGTCGGTGACGACGTGACGGCGGCTCGGCGTGCCGTCGGCCTGGGTGCCGGTGACCACGGTCTCCCACGCCAGGACCGGCTTGCCGGTGGCCGCCCAGATCACCTTGCGGGCCGAGGAGGCCGCCGCGGACCGGGCACCCGAGGACGCCACGGCCGTCTTGCCGACGACGGCCGCCGACAGCTCCGGGGTCGTGTCCGCCACGGCTATCCGGGCCTGGGTCGCCTTGGTGGTCGAGCGCGCGCCGTTCTTCTTCTGGTGCACGACGAGGTCGCCGCCGAGGACCGGGATGCCCTCGTACGTGCGCTCGTAGCGGGTGTGGACGGTGCCGTCCGCGTCCTTGACGACGTCACGGGCGACCAGCTTCTCCGGGGCGGAGAGGCCGATGGACGCGGCGGTGCCGACGGCGGCGGCCTGGGCGTCCTGGATGGCGGCGGCGCGCTGCGTCTTGCTGAGGGCGAGGGCGGTCGCGCCGGCTTCGCGCTGGGCATCGGCGCTGGCGGAGCCGGACTGGACTCCGACGACGACCATGGCGGCCGAGGCGATCAGGGCGGCGGCGCGGACGGTGGTACGACGGTGCGAGGACTGCTGGCGGGTCACGCGGGCTCCTTCGCTGTGAAGCGTGGGGGGGGGTTGTGGGGGGTGGTGCGAGCAGTGAGCGTGCCAGCGAACGAGCGTTAATGACAGGTGCGCAACAAGGATTTGACCATCAGTTGTCCGAAGGGCGGCCAACTCCGTCCGTTATGCGGGGAGCTGACCGCCCTGAGGGTGGTGTAGGGGTGGAATGGGGGTGGGAGAGGGGTGCGAGGGGGGTGCGGGGAGGGGGAGCGAGGGTGTGCGGCGAGTGGTCGGCGCGAGGCTCCGTCCGCCCGCGTCAGTCGAAGACCGGGCCCTCCACCCTCGCCCGCTTGAACTCCGCGAAGCCCGGAACCGAGGCCGCCAGCCGGGTCGCCTGCCACAGCCGCGCCGCCGCCTCGCCCCGCGGCACCCGCGACAGGATCGGGCCGAAGAAGCCCAGCGGCTCCCCCTCCGGGCCAGGCACCGCGAGGACCGGGCTGCCGGCCTCCTCGCCCACCGCCGCCTGGCTCGCCTCGTGCGAGGTGCGCACCGCATCGTCGTACGTGTCGTTCTCCGCGTACGCGATGAGCTCGGCGGCCGCCCTGTCCGGCAGGTCCGCCGCCTCCAGCGCCTCGCGGATCACGTCGAGTTCGGGGGCCCGGCCGCCGGGGTGGAAGCGCTCGCCCAGCTGCGCGTACAGGCGGGCGGCCGCCTCGTTGCCGAACTTGTCCTTGACCGCCACCAGAGCGCGCACCGGGCGCCAGCCCTTCGGGCCCAGCAACTCCCGGAACTGCTCCGGGATCTGGTCGATCCGGTCCTGGTTGAGAATCGCCAGGCTCATGACATTCCAACGAATCTCGACGAGGCCCTGACGCTCCACCTCCACCAGCCAGCGCGAGGTGAGCCAGGTCCAGGGGCACAGCGGGTCGAACCAGAAGTCGACCGGGGTCGGGTTCTCGGTGGCGGCGGTCATGGGACTCCTCCTTGCGGTGACGGGTCAGTTGGCGGCGAGGCCGAGGACGACCGGCGCGGCGGCGAGCAGTGCGAGGACCGCGGGGACCGGGGCGCCCTTGCCGTCCTTGGCGCGGATGTGGGTGACGATCGCGCCGAGGAAGTAGAGGACCACGCCCACGCCGGCGGCGATGCCCAGCGGGCGGAACCAGATGCCCGCGATCAGGCCGATCGCGCCCAGGATCTCCAGCGTGGCGAGGCGGGGCAGCCAGTTGTCCGGGACGTTGACCTTCTGCATGCCGGCGACGATCTTCTCGTCGCGCACCAGCTTGCCGCGCGCCGATCCGAGCAGGACCAGCGAGACCAGGATCGCCAGGACGACGTATGCGATGAACACGGTTGCTCCTTGAGCGGGTGGGATGGGGATGGGGAGAGGGAGGGGAAGGGGTGGGACGAAGGGGAGAGAGAGCGGGGGCGTGCGGGGGCGTGCTCCGCGTTCAGCGGGTCGGGATCGCCTCGACCACGCTGCTCGGCGAGGCCGTCGGCAGGATGCGCGTGAGCGTGAAGCCCGCCGCGTCGAGGAGGGCGCGGAACTCCTCCGCGGTGCGCTCCTGGCCGCCGCTGAGGACCATCATGTTGAGGTCGATGATCTTGCTCGGCGAGAAGCCGCCGTCCTCCGGGACGACCGTGTCCACCACCAGGAGCCGTCCGTCGTCCGGCATCACGCGCCGCACGGACTTGAGGATCTCGATGCTGGACTCGTCGTTCCAGTCGTGCAGGACCCACTTCATCGTGTAGAGGTCGCCGCCCTCGGGGACCTTCTCGAAGAAGCTGCCGCCGACCAGGTCGCAGCGGTCCGCGAGGCCCGCGTCGGCGATCCGGGTCCGGCCGTTGGCGACCACGTGGGGCAGGTCGAACACGATGCCCGACGCCTCGGGGTGGGCGCCGAGGATCGCGCTCAGGAAGCCGCCCTCGCCGCCGCCGACGTCGACGATCTTCCCGTACGAGGAGAAGTCGAAGACCTCCAGGACGGCGTCGGCGACCATCGCGGTCAGCCCGGTCATGGCCTTGCCGAGGTGGTCGGCCATCTCCGGCGTGCGCTCGAAGTACTCCCAGATCGGGTGGCCGGACGCGGCCGCGAAGACCGGCTCCCCGGTGCGTACCGCGTCGGCCAGCAGGCCCCAGGTGCCGTGGTGCGCGGCGCCGAGCTCCAGCTGGACGAAGGAGGCGAGCGAGCCGGGGAGGTCGGTGCGCAGGGTGTCGCCGAGGGCCGTGGTCGCGTACCGGCCCCGCTCGTCGACGCTCAGCACGCCGACGCCGGCGAGCGCGCGCAGCAGCCGGTGCAGGGAGCGCGGGTCGGTGCCGGTCAGGGTGGCGAGCTCGGTGGAGGTCCGGGGCCGCTCGGCGACGTGGTCGGGGAGGCCGAGCACGGTTCCGGCGTGCACGGCGCGGGCCACCCAGAAGCTGGTGACCATCTCGAACATCCGGCCGAAGTCGGGCTGGCGCTGCTCGGCGGCGGCGCTGGTGGGTGCGTCCATGGGGAAGTCTCCGGGGCTCTGGCTGCGTGACGTCGTACGGGCGGGGCGAAGCGTTGCTGTGGGGCGTGCTGTGCGGCGTGCGGCCGTGCGGGGGTGGCCGAGGCCCGTGGGCCCCGGCCACCCCGTACGCAGGTGGTGCGGGTGTCAGGCGACGGAGACGCCGATCTTGCCGACGGTGCCCGCGCCGAAGGCGGCGAAGCCCTGGCCGACCGCGTCCAGGGCGTAGGTCTCGGCGATCGGCACCGTGAGGGCGCCGGAGACGACCGCGTCGGCGAGGCGCTCCAGGGTGGCCGGGTCGGGGTTGGCCATCACGGAGGTGACGGTGATGTCGAGCTCGGTGGCGGCCTCGGGGCCGAAGCCCAGGGTGGAGGCGAGCCGGCCGCCGGCGGCGACCAGCGCGACGGCGGCACCGGGGTCGCCGGCCAGGTGGGCCGCGGCGTGCACGCCGCCCGGGGAGAGCGCGCGGATCTGGGCGGCCAGGTCGCCGGTGTGGTCGACGACGTGGGTGGCGCCGAGGCCCTTGACGAACTCGGTCTCCGCGCCCGGCTTGGCGGTGGCGATGACGGTCGCGCCGGTCTTGGCGGCGAGCTGCACCGCGTACGCGCCGACGCCACCGGTCGCGCCGATCACCAGCACCGTCTCGCCCTGCTGGGGGGCGAGCGCGTCGATCACGCCGACGGCGGCGGAGCCGGCCAGGCCGAGCGCGCCGGCGTGGGCGGAGTCCAGGCCCTCGGGGGCGGCGGCGATGCCGTAGCCCTCGCCCACCACCACGTACTCGGCGAGTGCGCCGTCCTGGACGACCGGCTTCATCACGACGCCGAAGACCCGCTCGCCGGCGGTGCGGCCGACGCCCTCGCCGACGGCCTCGACCGTGCCGGCGAAGTCCTTGCCGAGGGTCACCGGGAACTTGTGCTCAAGGACGTCCTTGAGGAAGCCGTAGATGACGGCGCCGTCGAAGCCGTTGAGGGAGGAGTGGCTGACCTTGACCAGGATCTCGCCGGGGCCGGGGACCGGCTTGGCCACCTCGTTGACGGTGGGGGCGGCGCCGAATTCCTCGATGGTCACTGCACGCATGGGGTGTTCCTCTTTCCCGATGAACGGAAGGGCGGTGGAGCGGTGGAGCGGTGGACGGACGGGGACTGCGGCCGCGCGGGCCGTGGCCTGCCTCAGGCCACGGCCTGCTCGTACGAGGCCTGCAGCACCACGGCCGCGACCTCCAGCTCGTCCTCGTCGCGGGGCGCGTAGAGCATCACGATGCTGTCCGGGAACTCCGCGCGCCGGGTGATGGGGTGCGGCTCGATCCAGCCGAGCTCGGTGAGCGCCGGCAGGGCCTCGACCGGCACCGCGAGGTGCATGAAGCCGGACCGGTGGATGTGCCCGAACTCGTCGACCGACGGGTGCAGGAAGGCCTCGAAGGGCCGGTTGCTCCGGTTCAGCCGCAGGGCCATGGAGCCGGGCTCGGAGACCAGGCTGGGGCTGGTGAAGACGCCCGGCAGCTGCTGGGCACGCGCCACCAGGGCGTCACGGATCTCCGGCGGGGAGAAGTCCTCGAGCTGGTCGTGCGGGATCTCCCGGCCGGTCGTCTCGGGACGGGGTCCCTTGCGCGGGGGCAGAACGCTCAGATCGACGGCCATGGTTTTCCTCCGGTGCGGGGCGCGGCAAAGCCGCGCACAAACAGTGCGCTGGTCACTTCTTGTTTCCACAAGAATTCTGGGCGATGCTGCAGGGGTGGCAGAAGACGGCACTTCAAAGATCGCTACGCACATGAATGTTCCTGACCAGGTCAGCGAGGGTCTGGCCATCTGTCAGCTGCGGGATGTGCTCGACCGGGTCGGCGACAAGTGGAGCGTTCTGATCATGGCGATCCTGGGGGACGGGCCCCGGCGCTATTCGGAGCTCCGGCGCTCCATCGACGGCATCTCCCAGCGCATGCTGACGCTCACCCTGCGCAGCCTGGAGCGCGACGGCCTGGTGATCCGGACCGTGACGCCCAGCACGCCGCCGCGGGTCGACTACGAACTGACGCCGGTCGGGCACACCCTGTCCACGGAGGTGGGCTCCCTCATCAAGTGGTCCGAGCAGCACCGCGAGTACATCAGCATGTCGCGGAGGACCTTCGACTCCGAGTGAGCCGGGCGGCACGCACACGTACGGGGCGGCAGCCGCCGCCCCGTACGTGTCGCTCGTGCCCGCCCCCGCGCCCGGACCCGTCCTGCCGCGTCCCGTCAGACGATCTTCATCGTGGCCATCATGCCCATCGCCGCGTGGTCGAAGATGTGGCAGTGGTAGAGGTACGTGCCCCGGTATCCGGTGAACGTCGCCTGGATCTTGACCGTCTCCCCCGGGTTCAGGTTCACCGTGTCCTTGAGCCCGACCTCCGGGCCCGAGGTCACCGGCACCCCGTTGCGCTCCAGCACCCTGAACTGCACCAGGTGGATGTGGAAGTTGTGCGGGATGATCGTGTTGGCGTTGGTGACGGTCCAGATCTCCGTGGTGCCGTAGGCGATCTCGGTGTCGATCCGGTCCATGTCGTAGACGAGGCCGTTGATGTAGCCCATGTCCGAGGCCATGCCGTTCTCGTCCATGCTCAGCGTGATGGACCGGTTCACCGTGGCGGGCGGGAGGGCCGGCAGGGTGCGCAGGTCGTACGGGATGGTGCCGAACTCCTTGCCCGTGCCGGTGACGCGGAACTGGAGCACCTTGGTGATCGCGTCGGCGGGGCCGCCGGGCATCGCGTCGGGCGCGTTCTTGAGCTCCAGCGTGGTGCCCAGCGGGTACTCGTAGAAGTCGATCATGATGTCGGCGCGCTCGCCCGGGGAGAGGGTCACGCTGGTGACCTCCTGCGGCCTGGGCAGGAGTCCGCCGTCGGTGCCGATCAGCGTGAAGGGCGCGTTGCCGGTCAGGCTGAGCTTGAAGTACCGCATGTTCGCGGTGTTGAAGATGCGGAAGCGGTACAGCTTGCGGGCGACCTCGAAGTACGGCCAGGCCTTGCCGTTGGCGAGGATGACGTTCCGGTTGAGGAAGTCGTCCATGGCGTAGACGAGTTGGCCCTTGTCGTCGAAGCGGGCGTCGCGCAGCTGGATCGGTATGTCGTACGCGCCCTTCGGCAGGATGTTGCCCTGCTCGACGTCGTCGGTGAGCAGGTAGGTGCCGGTCAGGCCGAGGAAGACGTTCTCGGACTCCTGGTGGTGCGCGTGGTCGTGGAACCAGAGGTTGGCGTGCGGCTGCTGGTTCGGGTACGTGTACGTCTTGGTCCCGCCGCCCGGCGCGAGGAGGTCCATCGGGCCGCCGTCGCTGTCCGGCGGCACGTGCGCGCCGTGCAGGTGGACCGAGGTGGGCACGGACAGGGTGTTGGTCTGCTGCACCACGGCCCGCACGCCCGACTTGGCACGGATGACGGGACCCGGGAAGCTGCCGTTGAAGGTGCGGACCCGGGTGAGGCGGCCGGGGATGATCTCGACGTCGGCCTCCTTCATCGTCATCGCGTAGTAGTCCGCGGTGCCCGTGGAGGAGTACGGGGCGAGCGTCGGCGCCAGGGGCATGGGCTGGGTGAACTTGGGGATGCCCGCCGGGTCGAGGTCGGCCGCCTGGGCGGATCCCCCCGTCGCCGGAACCAGCAGGCCGGCGGCGCCGACCGCGCCGGTGGCCACGCCCGCCTTGAGCATGTTTCTGCGACTGATCACGAAATCCCCCATGGTGATCCCGGAGAGAAGACGCCGGGTCCGTCGTGAACGAGAGAGGCCGGCCTCGGAGAATCGGGCCGGATCATGGCCTTAATTCTCCGGTGGGCCGGAAACCTCGATCAACGGAGGAGGATTCAGGGCTGTGCGCACTTTCGCAGGTCGTGCACATGCTCTGTCGGTTTTCACCAAGCGAATGTCAATATTCCGCTAGGACGGGCATGGAAACACCCCCGTCACGAGCGGCCGGAATTCGATGTTCCGTGCTGGACCGTGCGATCGACTCGTGGTGCCGGATGACCTCCGCCACGATGAAGTTGAGGAACTTCTCGGCGAACTCCGGATCCAGCCGGGCCGACTCGGCGATGCTCCGCAGCCGGGCGATCTGCCGGGCCTCGCGCCCGGGGTCGGCGGGCGGCAGGCCGTGCCGGGCCTTCAGCTCGCCGACCCGGCGGGTGTGGGTGAAACGCTCGGCGAGCAGGTGCACCACGGCGGCGTCGATGTTGTCGATGCTGTCGCGGAGCCGGCCCAGCTCGGCACGTGCCGTACTCATGCCTCCCCCTTCGGCCGGGCGGGCGCCGTCACGCGCCCTCCTCGCCGTGCAGGAACTCCGCGACCAGGAAGGCCAGGTCGAGCGACTGGCTGCGGTTGAGGCGCGGGTCGCAGGCCGACTCGTACCGGGCGGAGAGGTCGGGGAAGCCGAGGTCGTGGCCGCCGCCGACGCACTCCGTGACGTCGTCGCCCGTGAGCTCGACGTGGATGCCGCCGGCGTGGGTGCCGAGGGCGCCGTGGACCTCGAAGAAGGCGCGGACCTCCCCGAGGATGTCGTCGAAGTGCCGGGTCTTGTGACCGGAGGGCGCCCCGATCGTGTTGCCGTGCATCGGGTCGCAGACCCAGGCCACCCGGGCGCCGGAGGCGGTGACCTTCTCGACGAGTTCGGGCAGCACCTCGTGCACCTTGCCGACGCCGAGCCGTACGACGAAGGTGAGCCGGCCGGGCTCCCGGTCGGGGTCGAGCCGGTCGATGAGCCGCAGGGCGGTGTCGGCGGTGGTGCTGGGGCCCAGCTTCACGCCGATGGGGTTGGCGACGCGGGAGAAGTACTCGACGTGGGCGCCGTCCAGGTCGCGGGTGCGCTCGCCGATCCAGAGCATGTGCCCGGAGGTGGCGTAGACCCGGCCGGTGTCGGGATCGTGGCGGGTGAGGGGGGCCTCGTAGTCGAGCAGCAGCCCCTCGTGGGAGACGTAGAACTCGGAGTCGTCGAAGGCGCGCGGGCTGGCGCCGGTGGCGTCCATGAACTTCAGGGCGCGGTCGATGCCGCTGGCGATGGCCTCGTACTGCTCGCGCAGCGGCGAGCCGGCGATGAAGTCGCGGTTCCACTCGTGCACCTGGCTGAGGGCCGCGTAACCGCCGGCGGTGAACGCCCGGACGAGGTTGAGGGTGTTGGAGGAGGCCTGGTACATCCGCAGCAGGCGCTCCGGGTCGGGGATCCGGGCCTCGGAGGTGAAGGCGAGGCCGTTGACGGCGTCGCCGCGGTAGGTCGGGAGGGTGAGGCCGTCACGGGTCTCGGTGGGCTGCGAGCGCGGCTTGGCGTACTGACCGGCGATGCGGCCGACCTTCACGACGGGCATGGCGGCCGCGTACGTGAGGACCGCGGACATCTGCATCAGGGTGTTCAGCTTGCTGTGCACGGTCTCCGCGGAGACCCGGTCGAAGGTCTCGGCGCAGTCGCCGCCCTGGAGGAGCAGGGCCTCCCCGCGCGCGACGGCGGCCAGCCGGCCCTTGAGGCGGTCGCACTCGCCGGAGAAGACGAGCGGCGGGGCGGTGGCGAGCCCGCGGGTGACGCGGTGGAGGGCGGCGGGGTCGGGGTACTCCGGCTGCTGGGCGGCGGGGAGGCCGGCCCATGTGTTCACCAGTTCGAATTCAGGGGTCTCGGGCTTCAGGGTCTCCATGGCGAAACCTCTCGGAGAGGAAGAAAGAGGGGGTGAGGTCAGGGACGCGACGTTCCGTACGTCAGAGGTGCACGCGCTGCGCGTGCTTGCGGGCGCCCTCCAGCGCCTCCTTCAGCGACTCGGCCGCCAGCCGCTGGAAGCCGGCCAGCCGGGCCACGTGCCCGGACTTCGTCAGCTCGGCGTGCAGGAAGACCAGGTCGTCGGCGAGGGCGACCATGCCGAAGGCGGCCCGCAGATAGGGCTCCTGGAAGTCGTAGGCGTGCCGGGGCGTGCCCGGGCCGTACGCGCCGCCGCGGGCCGTGACCACCACGACCTGCCGGCCGGCCAGCGGGCCGGTGCCGGTCTCCGGGTCGACGACGAGCGGCGGGATGAGGACCCGGTCGAGCCAGGCCTTGAACGTGGAGGGCAGCGAGAAGTTGTGCATCGGCAGCCCCAGGACGATCGTGTCGGCGGCGAGCACCTCGTCGACCAGCTCCCAGGTGGTGGCCCAGCTCGCCTTCTCGCCGGCCGTGCGGGCCGCGTTCCTCGCCTCGTCGAGGTCCCGGACCCCGGACGCCTCGATGCGCTGCGTCACGGCGATCTGGTCGCCGTCGATGTGCGGCACGGGGGTCGCGGCGAGGTCGCGGTGGAGGTGGGTGCCGCCCTCGTTGGCGGCGCGCCAGGAAGCGGCGAACTCGGCGGTGACGCGGCGGGTGGTGGAGCCGAGGCGGGCGCTGGTGTCGATGTGGAGCAGGGTGGGCGGCATGGGGGACCTCTCCTGGGAGGGGGTTTCCGCCGGGCCCGGCGGCGGTGGCGGGCCCGGCATGACCCACGGCACCCCTAGGTGCGGGTGCTCGGGGCCGGGTGATCGGAGCGGAGGCGCCCGGCGGGGCGCCGTTCCGTTGTGCCCACCCCTTCCGCCCCGGCGGAACGACTGCCCACGACGGTGTGGGCGGGGGCGGGGCGGTGGCTCGCCGCGGGACGGCGGGGACCGGTCCATCTCGGGTAGCTCCCGAGGAAGCGGGCTGTCGCGCCCAGTCCGGCCAGGCTCGACAACGCGCCCCGTACCGCCGGGTTCTCCACGTGTCCGTCCACGTCGACGAAGTAGCGGTAGCTGCCCAGGCGTTCGCCGGTGGGCCAGGCGTGGACCCGGCTCACCTCGATGGCGCGGTCGGTGAAGAGGGCGAGGATCGCGGCGAGCCGGGCGGGGCCGCCGTCCTCGGTGGTGACGACCAGCGAGGTGCGGTCGCGGGTGGTGCGGGCGGGCGGGAACCAGGCCTGGGAGACCGCGACGAAGCGGGTGACCGCTCCGCCGCGGCGGCCGAGGCCGGCGGCCAGGACCCGCAGGCCGTAGCGCTCGGCGGCCGGCGGGGCGGCGATGGCCGCAGCCCCGCCGGCCGGCCGCCGCGCCACCTCGTGCGCGGCGGCGGCCGTGGAGTCGGCGGGCACGGCCCGGGCTGCCGGGAGGTGCTCGTCCAGCCACCCGGCGCACTGGGCGAGCGCGTGCGGGTGGCTGTACACCTCCCGTACGTCGCCCAGCTCCGTGCCGTCCGGCGCCATCAGGGCGAAGGTCACCGGGAGTTCGACCTCGCCGGTGATGTGCAGCCCGGACTCGGCCAGCTGGTCCATGGTGGCGGGCACCACGCCCTTCACCGAGTTCTCCAGCGGGACCACGGCCGTCGCGCAGTCGCCGCGGCGGACCGCGTCCAGGGCCGCGGGGACACTGGGGTACGGGCGCCGGGGCAGTTCCTCACCGTGGGCGGCGTACGCGGGGAGCCTGCGCAGCGCCGCCTCGGTGAAGGTGCCCTCGGGGCCCAGGAAGGCGTACGCGGTGGCGGATGTCATGGCCGAGGGCGCCCGTCAGCTCTCGATCACCCGGTGGAACGCGACCGTGTCGAAGATGTCCTCCATGCGGACGGCCTTGCCGTCGCGGAACGTCCAGGAGTGGACGAACTGCAGCGTCTCGGTGTGGCCGCTGCGGGAGGTCACGTCACGGACGCCGAAGACGACGACCCGGTCTCCGTGGTCGAGGAACTCCAGGGGCTGGAGCCTCATCCCGCCGAGGACGGTCGGGACGTGGGCCAGGAAGCCCCGGACCCCGGCGTGGCCGTGCTTGGTGCCGCCGAGGCCGTAGGCGTGCATGCCCTCGGGGTGGATCCACTCCATGTCCTCGGCCATCGTGGCGACGAGCGCGTCGACGTCACGGTCGCGGAAGGCGGCGTAGGCCGCGTGGATCAGGTCCAGGTTGCTGGTGGTGGTGGTCATCGCTCGCCGCTCCTCAGCGCTGCTTCGCGTACTCGGGATACATGGACTCGACGGTGCGGCGGATGCCCTCGCGCCAGTCGACCTTGCACGGCCCGGTGAGCTGCTTCCGCAGCGTCGGGTCGAACTGGTAGGTCTCGCGGGTGACCTCGCTCGGCACCAGCTTGGCCTGGACGCCGGTGAGCTCCTCCAGGTGACGGACGCAGTCGGTGATGCCGACGGACTCGTCGCCGCCCCAGTTGGTGAGGGTGGCGGGCACGGTCGCCGCGTTCCACAGGTGGGGGACCTGCTCGACGAGGTCGTCGGTGTAGAGCAGGGAGCACCAGTTCTGGCCCTCGACCGGGACCGGGATGGGCTCGCCGGCCAGCATCCGCTTGAAGTAGAGCATCGGGACGCCGCCGTAACCGCCGGGACCGTAGGCGATGTTGAGGCGGGCGATGATCGTGGGCAGGCCGAGGGTCGCCGCGTACGCGCGGACCGCGCCCTCGGTGGCGATCTTGACGACCGGGTAGGCGGGCAGCCAGTCGGCGACGCCGTCGACCGGGTCGTCCTCCCGGTAGGCGTGGTCGAGCGTCTGGCGCTTGTAGAGGGCGCCGGTGGAGACGTACAGGAACGCCTCCGCGGTGCGGCAGTGGGTCATCAGGCGGCCGGCGGCGACGGTGTTGACCTCGACCGCCCGGTTGAAGTCGCCGTCCTCGCCGCGGTTCACCGCGGAGTGGATGACATGGGTGAAGTCCTCGGGCAGTCCCTTGAGGGCGTCCTCGCTCGTGTCGTCCATGTCCCAGCGGAAGGTGGTGATGCCGTGCTCGCGCAGGGCGTCCTCCGAGCCGGGGGTGCCGAAGCGCCCGAGCGCCCAGACCTCGTTGTCCTGGGCGAGCGCCTTGGCGACCGGTCCGGCCACCTGGCCCGTGCCGCCGGTGACCAGGATCTTCTTGCCGTTCATCTGTGCAGTCCCCTTCGTTTCGTGCTTACTTGCCGTCGCCGAGCGCCCGGTCGAGCTCCTTGCGGAGGATCGACTGGAAGCCGGCCACGTGCTGCGGGCCCATCAGCGTGTAGTGCTCGCCGGGGACGTCGATGAAGCTGACGTCGTCGGCGTGCTCCTTCCAGCGGCTGAGCTCGTTGTTCAGCCAGTCCTCCTTGGTGCCGCGCAGCGGTATCGCGTAGAAGACGGACATGCCGCGGACGTGGCCCGACGGCGAGTAGCTGCGGCCGAGGTCGGTGAGCCCGTCGGCGAGTTCGGCCCAGGCGGTGAACTTGGCCAGGTCCAGGTCGAGTTCGGCGAGCCGGGCGGCGGGCGCGTGGTCGATGAAGTACGCGAGCTGCTCCTCGCGCGACAGGTGGCGCAGCTCGTTCGGCAGGTCGAGCGACTGCTTCTTGTCGATGAGGGCGAGGAAGAAGGCCAGGTTGGCCGCGGTCTCGACGAAGTCCAGCTCGTCCATGCGGTACTTGATGTGCGGAGGCAGGTTGAAGCTGCCGATGAAGTCGACCCGCTCGCCCTCGGCCTCCAGGACCTTGGCGATCTCGAAGGCGACGGCGCCGCCGTACGAGTAGCCGGCGACGGCGTAGGGGCCGTGCGGCTGCTTCTCGCGGATGGCGGCGACGTAGGTGCTCACCATCTCCTCGAAGCTCTCGAAGGGCTTCTCGCCGGGGTTGAAGCCGCGGGCACGCAGGGCGTAGAACGGCCGGTCGCCGACGAAGTACTTGGCGAGGTTGACGAAGACGAGGACCTCGCCGACGCCGGGGTGGACGCAGAACAGCGGCGTCTTGTCGCCGACGACCTGCATCGGCACGATCGGGTCGTACGGGCGGACCGCGGCCCCGCCGGCGGCGTCCTCGGCGAGCCGGGCGGCCAGCGCGCGGACGGTCGGCGCCATCAGGACGGTGATGATCTGCAGGTCCTGGGCGCCGAGCCGGCGGGCGACCAGGCTGCGCAGCCGCAGGATGTCGAGCGAGGTGCCGCCGAGGTCGAAGAAGTTGGCGGTGGCGCTCAGCTTCGCGGGGTCGGTGTCGAACATCTCCGCGTAGATCCCGGCGAGGACCGTCTCGGTCTCGCCCTCGGGCGCGGTGTAGCCGCCGAGGCGGCGCAGGATCAGGTCGGCGACGGCGTCGGCGGTCTCCGCGTACGCCCCCGCTTCGAGGCGCTTGCGCATGAGCGGGCGCTGGATCTTCCCGAGGCTGGTCTTCGGGAAGGCCTCCTTCGGCAGCGGGAGGATCAGCGAGGGGCGGAAGCCCCAGTGCATGACGACGCTGGCGCGGACCGCGGACAGGACGCGGTAGAGGGCGAGTTCGTCACCGTCCTCGACCTCGGGGTGGAAGGCGACGACGAGCTGCTCGGTGTCGGAGCCCGGGGCGCGGGTGGGGAAGGCGGCGACGTAGGAGCGGGCGACGTCGTCGAGCTCCTGGAGCAGGGTCTCGATGTCGTGGCTGAAGTAGTTGACGCCGTTGACGATGATGCTGTCCTTGCTGCGCCCGACGAGGGTGAGCCGCCCGTCGTCGATCCGGCCCAGGTCACCGCTGCGGAACCAGCCGTCGGCCGTGAAGGCGTCCTTCGTGGCCTGCTCGTTGTTGTGGTAGCCGGGCGTGATCATCGGGCCGATGAGCTGGAGCTCGCCCGTCTGCCCCTCCCCCAGCGGCCGGTCCTGCTCGTCGGCGACGCGGATCCGCAGGCCGTCGACGGGGCGCCCGAGGTTGGCGAACTCCTGCCCCTGGTCGGAGGCGGGGAACTCGCGCGAGTAGATGGACCCGGCGCAGGTCTCGGTCATGCCGAACGCGGGCCAGAGGGTGTCGCCCTTGAGGCCGTACGGCGCGAAGTGGGCCAGGAAGGCCTCGCCGGTGGTGCGGACGACGGCCTCGCCGCCGCTGATGATGTGCCGCAGCTTCGACAGGTCGACCGGGCCGTGCTCGTCGAGCCGGTCGGCGGAGGCGTTGAGCAGCCCGAGCAGGAAGTTCGGGGTGAAGGTCATGGTGACGCCGTAGCGGGAGACCAGCCGCAGGAAGTCCAGCGGTTCGCCGAGGACGACGGCGGCCTCGACGTGCAGCTGGGTGGCGCCGACGGACAGCGGCAGCAGGTGGCACTCCAGGAGCGCGGCGACGTGGTCGAAGGAGACCCAGTTGAGCGAGAGGTCGTCGGGGCCGATGTGGTGGGCCGTGTTCTTGCCCGCCATGGAGGCGATCAGGTTGGCGTGGGTGAGGCGGACGGCCTTGGAGTTGCCGGTGGATCCGGAGGTGAGGACGAGCAGCGCGGTGTCCTCGGGGGCCGCCTCGTGCAGCAGCTCGGCCGGCTCGGTGCCGTACAGCGTGTCCAGGGCGGTGACGGCGAGGCCGTCGACGCGGGGCAGCTCGGCGGCCAGGCTGTCGTTGGTGACGACCAGCGGCCCGTCGAGCAGGGTGTGCACGTGGCCGAGCTGGGCGGCCCAGCGCTCCGGGTCGCCGCCGAGCGGGGCCATCGGCACCGGCACGTAGCCGCCGAGGAGGCAGGCCCAGAAGGCGGTGAGGAACTCCCGCGGACGCTCCAGGAGCAGGACGACCTTGTCCTGCGGGGCGAGCCCGCGGGCGCGCAGGCCGGTGAGGACCCGACGGGCCTCGTGCACCAGCTCCGGGTACGTCTGGAGCGGGGCGGCGGCGGCGCCGGCGTCGCCCTCGTGGTGGAGGACGCCGGAGCCGGGGTGGGCCTCCGCGGCCTGGAGCAGCAGGTCCGCGACGGTCCGGGTCGATGGGATGGCCACGGTCATGGCGATGTCCTCTCTCTGGTGTGCGGTGTGGGGTGCGGTGGCCCCGTGGAGGGGCGCGCGACGGGTGCCGGAACACGGCCGCCGCCGGCTGCGGGATGGGCAGCACGACGGCGACGGAGACGGCGTGGGGGCGGCCGGGGAAGGTGGATCCGGCCGGGCGGGCCGCGCGGTGGAGACAGCGCACCGACCTTCACGTCCAGCTTCTTCGGACGGGCCCCCGCGTTCAATGGGGCTTGTGTCAGAGCTGTGTCGGGTTTCTCAAATCCCGGTCGGGCTGCGCGGGTTCTCTCACAACTCGGTCAGGGACAGGACGTGGTGCGACACCGGGGGCCGGGTGTCGGGGCGGGCGGCGCGCAGGGCGACGGCGGCGTGGTGGCGGGGGCCGCAGGGCAGGTCGTCCACGGTCCAGCCGGCCGGGTCGGCGGCGAGGTCGTCCAGGGTGCTGTCGCGGCCGAGGCCGGTGCCGAGGCCCTTGAGGTACGCCTCCTTGCGGGCCCAGATCCGGCCGAACGCGGCGGCCCGCCGGGCGGGGTCGGGTTCGGTCGCGAGGGCGGCGCGTTCGGCGGGATGGAGGGCGGGCAGCAGTCCGGTCACGTCCCCCGGCGCGGGGCGCAGCTGGGCGTCGGCGCCGACGGGGACCGGGGCGGTGGCGACGAGGACCAGGCCCTGGGTGTGCGAGAGGGAGAAGTGCACCGGCGGTTCGGGGACGGCGAGCACCGGCCGCCCGTGGGCGGCCCCGCAGCAGGGGCAGGGCTCGCGCGCGAACGCCAGTTCCTCGGGGCGGGCGCCGAGGAGGCGCGCGAGGAGGGTGCGCAGGGCGAGGTGCGCGACGGTGTACAGCGTGCGGTCGGAGGCCCGTACGAAGGACGCGGCGCGCTGCCGCTCGTGGGCGTCGAGGGCGGTGGTGTCGAGTGCGTCGGCGGACGGGACGGTGTCCACCTCAAGGAACCAGGCTTCGGCCTGCATCGGGCGGGATCTCCTCGGGAACGGCGACGCCCCGCCGTCCGGACGGGAGCCGGGGGCGGGGCGTCGGGGTGGTGGGTGGTGGGTGTGGGCTCGGGGCGGGTGCCGTGGGGTGGTCGCCATGCGCAGGTGCCGTGGGCGGGCGCCGTGGGCGGGGCCGTGGGCGGGCGCCGTGGGCGGGTGCGCGGGCGGGGCCGTGGGCGGGTGCCGTGGGCCGTGTTCCGGCCCCCCGGTCCCCGGCCCTCCGTGTCACTTCATCGCGGGAGTGCGGGGCCGGCGCCCGCTGAAGCTGCCGTGGACGTCGCTCTCCGCGTAGTACGTGCGGCCGCAGCGGTTGCGCCTGCGCCAGCGCTGCTCGCTGGCGAGCCGGTAGACGGTGCCGGTGGGCGCGCCCCACAGGTCCGCGATGTCCCGGGCGGTGAGCCAGCGTTCGACGGGCTCGGGCGCGGGCGCCGTGCCCTGGGCGGGAACCCGTGCCGCGCCCTGGGCCGGGACCCGCGCGGCGGCCTGGGCGGGCACGCGCTGGCCGGGCATGGCGCGGCGCAGCCGGGTCCACTCGTGGCTCGCCCACTGGTGGGCCGGGTCCGCGTCGCACAGGATGCGCCGGGTGCCGCCGACGACCGCGAGTCCGCCCGTGCAGCCGGGTTCCACGCAGGGCCCGACCGGGAGGTGGCGCACCGGTTCGCGGGCCACCCGCCGGGCGGCGCCGACCAGCCGGGCCAGCTCGCGGGTGGCGTCCGCGACGGCGGGGTGGGCGGCCAGCCACTCGGCGCTGCGCAGCAGGAAGGCCGCCAGGTGGACGGGGGTGCGCCGGGGTGCGGGGAAGCCCCGCTCTTCGGCGACGAGTCCGCTCCAGGAACCGAGGGTGGCGACGATCGCCGAACGCACCTCGGCCGCCGGGCCGTTGAGCGGGATTCCGGCGGGCCGGCCGCCGGTGCCGCGCCGTTCGCCGGACCCTCGCGCCGGGCCGGCGCCGCCGAGCACCCGCTCGCACTCGGCGTAGAGGCCGGGAAGTTCTTCGAGGGCCGCGACCAGCCGGCCAAGACATGGGGGGCAGAGCCGGAGGTCCGGCCGTACCCGTCGTTTGCCGCCGCCGTCGACGGCGCTGCGCCTGCAGTCCTCGCCCACGCACACGGCCCGCGGGGGCAGGTGCGTCGCCGGGTGAGCCATTTTCCGATTCTCCGTGTTCCGAAACCGTGCGCCGACGCTGCCTATTACACTTTGCCGAGCTTGAATCCGACACCGCGAATGGTGACGATCCAGTCCCGGCAGCCCAGCTTGTTGCGGAGGCTGCTCACGTGCGTGTCCACGGTTCTACGAGACCAGGAATCTCCCC
The DNA here is from genome assembly GCF_036240795.1 of Streptomyces sp. NBC_01268. Lineage (NCBI taxonomy): Bacteria > Bacillati > Actinomycetota > Actinomycetes > Kitasatosporales > Streptomycetaceae > Streptomyces > Streptomyces sp. NBC_01268. The sequence continues at coordinate 5,689,617 of NZ_CP108454.1, read as the reverse complement.
ATATCTGCTGCATGAGCCTTTTGCGGGGGACGACGTTTCCCGGATTGGAGGCGAGCAGATAAAGAACGTCGAACTCTTTTCGGGTGACGTCTATCTGCTTTCCGTGGAGGCTGACCTGGCGGGCTCCGGCGTCAATGCGGAGCGGGCCCTGGTCGATGACGTCCATGACGCGCGGCCGGGGCCTGGACCGGCGCATGACGGCCTGCATACGGGCCATGAGCTCACGGAATCCGTACGGTTTGACCATGTAGTCGTCGGCGCCGGCCTGGAGGCCGAGGACCCGGTCGAGTTCGGAGCCGCGGGCGGTGACGGCGATGATCGGGGTGTCTCCGGCGGCGCGAATCGCCCGACAGACCTCAAGGCCGTCGAGATCGGGCAGTTCGAGATCGATCAGGACCAGGTCGGCCGAGGTGTAGACCTGGAGCGCGGCGCCGCCGGTCTCGACGGTGGACACCTGGTGGCCGTGCCGGCGCAGGCCCGTCACGAGCGACTCGGCGTACCGGAGCTCGCTCTCCACCACGAGGATCCGCCAGCTGTCACAGCCGACGGAATCACGGTCGATATAAACGTCGGGTATCAGAGGTTTCGGTTTCTCCTGCGTACGCTGACTCATCGTCTCCCCCTAGACTGTTGTCCAACGAGTCTAAAAACCACCGCTTCGCTTTGTCAAAGATCGACGCCGTAAACGGGCTGTGTCTGCGAAGTAAAGGGGAACATTGAATTCCGGTTACATTTTCCGGACCTTTTTTGATCCCCGAGGATACACCGGCCGCATGTACGGCCCGTGGCGGCCGAAGCATTCCGGACACGTCCGCCCCGCCCGGGCCGGGCCGTCAGCAGGTCGGGGCGGTCTCCGGCCAGCACGCGTCGCGACCGAAAACAGTCAGGAACACGCGTGTGCGCTACCCACAGACGTGTACGCGAGGCCCCTGGACCACATATCGAGACGCCCCCGCGACATCATGGCGAATTCTTTACCCGTGCCCCCATTCGGGGTGTGGCTGGAGTCACTTCCGGCCACCTCCGCCGGATCACGCGGACCGCTTGCGCGGGGTCGCCTTCTTCGCCTGCCGCTTCGTCGCGGCCGGCTCGGCCGCGGACTTGGCGGAGCCCCTGGCCGCGCTCCTGGCGGGGGACTTGGCGGCGCCCTTCGCCGCGGACCCGGCCGCCGTGGACTTGGCGGTGCTCTTCGTGGCCGTGCTCTTCGTGGCCGTGCTCTTGGCCGTGCCCTTCGCGGACGATCCGCCGGACGCCGTCCTGGACGTCGACTTGCGGGCCGGTGCCGCCGTCTTCTTCGTCGCCGTCCGCGCCGTGGACTTCTTCGCGCCCGTCTCCTTGGGCGCCGCGGGCGCCCGGGCCGCCTTCTTGCGCGAGGTGAGCTCGGTCACCTCGGCGACCTTCTCCCCGGCCGCCTCCCCGCCCGGCTCGCCCCGGGCCTCCTTCGCCGCGCGGACGCTGCTCTCCAGGGCCGCCATCAGGTCGATGACCTGTCCGCCGCCCTCCGCCTCGGGCTCGGCGGGTGCCAGCGCCGCGCCACCCTCGGCCTTCGCCGCGATCATCTCCTCCACGGCCTCCCGGTAGTCGTCGTGCAGGCCGGTGATGTCGACCTCGCCCAGGGTGGCCATCAAGGCGTCCGCCAGGTCGAGTTCGGCGTCCCGCACCGTGACGGGGGTCTCGGGGGCGACCCCCTCCGGGGCCCGGATCTCGTCCGGCCAGAGCAGCCCGTGCATGGCGATCACGTCGTCGACCACCCGCAGCATGCCGAGCCGCTCGCGCCCGCGCAGCGCGTACTTCGCCACCGCCACCTTGTCGCTGCGCTTCAGCGCCTCGCGCAGCAGGGTGTACGGCTTGGCGGCCGGCACCCCGTTCGCCGAGAGGTAGTACGCGGCGTCCATCTGGAGCGGGTCGATCTCCCCCGCCGGGACGAAGGCCACGATCTCGATGGTCTTCGCCGTCGGGAGCGGCAGGGCGGCCAGGTCCTCGTCGGTGATCGGGATCATGGACCCGTCGGCGTCCTCGTACGCCTTGCCGATCTCCGCCGCGGAGACCTCCTCGCCGTCGAGCTCGCACACCTTGCGGTAGCGGACCCGGCCGCCGTCCTCGAGGTGGATCTGGCGGAAGGAGACCGACCGGCTCTCGGTGGCGTTCACCAGCTTGATCGGGATGCTGACCAGCCCGAAGGATATGGCGCCGTTCCAGATGGATCGCACGTTTCATCGCCTTTCGAGCCGGTTTGCCGTGATCATCCCGTGAAGTCGGGAATCATGGGATTCTCATCGTATGACGCCCATCACAGAGGTGGAGGGGCGGCGGCTGGCGCTCAGCAACCTGGACAAGGTCCTCCACCCCGCCACCGGCACCACCAAGGGCGAGCTGCTGCACTACTACGCCACCGTCGGGGCCGCGATCCTGCCCCATCTGCGCGACCGCCCGGTCTCCTTCCTGCGCTATCCGGACGGCCCCGAGGGCCAGCTCTTCTTCACCAAGAACCCGCCGCCCGGCACCCCCGCCTGGGTGAAGACCACCCCCGTGCCCCGCTCCGAGGACCCGCGGGCCCGGCAGGTGATGGTCCAGGACCTGGCCTCGCTGATGTGGGCGGCCAACCTGGTCGTCGAGTTCCACACCCCGCAGTGGCGGGCGGGCTCCGAGGCCGTCGCCGACCGGCTCGTCCTCGACCTCGACCCCGGACCGCCCGCGAGCGTCGTCGAGTGCTGCCTGGTCGCCCGCCACCTGCGGGAACGCCTCGCGGCCGACGGTCTCACGGCGTACGCGAAGACCTCCGGGTCCAAGGGCCTGCACCTGCTCGTCCCGCTGGAGCCGACCCCGTCCGGGCAGGTCTCCGCGTACGCCCGCGCGCTCGCCGTCGAGGCGGAGGCGGAGCTCCCCCGGCTGGTCGTCCACCGCATGGCCAAGGCGCTGCGGCGGGGCAAGGTCTTCGTCGACCACAGCCAGAACGCCGCCGCGAAGACCACCGCCACCCCCTACACCCTGCGCGCCCGCCCGCTCCCCGCCGTCTCGGCGCCGGTCACCTGGGCCGAGGTCGAGGCCTGCACCTCCCCCGACCGGCTCGTCCTGCTCCTGGACGACATCGCCCCGCGCCTGGAGCGGTACGGGGAGCTGCTCGCCCCGCTCTTCGACCCGGCGGCCGCGGGAGCGCTGCCGTGAGCGGCCGCGCGGCCGGCGCCCGCACCCCCGGAGGAGGACCGTGAGCACGTACCGGACCCCCGACCCCGACCCCGATCCCAGCCCCGGCCCCGGCCCCGGCCCCGACTCCGGCGTCGTGCTCCGCCCGCCCGTCGACGTGATGCGGCCGCGGTCCGCCGACGAGATCCCCGCGCAGGGCAGCGTCCCGGGCGGCCTCCAGTACTCCCTCAAGCTGGACGGCTTCCGCGCCCTCGCCTTCGTCCTCGACGGCGGCCGGGTCTTCCTCCAGTCCCGGGCCCGCCGCGACCTCTCCCCCGAGTTCCCTGCCGTCGCCGCGTACCTGGGCGAGCGGCTGCCGCCGGGCGTCGTCCTGGACGGCGAGCTCTGCGCGTACCGCGAAGGGCGGCTGAGCTTCACCGACCTGCTCCGCTCCCACCGGGAGCGCGAGCGGGCCGGCGTCCCCGTCTCGTACATCGCCTTCGACCTGCTCGCCCTCCCCGGCCACGACCTGCGGGCCCGGCCCCTGCGGGAGCGCTGGGAGCTGCTCGGCGCGGCCCTCGCCGACACCGGCCCGCCGCTCCAGCGGGTGCTCGCGACCGAGGACGAGGACACCGCCCGGGAGTGGTTCGGGAGCCTGCGGGAGGCGGGCGTCGAGGGGATCGTGGCGAAGGCCTGGACCTCTGCGTACCGACCGGGCGGCAGCTGGTCCTGGCGGAAGGTGCGGTACGCGGACACCCGGGACGCCGTCCTGGTCGGCGTCTTCGGGCCGCCCGACCGTCCGCACGCCGTCCTCGTCCGGCTGCCCGACGGGCGCACCCTGCGCACCAGTCCCCGGCTGACCGCACCGCAGGCCCGCGAGGTCGCCGAGCTGACGGCGGGGCTCCTCGCCGGGCCGATGGCCGACCCGGAGCACGGGACCGTACGCCCGCTGACCGAGCAGCTGCCCGTCGAGCTGCGGATGCCGGCGGGCCGCCAGGACACCGCCCGCTTCGTCCGGGTACGGGAGGGGGCGGAGGAGCCGGAACGGGAGACCGGGCGGGACGGGGCGGGGAAGCCTGCCCCGGGCTCCGGCTCCGGTCAAGCCACGAACGAGCCCACTGGCTGATTCCCCCGCCCGCATCGTCCCCCTCCTCCGGCGCTTCGTTCAGGACAAACTCAGCAAACGCCGCCGCGGCCGCCCGGCGGCCCACCCGGTGCGGAACCGGGCCGGTCGGCCGTCCCCGGGTACGGGTATGGACCGGGTGCGGGGGCCTCGTGAGGGTCCTGAGGGGGTCCGGGAGGGGTCCCGCGGGGCTCCGGCGGGGTGACGGCGGGGTGACGGGCGTTCCGCCGCGTGGCGCAAAGCGAGCGGCCGCGCGGGGGTTCGCCGAGAGCGTCCCGCAGGCGGGCCCTCGTTATCGGCACGTTGGTGCACACTTGCTGCCTGGTACAGCGCTCACGGGGAAGGCGGCCTGGCATGCTGACGGGGATCGAGGAGGTCGACTGGGCCTCGTTGGGGCACGCGTACGGCCCGGCGGACGACGTGCCGGAGCTGCTGCGCGGACTCGCCTCCGCCGATCCCGCCGAGCGGGAGAACGCGATCGACGGCATGTACGGGGCGGTCCACCACCAGGGCGACGTGTACGACTCGACGCTCGCCTGCATCCCCTTCCTGCTCGAACTCGTCGCCGACCCCGAGGTCCAGGACCGGGGCTGCATCGTCGAGTTGCTGACCAGCATCGGCGGCATCGACCTCGGCGACGACGAGGAGCTGGCCGAACTCGACGCGGAGGACGAGGACTTCATACCGGCGGCGAACTTCGCGATGGCCGCCGCCGCCATCGCCGCCGGGGCCGACGTCTTCCTCGCCCTGGTCTGCGACCCCGACCCCGAGGTGCGGATCGCGGCCCCGTGCGCGCTCGCCGCGCTGCACCCCGACCCCGTCCGGGTGCTCGGCCTGCTGCGGGAGCGGCTCACCGTGGAGCGGGACACCGAGGTGCGCCTGGCCCTGGTCCACGCCGTCGGCCGGCTCGCGCTGCGGCACGAGTCGCTGCGCGCCGAGACCGCCGACTGGCTGGCCTGGCTCTCGCGCGCCGCGCAGGCGCCCGGGCTGCGGCTCGCGGCCCTCGCCCAGCTGGCCCGGGTCGCGCCCGCCGAGATCCCGCACGACGTGGTGGAGCGGGTCACCGTCCTCCTCGACGAGGTGCGCACCGCCCCGGGCGAGCCGGCCGGGGAGACCCCGCGGGCGGCCACCCCCACGCTCATCGGGCAGGTCCGCGAGCTCCTGGAGGAGCACTCGGCGGGCCGCCCCACGCCGTGGACCGAGGAGCTGCTGCGCACCCTGCACACGGCGCTCGACGACCGGGTGGACGACCGCATCGCGCTCATCCTGGCCCAGCTGCGCAGCCCCGACTGGGGGCAGCGTTCGGACGCGATCTGGCTGTGCGGCGCCCTGATACGGGTGTGGCGCGGGCGGTACGAGGAGGTGGTCCGGCTCGTCGGCGCGCAGCTGAGCGATCCGGAGCCGCGGCTGCGCGAGGCCGCCACCTCCTTCCTGGAGCGCCTCTTCGAGCTGGCGGGCCCCTCGGCGGACGCGCTGGCGGTCCGGCTCGCCGCCGCCCCGCAGGGTCCGCTGGGCCTGCCGGGTCCGGGGGCGCGGGCCGGGCGGGGCGGTGCCCTGCTCGCCCTGGCGCGCTGCGGGGACGCGCGGGCGATCCCGCTGCTCGCGCGCGCCCTGGAGGAGGGCGAGGTGCGGCGCGAGCTGCTGTACGCGGTGAAGGCGCTGGGCCCGGCGGCGCTGCCGCTCGCCCCGGCGCTGCGGCGCAGGCTGGCGGAGGTGGAGCTGGACGAGCTCCTGTACGACCGGGCGGCGCCGCTGCTGTGCGCGCTGGGCGCGGTCCGGGGCGTCCAGGCGCTGCCGGAGGTGCTGCGGGTGCTGCGCGAGGCGCCGCCGAACCGGCGGGACTGGGTGCGGGAGGCGTGCCTGCGGACGCTGGCGGCGTTCGGGCCCTCGGCCCGGGAGGCGCTGGAGGACGCGCGGGCGCTGCTCGGTGCGGAGTCGGCGGCGGTGTCCTCGATGGCGGCGCAGGCCGTGTGGGCGCTGGACGGTTCGCCGGCGGAGGCGCTGGACGCCCTGGGGCGCTGGCTGCGGCCGGGCGCCTCGGGCGCGGAGTGGTGCGCGGCGGCGCGGGCGCTGGGCGCGATCGGCCCGGCGGCGGCCGCGGCGGCCCCGGCGCTGCGGGCGGGGCTCGGGGCGCGGGACCTGTGGGTCCGGGTGCGTTCGGCGGCTGCCCTGTGGCGCGTGTCGGGCGACGCGGAGACGGTGCTGCCGGTGCTGCTGGCGGCCTGGGAGGAGAACCGGCACACGCGGGTGACGGTGGCCGAGTGCCTGGCGGAGATGGGCCCGGCGGCGGCGGAGGCGGAGTTCGCGATCCGTACCGAGCTGGCCCGAAGACACCGCCACAACGCGCGCGAGGACGGTGCGGGCTCGCACGACGTGCACGACGACGAGAAGCTGCTCACGCTGTGCCGGGCGGCGCTGGCCCGGATGGAGCGGCACCGGATGTGACGGCGGGGGCGAGGCCCGTCCGGCCGGCGCCGTGAGGGCGCGCGTCCCGGTACGTCGTCGGCGGGGGCGGGGCCCTGCGCGCCGGCAGGTGTGACGGCTTCGCGGCCTCACCTCCGGCCGACCGTTACATCACCGCGAACTAGGGCATTTAGGTTCGGATTCGGCCTCAGTCCCGCCCGAATCGGAGCCCGCCATGAGCCGTGTCCCGCGCCGCACCTCCCGTACCCCCGGCCTCGCCTCCCCCGGCCGCACGCCGCACCGCCGCACCCCCGCCCGCCACCGGCGGCTCCTCGCCGGGAGCGTGCTCGCGCTGGCCGTCGGGGGTGGCACGGTCGTCGGCTGCGCGGGGGCGGGGACGGCCGCCACGGCGCCCGACGTGCGGGTGCCGCATGTCTCCGCGGCCCCGGCGGAGCACCGCGCGGCCGTGCGGCCGATGGCGGCCTCGGAGCCGGTCCGGCTGGTGGTCCCCTCGGCGGACGTGGACGCGGGGCCCGTCCTGCGCCTGGGCCTGGACGCGGACGGGGAGCTCCAGGTGCCCTCCGTCGAACAGGCGGAGCAGCCGGGCTGGTACACAGGGAGCGTGACGCCGGGCGAGCGCGGCGCCGCCGTCCTGGTGGCGCACTACGACACGGCCCGGGGTCCGGCGCTGCTACGGAACGTGGCGAAGCTCGGTGCGGGGTCCTTGATCGAAGTCCGAAGGGCGGACGGCACCACGGCCCGGTTCGCGGTCCGTGAGATACAGCAGGTAGACAAAAAGGACTTCCCTACGAATAAGGTCTACGGGAAGACCGACCGCCCCGAGCTCCGCCTCATCACCTGCGGGGGACCCGTCCGGGACGGGCACCGGACCGACAACATCATCGTCTTCGCCGACCTGGTGAAGTGAGACGCGAAGGAACAGCGTGAGACCGCGCGGAGTACACCTCATCGGCGCCGCGGCCGTCCCGGCCGCGGTGCTGCTCGGCGCGCTCGCCCTGGCCGGCTGCGGCAACCAGGGCGAGCTGAAGAGCGCGGGCCCCACCCCCACCGCCGTGGGGCCGGTCCGGCTCTGGCCCGACGTGCCGCCCGCGACGAACCCGCCGATCGACTACGGCGAGTCCGACACCGAACGGGTCCCCGGCATCGACGTCCCCGACAACGACGTCCACTCCGTCGACGCGGTGGCGGTGGTCCAGGCGGAGGTCCGCGCCCACGGCGACGCCCGCAGCGGCGCGGACGGGCTGTACGAGCAGACGACCCGGGCGATCGAGGCCTGCACCACCGACCACAAGGACTGCCCGGTCCTCGCCCCGTACTACCGCGACCTCACCGGCAACGGTCGCGACGAGCTGATCGTCGGCATCCGGATGCCCGACCAGCAGCTCGGCGTGCGGGTCTACCTCGCCGAGAACGGCGGACTGACCCGGATCATGTCCACCGTCGACCAGGTGATCAGCGTCGAGCTGGCCGGCCGGGACCTGATCATGCGGGTCAGCTCGGCGGGCATCCCGGGCTACGAGTACCGGACCGCCTGGTCCTGGGACGAGCAGCAGCGCACGATGCTGCCCGCACGGGACGAGATCGTGCGGGTCAAGCCGCCGGGCCCCGGGACCTCGGTCGTCCCGGCGCCCGCGTTCGTCAGCCCCAGCGCCACCCCGCACCCGGTCGCGCCGCCGCCCGCCGCGCCCGGGGCCGGACGGCCCGACGCGGCACCGCCCGAGGTGAGCCAGTGAGGCGACCCCTGCTGCCCGCCTGGACCGCGACCCTCACCTGGAAGGCCGCGGTCTTCATCACCGTCATGTGCTGCGCGCTCGCGGCGCTCCTCGGCGTGCTCGTCCACGTGTCGGTGGCCGGCCAGACCGTCAAGGACTCCCGCGACAAGGCGCTCGGCCGGCTCGACGAGGTCAGCCGGCTGTACGAGTCGGGCGAGCCGCTCCCCCGCTTCGCCGGGGTCGACCCGGACGGGCTGCCCGGTTCGCTGCGCGCCCTCGCGCTGCGCGGCGACCGGGGCACGATGGTCACCGAGTACCAGGGGCGGCCGACGATGTGGGCGGCGGGCCCGGCGGACGGCAGGGCCCTCGCCGTCCGCGTCGACTACACGACCAGCGCGGCCACCATCGACGGCCTGGACCGCTCGATCCTCGGCTCCTCCGTGCTCGCCATCGGCGCCACCCTGCTCGTCGGCGCCTTCGCCGTCACCCGGATCACCCGGCGGCTGCACCTGACCGCGCAGGTGGCCCGGCGGATCAGCGCCGGCGACCTCGACGCACGCGTCAACGACCCCCGTACCGAGGACCCTTCGCGCCCCCAGGACGAGGTGGCCACGGTCTCCGGGGCGCTCGACACGATGGCCTCCTCACTCCAGCGCAAGCTGCAGACCGAGCAGCGCTTCACCGCCGACGTGGCGCACGAGCTGCGCACCCCGCTGACCGGCCTGTCAGCCGCGGCCGAACTGCTGCCCGAGGGACGCCCGTCGGAGCTGGTCCGGGACCGGGTGCGGGCGATGCGCGGGCTCACCGAGGACCTGCTGGAGATCTCCCGCCTCGACGCGGGCACCGAGACCGTCGACCTCGCCGTGCACGAGCTCGGCCCGCTGGCGGAACGGGTGGTGCGGGGCTCCGGCACCACGACCGAGGTGCGGATCGTGCGCGGCGCGACGGTGGAGACGGACAAGCGGCGCCTGGAGCGGGTGCTCGGCAACCTGGTCGCCAACGCGCACCGGCACGGACTGCCGCCGGTGGTGCTGAGCGTGGACGGACCGGTGGTGACCGTACGGGACCACGGCTCCGGGTATCCGGAGTACCTGCTGGCCGCGGGCCCGCAGCGGTTCCGTACGGAGAGCGGCGGCAAGGGCCACGGGCTCGGTCTGACGATCGCGGCGGGGCAGGCCGAGGTGATCGGCGCGGAGCTGGTGTTCGCCAACGCGCCGGACGGCGGGGCGGTCGCCCGGCTGACGCTCCCGGAGTACGTGCCGCTCGCGGATCCGGAGGCCGGGGCGGACCCCGCCGCGACCGAGGGCCCGGGCGCCGAAGGCCGCGGCGCCAAGGGCCCCGGGGCGACCGGCCGCTGACGGCGCCTGACGGCCGCCCGGCGGCACACCGTCACACAAAAGGGACATAAGGCTTACTGCTTGCTACGTTGCGGTCCATGACCGCACCGCCGCCGACGAACACGAAGGACGCGCGGGACGCGCCCCCGCCGGGGCTGCGCATCCCCAGGCGCCGCGGCGTGGAACTCTCGCTCCTCGTCTGCGCCGTCCTCATCTGCGTCTACGGCTACGCGGAGGTCGGCCTGGCCCGCAGCGGCGCCGTGCCGCCGGACGCCGCCCGGTACGGCGCCGGGCTCGGACTCCTCTCCCTGCTCGCGCACCTCGCGGTCCGATGGCGCGCCCCCTACGCCGACCCGCTGCTGCTGCCGATCGCCGTCCTGCTCAACGGACTCGGCCTGGTCCTCATCTACCGGCTCGACCTGGAGACCCCCGGCGACCGGGCCGCCCCCACCCAGCTGGTCTGGTCGACGCTCGGCGTCGGCCTGTTCATCGTGGTGGTGCTGCTGCTGCGCGACCACCGGGTGCTCCAGCGGTACGCGTACCTGTCGGTGGCGACGGCCCTCGCCCTGATGATCCTGCCGATCTTCTTCCCCGCCGTGAACGGGGCCAAGATCTGGATCCGGATCGGCGGACTCTCCTTCCAGCCCGGGGAGTTCGCGAAGATCCTGCTCGCGGTCTTCTTCGCCGCGTACCTCGCCGCCAACCGCAACGCGCTCGCCTACACCGGCCGCACGGTCTGGCGGCTCCAGTTCCCCACCGGCCGGGTCCTCGGCCCGATCGTCGCGATCTGGCTGCTCAGCGTCGGCGTCCTGGTCCTGGAACGCGACCTGGGCACCTCGCTGCTGTTCTTCGGCCTCTTCGTGATCATGCTGTACGTGGCGACCGGCCGGACCGGCTGGATCGCGGTCGGGCTCGTGCTCGCCGCGGCCGGGGCCTTCCTGGTCGGCTCCCTCGAACCGCACGTGCACGGCAGGGTCACGGACTGGCTCGACCCGTTCGCCTCGATCCGGGCCGGCGACGGACCCGGTCAGCTGGCCCAGTCGCTCTTCGCCTTCGCCGCCGGCGGGATGCTCGGGGCGGGCCTCGGGCTCGGCCACTCGATCCTGATCGGCTTCGCCGCCAAGTCCGACTTCATCCTCGCCACCGCGGGCGAGGAGCTCGGCCTGGTCGGCCTGACCGCCCTGTTCCTGCTCTACGCCCTGCTCGTCGCGCGCGGCTACCGGGCCGGCCTCGCCCTGCGCGACGCCTTCGGGCGGCTCCTCGCGATCGGCCTCGCCTCGATCCTGGCCCTCCAGGTCTTCGTCATCGCCGGCGGGGTGATGGGCCTGATCCCGCTCACCGGCATGCCGATGCCGTTCCTCGCCCAGGGCGGCTCCTCCGTCGTCACCAACTGGATCATCGTGGCCCTCCTGGTCCAGGTCTCCGACTCGGCCCGGGCCCCCCGCCCCGACATGGCCGACGGCGGGGTCATCGCACCGATCACGGAGGACGCGAAGTGACGGCGGACCGCGACACGAAGGACTCCCGATGATCCGCTACATCCGCCGGGCCGCCGCCCTCTGCCTGGTCCTGCTCGTCGCCCTCCTCGTCAACGCGGCCCGGGTCATGGTCTTCGAGGCCGACGCGTACGACGCCGACCCGGCCAACCGTCGCATCGCGATCACCCGCTGGGGCGAGCCGCGCGGGGAGATCCTCGTGGACGGACACCCGGTCACCGGCTCCCGCGACAGCGGCCAGCAGCTCCGCTACGAACGCACCTACACCCAGGGCCCGTTGTACGCACCGGTGACCGGATACGCCTCCCAGACGTACGGCACGAGCCTCGTCGAGAACGCCGAGGACGCGCTCCTCTCCGGCACCGACCCGATGCTCGCGCCGCTCCCGCTGTGGAACGACGTCAGCCGCGGCCGGCAGCCCGGCGGCGACGTGGTCACCACCATCCGGGCCCGGATGCAGGAGGCCGCGTACCGCGGCCTGGACGGCCGACGGGGCGCGGTCGCGGCGATCGAGCCGGCGAGCGGCAGGATCCTCGCGCTGGTCTCCTCCCCCTCGTACGAGCCGGGCGTCCTGTCCGGCACGGGCCCCGCGGTGGCCGACTCCTGGAAGCGGCTCACCACCTCCCCGAGCCAGCCGATGCTGAACCGGGCGCTGCGCCAGACCTACCCGCCCGGCTCCACCTTCAAGATCGTCACCGCGGCGGCGGCCCTCGACGCGGGCGTGGTCACCGACGTCGACGCCCCCACCCGCACCCCCGACCCGTTCGTCCTGCCCGGCACCCGCCGGGTCCTCCCCAACGAGGCGACGGGCTGTGGGGACGCCTCCCTCGCGTACGCGATCCAGTGGTCCTGCAACACGGTGATGGCGGGCCTCGGGGTGAAGGTCGGCCTCGCGGACATGGTGACGGCGGTCGGACAGTTCGGCTTCAACGACACGGGTCTGCGGGTCCCGTCCTGGGTGGCCGCGTCGAACTTCGACACCGCCATGAGCGACGACCAGCTGGCCCTCTCCTCGATCGGCCAGTTCGACACCGCGGCCACCCCGCTCCAGATGGCGATGGTCGCCGCGGCGGTCGCCAACAACGGCGAGATCGCCGCCCCCCACCTGATCGACCGCACCACCACCGCACGCGGCACCACCGTCGACACCACGGGCCGCCGCAGCTACCGCCAGGCCATGCGCCCCTCGACCGCCAACCAGCTCCAGAACCTGATGGTCCGCGCGGTGGAGGAGGGCACCGGCACCAACGCCGCCATCCCCGGCGCCCGCGTCGGCGGCAAGACCGGCACCGCCCAGCACGGCCTCGGCAACACCGGCACCCCCTACGCCTGGTTCATCGCCTGGGCCCAGGCCACCGACTCGGCCCAGCCGGCGGTCGCCGTGGCGGTGGTGGTGGAGGACGCGGAGGCGAACCGCACGGACATCAGCGGCGGCGGGAACGCGGCCCCGATCGCCCGCGCGGTGATGGAGGAGGGGCTGCGGCTGGAGGCGGAGGGGCGGGGGCGGTAGGGGGAACGAGAAGGGCCGTCGTCCCCACGGTGGTGGTGACGACGGCCCTTGCTCAGCCTGCGGTGGCTTCGAGCCAACGCCCGGCGGCTTCCTTTTCCTGCTTCGAGGTCCTCCGCTGGCTCGCCACCCATTCCGCGTGCTTCCGGAGATCCGCGAGACCGGAGAATCCGGCCGCCACCACGGTGGTCACGGCCAGCTCGTGCGAGGCGCAGAAGGCGGCGACGTCTCCCGCCACCGAGAGCGTGGTGAACTCCGGTGAGCCGAAACCGAGACCCAGCGCGGTGACGGAACCCTCGCCCACCAGGTCCCAGGATTCGGCAAGCCGGACCCGTGCCCACCACAGGTCCCGGCGGCTCTCGTCGAGCGGGACGGTGACCAGGAATGCGCCGTCGTCCCCGATGAGCCCGCCCGCACGGCACAGCTCGAACCAGCTGTCGTTCGCCTTGGTGAGGAAATCCGGCTCGGTGCGCTCGACGGTCGCGACGGAACACTGCCCGGAACGCTGCTGATATCCCGTGGCCAGGTTGGCCAGCGTCGGCGGGACGAGTGGGAGTTCCAGGTCCATCAGTTCCAGGAAGACCAGTCCGGCAGGGGCGAGTCGCCCAGCGTGGTCCATTGTTCAAACCTTTCCGGAAGATCTTCGGACACGTCCACGGAGGGTGGACGTAACAGTGCGCGACACCCCTTGTGGGATGCCGCGCACTGCTTTTTCTCTAATCTACTACCTGCCCCAGAGGCCGCTGTAGATGCGTGGCGAGCCGTAGTTGTGGACGCCACCCCTCGTCAGCGGGAACCAGGCGATCTGACCGGTCGTCGGATGGACCATGATCCGGATCTGACTTCCCTGCTGCCTGTTCCAGTAGATCAACGCTCCACCCGTCGGGCCCTGTCCGATCCACGAGGACCACTGGGCCCGCTGCCGGGGATTGAGGTCCCGTCCGGTGAAGTGGTCGAGTCCGTCAGGAGCGGTGCCGTGACGCGCCGGCATGTTCGGGTTCGCACGGAAGTCGGCGACCAGCTGGTGCGTCTCCTCCGGAACGTCGAAGAACGCACCGAGGTCGTTCATGTCCGTCTGGCGGGCCTCGATCTCCGCGTCCGAGTAGTTGTCCGGCGCCCAGTTCTCATGGTCGCCGCCGCCCGACTCGCCCGCCGTCGGGCAGGAGTCGTTGTGGACGAGGAGCGAGGTCGCACCCGCGAGCACGTAGTACGTGTGGATCTCGCTGACCGTGAGGTTGTGCACGGTCGCCGCCGGAGCGATCGACCGCTGGACGGACGTGACCTGCACGTACGTACCAGAGCTGGTCCGCAGCCACTGACCCGGCTTCAGGTCGGTGGCCTTGATCCAGCGGCGCAGCTCGGGCACCCACACGGGGTGGCCGTCGGTCGCCGTGAACAGGGCCGTCCGGTCGCCGGCGGCACCATCGGTGTCGATGGTGACCGTGACCAGGTGCTTGAGGCCCTGGCCCTTGATCTCGGCGGTGACCGTCTCGACGCGGGTCTCGCCGGTCTCCGGCTCGGTCGCGAGGACCTTGTCGCCGGTCCTGACCTTCTCGATCGGCTTGGTGGAGCCGTCGGCCATCAGCACCCTCGTGCCGGGCACGAAGCTGTTGCAGCCGGCCTTGCCGGAGCCGCCGCCACCACTGGAACCGCCGCTGTTCCGGGAGGAACCGCCGGAGGAACCGCCGGGCTTGCTGGTGTTGACCTTGCCGCCGGAGCTCTTGCCGCCGCCCCCGCTCTTGGGCCTGGGCTGGGAGGAGGACTTCGGCGCGGCCTTCGCCTGGGACTGCTTGTGGGCCGGGTTACCGGTCTTCCGCTTCGCCGCGGCGGCGGCGTCGGCCTTGCGTTTGGCTGCCTCGGCCGCCTTTTTCTTCGCCCGTTGCGCCGCTTCCTTCTTGGCCTTGTCGATCGCCGCCTTCTTGGCTCTCAAGGCTGCCGCCTCGGCGGCCTTGGCCGCCTTGAGGACGGCCTCCGCCGCCTTCTTGGCCGCCTTGAACGCGTGGATCGCGTCGATGGTGCGGTTGACCGCCTTGATCACCGACGGGATCTTGCCGAGCTTCGCCCACGGGATCGCGTCGATGATGATGCTGGCGCAGGACCACATGTCGCCGCCGAAGCAGGCCATGGCGTCGTTGATGCCGATGAAGTCCTTCAGCGTCTCCCACGCGACCGCGAGGATGACGGAGGTGAGGGACTTGCCCTGCATCGCCTGTGCCTGGGCCACCTGCGCCGCCGACAGACCCGCGCCCGCGAGGGCCGCGGCCCGCTCGGATGCGGTCAGGCTGATGGCGAGACCGCTCGGGTCGTCGAACGTCACCGGGTTGTTGTGGGCGTAGACGTACCCGTTGGACTGCTGCGGGTCGTTCAGGTCCATCATCGGGTCGGCGGACAGGAACCGTCCGACCACCGGGTCGTAGAGACGGGCACCCAGCGGCGTGTAGCCGGAGGCGTCGTCCCGGACCTTGCCCAGGAAGCCGGTGTGGCTCTGCTGGTTGGCCCCGACGGTGCCGGCGCCCCGCTGGTTGCCGAACGGGTCCTGCTTGCGGATCCGCACCGCCATCGTGCCGCTCATGGCGACCTCGGCGTACGTCGAACCCTGGTGGTCACTGGTCATGGCGACCAGCTGGTCGCCCGCCGTTCCGGCGGCGTAGCGCATGACCTGGCCACCGGGGGTGGAGTAGGTGCGCTGGCTGTTCAGCAGCACACCGCCCGGCTGGATCGTGACCTCGGTGTCGCCGAGGTACAGCGTGGCCGTCTTGCCCTTGATGGTCAGCAGACGGTCGCCGCCGGGACCGTAGATGTGGCGGGTGTCGTTCTGGGCCCCCCACAGCTGGGCCGCGGACGCGGTGTCACAGGCGGCCAGCACGATCGCCGTGCCGTTCGTCGCGTTGGCGCCCTGGACCGCGAGGCACAGGTTGTTCGACGCGGGGTGGATCAGCTGTCCCGCGGTGTTCCGCTTCAGCTCCTGCGCGGCGGACCCGTTGCACTTCTGGATCTGGACCGCCGAGCCGGCCGTGTTGGCGGCGGGCTGGAGGCACCAGTCGCCGTACACCGTCATGGTGCCCCGGTTGGCGTCCGGCTGCGTCCCGCCCACGAGGGCGGGGGTCGGCACGAACTTCCAGTTCTGGGCGACGGTGGTGTTGCAGGTGTAGAGCTGGACCGGCTGTGCGGCGGCCCCGAGGCCGCTCTTGAGGTCGAGGCACTTGTCCGCCAGGCCCACGTACGGGGTCTGGCCTCCGGCGCCCGCGCCGGTGATCCGGTCGATCTGGCCGTCGTACGTCCAGGACAGCGTCTGCTTGTCGCCGTTCTGGAGCGAGGTGACCTGCTTGGTCTCGCCGGTCAGCTCGTACAGCCGCTCGGCCTCGGCCTGGACCTGCGCACCCGCGGGGGTGGTGTAGGTCTTCGACACCTTGGTGAGCGTGTGCGGCTGAGCGCCGTCCGCCTTGCCGTACGCATAGGCGGTCGTGGCGTCCTTGGCGGTGTTGCCCGACAGGTCCTTCTCGACGAGCTTCTTCCGGTTGCCCATCAGGTCGTACTCGTACTGCTGCCAGTAACCCGAACCGTCGGCACCGGCGGCGACGTTGAGGCTGCCGTCGGCCTTCTTCGGGGTGGTGCAGGCGGTCTGGTCCTTGGAGGTCCAGGCCTCCTTCAGCTGACCCAGCGGGTCATACGTGAAGCACTGGTTCTCCTCGATCCCGGTGGCTCCCTCACGGATGCCCGTGACGTTGCCGGAGGGGTCGTAGGAGTAGGAACGGCTCGACACGAGGTTGCCGCTGACGACCGACGGGTCGGCCTTCTCGCGGTAGGTCTCCTGCTTGGTCAGTTCGCCGGTGGACTCGTCGTACGAGTTCTGCGCCCACACCCGGTACGGCTGCGCGCCCAGCGTGGAGCGCATGACCTGGCCGTACGGAGAGTAGACCGTCTCCGTGCCGTACCAGTCCTTTCCGGAGAGGGCTACCGGCTTGCCGTCCTTGTTGTACCGGACGACCAGCTTCTCCGCGTCGAACTTGCCGGCCTTGGGCAGGGTCGCCTCGTCCAGCATGCCGTTGTCGGAGTAGGTGTAGCCGTAGGTGTAGTCCTTCTGCAGACCCCAGGTGCTGACGATCGAGTCGGGCAGCGAGAGGGTCGTCGAGGTCGGCTGGTACTCCTTGGAGTAGCCGTTGACCTTCTGGACGTACGCGAGGCCGTCCGTGTAACGGGTGGCGGTAGCCGGCAGGCCCTTGCCGCCGGGCACCGTGTCGTAGGTGAAGTCGGACAGGACCTTGCCGTTGGCGTCCGTCTCACGCTGCTGCTTCGGGCGGGACAGCTCGTCGTAGCTGTTCCACACGGTGCCACGGGCGTTGGCGACGGTCACCGGACGGTCACGGTCGTCGTACGTGGTCACCGTGGTGCCGGTGTCGGGGTCGGTCGCCGTCTCCATCCGGCCGCGCTTGTCGTACGTCCACGACCACGGGTGGGCCTCGTCGGTCGACGAGGTCGCCTTCGCCAGCTGGCCGCGCGGGTCGTACTCGTAGCGCGTCGACGTGCGGCCGCCCGGCGCCGCCGGGTTGATGGTGTCGGTGCGGACGGTGCGTCCGACGGCGTCGGTGAAGACCTGGTAGGTCGAGGTGCCCTGCGGCTGGATCACCTTGGACCAGTCCGGGCCGTACTCGTACCGGACCGCCTTCTCCGGGACGTCCTGGGAGATGGCCTCGGTCGTACCCGGGGCCTTCACCTTGAGGACCGGCATCTCCTCGAGCACGCGGCCGAGGCCGTCGTACGAGTACCGGGTGATGTTGGGGACGGTGGTGTCAGCCAGCGGCGTGAACAGCTCGCCGTCCGGCTCGTCCTGGTTCAGGTAGGCGTTGTTGGTCTGGTAGACCTCACCGGCGCTGTTGTACAGCGTGTCGGTGATCAGACGGCCGCCGCCGTCCGCCTTCTCCTGCGACTGGCGCTCACGGCCGAGACCGTCGTAGATGGTGACGGACTTCTCGATCCGGTCCTCGTAGCCACGCGCGTACGTGGTGACGTAAGGAGGCTTGCGGATCTTCTTGCCGTCCGGGTCGTCCGGGTCCGTCACCTCCTGCGGGATCACGTAGTCGGCGCGGAAGTCCGGGACACCGGAGCCCGGAGTGCGGCCCGGGGACCACGCCTCCGCCAGTCGGCCCAGCGGGTCGTAGATCGACTCGCTGACGTAGCCGTTGGCGTCGGTCGCCTTCAGCGTGACCGCACGGCCCGGCTCGATCTCCTTGACCTGGGCGTGGCCCAGCGGATTCGTCTCGGTGATCTTGAACACCTGACCCGAGGGCGGGTCATAGGTGATCAGCGACTCCTTGCGGTCCGGGTCGATCAGCTTGGTGACCCGGCCGATGGCGTCGAAGACCGTGGTGCCGCTGGACTGGAAGCCGGTGCCCTTGCCGTTCAGCGACCAGGACTCGGTCGCCAGACCGCGCCCGGTGGCGCCGAGAGCCGTGCCGTAGGTGGTGTTGTCGTAGGCCGTGCGCGCCGCGCCGCTGAGCGAGCCGAGGTTGGCCCAGTCGGCCTTGGCACACGTCGTCGGCGAGGCGAGGACCTGCTTCGACAGACCGATCAGGTTCCTGGTCGTGTCGTGCAGGTACTCCATCTTGGTGCAGGACTCGTCGCCGGGATTGGCGTCGTCGCCCAGCGACTCCACCAACACCGGCAGGCCGTAGGTCGACTCGTACGTCGTGCTGGTCCGCACGGTCCGCAGGGTGCGCTTGTCGTCGCCGGTGCCCGAGGACTTCGTGTACGCGACCTCCTCCGGCTCGGTCACCCGCCACGCCTTCAGCGCCGTCAGGCCGTCGCCGCGGTCGCGGCTGGCCAGTTCGGTCGCCTCGGGGATGGTGATGCTGCGGGTCAGCCAGTCGGTGTCGGCGTCCGTCGCGTTGGTGTAGGCCAGTTCCTCGGCGATGCGGCCCGCGAAGGCGTCACGGTCGTAGACCTGCCGGCCGTCCGCCGTCTTGATCGGGTTGCCATGGACGTCCGTCATGGGGACGTTGTCGCCCATGCCGCGGTAGAAGCGGGTGACGGCCTTGGTCTTGGGCGCCTCGGCGCCCGGACCGCCCTGGCCGGGAGTGTCCTCGCCGGGGGTGGAGCCCTCGCCGCTGTCGGAGGCGGCCTTGCGCTGACCGGTGACGACCGTGGTCTGCTCGAAGCCCGCGAACTGCGAGTAGGTCCGGGTGGACTTCTTCGTGAACTCGGCCTCGGCCAGCTTCCAGCCGGCGTTCTTGTAGTCGTACGCCGTCGTCGTCGAGAACGAGCCGGCGACGTTCGGCAGCTCCTCGATCGAGTCGACCACGTACTTGTTGAACCAGTCGATGTCCTCGACTTCGGAGTCCGGGTGCCAGTACGAGGGGTAGCACAGGCGCGTGTTGGACTTCAGCGCCGCCGTGTCGGTCTTGCCCGGCAGGCCGGTGCCGGACAGGCACTGGTCCTGGCGCTTCTTGTACTCGACGACCGTCTCGCCGCCGTACTCGTTGACGACGCGGGCGACACGCAGCCGGGAGAAGCCCGGGCGCGGGTCGGTGGCCTCGCTGCCGCCGCGCAGGACGCGGTTGGGCATGTCATCGGCGTTGTACTCGAAGCGGACCGGGTTCAGCTGCACCTTGGCGTCGGTCGAACCCTTGCGGGCGTAACCGGTGCGCTGGATGGACTCCAGCCACAGGGCCGTGTTGGCGCCGGTCCTGAGGACCGGGAAGCTCTGCTTGAGCTGGTACTCGTCGACGACCTGGCGCGCGGCGGTGGTGGTGAGGCGCTGCGCGGACGTGGTGATCTTGTCCAGGCGCTTGGTGGTCCAGAACGTGGGACCGGCGTTCCAGCACTTCCGCTTGTACGTCGAGGTGACGGCCTGGCAGCGCAGGTCGGCCGGGGTGTCGTACCAGATGCGGTACTTACCCGGGTCGGGCGACGCGAAGTTGTCGTCCGAGCAGGTCAGCGTGCCCTCGTTGTAGCAGCGCTCGGCGACTTCGAAGCCGATGCGCGCCGGGGCGGTGGCGGTGAAGAGGGTGTCCTTGCGCTGGCCGTAGTAGATGTGCGACAGGTAGCCGCCGCGGTCGTACTTGACCGGACCCTTGAAGTAGAAGTTCTTCGCGTAGTAGTTCTGCTCCTTCTTCCACCAGAAGGACATCGCGTTGCCGTGGATGTCCTCGACGTAGTCGAGGTTCCACTGCCAGCCCTGGGTGCAGGACGACTTCTTCCAGTCCTCCTTGGTCGGGCCCGCGTAGCAGGGCTCGTCCGGGTGGTTGCCGTAGACGGGCGCCGTCAGGACGGAGTCGGTGGTCGGGTCGTCGGGGTCGGCACCGTGGTTCGACCAGCCCGGGAGCCGGTTCAGACCGAAGTGGTACTTGGTGCCGTCCTTGGTGGTGACGATCCAGTACTCGTTGTTGCGGGCCTTGTTGTCGGTGTCCTCACCGGTGACCTGCCGGACCGTGGAGCCGTCGCCGTTGGCGGTGAACCACTGCTTCTTGCCCGCGTCCCACACCAGCTCGGTGGTCATGCCGCCGAGCGAGAGGGTGGCGTTGTCGGAGCCCCAGCACAGGTCCGCGGTGCGGTGGTCCTTGTTGTTGGCCCCGGCCTTCTTGGAGTCCTGGCGGCAGTTGGTGTACGTCCGGCTGATGGAGCCCGGGTTGTAGTCCCAGCCGTCGCCGATCCAGGAGGCCTGGTTGTTCGTCGAGGAGGTGCGGCCGTCGACGGACTGCGAGTTGTACGACAGGTTCACCTTCGGCATCAGGCCGCCGGCGGTCTCCGGGGTCTGGACCTGGTACGCGTAGGTGAAGGCGCCGTTGGAGGAACCCGCCGCCCACGAGCCGGCGGACAGCAGCGGCGAGGCCGTGAAGTCACCGGACGCCGAGGAACCGGTGTCCATCGCGCCGACGACCTGGCGGCCGGAGGCGTCGACGACCTGGAGGCCGTCCGCGGCCGGCAGGGACGCCTTGCGCGCGGAGGCGCCGGAGGTCTGCGACGCGGCACCCGCGTCCGGGAGCAGGTTCGCGACCGGAACGGTTCCCGACAGGATCTGCCGGGTCGCGGAGCCCTTCTTCGCGGTCGGCTTCAGTCCGGCCTGCGCGGTCGGCACGTCCTTGACGGTGCTGCGCAGCCGCGCGACGCCGTGGTCCTGCTCGGCCTTCCCGGCCATGGTCTCGACGCCCTCGTCGGGGGCGCAGTCGCCGGTGTCCGGGGAGTCGAGGACACAGCTCGGCAGCAGCATCAGGCCGAAGCGTTCGGCGGCGAGCTGGCCGTAGCGGTCCTTGAAGCCGCTGGTGTCGACGTCGAGGAGCACCTGTGCGGTGGGGTCGGCCGTCGCCGGGGGCACGATCTCCATGACCATGCCGGGGACGCCGGACTCCTCGGACGTGGTGGTCGACTTGATCGCGACCTGCCAGTCACCGGCGATCGTGGCGGGGTCCTGTCCGACCGGGACGCCGACACCGACCGGCAGCAGTGCCGAGGTGGCCGTGTTGGTGACCTGGACGGTCTTGCCCGCCTCGACCTTGGAGGGGTCGGCCTTGCCGGCGTCCGCCGCCCAGGGGTCGACCGCCTGCGGCACGTACGGCTTGACCTCCTGAGCCTGAGCGGTGCTCAGGACCTTCTGGGCCTCGATGTCGTCGGCCAGGGCGGTGCTCTCCGGGATGTCCGGGAGGTCGACCTCTGCGGTCGTCTCCTCGCGGCTCATCCCGTCCCCGGGGACGGCCAGGGCCTGCGAGCCCAGGCTGGTCACCGTCAACGTCGATGACAACAATAGGACGACCGCCGTGCGGCTGAGCCGACGGCGTCGTCGTTGTGACTCTGTCAGGGCGAGGCGATGTCGCCCCAGCCATGACAGTGGACCTGAAGCACGCATACGCGTCGACTCCCACCCAGACGAACAAGACAACGGATGAGGTGCGGAAACACCAAAGAGCACGCGCCCGGATCAGGCGCGTGCGTGCGCACTCTCTGTCATGTACGGCTCTGGGTTCAAGAACGATGAGCACAGCGGCAGCCGCGCGGGGTGAGATTCGCCACGGTGCATGCGCAAACAGAGCACCGCACTCTCGATCTTTGCGAAAGAGCGGACAGTTCGCCACATCCGGAATCTTACGATCCGACAAATATGCATAATGCAGCCATCTTGACGTTCAGTCGGATTCTGCCACATTCGTTCATAACATCTTCATAAATCTCTCAGATATGGACGTCTTTTGGTTGCCGTGTGATCGTGTGCGCGCCTGCGCCCCGCGGTCTGTACCGCGGGGCTGTCTGTTCTGTCCGAAATCCTCTGGTTCACACGGGAGTCGAACGCCGTGCCCGCGCCGCCTAGCCTTCTCAGCCCGTTCGTGCGCACGCGCACACGGCTGACCCTCACTCTCGGCCTCGTCCTGGCCGCACTCACCGCCGCGCTGCTGCCCTGGTGGCAGCCGAACGGCCCGACCGTCCCGGGTTCCCAGACCTCCACCGAAGCGCGGAACGCGTCGGTGGGTCCGCGTGACGAGGCCACCGCGGTGGCCGAGGCGAAGCGGACGGGCAAGAAGGTGCTCGTCGAGACGGCGACCACCGAGACCCAGCTCATCTGGGCGCAGCCCAACGGCAAGATGCTCACCCAGATCGACGCCCTGCCCCAGCGCGCGAAGAACGCTGCCGGCACGTGGGCGCCGATCGACACCACGCTGCACCGCACGAAGGCCGCCGGGCCGCTGAACGTCAGCCCGGCGAACGCCGTCGTCCCGGTCCGGTTCTCCGGCGGCGGCAAGCCCGCGCGCGCCGACCGCTCCTTCAGCCGGCTCCCGCTGGCCGGGGGGACGTCGAACGGGACCCCGCTCGCCGAGGTCGACCTGGGCGGCCACACCGTCACGTACACCTGGCCGACCGCACTTCCCGAGCCCGTCCTCGACGGCCCGCGTGCGCTCTACCCCGAGGTCTTCCCGGGCGTCGACCTGCTGCTCGTGGCCCGCGCGGAGGGGGGCTTCGGCCAGGTCCTGATCGTGAAGAACCGCGAGGCCGCGCGGAACGAGGCGCTGGCGACGGTGAAGTTCGGGGTGACCTCGAAGACCGCCGTCTTCCGGCAGAACACCGGCGCCAACGTGATCCAGGTTCTGGACAAGTCGGGCCAGGAGATCGCCTCCATCCCGACGCCGTTCGCCTGGGACTCCTCCGGACGTGACTCCGACAAGCCGGACGCCGCGCCGCGCACCGCCGTCGCCACCCCGGCCGACGTGCTCAAGCTGTCGGGTCTGACCGGCATCGAGCCGGGCGCGAAGTCGGCCCAGCTGCCGGTCGCGCTCGCCGGCGAAGGCACCGGCGACCTGACCGTCGGTCTGAAGGTGGCCGAGACCAAGCTGCTGACCCGGGCCGACACCGCGTACCCGGTCTTCATCGACCCGCCGCTGAACACGGGCTTCCTCAACTGGACCGTGGCGTACAAGAAGTACCCGAGCTCCAGCTTCTGGAACGGTACGAACTTCTCCTCCGGCACCTCCGACGCCCGGGTCGGCTACGAGAGCGACACCGGCGGTCTGGCCCGCTCCTTCTGGCAGATGCGGTTCTCCTCCACCTACAAGGACGCCAAGTTCGACTGGGCCTACTTCAAGGTCAAGAACAACCACTCCTGGTCCTGCACCGAGCGGCAGATGGAGTTCTGGCTGACCGGCGGAATCTCCTCGGGCACCACCTGGAACGCGCAGCCGAGCTGGGCGAAGGTGCTGCACAAGAAGTCCTTCGCGCACGGCTGGTCGACCTCGTGCCCGGACGAGTACGAGTCGTTCACCGTCACCGCGGCGGCCCAGGAGGGCGCCGACAAGGGCTGGTCGAACATCACCTTCGGCATGCGCGCCACCAGCGAGTCCGACACCCAGACGTGGCGCAAGTTCGCCGCCACCGGCGCGACCCTGACCGGTCAGTTCAACCGCCCGCCGACCCAGCCGACCTCCGGCACCTCCGCCCCCGGCGGCGCGTGCGTGACGGGCAGCTCGGGCACCGGTGTGCTGATCGGCCGTACCAACATCACCCTGAAGGCCAAGGGCGCCGACGTCGACGGGAACCTCTCCAAGCTGCGCTTCCGGTTCTGGAAGGACGGCGGCTCCGCGCAGGAGCGTCCGCTGGCGACCCCGGACTCCAACGGCTGGGCGCAGGTGATCATCCCGGCCACGGATCCGCTCCTGAAGGACATCACGGCCAACACCACGTTCCTCTGGGACGTGCGCTCCGAGGACTCGACCTACCCCGCCGCGGGCTCCAGCTCCTCGTACTTCCCGGACGGGTCCTACCCCTGCCGGCTCACGGTCGACCCGACCGCACCGCCGCAGCCGGACATCACCAGCACGGTGTTCGACGAGGCGACCGCGGACGGCAAGACCTGGGCGAAGGTCAAGTTCGGCAAGCCCGGTGACTTCACCTTCAGCGCCCCCGGTGCGACGCGCTTCTCGTACGGCTTCGAGGGGCAGGGCTACAAGGACACCCCGCCGCCGGTCAACGGCAAGATCACGCTGCCGGACGTCGCCCCGCCGCACGCGGGTCCGATCCAGATCAACGTGTTCGCGTACGACGCCAACGGCAACCAGAGCCTGCGCGGCGACTACTCCTTCTACCTGCCGCCGCGGGACACGGCCGACGCTCCGATGGACACCGGCGGTGACGGCATCCCGGACCTGCTCGTCCTCTACCCGGACGGCAAGCTGAAGAACTGCGTCGGTGCTCCTGCCGACCCCGCGGTCGCGGGCACCGGCGGTGAGCTGTACAGCTGCCTGGCCGCGGCCTACGTGACGGCCGGCAAGCAGACCGATCCGCCGAACCACTGGATCGACGCCGCGGGCACGCCGTCCCTGATCGCGCACTACAACGACGCCTACCCCGGCGACGGCTCGACCGACCTGTTCGCGGTCACCCCGGACAAGCAGTTCTGGCTCTACCCGGGCGACGGCTACGGCAGCTTCAACGTGGACGACCGGATCAAGATCCGGCTGCCGTCCAACGCGCCCGCGCCGAGCACCTGGACGCAGATGAAGGCGATCGGCGACGTCACCGGCGACAAGCACCCGGACATCGCGCTCCGCGCCGGCACCGCGTTCTGGATCCTGTCCGGTTACACCGGCGCCAGCTTCCAGACCGCCACGCTCATGGAGGGCACGGCCTGGGCCCGCCGCGACATCGTCAACATCGCGGACATGAACAAGGACGGCACGCCCGACCTGCTCTGGCGCAACCTGGACAACGGCAACATGTACGCCCGGCACGGCAAGCCCGGTCCGGTCGCCGGCAGCGTCGACCTGGAGTCGATCAAGCTGGCGGCGAACTCGCTCAACGGCGACGTCACCTTCGGCACCAACTGGACCGAGGCCAACGTGACGTCGGCGATCGGCATCCCCGACGTCAACAAGGACGGGATCCCGGACATCTGGGCCCGCTTCGGCGACACCGGCAACATGAAGCTGTACAACCCGTCCACCACCAACACCAACGGGCCGGTCAAGACGGTCCTGGCCGTCGACTGGCGGACCATCAAGGCGTTCGGCTGATCTCGGCCGCACGCACGACACCGAGCCCCTGGCGCCCCCGAGGCGCCGGGGGCTCACCCCTTTCCCGTACCGGCTAGGCGGAGGCCCCGCCCTCCGCGATCGCCGTCTCGACCTCCGCGACCCGCGCCTGCTCCTCGGCCGCGAAGCGCTCGCGGTCCAGGGCCTCGGCCATCTCCTCGTCCTGGGTCATCAGGAGGTCCAGGTTGGAGTCGCCGAGGTCGAAGACGCCCATGTCGAGATAGGCCTTCTGGAGGCGCTCGCCCCACAGGCCGATGTCCTTGACGCAGGGCACGATCCGGCTGAACAGCAGCTTGCGGAAGAGGTGCAGGAACTCGCTCTGCTCACTGAGCGCCTCGGCCTCCTTCTTCGGGATGCCGAAGTTCTCCAGGACCTCGACCCCGCGCAGCCGGTCGCGCATGAGGTAGCAGCCCTCGATGACGAACTCCTCGCGCTCGCGCAGTTCGGCGTCGGAGAGCTGGCTGTAGTAGTCGCGCAGCGCCATCCGCCCGAAGGCGACGTGGCGGGCCTCGTCCTGCATCACGTACGCGAGGATCTGCTTGGGCAGCGGCTTGTCGGTGGTGTCGCGGATCATGCCGAAGGCGGCGAGCGCGAGGCCCTCGATGAGCACCTGCATGCCGAGGTAGGGCATGTCCCAGCGGGAGTCGCGCAGGGTGTCGCCGAGCAGGCTCTGGAGGTTGTCGTTGATCGGGTAGAGCATCCCGATCTTCTCGTGCAGGAAGCGCCCGTAGATCTCCGCGTGCCGGGCCTCGTCCATGGTCTGGGTGGCCGAGTAGAACTTGGCGTCCAGGTCGGGCACCGACTCGACGATCCGGGCGGCGCAGATCATGGCGCCCTGCTCACCGTGCAGGAACTGGCTGAACTGCCAGGAGGTGTAGTGCCGGCGCAGCTCGCCCTTGTCCTTGTCGGTGAGCTTGGCCCAGTGCCGGGTGCCGTAGAGGGACATGGCCTCGTCGGGGGTCCCGAGCGGGTCGTACGGGTCGACCTCCAGGTCCCAGTCGATCCGCGTGGCGCCGTCCCACTGCTTGTCCTTGCCCTTCTGGTAGAGGGCGAGGAGACGGTCACGCCCGTCGTCGTAATCCCAGCCGAAGCGCGCGGCGCCCGTCGCGGGCACCTGCCAGACGGGCTCCCTGGGGGCCTGCGCATAGAGGTCGTGCGTCGACACTGACGGCTCCTTCCTACGGTTCCCAGCAGGCTCACACGTTGGTAGACGCAGGGTCAACAAGTCGTGCGTGAGGGATTGACGACGTTACTGACGAGGAGTCTTATACGTTGCATGGCCAGTCTCACCGAGCCCGACTTCGCCCTCCTGCGTGACGCCCTCGGCCCGCTGCGCGACCGTGAACAGGTCGCCGAGCGGCTCCTGGAGTCCTCCCTCAAGCACTCCTTCGACCCCGAGACCGAGCTCGACTGGGACGCCCCCTTCGAGGACGGCAAATGGTTCTGGCCGCCCGAGCTGGTCTCCCTCTACGACACCCCGCTGTGGCGCCGGATGTCCGAGGAGCAGCGGATCGACCTCTCCCGGCACGAGGCCGCCTCGCTGGCCTCGCTCGGGATCTGGTTCGAGATCATCCTCATGCAGCTGCTCGTGCGGCACATCTACGACAAGGCGCTGACCAGCAAGCACGTCCGTTACGCGCTCACCGAGATCGCCGACGAGTGCCGGCACTCGATGATGTTCGCCCGGCTGATCACCCGCGGCGGCTCCCCCGAGTACCCGGTGCCGCGGGTCTACCACAACCTGGGCCGGATCCTGAAGACCGTCTCCACCACCCCCGGCTCCTTCGCCGCGACCCTCCTCGGCGAGGAGATCCTGGACTGGATGCAGCGGCTCACCTTCCCCGACGAGCGCGTCCAGACGCTGGTCCGCGGGGTCACCCGCATCCACGTGGTCGAGGAGGCCCGGCACGTGCGGTACGCGCGGGAGGAGCTGCGCCGGCAGATGGCGACGGCCCCGCGCTGGGAGCAGGAGTTCACCCGGCTCAGCTGCGGCGAGGCCGCCCGGGTCTTCTCCACCTGCTTCGTCAACCCGAAGGTGTACGAGAACGTCGGCCTGGACCGCCGCGAGGCCGTCGCCCAGGTGAAGGCGAGCGGCCACCGGCGCGAGGTCATGCAGTCCGGGGCGAAGCGGCTGACCGACTTCCTGGACGACATCGGCGTGCTGCGCGGCGCCGGCCGCCGGCTCTGGAAGTCCTCCGGGCTGCTGGCCTGAACGCCCGCCTGAGCTGCCCCGATCCGTACGGAGCCGCCCGGCGCGGCCCCGTACGGCGCTACGCTGCGGGCATGACGAGTCCCGCCTCGCCCGCGTACCGCCGGCTCAGCGTCGAGGAGCGGAAGCGGCAGCTGCTCGACGCCGCCCAGACGCTCTTCGCGCACCGGGCGCCGGAGGACGTCTCCCTCGACGACGTCGCCGAGGCCGCGGGGGTCTCGCGGCCGCTCGTCTACCGCTACTTCCCCGGCGGCAAGCAGCAGTTGTACGAGTCGGCGCTGCGCTCCTCGGCCGACGCCCTGGAGCACTGCTTCGCCGAGCCCGCGGCGGGGCCGCCGACCGAGCGGCTCGCGCGGGTCCTGGACCGGTACCTGGCCTTCGTGGACGGGCACGACGCCGGGTTCGCCGCGCTGCTGCGCGGCGGCAGCGTCGCCGAGACCTCGCGGACCTCGGCCATCGTCGACGAGGTCCGGCGGGCGGCGGCCGAACAGATCCTCTTCCACCTGGGCGTGGACCGGCCGGGACCGCGTCTCGGAATGATGGTGCGGACCTGGATCGCGGCCGTCGAGGCGGCCTCCCTGATCTGGGTCGACGAGGGCAAGCAGCCGGCCGCCGGGGAGCTGCGGGACTGGCTGGTGGACCATCTGGTCGCCCTGCTCGCCGCGACCGCCGCGAGCGACCCGGAGACCGGCCGGGTGGTGACCCGGCTGCTCTCCCAGGAGACGGCGGCGGGGCCGGTCGGCACCCTGGCCAGGAACGTCATCCCGGTGGTCAGCGAGGCCGCGCACCTGCTCTGAGCCCGGCGGAGGGGACACTGGTGGGGTGAGAAGCGAGAACACCCCCTTCCGCGGCGGCCCCCTCGACGGCCGGACGCTGCCCGTCCTGCTCGGCCCGACCGGGCACCCCCCGAAGTGGTACGAGGTCCCGGTCCCGGCCCACGAGGGCCGCCCCGCGGCCGTGTACGCCTACCACCGCGAGCCGGCCGGGTACGGCAAGCGGCTCGGGCTCCAGCAGGGCTGGGTCTACGTGTACGCGCCGGAGGGCCGGGAGCGCCGCGAGATCCGCTGGCCCTGGTCGAAGCCCCGGAAACCGGCTGCGCCGAACGAGTGAGCCCCGCGAACACCCCCACGCCGGTCCGCTCATCACACTAATCACCGCGCCATCATCCCGATGGAGGTGGTGACGTGTCGGTACGGCTGCTGCGCACGGTCTGCACGGGGGTACTCGCCGCGACAACGGCCCTGACCGGGGTGACAGGAGTGACCGGCCCCCCGGCGACGGCGGCCGAGCCACCGGTACCCGGGAGTACGGGAGTGGCGGGGGCTGCGGAGACGGGGACGGCTGAGACAGGGACGGCGGGGACGGCGGGGAGGTCGGAGGCAGGGACGGCGGAGACGGAAGCGCCGGAGCCAGGGGCGCCGGAGACGGAGACGGGGACGGGGACGGGGACGGCCTCGGACACCGGGGCCGCCGCGGACGCGGGAACGGACGCGGGAACGGACGCGGAAGCGGGGAGCGCCGCGGGAGCCGTGGCGGCTCCGGGGGCCGCCCCCGCCGCCGGGGCGCAGGAGTCCCTCGGCTCCCTCCTCGGGCGGCTGCGGAGTCTCTACCGGGAGACCGAGCAGGCCACCGAGGCCTACAACGCCGGCGAGGAGACCCTCAGGCGCCAGACCGCCGACACCCGGCAGGTCACCGCGCGGCTCTCCGCCGCGCGGGCCGAGCTCACGCGCGGCCGGAACGAGGCCGGGCGGCTCGCGCGGGAGCAGTACCAGGGGCGTTCCGAACTCTCCCCGTACCTGCGGCTGCTGCTCGCCCGCGACCCCCAGCACGCCCTGGACCAGAACCACCTGTTCGCCCGGGCCGCCCGCGACCGGGCCGGTGCCGTGACCCGGCTCCAGGGGGCCGAACGGCGGGCCGCCGACCTGGCGACGGCCTCCCGCAAGGCGCTGGACCGGCGCACCGCGCTCGCCGCCCGGCAGCGCGCCCACCGCGACGACGTGCAGACCCGGCTCCGGGAGGTGGAGGGGCTGCTCGCCGCCCTCTCCCCCGAGCAGCTCGCCGGACTCGGCGCCCTGGAACGCACCCAGACCGCCGGCGCCCAGGCCGAACTCCTCGGCTCCGGCGTCCTCGACGGCCCCCGCGCCCCCTCACGGGCGGGCGCCGAGGCGCTGCGCTTCGCGGTGGCGCAGATCGGCAAGCCGTACGAGTGGGGCGCCGAGGGCCCCGACACGTACGACTGCTCGGGCCTGACCCAGCGGGCCTGGGCGGACGCGGGCCGCGAACTCCCCCGCACCAGCCAGGAGCAGTGGCGGACCCTGCCGCGCGTCCCGCTGTCCCGGCTGCGCCCCGGTGACCTGGTCGTCTACTTCCCGGAGGCCACCCATGTCGCCCTGTACCTCGGCGACGGCCTGGTGGTCCACGCCCCGCGCCCCGGCGCCCGGATCAAGGTCTCCCCGCTCGCGGCGAACCCGCTCCTGGGCGCCGTACGCCCCGATCCCGACACCCCGGCCCTGACGACGTACGCGCCGCCCGAGCTCCCGGCGGGAGCCACGGACGGCGCGGACGAGGGGTACGGCGGGGACCGTGCCCCGGCGGTTCGGGGCCCGGCGGTTCGGGGCCCGGCGGCTCAGGAGCCGGCGACCGAGCCCAGGTAGGCGGCGGTCTTCTCCGGGTCGAAGAAGAAGTTCTCGAAGTCGGCCGGGTCGTCGAAGCCGTTCGCGAAGCGGTCGGCGACGGGCTGGAGGCCGCCGGCCGCACCGAGCAGGTTCAGGACGTGCTCCGGCGGCGGCGCGAGCATCGCGTTGGTCCACTTGGTCACGTGCCGGGCGGTCTGCCAGTAGCGCTCGAAGGTCGCCCGCATCCAGCTCTCGTCGAACTCCCGGTCGCCGTGCTCGACGATCGCGGCCAGGTAGGCGGCGGCGCACTTGGCGGCCGAGTTGGAGCCCTGACCGGTGATCGGGTCGTTGGCGACGACGACGTCGGCGACGCCGAGGACCAGGCCGCCGCTCGGCAGCTGCCCGACGGGGTTGCGGACGGTCGGGGCGTAGCGGCCGGCCAGGGTGCCGCCGGCGTCGGTCAGTTCGACCTTGGTGGCGCGGGCGTACTCCCAGGGCGTGAACCTCTCCATCAGCTCCAGCGTCAGCGCCAGGTGCTCGGAGGGGTCCTTGACGCCCTTGAAGGCGTCGACCGGGCCGCCGGGGACACCCTCCCAGAAGAGGATGTCGGCGCGGCCGGAGGTGGTGAGGGTCGGCATGACGAACAGCTCGCCGACGCCCGGCACCACGTTGCACCGCACCGCGTCGAAGTCGGGGTGCTCGGGCCGCGGGCCGAGCCCGTGGACGTAGCTGACGGCGAGGGCGCGCTGCGGCTCGTCGTACGGGGAGCGGGCGGCGTCCCGGCCGAACATGGAGACCAGCTCGCCCTTGCCGGCCGCGACCAGCACCAGGTCGTAGCTGCGGGCGAAGTAGTCCAGGTCGCCGACGGCCGCGCCGTGGATGACGAGCTGGCCGCCGCGCTGGGCGAAGGTCTCCATCCAGCCGGCCATCTTCACGCGCTGGTCGACGGACTGGGCGTGGCCGCGGAGCCTGCCGACCCAGTCGATCGCGCGGCCGCCGTCGGGCGCGCCGACGGAGACGCCGAGGCCCTCGATGCGCGGGGCCTGGGACTCCCAGAAGTTGATGCCGAGGTCGCGCTCGTGCTGGAGCGCGGTGTCGAACATGCACTGGGTGGACATGACCCGGCCGGACCGGATCTCGTCCGCGGTGCGGTTGGACATCAGGGTGACTTCGTAGCCCTTGGACTGCAGACCGAGGGCGAGCTGGAGACCGGACTGACCGGCGCCGACTATGAGTATCTTCCGCATGTGCGACCGACCTTGAGGGGGGACTCGGGGGCTATTCGGGGGAGGCTTCGAGCGCGTGGGCGACCATCGCGAGCAGGGTCTCGACGACGCTGTACCGCTTGCGCGCGTCCATGACGACGACCGGCACGTGGGCCGGCACGGTCAGCGCCTCGCGCACGTCGTCCGTCTCGAACACCTCGGTGCCCTCGAAGTGGTTGACGGCCACGATGTACGGCAGGCCGCAGCTCTCGAAGTAGTCGAGCGCGGGGAAGCAGTCGGTCAGCCGCCGCGTGTCGGCCATGACGATCGCACCGATCGCGCCGCGCACCAGGTCGTCCCACATGAACCAGAAGCGCTGCTGTCCCGGCGTGCCGAAGACGTACAGCACCAGGTCGTCGTCGAGGGTGATCCGCCCGAAGTCCATCGCCACCGTGGTGGTGAGCTTGTCCGGGGTGGCGGTGAGGTCGTCGTGGTCCTCGCTCGCCCGGGTCATCAGGGCCTCGGTCTGCAGCGGGGTGATCTCGGAGACCGCGCGGACGAAGGTGGTCTTGCCGACACCGAAGCCGCCCGCGACGACGACCTTGGTCGCGATCGGGGCGCGGGTGTGGTCCAGCTGCCAGTCCTGGGCGCCCTCTTCGGGTTCCGGTTCGGCCGGGCCGGTGGGCTGGGCGGGGATGCCGACGACGGCGGTCGGCGGTTCAGAGACGGCGGAGTCCACTCAGCACCCTTTCGAGGAGCGCGCGGTCGGGCCGGTCGGTGCCGTGCCCTGTCCCGTACACGCGGATCTTTCCCTGGTCGGCCAGGTCGCTGAGCAGCACCCGGACGACTCCCAACGGCATCTTCAGGAGCGCCGATATCTCCGCCACCGTGCGCATGCGGCGGCAGACCTCGACGATGGCCCGCATCTCCGGCATGAGCCCGCGCGCGGCGAGCCCCCCGCCGGTCAGGACCTTCCGCTCGGGGGCGGCCTCCAGCGCGGCGACGAAGGTCTCGACGAGGAGGATGTGGCCGAAGCGGGTGCGCCCGCCGGTGAGCGAGTACGGGCGGACGCGGGCCGGGCGCCGCCCCTCGCCGCGTATCGGCAGCCGGTGCGGGTGGTGGGCCGAGAACCCCGAGGGAACGGACGTCACTGGGAGCTCTCCATCGACTTGGCCAGTTCGCTGCGGAGTTCGGGGGTGAGCACGTGGCCGGCGCGGCCGACGAAGAGCGCCATGTGGTACGCGATGACGCTCATGTCGCAGTCGGGAGTGGCGTGCACGCCGAGCAGCGAGCCGTCGCTGATCGACATGACGAAGACGCTGCCCTCCTCCATGGCGACCATGGTCTGCTTCACGCCGCCGCCGTCCATCAGCCGGGCGGCGCCGATGGTGAGGCTGCCGATGCCGGAGACGATGGTGGCCAGGTCGGCGGTGGAGCCCCGCGGCCCCTCGGGCCGGTCCGCCTCGACGGCCGCGTTCTGGACCTCGGGGTCGGACGAGAGCAGGAGCAGCCCGTCGGAGGAGACGACGGCGACGGAGCGGACCCCCGGCACCTCCTCGACGAGGTTGCCCAACAGCCATTGCAGATTGCGGGCCTCAGTGCTCAGCCCGAATGTTCCGGTCGCAGTCAACCGCGTGCCTCCTCGACTGTGTCCCCCGTGTTCTCCTCGGTACGTGCTGTGTGCCCGGCCTCGATCTCGGCGGCCACGTCGCGGCGGCCGTGCTCGGCGCCCCGCTGGAAGCCGCCGAGCCGGCGGCGCAGGGCCTCCGCGTCGACGCCGCGGGTGCGTATCGGCGGGGTGGCGCTCCCGGCCTGCCGCACGATCCGCGGCGTCCGCTTGGGCAGCCCCTTGTCCGTGACCCGCTCCCAGCGCCCGGGCCGCGGCCCGGCCTCGTCCGCGGGGATCTCCGCCTCTTCGACGCTCCGCTCGTGCGCGTCGGGCTCGGGCGGGGGGTCGGGGAGCCGGACCTGGAGGGTGGTCTCGGAGACGGACTCCACCGGGGTCGCGGCGGGGATCTCGTCAGGAGCGGCGGGCTCGGGCTCGTACGCCGACTCCTGCTCGTACGCCGGTACGGGGGCGGGCTCGGGCTCCTGCTCGTACGCCGGTACGGGGGCGGGCACGGGCTCGTACGCCGACTCCGGCTCGTACGCCGGCGCGGGCTCGGGCCTCTGGTCCTGCGCCTGCTCCTGGGCCTGTTCCTGCGCCTGTTCCTGCGCCTGCTCCCGTGCTGCCGTCGCGGCGCGGGTCTCCGCCTCCGCGGCCGCGATGGCGCGTTCCGCGGCCTCCACCAGGGGGTCGCGGTGGCGGGAGGGCAGGGTGTTGGAGTTGGCCTCGGCGACGGAGCCGGGGAGCGTGACCACGGGCGCGTCGGCCGCGACCGGGACGGGCGGCGGGACGGCGGCCGGCGGGGTGGTGGGGAGCAGCGGCAGCGGCAGGACCACGACGGCCGCGACGCCGCCCGGCTTCTGCTCGCGCAGCTCGACCCGCACACCGTGGCGCGCGGCGAGCAGCGCGGCGACGCGGATGCCGAGGCCCTCGCCCTCGGTGTCGGCGATGGCGGGGTCGGCGAGCCGGGCGTTGAGCTCGGCGAGCCGGTCGGGGGTGATGCCGATGCCGGCGTCCTGGACCGAGAGCATGACCTCGCCGGACTCCAGGAGCCAGCCGGAGAGCTGGACCTGGGAGTCGGGCGGCGAGAACGAGGTGGCGTTCTCCAGGAGCTCGGCGACCAGGTGGCTCAGGTCGTCCGCGGCGAACCCGGCGACCTGCGCGTGCGGCGGCAGCGCCTGGATGCTGACCCGCTCGTACCGCTCGATCTCGCTGACGGCGGCCCGCAGCACGTCGACGAGCGGCACCGGGCCGGGGTGCCCCTGGTGGTGCTCGTGGCCGGCGAGGACGAGGAGGTTCTCGCTGTGCCGGCGCATGACGGTCGCCATGTGGTCCAGCTTGAAGAGGGTGGCGAGGCGGTCCGGGTCCTGCTCGCGCTCCTCCAGCTTCTCGATGACGCCGAGCTGGCGGTCGACGAGCCCGAGGCTGCGCAGCGAGAGGTTGACGAAGGTGTGCTGGACGGTCTGCTTGAGCCGTTCGAGCTCGGCGGTGAGCCGGGCGCTGTGGCCCTGGAGTTCGGCGCGCTGGGCGGCGAGCTCGGCGGCGAGGGCCTCGCGGGCGCCGGTCAGGTCGGCGTGCTCGGCGTCGAGCCGCTCGGCGCGGGCCGCGAGCGCGCCCAGCTTGCCCTGGAGGGTGTTGAGGGACCGTACGACCTGGGCGAACTCGTCGTTGCGGCCGGTGAAGCGGATCGGCTCTTCGGCGTGCGGCTCGGCGGCCGTGGCGAGCCGGGCGGCGCCGATGCGCAGCACGGCGAGCGGCCGGGTGAGGCTGCGGGCCACGTAGGTGGAGATGCCGACGGCGACGAGCAGGCAGCCGCCGAGGAAGGCGATGCGCACTTCGAGGGCGGTGACGTCGTCGTCGCGGAGGGCGGTGAGGCGCTCGGCGCGCTCGGTGGCGAGGGCGGACTCGACGCCGCGCATCTGCTCGATGCGGGCGGAGAGTGCGGCGTCCAGCTTGGCCGGGTCGGTGTTGAGCTCGGAGGCGGAGAGCTCGGGCCGGTCGGTGAGGCGGGCCAGGTAGCGCTCGGCGTTCTTGACGTCGGGCCCGGTGACGGTGGCGGCGAGGGAGTCGCGCGCGGGGGTGGTGGCGGCCTGGTCGAAGTCGCCGAGGGCGGCGAGTTCGCGGACCCGGGCCTGCTGGGCGGCCGAGGTCAGCGCGGCCCGGAGCCGGTCGGCCTCGGCGGCGCCCTCCGCCTCGTCGGCGACGTAGGTGCCGGTGGCGGGGTCGTAGTGGGTGGTGCCGGTGGGTTCGGGCCGGGGGACGGCGAGCGCGGCGAGCAGCAGGCCGCGCTCGGCGGAGGCCTGCTCGGTGGCCCGGCCGAGGGCTGCGGGGGCCCGGACGGACTCGGCGGCGCGCGCGGGGGTGTCCTCGGCGAGCCGGTCGGCGAGGGCCTGCAGCTTGGCGATGACCTCGGTGTAGGCGCGGTGCGCGTCGAGGGCGGAGCCCTTGCCGGTGAGGGCGGTGCGGCGGATCGACGGGACGCCGGAGAGCTCACGGCGCAGGTCGTCGGGGGCTGCGGTGCGGATCTCGTCTATCTGGCGGTCGACCCGGGCGGACCGGGCGCTGGTGACCTGCCGCTTGTCGTCGCCGGTCTGCTCGTCGCGCCCGGCCGCGATGTACGCGACGACCTCGTCGCGCTCGTCGGAGAGGGAGTGGGCGAGGGTGACGGCCTGCCGGTCGAGTTCGGCGAGGGCGACCAGGCTGACGGAGTCGTCGAGGTCGCCTGAGGCGGTGAGGATCGCGGGGGCGCCGGCGGCGAGCACGGTGACGCCGACCAGGGCGACACCGGCGACGAGGCGGCCGCGGACCCTCTTGGGGCGGCCGGCGGGGGCCTGGGGGGCGCTGTCGGTGCCGTGCGCGGGCAGGCCGGGGTGCTGCGGGTCACCGGGGGTCTGGCTCCGCGCGCCGTTGTTGCTCCGAGGCCGCTTCTTCTGCACCGGTGCTCGCATTCTTGATCGTCCGCCCATGAAGCAGAGGTGACGACCGGTCACATGTCGAGAGCCCCCACCCCTGGTGTGTCTTCCGACCATTTCAGCGGTTCTGGTCAGGGGACTCGCATCGGCCGCTCCGCCACCCGAACGAGTGAACAACACTCATGAGTTGGCAAACAACTCCTCCCGGTGAGCGCCGGGGCACCGGACTTACCCTCGGTTGGATCTTCCGCGCGGCCTTTGGCAGGATGCCCGCCCGCAGCTTCCCGGAGCTTGCCGTTCCGGGCCTCGGACCCCGTCAGGCCCCTTTGGTACAGGCCAGATTCGGGGGTCTGGAGGCGCTGTGAAGGAGTGATGCAGGGCGGGGTCGCCCGGGGCAGACTGGGGATCATGCGCACCGAAGCGGTCACCCTCCCCGGCAGTCCCGAACGGCCCAACGAGGACTGGGTCGCCGCAGCCCTGCCCGCCTCGGGCGCGGGTGGCACGGTCGTGGTCCTCGACGGGGTGACGCCACCGGCGGGCGACACCGGATGTGTGCACACGGTGCCCTGGTTCACCGCGCGGCTCGGCGGCGCTTTGACGGAACTGTCCGCTTCGCGCCTCGATCTGACGCTGCCGGAGATTCTCGCCGCCGCAATCCGGCGCACCGCGGACGCCCACCGGAACACCTGTGACCTTTCTCACGTGCGCACTCCGCAGGCGACGGTGGCCATGGCGCGCTGGGACGGGACGACGGTGGAGCACCTCGTCCTGTCGGACGCGGCGCTGCTCCTGCGGTCCCCGGACGGTTCGGTTCGGGCGGTGCTCGACGACCGTCTGGACCGCGTCCCGAAGGAGGTCCTGCGCTCGCTGGAGGCGACGGACCGGCTGCGCAACCGGGAGGGCGGCTTCTTCACGGCGGCCGCCGATCCCGCGGTGGCCGCGCGGGCGGTGACCGGCACCACGCCCCGCGCCGGGGTCCGGGCCCTGGCGGCGCTCACGGACGGGGCGACCCGTTGGGTCGAGCTGTTCGGCGAGGGCGACTGGGCGGACTGCTTCGGGGTGCTCGACGCGGAGGGGGCGCACGGCCTGCTCCGGCGGGTGCGGGCCCTGGAGACCGCCGCCGCGGAGGCCGGCGGGGTCCACCGCGGGAAGCCGCACGACGACGCGACGGCCGTGTACGCGGAGCTCTAGGGCCCGCCCTAGGGGCGCGGCGGGGCCCGCGCCCCTCGGTCAGCCTTCCGAGCGCACGTTGAAGTGGTGGAGCAGCCGGGCCAGTTCGGCGACCTCGGAGCGGTCCCAGTCGGCCAGCTTGCGCACGTACCGCTCGCGGCGGGCGTCCCGGACACTGCGGAAGCGGCCCTGGCCCTCCTCCGTCAGGCGGACCAGCGAGGCGCGGCCGTCGGCGGGGTCGGGGTCGCGGGCGACCAGACCCAGCTGTTCGAGGGCGCGCAGCTGGCGGCTCATCGTGGCCTTGCCGACGCCGAAGTAGCCGGCCAGGTCGGTGGCGCGCTGGGGTCCGGCGTCGTCGAGCCGGACGAACAGGCCGTAGGCGGCGGGCTCCAGTTCGGGGTGCACTTCGCGGGCCATCTCGCCGGACTGGGCCCGGGCGCGGCGCAGGAAGACCGCCAGTTCGCGCTCCAGGGCGAGGAACTCCTGGTCCACACCACTCCCGCCGGTGGACGCGGATTCACTCCCCGTACCGCTTCCGTGCACGTCAGCACCCCTCACGCGCTTTCCGCTCGCTGAAAGTTTCTTCCGGCCGCGGCCATCGCCGCAGCTCCTCCAGTATTTCGCAGGCGTAGACCAACGGCAGCAGTCGGGCCCCCTTCCGCCGGGCGGGTCTACGTGCGTAGCGTCTCACCCAAGCGTCTTCGCTGACATGTCCACACCAGGACTCGTCGACATCGCTCCCCCCACCGAACCTTTCGGAGGCACGCAATGCGTGTGCACAGATCCGGGACGTCCCTCGCCGGCGCCGCCCTCGCGGCCCTGGCCCTCCTCCTTCCCCTCACTCTCGCCGGCCCCGCCACCGCGGCCCAGGACCCGGGCGCCCGGCAGGTGCCCGCCCGCGGTTCCGCCTACATGGGCATGGGCGTGGTCGCGCACGACGGCCAGGGCGCCAAGCCCGCCGGCCTCTCGATCCAGGCCGTCCAGACCGAGGGCGTGGACGTGTCCAGCCACAACGGCAACGTGAACTGGGCGACCCTGTGGAACAGCGGGGTGAAGTGGGCCTACGTCAAGGCGACGGAGGGCACGTACTACAAGAACACCTCCTTCACGCAGCAGTACAACGGCTCGTACAACGTGGGCATGATCCGCGGCACGTACCACTTCGCCACCCCCGACACGACGACGGGCGCGGCACAGGCCGACTACTTCGTGAACAACGGCGGCGGCTGGTCCAAGGACGGCCGGACGCTGCCGGGCGCGCTGGACATCGAGTGGAACCCGTACGGCGCGACCTGCTACGGCAAGACGCAGTCCGGGATGGTGGCCTGGATCAGGGACTTCCTCGACCGGTACAAGTACCGCACCGGCCGGGACGCGGTGATCTACACGGCGACGAGCTGGTGGACCCAGTGCACCGGCAACTACGGCGGCTTCGCCTCGGCCAACCCGCTGTGGGTCGCGCGGTACGCCTCCGAGGTCGGCACCCTGCCGGCCGGCTGGGGCTACTACACGATGTGGCAGTACACGTCGTCCGGTCCCACGGTCGGCGACCACAACCACTTCAACGGGGACTACTCGCGGGTGCAGGCGCTCGCGAACGGCTGACGGTGCGGGGCGGCGGGCCTCCCGGGTGTGCGGCGGCGCACCCGGGAGGCCCGCCCCTTTGTGCGCCCGCGCCGACGGACCTCCTCTCCCCCAAGCCGTCCCGCGTCGCCGCGTCGCTGCCTCGCCGCGGCCCCGCGCCCCGCGTTCCGGCTTTCTCGGGCGCACCCCTTGCCCATTGGTATGGACCAATGCGACCCTCGGTGGGCCGCGGACGAGCCGCAACTCGCCCGCACCGTGCGCACGTTGCTCGTCCCGTACTCCCCCACGCACGAGAGAGAGCTCCGCCATGCCCCGCATCACGACCTCCCGCTCCCGCCGCGCCGCCGCCGCGACCGCGCTCACCGCCGCCGTGCTCGTCCCCCTCACGCCGACCGCCGCGAGCGCGCACGGCGCCGTGTTCAACCCCGTCAGCAGGGTGGCGGCCTGTTACGCGGAGGGCCCGGAGACACCCAAGTCGCAGGTGTGCAAGGACCTCGTCGCCGACTCCGGCACCCAGCCGCTCTACGACTGGAACGAGGTCAACATCGCCAACGCCGACGGGCAGCACAAGGCGCTGATCCCGGACGGCAAGCTCTGCTCGGCCAACCGCGCGAAGTACCGCGCCCTGGACTGGGCCCGCACCGACTGGCCGGCCACCGCCGTCGCCCCCGGCGCCTTCGGCTTCAAGATCCGCGCCACGGCTGCGCACTCCGGCACGATGACGATGTACATCACCAAGCAGGGCTTCGACCCCACCCAGCCCCTGAAGTGGTCCGACCTCGACACCGCGCCGGTCGCCGTCTACAACACCACCCGCACCGCCACCGACGGCTACTACGCCTTCGACGGCACCCTCCCGGCGCGCTCCGGCCGCCACATCGTCTACATGGTGTGGCAGCGCAACGACAGCCCCGAGGCCTTCTACAGCTGCTCGGACGTCACCTTCGGCTCCGCCGCCGCCACCACGGCACTGAAGGCCGAGGCCCCGACCGAGGCCGAGCTCGCCGCGGGCGCCCAGCTCTCCACCGTGAGCCACAAGGGCCACGGCGGCGACGAGCAGCCCCCCGCCCTGTCCGCCGACACCACCGAGGCCCCCGCCTCCCCGCTCCCGCTCGCCCTCGCGGGCGCCGGCGCGCTCGCCGCCTTCGGCGCGGGCAGCATCCTGCTGGCGCGGCGCCGCAACCAGGCCTGAACCCCGAGCCCTTGAGCACCTGGGCCAGGCCCCGTCCGCGGGGCGGGTCCTAGCCCAGGTCGGCCCGAGGAGGGAAGAGAGCGGCGAGCCGCGGTATCCCGTCCTCCTCCAGGGGCTCTTCGCGCGGCGGCGCCTCGGGGTCCGGGACGTCGTCGCCCTGGGCCGCGTCGAGCGCGTCGTAGAAAGCCTCCCCCTCGTCGGCCACCCCCGTCAGGTCCTCGTAGGCGTCCGCCGCCACGTAGTCCAGCTCCTCCAGGTCGGGCCACTCCTCCGCCTCGCACCAGGAGTCGGTGCTCCGCCCCGCGAGCCGGAGCACCTCGGGCACCCCGGCCAGACTGTCGGGAGACACCAGGGCCTCCTCGAAGACCTCGCGCCCCAGCGCCACCAGCCAGAGGCGGAACGAGAAGAACCCGTCGTCGGAGCACCAACCGCCCAGGATCCGCTCGGCCGCCGACCACAGGTCGGCCCGGTAGGCCCGGTCGCAGGCCGCCTCCAGCTCGACCTGGAACGCCACGCACTCCTGCGCCGGCCCCCGCGCCAGCTCCCCCCGCAGCCACTCCAGCCGTTCGTCCCGCGACCCCGGTCGGTGCCGCAGCTCCCCCATCAGCGCCCAGAAGGCCTTCTCGTCCATACCCTCAGCATCGCAGCCGCCACTGACAACGGCGGTGGGGCGCCCTCCCCTTGGGAGGGCGCCCCACCGCCGTACGGGAGAACGGGCGTCAGGCCGCCGCGCCCACCGCGACCTGGGCCGGGGCGAGGGCGATCTCCAGGACCTGCCGGACGTCCGTCACCGGGTGGACCTCCAGCTTCTCCAGGATCTCGGCCGGGACGTCGTCCAGGTCGGCCTCGTTCCGCTTGGGGATCACGACCGTCGTGACGCCCGCCCGGTGGGCGGCGAGCAGCTTCTGCTTCAGACCGCCGATCGGGAGCACCCGGCCGGTCAGCGACACCTCGCCGGTCATCGCCACGTCCGTGCGGACCAGCCGTCCGGACAGGAGCGAGGCGAGGGCGGTGGTCATCGTGATGCCCGCGCTCGGACCGTCCTTCGGGACCGCGCCCGCCGGGAAGTGGATGTGCACGCCGCGGTCCTTGAGGCCGGTGACGGGCAGCTCCAGCTCCGCGCCGTGCGAGCGGAGGAAGGAGAGCGCGATCTGCGCGGACTCCTTCATCACGTCGCCCAGCTGGCCGGTGAGGGTGAGCCCCGCCGCGCCCGTCTCCGGGTCGGCCAGCGAGGCCTCGACGAAGAGCACGTCGCCGCCCGCCCCGGTCACGGCGAGACCGGTGGCGACGCCGGGCACCGAGGTGCGGCGCTCGGCCGGGTCCTGCGCCGACTCCGGCACGTGGTGCGGGCGCCCGATGAGGCCGCGCAGCTCGTCCGGGCCGATGGTGAACGGCAGCTGCCGGTCGCCCAGTTCGTGCTGGGCGGCCACCTTGCGCAGCAGGCGCGCGAGGGACCGCTCCAGGGTGCGGACGCCCGCCTCCCGGGTGTACTCGCCGGCCAGCCTGCGCAGCGCCGCCTCCTCCAGGACGACCTCGCCCGGCTCCAGACCGGCCTTCTCCAGCTGCCGGGGCAGCAGGTGGTCGCGGGCGATGACGACCTTCTCGTCCTCGGTGTAGCCGTCGAGCCGCACGAGCTCCATGCGGTCGAGCAGCGCCTCGGGGATGGCTTCGAGCACGTTGGCGGTGGCGAGGAACACCACGTCGGACAGGTCGAGCTCGACCTCCAGGTAGTGGTCCCGGAAGGTGTGGTTCTGCGCGGGGTCGAGGACCTCCAGGAGGGCCGCCGCCGGGTCGCCCCGGTAGTCGGAGCCGACCTTGTCGATCTCGTCGAGCAGGACCACCGGGTTCATGGACCCGGCCTCCTTGATGGCGCGGACGATCCGGCCGGGCAGCGCGCCCACGTACGTGCGCCGGTGGCCGCGGATCTCGGCCTCGTCGCGCACGCCGCCGAGGGCGACGCGCACGAACGTGCGTCCCATCGCGTGCGCGACGGACTCGCCCAGCGAGGTCTTGCCGACGCCGGGCGGGCCGACGAGCGCGAGCACGGCGCCGCCGCGCCGTCCGCCGACGACCCCGAGGCCCCGCTCGGCGCGCCGCTTGCGCACCGCCAGGTACTCGGTGATCCGCTCCTTCACGTCCTCCAGGCCCGCGTGCTCGGCGTCGAGCACGGCCTTGGCGCCCTGGATGTCGTACGCGTCCTCCGTCCGCTCGTTCCACGGCAGTTCGAGGACCGTGTCGAGCCAGGTCCGGATCCAGGAGCCCTCGGGCGACTGGTCGCTCGCCCGCTCCAGCTTCTCGACCTCCTTGAGGGCGGCCTCGCGCACCTTCTCCGGCAGGTCGGCGGCCTCGACGCGCGCCCGGTAGTCGTCGGACTCGTCGCCCTCCGCCTCGCCGTTGAGGTCGCGCAGCTCCTTGCGGACGGCTTCGAGCTGACGGCGCAGCAGGAACTCGCGCTGCTGCTTGTCGACGCCCTCCTGGACGTCCTTGGCGATGGTCTCGGCGACGTCCTGCTCGGCCAGGTGCTCGCGCAGCTGCGCGGTGGCCAGCTTGAGGCGGGCGACCGGGTCGGCGGTCTCCAGGAGCGCGACCCGCTGCTCGACGGTGAGGAAGGGCGAGTAGCCGGAGTTGTCGGCGAGGGCGCCGACGCCGTCGATCTGCTGGACGCGGTCGACGACCTGCCAGGCGCCGCGCTTCTTGAGCCAGCTGGTGGCCAACGCCTTGTACTCCTTGACCAGTTCGGTCACGGATCCGGGCAGCGGATCGGGCAGGGCCTCCTCGACGGCGGCGCCTTCGACCCACAGGGCCCCGCCGGGGCCCGTCGTGCCGGCGCCGATGCGGACCCGTCCGCGCCCGCGGACGAGCGCGCCGGGGTCGCCGTCGGAGAGCCGCCCGACCTGCTCCACGGTGCCGAGCACGCCGGTCGCGGCGTAGGTGCCGTCCACCCGGGGCACGAGCAGCACGCGCGGCTTGCCCGTCCCGCTGCGGGCGGCGGCCTGGGCGGCCTCGACGGCGGCCCGGACGTCGTTGTCGGACAGGTCCAGCGGCACCACCATTCCGGGCAGCACGACCTCGTCGTCGAGCGGCAGCACAGGCAGTGTGAGCGGCGCGGTCCCCATGGACTCAGAAGCCATGATCTCCCCTTCGGCAGTCAAGTTGAGCTACATGGACTCAATGCACGTGAGCGGAGGAATGTTCCCCTCCCGCTGTTCGCTCTGAGCGATCACCCTCGCACGCCCCGCGAACAGCGACTGTAATACCCCCATGGACACTGCATCTATTACCTCCGCCTGGGTCTCCGGCTGGACCGCCTCCCGCGGCACCGAGCCCGCCGTCGTCGAACCCTGGGGCTACCGGATCCACGTGGGACTGCCCCGCCACCCCTTCCGGCACGTGCTGCCGCACCCTGACGCGGCCTCCGTGGGCAGGCTGTGCGCAGGGATCACCGAGCCGTACGCCTGGCTCAAGGTGATGGCGGCGCCCGAGGAGGCGGCGCGGTGGATCACCGACGGGTGGACCATCCCGGACGACCCGGGGTTCATGATGACCAAGAAGCTGGACCCGGCGGCCCGGCCCGCACCCCCGGACGGCTACGCGCGGACGACGGAGACCGAGGGCGGCGTGATCCGGGTCCGGATCCTCGCCCCGGACGGCACGCTCGCCGCCCGGGGGCAGATCGCGCCGACCGGACCGACGGCCGTCGCCGACCAGATCGAGACGGACGCCGCCCACCGCCGCCGGGGCCTCGGCGCCAACGTCATGCGCACCCTGGAGGCCGCCGCCGCGCAGGCGGGCGCGGAGACCGGCGTGCTGGCGGCGACCACCGACGGGATGGCGCTGTACGACTCGCTCGGCTGGTGCTACCGGGGGCCACTGACCGGCATCGTCCGCGCGGCTTGAGCCGTTCCGGCTGCACGGAGGGAGCCGAGCGGGCATGCTCGGCTCCATGGAGAAGAGGTACGGTGCCGCGGCCCTGCTGGCCGCGGTGATCACCGTGACGGGCTGCGGCCAGGCCCCGGCGACCCCGGCCACCACCCCGGCGACCGCGTCGCCCACCGCGGGCACCGCGCAGCCGGCCCCGCAGGACGTCCTGCTCGAGGTGGCGGTCACCGGCGGCTTCGCCGGCGTCGACAACCGGCTGGTCGTGAAGTACGACGGCACCTACACCACGGTCACCCGCGCCAAGTCGCCGAAGAGCGGCCGGATGACCGCGGCCGAGGTCGCCGAGCTGCGCGCCGCGCTGGAGGACCCGGCGTACGCGAAGGTCCCGGCCCGCCCGTCCGGCAGCCCGATCGCCGACGGCTTCCAGTACTCCCTGACGTACGCCCACCGGACGGTGATCGCGAGCGACGGCGCACGCCCGCCCGCCCTGGACCGCGTCTTCAAGGCCCTCCCGGACGGCGGCCCGCCGACGGGACGCTAGGCATCGCCGGACATACCCCAGGGCGCGCCCGCAGACCTAGGCCCTGATCTCCTCGTACTGACGCCGCAGGAAGTCCCGCACCCGCCCCGGCATGTCCAGGGTCCCGGGGTCGAGCGTCCACTGGATCTGGAGCCCGTCCATGACGGCGAGCTGCTCCCTGCCGACCGCCTCGCAGTCGATGCCGGCCCGCAGCTCGCCGCGCTCGACGCACGCCTCCAGGAGCTCGACGGTGTGCCGGAGCACGCGCGCGTACCGCTCCTTGAAGTACGCGTGGGCGGGGTGGCCGACGTTGCCGGACTCGCCGACGAGGACGTTGAACATGCGCACGATGCCGGGCCGCCGGGTGTTGTCCTCGATCAGGCCGACGAGCGTGTCCACGTACGCCGCGTAGGACTCCGGCTCCTCGCTGAAGAGCCGCTCCACGTCGTGC
This sequence comes from Streptomyces sp. NBC_01268, assembly GCF_036240795.1. NCBI lineage: Bacteria > Bacillati > Actinomycetota > Actinomycetes > Kitasatosporales > Streptomycetaceae > Streptomyces > Streptomyces sp. NBC_01268. The sequence continues at coordinate 5,645,046 of NZ_CP108454.1, read as the reverse complement.
TCCTCGCTCTGCGCGAGCACGGAGAGGAGCAGGTCCTCCTTGCTGCGGAAGTGGTGGAGGAGCCCGCCCTGGGTGATGCCGCAGTCGTTGGCGATCCGGGCGAGCGAGGAGGCGTGGAAGCCCCAGCGCCCGAAGTGCTCGACGGCGGTGTCCAGGATCTTCAGCCGCCGCGCGTCACCGACCGCATAGCTGCCCCGGCCTGCGCTCTTGCGCCCCGGCCGCCCCTCGTCCTCCGCCATGGAGCCACCCTAACGAAGCGGGACCACCCCCCTCCCCACCCTGTGACCCACGCCACAGAACACAAACCTAGTAGGTACTCGGTTTTCACGCTTAGCCTGGCCGTCCGATCAGCGACGCAAGAGCAGGTACGGACATGCACCCCTACCAGGACCCCTCCCGCCCGGTCGCCGAGCGCGTCGAGGACCTCCTCGCCCGCATGACCCTGGAGGAGAAGGCCGGGCAGCTCTTCCACTCCATGCTGATGATGAATCCGGACGGCACCCCGGTGACCGAGACGGACGGCTCGATGGTGGAGTGCACGACCCCGGAGCTCATCGAGGGCCGCGGCCTCACCCACTTCAACCTGCTCGGCAGCCACGGCGCCCGACAGATGGCCCTGTGGCACAACGCGATCCAGGAGATGGCCGCCGCCACCCGGCTCGGCATCCCGGTCTCGCTCTCCACGGACCCCCGGCACGCGTTCACCGACAACATCGGCGCCTCCTTCGACTCCGGCGCCTTCTCCGCCTGGCCCGAGGCGCTCGGCCTCGCCGCGATCCGCGACCCCGAGCTGGTCTTCCGCTTCGCCGACACGGTGCGCCGCGAGTACCTGTCGGTCGGCTTCCGCACCGCGCTGCACCCGCAGATCGACCTGGCCACCGAGCCCCGCTGGTCCCGCCAGTCCGGCACCTTCGGCTCCGACGCCGCCCTCACCGGCGAACTCGTCCGCGCCTACGTCCTCGGCCTCCAGGGCGAGGAGCTCGGCCCGGACTCGGTCGCGGCGATGGTCAAGCACTTCCCGGGCGGCGGCCCGCAGAAGGACGGCGAGGACCCGCACTTCCCGCACGGCAAGGAGCAGGTCTACCCGGGCGGGCTGCGCGACCACCACCTGGAGCCGTTCAAGGCGGCCATCGCCGCCGGCTGCTCGCAGATGATGCCGTACTACGGCCAGCCCGTCGGCACCGACTGGGAGGAGGTCGGCTTCGGCTTCAACCGGGGCGTCATCCAGGGCCTCCTGCGCGACGAGCTCGGCTTCACCGGCATCGTCTGCACCGACTGGGGCCTGCTCAACGACAGCGAGATCTTCGGCGAGCCGCACGAGGCGCGGGCCTGGGGCGTGGAGCACCTGAGCGTGGCCGAGCGGGCGGCGAAGGCCCTGGACGCGGGCGCGGACCAGTTCGGCGGCGAGGAGTGCCCGGAGGTCGTCGTCGAGCTGGTGACCTCGGGCCGCATCGCCGAGTCCCGCGTCGACGCCTCCGTACGGCGCCTGCTGCACGAGAAGTTCACCCTCGGCCTCTTCGACGACCGGCGGTACGTCGACCCCGACGAGGCCGAGGAGACGGTCGGCCGCGCCGACTTCACGGCGCTGGGCGCGGCGGCGCAGCGCCGCTCCCTGACGGTCCTCACCGACGGACCGCTGCCCCTCCAGGGCCGGCCGAAGCTGTACGTGGAGAACGTCGACCCGGCCACCGCGGCGGCGTACGGCGAGACCGTGCCGACCCCGGCGGAGGCGGACCTGGCGATCCTCCGCCTGCGCACTCCGTTCGAGGACCGCCCGAACAAGTTCGAGTCGTTCTTCCACTCGGGCTCGCTGGCCTTCCCCGACGCCGAACTGACCCGCGTCCTCGCCCTCCTCGAGGCGACCCCCACCGTGGTGTGCGTCAACCTGGAGCGCCCGGCCGTCCTCCCCGAGATCGCGGAGCACGCGGCGGCCCTGATCGCCGACTACGGCGCGAGCGACGAGGCCCTGCTGGACGTGGCCTTCGGCCGGGCGAAGCCGGAGGGCCGCCTCCCCTTCGAGCTGCCGCGCTCCATGGCGGCCGTGGCGGCCTCCCGCCCGGACGTCCCGAACGACACGGTGGACCCGGTCTTCCCGTACGGCCACGGCCTGGAGATCTAGACGGCGGGAGGGGGCCGGGGCCGGAGCGGGGGTGGGGGTGTCCGGACGTGGCGGCGCCCGTAACGAGCGAAGCGAAGTGAAGGTCGCAGTCCGGACACCCCCACCCCCGCGGAGGCCCCGGCCCCCGTCGGACCACGGCACCACAGACCACACCACAGACCGCACCACACCCACAGACCGCGGGGCTCCTGACGCCGCCCCGCGCCCGATCCGGGGCCCTCCCGTGGGGGGCAGGGCCCCGGATCGTTTTTTCCTCCCCACCTGCCATGCCCATGACACGAAGGGACCCTCATGCGCACCTACACCGCCCTCACCACGGCAGCCGCCGCCCTCCTCACCGCCGGCGCCACCGCCTACGCCACGGCGCCCGCCGCCCCCGCCGCCGAGCACCGCCCCCTCGCCGGCCTCCGCGTCCTGATCTCCAACGACGACTCCATGCAGGCCGCCAAGGCGAGCAACTCCGACGGCCTCGGCCTCTACGAACTGCGCCGCGCGATGTGCGCCGCCGGCGCGGACGTCGTCGTGATGGCCCCCTGGCAGGTCCAGTCGGGCAAGGGGACCGCCGTCACCAACGGCGGCGTGGTCACCGCCCAGCGCCGCACCGCCCTGCCCGCCGGCTACGAGGGCGACTGCGCGACCGCCCCGTCCCGGGGCGCGGTCTTCGGCGTGTGCCTCGCCGCGGGCCCCTGCGGCAAGGACACCCCGAGCGCCACCCCGGCCGACACGGTGAAGCTGGCCCTGCGCGGCGGACTGAGAGCGAAGGTGGGCTGGAAGGAGGCCCCGGACGTCGTCCTCACCGGCATCAACTCGGGCCCGAACGTCTCGGCCAGCGTCAACGACTCGGGTACGGTCGGCGCCGCCGTCGCCGCGATCGACCAGGGCGTCCCGGCCGTCGCCTTCTCGTCGTCCGGCGACGAGAGCAACACGTCCTTCCCGCGCGAGAACTACCGCGCCCACGCAGTGTTCGGCGCCCGCCTCGTCGCCGGCCTCCGGGCGCGCTCCCTGCTGACCCCGGACTTCGCGCTCAAGGTCGACTACCCGGACGTGAGCGCCGGACAGCGCGCGAAGCCCCCGGTGTGGACGCGGGTCGGCGACGGCGCGGTGGTCTACCACGCCTTCGAGCAGCGGGGCACGAGCGACTCCTTCGACATCGCGCTCGGCCTGTGCCCGGTGGACGGCACGGGCGAGGGCGAGTGCGCGGAGGGCCGCGAGGACGCGGACTCGACCTGGCTGCTCGACCAGGGCCACATCACGGTCGCGCCGGTCACCTGGGACCGCACGTACGGCACGCCGGTCGAGGCGCGGCGCACGCTGAACCGCATCGAACGGTACGTCAAGCACGACGCGCCCCGCTTCTGAGCACGCGCGCGGCGAACCCCCGGACTCCGTAACGTGTTTGCCCCGGCCGTCCGCCCTCGGGAGGATGGCCGGGCCGAGCACCGCGGACGAGAACGGAGCGAGCCAGCGATGAGCACCCCCGCCACCCCCGTCACCCCCGTCGTCATCGACCGCCGCGAGGGCCCGTACGGAGAAGTGGTCCTGCGCAGACACGCCGAGCGCTACGAGATCATCGCCAACGGCACCTTCCTCATGGACACCTCCGACGGGCGCTCGGAGCGCCTGCTGATCGACGCGGCGATGGCGGCGCTCCCCGAGCCGGTCCGCGACTCGGGCCCCGCCGTCCTCATCGGCGGTCTGGGCGTCGGCTTCTCGCTGGCCCACGCCGCCGCCGACCCCCGCTGGCGCAGGATCGCCGTGGCGGAGCGTGAGGAGGCGGTCATCGACTGGCACCGCGAGGGCCCCCTCGCGGCGATCTCCGGCCCGGCGCTCGCCGACGAGCGCACCGTGATCCTGCACACGGACCTCCTGGACTACCTCCGCACCTCTCCCGACACCTACGACGCCCTCTGTCTGGACGTCGACAACGGCCCGGACTGGACGGTCACCGAGGACAACGAATCCCTGTACTCCGCCCAGGGGTTGGCCACCTGCGCGGACCGGCTCAAGCCCGGCGGAATCCTCGCCGTCTGGTCCGCCCGGCCGTCCGCCGATTTCGAAGGGTCGTTGCGGAATGCCGGATTCAGCGGGGTACGCACCGAAGAGATCCCCGTTGCCCGGGGCGTCCCCGACGCGGTGCACCTCGCCGTCCGGCCTGCGTAGCCGTGACGCCGCCGGTACCTCTAGGCTGCTGCACCGACATCAGCGACGCGAGGCGGGGCAATGGAGCAGACACACACCACTCACCACGGTGCGGCGACCACTCCGGGGGCCCAGCGGCGCGTCCTTGTCGTCGAGGACGACACGACGATCGTGGAGGCGATCTCCGCGCGGCTGCGGGCGGAGGGCTTCCTCGTGCAGACGGCGACGGACGGCCCCGCCGCCGTCGACGCGGCGGAGGCCTGGCAGCCGGACTTGATGGTCCTCGACGTGATGCTGCCCGGATTCGACGGCCTGGAGGTCTGCCGGCGGGTCCAGGCCCAGCGCCCGGTCCCGGTCCTGATGCTCACGGCCCGTGACGACGAGACGGACATGCTGGTCGGTCTCGGCGTCGGCGCCGACGACTACATGACGAAGCCGTTCTCGATGCGCGAGCTGGCCGCCCGGGTGCACGTCCTGCTGCGCCGGGTGGAGCGCGCCGCGCTGGCGGCGGTCACGCCGCGCAGCGGCATCCTGCGGCTGGGCGAGCTGGAGATCGACCACGCGCAGCGCCGGGTCCGGGTCCGGACCGAGGACGTGCACCTGACGCCGACCGAGTTCGACCTGCTGGTCTGCCTGGCGAACACGCCCCGCGCGGTGCTCTCCCGCGAGCAGCTCCTCGCGGAGGTGTGGGACTGGGCGGACGCCTCCGGCACCCGGACCGTCGACAGCCACATCAAGGCGCTGCGCCGGAAGATCGGAGCCGAGCGCATCCGTACGGTCCACGGGGTCGGCTACGCGCTGGAGACCCCGGCGCCGTGAGCCGCCCGCGGCGGGACGCCGACGGCCGCCCCCGGCGGGAGCGGCACCGGATAGTGATCTCGATCAAGACCAAGCTGGGCGCGCTGGTGGTCGGGGCCGTCCTGCTGACCTCGTGCCTGGCGCTGGTCGCGATCCGCACCTCGACCGAGTTCCGCTACATCACGATCTTCGCGATGATCGCGACCCTGCTGATCACCCAGTTCGTGGCGCAGTCGCTGACCGCGCCGCTGGACGAGATGAACACGGTGGCGGGCTCGATCTCGCGCGGCGACTTCAGCCGCCGGGTGCGCGGCGCGGACCGCCGGGACGAGCTGGGCGACCTGGCGTCGACGATCAACCGGATGGCGGACGACCTGGAGGCGGTGGACCGGCACCGCAAGGAGCTGGTGGCGAACGTCTCACACGAGCTGCGCACCCCGATCGCGGCGCTCCGCGCGGTGCTGGAGAACGTGGTGGACGGGGTCTCCGAGGCCGATCCGGAGACCATGCGGACGGCCCTGAAGCAGACCGAGCGGCTCGGCCGGCTGGTGGAGACGCTCCTCGACCTGTCACGGCTCGACAACGGTGTCGTGGCGCTCAGGACGCGTCGTTTCGAGGTCTGGCCCTATCTCTCCGGCGTGCTGCGGGAGGCGAACCTGGCGGCCTCCCAGCGCGGTCTGACCACCAGCTCGGGGCTGCACAACCGCACGGACGTGCACCTGCACCTGGACGTGTCGCCGCCGGAGCTGACCGCCCTCGCGGACGCCGAGCGGCTGCACCAGGTGATGGCGAACCTGATCGACAACGCGGTGAAGCACTCTCCGCCGCACGGGCGCGTCACCGTACGGGCCCGGCGCGGGCCGTTCCCGGACTCCCTGGAGCTGGAGGTCGAGGACGAGGGCCCGGGCATCCCGGAGGCGGAGCGGCACAAGGTCTTCGAGCGTTTCAACCGGGGCACGGTCCCGGCCCAGCAGGGTCCCGGCAGTGACGGCGGCACGGGGCTCGGCCTCGCGATCGCGCGCTGGGCGGTGGATCTGCACGGCGGCCACATCGGCGTGGCCGAATCGTCACGTGGATGCCGCATCAGGCTCACCCTTCCGGGCAGCTTTCCCTCGCGGGATTGACGTAGGGTTCGAACCGGAAGCAGGCGTTCTGCGTGTAACCGTACGAGCACTCGTACGAGAGACCCGCGTGACGTGGTCAGGAACAGGACAGGGATGCGCCCCCAGGGGGCGGCACCCGCACTTTCCCCTACCCGTACGAGGGCAGAACCACGCTTGTTTCCCGCCATTCATGGCACCGAAACACCCCGTCAAGTGTGACTTGCGCGACGTTGGAGTGCCCGGCCTGCACCTCCCGGCCAGGGAGGCGTAGCCTTTATTTCCGCTGTCCATCACCTTGTGAAGCGGAAGAGGGCGGTTACCGCCGTGTCGTCTCAGTCCCCCAGTACCCCGAGCTCCCCGACCGACCAAGACGGGCAGGGAAAGTCCCCTGCCGCCGCCTTCGGTGCCAATGAGTGGCTCGTCGACGAGATCTACCAGCAGTACCTCCAGGACCCGAATTCGGTCGATCGTGCCTGGTGGGACTTCTTCGCCGACTACAAGCCCGGCGCCGCGGAGACCCCCGCGACCCCGGCCGCCACCACGCCGAGCGCGCCCGTGGCGACGCAGGCGGGCCCCGCACAGGCCGCGCCTGCCGCCACTCCGGCCGCCCCGGCCGCCTCGGTGCCCGCCCCGGCCCCGGCCCCCGTGAAGCCCGCTCCGGCGGCTCCCGTGGCCCCCGCGCCGGTCGCGAAGCCCGCCGCCGCGGCTCCCGCACCGGTCAAGGCCAAGGAGGCCACCGAGGCCCCCGCCGGCCCGGAGCTGGTCACCCTGCGTGGCCCGGCCGCCGCGGTCGCCAAGAACATGAACGCCTCGCTGGAGATGCCGACGGCCACGTCCGTCCGCGCCGTCCCGGTGAAGCTGCTGTTCGACAACCGCATCGTCATCAACAACCACCTGAAGCGTGCCCGGGGCGGGAAGATCTCCTTCACCCACCTCATCGGCTACGCGATGGTGCAGGCCATCAAGGCCATGCCGGCGATGAACCACTCCTTCGCGGAGAAGGACGGCAAGCCGACCCTGGTCAAGCCGGAGCACGTGAACTTCGGCCTCGCGATCGACCTGGTGAAGCCCAACGGCGACCGCCAGCTCGTCGTCGCCGGCATCAAGAAGGCCGAGACCCTGAACTTCTTCGAGTTCTGGCAGGCCTACGAGGACATCGTCAAGCGCGCCCGCGTCGGCAAGCTGACGATGGACGACTTCACCGGCGTCACGGTCTCCCTGACCAACCCCGGCGGCCTCGGCACCGTCCACTCCGTGCCGCGCCTGATGCCCGGACAGTCGGTCATCATGGGCGTCGGCTCGATGGACTACCCGGCCGAGTTCCAGGGCACCTCCCAGGACACCCTGAACAAGCTGGGCATCTCGAAGGTCATGACCCTGACCTCGACCTACGACCACCGGGTCATCCAGGGCGCCGCCTCCGGCGAGTTCCTGCGGATCGTCGCCAACCTCCTCCTCGGCGACGACGGCTTCTACGACGACGTCTTCAAGTCGCTGCGCATCCCCTACGAGCCGGTCCGCTGGCTCCGGGACATCGACGCCTCGCACGACGACGACGTCACCAAGGCCGCGCGCGTCTTCGAGCTGATCCACTCCTACCGGGTCCGCGGCCACGTCATGGCCGACACCGACCCGCTGGAGTACAAGCAGCGCAAGCACCCCGACCTGGACATCACCGAGCACGGCCTCACCCTGTGGGACCTGGAGCGCGAGTTCGCGGTCGGCGGCTTCGCCGGCAAGTCGATGATGAAGCTCCGCGACATCCTCGGCGTGCTCCGCGACTCGTACTGCCGCACCACCGGCGTCGAGTTCATGCACATCCAGGACCCGAAGCAGCGCAAGTGGATCCAGGACCGCGTGGAGCGCCCGCACGCCCGCGTGGAGCGCGAGGAGCAGCTGCGCATCCTGCGCCGGCTGAACGCGGCGGAGGCCTTCGAGACCTTCCTGCAGACCAAGTACGTCGGCCAGAAGCGCTTCTCGCTGGAGGGCGGCGAGTCCGTCATCCCGCTGCTCGACGCGGTCATCGACTCGGCGGCGGAGTCCCGCCTCGACGAGGTCGTCATCGGCATGGCCCACCGCGGCCGCCTGAACGTCCTGGCGAACATCGTCGGCAAGTCGTACGCGCAGATCTTCCGCGAGTTCGAGGGCAACCTCGACCCGAAGTCGATGCACGGCTCCGGCGACGTGAAGTACCACCTGGGCGCCCAGGGCACCTTCACCGGTCTCGACGGCGAGCAGATCACGGTCTCCCTGGCCGCCAACCCCTCGCACCTGGAGGCGGTCGACCCGGTCCTGGAAGGCATCGTCCGCGCCAAGCAGGACGTCATCAACAAGGGCGGCACGGACTTCACCGTCCTGCCCGTCGCCCTGCACGGTGACGCGGCCTTCGCGGGCCAGGGCGTCGTGGCCGAGACGCTGAACATGTCGCAGCTGCGCGGCTACCGCACCGGCGGCACGGTCCACATCGTCATCAACAACCAGGTCGGCTTCACCGCCGCCCCGGAGTCCTCGCGTTCCTCGATGTACGCGACCGACGTGGCCCGCATGATCGAGGCGCCGATCTTCCACGTGAACGGCGACGACCCGGAGGCCGTGGTCCGCGTCGCGCGGCTCGCCTTCGAGTTCCGCCAGACGTTCAACAAGGACGTCGTGATCGACCTCATCTGCTACCGCCGCCGCGGTCACAACGAGGGCGACAACCCGCAGTTCACCAACCCGCAGATGTACACCCTGATCGACAAGAAGCGCTCGGTGCGCAAGCTGTACACCGAGTCCCTGATCGGTCGCGGCGACATCACGCTGGAAGAGGCGGAGCAGGCGCTCCAGGACTTCCAGGGCCAGCTGGAGAAGGTCTTCGCGGAGGTCCGCGAGGCCACCGCCGCGCCGTCGACCCCGCAGGTCCCGGACGCCAAGCCCGAGTTCCCGGTCGCCGTGACCACCGCGGTCTCCGCGGAGGTCGTGAAGCGGATCGCCGAGTCGCAGGTGAGCATCCCGGAGCGGGTGACGGTCCACCCGCGCCTGATGCCGCAGATGCAGCGCCGCGCGGCCTCGATCGACGACGGCACCATCGACTGGGGCTTCGGCGAGACCCTCGCCATCGGCTCCCTGCTGATGGAGGGCACCCCGGTCCGCCTGTCGGGCCAGGACTCCCGCCGCGGCACCTTCGGCCAGCGCCACGCGGTCCTGGTGGACCAGGAGACCGGCGAGGACTACACCCCGCTGCTCTACCTGGCCGAGGACCAGGCCCACTACAACGTCTACGACTCGCTGCTCAGCGAGTACGCGGCGATGGGCTTCGAGTACGGCTACTCGCTGGCCCGTCCGGACTCCCTGGTCGTCTGGGAGGCCCAGTTCGGTGACTTCGTCAACGGCGCGCAGACCGTCGTCGACGAGTTCATCTCCTCGGCCGAGCAGAAGTGGGGCCAGACCTCCGGCGTCACGCTGCTCCTGCCGCACGGCTACGAGGGCCAGGGCCCGGACCACTCGTCCGCGCGCCCGGAGCGCTTCCTCCAGATGTGCGCCCAGGACAACATGACGGTCGCCATGCCGACGCTGCCGTCGAACTACTTCCACCTCCTGCGCTGGCAGGTGCACAACCCGCACCACAAGCCGCTCATCGTCTTCACCCCGAAGTCGATGCTGCGTCTGAAGGCCGCGGCGTCCAAGGTGGAGGAGTTCACCACCGGCGGCTTCCGCCCGGTGATCGGTGACGACACGGTGAACCCGGCGGACGTCCGCAAGGTCGTCTTCTGCGCGGGCAAGGTCTACTACGACCTGGAGGCCGAGCGTCAGAAGCGCGGCGACACGGAGACCGCGATCATCCGTCTGGAGCGCCTGTACCCGCTGCCGGGTGCCGAGCTGCAGGCCGAGATCGCCAAGTACCCGAACGCGGCGAAGTACATCTGGGCCCAGGAGGAGCCGGCGAACCAGGGTGCCTGGCCGTTCATCGCGCTCAACCTGATCGACCACCTGGACCTGGCGGTCGGCGCGGACATCCCGGCGGGCGAGCGCCTGCGCCGGATCTCCCGCCCGCACTCCTCGTCCCCGGCGGTCGGCTCTGCCAAGCGCCACCAGGCCGAGCAGGCGCAGCTGGTCGCGGAGGTCTTCGACGCCTGAGTCGAGTCCAAGCACCGAGGAGGCCCGGCACCCCGCGTGGGGTGCCGGGCCTCCGGCGTCGCCGCGGACGGTACGGGGCTCAGCCCAGGTTGGCCTCGAAGTCCCAGTACGGCCGGTTGCGCTGACGCGCCGACAGCGTGTGCGGGTGCTGGGCGCCCAGGGTCCGGGTGAGCGTGAGCAGCGCGTCCTCCTCCAGCTTCCCCGCCTCCTCGGTCTCCCGCAGCCCCCGCAGATCGGTGGCGAGCGCCACCTGGCAGGACAGCGTGAGCGGGTGCTCGTTGCCGAGGGTGTGCCGGGCCCTGCGCAGGGTCTCCCGGCTGAGTTCGGCGGCGTCGCTCACCCGGCCGTTGAAGTTGCGGGCGGCGGTGGTGTTGAGCGCGCAGCCGATGACCCAGGGGTGGTCCGCCCCCAGGGAGGCGGTGAGACCGGCGAGCGCGCCTTCCAGGATCGCCAGGGCGTCGGCGCGCTGGCCGGCGGCCTGGAGGACGAGGGCGGTGTTGGCGAAGACGCCGGTGGCGACGGGGTGGGCGGGGCCGACGAGGCTGCGGTAGCCGGCCTCGGCCTCCTGGATGAGGTCGCGCGCGTGGCTGAGGTCGCCGTGTTCGCGCAGGTAGTTGGCGTAGTTGTTGATGGAGGAGAGCGTCAGGTAGTGGTCCCGCCCGTGGACCTGGTGCATCTGTTCGAGCAGGCTCGCCATGGTGGCGCCGAGGTCCTGCTGGAAGCCTCCCTCCCGGCGCCGGCACAGGGCGAGCTGGGCGCGCGCGTAGAGGGTGTTCAGGTGCTGCGGGCCGAGGACCTGGACGTGGAAGCGGACGTTGGCCTCCTGCCGGGCCAGCGCCTCGCGGTAGTTGCCGAGCAGGCGCAGGTCCTGGGCCACGGCGTTGCTGGCGCTGAGGGTGTGCGAGTGCCGGGTGCCGAGCACGGCCTCGCTGCGGGACAGGGAGGCGACGTCGTGCTCGTACGCCTCCTTGTAGCGGCCGAGCATGCGCAGCATCAGGCCGAGGTTGTGTCCGGCGACGAGGGTGAGGAACTCGTTCTCCCCGAGGAGGCGCTGGGCCTCGGCGAAGGCGTCGCGCTGGATGCGCTCGGACTCCTGGTACTGGCCGAGGAAGCGCAGGTCGCTGGCGATGGAGACGGCGGACCTCAGCGAGCCGAGCTCGTCGGGGGCGGCCTCGTCCAGCTTGGCGCGCAGGGCGAGGTCGAGTTCGTACGCCTCGCGGAAGCGTCCGAAGGAGCGCAGGATGTAGCACTCCTGCGTGGTGAGCTCCTGCATCTCGGCGCTCACCGGGTCCATGAAGCCGGACCAGTTCTCCCGGATCTTCTCGGCGAGCCGGATGCCGGCCCGGAACTCGGCACTGCGGAAGCAGTAGCGCAGGCAGTTGAGGACGGCGGTCTGGACGCGCGGGTTGCGGCTCGCGAGGGCGCCGGAGGGCTCCAGGTGCGGCAGGAGTTCGGCGTAGCGCGGCCAGTGGCGGCTGTCCAGGGGGTTGCCGGGGTCGGCCTCGGCGAGCAGCGTGCGGACGGCCTTGCGGTGCGCCTCGCGGTGTTCGCCGTCGGTGAGCCGGGCGACGATGTCGTGGACGAGCCGGTGCATGTGCACGGACTCCTGGTGGGGCCCCATCTCGACGTTGGCCACGGGTCCGCGCGCCTCGCGGCTCAGCACCGAGTAGTTGACCAGGGTGTCCAGGGCGCGGTTCCAGGCGGGCAGGTCCGTGACCATCCAGCGCAGGTCCTCGGGCAGGTCGGCCTGGGGGTAGGCGCGGACGATGCCGAGGGGGATGCGCCCGGGGGCGAAGGACGCGCAGAGGCTGAGCACGTCGATGGCCTGCGGCTGGGCGCGGCGGAGCCGGTTGATCAGTATCGACCAGGAGGTGAGGGAGGCGTTGGGGAAGCCGTCGCCGGCGCTCGGCTCGTCCACGGTGGACAGCCGGCCGTCGCGGACCATCCGCAGGTACTCGGGCACCTCCATGCCGGACTCGCCGAGCCAGGCGGCGGCCTGGACGAGCGGCAGGGGGACGTCGCCGAACTCGGCGGCCACGTCGTCGGCCTCGGGCGCGGTGATGTGCGGGGCGCGCCGCATCAGGTAGGCGGTGGACTCGGCCCGGTCGAATCCGGGGACCGCGAGGGTGTCGGTGTGGTCGCCCCAGCCGCGGTTGCGGGAGGTGATGAGGACGTGGCCGGGTCCCTGCGGCAGCAGCACGCCCGCCCCGTCGGTGTCGTCCCAGCCGTCGAAGACGATGAGCCAGCGGGCGTGCGGGTCGCCCCGGCGCAGCGCCTCGCGGACGGCGCGGATGCGCTCGCCCGGTTCGTTGCCGCTGGGGAGCTGCAGGGCGGCGGCCAGCTCGCCGAAGCGGTCGCGCTGGACGTTGCGGTCGTCGGAGTTGACCCACCAGACGACGTCGTAGTCGGGGCTGAAGCGGTGGGCGTACTCGGCGGCGATCTGGGTCTTGCCGATGCCGGACATGCCGAGCAGGGTGCAGGCGGCCTTGCCGCGCTCGGCGTCCATGAGCCGTTCCTGGAGCTCCGTGAGGAGGTCGTCGCGGCCGGTGAAGCGGGGGTTGCGGCGCGGGATCTCGCCCCAGATCTCCGGCGGGGTCTCGGGGTAGCGGACCAGGGACCCCGGTGCGATGCGGCGGCCGGCCGAACGGCGGGGTTCGATGCCGAGCCGGCTGAGCAGCCGCGCCTCTGCCTCCTCCTCGCCGACGCCCCAGAGGCTGACGGGTTCGAGGACGGCGGTGGCCGGGAGGAGGGTGCGGTTGGTGAGGTTGACGGCGGCGAAGCGCTCGGCCCGCTCCAGGACGAAGCCGCGCAGGACCTCGTTCCATTCGCCGGCGGGGCGGGGGCCCAGCTGGAAGAACCAGTCGTCGAGGACGAGCAGGACGCTCCCGCGGGCCAGCAGCAGGTCGCCGAGGGAGTCGACCAGGGGGATCTCGCGGGGCGGGTCCCACCTCTGGAGGGTGGCGCGCACCCCGTGGGCTTCGAGCCGCTGGTTGATCCAGGTCGCCCAGGCGCGGTTGTAGCCGGGGAAGACGACGAGGACGTGTCCCGGCGCCGTTCTTCCTCCGTGCTCCGCCGTCGCGTCGCCACCCGACCGCTGTTCCGCCATCTGTACGTCTCCCGTCCCGCTCCCGCGCAACGCAGTGTCATGTGCCGTGGGCACAGTGTTACCCAGCCGCCCTCGGGGCCGCTCTCAGGCTCGCGTGGTGCCGCCGCATCTGATGGGCGAACTTCCGTCCCTCAGTGGTCAGTTCATCTGATTCAAGCAGGATCGCCAAGGCTTCACCCACCTGATCGTGGATACGGTCGAACTGCTGACCGGCACGCGCCCGCCAGGGTCGCGGAAGCTGCTCGGCAACGGATGCGCCGCGCCACAGGTCGGTCAGCGCCAGGTGGGCGTAGGCGCCGTGCAGCACCCCGGAGATGGGCCGGGGCTCGGCACGCCAGCCGACCTTGTGCACGGCCGCCCGCCCCGGCCCGTAGAGCGGCACGAGCTCGTGCAGGGTGGCCAGCTTGCTGTGGTGCAGCTCGTGGACGAGCGTCTCCGCCATGTCCTGCGCACCCGACGGCAACGAGGTCAGTACGGCTCCGGGGGCGGCGCTGAGCGTCGCTCCGAACGCTCCGGGCCCGTGGGCCACGAGCGGCACGAGCGCGCGCACCGCGCGGCGCACCTCGGCGGCCCGGGAGGGGTCGGTCCTGACCAGCAGGGCGAGCCCCGACCGCCAGCGGTCGGACCAGGCTTCCCGGTCGGTGACGGCGTGGTCGGTGGCCGCGCGGGGCGGGCTGCCGATGCCGCCGGGCGGCACGCGGTACGGGTCCATGTCGTCGAGGCGGGCGACGGAGCCGCTGAGCACGTGCAGGCCGCGCCAGCCGGGGCCCCGGCCGGTGAGGGCGCCGGTCCGGCGGTCGGTGAGCAGGAGGACGACGGGGGCGGCGCGCTCGGTCCCCTCCGGGCGGAGCCGGCCGACGCGGGACCGGGACGTGATCCGGATCCGGTCCGCTCCGGCGCGCAGCCGCCCGACCCCGGGCAGCACGAGGAGCCCGCCGGGCACCTCGACCGTGCGGTCGACCGGGCAGCCCGCCCGCAACGCGGCCGTGGCGGCGAGGACGTCGAGCCGTGCCAGATGGCGGTCGAGGCCCGGTCCGACGGGCTCCGCCAGCGCGGCGGCCAGCCAGCCGCCCGTCGTCGGGTAGTCGAGCAGGTCCCGGACGACGGCGGGGTGGCGCCGTTCGGCCTCTTCGAGCAGCCGCCAGGAGGCGGTGAAACGCCGGAACACCGCCTCGTCGACGGCGTCGCGGTTCCGCTGGACCCGCACCAGCAGGGCCTTGAGCAGCAACAGGCGCCGGGCGTGCAGGGCGGAGCGCAGCAGCGAGGCGCCACTCTGCTCGGAGCGCGTGCGCGCCAGCTCCGCGAGGGCCGCGGCGTGGGGGCCGGCAAGGGTCATGGCCGCCGCCTCCCACAGGCCGCCCGCGACTCCCCGTCTCTGGCCGGAAACAGGCGTCGTCCGCCGGACGTGCCGTCAGTGGACGCCGTAGGCCTCGCCGTCGTCGGTGAGTGCGCCCTCCGGCCAGGCGTCGGCCAGTTGCTCGGGCCGCCACAACAGCCGGTCGACGGCCGTCGCGAGCTCTGGATCGTCCATGAAGCGCAAGGTCCGCAGGTCGACGGCCGCGAGATCGGGCAGGTGCGACGAGCGACCGTCCTCGCGGTCGACATCGGCCACCCACTCCATGTGCTCCAACACTCTCGGCTCCTCCTCACCGGCGCCTGTCCCCCACGGTCGTAGCGGCGCAGCGGTTCTTCCCGACGCCAAGAACTCAGAAACCCGTTCGACTCAACTGCGCCCATTCACGCCCCCGTTATCAAGCCGTTCCGCTTCCGCCGCTTCCGCGCGCTCCTCGGCTACGCCTCCGCCCCGCCCCACGCCCACCACGGCGGCGCGATCCGGCGCCGGTCCTCCCGGGTGAGCCGGTCGGGCCGTTGCCTCGGGTGGGCTTCGACCTCCGCGAGGAGGGCCCGGGTGCGGTCCACGTCCGCCCAGTCCACGGGCTGCAGCGCCGCGTCGAGCCGCCGCCACTGTCCGGCGGCGGAGCGCAGCACCGTGGTGGCGCGCCCGACCCGCCCCATCAGGTACAGCACCGCGCCCTGGGCGTGCAGCGCGCGGGCCGCGGTGATCGTGCCGGGGACCTCGCCGCGGGCGGTGCGGGCGTCCTCGGCGGCGCGCTGGTAGGCGGTGAGCGCGTCGGCGAGCTGCCCGTCGCGCGAGGTCTCGCTCAGCTGGAAGCGCACCCAGCCCAGTTGCAGCCACACCGCGGCGCGCGGTCCGGGTTCGCGGGCGGCGCGGACGGCCTGGTCGAGGAGGTGGCGGCTCTCGTAGAGGTCGGGCAGGAAGCCGCCGCGGTCGAAGCGCAGGGCGAGCACGCTGCCGATGAGGACCCGGGCGCGGGAGCGGGCGGCGTCGTCGGCGGGCAGGCAGGTGAGGGCCTCGCGCAGCACGGACTCGGCGCGGTCGACGGGCGCGGTGCCGGCCCCGGCGGCCGCCCGGCGCATCAGGGACTCGCCCCAGGTCATCAGGAGCCGGCCGCGCTGCTCGCCCTCGGCGGGCGTGAGCAGGGTGGCCTGCTCGTAGGCCTCGTCGGCGGCGGGGCCGTCGCCGGTGGTCTCGTGGAGCCGGGCCTTCGCGGTGGTCCAGCGCAGCCGGAGCGCGGTGGAGTCGCCGAGCAGCGGCTCGGCCCGGTCGAGCGCGGCGGCGACCGTGTCCGGGGCGGAGCCGGCGAGGTGGCGGGCGTCGGCCAGGTCGAGCAGGACGGGGCCGCTCTCGCCGAGGGCCAGCGCGGCGGTGAACGCGGTCGCGGCGGGCGTTCCGTCGCCCCGGGCGAGCAGCAGGCGTCCGCGACGGACGAGGAGGGCGGGCCGGTGGCTCTCGGGCCAGCCCGTCACGTCCGAGGCGGCACCCGCGACGTCCGAGGCGACGCCCGTGACGTCCGAGGAGGTGCCCCTCAGGTCCGAGGAGGTGCCCCTCAGGTCCGAGGCGAGCGCGGCGAGGGCCGCGTCGAGGCCGGCGGGGTCGCCCGTGTGGCGCCACAGGGCGTGGCGGGCGGCTGCCTGTTCGAGGTGCGCCTCGGCCCAGACGTAGCCGCCGGGCGCGGCCAGTTCCCCGGCCCGTTCGAGCTCGGCGAGGGCCCGGGTGAGGAGTTCCTGGCGCTGCCCGGCGTCCCGGACGGCGAGGGTGCCGGCCTGCGCGTACAGCGCCTGGCCGAGGACGAGGAGGGCGCCCGCGGTGTCCTCGGGCGACGCGGCCGGGTCCTCGCCGCCCAGGGCGGCCTCGGCCAGCTCGCGGGCGGCGGTGAGCAGGGCGGGGTCGGACTGGGCGCGCCACTCGTCGAGCAGCCGGCGGGCGCGGGCGAGCGGGTCGGGCGTGACGAGGTCGGGCTGGTAGAAGCGCAGCACGCGCGCGGGGATGCGGGCGAAGAGCTCCGTCTCGGCGTCGGCGGCCTCCAGGGGCTCCTCCCCCGGCACGGTGGCGGCGGCCTCGTCCTCGGTGCGGTGGCCGGCGAGCCGGGCGGCGGCGAGGGCCGGGAAGTTGCGCATGCCCTGGCCGAAGTTGCGCTCGACGAACTCGGAGACGTGCTTGAGGACGAGTGCGGCGGCGCCCCGGTCGAGCGAGCCGAGCAGATGGTCCTGGACGGGGCGGGGGTAGCTGAAGCAGGGGTACGGGGTGGGCTCGGGCAGGCGTCTCAGCAGTCCGCTGAGCAGGACCTCCGCCAGCTCCATGGGGCCGGTGTCGGGGAGCATGGCGCGCTGCACCAGCTGCATCACGGGCAGGGCGAGCGGGGCGGCGGCGAGATGGACCGCGAGCCGCATCGCACCCGGGGAGGCTCCGGCGCGGAAGGCGCGCAGCAGCTCGTCGTCGCCGCGGCGCACGCTCCGGGGCACGCCGGGGCTCGCGAGGGGGGCGGACTCCGGGCCGATGCGGGCGGCCCAGCCGCGGACCGCTCCTCCGCCGTGTCCGGTGAGCAGCCGCGCCCAGGACGCGAAGGCCTCGGGGGTGGGGGTGAGCACGGGCACGGCCCGCAGGTCGGGGGCGACGGGCTCCCAGGGGGCCTCGTCGGGCTCGAAGCGCGGCCGCCCGCCGGGGGCGGCGGGGCGCAGCAGGACGCCGGGTTCGACGGGCAGGGCGGTGCGGGACCACAGGCGCGGGGGCAGCGGCTGGACGAGGGCGAGCGGCGACTGGCGGGGCCACTGGTGGATCAGCCGCTGGGCGGCGCCGCGCTGCCAGAGGGGGCCCACGCAGTCGCTGACGATCAGGGTGAGGCGGCGCCCGGTGGGGTCGTGGAGCTGGTCGCCGGGGCGGAGCCGCGGGCGCCCGTCCGGTCCGGAGGTGGTGGTGACGAGCGGCGGGCCCTCGCCGGTGTCGTAGAGGCGGTGGACCTGGACGTCGCGGAAGGCGCCGGACTGCTGGCAGGCCTGGCGCAGCTCCTCGACCATCCGGGTCCACACGACCATGGCGGGGCCGGTGTCCATGAGGAGCTGGATGTCGGGGCGCACTCCGGCCGCGGGGCGGAGCACGGGGGTGAGGATGCCGGAGGCGGCGCTGTGTTCGGCGGTGGCGTCCTCGTCGAGCCGTCCCTCGCCGGGGCGGGCCGGGAAGCGGGCGGCGTAGTGGCGCAGCGGGCGCAGCGCCTTCTGCAGGCCGAGGAGGCCGGGCAGTGCGTTGGCGCCGGGGGCGCGGACGGGCAGGGCGGCGCCGGAGCGCACGGCGGCCCCGCCGGCGCCGCTCGCCCCGGTGCGGTCGTAGCGCATGCGCAGGTCGACGGTCTCGGTGGCGCGGGCCGGTGGGTCGGTCGCGTCGGGTGGTGCCGGGGTGACGTCGTCGCCGATGGCCTGATCCGTACGGTCCTCGGGGTCTCCGGGCAGCCCGGGACCGGACGGCCGGTCCTCCGAGCGCCCCTCCGGGTCGGCTCCCGGCAGCCACTGGGCGAGCCAGACGGCGTCCGCCACCTCCTCGGCGGTGGGGTCCTGGCCGCCGGCCCGCATTCTGCGGGTGAGTTCTTCCAGGTGCATCCGGTTCGTCCGGTGCATCCGGCCATCACCTCGGCTGATCGAGCGGCTGCATGAGCATGTCCGCGATGCGTTCCCGGGTCACCCGCTCGGTGCGGGGGGCGTGCTGGGTCAGGTAGAGGGCGTTGAGCAGCTGGTCGGTGGCGATGACCTCGCCGGGCTCCCGGTCGAGGAAGCGGTCGACGAGGCCGGGCTCGGCCGCGGCTGCGTCGGGGCCGAGGTGGGCCTCGATCATGGCGCCGAGCTGCTCCTCGCCGGGGGCTTCGAGCTCCAGTCGGATGCAGCGCCGCAGCAGGGCCGCGGGGAAGTCCCGTTCGCCGTTGGAGGTGAGGACGATGAAGGGGAACGTGCTGCAGCGGATCCGTCCGCCGTAGACGGGGACCTTGCGTCCGTCGTCGGTGAGCACCTCCACGACCGGTTCGCGGTCGGCGAGCCGCTCCAGCTCGGGGATGGCGAACTCGCCTTCCTCCAGGGCGTTCAGGAGGTCGTTGGGCAGGTCGATGTCGCTCTTGTCCAGCTCGTCGATGAGCAGCACGCGGGGCAGTTCGGAGGGGAGCAGCGCGGTGCCGAGCGGACCGAGCCGCAGGTACGAGCCGATGCCGGCCGGGCTCGCGGCGGTGGCGGTGCCTCCCGCGTCGGCGCGGGCGCGCTCCAGCTGCACGTCCTGGAGGCGCCCGATGGCGTCGTAGCGGTAGAGGCCGTCCTGGAGGGTGGTGCGGCTGACGATGGGCCAGCGCAGCACCCGTCCGAGGCCGAGCTCGTGGGCGACGGCGTGGGCGAGGGTGGACTTGCCGGTGCCGGGGTTGCCGGTGACCAGGAGCGGGCGGCGCAGGTAGAGCGCGGCGTTGACGGCGTCGGTCTCGGCGGGCCTCGGGTGGTGGTTCTGGACCAGCCGGCGGCGCACACCGAGCCGCCGGTCGGAGCCGGCGAGGGTGTCGTCGGCCCCTCCGGCGGAGAAGTCGCGCCAAGGCGGCGGGGCGGGCAGTCGCCGTACCTCGTCGTGCGGATGGCCGGCACCACGGTAGATCCGCCAATCGTTCACGCCTGACTCCTCCTGGCAGTGGTGATGTCACCGGCCCCCTCGACGGTACCGTTCGGCCACCCGGTCTGCCGACGGTCAAATCGGTCTCGCTGCGGGCGAGTTGGGACCGGAGGCGGGGGCGGGCACGAGGTCGTGCGCTCCGGGCGCGCGGGGGGCGCCGGCAGGGGCGTGCTCCGGACCGGTGGGGGCGCGTTCCGGGCGAGCGGCGGCGCACTCCGGGCGGGCGGAGCCGCCGTCCCGGCTGACGGAGGCGGGTCCCGGAGAGGCGGAACCGCCGTCCGGGCCGGCGGGGCCTGCGTCCGGGCACGCGCGCTCGCGGCGGGGCTCACCGGTCGGCCTCACCGAGCAGGGGCGGCCCTTGGAGGAGGTCGTCGAAGGGCGGCCGGTCCGGGGGGTCGTAGAGCACGGCGAGGTCCTCGGCCCAGGCGTGCTCGGACCGCTCGCTCGGGTCGGCCTCCACGTCGGCGGCCCGCATCCGCAGGGTGCGGACGGGCTGGTGCAGGCCCTCGGCGGAGCCGGCGCCCGCGAGCAGCTTGCCGGCCTTGTGGTGGAACTCGGCGCAGTCGCCGTGCTCGGGCGCGCCGTGCCGCCACAGGGCGATGGGGTGCCCGGCGGCGAGCGCCACGTCCATCGCGCGGTGGCCGTCACCGCCGCCGACCGGGCCGCAGTAGACCGGCACGCTGCCGTCGACGGCGCCGCCGAGCCGCTCGTAGGCGCCCATCCGGCTCTCCCTGCGGACGTGCGGGGCGTGCCCCTCGGCTCCCGCGGCGAGGACCTCGGCGCGCAGCGGCACGGCGCGCAGGGGGCCGCTCTCGCTGCCCCGCCAGCGCCGCCGCCACTCGGGCGAGGGCGGGTGGTGGCTGCGGTGGCGGTCGCGGAGGACGACGATCCGGCGCTGGCCGAGCGGGAGGGAGCGCTCGCCGAAGTGCTCCTCCTCGGGCGTGAGCCGCCAGGTGTCGAGCGGCAGGTCGAACAGCTCGCGCGGCAGCACCACCTCGACGGCGGCGAGGTGGTCCCCGCTGTCGCCGCGGCGCAGGGCGTCCACGAGCGGGGCGCGCAGCGTCTCCTGGAGCTGGTCGCGGGCCACCCCGGTGTCGTTGCCGCTGAGCGGGCTGACCGTGCGCCCGTCGAAGAGCAGCATCAGGCGCCAGGTGTAGCGCTGGGGCGTGGCCCACGGGACGGGGTCGACCTCGATGCGTACGTCGGCACGGGCGCCGGCCTCGCGCGCGGGGCGCTCGGCGGGCTCCTCGTGCTCCGCGTCGGCGGCGCCGGTCCGGGGCGCCTCGGGGTCGAGGAGGGCCGCGATCTCCTCCTGGACGGCGCCGTGGGCGCCGCCGGACTCGTCGACGATCCAGTCCTCCAGGCGCCCCAGGCCCTCCGTGCCGGGCCCGGAGCCGTACCGGTCGGTGAGGTGCCGGACGATGTGCGCCGCGTAGAGGAGCACGGCGTCGAGCCCGAGGTCGGTGCTCCCGGGCCGGTTCTCCTGCTGGGTGGCGTGGAGTTCGTGCAGCAGGCCGACGCCGTCGCGCCAGGTGCGGGCGTCGGTCTCCAGGACGGCCTGGTAGTCCGGGTGGAGCACCCGGCGCTTGACCGCGTCGACCAGCGCCATGACCTCGCCGGGGCCGGTGGGCGGCGGGAGTTCGGCGAAGCGGCCGTAGAGCTGGGCGCGGCGGACGGGGCTGACCCCCCGCGCGGTGGCGGGCCACAGCTCCATCTGCGCGGCGGTCCAGGTGCGTCCGCCGCGCGGGGAGCGCAGGCGGGCCAGGTGGTGCCGGTCGTGGGCGCGCAGCACCTCGTGGAGGATCTCGCCGCCGGGCACGTCGTGGAGCTCGCGCAGGGCGGTGAGCGGGACGGCGGCGCCCTCGTCGCGGCCGCGGCCCTTGTTGAGGCCGATCACCGCGCCCCGGCGCAGGTCGACGACGGGCCCGCCGGAGACGCCTTCCACGGGGAGGGTCCAGCGCAGCAGGAGCGCTCCGCCGTCGACGGCGTGGGCCTCTCCTTCGGCGTGCCGGATCCGGACCTCGCCGGTCTGGTGGGACCAGCCGTGCAGGCTGATCGGGCTCGGGGTGGTGGGCGGACGCTCACTGAGCCGGACGCAGGCGGCGCCCTGGGCGTCGGGGACGTGGACGAGGGCGAGGTCGGGGAAGTCCCAGCGGGCCGGGACCTCTTCGGGCGTGGCGGGTCGCGGCTTGGCCAGCACGACCCGGCCGGTGGTCTCGCCGCCCTCCCAGGTGATGCCGACGGCAGGCTCGTCCCTCCACACCGCGCTCCCCCCTTTCGCCACGACGTGGGCGCAGGTCAGCACCCAGCCGGGGGCGATGAAGAAGCCCGTGCCCCAGTACGGGTCGCCGTGCGGGTCATACCCGCCACCGGGAGCGGCGATGCGTACGAGTGCGGGGCGCACGAGAGCGTCGAAGGCGTTCATGAGGCGCCATCGGCCGCCGGGGGCCGCAGGGGGCCGGTGCCGCGCTCGTCCTCCGGGGATGCGGTCGGCGGCGGGACGGTGGGCGCGGAGCCGCCGGGCGGTGGTGCGGCGGGCGCGGGGCCCGGCTCGGTCCAGGTGAGGGAGACGTTCACGGAGGCCTTGCCGCCGCCGTCGGCGAGGACGCCGATCACCTTGCCCGCCTGCGCGGAGAGTTCGATGCCGAAGCTGACGGCGACCTCGACGGGCGACTGCGGGTCGATGCCCGCGCGCAGCGAGCCGACCACCCCGCGCACCACGTCGGAGAGGCCGCCGGCCATGGACACGACCCGGTCCCCGAGGGAGCCGATGCCGGTGTCCTGGAAGCCGCCGCCCCGGTCCAGCTCCTCCACGGCGCCGACCCGGGCCCAGACGGGTGTCCCGTCGTCCAGTCGAATGCGAGCGATTCCATGCGTCACAGCGGCCCCCGCTCCCCGAAACGATGATGAAGAAGGCTAGTCCGTGGTGCGGAGGAGGAACAGGGGACGCCGTGGGGGCGTCGCGGCACGGCCTATTCTGATCGCATGTACTTCACCGACCGTGGCATCGAGGAACTGGAGAAGCGGCGCGGCGAGGAGGAGGTCACCTTCGAGTGGCTCGCCGAGCAGCTGCGGACCTTCGTCGACCTGAACCCCGACTTCGAGGTGCCCGTCGAGCGCCTCGCGACCTGGCTGGCCCGTCTCGACGACGAGGACGACGACGAGGACTGAGCGGGTACCGGGCGGGCCGTGGGCCCGCCCCGCGGATCAGGGCGGGACACCCGCTAGGGGGTGTCGCCGCGCAGCCGGTCGTAGGCGAGTCCGAGCGCCCCGTGGGCGACCAGGAGCACACCGGCCGTCGCCCAGCCGCCGCTGCGGCGGGTGACCCCGAGGGCGAGCAGCGGCACTCCGGCCGCGAGCTGGGCCGCGCCCAGCAGCCGGGCCTTCGGGCCGCGCAGGTACGGACCGAGGCGGCCGCCCTCCACGGCGTCGAGCTCGGCGCGTACGGCATCGCGCCAGCCGTGCCATTCGATGGGTTCGGCGCCCTGGACGCGGGCCACGGAACGCAGCCGGTCGGCGCTCTCGCCGGGGGTGAGGCCGGTGGGCAGGGCGAGTCCGGCGCGGGCGAGGACGGCCGTGATGCCGATCAGCCGGGCGTGGGCGTCGGCGTCGGGGTCGGGCCGGGTGAGCGGTTCGAGGGCCTGGACGTCGAGGACCGGGTCGAGGTCGAGGCGGGCCGCGAAGGTGCGCATGGCCTCGTCCTCGCCGACGGGCGTCCCGTCGGCGAGCCAGGTGTAGCCGACGGTCCTGCGGAACCCGGCGGCGAGCGTGAGCCCGGCGCGTTCCGCGTCCCACCACAGGGCGAGGACGGGCCAGGTGGCGGCGGAGACGGCCAGGGCGGTGGCCCAGCCGGTGACGACCCGTTCGACGGGCTCGCCGTCGTCGAGCCAGGGCTTGCCCTCCGGTACGAGGACGCTCCATTCGGGTCCCGCGGGGGCGAGGAGCAGCCCCTCCCTGAGCAGTTGGGCCGGCGGACGGACCGCCGAGGGCTCGGCACGGCAGAGCAGCAGCGCTCCGGCGGGGCGGGATCCCGATGTCGCGTTCATGGCCCCTACGCTAGGGCAATTTGTCCGTGTACGGCGGTACATGCCCGCCGCGACGCCCCCTCATCGAACCCTGTCAGGGGAGATTCAGGGTTGACGTGACCCTACCGCGATATATCGTGTCTATCGAGATACGCGATATGTTGCGTCGCGCATCGTCCGGAGTCGTGAGCCCACACGGGAGGCCAGCACCATGACAGAGTGGTCCGTCACCGAGCCGCGGAAGCTCCCGCTGACCGATCCCGTGACCCGGCTCCAGATCCGCGTCGTCAACGGCACGGTCAACGTCGTGGGCACCGACGAGAGTTCCGCCCGCCTGGAGATCTCCGAGATCGAGGGCCCGCCGCTCATCGTGAGCCAGGAGGGCTCCACCCTGACCGTGAGCTACGAGGACCTCCACTGGAAGGGCTTCCTCAAGTGGCTCGATCCCAAGGGCCACCGGCGCCGGGCCGTCGTCTCCGTCGCCGTCCCCGCGGGCGCCGACGTCGAGGTCGGGGTGATCGGCGCCGAGGCCGTGATCTCCGGCATCAGAGGACGCACGGAGGTCCGCGGGGTCACCGGCGACACCACCCTGGTCAAGCTCTCCGGCCCGGTCCGCGCCGAGACCGTCTCGGGGAACCTGGAGGCCCAGTCCGTCACCGGCGCGCTGCGGGTCAACTCGGTGACCGGGGACGTCACCGTGTTCGAGGGCGCGGGCACCGCGGTGAAGGCCGAGACGGTCAGCGGGGACATGGTCGTGGACCTCGACCCGGCCGCGGGCCTCGACGGGCCGCCCGCCGACATCCGCCTCACCAGCGTCTCCGGTGAGGTCGCCATCCGGCTGCCGCACCCGACCGACGCCACGGTCGAGGCGAGCACCACCAGCGGCGGCGTCTCCAACGCGTTCGAGGACCTGCGGGTGGGCGGCCAGTGGGGCACCAAGTCCATCACCGGTACCCTCGGCGCCGGCCGGGGCACGGTGCGGGCCACCACGGTCTCCGGTTCCATCGCCCTGCTGCGCCGCCCCGAGCCCGAGCCCGACGGCGACGGCTGGACCGCCACCCCCTCCGCGTCCGGAAAGGCCCTCTGACATGCCGCCCGTCTTCGCCCACGGCCGACTCCGCCTCTACCTGCTCAAGCTGCTCGACGAGGCGCCCCGCCACGGGTACGAGGTGATCCGGCTCCTGGAGGAGCGCTTCCAGGGGCTGTACGCGCCCTCCGCGGGCACGGTCTACCCGCGGCTCGCCAAGCTGGAGGCCGAGGGCCTGGTCACCCATGCCACCGAGGGCGGCCGCAAGGTCTACTCGATCACCGACGCGGGCCGCGCCGAGCTGGCCGGCCGGGGCGGCGAGCTGGCCGACCTGGAGGTGGAGATCCGCGAGTCCGTCTCCGAGCTGGCCGCCGAGATCCGCGACGACGTCCGCGGCGCCGCGGGCAAGCTGCGCAACGAGATGCGGGCGGCGGCGAGCGCGTCCCGCACCAAGGAGTCCTCCTCCTTCGCCGACGCCAAGGAGGAGCTGCGCAGGGCCCGGCAGGAGTGGCGGGAGCAGACCCGCCAGGCCCGCGCGGAGGCGCAGTCGGCCAAGCGCCAGGCGAAGGAGTTCCAGCGGATCGCCCGGCAGGTGCAGGAGCAGGTCCAGGAGCAGGTGCGGGAGCAGGTGTCGCGCGGCGAGTGGCCGAAGGACGTCTGGAAGGGCATCTCGGACATCACGGCCCAGCTGGGCGACCTGGTGACGGGCGCCGGCCACGACAAGGCCTCCCGCCGCGGCCCCGTCCCGGACCAGCCCACCGGCGGTGCCCCCGCCCCCGGCCGGGCCCCGGCCGAGGAAGCGGCTCCCGGGTCCGACCGGGTCGCGCCGGCCGGAGACACCTTGACCGCGGCGGAGGCCCCGGGCACGGAGGGCTCCCCGGCCCCGAAGCGCCTCGCCCCGGAGCACACCCCGGACCAGGGCCTGGCCGCGGAGTACGCCCCGGCCCCGGAGCACGCGCCGGGCAAGGAGCAGGCGCACGGCCCGGAGCGGGCCGCCGCCGACTGGGCCGCGGACATAGGGACGGGGGGCGATCCGGCCCGCGAGCTGGACCGGCTCCTCGACCGCTTCCGCGACGAGGTCCGCGACGCGGCCCGCGACCACGGCGTGCACCGGGACCAGCTGGCGGAGGCGCGCCGCCACCTGGCGAGCGCGGCCACGGAGATCACCGCGCTCCTGCGCCCCCGCGCGAAGAGCTGAGGCCGGGCCCGGTGCCCGTCGTCAGCCCCGGGTGACCGTGACCGTCACCCGGGCGCCGGGGGCGGCGAGGACCCAGGCCCGGCCGTCGGCCCTCTGCCAGACGAACGCCCTCCCCCGGGCCGCGACCTGCCACGCGCCCGGGGGCAGGGAGAGCTCGGTGACGCGGGAGCCGCGCCGGGTCGGGGAGTCGTAGGTGAGCCGGTAGACGCCCGCGGCCGGGTCGTACGAGGAGGAGCGCACGGTGCCCGCGACGGCCTCCGCGTACGGCTCGGCGGTGAGCTCCTTGTTGGTGCGGAAGGCTCCGGCGCCGTCCACGGCGCAGTAGCCGCCGCCGTAGCACCACTCCCAGCCCGCCGATCCGGAGCTGTAGCGGCCGAGCGAGGCCATGGCCTCGCGGTAGAAGCGGTTCATGTTCGGCTGGGAGTTGTTGAGCGGGCCCCACTCCCCCACGATCACCGGCACCTTGTACTGCTTGGGGTAGAGGGTGACGGCCTGCTCGTAGTTCTCGATCCAGCGGGCGGCCGGGTCGTAGTCGCCGCCCGCCTCCATCGCGCCGTTGTAGAAGTGCGGCGCGTACACGATCTTCGGGTCGTCGATCCGGCCGAGCCCGGTCGGCACGCCCTCGCCCACGATCGGGGTGGGTTCGACGAAGATCCAGCCGTCGCGGTCGACCGCGCGGATCTCGTCCGCGATCCGGTTGTACATCGGGGTCAGCTGCTCGCGCTCGATCCGGCGGGCGGCGGTCGGCAGGTCCTCGCCCTCCCGCAGCTCGCCCATGGGCTCGTTGATCGGGTCGTAGCCGAGGACGGCCGGGTGGTCGCGGAAGCGCTCGGCCAGCACCCGCCACATCCGGGCCTGGGCGCGGCGCAGGTCGGCGTCCTCGTACAGATGGGTGAAGGCCCGCTGCACGGCCGGCTCGAAGTACTCGGAGAACCAGTCGTCGGGGTGCGGGGTGAAGGGCAGCCCGTCGGTCCTGGTCGCCCACTTCGGGATGCCCCGGGAGCCGAACTCGGGCCCGAAGACGTCCTGGTGGGCGTCGAGGACGACCTTCACGTCGTACTTCCGGGCCCAGCCGAGGACCCGGTCGATCTTCCGCAGGTAGGCCTGGCTGTACTGGCCGGGCCTCGGCTCCAGGTCGTCCCAGAAGACCAGCAGGCGGGCGAAGTTGAAGCCCTTGGCCCGCATGTCGCGGAAGTGGCGTTCGGTGATGCCGCTCAGGGCCTGGTCACCGCTGTGGGACTTGTCCGCCAGGTTCCAGCCGCGCAGGGTGAGGGCGCGGCCCTGGGCGTCGGTGAGGGCGGGTATCCCGTCCCCGCCCGTCGCGGTGCCCGGCGCGGCGCCTGACAGGGCGCCTGACGGGGTGTCCGGGGTGGCGTGGGCGGTCGTCGGGGCGAGGAGCGCGGCGACGACGGCGGTCGCCATGAGGGTGGTGCGCAACAAGGGAGCCTCCGGCACGATGAAGTGAGCATTGTTCACGTTTCGCGTGCCGGAGATCCCATCAGTACTACTGGCGAGTCATCAAGAGGTCGACAGGACGATCTTTCCGAAGAGTTCGCCCGAGGCCATCTTCTCGAAGCCCTCGCGCGCCCGGTCCAGCGGCAGCACCTCGTCGATCACCGGGCGCAGGCCCGTGGCCGCGCAGAAGGAGAGCAGGTCCTCCAGCTCGTCCTTGGAGCCCATGGTCGAGCCGACCACCTTCAGCTCCAGGAAGAAGATCCGGGTCAGTTCGGCGTGCGAGGGCCGGTCGCCGCTGGTGGCGCCGGAGATGACGAGCGTGCCGCCCGGGCGGAGCGACTTGACCGAATGCGACCAGGTGGCGGCGCCGACCGTCTCGATGACGGCGTCCACCCGCCGGGGCAGCCGCGCCCCCGGCTCGTACGCCTCGACGGCGCCGAGCTCGACGGCCCGCTTGCGCTTGGCCTCGTCCCGGCTGGTGGCGTAGACCCGCAGGCCGGCCGCCTTGCCGAGCGCGATGGCGGCCGTGGCGACACCGCCGCCCGCGCCCTGCACGAGGACCGAGTCCCCGGGCCGTACACCGGCGTTGGTGAAGAGCATCCGGTACGCGGTGAGCCAGGCGGTGGGGAGGCAGGCGGCCTCCTCGAAGGAGAGCTCCTTCGGCTTGGGCAGCACGTTCCAGCTGGGCACGGTGACCCGCTCGGCGAAGGTGCCCTGGTAGCGCTCGGTCAGGATCGAGCGCGGCTCGTCCGGGCCGACGCCGTGGCCGGTCTGACCGATGACGGAGTGGAGCACGACCTCGTTGCCGTGCTCGTCGATCCCGGCGGCGTCGCAGCCGAGGATCATCGGCAGCTTCTCCTCGGGCAGTCCGACCCCGCGCAGCGACCACAGGTCGTGGTGGTTGAGCGAGGCGGCCTTGACGGTGACGGTAGTCCAGCCGGGCCGCACCTCGGGCTCGGGGCGTTCCCCCAGTTCGAGGCCGTTGAGGGGCTGGTCGCGGTCGATTCGGGCAGCGTAGGCGGCGAACATGCGCCTGACACTAGGGGCCGACGGGGAGCGCACGGAACCAGGCACAGGTGTGACGCGCGTCCCTCGGGGCCGCGCCGCCCGCGTACGCGAAAGGGCCCCGTACGCGTGTACGGGGCCCTTTCGACGATCGGCAGTCGCGCGCGGTGACGCGTCAGCGGCGGGCGACGCCCTCCGCGCGGGCGGCGGCGGCCACCGCGGCCGCGACGGCGGGGGCGACCCGCTCGTCGAACGGCGACGGGATCACACAGTCGGCGGCGAGCGCGTCGCCCACGACGTCCGCGATCGCGTTCGCGGCGGCGATCTTCATGCCCTCGGTGATCCGGGAGGCCCGGACCTGGAGCGCGCCGGCGAAGATGCCGGGGAACGCGAGGACGTTGTTGATCTGGTTCGGGTAGTCCGAACGGCCGGTGGCCACGACCGCCGCGTACTTGTGCGCGACGTCCGGGTGCACCTCGGGGTTCGGGTTGGCCATGGCGAACACGAAGGCGTTCGGCGCCATGGACGCGACCGCGGCCTCGGGGACCGTACCGCCGGAGACGCCGATGAAGACGTCCGCGCCGGCCAGCGCGTCCTCCAGGGAGCCGGTCAGGCCCGCCTTGTTGGTGAGGCCGGCGATCTCGCGCTTGACGTCGGTGAGGTCGCCGCGGTCGCTGCTGACGATGCCCTTGCGGTCCGTCACGCAGACGTCGCCGAGGCCCGCCTCCAGCAGGAACTTGGCGATGGCCACACCGGCCGCGCCGGCGCCGGAGATGACCGCGCGCAGCTCGCCGAGGGTCCGGCCGGTCAGCTTCGCCGCGTTGCGGAGTGCGGCGAGGGTGACGATGGCCGTGCCGTGCTGGTCGTCGTGGAAGACCGGGATGTCGAGCCGCTCCTGCAGCCTGCGCTCGATCTCGAAGCACCGCGGCGCCGAGATGTCCTCCAGGTTCACGCCGCCGAAGGAGGGGGCGAGCCGGACGACGGTCTCCACGATCTCGTCGGTGTCGGTGGTGGCGAGCGCGATCGGCACCGCGTCCACGCCTCCGAACTGCTTGAAGAGGATGGCCTTCCCCTCCATGACCGGAAGCGAGGCCTCCGGGCCGATGTCGCCGAGTCCGAGCACCGCCGTGCCGTCGGTCACGACCGCGACGACCTGGGACTTCCAGGTGTAGTCGTTGACCAGCTCGGGGTTCTCTGCGATCGCGGTGCACACCTTGGCGACGCCGGGCGTGTACGCGAGGGACAGGTCGTCCCTGTCGCGGAGCGGCACGGTGGCCGTGATGGCCATCTTGCCGCCGCGGTGCAGCGCGAAGGCCGGATCGAAGGGCTCACCGGGAGCCCCTTCCGTGCCGGTGTCGCTGCGAGGATTGACGATCTCCGCTGCCATTGGGTTGACCCCTTAAGTCTTCTTCATTTGAGGGTGGCCGCTCCTGGATGAGGAGGGGTGGGTGGGTCCCGCAGCCGCCGTGTCTGGCAGCCGCGCGGGCGCGCCGCACAACGCGCCCTGAGCCCCGGATGAGGGGTGTAAGGATCCTTCTTACCGGACGGACGGGTCCGGAGACGAGTCCATACCCCCTCGGTGACGCGACTCATACCGAGCGCTACCGGGTACGGACGGAGAACGACACGTCACACCTTGTCCGGAAAGATGTATTCCCCACCCGAATAGCGGCCTTCGTATAGTCCGAATGGCGAGATCCGCGGGATAATTTTCGGTGCGGGGAATGTCTTCCCGCAGAAGGTTCTGCCTTGGGGCATCTGGTCGCCGTGATTCGGCAATGACCCGTTACCCGATTTTGACATCCGTGGCCGTCGGTTTGAGGCGGTCCGAATGGCAAGATGCCGTAATCACACGAGGTCGCGGCACTCGAAGGTGCGTGCGCGACCTATGGCAACTCCCTCACACGCCGGAGGAACCCGACCATGACCGCACGCTCCACGCGCTGTACGACCGCCAAGACCCGCACCTCCCGTCTTGCCGCGGTCGCCGCCATCGCGGTCGCCGGCTCCATGCTGCTGACCGCCTGTGGTGACCAGACCAACGGCGGCTCCACCAAGGAGGGCGGCTCCTCCACCACCGCCGGCTCCAGCAAGGCCCCGCTCTTCTCGAAGCTGCCGGCGGACATCCAGAAGGCCGGCGTCATCAAGGTCGGCACGGACGCCACCTACGCGCCGATGGAGTTCAAGAAGGGCGAGCAGGTCGTCGGTGTCGACCCCGACATCGCGGCCGCCCTGTCCAAGCAGCTCGGCGTGACGTTCACGTTCGAGAGCGGCACGTTCGACACCCTGCTCACGGCCCTGCCCACCGGCCGCACGAACATCGTGATGTCCTCGATGACGGACACGAAGGCCCGCCAGGAGGGCCTGGACGACAAGGGCAACAAGACCGGCACCGGCGTCGACTTCGTCGACTACTTCACCGCCTCCACCGGCATCCTGGTGAAGAAGGGCAACCCGGAGAACATCAAGTCGCTGGACGACCTGTGCGGCAAGAAGCTCGCCGTGCAGCGGGGCACCACCTACGAGCAGGCCGCCAAGGACCAGGCGGCGAAGTGCGAGAAGGAGGGCAAGCCGAAGCTGACCTTCGAGTCCTTCCCCACCGACGCCGAGGCCCAGACCCGGGTCAAGGCCGGCGGCGCCGTCGCCGACCTCAACGACTCGCCCGTCGCGGCGTACATCGCCCAGACGGCCGGTGGCGGCAACGACTTCGAGGCCATCGCCAACAAGACCGATGCCGGCTACTTCGGCATCGCCGTCGACAAGAAGAACACCCAGCTGCGGGACGCTCTCGCCGCGGCTCTGGATGCGGCGATCAAGGACGGCAGCTACAAGGCCGCCCTCGACAAGTGGAACGCCGGCGACGGCGCCATCCCCGCAGCCAAGATCAACGG
The DNA here is from genome assembly GCF_036240795.1 of Streptomyces sp. NBC_01268. Taxonomy (NCBI): domain Bacteria; kingdom Bacillati; phylum Actinomycetota; class Actinomycetes; order Kitasatosporales; family Streptomycetaceae; genus Streptomyces; species Streptomyces sp. NBC_01268. The sequence continues at coordinate 5,614,072 of NZ_CP108454.1, read as the reverse complement.
CGGCTCCTGACCCTCGTCCCGCAACACCGAAGGGCAGTCGCTGTGACTGACAAGATCGACAAGGTTCCCGCCGGGGCGTCGCCCGCCCCTGCGGGGAACCCGCCTGAGGCGATCAAGGCCATCCCGGTACGCCACTACGGCCGCTGGGTCGCCGGAATCCTGGTCGTCGCCCTCCTCGCCCTGCTCGTCTTCGCCTTCTCGCAGGGCGACGTGCGCTGGGCGACCGTGCCGGAGAAGCTCTTCGACCCGAGCATCCTCACCGGCCTGTGGCACACCATCCTGATCAGTGTGGCCTCGATGGCGCTGGGCCTGGTGCTCGGCATCGTCTTCGCGATCATGCGCCTCTCGAAGAACCCGGTGACCAACAGCGTCGCCTGGCTCTACATCTGGATCTTCCGGGGCACCCCGGTCTACGTCCAGCTGCTCATCTGGTTCAACCTCGCCCTGATCTTCCCGATCCTCAACATCGGGTTCTACAAGGACGAGATGACCGACGTCATGACCCCCTTCCTGGCCGCCCTGCTGGGCCTCGGCCTCAACGAGGGCGCGTACATGGCGGAGATCGTCCGAGCGGGCATCCAGTCCGTCGACGAGGGCCAGACCGAGGCGGCGCACGCACTGGGCATGTCCCAGGGCAAGACGATGCGCCGGGTGATCCTGCCCCAGTCGATGCGGGTGATCATCCCGCCGAGCGGCAACGAGTTCATCAACATGCTCAAGACCTCGTCGCTGGTGGTCGCGGTGCAGTACCCGGACCTGCTGCGCAGCGCACAGGACATCGCCTCGACCTCGTTCGCGGTGATGGAGATGTTCTTCGTCGCCTCGGTCTGGTACCTGACGCTGACCTCGGTGTTCAGCGTCGGCCAGTACTACCTGGAGCGGCACTACGCGAAGGGCGCGCTGCGCTCGCTGCCGCTCACGCCGTGGCAGAAGGTCAAGGCGAACCTCTCCCGATTCTCCAACCGTGAGGCGGTGGCCAAGTGACTGCCATGGTGAAGGCCGAGGGCGTCCACAAGTCCTACGGCGCCGCACACATCCTCAAGGGCATCGACCTGGAGGTGCAGAACGGTGAGGTGTTCTGCCTGATCGGCCCGTCCGGTTCCGGCAAGTCCACCTTCCTGCGCTGCATCAACCACCTGGAGAAGATCAACGCCGGGCGCCTGTCGGTCGACGGCCAGCTCGTGGGCTACCGCCAGAAGGGCGACAAGCTCTACGAGCTGAAGGACAGCGAGGTCGCCCTCCAGCGGCGCGACATCGGCATGGTCTTCCAGCGCTTCAACCTGTTCCCGCACATGACGGCCCTCGCCAATGTCATGGAGGCGCCCATCCAGGTGAAGGGTGAGAGCAAGGCGGTCGCCCGCGAGCGAGCCGAACGCCTGCTCGACCAGGTCGGCCTCGCCGACAAGGCGTGGAACTACCCCTCGCAGCTCTCCGGCGGCCAGCAGCAGCGCGTGGCCATCGCCCGCGCGCTGGCGATGGAGCCGAAGCTGATGCTCTTCGACGAGCCGACCTCAGCGCTCGACCCGGAGCTCGTGGGTGACGTCCTCGACGTCATGCGCGACCTCGCCGAGTCGGGCATGACGATGGTCGTCGTGACCCACGAGATGGGCTTCGCCCGCGAGGTGGGCGACTCCCTGGTCTTCATGGACGGCGGCGTGGTGGTCGAGTCGGGGCACCCGAGGGACGTCCTGACCAACCCGCAGCACGACCGGACGAAGGCGTTCCTGTCGAAGGTGCTGTAGCCGCACATCGAGGAAGGGGCGGTACGGGCACGAGCCCGTACCGCCCCTTCCCGCTCCCCGGCCGCCGCTCAGCGCACGGCGAGCAGCAGCGTGTCGGAGGGCGAGGCCCAGACGGCCCGGGCCTCGCCGAAGCCCGCGGCGCGCAGCGTGTCGGCGTGCCAGCGGGGTGCGGGCATGTCGCCGTCGGCGTGCTCGCCGTAGATCTCGAAGCGGCGGGCGGTGGGCCCGGCGAGGACGGGGTCCTGGGCGGCGAGCGCCCACCAGTCGGCCCAGTCGACCGCGCCGGCCGCCTTGGCCTCGGCCATCCGGGCGTGGCGCCGGGCCCGCTCGGCGGCGTTGATCCGGGGGGTGTCCTGGTCGATCATGTGGTCGGCGTTCATGAACACCCCGCCGTCCCGCACGAGCCCCGCCAGCTGCCCGTACAGACCGGCCAGCGGCTCGCTGTGCAGCCAGTGGAGAGCGGTGGCGGTGAGCACGGCGTCGTACGTGTCGTGGGGCAGCGCGGCGGCCCACTGCGGGTCCTTGAGGTCGGCGGTCACGAAGCTCACCCGCTCGTCGCCGGCGAAGTACCCCTCGGCGATGGCGAGCAGGGCGGGGTCGAGGTCGACACCGGTGCTGGTCGCCTTCGGGAACCGACGGAGCAGCCGGTCCGTAATACTTCCCGTACCGCAGGCGAGGTCGAGCACGCGGGGCTCCGGCCCCACCAGCGCCTCGACCATGTCGAGCATGACGCGGAACCGCTCCTCACGGTCCGGCATGTACCACTCCTGCTGACGGTCCCAGCTCTGCTGCCAGGCCGCCCAGTCGGTTCCGGTCACCGCCGCGTCCGCCATCGCTCCACCCTCGCCCTCGACGTAATACCCTCAAAGGAAAAGCGTCACTTACGCTCCCTCCGCACCGACCCTAGACCGCCGCCGTAAGGACTACAAGTGGAACTGGCCTATTACTCGGATTACGCCGTGCGCCTGGTCAACACCGAGGAGCCGGTCCGCTCCAAGGACTCCCTGACCTCGGTCGAAGCGGTCCGGGAACTCTTCGGCGAGGCCTCCCAGATGGCCCGGCGGGTGACGGACTCCGACGTGACCCGCTTCCGCGCGGTGCGCGCCCGGCTGCGCGCGGTGTTCACGGCGGCCGACGAGGGCGACCACACCCGGGCGGTGGACCTGCTGAACTCCCTCCTCCTGGAGTTCCCGGTCAGCCCGCAGATCTCGGGCCACGACTACCTGGACGAGGAGGGCCGGCCGCGGTGGCACATGCACCTCGCCGACCACCCCTCGAACGCGACCGCGGGATACGCCGCGATCGCGGCCATGGGCCTCGCCTTCCACCTCACCGAGTTCGGCGCCGACCGCCTCGGCCTGTGCCAGGCCGCGCCCTGCCTCAACGCCTACCTCGACACGTCGACCAACCGCTCCCGCCGCTACTGCTCCGACCGCTGCGCCACCCGCGCCAACGTCGCCGCCTACCGCGCCCGCAAGCGCCTGGAGGCGGAACGCGCCGACCTGACAGGCCTGACGGCCGAGACCAGCCAGCCGAGCACCACGCCGATCGACCGCTGACGCCCGGGGGTGACGGGCCGGTACCGCGCCCGCACCCGCCCCAGCACCAAAGCCGCGGGCACCACGCCGAAGACCCGGCTGTCCCCCTCGGCGTCCGGGTTGTCCCCCAGCACCCACCAGCCGTCGTCCCGCCGCTCGACGAGCCGCTTCACGATCAGCAGGTCCTGCTGGAGCGGATGCCGCAGCACGGCCACGTTGCCGGGCCGCAACCGCGCCCCGTACTGCACGAACAGCTGATCGCCGTGGAGCAGGGTGGGCACCATCGACACCCCCGTGACCTCGGCGATCCCGAACGGGGCCCCGGGCTCCCGCCCCGATCCCACCATCAAGCACCTCACCGTCCCATCGTCCACGAGTCCCATGCCGACCCTGGACTTTTGTCCTAAGCCCAAGGGGGCGCTCGCGAAAACGTGCTTCTCACCGAGTAATGTCCCACCTGAGAAGACGATCACGAGGAAGGACAGCAGCATGCTCTCCCGCCTGTTTGCCCCCAAGGTGAAGGTCAGCGCCCACTGCGACCTGCCCTGCGGCGTGTACGACCCGGCCCAGGCCCGCATCGAGGCCGAGTCGGTCAAGGCCGTCCAGGAGAAGTTCCAGGCCAACGAGGACCCGCACTTCCGGGCCCGCGCCACGGTCATCAAGGAGCAGCGCGCGGAGCTCGCCAAGCACCACGTCTCGGTGCTGTGGAGCGACTACTTCAAGCCCCCGCACTTCGAGAAGTACCCCGAGCTGCACACGCTCATCAACGACACCCTGAAGGCCCTGTCGGCGGCCAAGGCCTCGACGGACCCGAAGACGGGCGAGAAGGCGCTGGAGCTCATCGCCGAGATCGACCGCATCTTCTGGGAGACGAAGAAGGCCTGATCCAGGCCCCCTTTGCTCACTCCTGCACTGCAGGTCAGAGGGCAAATAGAGCGGCCCGCCCGGGGAATCCGGTGCGGGCCGTTCGGCTTTCCAAGATCAACTGGGAGGCGAATGGGAGACACGGTCTCCCCGCCTCATCCGGAGCGGCGCTGTGCCCACTCGGCGCCCACCTCCTCCTCGCCCGGTGCGAGCGATGCCTCCCACAGCTTCTGCAAGCCCTGGGCGATCGCCAGCTCCATCTCCGGCGACGTGTGGGAGTAAGTCCCCTCGACACCCTTCAGCTTGTGCCCCATGCGCTCCTCGACGGCCACGCGCGGGTGCCCCTGCCCGTCGAGCCATACCTTGTGCCCGTGACGCGTGCCGTGCGGCACCATCTCCTCCACGCCCTTCACGGCCGGCAGCGCCTTCTGCTCGGGCCGGCCGCGCCGGGACGGCTCGGCATCCCGCCCCTGGAGGGCGGGATGCCAGAACCGGCCGTAGAACTGATCGTCGACCCGGAGCGGACGGCCACGCTGCGACGGGAAGACGAGGACGTCGTGGGCCTTCGCGGCAAGTTGCTCGGACAGGAGGTCGGCGAGGAACGGCGGGAGGATCAGAGTCCGGTAGGAGCTGTACTTCGGAGGCACGAGCGTGAACCCCTTGGGCAGAAGCAGCTTTCGACCGACCCGCAGCTTCCCGCCGACCTCGACGTCGTTCAGCTTGGCGATCTCCCCGGCACGCTTCGGATCGGCGAGGCGCAGCTCAGCGATGGACTCGCAGGTCTGCCCCTTTTCGACCTCGTGCTTGGCATGGGCTGAGAGCCACTGCCCTTGCCACTGCACGCGGAGGTAGCGGCCGTGCTCCAGGCCGAGGAGGCGCAGCTGGTCCCGGCGCAGGCCGGCGATCTCACCCATGCGCAGGCCTGTGTAGGCCATGGTGAGGAGCATGACGTACCACTGGTCACCGCGGAGCGCCCGGGCGTTCTCAGCGATGAGCAGGGCCTGACGCGGCGTGGGCCACACATAGGTGTCCTCGTTGTCGACGGCGACGTGCCGGCCGCGGCGGCGCCGTGTCTTGCTGGGCATGGGGTTGAACGGGATGAGGCGTTCCTCGACGGCATCGTCGAGCAGCATGCGCATCACGCCCTCGATGCCTTCGACATAGTTCTTGCTGAACTGTTCGGCCAGCTTGGCGCGCCACGCCTTGTAGGACATGGCGGTGATGTCGCCGAGGGCGATGTTCTCCCAGTGGGGCAGGATGACGGCGTTCAGGCGGCTGAGGTAGGTGCGGTCGGTGGTCTCGGCGACGTCCATGACCTTGACCCATTCGTCGGCCCAGGTGCCGAGGGTCTGCCGGCCGTCCTTCGGGTTGACGAAGACCTTCCGCTGGACGTCGGTCTCTTGGGCGCGCCCGTAGTCGAGGGCGTCTTGCTTGGTATCGAATCCGCTTTCGGAGTCGTAGCGGCCGTCCGGAAGTTGATACCGGACCCGCCAGCTCTTGCCGCGCTTCTCTGCGTACGCCACAGTCCCGCCTCCACGAGCGACCGGTGGCCGACAGGCACCCCTGACTGTCGATCACCCCTGTAAGGACTGCGTCACCCGGTCAGCTTGAGCGGGCAGCTCAGGCAGGCGCAGGTGTCGCAGTCACCTCCTTGACGTCGGATCAGTCGGCGAGCCTTCTGCCGAACAGCCTCGTCCGTGTGGACTCTCGACGTCACTACGCACACGATTCTCTCGCCTACCCGCCCGGACATGCCGACGAATCCGGGCCCAGGATCGTACGTGACGAACTCGTGCATGGGCCTCCCTTCGGTGCGCTTCGGAACCCCAATGTGACGACCTTGGCATACCAAACACGCGATCGAAAGGAATATGTCAGATGCAAGAATCGAACCCACTGTAACGATCTCGTCACAGCAGAAAGGTTGTGCGACTCGGAGGTTGATTTCTACTCAGGCGGGACAATTCCTCGCCCGCGCAGGAACTCGACGACCTTCTCGCTCAGCTTCACCATGTCTCCGGCCGGCGTGTCGGGGAGGACGGCGATGACGGCGTCCTGTACCGCCTTGCGCGCCTTCTCATCCATGCCTGCCACTGGGGCGAGCCGAACGCCGTCGACGACCTCGCCGGCCAGTTGCGCCTCATCGGCGCCTTCAAGGATCGCCGCGCAAGCGCCAGGCGCCCAGCCGAAGGCCGCTTCGATCTTGACGTAGGTGACATCACGCACCGGCTCGCCCTTCTCGACGCGCATGTACGTGGTGTGCGTGAGTTCGGCGGCCTTGGCCGCGTCCACCTTGTGCCAGCCGAGTTCTCGGCGGCGCTGGATCACGAGCTTGGCGAGTCTCAGCCTGTCGGCGGGGCTGGGGGTGGTCATGGCCACATGTTCCCAGGAACTCCCAGGTATCGCCAGGAACGCATTTCAGCCTCTACCTCCTCCTCACAGTCTCTTGAGCTGAACATAAGGTTCCTGATCGCAGATCCTGCGAGGAACTGCTAGTTACTGCACAGTACTGCTAGAAGTTGCTAGCAACTCCTGCTAGGTTCTCTGCATGCAGGCACCCCGACCCACTTACGAGGTGGACGGGGCGGCAATCAGGAAGCTCCGCATGTCCAGCGGACTGCAGATCGCCGACCTCGCCCGTCGCTCAGGCATCACCGCCAGCTATCTCTCGCGGCTGGAAACCAGCGCCCGTCGCCGCATGCGACCGCCGAAGTACGTGGCGCTCCGCACAGCACTCGGCCTGCCGCCCGACAGCACGCAGCTCCTCGCCCCCAGCGAGACCGACACCGAATGAGGTGACCCGAATGACCGCCATCGCGACCGTGGAGGACTTCACCAACGTCGCCGAGACCGCCCGGCGGCTCGGCATCGGCGCCCGCCGCCTCCGCGACGGCGTGAACCACAAGGGCTTCCCCGCCCACCGGATGGGCCGCCGGCTGATGTTCAGCCCGCAGGACCGGGCGCAGATCGCGGAGATGCACCGAATCCCGGCGCAGCCGAAGCGCCTCCGCCGCGCCGCCTGACCCAAGCAGAACGGGGCCGCCCGGACGCGCATCCGGAACAGCCCCTCGGAATCCCTCAACCACAGAGAGAAGAGGAACCCGTGAGCACGAATCGTACCGTGCAGCTGGGCGCCGCGATGGCGCTCGTGGAGCTGCTGAAGGAACACCCTGAACTCGCCGCTGCTGGCTGGTCGCTCGACGCGGTCACCGGCTCGCTGAACGGGTTCGTGCACGAGGAGTCGGTGACGGCGCTGGAGGCGTACGCCGAGGTGCTGGGCGCCGAGGTCACGCCGGGCCTGTCGTACGTGTTCGATGGCCGGACGGTGTCGCCGTACCGCCTGTCGACGGTGTGGCGGGACGTACCGGTGTCGATGGCCGTGACGGTGCCGGTTGTTGAGGCGGTGACGGCGTGAACACGAAGCGGATCGCTGCGGCGGAGGGTGTGATCCTCGCGGCGCTGAAGACGAGGAAGACGGCGGCTGGGGTCGCGGTCGCATTGGAGTCGGCGTGCCTGCTCCAGTCGCCGGAGTCGGTGGCCGAGACCGCTGAGATGCGCTCGTCGCTCCGGCGTCTCGACCAGGTGGCCATGGCGCGAGGCCGCGAAGTCAACCGGCTGCTGGCCCGGGTGTCCGAGTTGGAGGCGGAGCGGCACTCGACGAACGAGGCGTTGTCCGACGCGGCGGAGGCGTTGCGGGTGCAGCGGGACCGGATCGCCGAGCTGGAGGGCGCGGCCGCCGAGCAGACCGACGCGATTGTCCGTTGGCTGCTGAAGAAGGCCCGCGAGTACGGGTCCACAAGGAATCGCCAGCACGCCGCGCAGGCCGAGGTGTTGGAGCGGATGGCGGACAAGATCTCGCGCGGCGCTGTCCGTCCGGCCCCGTTCGTCCCGACCTGGCCGCCGCAGGCCGAGCCCGCGAAGCCACACCCGACGGCGGGCGAGCTCGCGGAGCAGCGGCACCTCGTCGACCCGCTCGACCACGCTCTCGAAGCCCTCGCCCCGCGCACCACTGACCCTCGCGTCCTGGCGCGGGCGAATCGCCCCGCGTCGCAGTACCTGCGCTCCTCCACCGGCGTGCTCCACCTCCGCCGATCCGGCCCGGAGGACGACGGCTTCTCGTACCACTACGCCCGCTGCGGCTGGCACACGGAGCTGGGCCGGGAGGCTGTGCCGCTTGTCGTCGGCGAGGACCCGCGCGTCTGCTCGCGCTGCGAGGTGATCGAGCCGTGATCTCCGCCAGCCCCAGCACCCCCACCCCCACCGACGCCGGGAGCGCCCTGTGAGTACCGACCGTATGCCCGTGGACGGGCCGTTCCGTATCTACGTCGACCCGCTGCCGACCGGCGCCACGCTCGACCTGTCCCACTACCTCACGGCGGTGCTCCTGAACCTGGCGGCGGCGGCCGAGGAGGACGGTGAGGGCCTGCTGTCCGAGCTGGTCCACATCGCCGAGTGCGCCCGGCAGGCCGCGAACCAGGGCCCGGACTCGCACGCCGCGCACGAGCGGGACGAGCGGGTCGCCGACCTCCTCACCGAGGTCGCCGACGACGGGAAGGTGCCGGTGTACGGGGTGCAGGTGCTGCGCCTCGCGGACCGGCTGATGAGCCTCCGCGCCCTGAAGTCCCTGCCCGCGCCGCGCCGTGGCGGTGAGGCCGCGTGATCGGCAACTGCCCCGTCTGCCGCGTGCCGTTCGAGGAGTGCAAGTGCACCGGAGGCGCCCGATGACCGAGATCCCAACCACCCCGTGCAACGATCCGGCCGAGACCATCATGGCGGCCGTCGCGCACGGCATGGACGGCAATCCGGCGCTCGGCCTCACCCTGCTGGGCCCGTTCATTGAGGGCGGCCCCACCACCACAGTCTCGATGTGTGCCGCGCTCGCCAGCATGGTCGGCGTCGCCGCCGAGAAGCAGAACCCCGGCGCCCGGGGCACCTTCGGTCTCCTCGCCTTCCACGGCGACGTACTGGCCGACACCCGCTCCATGGCGCCCGGCCTGCGCTTCGCCGCCCAGTTCACCGCGGCGTGGCTCAACGGCCAGTCGCAGACCGCGTACGCGCTCTTCGACGCGCTCGTCGTCCAGGAACGCGACGAGGATGCGCGGAACCTCGCCGAGGGCATCCACGCCCTCTACGACATGGCCGTCTCCTCCGCGCAGCAGATGCGGGGAGGCGCCTCGTGAACGACACCGCGCAGGCCGGGGCTCAGGCCCCGGCCGCCGGCCCCGTCGTGGTCGGCATCTTCGAGCCCGGTAGCCCGGAGTGGCACGCCGCCCGGGCCCAGGGGATCGGCGGCTCCGAGATCGCCGCCGTCCTCGGCCTCTCCCCGTACGAGTCCCGGTTTTCCCTGTGGCACCGGAAGAAGGGGCTCATCGGCCCGGTCGAGGAGACCGAGCAGATGTACTGGGGCAAGGTCGACGAGCCGGGGATCTGCCAGCGGTTCGCCGAGCTCCACCCCGAGCTGCGCGTCAGCCCCGCCCCGACGTACGCCGCCGCGGACCGGTTGTGGCAGATCGCGAACCCGGACCGGCTCGTCGGCGGCACGGAGTTGCTGGAGGCGAAGACCTCCCGCGACGACGAGGGCTGGGGCGAGCCCGGCACCGGCCAGATCCCCGTGCACTACCGCTGCCAGTGCCTCTGGTACCTCGACGTCACCGGCGCCCGCCGCTGCTGGGTTGCCGTACGGATCGCCGGGTGCGAGTACCGCGAGTACGTCGTCGAGTACGACGCCGCGGAGGCGCAGATGCTCCGCGACGCCGGCGCCACGTTCATGCACGACCTGAAGCACGGCGTCCGCCCGGACATCGATGGTCACTCCGCCACTTACCAGGCGATCCGCGAGCTCCCCGACGGTCTCGACGACGTCGACGTGCCGATCAGTGAGCAGCTCCGGGCCCGGTTCCACACCGCGCAGGACGCGTTCTGGCTGGCCGAGGACGAGCTGACCGCCTGCAAGGGCGAGTTGCTCGACGCGATCGGCACTGGCCGCCGCGCGGTCGTCGGCCGGGAGCGCGTCGCCACCCGCACCGTCCGCGACGGCCGCACCTACCAGCTCCTCCCCTCCCGCACCCGAAGGACCGCACGATGACCGAGCAGACCGTCACCAACGCCATCGCCGTCCGCGACACCGGACCGGCCGCCATGGTCGAGCAGTACCGCTCCGACTACGCCGCCCTCATGCCCTCGCACATCAACGCCGACCAGTGGATCCGCCTCGCCACCGGCGCCATCCGCGGCGACAAGAACCTGGAGCAGGCCGCCCGCAACGACATCGGCGTGTTCCTCCGCGAGCTGCGGACCGCCGCCCGCCTCGGTCTGGAGCCGGGCACCGAGCAGTTCTACCTGACCCCGCGCAAGTCGAAGGCCCACAGGGGCCAGAAGATCATCAAGGGGATCGTCGGCTACCAGGGCATCATCGAGCTCATCTACCGGGCCGGTGCCGTCTCGTCGGTGATCGTCGAGGTGGTCCGCGCCAACGACTCCTTCCAGTACGTGCCCGGCCGCGACGAGCGCCCCGTTCACGGCATCGACTGGTTCGGCGGCGACCGCGGCCCCCTCGTCGGCGTGTACGCGTACGCCGTCATGAAGGACGGCGCCACCTCGAAGGTCGTCGTCCTCAACCGCGACCAGGTCATGCAGGCCAAGGCCAAGTCCGACGGCGCGCACTCCGAGTACTCCCCGTGGAACACCAACGAGGAGTCCATGTGGCTGAAGACGGGCGCCCGCCGGCTCGCGAAGTGGGTGCCGACGTCGGCCGAGTACGTGGCCCAGCAGCTTCGCGCGCAGGCCGACGCTGCCCCGATCGAGGCGCTGGCGAGCACGTCGGCCGAGTCGATGCCGTCGCCGCTCGACGAAACGGACCCGGACGCCGAGGACGGCGTGATCGAGGGCGAGTTCGTTGAGGACGAGGTGGCGTGATGCGACTCCCCTTCGTCTCCCGCCGCCGCGCCGACCAGGCCGTGACCCTCGCGACCAATGCCGTCTGGCACATGGTCGAGCAGGCCGAAGACCGGACGACCGCCGAGCTCGGGGCCCGCCTCGACGCCGAGTACGCGCTGACCAACGCCCACCGAGAGCTGGGCAGGGAGAAGGCCAAGCGCGAACGCCTCAAGGCGTACATGCTCCGGACGCACTCCGGCCGGTACGAGATGCGGCTGGCCCGCGCCCTCCGCGCCGTCGCCGAGCTCCGGGCCGAGGCCGCCGTTCAGCGCCGCGTGGTCCGCCGCCTGAGCGATCAACTCCTCGACGCCACCGGCTACCAGGCCGAACCGCTCCTCCCCGCGGCCCGCGCCGCCCTCGACCTCGACCAGGAGGACCCGAAGTGACCTCCATCGAGACCCCCGCGGCCGGGGTGACCCGACCTCCGGCCGCGGGCTCCAAGCCCCGCGCCGACCACGGCACCCTCTCCCGGGCCAGAGGGCTTGGCTGCAAGTGCCCCGCCTGCCGCAAGGTCAGCCGCGACTACACCAACGCCCGGACCCGGCTCATCGCCTACGGCCGCTGGCAGCCCTATGCCGACGCCGAACCGGTCCGCGCCCACATCCGCATGCTCTCCAGCTTCGGTGTTGGCGTCCAGCGCACGCGTGTCCTCGCCGGCATGTCGAACGGCAGCCTGTGCCGGCTGCTGTACGGACACGGCGACCAGCGCGGCCCGTCACGGCGGATCCGTACCGAGACCGCCGACAGGGTCTTGGCCATCCGTCCGTCGATCGACCTCGTCGCCCCGTCCGCGCTCGTCGACGGCACCGGGACCCGGCGCCGCCTGCAGGGCCTCGTCGCCGTCGGCTGGCCGCAGATTGAGCTGGCCCGCCGGGCCGGAATCGACAAGATGTCGATCAACGACCAGCTGCACGAGGCCTCCACAACCGCTCGCGGCTCGACCGCTCGAACCATCCGCGACCTGTACGAGCAGCTGTGGAACGTCGACCCGTGCACGCAGGGTGTCGGCCAGCGGTGGGCGAAGGAAGCCCGCGCGCACGCCTTGGCCAACGGCTGGGTTCCGCCGGCCGCGTGGGACGACGACTACATCGACAGCCCCGCGGCCACACCGGACGTCGGCGAGGAGGTCGCCCGGTATGTGGCGATCACCGAGGACGCCACGTGGCTGATCGAGACGCAGGACTACACCATCGCGCAGGCCGCTCACCGGCTCGGCATCACCCGCAATCACCTGGAGCGCGCGCTGTCGTACGCGCGGCAGAAGGGGGTGGCCGCGTGACCGGGTTCCTGGCCAAGTTCTCCACCGACGCTCTGTGTGCGCAGACCGATCCGGATTCTTTCTTCCCCGAGAGGGGCGGCTCGGTCACCGAGGCGAAGAAGGTCTGCCTCGCCTGCCCGATTCGCGTCCAGTGCCTGGAGTGGGCCCTCAACAACGGCGAGGACTTCGGCGTCTGGGGCGGCCTCTCTGAGCGTGAGCGCCACAAGCTCCGCCGCACCGACAAGCGGCCTGCCCCGCCTCCGGCCTCGCGCCCGCACACCGGCGGGAAGGCGCTCGCGCCGTGCGGCACCAGGGCGGCGTACGAGCGGCACCTGCGCCGCAAGGAGCCTGTCGACGACGCGTGCCGCGAGGCCAACAACGCGGCGAACGTCGCCAAGCGGGACCGGCAGCGGGAACTCCGCGCCCAGCGCCGCCCCGCCGCCTGACCTACCGCACCACGACCGAGAGAAGGCCTTGTGACCATCGACGCGCAGCACTGGGTGTGGAACCACAGCCGCACCAAGGGCAACCCGCGCATGGTGCTGCTCGCCGTCGCCGACAAGGTGCTGGACGCCCAGTGCGAGACGCGGATGGGCACCACCGAGTTCATCGCCCGGCTCAACACCTCACGCTCGGTGGTCCAGAAAGCGGTCGACAAGGCGCTGGAGTCGGGCGAGCTCGTCTTGGTCGAGGCGCAGCAGGGAAGCCGGGCCGCGCTGTACCGGCTGCCTTTCGCGGTGGGGTACGTCCGCCCGGCCCCCGGCGCTAGGGGCCCGGAATCCGGGCCGGTAGCTCCGGAGCAGGGGCCCGGAATCGAGGCCCCTGGCTCTCAGCAGGGGCCCGGAATCCGGGCCGGTAGCGAAATGGCTAGGGGCCCGGAATCCGGGCCGGGGGGGCCCGGAATCGAGGCCCCTAGGGGCCCGGAATCAGGGCCCCTTAACCAAACCACTCCTACCAGGAGTGAAAGCAAGCCTGAAGGCGCGCCCCTCGCCGACCCCATCCCCGCCAACTGCCGCCCCCTCGTTGACGCCCTCACAACCGCCGGCGTCCTCGTCCGCTGGAACCTCTCCACCGCCGAGTGGTTCACCATCGAGGCCCTCATCAAGCGGACCGGCGTACCCGCCCTCGCCGCCTTCGCCCAGAAGCAGGCCACCGCCCGGGACATCAGCTACGCCCGGTACTTCCTCGCCGGCTGGAAAGACCTCCCCCCGCTGCCCGAGCCCGGCGCCACACGGCCGCCGCTCCGCGCGGTCTCCGGCGGCTACCAGCCCTGGACCAACCCAGCCGACCAGTCCGGCTACTACGACTCCCTCTGAAAGGCGCCCCCGTGGACATCACGCCGCCGATCGACCTCACCCCCGACAACTTCCACCAGCTCCTCGCCGACCGCGGCGTCACCGCCGAACAGATCAACCAGCGCGACGGCGACCCCTTCAGCAAGATGAACCTCATCCGCCGCGCCATCACTCACGCCCGCAAGACCACCCCGTTCATCTACCGCAACGCCCTCCCCACCCTCGGCGACACCACCACCTGGATTGGCGAGCTCGTCCACCAGACCCGCGCCGAACAGACCCGCCGCGACGCCATCACCCCCGTCCTCCGCCGCGGCCGCTCCCTCCTCCTCCTCGGCCCCACCGGCGTCGGCAAAACCCACCAGGCCTACGGCACCCTCCGCGCCCTCGCCGTCACCGGCATCACCGCCACCTGGACCGCCACCTCCAGCGCCGACCTGTACGCCGCCCTCCGCCCCCGCACCGGCATCGACGCCGAGACCGAGTTCCGCCGCTACGCCCACACCCCGCTCCTCCTCGTCGACGACCTCGGCGCCGCCAAGGCCACCGAGTGGACCGAAGAGATCAACTTCAGGCTGGTCAACCACCGCTACGAGAACCAGCTCCCCACCCTCTTCACGAGCAACGTCCTGCCCAAGCAGCTCGCCGACCGCCTCGGCGACCGCGTCGCCTCCCGCCTCACCGAAATGTGCGACCGCGTCGTCATCACCGGCCAGGACCGCCGCCGCCAGGACGCCGCATGACCGACATCACCGAAGCCGACGTCACCGCCCTGCGGCAGCAGAACGACCTCAAGGCGTTCATCCAGGACACAAACCGGCAGGCCGCCGCCCGCTGCGCCGCGCGCGTCCGCCTCGTCGCCCACCACCCGGACCTCGTCGAGCAGGTCGCCGCCGTCCTCGGCCACCCGAACTGGAACGGCTACCTCGCCCCCGACACCGACTGCACCGGGCGCATCAACACCTCACCGATCCGCCGCCGGCTAGCCGCGATCCTCGCCGAGGCCGAGCAGCGCGGCACCACCACCAGGAGCGTCGCATGACCACCAGCCTCGACCGCACCCGCGCCCTGCTCGACCAGCCGCCCACCCCGGCCGTCCCCGGACAGCTCACCATCCCCCCGGCCGCCGTCGCCGACATCGAAGCCGCCCTCGACGACGCCCAACCCGGCGAAACCACCCACGACCACGCCCACCGCGTCGCCACCTACCTCGCCAGCAGCGGCTGGACCATCACCCCCACCCGGAGCAACCCGTGACCACCACCGTCCACCTGTTCGCAGGCGGCTGCGGCGACGTCCGCGGCTTCCACACCGCCGGCCACACCCCCATCTACGCCGCCAACCACATGCAGGCCGCCGTAGACACCGCCCGCGCCAACTGGCCCGGTCTCCTCGCCCAGCAGTGCGACATCAACAACCTCGACATGCGCCGCGTCCCCGAAGCCGACGGCATCGTCGGCTCCCCGATCTGCTGGGAAGCCACCCCCGCCGGCGGCCGCGCAACCCCCCGCGCCCAGACCGAAATCCCGCTCGACGAGCAACAGCCCCCGGCCGCCGACTGGGCCCGCACCCGCATGACCGCCTGGGACCCCATCCGGTACGCCGAAGTCCACCGCCCGCGGTTCTACGTCGGCGAGAACGTCCCCGGGTTCGCCACCCGCTTCGCCCTGTTCACCGCATGGCTGAACGTCTGGGACGCCCTCGGCTACAACCCCGTGATCGCCTCGGTCAACGCGGCGCACATCGCGGGCGACGGATACGAGCGACTCCCGCAGCTTCGCGACCGCCTCGTGTGGTGCATGATCCGCAAGGACATCAAGCGCCTGCCCGACCTCCGGCCCCGGCCCGAGGCCGTGTGCCCGACCTGCGGGCCCGTACACGGCATGCAGCAGTGGAGCACCCCCTACCGCGCCCGGACCGTCGGCGAGTACGGCGCCCAGTACCGGTACGTCTGCCCCAACCGCCGATGCGGCCACCGTCCCGTCGAACCCGTCACCCGCGGCATCGGCTCCGTCATCGACTGGACGGCGCCCACCCACCGGTTCGGCGACGGCCGGCGCGGACGCAAGACCCACACCCCGTACGTCAAGGCGACCCGGCACCGCGTTGAGACCGGCCTCAACCGGTTCGGCGGACAGCCGTTCGTCATCACCCTGCGGAACCACGGCAGCGCATCCAGCCTCGACGAGCCCATCGGAACCCTGTCCGCGCAAGGCGGCAACCACCACTCCCTCGTCGTACCGACCGCGTCCGGGACGGTCGACGACTGCCAGTACCGGGCCCTCACCACGACTGAGAAGGCGCGGGCTCAGGGCTTCCCCGCCCACCACGTCCTCGCCGGCCGGGACACGGCTCAACGCGTCCAGATCGGCAACGCCGTCCCCGTGAACGTCGCCCACTGGGCAGCCGAACGCGTCCTCACCGCAACCCACTGCACCCCCGCCACCTGAAGGAGACCCCATGCCCGAGACCACCACCCCCGCCGACGAGATCCGCGCCGCCGCCAAGAAGCTGCGCAGCCTCGCCACCGGTGCCGCGCACGAGGACCGCACCCGCTGGGAAGTCGGACACACCCTCGGAAGCAAGTCCCGCGTCGTCGTCGACAACCACGAGCGCCCCACGGTCCTCATCGAGACCTGGGCCGCGCACCGCGAGCAGGTCGACGACTACCTCGCCGCCTTCGCCTCGCCCGCCGTCGGCCTGGGCGTCGCCCAGTGGCTGGAGCAGACCGCACGCGAGATCGCCGACTGCGGAGGCTTCGCCGCCGGAGCCGTCGACGGGCCCATGAACGACCGCGACCACAACGCCTGGTCCGCCGCACTCACCGTCGCCCGAGCCATCACCGCCGTCTGATCCGGTTCCACCCGCCCGCACGACAGGAGCAGCCACATGGACCGCGTCTACCTCAACCGCGTCGCTGGCCAGCGACGCATTCACATCGAGATGGACCCCACCGAGATCGCCGATCTCGTGGACGACCTCGCCTGGGCCGTGCCCTACGACCACCCCGCCACCGACCGGCTCGTCGAGCTGCTGCTCGCCGCCCACAGCCTGTTCGTCAAGGACCAGGACGACGCCGAGGAGAACGCGCGGAAGTCGCCCGAGGACTGGGAGGCCGAGTGCAGCCGCGCGATGGCCGAGGCCGACATCGCGTCCCACCCCAGCCGGATCTGACCCCGCACGCAAGCCTGCCCCGCTCGCGGGAATCGAGCGGGGCCTCCCACCACCGTACCGACCACCAGGAGCATGACCATGACCAACCTGCACGCCACCCGCGCCGAGACCATCTCCGCCCTCATGGCCTCCATCCAGGAGTACCGCGCCCTCCAGCAGCCCCTCGTCGACGCCCTCCGCCGCATCCGCGACGACATGGACCGGGCCAGCAAGAGCGGCGACGAGTGGGCCATGGAGTGGCTGGGCGATGTCTGGAACGACCTGCCCCTCGCTGCCCGCGCTGCTGGCGGTGACCAGGACGCGGCGAAGGAGCTCGCGGCCACGGTCCGGGACGCCGCCCGCCAGGCCGCCGGACAGCCGGCCGCCGACGAGCGCACCTGCACCTGCCGTTTCGATCCGTCGGCCGAGAAGAACCACCGCCCGTGGTGCGCTATCTGGCCCTACGGATCGCCCGCTGCCGGGCTGGCCGCTCCCACCAACCACAACACCGAGCAGCAGGCCCTCGACGCGCTCCTCGCCGCGTTCATCGGGCGCCAGTACGGCAAGCAGGAAGCTCTCCGCCTCGCCGCCGCCTACCGGGCCGCGATCCTCAACAGCGCCGCCGACGAGATCGCCGCCGTCGACTTCCACCCCAACGCCAAGGCCCAGTGCCTGGACGTCGCCCAGGGATTCGCCCGCCGCCTCCGTCGTCTCGCCGCCGGGGCCGAGTCGTGACCTGGTGGGCCTGGCCCCTCCTCGTGCTCGCCGCACAACCCGTCCTCGCCCTGCTCTGGCACCTGTTCATCCGCAACCGCAAGCACCAGGAGCTTCCATGCTGATGCCGCTCTCTGACCTGATCCACGACTACGCCAACGGCGACCAGACGAGCTGGCCCGAAGAGGTCACCTGGATCAAGGCCAACCACCCCCGCCGCCTGGCCCGCATTACCCGCGAGATCCAGGCAGGCAACTTCCCACCCATCCGCCTGGACTTCGAGGAGCAGCGCGTCGTCGACGGTCACCACCGCATCACCGCCGCCCTCGACCTCCAGCTCACCGAGATCCCTGTCGACGACGCCTGGGGCACCGACCAGGACTGGTGGCTACACGCCTCCGACAGCGGCGCCGACGACCCCGAGCAGCTCGTCGACCCGGACAAGCAGGCATGGCACGACCTCCACGCCCCGCACACCACACCCCTCGCCGAATGCGGCCGACCCGCCAGCCGAACCCACCTGCCCCACGAGCGGCCCATCCACGACGTCCTGGAGAACCTCTGATGACCCAGCCCCTCAAGCGCCGCCACCTCCGCGACGCGGCCACCATCTGCCCCACCGTCGACCGAGACCGGCAGGGCAAGGTCTGGTTCCGCTGCGAGCTCGACGCCAACCACGACGGCAAGCACAAGGACGGCTGCACCCACTGGGGCACCCCCGCCCAGAGCGGAGCCGGCCAGTGACTCAGCCCGCTGCCGAGCAGCTCCTCAACCTCGCCGACCGCGCCGAGAAGGGCCTCACCCCCGACGAAGCACAGCGCCTCCGCGACGGCGTCGCACACCACTGCGCCCGCGCCGAGAAGGCCGAGGCCGAACTGGACCGCCTCACCACCATGGCCGCCCGGTACGCCGACCGCGCCATCGAGAACGGGGAGCGCGCCGACCGGGCCGAGGCCGCCATCGAACGCGTCCGCGCCCTCCACGCCCGCAACACCCACACCGGCGACTGCGAGCACTGCTCGGCCCGCGACTACCCCAACTACGCCGTTCCGCACCCGTGCCCGACCATCGCCGCCCTCGACGAGCAGCAGGAGCAGACGCCCGGCCCGGCGCCCGCCCACATCGGCAACCGGGCCAACGCCGAGGACTGCCCCGCCTGCTCCGGCACGAACCCGCCCTACCCGTTCCTCTGCCCCGGCCCGAAGGAGCCCCAGCCGTGAGCGACACCCGCGACGAACCCAGCCTCTGCCCCGACTGCGAAGGCCTCACCGTCACCAGCTGGGCCCGCCTCGACATCACCCACGTCCGCTTCGGCAACGGCCCCGATCTCCCCGTCAGCAGCGCCTGGATCACCCCCACGCCCGAGCCCTGCCCCCACCAGAAGCCCCAGCCGTAGCCGCACACAGCGATGGGGCGTGCCCAGTCCGCCAAGACACCTGCGGGCACGCCCCACACGGTGGCCCCACCGTACCGCTCGACCCCACCACAGGAGCCACGATGACCACCACCGCCACCCAGCTCCAGACCATCGCCACCCTCTGGCCCGACCTCGACAACGCCCTCGGCGACCGCACCCAGCACGCCTGGCCCCCGCCCCAGCTCCGCAGCTACCTCGACGCCCTCAGCCACCACGACCCCACCGACGCCGCCGCCCTCCGCGCCCTGGAGCGCTCCCCCGACCAGCTCGGCACCCGGCCTGTGCCGGTCAACCTGCGGATCATGGACACGATGCGCGCCGTCGAGGCCGCGCTGCACGAGACCGCCGATCAGATCGCCTCCGCCCGGCAGGACCCTGACGACACCTTCCGCAACCACCCGCACCGCTGGCACTTCACCGGCACCCGCCCCGGAGCCGCCTGGACGGCCCTGTGGCTGTCCGCCAGGGCCGAGGGAAGGTTCTGGCCCGGACGCGCCCTCACCGAGCCCCAGGAACGCCACCTCGGCCACGTCGCCCGCGAGGCACTGCACCGCGTCGAGACCGCCCTCGACCTCGCCCACGGCACCCGCGAACTCTCCCCCAACCACACCTGCCAGTGCGGCGGACGGATCGTCATCACCGGCGGCGCCGGCGACCAGCCCACCGCCCGCTGCCGGTCGTGCGGCGCCTGGTGGACCGAGCGCGGAGTGGTGGCGGCCTGACCCCAGGCGGCAGCAGGCCCCCGCCGGATCACCCGGACGGGGGCCTGTGCGCGGGAGCGGCTACGGGCGCCACGCCTCGTCGTAGTCGGGATGATCGGCATACGGCAGGGCCAGCAGGCGCAGGACCGGCGTCAGCTTGTCGTCGTACCACCACGGGTTGTCCCCGCCGGAATCCTCCAGCTCGCCAACCAGGTAGGCCACGATCCGCCGCTTGGCGTCGATGTCGACGAGGTCCAGCAGCGAGATGTTCGACTCGCCTGCCTCTACCCCGTCTCTGATGATGGCCTCGTCCTCGTCGAGGCGGGCGCGCAAGAACTCCACCAGATCCACGCTGCTCACTCCTTCGGCTTCAGGTCGGTGCGGCGGCCCTGCGTCATGCCCGCCTGACGCTTCGCCCAGTACTCGTCGAACCACTTCACCGGGTACTCCGGCCGGGACGAGCCCGGGCGGAACGTGGGCGCCGGCCAGCCCTCCTTCGGGTTCGTCGCGAGCCGGTGGATGAGCGTGCGGCTGCGGCCCACCCGCTCCGCGAGCTTCGGAATGGTCATGGTCTCCCGCGGCTCCTCACTCTCCGGGGTAACGGGCATGGGTACATCCTCCCGCGAGGTGTGGACATTGTCCACACTTCTCGCTACGGTCGAACCGGCACAACGAAGACGGCCCCGGCCGGAGGTGCAACTCCGCCGGGGCCAGCCGATCCACCTGCCTACCAGGAGGACCCGCCATGGGACACCGTACCCAGCAGCCCCACACCATCGGCACCCCCGACCGCACCTACCTGTTGCTTCTCGACCTCGCCGACCGCCTCACCGCGAAACACGCCACCCACGCCGTCGACGAGCCCCTCGTCCTCGCACAGGCCCTCGTCGTCACCGAAGCCATGTACGGCTCCAGCGCCTGGGCCGACACCGTCGAGCGCAAGCTCGTCGACTCCCTCCCGCCCATCCGCCCCGGCGACACCCGCGACGTCTACGCCGCACGCCTCCGCCTCATCGCCGAGGGAGCGACCGCCTGATGCACGCCCCGTACCACCAGACGGCGCCGCCCCGCAGCGGGCGGCGCCTTTCCTGGCCCATCCGCATCGCCTGGGGCGTCGTCCTCGGAATGCTCCTTATCGCCGCCGCCTGGTCCCTCTCCGGCCAGCTGCAGCAGTGGGGCATGCGCCCGTGGCTCGCCTGGCCCCTGAGCGTGATGTTCGACGCCGCCGGACTCATCTGCGCCACCTACGCCCGCCGCGCCGTCGAACGCGGCACCCCCGCCGGCATGTCCCGCCTCTCCCTCCTCGCCTTCGTTGCCGTCGCCGGCATCCTCAACTGGAACCACGGCCACGACATCGGCGGCATGCCCGCCGGCGCCGGATTCGCCTCCCTCTCCGCAGGCGTAGAGCTCCTCTTCGAGCTCCACCGCCGCGACGTCCGCGACGAACAGCGAGCCGCCCGCGGACTCATCGCCGAACGCCTCCCGCACATCCCCCTGCTCGGCTGGGTCATGTACCCCGGCCGCTCCTGGAACACGCTGCGCAGCGCGGTCGGGACGCGCCTCGACCTCCTCGACCCCGTCCAGCGGACAGCCGTCCTGGCAGCCCCGGACACGGACACCGCGCCGGACAGGCGGACGGACACCACCATCCGGGCAGCTGTCCGCGCCGCCGCCGACACCTTCCCGGACGCGGACGCCGACGACATCGTCGGCCACCTGTCCGCAGCTGGGATCGACACGGACATGGACACCGTCCAGGACATCCTCGACCAGGACACGGACGCGAAGGACAGCAGGTCAGTGCCTGTCCGCGTCCGACCCGTCCGCCCGCTTGCGCCCGCCGGACAGTCCATCGCGGACACCATCCGGACAGCCGTCGCGTCCGGCATCACCGACAAGGACAAGGTCGTGTCCTACGTCCGCAAGATCCACGGACAGGACACCGGACGCGACACCATCACCCGCACCCTCGCCCGCGTCACCCCCAGGAAGGCCGTCTGATGCCGTACACCGTGATCAACCTCGGCGGCATCGTCATCGGCTGCGCCATCGTCATCGGCTTCGGCATCCGCTGGTGGTTCACCGAGAAGCACGACCTCACCGCCCTCCTCCCCTTCGTCCTCGCGCACCTCTACGGCATGATCGCCGCCCTCGCCACCTACACCGCCTGGTCCCTCCTCGGCATCGCCACCTGGGCCACCATCTGGGCCGGGAACGCCGCCGGCTACGTCGGCCTCGTCTGGGGTGTCGGCGGTACCGACCGCAACGCCACCAGGGCCAACCCCATCGTCCTCACCGAGGGCGGCTTCGTGATTGTCTTCCTGCTCACCGTCGTCCTCATCGCCCTGTGGAAGTGGGCTCCGCGGGTCTCCAACGGCAAGCTGGCCGCTGGCGCCTCCTCCGGCGCGCTGCTCGCCCTCTCCGGCACCGTCGCCGGTATCGCCGCCGTACCGCTCGGCTCTGCCGTCAACGCCGCCGGGGCCGCATTCACGGCGGCCATGGGATGACCCCCGAACAGCAGGCCGACGAACAGACCGCAGACGCGCGGGAGGAGCCCAGCCAGCGCGCCGCGAAGGGCTGCCTGCTCGCCATCGGCATCACGTTCGCTGGGACGATCGCCGTCACCGTCCCCGAGACCGCGTACTACGCCGCAGGGTTGCTCACCGCAGCGGGCCTCCGGCGGGCCCGCGCGCTCGTCGCCGGGCGGCGCGGACGCGCCGACGACGAGGCCGACGAGGACACCGTCGACATCATCGGCCTCCTCCACGAGCTGTCCCCCAACGCCGCCGCGAACGTCCGCCTCACGCAGCTTGCCGATGCCGCCGGCCTGCCCGACACGAAGCCGCTCCGGGCGCTTCTCGCGCAGGCCAGCATCCCGATCAAGGAAGTTCGCACGGGCGGGAAGGTCGGGCAAGGCGTGCACGCGACCGCCATCCCCCGCTCATGCGGCGCCCCCTCTGGCGGTTGTTGGTGCGCCGTGACCAGCAACAACAACACCAACAACGCCCCGGAAGAGGGGCCCCGAGAGGGGTTGCGTGTAGACCACATCGGCAACGCAGGGATCGTCGTCACCGACCCCGCAGAGACGCAACGCCGTCGCGCCACGACCCTCACGAGGAGCGCCTGATGGAGTACTGCAAGGACTGTGCATGGTGGACCAAGCCCCACTGCGGCCACTGACTTCCCTCAACAGCACACACCACGACAGGATGCCCCCGTGACCGACAAGAAGAAGTCCAAGCCCCTGCCGCAGATGCACTGCCTCATGACCATTCAATGGAGCAAGGAAACCGGGCACCAGGTCGGCGTAGTACCTGGCACCACCCGAGTGACGATGACCGTCGACCAGACCCTGCGCACCCTCACCTTCGACGGGCTCATCGACCCCATCCCGGGCACCACGCGCCAGGACCTGATGGTCACGATCCTCAAGGCGGCCAAGGAGCGTGCTGGCTTGCCCCAGGACGCCACCGTCGCGGTGCTCCACTGGTCCGCCCACAAGAACAAGCTCAGCTGAACTGCTACACAACCGAAGCCCGCCGGAACAGCGCCCGGCGGGCTTTCGCGTGTCCCGATTCCGCATATCCCTCCCCGCGGTGCCGCGCGCACGATACGTTCACGCTTCCGCCACAGCATCACCAGCAGTAGCGAGGACACCGTGACGCAGCCGCCGTACCCGCCCCAGCAGCCCCAGCACGGCCAGCAGTGGGGGCCGCCGTCCGCCCAGCCCTACCCCGGCGGACCGTACGGGCCTCCGCCGCCGAAGAAGGGTCTCGGGGCTGGTGCGATCGTCGCGATCGTCCTGGGCTCGATCTTCGGCCTGCTGGTCATCCTCGGCGTCGTCGGCGCCATGGTGAGCAGCGGCAGCAGCGACGACAAGGCCGGTCCGAAGTCCACCCGGTCCGCGGCGCCCGCGCCTACGAAGAGCAGCGCGGCGCCGCCGGCCGAGGAGCCCGCCGAGAAGGCGCCGGTCACGGTCACGGCGAGGAAGACCTCGTTCGCGCCGAGCGTCCTCCACGACGGCGGCGCGTACACGAGCGTCACCGTGACCATCACCAACGTGAGCGCCGAGAAGCCGATCAGCACCAACCCGCTGTACTTCACGATCACCGACAGCACCGGCGCGAAGCACCAGGCCGAACTCGGCGAGGACGAGAACCAGATGGACCTCATGAAGCTCGCACGCGGGGAAAAGGCCACGGGCGTCATCACGGGGAAGGGCAAGTTCACCCCGGCGTACGTGACGTACACCGACGGCCTGTTCGGCGAGGGCGTCCGCGGCGACGTGCACTGAACCGCTTGCGGGAGACGAGCCGTCTCGTCTACATTGAAGGCGCTTCCGGCGTGCCCGGAACCAACTGCCGAGGATCAGTCAGGACCAGGCAACTGGACCCTCCCGCTCAGCGGGGCAGAGACCCCTCGGAGACAGCAGGCCCCGACCCTCCCCCGTGTCGGGGCCTTTCTCATGCCCGGAGGTGCCCATGTCCTTCCCCGACGGCACCCCCACCGTGACCGTGACCGGCACCGTCCCGCAGGCCCTACATGAGCGCCGAGTTCTTCACCGTCGGCGCTGGCGACATCGACGGCACCGGCAAGGTCACCGTCGTCCTCGCCCACCAGGGCACCAACCCCGGCAAGGTGTACGCCCA
Source organism: Streptomyces sp. NBC_01268 (assembly GCF_036240795.1). Lineage (NCBI taxonomy): Bacteria > Bacillati > Actinomycetota > Actinomycetes > Kitasatosporales > Streptomycetaceae > Streptomyces > Streptomyces sp. NBC_01268. Next base: position 5,589,805 of record NZ_CP108454.1, on the reverse strand, counting down.
CACCCTGTACCCGTGGCGCCTCCGCCTGGAGAACATCGGCCCCGAACCCGCGTAGGAGGTGCACCGTGGGAGGACAACACGCCCGCGTCACCGAAGCCGACGAGGAGAAGGTCCGCGAGCTCCACGGCCAGGGCCTCGGCCGCAACGAGATCGCGCGCCGCATCGGCCGCGGGCAGCGCACCGTGTCCGTCATCGCCGCGCGCCTCGGCCTCGAATTCGACACCACCATGGCCGAAGAGGCCACCCGCCACCGGGTCGCCCAGCTCGCCGAGAAGCGCGCCATCCTCGCCGACGCCCTCATGGACGACGCCCTCCGCCTGTCCGAGCAGGTCTGGGAGGAGGCCACGATCCACTCCTTCGGCGGCAAGGACCACACCTACAACAGCGCCGTCATCGACGAGCCGCTCGCCGCTGACAAGCGCGCCCTGATGGCCGCCGCCACCAACGCCGCCGCCCAGTCCGTGCGCCTCGTCCCGCCCGCCGCCGACAGCGGCGCCGCAGAGGCCCGCTCCATGGTCGGCAAGCTGTTCCAGGGCCTGGCGGAGGTGGCGCAGCAGATCCAGGCGGAGGACGCCGCCAGCGGGGAGGCGGAAGGTGAGTCTCCTTGACGCCCTCCCGCTGTCCCGCAAGCAGATCCTGTCCATCGTCCAGTCGACCTCCCGCATCAACCTGTGGGAGGGCTCAGTCCGGTCCGGGAAGACGATCGCGTCACTGCTCCGCTGGCTGATCTACGTCGCCAACGCCCCCACCGGCGGCGAACTCGTCATGGTCGGCCGCACCCGCGACAGCCTCTACCGCAACGTCATCGCCCCGCTCACCAACCCGGACATCTTCGGGCCCCTCGCAAGCCAGACCGTCGCCAACAACGGCGCCCCCATGGCCATCATCATGGGCCGCGCCGTGCACATCCTCGGCGCGAACGACGCGAAGGCCGAACCGAAGGTCCGCGGCATGACCTGCGCTGGCGCGTACGTCGACGAGCTGACCACCCTCCCCCGCACCTTCTTCGACCAGCTCGTCGCCCGCTGCTCCGTCGAAGGCGCGCAGATCTTCACGACCACAAACCCTGACAACCCCGGGCACTGGGCGCGCCGCGAGTACATGAAGCGTGCGGAGGCGACCCGCCTGCGGTCCTGGCACTTCACCCTCGACGACAACCCGTTCCTCCCCGCCGACTATGTCGCTGCCCTAAAGGCGACGTACACCGGCCTGTTCTACCGACGGAACATCCTCGGCCACTGGGTCCAAGCCGAGGGCGCGATCTACGAGGCCTTCGACGACACACGGCACATCGTGAAGACGCTGCCACCCATGTCCCGCTGGTTGTGCGACGCGATCGACTACGGCACGACCAACCCGTACGCCGACCTGCTGATCGGGCTCGGCACGGACATGAACCTATACGTGGCGTCCGAGTACCGCTGGGACTCACGGGCGGAGCGCCGGAAGAAGACCGACGCCGAATACTCCGCAGCCCGCCGGGCATGGCTGCAGGCCGTGCCGCACCCGGGCAGCAACGTGGTCGGCGTACGACCAGAGTGGACGATCGTCGACCCGTCAGCCGCCTCGTACATCGAGCAGCTCCACCGCGACGGTGTCACCGGCGTCAACCCCGCCGACAACAGCGTCCTCGACGGCATCCGCACCGTCTCCACACTCTTCGCCTCGAACCGGCTCTACGTCCACGAGTCCGCCGCCGGCCTGATCGAGGAGCTTCCCGGCTACTCGTGGGACGACGAGGCGGCGGAGAAGGGCGAGGACAAGCCGATCAAGCTCGAAGACCACTCCTGCGACGCGCTTCGCTACGGCGTCCGCACGACCGAGGCCCTGTGGCGGCCACACATCCCGACCCTGGAGGTGGCCGCATGACCGTCGACGAGGCCATCCAGAACGCCATGCGGCTGCTTCAGGCCGCCGAGACCGAGACCAACCTCGCGCTCATGGAGCGCCTCGACCAACTCGCCTGCTCATGGCTGGCTATCGCCAATCTGCTGATGGAGAAGGAGCGCGCCTGATGCCCCTGCCCACCAGCGACATGACCTGGCCGCCGATCGACCCGATCGTCCAATCCGACCTCGCCGACTGGGACGCCTGGTACTCCGCCGAACCCGACCGCCTGGAGCAGCGCTACACCAACCGCGGCGCCATCGGCACCCCCAACCGGCCCGCCCAGTACGCCGGTGGCGTCCGCGGGTGGATCGCGCGCACTTGGTGGGGTACGCCGACCCCGGCCGGAGAGCGGCGTACGAAGTTGCACATCCCGCTGGCCGGGGACATCGCCCGGACCTCGTCCGGTCTGCTGTTCTCGGAGCCGCCGAAGCTGATCAGCGACGACGACACCACCCAGGCCCGGCTCGACGACCTCGTCGAGAACGGCCTGCACCCGACGCTGCTGGAGTCTGGCGAGCTGTGCGCGGCCCTTGGCGGCGCCTACTACCGCGTGGTGTGGGACGAGGAGGTCTCGGACCGGCCGTGGATCGACACCGTCGCCGCCGACCGGGCCGTCCCCGAGTTTCGATACGGCAAGCTCGTCGCAGTCACTTTCTGGACCGTCCTGGCAGACCCGGAGGACCCGACCGGCCGCCGGGTGTTCCGGCACCTGGAACGCCACGAGAAGGGCCGGATCTACCACGGCCTCTACGAGGGTTCAGCGACGTCGCTCGGCGCCGCCCGGCCGCTCCAGGACCACCCGGCCACGGCTCCGCTCGCGGCCGAGGTCGACGCGAACGGCGGCCTGGATACCGGCGCGCCCGATCACCTCACCGCCTCGTACATGCCGAACGTCCGGCCGGCCCGCAGCTGGCGTCACATCCCGTCCGCTGCGTACTGGGGGCAGTCCGACTTCCAGGGCATCGAGGGCATCCTCGACGCCCTTGACGAGGCGTGGTCGTCGTGGATGCGGGACATCCGCCTCGGCAAGGGCCGCATCGTCGTCGCCGACGCCCTCCTCCAGTCCCAGGGCCCCGGCCAGGGCGCGGCATGGAACGAGGACCGAGAGGTCTACGCGGGCCTGAACATGCTCCCGCGCGCGGGTGACCCCAACCCGATCACCCCTGTCCAGTTCGCGATCCGCGTCGCCGAGCACCGCGAGTCGTGCTCGGCGCTCGTTGAGCAGGCGGCTCACCAGTCCGGCTACTCCGCCGCCACGTTCGGTGAAACCGGCGAGGGCAGCGCGGTGACCGCCACAGAGATTCGGGCCCGGCAGCGCCGGACCCTGATGACCCGGGCCAAGAAGTCGCTCTACGGAATCCCGGCCATCTCGGACATCACCGGCGCCCTCCTTGCAGTTGAGGCAGGACCCCGGTTCGGAGTCCAGGGCCTCGACGTCAGCGAGCCGCCGAAGGTCGAGTTCGAGGACTCGATCAGTGAGTCCAGTGGGGAGCTCGCCGCCACGGTAGAGCTGCTGAACCGGGCGGTTGCGGCGTCGACCGACACCAAGGTGCGGCTCATGCACCCCGACTGGGACGACAAGCAGGTCAAGGCCGAGGTCGAGGCGATTCTCGGTGAGAACGCCATGGGGCCGACTGCTGACCCGACCCTGACCGGAGCAGAGGGGGCCCCTGGTGCCGGTTTCCCCAGCGATGGCGGAGGATCTCGCCCGTGAGGTAGGCGCCCTGTACCGGGACGCCGAGGCCGCGCTCCTGGAGCGTCTCGCGGCGGCCCTGGAAGCGGACATCGAGTCGCCGCGGTGGGCCGAGCTGAAGCTCGCGTCCATCGGCAACCTCCGCGCCGCCGTGGAGGCCGTCGCCGAGGCGCTCCAGGCTGACACCAGCGGCGCGGTACGCCGGGCCCTGGTCGAGGCGTACAACCGGGGCCGTCAGGCGGCTGTGGCCGAGCTGGGGGCGCTGGACATCGGCCGGGAGCTCGTCGCCCGCGACAGGGTCCCGAACGCCCCGGCGGTCGACCGGCTCGCCGCCTCGCTCGCCGACGACACCCGGCCGCTATACGTACGGATCACCCGGGCCGTCGTCGACATCTACCGGCGGATCGTCGGCCGCGCCTCAGGCACCCAGCTCCTCACCGGCATGACCCGCCGACAGGCCTCCCAGCGGGCGCTGGATCAGTTCGCGGCCCAGGGCATCACTGGCTTCACAGACTCGGCGGGGCGCCGCTGGGACATGGCGTCCTACGCGGAGATGGCCGTGCGCAGCGTGACGGCGCGCGCGGCGGTCGAGGGGCACATCGACGCCCTCGCAGAGATCCGCGTCGGCCTCGTGATTGTGTCGGACGCTCCGTTGGAGTGCCCGCTGTGCCGGCCGTGGGAGGGCGAGATCCTTTCTCTCGGCGGCACGTCGGGCCCGCACACGGTCCGCGAGCCGCGCGCCGACGGCCGGGGCACGGTCGCCGTGCACGTCGCTGGCAGCCTCGTTGAGGCCCGGGCCGCCGGCCTCTTCCACCCGAATTGCCGTCACAGCCTCGGGGCGTACCTGCCCGGCATCACGACGCGGCCGCCGCACCACGCGACCCCCGGAACGTCGTACGAGGACACCCAGCGGCAACGGCAGATCGAGCGGAACATCCGCCGTTGGAAACGCGTCCAGGCCGCCGCCATGGACGACGCCGCACGGCGCCGGGCCGGGGCCTTCGTGCGGAAGTGGCAGGCCGCCCAGAGCGCCCACGTGGACGCGCACTCGGCCCTGCGCCGCAAGTCCGCGCGCGAGCAGATCAGCTCAGCGCGCTGAACACCCGCCCCACCGGCCGCACGGCCTCAGGGCACACCCGAAACGGGAGATCACGATGCACACCCCTTTCCAGCACCCGTACGCCACGCACCCCGCCGGGACCGTGATCGGACACCGCCGCAACGGCCAGCCGATCTACGTCATCGCGGGTGGCAGCGACGAGGGCGCCGCCGGATCCGCATCCGGACAGCCCCCCGCCGGTAACCCGGACCCGTCCGGACAGCCCCCCGCTCCTGCGACGCCGCCCGCTGGCGAGCAGAGCGGACAGCCGTCCGGAGCCCACGGGGACGACACGGACTGGAAGGCGCTCGCCCGCCAGTGGGAGAAGCGCGCCAAGGAGAACAAGAGCGCGGTCGACGAACTCGCCACGCTCAAGGCCTCGCAGATGAGCGACCAGGAGAAGGCCGTCGCCGCAGCGGAGAAGGCAGGCCGCACGGCCGCCGCCGCCGAGTACGGCGCCAAGCTGGCCGCCGCCCAGTTCGAGACGGCCGTCGCTCGCGCCGGCATCGACCTCGGCGAGGCTGCCGAACTCATCGACACCACCCGCTTCGTCGGGAAGGACGGCGAGGTCGACACCGACGGCATCACCGCCGCGGTCAAGAAGCTCTCCAAGCTCGCCCCGCGCGGGCCCGGCCGCTCCGGCGGCGACCTCGGCGGCTCCGGCGGATCCGGAGACCAGCCCTCCATCGACAAGCAGATCGCCGAAGCCCAGGCCGCCAACGACTGGTCTCGGGTGATCTCCCTCAAGCGGCAGAAGGCCGCGCGTTCCTAAGGAGCCACCATGGCCGGCATCACCGGAATGGGCACCACGTTCAACCTCCCGAACTACGCCAACGAGCTGTTCTCGCTGACCCCGGCGGACACGCCGCTGCTCTCCGCCATCGGCGGTCTGACCGGCGGCGGCATGACGTCTGGCGTGGAGTTCGAGTGGCAGACCTACGACCTGCGCGACCCGGGTCAGAACACCCAGGTCGAGGGAGCGACCGCCCCGACGGGCGTCGCTCGTGTCCGCGCGAACGTGCGGAACGTCGCCCAGATCCACCAGTCGAAGGTGTCGGTCTCGTACACCAAGCAGGCCGCGAACGGCATGCTGGCCACCCCGTCCAGCGCCCCGTACCGGGGCGTCGACGGCTCCAACCCGGTGACATCCGAGCTGGACTGGCAGGTCGCCCAGGAGCTGAAGTCCATCGCCCTGGACGTGAACTGGTCCTTCGTCAACGGCCAGTACGCCAACCCGACCACGAACGCCACCGCCCGCAAGACGAGGGGCCTGCTCGCGGCGGTCACCACCAACCGGATCTCGAAGGCGGCCGCCGTCACCGGCGCCACCTCCGCGACCGACACGATCACCTCGACGGGCCACGGCCTGGTCGACGGCGACCGCATCGTGTTCCGGGACACGTCCACCGCGACGGGCATCGTCGCCGGGCGCACCTACTACGTCGACCAGATCGACGCGAACACCTTCAAGGTGTCCGCGTCCTCGGGCGGCGCGGCGATCACCCTCGGCACGGCAACCGGCATCTCCTACGTGAAGCCGACCGGCACCGCGACCACCACCACGGACATCGACAACCTGCTGCAGCTCGCCTACGACAACGGCGGCATCTCGCAGCAGGCCACCGCCACCCTGATCGTGAACTCCTCGCAGAAGCGGGCGATCACGAAGGCGTACGCCGACGCGTACGGCAAGTCGGTGATGATCACCGAGGGGAACCGGAACGTCGGCGGTGTCTCCGTCGACACCATCGAGACGGACTTCGGCCGCCTCGGCATCATGATGGACCGCCACGTCCCGCAGGACACGGTCATCGTCTGCTCCCTGGAGCAGCTCCGCCCGGTCTTCCTCAACGTCCCGGGCAAGGGCGTGTTCTTCGAGGAGGCCCTGGCCAAGACCGGCGCGTCCGACGAAGTCCAGCTGTACGGCGAGATCGGCCTGGAGTACGGCAACGAGCGCGCGCACGCCGTCATGAACGGGCTCGCGCTGTGACCGAGTACGTGAGGGCCAGCGGCCCGCACTTCGCCGAGCGCGTGCGCCCGGTCCCGGGAAGCCCCGAGGCCGACGCGTACGCCGCTCTGGCGTCCGACCCGGCGTCCGGCTGGCGCGCGGTGGCCGAGGAGCCGCCCGCGCCGGCCGGGCCGCCGGCCAAGTCCGCCGCGAAGGCCGACTGGGTGGCCTGGGCAGTTGGCCAGGGCGCCGAGCAGGCTGAGGCGGAGAAGTCTACGAAGGACGACCTGATCAGCGCCTACGGAGGTGGAAACGATGCCTCTGACCAGTGACTTCGGCATCTCGGTATCTGGCCTGCTGACGAGAACAGCCGACCTGACTGTCCCGTCCGACTCCCTGTCGTGGAACCGCGGTCTCCACCTGGATACCGGTACCGGTATCGGGAAGGCCGACCTTCGGTTCCACGACACGCGGACGCTGGCCGCGTCGGCAACTGAGGATCTCGACCTTGCGGGCGTCCTCACGGACGTTTTCGGGCAGGCCATCACGTTCGCGCGGGTCAAGCTGCTGATTGTGGCGGCGGCCGCAGGGAACGCGAACAACGTGATCGTCGGCGGCGCCGCAACCAACACCTGGGTGGGCCCATTCGGTGCGGCCACGCACACTCTGGCGGTCCGACCGGGCGAGGCGAAGGTGATCTGCGCGACCGGCGATGCGACGGCGTACCCCGTCACTGCCGGTACGGGTGACCTGCTGAAGGTCGCCAACTCCGGTGCGGGCACCAGCGTCACCTACGACATCATCATCGTCGGCGCGAGCGCCTGAGGGAGGTGGTCGTCGTGGCCAGGGTCTACGCGACCTCCTCCCAGTACCAGGAATACACCGGCGACACCGGGCCGACGGACATCGACGTTCGGCTGCGCCGCGCCTCGGCGTTCCTGGACGCGCAGGTGTTCCGGCTGTGCCGGTACGACGTCGACAACGCAGGCCTCCCCTCCAACACGATCGTGGCTGCTGCGTACGCCAACGCGGTGTGTGCGCAAGTCGAGTGGGGTGTCGAGGTCGGCGACGTCACCGGCGCGGCCGGGGTCGGCTGGGGCTCGGTGGAGATCGGCTCCGCCAAGCTCAGCCGGTCCGTGACCGCGACGTCCGGCGACGATGCTCCGGGCCGCCAGATCGCCCCGGCAGTGTGGGACGCGCTCCGCGCCCCGGACCTCACGCCGGACATTCTGTGGGTGGGGGCGGTGAGCACATGCTGACGCCGATCCCGGCGTTCATGCTCGGGCACACCGTGACCGTCGAGCCGTACCTGGGGCGCACGTCGGTGGGCCCCAGATACGGGCCGGCGGCGACGGTGAAGTGCTTCGTGGACGAGCAGACCCGCGTGGTGCGGGACCAGACCGGCCAGGAGGTCACGTCCACCAGCACGTTCTACGCCCGGCCGGGCCTGGTGTGCCCGGCGGAGTCCCGCGTGACACTGCCCGACGGTCGGGTGGCCCGGGTGATCGCCCGCCTCGACCGCTCGGGCGGCGGCATGCCCACCCCGGACCATGTGGAGGTGCAGCTGCTGTGAGCCCCCAGTACACGCGCTTCCGCCCGGGGAACGCCCGCCGCCAGTGGACCACCCGCGGCCGCCGTATCGCCGGGGAGGGGCTCCAGAAGGGCTTGGAGCACGTGCTGTTCGAGGCCCGGAAGATCGTCCCTCTCGACGAGGGCACCCTCGAACGGTCCGGCCGGGTCGTCCGCGACGGCCTGAACGGCGCTGTCACCTTCGACACGGTGTACGCCGTCGTCCAACACGAGCGCCTCGACTACAAGCACGCCCCGGGCCGTATGGCCAAGTACCTGGAAATCCCCATGAACAGGGAGCGGGACGTCGTCCTACGGCTGATGCAGGTGAACCTGCGGAGGTGGATCAGTGGCCGATGAGCCCGACTTCCTCGACGGCCTCGCCCGCTTCCTGGCGGACCGCGGCCTGGTTACCTACACCAGCGGCGGCGGCGTGGATGACACCTGCTTCCTGGAGTTCATGCCGTCGGGCCCGGACGAGGCCGTCGTCCTCACCGTCTACGACGACCGGGTCGAGCCGGATTCCCTGCTCCCGTACGACGAGCCCCGCGTCCAAGTCCGCGTGCGCGGGACGACGGACCCGCGTGTCTCTCGCCGCCGGTGCGCACGCATCCGGTCCCAGCTCCACGGCCTCGGGCCCGTCACGCTGCCTGATGGCACCGAACTGATCCTGTCCGTCTGCATCCAGGGCGCGCCCGCATCGATGGGCGTCGACGACAACGGCCGGCACGAGCACGTAGCGAACTTCCGTATGGAGACCTACCTGCCGACCGCGCACCGCCCGTAACCCACCCCACCCCTCAGCCCGCGCCCCTCGGCGGTGGGCTGTTCGTCATGCCCAGGAGGAGACATGGCACCCCGCAAGTACAACGCGAGGGACGTCCGCTTCCAGATCGAGGACTTCCTCAACCCCGGCGTGTGGACCGAGTTCCGCACGGCGCTCAACGGCTCGGGCGAGGGCGGCATCAACACCTTCACCCGCAGCTTCGAGTACGAGGCCACCGACACCACCACCTTCGGCAGCAACGGCCGGGCCGAGACACAGAACATGCAGGAGGGCATGTCCCTCACCCTGGAGGGCTTCCGCCTCGTCGACCCGGCCACCGGCGCCCTCGACCCGGCCATGAGCCTGGCCGAGCTCCAGGCCGCCCGCCTCGGCAACGACTCCGTCGTCGGCTTCCGGTTCGCCGGGCCCGGCGCCACCAACTGGACCGTGTGGGCGCAGGCCACGTTCCAGCTCGGCGACCAGGGCGGCGGCAACAACGACAAGGTGTCGTGGTCCTGCACCGTGACGCGCTCCGGCCCGTCTACGTCGGTGGCGATCTCGTGACCAACTCCTCCTGGGACGACTTCAAGCGCGAGGTCTTCGGCGACCGCACCGAGACCATCGAGGGCGTCACGGTCCGCGTCCCGACCGACGTGCCGTTCGGGTTCGAGCAGCGCCTGGCCGACCTGTCCACTTCCTCCGCCCAGGAGGACGTGGAGGACCTGGTCACCGCGCTGTTCGGTGAGACTGTGCTCGACCAGTGGATCGAGGCCGGTATCGGCACCATCGGCCTGATGACCATCCTCACGTGGGGCATGGCTCAGGCGGGCGGGCAGCGGGACTTCACCTTCCAGGACGCCTACGCCGCGATCATGAGCGACGATCCGGGAAAAGCCCTGGTCCAGCCCCAGAACCGAGCCGCGCGCAGAGAGCAGTCACGGGCCACTGGTGGGCGGTCGAAGCGGACTTCGCCCGCGAGTACCGCCTCGGCCCCCGCGAGATCACGCGGCTGAGCACCCGCCGGTTCTGGGTCCTCCTCAACGGCCTCTCTCCGGAGTCGGTGTTCCGGCAGGTGGCTGGCGAGGAGATCGCCATCGTCGACGACCCCAACGAGATCCGGGCCGCCCTCCAAGACCTGTGACCTGTGAAGGAGGCCCCGGATGTCGGCGCTCACGATCGGCGACCTCGTCGGCTACATCCGCGCCGACGGCAGCGACTTCGAGCGGAACCTGGCCCGGAGCCAGCTGCGTATGGAGGGGTTCCGGGTCGACGTTAACGGCCGACTGCGGGACATCCGGGGCCGGTTCGTCCGGGACACCTCGATCATGGGCCGGGCCCTCGCCGACTCCTTCAGCGACGCGGAGCGCGAGGGTACCCGCATCACGACCGTCTACAGCAGCGTCGCGGACGCGCAGTCGCGCACGCTGCGGGCCCGCCTCGCCCGCGTGCAGGCGGGGGCGCGATCGCTGGGCAGCTCGTTCCGTGAGGCCTTCGGCGAGGCGCGGGCGGCGTGGCAGCGGCTGAACTTCGACCGGCTGGGCAAGGTGGCCTCCGGGTTCCTCGGGGTGGCCGCGTCGGTCGGGAAGGTCGGGGCCGCGATCGGTGCCGCGGTGCCGCTGGCGGCCGGTCTGGTGGCGGCTGTGCAGGGCATGGCGCCGGCGGCAGCGGTGGCCGTGTCGGGACTGATCGCGGTCCGCCTGGCGGCCGGAGCGCTGAAGCTCGGCATGATCGGTGTCGAGGACGCGGTCACGGCGGCGCTGGACCCGGAGAAGGCTGCCGAGTTCGAGAAGGCGCTCGCCAAGCTGTCGCCGAACGCCCGCGCCTTCGCCCAGGAGATCAAGGCCCTTGCGCCGGAGCTCCGGAAGGTCCAGCAGAGCGTGCAGAACAAGCTGTTCGAGGGCCTGGACGCGTCCCTTCGCAGCCTGGGCCGTACGGCTTTGCCGGTAGTGCGGACGGGCCTGGAGAAGGCCGCATTGAGCCTGAACCGGATGGCCAAGGGCGCGGCGGCTGCGGCGGTGGATCTGGCGTCGAGCGGCGCTCTCGGCCGGGCAATCCAGGGCGCCAACGATGGTCTGCAGAACCTGGAGCACGTGCCTGGCCGTGTGGTGACGGCGCTGGGGCAGATTGGCGCCGCGGCTGCGCCTGCGTTCGATCGTCTGACGAAGGCAGCTGGGAAGGCGGTCGACCGCTTCTCGGAGCAGTTCACGCGCGCGTTCAGGTCAGGTGCCCTGGAGAAGGCGATCGAGAAGGCAATCGATCTGATCGGTGACCTTGCGACGGTGGCCGGGAACGTCTTCAAGATCATCGGGTCGGTCTTCGGCGCAGCCGAGGTGTCCGGCGGCGGATTCATCGGCGTCCTGAAAGAGATCTCGGGCCAGCTCGCCAAGGCTTTCGCTTCCCCCGAGATCCAGGGCGGCCTGAAGGCCATCTTCGGCGTCATGTCGGAGCTTGGGAAGGCCGTCGGCCCGATCCTCGTGTCCCTGCTGAAGACCGTCGGCAGGATCTTCGAGAAGCTCGGGCCGCCGGTGCGAGAACTTGTCCGCCACCTCGGCGACGGCCTCTTGAGGATCGCCGACAAGCTGTCGCCGGTCCTCGTCGAGCTCGCGGACGTGATCGGCAAGATTGTGCTGGCGGCCCTCCCGCTCGTCGACCTCGTCGCCGACCTGATCGTCGAGCTGCTGCCCGCGCTCACACCGCTGTTCGCCGCCCTCGGTGACACGGTCGAGGCCATCGCGCCGTTCATCGCCGCGTTCGCCGACGCGGCCGGCCAGCTGCTCATGCCGATCCTTCAGGCCCTGGCCGAGGATGTGCTGCCGGCCCTGTTGCCTGCGTTCACCGACATGAGCAAGGAGGTCTTCCCGCTCCTCACGCAGGCGCTGATCGACCTCACGCCGAGCCTGGCCGAGCTGGGTGTCGCGCTCGCGGATCTCCTCGTCGCGGCGACCCCACTGATCGTCAAGGTCATCAGTCTCGGCACGGCGCTGCTGACCGACCTCCTGCCGGTCATCGAGCCCCTGATCAGGGGGATGGCAGAGCTCACCGGCGGCGCACTGACAGGGCTGGCGGACTTCATCACCCGGTACGTCATTCCCGCAGTCTCGGCCCTAGGAGCGCTGCTGTCCGGCGACTTCTCCGGCGCTTGGGAGCACGTCAAGACCCTCGTCCGCAACGTCGCCGACGACTTCATCGCCAACCTCACCCGCATGCGGGACCGCGGCACGGCGGCGCTCGTACAGCTCCGCGACTGGGTGTCCCAGCGGGCCAACGAGATGGGCCAGAACCTGGCCCGCTCGGTGTCCCAGAAGGTCGGCGAAGCGGTCCGCTGGTTCCAGACCATGCCGGACCGCATCCGGCGCGCCTTCGGCGACCTCGGCAGCCTGCTCTACAACGCAGGCCAGAACCTGATCAGGGGCTTCATCAACGGCGTCCGGTCCATGGTCTCCCCCCTCCAGTCCACCCTCGGCGGCATCACCGCGTCGCTGCCGGACTGGAAGGGGCCCGCAGAGAGGGACGCAACGATCCTCACCCCGGCTGGCCGGTCGGTGATCGAGGGATTCCAGCGAGGCATCGCCGCGCAAGTGCCGCTGTTGCAGCGGCAGCTGGCGGCCGTGACCACATCTCTGCCGGGCACGGCAATGGACGTGGGCGCCTACGGCGGCGCGGCGGCCGGCGGGGCGGCTTCGCAGCCGATCGTCATCGAGCTCAGGGGCCCAGGCCTGAAGGACGTCATCAGCGACATCGTCCAGGTGAGCGGCTTCGGCAACGTGCAAGTGGCCTTCGGCCAGAGATAGGAGGTAACTGTGCCGGGTCCCGATGCCCGCGTAGAGCTCCAGATCGCTGGGGCCTGGACCGACGTGACCGACTACGTCGTCCAGTCGACCGGCGTTCAGCTGTCCCGGGGCCGGTCCGACGAGGGCCGCATCGTGGACCCGGGATCCGGCGCGCTCACCCTCCTGTCGCCCAACGGGCTGTTCTCCAACCGCAACCCCAACTCGCCGTACTTCGGGAACCTGCCTCGCAACACACCGATCCGGGACTCCACCGCGGGGGCCACGCCGTCCCTGCTCGTGCCGGACGGTGTGGCGGGGCGGGCGTCCACCCCTGACACCGCGGCGCTGGACATCACGGGCGACATCGACGTCCGCGTCGACGTCGCCCCGGCGCTGTGGTGGGGGGTCGGGAACGGCTACGAGCTGATCGGCAAGTACGTCACAACCGGAGACCAGCGGTCGTGGCGGCTCATGGTGACAGGCGAGGGCGAACTCCTGTTCACCTGGTCGCCGACCGGCACCAGCACAATCCTGGAGCACCGCTCCCCCCAGATCCCGATCCTGCGGCAGCGGCAGGCCGTACGGGCCACCCTCGACGTCAACAACGGACTGGGCGGCTACACCCTCACCTACTACGTCGCCGAGTCCCTGACGGGCACGTGGACACAGTTCGGGCAGACCGTCACCACCAGCGGTACCACCTCGATTTTCAACTCGTCGGCGCCGCTGGAGGTCGGCGACATCGCCTCGATCCTGTTCACCAACGCAGAGCGCCGCATCTACGCCGCCGAGGTCCGCAACGGCATCGCCGGCACCGTCGTCACCAACCCAACTTTCAGCAGCCAGGCAGCGGGCACGACGAGCTTCGCCGACGCCACCGGCAAGACATGGACGATCGCCAACGGGGCATCCATCTCCGACCGCACCACCCGCGTGGTCCACTCGGTGCCGAAGTGGCCCGCGAGCTGGCATGTCTCCGGCGGCGACCAGCGCGCCCCGATCCAGACGGCGGGCATCCTGCGCCGTCTCGGCCAGGGCAAGAAGCCACTCGCGTCCACACTGCGGCGCCGTATCCCTGCGTACAACCCGCTCGCGTACTGGCCGATGGAGGACGGCGAGTCCGCCACCCAGGCCGCGCCCGCGAGCGGGCAGAGCGGCCCGCTGACGGTGGCCGGCTTCCGCTTCGCTCAGGACAGCTCGCTCGCCGGATCGTCCTCCCTGCCGTCCGTGGATGCGGGCGCCACGATGCGCGGCGTCGTGCCAGCGCCGGTGAATCCGTCGACGTCGTGGGCGCTGGTGATGCTGTATCGGACGGACAGCCCGCCCGCCTCCGAGCAGGAGTGGCTGACGTGGCGTACCACCGGAACGTACCGGCGGTGGCGCATCACGATGGGGACCGGAGGGTCTCACCTGCAGGCGTATGACGCTACGGGCGCGCTGGTAGTGAACTCGGCTCTGGGGACCGGGCTGGGCCAGTTCGACGGCTGGCAGCGCTTCGAGTTCCGGGCCCGGCAGAACGGCGGCAACGTCGACTACGAGCTGGAGTGGACGAAGGTCGGCGGGGCCGGCGTGCTGTTCACGGGCTCAACGGCGGCGACGGTCGGCATCGTCTCCGGCATCGACACCCGCTTCGGGTCGACCTCTGACCTGCGGGTCGGGCACCTGGCCGTGTTCACGGATCATGCCGCCTCATCGGCGGCCTACGACAGTGCGGACATCGGCTTCGCGGGCGAGACGGCGCGGGCCCGGCTGCTGCGGCTGGCGGCCGAGGAGTCGACCACGGTGGCCCTCACCGTCTGGGACGGAGACCTGAGCCGGTCCACGGAGAAGATGGGCCCGCAGCGGCCTGCGGCGCTCTCCGACCTGCTACAGGAAGCGGCGGACGCCGACGGCGGCATCCTCTACGAGGACAGCACCCGCTCCGCACTGGTCTACCGAACTCGGACGAGCCTGGAGAACCAGACTGTGCGGCTCAGCGTGCCGTACGCCCAGTTGGCGCCGCCGTTCGAGCCGACCGAATCGGACGTGAACCTCCGCAACGACGTCACGATCACGCGCGAGGGAGGCTCATCCGGCCGAGCCACCCTCGACACTGGGCCCCTGTCGATCGACGAGGTCGGCGTCTACGACGAGTCCGTCACCCTCAACCTGGCTACCGACGAGCAACCCCCGCTGCATGCCGGGTGGCGGCTGCACCTCGCCTCGTGGGATGAGGCCCGCTACCCCACGGTGCGGATCATGCTGCACAAGTACCCGCAGCTCATTCCGCAGGTCGCGGCGTTGGAGATCGGCGACCGGATCCAGATCACCGGTACTCCGGCCTGGATGCCGCCTGGGCCGGTCGACCTGATCGTGCAGCGCATCGACGACTCCCTGAAGACTCTTTCGTGGGACGTGACGCTGACGTGCTCGCCGGCGGGCCCGTGGACGGTCGGGGTTCTGGATGACCCGGCCCTCGGTGCTGCCGATACCGGGACCACGGTTGTGGACGCAACGATCAACTCAGCGACGACGACAGTCGCGTTCACGACGTTCGACGTCCCGCACTGGCTCGACAGCGCGACCTACCCCGGAGACTTCCCGTTCGACGTGCTCATCGGCGGCGAGCGGATGACCGTGACCGCCATCTCCGGCACCGGAGTCACCCAGACCGCGACCGTCATCCGATCCGTCAACGGAATCGTGAAGGGCCACGACGCGGGCACCCCGGTGGAACTCGCCACCCCCCTCTACCTCGCCCTGTAAGGAGGCCTCATGGCCAGCTGGCTGGCAGGCATGCGCGTCACGGCCGCACGGCTGCGTGTGCCGAGCGCGGAGGTCGAGGACACCGTCTCGACCACCATCACATCCACCACGTTCGCCGACGCCGCCTCGGGCGTGTTCTCGACGTCGGTCACGGTGCCGTTCTCCGGGGCCGTATGGGTCAGCATCCGCTCGACGCAGCGCAACTCGGGCGCCCTGACGAACACGATCACCCACTTCAAGGCCGACGGCAGCGTGTCCGGTGCCGTGTACGGCGCGTCGACCGTGGCCGCCCTGATCGTCGGCAACACGACGAACTACAGCCTCAGCCTGCGGAAACGACTCTCCGGCCTCGTGGTCGGCGAGATCATCACCGTCACCATGCAGCACCGCGTGTCCTCGGCCAGCACCGGCACCCTCGACTACCGGTACATCGCCATCGAGGGCGCGCCCGCTCCCTGACCTGGAGGTCCAATATGCCGCTGATCGTGCCCCGCTTCGAGTCCATGCGGTACGACGGCACCAACGGTGACGAGATCGTGGCCTGGCTGAACGGCTCCGTCGACCTGGTCCTCGACGACGGCGAACAGCTGATCGTGAACTTCATCGGCTCCAACCGGACGATCCTGGTGGGCGGCTGGGTCATCGCTGGTGGGACCGGCGCCGGGCGCGGGTTCTACACCGAGCAGGCCGCCGCCGACTACGCGAACGGCTGGGCCGAACTCCCCGCCTGACCCTTTCCGCTTCCCGCCCCGTGCCTGTTGGCCGGGGCCTTTCTCATGTCTGGAGGTCGCCATGGCGACGCCACCGACCGCCGCCGCCTTTCTGGCGGCCCTCCGCGCCGAAGGCCTGACTGTCGTCGAGGTCGGCCGCTGGTGGGAGCACAACCGCAACCACAAGGGCCCCTGGGGCGAAGTGCACGGCGTCCTCATCCACCACACCGTGACCGGCGTGAACGTCAACGCGGTACCCATCTGCCGCAACGGATACGAGGGACTGCCCGGCCCGCTGTGCCACGGCGTGATCCGTCGCAACGGCGAGGTACACCTCGTCGGCTACGGCCGCACCAACCACGCCGGCGGCGGTGACCCGGACGTCCTCCAGGCCGTCATCGACGAGTCGTACGACGAGCGGCCGCCGAAGCCGAACGTGGGCAACGTCGACGGCGTCGACGGCAACGCCCACTTCTACGGCTTCGAGTGCGAGAACGCTGGCGACGGCAAGGACCCGTGGCCCGCCGCTCAGCTGGAGGCGATCGAGAAGGCCGCCGCCGCGCTGTGCCGTCTGCACCAGTGGGGCCCGAAGTCGGTCATTGGGCACCTGGAGTGGTCGGACGACAAGAACGACCCCCGGGGCTTCACGATGCCGTCGATGCGGGACCGGGTCGCCGACCGGCTCGCGGTGAAGGAGCAGAAGCCGCCGGCCCCGAAGCCTTCGCAGCCGGCCCCGCCGAAGCCCAGCGTGGACCTGTCGAAGCTGGTCGCAGCGGCCAAGAGCGACCCGGCGAGGCGCGGGACGCCGATCTCGTACTACGGAGTCAAGGTCGTGGAGCAGGCCCTCGTTCGTGAGGGGCTCCTCGCGCCGTCGCTCGCGGACGGCCACTTCGGCACGGCCACGGTCGCGGCGTATGCGGCGTGGCAGCGGCGCTGTGGCTACAAGGGCGCGGACGCCGACGGCATCCCCGGCGCTGACTCGCTGAAGAAGCTCGGCGCCCGCCGTGGCTTCACCATCACCCCCTGATCTAGGAGTTCCCATGTCTCGTCTCGTCCTCGACACCGTCGAGCGCGTCGTCGGCACGTACGCCGTCGCGTTCCTCGGCCTCCTCCTCGCCGACGGCTTCGACCTCACCAACCTGTCGTCGCTGAAGGCGGCGGCGATCGCTGCGATCCCGGCCGGCCTGTCGGTGCTGAAGGCGGCGGTGGGTTCGCTGATCGGTGACCAGTCGACCGTCGGCTGGGTGCCGAAGAACCGCTGATCGGAGCGTTACGCATGACGGATGAGCCGACTCTCGGAGAGGTCGTCCGCCGATTTGAGGATCGGCTCACCGATGTCCGCGACGACATTCATCAGCTCGGGCAGCGTCTTGACGAGAAGGTGGACCGGCAGGTCTACGAGCTGAAGCACGAGGCGCTGGCCACCCGGGTGGCGGCGTTGGAGACGTTGCGGGAGAAAGACGCCGAGAAGCTGGTGGCGACGCGTCGCTGGCTGATCGGCGCGGTGGTGATCCCGCTTGTCGCGGTCCTGATGCCCGTGATCATTCTTCTCGTCCAGGGGGCGAGCACATGACCCGTTTGCAGCTGCGTGCCGAGGAACGGCGGTGGCGGCGGGGGGACATGCTCGTCGTTGTGGCTGCTGTGGCGGTCGGGTTGGTGTTGGCGGGGATTCTCGTCGCAGTGCGGTCGCTGCAGCTGGAGCTGCGGGCGGCGAACGCCGCGCGGGATCAGCTGGCGGCGCAGGTGGAGCAGCTCGGCGGCTTGCCGATCGCTGGGCCGCCGGGGTCGCGTGGGCAGCCGGGCCGGACGGTGGAGGGCCCACCGGGCCCGTCGGGTCCGGTGGGTGATCCTGGCCCGTCGGGGCCTGCGGGGAAGCCGGGCCCGAGCGGTCCGCCTGGCCCGTCGGGGAGTCCGGGGGTGGCTGGTACGGACGGCGTGGGGGCGTCCGGGCCGGCAGGACCCACCGGACCGCCCGGACCTACCGGCCCCGCGGGCCCGGCCGGCCAACAGGGCGAGCCGGGACCCGCCGGCCCCGCCGGCAAGGACGGCCGCGACGGGCAGACCTGCCCGGACGGGTACACGCTCCAGCCGCTGGCCGGCGACGCGAACATCCTGGTGTGCCAGCGGGCGCCCGCGGCCCCGCCGTCGGCACTGCACAGCCGAACCCGGTCCCGATAGACGAAGCCCCCTCCCGTCCCCCGCGATATGCGGGCGGACGGGAGGGGGCTTCTTTGCCGTGTCCGGCTACTGTTCTGGTGTCGAGTCAGAACGGAGCCCAGTATGCACGCTCTCCCGCACGACCACACCGGCGCACGCATCAAGCGTCTGCGCCTCGAACGGCACCTCACTCAGAAGGCCCTGTCGGAGCTCTCCCTAGTCCCGTACGGCACCCTCACGAAGGTGGAGCAAGGGGTTACGGCAGCCTCGCCCTACGTCATCGCCTGCGTCGCCCGCGCACTGCGGGTGGAGGTGGCCACAGTCACCGGCCAGCCGTACGTCACCGAACTGCGCGCGGACCAACTGGACGTCCTGATCCGCCCCATCCGGGAAGCTCTGGACGTCTACGACCTCGGCGCCGACCCGTCGATCTCCCCGCGCCCGCACCAGCTGATCGCCGACGACGCCGAAGCCCTGCTCGTCTCGGTCCGCGCAGGCGACATCAAGCAGGTCGCCACACTCGTCCCCGGCCTGGTCGAAGAGGCCACCACCGCCGCACACGCCGCCCCGTCGCGCGAACGCTGGCTGCTCCTCGCCAGCCTGTACCGCACCTGCTATGACGTCGCCTCGAAGCTCGGTTACGCGGACCTCGCCACGATCGCCCTGGCTCGCATGGACTGGGCAGCGCATCGCGGCAGCGACGCGGTGTTCGGCGGCATGTACCGGTACATGCGCGCCCTGACCTACCTCCGCTCCGGCGAGTACCGCACCGGGCAACGCCTCATCGACCTTGGGCTGTGCACTCTGGAGCAGGCCGACGAGGGACGCGAGCGGAGCGTTCTCACCGGTCAGCTCCACCTTGGTGCTGCGGTGATGGCTGCCCGATCGAAGAACGGCGACGTCGCTGAGGACCACCTGGCCGAGGCCGACAGGATCGCCGCTGGCACCGGCGAGGCGGTCACCGTGCACTGGCTGGCGTTCGGCCCGACGAACGTTGCCGTCCACCGCGTGAGCGCGCTTGCCGAGCTAGACGAGTACGGTTCCGCCGCCGTGCAGGGCACCCATGTCCGCATCCCGCACGACTGGCCGGCGTCCCGGAAGTCGCACCACTTCGCCGAGTTGGCCCGGGCGCAGATGTGGACGGGCGATCTCGACGGTTCATTCCGGAATCTGCTGGCCGCCCGGAAGGCGGCGCCGCAGCAGGCCCGGTATCACCAGACTGTCCGCGAGACGTACGCGGGACTGGAGGCGGCGCGCCGTCAACTCCCGGACAGCTTCCTGTCGTACGGGTCCTGGCTGGGCGCATAGCACTGAGTGAACCGTTGGCCCCGACTATCCGAAACGGCGGATAGTCGGGGCCTTCCCGCGCCTCCACCCTGGTTGCACGCAGTCGCCGAGACGACAGGGAGCAGCAGCGTGGACGAGCAGCCGCAGCACGACAGGCCAACCGACACAACCGAGGTGGTCCTCGGCCCGCTCGTTGTCGAACTCGCCGACGCGGTCGAGTGCCAGATCGAGGAGGACGCCCGTCGGGACGTCTCGTACGCGCTGGGTCTGCGCCATCGCCCCGACTCGGTCGCGCTCGCCGATCTGACGGACCGCCTCCTGACGCACTGCATCGCCTTGGCCCCGTTCATCGAGCTGATCCCGGAGGCCGAGCGGCCCCAGCGCGGGACGGCCGCGTTGACCGCGTGGGCCCGGCTGCGTGAGGCCGGCCCGGAGGACGGGCCGCGGGGGAACTGGTCGTACGCTCGCGGCCTCGCGGTCGCCGCACACGACATGGTCGAGGCGCTGCGCGAGCGCCGCCGGACCGCCCGGACCGCGCGGTTCGTCGGCCGGGAGACGCTCCCGCCGGTCGCCGCGGACACGCCGTGAGCGATCTGCAGCGCCAGGTCATGTACGTCCTGGCTGTAGCCGCAGTGCTCGCTTACATCGTCATCGGCGTCACCATCTGACGGCCCTCCCCGCGCCCGTCCGGTCCATAGGATGGGCGGGCCGCCACGAGAGGAAATGATCACAAATGCGACCCCAGCGCTTCACCGACTACGTCCTCGACCTCACCAAGAACACACCCGGCGTGACCCGCGTACAGACCCTCGCCGAGGCGGGCGACACGAAGCACCCGTTCGGCCTGGCCATCACGGCAACTGGTCGAGAGACGCGCTGGCAGGTCACCGGCCAGCTGCCCGACGGAGCGAAGCACGAGGGCTTCGCGGACACCTCCGTGACCGGCACCCCGGCCCCAGCGATGGGTGACCCGGCGGCGGCCGACTCCCCCGAGGCGTGGTTCGCGGCGGTCCTTGCCGCAGCCGAGTGTGCGGAGATCGCGACGATCGAGCGATGGTCCACTGCCGAGAACCCGACCAGCCAGGGCGTGACGGTCGGCTTCCACAACGGCGCCCGGGTCTTCGTGCGCCAGCTCTAGACCCTCTCCGGCCTCTGGCCGGGGAGTGCACATCGCACCACCGTCAGCACCACCTACACCAGGAGGACCTGATCGTGAGCAAGCGATTCGACCCGGCCGAGGTTGAGGGCAACTGCCCCGTCTGCGGCGCAGGCGTAGGAGCGTCGACAGGCCAGCCCACCGCGATGCACCAGCGCGGCGGCACTGGCACCGAGACGTGCCCCGGGAGCGGCCAGCCCGCCTTGTAGTACCCGTAAGCCAGCCCCGGCCGACACCGTTCCCCCACGGCCGGCCGGGGCTACTTCACGAGCTCGACGAGGGGGACCTGAAGGGCAGCTGCGATTCGGAGGAGGTCGCCGTACCGCGGGTCGCTGGTTCCCGCCTCGATCCGCTGGAAGGTCCTGCGGTCGATATCGGTCATCTCCACAAGAACCTCCTGGGTGTGCCCCTTCTGCGTACGGAGGTCGCGGATGCGGCGCCCAAGGGTCCGCCGTTGTTCGTGGACCCATGAGGGTTGTTCGCGAGGCACTCGACAACGCTGTGACCTGCGTGATCCGATGTCAGCGTCAGCAGTGACGCTTTTTGTGATCTTGCTTCCACCCTGAGCGGGCCGTCCGTTCGCCGAGCACCCCCGGCGAGCGGGCGGCCCTTCTTCACGTCAGCGGCCCCGGCGTGCGGGAGAGTGGGAGACGAAATGGGAGATGATCATGGGAAGTAGATGCACAACGCTGCGAGTTCCTGCTAGATACTGCTAGATACCGTCAACAGGAAACCGCAGGTCAGACGAAGATGCCCAGGTCGCAGACACACGGGCTAACCGACCCAACAGATCGACCGCATCTTCTGGGAGACGAAGAAGGCCTGACCTTCCTCACTCCTGACCCGAAGGGGCCCGGCCGCCTGGCGGACGGGCCCCTTCGGCGTTCCCGCCGCCGTCCCGCCGCCGCCCTCCGCCGTCCCGTCCCCGCCCCTGAAGTCGGCGGCAAGGTTTCGGCAAGCCGGCCGCAAGGGGGTGGACGTGGTGGGCGGGAAGGTTCGTCGGCGGACTGGCCGCGCAACCGGAGACGGGGGCTTCGATGGACGTAGTGGACAGGAATCCGGCGCAGTGGGTGACCCTGCAGGGGTGCCGGAGGGTGCTGGTGGTGGTGCATACCGAGGTGTACGGGAGGCGGTTGCGGGAGTTGTTGCCGTTGCTCGCGGCGGATCTGCGGGTGCAGGTGGCGTTCACGGTCGCGCCGCACGCCTTCAACGGCGGGGCGCTGCGGGCGCTGCGCGGGCTCGGTGGGGTCGTGCTGCCGTGGGAGGAGGCGGTGCGGACCGAGTTCGATCTCGCGCTCGCGGCCGGCTCGCAGGGAGTGGAGCAGGTGCGGGCGCCGCTGGTGCGGCTGCCGCACGGGGCCGGGCACGGGAAGTTGCAGCGGGTCGCCGATGTGCGGGAGGACGGCGAGGCCCGGGGTGTGGGCGGGATGGGGCGGTCCTATCTCATGTGGGGCGGGCGGGTCGTGCCCGCCGCCTACGCCGTGGCGCATCGGGAGGACCTGGAGATCCTGCGCGAGTCCTGCCCCGAGGCCCTGCCCGTCACCGAGGTCGTGGGCGACGGCGTGCACGACCGGATCGCCGCGAGCCTGCCGCTGCGCGAGCGCTACCGGCTCGCGCTGGGGCTGCGTCCCGGGGAGCGGCTGGTCGTCGTCTCGTCGACGTGGGGGCTCGGCTCCTCGTTCAACCGGCTGGACGCGCTGCTGCCGCGGCTGCTCGCGGAGCTGCCGGAGCGCACGTACCGGATCGCGGTGCTCGTCCACCCCAACGTCTGGTCGGGTCATGGTGACTGGCAGGTCCGGGCCTGGCTGACCGGCCTGCGGCGCCGGGGCATCACGCTCGTGTCGCCGGGTGCCGACTGGCGGCCGTTGCTGGTCGCGGCGGACTGGGTGATCGGCGACCACGGCTCCGTCACCCTGTACGCGACGATGACGCGCGCGGCGATCCTGCTGGCCCGGTTTCCCGAGGAGGACGTCAACCCGGTGTCGCCCGGCGCCGAACTGGCCCGGGTCGCCCCGGCGCTCTCCCCCGCGCACCCGCTGGCGGAGCAGCTGGCCTACGCGGAGGCGACGTACCCGGCGGAGGCGTACGCCCGGATCTCGGGCCGGATCTCCTCCGAGCCCGGGCGGTTCAACACCAACATGCGGCGCCTGCTGTACCGCATCCTCCGGCTCGGCGAGCCCGCGTACGCGCCGGAGACCGCCCCGCTGCCGGACCCGCCCGCGCTGGACTCGGGCAGGGACGAACCGGCGGGGACGGACGGTCCGTCGGGGGTGTGCGCGTGACCACCGCGGCGGCGGCGGTCACGCATCCCGACGAGTTGGTCTGTGTCGAGCTCGACAGCGGCGCCGGCGAGGCCTGGCTGCAGTGTGCGGACGTGCTGAGCTCCCGGGGCTCCTTCCCGCATCCGGCGGCCGTACGGCTCGCCCGCTCCGTGCTGCTGCGGTATCCGGGGTGTCTGCTGACCGTCGTCGCGCGCCGTGAGGGCGGGTTCGTCATCGGGCTGCGGGCGACGGGCGGGCTGGTCGTCCTGTTCGTCGTCAGGGGAGGGGGCCCAGCTCGGTGAGGCGGGTGCGGAGGCGGGCCGCGTCGGATTCGCTGACCGGTTCGTAGAGCGCCAGGGACCGCTCGTACCGGTCCCTGGCCGCGGCCGGGTCGCCGCGCAGGGCCGCGCTCTCGCCCAGCATGTCCAGGGTCCTGGCCCGCCAGTGGACCGATCCCGTCGCCGCGAACTCGTCGAGCGCCCGCAGGAGCACCGTCTCGGCGTCCTCGCCGGTGGTGTGGCGCGCCCCGGCGCGGGCCAGCGCCAGCCCGAGGAGCGCGAGCGCGCGGGCCGCGTCGTACGGGTCGGGCACCGCCAGGAGGGTGGCCCGGGCCTCGGCGAGCGGGGTCAGGGCGTCCCCGGGGCGGCCCGCCGCCAGAGCGGCGTCCCCGAGGCAGATCCGGGTCATCGCGGCGCCGCGCCGGTAGCCGATGGCCTCGCGCAGGGCGAGGGCCTCGGTCAGGTACGCGGTGGCCTCGTCGAAGCGGCCGGCCAGCAGGTGCGACTGGCCGAGGCCGTGCAGGGCCTGGGCCTCGGCCTTGCGGTCGGCGTCCGCGCGGGCGCCGTGCACCGCCTCGGTGAACCAGGCGACGGCCTCGTCGGAGCGGCCGGCGTTGCGCAGCCCGACGCCGCCCGAGGTCAGCATGCGGCTGAGCCCGCGCCGGTCCCCGGCCCGCTCGGCGGCGGCGCGGCCGATCACGTGCGCCTCGACCCACAGGTCGTACGGGCGCAGGCGCAGGAAGAGCGGCCACATGGCGTCGGCGAGCTGCCACGCGGTGGCGTCCCAGCCGTGTTCGGCGGCGGTCCGCAGCGCGGCCATCAGATGGAAGCGCTCGGTGTCGAGCCAGCCCAGCGCCCCGGCGGCGGTGTCGAAGGGCGGCCGGTGCCGGGGCGGGAAGGCGTAGTCGCGGCGCAGGCTGCGATGGCTGGGCGTGAGCAGTTCCTCGGCGGCGGTCGCCGCGGCCAGGTAGTGGTCCACGACCCTGCGGACGGTCTCCCTGCGGGCCTCCGGTTCCTCGGTGGCGTCGGCGAGCTGACCGGCGTGGGCGCGGACGAGGTCGTGGAAGCGGTAGCGCCCGAGGCCGGTGGTGTCGTCGGGTCCCAGGTCCTCCAGGAGGCTCACCTCGGCGAGGTCGTCGAGGAGCCGGTCGCCCTCGTCGGGCCCGACCGCGCAGGCCGCGGCGGCGACGGGCCCGTTGAGGACGGTGACCGGCGGCAGGCCCAGTCTGCGGTAGCCACGGGCGAGTTCGGGGGTGAGCTGGTGGTACGAGGCGTCGAGCGCGAGCCGTACCGCGGCTTCCCCGCCGAGGCTGAGCGCGGCGAGCCGGGACGCGCCGGATCCGCCCAGCGCCCCGGCCATGGCGGAAAGGGACTGCTGGGGTCGGGCGGCCAGCCGGGCCGCGGCGACGGAGACGGCGAGCGGCAGTCCGGCACAGAGGGCGGCGACCTCCTGGGCGGCCTCGGGTTCGCGCCGTACCCGGTCGGCGCCGATCCGCCCGGCGAGCAGCCGGACGGCGTCGGCGGCGGACAGCACGCCGAGCTGCTGGAAGGAGGCGCCGTCGATGCCGAGGGCGGTGAGCCGCCGGCGGCTCGTGACGACGACGAGGCTGCCCGGGGAGGAGGGCAGCAGGGGGCGGACCTGGGCGGCGCTGAGGGCGTTGTCGAGCATGACGGCGAGCCGGAGCCCCGCGGTGTGGGAGCGCCACAGGGCCGCCGACTCGGCGGGTTCCGCGGGGACCTCCTTGACACCGATCGCCCTGAGGAAGCGTCCGAGGATCTCGCCGGGGGCGGCGGGCCCGCCGTCGGGGAGGTGGCCGCGCAGGTCCGCGTAGAGCTGCCCGTCCGGGAAGCGGTCGCCGAGGCCGTGCAGCCAGCGGGTGACGAGCGAGGACTTGCCGACCCCCGCGGGTCCGCTGACGACCGTGAGGAGGGGGCGGGCGCCGAGCTGCGGAAGCAGGGCGTCCAGCAGCGCGAGGGCGTCCGTGCGGCCGGTGAAGTGCTCGGGATCGGGAAGGAGTTGCCGGGGCACCTGCCGTGCGTCCGCTCGGGGCGGGGCGGCGGGAACCGGCGGTACGTGGATGTGGACGCCGCCCTGGACCTCGCCGGCCTGGACGACCGGGCCGAGGACGGTGGCGGCACCGGTCACGGCGTTGGCCGTACGGGTCGTGCCGGGCGCCTCTGGTGAGCCGGGCACTCCCGGTGAGCCGGGCACTCCCGGTGCGCCGGGCACTCCCGGTGCGCCGGGCACTGCCGCTGCGCCGGCGCCCGGGCCGGACGGCGCGCCCTCCGCTCCCCCCGAGCCGTCCGCCCTCCCCCCTCCCTCCAGGACCGTGGCCGCCCAGTCCCCCAGGACGCCCGCGAGGCGCGGGTCCGTGGCCGCGGCGCTCGCGAGCCGCCCGGCCAGTTCCGCGCGGGTGGCGGGATGGGCCGTCGGCCCGCCGCGTAAGAGATCGGCGACCGCCGGGTCCGTGTCGAGATCCCTGAGCCGGTCGGCCAGAACGCGCCACATTTCGGGGCGTGCCGCCCCGTGGAGCAGGGCAGTGGTGAGCCGTGGAGCCGTCACGGGTTCCATATCTTCCGTCTCCCCCCGTATGTCCGTCGGCGCCTATGACTCTGGCCTTCTTGGACGGCATGACCCCTACCCTCAATTGACCCAAATCAGACCGAACGCTCTGATCAATCGAGATCAACAGATCATTCTGGCCAAGCAATTTGATCGAGTGGCGCCATCTTTTGACCGAGTTGGCATCGTGTCATCCTTTGGCCTCTACAAGCGAGTGCAGGCACACACGTGCGGGCCTACCGGCGATAGGGGGCGCTCGGTGGACTTCGGAATACTCCTGCTGGGGCCAGTCGAATTCCGCTTGGACGGAACCCGCGGCACGCCGGGAACACCGAAGGAACGGCTGACCCTCACCGCCCTGGCCCTGGACGCGGGACACCCCGTCACCCTCGACACCCTCGTGCACCGGGTGTGGGACGACCGGCCGCCCCGGAAGCCGCGCGCCAGCCTGCACGTCTACGCGGCGCGCATCCGGCGCCGCCTGCGGACCGCCGCGTGCCCCGCGCAGCTGCTCCAAGGGGCGCACGCGTACACCCTGGAGATCGACCCGGACCTGGTGGACTGGCACCGCTTCCGGCGCCTCTCCGACGAGGCCCGCGCGCTCGCCGGCGGCGGGGACACCGCCGGTGCGCTGGAGCGCCTCACCGAGGCGGACGGACTGTGGCGCGGCGAGCCGCTCGCGGGGCTCACCGGCCTGTGGGCGGAGGGGACGCGGACCCACTTCACCGAGAAGCGGCTCGCCGCCACGCTGACGCGGACCGCGATCGAGCTGGGCCTCGGACGCCACGCCGAGCTCGTCCCCGACCTGACGGCGCTGCTCGACGCGCACCCGACGGACGAGACCATCGCGGCCCAGCTGATGACGGCCGCCTACGGCTCCGGACGGCAGGGGGACGCCCTGCGCACGTACGACTCGGTCCGCCGCAGGCTCTCCGAGGAGCTGGGGACGGACCCCGGAGAGGCCCTGTCCCGGCTCCACCGGCTGGTCCTGGACCGCGCGCCCGTCGCCGAGCTGCTGCCGCGAACGGCGCCGTCCGCGCCCTCCCCCGCCGCACCCCACACCCTGCCCGGACACGGGGACCTCGTCGGCCGGGAACGGGAACTCAGGCTGATCACGAACGTCGGCGCCCTGGGAGACGCCGAGGCGGCGGACCCCGCCGGGGCGGGCGGCGGAGGGGTCATCGCCCTCCAGACGATCGCCGGAATGCCGGGGGTCGGGAAATCCCTCCTCGCCGTGCACGCGGCCCGCCTGCTCGCCGACCGCTACCCCGACGGGCAGGTCCTGCTCGATCTGCGCACCCATGCCCCCGGTCGGCAGGGCCTGAGCGCGCAGGCGGCGCTCTTCACCCTGCTGCGGGTCTTCGGGGTGGCGGCGGACTCCATCCCGTCGGACGCCGACGAACGCACCGCGCTCTGGCGCACCCTGCTCAGCAACCGGCGCGCCGTGATCGTCCTCGACGACGCGGCCGACGCGGAGCAGGTACGGCCGCTCCTTCCCGGCAGCTCCCCGTCCCTCGTGATCGTCACCAGCCGGCGGAGGCTCACCGGACTGCCCGGGATCCGCTCCCTCTTCCTCGACATCCTGCCCGCCACCGACGCCGCCGCCCTCTTCCGGCGCCTCGTCGGCGACGACCGGGTGCGGGACCCGGGGGACGTGGCGCGCATCGTCCGGCTCTGCGGGCACCTGCCGCTCGCGGTCGAACTGGCCGCCGGACGCCTGGCGTCCCGGCCCTCGTGGACCACCTCCCACCTGGTGGAGAAACTCATGAGAACACCCGGCAGGCTCGCGGAGATCCGGGACGGATTCCGGGAGATCGCCCGGGTATTCGAAATGTCGTACCACGCTCTGACTGAAGAGCGAAGGAAGGCGTTCCGCCTGCTGAGCCTGCACTTCGGAGCCACTTTCGGCCCCCATGCCGCGGCCGCTCTCACCGGCCTTTCCCTTGACGCGACGGAACGCGCGCTCGACTCCCTCCTCGACGATCATCTGCTGTCCGAACCTGCGCCGGAGAGATTCCAGTTCCACGACCTCGTCGGTGAATACGCCCGCATGCTCGCCTCGATGGAGGACCCGCCCGGCGAACGTGATCTCGCACAGGGCCGGTTGATCCATTTCTATCTGCACGCATCCCGGCGGGCCGCGCGTCTGATCCATCCGCGCCGATTCCGGTACGAACCCGCGGCGGCATCCACCGAGGGCGGTCCGTCGTTCGCGCTGCCCGAGTGGCGGGACGCCCAGGAGGCGCGGGACTGGCTCTCCCAGGAGCGCGCCGGTCTCGTCGCCGCCGAGCAGTGCGCGCGCACACGCGGGCGCCCGCTCGAAGCGGCGCTGCTCGCCGGGGCCCTGGCCGGCTTCCTGGAGGAGGACGGCCACTGGAGCGAGGCGCAGCGCATGCACGGCCCCGCCGCACGCCACTGGAGCGCGGTGGGCGACGCGCGGGGAGAGGCGTCCGCCCTCATCGACCTGGCCGGCGCCCAGTCCCGGGCGAGCCGCTACTCCCGCGCCCTGTCGAGCGCGCACCGCGCCCTGGACCTCGCCGGCGCGATCGGCGACCCGGAGACGGAGGCCGAGGTGCGGCACCTCCTCGGCGTCATCCACTGGCACCTCGGCCGGCACGGCACCGCGCTGACCTTCCAGAGCGCGACGCTGGAATTGCGGAGACGGACCGGCGACGCCTGGCAGATAGCCCGCTGCCGGAACAACATGGGGATCACGCATCTTTTCATCGGGGACTACGAGGCGTCCGAGGAATCATTCCACTCCGCCTTGAAGGGATTCCGTTCGTGCGGCGACGAGCGGGAAGTCGCCCGCGTCCTCAACAATCTCTCGGATTTACACATCCACCTCGGTGAGCGGAACACCGCGCGCCGCGTCGCCCTGGAATCGCTCGCCCTTCTCGAAAGAGTCGGAAGCGATACGGAGCGGGCGTCCGCCCAAGTGAACCTGGCGAACACGATGATCGCCGAGAGCGAATCGGACGAGATGCTGGCGCTGTACCGCGAGGCGCTTTCGGTCTTCCGAGGAGTGGGCGACCTGCGCAATTCGGCCGCCACGCTCCACAGCATCGGCGACGCCCTCCGAGCGGTGGGGCGCGTGACGGAGGCCGCCCTGCACTACAAGGGCGCATGGACGGCGGCAAGGGACATCGGGGCGGCGCACGAGGAGGGGGAGGCGCGGCGGGCACTTGAGGAGCTGAATGGCGAGAGTTAATACCTCTGGCATATTCACACGCTCCGCCGGGCAGTGAATTTAGCAGAAAGATCATCGCCGTGTTGCCGGTTTGCACGCGAGGCCGAGCGGGTGCTCAAATCCCGTCAAGCGCAACGAAGCGCCTCCGCACAAACTCGAGTGAGTGAAATGAAGAAATTCACGGCACACCTGGTCGTCTGCCTGGTCGGCACCGCCGCCGCTATCGGGGTGGCCATATGCATCCCGAGCTCGACGCCCGAAACGGACTCCCTCCTCGCCGTCTCCGTCGTCGACCGCACCTGAAACACCTTGGGCCCGGCACCCCTCCCGGGCCCTCTCTCATTCCCCGGTCGCCCGCCAGGAATACCGCCGCTTCTCCTTCGACGTCGCACCCAGCCGGTCGTAGAAGCGGATCGCCCCGTCGTTCCACGGCGGGGTCTGCCACTGGATCTCGGCGAGGTCGAGGGCGGCCGCCTCGGCGCGGACCGCCGCCATCAGCAGCGCGCCGAGGCCGTGGCCCCGGGCCGCCTCCGCGAGGTAGAGGCAGTCCATGTGGAGGTACTCGGCGGCGTCCCACGTGGAGAGCTCGGGGGCGCAGGTCGCGTACCCGGCGAGGGTCGCGTCGGGCAGCTCGGCGACCAGGCAGCGCAGGCGGGGGGCCGGGGTCGCGAAGAGCAGGCCGTGGAGGCGGTCGGCCAGGCCGGGGGCGGGGGCCGCGGCCTTCTCGTACGCGGCGTGCTCGGCGGCCAGTTCGGCGACGCGGGCCAGGTCCTCCGGGCGGGCGTGGCGGACACGGGCCGAACGGGCCTCCTGGGCGTACTCGGTGCTCATGCCGACATCATGCACGGTCCCGCCGTCCCGCCCGCGCGCAGCCAGCTCCGGTACGGGGCCGCGCCCAGGGCCGCCTCCCGGTAGGCGGCGGCCAGTTCGGCGTACGGGCGGTCGAGGGGGACTCCCGGTGCGGCGTACAGCAGGAGGCGGACGGCCAGGGGGTCGCCGCGCAGCGGCCGGACGGCCATGTCCTCGCGCGGGCCCGAGGTGGGCTGGCAGGGGGCGACGGCCTCGCCGAGGACGATGAGCGAGGCGGCGGTGTGGTAGTCGGCGTGCAGCAGGGGCGGGTCGAGGCCCGCCGCGCGCAACACGCGGTGCAGGCCGTCCCATTCGCCGTCGACGGCCGGGTCGACGGCCCACCGGTCGCCGGCGAGGTCGGCGAGTTCCACGACCTCCCGCCCGGCCGCCGGATGGTCGCGGGCCATGGAGATGAACTGGGGTTCCCGTTCGACGAGGACGCGCCCCTTGAGGCCCGGCGGGACCCGCAGCGGGCAGCCCTCGACCTCGTGCACGAAGGCCAGGTCCAGCCGGCCGGCCTCGACCGTGCGCAGCAGGGCGTGGGCCGAGACGTCCACGCGCAGGGCGATGTCGCGGCCCGGCAGTCCCTGGCGGAGCCGGCGGAGCCAGCCGGGGAGAGCGCGGCTCGCGGTGGAGCCGACCCGGAGCGCGGGGCCGCCGGTGCGGGCCGCGGCGGCCCGGGTCTCGGTGATGAGCGCAGTCATGCCGTCGACGAGGGGGCGCGCCCGGCCGAGGACCGTGCGGCCCAGCGGGGTGGGGTGGCAGCCGGTGCGGGTGCGGGAGAAGAGTTCGGCGCCCAGGGCGTTCTCGATGCGGCGCAGTTGGGTGGTCAACGAGGGCTGACTGACGCCCAGTTGGCGCGCGGCCTTGTGCAGACTGCCGGTGTCCGCGATGGCGCAGAGCGCCCGCAGGTGCCTGACCTCCAGCTCCATGGAGCCGAGATTAGGACGGGAGGGGCCGGGGGCACCAGATGGCCTCTCCTCCTCAACCACCGGTGTGTGCAGGGGAGTTGGCGGAAGGGTGATGTGTTGGTGTTATCGGGTGCTGACATCATTCCCACGCGCCCCGGCTCCCCCGACACTCTCCTCAACCCCACAGGAGGAGCCCCCCATGCGACACCCGAAGATCCTCACGTCCTTACTGACCGCCGCCCTCGGTGCCGGCCTCACCCTCTCCCTCGGCGCCGTTCCCGCCACGGCGGACGCGTCGCCCGCCCCGTACGCCGGCTACGCCGGGTCGAGCGCGGAGGCCAAGGCCAACCAGGCGTTCTTCGACGCCGTCATGAAGTCCGTGGCGAAGAAGCGGGCCGCCGCGCCTGGTGCCGCCGCCGTCACCGTGGTCTACAGCTCGGCCAACGCCCCGCGGTTCCGCAGTCAGATATCGCAGTCCGCGCAGATCTGGAACAGCTCCGTCGCCAACGTGCGTCTGGTGGAGGGGTCGAACCCCGACTTCGCCTACTACGAGGGCAACGACTCGCGGGGCTCGTACGCGAGCACCGACGGGCACGGCAACGGCTACATCTTCCTCGACTACCGGCAGAACCAGCAGTACAACTCCACCCGCGTGACCGCCCACGAGACCGGGCACGTGCTCGGCCTCCCCGACCACTACAGCGGCCCGTGCAGCGAGCTGATGTCCGGTGGCGGGCCCGGCACCTCCTGCCAGAACGCCTACCCGAACTCGCAGGAGCGGTCCCGCGTCGACCAGCTGTGGCGCTACGGCCTGGCCTCGGCGTTCAAGGCCCCGTGACCCGTGCCCTCGTGACCCCGTGATCCCCGTGATCCTCGTGGCCGTCGTGGCCGTCGTGACCTCGTGACGGTCCAGGAGGACAGAGAACCGGGCGAGACCGTCCCGACCCCCTCCCCGGGGCCGGGACGGTCTCGCCCGGTGGTGGTTTCCTGAACCCGTCCGTGCAGGTCAGGCGGCGGCGCGGAGCAGCCTCCGGACGAGCTCGGTACCGGGCGGGAGCTGGCGCCCGACCCGGGCGAGGGCCTCGTCGAAGTCGGCCCCGGCTATGCCGGATTCGAAGGCCGTGCCCCCGTAGTGCAGGGTCAGGCTCAGGTCCGCCCGTTCATGGAGCGTCAGCAGGCAGCTGAGGGTGGCCTGTTGGGTCGCGCCGTCCGCGACCACGGGGAGCGGGAGGTCCCACTCCAGCACGCATCCGCCGAGGGCCTGCCCGCCCTCGTCCACGGCACGCAGCGCGGCGAAGCCGGCGCCCTTGTACTCGATTCCCCTGATCCGGGTGGCCACATGGCCCCCGTCGGCCGCGATGACGATCGCTTCCGCTCCGAGGCGGTCCCGGTACCAACCGGTCCAGACTTCTGTCGACTCCGATGACATGCGCGGACTGTAGCGGTATGACCGGCTCCGGCGCGCGCCCGGTCACCCCGGGGCCGGACTTCTCCCGATCTCGCCGCTCTCGCCGTTCTTGCCGGTCACGTGCGTGCTCGCGGCTTCCGCGCCGTGCCCCGCGAGGGGCGCGCCGAGGGTCCGGGGGGACCGCTCGGCACCGGCCGGCCGGTCAGGCCCCGACGGCCGTTCCGGGGTCGGGACCCGCTCCGGTGCCGGTGCCCGTGTCGTCTCCGGCTCCGGAGCCTCGCCCCGGTCCGGCTCCGACTCCGGTGCCTGCCCCCGGCCCGGTGTCGGCTCCGGCGTCCTCGGGCTCGTACCGCTCGCACCGCGGGTTGCGGCACGGCTGGACCTCCCACTCCGGCACCCAGGCCCCGAGGACCTTGTGCCGCTGCGCGAGGACGCTCCGGGGCTGCCCGCAGGCCGGGCAGGGGTGCTCGCCCCGGGGGTCCCGCGTGGTGTGCGATGCCGTGTCGGCCATGCCTCCAGCCTAGGGCGCGGCGCCCGTCACCGCTTCTTGGTGTACGTCCGCACGACGACCCCGTTGGAGAAGCTGCGCACGCCCTCCAGCGCGAAGTCGCGGATGCCGAAGTCGGCGCCGAACATCGGCATTCCGGCGCCGTAGACCTGCGGGTACGACTTGATGACGAGCTCGTCGATCTCGTCGACCAGCTGTCCCGCGACCTGGGCCCCGCCGCAGACCCAGATGCCGAGGGAGCTGTCCTCGGCCTTGAGCTCGCGGACCCGGGCGACCAGGTCACCGGCGACCAGCTCGACGTTCGGGTCGGGCGACTCGGTGAGCGAGCGGGTCGCGACGATCTCGCGCAGGTGGCCGTACGGGCTGGTGATGCCGGCGTCCAGGGCGAGGCGGTACGAGCCGAGGCCCTGGATGACCGTGTCGAAGCGCTTGTTGGGCACGTCCGCGAGGCCGACGACCTCGCGGAAGGCGGTGGGGATCGTGTCCGGGTACTCGGTGTTCATGAAAGCGGCGTACTCCTCGTCCATGAACTGGAACATGGAGGAGGCGTCGCCGTGGGGGTCGCCGATGAAGCCGTCGAGGGTGCAGGCGACGTAGTACGTGAGCTTGCGCAAGCCGGGATCTCTTTCCTAGGGGGCGTGGCCGTGCTGACCACTGCGCCCATAGTGCTCCATCTGTAGTGGTTGCGCAAGCCCTTGTCGTGCACCCCCCACCGGGGTCAGCGCGTGCGCCGCGTCACGAACTCCGCGAGCGCCAGCAGGTCCCCGGCCGCCGACAGGTCCGGCACCGCCCGGGAGAGCTGCTCCACCGCGCGGGACATCCGCTCGGCCGCCTGGGCCTGGGCCCAGTCCCGGGCCCCGGCCCGCTCCACCGCGTCCGCCGCGGCCCGTACGGCTTCGGCGTCGAGCACCGGGCGCGCGTACAGCTCGGCCAGCTCCTCGCCCGCCGGGGTGCCGGAGACCAGCGCCGCCACGACGGGCAGCGACTTCTTGCGGGCGACGAGGTCGGCGCCGGCCGGCTTGCCGGTACGGCCCGGGTCGCCCCAGATGCCGATCAGGTCGTCGATCAGCTGGAACGCGAGCCCGGCCTCCCGGCCGAACGCGTCCATCGCCGCGACCTCCTCCTCCCCCACGCCCGCGTAGAGCGCGCCCACCGCGCAGGCGCAGCCGAGCAGGGCGCCGGTCTTGGCGGTGGCCATCGCCACCACCTCGTCCAGGCCGACCTCGCGCGGCCCGCGCCGCTCGAAGGCGCAGTCCGCCTGCTGTCCCGCGCAGAGCTCGATGATGCAGGCGGCCAGCCGGGCCGCGGCGGCCGTCGAGGCGGGGTGCGGGTCCTCGGCGAGCAGCCTCAGGGCGAGCGCGGACATGGCGTCGCCCGCCATCAGCGCGTCGGGGATGCCGAACACCGTCCAGGCCGTGGCCCGGTGACGGCGGGTCGGGTCCTCGTCGACGATGTCGTCGTGGAGCAGGGTGAAGTTGTGCGCCAGCTCCACGGCGGCGGCGGCCTTGACCGCGGGCTCGGGGTCCACTCCGAAGGCACGGGTCGCCGCGAGCACGAGGGCCGGGCGGATCGCCTTGCCGCCGGCCCCCTCGGCGGGGCTCCCGTCCGCGTGCTCCCAGCCGAAGTGGTACATCGCCACCCGCCGTATCGAGTCGGGCAACGACTCGACGGTGTTCCGCAGTTGGGGGTCGACGACGCTCCGCGTCCGGTCCAGGAGCAGCACGGCACCCTGTCCCCCGGGCGCGGCGTCCACGCTGATCGTGGTCATGTCTTCTTCGCTGTCGCTTTCTCAGGGTCCGGTCGGCGGCCCCGGTCAGTGGGCCGCGTACGGACGTCGGTACGGGTGTCGGTACGGAGGGGCGGGGGCCCGTCGGCAGGCCCCCGCCCCGGCGCCGGGTCAGTGCCGGCGGCTGATCTCCACGTTCTCCAGGACGCCCAGGGCGTCGGGGACGAGGACGGCGGCCGAGTAGTACGTGCTGACCAGGTAGGAGGAGATGGCCTGCTCGTCGATGCCCATGAAGCGGGCCGAGAGGCCGGGCTCGATCTCGTCGGCGAGACCGGTCTGGTGGAGTCCGATCACCCCCTGGTCAGACTCTCCGGTACGCATGCAGATGATCGAGGTCGTGCTGGCGCCCGTGACCGGGATCTTGTCGCACGGGAAGATCGGCACCCCGCGCCAGGCCTGGATCCGGCTGCCGTCGACGTCGATGGACTCGGGCACCAGGCCCCGCCGGTTGAGCTCGCGCCCGAAGGCGGCGATGGCGCGCGGGTGGGCGAGGAACAGCTTGGAGCCGCGGCGACGGGAGAGCAGCTCGTCCAGGTCGTCCGGGCCGGGCACGCCGTCGTGGGGCTGGATCCGCTGCCCGTAGTCGCAGTTGGCGAGGAGGCCGAACTCCCGGTGGTTGACCAGCTCGTGCTCCTGGCGCTCGCGCAGGGCCTGGACGGTGAGCCGCATCTGCTGCTCGGTCTGGTTCATCGGGTGGTTGTAGAGGTCGGCCACGCGGGAGTGGACCTTCAGGACGGTCTGGGCGACGCTCAGCGCGTACTCGCGCGGGGAGGCCTCGTAGTCCACGTACGTGTGCGGGACGACGGCTTCGCCGACATGGCCCGCGGAGAGGGAGATGGCGGCCTCGCCGAAGGAGTTGGTGCGCTGCCGGGGCAGTGCGGCGACGCCCGCGAGCTGGGCGGCGAGGGAGTCCGCACGCTCGGCGAGGGCGAGCACGTCGGCGCGGGTGAGCTCCAGGACGGTGCAGGCGGTGGCCGCGCGGGCGGTCCACTCCCAGGTGGCCTCCCCGTCGACGAGGGCCTCCTCGCCGAAGTAGGCGCCGTCGGCGAAGCTGCCGAGGACGGCCTCGTCCCCGTACGGCCCGGAGCCGACCTGCTCGACCCTGCCGTGGGCGAGGAGGAGGACCCGGTCGGTGCTCTCGCCGCGGGTGGCGATGACCTCGCCCGCCGCGAACGCGCGCTGGCGGCAGCGGCCGGCCAGCTCGGCGAGGGCCTCCTCGTCCTCGTATCCGCGCAGGGCGGGGAGCTCGCCCAGCTCGGCCGGGATGACGGCGACCCGCTCCCCGGTCTGGACGAAGGTGACGCGTCCGTCGCCCACCGCGTAGCTGAGCCTGCGGTTGACCCGGTAGGTGCCGCCGTGGACCTGCACCCAGGGCAGTGCGCGCAGCAGCCAGCGGGAGGAGATCTCCTGCATCTGCGGGACCGACTTGGTGGTGGACGCGAGGTTCCGCGCAGCGGCCGTGCCGAGACTCTTCTGCGGCGGCGTCCGGTCCGCTCGGACCTCGTCGTCAACCGAACCAACGGACATGGAACTCCCTCTCGTATGACAGATCTGCGAGAGAGAGCCTTTCAGCACGGAGAGTCGCCGCGCCATTACACAAAAGAGTGGGTGTGGGCGGCGTCCGGCTGGGCATGGCGCGCGATTTCCACTCGAACAGCGCACTCCGGTGCGCGCCCGTCCGCGCGCCCTTCGCGCCCCTTCACGCCGTCTCACCCCCCTTTGTCCTGATCCGCTCGCACACGGTCCGAACGCATGGCAGCGGAGCGCGCGGCTCCGGTACTCCGGAGTCACCGGTATCCCCCTGCTGAAAGGAGCCGGTCATGTCCTCACCCATGTCCGCGAACCGTTTCCTCGACGCGCTGCGCGACGAGGGACTCGACGTCGTCGAGGTCGGCGACTGGCGCACCCACAACCGCAACCACAAGGGCCCCTGGGGCCCCGTGCACGGCGTGATGATCCACCACACCGTCACCCGGGGCACCAGCAACACCGTCCGCATCTGCCGGGACGGTTACCCGTCGCTGCCCGGACCGCTCTGCCACGGCGTGATCGCCAAGGACGGCAGCGTCCACCTGGTCGGCTACGGCAGGGCCAACCACGCCGGTCTCGGCGACGACGAGGTGCTGCGGGCGGTCATCGCCGAGAAGGGCCTGCCCCCGGACAACGAGGCCACCACCGACGGCAACCGGCACTTCTACGGCTTCGAGTGCGAGAACCTCGGCAACGGCGTGGACCCGTGGCCCAAGGTCCAGCTCGACGCCATCGCCAAGGCCGCGGCGGCCGTGTGCCGGGTGCACGGCTGGACCCAGCGCTCGGTGATCGGGCACCTGGAGTGGCAGCCCGGCAAGGTCGATCCGCGCGGCTTCACCATGGCGTCGATGCGCGAGCGGATCGCCGAACGCCTGCGCTGACCCGCCGCCCCGGACGGTCCGGGAGGCGGGAGAATGGCCGGGTGAACGTGCCCGACCTCGAACCCCTGCGGCCCCGGCTCCCGTCCCCCCTGGAGCCGGTCGAGGACGAGCGCTTCGCCCGGCACGGCCTGACGCTGCTGCTCAAGCGCGACGACCTGATCCACCCGGCCCTGCCCGGCAACAAGTGGCGCAAGCTGGCGCTCAACCTCCGGGCGGCCGGGGGGCGCCCGGTGCTCACCTTCGGCGGCGCGTACTCCAACCACCTGCGCGCGACGGCCGCCGCGGGCCGACTGCTCGGCTTCCGCACCGTCGGCGTCGTGCGCGGCGACGAGCTGGCCGGCCGGCCGTTGAACCCCTCGCTCGCGCGGTGCGCGGCCGACGGCATGCGCCTGCTGTTCGTGGACCGCGCCACGTACCGCGCCAAGCGCGAGCCCGCCGTCCTGGCCCGGCTCCTGGAGCAGGTCCCCGAGGACGTGTACGTGGTGCCCGAGGGCGGCAGCAACGCGCTCGCCGTCGAGGGCTGCGTGGAGCTCGGCCGCGAGCTGGCGGGCGCGGCCGACGTGGCCGCCGTCGCCTGCGGGACGGGGGGCACCCTGGCGGGGCTCGCGGCCGGCTTCCCGGGCCCGGTGCTGGGCGTCCCGGTCCTCAGGGGCGGCTTCCTGGGCGCCGAGGTCCACGCCCTCCAGGAGGCCGCGTTCGGCGGCCCGCGCGGGGACTGGCGGCTCGACGAGCGCTTCCACTGCGGCGGTTACGCCCGTACGACCCCGGAGCTCGACGCCTTCGCGGAGGCCTTCGGGGCGCGGCATGGACTCGCCATCGAGCGGCTGTATGTCGCCAAATTGCTGTACGGACTCGGGAAGCTCGCCGAGGAGGGCGCCTTCGCCCCCGGCACCCGGATCGCCGCCGTGGTCACCGGCTCCCCGGAGCCTCAGGCGGACTCCTCGCGGTAGGCCGCGGCCTCCTCCAGGTCGAGGCGGCGCAGCAGGGTGCGCATCATCTCGTCGTCGATACGGCGTGCGTCGCGCAGCTGTACGAACACCTCGCGTTCGGCGTCGATCATCTCGCGGGCCAGTCGCCGGTAGGTGTCGTCGGCGGTCTCGCCGGTGAGCTCGTTGACCGCGCCGAGCCGCTCCCAGACGGCGTTGCGGCGCCGTTCCAGGACGGTGCGGAGCCGGTCGGCGAGGGGCGGCGGGAGGGTGTTGGCCGGGTCGGTGAGGAGCGCGTCGAGCCGCTCCTCGGCAGCCTGCGAGGCCTCGCTCTGGGCCTGCGCCTCGGCCAGGGTCTCCTGGTAGCGGTCGCGGCCCGGCAGCTTCAGGACGCGGATGAGCGGCGGCAGGGTGAGGCCCTGGACGACGAGGGTGCCGATCACGGTGGTGAAGGTCAGGAAGAGCACCAGGTTGCGGGCCGGGAACTCGACGCCGTCGGCGACGACGGGGATGGAGAAGGCGATGGCGAGCGAGACGACCCCGCGCATGCCGGCCCAGCCGACGACCAGCGGTGCCCGCCAGTCCACCTCGGGCTCGCGCTCGCGGATCCGCGCGGACATCCAGCGGGGCAGGAACGTGGCCGGGTAGACCCAGACGAAGCGGACCACGACCACGGCCACGAAGACCCCGGCCGCGTACCAGGCCGCCTCCCCGATGCCGTACCGGCCGAGGCCCTGGACGACGTACGGCAGCTGGAGGCCGATCAGCGCGAAGACGGCGGACTCCAGGACGAAGGCGACCATCTTCCAGACCGCCTCCTCCTGGAGCCGGGTGGCGAAGTCGACCTTCCAGTTCTTGTGGCCGAGGAAGAGGCCGACCACGACGACGGCGAGCACTCCGGAGGCCCCGACCTCCTCGGCGGCGGCGTAGGCGACGAAGGGGATGAGCAGCGAGAGGGTGTTCTGCAGCAGGGCCTCGCGCAGGTGCGTGCGGAGCCAGTGGATGGGCACCATCAGGACCAGGCCGACGCCGATGCCGCCGACCGCCGCGAGCAGGAACTCGCCGAAGCCCCCGGCCCAGCTGATGCCCTCCCCCACGGCGGCGGCGAGCGCCACCTTGTACGCGGTGATGGCGGTGGCGTCGTTCACCAGGGACTCGCCCTGGAGGATGGTGGTGATCCGGTTCGGCAGGCCCAGCTTCCGCGCGATCGCGGTGGCGGCGACGGCGTCCGGCGGGGCGACGACCGCGCCGAGGACGAGCGCCGCGGTCAGCGGGAGGTCGGGCACGAGGACGTACGCGAGCCAGCCGACCGCGACCGTCGCGAAGAGCACGTAGCCGACGGAGAGCAGGGCGACCGGCCGGATGTTGGCCCGCAGGTCCAGGTACGAGGACTCGACGGCGGCCGTGTAGAGCAGCGGGGGCAGGATGAGGGGCAGCACGATGTGCGGGTCGAGGGTGTAGTCCGGCACCCCCGGCAGATAGGCACAGGCGAGTCCGACGGCGACGAGGAGCAGCGGCGCCGGTACCGGTGTGCGCCGGGCGAACCCCGCCACCGCGGCGCTCGCCGCGACCAGTGCCACCAGTTGCAGTGCGTCCATGCCGTCCGTCGCCCGTCCCGTCCGTGCTCTTGCGTCACTCCCGCCACGTCACGCCCGCCACAACGTAACCTGGCCATCATGAGCGAGTGCCCGCACGTTGCCGAAATGCCGCGCCCCGAACCGGCGCCGCTGCACGCCACCTGTCCGGAGTGCCTGGCCGACGGAACCCACCCCGTCCAGCTGCGGCTCTGTCTCAGCTGTGGGCACGTGGGCTGCTGCGACTCCTCGCTGGGCCGGCACGCGACGGCGCACTTCGCCTCGACCGGCCACCCGGTGATGCGCACCTTCGAGCCGAACGAGCGCTGGCGCTGGTGCTTCGTGGACGGTTCGATCGTCTGACGGCTGGGTACGTCACCCCTCCGCGGGTCTCCGCGGCCGCCGGGCGGGGGCCGGTCCTCAGGGCCCCCGGCGACACGGCGGGACGGATCGCGATAGCGTCTCGGCGGACTGCGCAACCCACTGCGTACCGCCTGGTTCGGGGGGTTCTTCCCCGGACCCCGAAAGAGCTTGTGCCACCTTGGAGGTGAGGGTGTCCCAGATCGCAGGCGAGCCCGGGACCCAGGACTTCGTGGAAGTCCGGCTGCCCGCTGCGGGTGCCTACCTGTCCGTGCTGCGTACGGCCACGGCCGGTCTCGCGGCGCGCTTGGACTTCACCCTCGACGAGATCGAGGACCTGCGCATCGCCGTCGACGAGGCGTGCGCGATCCTGCTCCAGCAGGCCGTGCCGGGGTCGGTGCTGAGCTGCGTCTTCCGTCTGGTGGACGACTCGCTCGACGTCACGGTCTCGGCCCCGACGACCGACGGCCGGGCCCCCGAGCGGGACACCTTCGCGTGGACGGTGCTGTCGGCACTGGCCGGCAAGGTGGAGTCGTCCGTGGCGGAGGACCGTACGGTCTCCATCAGCCTGTACAAACAGCGCGGCGCGGGGCCAGGCCCGGCGTGAGGCGCGGGGACGCGACGGCCGGCATCCCTGAGCAGCAGGCACGGCCGCATCCGGATGCCGAGGCCGGGTCGGTCTCGGTCGAGACTGAAGTCGAGGTCGCTACGGATCACGCGGAGCAGGCGGACCAGATGAGCGAGCAGGACCAGCACAACGAGGTTCCGGGACCCCCGGAGGCTGCCGCGGACCAGGAGACGCCTGAGCCGTCGGAGGCCGACGGGTCGCCGGAGGCCTCCGGGACGTCGGAGGCCGACGAGGCGAAGGAGGCCGACGAGGCGAAGGAGGCCGACGAGGCGAAGGAGGCCGACGAGGCTCCCGAACCCCCGGAGACCCCGCATCCGCACGACCGCAGCGGGGCGCGGGCGCTCTTCATCGAGCTGCGCGCCCTTCCGGAGGGCTCCGCGGAGAAGGCCGCGCTGCGCGACCGGCTGGTGCGGATGCACCTGCCGCTGGTGGAGCACCTGGCCCGTCGCTTCCGCAACCGCGGCGAGCCGCTGGACGACCTGACCCAGGTCGCCACGATCGGCCTCATCAAGTCGGTGGACCGGTTCGACCCGGACCGGGGCGTGGAGTTCTCCACGTACGCGACCCCGACGGTGGTCGGCGAGATCAAGCGCCACTTCCGGGACAAGGGCTGGGCGGTGCGGGTCCCCCGGCGCCTCCAGGAGCTGCGGCTCTCGCTGACGACGGCGACGGCGGAGCTCTCCCAGCAGCACGGCCGCTCTCCGACGGTGCACGAGCTCGCGGAGCGGCTCGGGATCTCGGAGGAGGAGGTCCTGGAGGGCCTGGAGTCGGCGAACGCCTACTCGACGCTCTCCCTGGACGTGCCGGACACGGACGACGAGTCGCCCGCGGTCGCGGACACCCTGGGCGCGGAGGACGAGGCGCTGGAGGGCGTCGAGTACCGGGAGTCGCTCAAGCCGCTCCTGGAGGACCTGCCGCCGCGCGAGAAGCGGATCCTGCTGCTGCGTTTCTTCGGGAACATGACCCAGTCGCAGATCGCGCAGGAGGTCGGCATCTCGCAGATGCACGTCTCCCGGCTGCTCGCGCGGACGCTGGCGCAGCTGCGGGAGAAGCTGCTGGTCGAGGAGTAGGCCCCGGGCCTACCGGGGCGAGTCCTGGCCGGGGCGCCGGATGCCGAGCGCCTCGGTCGTGGACGGGCTCACCAGCAGGACGAGCCCGGTCACGGCGAGCGCGGCGAGCGCGATGCCGGCCGGGATCATGACGCTGTTCGCCTGGAGCAGCTGCCAGGCGACCGGCAGGGCGAGGATCTGGGTGATGACCGCGGGGCCCCGGGCCCAGGAGCGGCGCAGCCACAGACCGCGGGCGGCGGCGAGCGGGATGAGGCCGAGGGCGACGAGGGTCGCCGCGCCCATGACGGCCGAGGTGAGGTCGTCGGGCCCGTCGGCCAGGACGGTCACCAGCATGGAGAGGCCGCCGGCCAGGAGGGCGAGGCCCTCGACGCCGGCCACGGCCGCGGCGGCGGCCAGGCGCCCGGCGCGCGGGCTCCGCTCCGTACCGCTCATGTCTGCACTCTCGGGGCTCTGGGCACTCTCGGCACTGCTCATGCAGGCAGGGTAGCCGGGGCCCGCGGCGAGGTGCGGGGCGCGGGCGGCTGGGCCGGGGTACCGCCGGGTAGGTACCCTGGCGACCATGCGCGCGCTTCTCGTGGTCAACCCGGCAGCAACCACCACCAGTGCCCGCACACGGGATGTGCTGATCCACGCGCTCGCCAGCGAGATGAAGCTGGAGGCGATCACGACCGAGTACCGCGGCCACGCCCGCGACCTGGGGCGCAGGGCCGCCGACTCGGACGACATCGACCTGGTGGTGGCGCTCGGCGGCGACGGCACGGTCAACGAGGTGGTCAACGGGCTGCTGCACGCGGGGCCCGATCCGGACCGGCTGCCGGGGCTCGCGGTGGTGCCGGGCGGCTCGACCAACGTGTTCGCGCGGGCACTCGGACTGCCCAACGACGCCGTGGAGGCGACCGGGGCGCTGCTCGACGCGCTGCGTGAGCGGCGGGCACGGACGGTGAGTCTGGGGCTCGCGTCCGGTACGCCGGGCACGGAGGACGAGGCGGTGCCCGAACGCTGGTTCACGTTCTGTGCCGGGTTCGGATTCGACGCGAGCGTGATCGGCCGGGTCGAA
Source organism: Streptomyces sp. NBC_01268 (assembly GCF_036240795.1). NCBI lineage: Bacteria > Bacillati > Actinomycetota > Actinomycetes > Kitasatosporales > Streptomycetaceae > Streptomyces > Streptomyces sp. NBC_01268. Next base: position 5,547,235 of record NZ_CP108454.1, on the reverse strand, counting down.
CAGCAGCGGGAGCGCGGCAAGCGTTCGACCCACGCGCTCTATCTGCGTCAGGTGGTGCGCCAGTTCCTGGGCGAGCAGAACCGGCGGCACGGCACGATCACGCTGGACCGGCCGGGTGAGGATCCTGTGGAGGATCTGGTCCTCTCCATAATCTGCAACACCTCTCCCTGGACCTACCTGGGGAATCGTCCGGTGTACGCGTCGCCGGAGGCCTCCTTCGAGACGGCCCTCGACGTGCTCGGACTGAGCCGGCTCTCGGCCCCTTCGGTCGCCCGGTACGCGACCCAGCTGCTCACTTCCACCCCCGAGCGGGGGCCGCACGGGAAGCACGCGCTGACCCTGCACGACCTGACCGACTTCACCTTGCATTCGAAGGTGCCCCTGCCGCTCCAGATGGACGGAGACCACCTGGGGCTGCGTACGAGCGTGACGTTCACAGGCGTACGCCGTGCACTGCGTGTGATTGTGTGACCGGAAGGGTCGAAAGTCCTTCCACTCGAACGTTTAGGCTGCCATCCACCCCCTAGAAGTACGGCTGTGACGGAGCCGACACCGAGGAATCAAAAAAAACTTTCCAGAAGGGGTTGTATCCGTTGCCGAGGTTTGCGAGTCTCTTCTTGGCGATCGGGACGGCCCGCAAGACCGGCCTCCACTGAGAGCCAGAACCCCTCCTCAAAACCCAGGACCACACCAGTTCACCTGGCAGTCGGCCCTTCCCTTGCGGGGGGATTCGTGAAAGCGTTCACATTCACAAGCAACTTGCACGTAATAACCAAGAGAGGTAGCAGCCATGGACTGGCGTCACAACGCCGTTTGTCGTGAGGAAGACCCCGAGCTGTTCTTCCCCATCGGCAACACCGGTCCTGCGCTGCTGCAGATCGAGGAAGCCAAGGCCGTCTGCCGTCGCTGCCCCGTCATGGAGCAGTGCCTGCAGTGGGCGCTCGAGTCCGGCCAGGACTCCGGCGTCTGGGGTGGCCTCAGCGAGGACGAGCGCCGCGCGATGAAGCGTCGCGCCGCCCGCAACCGGGCGCGCAACGCCAGCGCCTGAGCCACCTGTGACAGCCTGAGGCAAGCGGCGCGTACGTCGTGTACGCAATCACCGCCCCCGAGCCGCAGCGCGCAGCAGTAACCCACAGCATTCGAGCCCCGGACCGATTCCCTTCGGTCCGGGGCTCGCTGCTGTGATCGGGCAGCCGGCGTGATCGGCAGCCGGTGTGATCCGCCTCTCAACTCCCGCCGGACGGGCGCTACTTCTGGGACTTCACGGGGATGTCGAGCACGACGCGGGTGCCGCCCTCGGCGCCCGGCTGCATGTCGAAGCCGCCGCCGAGCTCGCCCTCGACCAGCGTCCGCACGATCTGCAGTCCGAGGTTGCCGGCCCGCTGCGGGTCGAAGCCCTCGGGCAGACCGCGGCCGTCGTCCTTGACCGTGATCAGCAGACGGGCGTCGGCGCGGGGCTCGCCGCGGACGGCGGTGACCTCGACGGTGCCCTGCTCCCCCGGCGCGAAGGCGTGCTCCAGGGCGTTCTGCAGGATCTCGGTCAGGACCATGGCGAGCGGGGTGGCGACCTCGGCGTCCAGGATGCCGAAGCGGCCGTTGCGCCGGCAGGTCACCTTGCCCGGGGAGATCTCGGCGACCATCGCGATCACCCGGTCCGCGATCTCGTCGAACTCGACCCGCTCGTCCAGGTTCTGGGACAGCGTCTCGTGGACGATGGCGATCGAACCGACGCGCCGCACGGCCTCGTTGAGGGCCTCGCGCCCGCCCTCCGAGTCCATCCGGCGGGCCTGGAGCCGCAACAGGGCTGCCACCGTCTGGAGGTTGTTCTTCACCCGGTGGTGGATCTCCCGGATGGTGGCGTCCTTGGTGATCAACTCGCGCTCGCGTCGGCGCAGTTCGGTGACGTCCCGGAGCAGGACCAGCGAACCGATCCGGGTGCCCTTGGGCTTGAGCGGGATCGCGCGCAGCTGGATCGAGCCGCCGTTGCCCTCGACCTCGAACTCGCGCGGGGCGTAGCCGGAGGCCATCGTGGCCAGGGCCTCGTCGACCGGGCCGCGGGAGGGGGCGAGTTCGGCGGTGATCTGGCCGAGGTGCTGGCCGGTGAGGTCGGCGGCGAGGCCGAGCCGGTGGTACGCGGAGAGGGCGTTGGGCGAGGCGTACTGGACGACGCCGTCGGCGTCGAGCCGCATCAGTCCGTCGCCGGCCCGCGGCGAGGAGTCCATGTCGACCTGCTCGCCGGGGAAGGGGAAGCTGCCCGCGGCGATCATCTGGGCCAGGTCGGAGGCGGACTGGAGGTAGGTGAGCTCCAGCCGGGACGGGGTCCGGACGGTGAGCAGGTTGGTGTTGCGGGCGATGACGCCGAGGACGCGGCCCTCGCGGCGCACGGGGATGGACTCGACCCGGACCGGGACCTCCTCGCGCCACTCGGGGTCGCCCTCGCGCACGATCCGGCCCTCGTCCAGGGCGGCGTCCAGGAGCGGGCGTCGGCCGCGCGGGACCAGATGCCCGACCATGTCGTCCTGGTACGAGGTGGGGCCGGTGTTCGGCCGCATCTGGGCGACGGAGACGTACCGGGTGCCGTCGAGGGTCGGGACCCACAGGACGAGGTCGGCGAAGGAGAGGTCGGAGAGCAGCTGCCACTCCGACACCAGCATGTGGAGCCAGTCGAGGTCGGACTCGCTCAGAGCGGTGTGCTGGCGGACGAGGTCGTTCATGGAGGGCACGTGTGCGAGCGTACCCGCGGAATTACAGGGCGGTGAACCTGGATCTCCGGGCCTCCGTGTTGGAGGATGGGCCCGGAAGGACCCGGTTCCTATGGATGGACAGACGAGAATGGTCTAGTCCACAATGCTTTACAGGAGCCTCCACTCTCCCCGCACAGGAGGGTGGACGAGGTACCCGGCGCTCTCTGCCCTGACTGCGCCGAGACCTCCCATACGGCCGAGGGAACCGCACACCCCCGGCCGAGTAACTCCGGGCTGCGGTGCCGGACGGGTTGAGGGTCCCGTCAGGCGCCGCGGCCCGCGGGTGTTTCCGGGGCCTTGCGGAGGCCCTGCCGGCGCGGACCTCCGCCCCTCCCGGCTCAGGCTCCGGGCGCGGGCCACGCCAGCATCGCCGTCTCCGCCAGCGCCTCCAGCTCCTGACGGCCGGCGCCGTCGCGGGCCTGCTGGGACATGCCCTGGAGGACGGCGCCGCTGAAGCGGGCGAGGGCCGGGGCGTCGGTGTCCGCGGGCAGCTCGCCGCTCTCGACGTCCCGGCGGATCCGGGCCTCGAACGCCGAGATGTTCGCGTTGCGGCGCGCGCGCAGCGCCTCCTCGACCTCGGGCGTCGAGCAGTTGATCGCGGCCGAGATCATCAGGCAGCCCCGCGGGTGGGCCGGGTCCGTGTACTCCCCCGCCGCCTCCCTGAGCATGCGGCCGATCGCGCCGCGGGCGGTCGGCTCCTCCGCGAAGGCGCGCCCGCCGAAGGCCCCGTACGAGCGCGCGTACTCCTCCACGACCTCCTCGAAGAGGGTCTTCTTGTCGCCGAAGGCCGCGTAGAGGCTCGGCGCGCTGATGCCCATCGCCCGGGTGAGGTCGGAGACGGAGGTCGTCTCGTAGCCGTGTTCCCAGAAGGCCATGGTGGCCTGCTCCAACGCCGTCGGGCGGTCGAAGGAACGGGGCCGGCCGCGCTGTTTCGAGGTCATGGCCTTAATTCTATAGCGGACGCTACGGAAGGTGGTACGGTTCTTTTCGTAACGACCGCTACACATGTGAGGGGGCGCCGTCATGGGCGTGCTCAAGGGGAAGACGGCACTGGTCACGGGCGGCAGCCGGGGCATCGGGCGGGCTGTCGCGGAGCGCCTGGCCCGGGACGGGGCGAGGGTCGGCGTGCACTACGGCAGCAACGAGGGGGCAGCGAAGGAGACGGTCGCCACGATCCTGGCCGCGGGCGGCGACGCCTTCGCGATCGGGCAGGAGCTGGGCGTGCCGGGGGACGCGGAGGCGTTGTGGGCGGCCTTCGACGCCCACGCGGACGGCCTGGACATCCTGGTGAACAACGCGGGGATCGGCGCCTCGGCCCCCTTCTCCTCGATCGGCGAGGAGGAGTACGAGCGGATCTTCGCGGTCAACACGAAGGCGCCGTTCTTCCTGTCCCGGCTGGGCGTGGAGCGGCTGCGCGACGGCGGCCGGATCGTGAACGTGTCGACGGGGCTCTCGCACGCCGCGGTGATGCCGGAGCTCATCGCGTACGCGATGTCGAAGAGCGCGCTCGACACGTTCACCCGCTATCTGTCGAAGGTCCTCGGCCCGCGCGGGATCACGGTCAACGCGGTGGCGCCGGGCATCGTCGACACCGACATCAACGCGGGCTGGCTCCGGGGGAACGAGGAGGCCTGGGCGGGGGCGGCGGCGATGTCGGCCCTGGGGAAGGTCGGGGAGCCGGCCGACATAGCCGACGTGGTGGCCTTCCTGGCCTCCCACGACGGGCGCTGGGTGACGGGGCAGTGGATCGACGCGACGGGAGGCTCGCTGGCCTGAGACGCCGGGACAGGAGGGCTCCGAGTGGCTGGTGGGACAGGTGCGGCCGACGATGGACGGGATGGGCCGGAACGCATGGGCGGACGGGCTCGGCTCTGCTAGATTTGGGTTCGATTGGTCTATACCACCCGGCTCCTTTCCAGCCCCTCACCAGATCGGCAGGCACAGCGTGGAAGTTGTCATCGTCAAGGACGCCAAGGCGGGCGGCGAGCTCATCGCGGACGGCATCGCCGACCTCCTGCGCCGCAAGCCCGACGCGCTGCTCGGCGTGGCCACCGGATCGACCCCGCTGCCCATCTACGACGCCCTGACCGCCCAGGTCGCGGCCGGGTCCGTGGACGCCTCCCGGGCCCGCATCGCCCAGCTGGACGAGTACGTGGGGCTGCCCGCCGGACACCCCGAGTCCTACCGGTCCACGGTGCTGCGCCAGGTCGTCGAGCCGCTCGGGCTCTCCCAGGACGCCTTCATGGGCCCCGACGGCTCCGCCGAGGACGTCCTGGCGGCCTGCGAGGCCTACGACCGGGCGCTGAGCGAGGCCGGCGGCGTCGACCTCCAGATCCTCGGGATCGGCACCGACGGGCACATCGGTTTCAACGAGCCCTGCTCCTCGCTCGCCTCCCGCACCCGGATCAAGACGCTCACCGAGCAGACCCGGGTGGACAACGCGCGCTTCTTCGACAACGACATCGACCAGGTGCCGCACCACGTCATCACCCAGGGCATCGGCACCATCCTGGAGGCCCGCCACCTGGTGCTGCTCGCCACCGGCGAGGGCAAGGCCGAGGCCGTGGCGCAGACCGTCGAGGGCCCGGTCGCGGCGCTCGTGCCGGCCTCCGCGCTCCAGCTGCACCCGCACGCGACCGTGGTCGTGGACGAGGCCGCCGCCTCCAAGCTGAAGCTGGCCGACTACTTCCGCCACACCTTCGCGAACAAGCCGTCCTGGCAGGGCATCTAGTCCCCGCCGTACCCGCACGGGCGGGTACGCGAAGGGGCCCGGCACCTGATCCAGGTGCCGGGCCCCTTCCGCTTGCGCGGAGCGCGGGACTAGCGGCCGACGACGGCCTCCGCCGCGGCGCGGCCGCAGACACGGGCGGCGCCGTGCGTGGCGATGTGCAGGGCCCCTCGGGGCTCCGACTCGTTCAGGCCCATCTCGACCACCACGGTGTCCGGGCGGGCCGCGAGCAGGGCGTCCAGGGCCTTCGTCATCCACGGGTGCCGGTGGGCGTCGCGTACGACCGCGACCACGCGCCGGTCCCCGGCGGCGGCCAGGAGCTCGTCCAGGGAGGCGTCGGTGCCGTAGGAGCCGGTCGCGGTGCCCGGGAGGAGCCGCTCCAGCTCGGCGGCGATGCCCCAGGGGGTCTCGTCGCCGACCGCGAAGTTGGCGACGGGGGTGAAGGAGGCCACGTAGGGCGCGCTGCTGATCGGCTGGTACGGCCGCTCCCCCGGGGTCACCCGCAGGGCCCGGCGGGCCGCGACGAGGCCCACGTCGGTGCCGGGCGCGGTCCCCTCCTGCACTGCCGCGCCCGGCCCCGAAACAGCCCCCCTGGCCCGGTGCGCCTGAGTCCAGGCCGCCAGGGCGCGCACGCGCGCCGCGGCGTCGGCCAGACGCTCCTCGGGCAGTTCACCGGTCCGTACCGCGTTCACCAGCGCGTCGCGCAGGCGCAGTACGGTGTCCTCGTCGGCCAGCCCGCCGCCGACGCAGATGGCGTCGGCGCCCGCGGCGATCGCGAGGACGGATCCGCGCTCGATGCCGTACGTCGACGAGATGGCCTGCATCTCCATGCCGTCGGTGACGATCAGCCCGTCGAAGCCCAGCTCCCGGCGGAGCAGACCGGTGAGGATCTGCGGGCTCAGGGTGGCCGGACGGTTCGGGTCGAGCGCGGAGAGCAGGATATGCGCGCTCATGACGGCTTTGGTACCCGCGGCGATGGCGGCGCGGAAAGGTACCAGCTCACGGGCGTGCAGTGTGTCGAGGTCCACATCGATGCGGGGCAGCGCGTGGTGCGAGTCGACGTTGGTGTCGCCGTGTCCCGGGAAGTGCTTGGTGCAGGCGGCGACGCCCACGGCCTGGAGGCCGTCGACGTAGGCCACGGTGTGCCGGGCGACCAGCTCGGGGTCGGCGCCGAAGGAGCGCACCCCGATGACCGGGTTGTCGGCGTTGGAGTTCACGTCGGCGGACGGCGCCCAGTTGAGGTCGACCCCGCACTCGGCGAGCCGGCGGCCGAGCTCGCGGGCCACGGCCCGGGTGAGCTCGACGTCGTCGACGCTGCCCAGCGCGTAGTTGCCGGGGAACGAGGAGCCCTGCTTGACCTCCAGGCGGGTGACGTCGCCGCCTTCCTCGTCGATGGCGACCAGGACGTCGTCGCGCTCGGCGCGCAGCCGCGCGGTGAGCGCGGCGAGCTGCTCCGGGGTGTCGATGTTGCGGCCGAAGAGGCCGACCGAGGAGAGCCCCTCGCCGATGCGGCGGAGCAGCCAGTCGGGGGCGGTGGTACCGACGAAGCCCGGCTGGAGGACGGTGAGGGCGTCCCGGGTCAGGGTGTCCGAGGCGCTTTCGAGAATGGTCATGGTGCGGACGTCATCCCTTCACTGCGCCGGCCGTCAGGCCAGCGGCCATCTTGCGCTGGACGAGGAGGAAGAGGATCACGATGGGGACGGCCATCATGGTCGAGCCGGCCATCATCGGGGCGTACTCGGTGCCGTTCTTGGTGATGAAGTTGGAGAGCCAGACGGTGGCCGTCTGGTTCTGCTGGCTCATCAGCATCAGGGCGTAGAGGTACTCGTTCCAGGCCTGGATGAAGCCGTAGACCGAGGTGGCGACCATGCCGGGGGCGAGCAGCGGGAAGACGACCCGGAGGAACGCGCCGGTGGGCGTGCAGCCGTCGACCTGCGCGGCCTCCTCCAGCTCCTTGGGGATGTTGACGATGAACCCGCGCAGCGTCCACACCGTGAAGGGCAGGATGAAGGTCAGGTAGGTGATGATCAGGCCGGTGAGCTTGTCGTACTGCCCGAGGTCGTTGAGCATCAGGAAGACCGGGATGATCATCGCGACGAGCGGGACCATCTGGACCGCGAGGATGCCGACGATGACGATCTTGCGGCCGCGGAAGGCGAAGCGGGAGATGGCGAGGGCGGCGAGCAGGCCGACCGCGATGCCGATGACCACCACGACGGACGAGACGAGCAGGCTGCGGGTGACCGGTCCCCAGAAGTCCGCGATGTCCAGGGCACGCTTGAAGTTCTCAAGGGTGAAGGTGGACGGGAAGAAGTGCGGATCGGGGTCGATCGCGTCCTTGGCCGGCTTGAAGGCCGTGTTGAGCATCCAGTAGACCGGGAAGCCGGCCGTGACGAAGACGAGGAGACCGAGAAGGTTCCAGCCCAGCTTCGACTTGCGCCGGCGGCGCGGGGCCGCGGAGACCTTGGCGGTGCTCACGCCGCCCTGTGCGTTCGCTGCGCTCACTCCACATCTCCGATCTTGAGCATCTGGCGCATGTAGACCGCCACGACGCCCAGCAGCAGCAGGACCGTGACGAGCGCGATCGCGGAGCCGGTGCCGTAGTCGTTGACGACGAACGCCTTGTCGAACGAGTACGTGGTGAGCAGCTGGAACTCGGCCTCGGGGTGGCCGTTGCGCATCACGTAGACCTGCGGGAAGACACCCATGTCCCAGATCACCGACAGCGTCGTCAGCATGACGAGGATCGGCTTCATGATCGGCAGGGTGACGTAGCGGAAGACCTTCCAGGCGCCGGCGCCGTCCAGGCGGGCGGCCTCTTCGAGCTCCTTGGGCACCTGCGTGAGGCCGGCGCTCAGGGTGATGACGACGAAGGGCACGGCGCCCCAGACCACCAGGAGCATGATCACGGCGAGGCCCTGCGGGCCGCTGGCGAACCAGTTGTGGCCGATCATGTCCACGCCGGGGATGCGGCTGAGCAGCCAGTTGAGGACGCCGTAGTCGGCGTCGAAGAGCCACTTGAAGATGGCGGTGGCGACGATGATCGGCATGCCCCAGCTCGCCACGAGGACGATGTTGATGAGCACCTTGACCCAGCTGGAGACGCGCTGCAGGAGCAGGGCGATGGCCATGCCGAGGACCATCGTGACGACCACGGCGCCGGCCGCGAAGAGCACGGTGCGCAGGACGACGGTCCAGAACTCGGGGTCGCCGAGGATGTTGGTGAAGTTCGACAGGCCCGCCGACTCGGCCTCCTGGAAGCCCCACAGCTGCGGCTGCCCGAACTTCTGGAACGAGAGGGTGACCAGGCGGATCAGCGGATAGCCGAGCACCAGGAGGAGCACGAGCAGACATGGCGCGAGGAGCAGCCATGGGATCCCGGCCCCGCTCTTGGACTTCCCGCGCGGGGCGGGCGTACCGGCTTGGGAGCCGGATGATGGCGATTGCCGCACCGGCGGCACCTTCGCGGTGGTTGTGTCTGCGGCACTCATCCCGTGCTCCTCAGCGATCCCTCTCGTGGTACGGGCGGCAGGGCCCCGCCGTGGTGGCGGGGCCCTGCCCATAGGTCACTTGGTGTTGATGACCTTGTCGATCGCGGCGTCGGCGTCCTTGGCCGCCTGCTCGACCGACTTCTTGCCGTTGGCGATCTCGATGAGCATCGTCTTGAGGGTCTGCGCCTTCTCGACCTGGCCCCAGCCGGGAGCGGTCGGCACGAACCAGCTGGACTCGGCGGCGGTCGCCGGGACGGCGGTGGCCGGGTCGTTCTTCAGCGGGGCGAGGTCCGCCTTGTTGTTGGGCAGGTTGCCCTTGGCGATGAGGCCCTTCTGGCCCTCGGCGCCGGTGAAGGCGGCGATCCACTCGCCGGCCACGCCCTGGGCCTTGGACTTGACCGGGATGGCCAGGTCCGAGCCGCCGAGGAAGACCGGGAGGTTCTTGCCGGACGGGCCCGGCATGACGAAGTTCTCCAGCTTGTCCTTCAGCCCGCCGACCTTGTCGGACTTCGGGTCGGCGGCGGTGGCGCCCTCCCAGCCGGCGGCGAAGATCGTCGCGGACTTGCCCTGGCCGAAGACGACGGGACGGTCGGACTCGTCCTTCGTCTTGTCGCCGTGCATGTACTTGTCGACGATGTTCTTGTACTCGGTGAGGCCCTTGACGGACTCGGCCGAGGAGAGGTTCGACTTCCAGGTCTCGCCGTCCTGCTTGGCGATGGAGCCGCCGGCCTCGTAGACGAAGGACATCGCGGCGTACCAGTCCGGCGACGGCTGGTACCAGGCGCTGAACTTGTCGCCCTTCTTCTTCTGGATGGCGTCGAGCGCCGCGGTCAGCTCGGCCCAGGTCTTCGGGGCGGCCTTGACGCCCGCCTCGGCGGCGATGTCCTTGCGCCAGGTGCCCACGCGGCCACCGGCGTAGTAGGGGACACCGTAGGTCTTGCCGTTGTAGGTGACCGAGTCCTTGAGGGCGTCCAGCCACTTGTCGGAGTTCTCGAACTTCGACGGGTCGACCTCGGCGAAGGCGCCCTTGGCCATGTAGCTGATCATCTCGGAGTTGCCCATCTCGACAACGTCCGGGGCCTTGTCCGTGGCGAGCACCGCGTCCAGCTTGGTGTTCTTGTCCGGCCAGCCGTAGTACTCGTGCTTGATCTTGATGCCCGGGTGCTTCTTGGTCACCGCGTCGTCGGCGGCCTTGACCAGCTCGGGCCAGTTGTTCTGGGCGTCGACCGTCAGCCAGACGGTGAGCTCCTTGGCGTCGCCGCCGGCCTTCGCCCCGCCCTTGTCGTCCGAGCCACCACACGCGGCAATGCTGACCATCATGCCCGCGACGCCGATCGCCGCGATGAGCTTGCGCTTCACGCCACCCTCCTCAGGGATGCTGCAACCCCTGCCCACCGCGCGAAGACATACAGACATACGTCGAGTAATGCTCGTGGGGCTGGGACCTGGTCTTTAATGGTGTAGACCAGTACCCGGAGCTTGGCCTAGACCTTTAGGGGTGTCAAGGGTGTATAAGAAGGGCAGTCGGGTCCGTTATCGGACCGACACCTGAGGGAGGGCGACGACCCGTGACCGGTCCGTGCCACCATGTGAGCCGCGACAGACGGAGGAGCCGGTGACGGCAGCAGCACAGGAGTCGGGAAGGCAGGCCATGGCCACGGACGCGGGCAGCACGGAGACAGAGGGCGGCGCCGCCACCCGCACCGCGCGCGTGCCCAAGTACTACCGACTGAAGCGGCACTTGCTCGACATGACGGACACCCTGCCGCCCGGCACCCCGGTCCCGCCCGAGCGCACCCTCGCCGCCGAGTTCGACACCTCGCGCACCACCGTGCGCCAGGCACTGCAGGAACTGGTGGTCGAGGGCCGCCTGGAGCGGATCCAGGGCAAGGGCACCTTCGTGGCCAAGCCCAAGGTCTCCCAGGCGCTCCAGCTCACCTCGTACACCGAGGACATGCGCGCGCAGGGCCTGGAGCCCACCTCGCAGCTCCTCGACATCGGGTACGTCACGGCCGACGACACCCTCGCCGGGCTGCTCGACATCACCGCCGGCGGCCGGGTGCTGCGGATCGAGCGCCTGCGCCTGGCGAGCGGCGAGCCGATGGCCATCGAGACCACCCACCTGTCCGCGAAGCGCTTCCCGGCGCTGCGGCGTTCGCTGGTGAAGTACACCTCGCTCTACACGGCCCTCGCCGAGGTGTACGACGTGCACCTGGCCGAGGCCGAGGAGACCATCGAGACCTCGCTGGCCACCCCGCGCGAGGCCGGCCTGCTCGGTACGGACGTGGGCCTGCCGATGCTGATGCTCTCCCGGCACTCCCTCGACGCGCAGGGCGAACCGGTCGAATGGGTGCGTTCGGTCTACCGCGGCGACCGCTACAAGTTCGTCGCCCGACTGCAGCGTCCCAACGGCTGACCCGGCACGGCCGATCCGTTATACGGACAGGGGTTCCTAACAGCGAGACCGTCCCCTAGATTTCCCCGTCTTACGAGGTGATCAGTGAGGGGACGGTTTCACCATGTCAGAAGCGACACAAGGGAAACAACCGGTCATCACGCCATCGAGGGTGGTGATCGCGCTCTGCCTGCTCGCGCCGTTCGTGGCGATGCTCTGGGTGAGCTCGTACGCGAAGGTGGACCCCACCTTCATCGGCATCCCGTTCTTCTACTGGTACCAGATGCTCTGGGTGGTCGTCTCCACCGGACTGACGATGCTCGCGTACCAGCTCTGGAAGCGCGACCAGCGCGCCCGCAAGGGAGGTGACGCGCGATGAAGGACGGCGTGAACGGCGTCGCGCTCGGCGTCTTCGTCTTCTTCTTCCTGGCCGTCACGGTCATGGGCTTCCTGGCCGCCAAGTGGCGCAAGGCCGAGAACGAGAACAGCCTCGACGAATGGGGCCTGGGCGGCCGTTCGTTCGGCACCTGGGTCACCTGGTTCCTGCTCGGCGGCGACCTCTACACCGCGTACACCTTCGTCGCCGTCCCGGCGGCCATCTACGCGGCGGGCGCGGCCGGCTTCTTCGCCGTGCCGTACACGATCCTGGTCTACCCGCTGATCTTCACCTTCCTGCCCCGCCTGTGGTCGGTGTCCCACAAGCACGGTTACGTCACCACCTCCGACTTCGTCCGCGGCCGCTTCGGCTCCAAGGGCCTGTCGCTGGCGGTCGCCGTCACCGGCATCCTCGCCACCATGCCGTACATCGCCCTCCAGCTCGTCGGCATCCAGGCCGTCCTGGACGTGATGGGCGTCGGCGGCGGCGAGGGCACCAACTGGTTCGTCAAGGACCTGCCGCTGCTCATCGCCTTCGGCGTCCTCGCGGCGTACACGTACTCCTCCGGTCTGCGCGCCCCGGCGCTCATCGCCTTCGTCAAGGACACCCTGATCTACATCGTCATCGCGGTGGCGATCATCTACATCCCGATCAAGCTGGGCGGCTTCGACGAGATCTTCGCCAAGGCGGGCGAGGCCTACCAGACGGTCAACCCGGCCACCGGCAAGCCCAAGGGCGCGCTCGTGCCCGGCGAGGCCGGCCAGTGGACGTACGCGACGCTGGCCCTCGGCTCGGCGCTGGCGCTCTTCATGTACCCGCACTCGATCACCGCGACGCTCTCCTCCAGGAGCCGCGAGGTGATCCGCCGCAACACCACGATCCTGCCGCTGTACTCGCTGATGCTGGGCCTGCTCGCGCTGCTCGGCTTCATGGCGATCGCCGCCGGCGTGAAGGTCACCAACGGGCAGCTCGCCATCCCGCAGCTCTTCGAGGACATGTTCCCCTCGTGGTTCGCGGGCGTGGCCTTCGCCGCCATCGGCATCGGCGCCCTGGTCCCGGCCGCGATCATGTCGATCGCGGCGGCCAACCTGTTCACGAGGAACATCTACAAGGACTTCCTCAAGCCGAACGCGACGCCCGAGCAGGAGACCAAGGTCTCCAAGCTGGTCTCGCTGCTGGTGAAGGTCGGCGCGCTGGTCTTCGTCCTCACCATGGACAAGACCGTCGCCATCAACTTCCAGCTGCTCGGCGGCATCTGGATCCTGCAGACCTTCCCCGCCCTCGTCGGCGGCCTGTTCACCCGCTGGTTCCACCGCTGGGCGCTGCTCGCCGGCTGGGCCGTCGGCATGGTCTACGGCACCGCCGCCGCGTACGGCGTGGCCAGCCCCACCCAGAAGCACTTCGGCGGCTCCTCGGCCGAGATCCCCGGCATCGGCGAGATCGGCTACATCGGCCTCACCGCCTTCGTGCTCAACCTGGTCGTCACCGTGGTCCTCACCTTCGTCCTGAAGGCGCTCAAGGCGCCCGACGGCGTCGACGAGACCTCGCCCGAGGACTACACGGCGGACGCCGGCGACGCGGGTGTCGCCACCGAGCTGCCGAAGGTCGGGACCGCCGGGCACTGAGCCCCGCGGGCCGTCGGCTCCACCGTCTCCGCCCGCCTCCGGTCATCCGGGGCGGGCGGAGCCGCGCCGGGGGGCAGACTGCCGTGCATGGACTTCACGATCAGGGCGGTACGGCCCGAGGAGTACGCGGCCCTCGGCGAGATCACCGCGCGGGCCTATCTCGACGACGGGTTCCTCAGCTTCGGCGAGGACGACGCGTACCTGCACCTGCTGCGGGACGTTGCCAGGCGCGACGCCGAGGCCGAGGTGCTCGTGGCCGTCGACACCACGGACGCGGCCGGCACGGTCCTCGGCGGGGTGACCTTCACCGCCGGCGGCGCCGAGTGGGCCGACATCGCCCGGGAGGGCGAGGCCGAGTTCCGCATGCTGGCGGTCGCGCACGCGGCGCGCGGCCGGGGCGTCGGGGAGGCCCTCGTGCGGGCCTGTGTGGACCGGGCGCGGGCCGTCGAGGGGTGCGCGCGGATCGTGCTCTCCACCCAGCGGACGATGACCACCGCCCACCGTGTCTATGAGCGACTGGGCTTCGTACGCTCCCCCGAGCGGGACTGGAATCCCGTCCAGGGGCTGGACTTCACGCTCTTCACCTACGTTCTGGAGCTCTGAGCTCCACTCCGACCGACACAACATGTGGGGGGTGCCGCGAGCGGCGCCCCCCACATGTATGCTCGTCCTCGCTGTCGCCGCAGGGGAATCCGGTGGAAATCCGGAACTGTCCCGCAACGGTGTGTTTTGCGCGCTTTCGCGCCCAGGGTGAGTCCGAAGACCTGCCGACAGCGCGCCCGGTCCGTCCGTTCCGGGTGCCACAGACGTCCGGGCCTCGCGGAGTGGGCCGGTGGACGCGGCGCCGCCGTGCGTACGGCCGCCCGTTCCCGCCTCCCGTCCTGGCTCCGAGCCGAGCGAGGGAGAGCCCCCACGTGACCATCGCGCCCGCCGATCCGGCCGCAGCGATCGAGACCGACGGCCCCGGCACCGTGCTGCTGCGGGTCCTGACCGATCTCACCGCCGACCTCCCGGACACCGACCCCGGCAAGGTCGCCGCCGCCGCCCTGCGCGGCCGCAGCGCCGGTTCGGACGAGGCGGAGCTGCGCGAGCTGGCCACCGAGGCCGCCGCCGGACTCATCGCCGAGGACCCGGCGTACTCCCGGCTCGCCGCCCGGCTGCTCACCCTCACCATCACCGACGAGGCGGCGGGCCAGGGCGCGCTCTCCTTCTCGGCCTCCGTCGCCGTCGGCCACCGCGAGGGCCTGATCGCCGACCGCACGGCCGCGTTCGTCGCCACGCACACCGCGCGCCTCGACGCGCTGATCGACGCGGCCGGTGACGACCGCTTCGGCTACTTCGGCCTGCGCACCCTCTACTCCCGCTACCTGCTGCGGCACCCGATCACCCGCCAGGTCATCGAGACCCCGCAGCACTTCATGCTGCGCGTCGCGTGCGGTCTGGCCGAGGACGAGTCGGTGCGCGCCGTGGACGAGGTGGCGGCGCTGTACGGGCTGATGAGCCGGCTCGACTACCTGCCCTCCTCCCCCACGCTCTTCAACTCCGGCACCCGCCACCCGCAGATGTCCTCCTGCTACCTGCTGGACTCCCCGCAGGACGAGCTGGACTCCATCTACGACCGCTACCACCAGGTCGCGCGCCTGTCGAAGCACGCGGGCGGCATCGGCCTGTCGTACTCCCGCATCCGCGCCCGGGGTTCGCTGATCCGCGGCACCAACGGGCACTCCAACGGCATCGTGCCGTTCCTGAAGACGCTGGACGCCTCCGTCGCCGCGGTGAACCAGGGCGGCCGCCGCAAGGGCGCCGCCGCGGTCTACCTGGAGACCTGGCACGCGGACATCGAGGAGTTCCTGGAGCTCCGCGACAACACCGGCGAGGACGCCCGCCGTACGCACAACCTGAACCTGGCGCACTGGATCCCGGACGAGTTCATGCGCCGGGTCAACGCGGACGCCGAGTGGTCGCTCTTCTCGCCGGCCGACGTGCCCGAGCTGGTCGACCTGTACGGCGAGGAGTTCGACGCCGCGTACCACAAGGCGGAGGCGGCGGGCCTGGCCAAGAAGTCCATGCCGGCCCGTGACCTGTACGGCCGGATGATGCGCACCCTCGCGCAGACCGGCAACGGCTGGATGACCTTCAAGGACGCCTCCAACCGGACCGCCAACCAGACCGCCGAGCCGGGCTCCGTCGTCCACTCCTCGAACCTCTGCACCGAGATCATCGAGGTCACCGACGACGGCGAGACGGCCGTCTGCAACCTCGGCTCGGTCAACCTCGGCGCCTTCGTCCGGGAAGGAGCCGACGGCGGGCAGATCGACTGGGCGCGGCTCGACGAGACCGTGCGCACCGCCGTCACCTTCCTCGACCGGGTCGTCGACATCAACTTCTACCCGACCGAGCAGGCCGGCCGCTCCAACGCCCGCTGGCGTCCGGTGGGCCTGGGCGCGATGGGCCTCCAGGACGTCTTCTTCAAGCTGAAGCTGCCCTTCGACTCGGCCGAGGCCCGCGCGCTGTCCACCCGGATCGCCGAGCGGATCATGCTGGCCGCGTACGAGGCCTCCGCCGACCTCGCCGAGCGCAACGGCCCGCTGCCCGCCTGGGACAAGACCCGCACGGCCCGCGGTGTGCTGCACCCGGACCACTTCGACGTCGAGCTGAACTGGCCGGAGCGCTGGGCCGCGCTGCGCGAGCGGATCGCCGCCGTCGGCATGCGCAACAGCCTCCTCCTCGCCATCGCGCCGACCGCGACCATCGCCTCGATCGCCGGCGTCTACGAGTGCATCGAGCCGCAGGTCTCCAACCTGTTCAAGCGCGAGACGCTGTCCGGCGAGTTCCTCCAGGTCAACTCGTACCTCGTGGACGAGCTGAAGCGCCTCGGCGTGTGGGACGCGCAGACCCGTGAGGCGCTGCGCGACGCCAACGGCTCGGTGGCCGGCTTCACCTGGGTGCCGGCCGAAGTGCGCGAGCTGTACCGCACGGCCTGGGAGATCCCGCAGCGCGGCCTGATCGACATGGCCGCCGCCCGCACCCCGTTCCTGGACCAGGCGCAGTCGCTGAACCTGTTCCTGGAGACGCCGACCATCGGCAAGCTGTCGTCGATGTACGCGTACGCCTGGAAGCAGGGCCTGAAGACCACGTACTACCTGCGCTCGCGCCCGGCGACCCGGATCGCCCGCGCCGCGCAGGCCGCCGCCACCATCCCCGTCCAGCAGGTCGCCGACCCCGACGCCGTCGCCTGCTCCCTTGAGAACCCCGAGTCCTGCGAGGCCTGCCAGTGATGTCCGAGACCAAGAACCTGCTCGACCCGGGCTTCGAACTGACCCTCCGTCCCATGCGCTACCCGGACTTCTACGAGCGCTACCGGGACGCGATCAAGAACACCTGGACCGTGGAGGAGGTCGACCTCCACTCGGACGTCGCCGACCTCGCCAAGCTCACCCCGGGTGAGCAGCACATGATCGGCCGCCTGGTCGCCTTCTTCGCGACCGGCGACTCGATCGTGGCCAACAACCTGGTCCTGACGCTCTACAAGCACATCAACTCGCCCGAGGCGCGGCTCTACCTCTCGCGCCAGCTCTTCGAGGAGGCCGTGCACGTCCAGTTCTATCTGACGCTGCTCGACACCTACCTCCCCGACCCGGAGGACCGGGCGGCGGCCTTCGCGGCCGTCGAGAACATCCCGTCGATCCGCGAGAAGGCGCAGTTCTGCTTCAGGTGGATGGACTCGGTCGAGAAGATCGACCGTCTGGAGACGCAGGCCGACCGCCGGCGCTTCCTGCTCAACCTGATCTGCTTCGCCGCCTGCATCGAGGGCCTGTTCTTCTACGGCGCCTTCGCGTACGTGTACTGGTTCCGGTCCCGCGGTCTGCTGCACGGCCTGGCGACCGGCACCAACTGGGTGTTCCGCGACGAGACGATGCACATGAACTTCGCCTTCGAGGTCGTGGACACCGTCCGCAAGGAGGAGCCCGAGCTCTTCGACGACGAGCTCCAGGCGCAGGTCACCGCGATGCTGCGGGAGGCCGTCGAGGCGGAGCTCCAGTTCGGCCGCGACCTGTGCGGTGAGGGCCTGCCGGGCATGAACACCGAGTCGATGCGCGAGTACCTCCAGTGCGTCGCCGACCAGCGGCTCACCCGCCTGGGCTTCGCGCCGGTGTTCGGCTCGGAGAACCCGTTCGCGTTCATGGAGCTCCAGGGCGTCCAGGAGCTGACCAACTTCTTCGAGCGCCGCCCGTCCGCCTACCAGGTGGCGGTCGAGGGCTCGGTGGACCTGGACGAGGACTTCTAAGACTCGGTCCGTCATTTCACCAAAGGGTGAGCTGCGGATCGCAGCCGTGGCGGGGGCCGGGCGCTCCAGTGTGGTCACGCCGAGGGCGTGTCTCATCTGGGGTTGCTCGGCCTCGCCGTTCGGCGGTTCGGGGAGCAGAGGTGCCACGTTGCCGTGGGACTGCCACGCGGCCAGCACCCCGAGGGATGTTCTGGCACGGTGTGGTTGACTCCCGCAGGGCTTCTTCCAGCCCTTCGTTGAAGACGATCTGCGCGATTCGGGACGCGATGGTATCCAGGCGCGTGGTGGTAGGAACTGCCGCGTCGGTAGGGCGGACGAACGCGGCAAGAGCGGCGGATACGAGGTCGCGCTTGCCTACGAGGCCACAGGCGGTGCATCTGTGTTCGCGGTCTCGCAGGGTCTTCGTGACACGCTCGCCGCACAGGCAGTGCTGAGACAGAGCGGTGGACCAGGTGGAGACGCGTGCAAGACGGCCGCCTGCTGCCCGACATTCGATCTCCAGGGCTTTGATGAGCAAGCCTGGTGTGGTCCGCGACAGGCTCTTCCCCCACAGTCGATACCAGGTACGGACGTCGCAATCTTCCACCGTTAGGTTCGGGCTGTGGACAGCGACGATCTCGCGCGCGAGCTGGCGAGCGCGGTAGCGCCGGTACTCGGCGGCGCTGGTCGCTTCTTCGGCCTGCCGGGCGCGCAGCTCAAGGTATCTGGCAGACAGAAGGTCGCGCTTGTGTGCCCGCTTCGGCACCCCATCGGAGCGTGCCGCACGGGCGCCGCCGGGCACAGCGACGGACTTGGCAGGCAACCCCTTGCAGAGCCTTCGTTCGGCCCGGCTTTGCTGCTTCTTCGATAACCCGTACTGCGTGCGGTTGGTGGAACGACGGGAGCGTTCCAGCGCCCGCGCACGCCCCCGCCGCTTCTTCGCCTCCGTCTCCAGCCGGCTCTCTTCCGCGTTGGTGAGCGTGATCTCCGAGGACGCCGGGCCGCCGTCGACCGGATCCAAGCTGGTCGGGAAGGACACGATCGACAGGTTGGACACGTTGCCATCCACGCCTCCGACCCTGTCCAGAGCAGTCGCCTGCCTGCGCATCTCTTGTACGGCGGGAGACGCATATCCGGGACCGAGGACCATCAGGTGCGCTTCATAGACCCAGCCGCCTGACGCGGAAGCCTTGTGGCGACGGACAAGGTCCACCTTGTGCCAACGCCCAGAGGCGGCGAGAAAGTGCTCGGCGTGGGCCCGCTGGCCTGGGCCCTGCGGGACGCGAACGGGGAGCACGAGCTCGCCCCGCTGAGAGTCGGGGCCGCCGACGAAAACCACGGCAAGCGGGCCGGTGTGGTCCCACCAGGTCGCCTTCCGCGTTCCTGGCTTGCCCGAGGCTGTGTTCCTGCCCGTGGGCACGTTGCCGGTAGGTTTCGAAGGCTTCGGCATCCGGCGGGGCTGCATCAGCTCATGCCGGTTGCAGCCCGTGTAGGCCTTGGTGTGGCCCCGCAAAGTACCGGCCAGCCGGAACGTCTCCCACTTGTTCGCGGTGGTGTGGGACCGGGCTCGGCCTGGAATCCGCGTGAAGTCGTGCCATCGACCGACCTTCGGGCGTCCGTGCCTCTGGCCGGTGGAGTCCGTGACCAGATGGCGGGATACGCCGTTCCATACTTCGTCAGCCATGTGCATGGCCAATGCCTTGGAGACGTGGTGCTTCAGATGCCCAGCGTCCTCCAAGTGCTTGTACGCGCGCCGCTCCAACGCCTCTCGGGTAAGCCCAAGGCGCTGCCGCACTCTGTTCGCTCCCTCGCGACCCCGCTCATGCCTGGCGGCCCAGTATGCGTCCACTTTGGCGCGGGCGTCCCGTTGGAGTGCCCGCTTGATGCTCCACATCGCGCCGAACAGCTTCTCCAGCCGCTCCAGGTCAGCAGGGTCGGTGACGGCCAGAGGCAGCACCATTACCGACACCATTCCATCGTCGGGCTTGGTCCACTTCACCCCCCGATTCCGCCCCCGGAACCGCTGTGACGCTTGAGCAGCCAGCACAACCGTCTCCCTTGGCGCGACCCGAGCCCAACACGCCCAACCTAGAGGGCACCCCGTACACCCAGGCACATTGCGCACAGGCTCACCAGAATGCGCGAACACGGGAACACACGTTCATTCGTGCATGCGTCCATGAACGTGGTGAGTGCCAGTCACCGCTGGCAGACGAGGATGCCGCCGAGGCAGGTGATCTCGTACGCGCCGTTGCGGTCGATGTGGCCGGCGACGAGGGCACGGGCCCGGTCAATGGTCGCGTCAAAGGGCACGTCGTGCTGATCCGACCAGGCGCGATAGGAGACCATGTGGGCGATGACCGGCTCGGGGTCGCGGACCGTGATGGTCCCCGGCAGTTCGGCGACCTCCACACGGCTGAACTCCTCACGGAGGAAGGCCGGGGCCTTCTCCAGGGAGAAGCGGGCGCTGAGCGAGATGCGGGCCGGACCACGATCGATGCCGAGGACGTCGCCGGCGGCCCGCTGCCAGAGGTCGTCGAGTTCGGCCTTGTCGCGGTCGCTGTTGGTGGAGGCGACCACCAGCCCGTCGCTGGCCACGACCCGGGCCAGCTCCCTGACCGCCTGGGGAATGTCGGGTACGTGGTAGAGCATGTGCAGCGCGAGAACGGCGTCGACGCTCCCGGCCGCCAGCGGAAGCCGCGTGGCGTCCGCCACGGCGACCGGGCCGGGGACGCCGGCAAGGATGCCGGGCGCGATGTCGAGGCCGAGCAGGGACAGGTCCGGACGGTCCTGTCGAAGTCGCTGGATGAACTTGCCGTTGCCGCAGCCGATGTCGACAACCCGGCCGCGTACGTCGCCCAGCTGATCGGCGACGAGGCCGGGCAGGTCGTACCGGGGCGTCTGCCACTGGTAGAGCGACTGCCGTGCAGCCAGGTCCCGGTCTCCGTTGTAGGCGCTGCCCGCCAGGCGGGCCCGGTCGGTGACAGCGGCATCGTGGGCGGCGGACAGGTCGGTCACGTCGGCAACTCCGGAGGATGGGCGGCGGGAAGGGACGCACGGACGGCCGTGTGCTGGAGTCGGTCGCGCAGGTGTACCGCCTGAGCGGCTCCACCGTACTGCGGCCCTTCCAGCTCCCGCCCGAGAACGGTGAGCCGGCGCACGATGCTGGCCGACATGCGCTCCGGCGAGGCCATAAGGACAAAGCCGAGCATCTCCTCGGCGCCATCCAGGTCGTCCAGGAGCAGATGGCCGCGGGCGAGGTCGAGGTGCGAGGCGAAGAGGTCTCCCACGGACTGGTCATCACCATCCGCACTGCGATAGAGCCGAATTGCCGTCCCCGCGCTGAAGATGGCCTTCTGAACGTGCTGCTGTCCGCCTACGGCCAGAAGGGTCGTTCCGGCGTACGCGAACTGCTTGGCGACTGGGAAGTCGAAGACTCCTGGCATCTCGTCCCGCCCCGAGACCGCCTCACGGGATCGTTCGGCGTCCGCCAGGGCGGCGAGCGCCCCTGCCGAGTCGCCGACTATCGCCAACGCCCGCGCCTCCAGACTCGCCAGCCGTGCGCCGATGCTGCCGCTCGCCCTGTGCCGCCGGCCGACCTGGGCCAGCCGGGCCGCCTGCTCGTACCGCCCTGTCCAGTACGCGATCAACGACTCCACGGCCCGTACCCAGGCCAGCATCCCCTCGTGCCCGGCCGCCTCGGCACAGGCCCGTGCGGTACGGGCATGGGTGGCGGCAGAGTCGTAGTCGCCGAGATCGAGGCAGACGTGCGCGGACAGGCCGCAGAGGCGAGCAGCGGAGAGGTAGGTCAGTGGTCTGCCGGGGGTGCTGGCGCCCGCGCAGCAGCTCGAACACCCCGTCCCGTATCCGCCTGATCTCGACGTACTGCTCCATCAACGGGTGGCTGACGTACGTACGGGCGAGCCTGCCGACATCCGCCTCCAGCTGCTCTACGACGAACTCGTCGGCGTTCCGCTGCGCGATGAAGCGGGCGAAGTCCGCCGAACGCGCTGCGTCCTCGGACAGGCGATCACCACCGGCACAAGAAGCCGCAGGCGCCGGCGCGGGCAGCGCGACCTCGCCGCCGCCGGGGTCGTCCCGCCGGCCCTTGCTGACTGCCACAGCCTGGTCGAGTTGCGCGACGTCGATACCGAAGACCTGCGCCAGGTACTTCCGGGCATAGGGAATGGGGATCCGCGCTTCGCGCTCGTAGCGTCCGATCTCCTTGCCGGTCTTCGCCGAACGCCCCTCCAGGACGTTGTACTCGTCGGCGACCCTCTGCTGGCTCCAGCCGCGCGCGGTGCGCAGCCGGACGAGCAAGGCGCCGATCCCGGTGTCGCCCATGCCGTCCCCCAGGAACACGTGACCTCTGGCCCCCATAGTGGCCCCTGCCTTGGCCCCCGTGCTGGCTCCCGACCCAAATGAGTTAAGCCGCTTTGCTGTTGACCATGGCAAGCAGACTCACCAACCAGGCGACCGACGCCGCCCCGGACCTCCTTCCGGGCACGGGTCGGCACCGCACCATGCTGTTCCCCCGCCGCCGGACCACCCCGCGTACCGCTCGCGACTTCGTCGCCGCCACGCTGACCGAATGGGGTGAGACGAGCCGCCTCGACGACATGAGGCTGTGCACCTCGGAACTCGTCACCAACGCCGTGCTCCACGGGGCGCCCGTGGGCCGCCTCGTCCTCGTACGCGTCGAGTCCCTCGACGAGGAACTGCGGATCGAGATCCACGACAGCGGCGAGAACACGCCGACGCAGCGCGTTCCCGAGGAGTCCGCCGTCGACGGTCGCGGCCTGCTGATCGTCTCGGCTACGGCGAACAGCTGGGGCGTGAAGGAGAGGACGGGGCCCGGAAAGTGCGTCTGGGCTGCGTTCGACCGAAGCACCGAACCCTAGGGGCCACAACATGACCACGCACCCCGTCTCGCCGAACACCGTCCTCGCCAACGCCCTCCTCCACGCCGAGGACGTCCTGACCCCGCGCATCCTGGCCGCCCCGCCCGAGCGCATCGTGTTGGTCGTCGGCACCCAGATCAACGGCGCCCCGCACATCGGCACCTCACTCGTGCAGTCCCTGGCCTTCGCCATGGCCGCCCGCCTGCGTGACCGCTTCGGCCTCCCCACCGAGGTGCTGTTCAGTGCCCTCGACAACGCCCCGCACGAGCTGGCCACCGACCCGGTCAGCGGCCACCGCTACCAGCGCGCCTACGCCCAAGCCCTCGGCGAGCAGGCCCTGATCGACCTCGTCACCACCCTCTACCAGCCCCTCTTCACCACTCTGTCCAGGCTCTTGGGCATCCCGCACCACATCGAGACGTACACACAGCAACAGGCCAGCAAGCACTACCGCCGCACGTGGCTCCGGCTCCTCCCCCGCATCGACGCCGCCCGCTGGTGGCTCGCCCCCTCCACCGGCACCCCGCACCTCCGCGTCCCCTGCCCGCACCCCGGCTGTGGCTGGGCCGAGAAGCACGCCGAACGCACCCGGGTCCATCTCGCTAACCCCGAGTCGGCGCGAATCTCCGCCGTCTGCCTCCACCACGGCCCGTACGAGGCCACCCTCACACCCACCACCGGCGGCTACCTCGACCTGGCCACCCTCTACCGCAACCTGGTCAAGGAACTCGCCCTGACCAGTCCCCAGGGCACACTGCACGTCATGATCAAGGGCGGCGACTGGGTCTTCGGCTCACACCTCGTCGACGAGGCCCTCCAGGCCGTGGGCCTCACACGCACCCAGCTCCCGGCCCGCCTGTTCTGCCCCCAGGTCGTCACCGACACCGGCGCCAAGCTGTCGAAATCCCTCATACGAGAAGGCCGTGCCCCCTTGCCCGAGGGAGCCGCCCCCTGGATGCTCGACACCCGGCAGTGGCCCGGCACCGTCACCGAGTACGCCGACCAACTGCTCGCCATGACCGAGACGCTGCTCTCCGACCCCCGCCACTTCTTCCGCTCGTACTCGGCCGCCGAGATCGGCCGCCTGATCACCGCACCGTCCCCCAGGAGCGTTCCCTCCCGATGACCGACCGCACCGCCCGCGTCCGCGAGCTCAACCTCTACCGCCAGTACTTCGAACTCGTCGCCGCAGGCACCAAGACCATCGAAGTGCGGGTCAAGTACCCGCACCTCGCGGACCTCGCCGCCGGCGACACCATCCGCTTCCGCATCAAGGGCACGGACGAGACCTGCGATGTCGAGGTCCTCCGGGTCACCGAGTACCCCGACTTCGAAGCCCTCCTCGACGGCGAGGGCCCGTCCAACAGCAACCCGACCGCCACCCGCGACCAGCAACTCGCCAACATCCGCACGATCTACGGCCCCGATAAGGAAGCCCTCGGAGCCCTCGCCATCGAGATCAAGCGCGCCACCTAACAGCTCGCAAAAACAGAACGGGCCCAGCTCGTAGTCAAACGAGCGGGGCCCTTCGGCGTATCCGGGGAAGCCCGGGTCAGTCGTTCGCGACGACCGGGTAGCGCGGGGTGCCCTCTTCCATCTGGCGCAGGGCGTCCTTGCGGTCCCGCTTGGAGAGGCGGTCGATGTACAGGTAGCCGTACAGGTGGTCCGTCTCGTGCTGGAGGCAGCGGGCGAAGTAGCCGGTGCCGCGCACCTTGATCGCGTTGCCCTGGGAGTCCTGGCCGTGGACCTCGGCGTAGTCCGGACGGGCGAGCTCGGCGTACGCGGTGGGCACCGAGAGGCAGCCCTCGTTGGACTCGTCGAGGACGCGGCGGTCGGCGGGCAGCTCCTGCAGGACCGGGTTGACCACGTGGCCGACGTGCCGGACGCCCTCGTCGTCCATGCAGTCGTAGACGAAGACCTTCTGGTCCACGCCGATCTGGTTGGCGGCCAGGCCGACGCCCTCGGCGGTCTTCTGGCTGGCGAACATGTCGTCGATCAGCTGGGCCAGCTCGTCGCCGAACTCGGTGACGTCCTTGCACTCCCGGTGGAGCACGGGGTTGCCGAAGACCGTGATCGGACGCGAGGTGCCCCGCTCACGGTGCGCGAGCTCACGCTCCTCGCACTCCTCCGTGTCCACGACGAAACCGTCGTTCTCGACCTGCTGGTCCGTCTCCTGCTGCGCCATGTCCGGCCGCGCCCTTCTGAAAACCCGATTCCGTCGGAGGACAGCCTACGGGCCCTGGGCCGTCGCCTCAGCAGACCTCTTCGAGATCACGCCACTCACGGCTGTCCGGGCTGTCCGCGACCCAGCCGTCGAGCAGCCCGCGGACCAGGCCGGGCGGGGCGGCGATGCCGCACTCGCGCTCCGGCACCCACAGCTCGCCGGGCGAGCGGTGGCCGAGCGGGCCCGGGTGGCCCGGTTCGCTGTGGTCGTGGGGGTCCAGGTGCTCGCCCTCGCCCTCGGCGCTGGGCATGGTCGACTCCGAGCAGGCCCGGCAGAGCAGCCGCACGGAGGAGGACCAGTCCTCGGCCGCGAAGCCGGCGTCGGCGGCGAGCTGCTCCAGGGCGTCCCGGTCGGCCTCGGTGGCGGCCTCCAGGAGGACCACCCAGGTCGGGACCGGCGACGGCGCCCACAGCTCGATCTCGTCGAAGACGGGGTACGAGGGGCCCGCGCTGGTGGTCCGCTCGCCGTTCGGCACGCCGTCGTGCAGGACGACCTCGCCCCAGCGGCGGCCCGAGGACGGCAGCGGGATGGACAGGACCTCGATCCGGGCCGGGTCGAGCCGGCGGCCCCACACGACCTCGGCCTCGCCCTCCGGGGAGAGCCGCACGGCCGCGCTGCCGAGCTCCATGCCGGCCGGCTCGCCGGTGCCGGCGGCGGCGCCCGGGACCTTCAGCCCGTAGGCCTGCCAGGCGCGGCGGGCCAGCGGCCAGTCCTGGAGCGCGGTGGCGGCGATGCCGACGTTCCACCAGTCGGGGGCGCCGGTCTCCTTGTCGAGCAGGGCGACCGCGCGCAGCCCGGCGGCCCGGGCCTGCTCCCAGTCGTGCCGGAACTTGTGCAGCAGGGCCAGGTTGAACCAGGACTCCGAGAGCCAGGGCTCCAGGTCCGCCGCACGCGTCAACAGTGCGCCCGCGTCCTCGTACCGGCCGTCACCGATCAGCGTGAACGCGCGGTCGGTGGCCTGCCGCCACGAGGCGGAGGGCCGATGCCGTACCTTCCCGAAGATCCTCACGATTCCCGCCTGCCGGTCGCTTCACCCTCTTGTTCGCATCCAACCATGCCCGGTCGGACGCGCGCTCATTACCCATGGGTTACCCCGGTGGGACTGGGGCGATGCCCCTGGGGGCACCGCCGCGGGCGAGCACCCTGGCGAGGGATTCGACGACATCGGGGTGGTAGTCGCGGGCGGTGCCGAGCCGGAGGCGTTCCAGGGCGCCGAGGCCGCCGCCCGCGGTGGTGGCGGCGAGGTCGTCGTAGGCGTTGACGGCCCGGACGATCCGGGCGGGCAGCGGCTGGTCCCGGTACGGGTCGGCCTGGCGTTCCACGACGATCGCGACGGCCGTCGCGACCCCGGTCTGCCGGACCACGGCCCCGCCGAGCAGGGCGATCCTGCGCTGTTCCTCGGCGGGCAGCAGGGCGGTGGCACCGCCCTCGACGGGGTCGACCAGGGAGAGCTGTCCGATGTCGTGCATGAGCGCCGCGTATTCGAGGACGGTCAGCTCGGCGCCGGAGAGGCCCAGCTCGCGGCCGACGGCCCGGCTCAGCTCGGCGACCCGGCGGGCGTGGCCCTGCGGGGTGCAGCCGGCGATCTCGGTGGCCCGGGCCAGCGAGGCGATGGTCTGCCGGTCGGTGGTGCGCACGGCCGCGTACCGCCGGTAGGAGACCTGGGTGAGGAGCAGCGGCACGGCGAAGACGGGCAGCGCCCACAGTCCGGCGACGGCCACGCCGAGGGCCATGACGGTGCCGGTGGCGCAGACCGCGGAGCCGATGCCGGGCAGGGCGCGCAGCCGGTCGCGCAGGAGCGGGCCGTAGGGGTGACCGGTGCGGGCGCGGTGCAGCAGGGCGGCGAGGACGGCGTCGCAGAGGGCCGTGAGGAGGAGCAGCAGGAGCAGGAACAGGGCGTACGAGGGGCCGTGGCCGAGGCGGGCGGTGACGGCGCCGGTGTTGAAGAGCGGCTGGAAGCAGAGGGCGGCGAAGCCGACGGTGAGGACGCGGCGGGCCAGCTGGTCGGGGTCGGGCCCGCGGCCCCGGGCCACGTGCGGGACGATCCCGGCGAGGCCGCCCGCGACGGTGACGGCGACGGTCTGCAGGACGCCGTGGGTGGTGCTGTGGCCGGCGTTCTCGCCGAGCAGGGCGTAGGCGAGGGCTCCGGCGGCGGCGAGCGGGGCGGGTTCCCGTTCACCGGGCCGGGCGCCCCAGCGGGTCAGCTCGCCCAGGGCGATGAGGGTGCCGAAGGCGAGGGCGGCGCCGGGGTCGTCGACGCCCTGCCAGAGCGTGGCGCCGATGCCGGCGAGGGTCAGCAGCAGGGCGAGGGCGCGCACGGCGCCGACGGTGGCACGGCCGGTGCTCACGCGTGCTCCTGCGCGGACCGGGCGCGCACGGCGGGCGGGGGCGGCGCGGCGGTCCCGTCGGGCGGCGGGGTGCGGGCTCCGGGCAGTGGGGCGGTGGTCTCGTCGGCGGTGACCTCGGTCTGCCAGCCCTCCCGGGCGAGGGCGCGGGCGAGGGCGTCGACCATCCGCGGGTCGAACTGGGTGCCGGCGCAGCGCTCCAGCTCGGCCAGGGCGGTCCCGACGGGCCGGGCGCGGCTGTAGGAGCGGGTGGAGGTCATGGCGTCGAAGGCGTCGGCGACGGCGACGACCCGGGCGTACTCGGGGATCTCGCGGCCCTTGAGCCCGTACGGGTAGCCGCTGCCGTCCATGCGTTCGTGGTGGTGGAGGATCGCGGTGCGGGCCTCGCCGAGGAAGCCGATGCCGCGGACCATCTCGTGCCCGTACTCGGGGTGGAGCTCGATGATCCGGCGCTCCTCGGGGGTGAGCGGCCCGTCCTTGCGCAACACCCGGGTGGGGACGCCCAGTTTGCCGACGTCGTGGAGGATGCCGGCGAAGCGGACGACCTCCAGGCGCTCCTCGGCCATGCCGAGCTCCCGGGCGATCAGGACGGAGGCGTGGCCGACCCGTTCGCTGTGGCCGCGGGTGTAGCGGTCCTTGATGTCGACGGCCTGGACGAGGGCCCGGATGGTGGCCTGGTGGGCGGCCCGCTCACGGTGGTACTGGGCGAAGACCCAGCAGGAGATGTACATGGGCAGCAGGACGAAGAGGGCTGCGACCGGCCCGTACGGGCTGCGCCAGAGCACGGCCATCATCAGTCCGGCGAGCCCGTGCACGGCGTGCGGGGCGAGGGCCCGGCCGAGCAGTCCGCGCCAGGCGGCCCGGGGCGGGAGCTGTTCGGCGGTGGCGCGGATGCCGCCGTCGAGGACGGTGAGGGCGAGGCAGAGGGCGAGCGCGGCGGCGCCCGCGGGCAGCAGCGCGTACGGGAAGTCGGGGGTGTCGGGCCCGAGTCCGAGGGCGGCGTGGCAGCGGAAGAGCCGGGCGGCGTGCGACGCGGCCCAGACGGCGAGGGCCAGCTGGGCGGCCCGCCAGGCGCGCCGGGCCCCGGCGGGGGGCCGTTCCACGCGGCCGAGGACGGCGCCGGGCAGCGCGGTGAGCGCGGCGGCGGCGGGCGGCAGGAGCAGCGCGGCGGCGATCAGGACGGGGAAGAAGGAGCCGGCGGTGAGCGGGGCCGCGCCGCCGGGGGCCTGTCCGAGGGCCCGGGCGGCGAGGGAGCAGCGGGCGGGCAGTTCGCAGACCGCGTAGAGGGCGGCGAGCAGGAGTACGGCGCGCCAGGGCGTGGCGGCGTCGGGGCGCAGCGCGGGCAGGACGGCCGCGGTGGCGGCGAGCAGGGCGCAGCCGATGTACGCGCGTGCCGTTCGCGGAATGCCCTTGACGCCCATCACGCCGGTCACGCTAAGCGAGTTGGGCGGCCGCCGTCGGGCCGCCGGGGGCGATTCGCACCATCGGGTGATACAAACCGATGGACACACCGAAGGCCGGGCGACGCGTTCGCCCGGCCTTCGTTCTGGTGTGCTGTGGTGCCGCCGCCCGGGTGCTACTGCTCCTGGGGCGCGGCCGTGACGTCCTGCTCGGGCACCGTGTGACCCGAACGGATGAGGTCGATGCGGCCCATCACCTTGGCGCGCAGGTCGACCGGGACGTCATCGCTGCCGCAGCAGCGCTTGACCAGCTTCTTCACCGCCTGTTCGAGGCCGTACTTCTCCAGGCACGGGGAGCACTCCTCGAAGTGCACCTCGAACTTGGTGCAGTCGGTGTCGGGCATCTCTCTGTCGAGGAACTCGTAGAGATGGTCCAGGACCTCTGAGCAGTCCGTCTCGTGCGGATCTCCGCAGCTCATGAGCCCGAGCCTTTCAGATCGTGCGACTCTCCGGCGCCCGCGGGAACCAGCCCGCGGTCGCGGGCGTAGTCCTCGAGCATGCCGCGCAGCTGGCGGCGGCCCCGGTGCAGCCGGGACATCACCGTACCGATGGGTGTACCCATGATGTCCGCGATCTCCTTGTACGCAAAGCCCTCTACATCGGCCAGATAGACGGCGATGCGGAACTCCTCGGGGATCGCCTGCAGCGCTTCCTTCACGTCCGAGTCCGGCAGGTGGTCGAGGGCCTGCGACTCGGCCGAACGCAGACCGGTCGACATGTGCGACTCGGCGCGGGCGAGCTGCCAGTCCTCGATCTCCTCGGCGGCCGAGCGCTGCGGCTCGCGCTGCTTCTTGCGGTACGAGTTGATGAAGGTGTTCGTGAGGATCCGGTACAGCCACGCCTTGAGGTTGGTGCCCTCGCGGAACTGGTGGAAGGATCCGTACGCCTTGGCGTAGGTCTCCTGCACCAGGTCCTCCGCGTCCGCGGGATTGCGCGTCATGCGCAGCGCGGCCGAGTACATCTGGTCGAGGTAGCCGAGGGCGTCCCGCTCGAAGCGCGCGTTGCGCTCCTCGGTCGTCTCCTCGGGGCCGTCGTCGGTCCCTGTGTCGGTCCCAGTGACCGGACCCACCTCCTCCAGCGCTGCGGCGAACCCGAACGCGGACCCGCTCGCTTCGGAGGATAGACGAGGAACCACTCCGTCCGCCGCCCGAACAGGGGCGACCCTCGGCGCGGGCAGGACAGTCCAGTCCAGGTCAGCGGCCTGCGCACGCTCGGGGCATATGGTCGAACCCATGCGACGGACTCCCTCTTCCTTTGCTCTGAGCACCGATGTCCCTCACAACAGCGGTCCCGGGCCCGGCATTCCCGCGGGGGACGCCCGGTCACCGAAGTGACGTGATCCACGCGGTGACTTCACGCACGATCACCTCGACGGCCTCCTCCTGGGAGAGCGGGGCGCGCTTGGGGACGGCGAAGCCGTGGTCGCCGTACGGCACCTCGGCGAGCGTGTAGGGGCCGTCGGGGAACTCGGCCGGCCGCCCGAAGGGGTCGTTGCCGCCCTGCACGACGAGGGTGGGGACGCCGGAGCCGAGGAGCTCGGCGGCCCGGGAGCGCTCCGGCCGGCCCGGCGGGTGCAGCGGGAAGCCGAGCGCGAGCACCGCGGCGGCGCCCAGCTCGGTGGCGGTGCGGCAGGCGACCCGGGCGCCGGCGCTGCGGCCGCCGGCGATCACCGGCAGGCCCGGGGCGGCGAGGGCGGGCCACAGGCCGCGCCAGCCGGTGTCGAGGGTCTTGGGCGCGGGGGCGACCTTCTTGCCGGCCACCCGCCAGGGCTGCTCGACGAGGGCCACGGTCACGCCCCGCGCGGGCAGCGCGGCGGCCAGGGCCACCAGGTCGCGGGCCTCGATGCCGCCGCCGGCGCCGTGGCTGACGGCGAGCACGGCCCAGGGCTTCTCGGCGGCGGCCCAGGTGATCCGGGCGTCCCCGGCGTCGGTCGCAACGATCTCGGTCTTGGTCACGGGCCCATCCTGCCGCGCGGGGGACGGAAAACCGGCGTGCGGGACCCGCGCACGGAGAGCCGTGCACGGAGAGCCGTGCAGACCCGTGGAGAGAGCCGTGTACGGAGACCCGCGTACGGCGGTCCTCAGAAGAGGGTGCCCTCCTCCGGGCCCTCCAGCTCCGTGAGCAGCTCGGGGCCGTTGTTGCGCACGTTGCTGACCGCCGTCGCCACCGGGTAGGCCCGCATCAGGCCCCCGGGCGGCGGGGCGAGCAGCGCGCGCAGCTCGTCGGGGCCGGCGGGGTGCGGGTCCAGCCAGGCGTCCCAGTGGTCGGGCGTGAGCATCAGCGGCATCCGGGGGTGGATGTCGGCGAGCGAGCGGGGCCCCTCGGCGGGGGCGACGCCCAGCGGCGTGGTCTCGGCCTCGGTGGTCACGACGGAGCAGGTGACCCACCAGGCCGAGGGGTGGGCGTCGGGGAGGGTCCGGTCGCGCCAGAACTCGTATATGCCGGCCATCGCGAAGACGGAGCCGTCGGCGGGGGTCACGAAGTACGGCTGCTTGCGGGGCCGCTTCCGCTTCCCCTCCACCTCCAGGTCGCGCTCGCCCGCGCCGGTCACCCACTCGTAATAGCCGTCGGCGGGCAGGATGCAACGGCGGGCCGCGAAGGCCTTCTTGAAGGAGGGCTTCTCGTGCAGGGTCTCGGCGCGGGCGTTGATCATCCGGGCGGCGCCCTCCGGGCTCTTCGCCCAGGACGGCACGAGCCCCCACTTCAGGGCGTGCATCTGGCGAACCGGGCGGCGCGATTCCGCGTCTTTCAGAGGACGCTCCAGAATCGCGTAGACCTCCTTGGTCGGGGCCACGTTCCAGTCGGGGGCCAGGGTCTCCTCCGGCTCCCACTTCTCGACCTCGAAGGCGTCCACCAGGTCCTCGGGGCGCCTGCTCGCCGCATACCGTCCGCACATGCGTGCCACACTGCCACGATCCCGACCCCCCACGAGGAGCCCTTCCCCACGATGAGCCTCCCCCACGGCCTGTTCGACGCGCAGGCCGCGCCCGCGCAGTGGATCGTGATCGCCACGGCTCTCGCCGCGCTGGCCGCGGTCCTGCCCCGCCCGATATGGCGCCTGTCCCGCAACGCGATCACCATCGCCCACGAGGGCGGCCACGGTCTGGTCGCGCTCGCCACGGGGCGGCGGCTCCAGTCGATCCGGCTGCACTCCGACACCAGCGGGCTGACCGTCTCGCGCGGACGGCCCACCGGCATCGGCATGATCCTCACCGCCGCGGCCGGCTACACGGCCGCCCCGCTGCTGGGCCTCGGCGGCGCCGCGCTCCTGTCCGCCCACCGGATCACGCTGCTGCTGTGGCTGGCCACCGCGCTGCTCGTGGCGATGCTGGTGATGGTCCGCAACGCGTACGGGATCTTCACCGTGCTGCTCACCGGCGGCGTGTTCCTGCTGGTGTCCTGGATCACCGGCCCGGACGTCCAGTCGGCCTTCGCGTACGCGGTGGTCTGGTTCCTGTTGCTCGGCGGGGTCCGGCCGGCCTTCGAACTGCAGGCGAAGCGGCGGCACGGAGGCGCGCCCGACTCCGACGCGGACCAGCTCGGCCGGCTCACCCATGTGCATCCCGCGCTGTGGCTCTTCTTCTTCCACGCCGTCTCGATCTGCTCCCTGATCGGCGGAGGACGCTGGCTCCTGGGCCTGTAGTCCCCCCGTAAAGTGAGGGCATGACCGAAAGCTCCGCGCACACCGATCCACTCACCGGCCTCTGGCCCGCCCCCCATGCCGACGGTGCCGTGGACGCCACCGTCACCGTGCCCGGATCGAAGTCGGTCACCAATCGCGCCCTGGTGCTCGCCGCGCTGGCCGCCGAGCCGGGCTGGGTGCGCCGCCCGCTGCGCTCGCGCGACACCCTGCTGATGGCGGAGGCGCTGCGCACCCTCGGCGTGAAGATCGAGGAAGGCGTGGGCCCGGACGGCACCGGCGAGGCCTGGCGGGTCATCCCGGCCGGGCTGCGCGGCCCCGCGACCGTGGACGTCGGCAACGCCGGCACGGTCATGCGCTTCCTGCCGCCGGTCGCGGCCCTCGCCGAAGGGCCGGTCCGCTTCGACGGCGACCCGCGCTCCCACGAGCGCCCGCTGCACGGGGTCATCGACGCGCTGCGCGCGCTCGGCGCCCGCATCGACGACGACGGGCGCGGCGCGCTGCCGATGACGGTGCACGGCGGCGGCTCCCTGGAGGGCGGTGTCGTGGAGATCGACGCCTCCTCGTCCTCCCAGTTCGTCAGCGCCCTGCTGCTGTCGGGCGCGCGCTTCAACCAGGGCGTGGAGGTACGGCACGTCGGCGGCCGGCTGCCCTCGCTGCCGCACATCCGGATGACCGTCGACATGCTGCGCTCGGTCGGCGCGCAGGTCGACGAGCCGGAGCACGGCGGGCGGCCCGACGTGTGGCGGGTGGCGCCGTCCGCGCTGCTCGGGCGGGACCTGGTGGTCGAGCCCGACCTGTCCAACGCGCAGCCGTTCCTGGCCGCCGCCCTGGTCACCGGCGGCCGGGTGACCGTGCCGGACTGGCCGGCGCGCACCACCCAGCCCGGTGACGCGCTGCGGGAGATCTTCACCGAGATGGGCGGCTCCTGCGAGCTGACCGACCGGGGTCTGACCTTCACCGGCACCGGCCGGATCCACGGCATCGACGTGGACCTGGGCGAGGTCGGCGAGCTGACCCCCGGCATCGCGGCGGTCGCGGCCCTCGCCGACTCCCCCTCGACCCTGCGCGGCGTCGCCCACCTGCGGCTCCACGAGACCGACCGGCTCGCCGCCCTGACCAAGGAGATCAACGGGCTCGGCGGTGACGTGACGGAGACCGAGGACGGGCTGCACATCCGCCCGCGCCCGCTGCGCGGCGGCGTCTTCCACACGTACCACGACCACCGGATGGCGACCGCGGGCGCGATCGTCGGCCTGGCCGTCGCGGGCGTGGAGATCGAGAACGTGGCGACGACGGAGAAGACCTTGCCCGACTTCCCGAGGATGTGGACCGAAATGCTCGGAGCCTGAGCCATGCGGCGTTACGGGAAGCACACCGACGAGGACGACATCCGCCAGCGGCCCAACCGCAAGGGCAACCGTCCCCGTACCACCATCCGCCCCAAGCACGAGGACGCCGTCGAGGGCATGGTCCTCACCGTCGACCGTGGCCGGCTGACCTGTCTGGTCGACGACCGGGTCGTGATGGCGATGAAGGCCCGCGAGCTGGGCCGCAAGGCCGCCGTCGTGGGCGACCGGGTCTCCCTGGTGGGCGATCTGTCCGGCGAGAAGGACACCCTGGCGCGGATCGTGCGGATCGGCGAGCGCAGCTCGGTGCTGCGCCGCACGGCCGACGACGACGACCCGTTCGAGCGGGTGGTGGTGGCCAACGCCGACCAGCTCGCGATCGTGACCGCGCTGGCCGACCCGGAGCCGCGCCCCCGGCTGATCGACCGCTGCCTGGTCGCGGCGTACGACGGCGGGCTCTCCCCCTTCCTGGTCCTCACGAAGTCGGACCTGGCGCCGCCGGCGAAGCTGTTGGAGCTGTACGGCGCGCTGGACATCCCGTACGTGGTGGTCAACCGCGAGGAGCTGTACGACGGCGAGGCGGCGGACCGGGTGCGGGAGCACCTGGGCGACCGGGTGACGGCGTTCGTGGGGCACTCGGGCGTCGGCAAGACGACGCTGGTGAACGCGCTGGTGCCGGAGGAGCGGCGGCGGGTCACCGGACACGTGAACGCGGTGACCGGCCGGGGCCGGCACACCACGACCTCGGCGCTCGCGCTGCCGCTGGACAAGGCCGGCGGCTGGGTCATCGACACGCCCGGTGTGCGGTCCTTCGGCCTGCACCACGTGGACCCGTCGCGGGTCATCCACGCCTTCCCGGACCTGGAACCGGGGACGGAGAACTGCCCGCGGGCGTGCAGCCACGACGAGGCGGAGTGCGCGCTGGACGCCTGGGTGGAGGAGGGCCACGCCGATCAGGCCCGGCTGTACTCGCTGCGGCGGCTGCTGGCGACCCGGGAGCGACGCGAAGGCGACTGATTCGCGCACGTTTGCGGGCGCCCACGTCTGGTAAGTGCATAATCGCACCAAGTGAGACGAAGCAGTCACCGACGGCGTGGGAGGCACTGACGATGGCGTGGCTGCTGGTGGTGGTCGCGGGGATTCTGGAGACGGGGTTCGCGGTCTGCCTCAAGCTCTCGCACGGTTTCACCCGGCTGTGGCCGACGGTCGCCTTCGCGGCCTTCGCCCTGGGCAGTTTCGGCCTGCTGACGCTGGCGCTGCGCAAGCTGGACGTGGGTCCGGCGTACGCGGTGTGGACGGGGATCGGGGCGGCCGGGACGGCGATCTACGGGATGGTCTTCCTGGGCGACCTGGTCTCCACGCTCAAGATCGTCTCGATCTCGCTGGTGATCGTGGGCGTCATCGGTCTCCAGCTGTCGGGGTCCGCCCACTGAGCTTCTGCCGCCTGCGGCCGACGTAGCCGATGGCGCACCAGGCCAGGAAGAGCACGACGGCGGCGACGACGCCCGCGGTGGTGCCGGTGAACACCAGGGCGAGCAGCACCGCGGTCATGGTGATGACGCCCCGGGACGTCGAGGTGAACGCGTCGACCCGCAGGGCGAGGCGCAGGGCGCCCGAGGGCTCTCGGGTGTCCGTCATGGTGGAACCTCCGGTGTGCGAAGGGGCCGGCCGCACCGCGTGCGGCACGGCCGGCCCTCGGTCACGAAGCTAACGGCTCATCGGATCCAGCGGGTTCCGAACCCCCAGTGGACCTTGACCTTGCGACGGTGCTTGCCCCAGCTCCGCTCGCGCCGGAATCCCTCGATCCAGCGCTTGGCGCTCTGCGGGGCACCGCGCAGCCGCCAACGGCTGTACACACCGGGCCCGAAGACGCTCGCGGCGCCGTAGAGCCCGTTCTTCCAGTAGCCGCGCCGGTTCCGCTTCGCGGTGCCGATGCGGTACCTGGCCGCTCCGCCGGCCGCGCCGAACGCGGCGCCGATGAGCAGGCCGCCCGCTCCGGCGCAGATGCCCGCGGTGGCCGCGACGCAGGCGCCTCCGATGATGCCGAGGCCGATGCCCGCGGCCCAGGCGTACTTGCCGCGGTGCCTGCGGATGTGCCGGCCGATCTTGCTCTTCTTGAACTTCTTCCAGGCCTTCTTGCACCAGCCGCAGCCCCACTTGCCGTCGAGGTCATAGGAGTTCAGCGGGTCCGCGTTGACGTAGTCGTACGCGTTGGCGCTGCCGCCGTAGACCGGGTCGAGCGAGAGGAAGCGGCCGGTGGCCGGGTTGTAGAGCCGGACGCCCATCAGGGTGAGGCCGGTGACGGTCTCGCTGGAGCGCTGCTTTCCGCCGAGCCAGCCGTAGCGGGTGACGGGCTGGCCGGTGCGCGCGTTGCCGTACTCGTCGCTGTCGAGCACCTGCGGTGCGTCGGCCTGGTTCAGCGGGAGCTGGAGGGCGACGTCGCCGTGGATGTTGGTCAGCTGGAGGACGGTGTCGCCGCTCGCGCCGGTGGTGGCGGCGAGCTCGCCGTCGGCGGAGTCGACGTTGCGGGTGAGCTTGCCGGAGGCGACGTCCTCGGTGACCCAGCGGGGGTTGTCGTCGTCCCCGTCGTAGTGGTTCACCTTGGACGAGGTCTGCGTCCAGGTGCCGTCGGCCGAGGACTCGACCGTCCAGCCGCGGAAGCGGTGGGCGGCGTCCAGGCTCCAGGTCTGGCGCAGGGTGCCGGAGGTCTGGCGGCGGACCAGGTCGCTCGTGTAGTACTCCAGCGCGCTGCCGGGCAGGGCGGTGGTGCGGCCGAAGCCGTCGTAGACGTAGCCGCTGTCGACGATCCGGTCGGCGCTGTCGAAGGTGTGGGTGGCGGTGGTCCCTCCGGTGGTCGGGCAGGCGGCGCCGGGGGTGCCGGTCGCCGTGGTCAGGCCGGTGCGGTTGGTGCGCTTGTCGAAGGCGTAGCCGCGGCGGGTGCAGACGTCGCCGACGGTGTCGAGAACGGTGCTGAGCCGGCCCGCCTTGTCGTAGGCGTTGCTCTGGGCGGACCAGCCGGAGTGCCGGAGGACCTGGCCGTGGACCGACTCGTCGACCGTGTCGGAGGCGACGGTCGTGCCGTCGGCGTCACGGGTGTAGAGCCGCTTGGTCTCGGCGCCGGTGGTGTCCTCGGTGATCGTCTGGGTGTAGCCGCCGGGGAGCTTCTGGCTGATGACGCTGCCGTCGGCGTCGTACCGGGCCTCGAAGGAACCGGCGACGGAGTCGGTGGTCCGCACCAGCAGACCGCGCGGCTCGACGGTGTGGTCGTACGTGTAGGTGACGGTGGACGGCGCCGAGTCGGTGACCTTGACCGGGCGGTCGAGCAGGTCGTACTCGGTCCTGGTCTCGCCGCCGTCGGCGTCGGTGTAGGAGATCAGCCGGCCCAGCTTGTCGTAGGACTTCCAGATCGTCCCGCCCGACGGCGAGGTGGTCTTGACCTCGCGGCCGGTCTCGCCGTTGTACTCGGTGGTGGTGTCGGGCACCGCGGCGCCGAGGCCGCCGGTGGTGGCGGTCGTGACCGGCCGGCCGGCCGCGTCGTAGCTGGTGGTGACGGTGCGGGTGGTGCCGTTGGCGGTGGTGGTCACCTTGGCGGGGGCGCCCCACCAGCTGTACTCGGTGGTGACCGTGGGCAGCTGGGTCGGGTTCGAACCGCCGCCGGTGATCGCCCCGGCCGGGCCGGTGGAGCAGACCTTGTCGGCCCACTCGGGGCGGCCGGCACAGGTGCCGGTGCCGCTCGCGGACCAGTAGGTGGTGACCCGGGCGGCGGCGTCGGTGCCGGTGGAGCCGGGGAGCAGCTCCTTGACGGTGCGGCCCTTGGCGTCGTACTCGATCTGGCTGGTCAGCGCGAGCCCCGACGGGTCGCGGATCACCTTGACCGGCAGGCCCTTGACCCAGTCGTAGAGCGTCTGGGTGACGAGGGGCTCGGCCTGGACGGCGGGGTACGCGAGGATCTGGCCGCCCACGGTGACCTTGGTGGGCTTGTCCTGGACGGTGGCGGTGCCGTCCGTGGGGCGGCCCGCGTCGTACTCGTTGACCGTCCAGGAGCGCACGGCGGTGGCGTCGCCGGCCTTGAGCACGGTGGCGCCGCCGGAGACGAGGTCCTCGGTGAGCGTGGCGCGGTGCAGCGGGCCGAGCTCCTGGAGCTCGCGGGTGCCCGACTCGTCGAAGACCGAGCGGGTGGCGAGCAGGTCGGCGCGCTCGTTGGCGGAGCGGGTGGCGATGCCGAGCTCGTTCTGGACGGCCCGGTCGGCGGCGGTCAGGCCGAGCGCCACCGTCCGGTTGCCCGGGGAGAGTTCCCGCACGGTGTTGCCGTGCTCGTCGAACTCGGTGGTGGAGATGTGGCCGCCGGGGCTCGCGGTGTTCACCTCGCGGCCGGAGACGTCCGTGTAGGTGAGCGTGGCGCGCCGGTAGTCGCCCGCGGTCAGGCCGGAGCCGGCGTGCGCGGCCGGGACGGAGTCCGCGGGGAAGACCGCGGTCGCGTCGGTGGGCACGTCGGTCTGGCCCCAGGCGGCGACGTCCTGGGTGCCCATGGCGTACGGGGCCGCGGTGCCGGTGAGCGGGACGTCGTAGACGATGCTCGTGGCGGCCTCGCCGCTGGTCTGGTCGGCCGAGCCCTGGACGAGGGCCGGGCGGCGCACCTTCAGGAGCATGCCGTCGCCGGCGACGGGGCTGCTGCCCGCCTTGCCGTAGTCCAGGTTCCAGGGCAGCTCGCCCTGGGACTGCACCCAGAAGATCCGGCCCGCGCCGTCGTACGAGTACTGGGTCTGGGTGGCCTGGGACAGGGTCGGGTTCCACTGCTGGCGCAGCCGGCCCGAGAGGTCGTAGCGGTAGCTCGCGAGGGCCTTGGAGGTGGCCGTCGCCGCGCCCGGCTCGGTGGACCAGGCGCGGATCTCCTTGACCTGCCCGGCGAAGTCGCCGAACTCGGTGGCGTCGGAGTAGCCGGTGGCCGTGGTGGCGGTCGCGTAGACGTACTCCAGCGCGCGGCAGCCCTTGGTGGACGGCGTCGCGGCGCAGGTGGTGGCCGGGACGGCGGAGGTGGGGGCGACGACCAGCTTCGGCCGGGCCAGCTTCTTGCCGCCGACGGTCACGGTCTCGGAGACCACCGTGGTGGTGGTGTCGGCCAGGCCCTCCATGCCCGTGGTGGCGACCTGCCAGGCGGTGGCGGCCGCGTCCGGCTTGGTGAAGACGGTGACGGTGCCCTCGGTGTCCTTCATGGTGAGGGAGCCGCCGGTGGAGCCGGTGAGGGTGAGCTCCTCGGCGCCGGGCTCGGGCTTCCAGCCGCCGCCGCTGGTCGCGGTGAAGCCGGTCTCCTCGCCCTCCACGTCGACGAGCGCGAGCGAGGTGGCGGTCGTCTGCTTGATGTACGCCCAGTCGGACTCGCTCTCCTCGGCGACGGTGCCGGCGCTCCACTCCTTGCCGAAGATCGCGACCTGGCCCTCCTGCGACCCGCCGGTGGCCGGGTTGCGGGAGGAGGCGGTACGGCTGACGGACAGGTCGAAGAGGGAGACGTCCGTCTCCGAGAGCGTGAAGTCACCCGTGATCAGGTTGACCTCGCCCGGCCCGACCTCCTCGGTGGGCGCGGTGCCCGCGGTGCGGTCCAGGGCGACGGTGTTGGCCGGCGAGCCCGCCGACGTCGTGCCGTCGGTGAACAGCGCGCGGACGTCGACCGCGCCGTCCTCGGCGAGGGTGGTGGTGATGTCCCAGTTCAGCGCGGCCGGCTTGCCGGCCGGGGCGGCCAGCGGCCAGGCGGCGACGGCGGATCCGTCGGCGGCCCTGGTCACGTGGGCGACCGGCACGTCCTTCCACGGGTCGGTCTCGCCGCGCCGGTACTGGTAGGTGACGCCGGTGTAGGTGTCCTTGCCGGTCGCGGTGAGCGCGGTGCGGCGGGCCGGGCGGTCGCCCGCGGCCGGGGCGTTGAGCGCCGCGCCGGAACCGGCGTAGAAGACGTGGCTGGTCTGCCCGGAGACGTTGCCGGCCGCGTCACGGGTGCGCGCGGTCAGGGTGTGCTTGCCCGCGGTCACGGTGAGGGTGGCGGAGGCGGTGACCCCGGCGACGCCGAGGGTGGTCCAGGCGCCCCCGTCGAGCGCGTACTGCACCTCCTTGGCGTCCGTCGCCGGCGGGGTGAAGGTGAACGCGCCGGAGACGTCGCCGTTCGCGTCGGGCGTCCCGGACCAGGTGTCGGCCGGGAAGTCGCTCGACGAGATCGCCGTGGTCGCCGGGGCGGTGGTGTCGACGGTGAAGTTCTGCCAGGCGGACCAGGCGCTCGACACCGAGCCGTCGGACGCGGTGGCCCGCCACTTGTAGGAGCCGGGCGCGAGCGCCGTCGCGGGGGTCCACGGGGCGTCGGCGCCCGAGGCGACGAAGCCGGAGGTGCCGGTCTGCAGGGCGGCGGAGCCGTTGGCGGCCCAGAGCTCGTAGCTCAGCTGGACGGTGTTGCCGTCGGCGTCCGTGGACTTGCCGGTGACGGTCGGCGTGGTGTCGTTGGTGGCCGAGCCGTCCACCGGGGAGACCGCGGCGACCACGCTCGGCTTGGTGTTGTACGTGACCGACAGGTACGGGGTGTTGGAGGCGGCGTTGCCGGAGCTGAAGCGCTTCCAGCCGTACGGATCGGTCTCGTCGGTGGCGCGGATGCCGAGGTGGTTGCTGCCGTTGCCGTTGGAGGCCCAGCTCTGGACCATCGCGGTGACGTCGGTGTTGACCCAGCCGTCGGCGCAGGCCGAGGAGTAGCCCTTGGTCTGCGTGCTGGTGGCCTGCTTGGTGGTCCAGGCCGGCTGGGCGGTCCAGCGGGTGGCGGTGCTCGCGGCACCGGTGGTCCACACCTCCCACGACTTGGCCGTGCACGACCAGGAGTGGGTGGCCCACAGGTTCAGCTTCGCGGACTGGATGACCTTGCCGGAGATCTGGGCCATCGGGAAGGAGAGGAAGGAACGGGCCTTCTGCGCCGATCCGTTGTTCCCCAGCTTCAGCTCGGTGGCGGCCGACTGGTCGGTGCCGTAGCCCTCCTGGACGAAGGTGTCGAAGCTGGTGCCGACGGAGACCGCCGGGTCGACGGTGACCGGGAAGACGGTCTTCGGGTCGGCCAGGAAGGCCGCGTCCGGGGTCAGGGTGACGTCGACGCTGTCGCCGTTCTGGGTGAGCGCGAGGCCCACCGGGGCGGTGTGGGTGCGTTCGCCGCTGCGCGGGTCGATCCGGGCGTCCCACATGACGGGGGCCGGGACGACGCCGGCGGTGCGCCCGTTCCTGGCGTCGGCGAAGGTGATCGACCCGTCGGCGTTCTTCTTCGCCTTGAGGCCCTTGGCGTCCAGGGTCAGGGTGACCGAGCCGTTGGCGCCGACCGCCCGCTTGTCCTTGAGCTCCAGGAACTGCTCGTAGCCGGTACGGGTCGACTCGACGACCAGGTCGGTGTACGGCAGGGCCTCGGCGTAGCGCGCCTCGGTGCCCTTGACCGTCGGATCGGCCAGCGCGCCGCGCCAGTTGACGGATATCTGCCTGCCGTGGCGGTCGTCGAGCCGGACCAGCGGCACCGAGGGGGTCTTCTTCTCGCCCGCCCGGCCGCCGGACCGCTCGATCCTCGCCGCGGTCGCGGCCGGGGTCTTCCCGGCCAGGGTGAGGCCGAGCGGGTGGTCGACGGCGCCGACGCTGCCGTCGGGGTGCTTGACCAGGGCGACGTCGACCGTGCGCCAGTTGCCCAGGGGGTCCTTGTAGCGCTGCGGTCCGGTGGCCGCCTCCAGGGTGACCGTGCCGTCGGGGTTGGCCCACGCGGTGGTGGTCTCGGTCCGCTCCGAGAGGGCCTCGACCCGCTTGCCGGAGAGCCGGGCGGCGACCTGCGCCGACGGGAGGTCCGCGGCCTCGGTGGCGGCGGGGGTCCTGGGCGGCTTCGCCACGGCCTGGGGGGTGGTCATCGTGGACAGGGACACGGCGAAGGCCTCGCCTCCGGTCCCCACCACGAGGGCGGTCTCGACGACCAGGGTGGCCGCCACGACACCGGCGACGGCGGCCAGTCTTCCGGCTCTGCCGCGGAGGGGATGCAGGCCCGAGAAACCTTCCTCGGGTGGACTTTCGTTCATGGGTGGGCGGTTCCACTTGTCGGTTGACACCGAATCTCCCTCGGTAGCCTGAACATGACAACAAAGGAATGCGTCGGCGATCGTTCCACTCGCACACAGCGAAGCAGCCGCCAACGGGCCTGTTCAGAGGAAGACTTGAGGTTTCCCGCGGGTATCCGGTCAGTCGCCGGGCGGCATCGGCGGTCGAACTCCCGCCACCTGGTGCATAGCCGCAGGGAACAGCGCGTCGCGGACAAGGCGTACCCGATCGCCCTCCGCTTCCCGGCCCGTGGACGCGACCACGAAGGACAGCGCGAGACGCAGCGCCAGCTCGCACGAGCGAACGACGGCCGCCGCGTCCCCGGCGTCCCCTTCGCGGCTCGGGCCGTCCGGGCCGCTCGGGCCCCGCGTGATCAGCGCCGCCGCCCGGTCCCGCGCCTGGCCGAGCAGCTCCCCCGGTGAGGGCACCCCCGCGTCGGCGCGCCGCTGCTCCGGTACGGGGGCGAGCCGGGCCCCGGCGCGCACCGGCCGCGGGGCGGGCAGCCGCTCGTCCCAGGCGCCGGTGAGCAGGGCCCGCAGCACGGGCCGGGCGGCGGCCGCGGCGACCGTCCACTCGGCGACGGCCAGCAGCCCGCGGGCCGGCGACCCGGGCTCGGCGAGCACGGCCTCGACGCCCCGCAGGTACCGGTCGGCCTCGCGCCGCACGAGGGCGCGGGCCAGCCCCTCCTTGCTGCCGAACTCGTTGTAGAGGGTCTGCCGGGAGACCCGCGCCCGGACGGCGACGTCGACCATCCGCACCGCGGACCAGTGCTGCTCGCCCAGGGCCGCCAGGGCCGTGTCGAGGAGGGTTTCGCGGGCAGTCGGCATCGTCGCCTCCCAGCCGGGTCGGTACTGCGCTCAGCGTTGACGTGCGACCACGCACTGTCAAGGCCCGCCGCAGGGCGACCCGTGTCCGGGGGATAGAGTTTCGACATGGCCGAATACCACGACGATCTGCGTCTGGCCCATGTCCTCGCGGATGCCGCGGACGCGGCCACGATGGACCGGTTCCAGGCGCTCGACCTCAAGGTCGAGACCAAGCCCGACATGACCCCGGTCAGCGAGGCCGACAAGGCCGCCGAGGAGCTGATCCGCAAGCAGTTGCAGCGGGCGAGGCCGCGCGACGCGGTCCTCGGCGAGGAGTACGGCGTCGAGGGCACCGGCCCGCGCCGCTGGGTGATCGACCCCATCGACGGCACCAAGAACTACGTGCGCGGGGTGCCCGTGTGGGCGACCCTGATCTCCCTGATGGAGGCCGGCGAGACCGGCTTCCAGCCCGTCGTGGGCGTGGTCTCCGCGCCCGCGCTCGGACGCCGCTGGTGGGCGGCGAAGGGCCTCGGCGCGTACACGGGCCGCAGCCTCGCCTCGGCGTCCCGGATCGGGGTGTCGAAGGTCGGGCGCCTGGAGGACGCGTCCTTCGCGTACTCCAGCCTGACCGGCTGGGAGGAGCGCGGCCGGCTGGACGGCTTCCTCGACCTCAGCCGCGCCGTCTGGCGGACCCGCGCGTACGGCGACTTCTGGCCGTACATGATGGTCGCCGAGGGCTCGGTGGACCTGTGCGCGGAGCCCGAGCTGTCGCTGTGGGACATGGCGGCCACCGCGATCGTGGTCCAGGAGGCCGGCGGCACCTTCACCGGCCTCGACGGACGCCACGGCCCGCACAGCGGCAACGCGGTGGCGTCGAACGGACTGCTGCACGGGGAGCTGCTCAGCTACCTCGGCGGCTGAGCGGCCCCCCGTTCCCCGGTGGCGGGGCGGCCGGACGTCAGCCCAGCCGCCACCACTGCCCGGCGTCGTTCTGGTCGCAGCCGGCCATGGAGTTCAGGTAGCCGACCCCGTTGCTCTTCAGGCACTGGCCGGTGACCGCGTTCTTGGCCATCCGCCAGCCGTTGCCGCCGTCGATCAGGTGCCACTTCTGGGCGGGGGCCACGCCGCCCCACGGGCTGTTGAGGCCGTCACGGGTCGCCGACCCCAGCTGCGGGATGGCCAGGTCGTTGGTGCCGCCGGCCTCCAGGACCTTGTCGTAGCCGTGGCTGATGGCGCTGGTGCCGTCGCAGTAGCGCCACACCGTCCAGGTCTGCGCGGGCGACGCGTTGGGCGTGAAGGTGCCGACCCGCTGGCCGTCGGCCTCGTTGTTGTACGGCAGGTCGAGCGCGCCGCCGCGGTAGGTCGCCACCTCGGTGCGGGTGGTGAGGGACGGCGGGAGCGAACCGCAGTCGGTGCTCTGCGCGGCCAGGGCCGCCGGGGCGGTCGCCAGGGCCGCCCCCGCGACGGTCACGGCGACGCCGACGCCGGCGGCGAGGGTACGGAAGGTGGTCATGGTGGTCCTTTCGTCGTACGTGCGGTGGGGTGACGTGCTCATCGGTGCCGTGCTCATCGGTGCCGTGCCGCCGTTCGGCGCACGGGTCCCTCGGGTGGGCGTCACGCGGTGACCTGGAAGCCGTGGGCGTGGCCCAGGCGCTCCAGGGTGGTGCGGCCGGGCAGCCCGTCGGCGTCCGCGCCGCCGAAGCCGCAGCGGCGCTGCCAGGCGGCGTACGCGGTCACCGTCCTGGTCCCGAAGGAGCCGTCCGCCCACTGGGCGGGCAGCAGCCCCTCGGCGGCCAGGGCGCGCTCCACGGGGAGCACGTCGGCGCGGTGCGCCGCCGCGC
The DNA here is from genome assembly GCF_036240795.1 of Streptomyces sp. NBC_01268. Classification (NCBI taxonomy): domain Bacteria; kingdom Bacillati; phylum Actinomycetota; class Actinomycetes; order Kitasatosporales; family Streptomycetaceae; genus Streptomyces; species Streptomyces sp. NBC_01268. The sequence goes on along the minus strand of NZ_CP108454.1, from coordinate 5,502,958 downwards.
CCTGGGCGGCGGCCGGGTCGGTGCGGGCCGCGGCGAGCACCCGGGCGAGGCTCACCACGGACCGCAGGTGGTTCTGGCCCGGTCGCTGCTTCGCCCCGGCGCCGCCGGCGGCGGCGAAGAGGGCCGCCGGGTCGATGGCGCCAGGGTCCCAGTGGTCGTTGCCCGGTACGTGGACGTGGCCGAAGTGCCCGCCCTTGCCGCGCCAGTCGGGGCGCGAGCGCCCCCGACCGGCCCACACGTCGGGCACGCCCCAGGAGCGCACGGCCGCCATGAGGGCGGCGAAGCGCGGGCCCGGCTTCCAGTAGCCGGTGAACGGGGTCGCGGCGCGCGCCAGGACCTCGATCTGGACGCAGACGCGGCCGGTCCGGTTGGTGCGGGTGTCGCCGTCGTTGCGCAGCGCCCGGGCGCTGCGGTCGAGCGGCCCGAACTGGCCCAGCTTGTCGGTGGTGGGGTCGTACAGCAGGTGCGGTTCGCTGCCCTGCTTGATCAGGTACGCGCCGACGGCGTCGAAGGCCGCGTTCCCCGCGCCGCTCTCGGTGGTGTGCCAGACGACCCGGGGCGGCAGCTCCGGGGTGTCCATCGGCCCGCCGATCGCCCCGTCACCGAGGCGCACGGCGCCGGGGATCCATGCCGTTCCCATCGGGCTCAGCTCCCGAAGGTCTGCACGTACCGGCCCCAGTTGCCGCGCTGGCGCGGGCTGTAGCCGATGCCGATGGCGCGGTAGGAGCCGCCGAGGATGTTGTTGCGGTGCGGGGTGCTGTCCATCCACATCCGCATGGCCTCGGCGACGCTGTTGCCGGGGGTGACGTTCTCCGCGCGGGCGGTGTTGCCCGGGTATCCGGCGTCGCTGATGCGGCGGCTGAAGTCGGAGCCGTCGGTGCCGTTGTGCTGGGTGAGGTCGTTCGCGGCCATGTCGTTGGCGTGCCGCTGCGCGGCGGCCGAGAGCCGGTCGTCGAGCCGCAGGTCGGGGGCGCCGACGCGGCGCCGCTCCTGGTTGACCGCGGCGAGCATCTCGCCGCGGAAGTCACCGCCGCCCGGCTGGGGCTGCGGCTGCGGCTGGGGCTGGGGCTGGGGTCGGCTGCCGCCGCCGGTCTGGCCGGCCGGGACGAGCTGCCAGAGCTGGCCCTGGTTGGCGGGGTCGCGCCGCCACACACCGAGCGCCGCGCCCTGGCCGTCGGCCGTGAGGTAGGCGGCGCCCTCGTTGCCGCGGGCGCTGCGCAGCAGGACGCGCCCGTTGCCGCCGTCCTCCAGGTGCCAGCGCTGGTTGTCCTGGCCGTGTTCGCGGACCAGGTGGGTGGTGAAGTTGGAGAAGTTGTAGTCCATCACCATGGCCTGGCCGGGCCCGTGGGTGTTGTGGGTGAGCTGGGTCTCCAGGAGCCAGGTGCCGTTCTCCTTCGCCCAGAACACCCAGCCCTGGGCGGCGGTCCCGTTCGGCGCCCAGGCGTGGATGCGGTTGCCGTCGTTCGCCTGGCTGGCGTTGACGTCGGCGGCCCTGCCGTTGCCCGCGACGAGTGTCAGAACCTGTCCGTTCTGCGGCTGCGTCGTCATGTCGTGTCGTCTCCCTGTCGTGTCGCTGACCTGACGGGCCATACGGTCACGGACCCCGGTAGACAAGCGGTCAACGCGCGTAGCGGAAGGGCGGGTAGAGCGGGTGCGCCGGGGGGCGGGCGGCTCCTCAGGGCGTCGGCAGGCCCCCGAGCAGGGCCCGTACGGCCGCCTCCTCGTCCGCGATGCCGAGGCGTCCGTACACCTCCGCCGCGTCCTGGAGGCAGGCCCGGGCCCGGCGCGGGCGGCCGAGGGAGGCGAGCGCCGCGCCGAGCGTGTGCAGCAGGGCGGCCTCCAGGGCGGCGCTGGTCTTGCGGGCGAGCGGCAGCACCGCCTCCGCGGCCTCCGCGGCGAGCGTGGCCCGGCCGGACTCGGCGTGCAGCCGGGCGGCCAGGTCGCCCGCCGCCGCCTCGAACACGGCGACCTGGAGCCGCGCGAACTCCTCGCGCGCCCCGACCGCGTGCCCGAGCGCCGCCTCCGGGTCCCCGCACAGGCGCAGCACCCGGGCCAGGTAGTAGCGCCCGGTCGCGGCGGACACCGGTCCGGTGCCGCTCATCAGCCGGGCCCCGCGTTCGGCGGCGGCCCGGGCCTCGTCGAGGCGGCCGGTGTGGGCGGCGTTGAAGGCGAACTCCCCGAGCGCGCTGCCCTCGGCCCGCTCGGCGCCGAGCAGCCGGAACGCCCCGGCGGCCCGGCCCGCGTGCTCGGCGGCCTCGGCGTGACGCCCGTGGATGCGCGCGTTGCCGGCCAGGGTGAGCAGCGCCTTGGCCCGGACCCGGGCGGCGGGCCCGGCGCCGCCGCCCGTACCGGCGTCGCAGAGGCCGACCGCGCGGGCGATCTCGGCGCGCGACTCCTCGTACCGGTTGACGTGCCAGAGCATGTTCCCGCGCACGTACCGGGCGAGGGCCTGCGGCCCGTCGGCGCCCCGGGCCTGCGCGGCCTCGGCGACCTGGGCCGCGAGCGCGGCGATGACGGCGGTCTGGGTGCGTTCGAAGAGGACCGAGCCCATCTTGTCGACGAGTTCGGCCGCCCGGGCGAGCGGCAGCTCCTCGTCCGCGCAGGCCAGGGCGACGGCGGCGGCGTGCACGGCCGCCTGTTCGCGCATCCAGCGGACGGCGGCGGCGCCGTCGGCGAGGGCCCGTCCCGGGCGGTCGACGGGGGTGTCCAGGAGGCTCTGCTCGGCCGGGTCGACGGAGCGGGCGGCCGTGTCGGCGTTACGGGCGGTCGCCAGGCAGAAGTCGAGCAGCCGGCCCGCCGCCGCGGTGCGCGCGCCCGCGGTCTCCTCCTCGGCGGCCCGGTCGCGGGCGTAGGCGCGGACCAGGTCGTGGAAGCCGTAGCGTCCGAAGCCCGGCGACTGGAGCAGGTTGAGGTCGACGAGCCCTTCGAGGACTTCGTCCGCCTCCGCCTCGGTGCGGTCGAGGAGCGCGGCGGCGCACGGCAGCGCGATGTCCGGCGCGTCGGGCAGCGAGAGCAGCCGGAAGGCACGGGCGGCCTCGGGCGTGAGCCGGTGGTACGAGAGCGCGAAAGTCGCCTCGACGGCGCGCTCCCCGTCGTCGAGCGCCGCCAGCCGCCGCTCGTCGCGCAGCCCCTCGGCGAGCGCGGCGAGGCTCATGCCCGGGTCGGCGGCGAGCCGGGACGCGGCGATCCGGACGGCGAGCGGCAGCCGGCCGCAGGCCGTGACGATCTCCTCGACGCGGCCGGGCTCCGCCGCGACCCGCCCGGCGCCCGCGATCCGGGTGAACAGCTCGGTGGCCTCGGCGGCCGGGAGCGGGTCGATCCGCAGCTGGTGGGCGCCGGCGAGGCCGGGCAGCCGGGTGCGGCTGGTGACCAGGACCGCGCAGTCGGCGGAGCCGGGCAGCAGCGGTTCGACCTGCTCGGGCCCGGCCGCGTTGTCCAGGACGACGAGCACGCGGCGGCCGCTCAGCGCCGAGCGGTAGCAGGCCGAGCGCTCGGCCGTGCCGGGCGGCACCTCCTCGGCGGCGACCCCGAGGGCGCGCAGGAACTCGGCGAGGACGGCGGCGGGTTCGCGCGGCGCCCGGTCGGCACCGCGCAGATCGGCGAAGAGCTGCCCGTCGGGGAAGCGGCCGGCCGCCCGGCGGGCCGCGTGCACGGCGAGCGTGGTCTTGCCGACGCCGCCCATGCCGTCGAGCGCCGACACCACGACGGCCCGGCCGCCCGCCCCCGCGAGCCGCTCCGCGAGGGCGTCCACGGAGCCGCCGCGCCCGGTGAAGTCCGGGAGGTCCGCCGGGAGCTGCTCGGGAGCCCGCCAGGCGGGTCCGGGCTGCGCCGCGGGCGCGGGCAGCAGCGCGGGGTCGTCGCGCAGGATCCGCAGCTGGAGCCCGGCGGGCGAGTCCGGCCCCTGGTCGCCCGGCGGCAGGTCGCCCCGGGCGTCCTCGAACACGGCGAGCGCCTCGGCCGTGCGCCCGGCCCGGTGCAGGGCGCGCATCAGGACGGCGACGAGTCGGGGGCGGCCCGGGTGCTCCAGACACAGCGCGGCGGCCTCGGCCGTGAGATCGGCCCGGTCGGCCAGCTCGGCGTCCAGCTCCAGCCGCCATTCCAGCGCCCGGAGCCGCTCCTCGCCGAGCCGCGCCCGCACGGCCTCGACATGCGGCCCCCCGAGCCCGGCCAGCGGCTCCCCCGCCCACAACCCCAGCGCGGCCCGCAGCAGTTCGCGCACACCGGCGGGACCGGCGGCACGCGGGAGGACCCCGCCGTCCGGGCCGCCCGGCTCCGCCACCGGCCCCGGAGCACCGTCGGCCCCCGACACCGGACCGCCGTCCGGGCCGTCCCCGTGGGCCGCCGACCTCTGAACGCCGTCGGCCACCGGCACCGGCCGACTTCCCGGACCGCCCGCCGGGCCCCGCGGGCCGGCGTCGGCCGCGGCCGACGCGCCTGCCCGGCCGCCCCCGTTCCCCTCCGGTCCTCGCGCGTCGCCTCCCGCCGCCGCCAGCAGCCGGCGCCACTCGGCCGTGTCCGTGCGGGCGCCCGGGGCCCGGAGGGCGTAGCCGTCGCCGACCCGGACGATCGGGGACTCGGGGAGGTGGGGGCGGAAGGCGGAGCGGAGGCGGTAGACGAGGAGTTGGAGGGCCTTGCGGGGGTCGGCGGGGGCGGCGCCCTCGCCCCAGACGCCCTCGGCGAGGACGCCGTGCGCGACCGTGCGTCCGGGCGCGTCGAGCAGGACGGCGAGCAGGGCCCGCTGCTGCGGCCTGCCGAGGTCGATCTCCTCGTCCCCGTACCAGGCCCGCAGGGGTCCGAGCAGCGCGAACTTCAGCCTTCCCGGTTCCCCCTGCCGTCCCGCCTCCCCGGTCTCCCCCGCGCTCCCCGGCCGTCCCGTGGTGCGCTCCTCCCCCATGGCTCCCGCGGTCCCCTGCTGCCCCGTAGAACGGCTGCCCATGACGCCCGTCACTTCCCCTGCCCCATCCCTCATGACCTGTGCTTTTCCCCCGCGGACCGCCCTCCTGCGCGCGACGCGCCCACGGCGCGCAACCCCATCGGGGCGCGTGGTCCGGCCGCCTATGATGCGGCACGCAACCTGCGACGGACTCATGGCTGACGGGGGTGTCATGGGACTCGAATTCGCCATTCTCGGACCGCTCCGCGCGTGGCACGACGGACACGAGCGCGCGCTGGGCCGACCGCAGCAGCGCGCGCTGTTGTGCGCCCTGCTGCTCGCGCCCGGCGAACTCGTTCCCACGCAGCGGCTGATCGCCGCGCTGTGGGGCGAGGACGAGGAGGAGTGGCCCAAGGACCCGGTCGGCCAGATCGGCACGCACGCCCACCGGCTGCGCAAGGCGCTCGACGCGGCACCGGACGCGCTGCTCGGTTCCTCGGGCGGCTACCGGCTGGCCGTGGCCCGCGAGGCGGTGGACGTCTTCCGGTACGAGGACGAGGCCGCCCGCGCCGCGGCCGTGCTGCGCGGTGCCCCGGAGGAGGCCCGGGAGCTGGCGCGGACGGCCCTCGGCCGGTGGACCGGGACCCCGCTCGACGGGGTGCCGGGGCCGCTCGCGCGACGCACCCGGGACCGGCTCGCGGCCTCCCGGCACGCGGCGCGCATGACGCTGTACAAGGCGGAACTGGCCCTGGGGCGGCACGCCGAGGCGCTGCCCGCGCTGCGCGAGCTGGTGGCGGCGCACCCGGAGGACGAGGAGGCGCACCGGCTCTGTCTGCTCGCGCTGTACCGGTGCGGGCGCCGGCCGGAGGCCCTGGCGCTGTTCGCCGCGCTGCGCGAGCGGCTCGACCGGCGGCTGGGGATCGACCCGGGCGGTCCGGTGACCGCGCTGTACGGGCGGATCCGCCGGGACGACCGGTCGCTGGCGGTGCCGGTGCCGCCGCGCCGCCCGCTGCGGCCGTGCCAGCTCCCGCCGGACATCCCCGACCTGGTGGGGCGCGGGGCGCAGGTCCGGGAGGCGGAGCGGCTGCTGCGGGCCGGGGCGGGCAGCCCGGTGGTGGCGCTCTCGGGGCCGTACGGGACGGGCACGTCGACGCTGGCGGTGCATCTGGCGCACCGGGTGCGGGACGCCTTCCCCGACGGGCAGTTGTACGCGCGGGGCGATGCCGCCGGGGACGTACGGGAGGTGATGGCCGGTTTTCTGCGGTCGTTGGGCGAGCGGCCGCCCGAGGGCGCGTGCGCGGGGGCGCTGGGCGCCCGCTACCGCGCTGCGCTGGCGGGCCGCCGGGTGCTGGTGCTGCTCGACGGGGCACCGGAGCCGGGGGCGCTGTTGCCGGGTGTGGCGGGGTGCGCGGCGCTGGTGACGGAGACCGGCGGGGAGCTGGCGGCGGAAGTGGCCAGGCTGCGGATCGGGCCGCTGGAGCCGGACGACGCGTACGAGCTGCTGGCCCGGATCGCGGGTCCGGACCGGATCCACCGCGAGTCCGGCGCGGCGCGCGAACTGGCCGCGCTGTGCGGGCATCTGCCGGCCCGGCTGCGTTCGGCGGCGGCGCGCCTGGCGGCCCGGCCGCAGTGGTCGGTGGCGGACCTGGTGGGCCGGCTCTCGGCCTGACGCACGGTGGCCCCGGCCGGAGAGGGGATCCGGCCGGGGCCACGTTCGGGGGTGCGGAGGGCGGGCGTCAGGGGGCGCGGGCCCCGTGGGTCAGTAGAGGTCCGAGTAGACGATGTCGCGCGTGGTGTTGGTGAAGCTCCGCGCGCTGATGCTGGGGAAGGTGCCGCACTGGCGGTTCGTGTACCAGATGCTGAGCCCCTGCTCGTTGGTGACCTGGAGGCAGGCGTAGGCGCTGCCGCCCTTGTACCAGCCGCGGGAGGAGCACTCGCGCTGTCCGTCGGCGGCGTAGACGACGAGCCGCCCGTCGTTCCTCATGACCGCCTTGGCGCCGCAGCCGACGGTGTTGGAGGCCCACATGGGGGTGGCGCGGGACCAGTCGCCCGCGGTCTGGGTGCGGTAGAAGACCAGGTTGCCGTCGCCCTGCATGATCAGCCGGGCGTAGTCGGTGCTGACGTGCCAGCCCGGGTAGAGCGGCTCGTCGCCCCAGATGGTGTGGGTGCCGGGGTCGTACGCGGCCTGTGCCGTGCCCGATCCCGCGAGCGTCCCGGTCATCGCCAGCAGCCCGGCCGCCACGGCCCCCGCCGTCCTGCGCAGCGCCTTCTTCACGATCGTCATCCCCGTCGCCTTTCTGTGGTCCGGCTTGCGTGGCGATCATCGTCGGCGGCGGTAGACAAACGATGAACGTCCGCTCGCGGGACAGGCGTGCTCCCCTCCGTGCCACGCGCGCCCCCTTGTTGGGAGCGCGGGCCGGTGCCACTCTGAGACTCCCCCCACTTGTGAACTTGTGAAAGAGTTCTCGAACAGGAGGTGGTCCCCTCCATGCTCGTCCGTGACGCCATGAGCACGGTGGTCCTCACCATCGGCCCGGCCCATACCCTCCGCCAGGCGGCCCGTCTGATGTCGGCGCGACGCGTCGGCGCCGCCATCGTCCTCGACACCGACACCTGCGGGCTCGGCATCCTCACCGAGCGCGACATCCTCAACGCCATCGGCCGGGACCGGGATCCCGACCACGAGACCGCGGACGCCCACACCACCAGGGACGTCGTCTTCGCCGCGCCCACCTGGACGCTGGACGAGGCCGCGGAGGCGATGACCCGGGGCGGCTTCCGCCATCTCGTGGTCCTGGACGACCACGGCCCGGTCGGCATCGTCTCCGTACGCGACATCATCCGGTGCTGGATGCCCGTGCAGAGCGTCGCCGGATGACGCGAGAGGGCCGGACTCCCGTACGGATACGGGGGTCCGGCCCTCTACTGCCTACGACAAGCGCCCTCAGCCGCGCAGGGCCTGGACGGCGGCGTCGAGCCGCTTGCCGAAGTCACCGTCCGCCTTGCGGAAGTTGTCGATCGCGCGCTCGGCGATGTCGTCGCGCGAGACCTTGGCGATGAAGCCCGCCAGGTTCTCGACCAGGCGGCCCTTCTCGTCCTCGGACATCAGGCGGTACAGGTCGCCGGCCTGGACGAAGTCGTCGTCCTCGGCGTGCGAGGGGGCGGCGTGGTCGCCGGTGAGCCCGGTGACGGCGGAGCCGGACCACAGCGGGCGGTCGGTCTGGTGCGGGCCGCCGAAGCTGTTCGGCTCGTAGTTCTTCGCGCCGGCGTGCCGGCCGTCGTAGAGGAAGCCGTCCCGCGCGTGGGTGCGCGCCTCGGTGGCGTGCGGGCGGTTCACCGGCAGGTGGTCGGCGTTGATGCCGACGCGGTAGCGGTGGGCGTCGCCGTAGGCGAAGAGGCGGCCCTGGAGCATCTTGTCCGGGGACGGGCCGATGCCGGGCACGAAGTGTGCCGGGGAGAAGATCGACTGCTCGACCTCGGCGAAGACGTTCTGCGGGTTGCGGTTGAGCTCCAGCCTGCCGATCTCGATCGGCGGGTAGTCCTCGTGCGGCCACACCTTGGTGAGGTCGAAGGGGTTGAAGCGGTAGTTCGCCGCGTCGGCCGCCGGCATGATCTGCACCTGCACGGTCCAGGTCGGGAAGTCGCCGCGCTCGATGGACTCGCGCAGGTCGCGCTGGTGCGAGTCGGGGTCCTCGCCGGCCAGCCTGTTGGCCTCGGCCTGGGTGAGGTTCCTGATGCCCTGGTCGGTCTTGAAGTGGTACTTGACCCAGAAGACCTCGCCGGCCTCGTTGTTCCACTGGAAGGTGTGCGAGCCGTAGCCGTTCATGTGGCGGTACGAGGCGGGGATGCCGCGGTCGCCGAAGAGCCAGGTCACCTGGTGCGTGGACTCGGGGCTCAGCCCCCAGAAGTCCCAGACGTTGTCCGCCTCCTGCGAGCCGGTGTACGGGTCGCGCTTCTGGGTGTGGATGAAGTCGGGGAACTTGATGGCGTCCTTGATGAAGAACACCGGGGTGTTGTTGCCGACGAGGTCGTAGTTGCCCTCCTCGGTGTAGAACTTCAGCGCCCAGCCGCGCGGGTCGCGCACGGCGTCGGCCGCGCCGAGGTTGCCCGCGACGGTGGAGAAGCGCAGGAAGGTCTCGGTCTGCTTGCCGACCTCGGAGAGGAACGCGGCCCTGGTGTACGCCGTGACGTCGGCCGTCACCGTGAAGGTGCCGTAGGCGCCCGCGCCGCGCGCGTGGACGACGCGCTCCGGGATGCGCTCGCGGTTGAAGTGGGCCAGCTTCTCCAGGAGCAGCTGGTCCTGGAGGAGGACCGGACCGCCGATGCCCGCGGTCTCGCTGTTCTGGTTGTCGGCGACCGGCGCCCCGGCCTCGGTGGTGAGCGGTCCCTGCGTCACGTGCGCCTCCTGCGTCGGTTGTGCTGCAAACCTGCGAGCCCTGTCCTGAGCCGTTGCCGTATCCGACCCTACAATAGACATTGTCTAAGTCAAGCTTGCTTCCAAAGTCACACCCGTTCGGGACACGCTTCCCCTGACTGTTAGGCTGACCCCCATGAGTGACCTGTTGGAACGACTGCGCGGCCGCGGCTGGCGGATGACCGCGCAGCGGCGTGTCGTGGCCGAGGTCCTCGACGGGGATCACGTGCACCTGACCGCCGACGAGGTCCACGCCCGCGCCGTTTCGAGGCTGCCCGAGATCTCCCGGGCCACCGTGTACAACACGCTGGGCGAGATGGTCACGCTCGGTGAGGTGCTGGAGGTCGCGACCGACGGCCGCGCCAAACGCTACGACCCGAACGCCCACCGGCCGCACCAGCACCTGGTCTGCGGCCGGTGCGGTGCCATCCGCGACGTGCACCCGGCCGGCGACCCGCTGGCCGACCTGCCGGCCACGGAGCGCTTCGGCTTCACCATCTCCAACGTCGAGGTCACCTACCGGGGCATCTGCCCGAGCTGTGCGACCTCCGCGTAGGCGCACGGGAGACGCAGGACACTCGGAACCCACGGACACAGAAAGCCCCCGCCGGACCGGCGGGGGCTTTCCCGTGCGCCTACGCCACGCCACGCCCGGGAACGACGAAGGCCCGGATCCGTTTCCGGATCCGGGCCTTCGTGCTACTGAGTAGCGGGGACAGGATTTGAACCTGCGACCTCTGGGTTATGAGCCCAGCGAGCTACCGAGCTGCTCCACCCCGCGTCGGTGAACCCAACCTTACGGGACCGTTCCGAGCAGGGCAAATCCGTTAGGCGGTGAGCTCCTGGTGCAGTGCCTCGCTGAGCCGGGCCGCCCGCTCCGCCACCTCCGCGGGGCCGAGCTCCACCGCGCGGGCGCACCAGCGGCGCCCCTCGGTCAGCTCCCCGCGGCGTGCCGCGAGCAGGGCGAGGCGCAGCGCGGCCCGGCCGTGGCCGGCGTGCGCGGCGCGCGTCCACCACAGGGCCGCCTCCCGCTCGCCGCCCTCGCGGGCGAGCAGCAGGCCCAGGTTGAAGGCCCCGTTGCGGGAGCCGGCCTCGGCCGCCTCCCGGTACCAGCGGGCCGCCTCGGCGACGTCGCCGCGCCCGGCGGCGAGCATGCCGACGCGCACCTGGGCACGGCGGTGGCCCTGCTGGGCGGCCCGCTCGTACCACTCCTCGCACTCGCTCTTCTCCTCGCGCGGCGCGCCGAGCACCGGCGGGCCGGGCTCGGGGCGGCGCGCGTCGAGGACCGAGGCGAGCCGGAACGCCGCCTCGGCGCTGCCGCCGCCCGCGGCGCACCGCAGGTGCCGCTCGGCGCCCTGCTCGTCGCCGTCGCGCAGGCAGGCGATGCCGACCTGGAGCGCGGCCTCGGTGTGCCCGGCGGCCGCGGCCCGCTCGTACCAGCTCAGCGCCGTACGGTCGTCGTCGCGGCCGGCGTGGAGGATGCCGAGGTTGAAGGCGGCGTCGACGCTGCCGGCCTCGGCTGCCTTGGAGAACCAGGGCTCGGCGCCGCCGGCGTCACCGGCCTGCAGGAGCAGCACGGCGAGCGCGTTGGCCGCCTCCCGGTGACCGGCGTAGGCCGCGCGGCGGTACCACTGCTCGGCCTGGGAGGTGCGCTCCTGCGCGGCGCAGAGCAGGCCGAGGTTGTAGGCGCCGTTGACGTCGCCCGCGTCCATGGCGGCGCGGTACCAGCGCTCGGCGGTCTGCTGCTCGCCCCGGGCGGCGTGCAGCGCGCCGAGCGCGTTGGCGGCGTTGCCGTCGCCGTCCTGGGCGGCGCGCAGCCACCACACGGCGGCGCTCTCCTCGTCGCCGGCGTCGCGCAGCAGGAAGCCGAGCGCGCAGGCCGCCTTGGCCTCGCCGTCCTTGGCGGAGGTCAGGTACCAGCGCCCGGCCTCCTTGAGCTCCCCGCGCTTCTCCAGGAGGGCGCCCAGGTGCAGGGCGGCCCGCCGGTGACCGCGCGCGGCGGACTGCCGGAACCACTGCTCGGCCTCGGTGAGCCCGCTCTCGGGCGCGGCGGCACCGTCGGCGGCGGGAGCGGGAGCGGGGCCGTCGGCGGCGGTCCGCAGTCCGGTGGCGGTGTCGTAGGTGTGCGGGCCGCGGGCCGGCTCGGTCGCGCGCCGCTCCAGGGAGAGGGCGAGCCGGTAGGCGGCCTCGCGGTGTCCCTGCTCGGCGGCGGCGCGCAGCCAGCGTTCGGCGCCGACGTCGCTGCGGTGCTCCAGGAGGTCGGCGAGGGCGTACGCGCCGAGGGCGTGGCCCTGCTCGGCGGACTGGCGCAGCCAGTACTCGGCGCCGGGCTCGTCGCCGCGCTCGCGGTGGTGGCGGCCGAGGGCGTGCGCGGCGGCCGCGGAGCCGGCGACGGCGGCGACCCGCCACCAGCCGGCGGCCTCGTCCGGGTAGCCGCGCTGATGCAGCAGCACGCCCAGGTTGTTCGCGGCGGCGCGGTCGCCCTCGGCGGTGGCACCGCGCAGATACGGCTCGGCGCCGTCCAGGTCGCCGCGGCGCAGCAGCAGTGCGCCGAGGACGCTCATCGACGCGGCGTCGCCGTTCTCGGCGGCGCGTCGGTGGCGGGCCTCGGTCTCGGCCTCGTTCTCGTGGTCGGCGGTGGTGTCGACGGTCTCATCGACGGCCCCCGCGGCCTCGATGATGTCGTCTGCGGCGTTTCTCGGATGCCGCTGCACAAACCGCCCTGTCTCCAACAGAGTTGCCCTGTCCCCCATAAATACCATCGTCGCACCACCCGCAACCCGCGTACACCTGGTATAGCTCAGCCGGTGAGGTCACTTCAGCGTTTTGTCGACATGCCCACAGGGAGACAAGTCAAACACGGATCGTCCCAACTCGCCCCCTCCGCACCGCTCTTCGGGGCGCGCGCCGCGCTCCCAGGACATGACGAAGGCCCGAATCCAGATGGATCCGGGCCTTCCTCTTCAGTAGCGGGGACAGGATTTGAACCTGCGACCTCTGGGTTATGAGCCCAGCGAGCTACCGAGCTGCTCCACCCCGCGTCGGTGAACACAACGTATCACGACGCGGAGGTGGAGCCTAAACGGCTTCCGTCAGCCGCCCGGGACGGCGGGCGGGCTCGCCGTCGTGCTCGGGGTCGTCTTCGGCGCGGGCTTGGCGCCTCCGGGGCCGCTCTGCAGTTTCGCCCCGGCGTCCGCCGCGCGCTGGAGCGCATCCTGCAGCGCCTCCTGGGACTTGCCGTACGCCGTCCAGTCGCCCTTCTGGAGCGCGGCCTCACCGTCGTCGTACGCCTTCTGCGCGTCCGCGATGGCCTGCTTCAGCGCGGCGTCGTTGGTCGCCGGCTGCGGCGGCTTGGTGGTGCCCGGCGGCTGCGTCGGCGGCGGGGTGTTCCCCTCGACCCCGAAGACCGCGTTGAGGGCGGCCGTCAGGTTGTCCTCGAACACCGTGGTGTCCTTGGTCGTGTCCCCGTCCGGCTGGTCCGCGTCCACGTAGGACACCGCGACCTTCTTCAGCAGCGGGTACTGCGCGTTGCGGCCCTGGGCGTACACCGGCTCGACGTAGAGGAAGCCGCCGTCGAGCGGCACCGTCAGCAGGTTGCCGTAGAGGATGTCGGAGTCGGCACCCTTCATGTCCCGGACGAAGGTCGCCACGGACGGAAGGCTGTTGAGCTTGTTCTGCACCTGCTGGGGTCCTGGGACGTCCGAGGTGACTCTCAGCAGCCTTATCTTGCCGTAGTCCTTGCTGTTGGCGTCGGCGTCCACCGCCATGAAGGCGCCCAGGTTGGGCCGGCCCGCCGGGGTGAAGGTCGTCGTCAGGGAGAACTGCTCGGCCGACTCCCCGGGCATCTTCATGCTCAGGTAGTACGGCGGCACCGCGTTGCCGTCCTTGTTGGTCGGGTCGTCCGGCACCTGCCAGGCGTCCGAGCCGCTGTAGAACTGGGCCGGGTCCTGCACGTGGTACCGGGTGAGCAGCTCGCGCTGGACCTTGAACATGTCCTGCGGGTACCGCAGGTGCTTCATGAGGTCGGCGTCGATCTGCCCGCGGTCCTTGACCGTGCCGGGGAAGGCCTTCATCCAGGTCTTGAGGACGGGGTCCTGCTCGTCCCACTGGTAGAGGTTCACCGTGCCGTCGTAGGCGTCGACGGTGGCCTTCACCGAGTTGCGGATGTAGTTGACCTGGTTCTGCTGGGCGACGACCGCGCGCTGCTGGTTGCCGACCGTCAGGGAGTCGGCCGTGGTGTCGCCGAGGGTGGTGCGCGAGGCGTACGGGTAGCCGTTGGTGGTGGTGTAGGCGTCGACGATCCACTGGATGCGTCCGTCCACGACCGCCGGGTAGGCGTCGCCGTCGATGGTCAGCCAGGGGGCGACCGCCTCGACGCGCTCCTTGGGCGTGCGGTTGTACAGGATCCGCGAGCCGTCGCCGATGGCCCCCGAGTAGAGGATCTGCGGCTCGCTGAACGCGACCGCGTAGGCGGCGCGGTTGAAGGCGCTGGAGAGGCTGACGCCGCTGTCGCCCTTGTAGCTGGTGGTCTTCTCGCCGTTCGCCTCGTAGTCGAGCTCCTTCTGGGGCCCGCCCACGATCGAGTACTGGTCGGTCTTCTCGCCGTAGTAGATGCGCTGCTCGTACGGGCCGAGCATGCCCGTGGTCGGCAGGCCGGACTCGGTGAAGATCGGCGAGCCGTTGGCGTCCGTCTGGGTACCCGTGGCCATGATCGCGCCGTAGCCGTGGGTGTAGGTGAAGTGGTCGTTGATCCAGTTCCGCTTCGGGATGCCCTTGATGTTGAGCTCACGCAGGCCGACGACGGTGTCCTTGCCCTGGTAGCGGTCGACGTCGAGGGTCAGCGGGAACTGGTAGTACTTCCGCTTCTGCTCCAGCTGCTGGAAGGTCGGCGACACGATGTTCGGGTCGATCAGCCGGTAGCTGGCCGCCGTGTCGGCGTCCGCGCGGAGCTGGTCCTTGGCCTTGACCGTCGACTTCCCCGAGTAGTTCTCCGCCTCGGTGGAGTCGATGTCGTACGCCTTGCGCGTCGCGTCGATGTTCTTCTTGATGTACGGCGCTTCCTTGGCCTGCTCGTTCGGCTGGACCTGGAACTTCTGCACGATGGCCGGGTACAGGCCGCCGATCAGGATCGCCGAGAGCACCATCAGGCCGAAGCCGATCACCGGCAGCTGCCAGGTGCGCCGCCACAGGGTGGCGAAGAACAGCAGCGCGCAGATCACCGCGATGCAGAACAGGATCGTCTTCGCCGGAAGGTAGGCGTTGGCGTCCACGTACCGCAGACCGGTCCAGTTGCCGGTGGCCTTGAAGTCGCTGGACTTCACCGCCAGGCCGTACCGGTCCAGCCAGTACGCCACGGCCTTCAGCGACACGAAGACGCCGAGCAGCACCGACAGGTGCCCGGTCGCCGCCGCCGTGGCGCGGGCGCCCGGGCTGGTGACGCGCAGTCCGCCGTACAGGTAGTGCGTGAGGGCCGCCGCGATCAGCGAGAGCACGGTGGCGCCGAAGCCGAAGGCGAGCAGGAAGCGGTACCAGGGCAGGTCGAACGCGTAGAACGACACGTCCAGCTGGAACTGCGGGTCCTTCTGCCCGAAGGAGACCCCGTTCACCCACATCAGCCAGGTGCGCCACTGCCCGGAGGCGGAGGCGCCGGCGATCAGGCCCACCAGGGCCGTGACGGCGAGCAGCACCCACTTCTTGAAGGGGGCGAGCCCCATCCGGTAGCGGTCGAGGCTCTGCTGCTCCAGCGACATCGCGCTCAGCGGCGGCCGCAGCCGGTACGCCAGCCAGATGTTCAGGCCGACGGCCAGGGCCATGAGCAGACCGAAGACCAGGAAAAGGCCGATCTTGGTCCACAGCGTGGTGGTGAAAACGGACGAGTAATGGACGGAACGGAACCAGAGCCAGTCCGTCCAGAATCCCGCGAACATCACGAACACCATGGCGAGAACAGCCAGCACGCCCAGGGTCATGAGCAGCGTACGGGCCCGCCGGGACGGCCGGCCGACTCTGATCCTTGGCCCGGACGGACCTGTGCCGCCGCCGCGGTCCGGCATCTGGAAAGCCAACGTGCGCCCCTCGAGGTTGATGCGTCGATAAGCAGGCTCCGCGATCGTAGAGCCCACTGATGCAACTTACTGAGGCTTTACCGAGTTCCCGGAGCGGCCGCCGTTTCCCGTCCTCTCGGCTGCCCGGGAAAGACCTCGGCGGGCACTTCGGCGGGACTTCGGCGAAAGACCAGGCAGGATGTTGTCCATGTCCAACGTTTCCCCCTCCGGCCCCCAGATGGCCTCGAGCCCCCTCACCCGCGCCGTGCTCGAGATCGACGAGTACGCGTCGGGCCTCGGCTGGGACCAGCCGGCCCGCCTCTTCGCCCTGGTCGACACCGCCAAGCTGCGCGCCCAGGAGCCCTCGCTCGCCTCCCAGCTCGGCCTCGGCGGCACCGCCGCCGCCGGCTACACCCCGATCGAGCAGGACCAGCTGCCGCGCGGCAAGGCCCTCGACGAGTTCCTCGGGACCATCGCCTGGCCGTCCGCGGTCACCGGCTGCGCGCTGACCGTGGAGCGGATGATGCTGCCGCCGTCCGCCGAGGCCGCCGTGCCCAAGGACCTGGGCGGGGCCGCGCTCGCCAAGTGGGTGGCCCGGCACCCGGACCGCCAGGAGGTCCGGATGACCGTGGC
Organism: Streptomyces sp. NBC_01268; assembly: GCF_036240795.1. NCBI lineage: Bacteria > Bacillati > Actinomycetota > Actinomycetes > Kitasatosporales > Streptomycetaceae > Streptomyces > Streptomyces sp. NBC_01268. The sequence continues at coordinate 5,486,994 of NZ_CP108454.1, read as the reverse complement.
CGTGCTGCGCGACGGCTCCCGCGAGGCGGCGATCCGGCTGCGCGAGAAGGACTCGCCGAACGAGGTGCTCACCGGGCCCGACCTGGTGCCGGGCCTCGCGGACGCGCTGTCGGCGACCTTCGCCTCGTAACGGGGCCCGGGTCAGCTCTTGGAGCAGCTGGGCAGCGAGGCGGTGTCGCCCTTGCGCAGCTGCTCCAGCGCCTTCGTCGCGTCGCCGATGGTGCCCACCTTGACGAGGGTGAGTCCGTCCGGGGTGTCGGCGGCCGCGGCCGCGCAGTTGTCGGCCGGGGTGAGGAAGTACTCGGCACCCGCGTCGCGCGCGCCGACCAGCTTCATCTCGATGCCGCCGATCGGGCCGACCTTGCCCTTGTCGTCGATGGTGCCGGTGCCGGCGATGAACTTGCCGCTGGTGAGGGACTCGGGGGTCAGCTTGTCGACGATGCCCAGCGCGAACATCAGACCGGCGCTGGGGCCGCCGACGTCGGCCAGGTTGATGTCGATGGTGAACGGGAAGACGTGGTCGGTGCCGGCCTGGATGCCGACGATGGCCCGGTCGCCCTCCTGCGACTTCGCGGTGGTGAGGACCACCTTCTTCGTCGCCGTGGCGTCCTTGTGGGCCTTCTCCGCGGCCGCCGCCTCCTTGGCGGGGACGATCGTGAACTCCACGTCCTGACCGGGCTTGCGCTTGGTGACCTGCTTGGCGACGTCGCCCGGCTCCTTGACGGCCACGCCGTCGACCGCGCGGATCACGTCGCCCGCGTGCAGCTTGCCCTCGGCGGGGGTGTCCTTGACGACGGTGGCGACGACGACCCGGGTGGTCACCGGGATGCCCAGCTCCTTGAGGGCGGCGACCTTGGCGCTCTCCTGGGACTGGCTGAACTCCTCGGCGTTCTCCTGGCTCGACTGCTCCTCGGTCTTGCCGTCCGGGTAGAGCGTGTCGTGCGGGACGACCACGCTGTCGTGGGCGAGCCAGCCGTAGACGGCCTCGACCGCGTTCATGTTGTAGTCCGCGCCGGTGACACGGACCGTCGTCATGTTGAGGTGGCCGGTGGTCGGGTAGGTCTGACGACCCGAGATCTGGAGGACCGGCTCTCCGCGCGCCTCGCCGAGGGTGTTCACCGTCGGACCGGGGCTCATCTCCGAGTACGGCACCGGAATGAGGACGCCCACGCAGAGCAGCGTGATCAGGACCAGGGTGGAGGCGAGCATCGTCGCGGTGCGGCGTGGCATGGAACGACAGTACGGGACCGGCCTGTGAGTGCGCCTTCGGGGCTCAGCCGGTGGTGGAGCTCGCGGCCGGGGTCGGCGCGGCGGCCGCGGGGGCCGTCTCGTGCTCCGGGCGGACCGAAGCGGAAGCGGGCACGTGGGAGCGCTCCATGGCGTCCCTGAACCGCGCGTAGCCCGCGAGCTCGGCGACGTCCCCGATGGTCTTGTTGCGTGAAGCCCAGCTTCCCCATATCGCCGCGCCGACGACTGCGAAAAGCGGAATCAGCAACCAGGCGAGCGCTGCCATCCCGACCTCCCATCCCCAATGGTCCCCAGTGAGTTGATCAGCAGATTATTCATCCGCGGAATCAACGCTCGTACCTGGGGGGCGGTTACGCAAATCGGGGCGTTCGACTACGGGTCGTCGGCGTGGCGCCTTGCGCGATCGGCAGGCACCCACCAGGCCTCAGCAGGCACCCACCCACTCCTCGGTACCGTCCGAGAAGGTCTGGTGCTTCCAGATCGGGACCTCGTGCTTGAGGTCGTCGATGAGCTTGCGGCAGGCCTCGAAGGCCTCGCCCCGGTGCGGGCAGGAGACGGCGACGACGACCGCGATGTCACCCACACGGAGGTCACCCACACGGTGGACGGCGGCCAGGGCGCGGACCGGGTAGTCGGCCACGACCTTCTCGGCGACCCGGCGCATCTCCGCCTCGGCGGAGGGGTGGCAGGAGTAGCCCAGGGCGTCGACGTCGGCACCCCCGTCGTGGTTGCGCACCGTGCCCACGAAGAGCGTCATGCCGCCGGCGGCGTCGTCGCCGACCGCGCGGAAGACCTCGTCGACCGAGAGCGCGGTGTCACGGATCGCGAGGAGCTTGATCGGGTCGTCCCCGCCCAGCTCGCCGGGGTGGTCGCTCGGGTGGGCGTGCGTGTGTGCCATGCCCACCATCGTGCCGCACCGCGCGGACAACGCGGAATAGCGTTTTCGACCGGCCGCGCCGACCCGCCGTAGGAGGGTCCTACAGGCGCCGCCCGCGGATCCGGCCCGCTGACCGCGCCTACAGCCCCCGCCGCTTCCGCATCTGCCGGACCAGGGCCGCCGTGCCGAGCAGCGCCACCGTCGCGCCGGCCGCACCGGCCGCCGTCGCGTCCTTGCGCCCGAGCCGGCGTCCGGCGACGGTGTGCCGGCCCTGGACCTCCTCCAGGAGCGCGGCGAGCACCTCCTCGTTGGTCCACCGCGGCCGCCAGCCGGCGTCGTGCAGCCGCCCGACGCTGACCACCCAGGGGTGCATCGTGTACGCGAGGTCGCCCGCCGGGGACGGGGTGAGCCCGATCCGGTGCAGCCGGGCCGCCGCGCCCAGGGCGACGGCCGAGGGCAGCTCCATCCGGCGGATGCCGGACAGCTCCTCGACCTCCTCCTGCTCCAGCCAGCCCTCGCAGCCGACCGCGAACTCGCCGTCGACCTTCTCCAGCGCCGCGTACTCCAGCGCGCTGACCAGGTCGTCCACGTGGCAGAACTGCCAGGTGGGGCGGGATCCGGCGACGACGAGGAGCCGGGGCGACTCGAAGTAGCGGGTCAGCGCCGTGTCCGTACCGCCGATCAGGACGGCGGGCCGCACCACGGTCACGTGGAGTCCGGGGTGGGCGCGCGGGGCGCGGCGGCCCAGGCGCTCGATCTCCAGGAGGTCGCCGACGCCCGTGGCCTCGGCGGTGGCGCGCAGCTCGGCGTCCTCGGAGAGCGGGATGTCGTTGTCGGGCAGGGCCCCGTAGACCATCGTGGAGGTGCAGAGCACCACCCGGTGGACCCCGGCCGCGGCGGCGGCGGTGAGGACGGTCTGCGTGCCGCGCACGTTGTAGGCGGTCCGTGCGGCCGGGTCGGTCTCCAGGTCGAGGTCGACGGCGAGGTGCACGACCACGTCCACGCCGCGGAGCTTCTCCGCGATGGCCGGATCGCGTACGTCGAGGATGTGCCACTGCGCCTCGGCCACCTCGCCCCGGCGCTCGTCGATCGCGACGACCTGCTTGATCTCGTCGGAGGCGGCAAGGCGCCTGGTCAGGAGGTCGCCGACGCCGGTCGCGGCACCGGTGACCGCGACGACGGGGCCGCGCGCGGCGGACCTGGCCGAGTGGTTTCGCGCTGCGCGAACCTGAGGATCTGGGGAACTCACCGGGCGTCTCCAGCGGTTGTCTTCAGTACGTACGTTAATGACGCGTACGTACCAGGTGGCGTCCATCCTGCCGCAGCCCACGGCCCGGCGGAGCACCGAGCCCGGATCCGGCACGGATGTCTACGCTGGTGGTGTGTAGTCGGGGAGGCGAGCCGAGCCGAGAACCCGCCGTCGGAAGAGAAGCCGGCGGCCCTACGAGCCGAGGAAACCTGTGAGTGACACCCCATTCGGATTCGGCCTTCCGCCGGAGGAGCCGGAGAACGGCGACGAAGGCAAGAAGAAGGACCCCGCCGGAGGTGGCCAGGGGTCCGGTGGCCAGGGCGGCGACCCGTTCGGTTTCGGCGGGCTGCCCGGCATGGGCGGCGCCGGCGGCCCCGGCGGCGCGGACAACCCGTTCGCCGCGATGTTCGGGTCGCTGAACCCCCAGGACCTGGGCGCGGCGTTCCAGCAGCTCGGCCAGATGCTCAGCTACGAGGGCGGCCCGGTCAACTGGGACATGGCCAAGCAGATCGCGCGCCAGGTCGTCGCCCAGGGCACGCCCGACGGCACCAAGGACGCCAGCGTCGGCCCGTCCGAGAAGGCGGCGGTCGAGGAGGCGGTGCGCCTCGCCGACCTGTGGCTGGACCAGGCGACCTCGCTCCCCTCGGGTGCGAACACGGCGGTGGCCTGGAGCCGTGCCGAGTGGGTCGAGGCGACCCTCCCGGCCTGGCAGCAGCTGGTCGACCCGGTCGCGGAGCGGGTCGGCACGGCGATGGGTGACGTGCTCCCGCAGGAGATGCAGGCCATGGCGGGCCCGCTGATCGGCATGATGCGCTCCATGGGCGGCGCCATGTTCGGCCAGCAGATCGGGCAGGCCGTGGGCGCGCTCGCGGGCGAGGTCGTCGGCTCGACGGACGTCGGGCTGCCGCTCGGTCCGGCCGGCCGCGCGGCGCTGCTGCCGCTGAACGTGGAGGCCTTCGGCAAGGACCTGGGTGTCCCCCCGGAGGAGGTCCGGCTCTACCTGGCCCTGCGCGAGGCCGCCCACCAGCGTCTCTTCGCGCACGTGCCGTGGCTGCGCTCGCACCTGTTCGGCGCCGTCGAGGGCTACGCCCGCGGGATCAAGGTCGACACCTCCAAGCTGGAGGAGGCGGTGGGCCAGCTGGACCCGACCCACCCCGAGCAGCTGCAGGAGGCACTCCAGCAGGGCATGTTCCAGCCGGAGGACACGCCGGAGCAGAAGGCGGCCCTGGCCCGTCTGGAGACGGCGCTCGCGCTGGTCGAGGGCTGGGTGGACGCGGTCGTCCACGAGGCCGCGAAGTCCCGGCTGACCTCGGCGGACGCGCTGCGCGAGACGCTGCGCCGGCGCCGGGCGACGGGTGGCCCCGCGGAGCAGACCTTCGCCACGCTGATCGGCCTGGAGCTGCGTCCGCGTCGGCTGCGGGACGCGGCCCGGCTGTGGGCCTCGCTCACGGACGCGCGCGGGACGGACGGCCGGGACGCGCTGTGGGAGCACCCTGACATGCTGCCGACGGCGACCGACCTGGACGACCCGGACGGCTTCGTCCACCGTGAGCACCTGGACTTCTCCGAGCTGGACAAGATGCTCGGCGAGGCCGCGAAGGGCGACGGCGAGACCCCCGGGGAGCAGGGCAAGGGCGAGTCCGAGGGCGGCAAGGAGTGACGCTGCGCGACGACGCGGTCCTCGTCCTGAAGGGGTACGAGGACCAGCCGGAGCTCCGTGACGCCTATCTGGCGCACCTCGCGGAGCACGAGGACGGCATGTACAAGCCCTGCACGGCCGGTCACCTCACGAGCAGCGCGCTCGTGATCGACCCGTCGCGCGGGCGGGTGCTGCTCACCCTGCACAAGAAGCTGAACATGTGGCTGCAGATGGGCGGCCACTGCGAGCCGGGCGACCCGACGGTCGAGGCGGCGGCGCTGCGGGAGGCGACGGAGGAGTCCGGCATCGCGGGCCTGACGCTGCTGCCGGGCGGCCCGGTGCGGCTCGACCGGCACCCGATCCCGGCGCCCTGCCACTGGCACCTGGACGTGCAGTACGCGGCGCTGGCCCCGGCCGGGGCCCAGGCGGAGATCAGCGAGGAGTCGCTGGACCTGCGCTGGTTCGCGTACGACGAGGTGGCGGACGTGGCGGACACGTCGGTGGTGCGGCTGCTGGAGCGCACGCTGGCGCGACTCGCGTAGCGGGGAACGGCGGGAACGCGGGGAACGGCACCACGCGGGACATGGGTAAGGGGCGGTCGCCATGGCGACCGCCCCTTACCCGTCCGCGTACGTCAGCTCCAGGCGTTGTTCTGGTTCTGGGCGTGGGCGCCGTGCTGGCCGACGCCGTACTGGGCGGCGAGGCCCTGCCCGATGGCGGCGTGCTGCGGCGGCATGACCTCGCTGGGCTGGACGAGCGCGAAGCCCTGGCCGAGGAAGCTGAGCTCCCAGCCCTCGCCGGTGCCGCCCCGGCGGTGCCGGACGCCGGAGTTGTGCGTCTGCGCCTGCATCTGGACCCGCAGCCCGGTGGACCAGGCGACGATCGCGTCCGCGTCGGCGCTCACGTACTTGTCGGGCGTGACCTGCATCATCAGCGGCTGGCCTGAGGTCATCAGGGCGACCTTGCCGCGGCCGGAGATGTTCAGCTGGTACTTGCCGGTGCCGGAGACCCCGTACTGGCTGTCGACGGCGATGACCTCGGTGTGCAGCGTCGAGTCGAGCGCGAGGACGTACGAGCTGTCGACGGTCAGCCCCTCCTGCTCGACCTCCATCACGTGGATGTTCTGCGCGAGGTTGGCGAAGTAGACGGTGCCCTGGCCGGAGCAGCGCATGAGGTCGAGTCCCTCACCGGTGCGGGCGCGGGCCCGGCGCTGGTTGGAGGTCTGGTACTCGCCGTCGAAGTCGACGAGGCCCTGGTAGGCGACCATCGCTCCCTTGCGGGCCAGGATGTCGTCCTGGCCGCCCAGGGTGACCCGCAGCAGCTGCGGGTTCTGGATGACGTACCGCTCCTGGCTCTGCTGTTCGGCGTGGTTGAAAAGCGGGCTCTGCATGGTGTGTTCTCGCTCCCCCTCAGCCCCGGGCCCGAAGGCGGTCGGAGCTGTCCTCGCTCGGCTGTACGACGACGATGCCCTGGCCGGAGAAGGCCATCTGGAAGGCCTCGCCGCTGCCCCGCCCGATGAGGGAGGAGGCCTTGAAGCTGCGCTTGCCCTTGACCTTGAGCGCCGGGGACCAGGCGACCAGCGCGTCCGGATCGACGTAGGTCTCGTCCTCGCCGCGGCCGCAGTCGACGACGATCGGCGTGCCGCGCGAGGTGAGCGCGACCCAGCCGGTGCCCGCGACCTGGACGTTGAACAGGCCCTGCCCGGCGAACTTGGCGAGGCCCTTGACCCGCTCGACGCCCCACTGGAGGTGCGCGTCGAAGGCGAGCAGGTTGCTGCCGTTGACGGAGAGGGACTCGTTGGCGAGGTTGATGACGACGACGTCGGCGCCGTAGTCGGCCAGGTAGAGCAGTCCGTCGCCGGAGCACTTCATGACCGGGGCGCCCTCGCCGGTGAGCCACTGCTGGGCGACCTGGCGGACGGCCGGCGGGTTGGGCTCGTAGGTGATGAAGCCCTCGTAGGCGACCATCGAGCCGGTGCGCGCGTAGAGGTCCTGGCCGCTGGCCATGGCGACCTTGAGCATGGAGCGCCCGTGGTTCTCCATGCGGGCCGTGACGGGGGTCGGGGCGTAGCCCGCGAGTTGCTGGTTCATGGTTCCGGGCTCCCTCAGACCTCGTAGGGCTGGACGACGATGAAGTTGCCGGGGGCTCCCCGGAACTGGAGGTTGACGGTCTCCCCGCTGTGGCCGGGGTACGCGTTGCGGCGCAGCCGGACCTGGCTGGAGAGGATCACCTGGGAGGCGGACGACCAGGCGACGACGGCGTTGCAGTCGGCGAAGGTGGTCGGCGTGACGGGCAGCACGACGGGCACGCCCTGGGTCTTCACGATGACGGTGCCGGTGCCCTGGAACTGCATGGTGAACAGGGCGCCCCCGGGGATGCCGTGGCCCTCGATGCGCCGGACCTCGTGCTGGAGCGACTCGTCGAAGGCGAGCACGTTCTCCGCGGAGACGCAGATGCCGTCGCCCTGGAGCTCGATGGGGTGCAGATGGGCGCCGTTCTCGGCGAGGAAGACCTGGCCGCGGCCGGTGCAGCGCATGAGCTGCATCTCCTGGCCGGTGGCGTTGCCGACGATCCGGCCGGCGAATCCCGCTCCCTTGTAGGCGAAGTCGACCTTGCCCTGGTACATGACCATGGAGCCCTGGCGGGCGAGGACGGGGGCGCCGCCCATGGCGAGGTCGACCCGCATGAGCTGCTGGTTCTGCGGCGTCCAGCGGGCGCCGGTCGCGGCCTCCTTGTACGGCGCGAGCGCGGCGGCGAGCCCGGCACCGGTGGCGGGGACGCCCTGCGGCATGCCGTGCTGCGGGGCGAACTGGCCGGGGGCCTGGCCGTACTGCGGGGGCTGCGGCGGCTGTCCGTACGGGGCGGGGGCGGGCTGGCCGTAGGCGCCGGGCGGCGGGGTCTGGCCGGGGACCTGACCGTACTGCGGGGGCTGCGGCGGCTGTCCGTACGGCGCCGGGGCCGGGGCGGGCGGGGCCGGGGCGGGCGCCGGGGCGGGCGGGGCCGGGGCGGGCGCCGGGGCTGCCAGCGGCGCGGCCATCGTCGGCGCGGCGTGCATCGGCGCGGGTGCCGGAGCAGGAGCCGGGGCCGGGGCCTGCGGGGCTCCGAACGAGGGGGCCGGGGCGGGCGCCGGGGGCGCGGCGGGGGCGCCGAACGCCGGCGGCGCGGCGGCCTGCGCGGGCGGGGAGAAGCCGGGGGCACCGGCGGGAGCCTGCTGCGGGGCCGGCTCCTCCTCGGCGACCTCGCCGCCGAAGTTCTTGAGCAGCGCCTCCAGTCCGCCGTCGAAGCCCTGGCCGACGGCGGCGAAGCGCCAGACGTCCTTCAGGTAGAAGTCGCCGAGCATGACGGCGCGCTCGGTGGAGAACTCCGCGCCGGTGAAGGCGTAGCGGGCGACTTCCTCGCCGCCCGCGACGATCCGGATCCAGCCGGGGCCGACCTGCGACATCTGCCCGGCGCCGTCGATCGTCGCGGTGAACGACAGTTTGTGGATGTGCGCGGGCACACGGTCGAGGGTGACGCGGAAGGACTCGGTGTCGCCGGCCTGCGCGCCGAGGAGCTGGATGGACTCCTCGGGGGACTTCGGCTGGTTGAAGAAGACGAAGTACCGGTCGTCGGAGAGCCGCTCGTCCACATCGAGGCCGAAGCAGCTGATGTCGAAGCTCAGGCCGGGCGCCGCGATCTGCACGCCCACGTACAGATCGGTGCCCGCCGTGAGATCACTGATCTTGGCCTTGTGGCCGCGTTGGAATTCCCTGGCCATATGTGACGACCGTCCCCCATCCCGATTCACGAATGCGTCGCGCCAGGCTAACGGCTGTCCGTGGCATTCGGACAAGCCGGGACGCATTCGGTACAGAACCGGAGCCTGGCCGGAATCACTCCTCGCGCGCGGCCGGCAGGTGCGGCAGCCGCCCGGCGGCGACCACGCCCTCGAGATAGCCGCGGGCCCGCTCGGTGCGCGGATAGGCCTCCAGGAGCCGCCAGAAGTCCGGCCCGTGACCGGGCACGAGGAGGTGGGCCAGCTCGTGGCAGAGCACGTAGTCGACGACGTACTCGGGCATGCCCTGGAGCCGGTGGGAGAGGCGGATGCTGCCCTCGGAGGGGGTGCAGGAGCCCCAGCGGGTGTTCTGGTTGGTCACCCACCGCACGGAGCTGGGCCGGGCCCGGCCGGCGAAGTACTGCTCGGCCAGGCGTTCGGCGCGCTCGGTCAGCTCCCGGTCGCCGAGGACGCCGCGGCTCTCCTGGGCCGCCAGCTTGTCCAGCATGACGGTGACCCAGCGCTGCTCCTCCGCCTCCGACATCCGGGCGGGGATGAGCACGATGGTCCGGTCGCCCTCGCGGTAGGCGGAGACGGTTCTGCTCCGGCGGGAGCTTCTCCGGACCTCGACCGCACCCCTCCCCGAGCCGCGGGGCGGATTGCTCGTCAGGCTGCTCTGTGGGTCGGCCGGCACGGGCCCGACGTTACCCGCTGGCGGCGCGGGAAGTCCCGCACCATTCAAATGATTAATGCCACGACCCTGTGGACAACTTTCCGCTCCGCACGCACCGACCGGGCAATCTGACAACGGAGCCGACCTCACCGATGGACGGCGCGTCACGACGAAGAAAGATCGTTTACGGATTCACGGGGGGCGGGTCATGCATCCGATGGTCAAACCGGCGCTGCGGCGCGCCTGGCGGAATCTGCGGTACGTGCAGTTCGGGGTGACGCCCGCGCACGCGGTCGTCCTGGGCCCGGTCGACACGACGACCGGCAGCCTGATCGGCCTCTTCGACGGAACCCGCGGGACGGAGCTGCTGCGGGCGGAGGCCCGGGCCCTGGGACTGCCCGACGGGCACCTTGAGGCGCTGCTCGGGCGGCTCGCGGCGGCCGGGCTCATCGCCGACGCCTCGGCGCGGCGGGCGGATCCGGCGCTCGATCCGGTGCGCGCGGACCTGGCCTCGCTCTCCGTCGTCCACCGTGCTCCGGACGGGGCGGCGCGGGCGCTCGCCGCGCGACGGGCCCGGCGGGTCCAGGTCCGGGGCGCCGGCCGGGTCGGCGCGGCGGTGGCGGCGCTCCTCTCGGCCGCGGGCGTGGGCCGGGTGGAGGTCCTGGACGCGGGCACGGTCGCGCCGTGGGAGGTGTCCCCGGGCGGACTGCCGGCCGAGGCGGTAGGCGAGCGGCGCGCGGTGGCGGCCCGGCGTCTGGTGGGGCGCTCGGCACCCGGCGGGCGCCCGCCGCGGGAGGTTCGTACCGGACCGGGTGACGGCGGTGGCGAGCCCGGGCTCTCACTCGTGGTGGTGACACCCCGGGACGGCCTCGGGGCGTACGTGCCCGACCCGCTGTCGGCCGAGGGCTGGGTCGCCACCGGCACGCCCCATCTGTACGCGGGGGTCCTGGAGGCGACGGGCGTGGTGGGCCCGCTGGTGCTGCCCGGGGCCACCGCCTGCGCGGGGTGCGTGCAGCGGGAGCGGTGCGAGCGGGAGCCCGTCTGGCCCCGGCTGCCCGCCCAGTGGCGTTCCGGCACACCGCATCCGCTGCCGGCCTGCGACGTGGCGCTGGCCACGGCGGTCGCGGGCCTCGCGGCGGCGCACGCGCTGGCCTTCCTCGACGGCGACCCGCCGTCGAGCACCGGGGCCCGCTGGGAGGTGTCGCTGCCGCTGCTGGAGTGGCGCGTGGAGCCGGTGCGGGCCCATCCGGCGTGTCCGTGCGGGGCCGGGCGTGCGCGGAGGGGGGAGCATGCCTCAGCGGCGGCGAGGGCGCAGGACACAATGGCGGGGTAGGGCCTGCCCGGCACGGCAGTCTGGGACTTGGAGGGCGCATGTCTGATCTTCCCCGGAAGGCGGTCACCCGGACCGCCAAGTTGGCCGCGTTGCCTCTGGGCTTCGCGGGCCGGGCCACGTGGGGGCTCGGCAAGCGGATCGGCGGGAAGTCCGCGGAGATCGTCGCGCGGGAGCTCCAGCAGCGCACGGCCGAGCAGTTGTTCAAGGTGCTCGGCGAGCTCAAGGGCGGGGCGATGAAGTTCGGGCAGGCCATGTCCGTCTTCGAGTCGGCGCTCCCCGAGGAGGTCGCGGGGCCCTACCGGGCGGCGCTCACCAAACTGCAGGAGGCGGCGCCGCCGATGCCGACGCGCACGGTGCACGCGGTGCTCGCGGAGCGGCTGGGCGAGGAGTGGCGGGAGCTGTTCCTGGAGTTCGAGGAGAAGCCCGCGGCCGCGGCCTCGATCGGCCAGGTGCACCGGGCGGTGTGGCACGACGGCCGCGAGGTCGCGGTGAAGGTGCAGTACCCGGGGGCGGGGGACGCGCTGCTGTCGGACCTGACCCAGCTGAGCCGCTTCGCCCGGCTGCTCGGCCCGCTGATCCCCGGCATGGACATCAAGCCGCTGATCGCGGAGTTGCGCGACCGTGTCGCGGAGGAGCTGGACTATGCCCTGGAGGCCGAGGCGCAGCGGGAGCACGCCGAGGAGTTCGCGGACGACCCGGACGTGGTGGTCCCCGCGGTGGTGCACCAGTCGGAGCAGGTCCTGGTGACGGAGTGGATGGACGGCGTCCCGCTCTCGGAGGTGATCGCGGACGGCACGCCGGAGCAGCGGGACCGGGCGGGCCAGCTGCTGGCCCGCTTCCTCTTCTCCGGGCCCGCGCGCACCGGTCTGCTGCACGCCGATCCGCACCCGGGCAACTTCCGGCTGCTGCCCGGACCCGTCGGGGACGAGGACGACGGGCCCGGCGGGTGGCGGCTGGGGGTGCTGGACTTCGGCACCGTGGACCGGCTGCCCGGCGGCCTTCCGGAGACGATCGGCACCTGTCTGCGGATGACCCTGGCCGGCGACGCGGAGACGGTCTACGAGCTGCTGCGCGCGGAGGGCTTCGTGAAGGAGTCCATCGCGCTCGACCCGGACGAGGTCCTGGAGTATCTGCTGCCGATCATCGAGCCGGCCGAGGCGGAGTCCTTCGTCTTCACCCGCGGCTGGATGCGCACCCAGGCGGCCCGGATCGCCGACCCCCGCTCCCCCGCCCACCAGTTGGGCAAGCAGCTGAATCTGCCGCCCTCGTACCTGCTGATACACCGGGTGACGCTGAGCACGATCGGGGTGCTGTGCCAGCTGAACGCGACGGTCCGGCTGCGGGACGAGCTGGCCGCGTGGCTGCCCGGCTTCGCGGAGGAGGCGGCCGGGTAGCGGGGCGGGCGGCGGGGCCGGCGCTCACCACCAGGAGGAGTCGAGGCGGCCCTCGATGGCCCTGATGTTGGCGCGGGCACACTCCTCGCAGAAGTACTCGCGGGTGCCGTTCTCCACCGAACAGGTCCAGGTGAGGGGCAGCTCCCGGGCGGTCCTGCCACAGCGGGCGCACACGTAGGCGGCCTCGGGGGCCGGGGCTTCGTTCACCTTCGTGACGATAACCCGACGAGCGTCCGGCGGCAGGACAACGCACCGCGGGGGCCGGTCCGTTCGGACCGGCCCCCGCGTTCTGTTCTACCTGGCTGTCGCCTGGGTCAGTGCATGACGGCCATGGCGAGCGCGCGGCGGGCACGCATCGAGACGCGCTCGGCGCGCCGCTGCATGCGCCGGGCGGCGACCAGGCGCAGGGCCTGGCGTTCCGCGTCGGCTTCCCGCAGGCGGTCGTGCATATGGGCACGGGCCAGGGCTTCTGGGATGAGTTGCATTTCACGGGTCCTGTTCTGGCGCGAGCGGTGGGCGCCGATGATCGAAACGTCTGGGGTCGCGGAGCCGGAGGGCTCGTGGGCGGGCGAGGTCATCGGGGCCTGCTTCTGGGGATCGTGCGTGAGGGGGCGGTCGATGGTTCCGGTGACGTTCATGCCGCGACCGGGTTCTTGCGCGGACGGCCACGGGGCCGCTTGCGGGCCACGACCACGCCCTGGACGAAGAGCTCGCCGCCCCAGACGCCCCAGGGCTCCCGGCGCTCCTTGGCGCCCGCGAGGCAGGCCGCCATCAGCGGACAGGTCCGGCAGAGCGACTTGGCGTACTCGACATCGGCCGGGGACTCGGCGAAGAAGACCTCCGGGTCGAACGAGCGGCAGGGGACGGGCACGCCGAGGTTCTCGATGGCGTCGTCGAGCGCGGTCAGCGCGGTGAGGGGGGTCAAGGCGGAGTCCTCCGTGAGGCCGGGCGGGGGGATCGTTTCGGAAGGCGGTACGGACGGGGCGTGCGCTTCGAGTTGCACGGGTGTTTTTCCTCGTCTGGTCGTTCCGGCCGGTGGGCCGGGGTTTCTGCTGGTACCGGTCGCTACTGGTCCCGAGGCCCCTTCGCTCCGTCGTCCCCGTTCGGGGACAAACAGAAGGGCCGCGGATCCCTGGTGGGGTTCCGCGGCCCTGAAGGCGCCGGTCTGATCGTCGATCAGACTGGATCACTCCAGGGTTCGAGCCCACGGAAGGCCCACATCGTGTGGTGCTGCGTCGTCTGCTGCTTCTGCTCAATGCCGGCACCGGTCGCCGCAAAGCCATAGGCCGTGGCCTGGGCCTTGCCCACTACTCCTGCTTCCAGTGCCTTGGTCGGTCGCTCATTGCGCTCCGGGCGATCGACCAGCAGACCGGGCATGCCGAGAACGGGCATACCGGCGCCGGACAGACCGCTGCCAAGGAGAGCGGAGGACGCGAAGGAGGCCGGGGCCACCGAGGACACGGGCGCGCCGGCGGAGAAGCCGAGCGTGCAGGCGGAGACGACCGAGAGATCGGTCATTTTGGCGGTGCTGGTCTTGATGTTCTCGATGATGCTGATCACTGGAATCGCCTCCTCTCGGCGTCTCGGAGGGCTCGGGGTGAGCCGGACCCTCATGTTCATTTGGACAAGTACAGCACGAAGACAGGGCTTCGAAGAAGCCGCTGTTTCCGTGGTTAAGAACCTATGGGGCGTGGCGGGGCGGGCGCAAACTATTTTTCCGACGAGTTTTCCTCAGGTCTCGTCGTGGCTTCCTCCACGGTCCTCACCTGCGCAGATGGCGAGAACATCGGCTCCGAAGCGGTCCAGCTTGCGGGCGCCCACCCCGGAGATCGCGGCCAGCTCCCCCGCGGAGTCCGGTACGCGTTCGGCGATCGCCATGAGCGTCTTGTCGGTGAACACGCAATACGCCGGCTGGCCAAGCTGCCCCGCCTGTCCCGCGCGCCACTCGCGCAGGCGCTCGTACAGCCCCTCGTCCATGTCCGACGGGCAGTCCTCGCAGCGCATCAGCTTCATCTCGCCGGCCTCGGTGAGCGTGGCGCCGCAGACCCGGCAACGGGCCGGGCCGCGCCGCCTGCGCCGCTCGGGGGCGGCGCCCGTACCGCGCTCGATCCCGCCGCCACCGCCCGTGCCGGCCGTGCCGAGGGCGCCGGAGCCGGGCCTCAGGCCCTTGAGGAAGCGGGTGGGGCGCCGGGAGGCGCGGCCGCCCGGGGAGCGCGAGAGCGCCCAGGAGAGCGTCAGGTGGACCCGGGCCCGGGTGACGCCCACATAGAGCAGCCGGCGCTCCTCCTCGACCTGCTCGTCGGTCTTGGCGTAGGTGATCGGCATCATGCCCTCGGCGAGGCCGACCAGGAAGACGGCGTCCCACTCCAGGCCCTTGGCGGCGTGCAGCGAGGCCAGCGTGACGCCCTGGACGGTGGGCGCGTGCTGGGCGGCGGCCCGCTCGTCGAGCTCGGCGACCAGGTCGGAGAGGGTGGCGCCGGGCCTGGCCCGGGCGAAGTCCTCGGCCAGCCGGACCAGCGCGGCCAGCGACTCCCAGCGGTCCCGGACCGCGCCCGAGCCGGTCGGCGGCCGTTCGGTCCAGCCGGTGCTGGAGAGCACCGCGCGGACCTGGGCCGGCAGGTCCTCGACGTCGTCGAGGAGCGCGTCGTTCCCTCCGGCGCGGGCGGCGCCGCGCAGCGCCACGCCCGCCTTGCGCACCTCCTCGCGGTCGAAGAAGCGCTCGGCTCCGCGCAGCTGGTAGGGCACGCCGGCGTCGGCGAGGGCCTGCTCGTAGACCTCGGACTGGGCGTTGATCCGGTAGAGCACGGCGATCTCGCCGGCGGGGACGCCGGCGGCGATCAGGTCCCGGACGCGGCGGGCGGTGCCCTCCGCCTCGGCCGGCTCGTCCGCGTACTCGGTGTAGCCGGGCTCGGGGCCCGGATCGCGCTGGGAGATCAGCTCCAGGCGGTGCTCGGCGGCCCGGCCGCGGGCCTGGCTGAGCAGCCCGTTGGCCAGGTGGACGACCTGGGGGGTGGACCGGTAGTCCCGGACCAGCTTGACCACGGTCGCGTCCGGGTGGCGGGTGCGGAAGTTCAGCAGGTGGTCGGGGGTGGCGCCGGTGAAGGAGTAGATGGTCTGGCTGGCGTCGCCGACCACGCACAGGGTGTCGCGCTCGCCGAGCCACAGGTCGAGCAGCCGCTGCTGGAGCGGCGAGACGTCCTGGTACTCGTCCACCACGAAGTGCTGGTACTGGCGGCGGATCTGGTCGGCGATGTCGTGCCGGTCCTGGAGGATGGCGACCGTGAGCAGCAGCACGTCCTCGAAGTCGATGACGTCGCGGTCGCGCTTGAGCTGCTCGTACATCGCGTAGACCTGGCCGATCTCGGCCGGGTCGCGGGGGGCGTCGCGCACCGACTTGGCGACGGCGGCCGGGTAGTCGGCGGGGACGGTCTGGGTGACCTTGGCCCACTCGATCTCGCTCGTGACGTCCCGCAGCTCGTTCCGGTCGAGCCGGATCCGGCAGCGGGCGGCCGCGTCGGCGACCAGCTGGACCTTCCGCTCCAGGAGCCGGGGCAGCTCGCCACCGACCGCTTTCGGCCAGAAGTACTGGAGCTGGCGCAGCGCCGCCGAGTGGAAGGTGCGGGCCTGGACGCCGCCCGCGCCGAGCTGGCGGAGCCGGCCGCGCATCTCGCCGGCGGCGCGGTTGGTGAAGGTGACGGCGAGCACGCTCGCGGGCGCCAGGATGCCCGCCCTCACCCCGTAGGCGATGCGGTGGGTGATGGCCCGGGTCTTGCCCGTGCCCGCTCCGGCGAGGACGCACACCGGTCCGTGCAGGGCCAGGGCGACCTCGCGCTGCTCGGGGTCGAGCCCGTCGAGCACCGCGTCGGCCGTCTCGGGGACCTGCGGGAAGAAAGTGGAGTGCGTTGCTGGTGTCACTCCGCCATGCTGCCAGGTTCCCGGGGGTGGATGCGGAGGCCTGTCCACAGGGGTGTGGCACCGGTCATACGAATACGGAACGGGCCGGATGCGGGAATGGCCGGGGGACCGCGTACGTTCTCCTCTCGGCACCCGACCGCGAGACAGAGGAGCGCCAGGCCATGCAGGGCACTGTGACGATGTACAGCACGACGTGGTGCGGCTACTGCCGCCGGCTGAAGAGCCAGATGGACCGCGAGGGCATCGCGTACACCGAGGTCAACATCGAGCAGGACCCCGAGTCGGCCGCGTTCGTGGAGAAGGCCAATGGGGGCAACCAGACCGTCCCGACCGTGCTCTTCCCGGACGGTTCGACGCTGACGAACCCGTCGCTCGCGCAGGTCAAGCAGAAGGTCGGCGTCTGAGCCGGCCCCTCGTGCCCTTGGCCGAAAACGGCCCCCTCCCGGCAGTGCCGGGAGGGGGCCGTTCGCGTTCCGCATGCGCCTGGGCACGGCTCGGGCCGCTCGGCGGGCCCGGCCGTGTCAGACCACGTCGCCCGGCTTCGGCAGCGGCTTCCCGTACCAGAGCTCGATCAGCCGCGAGGCGATCGAGATGCCGTACGGCGGCAGGACCTCGCCCGACTCGAACGCGGCGGCCAGGTCCTCGCGGGAGAACCAGCGGGCCTCCTGGATCTCCTCGCCGTCGACGGCGATCTCCGAGGAGGTCGCGCGGGCGAAGAAGCCCAGCATCAGGCTGGACGGGAAGGGCCAGGGCTGGCTGGCGACGTACTCGACCTCGCCGACCGTGACGCCGGCCTCCTCGAAGACCTCGCGCGCCACCGACTGCTCGATGGACTCGCCCGGCTCGACGAAGCCCGCGAGGGTGGAGAAGCGGCCCTCGGGCCAGTGCACCTGGCGGCCGAGCAGCGCCCGGTCCTGGTCGTCGGTGACCAGCATGATCACGGCCGGGTCGGTGCGCGGGTAGTGCTCGGCGCCGCAGGCCTGGCAGCGGCGGATGTGGCCGGCCGCGGCCACCACGGTCCGCTCGCCGCAGCGCGAGCAGAAGCGGTGCAGCCGCTGCCAGTTCTCCAGCGCCACCGCGTGCACCATCAGGCCCGCGTCGCGCGGCGACAGCAGCAGCCCCGCCTCGCGCAGCCCGGCGGGCCGAGCGGACTGGTCCATGCGGCCCGGCAGGCTGTCCTTCTGCAGCGCGAAGTAGGAGACGCCGTCGGCGTCCGTGCCCAGGAAGTAGCGGTGGGTCTCGGTGACCGGGGCCTCGAAGGCCGGGGTCATCACCAGCTCGGTCCGGCCGTCGGCGTCGTCGGCGGGCTCGTCGATGAGCACCTGTCCCCCCGAGACCACGAACACCCGGGTGGTCGGGTGGCTCCAGGCGGCCGCCAGCCACGCCTCGTCCAGGCGGTGGTGGGCGGCGCGGTCGATGCCGCTCGGGGCGGTCAGTCCGATCGGACGGTCCCCGGCCTCGTAACGGAAGGTGCTCACAGGTGCTTCCAACTCCCCCGGATCGGTGGTTTCTGCGTTCGGCGTCAGGACGGTCGGCCGGCGGGCCCGCGCTCGGGCCCGCCGGGCCGCTCAGAGGGCGGCGGGCAGCTCGCCCCACAGGTGAGCGGAGGCCTCGACGCCCTTCATGAGCAGGTCGAGCTCGACCTTCTCGTTCGGTGCGTGCCAGCCGTCGGACGGCACCGAGATGCCCAGGAACAGCACCGGCGCGCCCAGCACGTCCTGGAGGTCGGCGGCCGGTCCCGAGCCGCCCTCGCGGGTGTAGCGGACCTTGGCGCCGTCGAAGGCGAGGCTCATCGCCCCGGCCACGGCCTTCAGGGCCGGGTGGTCCAGCGGTGTGAGACAGGGCCGGGTCGGGGCGCCGAAGACGATCTCGTACCGGACGCCCGCCGGGACCAGCCCGGCCAGCCAGCCGCGGACGGCGCTCTCGATGTGCTCCGGGTCCTGTCCGGCGACGAGCCGGAAGGAGAGCTTGAGGTGGGCGGAGGCGGGGACGATCGTCTTCCCGCCGGGGCCCTGGTAGCCGCCGCCGATGCCGTTGACCTCGGCGGTGGGGCGGGCCCAGACGCGCTCCAGGGTGGAGTAGCCGGCCTCGCCGAGGGTGCCGTGCGACCTGGCGGTGGTCAGCCAGCCGGTCTCGTCGAAGGGCAGCTCGGCGATGAGCGCCCGCTCGGCGTCGGAGAGCTCGGTGACCCCGTCGTAGAAGCCGGGGATCGCGACCCGCTCGTCCGCGTCGTGCAGGGCGGCGACGATCCGGCCGGCGACGGTGGCCGGGTTGGGCACGGCGCCGCCGAAGGAACCGGAGTGGATGTCCTGGTCGGGGCCGTACAGGTCGATCTCGCAGTCGGCGACCCCGCGCATGCCGGTGCACACGGTCGGGGTGGTCTCGGACCACATGCCGGTGTCGGAGACGATCACGATGTCGGTGGCCAGCCGGTCGGCGTGCTTCTCCACGAGGGCGCGGAAGTGCGGCGAACCGGACTCCTCCTCACCCTCCACGAGCAGCTTGAGGTTGACCGCGGGCGCGGTGCGGCCGGTGGCGGCGAGGTGCGCGCGGACCCCGAGGGTGTGGAAGAACACCTGGCCCTTGTCGTCGGCGGCGCCCCGCGCGTACATCCGGCCGTCGACGACCGTGGGCTCGAACGGGTCGGTGTGCCAGCCGTCCTCGCGGGCGGCGGGCTGCACGTCGTGGTGCCCGTAGACCAGCACGGTCGGCGCGTCCGGCTCCCCGGACGCCCACTCGGCGAACACCGCCGGGGCGCCGTCCGTCTCCCAGACCTCCACGGTGGGGAAGCCGGTCCCGGCCAGCCGGTCGGCGAGCCAGTCCGCGCTGCGCCGCACGTCGTCCGCGCGGTCGGGCTGCGCCGACACCGAGGGGATGCGCAGCCACTCGGCGAGCTCGTCGAGGAAGGCGGCGCGGTGCTGCTCGACGTACGCGCGTACGGTCTCGGTCCGTGCGGTGCGGACGGCGTTGTCCGGGGTCTGGCTCATGGCTCCGAGCCTATCCGGCGCCGACGGGGTCCCCGTCCGGGGAGTCCCCGCCGAGCAGCAGCGCCTCCAGCTCGGCCCGGCCCGGCAGCCGCGCGGGGCGCACGACCTCCCCCGTCCGCACGTAGACGAAGGCGGCGGCGACCTCCTCCGGGGCCAGTCCGTGCTGTTCGGCCCAGGCGAGCCGGTAGATCGCGAGCTGGAGCGGGTCCGCGGTGCGCAGCCGGCTGGTCTTCCAGTCGACGATCTCGTACGCGCCGGAGTCCGGGTCCCGGTAGACGGCGTCGATCCGGCCCCGGACCACCCGCCCCGCGAGCGAGAGGTGGACGGGGATCTCCACCCGGTACGGGGTGCGGTGGGCGTACGGCGTGCGGCCGAAGGCCTCCTTGAGGGCGTCCAGGTCCCGCTCGTCCACGATCTCCGGCTCCCCCGCGAACTCCTCGCCGCCGGGCAGCTCGTCCGGGCCGAGCAGGGGCAGCGGCAGCTCCTCGAACCGCGACTCCACCCAGGCGTGGAACCGGGTGCCGCGGCGGGCGGCGGGCTGCGGCGGCTTCGGCATGGGCCGGGCCAGCTCCTTCGCGAAGCCGTCGGGGTCGGCGGCGAGGCGGAGGACCTGGGAGGCGGAGAGGTACGCGGGGAGGACGACGTCCCTGGTGGTGGCGCGGGACCGGTGCAGCTCCGCGGTGAGGGCGGTGAGGTCCCGGTCCCAGGAGGCGATGGCCTTGGCGTCCTCCGCGGAGAGGGGCTCGTGGCGCTGGGCGGGGACGTCCGGGTGGGTAGCGGGGGCGTCCGGGTGGGCGGCGGTGGCGTCCAGGTGCGGGGCGCTCTCGGTCCAGTCCTCCTCCGGGAGCCACAGGTCCTCGTCGTACGGGTCCTGGGCGGCGGGCGCCACCGGCGCCCCCTGGTACCGGGGAGCCGGCGTCCCCTGCCCCTGGGGGGCGTGGGCCCACAGCCGGGACAGCACCTGCTCGGCCGCCTCCCGCCGTCGCCTCAGGCTCTCCTCGTCCAGCGGCAGGGGCCAGGCCTGGTCCGTCAGGTCGGCCGCGAGGAGGGGGTTCTCCGCGTCCTCCTCCGGGGCGTCGGCCCAGGCCTCGATCTCGCCGTGGCCCGTCTCGCAGTGGCGGTAGAGGGCCTGGAGGAAGTCGGAGGGGCCGCGGGGCTTCTTCTGGGCCGGGCCCCACCAGTGCGCGGAGCCGAGGAGGAGGGAGCGGGGGCGGGTGAAGGTCACGTAGCCGAGGCGGAGCTCCTCGGTGTGCTGGTGCTCGCGCAGGGCGGTCTTGAAGGCGCCGAGGGCCTTGGAGTCCCAGCCGTCGACCGCGGGCAGCGTGGCCGCGTCGCCGCGCAGGGCGTGCGGCAGGACCTGGGGCTGCGAGGTCCAGGACTCGCGGGCGCGGGCGGACGGGAACTGCCCGGCGACCAGGCCGGGCACCGCGACGACGTCCCACTCCAGCCCCTTGGACTTGTGCGCGGTCATCACCTTGACGGTGTTCTCGCCGCCGGGCAGGGCGTGGTCCAGGCCCTTCTCGTACTGCGCGGCCGTGCGCAGGAAGCCGAGGAAGGCGAGGAGGGTGGCCTCGCCGTCGAGGGAGGCGAAGCCGGCGGCCGTGTCGAGGAAGCCGGCCAGGGTCTCGCGGCGGCGGGCGGCCAGGGCGTGCGGGGAGGCGGAGAGCTCGACCTCCAGTCCGGTGGCGTTGAGCACCCGGTGCAGCACGTCCATGAGGGGGTCGGCGAGCGAGGTGCGCAGGGCGCGCAGCTCGGTGGCGAGGCGGGCGAAGCGGACCCGGGCCTCGGCCGAGAAGGGCAGTCCGTCGTCCTCGCCGCCCGGGCCGCCGGAGTCCAGGAAGGTGTCGAGGGCGTCCGCGAGGGAGACCACCTCGGCCGGGTCGACGCCCTCGACGGCGGCGGCGAGCCGCTGGTCGGGGTCGTCCGGTCCGCCTCCGGGCCGGTACACGAGCAGCCGGGCGCGGCGGCCGAGGAGGGCCAGGTCGCGGGGGCCGATGCGCCAGCGGGGGCCGGTGAGGAGCCGCACGAGGGAGGCGTTGGCGCCCGGGTCCTGGAGGACCTCGCAGACGGCGACGAGGTCGGCGACCTCGGGCAGGTGGAGCAGCCCGGAGAGGCCGACGACCTCGACGGGGACGTCCCGGGCGACGAGGGCGGCCTGGATGGCGGGGAAGTCGCCGGCCGTGCGGCACAGGACGGCGATCTCGCCCGGTTCGGTGCCGGTGCGGACGAGGTGGGCGAGGGAGTCGGCGAGCCAGTCGATCTCCTCCGCGTGGGTGGGGAGGAGGGCGATGCGGACGCCGCCGTCGTGCTCGGCGCCGGGCGCGGGCCGCAGGGCCTCGACGCCCGCGTGCATGGCGCGCAGGGGGGCGGCGAGCCCGTTGGCGAGGTCGAGGAGGCGGCCGCCGCTGCGCCGGTTCTCGGAGAGGGCGTAGCGGGCGGCCGGGCTGCCGTCGCGGTACGGGAAGTGCTCGGGGAAGTCGTCGAGGTTGGCGACGGAGGCGCCGCGCCAGCCGTAGATGGCCTGGCAGGGGTCGCCGACGGCGGTCACGGCGTGCCCGGTGCCCTGTCCGAAGAGCCCGGACAGGAGCAGCCGCTGGGCGACGGAGGTGTCCTGGTACTCGTCGAGGAGGACGACCCGGAACTCGTCCCGGAGGATCGCGCCGACCTCGGGGCGGGTGGTGGCGAGCTCGGCGGAGAGGGCGATCTGGTCGCCGAAGTCGAGGAGGTCGCGGGAGCGCTTGGCGGCGCGGTAGCGCACGACGAGGTCGAGGAGCTCGCGGCGGGCGGCGGCGGCCTCGGGGACCTTGCGCAGGTCGGCGTTGGTGAGCTTGGCGCGGGACAGGGCGTCGAGCAGCCCGGTGTCGTACGCCCTGAGGTCCTGCGGGCGGACGAGGTGCTCGGCGAGCTCGGCGTCGAGCGCGAGGAGGTCGCCGACCAGGGTCGGGAAGGACTTGGTGAGCGCGGGGTACGGGCCGGGGGCCTCGCGCAGCACGCGGGCGGCGAGCTGGTAGCGGGTGGCGTCGGCGAGCAGCCGTGAGGTGGGCTCCAGGCCGATGCGCAGGCCGTGGTCGGTGAGGAGCTGCCCGGCGAAGGCGTGGTACGTCGAGATGCGGGGCTCGCCCGGGGGGTCGTCGGGGTCGATGACGTCGGGGTCGGTGACCCCGGCCCGGACGAGGGCGGTGCGCACGCGCTCGGCGAGCTCGCCGGCGGCCTTGTTGGTGAAGGTGAGCCCGAGGACCTGCTCGGGGGCTACCTGGCCCGTGCCGACGAGCCAGACCACCCGGGCGGCCATCACGGTGGTCTTGCCGGAGCCGGCTCCGGCCACGATGACCTGCGGGGCGGGCGGCGCGATGATGCAGGCCGTCTGCTCCGGGGTGAACGGGATGCCGAGGAGCTCCTTGAGCTGCTCGGGGTCGGTGATGCGTGCGGTCACTCCAAAGAGGCTAACGGGGCCCACCGACATCCCGGGCCGGGCGAGACGTCCGTCACGCCGGGGTGCCCTGGTCCAGCTTGGAGAGGTCGACGGTCTCGTCGGCGGGCGGGATCACGACCTTGACGGGCTTGTCGTACTCGGAGAGCACGATCGCGCCGGGTTCGTCTCCGCCGGTCTTGACCATCTTGAGGATGTACGGCTTGCCGCGCTCGGAGACGGACACGGTGGTGGTCTCCCCGCCGGGCTTGTGCTTCACGAGGGTGGCGACGGGGGTGCCGGACACCACGCCGTCGGGCCCTCGGGTCAGTCCGCTGCGCTCGGCCTCGTTCTCGCCGAGGTCGGCGAGGAGCGCCTTCAGGTCGCAGACGCCGCTGAGGTCGCTGCTGCCGGCCTGACCGGGGGTGATCTTCAGCCAGCGGCCCTTGAGCAGCTCGATGGTGGCGGCGATCTGCGGTTCGGGCATGCCCTGGGAGGTCATGGACGCCCGCCAGAAGCGCTCGTCGCCCTTCATGTAGGTGACGCCGGCGGACTGGCGCAGTTCGGCGGCGCCGCCCCCGATCCTCACCACGCCGGTGCACTGCTTCCGGTCGTCGACCGAGAAGTCGACGTCCAGCCGCTCGCCGCCGGAGACGACCCGGCCGGTCATGCGCAGCGAGGTCGCGGACTGGGTGGCGGCCACCGCCCGGTCGCCGATCTGGTCGGCGGTGAGGCCCTGGAAGGGGTCGGGCGAGGGGGCGAGCACCCGGGCGGCGGACGGCGGGGCCGCGGAGGTTGGCGTCTGCGCCAGGGCGGCCGGTCCGGCGCCGACGATCGCGGCGGTGCAGACGGCGGTGACGGCGGCGCGGAACGTGGTGGTGTGGGACGCCATGCGAGCCTCCTCGCGGACTCCCCCGGGCGGCGCCCAGGGGTTCCCCGACGGTCCCCCCGGTGTTCGACCCCGGTATCCAAGCCTGCCGGAGCGGTCCCGTACGCGCGACTTCGCGGCGGCGGGGCCCGGGCGGCGGCGGGGCCTACTCCACCACGTGCCGGCCCTCCGGGCGGGCGCTGCACGAGGCGCGGAAGGAGCAGGTGGTGCAGTGCTGGCCGGTGCTGGGGGTGAACCGCTCGTCGAGGACGCGGCCCGCCGCCGAGGCCAGCAGGTCGCCGACCCACTCGCCCGCGAGGGGTTCCTGGGCCTGGATCTTCGGGAGGGCGTCGCCGCCCTCCTTCTTGGGGGCTGCCTGGCGCAGCTGGACGAGTTCGGCGCCGCCCGGCTCGGGTGTCCGGCCGCCGAAGACCTCGTCGACGGCGCCCTCGCGGACGGCGAGCTGGTAGACGGCGAGCTGCGGGTGGTGGGCCACCTCGTCCTTGGTGGGGGCGGACTTGCCGGTCTTGAAGTCGACGACGTAGGCGCGGCCCTGTTCGTCGGCCTCGACGCGGTCCATGGAGCCCCGGATGCGCACCTGGTAGGCGCCCGCGGCGAGCGTGACGTCGAAGTCGTGCTCGGTGGCCGCGGGGGTGCGGCCGGCGCGGTCCATGACGTGCCAGCGCAGGAAGCGTTCGAGGGCGACCCGCGCGTTCTCCTTCTCCTGGGAGGACTTCCAGGGCGCGTCGAAGGCGAGGCCGTCCCACACCGAGTCCAGTCGGGCCATGAGGACGTCGAGGTCGGCGGCGGTACGGCCGGAGGCGACCTCGTCGGCCAGGACGTGCACGACGTTGCCGAAGCCCTGCGCGGCGGTGGCGGGGGCGTCGGCCTTGACCTCGCGGCCCAGGAACCACTGGAGGGCGCAGGTGTTGGCGAGCTGGTCGAGGGCGGAGCCGGAGAGCGCCACCGGGTGGTCGCGGTCGCGCAGCGGCACGCTGCCGCGGGTCGGCTCGGCCAGGCCCCACCAGCGGTCGGGGTGGGCGGCCGGGACGAGCGGGGTGCCCTCCTCGTCGGTGAGGGCGGCGAGCCGGGCGAGGCGTTCGGCGGCGGCGGCGCGCAGCTGCGGGGAGGCGTCGGGGTCGACGGTGGTGGCGCGCAGCTCGGCGACGAGGGCGGCGACGGCGAGGGGGCGGCGGGGGCGTCCGGCGACGTCCTTGGGCTCCTGGCCGAGTTCGGTGAGGAAGCGGGAGGGCTGGTCGCCGTCCTCGGCGGGGGCCTTGACGGCGGTGACGACGAGCCGTTCGCGGGCGCGGGTGGCGGCGACGTAGAAGAGACGCCGTTCCTCGGCGAGGAGGGCGCCCGGCGTCAGCGGCTCGGCGAGGCCGTCGCGGCCGATGCGGTCGGCCTCCAGGAGGGAGCCGCGCCGCCGCAGGTCGGGCCAGAGGCCCTCCTGCACGCCCGCCACGACGACCAGGCGCCACTCCAGGCCCTTGGAGCGGTGCGCGGTCATGAGGCGGACGGCGTCGGGGCGGATGTGGCGGCGGGTGAGGGTGTCGGCGGCGATGTCCTGGGCGTCGAGCTCCTCCAGGAAGTTGAGCGCGCCGCGTCCGCCGACCCGGTCCTCGGCGCGGGCGGCGGTCTCGAACAGGGCGCAGACGGCGTCGAGGTCCCGGTCGGCGTTGCGGCCGGCGGGGCCGCCGCGCAGGGAGGCCCGTTCGAGGCGCCCGGGCCAGGGCGTGCCGTCCCAGAGCAGCCACAGCGCCTCCTCGGCGGTGCCGCCCGCCGCGAGCCGCGCCCGGGCGGCGCGCAGCAGCTCGCCGAGCCGCCGGGCGGCCCGGGCGTACGAGCGGTCGTGCGCGACCAGCCGCTCGGGTTCCGCGAGCGCCCGCGCGAGCAGCACGTCCGAGGGCGGGGGCACCGCGTTCCCGCCGGCCCGCTCCTCGTCCCGCAGTGCCCGCCCGAGCCGCCGCAGGTCCGCGGGGTCCATGCCGGCGAGCGGCGAGGCGAGCAGCGCGACGGCGGTCTCGACATCGAGCCAGCCGGGAGCGGGCTGAGCAACGGCGGACGGGGCGTCGTGGGCGTCGCCGTCGGGTGCGTCGCCGTCAGGGGCCTCGGGCACGTCGCCGTCGGGGCCCTCGGGTGCCTCGCCGTCGGGGCCCTCCTCCCGGCCGTCGTGGGCGTGGGCGCCGCTGGAGCCCCCGTCCACGGCGCCGTCGGCGCCCACGGCGGGACCGCCGTCCGCGTCGTCCCCGCGGGCGGCCGGGTCGTCGTCCGCGCGCGCCTCGCCCGCACCCGCGCGCGCCTCGCCGGCGGCCGCCGCCCGCAGGGCGAGGAGCAGGGGTGCCACCGCCGGTTCGTGGCGCAGGGGGGTGTCGGCCGCGTCGGTCTCGACGGGGACGCCGGCGGAGGTGAGGGCGCGGCGGAGGGACGGGAGGTGGGCGGCGGCGCGGGTGAGGACGCCCATCTCGTGCCAGGGGACGCCGTCCTCCAGGTGCGCGCGGCGCAGGAGGTCGGCGATGTTCTCGGTCTCGGTGGAGGCGGTGGGGTACGTGTAGACCTCCACCCGGCCCCCGTCCCGTACCGGGGTGAGCTCGCGATGGGCCCGTGCCTTGTCGGCGGGGAGCCGGGGCAGCGGCATGCGCTGGGTGAGCAGCCGGGTGGCGGCGAGCAGGCCGGCGCCGGAGCGGCGGGAGGTGCCGAGGACGCGGACCGTGCCGCCGAAGGTCGCGGGGAAGTCGAGGATGCCGTTGACGTCGGCGCCGCGGAAGGCGTAGATCGACTGGTCCGGGTCGCCGAAGGCGAGCACCGTGCGCCCACCCGTCGCCCGGCCGCCGCCCCGGGCGGCCCCGGCCGGCCGGCCCGCGAGCGCGCGCAGCAGCCGGACCTGCGCCGGGTCGGTGTCCTGGTACTCGTCGACGAAGATCGCGTCGTACGAGGGGAGCGCGGCCGGGTCGGCGGAGTCGGCGAGCAGCACGGCGCGGTGGACGAGCTCCGTGTAGTCGAGGACGCCCTGGAGGTCGAGGACGTCCAGGTACTCGGCGAGGAAGCCGGCGGCGGCCCGCCAGTCGGGGCGTCCGACCCGCCGGGCGAACTCCTCCAGGGCGCGCGGCCCCAGGCCCAGCTCGCGGGAGCGGGCGAGGACGGCGCGGACCTCGTCGGCGAAGCCGCGGGTGGTGAGGCAGGCGCGCAGTTCGTCGGGCCACCCGACCCGGCCGAGGCCCGCCTTCTCCAGGTCGATCTGCCCG
This sequence comes from Streptomyces sp. NBC_01268, assembly GCF_036240795.1. Lineage (NCBI taxonomy): Bacteria > Bacillati > Actinomycetota > Actinomycetes > Kitasatosporales > Streptomycetaceae > Streptomyces > Streptomyces sp. NBC_01268. The sequence continues at coordinate 5,460,403 of NZ_CP108454.1, read as the reverse complement.
GCGAGCAGCTCGCGGACGGCCAGGTCCTGCTCGGGTCCGGAGAGCAGCCGCAGCGGCTCGGCGAAGAGTTCGGCGTCCTGGTGGGCGCGGATCAGGGCGTAGCAGTACGAGTGGAAGGTCGTCGCCTGCGGGGGCCGCCGCCCGCCCAGCCGGGCCGCCATCCGGTCGCGGAGCTCGACGGCCGCCTTGCGGCTGAAGGTGAGGACGAGGATCCGCTCGGGGTCGGTGCCGCGCTCCAGCCGGGCCGCGACCGCCTCCACCAGCGTCGTCGTCTTCCCGGTGCCGGGTCCGGCGAGGACCAGCAGTGGTCCGTCCGTGTGGTCAACCACCGCGCGCTGCGCTGCGTCCAGCACAGGGGGCCGCACCGGTGCCGGCACGGTCCGCACCAGCCGGTACGCACCGGGGCCCCGCACGGCCGCAAGGGTGGAGGAGGAAGTCACGTGGGTCGCCGGTCCTGCTGGTGGATGGTGGGCGGGCAGCTCGGGGTGCGAGGCGTGCCCGGGGTGTGCCGGCCTCTCGGGGTGCCCGGGTGAGAAGCGCGAACTTCGACGGTACGCGATCCCCGCGGCGACCCGGGGCCGTCCCGCCCTGCGCGCGCTCAGCCCTGCGGAGCCGACCCGTCCCAGCGGGCCCGGCGCATGTCGAGGCGCGGCGTGCCGCCGCCCTGGGGCTGCCGCAGCGGGGTGCCCTCGGCGCGGTAGTGACCAAGAGCACGTGCCTCGTGTCCGGGCAGCAGGGCGCCGTCCGCCCGCACCACACGCCACCAGGGCACCGAACCGCCGTACAGCGCCATGATCCGGCCGACCTGGCGCGGGCCGCCCTCCCCCACGTACTCGGCGACGTCCCCGTAGGTCATCACCCGGCCGGGCGGGATCTCCTCGGCGGCCTGAAGGACCCGTTCCGCATATTCGGGCAGCTCGGGCAGCTCCTGGTTCTCCATTCGGGTCATCCTGCCTCACCGCACCGACAACCCCCTGATGCCTCCGTACGGCCCCGCTTCATGCCACCATCGTGCGGGCGGTGACTGGTGATACGAGAACAAGAACAGGCGACGGAAGCGGCAGCGGCGACCGCCGCGACGTGCGCGACGTCGGTGAATTCAGCGACATCGGCAACATCGGCGACGTCAGCGACGTCAGCGACGTCAGCGACGTCAGCGACGTCAGCGACGTCAGCGACAGAGGATGAGGCGGCACCGGCCGCCACGACACGGCATGCAGAGACGGACATGGTGATGGGGCACGACATCCAGCCTCCGGGGCAGTCTCCCGGCGAGGCGCCGTCCAACCTGCCCGAGCGCGTCTCCGGCGACGAGCCGCTGCTCGCCGCCCGGGTCCACCGCCCCTCGGACCTGATGCGCCTGCTGATCGGCGTCCTCGCCATCGCCGTCGTCCTCGCCATCGCCGCCTTCGCCCACGGCACGACCTCGGGACTGGAACAGGACATCAACAAGGGCGCCGGCGGCGCCCCCGACGTCTTCGTCAAGATCGCGGGGCTCGTCTCGTCGATCGCCGTCCTGCTCGTGCCGGTGGCCTTCGCCATCGAGCGGCTCGTCAAACGCGACGGGCTGCGGATCGCGGACGGCGTGCTCGCCGCGGTCCTCGCCCACGGCGTGACCCTCGCCACCGACCTGTGGGTGGCCAACGCCGCCCCCGGCACCATCCAGGACGCGCTGACCCAGCCGCAGTCCGGCGGCGGGCTCACCGACCCCGTGCACAACTACCTCGCGCCGGTCATCGCGTACATGACCGCCGTGGGCATGGCCCGAAGACCGCGCTGGCGGGTCGTGCTGTGGATGGTGCTGCTGCTCGACGCGTTCACCATGCTGGTCGCCGGGTACACCACCGCCCTCTCGATCATCCTGACCGTGCTGATCGGCTGGACCGTGGCGTACGGGACGCTGTACGCCGTCGGCTCCCCCAACGTCCGGCCGACCGGGCAGACGCTCCTCGCGGGCCTGCGCCGGGTCGGCTTCCGCCCGGTGACCGCGCTGCGTGCCGAGGGCGTTCCGGACTCGGCGGACAGCAGCGACCGGGGCCGCCGCTACATCGTGACCCTGGAGGACGGGCCGCCGCTCGACGTGACGGTCGTCGACCGCGAGCAGCAGGCCCACGGCTTCTTCTACCGGGCCTGGCGGCGCATCACCCTGCGCACCATCACCACCCGCCGCTCGATCGTCTCGCTGCGGCAGGCCCTGGAGCAGGAGGCGCTCCTCGCCTACGCGGCGATCGCCGCCGGCGCCAACGCGCCGAAGCTGATCGCCACCTCCGAGCTCGGCCCGGACGCCGTGATGCTCGTCTACGAGCACCTCGGCGGCCGGACCCTGGACTCGCTGGACGACGACGAGATCACCGACGACCTGGTGCGCAGCGCCTGGCGCCAGGTGAAGGCCCTGCAGTCGCGCCGCATCGCGCACCGCAGGCTCGCCGGGGACGCGATTCTGGTGGATCGTTCCGGCAAGGTGATCCTGACGGACCTGCGGGGCGGCGAGATCGCCGCCGGCGACCTGGTCCTGCGGATGGACATCGCCCAGCTGCTCACCACCCTGGGCCTGCGGGTGGGCGCCGAGCGGGCGGTCGCCGCGGCCGTCGAGGTGCTCGGCCCCGACCCCATCGCCGACTGTCTGCCGCTGCTCCAGCCGATCGCGCTGAGCCGCTCCACCCGGGCGGAGCTGCGCCGGCTGGCCCGGGAGCGGTCCGCGCGCGAGCGCGAGGCCGTGCTCGCCGCCTCCGAGACGGCCAAGGCGGTCCGGGCCGAGGCACGCGCCCAGGCGAACCTGGAGACCGACCGGAAGGTCGCCCGAGCGGAGCGGCAGGCCGACAAGAAGGCCGAGAAGCGGGCGCTGGACGAGGCCCTGGACGAGGCCCGCGAGGAGGACCTGCTCGCGCAGATCCGGCACCAGGTGCTGAAGATCCGGCCGCAGGCGCCGGTGGAGCCGGTCCGCCTGGAGCGGATCAAGCCGCGCACCCTGGTCAGCCTGATCGCCGGTGCCGTCGCCGCGTACTTCCTGCTCTCGCAGATCGCCCGTACCCCGCTGTCGACGGTCAGCCAGGCCGACTGGCGTTGGGTCGCGGCGGCGGTGGTCTTCTCCGCCCTCAGCTATGTGGCGGCGGCGATGAGCCTGCTCGGCTTCGTGCCCGAGCGGGTCGGCTTCTGGCGGACCGTGGTGGCGCAGGTCGCCGGCTCCTTCGTGAAGATCGTCGCCCCGGCGGCGGTCGGCGGTGTCGCCCTGAACACCCGCTTCCTCCAGCGCGCGGGCGTGCGCCCGGGTCTGGCGGTCGCCAGCGTCGGCGCCTCGCAGCTCTTCGGGCTCGGGGCGCACATCCTGCTGCTGCTGTCGTTCGGCTACCTCACCGGCACGGAGAAGTCGCAGTCGTTCACGCCGTCGAGGACCGTGATCGCGGGCCTGCTGACGGTCGCGGTGCTCGTCCTCGTCGTGACGGCCATCCCGTTCATGCGCAAGTTCGTCTCGACGCGGCTGCGCTCGCTCTTCGCGGGTGTGGTGCCGCGCATGCTGGACGTGCTCCAGCGGCCCATGAAGCTGGTCACCGGCATCGGTGGCATGCTGCTGCTCACCGGCGCGTTCGTGTTCTGCCTGGACGCCTCGATCCGCGCCTTCGGGCACGGCGACCAGACCGTCAGCTACGCCAGCGTCGCCGTCGTCTTCCTCGCGGGCAACGCGCTCGGCTCGGCGGCCCCGACCCCGGGCGGCGTCGGCGCGGTCGAGGGCGCGCTCACCTTCGGCCTGGTGGCGGTGGGGCTCCCGATCGAGGTCGCCACCCCCGCGGTGCTGCTGTACCGCCTGCTGACGCTGTGGCTCCCGGTGCTGCCGGGCTGGCTGTGCTTCAACTGGCTGAGCAGGCGCGAGGCGCTGTAGGGCCCCGCGGCAGGGCGCTCGGGCGGCTTCGGAAGCGGAAGGCAGGAGCCGCCCGCCGGGTGCCACCCGCATGGACCACCTCCCGCGCGGGGGGTCGGCGGGCGGCTCACGATGGGTCCATGCCGATCTCCGCAGCTCAGCGCGCCGCCCTGCTCACCGCGACCACCGTGCTCCTCGCCGCCGGGTGCTCGGACGGCGGAGACTCGGGTGCCGCGGCCCCCGCGTCCAGCGGGCCCTCGGGGCTCGACCGGCTCGCCGCGCAGAAGCTGGAGTGGTCCCCGTGCCTGCCGCCGTCCCCGGCCGAGGGCGGCGGGCCCGCGCCGTCGCCGCTGCCGGACGGCGCGAAGTGGGAGTGCTCGTTCATGACCGCGCCCCTCGACTACGCGAAGCCCGACGGCGACACCGTCGATCTGGCCCTGATCCGGGCCAAGGCGCGGGACCAGCAGCGCCGGATCGGGTCGCTGGTGTTCAACTTCGGCGGGCCCGGCGGCTCCGGCATCACCGGCCTGCCCAGCTTCGCCTCCGACTTCGAGTCGCTGCGCTCCCGCTACGACCTGGTCTCCTTCGACCCGCGCGGCGTCGGCCGCAGCGAACCCGTAGAGTGCGCGACCGACAAGGAACTCGACGCCTACTACGCCCTCGACTTCACGCCCGACGACGCGGCCGAGGAGCGCACCCTGGACGAGGCGCAGAAGAAGTACGCGGCCGGCTGCGAGAAGGACGCCGGGCCCGAACTCCCCTACGTCGGCACCGAGAACGCCGCCCGCGACATGGACCTGATGCGGCGGGTCCTGGGCGACGACAAGCTGCACTACTTCGGCATCTCGTACGGGACCGAGCTCGGCGGCGTCTACGCCCACCTCTTCCCGAAGAACGTGGGGCGCGCCGTGTTCGACGCCGTCGTCGACCCCGCCGCCGGGGTCGAGGAGGGTGCGCTCGGACAGACCAAGGGCTTCCAGCTGGCGCTCGACAACTTCGCCCGGGACTGCGTGGACCGGGGCGACGCGTGCGTGCTGCCCGGAGACAGCGTCGCCGGGATCGAGGCGTTCATCACCGAGCTGCTCGCCCGGCTCGACAAGAAGCCGATCCCCGGCATCGGCGACCGGATGCTCACCCAGACACAGGCCACCAACGGCATCGCGCAGGCGCTGTACTCGAAGGAGTTCTGGCCCTATCTGGAGCAGGGGCTCGACGAGGCCGACGGCGGCAACGGCGCGCTGCTGCTCGCCCTGTCCGACTCCATGAACGGGCGCAACCAGACGGGCAGTTACAGCAACATCCAGGCCGCCAACGCCGCCATCAACTGCGTGGACTTCAAGCAGCGCTACACGCTCGGGCAGGCCAAGGAGCGCGTCCCGGAGTTCCGTCAGGCCTCCGCCGTCTTCGGCGACTTCATGGCCTGGGCGCTGTCCAGCTGCGCCCAGTGGCCGGTGCCCGGCACCTGGGAGCACCCGAACGTCGCCGCCGCCGGTTCCGCCCCGATCCTGGTCATCGGCAACACCGGCGACCCGGCCACCCCGTACGCGGGAGCCCGCTCGATGGTCGACGCCCTCGGCAAGGGCGTCGGCGTGGAGCTGACGTACAAGGGACAGGGCCACGGCGCCTACAGCAGCGGCAACGCCTGTGTGAAGGGGGCCACCGACGCGTACCTCCTCGGCGGCAGGGTGCCGGCCTCCGGGACCGTCTGCCAGTAGGCGCGGGTCGGCCGCCTACGATGGCGGTCCGGTACGGATCACGGGGGGTCGCTCATGTCGGGTGCGGGCAGACGCAGGCAGACCGGGGGCGCGGTGCTCGCCCTCGTGGGGATCCTCGCCGCCGGGTGCGCGAGCCCCGGCGGCCCGGACGGTGCGCCCCCGTCGGCACCCGCCTCCTCCACCGCTCCCCCGGCGTCCGGCGACCCCAAGCCCTCCGGCGGGCTGCCGGCCTCGCTCACCGGGCAGCGCCCCGACTGGAAGCGCTGCGCGGCCCCCGAGGGTGGCGCGGAGCCCGGCTCGGCGTGGCGGTGCGCGGACGTCCGGGTGCCCCTCGACTACGCCCGGCCGGACGGCGAGACGATCCCGGTCGCGCTGATCCGCAAGGAGGCCGGGGACAAGGACGGGCGGCTCGGGTCGCTGCTGTTCAACTTCGGCGGGCCCGGTGCCTCCGGCGTCGACATCCTGCCCCGCGCGGCGAGCGAGTACGGCAGCCTCGGGCGCCGCTTCGACCTGGTCGGCTTCGACCCGCGCGGGGTCCAGCGCAGCGCCGGTGTGGTCTGCCGCGACGACGCCGAACAGGACGCCGCCGAGCGGACGGTCGACTCCACGCCGGACACGGCCGCCGAGGAGAAGCGTTTCCTCGACGACGCCGCGGCCTTCGCGGCCGGCTGCGCCCGCCGCTCCGGGAAGCTGCTGCCGCACACCACGACCGCCGACACGGCCCGCGACCTCGATCTGGTCCGCCAGGTCCTCGGCGACGACCGGCTGCACTACTTCGGCATGTCCTACGGGACGCAGCTCGGCGCCGCGTACGCCCATCTCTTCCCGAAGAACGTGGGGCGGTTCGTCCTCGACGCCGTCGTGGACCCGACCGCCGACAGCGTCGGGCACGCCCGCAACCAGACGATCGGCTTCCAGCGGGCCCTCGACAACTACCTGCGGTCCACCGGGCAGGACCCGAAGGCCGGTTCGGAGCGGATCGTGCGGCTGCTCGCGCGGCTCGACCGGGCGCCGCTCGCCGTCGGCGACCGGAAGCTGACGCAGTCGCTCGCCCTGACCGGCGTGGTGATGCCGCTCTACTCGCAGCAGAGCTGGCCGCTGCTCACCAGCGCGCTGTCCCGGGCGGAGAACGGCGACGGCAAGGAGCTCCTGCGGCTCGCCGACTGGTACGACGACCGGGACGAGTCCGGCCACTACTCCACCCAGTCCCACTCCCAACGGGCCATCTCCTGCGCCGACTCGGCCGAGCGCCCGACGCCCGCCCAGGCCCGCGCGCTGCTGCCCGGGTTCCGCCGCCTCTCCCCCGTCTTCGGCGAGTTCCTCGCCTGGGACACGGCCGGCTGGTGCGCCGACTGGCCGGTGCGGGGCGCGGACACGACCCTGGACGTGCGCGCGCCGGGCGCCGCGCCGATCCTGGTCGTCGGCACCACCGGCGACCCGGCCACTCCGTACGAGGGTGCGGAGCGGATGGCGAAGGCGCTGGGCAGCGGGGTCGGCGTGCTCGTCAGCAACCGGGGCGAGGGGCACGGGGCGTACGGCGCGTCCGCGTGCGTGACGCGGACGGTCGACGCGTACCTCCTGGACGGGAAGGTGCCCGCGTACGGCACGACGTGCTCCTGAGCGCCCGGCGGCACCCGTCGGTGAGGGCGGCACGGCACGCGGAAGGGCCCGGACCTCGTACGAGGTCCGGGCCCTTCCGTTCGGAGCGGTCGGCCGTCCGGCAGGTCCTAGTAGACCGGCTTCTCGGGCTCGATCTGGTGGACCCAGCCGATCACGCCGCCGCCGACGTGCACGGCGTCCGCGAAGCCCGCGGCCTTGAGCACGGCGAGGACCTCCGCACTGCGGACACCCGTCTTGCAGTGCAGGACGATCCGCTTGTCCTGCGGGAGGTCCTGGAGGGCGGTGCCCATCAGGAACTCGTTCTTCGGGATCAGGCGCGCGCCGGGGATCGAGACGATCTCGTACTCGTTCGGCTCGCGGACGTCGATGATGTCGATGTTCTCGCCGTCGTCGATCCACTCCTTGAGCTGCTTGGGAGTGATCGTCGAGCCGAGCGCCGCCTCCTGGGCCTCCTCGGACACGACGCCGCAGAAGGCCTCGTAGTCGATGAGCTCGGTGACGGTCGGGTTCTCGCCGCAGACCGCGCAGCCGGGGTCCTTGCGGACCTTGACCTGGCGGTACTGCATCTCCAGGGCGTCGTAGATCATCAGGCGGCCGACCAGCGGGTCGCCCACGCCGGCCAGGACCTTGATGGCCTCGGTGACCTGGATGGAGCCGATGGACGCGCAGAGCACGCCCAGCACGCCGCCCTCGGCGCAGGAGGGGACCATGCCCGGCGGCGGGGGCTCCGGGTAGAGGCAGCGGTAGCAGGGGCCGTACTCGGACCAGAAGACCGAGGCCTGGCCGTCGAAGCGGTAGATCGAGCCCCAGACGTACGGCTTGTTGAGCAGCACGCAGGCGTCGTTGACCAGGTACCGGGTCGCGAAGTTGTCGGTGCCGTCGACGATCAGGTCGTACTGGCTGAAGATGTCCATCACGTTGTCGGCCTCGAGCCGCTCTTCGTGGAGGATCACGTTCACGTACGGGTTGATGCCGAGGACCGAGTCCCTCGCGGACGCCGCCTTGGAACGGCCGATGTCCGCCTGGCTGTGGATGATCTGGCGCTGCAGGTTCGACTCGTCGACCTCGTCGAACTCCACGATGCCGAGCGTGCCGACACCGGCCGCGGCCAGGTACATGAGAGCGGGCGAGCCGAGGCCGCCCGCGCCCACACAGAGCACCTTCGCGTTCTTGAGCCGCTTCTGCCCGTCCATCCCGACGTCCGGGATGATCAGGTGGCGGGAGTACCTGCGGACCTCGTCAACGGTGAGCTCGGCAGCCGGCTCGACCAGGGGTGGCAGCGACACGGAGACCTCATCAATACTCTGGTCGGTATTTCACTACGGTGGTTCTGTCGACAACACTGCCACGCCCCTCCTCATTCCGAGACACCCCGTCCGATACGCGAGACGATTTCGTCCCAGTAGCCGGGCAGCGTGTGGAATTGGTCGGTTTGTCCCGGCCGGCCCCGGCGGTCGGTGAAGAAGACCGTCGCCGCGCCCTGCCAGCGGGCGATCCGCAGGGCCTCCTCCAGATGGGTCCGGGGCACCCCGTGGACCAGGTGGACGAACTTCCCCGCCGGGTAGTCGGCCGTCCACTCCGCCACCTGCGACCAGCGGTAGTCCGCCCAGGCCCCGGAGAAGGTGACGAGCTGGTCGGCCGCCTCCGCGTAGCCGGGGTACGGGTGGGTGCCGTGGCCCAGGACGAGATGGGCGCCCCGGTTCCCCCGCTCCCCGTCGAGCAGCGCCTCCAGCGTCGCCGAGATCCGTCGCACCGCCGGCAGGTCGGCCCGGTCGGCGGGGGCGCGGTCCAGGTAGAAGCCGTCGGCCTTGTACCAGTCCAGGAAGCGCTGGGCGTCCGAGACGACCTCGCCGAAGGGGCGGGAGCCGTGCCGCAGGTCGATGTGGCCGAGCACCCGGACGCCCGCGTTGCGCAGCTTCCCGGCGGCCTCCAGGCAGTGCGGGTCGGGCCGGGCGCCGGGCCCCTCCGCGACGTTCAGGACGGCCCAGTGGACGGGGGTGCCGGGGCGGGTGAGCTCGGCCCACTCGACGGGGGCGAGCAGCGGGTGGGCGTAGCCGGGCACGCCCACCCCCATCGCCAGGGCCGTGCCGGTGGCGGCTAGATGCGGCATGCCGCCTCCATCCAGATGTCCGCCAGCGACTCCTCCAGGTTGATCCGCGGCCGCCAGCCGAGCCGGTCGCGGGCGGTGCGCACGTCGGCCTGCTGCCAGGGCCCGCAGCCGTCGGGGTACGGGAAGGGGGCGGCGGCCAGCTGCTCGGCGATGGTCTCGGTGCGCGGGGCGCCGATGACCGGGCGCGGCGGCGGCCCGTCCAACTCGTGGAGCGTGCCGGCGAATCCGGCGACGCGGGCGAGGACGGCGGCGGCGTCCCGGAGCCGGACCGCGCGGCCGGTGCCGATGTTGACGACGCCCTGCGCGGCGGAGAGCGAGGCGGCGTGGACGGCGCGGGCGACGTCCCGTACGTCCACGAAGTCGCGCTGCACGCCCAGGCCGCTGAGCTTGAGCTCACCGTCGCCGGCCTGCATGGCGCGGCGCATGGCCTCGGCGAGCCGGCCGAGCGGGGAGCCGGCCGGGGTGCCGGGGCCGACGGGTGAGAAGACCCGCAGGACGACGGCGTCCAGGCCGGAGCCCAGGACGAGTTCGGTCGCGGCCAGCTTGGACACGCCGTACGGGCCGCCGGGGCGGGGCACGGCGTCCTCGGCGGTGGACGAGCCGGGCTGGCTGGGCCCGTACTCGGAGGCGCAGCCGACCTGGACCAGGCGGGCGCCGCAGCCGCTGCGGCGCAGGGCCTCGCAGACGGTGGCGACGGCGACGGTGTTGTGCCGGGTCAGCTCGCGGGCTCCACCGCGGGTGGCGCCCGCGCAGTTGACGACGACTCCGGGGTGGACGGCGTCGAGGAACCGGGTCAGGGCACCGGGGCTGCCGGTCGCGAGGTCGAACCGTACGTCGGCGTCGTCGCCTCGACCGAGGGCGGTGAGGTGCACCGCCGGGTCGGCGAGCAACCGGTCGGCGACGAAGCGGCCGATGAATCCGTTGGCTCCGAGCAGCAGCACCCTCATCGTGCGGCCCCTTCGTGCCGACCGGCCGTGGCGTGGGGTTGGCGCGTCATGTCTGTTGGGTCTCCTTGGGATGGTCCAGGTGGAGGGGGGAGCGCCCGCGGCGTCGGCCCCGCGGGTGCGCCGGGGATCAGCGGGCGGTGGCGTGCGCCGAGGCCCGGGAGAGTGCGGTGGTGGCGTGGGCCAGCAGGGCGAGGGCCGCGGCGCCGCACGCGAGGGCGGGCACGGCGGCGGGTCCCCAGGTGTCGACGGCGGCGCGGACCGGGGAGTCGAGGAAGGCACAGCCCGGGAGCCGGGCGGCGAGGACGAGGGCGAGGGAGAGGGCCTCGGCGGCGCAGGCGGCGGCGAGGCCGTGGGCTGCGGTCTCCGGCGGCCCGTGCACGGTGAGGAGCCGGGCGAGCAGCAGCAGGGCGCCGAGGGCGAGCGCGCCGGGGCTGAAGCCGGTGAGGGCGAGGAGCCCGGCGAGCAGCGCGAGGGGGAGCGCGACGGTGGAGAGCAGCAGGGGTCGGACGCCCGCCGCGAAGTCGGCCAGGCCGCGGCTGGCGGCCAGCCGGCGGCGGGCGCGGACGGCGAAGAGCCGGGCACACCAGGCGGCGGGGGCGACGGCCAGGGCGAGGGCGAGCAGGGGGCCGGTGTCGAGGAGCCAGGCGCCGTCGGCCGGGGCGGCGGGGCCGCCGGGGGTGACGAGGCTCCAGGCGGCGCCGTCGGGGCCGCCGGTCAGGAGCTGGTCGAGGAGGCCGTCGCCGGCCACCGCGTAGGCGAGCAGCCAGAGGGTCCAGAGCCGGGCGGCGGGCGCGGTGCGCCCGTCGGCGTGCAGGGGGCCGCGGCGTACGGCGACGAGGAGGGCGGCGGCGAGGCCGAGGGCCCCGAGCGCGCCGACCGCGCCGCGCAGCGCCCCCTGGGTGAGGGCGAGGCCCGCGGTGGTGAGCACGGCGACGGTGCCGGGGGCGCAGGCGGCGAGCGCCCAGGCCGCCGTTCCGCCGGGGGCGGGCGCCTCGGGGGCGGGGCGGGCGGGCGCGGAGTCGCCGCGGGGCACCCGGGCGTACAGCTCCTCGGCGAGCGAGAAGACGTCGCGGTGCCGGAAGCGCGCGGCGGTGCGGTCGGTGACGCCGTGGGCTTCGAGTCCGGCGGCGATCTCCAGCGGGTCGACGGCCCGTTCGCACAGCTCGCGGTGGCGGTGCATCAGGGCTTTGACCGGGTCGGCGGTGGCGCGCCGGGGGGCGCGCGGGCCGAGTGCGGGGGCGGGCTGCTGAATCGCTTCGGCGGGGCCGGCCGGGACCGGCGGGGCGAGCGCGGCCGGGGCGGCGAGCCGGAGCAGGGCCTCGGAGCGGGGATCCCAGGGACCCGGGCTGGTGGGTGCGGCGGGGCCGCGCATGGGGGTGCCTCCTTCAGGCATCGGGGTCTCCCGTACCGGCCGCGGCGGTGACGGGCTGGTCCGCCCAGCTGCCCGGCACGTACGCCTCGGCCGGGTGTGCGAAGGGCACGGCCCGGGCGGTGCGGCGGCACACCGGTGCGCGGGAGAGGAGTTCGAGGTAGATGCCGCGGAACGCCGCGAGGTTCTGTTCGACGGTGAAGAGCTCCAGGGCGCGGGCGCGGGCGGCGGCGCCCAGGCGGTGCCGGCGCTCGGGGTCGCGCAGCAGTGCGAGGCAGGCGTCGGCGAGCGCCTTGGGGTTGCGCGGGGGGACGACGAGTCCGGTGCCGCCGATGACCTCGACGACCGCGCCGACGTCGGTGGAGACGGTGGCCCGGGCGCAGAACATCGCCTCGACGAGGCTCACGGGGAAGCCCTCGACGACGCTGGACAGGACGACGACGGCACTGGAGGCGTAGGCCTCCTCCAGGGTCGGGGCCTCGGGGCCGCCCAGCTCCTCGAAGGAGACCGGGTTCTCGCCGATGGCGTGCCGGCCAGCGGCCTCGTCGGGGAAGAGCTGTTCGGCGAGGTTGCGGCAGTGCGCGAGGTACGCGGCGGCGCCGGGTTCGCGCAGCGGCGCGGCGATGATCCGCAGCCGGGCGTCGGGCTGGCGGCGGCGGACGTCGGCGAAGGCGTGCAACAGGGCGATGAGGTCCTTGGCGGGCTCGACGCGGCCGATCCAGGAGAGGGTCGCCGGGTCGCCGCTCTCCTCGTCCTCGCCGACCTCGGCGAAGCGTTCGGCGGCCATGCCGGGGTGGACGGTGCGCAGCTTGGCGCGGTCGGCGCCGCAGCGCTCCTGCCAGCGGCGGGCGTGGGCGTTGCCGGGGGTGAGGAGGGCGGCCTGGCGGTAGACCTCGCCGGCGAGCCGCCCGTGGAAGGCGGCGAGCAGGGCGCGGACCGGGGTGGCGAGCGGGGCGTCGGCGGCGGCGAGGTAGTGGGCGCGCAGCTGGACGCCGTACTCGGTGACGAGCAGCGGGGTGCCGAAGAAGCGTTTGGCCAGGAGGCCGGGGAGCGCCGCCGCCCCGGCCGAGGCGGCGTGGCAGAGGTCCGCCCGGCCGAGGCCCGCGCCCTCCTCGTCGTACCAGTCGAGGGAGAGCGGGCGCAGGGCGCGCTCCAGCCGGTCGAGGAAGGCGAGGTGATCGGGGACGGTGGCGGCGGCGAGGCCGCGGCGCGCTCCGGGGGCCCGGCCCGCGGACTCCAGGACCCGCACGGCGGTCTCGGACCGGAGCGCGGCGCGCAGTCCGCCGTGGGAGCGGGCGAGTTCGGCGAGTCCGTAGAGCCCGGCGGCGAATCGCTCGGGGGCGTCCGCGGCGGCGTCCGCCGCCCGCGGCTCCCGGGCGGCCCGTTCGCCCCAGGGTTCCCCCGCGACGGGTCGGGTCCCGGGTCTCTCGCCGGTCGCGGCGGCCCGCGGTCCCCCGGCGGCCGCACCGGCCCCGGCCTCTTCGGCACCGGCCGCAGTGACCGGCCGGTCGGCGCAGATGCCGGCGGCGAGCTCGCGGAAGGCGGCCTCGAAGCGGCGGCGTTCGCGGCGGCCGTGGCCGCGCCCGTCGTCGTCGGGGGCCCAGAGCGAGGCGGTGCGCACCTCGCGGACGTTGGGCGGGAGGGGCAGCCGGCCGGCGGCCTCGTGGCGGGCGTCCTGGCTGAGGGCGTAGACGTCGAACTCGTGCGGGGCGAGGCCGCGTACGAGCCGGTCGCACCAAAGCCCGGACTCACCCGTGGCGTACGGATAGCCACCTTCCGTGAGCAGTCCGATCCGCATGTGCACACCCCCGATCTCCCGTGTCGGCGGCCACCTTTCGGTCCGGTGACCCGCAGCGGGAAGAACGTAAGCGGATATGCCGGTGGCGCGATGGACGGTTGTCCGTCGCGCCACCGGAAGGGGTGAATGCACGTAACTTTCCCGCCCCGGTAGCGTTCCGTGGCGCTACGGGGTGCTTCGGTCACGCTCGGTCAGGCTGCGGCCAGCTCCTCGCCGAGGGTCCGGCGCCGTTCCCGGCGGTCCGCGGCGAGCACCGGGTCGAGCGAGGGGACCGCTGCCAGGAGCCGCTGGGTGTACGGGTCCCGGGGGCTGCCGTACACCGCGTCGACGGTGCCCTGCTCGACGATCCGGCCGGCGCGCATGACGGCGACCCGGTCGCTGACCTGCCGCACCACGGACAGGTCGTGGGCGATGAAGACGAGCGCCAGGCCGAGTTCGGCCTGGAGGTCCGCGAGCAGCGCCGTGACCTGGGCCTGGGTGGTGACGTCGAGGGCCGAGACGGGCTCGTCGCAGACGATCAGGCGGGGTTCGGCGGCGAGTGCGCGGGCGATGCCGACGCGCTGGCGCTGGCCGCCGCTGAACTCGTGCGGGTAGGCGTCGTAGCGGTCGGGGTCGAGCCCCACCCGGTCGAGGAGTGCGCGCACCCGGTCGCGGATCCGCGTGTCGTCCAGGTCGCCCGCCACGCGCAGCGGGTCGGCGACGGACTCGCCCACCGAGCGGCGCGGGTTGAGCGAGGAGACGGGGTCCTGGAACACCATCTGGAGCTCCCGCCGGTGCGGGCGCAGCTCCTTCTCGGACAGTCCGCCGATCTCCGTACCCCCGTAACGGAGTCCGCCGGACGTCGGGTCGAGGAGCCGCACCAGCATCCGGCCCAGGGTGGTCTTGCCGCTGCCGGACTCGCCGACGACGCCCAGCGTCTCCCCGGCGCGCACGGTCAGCGACACGCCGTCGACGGCGGTGAACCGGTCCTTGCCCCGCCCGAACTCCCGCCGCAGGTCGACGGCTTCGAGCAGCACCTCGCCCGGTGCCGGACCGGCCGGGGCCGCCGGTGCGGCGGGCGCGGGCACCGGGACCGTCCGCCGCGCCGGCCCGTCGAGGCGGGGCACGGCGGCGAGGAGCTCACGGGTGTACGGCTCCGCGGGTGCGCCGAGCACCCGCGCCACGGGCCCGCGTTCGACCTCGCGTCCGCCGCGCATCACCAGGACCTCGTCCACGCTCTCGGCGGCGACGCCCACGTCGTGGGTGACGAGCAGCAGGCCGGTGCCGGTCTCGCGGCGCAGCTCGTGGAGCAGGTCGAGGATCTGGGCCTGGACGGTGACGTCGAGGGCGGTGGTGGGTTCGTCGGCGACGAGGAGGCGGGGCGCGCAGGCGAGGGCCATCGCGATGAGGGCGCGCTGGCGCATGCCGCCGCTGAACTCGTGCGGGCGGGAGCGGGCGCGGCGGGCCGCGTCGGGGATGCCGACCCGGTCGAGCACCTCCACCGCGCGGGCGCGGGCGGCCTTCCGGGAGCCCTGGTGGTGGATCCGGTACACCTCGGCGATCTGTTCGCCGATCGCGTAGTAGGGGTCGAGCGCGGAGAGCGGGTCCTGGAAGACCATGGCGGCCACTCCGCCGCGCAGCCGGCGCAGTTCGGCCGGTCCGGCGGCGCCGACGTCGACGCCGCCGACGGTGACGCGTCCGCCGACGCGGGCGCCGGTGCCGTGGTGCAGGCCGAGGAGGGCGCCGGCCACGGTGGACTTGCCGCTGCCGGACTCGCCGACGAGGGCGAGCGCCCGGCCGGCCTCCAGGGTGAAGGACAGCCCGTCCACGGCGCGTACGCCACCCTCGAACTCGACGGTGAGGCCGTCGACGGTGACCAGCGGGGCACCGGCGTCGGGCAGGTGCGGGTCGGGGACGCTCATGTCAGGACCACCCTTCGGTCGGCGAGCGCGTAGAGGAGGTCGGCGACGACGTTCGCGACGACCACGGCGACTCCCATGAGGAGCACGACGCCCACGACCACCGGCAGGTCGATGTGCCGGACGGAGTCGATCAGGGTCTTGCCGAGCCCGGGGATGCCGAACAGCGACTCGGTGAGCACGGCGCCGCCGAACATCGTGCCGAGGTCGAGCGCGCTGAGCGCGATCACCGGCGGTACGGCTCCGCGCAGGGCGTGCCGGGTGACGACGGCCCGCTCCCCCACGCCGTACGCGCGGAAGGTGCGGATGTGGTCCTCGGCGAGCGTCTCCAGGGTCGAACTGCGGGTCATCCGGGCGTACTTCGCGGACTCGAAGAAGCCGAGGGTGAGCCAGGGCAGCAGCATGTTCCAGGCCCACTGCTCGGGGTCCTCGCCGAGCGGCACGTAGGTCGGGAAGGGCAGCCACTGGAGGTAGGCGCAGACCACCATGAGCAGGAGCAGGCCCAGGATGAAGACGGGCGTGCCGGTGCCGGCGAGGGTGAGCACGGTCAGGGTCCGCTCGGTGAGTCCGCCGCGGCGGAGCGCGGAGAGCAGTCCGGTGCCGACGCCGACGACCAGCCAGATGACCATGGCGCCGAGCGCGAGGGAGGCGGTGGCGGGCAGCCGCTCCAGGATGAGCTGCGTGACCTGCTGGTCGTTCTGGTACGAGAGGCCGAGGCAGGGTGCGTCGCAGTGGGTGAGCGCGGTGCCGGTGGAGTAGTCGCGGCCGGTCACGACGCCCTGGAGGAAGTGCAGGTACTGCACGAGGATGCCGTCGTTCAGGCCGAGCTGCTCGCGGACCTGGGCGATCTGCTGCGGGTTGCAGCGTTCGCCGCAGGCGAGCCGGGCGGGGTCGCCGGGCAGCAGGTAGAACAGCCCGTAGACCAGAGCCGACAGCACGAGCAGCACGAGGGCGGCGCCCGCGAGCCGCTTCAGGAGGTAGCGGGTCATGAGGTCTTCTCCTTGCGGGCCCGCTTCTCGCGGGCGGTGCCCACGGCGAGGCGGCTGGCCTCTCGCGGGTCGAGGGCCGTCCGGACGGCGTCGCCGAGCACGGTGAAGGCGAGCACGGTCACGAAGAGCAGTCCGGCGGGCAGCAGGACGTACGCCGGGTCGGCGCGGAACCAGGTCTGCGCGGTGGACAGCATCTGCCCCCAGGACGGGGTGGGCGGGGTGACGCCCACGCCGAGGAAGGAGAGCGAGGCCTCGACGACGATGTTGGTGGGGACGAGGATCGCCGCGTAGGTGATGACGGGCGCGGCCAGCGAGGGGACCAGTTCGCGCCGGGCGGTCCGTCCGCGCCCCGAGCCGGCCAGCCGGGAGGCGGCGACGAAGTCGAGGCTCTTGAGGGTGAGGGTCTGGGCGCGCACGATCCGGGAGGTGCCGGCCCAGCCGAGCAGGCCGATGACCAGGATCAGCAGCAGCGGACGCGGGAAGTCGCGCGGCACGACCGCGGTGAGCGCGATGGCCAGGACGAGGAACGGCAGGGCGACGAACACGTCGGTGATCCGGCTCAGGACGGCGTCGACCCAGCGGCTTCCGAGTCCGGCGGCGAGGCCGATGAGCAGGCCGATGAGGATCTGCACGGCGGTGGCGCCGACGGCGACGAGCAGGGAGACCCGGGCGCCGTACAGGAGCCGGACGAACAGGTCGCGGCCGGTGCCGGGTTCGACGCCGAGCCAGTGGTCGGCGCTGATCCCGCCGAAGGAGCCGTACGGGACGCCGCCGCGGGCGGAGTCGACGAGGTCGTCGTGGTACGTGTGCGGGTCCTGGCCCGCGAGGGCCGCGAGCAGCGGGGCGGCGAGGGCCAGCAGGACGAGCAGGGCGAGCACGGAGGCGGCGGCGACGGCGGAGGGCCGGGTGCGGAGCCGCCGCCAGAGCTGCCGGGCGGCGCCCGTGGCGGGGGTGACCGCCGCGGGCGCCGACACGTCGGACGGTGAGGTGAGCGAGGTCACTTGACCGCGACCTGCGAGACGTCGAGGACTCCGGTCCAGTCGCTGATGACGACGTTCTTGACGTCCTTGCCGACGAGCCGCTTGTAGACGGGGTGGAAGAGCGGCACGTCGAGCGCCTGCTCGCCGATCTTCTTGTCCAGGGCGCCCCAGCGGGCGGCGGCGGCCTTGAGGTCGGTCAGCTTGTTGATCTCGTCGATCTCCTGGTTGACCGCCGGGTCGTTCAGCTGCGCGTGGTTGTAGTTGGAGCCGTCGGTGACGATCTGGCGGCCGTCGAAGATCGGCGCGAGGAACGGGCCGCCGGCCGGCCAGTCGGCACCCCAGCGGGAGAGGAAGAAGCCGGGCGCGTCCTTGACGCTCCAGCGCTTCTCGTTGAAGGAGTTGGGCTCCTGGCCGTCCAGCTTGACGGTGATGCCGGCCTTGGCGAGGGCCTCCTGGACGGCGGTGGCGACCTCGGGGCTGGTGGCGCGGTTCTGCGCGGTGGAGTGCAGCAGGGTGACGGTCAGCCCGTTGGGGTAGCCGGCCTCCTTCAGGACCTGCTTGGCCTTCTCCGGGTCACCGGTCCTGCCGGCCGGGAAGTGGTCGTAGGCGGTGAAGCCGAAGGACTTCTGCTCGGGCAGGAAGGTGGTGGCGGCCTCGGCGAGGGCGGAGCCGCCGGCCGCGTTGACGACGCTGGTGCGGTTGATGGCGTAGGAGATCGCCTGGCGCACCTTCGGGTTGTCGAAGGGCTTCACCTTCGGGTTGAAGGCGAGGTAGTTGGTGTAGCCGAAGTGGCCGGTGCCGACGCGGGCCGCGAGCTCCTTGTCGGAGCCGACCTGGGCGAGCTCGGCCGGGCCGAGGTTGGTGTCGGTGGTGACGGCGGCGGCGTCGGCGCCCGCGGAGGTGGACAGCCGCTGGTTGATGACGGCCTCGTCCAGGCCCGACTTGACGTCGATCGAGTCGGGGTAGGCCTTGCGCTCGGCGTCCGTCTTCGGGTCCCAGTGCGGGTTGCGGTCCAGGACGAGGCGCTGGCCGTCGTTCTCGTTCCTGACGACCTTGTACGGGCCGGAGGAGACGGGGTGCTCCTCGTACGTGGCGCCGGTGTCCTTGGCCTTCGGGACGGGGGCGAACTGGGTCTGGGTGGCGACGAAGGGGAACTCGCCCTCGGGCTTCTTCAGCTTGAAGACGATGGTCTTCGCGTCGGGGGTGACGATCGACGCGAGGCCCTTCCCCTTCTTCCCGTCGGGCGCGGCCTTGTAGGGGCCCTGGTAGGTGTCGCCGCCGACGAGCCAGTCACGCAGGTAGGGGGCGCCGCCGGAGAGCTCGGCCGCGAAGGAGCGCTCGATGCCGTACTTGATGTCGGCGCTCGTGATGGGCGTGCCGTCCTCGAACTTCAGCCCGTCCTTGAGGGTGTACGTCCACTCGGTGGCGTCCTTGTTGGGGCGGCCGGTGTCGGTGGCGAGGTCGGGGACGACCTCGGTGCCGGCGGCGCCCGCCTCGCGGTTGCGGGTGGTGAGGGTGCGGAAGACGAGCGAGGGGACGTTGCCGCCGCCGGAGGTGTAGAGGCGGGCCGGGTCGAAGTCCTCCTGCGCCTCGGCGTTCAGGACGGTGAGGGTGCCGCCCTTCTGCGGGCCGCCCTCGGCCTTGCCGGAGGCGCCCTTTCCACCGGCGTCCTGAGGTCCGGCGCAGGCGACGGCGCCCGAGGCCAGGACGAGACTGACGGCGGCCGCTGCCGCGCGGCGCGAGATGACGGACGGTTGACGCATGGGAAGGGAGCCTCTCGGAGTGAACTGCGGTGAACTGCCGCAAACGGCAAGGGATGTCCGCAGGCACGGCGCAGCCGTTGCCGAGAACGCTCGGGAGGGGGGAACGCGCGCCTGCGGGTCGGGGACGGCCCGGGCGCGGGAAGAGGGGACGGCGGTACGAGACGGCCGACGAGCGCGCGGGCTGCGTCAGCGACAGAGGATGTCGGCGACCGCGTGTCCGGTCACGCCGAAGAGCGCCAGCTCAAGGGCGGCGCGATCGGATACGGCGTGGCGGGGCGACATGCCGAGAAATATGAACGAACGCCAGAACGATGTCAACGCGCCCGAGCGTGCTTATGAGACACCTGTCTCAGATGCCGGACATCCGGCGGTCCGGCCCTCCGGACGCGCCGTCAACTCCCGGGGTGCACCCACGGGTTGGGGCGGCACTTGATGTCGTCGATGTCCAGCGACTTCGTCTGCTGCTGCATCACCGGAGCGAGCGCGCCCGGCGTGCTGCAGCTCACATGCCCGTGCCCCAACCGGTGCCCCACCTCGTGGTTGATGAGCATCTGCCGGTAGGCGTGCATCGCCTTCGGGCCGAAGGTCACCGACCCCTGCGCCCAGCGGAAGGCGTTGATCATCACGCGCTGGGTGGAGGCCGAGTCGCAGGACACGTTGTCGACGGTGGTGTCCAGGCCGGACTTCTTGCACCACTCGCCGGTGGTCCCCGGGCTGGCCAGGGTGATCACGAACTCCGGCTCACCGGTGGAGATCCGCTCGAAGGTCATCTCGCCGTCACCGGCCCAGCTGCGCCGGTCGTTGAGGGTCTTCTGCACGGCCTGCGCGAAGAGCGCCCCGTCGAGGGCGAGGCCCTTCTCGACGTCGACCCGGTAGCGGATCTTGCGGCCCTTGCCGGGCGCCTTGTCGAAGCCGGGGACGGGCGCGAACTCCGCCGAGCCCTTCAGCTTCGGGTCGATCGGGAACTGCCGTGCCATCAGCTGCTCGTACGAGGGCGGCGCGGCCGGCACCGGTTTCGCCGGCGCGTCGTCCTTCGCCGGCACGTCCCGGTCGTCGGAGCGGGACGCCTGGTGCGCGGCGTCGGCCCGGTCCGCGGAGCCGTCGGCCGCGTGCGACCGCGGCGTCCCGTCCGGCTCGCCCCCGGAGACCTGGCCGGCGACGACGATGGCGAGGACGGTGGTGACGGCCGCCGCGGCGACGCCGGTGAGGGTGCGGCCGAGCCCTCCGGCCCGGACCGCCTTCCGCGTGCGCGGCCGCGCGGCGGGATCGGCCTGCGCGGCCGGCGCCGGCGCGGCGGGCGCCTCCCGGCGCGGCGCGGGGATGAACGGGGCCGCGGGCGCGGCGGACGGGTACGGATAGCGGGCGGGCGGCGCGGCCTGCTCGTCGTGGACCGGGTGCCCTCCGCGTACGAAGGGGTCGGCGTCCGGGTCGTACGGGCCCTGGTAGCGGGGGGTGCCGTGCATCGGCGTGTCGTACGCACCCGGGTACTCGGGCTGCTGCCCCGCGCCCCGCCTGCGTCGCCCCGTCCCCGGTCCCTGCCCCGCTGCCTCCCCCTGCCCGGTGTCGGTCACCGGTGCGGCGGGCCCCTTGCGACTATGTCGTCCCACGGTCCGGTTCAGCTCCCGCCCTCGGCCGACGCCGCTTCCGCGGCATCGGTGATCAGCTCCCGCACGGCGGCGGCGACCGTCTCCGGATACTCCATCATCGCCACGTGCCCGGCCTCCGGGAGCGTGAGCAGCCGCGAACCGCGGAAGGCCGCGGCGGCCTTGCGTGCCATCCGGTACGAGACGAGCTGGTCGCGCCCGCCGTACACGAGCAGCGTCGGCGCGAGCACCCGCTCCGCCTGCCGCCACAGACCGTGCTGGCCGCCCAGCGTGTAGGCGTCGACGATGCCGCGCGAGGAACGGGCCATCGCGTCCCAGAAGTACGGCAGCTCCAGGCGCCGCTCCATCTCCTCGACGGCGTGTCGCAAGCCCTCGTCGGTGACCTGGCCGGGGTCCCCGTAACAGAGCGACAGCACCCCGCGGACCCGCTGCTCCGCCGTCCACCCCTCGGTGAGGCGGGCGAACAGCGGGGCGACGCCCGGCAGCGCGAGCAGCGCGGTCGGCCAGGCGGTCTTCTGGGCGCGCAGCTCGGGCAGCGCCGGGGAGACCAGCGTCAGGGTGCGGACCAGGTCCGGCCGGACCGCGGCGACCCGGGTGGCGACCGCGCCGCCCAGCGAGTTGCCGACCAGGTGCACGGGGCCGCGGCCGGCGGAGTCCAGGAGCCGGATGACGGCCCTGGCGTGCCCGGTGACGGAGTAGTTCCCGTCGTCCGGCGGCGGCGAGTCGCCGAAGCCGGGCAGATCGAGCGCCTCGCCGTCGACGAGGTCGGCGAGCAGCGGCATCAGGGCCGACCAGTTCTGCGAGGAGCCGCCGAGGCCGTGCACGTACAGCGCGGGCGGAAGGCCGGGCGTCGTGCCGGGCCGCGCGCGGACGGTCAGCGTGAGTCCGGGCAGTGCGACGGAGCGCAGCTCCTCGCCGTCGGCGACCCGGACGGCGCGCGACCGGGTCGCGGGCGATGCGGCGGTCCGGGTTTCCGGCAGCTCGGTCGAGGACATGGCAGCGATATTACGAGACGATCACGCCCGGGCGCGTGTGGGTGGCGTCACAGGATCGGGTGCGGCGGGCCCAAGGAGCTCCTACGCTCGGAGGAGAGGGTCATCAGGCAGGACCCGCCAGGCCCCGCGGACCCCCGAGCGCCGGAAGGAACCGCATGACTGCCGACCCGACCGAGCCGGACACGTTCGCCGAGAAGGAGGACGTCGTGCTCGACGAGGAGATCCCGGAGGCCGACGCGGCCGAACAGCACGCCGAGCTGCAGCAGCGCGAGGACGAGCCGCTCCCCCGGCTCGCGCACGAGTCGGCGGACGACGCGGACGCCGTGGAGCAGACCAGGGTGGTCACCCTCGACGAGGACGACTACCGCTGACGAGGGCGACGGCGCGGTGAGCCGCGCGTCGCCGCGAAGCCGTGTCCGGAGCGTGTCCGGGAGCGTGTCCGGCGGCGTGTCGACGGGCCGGCTTCCCCTGTTCCGTTCGCTTCGATCGTGAATCCGCTCTCGCCCTGGGCGTCCGGTCCGTGAAATTCTGCGTTCGCACCGCGCACAGCCGGGTTACCCAAAAGTACGATGGCGGCGCGACGCCAATGCGCGCATGGATCGATATTTGGAGGCGGCGTGAGCGCCATCGAGCAGACAGAGGCAGCACGCCCTCGGGGCACGCGCCTGCCGCGCCGTGCACGACGCAACCAGCTCCTCGGCGCCGCCCAGGAGGTGTTCGTCGCCCAGGGGTACCACTCGGCCGCCATGGACGACATCGCCGAGCGGGCCGGAGTCAGCAAGCCGGTCCTTTACCAGCACTTCCCGGGCAAGCTGGAGCTCTACCTCGCCCTGCTCGACCAGCACTGCGAGGCGCTGCTCGTGTCGGTCCGCACGGCCCTGGCGTCCACCTCGGACAACAAGCTGCGCGTGGCCGCCACCATGGACGCCTACTTCGCGTACGTGGAGGACGAGGGCGGCGCCTTCCGGCTCGTCTTCGAGTCCGACCTCACCAACGAGCCGGCGGTGCGCGAGCGCGTCGACCGGGTGAGCCTGCAGTGCGCCGAGGCGATCTCCGACGTGATCGCCGAGGACACCGGCCTGGCGAAGGACGAGTCGATGCTGCTCGCCGTCGGCCTCGGCGGCGTCTCCCAGGTCGTCGCCCGCTACTGGCTCTCCAGCGAGTCCCCGGTCCCCCGCGACAAGGCCGTGGCGCTGCTGACCTCGCTCGCCTGGCGCGGCATCGCGGGCTTCCCGCTGCACCCGGTGGACGGACAGCTGACCGCCGAGGGGCACTGACCCGATCCGCCCACGCCGCGCCGTCTGTTCGCTCCTGGCGTGCGGCGGCTGCGCCGTACGCGTCCCCTCACCGGGCTAATGTGTGCAGCGTACGGCGCGGTATCCCGCGCACAGCCGACCGTTCGGAGGGACATAGCCGTGGAGGTCAAGATCGGCGTGCAGTACGCACCCCGGGAGATCGTTCTGGAGAGCGGGCAGTCCGCCGAGGACGTCGAGAGCGCGGTGGCCGACGCGCTGGCCGGCAAGACGCCGCTGCTCAGCCTGACGGACGAGAAGGGCCGCAAGGTCCTCGTTCCGGCCGACAAGATCGCGTACGTCGAGCTCGGTGAGCCCGAGGTCCGCCGGGTGGGCTTCGGCGCGCTCTGAGCGGGACCAGAACGGCGGAAGGCCCGGTGGACCAGGTCCACCGGGCCTTTCGTATGCCCACGTCAGGGGGTACGGGGAGGATTGTGTTCGGGGCCCGCCGGGTAGGACGGCTGTGACCGAACTGCCCGCCCCGCCCCGCACGCGAGGTGATCCGCCGTGTTCCTGGAAGCTCTCGGTTCCGCCCTGCTCGGCTTCGCCCTGGCCTGGGCCGCCGTGCTCCGGCTGCCCGACCGCCTCCCCGCACGGGGCGCCGTCCTCGTCACGGGCTCGCTCGGCGCCGTCTTCGGCGCCCTGGTGACCCACGGGGCCCTGGGTCCCGGCCACGTCCTCGCCACCCTGACCGGCGCGGTCGCGGTGGCGGCGGTGCTGCTCTCGCTGCTCGTCCGGCCGGCCTCGCGACGGCTGCGCCGATCAGCCGCGGCGGGCTGACCGGGGCGCCTGCGTCCCCCGGTCACGGCCCGCGACGCGACGCTAGGCCGCCAGGCCCAGCGCGGCCATCCGCTTGGTGTGCGCCTCGGTGATCCGGGAGAACATCCGGCCGACCTCGGCCAGGTCGAAGCCCGCGGCCATCCCGTCCACGCCGCCGACCAGCATCGTCGACAGCGCGTCGCGCTCGGCCACCACGCGCTGGGCCTGCGAGAGCGCCTCACCCATCAGCCGGCGGGCCCACAGCGCGAGCCGGCCGCCGACGCGGGGGTCGGCGTCGATCGCGGCGCGGACCTTCTCCACGGCGAAGTTGCCGTGGCCGGTGTCGTCGAGCACGGACAGCACCAGGCCGCGGGTGTCGGAGTCGAGGCGGGCCGCGACCTCGCGGTAGAAGTCGCTCGCGATCGAGTCGCCCACGTAGGCCTTGACCAGGCCCTCCAGCCAGTCCGACGGGGCGGTCAGGCGGTGGAAGTCGTCCAGCGCCTTGGCGAACGGCTCCATCGCCGTGGTCGGCTCGGCCTCCACGGCGGCGAGCCGGTCGCGCAGCCGCTCGAAGTGGTGGAACTCGGCGGAGGCCATCTTCGCCAGCTCCGCCTTGTCCGCGAGGGTCGGCGCCAGCTTGGCGTCCTCGGCGAGCCGCTCGAAGGCGGCCAGCTCGCCGTAGGCGAGGGCGCCGAGCAGGTCGATCACGGCAGCGCGGTACTGCGGCACGGCGGAGGCCGTGGCCCAGTCCTGGGCGGCGATACCGGTGGGTGTGGCGTTGTCAGGCGTCTCCATGAAGCGCACAATAGCCCGCTCCCGTACCCCGCCCAGGCGCTGGTCAGTGACTGTGACCGTGGCCTCGTCGGAAATTCTCCCAACACACATGCGCGATTCCGGGGTACAGTGGTAAGGCGCCTGTTGAGTATGCGGACATGCTTTCGCACGTTCGGACGTACTCCGTGGGCCGACTCATGAATGAGGATGCCCGGTCGGTGGCCCGATCGGCTCCGGCCCGACAACCCTTCCGGCGCACCCGCCGAGGGGTCCCTCAGCGGCACGACGCTCGAGCGACGGCAGTGGTCCCGCGCCACCCGGTCACGGCCTTCAAGGCCAGACCGGAAGTGATCCGGCACGGTACGACCCCCAGCGTTCGCCTCACGCCGCGTCTCACAGAAGAGGCAGTTCCCTGACTACGTTCCGAGACCTCGGGATTCTTCCCGAGACGGCCGAGGCCCTGGAAGCCGTCGGCATCGTTTCCCCCTTCCCGATCCAGGAGATGACGCTCCCGGTCGCCCTCTCGGGCACCGACGTCATCGGCCAGGCCAAGACCGGCACGGGCAAGACCCTCGGTTTCGGCCTCCCCATCCTGGAGCGCGTGACGGTCCCCGCGGACGTCGAGGCCGGCCGGGCGACGCCCGAGCAGCTGACCGACGCCCCGCAGGCGCTCGTCGTCGTCCCCACCCGTGAGCTGTGCCAGCAGGTCACCAACGACCTGCTGACCGCCGGCAAGGTGCGCAACGTGCGCGTCCTCGCCATCTACGGCGGCCGCGCGTACGAGCCGCAGGTCGAGGCGCTGAAGAAGGGCGTCGACGTGATCGTCGGCACCCCCGGCCGCCTGCTCGACCTGGCCGGTCAGCGCAAGCTGGACCTCTCCCACGTGAGGGCCCTGGTCCTGGACGAGGCGGACGAGATGCTCGACCTGGGCTTCCTGCCCGACGTCGAGAAGATCATCAACATGCTTCCGGCGACGCGCCAGACCATGCTGTTCTCGGCGACCATGCCGGGCGCCGTCATCGGCCTGGCCCGCCGCTACATGTCGAGGCCCACGCACATCCGCGCCACCGAGCCGGACGACCAGGGCGCGACCCACAAGAACATCACGCAGCGCGTCTACCGCGCGCACAACATGGACAAGCCGGAGATGGTCTCCCGCATCCTGCAGGCCCGTGGCCGCGGACTCGCGATGATCTTCTGCCGTACCAAGCGCACGGCGGCCGACATCGCCGAGCAGCTGGAGCGCCGCGGCTTCGCCTCCGGCGCGGTCCACGGCGACCTCGGCCAGGGCGCCCGCGAGCAGGCGCTGCGCGCCTTCCGCAACGGCAAGGTCGACGTCCTCGTCGCCACCGACGTGGCCGCCCGCGGCATCGACGTCGAGGGCGTCACGCACGTCATCAACTACCAGTCCCCCGAGGACGAGAAGACCTACCTCCACCGCATCGGCCGCACCGGCCGCGCGGGCGCGAGCGGTACGGCGATCACGCTGGTCGACTGGGACGACATCCCGCGCTGGCAGCTGATCAACAAGGCGCTCGAGCTGGACTTCAACAACCCGGTCGAGACCTACTCCAGCTCGCCGCACCTCTACAGCGAGCTGGACATCCCCGAGGGCACCAAGGGCATCCTGCCGCGCGCCGAGCGGACCCGTGCCGGTCTCGACGCCGAGGTGCTCGAGGACCTGGGCGAGCCGGGCGGCCGTCGGGCCCGCGGCCCGCGCCAGGAGAAGCAGGAGAAGACCGAGGAGCGTCCCGAGCGCACCCGGACCCCGCGCCAGCGCCGCCGCACCCGTGGTGGCTCCGAGGCCGGTTCCGCCGTGGAGACGCCGGCGGCGACGCCGGTCGAGTCCGCCGCGCCCACCGAGTCCGCCGCTCCCGCCGAGTCCGCAGCTCCCGCCGAGGCGACCACGCCGCGCACCCCGCGCCGCCGTCGCCGCACCCGCGCCACGGGCCAGACCGGCGTGCCGGTCGCCGGCGCGATCCAGGTCTCGGCCGCCGAGCCGGCCGCCGCCCCGGTGGCGGAGTCCGTCGCGCCCAAGGCCGAGCCGCGCGCCGCCGAGGTCCGCACCGCCGAGGCTCCGGCCGCCGAGACCCGCACGGTCGAGGCCCCGGTCGCCGAGGCCCCGGTCGCCAGGACCCGCACCGCCGAGGCCCCCGTGGCCGAGGCTCCCGCCGCGTCCGCTCCGGTCGCCGAGTTCCGGTCCGCCGAGGCTCCCGCCGAGGCGAAGCCGCGTCGGCGCCGGGGCCGTGGCGGGCGCACCGAGAGCGCCGCTCCGGTGGCCGCCGCCGCTCCCGCCGAGGCTCAGGCCGCGGCGCCGCGTCGGCGTCGGACCCGGCCGCGTCCGGTCGAGGACACCGTGACGTTCCAGACGGTCGAGACGGCCGCCGCGGCGCTCGCCGCCGACCGCCGTACCGCCACCGTCCCGGCCCAGACGACTCAGCCGGTCGAGGCGCCCAAGGCCCCGGTCGCCGAGGAGCCCAAGGCCCCCCGGCGCCGTGCGACCCGCAAGGCCACCGCCTCGGCGGAGACCCCGGTCCCGGCGCAGGCCGCCGAGCCCGTCGTCGCCGCTCCCGCGGCCCAGGCCGCCGAACCGGTCGCCGCCGCCCCGGTGGCTGAGGCCTCCGTGCCGGCGCAGACGTCCCCGGCTCCCCGGGCGCGCCGCCGTGCCACCCGGCCGGCCACCAGCCCGGGTGCGGTGATCGCCGAGGCCCCCGCGGCCCCGGAGGCCCCCGTGGCCCCCGCGCCGGTCGAGGAGGCGGCTCCCCGGCCGCGCCGTCGGGCGACGCGCAAGGCGTCCAGCCCGGTCACGACCACCCCGGCGGTCGAGGCCGTCATGGTGGTCGAGGCCCCGAAGGCCCCGGTCGTCGAGGCTCCCGTCGTCGAGGCTCCGGCCGTCGCGGCTCCTGTCGACGCGGCTCCGGCCGTCGAGGCCGAGGCGCCGAAGGCCCCGCGCAAGCGGGCCGTCAGGAAGGCCGTCGCCGTGGCGGCGACCGAGACCGCCGAGGCTCCGAAGGCGCCGCGCAAGCGGGCCGTCAAGAAGGTCGCCGAGCCGGCTGCCGCCTTCGAGACCCCGGCCGTGGAGGCCGAGGCCCCGAAGGCCCCGCGCAAGCGGGCCGTCAAGAAGGCCGTCGAGCCGGTGGCCGCCGTCGCCGAGACCCCGGCCGTGGAGGCCGAGGCCCCGAAGGCCCCGCGCAAGCGGGCCGCCAGGAAGGCCGTCGCCGCCGTGGCGCCGGACGCCTCGGAGCCGAAGACGCCCACCCGTCGGCGTACGACGAAGAAGGCGGCCGAGGCTCCGGCCGAGACCGCCGAGGCCCCGAAGGCGCCGCGCAAGCGGGCCGCCAAGAAGGTCGCCGAGCCGGAGGCGTAAGCGCGCAGCCGTCACCGCGGCCCGGTCCCTCGTCGAGGGGCCGGGCCGCGGTGCGTTCGCCTCCGGTTACAGTCCCTGTATGAGCAAGCCCCGGTCCCTGGCGCTGCCGCCCCGTACCCGTGCCTACCGCCTGCTGACCGCGCGCGGCTCCTTCGCCGTCCTCGACACGACCCCCGAGGGCGCGCCGCGCGGCACCGCCCTGCTGCTGCCCGGTTACACGGGCAGCAAGGAGGACTTCCTGGCCCTGCTCGCTCCGCTGAGCGAGGCCGGTTACCGCGCGGTGGCCGTCGACGGGCGCGGGCAGCACGAGACGCCGGGTCCGCGCGGCCGGGCCGCGTACCGGCGGAAGGCGCTGGCGCTGGACGCGGTGGCGCAGGCGGCGGCGCTCGGCGACGGGCCGGTGCACCTGCTGGGCCACTCGTTCGGCGGTCTGGTGGCCCGCGCGGCCGCGCAGCTCGCACCGGACGCGTTCCGCTCGCTGACCCTGTTGTCCTCGGGGCCCGGCCGGGTCGCGCGCTCCCAGCGGGTGCGGGTCCGGGCGCTGCGCACGGCGCTCGCGCTGCTGCCGAAGGAGCGGGTGTGGCGGGCGACGCGCTGGCTGGACAGCCGGGGCGAGGAGCCGGGCGCCTCGGATCCGCCGGAGATCGTGGGCTTCCTGCGCCGGCGCTGGATGCGCACCCGGATCGCCCAGCTGGCGGGCGCGGGCCGGCTGCTGCTCGGCGATCCGGACGGTACCGCGGCGCTCGCGGCCCTGCCGTTGCCGCTGCACCTCGCGTACGGCGACGAGGAGACGGTCTGGCCGGTGCCGGAGCTGGCCGCGGCGGCGGCCCGCACGGACGCGCACCACACGGTGGTGGCGGGCGCGGGCCACTCCCCCAACGTGTCGCACCCGCAGGAGCTCGCGGACCGGCTCACCGCGTTCTGGGACCGGGCCGCGCAGCTCAGTACTGGGTCTGCAGGTGCTGCCAGAAGCCGTCGCGCAGCGCGCGGCGCAGTGCGGCGTGGCCCCGCAGCGAGCGGCTGAGCAACCGTTCCGCCTCGACCAGGAGCTCCTGGTCGACGGGGCCCGGCAGGTAGGGGCGCCCGGGGAGCAGTTCGGCGAGCTGGTCGCGGCCGCGCTCGGCGAGCCAGGTCGCGGCGATCTGGGCGCCGACGAAGCGCACCTCGTCGCGTGAGGGCGGCGGCTCGCCCTCGTTCTCGAACATGGTGACGGGCTTGCGGGTGACGTAGGGACGGCAGAAGTCGAGCTCGAAGGTGCGCTGGCTGTCGACCTCCCAGAGCAGTGCCTCGGCCTGGTTGCGGCCCTCGGCGGCCTCGATGCCCCACAGGTGGACGCGGGCGCCGTAGCCCTGGGCGGCCTCGACGGCGGAGACCAGGTCCTCGTCGCCGCCGACGAGGGCGGCGTCGCTGATGGCGCGGTGGCGGGCGAGGGACTCCAGGTCGGAGCGGATGAGGGAGTCGACGCCCTTCTGCTGGTTGTTCGCGTTGAGGTTGCCGAGGCGGACCTTGACGTCGGGGAGCTCGGCGATGGACTGCTGCTCGGGGGTGTGGATGCGGCGCCGGGCGCCGTCGTACCAGTAGACGCGCAGCAGCCTGCTGTCCGCGAAGATCGTGCGGGCGGTGTCGATGAAGGCCTCGATCAGCCCTTCGGCGTCGAGGTCGAAGGAGCGCCGGTCCTCGGTGCCCGCGACCAGCAATCCGGCCGAAGCATAGACGTAACCCGCGTCGACGAAGATGGCATGGGTCGAGGGGGTCTTCGCCACCTCGACCAGCATCCGCCGCAGGAGTTCGTTGGTGCGCTCCAGACGGGCTTCCAGCGCGTCCGTCCGGTCCGTCCCGGCCTTCCCCACCGGCACGTAGTTAGTCATCCGAAAAATTTCCTTAGCGTAGGGAATGTTTGCAGGATGCATGTCGTTGTACAGGTACGTAAGACAGTTCTCCTCCAGGAGGAACACCTCAGACGAAGGGAGAAGCCCGTGCGCTTCGAAATCCTGCGACTCGACGACATCGACGGTACGCCCGTCGACCGGACCGTCGTGGACGCCGCCTCCGTCAACCGGATCGTGCAGCAGGCCGCCGCAATCGGTCAGCGCATCTGGATCCGCCCGGCCGAGACCTCGGCCTCGTAACCCGTAGAGCGCACCGCGCCCCCGCATGGACTCCGCAGAGCGGAATCCGTACGGGGGCGCAGTGGTGTCCGGGGGTCGTCAGGCGCCCTGGACGGTCCGGGGCGTCAGGAGCCCTGGATGACCTGGGTGACGCCGTTGATGATCTGCTGCACGGCGATGGCCGAGAGCATCATGCCGGCGAGCCGGGTCACGAGGACCACGCCGCCGTCCTTGATGACCCGGATGATCAGCAGCGAGTAGCGCATGGTCAGCCAGAGCACGACGTGCATGGCGGCGATGGCGGCCCACACGGAGACCTGGGAGGCCACGCTGTCGGCGTGCTGCACCGCGAGGATGACCGACACGATGGCACCGGGCCCCGCGAGCAGCGGCATGCCCAGCGGTACGAGCGCGACGTTGACGTCCTTGGTCTGCTTGGGCTCGTCGGTCTTGCCGGTGAGCAGGTCGAGCGCGATCAGCAGCAGGAGCAGACCGCCCGCGATCATCAGCGCGGGGACGGAGACGTGCAGGTAGGCCAGGATCTGCTGGCCGAGGATGCCGAAGACGGTGATGACGCCGAAGGCGACGGCCACGGCCTGCCAGGCCATGCGGCGCTGGACCTTGGCGGCTCGGCCGGAGGTGAGGGCGAGGAAGATCGGGGTGATCCCGGGGGGATCCATGATCACAAAAAGGGTGAGGAACAGGGAGCCGAAGACGGCGACGTCGAACACGGTGATGGGGCCTTGCGGGAAAGGGGCGTACAAGAACATCCGGAACCGAGGGTTCCGGAGAGAGGGCAGGATGATGCCCCGCGGGGGCCTGGGCCCCGAGGAGGGAAGGCCGGACCCTGCGGGCCGGACCGCGGACGGCCGGACCCGGGAGGGCCGGAGGGAGCCGGGCCCGGAGAGGTCCGGGGCCGGGGCGTGCTAGGCGGGTCCGCCCGCGCCCGGGACCGGGAACGCGCCCGTGGCCCGGCGGGTGATCTCGCCGTAGATCTCGGGGTCCGTCGTGCAGTCCCCGAGGCCGCAGGTCTTGCGGCTGCCGTGGTAGTCGCTGGAGCCGGTGGCCAGCAGACCGAGCTCGCCCGCCAGACCGCGGAGCCTGGCCCGGGTGGGCAGGTCGTGGTCCATGTGGTCGACCTCGATGCCGTCGAGACCGGCCTCGGCGAGCCGGGCGATCGCGGACTCGGGCACGCACTCGCCGCGCTTGACCGCCAGCGGGTGGGCGAAGACCGTCACGCCGCCGGCCGCCTTGACCAGGCGGATCGCCTCGACCGGGTCCAGCTCGTGCTTCTCCACGTGGGCCCGGCCGCCGTCGGCCAGCCACTCGAGCGTGAAGGCGCCGGAGACGTCGGGCACGACCCCGAGCTCGACCAGCGCCTCGGCGACGTGCGGGCGGCCCACGGAGCCGTCGCCCGCGATCCGGGCGACCTGCTCCCAGGTGACCGGGACGCCGAGCTCGCGCAGCTTGCCGACCATGGCCCGCGCCCGCGGCACCCGGTCGTCACGCACCAGCTCGCGCTCGGCGGCGAAGGCGGGCTCGTCGGGGTCGAAGAGGTAGGCCAGCATGTGCAGGCTCACGCCGTCGAGCCGGCAGGACAGCTCGGCTCCGGTGACCAGGGTCAGTCCCTCGGGCAGCGCGGCGACGGCCTCCGCGTAGCCGCGAGTGGTGTCGTGGTCGGTCAGCGCGACCACGTCGAGCCCGGCGGCGGCGGCGTTGCGCACCAGCTCCGCCGGGGTGTCCGTACCGTCCGAAGCCGTGGAGTGGGTGTGCAGGTCGATGCGCACGACGCGTGACTCCAGGGGCTCGGGGCGGACTGAGGCAACGCTCAAGGATAACGGGCGAATCGAACACTTCCGTACGGAGTCGGAAAAGCGCTCGCCCCTTACGCGAGCAGCCTCGGCGTCAGCGCCCCGCACGGCAGCAGCTCGACCTCCGAGCCCGCGTCCCGCAGGTCGGTCAGGACCAGCTCGTCGTACATCAGGAGCCCGGACTGCTCGGGCCACACGATGGCCCACAGCCACAGTCCGCGCGCCTCGCCCGCGAAGACCGCGCGGTCCTGCGGGGCGCCGGAGACGTGCCAGAGCGGGGTCGGGCGGCCGGCGGCGAGCACCTTGACCTGGGGCGCTTTGTCGATCGCCATCCCGGGTCCGGGATCGGGTCCGTCGATGCCCGCGTACCGCGCGCCGAGTCCGACTCCGAGCTCCTCGGCGACGAGGAGCAGTTCCCCGATGCCGCCGAGCGGACCGGGGCCGGAACAGGCGACGGCGGTCGCGCGTCCGCCGCTGCGGTCGTCACCGGCGTACGCGACGCCGGTGAAGAGCCATCCGACGGGCAGGGGCCACGGCATCCAGACCGGCACGTGGGCCCGGTGCACCACGACACCGAGGGCCTCGACGCTGGGCGGGATCACGGGCTGCAGCGGGTGCACCGAGCCATGCACGTCGCACTGCCAGGAGTCGGCAAAGAGACCGGGCGCCCTGACCCGGCCACCGCACTTCGGGCAACTGGGTTCGCCCCTCATAGGGCTCAACGGTCCTACCACCGGAGCCCCGCGTCAAGGACGATCACCAATGATCACCCGTCCGGCCCGGGACGTTCACCCTCGGTCGGACCCGAGCACGGCCCGCACAGATCCGGCCACCGCACTTCAGGGGCGCCGTCGTGCGCGAGGACTCCGCACCCACGCGTTCCTCGCGCCGCGACCCGGCTAGTCCAGCGTCACCGACCTGCGCAGCGGATCGCGCAGGTCCGTGCCGTTCGCCAGCCAGCGCTCCTCCAGGGCCTGCGCCCCGTGCACCCGCTTCCACGCCGCCTCGTTGGAGGTCATCGGCAGCAGCGGCAGGAAGCGCACCGGGTCCAGCGGCTCGTCGAGGTCCAGGTCCTCGACGAGCCCGCCCGACTCGGCGACCAGCACCGAACTGAACGGGGCGCCCGGCCACAGCGGCTCCCCCACGTCGAGCGAGGCGCCGGGGGCCACGACCACGCCCTCCACCTGCGGGGTGGCGGCCAGCACCGCGAGCGGGCGCAGCACCTTGTCGGTGTCGGCGAGCCCGTTCCGTACCGAGAGGACCAGCTCGGCGCGCGGGCCCTTCACCGGGTCCGCGAGCACGGCGGTCGGGTCGGCCATCGGCTGGGCGGACATGCCGAGGGTGGCGTAGCGCACCAGGCCCGCGTCGGCGTCGACGAAGCGCAGGACCTCGATGCGGTCGGTGCCGAGAAAGGTGACCGCGGCCCGCGCGTCCGGCTCGCCGAGAGCCGTGCGGAGCCGGGCCTCGACCAGCGCAAGAATTTCTCCCATGCGGCGAGCATAAAGCGCGTATGGAACGGGCAAAGTAAGGGATTGACCCTCTGTCGGCTGATAGTCTTGGCCACTGGTCGGGATTCCCGACTGCTCGTCACACGTCATCCCTCACGAGGGACCGGCCGGAGGAGGTGGGACTGCGGTGGATCGAAGTCGATCGGGCAGTACCAAGCGCTCTTCCGCCCCGCACCCCAGCCCGGTGCGTTCCTCCCTCCGGTGACGCGGGCCCCGTTCGGGCCCCTCCTCTCCGGCATCTCGCACGACGGAAGAGCACGTCTCTCTTTGCCTGTCTGTAGCGAACGCCGTCATCGCGATCCTTCGGTGCCGCCCGCTTTGTGGACGACGTACCACCACGTCCCCATTCCGGGCTGCGCCACGCTCGCCGACGGCCTCTCCGTGAAGGAGCATGCCCATGTCGATGATCCGTGACCTGCGCGCCGCCGTCCGCCCCTCCCTGCGGCACCCCCTGCGCAAGACCGACGCCGCCTCCCCGTACGCCAACTACGACGCCACCCGCGACCCCACGGCCGCCACCGCCGTCGTCGACTGCGCCGTCTACCGCGACGGACGCCGGATCGACGACCGGGACTGCCTCACGCCGCGCGGCGCGATGCGCCAGGTACGGGACGCCGGCGGCTTCGCCTGGATCGGCCTGCACGAGCCGACCGAGGCCGAATTCGCCGGTATCGCCGCCGAGTTCGGGCTGCACCCGCTGGCCGTCGAGGACGCCGTCCACGCCCACCAGCGGCCCAAGCTGGAGCGGTACGACGACACCCTCTTCACCGTCTTCAAGACGATCCACTACGTCGAGCACGCCGAACTCACCGCGACCAGCGAGGTCGTCGAGACCGGCGAGGTCATGTGCTTCACCGGCCCCGACTTCGTCATCACCGTCCGGCACGGCGGCCAGGGCTCGTTGCGCAACCTCCGGCACCGCCTCCAGGGCGAGCCGGAGCTGCTCGCCAAGGGCCCCTCGGCCGTGCTGCACGCCATCGCCGACCACGTCGTCGACGGCTACATCGCGGTCGCCGACGCCGTCGAGCTCGACATCGACCAGATCGAGATCGACGTCTTCTCGCCGCCCGCCAAGGGTTCCACGCGCGGCGCCGACACCGGCCGGATCTACCAGCTCAAGCGCGAGGTCCTGGAGTTCAAGCGGGCCGTGACGCCGCTGCTGCGCCCGATGCAGCTGCTGAGCGAGCGCCCGATGCGGCTGGTCGACCCCGACATCCAGAAGTACTTCCGCGACGTCGCCGACCACCTCGCACGCGTCCAGGAGCAGGTCGTCGGCTTCGACGAGCTGCTGAACTCGATCCTCCAGGCCAACCTGGCGCAGGCGACCGTCGCGCAGAACGAGGACATGCGCAAGATCACCTCGTGGGCGGCGATCGTCGCCGTCCCGACGGCCGTCTGCGGCGTCTACGGCATGAACTTCAAGCACATGCCGGAGCTGGAGTGGCGGTACGGCTACCCGATGGTGCTGGTCGGCATCGCCGCCATCTGTTTCACCATCCACCGCACCCTCAAGCGCAACGGCTGGCTGTAGCGCGGGCCGCGCACGCCGCTCGATAGGCTGCGGGGCATGACAGACGCGCTGCTCGGGTCCGCCCTCGTCGAGGAGGCCACCAAGAAGTCCGGCCTCATCTGGGTACGGGGCGAGGACTCCGCCGCCCGTGCGCTCTGGCACGTCTGGGCCGACGGCGCCGCGCTCGTCGTCGGCGACGGCCCCGGCGAGCAGCCGCTGCCCGGACTGGTCGACGGCGGCACCGCCGAGGTCACCGTCCGCAGCAAGGACAAGGGCGGCCGGATCGTCGCCTGGACCGCCACGGTGAGCGAGCTCGCCCCGCGCGGCGAGGCCTGGGAGGCGGCGGTCGCCGAACTGAAGGGCAAGCGGCTCAACGCGCACGACGGCGAGGCGATGCCCGAGCGCTGGGCGCGCGAATGCCGGGTGGTGCGCCTGGAGCCCCGCTCCTCCACCACCGACCTGCCGGACGGCTCCCTGGCCGCCGTACCGCTGCCGTCGCCGGTGCTCACCCGCCGGCCGATCCCGGCGGGCCTGCCGAAGCTGCTCTTCAAGAGGCGCCGGAAGAGCTAGTCGGGCCGGGTGGGCGGCGCCGTCCGCCCGCAGCGACGGGCGCGACGTCCCGGACCCGGACCGGGCCTCAGGCGCGCGGCAACTGCTTGCCGTAGTCCAGGGTCTGGCTCTTCGACGGGGCGGCGAGCGGGAAGTCCTTGTTCCACTCGGAGAGCATCACCACGCCCGCACCGCCGCCGCGCGCGAAGCGCAGCGGGAACGGGGTGCCCTCCAGGGCCACGTCGAGCGAGCCGCCCTCGGCGTCCTCGCCGCCCTTGACGTTGACCGTGCGGATGCCGCCGATCTTGTCGTGGTCGCCCTTCACGACCTCCCCGTGCAGCCCGATGAGTCCGTCGAGCAGCAGGTCCATGTCGGTGAAGCCGCGCAGCTGCTTGTACGAGGGGTCGTCCTGCGGCACCTTCACGTACATGTCGTCCAGCTTGTCGGCCGCCTCGGAACCGGCCTCCGACGGCGCCTCGGTGGAGGCGTCCTCGTGCGCCCAGAAGCCCGCGTCGGCCTTCATGTAGAGCGCCTCGCCGACCCGCAGCAGCTCGAAGGTGCTGTTCTTCGTGATCACCGAGCCGCTCGCGCCGTCCTGCTTGAGCCGCATGTTCAGCTTGTACGTGCCGCCCTTGCTGACCAGCGTGCCCGCGAGACGCACCGCCTTCGCGCCGTCCGCGGCCGACTGCGCCTTCTCCTCGATGGCCGTCGGGGACAGTCTTCCGACGCCGTTGGTCCCCTCGTCCGGGTCGGCGGCGCAGGCGGTCAGGGAGGCCGCGAGGCCCGCGCAGAGCGCCAGGGGCAGGGCGGCCCTGCGGATGCGCGAGGACGGAAGGCGAACGGTCACCAGGGCTGCCTCTCGGGTCGGTGGGGGGACGGGCCAGTGGGAGCCGGATGCCGGTGGGAACGGCAGACCGCAGCGTACCCGTGCCGGGTGACGTACCCGCAGGCAGCCGGACGGGCGCTCTGCCGGAGCGGCGTACGGCGGCACGGGCTAGCCTGAACCAGGCACAGCTGGAAATGACCCGAATCGTGCGGCACCGAGGAGGCGCGTGGCATGGCGGCAGGCGCCCCCCGGATCTTCGTCTCGCACCTCGCCGGCGTCCCCGTCTTCGACCCCGTGGGCGACCAGGTCGGCCGGGTCAGCGACCTGGTGGCCATGCTGCGGGTGGGCCGGCGCCCGCCGCGGCTGCTCGGCATGGTCGTGGAGGTGCTCTCCCGGCGCCGGGTGTTCGTGCCCATGACCCGGATCACCGGCGTCGAGTCCGGACAGGTCATCACCACCGGCGTCGTCAACATGCGCCGCTTCGAACAGCGCCCGACCGAGCGGCTCGTGCTCGGCGAGCTCCTCGACCGGCGGGTCCGTCTGGTCGGGCCGCAGGGCCAGGAGGGCGAGGAGGTCACCGTCCTGGACGTGGCCATCCAGCAGCTGCCGGCCCGCCGCGACTGGGAGATCGACAAGGTCTTCGTCCGGCGCGGCAAGGGCGGAGCGCTGCGCCGCAAGGGCGAGACGCTGACCGTGGAGTGGTCCGCCGTCACCGGCTTCTCCCTGGAGGAGCACGGCCAGGGCGCCGAGAACCTGGTGGCCACCTTCGAGAAGCTGCGCCCCGCCGACCTCGCCAACGTGCTGCACCACCTCACCCCCAAGCGCCGGGCCGAGGTCGCGGCGGCCCTCGACGACGACCGGCTCGCCGACGTCCTGGAGGAGCTGCCGGAGGACGACCAGATCGAGATCCTGGGCAAGCTGAAGGAGGAGCGGGCCGCGGACGTCCTGGAGGCGATGGACCCGGACGACGCGGCCGACCTGCTGTCCGAGCTGCCGGAGGAGGACAAGGAGCGGCTGCTGACGCTCATGCAGCCGGACGACGCCGCGGACGTGCGCCGGCTCATGTCGTACGAGGAGCGGACCGCGGGCGGTCTGATGACCACCGAGCCGATCGTGCTGCGCCCGGACGCGACGGTCGCCGACGCGCTGGCCCGGGTGCGCCAGCAGGACCTCTCCCCCGCGCTGGCCGCGCAGGTCTACGTGTGCCGCCCGCCGGACGAGACGCCGACGGGCAAGTACCTGGGCACGGTGCACTTCCAGCGGCTGCTGCGGGACCCGCCGTTCACGCTGGTCAGCTCGCTCGTCGACAGCGATCTGCCGCCGCTCGGCCCCGGCACCCCGCTGCCGGCCGTCACCAGCTACTTCGCCGCGTACAACCTGGTGGCGGCGCCGGTGGTGGACGAGAGCGGCTCCCTGCTCGGGGCGGTGACGGTGGACGACGTGCTCGACCACCTGCTGCCGGACGACTGGCGCGAGACCGAGTTCCACGAGGAGGGGGTGCACCGTGGCTGAGCGCACGCAGGAGCGGGACCGCGAGCGGGAGCGGCAGCTGCCCCGGATCCGGCTGGACCAGCCGCGCGTGCGGCGCCCCCGGTTCCTGCCCGAGTACGACCCGGAGGCCTTCGGGCGCCTCTCGGAGCGGATCGCGCGCTTCCTGGGGACGGGGCGGTTCATCGTCTGGATGACGGTGATCATCATCGCCTGGGTGGTGTGGAACGTCTCCGTCCCGGACTCGCTGCGCTTCGACACGTACCCGTTCATCTTCCTGACCCTGATGCTGTCGCTGCAGGCCTCGTACGCGGCGCCGCTGATCCTGCTCGCCCAGAACCGGCAGGACGACCGGGACCGGGTCAACCTCGAACAGGACCGCAAGCAGAACGAGCGCTCGATCGCGGACACCGAGTACCTGACCCGGGAGATCGCGGCGCTGCGGATGGGCCTGGGCGAGGTGGCCACCCGCGACTGGATGCGCTCGGAGCTCCAGGACCTGCTGAAGGAGCTGGAAGAGCGCAATCCCCGCGGCGATGGGGAGCGCCGGGATCTATTCCCGGGAGACGGCTCGCGGGGGAGTGACGTACCCGACCGTTGACAGGGCTTTCATGGGCCGGTGGTCGTCGCCGTACCATCTGTTCTATGGCTACGGAAGACGCGGTGCTTGAGGCACTGGCGACGGTGAACGACCCCGAGATCAACAAACCGATCACCGAGCTCGGCATGGTGAAGTCGGTGGAGATCGGATCCGACGGCAGGGTCGCCGTCACGGTCTATCTCACGGTCTCCGGCTGCCCGATGCGCGACACCATCACCCAGCGCGTGACGGACGCCGTCTCCCGCGTCGAGGGCGTCACGGGTGTCGACGTCACGCTCGACGTGATGAGCGACGAGCAGCGCAAGGAGCTCGCCTCCGCGCTGCGCGGCACCACCGCCGAACGCGAGGTCCCGTTCGCCAAGCCCGGATCGCTCACCCGTGTGTACGCGGTGGCCTCCGGCAAGGGCGGCGTCGGCAAGTCCTCGGTGACGGTCAACCTGGCGGCGGCGATGGCGGCCGACGGGCTGAAGGTCGGTGTCGTGGACGCCGACATCTACGGTCACAGCGTGCCGCGCATGCTGGGCGCGGACGGGCGTCCGACCCAGGTCGAGAACATGATCATGCCGCCGTCGGCGAACGGTGTGAAGGTCATCTCCATCGGCATGTTCACCCCGGGCAACGCCCCGGTGGTGTGGCGCGGCCCGATGCTGCACCGCGCGCTCCAGCAGTTCCTCGCCGACGTGTACTGGGGCGACCTGGACGTCCTGCTGCTCGACCTGCCGCCGGGCACCGGCGACATCGCGATCTCCGTCGCCCAGCTGGTGCCGAACGCGGAGATCCTGGTCGTCACCACCCCGCAGCAGGCGGCGGCGGAGGTGGCCGAGCGGGCCGGTTCGATCGCCGTGCAGACCCACCAGAAGATCGTCGGTGTGGTCGAGAACATGGCGGGCCTGCCGTGTCCGCACTGCGACGAGATGGTCGACGTGTTCGGCACGGGCGGTGGCCAGAAGGTCGCCGACGGGCTGACGAAGACCACCGGCGCGACCGTTCCGGTGCTCGGCTCGATCCCGATCGACGTGCGGCTGCGCGAGGGCGGCGACGACGGCAAGCCGGTCGTCCTGTCCGACCCGGACTCCCCGGCCGGCGCGGCCCTGCGCGCCATCGCCGGCAAGCTGGGCGGCCGCCAGCGCGGCCTGTCGGGCATGAGCCTGGGCATCACGCCGCGCAACAAGTTCTGAGACGGGGAAAGGGCGCCCTTCGGGGCGCCCTTTCGCGTGTCCGCGGGCTTTGGCCGGCGTGCCGTCAGGCGTATCCGCCCAGGTCCTTGACGGTCGCGAAGCCCAGGCCGTACGCGCTCATCCCGCGCCCGTAGGCCCCGATGTGCACGCCGGTCGCCGAACCGGCCAGCACCCAGCCGAACTCGGACTCGCGGTAGTGGAACGGCACCGGGACCCCGTCCACGGGCAGCGAGAGCGTCGACCAGGCCGGGCCTTCCAGGTCGTCGGCGAGCTCGAAGGCCGTCTCCGTCTGCTGGTCCAGCCAGTTGTCCCGCCGCGTGTGGTCGAGGTTGGCGGGCCAGGTGTGGGCGAGCAGCCCCGAGCCGGCCAGCCAGGCCGCGGAGGAGACCGTGGTGGCCTCCAGGACGCCCGTGCCGTCGCCGGTGCGGCGCACGGGGTTCGCGGCGACGGTCACGACGACGGCGAAGCGCTCCTTCTCCGTGCCGGCGGCCTCGGACTTTATCGACGGCTCGTCACCGTGGCCCATCGAGCCGTACTGGACGGTGCCGTCCGCGGCCGTGCCGATCTGCATCAGCCGGCGCGGGCCGGTGAACGCCTCGTCGAGCCCGTACCAGGCGAAGGGCGCGCGCAGAAACCCCTCGGTCTCCACCCGACTCGTCGTCTTCATCTCGGCCGCCTCCTCGTCACGCCCCCGGACCTCGTCCGGGGGTACCCCCAGGAGGGAGGATAGCCACCGAGCCGCACCGGTACGGTGACAGGCCGTCGTCAGGTGGCGTCGGAGTCGTACGGCGGGCGCTCGCCGGTGTCCGGCTTGTCCTGCTTCTTCAGGAGGTCCGGCTGGCCGGAGCCGTTCACCGCGGCGGGCGCGGTGGGCGCGGCCGGCGCGGTCTCGCGGCCGTGGACGGCGTCGGCGACCTCGTTCATCTCCTTCTTCAGGTCGAAGCTGGAGCGGAGTTCGTTGAGCTCCTTGAAGTCCTGGTTCTCCGCGAGCTGCTTGCGGATGAAGTTCTTCGGGTTGAGGTCCTCGAACTCGAAGTCCTTGAACTCCGGGCCGAGCTCGCTGCGGATGTCCGCCTTGGCGCTGTCCGAGAACTCCCGGATCTTGCGGACGAAGCGTGAGACGTCCTGGATCATCTTCGGCAGCTTCTCGGGGCCGAAGATGAGCACGGCGAGCACCACGAGCGTCACCAGCTCGAGTGCGCCTATGTCGCTGAACACCCTGTAGCTCCTTCACGCCGGTCCCGGGCCCGGTCCACGGTACCCGCCGAAACTGCCTGGCGGGTACCTCGTGGTGTCCTCCACATGGCGCCTAGGCGCCCGAGGAGGAACCGAGCGTCAACGTCTTTGTCTGCTCTTTGCCGTCGCGGGTCAGCGTCAGCTTCAGGCGGTCGCCGGGACGGTGCGCGCGGATCTTCACGATCAGCTCCTCGCCGCTGTGCACCCGCTGCCCGTCGACCTTGGTGATGACGTCGCCCGGCCTGATCCCGGCGCGGGCCGCGGGGCCGTCGGGCGTGACGGACGACGTGCCGTCCTTGCCCTTCGCGCCGACCTTGGCCCCGTCGCCGGTGTACTGCATGTCGAGGCTCACGCCGATCACCGGGTGGGTGGCCTTGCCGGTGTTGATGAGTTCCTCGGCGACCCGCTTGCCCTGGTTGACCGGGATGGCGAAGCCGAGGCCGATGGAGCCGGACTGGCCGCCGCTCTCGGAGCTGTTGCTCGCGGCGCGGATCGCGCTGTTGATGCCGATCACCCGGCCCTTGGAGTCGAGCAGCGGGCCGCCGGAGTTGCCGGGGTTTATCGGGGCGTCGGTCTGGAGGGCGTCGACGTAGCTGATGTCGGTGCCGTCGCCCTTCTCGCCGCCGGCGGTGATCGGGCGCTCCTTGGCGCTGATGATGCCGGAGGTGACCGTGTTGGACAGGTCGAAGGGGGCGCCGATGGCGACGACCGGGTCGCCGACGCGGACGGTGTCGGAGTTGCCCAGCGGCAGCGGCTTGAGGCCCGAGACGCCGGAGACCCGGATCACGGCGAGGTCGTAGCCGGTGTCGCGGCCGATCAGCTTGGCGCGGGCCGACTCTCCGTTGCTGAAGGTGACGGAGATCTCGCCGGAGGCGGCCGCCGCGTCCACGACGTGGTTGTTGGTGAGGATGTTGCCGCGGGTGTCGAGCACGAAGCCGGTGCCGGTGCCGGAGGAACCGCTGCCGCTCACATGGATGGTGACGACGCCCGGCAGGGCTCCCGCGGCGATCCCGGCGACGCTGTCGGGCGCGCGGCCCGACGCCTCGGGGCCCGCCTGGGGCAGCTCGACGCTGGTGATCCCGCCGTTGCGCTCGATGTACGCGCCGACGCCGCCGCCGACGACTCCGGTGACCAGCGCGAAGGCCAGGGCGCCGACGAGCGCGAGGCCGCGCCGCGACTTCCTGGGCTTCACGGTGACCGGCGGGACGACCGGCCCCGCGGCGAGCGGCGCGGCGGCCGCCCACGGGTCGTACGCCGGCGCCACGACCATGGGCCGCTGCACGGGAGGCGCGGGCGCCCACGGCCCCGGCCCGCCGTAGGGCGGGGTCCGGTAGGGATCGGGGGCGTGCAGGGGCTGCGGCTCCGCTTGCTGCTGCGCCGGTACGGGGGCGGGCACGGGCGGCCGGTCCCCGACGGGTGCCGCCGCCGCGGGCGCGGCGGGGAGCGGCTCGGCCGGGACGGGCTCCACCGAGGGAGACCCGGCGGAGAGCGGCTCCGTGACGAGCGGCTCCGTGACGACCGGCTCGGCCGGGAGCGGCTCGGTCTGGCGCGGGTCGGCCGACTCCGGGGCGGGCGCGGCGGGCTCGGGCGCGACCGGCGTCGGTATCGCGTCCGCCGGTGCCGGGGTCTCCGGGCGCGCGGGCGCCTCGGGCTCGGCCGGGACCGGCTCCGCAGCCGGTGCCGGTGCCGGTGCCGGTGCCGCCAGGGTGAAGTCCGTGTCCCCCTCCCGGTCCCCCGCCGCGTCCGGGGACGGGGCCGGGGGCTGGTCAGGCGGCGGGATGGGTGTGGTCGACGGACGGCTCCACCAGGTCGGCTTCCCGTTCTTCATGCTCTCCCCGCAACAGATGACCTGTCCGCGCCCACCGGTTCGTCGGGCGCGCCCCTGCCCCTGGATTCAACCAGGTCACCGGTCAGCGGTGGGAGGGGCTGGGGGCGGGGGTGGCGGTCGGGGCGGTTCCGGGCGCGTAGGAGAGCCTGAGCGCGGGAGCCGCCGGGCGTATGAACGGGGACAGTTCCAGGCGGGCCGGCACCACGGTGGGGGCCGCCGCCTCGGCGGGCGGCTCCCGGCGGGAGCCCGAGGCGAAGGTCGCCGGGGCCCGCAGCGGGGTCACGTTGTTGCCGGTGCTCTGGCCGCGCGCACCTTCGAGCGGCAGCGTGCCGCCCAGCGCGATCGCGGCGAAGGAGACCGCGCTCGCCGCCGCGAAGGCGAACCGGCGACCCCGCCCCGAGGAGCGGTCGCCGACCTCGTGGATCCGGAAGCCGGAGTGCGGGGTGACCGGCGCGGCCGTGGCGAAGCCGTCGGACCGCAGCCCTCCGCCGCGCAGGAGGTCGTCGAAGGGACCCCCCGGGTCACTCGGTCCCCCCGGCAGCCCCTGGAGCCGCGCCAACAGCCCCTCCGAGGGCGGAGGGGGTGCACTGGCGGCGAAGACGCTCTTCAGGCTGCGCTGGGCGTCCGCCTCGGCCTTGCACTTGGCACA
Organism: Streptomyces sp. NBC_01268; assembly: GCF_036240795.1. Taxonomy (NCBI): domain Bacteria; kingdom Bacillati; phylum Actinomycetota; class Actinomycetes; order Kitasatosporales; family Streptomycetaceae; genus Streptomyces; species Streptomyces sp. NBC_01268. The sequence goes on along the minus strand of NZ_CP108454.1, from coordinate 5,417,275 downwards.
GGTGGCGAGGTGGGCGAGGACCCGTTCACGGGCGTCATGGCCGAGCTCTCCGTCGACGAGCGCGGCGAGCCGGTCTCCGAGGTGCTGATCCGCGAGGTTCTGCCCGGCGAGGTGCTGCTCTGCCGGGTTGGCTGACGGACGGGTGCCGCTCACGCCGATCCGCCCTCCCAGCCGACTACGGCGAGCGCCCGCTCCGCGCGCGCCTCGGGCGAGCGGTGCTTGAGCGCCTTGCGCAGGTGGGAGCGGCCGCGGTGGATGCGGCTGCGGACGGTGCCCAGCTTCACGCCGAGGGTCGCGGCGATCTCCTCGTAGGAGAGGCCCTCGATGTCGCAGAGGACGACCGCGGCACGGAACTCGGGCGCGAGGGTGTCCAGGGCCTGCTGCACGTCGGCGTCGAAGTGGGTGTCGTTGAACGCCTGCTGCGGGGACGGCTCGCGGCTGGGCAGCCGCTCGGCGGCGTCGTCGGCGAGCGCGTCGAAACGGATGCGCTGCTTGCGGCGGACCATGTCCAGGAACAGGTTGGTCGTGATGCGGTGCAGCCAGCCCTCGAAGGTGCCGGGCGTGTAGGACGACAACGAGCGGAAGACCCGGACGAAGACCTCCTGGGTCAGGTCCTCGGCATCGTGCTGGTTGCCCGTCAGACGGTACGCGAGTCGGTAGACCCGGCCGCTGTGCGTGCTGACGATCTCCTCCCAGCTGGGCGGAGTCCACGCCTGCGATTCCGCATCCGATGCGAAGGTCGCGGTGGTGGGTGCGGAGTCGGCGGTGCGGGAACGGTCAGCGGTGTCGGTCACGGATTTCGGCTCACCCGCCGATCCGAGAAGGCGCCGAAGCCTCCCTCTCCGATCCACAGGCGCAGCCGCACCTCCCCTGTCGGCTCTGGTGGTGTCCAGTGGAGCCCCTACCATAGCCACCTCGCCCGTTAGCTCCGGATAAGAATCTTTACGCGAATTTGGGGCCGGCTCATGCCGCCGTCCCGTCGTGCTTCCTGTCTCTAGGAACGCGCGGTCCCATCTGCGGGTTCCCGCGCGCAGCGGATACAGTCGACGCCTGCGTCAACTACGGGGACAGGCACGGGGACAGGAGAGGGCCATTACCGCCAACCGGCAGACGAGCATGGCGTTCGCCGACGCCTTTGTCGCCGAGGACGAAGCGCTGCGCTGGGCCCGTGACCGGGCCCGGGAGGCAGGGGTGCCCTCGGTGTCGCCGGGAACGGGCGCCGCCCTGCGGCTGCTGGCCGCCACGGCGGACGCCAAGGCGGTGGCGGAGATAGGTACGGGCACGGGCGTGTCGGGGATCTATCTGCTGCTCGGGATGCGTCCGGACGGGGTGCTGACCACCGTGGACATGGACCCGGAGCGGCAGGCGCACGCGAAGGCGGCGTTCCGCGCGGCGGGCTTCGCGGGCAACCGGGCGCGGTTCATCCCGGGCCGTGCCCTGGAGGTGCTGCCCCGGCTGGCGGACGGCGGGTACGACCTCGTGTTCTGCGACGGCGACCGCACGGAGTCCCTGGACTATCTCGCTGAATCGTTGCGCCTGCTGCGACCGGGCGGTCTGGTCTGCTTCGAGGGCGTCTTCGCGGACGGCCGCACGGTGGACTCGGCGGCCCAGCCGGCCGAGGTGCTGCGGATACGCGAGCTGCTGCGCACGGTGCGGGAGAGCCCGGCGCTGCTGCCGACCCTGCTGCCGGTCGGCGACGGCCTGCTGTGCGCGGTCCGCAGGGGCGGCTAGCCGCCGCGAACCCCGTCCGATCGGCAGGACACCCGCCGCGGCCGCTCCGCCGGTACGGCCGGGGCCCGGTACACCTCTGCCCCGGCACGGTGGGTACCGTACCGGGGCAGAAGTGGAAATCCGTGGCAGGGGCGCGTCAGCCGACGACGTCCTTCAGTGCGTCACCGAGCGCCTTCGCCTCGTCCGGGGTCAGCTCGACGACGAGCCGGCCGCCGCCTTCGAGCGGAACGCGCATGACGATGCCCCGCCCCTCCTTGGTCACCTCGAGCGGGCCGTCACCCGTCCGCGGCTTCATGGCCGCCATGCTCGTTCCCCTTCCTGAAACCAGCTCATCCAAAGCATCGAACACGATTGCTTCCCGGTCATTATCCCGCATCAGAGGACCCGATGACCAACATCAGGTGGCATCGCTTCCGCAACGCGCTTTCACAAAACCGCATATTTCGCCGATCCACCTGCGATACTGCGCCGCTGCCGCTCCATGTTCGGGCGCTGATTCTTTGACACAGGTCACATGCTGCGGGCCGGTGATCTCCGCCATGCTGGGGGCGTCAATCGACGCAATGAGGCGAAGGGACCCCCGCGATGGCCGACACGGTGCTGTACGAGGTGAGCGACGGGCTCGCCACCATCACCATCAACCGCCCCGAGGCCATGAACGCCATGAACGTGGCGGCGAAGGTCGCCCTGCGCGAGGCGGTCGAGGCGGCCGCCGCCGACCCGGACGTCCGGGCGGTGCTGCTGACCGCCGCCGGCGACCGCGCGTTCTGTGTGGGCCAGGACCTGAAGGAGCACGTCGGGCTGCTGCTCCAGGACCAGGAGTCCGGCACGCAGGCCACGATGAACACGGTGCGCGACCACTACAACCCGATCGTGCGGGCGCTCACCGGCATGGCGAAGCCGGTCGTCGCGGCGGTCAACGGCGTGGCCGCCGGGGCCGGTTTCGGCTTCGCGCTGGCGGCGGACTACCGGGTGGTGGCGGACACGGCCGGCTTCAACACCTCGTTCGCCGGGGTCGCCCTCACCGCCGACTCGGGCATGTCCTGGACCCTCCCCCGACTGATCGGCCACAGCCGGGCCGCCGACCTGCTGCTCTTCCCGCGCTCGATCGGCGCCCAGGAGGCGTACGAGCTGGGCATCGTGAACCGGCTCGTCCCGGCCGCGTCGCTCGCCGAGGAGGCCGCGAAGGTGGCCCGCAAGCTGGCCGAGGGCCCGACCGTCGCCTACGCGGCGCTGAAGGAGTCCCTCGCGTACGGGGCGGACCACTCGCTCGCCGAGGCGCTGGAGAAGGAGGACGAGCTCCAGACGAAGGCCGGCGCGTCCGAGGACCACACGATCGCCGTGCAGGCCTTCATCGCCAAGGAGAAGCCGAAGTACCTGGGCCGCTGAGGGGCCCGCGGGGGCGCCGGCTCAGCGGCCGGCGCCGCGCGCCACGCAGCCGGCGACGTGGTCGTCGACCAGACCGCAGGCCTGCATCAGCGCGTACGCCGTGGTCGGGCCGATGAACCGCAGTCCGCGCTTCTTGAGCGCCTTGGACAGGGCCGTCGACTCGTCCGTCACGGCCGGCACCTCGCCCGTGCCGGCCGGGACCGGGCGGGTCGCCGGGTCCGGCGCGTACGACCAGATCAGCTCGTCCAGCTCGCCGGGGGCCCAGCCGACGAGCACCTGCGCGTTGGCGATGGTGGCGTCGATCTTGGCGCGGTTGCGGATGATCCCCTCGTCGCCCAGGAGCCGTTCCCGGTCGGTGTCGGTGAACCGGGCCACCTCGGCGATCCGGAAGCCGGAGAAGGCCTTCCTGAAGCCCTCACGGCGGCGCAGGATCGTGATCCACGACAGCCCGGACTGGAAGGCCTCCAGGCACAGGCGCTCGAACAGGGCGTCGTCACCGTGGACCGGGCGGCCCCACTCCTCGTCGTGGTACGCCACGTAGTCCTCGGCCGACAGGCCCCACGGGCAGCGCAGCAGCCCGTCGGGTCCCGCGACCGCCGCGCCCTCGCTCACGCGCCGTCCTCCCCGTCCCGTGGGGCGTCGCCCGGAGCGGCGTCCCGGGGCCCGGGGCCGGACAGGGCCGCCTCCAGCTCCACGATCCGGGCGTCGCGCTCGGCGAGCTCGGCGCCGAGCCGGCCGAGGACGTCGTCCACGTCCGCCATCCGGTAGCCCCGGACGGTGACGGGCAGCCGCAGCGCCTCGACGTCGGCCTGGCCGACCGGGCGGGTCGCGGGGAGCGGATCGACCAGTTGCTCGGGCGCCGCCTCGGGCAGCACCTCACTGTCGCCGCCGCCGACCACCGCCAGGGTGACCGCCGCGACGACCACGACCATCGTGATCAGCAGAAACCAGAACACCAGCGCGCGCCTCTCCCCGTCCGTGGAAAACGTCCGGTGCCGATCGTGCCATGCGGCACCGACAGTTAGGGTCGCAGACGATGCGGCGACCGGCCGCAAGGGAGGACATAAGGGATGCTGCGCTTGGGACCGCGTGAATTCGGGCCGCACGAGCCGGTGATCATGGCGATCGTGAACCGGACCCCGGACTCCTTCTACGACCAGGGGGCGACCTTCACGGACGAGCCGGCCCTCGCCCGGGTGGAGCAGGCCGTGGCCGAGGGCGCCGCGATCATCGACATCGGCGGCGTCAAGGCGGGCCCCGGCGAGGAGGTCACGGCCGAGGAGGAGGCGCGGCGCACGGTCGGCTTCGTGGCCGAGGTGCGGCGGCGCCACCCGGACGTGGTGATCAGCGTGGACACCTGGCGGGCGGATGTCGGCGAGGCGGTGTGCGAGGCCGGCGCGGACGTCCTGAACGACGCGTGGGGCGGGGTCGACCCGCGGCTCGCGGAGGTCGCCGCGAAGTACGGAGCGGGGCTCGTCTGCACCCACGCGGGCGGTGTGGAGCCGCGGACCCGGCCGCACCGTACGGAGTACGAGGACGTGATGGCCGACATCCTGCGGGTCACGGTCGGGCTCGCCGAGCGGGCGGTGGCGCTGGGTGTGCGGCGCGACGGGATCATGATCGACCCGGGTCACGACTTCGGGAAGAACACGCGGCACAGCCTGGAGGCGACGCGGCGGCTCGGGGAGATGACGTCGACCGGGTGGCCGGTGCTCGTCTCGCTGTCCAACAAGGACTTCGTCGGGGAGACCCTGGACCGGCCGGTGAAGGAGCGGGTGCTGGGGACGCTCGCCACGACGGCGGTTTCGGCGTGGCTGGGGGCGCAGGTGTACCGGGTGCACGAGGTCGCCGAGACACGGCAGGTCCTGGACATGGTCGCGTCCATCGCCGGACACCGGGCGCCTGCCGTCGCCCGGCGCGGGCTGGCGTAGTCGGGCGGGGGGTGGGGCGCCTTCGCGGTCTCTCCCCCACCGGGCCCCCACCCGACCCCTTCCCGGTCCGGGGCTCCGCCCCGGACCGTACGGCCTGCGGTCGTGTCCTCAGGCACCGGACGGGCCGGGGCGGCCCGGCCCGCGCGGGCCTACCGCCCGACCTCCTTCGTCACCAGCGCGACCGCCTCGTCCACGTCGTCCGTGAGGTGGAAGAGGAGCAGGTCGTGTTCGGAGGCCTTGCCGCCGGCGACGACCGAGTCGCGGAGCCAGTCGACGAGGCCCTTCCAGTACTCCGTGCCGAAGAGGACGATCGGGAAGCGGGTGACCTTGCTGGTCTGGACCAGGGTCAGGGCCTCGAAGAGCTCGTCGAGGGTGCCGAGGCCGCCGGGCAGGACGACGAAGCCCTGCGCGTACTTCACGAACATCGTCTTGCGGACGAAGAAGTAGCGGAAGTTCACGCCGATGTCGACGTGCGGGTTGAGGCCCTGCTCGAAGGGGAGCTCGATGCCGAGGCCCACGGAGACGCCCTTGGCCTCCCGGGCGCCCTTGTTGGCCGCCTCCATGGCGCCCGGGCCGCCGCCGGTGATGACCGCGAAGCCCGCTTCCACGAGCGCGCGGCCGATGCGCACGCCGGCCTCGTACTCGGGCGAGTCGGGCTTGGTGCGGGCCGAGCCGAAGACGCTGATCGCGCTCGGCAGTTCGGCCAGGGCGCCGAAGCCCTCGACGAACTCGGACTGGATGCGCATGACCCGCCAGGGGTCGGTGTGCACCCACTCCGAGTCGCCCTCGGTGTCGAGCAGACGCTGGTCCGTGGTGCCGGGCTGGACCTGGTCGCGGCGCCTGAGCACCGGCCCCAGCCTCTGCTCCTCGGGCTTCCTGGGCTCCTCGGGTACACCCATGGCCTGCTCCTTTCGCCGTTCCACTGATCTTCCGGTCCGGTCAGGGTAGGTCCACAGAGGTGACGAAAAGCGAAATTCCGGGAATCAGTCGGTCAGCCAGTCGCGGAGCCTTGCCTCGCAGTGGTGGATCCGCTCGACGTGCACGTGCTCGTCGCGCTTGTGCGCGTAGATGGGGTCGCCGGGCCCGTAGTTGACCGCGGGGACGCCCAGCGCGCTGAAGCGGGCGACGTCGGTCCAGCCGAACTTGGGGCGGGCGCTGCCGCCGACCGCCTTCATGAAGGCCGCGGCGGCGGGGTGCGAGAGGCCGGGCAGGGCGCCGCCGCTCTCGTCGTCGATCTCGAACTCCGCGACGCCGCAGTCCGCGAAGACCTCGCGGACGTGGGCCACGGCCTGCTCCGGGGAGAGGTCGGGGGCGTAGCGGTAGTTGACGGTCACCACGCAGGCGTCGGGGATGACGTTGGTGGCGACGCCGCCCTCGATGCCGACGGCGTTGAGGCCCTCGTGGAACTCCAGGCCGTCGATGACGGGCTTGCGCGGCTCGTAGGCGGCGAGCCGGGCCAGGATGGGGGCGGCGGCGTGGATGGCGTTGGAGCCCATCCAGGAGCGCGCGGAGTGGGCCCGCTCACCCGTCGTGTGCAGCTTGACGCGCAGGGTGCCCTGGCAGCCTCCCTCGACCTCTCCGTAGGAGGGCTCCAGAAGGACCGCGAAGTCGCCCGCGAGCCAGTCCGGGTGGGCGTCGGCGATCTTGCCGAGGCCGTTGAGGTGGGCGGCGACCTCCTCGTTGTCGTAGAAGACGAAGGTGAGGTCGCGGTTGGGCGCGGGGACGGTGGCGGCGATCCGCAGCTGGACGGCGACGCCCGACTTCATGTCGGAGGTGCCGCAGCCCCACAGGATGCCGTCCTCGTCGAGCCGGGAGGGCACGTTGTCGGCGATGGGGACGGTGTCGATGTGTCCGGCGAGGACGACCCGCTCGTCGTGGCCGAGGCGGGTGCGCGCGACGACGTTGTTGCCGTACCGGTCGACGGTGAGGTGCGGCAGTCCGCGCAGGGCCTGCTCGATCGCGTCGGCGAGCGGCTTCTCGGTGCCGCTGACGGACGGGAAGTCGACCAGGGCGGCGGTCAGCGCGGCGCCGTCGAGCGTGAGGTCCAGCGGAGTCTCTCCAGGAGCGGTGTCAGCCATGTGCCGACCCTAACGCGGCCTCCAGTACGGTGGGGCGCGTGTCCGAGCCCACCCGTCCCCCCAGCCCCGCACGTCGCGGGCGTCTCACCCGGTTCACGGCCGCGTTCGCCGTGCTCCTCGGGCTGGTCGCCTATGTCACCGTGCATTACGTCACGGGGAGCAAGGGCGCGCCGCGGTGCAGTGTCGGAAGCGGGGCGAACCAGTACGAGTTCACCCCGGAGCAGGCGTCCAACGCGGCGACGATCGCGGCCGTGGGCACCACCCGCGGGATGCCGGAGCGGGCGGTGACGATCGCCCTGGCGACGGCGCTGCAGGAGTCGGCGCTGTACAACATCGAGCACGGCGACCGTGACTCCCTCGGGCTGTTCCAGCAACGCCCCTCGCAGGGCTGGGGGACGCCCGAGCAGATCCTCGACCCGGTGTACGCGTCGGGGAGGTTCTACGAGGGCCTGGAGAAGGTCCCGGGGTATTCGCGGCTGCCGCTGACGGTGGCGGCGCAGAAGGTGCAGCGCAGCGGTTTCCCGCAGGCGTACGCGAAGCACGAGCCGGACGCGGCGCTGCTGTCGGCGGCGCTGACCGGCCGGGCGCCGGCCTCGCTGGCGTGCACGGCGGACGTGGCGGAGGGCCGGCCGGGCGATCCGGCGCGGGTGCGGGACGAGGTGGTCCGCGCCTTCGGCGAGCGGGCGAAGCCCCGGACGGAGCCCCAGGGGTCCAAGGGCGCGCCTTCGGGCGCCCCGGGCGCGGGGGCCGCGGCCGTCGAGCTCGCCGTACCGGTGCGGGCGGCCACCGGGTCCCGGGAGCAGCGCGGCTGGGAGCTGGCGCAGTGGGCGGTGGCGCGGGCGGACGAGCTGCGTCTCGCCGAGGTGGCGTACGGGGACCGGGTCTGGCGGGCGGACGACTCGTCGGGCGGGTGGGAGCGCGTGAAGAGCGGCGGCGCCAAGGGGGCCGAGAGCACCGGCGGCGCCGGCGGTACCGACGGCTCCTGGGTCCGGCTCAGGCTCACCGCCAGATAGCGCCGCTCTCCGAAAGACCGCCCGGGCAGTCGTACGGACCGTCCCCCGGACGTGTCATCCGGCGCGCGCGCCGCAGAGCTCTCCGGGCAGCTTTCCCGCTGCGTGTCATGTCACGGCAATCCCCTTGCGGCGCAAGGGAAGTGACGGTTCGGCAGGCAGCGGCGCATTGACGTGTTCGTCCGCTTTCCTCCCCACCCGACAATACGACGCATTACCCAGTCTTTGCCTTCGGCGTCCGCAACCTCCCCCTGCCCACGGCCGGTTGTCACTGCGTCCAACCGCAAACGCCCCCTCCGCTGAAGGAGCACCATGTCCCTCCCCCTGACCCGTCGGATCGCCCGCGCCGCCCTGCTCGTCGCGGCCGGAGCAGCGCCGGTGGTCGGTGCGGCCGGCTCCGCGAGCGCCGTGGAGCCGTCCCTCGCCCCGACCGGCGCCCTGCCGGGTCTGACCCAGCTCGACGGTGCCGCCACCGGCTCCGCCCTCGACACCGCCTCGCAGACCGCGACCGGCGTCGTCGGCGAGACCGGCAGCAAGGCCGTCGGCACGGCCGTCCCGGCCGCCGGCAAGACCCTGGGCACGGCGGGCAAGACCGCCACCCCCGCCGCCCAGCAGGTCGCGGGCGACGCCGCCGGCAGCGCGGGCGAGGTCGTCGGCCAGACCGCGGGCGCGGCCGCCGAGAGCGCCGAGGGCCCCACCGGCGGCAGCCTGGGCGGTCTGCCCGTCCAGGGCGTGCCCGCCCCGACCCTCCCGCTCGGCGGCGGCCTGCCGATCGGCGGCTGACCTCCGCCGCACACACGTGAGGGCCCGGGGAGCACCGCCCCCCGGGCCCTCACTCGTGTCCGCCGGTCAGCCCAGGCGCTTGACCGCGGCCTCGACCCGCTCGTCGGTCGCCGTGAACGCGACCCGCACGAAACGCCCGCCCGCCTCGCCGTAGAAGTCGCCGGGCGCCACCAGGACGCCCTTCTCCGCGAGGTAGGCCACCGTGTCCCAGCAGGGCTCGTCGCGGGTCGCCCACAGGTAGAGGCTGGCCTCGCTGTGCTCGATCCGGAAGCCGTGCGCCTCCAGCGCCGCGCGCAGGGCGGCGCGCCGGGCCGCGTACCGCTCGCGCTGCTCGGCCACGTGCGCGTCGTCGCCGAGCGCGGCGACCGTGGCCGCCTGGACCGGGGCGGCGGTCATCATGCCGCCGTGCTTGCGGATCTGGAGCAGCTCCCCCAGGACGGCCGCGTCGCCCGCGACGAACGCGGCCCGGTAGCCGGCCAGGTTGGAGCGCTTGGACAGCGAGTGGACGGCGACGATGCCCTCGTACGAGCCGCCGGAGACGTCCGGGTGCAGCACCGAGACCGGGTCGGCCTCCCAGCCCAGCTCCAGGTAGCACTCGTCGGAGAAGACGAGGACGCCGTGCTCGCGCGCCCAGGCGACGATCCGGGTCAGCTCGTCCTTGCCGAGGACCCTGCCGGTCGGGTTGGACGGGGAGTTGAGCCACAGCAGCTTCAGGCCGGCCGGGTCCAGCTCGGTCGGGTCGTCGTAGACGACGGCCTCCGCGCCGCACAGCCGCGCGCCCACCTCGTACGTCGGGTAGGCGAGCCGCGGGTAGGCGACCCGGTCGCCGGCGCCGAGGCCGAGCTGGGTCGGCAGCCAGGCCACCAGCTCCTTGGAGCCGACCACCGGCAGCACGTTCTCGTGGGCGAAGCCCGTGGCGCCCAGGCGCCGCTCGCACCAGCCGGTGAGCGCGTCCCGCAGGTCCTTCGTGCCCCACACCGTGGGATAGCCCGGCGAGTCCGCCGCCGCGACCAGGGCCTCCTGGATCAGCGCGGGGACCGGGTCGACCGGAGTGCCCACGGAGAGGTCCACGATCCCGTCCGGGTGGGCCGTCGCCGTCTTCTTGTACGGCTCCAGCTTGTCCCAGGGGAAGACGGGCAGGCGCGAAGAGACTGCGCTCACGGGTTGGCTCACTTCCTCGTTTCGTACGCGGGAGATGCGTCGGCGTCTGCGTCGGCAAACGCGTCGGTCCCGTACAGCGGACGATGCCGTACGGGACCGAGGGCGGATGATCAGCCGTTCTGCGGCGGCAGGGCGGCGATGAAGGGGTGGTCCCGCTCGATCAGGCCCAGCTTGGAGGCACCACCGGGCGAACCGAGCTCGTCGAAGAACTCGACGTTCGCCTTGTAGTAGTCCTTCCACTCGTCCGGGGTGTCGTCCTCGTAGAAGATCGCCTCGACCGGGCAGACCGGCTCACAGGCCCCGCAGTCGACGCATTCGTCCGGGTGGATGTACAAGGACCGCTGGCCCTCGTAGATGCAGTCGACGGGGCACTCCTCGATGCACGCCTTGTCCTTCACGTCGACACAAGGCTGCGCGATGACGTAGGTCACGCTGTCGTTCCTCCTCGATAGGGCTGGTCTGCGCGGGAGCGCGGCGTCGTCGATGCCCGCCCCTAGTATCTCCGTTCTCGGGGGCGATCCGAACAGGAGGGGCCAAGAAGCTGTGGAATTCGCCGGTGGAGGACGTCTCGAAGTCCGCATAAGCCGCTCTGACGTGGGCAAACGCGTCTCCGTGCGGTACCTGACGGACTCGGGTGCGCCGGGTGAGAGGTTCACGGACGCGGTCGGTGTTCTCACATCGTGGGAAGAGGGTGTGCTGCTGATCACACGCAGGACCGGTGAGGCCGTCCGGATCGCGGAATCCGCCCTCGTCGCCGGCAAGACCGTCCCCGCCGCCCCGGCCCGCCGCCGGGGGCCCGCCGCGACCTTCCCCGAGCTCGCCCGCGCCACCGCCCGCGCCTGGCAGCCGCTGGAGAGCGAGCCGCTCGGCGAGTGGACGCTGCGGGCGGCCGGCGGATTCACCCGCCGGGCCAACTCGGCGCTGCCGCTGGGCGACCCGGGGCTGCCGCTGGACGCCGCCCTCGACCGCGTACGGGAGTGGTACGCGGCCCGGGAGCTGCCCGCCTACGTCCAGGCCGCCACCGGCGCCGCGGACGCCCAGGAGCTGCTCTGCGCCGAGCTGGAGCGGCGGGACTGGCGGCGGGAGGTCTCCGCCGAGGTGCGGATCGCGGCGCTCGCCCCGATCGGCGACACCGACGCCGACGTCGACGCGGTCCGGCTCGACCGCTCCTTCGGCGAGGACTGGCTGCGCCGCTACCAGCGCTTCGGCGAGCCCGGCCCGCAGGTCCTGCAGGTGCTCGGCAGCGGCCCGAGTGTGTGGTTCGCCTCCGTACCGGGCACGGGAGACATACCGGCGGCGATCGGACGCTGTGTGGTGGACGGGCGCTGGGCCGGGTTCATGGCGGTCGAGGTCGACCCCGCCCACCGGCGCCGCGGCCTGGCCACGTCCGTCATGACGGCGCTCGCCCGCCGGGCGCTCGACGAGGGCGCGTCGGCCGCCTGGCTCCAGGTGGAGGCGGACAACGACGCCGCCAGGGCGCTGTACGACGGGATGGGCTTCGCGGTCCACCACCACTACCACCACTACCGATGGACGGGCGCATGACCGACTGGCGGCGGGAGTTCGCGGAGGAGGCCAGGGCGGAGCAGCCCGACCTCGCCCGCCTCTGCCTGCTGGTCGGCGCGGTGGCCGACCCCTCGGTGACCCAGGCCGACCTGGACGCGGCGGAGATCGAGCTGGACCGGCTCGCCGGACTCGTGCCGTACGGGACGCGCGGGGCCGACGCGTGGGTCGCGGCGCTCTCGGAGCTGCTCGGGCGCCGTGAGGGCTTCCAGGGCGTGCCCGCCGACTACCAGCGGCTCGAGTCCTCCCTCCTCCACGAGGTGCTGCGGCGCCGCCGCGGGCTGCCGATCCTGCTGTCGGTGGTGTGGATGGAGGTCGCCCGCCGGGCCGGGGCGCACGTCTACGGGCTCGGCCTGCCCGGCCACTTCGTCGTCGGCTTCGGCGACCCGGGCGACCTCCACCTGGCCGACCCGTTCGCCGGCGGCCGGGCGATGACCGGCGCGGACGCCGAACTCCTCGTCGCGGGCGCCACCGGCGAGGCGCTCGACCCGTCGATGCTGCGCCCCGCCTCGCCCACCGCGATCGTGCTGCGGGTCCTGAACAACATCCGGGCCTGGGCCAGCACCCGCCCCGAGTGCTCGGACGTCGCCCTGTGGGCGGTCGACCTCTCCCTGATGCTGCCCTCCCACCCGGCGCGGCTGCGCTACGAGCGCGCGGAGCTGCTCGTCCAGCGCGGCGACTTCCTCACCGGGGCGGTCGAGATGGAGGCGTACGCGACGGTCATGGACGCGGTGGAGCCGAGCGCCGCCGAGGCGATCCGGCAGCGGGCGAAGGCGGCCCGCGCGCTGCTCAACTGAGGCCCACGGGGGCCGGGCGCGCCCCTCCTGGCCGACAGGCCACCCTCCAGGGGCGTGTAGCGCTGTGGGGGCGGGGTGATCCGCGCCAGGGTGGGACCAGGACGTCGCAGAGGGACGTCACGAGCGGAAGGCGCGCGATGGAAACCCCCCACGGTCCCGGCAGCTTCGTCGCCCACACGGGCACGGACGTGTACGGCCCCGGCAAGGTCATCGGCGTGGACGGACGGCACCGGCGGGTCCGGTTCGTGCACTACGTGGCGACGGTGCGGGCCGAGGACCTGCGGGCGGCGTCCGCGGGCGAGACCCGGGAGGTCCGGGCCTGGCTGCGGGCCAGGAAGGCGCGGTACGGGGGCGAGTGGTAGGACCTCCCCCCGTACCGCGGTCTCCGTCTGCGGGGGTCAGCCCTCGCCGTTGAGGTCGATCGTCTTGGTGCGCTCGGCCAGGCCCTTGCCGCGCAGGGCGTCGCGCATCACGAAGGCCACGTCGTCGGCGGAGACCTCGTGCTTGCTGCCGTCGCCCTTGGTGATCATGACCCCGGCGAAGACGCCGTCGAGGAGGTCGGTGATCGCTTCCTTGTTGTAGACCTCGACCAGCTTCCCGTCGACGGCCCGCATGGACAGGATCTTCGGCAGGGACCGGGCCGGGCCGAAGTCGATCTGCTTCGTACCCGCCTTGATCCGGATGAGGCCGGACATCGCGGGCTCGGCGAACTCCTTCATCGCCCGGTCCAGCTCGGCCTTGGTGACGGTGGGCTGCCGGGTGACGACGGGGAGCGCGACGGACTTCGCCGCGCCCGTCTCGACCTGGGCGCGGTAGGCGTCCTTGACGGCGATCATCGAGCGCTGGACGTCCAGGCCCTTGCCCGGCTTGCCCTCGACGGCGGTGACCTTGCCGGGGGAGAAGACGATCGTGCCCTCGGTGGCCGATCCGGAGCTGCCGGCCAGGTCGGTGAGGGCGACGCCCAGCTTCTCCTCGTCGACCGGGAAGACCGGCTGGGCGACCCGCTCGCCGCCGAAGAGGGAGCCGATGACCGACATCGGGTTGTAGTCGCTGCCGGCGGCGGCGCGCACGGTCTCCTGCGCGTCGAGGGCGAGGCCCGCCTTGTCGGGGGCGAGCTCGGTCTTCCTGCCGCCGACGTCGAGCCGGAGCGGGGCGTGGGCGCGCTTGCCCAGGGCCGCCTCCAGCTTGCCGACCGCCTCCTCCTTGGTGCCGCCGCCGATGTCCACGCCGAGCACGGTGGTGCCCTTGGGGACGTCGGAGTGGTTCAGGAGGAGTCCGGCGCCGTAGGCGACACCCACGAGGCCGACCACGCCGACGCCGACGAGGACCAGCTTGGAGCGGCCCTTCTTGGCGGGGGCCGGGGCGGGCTTGCGGGCCGGGGCGGGCGCGGGCTCGGCGTAGGCGTCGGGCTCGTCGAAGGAGTCGTAGCCGCCGTCGAAGGGCGCGCCCTGCCGCTCGGGGATCCGCGGGGTCAGGTCCGGGCCCGGTGCCGAGGCCGGCGGGACGACCGGGATGCCGCTGGTGAGCGTGGCGCCCGAGACGTAGGCGCCGTCGTGCGGCGCGGGGCTCTGCGGCGTCAGGACCGCGGTGTCGTCCGACATGCGCAGCGCGTCGGTCATGCCGGGCATCCCGGGCGTCCCGTTCGCCGGGGCGCCGCCCCGCGGGTGGCCGGGGCCGACGACCGGGCTGCCGCCGGTGACGGGGCCGGTGGTCGGGCCGGAGGGCGGGGTGACGACGGGCGTGCCGGCGGCGGGCGTGTGGCCCGGGCCGCTGTCGTAGAGCGGGTTCCCGGCACCGGGGTCGAACACCGGCGTGCCGCCCGCGGGCGTGTGGCCGGGGCCGCCGGTCAGCGGCGTGACGATCGGCATGCTCTGGGTGGTGCTCGCGGCCGACGGGACGCCGTCGGAGGCGGAGCCGCCGGCGAAGCCGGGCGCGGCGGCGGCCGGCGTGGGCGCCGGGGCCGTGAGCGGGCCCGGCGCGGGGGCCTGGGCGGCGGGCTTCGGGGCGGGGGCGGCCGCGGCCGGCTTGCGCGGGGCGAACCAGTCGCTGGTGGGCTTCTCCTCCGCCCGGGGCGGCTCGGCCGGGGCGGCCGGCTCGGGCTCGGGCACCGGCTCCGGACGCGGCGGCTCCGGCTCGGCCACCGGGGCGGGGGCCTGGACCTGGGCCTGGGCCTGGGCCTGGGCCTGGGCCTGGGCCTGGGCTTCGGGGCCGGCGTCGGCGACCGGCTTGCGGACGACCACGGGCGGGATCGGACGCGAACCCGGGATGTTGATCCGGATACGGGTCGTCAGCGTGGTCTCGGTCTTGGGCTCCTCCGGCGGTGCGGAGGCCGCGGGGGCCTCCTCCATCGCCTCCTGGCCCGGGCGGATCCCGTACGGAGGGGTGCCCGAGGGGTACGCGGCCCCGCCGCGCGCCTGGGCGCCGGAGGACGAACTGTCAGTCTCTCGACCAGTTTCACGACTCAAAGCAGGATCTCCCGGTTGGCTCCGCCGCCCGCTCTTGCTGATGCTCATGCTGATCGGGGCGGTCGACGGCGCGCACCACCATACTGGCCGCCGCCGCTCTGTACCCGACCCGGCGTGGATCGGCCATGGGCAATCCGGCCGAAGTCAGGCCGGACCGGGGGATGTCCGGCCCGGCCGTCGGGTCACGGCCCGGTCAAGTGGGCCTGCTCACGGGGTCGGTCGGGACAGACGGTTCATCGTGGCGCACATCACAGCGACGGCCATGCCGCCGAGCAGGAAGACCATCTCCCCGAGTCCACCGCCGAACAGGCCGTCACCCTCCGGGCGCCCGAAGCTGAGCACCACGATGGCGATCAGCCAACCGCCGCCGGAGGCCGCGACGCCCAGCTGGGTGCCGGTGGCGATCCGGCCGCCGTAGAACACGGCGGCGGAGGCGAGCAGGGCGAGCAGCAACCCGGCCGGGAACCAGGCGGCTTGGACCAGGGAGCCGGCCGCCCCGACGAGGGCGCCGAGGACGACGAGGACCGCGTACCAGACGTAACGCCCCTTCACGAGACGACTCCGGCGAACAGATCGGTCTCGCGTTCGCCCGCGGGCGCGCCGGACACCCCGTGGACCAGCTCGTAGTACTCGGTGGTGAAGATCGGCTGGCCCAGGTTGTTCGAGAGCGCGAAGAAGGGCCCGTCGACGGCGATCTGGGTGACGTGGGCGCGCATGGCCGCGGTCTTGCGGGCCGCGTGGGCGCTGCCGCCGTCGATCTCGGTGGTGATCCGGCCGGTGTCGACGACGCCGGGCAGGTCGCCGATCTCCGCGTCGGCCGGGAAGGCCGAGCCCTCGGCGCGCAGCCGCGCGAAGCCGGCCTCGACGACCGGGCGCGGGAGCCGGTTCCAGTAGATCTTGGCGATGGCGTGGGCGGGGCCGAGCTCGGGCCGGTAGGCGGGGTCGGCGGCCAGCTCGGCGGCGCGGGTGGCGACCCGGTGGGCCTGGATGTGGTCGGGGTGGCCGTAGCCGCCTTCGGGGTCGTAGGTGACGAGGACCTGCGGGCGGGTCTCGCGGATCACCTCGACGAGGTACGGCGCGGCGGTGTCGACGTCCGTGTTCCAGAAGGCGTTCGGGCGCCTGTTCTGTTCGGCGCCCATCATTCCGGAGTCGCGGAAGCGCCCCGGGCCGCCGAGGAAGCGGTGGTCGGTGACGCCCAGCTCCTTCATCGCGGCGTCGAGCTCACCGACCCGGTGCTCGCCGAGCCGGTCCTCCCGGTCGGGTGCCAGGTGGGCGAGTTCGGGCGGGATGACCTCGCCCTCCTCGCCCAGGGTGCAGGTCACCAGGGTGACCTGGGCGCCCTCGGCCGCGTACCTGGCCATGGTGGCGCCGTTGTTGATCGACTCGTCGTCCGGGTGGGCGTGCACCAGGAGCAGACGACGGGCAGGGAGAACCGTCATGGCCCCACCCTACGAGGCGGGACCACCGGCGGAGCGGCAGGTCAGAACTTCAGTCCGCCGATCATGCTGGCCACGTTCGTGGTGAGCGTGCTGATGGACGGGGCGATGGACGAGCTCGCGAGGTAGAAACCGAGGAGCGCGCAGATCGCCGCGTGTCCGGCTTTGAGCCCGGATTTCCGGATGAGCAGGAAGACGACGATCGCCAGCAGCACAACCACCGAAATCGAGAGTGCCACGGCGGTTCACCTCCATACTTCTTCGGGTCGGACCTTCAGTTGGCATGTGCCAGGGGATGCATACCCACCTAGCGCTACGGATCATAACTATCCGTGCCATCGCATCGATCGGTGTACGGGGGCATGAGGGGGCGCACGGACGCTAGTTTCGGTCACATGACTTCGTCACGAGACTCCCTGTCGTTCCCCCGCCGGTCCGCGCGGACGCAGCGGTTCACGCTCGGCGCCCCGCGCGCCTTCAGCGTGTCCCCGGACGGCGAGCGGGTGGTGTTCGTCCGGTCCTCCTCGGGGACGGACCGCTCGCACGGGCTGTGGGTGCTGGACCTCGGAGGGGCCGGCGGTGCCGGCGCCCCGGCCGAGCGCCTGGCGGCCGATCCGCGGGCGCTGCTCGCGGGCGCGGAGGAGGAGTTGTCCGCGGAGGAGCGGGCCCGCCGGGAGCGCAGCCGGGAGGGCTCGGGCGGGATCGTGGGCTATGCCGTGGACGGGGCCGTGGAGTTGGCGGCCTTCGCGCTGTCCGGACGTCTGTTCGTGGCGGAGCTGCGGGCGGGCACGGCGGGCGAACTGCCCGTGCCGGGTCCGGTGGTCGACCCGCGGCCCTCGCCGGACGGGCGGTACGTGGCGTACGCGGCGGGCGGGGCGCTGCGGGTCACGGGCACCGACCCGGGCTCCGCGGCGGGCGGGGACCGGGCGCTGGTCGAGCCCGAGGCGGAGGGGGTCAGCTACGGCCTGGCGGAGTTCGCGGCCTCGGAGGAGATGAGCCGCAGCCGGGGCTTCTGGTGGGCGCCGTCCTCGGACCGGCTGCTGGTGGCGCGGGTGGACGAACGGCCGGTGCGGCGCTGGTGGATCGCCGATCCGGCGCACCCGGAGCGGGCTCCGCACGCGGTGGCCTACCCGGCGGCGGGCACGCCCAACGCGGAGGTCGGGCTGTTCCTTGTGGACCTCGCGGGGGCCCGGACGGAGGTGGTGTGGGACCGGGCCGCGTTCCCGTACCTGGCCCGGGTGCACTGGTCGGGCGACGGCGCGCCGCTGCTGCTCGTCCAGGCCCGGGACCAGCGCACGCAGGCGTATCTGGAGGTCGACCCGGAGTCGGGGGCGACGCGGGAGGTGCGCCGGGAGGAGGATCCGGCGTGGCTGGAGCTGTTCACGGGGGTCCCGGCCCGGACGCCGGACGGGCGGCTGGTGCGGATCGCCGACGAGGGCGGGGCGCGGGTGCTCGCGGTCGGGGAGCGGGCGCGGACGGACGGGACGCTCCATGTCCGCGCGGTGCTGGACGTGGGCGCGGAAGATGTCCTGATCTCGGCGTCGGCGGGTGAGGCCGCGGAGGCTTCCGAGATCGGTGAGATCCATGTGTACCGGGTGGGGATCGGGGGCAGCGGGGGCGCCGAGCGGGTCTCGGAGGGCGCCGGGGTGCACGGAGCGGTGCGTTCCGGTGCGGTGACGGTGCTGTCCTCGGCCCGGCCGGACGTTCCGGGGAGCGTGGCGCGGGTGCTGCGGGACGGGAAGACGGTCGCCGAGGTCGCCTCGTACGCGCAGACTCCCCCGCTCGCGGCCGGGGTGCGGCTGGTCGAGGCGGGCGCGCGGCGGATCCCGTGCGCGGTGCTGCTGCCCTCGGGCTGGTCGGAGGGCGACGGTCCGCTGCCGGTGCTCCTGGACCCGTACGGGGGGCCGCACGGGCAGCGGGTGGTCGCCGCGCACAACCCGTATCTGACCTCCCGGTGGTTCGCCGAGCAGGGCTTCGCCGTGATCGTCGCCGACGGGCGCGGCATGCCGGGCCGCTCCCCCGCCTGGGAGAAGTCGGTCAGCCGGGACTTCGCCGGCACCCTCGACGACCAGATCGAGGCGCTCCACGGGCTCGCCGGCCGCTTCCCGCTCGACCTCGGGCGGGTGGCCGTCCGCGGCTGGTCGTACGGCGGATACCTGGCCGCCCTGGCGGCGCTGCGCCGACCCGACGTCTTCCACGCGGCCGTGGTGGGCGCCCCGGTCACGGACTGGCGGCTCTACGACACCCACTACACCGAGCGGTATCTGGGCCACCCGGACGAGGAGCCGGCCGTCTACGCGGCGAACTCGCTGGTGACCGACGAGGGGCTGAGCGGGGCGGTGGAGCCGGCCCGGCCGATGCTGATCGTCCACGGCCTCGCCGACGACAACGTGGTGGTGGCGCACACCCTGCGGCTCTCCTCCGCGCTCCTGGCCGCCGGCCGCCCGCACGAGGTGCTGCCGCTGTCGGGCGTCACGCACATGACGCCGCAGGAGCAGGTGGCGGAGAACCTGCTGCTGCTCCAGGTGGACTTCCTCAGGCGGGCGCTGGGCCTGGGCTGATCACCAGCCGGGCGGCGGCTGCGCGGGCGGCGCCGGGGGCAGGGCGGCGGCGGGCCGGTACGGGGAGCTGCGCCGCTCCCCCGGCCGCGCCAGCAGCACCATGACGGCGGTCCCGGCGAGGACGGCGAAGACCGAGGTGAGGACGGAGAGCAGGGCGTCGGTCTCCAGCTGCGGGAAGTCGCCGAACCAGCCGGCGCGCAGCGCGGTGGCCACGCCCCCGGTCCCCCAGCCGGTGAGCAGCAGTCCGGCGAGCAGGCCGACCGGCCGGGCGTGCCGGGCCCGGGTGAGGGCGCTGCCCGCGGCCGCGGCCAGCAGCAGGGTCAGCACGACGTCGAGCCAGCCGGGCGGGACGGCGAGCGCGGGCAGCAGCAGGGAGCGCCCGCCGGTGAACCGGTCGACGGTGAACTCGGCCGGCAGCGCACTCGCCCAGTGCACCTCCCAGGCCGTCCAGACCAGGGCGGCGAGCCCGCAGAGCGTCCCGGCGGCGACGGCGGGTCCGGTGCGCGGGCGGTCCGGGCCGCCGGGCTCCCCCTCGTGGGCCTCGCGCCGGCCGGCGGCGGCGGTGACGACGAGCCCGGCGGCGAGGGCGAGCGCGAGCAGGCTGGTGACCAGGGCGTCGACGCCGGCGGCCCACAGGCCGGGCAGCCGCAGCGCGAGGGTGGTGAGCCCCGTGACGGCGAGGGCCGGCCCGGCGAGCGAGGAGCGCAGGGCGGCGTGCGCGGTGGCGACGTAGGCGACGAGGAGCAGCGGGTCGACGAGCGAGGTGGCGGCCCTGCGGCGGAGCAGGAAGGCCCGGTCCCCCGCCCAGTACCAGAGGAGTTCGGCGGGCGACCGGAAGGCGGCCAGGTCGCTCAGCAGCCAGACGGCGATGACGAGGGCGAGCGCGCCGCACAGGGCGGCGCCGGAGAGACGTGCTGTTCGTGTCACAGTCACGGGGCCGATACTCACGGTCGCCATCGGCTGAAACAAGCGGTTCCGCATATGCGGAGGGATGGTGCGTCAAGTCGGTTCGCGGAGCGACCGGTCGGGACGACATGGCGCGCCCCGACCGGTCCCACGGCACCCGCACGGCCGTACGCTGTCGAGCGTCCCGCGTCCGTATATCGGATCCGATTCCACGAAGTTGCCCGGACGTTAAGCCTGCGGGGGCGCCTCCGGGGCGTCCGGCGTCTCGGGGGTGTCAGGGCCGGGCGGGGTCACCGGGTCGGGCGGGGTGACCGGGCCGCCCGGAGTCACCGGGCCGGGCGGGGTGGCCGCGGTCGCGGTGCCGTTCTCCGGTGCCACGACCTGCTTCTCCTCCGCGAAGTGGCAGGCCGAGTCGTGCTTGGCCGGGCTGTCGGTCAGCCGGAAGACCGCCGGGACGGCGAGCAGCGGGACCTCCAGGGTGCAGCGCTCCTGGGCCTTCCAGCAGCGGGTGCGGAAGCGGCAGCCGGAGGGGACGTTCGCCGGTGAGGGCACGTCGCCGGTGAGGATGATCCGCTCGCGGTGCGCGCGCGCCTCGGGGTCGGGGACCGGCACCGCGGAGAGCAGCGCCTGGGTGTACGGGTGGGTGGGGTGGTCGTAGATCTGCGCGTCGGATCCGATCTCCACGATCCGGCCGAGGTACATGACGCCGACCCGGTCGGAGATGTGCCGGACGATCGACAGGTCGTGCGCGATGAAGACGTACGACAGGCTGAACTCGTTCTGGAGCCGCTCCAGCAGGTTGACCACCTGGGCCTGGACGGAGACGTCCAGGGCCGAGACGGGCTCGTCGGCCACGATGATCTCGGGCTGCAGGGCGAGGCCGCGGGCGATGCCGATGCGCTGGCGCTGGCCGCCGGAGAACTGGTGCGGATAGCGGTTGATGTACTCCGGGTTGAGGCCGACGACGTCGAGCAGGTCCTGGACCTTGCGGCGCCGGTCGCCCTTGGGCGCGACCTCCGGGTGGATCTCGTACGGCTCCCCGATGATGTCGCCGACCGTCATGCGCGGGTTCAGCGAGGTGTACGGGTCCTGGAACACCATCTGGATGTTGCGGCGCACCGCCTTGAGGGCGCGCGGGGACATCGTGGTGAGGTCCTCGCCCTTGTACGAGATGGAGCCGGCGGTCGGCCGCTCCAGGTTGACCAGCATCTTGGCCACCGTCGACTTGCCGCAGCCGGACTCGCCGACGATGCCGAGGGTCTCGCCCGCGGCGAGGTCGAAGTCGACGCCGTCCACCGCCTTGACCGCGCCGACCTGCTTCTTGAAGAGGATGCCCTGGGTCAGCGGGTAGTGCTTGACCAGGTCGCGGACCTGGAGAATCGCCTCAGCCATGGAGGCACTCCTTCCAGAAGTGGCAGGCGCTCGACCGCGGTACGGGCGATTCGGTCACGTCGTACAGCGGCGGCACGTCGGTGCGGCACACGTCCTGGGCGAGCGGGCAGCGCGGGTTGAAGGCGCAGCCGGACGGGATGGCGAGCAGGTTGGGCGGCAGGCCCTTGATCGCGTAGAGCTCCTGGCCCTTCTGGTCGAGCCGCGGGATCGAGTCCAGCAGGCCGCGCGTGTACGGGTGGGCGGGGGCCTTGTAGATCTCGTGGACCGGGGCCTGTTCGACGATCCGGCCCGCGTACATGACGGCGATCTTGTCGGCGACGTCGGCGACCACGCCGAGGTCGTGGGTGATCAGGATGAGCCCCATGTTGAGCTCGCGCTGGAGCTCGGCGAGCAGGTCCATCACCTGGGCCTGGACGGTGACGTCGAGGGCGGTGGTCGGCTCGTCGGCGATGATCAGCTCGGGTTCGAGGGCGAGCGCCATCGCGATCATGATGCGCTGCCGCATGCCGCCGGAGAACTGGTGCGGGTACTGCCCGACCCGTTCCTTGGCGGCCGGGATGCGGACCCGGTCCATCAGCTCGACGGCCTTGACCCGGGAGTCCTTCCTCGACATCCCGCGGTGCACCTGGAACATCTCGCCGAGCTGATCGCCCACGCTGACCACCGGGTTGAGGGAGGAGAGCGCGTCCTGGAAGACCATCGCCATCTTGGCGCCGCGGATCTTCCTGCGCTCCTCCTCCTTCAGCTTGAGCAGGTCCTTCCCCTGGAAGAGGATCTCGCCGCCACTGATCTTCCCGGGGGGCATGTCGAGGATGCCCATGACGGCCTGGGCGGTGACGGACTTGCCGGAGCCCGACTCGCCGAGCACCGCGAGGGTCTCCCCCGCGTCGACCGAGTAGTTGACGCCGTTGACCGCCTTGGCCACCCCCTCGCGGGTGTGGAACTCCACGTGCAGGTCACGCACTTCGAGCAGCATGGTCCGCTACCTCAGCTTGGGGTCGAGGGCGTCGCGCACCGCGTCGCCGAGCATGATGAAGGCGAGCACCGTGACGGCGAGCGCGCCGGCCGGCCAGAGCAGCATGTGCGGGGCGTTGCGGATGTACTGCGAGGCCGAGGAGATGTCGATGCCCCAGGACACCGTCGGCGGCTTCAGCCCGACGCCGAGGTACGACAGGGTCGCCTCCAGGGAGATGTAGGTGCCGAGCGCGATGGTCGCGACGACGATCACGGGGGCGACGGCGTTCGGCGCGATGTGGCGCAGCAGCATCCGGGAGTTGGAGGCGCCGAGGGCGCGGGCGGCCTGGACGTAGTCGTTCTGTTTGGCCGTGATGACGGAGCCCCGGGCGATGCGGGAGAGCTGGGGCCAGCCGAGCAGCACCATGAAGCCGATGACGGGCCAGACGGTGGCGCTGGTCACCACGGACAGCAGCACCAGGCCGCCGAGGACGACCGGGATGGCGAAGAAGACGTCCGTGATGCGCGACAGGACGCCGTCCCAGGCGCCGCCGAAGAAGCCGGCGAGGCCGCCGAGGGCGCTGCCGAGGATCGCGACGCCGAGGGTGGCGAGGACGCCGACGGTGACGGAGGTGCGGGCGCCGTAGACGGTCCGGGTGTAGACGTCGCAGCCCTGGCCGTTGAAGCCGAAGGGGTGGCCGGGCTGGGAGCCCTCCTGCGCCTTGGACAGGTCGCAGTCGAGGGGGTCGCCGGAGGCGATCAGCGAGGGCCAGATGGAGATGACCACCAGGAAGAGGATGATCAGCGCGGACACGATGAAGACCGGGTTGCGGCGCAGGTCGTGCCAGGCGTCGGACCACAGGGAGCGCGCCTTGCGGTCGGGGCCGCTGCCTTCCGGACCGCCGGGGGCGGTGGTGGGACGCGGCTCCAAGGTCTCGGCCTCGGCCGTGGCCAGGTCGGAGGCGCCCCCGGCTCCGGTGGAGGCGATGGCCCGCCCCTCGGCGCCGTACGACTCAAGCGGCTCAAACGGTTCAAGCGGCTCAGGCATAGCGAATCCTCGGGTCAAGGACGGCGTACAGGAGGTCGACCAGCAGGTTGGCCAGGAGGAACACCAGGACGAGGATGGTCACGAAGCCGACGACGGTCTGGGTGTTCTGCCGGACGATGCCCTGGTAGAGCTGGTAGCCGACGCCGTGGATGTTGAAGATCCGTTCGGTGACGATGGCGCCGCCCATCAGCGCGCCGATGTCGGCGCCGATGAAGGTCACCACGGGGATCAGGCTGTTGCGCAGCAGGTGGCGGGTGATGACCCGGCGGCGTGGGAGGCCCTTGGCGACGGCGGTGCGGACGTAGTCGGCGCGCTTGTTCTCGGCGATCGAGGTCCGGGTGAGCCGGGTGACGTACGCGAGCGACACGGAGGCGAGGACCAGGCCGGGGACGATCAGCTCGTTGAAGGGCGCCTCGGGCGACACCGCCGGTTTGATCCAGCCCCACTTCACGCCGAGCAGCAGCTGGACCAGCAGACCGGTGACGAAGGTGGGGATGGAGAGCACGACCAGGGTCAGCAGCAGCACGGTGGTGTCGACGGGCCGGCCGCGCTTGAGGCCGGTGAGGACGCCCAGGCTGATGCCGATGACGATCTCGAAGAAGATCGCGACGATGGTGAGCCGGATGGTGACCGGGAAGGCGCTGGCCATCAGCTCGGTGACGGGCTGTCCGTTGAAGGCGGTGCCGAAGTCTCCGGTGAAGACGTTGCCCATGTAGATCAGGTATTGCTGCCAGACCGGCTTGTCGAGACCGAACTCCTTCTGCAGCTGGGCGGCGGTCGCCGGGTCGCACGCCCGGTCGCCGCAGAGTCCGGCGATGGGGTCGCCCATCACGTTCACCATCAGGAAGATCAACAGCGTGGCGCCGAAGAAGACCGGGATCATCTGCAGCAGCCGCCGGATCACGTATCGACCCATGGAAGCCTCCGGGAAGGGGGGAGGAAGGCGGAAGGGCGGGCGGGAGGAGCACGTACGGCCCGGCGCGGAGCTCCGCTGGCCGGGCCGTACGCCGCCGACCTGCTACGACGTCACTTGACCTTGATCTGGTCGTAGACCGGGACGCTGAACGGGTTGAGCATCACGTTCTCGACCTGCTCCGAGTAGCCGGCGCTGCCGTTCTGGTACCAGAGCGGGATGGCGCCCATGTCGTTCTTCAGCACGGTCTCGGCCTGCTGGAAGAGCCCGACGGCCTTGGTGGTGTCGGTCTCGGCGTTGGCCTGGTTGACCAGCTTGTCGAACTCGGGGTTGGTGTACTTGCCGTCGTTGGACGAGGCGCCGGTGAAGTACAGCGGCTGGAGGAAGTTCTGGATGAGCGGGTAGTCCATCTGCCAGCCGGCCCGGAAGGGCCCGTTCAGCTTCGACTGGGTGACCTGGTTGCGGTAGTCGGCGAAGGTGCCGATCGGGTTGCCGACGCAGGCCTTGTTGTTGCCGAGGGCGCGGTTGATGGAGTTGCAGACGGCGTCCACCCACTCCTTGTGGGAACCGGTGTCGGCGTTGTACGAGATCTTCATGGTGCCGCCGGGGATGCCGCCGCCCTCGGCGACCAGCTTCTTCGCCTCGGTGGGGTTGTACACGCAGGACGCCGCGCAGATGTCCTTGAAGCCGCCTTCGGCGCCGAGCACCGGCGAGGTCCAGTCCTGGGCGGGCGTGCGGGTGTTCTGGAAGATCGTCTGGGTGATCTGCTTGCGGTCGATCGCCATGGACAGGCCGGTGCGCAGCTTCTCCTGTCCGGGCTTGTTCCAGGCCGGGTCGTAGAAGGGGAAGGCGAGCGTCTGGATGATGCCGGCCGGGGTGTTGATGTACCGGTCGCCGAGGTCGGCGGAGACGTTCTTGAGCTGCGAGGCGGGAATGTCGTCGACGAGGTCGAGGTTGCCGGCCGTCAGGTCGGTGTAGGCGGTGTTGTTGTCCGTGTAGACCTTGAGGGTGATGCCGCCGTTCTGGGCCTTGTCCGTGCCGGGGTAGCCGTCCCACTTCTTGAGCACCATCTGGGAGCCCTTGGCGTAGGAGTCCACGGTGTACGGGCCGTTGCCGACCGGCTTGGAGAGCCAGCCGGCGTGGTCGTCGTAGAAGGCCTGGGGCAGCGGGGCGAAGGCCACGTAGCCGAGGGTGTCGGGGAAGGTCGAGAACTTCTGCGACAGCTTGACCGTGAAGGTCGAATCGTTGACGACCTTCAGTCCGGACAGGGTGGCGGCGGTCGGCTCGCCCTTGTCCGGGTGGACCTGGCTGTAGCCCTCGATGTAGCCGAAGAAGTAGGCGTTCTTCTGGTTGTTCTTCAGGTGGGCGCCGTAGTTCCAGGCGTCGACGAAGGACTTGGCGGTGACCTTCTCGCCGTTGGAGAAGGTCCAGCCGTCCTTGACCGTGATGGTGAAGTTGGTCGAGTCGGTGGTCTCGATCTTCTCGGCCAGCATGTTGTTGGCCGCGCCGGTCTTCGGGTCGTACTGCTTGAGCCCCCGGAAGATCATGGAGAGGACCTTGCCGCCCTGCACCTCGTTGGTGTTCGCCGGCTCCAGTGGGTTCTGCGGGTCGCCCCAGGAGGAGCTCACGGTGCCGTTGGCCCCTCCGCCGCCGCTGTCGTCGCCCCCACCGCAAGCGGTCGCCGCGAGGGCGACGGCGGTGGCCAGAGCGGCCCACTTGGCGTGCGTGGCTCCGCGCATGGAGTGCCTCCCGAATGTCCTCAATCTGACTTAGGCCCCAATATCACCCGATATTGACGGGAGTGCACTTTTACGGCGTCCGGATGAACGGCCCGTCCTGCGACACGCCGGACGGGGCAACACGAAGGCCCCCGGCACCCTTGCGGGTGCCGGGGGCCTCGTACGCCCGGTGGGTCAGACGGGAAGGACCGTCTTCTCCTCGGCGAAGTGGCACGCGGACTCGTGCGCGGCCGGGGTGTCCAGGCCGCGGAAGCGCTCCGGGACCGCGAGGAGCGGGATCTCGGTGCTGCACTTCTCCTGCGCCTTCCAGCAACGGGTGCGGAAGCGGCAGCCCGACGGCGGGTTGGCCGGCGAGGGCACGTCACCGGTGAGGATGATCCGCTCGCGGTGCGCGCGGGCCTCCGGGTCCGGCACCGGCACCGCGGAGAGCAGCGCCTGCGTGTACGGGTGGGTCGGGTGCTCGTAGATCTCGGTGTCCGTGCCGATCTCGGCCATCTTGCCGAGGTACATCACGCCGACGCGGTCGGAGATGTGCCGGACGATCGACAGGTCGTGCGCGATGAAGATGTAGGACAGGTTGAACTCGTCCTGCAGCTTCTCCATCAGGTTGATGACCTGCGCCTGGACGGAGACGTCCAGGGCCGAGACCGGCTCGTCGCAGATGATGATCTCCGGGTTGAGCGCGAGGCCCCGGGCGATGCCGATGCGCTGGCGCTGACCGCCGGAGAACTGGTGCGGGTACCGGTTGATGTACTCCGGGTTCAGACCGACGACGTCGAGCAGCTCCTGCACCTTGCGGCGCCGGTCGCCCTTCGGGGCCACCTCGGGGTGGATGTCGAAGGGCTCGCCGATGATGTCGCCGACCGTCATGCGCGGGTTCAGCGAGGTGTACGGGTCCTGGAACACCATCTGGATGTTGCGGCGGACGGCCTTGAGGGCGCGCCCGGACAGCCGGGTGATGTCCTGGCCCTTGTAGAAGACCTCGCCGGCGGTGGCCCGCTCCAGGTTCATCAGCAGCTTGGCGACCGTGGACTTGCCACAGCCGGACTCGCCGACGATGCCCAGCGTCTCACCCTGGTAGAGGTCGAAGGAGACCCCGTCCACGGCCTTGACCGCACCGACCTGCTTCTTGAAGAGGATGCCCTGCGTCAGCGGGAAGTGCTTCTGCAGGTTGCGCACCTGGAGGATCGGCTCACCGCGCTTGACGGGTGCGTCGAGCGCCGCGGCCACGGCCTCCTCGTTCTTGCTGAGCTCAGCCATGGATCGTCTCCTTCCAGAAGTGGCAGGCGCTCTTGCGGCCCGGCAGATCGGCGCCGTCCTGCTCGGTGACCGGCGCCAGGGCCGGGATCTCCGTACGGCAGATGTCCTCGGCCTTCGGGCAGCGCGGGTTGAAGGCGCAGCCGGTGGGCACGTGGAGCAGGTTGGGCGGCAGGCCCTTGATCGCGTAGAGCTCCTGGCCCTTCTGGTCCAGGCGCGGGATCGAGTCCAGCAGACCGCGGGTGTACGGGTGGGCCGGGCGCTTGTACAGCTCGTGCACCGGCGCCTGCTCGACGATCCGGCCGGCGTACATGACCGCGATCTTGTCCGCGACGTCGGCGACGACGCCGAGGTCGTGGGTGATCAGGATCAGACCCATGTTGTACTCGCGCTGGAGCTCCGCGAGGAGGTCCATGACCTGGGCCTGGACCGTCACGTCGAGCGCCGTGGTGGGCTCGTCCGCGATGATCAGGTCCGGCTCCAGGGCGAGCGCCATGGCGATCATGATGCGCTGGCGCATACCGCCGGAGAACTGGTGGGGGTAGTCCGAGACCCGCGCCTTGGCGGCGGGGATCTTGACCTTGTCCATCAGCTCGATGGCCTTGGCCTTGGCCTCCTTCTTGGAGAGCCCGTGGTGCACGCGGAACATCTCGCCGAGCTGGTAGCCCACGGAGAGGACCGGGTTGAGGGAGGACAGCGCGTCCTGGAAGATCATCGCGATCTTCCGGCCGCGGACCTTGCGGCGCTCCTCGTTGGACATCTTGAGCATGTCCTGGCCGCGGAAGAGGATCTCGCCCCGCGGGATCTTGCCGGGCGGCATGTCCAGGATGCCCATGATGGCCTGGGCGGTGACGGACTTGCCGGAGCCGGACTCGCCGAGCACGGCCAGCGTCTCACCGGCGTCGACCGAGTAGTTGACGCCGTTCACCGCCTTGGCGACACCGTCACGGGTGTGGAACTCCACGTGCAGGTCACGGACTTCGAGCAGCGGACCGGTCTGGCCGCCATCACGCGGCGCGGGGACCGTCGAGGTGTTGTCGATGATGGTCACGTACGCCCTCCTCAGCGCATCTTCGGGTCGAGGGCGTTGCGGACCGCTTCGCCGAGCATGATGAATGCCAGCACGGTGATGCTCAGCATGATCGAGGGCCACAGCAGGATGTGCGGGGACACTCGGATCTGGTCGACGGCGGTGGAGATGTCGACGCCCCAGGAGACGGTCGGGGAGGCGAGACCGAGACCCAGGTAGGACAGGGTCGCCTCGGCCGAGATGTAGCCGCCGAGCGAGATGGTGGCGACGACGATCAGCGGGGCCATGGCGTTCGGCAGGATGTGCCGGAACAGGATCCGCGTGGTGCCGGCGCCGAGGGCCGTGGCGGCGTGGACGTAGTCGGCCTGCTTGACCGTGATCACGGCGCCGCGCATCACGCGGGCCATCTGGGTCCAGCCGAGGAAGGCCAGCGCTCCGACGACGACCCAGACGGTGCGCTCGGTGAAGGACTGGAGCACGACCATGGCGCCGAGCAGGAACGGGATACCGAAGAAGATGTCGGTGATCCGGGACAGGAGCGCGTCGATCACGCCGCCGAAGTAGCCGGCGAGCATGCCCACGAGGCCACCGAAGATGGTGACGATCAGGGTGACGCAGACGCCCACGATGATCGAGGCACGGGTGCCGTGGATCAGTCGGGCGTACACGGAGCGGCCCTGGCCGTCGTAACCGAGCCACTCGGCCGAGCCTATGTGGCTCAGCTCGGGCTTGCCCAGGAAGTGCTTCACGAGGTCGCCGTCGGTCGGCGAGGCGCTGGTGAACAGCCCCGGGACGGCGGCGATCAGCAGCAGGAAGAAGATCATCACTGCCGAGATGATGAAGTACGGGTTGCGGCGCAGGTCCGACCACGCGTCGCCCCAGAGGCTGCGGGTCTTCTCCTGCTTCGCAGCCGGCGCGGGCGCGTCGACCGAGGGGGTGGCGACGGCGTTCTCGACGGCGGCCGCGGTCTTGGTCACGTCAGGCATAACGGATCCTCGGGTCCAGGACCGCGTACAGCAGGTCGATGAGAAGGCTGGTGAGGAGGTAGACGATCACCAGGATCGTGACGAGGCCGACCAGCGTGGTGCCCTCGCGACGGGAGATCGACTCGGCGATCAGACCGCCGACGCCCTTGATGTTGAAGATCTTCTCGGTGACGACCGCACCGCCCATGAGGGCGCCGATGTCGGTGCCGAGGAAGGTGATGACCGGGATCATCGAGTTGCGCATCAGGTGGACACCGATGATGCGGCGCTTCGGGAGACCCTTGGCGATGGCCGTGCGCATGTAGTCGGCGCGCAGGTTCTCCGCCATCGTCGTCCGGGTCAGTCGCGCCACATAGGCGAGTGAGAGACCACCGAGCACGATCGCCGGGGCGATCAGTTCGTCCCAGTTCACCTCGGTCGACACGTTCGGCGCGATCCAGCCCAGGTTGAACGCGAACTGCATCTTGATGAGGAAGCCGAGCACGAAGACCGGGATCGAGATGATCAGCAGCGTGAAGATCAGGATGGCGTTGTCGGCCAGGCGGCCGGCGCGCAGACCGGCGATGATGCCGAGGCCGATACCGAAGATCAGCTCGAACGTGAAGGCCAGGAAGGCCAGCTGGAGCGTGACGGGGAACGCCTCACCCAGCACCTCGGTGACCGGACGGCCGTTGCGGATCTGGGTGCCGAAGTCCAGATGCAGGAGCATGTCCCGCATATAGACGAAGTACTGCTCCGGCAGTGACTTGTCGAGACCCAGTTCATGGCGCTTCGCGGCCAGGGTCGCAGGATCTGCCCCCTTGTCACCGAACATCGCCAGCACGGGATCACCGGGCAGGCTGTGCACCATGAGGAAGATCAGCAGGGTTGTCCCGAGGAAAACCGGGATCATCTGGAGCAGTCGTCGTGCGACATAGCGCCCCATCATGCCTCCGTTGAGATGTGACGGCCGCAGCCGACGGGCCCTCCCTCGACAGCCTGCCCCGATCTGGGCACGCTGATGTCGCGGAAGGGCCCCCCAGCCACTGCGTAAGGCACCGAGGCGGGGCTGACGATTCGTCAGCCCCGCGCTACGGCGAGCGGACTACGCTTGGGTGATTACTTCTTGACCTCGACGCCGGTCAGGATCGGGTCGCCGTCCTGGCCGTACGCCACGCCGGAAACCTTCTCCGAGTAGCCCGCGTTGACCTTGTAGTACCAGAGCGGGATCGACGGCATGTAGTTGACCAGGTCCTTCTCGATGGCCTGGTACGCCTTGACCGACTCGTCGAGCGTCTTGGCCGAGTCGGCGGCCGCGATCTTGGCGTCCAGCTCCTTGTTGGAGAAGTCGCCCTGGTTGCCGCCCGCACCCGTACGGAACAGGTCCGAGATGAAGTTGGCGTTCACCGGGTAGTCGAGCACCCAGCCGGAGCGGTACAGGGACTTGACCTGCTTCGTCTTACGAGCGGTCAGGTCGGCCTGGAAGTCCGGCTTGCCGTCGCCGACGCACTGGACGCCGGTGGACTGGGTGATGCTGTTGCAGACAGCCTCCACCCACTCCTTGTGACCACCATCAGCGTTGTACTGGATGGAGATCTTGTTGTTCGGGACGCCGCCGCCGGCCTTGATGAGCTCCTTGGCCTTGGTCGGGTCGAACTTGGTGATCTCGACCGCGTTCGGCTGGTAGCCGAGCACACCCTTGGCGACCCAGCCGGTCGCGGGCTCACGCGTACCGTTCAGCACCGTCTTGGTGATGGTGGCGCGGTCGATCGCCATCGACAGGCCCTGGATGACCTTCGGGTCGACCTGCTTCGGCTTCTTCCACTGGTCGGCGTAGAAGGCGACGGCGATCGTCTGGATCGCGGAGTACGCCTGGTCGACCGCGCGGTCGCCGAGGTCCTGACGGTAGACCGGCAGGTCCTTCGGGGCGAGCTGACGCAGGACGTCGACGTTGCCCGACTTCAGGTCCTCGTACGCGGCCTCGAGGGTGGTGTAGTTCTTGAAGACCACACCGCCGTTCTTCGCCTTGTTCGGGCCCTTGTAGCCGTCGAAGCGGGTGATCTCGATCTGCTTCTTGTGGTCCCACGACTTGAACTTGTAGGGACCGTTGCCGACCGGCTTCTCGCCGCCGGCCTTGGGGTCCTTGTAGAAGGACTCCGGCAGCGGAGCGAAGACGATGTAGGCCAGCTTGTGCGCGAAGTACGGCACGGCGCTGTTGAGCTCGATCGTGAAGCTGGTGTCGTCGACGATCTTCAGACCGTCCAGCTTGTCGGACGTGGGCTTGGCGCCCTCGGCCTCAGGGTGGACCTTGTCGAAGCCCTTGATGTCCGCGAACCAGGACGAAAGGCCCATCGCGTTCTTGACGTTGGCGTTCCAGTTCCACGCGTCCACGAAGGACTTCGAGGTCACCGGAGTGCCGTCGTGGAAGGTCCAGCCCGGCTTCAGCTTGACGGTCCACGTCTTCGAGTCCGTCGTGGTGACCGACTCGGCGTTGATCATCTCGAGCGAGCCGTCGGCCTTGTAGTCGACCAGGGTCGAGAACAGGCCGGCCATGACGGCGGAGCCGTTGGACTCCATCGTGTCACCGGTGAGCAGGGGCTTCTCAGGCTCACCCAGCTCGACGGAGAAGATGCCGTTCGGGTCAACGGCGCCCTTGGCGTCACTGCTGCCGCCGTCGCTCTTACCCCCGCCACAGGCGGTCGCTGCCAGGGCGACGACGATCGCGCCCGCTACCCACTTGGCGCTCTTGGCACCGCGCATGGGTTCCTCCTCATGAGTCCACTTGTCACTACAAGAGGGGCACTTCGAGTTCTGCCGACACCCCTGACGGCGTTGCACTCAAGTGCCCCGAGTGTGCTCGTGAGTCGGCACTCCCCACAGTGCGTGACCCATTGACCCGAGCTCAATGGAGCCAACTATTAAGTACGTCCGGGCCGTAAACCACACTTAAGTGGTCTCGTTTTGACAACATCGCCAAGCCACCGAAGACCGAAATCCGGACAAAGCGAGCACAGACAGACACCGACGAAACGGACCGTTAACACACGTTCCGGAGAGCGACGACCGATATCCGGACAGCTGGGTTCCGTAATGAACTTGACTGAACGTTGAAGAAGGGCCCGGCCCCCCGCCTGTTCAGGCGGGGGGCCGGGCCCTTCGACAGGGAGCCGCGTCAGAGCGACGCGGAGCCGCGTGTCAGCCGTTCTTGGCGCGCGAGGAGGCGCGACCGCGGGCGTTCTGGTCCAGGATGACCTTACGGATGCGCACGGCCTCCGGGGTCACCTCGACGCACTCGTCGTCGCGGCAGAACTCCAGGGACTGCTCCAGGGACAGCTTGCGCGGCGGGACGATCGCCTCGAAGGAGTCGGCGGAGGCGGAGCGCATGTTGGTGAGCTTCTTCTCCTTGGTGATGTTCACGTCCATGTCGTCGGAGCGCGAGTTCTCGCCGACGATCATGCCCTCGTACACCTCGGTGCCGGGGTCGGTGAACAGCACGCCGCGCTCCTGCAGGTTCGTCATCGCGAAGGCGGTGACGGCACCCGCGCGGTCGGCGACCAGCGAGCCGTTGTTACGGGTGGTCAGCGTGCCGAACCACGGCTCGTGGCCCTCGTGGATCGAGTGGGCGATGCCCGTGCCGCGGGTGTTGGTGAGGAACTCCGTACGGAAGCCGATGAGGCCACGGGACGGAACGACGAACTCCATGCGCACCCAGCCGGAGCCGTGGTTCGACATGTTGTCCATGCGGCCCTTGCGGACGCCCATGAGCTGCGTGACGGCGCCCATGTGCTCCTCGGGGACGTCGACCGTGAGGCGCTCGACCGGCTCGTGGACCTTGCCGTCGACCAGCTTGGTGACGACCTGGGGCTTGCCGATGGTCAGCTCGAAGCCCTCGCGGCGCATCTGCTCGACCAGGATGGCGAGCGCGAGCTCACCACGGCCCTGGACCTCCCAGGCGTCCGGGCGCTCGGTGTCGAGGACGCGGAGCGAGACGTTACCGATCAGCTCGCGGTCCAGACGGTCCTTGACCTGGCGGGCGGTGACCTTGCGCTGCTTGACCGCGGACTTGGCGTCCGCGCCCTTGCCGGTGCCACCGCGGCCGACGAGCGGCGAGGTGTTGGTACCGATGGTCATCGAGATCGCCGGCTGGTCGACCGTGATCAGCGGCAGCGCGATCGGGTTCTCCGGGTCGGCCAGGGTCTCGCCGATCATGATGTCGGGGATACCGGCGACGGCGCAGATGTCACCGGGGCCCGCGACCTCGGCCGGCTTGCGGGTGAGCGCCTCGGTCATCATCAGCTCGGTGATGCGGACGTTGGAGATCGTGCCGTCCCGCTTGATCCACGCGACCGTCTGGCCCTTGCGCAGCTCGCCCTGCTCGACGCGGAGCAGCGCGATGCGGCCGAGGAAGTTGTCGGCGTCCAGGTTGGTGACGTGCGCCTGGAGGGGGGCCTCCTCGTCGTACGACGGGGCCGGGACGTGCTCCAGGATGGTGCTGAAGAACGGCTCCAGGTTGTCGCTGTCCGCGGGAACGGTGCCGTTCTCCGGCTTGGTCAGCGAGGCGATGCCGTCACGGCCGCAGGCGTAGACGATCGGGAACTCGATCTGGTCCTCGTCCGCGTCCAGGTCGAGGAAGAGGTCGTAGGTCTCGTTGACGACCTCGTCGATCCGGGAGTCCGGGCGGTCCGTCTTGTTGATGCAGAGGATGACGGGCTTGCGCTGCTGGAGAGCCTTGCGCAGCACGAAGCGGGTCTGCGGGAGCGGACCCTCGGAGGCGTCCACGAGGAGGACGACCGCGTCCACCATCGACAGACCGCGCTCGACCTCGCCACCGAAGTCGGCGTGGCCGGGGGTGTCGATGATGTTGATCGTGATCGGGGCCCCGCCGTCCTTGGGGTGATACTTCACCGCCGTGTTCTTGGCGAGGATCGTGATGCCCTTCTCACGCTCCAGGTCGTTCGAGTCCATCATGCGGTCGTCGAGCTGCTGGTGGGCGGCGAAGGCACCGGCCTGCTTGAGCATGGCGTCGACGATGGTCGTCTTGCCATGGTCGACGTGGGCGACGATGGCGACGTTACGGATGTCGTGGCGCGTGGGCATGGGTGCTTGCGCTTCTCTCGGATCGTGGGATGCGGCGTCAGTTCCTCTTACGCCCGCCGGGCGGACGCGCCACGGCTATGTCCTATGGTACGGGGCTGCCGTGCAAGGGGCTTCCCCACCCGGGATCCGAGGGGTTCTACTAGGGGGTTCCGCCGGTGCGGGGGCGCCTGCGGAAGGGTGTGGGGGCACGTGCGGGGAGTGCTGTACGGGTGACGTACGGGTGTGGTGAGGAGGTCGTGCGGCCGGGTCAAGGGGCCGACGTGATCCTGCCCGCCGGGATCACCGGCGGGCAAGGAAATTGAGCTGCTTCTGAGCTTGCGACTTGGACTTTCGGCGGCTTTAGGGTATTGCGCTCACTTGCGGGTGTTGCGCTCCGGTCCCTGTGCGGTCGTGGGCTTCTTGTAGCCGATGTCCTGGTAGCGCGGGGCGGCCATCCCCCAGGCGCCGGCGTTCACCACGTCGCTCTTGGCGGCGACCAGCTGGGGGCGCTGGTACAGCGGGATGGAGCCGGCCGCGGCCCAGATCCGGGCGTCGGCCTGGCGGACCAGGTCACGGGCCTCCTCCTCGTCCAGGGTGCCCACCGCCTGGTCGAACAGCTGGTCGATCCGGTCGGTGCCGACCCGGGCGTAGTTCTGCTCGACGAGCAGCGATCCGTCGGAGGCGGGCTCCGGCTTCGCGAAGATCGGCCGGGCGTCCGTCGCCGGGAAGGCGCTGGCGGGCCAGGAGTAGAGGGCCAGGTCGTAGTCGCCGGAGGCGATGTGGTCCTTGAAGAAGCTCTCGTCGGAGACCTTCGTCACCGCGGTGCGGATGCCCACGGCGTCGAGCATGCGGACGATCCGGTCGCCGACCGCCCGCAGCGACTCGGAACCGGGCCCCGAGGGCAGGACGAACCGGAGGCTGAGGGCCTTGCCGTCCTTGCCCAGCGCCTGCGCGGCCGCGTCCGCGACCGCCGGGGCGGCGGAACCACGCGGGGCGTAGGCCCCGGCCACGCCCTTGGCCTCGGACCTGGCCTGCGCCTTCGCGGCGGCCGCGGCCCCGGTCCTGGTCCCGGTGGCCGTGCCGGTGCCGGTGTCCAGCGCCTCGGCCTGCCGGAGCAGGGCCGCGCTCTGGAGGGCGGCGCCGGGGGCGGGCGCGAGGACGTTGGTGCCGTTCTCGGGACCGCCGGCGCCGATCAGGGGGGCGGCCGGGCGGGCGCCGGGCTTGTCGTCGCCGACGATGTAGAGGCCGTCGTCGGAGGCGGTGTCGCCCTCCTTCTTCTTGGCCGGCTTCACGGCGGCCTTCTCCTCCCCTTCCTTCCCCTCCTCTCCCGCCTTCTCCGGCTTGGCCCCCTTCTCCGCCTTCTCCGTCTTCTCCGTCTTGGTGGCGGTGCTGCCCGCCTTCGCCCCGGCCGGCTTCTTCAGGGCGCCGCCCGGCACCCAGCCCGCATCGGCGAGGAGCGCCCGCGCCTCCTTGGTGTCCTGGTCGCCGAGCGCGTCGCTGCTGTCGGCGTAGGCGGCCTGCCCGGCGAGGGCCAGGTGGCTGCCCGGGGGCTTGGCCGGAAGACCGAGCGGCTTCAGCACGGTCTCGGCGAGCTCCTGGCGGTTGATCGCGCGGGCCACCGCCCGGCGGACCCGCTCGTCGGCGAGCGCGCCGGACTCCCCGTTGAGGGAGAGCTGGGTGTACGCGGGCTCCAGGGACTTCCGTACGACGAACCGGGCCAGGGCGTCCTGCTCCGTCGCGTATCGGGCGACGGCCTGCTGGTTCTTCTCCCGGGCGGCCTTGACCTCGGCGGCCTTCTCCTCGTCGGTGCCGTGCGCGAGGGCCCAGGAGCGCAGGGCCGCGGCGGGGGTGATCCCGGCGCCGGGGCCGTGGGTGAGGGCCTGCCCGCCGTTGCGGCCGGCCCGGGCGTCCCGTACCGCGAGCGCGATCCGGTCGGCGACGGAGCGGTCGATCTCGGCCAGGTCCAGCTTGCCCGCGGCGAGCGCGGCGGCCCGGTCGGCGCGGGGGACGGCCTTGAGGACGATGCTGTCCAGTTTGGCGGTCTGGCCCCACCAGCGCGGGTTGCGGGTGAGCGTGATGTCGCCGCTCTTGCGGTCCACCGTCTTCAGCAGGAACGGTCCTGCGGTGGCCTTGAGGGCGGTGCGCGCACCGTCGTTGAAGGCGTTCGGGGAGCCCATCACCTGCTTCGGGTAGAGCGGGGTGAAGAGCGACCGCCAGTCGGCGTACGGCTTGCCGAAGGTGACCCGCACCTCCAGGTCGTTCTTGCCGCGCTCGATCTTCTCGATCCGCTCGTAGCCGGCGTTGCGGGCGGTCCAGTACGCGGTGTCCCGGCCGCTCAGCGCCCGCCACTGGGCGACGAAGTCCGGGGCGCCGATCTCGCGCCCGTCGCTCCAGACCGCCTGCTGGTTGAGCTTGTAGAGGACGACCTGCTTGGGCTCGGTCTCGACCACCTCGGCGGATTCCAGGTAGTCCGGGTTGATCTGCGGACGGCCGCGGCCGTCCAGGGTGTAGAGGGAGGGGAGCACGGCTCCGGCGATGCGGCCGGTGGCGCCGTCGGCGTCGGCCTGGAAGGCGTTCAGCGTGGTGGGCAGCGCGTCGACGGCCCAGCGCAGGGTCCCTCCGTCGGCGACCTGGTCCCGGGCGGCCGGCGCGTTGTCCTGGGCGGCGGCGGGGGTCTCGTCGGCGCCGTCTCCGGAGCTGCATCCGGCGAGCACGGCGAGGGCGAGCACGGCACTGCTGAGGGTGGCTACGGAGCGGAGCGTGCGGGAGCGGGGGCTCCTGGAGCATGTCCTCCCGCGAGGGGCGCCGACCTGGGACATGACTTGTACCCCTTCGTCCAGTTTTATGCCATTTGGAGATGATCACACCTATTGCTCATACACTGAAAAGGACGGAGCGGATCCGGCCACGACGACACGGCGGCACGGACGGCAAACCCCACTCGTGCGGCCCAACCGCCGGGAAGTCGGGACGCTCCGGACGAGTGGAATCCCGTACGCACTGCTTCACAAGCGCGATGTGACGCGCGACACTCTCCCCCAGGTCTCGGCTTCGCTCGACCAGAGGGGGACCCCCCTCGCGTGATCGCAGACCGCGCGTTCGCGGAAGTGAGGGCAACCATGTCCGTTCAGGACGATCTGGGGGCCGTCAAGCGTCGCCTGCAGGACCTGGAGCACACGGTCGAAGAGCTGGAGCGCCGCGTCGGGACGGAGCGGGCCGCACCCCAGCCGCCGGAGGGCCGCGCCGAGAGCCTGGTGACCATCCCCGACACCCCGTACGACAGCGGGCTGTGGACGGACACCGACGACGAGGGCCTGGGAGCGCGCGACCGCCACGCGCCGTAGAGCCGAGGAGGCCCCGTTGGCCACAGGTACCCAACCCCCGCCGAGGACCGGAGCGGCGACGGGGGTGCGCTCCCCGGGGCGCGCCTCCCTCGCCGCCCGCCATCTGCGCACCGACCGCTGGTGGCTGGCGCCCGCCGTCACCGCCGCGGGACTGCTCGCCTTCGTCGCGTACTCGACGTGGCGGGCCTTCGCCAACGCCGACTACTACGCCGCGCCCTACGTGTCGCCGTTCTACTCGCCGTGCCTCGCGGAGAACTGCGTCCCGATGCGCGGCGGGCCGAACTGGGAGCTCTTCGGCAGCTGGTGGGGCCTCTCCCCCGCCCTGCTGATCCTGGTCTTCCCGCTCGGCTTCCGGCTGACCTGCTACTACTACCGCAAGGCCTACTACCGGGGGTTCTGGGCCTCTCCCCCCGCCTGCGCGGTCGCCGAACCCCACCGCACGTACACCGGCGAGACCCGGCTCCCGCTGATCCTGCAGAACGTGCACCGGTACTTCTTCTACCTGGCCCTGCCGGTCGCCGGGATCCTCACCTACGACACGGTGCTGACCTTCCGGGACTCCTCCTACGCCTGGGGCCACGCGGGGCTCGGGACGGTGCTGTTCGTCGTCAACATCGCGCTCATCTGGTCGTACACGCTCTCCTGCCACTCCTGCCGGCACGTGGTGGGCGGGCGGCTGCGGCACTTCTCGAAGCACCCGGTGCGCTACCGGCTGTGGACCTGGGTGGGCCGGCTGAACCGGCGCCACATGCTGCTCGCCTGGTCCTCGCTGATCAGCGTCGCCGTCTGCGACCTGTACGTGTACCTGCTCGCCACCGGTGCCTTCGACGACCCGAGGTTCTTCTGAGATGAGTCCTGTGGAACGACAGCGGTGGGACGTGATCGTGGTCGGCGCCGGCGGCGCCGGGCTGCGCGCGGCGATCGAGGCGCGGCGCCGCGGCGCCCGCACCGCCATCATCTGCAAGTCCCTCTTCGGCAAGGCCCACACGGTGATGGCCGAGGGCGGCATCGCCGCCTCCATGGCCAACGCCAACCCGCACGACAGCTGGCAGGTCCACTTCCGCGACACCATGCGCGGCGGGAAGTTCCTCAACCAGTGGCGGATGGCGGAGCTCCACGCGCAGGAGGCGCCCGAGCGGGTGTGGGAGCTGGAGACCTGGGGCGCGCTCTTCGACCGCACGCCCGACGGGCGCATCTCGCAGCGCAACTTCGGCGGCCACGAGTACCCCCGTCTCGCGCACGTCGGCGACCGTACGGGGCTCGAACTGATCCGGACCCTCCAGCAGAAGATCGTCTCCCTCCAGCAGGAGGACTTCCGGGAGACCGGGGAGTACGAGTCGCGGCTGAAGGTCTTCCAGGAGTGCACGGTCACCCGCGTCCTGAAGACCGCGTCCGGGGAGCGGGTCGGCGGGGTCTTCTGCTACGAGCGGGAGACCGGCCGCTTCTTCGTCCTGGAGGCGCCTTCGGTGGTCCTCGCGACCGGCGGGATCGGCAAGTCCTTCAAGGTGACGTCCAACTCGTGGGAGTACACGGGCGACGGGCACGCGCTCGCCCTGCTCGCGGGGGCGCCGCTGGTCAACATGGAGTTCGTGCAGTTCCATCCGACCGGGATGGTCTGGCCGCCGTCGGTGAAGGGCATCCTCGTCACCGAGTCGGTGCGCGGCGACGGCGGGGTGCTCAGGAACTCCGAGGGGCGGCGGTTCATGTTCGACTACGTCCCCGAGGTCTTCAAGGAGAAGTACGCGCAGTCGGAGGAGGAGGGCGACCGCTGGTACGAGGACCCCGACCACAACCGGCGTCCGCCCGAACTGCTGCCGCGCGACGAGGTGGCCCGCGCGATCAACTCCGAGGTCAAGGCGGGCCGCGGCTCCCCGCACGGCGGGGTCTTCCTCGACGTGTCGACCCGGATGCCGGCGGAGGTGATCCGGCGCCGGCTGCCCTCGATGTACCACCAGTTCAAGGAGCTGGCGGACGTCGACATCACGGCCGAGGCGATGGAGGTCGGGCCGACCTGTCACTACGTGATGGGCGGGGTGGCCGTCGACTCGGAGTCGGCGGCGACGGTCGGCGTTCCGGGTCTGTTCGCCGCCGGTGAGGTCGCGGGCGGGATGCACGGTTCCAACCGGCTGGGGGGCAACTCGCTGTCGGACCTGCTGGTGTTCGGGCGACGGGCGGGGATGCACGCGGCGGCGTACGCGGGGGACGTCGGATCCGGCGCCCCCCGTCCTGGATCCGGCCTCGTGCCCGAGGAGGCCGTGTCCGCGGCGCGGGCGGAGGCCCTGGCCCCCTTCGAGGGCGGCGCGGCGGACCCGGAGAACCCGTACACCCTCCACCAGGAGCTCCAGCAGACGATGAACGACCTCGTCGGGATCATCCGGCGGGAGGGCGAGATGGCGGAGGCGCTGGAGCGGATCGCGGAGCTCCGTGAGCGCGCGGACCGGGTCGCCGTGGAGGGGCACCGCCAGTTCAACCCGGGCTGGCACCTCGCCCTGGACCTGCGGAACATGCTGCTGGTCAGCGAGTGCGTGGCCCGGGCGGCACTGGAACGCACCGAGAGCAGGGGCGGCCACACCCGCGAGGACCACCCGGCGATGGACCGCGCCTGGCGCCCGGTGAACCTGCTGTGCCGGATGGCGGGCCCCCGCATCGCCCTGGACCGGGTGGGCACCGAACCGATCAGGGCCGACCTCCTCGCGCTCTTCGAGCGGGAGGAGCTGGCCAAGTACCTGTCAGCGGAGGAGCTGGAGTCATGAGCACGTACCAGGCCCGCTTCCGGATCTGGCGGGGCGACGCCGACGGCGGAGATCTGACCGACTACACGGTGGAGGTGCACGACGGCGAGGTGGTCCTCGACATCGTGCACCGCCTCCAGGCCACCCAGGCCCCCGACCTCGCCGTGCGCTGGAACTGCAAGGCCGGCAAGTGCGGCTCCTGCTCGGCCGAGATCAACGGGCGGCCACGGCTCCTGTGCATGACCCGGATGTCGGTCTTCACGCGCGACGAGACGGTCACCGTGACCCCGATGCGCGCCTTTCCCGTGATCCGCGACCTGGTCACGGACGTCTCCTTCAACTACGCGAAGGCGCGCGAGATCCCGGCCTTCGTCCCGCCCGACGGGCTCGCCCCGGGCGAGTACCGGATGCGGCAGGAGGACGTCGACCGCTCGCAGGAGTTCCGCAAGTGCATCGAGTGCTTCCTGTGCCAGGACACCTGCCACGTCGTCCGCGACCACGAGGAGAACAAGCCCGCCTTCGCCGGTCCCCGCTTCCTCATGCGGATCGCCGAACTCGACATGCACCCGCTCGACGCGGCCGAGGAGGCGGGCCTGGACCGCCGCCGCGCCGCCCAGGACGCGCACGGCCTCGGCTACTGCAACATCACCAAGTGCTGCACCGAGGTGTGTCCGGAGTCCATCCGGATCACGGACAACGCGCTGATCCCGATGAAGGAACGGGTCGTGGACCGGAAGTACGACCCGGTGGTGTGGCTGGGGAACAAGATCCGGCGACGGGGGCAGTGACCAAGGGGGGATCCGGGGCGGGTGATCGGGGGGGGATCCGGGGCGGGATCCGGGGGGGCGCCCCCGGGGGTGGTGACCCAGGGGCGGTGAACCAGGGGGCGGTGACCCAGGGGGCGGTGACCTCGGGGCGGTCAAGGGGGCCCGGCGCGCCGTGCGACGGACGACCCGTCGGCCAATTTGGCATGCCCACGTAACGAGAGGGTCACGAAGGGGTGCTCGGGCCCGTGTCAGGGGGACGCTCGCACGCGTCGGCAGGCCGCACACCTCGTGCCCGCCGACGCCCCGGCGGATCCCGGCGGCGGTCGCCGGGCACCCCGCGGCGAGCGACGCCGGACCACACACCACGGAGGTCCCACGTTGCAGACCCGCAGGCGCCGCGGCGCCGTCCGCTCCCTCCTCACCACCGCCCTCGCCCTCGGCCTCGCGGCCGTCACCACCGGCACGGCGCGGGCGGCCGACCCCGCCCCCGCCGCCGCGCGCACGGCGAACGCCGTCGCCGGAGCCGGTGCCACGGCGGACTGCTCGGGCTCGGTGTCGGTCTACGGAGCCCTGGCCGACGGCCGTCTGACCTACTCGCAGATCGACCCCTCGAACGGCAACCGGGTCAAGACCCTGGTCGGCCCCGACCTCGGCTTCGTCCCCAAGGCCCTGGCGACGCTCAACTTCAACACCGTCCTCGCCACCGACAGCGCCGGCACGCTCTACCGGATCGACATCAGGACCAACAACCTCTCCCTCGCCCTGCTCGACGCACCGGTCGCCATAGGCACCGGCTGGACCCACGACAAGCTGACGTACGACGGGCACGGGCACCTGTACGGGACCGCCGGAGGCGTGCTCCTCCAGTACCTGGTGTCCCAGCCCAAGCCGGCCGGCTCCCAGCACATCGGCCAGCGCGTCGAGATCGGCAGCGGCTTCGTCCTGAAGGCCCTCACCGCCACCGGCGACGACCGGCTGCTCGCGAACACCTCCGACGGCCGGCTCCTGGAGTACCGGATCGACGGCTCGGGCGGCTGGTCGAGCCGGCTCCTCGCGGCCGCCAACTGGTCCGGCTTCGACCGGCTGGTCTCCCCCGGTGGCGGCCTCTACTACGGCGCGACCCCGGCCGGCGGCATGTACTGGTACCAGGACGTGAACCCCGCCGACGGTTCGGGCGCCGACATCGTCTACCACAACGACGACCCGGTCGACCTCTCCGGCTGGACCCAGACCGTGCTGTCCGCGGAGCCGGAGACCGCCACCTGCGCCGGCCGCG
This sequence comes from Streptomyces sp. NBC_01268, assembly GCF_036240795.1. NCBI lineage: Bacteria > Bacillati > Actinomycetota > Actinomycetes > Kitasatosporales > Streptomycetaceae > Streptomyces > Streptomyces sp. NBC_01268. The sequence continues at coordinate 5,374,971 of NZ_CP108454.1, read as the reverse complement.
ACTTCGCGTACGTCCTGCCCACGGGCGCCGTCCCCCGCACCGAACTGGACGACCCCCACCACGACTACGCGGCCATCGACATCCAGGTCCCGACCGGCACGCCCGTCTACGCGGTCACGCGCGGCACGGTCGGCTACATCGACGGCGGGTTCGGCAACGGCGTCACCCTGACCGGATCCGACGGCACCACGTACATCTACGGGCACCTCGACTCGCGCGGGGTCGCCGCGGGCACCACGGTCAGCCCCGGGCAGTACCTCGGCGAGTCCGGGAACACCGGCCAGTCGACCGGCCCGCACCTGCACTTCGAGATCCGGATCGGCGGCGTGAAGCACTGCCCCCAGCCGCTGCTCCTCGCCCTGTACGACGGCACCACCCCGCCCGCGCCGAACACCCTCCCCACCAGCGGCTGCTCCTACTGAGGCCGTGCCCGGGGCCGTGCGGGGCGGCGCCCCCGGCCCCGGGCCGTCCGCCGGGCGCCCGCGGTCAGTGCCAGCCCTCCCGGTAGGCCGCCCAGTCCTCGTCCCGGGCCGCGAAGTCGACGTAGAGGGCGAGGCCGAAGCGTTCGCGGTCGGGGTCGGTGCGGCCGAGGCCGAGGCGGGCGCCGCGCACCGCGGCCGTCACGGTCTCGGCGGACTCGTGGTGGCCGAGGTCGTCCTCGTGGAAGAACGGCAGGCCCATCAGGAGGTCCGTGCCCTCGGGGGTGACCTCCAGGGCGAGGCTGGTCTGCTGGGCGACGTACCCGCCGTAGAGGCCCTCCAGGGGCATCCAGGTGTCGTACGACATGACGGCGATCTGGTCGACGCGGCGGGCGACCTGGCCGAAGAACTCCTGCGACCACCACTTCTCGCTGCCGCTGAGCCCGCCGAGGACGGCGTGCGCGGCCGGCAGCGGGTCGATCTGGTGCGCGGCGACGGAGAGCTGCGCCTTCCGGGAGCGGGTCAGCGCGCCGAGGTCGTCGAGGAGGGAGAGGTAGTCGGCGTCGTCGGAGTGCAGGGGCTCCAGGTCGAAGTGGACGCCGTCGAAACCCGCGTCGAGGACCTGCCGGGCGGAGGTCACCACGGCGGCGCGGGACGCGGGCCGCTCCAGGCGCAGCCCGTCGGGGCCCTCGGTGGCCAGGACGTCGCCCAACCAGGCGTGCACCCGTATGCCGGGCAGCGTGCGGTGCACGGCGCCGACGAGCCAGGCCGCCCTCGGGTGGCGGGCGGCGGGCAGGGTGCCGTCGTGCTCCAGGGGGCCGGCGTGGACGTACAGGTCGCGGATGCCGGTCCCCTTGATGCGGGCGGCGAACGCGGCCAGGTCGGCGTCCTTCTTCCGCCCGTCGACCCAGGCGTGGCCGAGCCAGATGGCGTCCTTGCCCCGGCTCCGCGTGCCGTCCTGGGGCTCGCCGCTGTAGTTCAGGCGCAGCGCGAGACCGCCGACGAGCGGCGGGACGACCAGCAGGAGGACGAGCGCGAGGGCCCACCGGCGGACGCGCCGCCACCGTCTGTTCTCTCGTCCGTTCACCTGGGCCCCCCGGGGATCGTCGCTCACATCGGCCACCGTGGTGGCGGCTACTGACAGTGACGCCGGAAGATCGTGCGCGGTTTCGCCCCGGGCGGCCCGGTCGCGGAGGTTCCGGGGCGGACATAGCCTCCCTTCTGTGACGCGAACAGCCACCCGAGCCCTGCTCGCGGTGCTGGTGGCGGCGTGGTGGCTGGTCGGGCCCGCCGTCCCCGGTGCCCGCGCCGACGACCCGGTCACGCTGTCCCGGGAGGGGCAGATCACCGACCGGGTGGGAGCGCTGGGCGACCGGCGTCCCGAGGTGGTGCGGGCCCTGGACGCGCTCTACGACGCCCGCCGGGTGCAGCTCTTCGTCGTCTACGTACGGGACTTCTCCGGCCGCCCGGCCCAGAGCTGGGCCGACACCACCGCCGAGCGCAACGGCCTGGGCCGCGACGACGTCCTGCTGGCCGTCGCCACCCACGACCGGCAGTACGGCTACTCCGCCGACCCCGACTCGCGCTTCACCCAGGCCCAGCTCGACGACGTGGCCCGGACCGCGATCGAGCCCGCGCTGCGGCAGAACGACTGGGCGGGCGCGGCGATCGGCGCCGCGAACGGCTACTCCGCCGTCCTCGCCGGGCAGCCCGTCCCCGCCCCCGCGATCACCCCCGGCCCCGCCGACCCCGGCACCGGATCCGCCGGATCCACCTCCGCGAGCGACCTCGTCCTGCCCGCCGTCCTGGTCGGCGGCGCCGGCGCGGTGGCGGCGTACGCGTACACCCGGCGCCGCAGGAAGAACGCGCCCCGCACCACCCCGCCGCCCGCCGGCGGGCAGGGCTGGGGCGCGCCGAGGGCGCCCGCGCAGCCGACCCTGGAGGAGCTGGACGGCAGGGCTCGGAAGGAGCTGGTCGCCACCGACGACGCCGTGCGCACCAGCAACGAGGAACTCGGCTTCGCCACGGCCCAGTTCGGCGAGGAGGCGGCCGAGCCGTTCACCGCGGCCGTCCGGTACGCCGAGGGCGAGCTGACGGCCGCGTTCCGGCTGCGCCAGCGGCTCGACGACGCGTTCCCGGAGGACGACGCGACCCGCCGCTCGATGCTGGAGGAGATCCTGCGGCGCTGCGCGGACGTGAACGCCCGGCTCGACGCCGAGTCCGCGGACTTCGACCGGCTGCGCGCCCTGGAGCACAACGCCCCGCAGGCCCTCGCGGCCGTCGAGGCGGCCTTCCGCGAGCAGACCGGCCGGATGGGTACGGCACAGGCGGCGCTCGCGGCGATGCGCGAGCGGTACACCGAGTCCGCGGCGGCCCCGGTCTCCGGCGACGTCGAACAGGCCAAGGACCGGCTCGTGTTCGCGACCTCCACCGTCAACCAGGCCCGGCAGCACCTCGACGCCGGCGACAACGGCGCCGCCGCCGTGCAGATCCGGGCCGCGGAGGGCGCCGTGGACCAGGCGGCCCGGCTGATCGAGGCGGTCGACCGGCGGGCCAAGGAGCTGGCGGAGGCGGTCGGCGGACTGCCGGGCGCGCTCGCCGAGACCGAGGCGGACCTGGCCGACGCCCGCGGGCTGCTCCAGGGCACCGCGGAGGGCGTGTCGACGGCGGACCTGCGGGGCCGGATCGCGCGCGCCGAGGCGGTGCTCGCCGATGTGCGGGCGGCGGTGGACTCCGGCCGGTACGACCCGATCGAGGCGCTGCGCCGGGTCGAGCAGGCGGACGCCGCCCTCGACGAGGCACTGGAGGGCGCCCGGGAGCGCGAGTCGGGCACCCGGCGCGCCCGGGCCCTCCTCGACCAGGCCCTGCTGACGGCCCGTTCGGCGATCGGGGCGGCCGGCGACTACGTCACGACGCACCGGGGCGCGGTCGGCGCCGAGGCCCGCACCCGGCTGGCCGAGGCCCGGCGCCGGCTCGACCGGGCGGGCGAGCTCGCCGAGAGCGACCCGCAGTCCGCTCTGACGGAGGCGCAGCAGGCGGACGCGCTGGCCCGGCGGGCGCAGGAGCTGGCCGAGCGGGACGTCCGGACGTACGGGAACCCCGACGGGTTCGGCGGCGGCACGGGGGCGGGCGGGCCCGGCGGGGGCGGGCTGGGCGGCGCGGTGCTGGGCGGCATCATCCTCGGCGGCCTGTTCGGCGGCGGTCGCGGCGGAGGCGGCGGTCACGGCGGGGGGTTCGGGGGCGGCGGCTTCGGCGGCGGCCCCGGCAGCTTCGGCGGCGGGGGCACCCGCGGCCGGCTGGGCGGCGGCGGCCGTTTCTGACCGTGCGCTCGCGCACTCTCCCTGTCATCCCCACCCCATGGAGACCGACCATGAGCAAGCAGACCATCCTGGGCCGGGTCGCCCAGCTGGCGAAGGCCAACATCAACGCGCTCCTCGACCAGGCCGAGGATCCGCAGAAGATGCTGGACCAGTTGATCCGCGACTACGCGGGCAACATCGCGGAGGCGGAGGAGGCGGTCGCCGCGACCATCGGCAATCTGCGGATGACGGAGGCGGACCACCAGGAGGACGTCGCCGCGGCGAAGGAGTGGGGCGAGAAGGCCCTGGCCGCGAGCCGGAAGGCGGACGAGCTGCGGGCCGGCGGCCAGGCGGCGGAGGCGGACCGCTTCGACAACCTGGCGAAGGTGGCGCTGGGCCGCCAGCTCCAGTCGGAGAAGGAGGCCCGCACGGCGGAGCCGACGATCGCGGCGCAGACCGAGGTCGTGCAGAAGCTCAGGAGCGGCCTCGACCAGATGAAGGCCAAGCTCGGCGAGCTCCAGGCCAAGCGGGACGAGCTGGTCGCGCGGGCGAAGTCCGCGCAGGCGCAGAACAGGATGATGGACGCGGTGAAGAGCGTCGACGTCCTCGACCCGACCAGCGAGCTGAACCGCTTCGAGGACAAGGTGCGGCGGGAGGAGGCGAGGGCCCTGGGCAAGCAGGAGCTCGCGGCCTCCTCCCTGGACGCGCAGTTCGAGCAGCTGGACGCGCTCGGCGACCAGGCCGAGATCGAGGCCCGGCTGGCCGCCCTGAAGGGCTGAGCCGGGCCCGCTCCCGCCGGGTGCGGTGGCCGCTGCTCAGAACATGCTGAGCAGCTGGTCCACCGTGGGCTCGGCGAGGCCGTCGCCGTCGGGCAGCGGCAGCTCGAACCAGACCGTCTTGCCGCGCGGGGTGCGGCGCGAGCCCCAGGCGGCGCTGAGCAGTCCGACCAGCTGCAGCCCGCGGCCGCCCTCGTCGGTGTCCTTGGCGCGGCGGCGGCGCGGCTGGACCAGGCCCGCGTCCCACACCTCGCAGACCAGGGTGCGGTCGCGCAGCAGCCGCAGCCGGATCTCCCCCTCGCCGTAGCGCAGGGCGTTGGTGACGAGTTCGCTGACGAGCAGTTCGACGGTGTCGACCAGGGGCTCCAGCTCCCAGGCGGTCAGCTGGGCGCGGGCCAGCTCGCGGGCGCGGCCGACGGAGCGGGGCTCCCTGGGCAGCCGCCAGTCGCCGACCGCCTCGGCGGGCAGTCCCTGGATACGGGCCATCAGCAGCGCGATGTCGTCCTCGCCGTGCCGGGTGTCGAGGGTGCTGAGGACGTGGTCGCAGACGTCCTCCAGGGGGCGGCCGGGGTTGCTCAGGGCGCTGCGGAAGGCGCTCAGGCCCTCGTCGAGCGGGTGGTCGCGGGATTCGACGAGCCCGTCGGTGTAGAGGGCGAGCAGCGCGCCCTCGGGGAGTTCGACCTCGACCTCCTCGAAGGGCTCGCCGCCGACGCCCAGTGGCATCCCGGGCGGTACGTCGAGGAGCAGGGCCTCCTCGCCGGGTTCGACGAGCACGGGCGGCAGGTGGCCGGCGTTGGCGAAGGTGCAGCGCCGGGTGACCGGGTCGTAGACGGCGTACACGCAAGTCGCGAGGTAGACCTCGGAGAGCTCGGGGCCGCGTGCCTTGTGGGCGCGGGCGGACTGCTGGGCGCCGCCGGGGGCGCCGAGGCCGCGGGCGATCTCGTCGAGGTGGGACAGCACCTCGGCGGGTTCGAGGTCGAGCTGGGCCAGGGTGCGCACGGCGGTGCGCAGTTCGCCCATGGCGACGGCGGCGCGCAGGCCGCGGCCCATGACGTCGCCGACGACCAGGGCGGTGCGGTGGCCGGGGAGCTGGATCACGTCGAACCAGTCGCCGCCGACCTCGGTGGCGGCGGTGCCGGGGAGGTAGCGGCAGGCGATGTCGAGGCCGGCCGCCTCGGGGTCGCCGGGCGGCAGCAGGCTGCGCTGGAGGATGAGGGCGCGCTCGTGTTCGCGCCGGTAGAGGCGGGCGTTGTCGATGCAGACGGCGGCGCGGGCGGCCAGTTCGACGGCGAGGGCCCGGTCCCGTTCGCCGAAGGGTTCGCTGCCCTTGGCGCGGGAGAACTGCACGAGTCCGACGACGGTGTCGTGGGCGACCATCGGGACGACGAGGGTGGACTGGACGAGGCTGCCGTCCGCGCCGGGGACGGTGCGGATGCGGCCGGTGCGCAGGGCGCCGGCGCACGGCGAGTTGAACGGGTAGCGGTGGACGGAGCCGACCTCGATGGGGCCGTCGTCGCAACAGACCTCACGGTCGGCCCCGGCGGCCCGGGCCGCGGCGTCGTCGCCGGCGGCCCGGGGCCTGCCGACCTGGACGCGGGTGTCGGAGACGGCGCTGGCGACGGCGACCCTGCGCAGTTCGGCGCTGCCGGCGCCGTAGCCGACGTCGTGGGAGCTGCCCATGCGTCCGGGCGGGGCCTCGTCGCCGGTGAGCAGGCCCTGGTAGAGGTCGACGGCGGCGAGGTCGCAGAAGCCGGGGACGGCGACGTCGAGGAGCTCGCGGGCGGTGGCCTCCAGGTCGAGGGAGTTGCCTATGCGGGCGCCGGCCTCGTTGAGGAGGGCGAGGTTGCGGCGGGCGTTGGCGGCCTCGCGGGCCGCGTTGTGCCGGCGGGTGACGTCGATGCCGAGGCCGGCGACGCCGACGGGGCGGCCGGTGCCGCTGTGCACGCGGTAGAGGTTGATCGACCACTGGCGCCGGTCGGTGGAGCCGGGGGCGGCACCGACGATCTGGAGGTCGGCGACGGACTCACCGGTCTCCAGCACCCTGCGCAGCGCGGCGGTCATCCGGTCGGCCTCTGCCCGGGGCAGGTAGTCGTGGACGGAGCGGCCGCGGTGGTCTTCGGCGGAGCCGCCGAAGACGGCGGCGAAGCGCCGGTTGGCCCGCTTGACGGTGAGGTCGGTGCCGAAGAGGAGGAAGCCGAACGGGGATTGGCCGAAAATGGCCTGCGAAGCGGCCAGGTCGGTCTCGATCCGGCGCAGGGCGCGCACGTCCACCACGATGCAGAGGGCGGCCCGTCGCCCCGACGCGGTCTCGCTCGGCATGACGTACATCTCGGCGATGCCGTGCGGGCGGTCCTCCCCCGGCATGCGGAACGGGACCAGGCCCGTCCACTCCTTGCCGTCGAGGATCTCCTTGACCCGTCGATGGCCGCGCTCGCGCAGGTCGGCGGGCATGAAGGCCTCGACCGGGTCCTTGCCCATGGCGTCCTCGGCGGTCACGCCGAACAGCTCGACGGCCCGTCTGCTCCACTGCTCGACCAGCCCGTCGGGGCCTATCGAGAAGGAGGCGACCCGGATGTAGTCATAGATCGATCCGGGCGGGCTGCTCTGCCACACGACCCCGCTCGCCGTCTCAGGTATCTCGCTCACGCGACCGTCCCCTCCAGCTCACCGCACCGGACCGGCCATGAGCGCAGTATTCAGCACCATGGCCCCCGTCGGCACGACGTTCACGATCACAGGGTGGTCTCGTTCGTTTCCGGCCGAGGCCCGCTGATCGTCGTCCCACCCTGTTTACTCACCAGGCAGGGCCAGCTCGAACCACACGGTTTTCCCCGTCCTGCCCGCGCGGGTACCCCAGCGGCGTGCGGAACAGGCCACCAGCTGGAGCCCGCGCCCCCCTTCGTCCTCGGGTCCCGCGGGGCGCTCGGTGGGGCCATCCGGAAGCGGATCGGAGACCTCCACGAGGAGCGCGGGGCCGTGTCCGGGGCCCTCCCCGTCGGCCTGGAGGCGGACCAGACGGACCCCGATGGGCCCGGAGGCATAGCGCAGGGAGTTGGTCACCAGCTCGCTGACCAGCAGGATCGTCACATCGCCGATCACCGAGTCGAGCTGCCAGGCCCTCAGGGTGTCCCGCACCGCGTGGCGGGCCGTGCGCACGGCGTTGGCCTCCGCCGGAAAGTGCCACTCGGCACAGTCGCCTTCGGTGTCGATCACGAGGCCCACGTCCTATTTCGGGGGGTTAATCAGCACATACCCGATATTCGGAGTGGGATATCGCGCCGGGCGGCCGCCTGGGCGCACGGTGGCACGAACGGCGTATGACTCAGGCGCGCGCGCCGTCCGCCGGGCTCGCGGGCAGCAGCCGGGCCGCTTCGGCGACGGCGGGCCGGTCCTGGTCGAGCCAGTCGACGGAGTCCAGCTCGTGCCGGGCCAGCCAGCGCAGCTGGTCGTGGTCCTCCAGTGGGCGCGGCTCACCGGAGAGCAGCCGGGCGGTCCACACCCGCAGCACGTATCCGGGCTTCAGCGGCCATTCGCCGGGGATCCGCTCACCGGGCTCGGTCTCGATGCCCAGCTCCTCACGGAGCTCCCTGACCAGGGCCTCCTCGGGGCTCTCGCCCGGCTCCAGCTTGCCGCCGGGCAGTTCCCAGCGGCCGGCGAGTTCGGCGGGGGCGCTGCGGCGGGCGGCGAGCAGGCGGCCCCGGTCGTAGAGCGCCCCGGCCACCACGACGACGGGGTCGGGGTCGGGGCCGGGTCCGGTGGGGCGGGCGGGATGATCGGTCATGGGGCGGAGCGTAACGCGGGCGGCCACGAGGGCCGCCCGGACGCGGGGCCGCCGTCGGCCCGGCCCGCTCAGATCGCGGGCGAGCCGATCCGCTCGACCGAGTAGAGCTGCTGGTGGCCGCGGTCGTCGAGGCTGTCGGCGATCCGCTGGGCCTCGTCCTTGGTCGCGTACTGACCGACGCGGTAGCGGTTGCCGTTGTCGTCCTGCCGTATGACGAGCCAGGGAAGGACGGGGCCGCTGTCGCTCATCGGACTTCTCCCTCCGCCGGTCCGGCCATGTCTGACGATCTCCAGGAAATCGCAATCCGCATATGCCGGAGCTTACGCCTGACCTTTACACAGCGGAGGCGTCTTTTCACGAAGAGATACGCATCTGGCCAGTAACCGGCGAAGGGAGGCCGGGGTCGGGCCACGGGCGGAGCCTGAGGGGGTGGTCGGCACCGGCATCAGGGCCGCTCCGGCGGCCGCCGGTCCCTGCGCCGGACGCCCCGGCACATGGTGTCGAGGGAGCCGCGCAGCGGGCGGACCGGCCCGGAGCGGGCGGGGCGGGCGGCGATGCCGGCGCAGCTCGTACGGGGTGGCGCGGGACCGCGCGCCCATGGGGGGCGGTCACGTCGGGGACGGCCGCGCCCGGACCGTTCACGGGGTGGCCCGGGCCGCCCCCGGACGCCCGGGCGGTGAGCGGGCAGAGAGTCAGGGCCGCTCAGCCGCTCACCGCACGGGCAGGTGGTAGGCGATCCGGTAGCGGTCGGCGGGCACGACGACGTCCGCGGTCTCGACCGCCCGCCCCGAGGCGTAGTAGGTCCGCTCGACCACCATCACCACGTGGCCGGGGACGCCGCCGAGGGTCAGCAGCTCCTCCGCGAGGCCGGGACGGGCGCCGACCTCCTCCACCACGTTGTCCACCACCACGTCGATCGCGGCCATCCGCTCGACCACCCCGCAGCCGCCCAGCGGCCCCTCCTCGGGCAGCATGACCGGCGTGCGGCCGGTGACGGCGAGCGGCTCCCAGGAGGTGGAGAGCATCATCGGCTCGCCCGCGTCCCGGTAGACGTACCGCGTGCGCATCACCCGCTCCCCCGGCTCGATGCCGAGTCGCGCGGCGGTCTCGGCGCTCGCGGGCTCCTGCTCGCTGTTCGACTCCCAGGTGCCGCGCGCCCCTTCGGCGGCCTGCTCCTGCCGGAAGGGGGTGGCGCCCGCGGCGGGGCGGTAGCCGGAGCGGGCGATGGGGCGCGGCACGGGCCGCTCGCGCACATAGGTCCCCGAGCCCGAGCGCCCCTCGACCAGGCCCTCGGCCATCAGGACCTTGCGCGCTTCCAGTGCGACGGTGTCCGACACCCCGTACTCCTCGCGGATGCGCGCCTGGGAGGGGAGCCGGGTGTGCGGAGGAAGCGAGCCGTTGGCGATCTTCTCCCGGAGATCGCTCGCCACACGCAGATAGGCGGGCTGCTCACCGAACGTCACTGGACACTCCCCTCAGGTTGACTGACAGCTACAGACTGACAACCGAGGGTGCGCGACCGCAAGCATGGGCCACAGTTTCACTCGAAGTGATGACTTGCCTTTACGCAGGCGCTTACCGCAGGTATAGCCACCGAACTCCCGTCGGAATCCTTGACGTTGATGGTCCAGACCAATACGTTCCGCCTCATGCGTCGCAGAAGCCTTTCCCGGATGTCCGTCGCCGCCGTCTCCCTCGGCCTGCTCGCCGCCCTCGCCCCCGCCGCGGGCGCGGCCCCGACCCACGAGAAGCCCGCCAAGCCCGCGTACAAGCGCGTCGGCTACTTCACCCAATGGGGCGTCTACGGGCGGAACTTCCAGGTCAAGGACCTGGAGACCAGCGGCACCGCCGCAAAACTGAGCCACATCAACTACGCCTTCGGCAACGTGAGCGCCGAAGGGAAGTGCTTCACCGGGAACGTCCCCGGTGAAGCCGACGCCTGGGCCGACTACGTGCGCCCGCTCGACGCGGCCGGTTCGGTCGACGGGGTCGCCGACACCCCGGACCAGCGGCTGGCCGGCAACTTCAACCAGCTGCGCGAGCTCAAGGCCGCGCACCCCGGCCTCAAGGTCATGATCTCGCTGGGCGGTTGGAGCTGGTCCACCCACTTCTCGGACGCGGCCCGCACCCCCGCCTCCCGCAAGGCCCTCGTCGCCTCCTGCATCGACCTCTACATCAAGGGCAACCTGCCCGTCGACGGCGCCCGTGGCGGTGCGGGAGCCGCCGCGGGCCTCTTCGACGGCATCGACATCGACTGGGAGTGGCCCGGCTCCGCGGGCGACACCGACACCGTCTTCCGCCCGGAGGACAAGCAGAACTTCACCGCGCTGGTGCACGAGTTCCGCACCCAGCTCGACGGGTACGCGAAGACCGAGCGGAAGCGGAAGCACTACGAGCTGTCGGCGTTCGTGCCGACCGCGCCCGCCAAGATCGACGCGGGCTTCGAGGTCCGGAAGATCATGCGTGACTTCGACTTCGTGAACCTCCAGGGCTACGACTTCCACGGCAGCTGGGAGTCGACCACCGCCCAGCAGTCCGCGCTCTTCGCCCCCCGGGGCGACTTCAGCGTCGACCAGACCGTGAACGACTGGCTGCGGCGCGGCGCCCCCGCCCGCAAGCTGGTGGTCGGCATGCCGTTCTACGGCCAGGGCTGGACCGGCGTCACCGGCGGCGGCACCGGCCTCGGCAAGCCCGCCACCGGCGCGGCGGCCGGCACCTGGGGCGCCGGCTCCGAGGACTACGAGGCGCTGAGGAAGCTGGCCGACTCGGGCGCGTCCACCGTGCACCGGGACCGCCGCAACGGGCACGCCTGGCTGTTCGACGGCACGACCCTGTGGACGTACGACGACCCGCAGGTCCTGCGCACCAAGTCGGCGTACGTACGGGCCAAGGGGCTCGGCGGCGCGATGTTCTGGTCGCTGGACGGGGACACCCCGGACGGCGAGCTGATCACCGCGGTCAACGGCGTACTGGGCGGCCGCCGTTGAGCGGACGGAGCCGTGACGTCCTGAGCCGTGAGGTCCTGACGGCCAGGAGGGCCAGGACGGCCGCGAAGGTCTGACGGGAACGACGGGAACGACGGGAGCACGAAACGACGGACGGGGTCCGGTCTCGGCCGAGACCGGACCCCGTCCGTCGTGCGCGGGCGCGGCTCAGACCTTCTCGCTGTCGCGGTTGAGGGTGTCGGCGAGGCCGAGCGCCCGGCGGGCCGCGGACTCCATCTTCGGGTCGAGCGCGTCGTACGCCTTCTCGTACTCCGCCCAGAACGCCTCGTCGTCCTGCGCCGCCGCCAGCTTCCGCCACTTCTTCCCGGCGGCGTCCAGCTTGTCCGCCAGCTCGACCACCGGCCGCTCGACGGCGGCCGGCCAGCCGCGGGTGCGCAGCCCCTGGGCCTCCGCCGTGACGGTCGTGAGGACCTCCCGGGCCCAGGCCGTGTTGGCGTCGAGGTCGGCGTCGGCGTCCTCCTCGGGCTCCTTCATGAGGGCCGTGTCGATCGCGTTGACGGCCAGCAGGAAGGCGTGCTGGTCGGCGTTGAGGGTGAAGCCGTCCTTGCGCAGGGAGCCGGAGAAGGGCGTCTTGTCCGTGCCGTAGGTGCAGGTCACCGTGCGGTCGCCGCCCCGCCAGGACATGCTGCTGGGCAGGTAGTAGTAGGTCCAGACATCGTCCGGGACGGCCCACTTGTCCAGCGTGTACGCGTCGTTGATCTCCTGGCAGCGCTCCTCGGCGAGGCCGTCGAGGGCCTTGTCGCCGGGCCACTTGGCGTAGCCGGTGATCTTGAAGCTGCCGGTGACCTCGCCCTCGTGGGGCTTCGCGCAGTCGACGATGTCGACGTTCTCGGTGTACTCCTCCATCTTCCCGGGCACGTCGAAGCACTCGCCCTTGCGCAGCGAGAAGGCGGACTTGGAGGAGCCCGCCTTGTCCACGCCCTCCTGGAAGCCCTCCCAGAACGAGGCGAAGCCGCCGGTCGCGAAGCCGAGGACGACGAGGAGGCAGCTCACCGTGGACAGGGCGATGCCCGCGACGGCGAGGCCCTTGCCCTTCTGCTGCTGCTTCCGGATCCGGGGCAGGGCGACCAGGCCCAGGATCAGTCCGAGGGGCGGCAGACAGCAGACGATGCCGGAGACGAGGGAGGCGACGGCCAGTCCGTTGGTGCCCGGCCGGGGCGCCCCGTAGGGACCGGCGCCACCGGGCCCCTGCGGTCCGTACGGGCCGTACGGCGTGTAGGGCCCGGGAACCTGGTACGGCCCGGGGGCACCGTACGGCCCGGGCGCGGCCGGACCGCCGGGCCCGACGGGCGGCGCGGGCGGACCGGCGGGCGGCGCGAACGCCCCGCCCGGAGTCTGCGCGGGTCCGGCGGGCGGCGCGGCAGGCGGCCCGGCGGGCAACTCCGCGGGAGGCGGCGTCGGGGTCCCCGGGGCCGGGGAATCCTGGGGCGGCTGGGACGGGTCCACGAGTACGGTGCTCCTGATCGGGGCGGGTGGAACGGACAATCGAACGGGCGCGCGCATCGTACGTGGTCCGGGGAACGGGGGCGATATGCGGGGCGACACGGTACGGGCGGTCAACCGGATGACGGCACGATGGGCCGGGGCGCTTCCGGCGGGCGGGAGCACCGTCCTGTCGGCGGCGGGCGTCTGGCCCCTGCTGGCCCCTCTCGCGGACGGCGCCGCCGGAGCGGCCAGGGAGGAGCTGGCGGAGGCGCTCGGGCTGCCGGCGGAGGCGGCGGCCGGAGCGGCCCGCGAGCTGGTGGCCGGCCTCGGCGCGATCCCCGGGGTGGCCTCGGCCACCGGTCTGTGGGCCCGCGCGGAACTGCGGCTGCGCGACTCCTGGGTGGCGGGCCTGCCGGACGCGGTGCTCGGCCGGCTCACCGGGGACGCCGCGGCCGACCGCAAGGCGCTGGACGCGTGGGCGGCCGAGCGCACGGGCGGCCTGGTCCCGGCGCTGCCGGTCGCCGTGGACGAGGAGACGCTGCTCGTCCTCGCCTCGGCCCAGACGGTGCGGACGACCTGGGTCGATCCGTTCTGGACCCGCAAGGCCCGGCTGACGAGCGGCCCTTGGTCGGGCCGGACGGTGACCCGGCTGCACCGCTCCACGCCCGCGCTCGACGACGTCGGCCTGGCCGACACGGAGGCGGGGCCGCTGACGGTGCTGCGGGTCCGCGGCGACACGGGGGTCGACGTGCACCTCCTGCTGGGCGAGCCGGCGGCGGCGTCCGGTGCCGTCCTGCGCGCCGGGCTCGACGTCCTGGAGGGCCGCTCTCCCGCCGTCCCCGGCGACCGGCTCCCGACCGGCGATCCGGGCCCCGGGCTGGAGGTCCGCACCGCGCGCAGCACGACGCCGGACCCGCGCCTGTCGGCGTCGGTCCCGGCCTTCGCCCTCTCCGCCGGGCACGACCTGCTGGCCCACCACGGGCTGTTCGGCCTGACCGCCGCGCGGGACGCCGACCGCGGCCACTTCCCCGGTGTCGGCGACGTCCCGCTCGCGATCGGGCAGGGCCGGCAGGCGGCGACGGCCGAGTTCACGGCGCAGGGCTTCGAGGCGGCGTCGGTGGCGGCCTTCGGAGCGTTCGGCGCGGGTGCGCCGCCCTCGACGTACACGGTCCGGGTCGTCGCCGTCGAGGTCGACCGCCCGTTCGGCTTCCTGGCCGTCCACCGCGCCTCGGGCCTGGTCCTGACGGCGGGCTGGGTGGAGCGGCCCTGAGGCCGAGGGGCGGCCGCCGGAGACCGGCGACCGCCCCTCACCCCTGCTTCGGGCGCGTCAGAACTGCAGCGCCCAGGAGTCGATCTTTCCGGTGTCGTAGGCCGCGTTGTCCGTGACCCGCAGCTTCCACGTGCCGTTCGCGACCTCGGAGGAGGCGTTGACGGTGTACGTGGTGTTGATGTTGTCCGCGCTGCCGCCGGTGCCGAAGGCCTTCAGGGTGTACGCCGAGCCGTCGGGGGCTATCAGCTGGACCTGGAGGTCACCGATGTAGGTGTGCACGATGTTCACCGGCACCTGGAGGGCGGCCGGGGCGTTGCCCGTGACGCCGCTGACGGTCACCGGGGACTCGACGGTCGCGTTGTCGTTGACCGCGTAGTCCGCGGTGTTCTCGAACTTCGGGCCGGTGGGCGGCGGGGTGGTGCCGCCGCCGACGTACAGCAGCCGGTTCGGCGAGCCGCTGCCGGGGCTGGTGACGACGTTCGGGGTCGCGGCGGCGACCAGCGCCTCGGAGACCTGCGCCGGGGTGGCCGTCGGGTTGGCGCCCAGCCAGAGGGCGGCGGCGCCGACCACGTGCGGGGTCGCCATCGACGTACCGGAGATGGTGTTGGTCGCCGAGTCGCTGGTGTTCCAGGACGAGGTGATGGACGAGCCGGGGGCGAAGAGGTCGAGGCCGCTGCCGTAGTTGGAGTAGCTGGCCTTGGCGTCGGTCGAGGTGGTGGCGCCGACCGTGATGGCCTCGGCGACCCGGGCGGGCGAGTGGTTGGCCGCGTTGTCGGTCTCGTTGCCGGCGGCGACGCCGTAGGTGACGCCGGAGGCGATGGAGCGGCGCACCGCGTCGTCGAGGACGCTGTCGACCCCGCCGCCGAGGCTCATGTTGGCCACGGCCGGCTTGACGGCGTTCTGCGTCACCCAGTCGATGCCCGCGACGACCTGCTCGGTGGTGCCGGAGCCGGAGTTGTCGAGGACGCGGACGCCGACGATCTTCGCCTTCTTGGCGACGCCGTACGACGAGCCCGCGACGGTGCCGGCGACGTGCGTGCCGTGGCCGTGCCCGTCCTGGGCGGTGTTGTCGTTGTCGATGGCGTCGTAGCCGTAGGAGGCGCGCCCGCCGAAGTCGCTGTGGGTGATGCGGACGCCGGTGTCGATGATGTACGCCGTGACGCCCTGGCCCGCGCTGTCCGGGTACGTGTAGCTCTGGTTGAGCGGGAGGGCCTTCTGGTCGATCCGGTCGAGGCCCCAGGACGGCGGGGAGGGCTGCGTGCCGTCGACGTGGAAGACCCGGTTCTGGCTGACGGTCTCGACGGCCGGGTCGGCCGCCAGCTTCCTGGCCTGCGCCTCGGAGAGCTCGACGGAGTAGCCGTTGAGGGCCGCGGTGTACGTGCGCCGGATCTTCGCGCCGAACTTCGTCGCGACGGCCCGCCCCTTCGCGGTCTCCGCCTGGGCGGCGGATTCGCGGAGGGTGACGATGTAGCTGTTGGCGACGGTGCCCTCGGCCCCGGCGTTCAGGATGACGCCTTCGGCGGCGGGCCCGGCGGCGGTGGCCGGGACGGCGGAGAGGGAGCCGAGCGCGAGGGCGGCGACGGCGATGGCGCTCGCGGCGGCCAGCCTGCGCCTGGAATCACGCATCACGGACATGTGAGGGGTCCTCCTCATTGGTGGTGCGCTGCTGTGGGGGTACGGCAGGGACATGACAAGAGACGGCGAAGGGCCCGGGCCGTTCGTCATGTCGGGGTGCCGAGCGAAAGATTGGCTGATCCATAGGAAACACACAAGGGCGCCGGACACCCCGTCACACGGGCGCCACACCGCTGACATGCTGGCGCTCATGACCGCCTACGTGTGCCCCCGCTGCCAGGTCCACGCCCCCGCGTCCGCCCTCACCTGGTGTTGTCCGCGCTGCCGCGGGCCCTGGGATCTGGAGTTCACCGGCGCACCGGTGTCACTCCCGTCCCTCACGTCACGTGTGAATTCCTTGTGGCGTTACGAGGAGGCCCTGCCCCTCGCGACCGAACCGCCCCAGGCGCCCCACGTCACCCTCGGCGAGGGCCGCACCCCCCTGGTCCCGCTGACCGGGGGCGAGGGCGCGGTCGGCACCGGAGACGGCACCGCCGGCGGCGGCACCGTCTCGGCCAAGCTCGACTTCCTCATGCCGACCCTGTCCTTCAAGGACCGCGGCGCCGTGATGCTCGCCGAACTCGCCCGCCGCCTGGGCCCGGACACCGTGATCGCCGACAGCAGCGGCAACGCGGGCACCGCGATCGCCGCGTACTGCGCCCGCGCCGGACTCGACTGCGCCGTGTACGTCCCCGAAGGGACCTCCGCCAAGAAGCTGGAGCAGATCCGCGCCCACGGCGCCCGTACCGTCGTCGTCCCCGGCGACCGCGAGGCCACCGCCCGGGCCGCCCGCGCGGCGGCCGACGCACCCGGCGTCTTCTACGCCTCGCACGTGTACAACCCGCACTTCCTGCACGGCACGAAGACCTATGTCTACGAGCTCTGGGAGGAGCTCGGCGGCCGGCTCCCCGACACCCTCGTCCTGCCCGTCGGCAACGGGACCCTGCTGCTCGGCGCGGCCCTCGCCGTCGAGGAGCTGTACGGCCACGGGCTCGTCGAACGGCGCCCCGCCCTCGTCGCCGTCCAGGCCGAGGCCGTCTCCCCGCTGGCCGCCGCCTTCCACGCGGGAGCCGAGGAGCTCACCGGCCCGGCCGCCGCCCGACCCACCCTCGCCGAGGGCATCGCCATCTCCGCGCCACCGCGCGCCGCCCAGATCCTGCGCGCGGTACGGGCCTCCGGCGGCACCTTCCGCACCGTGACGGAGGAGCAGATCCGGGCAGCGCAGCTCGACCTCGCCCGCCGCGGGCTGTACGTCGAGCCGACCGGCGTCGCCTGCTGGGCGGCCGTCCGCGCCGCCCCCGCGCACCCCGGAACGACGGTGCTGCCGCTGTGCGGGGCGGGGGCCAAGACGGGACTGGCCGCCTAGCGGGGGCAGGCGGCTCAGTCGGTCCGGGAGGGGGCGCGCTCCGCGACGGGCGCGGGGCGCTCCCCGATCAGAACTCGTCGGCGCCGTTGCGGAGCTCGTACGTCCAGTAGCCGGTCTTCGCGACGGCCTCGTCGACGGCCAGGCCGCCCGCCGGGGCCTTGACGACGACGCTGCCCTCGGCGGGGTCGGAGCCCGCGAAGAGGTTCACGTTGAAGCTGGTGACCACCTTGTTGTCCTCGTGCGCGCCGCCGAGCGCGATCCGCACGTTGGCGTACGCGGGCGTGCCCGGCTGCAGGACGACCGGGGCGGCCGGCTTGCTCTTGGCGACGGCCGGGACGTCCTTGGCGGTCTGGATCGGGCCGAAGGCGATCAGCGGGTAGCCGTCGAGGCGGCAGGTCTTGCCCGAGGTGTTGGTGGCGGTGAGGGTGATGTGCTCGGTGGGCGTCTCGTCGGCCTTCGCCGCCGTGATCTTCACGTCGTTGTAGGCGCAGGCCGGGGCCTTGGCCGCGGACTTGGAGCTGGAGGCGTTCTGGGCGGAGCCCCCGCCCGTCGAACCGCCGGTGGTGGAGCCGCCGGTCGAGCCGCCCGCCGTGGAGCCGCCGGTCGTGGAGCCGCCCGTCGAGGACGCGCCCTTCGTCGAGCCGCCGGTGGCGCTGCCGCCGGTGCTGCCGCCGGCCTGGTTCTGGGACTGGGACTGGGCGGCGGCGCCCTCGTCGCGGCTTCCGGCGTCGTCGCCGCCACCGCAGGCGGTGAGGCCGAGCGAGAGGACGGCGGCGGCGGTGACCGCGAGGACGGTGTTCTTACGCTGGGTACGCATGGTGGTTCTCCCCCGTGGAACAGAAGGTCGGTCGGTGCGCCGGCACCGTGCTCGGTGCCGACACCACCTACCTTCCCTTCCGGCCCTGCCGTCCCGCTTGCGTACCGCTAACGCTCCGCTACCGCCTCCCGGGCGAGCCCGCGGGCCGCGGCCGCGACGTCCGCCACCAGGGCGTCGATGTCGTCCTCGGTCGTCGTCGGGTTGAGGAAGACCAGCTTCAGGTGCACCCGCGGGGTGCCGTCGGGGCCGGCGATCTTCGTACGGGCGAGCAGGGCGCGGCCGTCCGTCATCAGCCGGCGCCGCACCGCCGCGTTCCAGGCGCTCTCGTCGTCCACCGGGATCCCGTCGACGGGCGCGCAGCGGAAGATGACCGTGCTGAGCAGCGGGTCCGCGACGAGCTCCAGGCCCTCGGTGGCGGCGACCCGGCGCGCGGCGTGGCGCGCCTGCTCGTGGCAGGCGTCCACCCAGGCGCCCATGCCCTCGCGCCCGACGGTGAGCAGGGTGGCGGCCATCTTGAGGGCGTCGGAGCGGCGGGTGGTCTGGAGCGAGGTGCCGAGCAGGGCGGTGAAGCCGAGGGCCTCGTCGTCGGACGGGTTGAGGTAGACGGCCTGCTCGTCCAGGCACTCCATGTGCCGCCGGTCGCGCACCACGACCACGCTCGACGAGGCCGGGACCCAGCCGAACTTGTGCAGGTCGAAGGCGACCGAGTCGGCCCGGCCGAGGCCGTCCAGGAGCGGGGCCAGCTTCGGCGAGAACAGCGCGCCGATGCCGTACGCGGCGTCGACGTGCAGCCAGATGCCGAACTCGGCCGCGAGGTCGGCCAGTTCGGGCAGCGGGTCGAAGGAGCCGTGGTCGGTGGTGCCGGCCGTGGCGACGAGGGCGACGGGCACCTCGTCGGGCGCGAAGCCCTCGACGATCCGGCGGGCCTCGTCGGCGAGCATCCGGCCCCGGTCGTCCACCGGCACCTTCACCACGGCGGACCGGCCGAGGCCGAGGAAGCCGGCGGCCCGGGCGACCGAGAAGTGCGCGGCGGCGGAGCACAGGATGCGCGGGCGGACCGCGCGGCCCGCGAGCCCGTTCGCCGACACCTCGCCGCCCTCCTTCAGCGCGCGGTCCCGGCTGAACAGCAGGCCCATCAGGTTGGAGATGGAGCCGCCGGGCGTCAGGGTGCCGCCGGCCTCGGGGCCGAAGCCGACCCAGGAGGCCATCTCCGCGATCAGCCGCCGCTCCAGTTCGAGCGCGAAGGGGCCGCTCTCCCAGGCGTGCAGCGACTGGTTGAGCGAGGCGGCGAGCAGCTCGGCGGCGGCGGACGCGGCCGTCGGGGCGCACTGCATGCGGGCCACGGCCGACGGGTGCGTGAGGTCCACGGACCAGCGGGCGTACGCCTCGAACAGCTCCGTCACCCGCTCGGCGCTGGGCTCCTCGGCGAGGAACCGCCCGCCGCCCAGCACCTCGCCCACCGCGGCCACCGCCGCCTCGGGGCCGCCGGCCGCGACCGGGCCGCCCCGCTTGAGAGCGGCGTCACCGAGGGCGCCGAGCACCGTGTCCAGGAGGCCCCTGAGCTGCTCCAGCCCCTCGGGACGGCCCGCGAGAGCTGCGTTGCTGCCGGTGGTGATCATGACTTGTCGGTTCCTTCGGTGAGGGTGGGAGGAGCGGGAGACAGGTGCGGAGGGGAGTGCTCAGAGACGTGCGGGGCGGCCCGCGAGGAGCTCGTCGGAGGAGCCGCCGGGGCGGCCTGGAGCGAGGCCTGGAGGGACGCCTCCCGCAGGTCCCGCTCAGGGCCCGCCGCCTTGCGGGAACCGCGGATGACGCCGATCGAGGCGACGACCACCGCGACCAGGCCCGCCACCTGGGCCGGCGAGAGCGTCTCGCTCAGCACGGCCAGGGCGACCAGGGCGCCGATCGCCGGTTCCAGGCTGAGGAGCACCCCGAAGACCGTGGCGGACACGCGGCGCAGCGTCTCCATCTCGCAGGTGTACGGGACGAGCGAGGACAGCATCGCGACACCGAAGCCGAACGCCAGCACCTCGGGCCGGGCCAGCGAGGCCGCGCCCTCGGCGAGTCCGGCCGGCAGCGAGCAGAGGGTGCCGAAGGCCATGGCCAGCGCGAGCCCGCCGCCGCCCGGCAGCACCGCCCCGACCCTGGCCGACAGCGGCACGTACGAGCCCCAGAAGACGGCGCAGGCCAGCGCGATGAGCAGGCCGGTGAGGCCCGCCGCGCCGCCCTGCCAGCCGAGCAGCGCGATGCCGAGCGCGGCGAGCACGATCCAGAGGCGGTCCGCGGCGCGGCGCGAGGCGAAGCCCGCGACCGCGAGGGGGCCCGCCATGCCGACGGTCAGCGCCACGCCGACCGGCATCCGGGCCATGGCCAGGTAGAAGCAGATGTTCATGCCCGCGATGGCCACGCCCAGCGCCGCCACCGCGCCCGCCGTGCGCCGGTCCAGGCGCACGGAGGGCCGCCACCACAGCAGCAGGACGAGGGCCGAGAAGCCGAGCCGCATCAGGGTGACCGTCGCCGGCCCCACCGTGCCGAACAGCTGCTTGGCGAAGGCCGCGCCCAGCTGGGTGCTGACCATGCCGATGAGCATGAGGACCGGTGCCGGGACCACGCCGAGGCCCCGGCCGCCGGCCGCCTTGCCCTGGGGGGCGACGGCCGGGCCGGTGCTCGTGCTCACGCCGGTCGGCGCGCTCGTTCCGATGTCGACACTCATGGCGTCAGCAGCACCTTGCCGGTGGTGCCGCGGCCTTCGAGCAGCTCGTGCGCCTTCGCCGCGTCGGCCAGCGGGAGCCGCGCGCCCACCTCGGGGCGGACGACGCCCTGGGCGACGTAGCGGAAGAGCTCGGCCGCCGCCGCCCGCAGCGAGGCGGCGTCCGGCACGTGGTCGGCGAGGGTCGGGCGGGTGAGGTAGAGCGAGCCGGAGGTGCGCAGCAGCTCCACGTCGAAGGGCGGGACGGGGCCGCTGGAGAGCCCGCAGACGACGAGGGTGCCGCGGCGGCGCAGCGCCTTGACGCTGGTCTCGAAGGTGGCCGCGCCGACCGAGTCGTACACCGCGTGCGCGCCCTCGCCGCCGGTGAGTTCGCGGACGGCCTCCGCGAAGCCCTCGTAGGGGACGGCGTGGTGGGCGCCGGCGGCGAGGGCGGTCGCGCGCTTCTCCTCGGTGGAGGCGACGGCGACGACGGTGGCGCCCCGGTGGGCGGCCAGCTGCACGAGCAGCTGTCCGAGGCCGCCGGCGGCGGCGAGGACGACGACGGTCTCGCCGGGCGCCACCGGGTGGCTGGTGTGGCTGAGGTAGTGCGCGGCCAGGCCCTGGAGCAGCACGGCCGCCGCGTCGTCCAGGGTGACGGTCTCGGGTACGGAGACCAGCTTGGCCGCCGGGACGGCCGTGAACTCGGCGTACGCGCCGAGCTGGGTCGCGTAGGCGACCCGGTCGCCCGGGGTGACCTCGTCGACGCCCTCGCCGACGGCGGTCACGATGCCGGCCGCCTCCTGGCCGGGGACGAGCGGGTACGGGGCGGGGTAGGTGCCGTTGCGGTAGTAGACGTCGATGAAGTTGAGGCCGATGGCGGCGTTGCGGACGACGACCTGGCCCGGGAGGGCGGCCGGTTCGGGCAGCTCGGCGAGGGTGAGGGCGGAGGGGGCACCGGCCTCGGTGACATGGACGGCTCGCATCGGGATCAGTTCCTCGGTTCGGTGGGCACGGCGGCGGGGTCGGGGGCGGGGACGGGGGCGGTGGAGGCGGCGGCGGGCCGCTCCTCCTCCTGGAACACGTGGCGGAAGTGGTTGATGTCGCCCGTCAGTCCGCGCATCAGCGCGTCCAGGGCGGGGTCCGGGCCGTCCACCGCGTGCAGGAGCTCGGTGTTGCGGGCCAGGTGGGCGGCCGAAAAGGGCAGGGCACCGGTGGACAGGTAGCGGATGGCGCCCGAGCGGTCGCGCCGCGGGATGAGGTCGGAGCGGGCGTACCGGCTGGCGCTGAACGGGATGTCGAGCCGGCCCTCCGCGAAGGCCTCGACGATCGCCCCGATCAGGTCGGGCTGGGCGAGGAGCGGCTCGACGAGGTCGGCGACCTCCGCGAGGATCCAGTCCAGTTCCCGGGCGACCTGGTCCTCGTCGACCCTGATGAAGTCCAGCAGGGGCGAGTTGGCGCGGTCGGCGAGCCGCAGACCCTCCACGTTGGCGGCGGTGTCGGGGATCCCGTACGCCTCCTGGTGGGTCTTGGTGATCAGCTTGGAGGCGCCGCCGAGCCGGGCGACCAGGGCGCCGTAGAAGATCAGGTCCTCGGCGTTGCCCCGGTCGCGCGGGAAGACGCCCATGAACTCGTGGAGCACCGCGTGGACCGTGACGTCGGCCGGCAGGTAGCGCTCGGCGAGCACGGCGATGGCGCGCAGGGCCGCGACGTCCTGGGCGAGGTGGCCGCCCTGCGGGTAGGCCACGGAGATGCAGCGCACCCCGGCCCGGGCGGCGAGCACCGCCTCCAGGACGCTGACGGCGAGGCTGATCGACGGCGGCACGAGCACGGCGGTCAGCGTGCCGAACAGCTCCCGGTCGACGACCACGCCGTGCTCGGCGAGCTCGCCGCAGCGCCGGTCGACGTCCTGCCAGGCGCCGAGCGACTCGGCGAGCGGCACCGCCTTCGAGTAGGGCAGGTTGTACGAGATGCCGCCGCCCTCGAAGGAGGTGATGCCGGAGGCCACGGACACGTCGAAGAGGGTACGGGCGTCCGGCGAGCCGTGCCGGATCTCCAGCGGCGCCGCGACCAGCTCGTTGAGCTCGCGGCCGCGCTGCCAGCCGTGCGCCACCATCGGGTAGCCGTTGAGGTCGGCGGGACGCAGGTTGAGGGTGCGCAGGGCCTCCTCGAAGCGCAGCAGCCGGGTGTGCGAGTCGATGGTCAGGGTGAGGATGTCGGGCTTGGCCTCGGCCTCCAGGGTCGCGAGGAGCGCCTTCATCTCCTCGTGCCCGCCGACGCCGCAGCGGGGCTGGATGGCCACCCGGCCCTGGGCGCGGCAGCGGTCGAGGACCTCGGCCGCGGTGGGCTTGCCGAGCGAGCGGATGTACGCGGCGGACTCGGCCGGCGTCGGCAGCGGCGCCGCCGCCAGGTCGGGGTGCGGGGCCGTGCCCCGGGCCGGGAGGGAGGTCAGGCTCATGACGCCGCCCGCCCGGAGGTCACGGCGGTGCGCTCGCGGTCGGCGCGCAGCGCGTCGAGCAGGCCCGGCAGTTCGGAGGGGTCGGACAGGATGTGGTCGACCCCGGCCGCGTACAGGCGCTCGTGCGAGGAGCCGTCCTTGTGGCTGCCGACCGACAGGTTGCCGCCGACTATCACCGGGCAGGCGATCCGGCCGGACTGCTTGGCCCGGTCGAGGCCGCGCAGGTCCTCGTGGACGTGCCCGTTGAGGCTGCCGATGACGACGGCCTCGGCCTCGGGGTGCTGGGCGCACGCCTCGGCGAACTCGTCGACCGGGGTGCAGGTGCCGAGGTTGACGACGTCGTAGCCGAGCCCGCGCAGCGAGTAGGCGATGAGGTGGTTGGCCACGGCGTGGCTGTCACTGGCGGCGACGCCGAGGATGACCGTACGAGCCGCTGGTTCCTGGTGGGAGGTGGTTCGCATCGATGGGTTCCTGAATCCGGAGGGGGGAGGTGGGTGGCGGGCGGTGCGCGGCGCGCGGGCCGGTCAGTCGTCGAAGGCGGCGAACAGCTCGCGCTTGCTGACGGACTTCAGGCGCTTCACGTCGAACTCCTCGGCGTCGGCGACGGCCAGCGAGTCGAAGACGAAGCTGATCGCGGGCACCAGGCCCCACACCTCGTGGTACGGCGGGCGGTTGGGGTCTCCGGCGGCGACGGCCTCCTCGGCGTCCTGCTGGCGGGCGAAGATGTAGTTGGACCAGTCGGCGCTGCGCGGGTGGCGGTGGTGGTAGTCGTGGACGACCGTGTCACCGGTCAGCACCAGGTAGCGGGACGGGGCGTGCACGAACAGCATCCGCAGGGTCCAGCGGCTCCAGGCGAGGGCGCGCCGGGCGGCCGGCAGCTCGGGCGAGGGGGCGCGGTCGCCGATGAAGATCGCGTTGGTGAGCGAGGTGAAGTACGCGCGGCTGCGCCGGTCCTCCAGGCCCGCGACCGGGAAGGTGTGCTTCACGCACAGGCGCAGGGTGTTGCTGATCTGGAAGAGCGGGACGAGCGGCACGAACCAGACGACGAGCAGGGCCTGCCAGGTGCCGGTCAGGACGGTCGCGGCGACGGCGGTGCCGTACAGCGCGAGGGCGGTGACCTTCTCGCTGCGGGCCGAGTCCTTGGAGAAGGACAGCACGCGGGAGACGCCGAACGCGAAGTGGAAGCGCGGCGAGACCAGCTTCAGGAGGAGCCGGCGCCACATCTGGCGGCGGGTCATGCCCGGGTGCATGTTCAGGCTGACCAGGAAGGCCTGGACCGTGGGGTCCTGGAGCGTCATGTGGCCGGTGGCGTGGTGGTCGGCGACGTGCTCGCGGCTGTAGCGGGCGAAGTTCTGGATGACGAGCAGGCTCGATATCGCGTGGCCGATGGCCTTGTCCGGCTTTCGGCTCCGGTACATGTTCCGGTGCGAGCACTGGTGGTAGACCATCATCCGGAGGTTGCGCATCCCGTGCAGGGTCATCGCCCAGCCGGGCAGCAGCAACAGCAGGCCGAGGCCGCCGAGCGCGTACGCCATGATGCTGACCGCGAGTCCGGCGAGCAGCGAGCCCGTCGCGGTCACCAGGTGGAAGGTGGGCGTCCAGCCGAGCGAGCGCTGCTGCGGCAGGGCGCGGCCGGTGAAGACCGTCAGCGGGTACTGGAGGAATCCGGGCAGCACGGCCATGCTCTGCCGGGGCTCCACGGCGGCCGGCGTCCGGGGCTCCGCGGGAGCGCGGCGGGTGGCGGGGGCTTCCGGGTTGATCACGGACATGAGGACTCCTAGAGGGAGGAAGAGAGGGAGGGGCCGGACTGGAGGCGCACGCCCACCGAGCAGGGGAAGGCCTGGGACCGGGGGGCCGGGGCCGCCGCGGAGGCGGCCAGGAGCGCCCGGGCGTCGCCGCCGGTGAGGACGACCTCGATGTAGTCGCCGCCCTCGGAGCGGCCGGGACCGTTCCGTACCTCGATGTGGAGGGAGATGTTGCCCTCGGCGTCCACGGTGGGCGTGACGGTGCCGTCCACGACCCCGGGGATCGTCGTCGCGGTGCTCGTCGTCATCGGGGGGCTCCTCCTCCTGCGGGTGTCGGGCCTGCGGCGCGGAAGCCCCGCCGGTACCACAGGAGCGGCTTGGCCTCCCCGTGGGTGCGCAGACCGGTGAGCTCGCCGATGAGGAGCTGGTGGTCGCCCATCGGTATCCGGTCGACGGCCGTGCAGCGGAACACGGCGGTGGCGTCGGTGAGGTAGGGCAGTCCGCTGTCCGGCCAGGTGGTGAAGCCGCCCTCGGCGAAACGGTCCACGCCGCGGCGGGCGAAGCGGCCGGCGATCTCGGTGTGGTGCTCGCCCAGCACGTTGATGACGAACTCGGGCGAGGAGCTCAGCGCCTCGCGGCAGCTGGAGTCGTTGCCGAGGCCGACGAGGACGAGCGGCGGATCCATCGAGACCGAGGTCACCGCGCTGGCGGTGAAGCCCCAGCGGCGGCCGGTGGCGTCGCGGGTGGTGACGACGGTCAGCGGGGCGGCGAGGTGCGCCATCGCCTCGCGGAACGTGTCACTGTCCACCGGACAGGGCGGGCTCAGTTCCAGTGCCGACACGGGACACCTCCTTCGCGCGGAAACTGCGGATGGTGAGCGGCATGAAGACCGCTCCGTACAGGCCGAGCAGGACGGCCAGGGCGGCGACGAGGCGCTGCGGGCCGATGCTCGCGCCGACGGTGCTGATGAGCAGGCCGCCCATCGGGTAGGAGAGCAGGCCGACCAGGAAGAAGGGGCCCATCACCTTGCCCAGGTGCTCGCGGGGGATGGCCTTCACCCGCTGGGTGCGGTTGAAGATGTTGAAGTACGCGACCCCGGACATCGCGACCACGAAGGCCGCCGCGTACATCCAGAAGGACGAGGCCGTGCCGAGCAGCAGCAGGCAGCCGGTCAGGACGGTGTAGCCGAGCGAGCCGAGGAAGTTCACGTCGAACTTCCGCAGCAGCAGCGGGGTCAGCAGCAGGTTGAGCAGGCCGACGATGCCGACGAACATGTTGAGCATCGCGTACTGCGACTCGGGGGCCTTCAGGACGCCGGTGACCACCGCCGCGTTGGCGGCGAGGACGGTCGAGAAGACCAGGTTGATCGCGAAGTTCAGGCCGGCCAGCAGGATGACCGGCCGGTTGCCGACCAGGAGCCGCCAGCCGAGGCCCAGTTCGGCCACGACCGCCCCGGCGCCCCGGGCCTGGGCCGGTGCCGCCGCGGCCGTGCGCGGCAGGACCAGCCAGCAGCTCGCGGCGGTCGCGAACAGCGCCCCGGCGAGGCCGAGCAGCCAGATCTTGCCGAGGAACATCACCGCGACCATCGCGAGGCCCGGCCCGAGGGCCATGGCCAGCAGCTCCATGTTCTGCACCAGGGACTGGGTCCTGGCCAGGTCGGAGCCCTGCGCGAGCTGCGGGACGACCTTCTCGATGGACATCCGGATCGGCGCGACCAGGGTGGAGAGCAGGGCGCCGGTGGCCATCAGGACCGGCACCGTCCACTCCGGCCGCAGCGCGATCAGCAGCACGGCGCAGGCGACGACCGCCGCGCGGGCGGTGTTGGCCCGCGAGAAGAGCCGGGGGCCGCCGTCCCGGTCCGCGACGAGCCCCGCGAAGGGGTACGCGAGGAGGCAGGGCAGCCACTCGACGGCGTAGGCGACGCCGAGCGAGGAGACCTGGCGGGTGTGCTGGAAGATGAGCAGCGGGACGCTGAACATCACCACCTGCTCGGCCATGAGGCCGATCAGGACGCCGGAGCCGAACAGGCCCCGGCGCGTCTTTTCGCCGGTCATCGGGCGCCCGCAAGGGAGCCGTCGTGCTCCTTCTCGTAGGCGCGGACGACGGGCAGCACGTTCCGGAAGAAGATGCGCATCTCGTCGCGGGCCGGCCAGCCGGAGAAGATGAACTGGCCGACGCCCGCCGCCTTGTACTCCATCAGGTAGGCGGCGACCTCCTCGTAGCTGCCGACCAGGCACAGCGCCGGGCCGCCCCGGTAGGCGACGGCTCCGGAGTAGAGGACCGGGGACATCCAGCCGTGTCCGGCCTCCTCGGCCAGGCGCATCGAGTTCTTGACCGCCTCGGAGTCGCCGGCCTCGACGAAGGCCTTCACGTACGCGCGGTGGTTCTCGTCGGTCTCGCTCATGATCTCGGCGAGCTCGGTGAGCGCCTCCTCGCGGGTCTCGCGGGCGAGCACCTGGAGGCGAAGGCCCACGTCGGTGCCCGCCGCGACCAGCGGGGCGGCCGCCTTGGCGATCTCCTCGGGGGTGTCCCCGTAGCGGAACCAGCAGTCGCCGTAGCGGATCGCGGTCTGCTGGGCGACGGCCGAGTTGCCGCTGATGTAGATCTCGGGGCGGCCGCCGCCCTTGTGGCCGAGGCCGAGCTGCGCGTCGACGACCTCGTAGTGGTCGCCGGTGAAGGTGACCGGCTTCCCGTCGCCCCACAGCCGGTGCAGGACGTCGAGGAACTCGCCCTCCCGGGCGTAGCGCTCGTCGTGGGCGAGGAAGTCGCCGTAGTAGCCCTGCTCGACCGGGGAGGTGCCGGCGACGATGTTGAGCGCGATCCGGCGGTCGGAGATCCACGACACGGTGTTGACGATCTGGGTGAAGAGCGTCGGCGAGAGCAGTCCGGGCCGGTACGCCAGGATGTACTTGACCCGCTCGGTCTCCCGGGCCAGCGCGCCGATGATCGGCAGCGGGTCCGGCAGGGTGTAGCTCTGCGCCATGAGCAGCGACTCGACGCCGAGGGAGTCCGCGTCCTGCGCGAACTCGATCGCGCCGTCCAGGTCGAGCAGGTCGGACCGGTACTTCTGCGTCGACTTCTTCTGGCCACTGTCCAGCGAAGAGCCCCAGTGGAACCTGAGTTCGGCCATCTTCCTTCTTCTCTCTCGGTCTCGGGTGTGGTCGCGCGTTCCGGCGGGGCTCTACGCGACCGGGTCGGGCACGCGCGGTGCCGCGGAGCTCCGCAGGATCAGCGACGCGAACAGGCGCGTCAGCCAGCTCCTGGTCTCCTCGGGGGAGTTCGTGCCGACGATCCCGGCGAGCGCGGTCTCGTGCGCGCCGTACGTGATGTGGTCGGGCAGCGCGGCCCCGGCCGGCAGCTCGTGCCAGGTGACGGTCTGCGGGGCGGACCGGAAGGACTCGGCCCCGTCGAAGCGCTCGAAGACGCCCGCGCCGAGGTGGTGCCCGGGGTGCACGAACCAGCCGTACCAGGAGCGCTCGGCGGGCGCCTCGGGCAGCGTGCCCGCGACGGACTCCCCGATCAGGACGCGCAGTTCGAAGGAGGGCAGGTGGACGCCGGTGGCCAGCTCGAAGGTGTCGACGACGTCGGCGCCGCCGACCCGGTTGCCGACCTCCAGGAAGACCGGGTCGGTCCCGTCGAGGATGGCCTCCAGGTGGAAGCTGCCGTCCTCGATGCGTACGGCGGCGAGCGCGGCGGAGACCCAGTCGCGCAGCGCGTCCGTGAGCGCGAACTGGAAGGAGCCCATCGGGGTGCCCTGCGCGTACTGGAGGCAGGTGCCCACGTACTCGCTGGCCCCCACGGTCAGCACCGTGCCGCGCTCGACCAGGCCGTCGAAGTGCAGGATCGGGCCCTCGACGAACTCCTCGACCTCGTGCTCCGGCAGGCCGCGGCCGTCCTCGTCGATCGACGGGACGCCGCTGCGCCGCCCGGCGAGGGCCGCGTGGGCCTCGGCCGCGCTGTCGAAGACGACCACGTCGACGCTGGAGGCGCCGCGGTGCGGCTTGAGCACCGTCTTCCCCGTCCACGGCGACGCCCCGCCGGCGGCGAGGAACTCCTCGACGGGCAGGAAGCGCGGCACCCGCAGCCCGGCCGCGTCGACCGCCCGCTTCATCAGGACCTTGTCGCGGGCGAGTTCGACCTGCTCGACCGAGGCGCCCTCGATCCCGAGGTCGGCGCGCAGCCGGGCGGCGTCGAGCAGCTCGTACTCCGACATCGAGATCACCCGGTCGAAGCCGCGCGGGTCGGCGTCGAGCCACTCCCGCGCCTCGTCGTACGGCGCGCGCGTGCCGGGCCGCTCGACCCGCTCGCAGCGCAGGTCCTCCGGCAGGGTGTCGAGCGCCGCGCGGCGCCCGAAGTAGGTGACGTCGTGCAGGTCGTGGTCGATGCCCCGGTGGTAGGCGATCTTCGGGTACGGCACGCGGTGCAGGACCAGGATCCTCATCGGGCTGCCTCCATCATGGTGGTCGGGTCGAGGGGTGCCGCGGGAGCGGCGGCCGGCGCCGCCCGGAGCGCCTCGGACCTGGTTCCCCGGCCGGTGCTCGCGTCGAGCACGTCGGACCAGGTGGCGCGCAGGGTGCTCACGACCTCGCTCATGTCGGCGCCGGGGGCGGTCAGGACCACGCAGCCCTGGGCGGCGAAGTCCGCGTTGTCCCGGGCGGTGGCGTGCAGGTCGCGCCGGGCCGGGGACAGCCACGCGAACTCCTTCACGGCGAGCTCGTGCGGGAGCAGGCCGTGGGCGGCCGCGGTCGCCGCGACCGCGTCCTCGAAGGGGGTCGCGCCGGGGCTGACGTCCGCCGGGGCGAAGGACCGGTCGGTCCGCACGCCCAGCATCACCGTGGCCGCCGAGCACAGCGGCTCGGGCAGGGCGGATCCCGCCGTGAGCCCGAAGGCCGCGTCGACCCAGCGGTGGTAGAAGTCGATGCCGTAGACCCAGCGCGCGAGCGACCAGATCTTCATGCCCGCCGGGCGCCGGTTGGGCTCGACGACCGCCGTGCCGCTGGCGTCGTCGCTGAGCCGGATCTCGTTGTGGAAGGGCCCGTCGACCTGCCCGACCAGCCAGTTGACCTGGCGGCCGGCCCGCTCGACGGCGGACCGCTCGGCGTGGTTCAGCCGGGCGGGCAGGATCTGCGCGACCTCGACGGGGTACCGTCCGGTCGCGCTGACCTTCTCGGTGACGAAGGAGACCTGGCCGAGTCCGTCGAAGGAGTACTCCCGCCGGTAGGGCAGCAGCTCCTCACAGATGACCCCGCCCTCCAGGTACGGGCCCACCTCGGCGAACGCGGCGTCCAGGGAGTCGCCGGGCCGGACCACGACCACACCCCGGTTGTTGCCCTCCTTGGTCGGCTTCACCACGAAGCCGTCGGGGTGGCTGCGGGCGAAGTCCGCGAGGCCCTCCCGGGAGTCGACCGTGACGAAGTCGGGCACGAGCAGCCGCTGGGCGGCGAGCAGCTTGTGGTGGGCCGCCTCGCTCAGCCGGTACTCGTGCTTGCAGAACGCGCCGCCGGCGAGCTCCGCCGAGTCGATCCGCAGGCCGAGGCGCTCCAGGAGGACCGCTCCGCTCTGGACCGCGTTGTCGGAGAAGACGACGCCGGCCCGGAACTCCGCCCGCCGGGGCCCGAGGAGCCGCTCCGCCTCCTCGACGAAGTCGGGGCTCAGCGGGTCGAGGTCGATCACCTCGTCGCAGATCTCGGCGTCGACGGCGCTCGGGTCGGCCCGGATCAGGGTGACGTCGGTGCCGTGCCGCTCGCGGGCGTACGCGCTCATGTGGCGCACGTCGTCCACGCGGGACAGGTTGTAGTCGATGATCAGGAACCGGCCGGTCGTTCGGCTCACCGCGGACCCCCTCTTTCCTGGCTCTCGTACTGGATGTCGATGGCGTGCGCGGACGCGCGCGTCAGTTCGGGGAAGCGCCGTCCGGCCTCGCCGCGCGGGTACCGCCACAGCAGCTGGCCGAGGAAGACCTCGCGGGCGGTGGCGTCGACCGTGTCGCCCGCCTTGAGCAGGAGGTGCGTGACCACGGGTGCGAGCGGCAGCTCCTCGCTGACCCGGACCGAGGCGATACGCCCCTTCTCCGCGAAGAAGACCCGGAAGAAGGTGGCGTTCTGTGTCGGCGTCTCGCCGTCGGCGGTGTAGGAGAGCGCGGCGAGCCGCGCCCGGAACCCGCCGTCGGGATCGGGCAGGAGCGAGTCGATCCACAGGTCCAGGAGGCTCGCGCCGCCGGTGAGCTCCCGGGTGCTGTGGGAGATCAGGCTGCCGCCGACCCGCGGGTTGACCTCGATGAGGTCCCAGCGGGCCCCGTCGGGACGGGCGGCGTCGTGCCGGGCCTCGACGTGGAAGCAGCCCCAGCCCAGGTCGAGCTCCGCGAGCAGCCGGCGCACCCAGGCGATGCCCTCGGCGCGCTCGGCGGCGGTGACGCTCACCGGCGGGCTGGTGCAGGCGTTCTCCAGGACGGTGCCGGCCGTCTCGGTCACCTCGCACTTCTCGTGCAGGGCGACCACGTGGGCCGTGCCGTCGGTCACGACCACCTCGAAGCTGAACTCCCGCCCGGGCAGGTAGTCCTCGACGAGGAAGGTCAGGCCGTCGTCGCCGAAGGCCGAGGCGTAGACGGTGTCGTCGCGCGACTCGGCGGTGATCCGCTCGATGTCCGCCCAGGTGGTGCGGTCGGTGAGCGGGAAGGCCCCGTACGAGGCGATGCCGCTGACCGGCTTGACGAAGTGGCGCCCCTCGCCTGCCTGGTGGGCGGCGAGCGAGGCGGGGGTGAGCTCGGCGGCCCGGACACGGGTGAGGCCCGCGTCGAACAGCCGGTTGCGCAGGGTCAGTTTGTCGCGCAGTCCGAGGACCTGCTTCTCGCCGAGGTCGCTCACCCCGAGCGTCTCGTTGGCGAAGGCCATCAGATGGCGGTAGCCCTCCCAGACCGTGACGCAGGCGAGGACGGACTCGCCCTGCCGGCGGAGGTCTTCGAGGCACGACTCCACGTCCCGGTGGGTCAGGACGTGTCCGGCGGTGGCGGTCACGTGGTCGGCGAGCCGCCGCAGGTCGTCGAGGCGGCCGGGGTGGGCCCGCTCGGGCCGCGAACTGAGGACGAAGGTCTTCAGGCCCCTTGCGCCGAGGGCCTCGGCGAGGTCCTCCACGAAGGAGAACCCGACATGGCTGAGAAGGAGGATCCCCCCGCCCGTGTGCTGCTTGTGCACGATGCTCCTTGCTCCTCTAGGGAGGGGCCGGGCGCGGACGCCGCCGGTGGGGCGGCGGCGTCACGCGCCGTACGGACCGGGCAGGATCAGACGGCCGTCTTCTCGTCCGCGGCGATGGTGTCGTCGGCGAGCTCCTTGAAGTACAGGGCGAGGACGGTCTGGTGCTCCGCCAGGTACTTCTTGAAGGCCTCGATGTCCTGCTCCCCACGGATCAGGTGGCGCACGGCCGCCCAGACCTCGCCCGGGTGGTCGTCGTTGATGTCCGTGTGCGAGTGGCTGATCTGGCCGCCGATGTTCTTCTCGCCGATGGACTCCTTGAGCGCGACCAGCTTGCGCGGCTCCAGCTTCACGTTCACGTACTCGACCAGGTAGGAGTACGCGACCACGCCGAGCGGACCCTCGTGGTCCAGGAGGTACGAGAAGTAGCCGGCGAGCAGCTTGGTGGAGAGGTACGGCTCGGTGGCGAGGAACTCCTCGCGCGAGACGCCCACCTTGGCGAGGTCCTGGATGAAGAGCTCGTCGTGGAGCATCTCCTCCATCTCGTAGTTCGCCCAGACCTGAGCCGCCTCGGGGCTCTGCTTGGCGATCTCGGTGAGCGCCTTCGACTCGGCGACGCGCAGCAGGCGGATGCGCCAGGCGGTCTCTATGAGGTTGCGCTTGTAGTACTCGGAGTCGACGTTCTTGCTCTCCAGGTGGGCGGCCTCGGGCACGTTGGCGTACCACTCGACGACCTGGGCGTCGATCTGCCGGTCCATCTCGGCCCGCAGCTCCACCGCGGCGGCGGCGCTGAGGAAGGGCTTGCGGTCGCCATAACCCACATTGGACACGCGGTTCTTCATGACTCTCCTCGTCGATAACGTTTCGGATCGATCGCGCGGTACAGGTGTGCTTTGGTTCGCTGTGCTTGCTGTGCTTGCTCTGGTCCGCCTTGTGGGCGGTCAGTTCTCCACGACGCGGACGGTCGCGGAATCCAGGAGGCGGCACTGGCAGGCCAGACGGTGGTTGCCGTCCGCCCAGCCCAGGTCCTCCAGGAAGTCGGTCTCCTCGGGGTCGCTCTCCCCGAGGGCGTCGAGGCCGTCGATGACCTCGACGACGCAGGCCCCGCAGGCGCCGGAGCGGCAGCCGAAGGGGATCAGGGGCTCGGACGTCTCGTACTCGATGTCCGTCAGTGGCGAGCCCTGCGGCAGGGCTATCTCCACGCCGTCCGGCATGAGTGTCAGTGTGTGGAGCTTCATCGCTTCCAAGTCCCCTCTGGGCGGGTCGAAGTGGTGGGGGCGCCTCAGGACGGCTCAGGCGGGCACGGCGACCGGGACGGCCTCCGCGACGGGCGCGGCCCCGGCGGCGGGTACGGCGGGCGCGGTCTCGGCGGCGGGTGCGGCCGGCACGCTCGCGGGGAGCGTGTCGGACGAGTGCTCCGGCGCGAGCCGCTGTCCCGGGCGCAGGGCCACCGCGGCGTGGTTGACCGCGGTGCCGGCCTCGCCGAAGCCGACGGAGATCAGCGGAACCCGGCCGGGATAGGTGCAGCCGTCGCCGACCGCGTACACCTGCGGCAGGTTGGTCCGCATGGACTGGTCGACGCGGATGCGCCGGTGTTCGAGCTCCAGGCCCCAGTCGGCGACCGGGCCGAGCCCGGACGAGAAGCCGAGCGCCGCCACCAGCGCCTCGGCCGGCAGCTCCAGGGTCCGGTCGCCCGCGCGGACCTCGACCCGTTCGAGCCGGTCCGTGCCGTGGCAGGCGACGACCTGGGCGTCGGTGACGACCCGTACCGGGGAGGCGTGCAGCTGCCGGACGCTGTAGTCGTGGGCGCGGAAGGTGTCCCTGCGGTGCACCAGGGTCACGCTCCGGGCGATCGGCGCCAGGGCGAGCGCCCAGTCCACCGCGCTGTCGCCGCCGCCGACGACCACCACGTCGCGCCCGGCGTGGTCCGCGAGCCGCGGCACGTGGTACGCGACGCCCCGGCCCTCGTACGGGATGGAGCAGGGCAGCTTGCGCGGGACGAAGCGGCCGAGCCCGGCGGCGATCACGACGGCGCCCGCGTGCACCCGGGTGCCGTCGTCGGCGCCGAGCGTCCAGCCGGGCCCGCTCGGCGTGAGGCTGACGGCCGTGCGGCCGAGGAGGTGGGTGGTGCCGAAGGGCGCGGCCTGTTCGAGGAGGTTGTCGATGAGGTGCCGGCCCTTGATGCCGGGGTGCCCGGCGACGTCGTAGAGCAGCTTCTCGGGGTACATCGCCGAGACCTGGCCGCCCGGCTCGTCGAGCGCGTCGATCACGGCGACCGACAGACCGCGGAACCCGGCGTAGTAGGCGCCGTAGAGCCCGGCGGGCCCGGCTCCGACGATCGCGACGTCCACCGTGGTCTCGGTGGCTTCGGTGCGGGTCGTCATGCCGCGCTCCCCCCGGTACGGCGCTCGGCGGCGCGCTGTTCGGCGGCGCGCGCCTCGCGCAGGCCGAGCACCTGGTAGAGGAAGCTGTTGACCGGGGTGGCGACGCCGTGGCTGCCGCCGAGGCGGACCACCGCGCCGGTCCACGCCTCCAGTTCGGAGGGCAGGCCCGCGGCGATGTCGCGCTGGAGCGAGGAGGTGCCCTCGGCCGGCTGCCGGTCGACGAAGTCGAGGGTGGTGGTGACGATGTCGTCCGGCAGGACGGTGCCGGACGCCCGCGCGACCCGCTGGATCTCGGTCATGGCGTCCGCGAGCAGGCGTCGGGTGCCGGGCCGGGAGCGGAGCGCGCCGATCGGCGCGTCGGTCACCGAGCCGAGGCCGCCGAAGGGCGCCACGAAGAGGAACTTGGCCCAGAGTTCGGCCCAGATGTCCTGGGGCACCACGGCGGTGACCCCGGCCTCGTCGAGCGCCCGGCGGAGGGTCTCGACCCGGTCCGAGGGGCGGTTGTCCCACTCGCCGAAGGTCAGCGAGCCGAGGCCGCCGACGTGGCGGATCCGGCCGGGCCCGGCGAGGTACGTGATGATCTTCGCGCTGCCCAGGAGCACCGCGTCCCGGCCGACGACCTCGGCGACCTCGGCCGGCGCCTCGACCCCGTTCTGCGTGGTGAGGACCGCCGTGCCGTCCTCGACCAGCGGCTTCAGCAGGGGCAGGGCGGACGGCAGTTGCCAGGTCTTCACGCCGAGCAGGACGTGGTCGACCGGGCCGATCTCGGACGGGTCGTCCGTGGCGCGCAGCGCCGAGGCCGGGACGGAGAAGCCGCCGGACGCGTCGCCCTCGGGTCCCTCAACGGTCAGCCCGTCGCGCCGGAGGGCCTCCAGGTGCCGCCCCCGCGCGACGAACCGGACGTCGTGTCCGGCCGCGGCGAGACGGCCACCGAAGTAGCCGCCGATGCCGCCGGCCCCAACCACCGCTACTTTCACGGACTTCCCCGTTTCTCTGCGATGCGCCAAGCGAACGCCCGATGGGCCCACGCCCCGGGGGCCGGATCGCCCCCGACGTCATGAACCATACAGAACGCTCGCTTTGTTTTTCTAGTGGTTTCCCGCCCTGTCCATAGAACGCGAACCCCCGGACACCCCCCGGGGGCACCCGTCAGAACTCGTCGAACAGGACCCCGGCGAGGGCCAGCCGCCAGATGCGCTCCAGCCGCTCCGCGACCGTGCGCGTGACGCTGCTCGACCCCCCTGAACCCGCTCTGACCTGCGACTCCGCACCGGCGAGCAGATACACCACCATGTCCGCCACGGTCTGCCGGACCTCCTCGACACGGGCCGAGGGGCCCCCCTCGTACGCCTGGCCGAGCTGGTCGCGCACGGCCGGCAGCCAGACCTCCACCCACCGACCCACTCCCCCGGGGCGCTCCCGCGCGAGCCGCACGGAGGACCGGACGACCAGGTCATCCTCCAGCAGCCCCACGAGCCCCACGGTCAGCCCGATGACCGCCTCAAGGCCGGGCGCCCGCCCCTCGCACAAGCGGTCCACCAGGGCCTTCGTGATGGCCAGGCCCTCTTCCTCGACGGCGTCGGCCAAGGCCGCCTTGGCGGGAAAGTGAAAGGTCAGGGCCCCCATCGAGCAGGCCGCCAACTCGCTGATGTGCGACAGTCTGGCGCCTTCGTAGCCGGCCTCGTCGAACTCCGCAGCCGCTGCCCGGACAAGCGCGCCGCGCGTCCGCACGGCTCTCCCCTGGATCGCCATCCACGTGCTTCCCTTCCATGCCTCCGATGCCCCCGCTCCTTCTGTCCTCCAAAAAATAGCAAGCGTTCTGTATTTTTGTGTGCTGCGGGAGGCATTGACCGAAAGGAACGGATGCGGGAAGCACTCAGGGGTGGCCGGGAATCCCCGGCCACCCCTGACGAATACCGCCTCCGTGCGCCTACAGGGCGGTGGACCCGCCGTCGACGGCCATGGCGGTCCCGGTGACGAAGGAGGACCGGTCACTGCACAGCCAGGCCGCCGCCTGGGCGACCTCGTCCGGCGCGGACATGCGGTGCTGCATGGAGTGCGACAGGAAGGTCTCCTCCAGCGACGGATGCGCGTCGAGGACGTCGTCCATCATCTCGGTCCTGGTGCACCCCACCACGAGCGCGTTGACCCGGATCCCCTGCCGGGCGTAGTCCAGGGCCGCCGCCTTGGTCACCCCGATCACCGCGTGCTTCGCCGCGACGTACGCGGCCGAGGCCCCGGTGGCCTTCAGCCCGGCGACGCTCGACGTGTTGACGATCGAGCCGCCGGAGCCGGCCGCGAGCATCACCGGCACCTGGTGGCGCATGCAGTTCCACACCCCGCGCAGGTTGACGTCGACGGTCCGCTCGTACGTCGCGTCGTCGATCTCGTGCAGGGGCGCCCCCGCCGTGGCGTAACCCGCGTTGT
The DNA here is from genome assembly GCF_036240795.1 of Streptomyces sp. NBC_01268. Taxonomy (NCBI): domain Bacteria; kingdom Bacillati; phylum Actinomycetota; class Actinomycetes; order Kitasatosporales; family Streptomycetaceae; genus Streptomyces; species Streptomyces sp. NBC_01268. Next base: position 5,338,315 of record NZ_CP108454.1, on the reverse strand, counting down.
TGAAGGCCGCGTGGAGTCCGCCGAAGGTGTCCACGGCGGTCGCGACGGCCCGCTCGACCGCCGCGGAGTCCGTCACGTCCGCGGCCGCCGCGACGGCCCGCCCGCCGGCCGCGCGGATCTCGTCGACCAGCGCGTCCAGACGCTCCTTGCGCCGGGCCACCAGCACCACGGCCGCCCCCTCGGCGGCGAACAGCCGGGCGGCCGCCGCCCCGATGCCGCTCGACGCGCCCGTGACCATGGCCACCTTGCCGTCCAGCAAGTTCATCCCGCTCATGCCCTCGCCCTGCCCCTCGCCCGTACCGTCGTCATCAATGTCTCGACGAGGCGGCGGCCGCCGCCTCCGCGTCGAGGGTCCTCAGCAGCTCCCCGTCGACCGCGTGCAGCGAGTCCACCACGTGCCGCACCCCGGCCTCGCCCATCAACCGGCGCTGGAAGCTGTGCTCGAAGGAGCTCGGGTGCCCGATGAACGGCATCCCGAGCCGCCCGGCCTCCTCCCCCACCCGGGCCACGTCGTCGATGACGAGCACCTGGTCGAAGGCGAGCCCGAAGTAGTCCGTGGCGATCTCGCGCAGCCCGGGCCGGAACCCGTCGGTGCAGACGTAGCCGGGCTCGTCGAAGAGCCCCGCGTGCTCGCCGAGGAAGGTGTCGAAGTGGTCCTTGGCGAGCCCCCCGTAACAGACGGTCGCGAGCCCGGCCGCCCGCAGCCGCCCGAGCAGCTCGACGGCCCCGTCGCTCATCCGCACCGGATGCTCGGCGACGAACCGCGCCCGCTCCTCGAAGTACGCCTCCAGCGCCTGCTCCCCCGTCATCGACCCGCCGATCGCCTCCGCCATCAGCCGGCCGGCGACGGCACGGCGCTGGGAGAAGATGCTGCGCTCGATGTCGGCGGTGTACGAGACGCCCCGGCTGACGAGGAAGTGGTGGATGACCGGGCTGAAGGTGTCCTCCAGCATGACCCCGTCGATGTTGACGGCGCAGAGACGCAGATGACCGAGCGGCTGACCCATGACGACATTCCCCCTGTTGAACTCGACTGACCTGACTCCGGAGTACGCGCACGCCCATCCGCACGCACGCCCGTACAAGCATCCGTTCCCGGACGACCGCTCCCGTCACCGGCCCCGGCAGCTGCGCGGGCCGGGGATCTTGCCGGCCCGGCGGGACGGCCGGAGCGGGGTGGCGGTGACGAGCGCGCTGAAGGCGGAGACGCCGTTCTGTTCGGCGTCGACCCGCACGCGCCCCCCGGCACCGTCCGCGTCCGCCACGTCGGCCTGGATCCAGCACCGGGCGTCGAACTCGACGTACTGGGTGAAGACCACGTCCATGGCGGAGGCGATCACCGCCCGGTTCCCGGCGGCGGCGTGCGTGGCCTGCCGGGCGGCTTCGAGGAGCAGCATCCCCGGGGCGTGGTCGACCGGGTGGTCGAAGAGGAAGGGGTGCGAGTGGTCCACGCGCAGCTCGGTGCGGAGCGGGGCGTTGGTGGGCGAGAGCACCACGTCGGCGAAGCGGGACCGGGCGACCTGGCCGGGCGCCATCGGCGGGGCCAGCGGGACGGACCGTCGCACCGCCTCGGCGATGTCGGCGTACGGCCCGCGCAGCCGCGGGTAGACGGTCGGCGACATGTTGGAGAACGCGGTCTCCACCCACCCCAGCTCCGCCCCGTCGACGCGCATCTCGACGTGCATGCGCACGGAGACGAGCCGCCCTCCCCGGCGGACGACGTCGGAGCAGCTGATGTCCATCTCGACCTCGGCCGGACCGCCGGTGGCGACCAGGGCGGCGGGGTCGATCTCGTACCGGAAGGTGCTCCAGGTCTGGCGGTGCCCGAAGGGCACGTCGTAGGCGACGTGGCTGAGCAACGGCACGGTCTGGCGCACGGATTCGGCGATGAGCAGCGGGTCGTGGTGTCCGTTGACCGGCCCGTAGAAGGCGTGGTCGACGGGCCACCGCGCGGTGACGCGGAACCGGTCGGGCCCGACGGGGAACCACCCGGTCAGCAGCACTTCCGACTGCACGGTCTTGTGGACGTACTCCCGAGGTATGGAGGTGGCGAGCAGATCGTGCAGGTCGCTTGGGCTCTCGCTGGCGATGGTGACGGACATCTGGTTTCCCCCTGAGATGCATGGAATAGAGCTGGTGCGAGTGACAGACGCTGTTCCAGTGATGAAAATAAAGAATGCTCGTTTTGTTTTGAGCAAAGAAATAGTAAAGGAAGGCTCATTGCTTACCCAAGCACTTTCAGCCAGGTTCGCCATTTCCAGACATGCCCAGCAATAAGCCCCTACGCATACCCCACCCCCACGAGGAGGTTGGCAGCACCATCGATCCCTGCGTAACATAAGAAATGTTCTGTTTGTTCTAGGAGGTACCGTGGCGCAGCAGCCGAAGCAGGAGAGGGCCATCCAGACCCGTAAGGAGATCCTGCGGGCCGCGGCCGTCGTCTTCGACAAGTCGGGCTTCTCCGGCGCGAGCATCAACCGCATCCTGCAGGAGGCGGACCTCACGGCCGGGGCGCTCTACTTCCACTTCAAGTCGAAGGAAGACCTGGCCCGCGCCGTCATGAACGCGCAGCCGGACTCGATCGTCCCCTGGCTCTCCTCCGAGGGCCTCCAGCGCCTCGTCGACATCACCCTGGTCTGGGCCCACCAGCTCCAGACCGACGTCCTCCTCAGGGCCGGCGTCCGCCTCACGAGCGAGCAGGGCTCCTTCGGCTTCCGCGACATCGCCCCGTACCAGGACTGGAGCCGCATCATGGCGGACTGCCTCCGGGTCGCGGTCGAGAAGGGCGAACTCCTGTCGGGCATCGAGCCCACGGAATTGGCCGAATTCGTCGTCGAGTCCTGTACGGGCATGCAGACCTATTCGGCCGTCGCGAGCGAGGACCGCGCCGACCTGGTCGACCGCGTCACCCGCATGTGGCGCCTCCTGATGCCCGGCATCGCGGTCCCCACGGTCATCGCCCGCACCGAGGTGAACCCCGCCCGAGCCCGAACGGCCCTCCACGAAGCCACCACCTCGGCCGCCACGGCCGCCACGCACCCGCCCGAGACCGCCTGACCGGCTCCCTCCCCCTGGCCGCCCCCTCACCCGGATGCCGCGGCCCCCTGCCCCGCCATCCCCAGGCGCGCCTGCTCCTCCTCGACGATCCGGCGTGCCAGTTCGGTGTCCGACACGTCGACGGCGTCCGGGGTGGCTTCGGCGACGGCGCTGCGGCGGGCGTAGGCATCGAACAGCCGGCTCTTCTCCTTCAGCATCCGCACCATGCGCTCGTCCACGCCCCCGGTGGCGAGAAGCCGGTGCACACGTACCGGCCTGACCTGGCCCATCCGGTGCGCACGGGCCACCGCCTGATGCTCGATGGTCGGCTTGATCTGCGGTTCGCAGATGACGACGACGGAGGCGGCCTGCAGGTTGAGCCCGACGCCGGCGGCCTGGATCTGCGCGACGAGCACCGCCGGCCCGGACGCGTCGGCGAAGTCGTCGACGAGGTGCTGGCGCCTCGCGGCGGGGACGCCGCCCGTGAGCGGCCCGAACATCGGGATCCCGGCGGTGGGGCCGGTGGCGAGCGCCGCCTCCACGACGCCCAGCACGTCCTTGAAGTAGGAGAAGACCACCGTCTTCTGCCCGGTCTCGCCGGCCTCCCGGACGATCTCGCGGAGCCGGTCCAGCTTGGCCGATTCCGCGGGGCGCATGTACGCGGCCCTGCGCATCGCCATGAAGTTGCCCTCACGCACGGCCTCCCGGTACGCCTCCTCGTCCGAGGCGGTCAGGTCCTCCCACTCGTCGGTGTGCTGGAGGCTGGGGAGTTCCGTCAGTACGTCCTCCTGGTTGCGGCGCAGGTAGACCGGTGCGACGGCCTTCCGGAAGGCGACCGATCCAGCCAACGCGTCGCGCTCGCCCAGGGAGTCCGCGACCCCTCCGTCGAGCATCCGGACCAGGTTGCGGAACTCCACGACGCGGTTCTCCATCGGGGTTCCCGTCATGAGGAGGCTGCGTTCGCAACGCTCTGCCCACAAGGCGACCGCCTGGGCCCGCTTGGTCTTCGGGTTCTTCACCGAGTGCGCCTCGTCGACGACGAGCATCCCGACCTCCCCGCCGCCCGGCGTGGGAAATCCGCGCAACGCGTCGAAGGTGGTCACCGCCACCCCGCCCCGCCCCTTCCAGTCGGCGAACGCGTCGTGCCGGTCCGGCCCGTGAAGCACCATCACGCGCAGGGCGCTGCGCGCCTCGATCTCCCGGGTCCAGTTCACGAGGACGCTCACCGGGCAGACGACCATGAAGTGGCTCTGCCCCTCGGCGGCGAGGTGCGCCAGCACGGCGATCGCCTGGATGGTCTTGCCCAGCCCCATCTCGTCGCCGAGGATCACCTTGCGCTGCGCCAGGGCGAACCGCGCTCCGAAGGCCTGGTACCCGCGCAGGGACACCCGCCGGTGCGAGTCGTCGAGCCGCTGCGTCCGTATCCGCTCGGCGATCTCCTCCGGCAGGAAGCCCTCGGCGGCGGCCGGGTCCGGCAACCGCCCGGAGATCTCGGCCAGCACGCTGTAGTACTCGGCGGAACGAAGCTCGAAGTCCACCCATGCCGCGATGTCGGAAGGGGCCCCGCGCAGCAGGTCCACGGACGCCTGGGCGAGCAGCCCGGGCAGACCGGACCGCTCCGCCTCGTCCACCTCCGACCGGATCCCGGCGACCGCGGCCAGGGCTCGTGTCTTCTTCTCCCGACCGGCCAGCAACAACCTGAACGGCCCGGTGGCCGCCCGCGCCTCGACCAACAAGGGCCTGAGCCGCCCCGGCACCTCCGCGGCCCGCTCCACCGCGCGCCGCGCCTGCGGGCCGGCTTCGACCAGGACGTGCAGGGCCATGACGAGTGCGGTGGTACGCGGTTCCGGCCGGTCCACGTCGATGTGCACGGCCACCGTGTCGCGCACGGCCTCGGAGATCCGGCGGGCCGCCGCGAGCATCTGATCGACCGTACGCTGCCCGACTCCGGGAATCTGACGCAGCCGATACGGGCTCGCCTCGAGGACGCGGCCCACCGTGCCGAAGCCCTCGCGCTCGACACTCCCCAGCCTCAGACGGCCCTCCGTGACGTCCTGGAGCCGGCTGACGGCGATGGCGTCGAGCTCCCGCTTGACCGCCGCGTCGTGCAACGGCTCGAGTGCCGCCCGCACCGCCTCGACAGCCCTGGCATGGTCGTCGACCACCGCCTGAGCCGCCTCGGACAGTAGCACCCCCCTCGCGACCGCGTCCCGCTCCTCACGCCCCACTCGTCCCGATCCTCTCGTGCAGTCCCCGCATCCTCCCACCGCCCGGCCTGCCCCGTAAACGCAGAAAAGCCCCGCACCATGAATGGTGCGGGGCTTTCCCACAATGATTGTTCGGCGGCGTCCTACTCTCCCACAGGGTCCCCCCTGCAGTACCATCGGCGCTGAAAGGCTTAGCTTCCGGGTTCGGAATGTAACCGGGCGTTTCCCTAACGCTATGACCACCGAAACACTATGAAGTTGAACTCAAGCCGCACCCCTCAGGGGGCGAGTTCGTTACTTCAGAACTAACACAGTGGACGCGAGCAACTGAGGACAAGCCCTCGGCCTATTAGTACCGGTCAGCTCCACCCATTACTGGGCTTCCACATCCGGCCTATCAACCCAGTCGTCTACTGGGAGCCTTACCCTCTCAAGGAGGTGGGAATACTCATCTCGAAGCAGGCTTCCCGCTTAGATGCTTTCAGCGGTTATCCCTCCCGAACGTAGCCAACCAGCCATGCCCTTGGCAGGACAACTGGCACACCAGAGGTTCGTCCGTCCCGGTCCTCTCGTACTAGGGACAGCCCTTCTCAATATTCCTACGCGCACAGCGGATAGGGACCGAACTGTCTCACGACGTTCTAAACCCAGCTCGCGTACCGCTTTAATGGGCGAACAGCCCAACCCTTGGGACCGACTCCAGCCCCAGGATGCGACGAGCCGACATCGAGGTGCCAAACCATCCCGTCGATATGGACTCTTGGGGAAGATCAGCCTGTTATCCCCGGGGTACCTTTTATCCGTTGAGCGACGGCGCTTCCACAAGCCACCGCCGGATCACTAGTCCCGACTTTCGTCCCTGCTCGACCCGTCGGTCTCACAGTCAAGCTCCCTTGTGCACTTACACTCAACACCTGATTGCCAACCAGGCTGAGGGAACCTTTGGGCGCCTCCGTTACCCTTTGGGAGGCAACCGCCCCAGTTAAACTACCCATCAGACACTGTCCCTGATCCGGATCACGGACCGAGGTTAGACATCCAGCACGACCAGAGTGGTATTTCAACGGCGACTCCACCATGACTGGCGTCACGGCTTCAAAGTCTCCCACCTATCCTACACAAGCCGAACCGAACACCAATATCAAACTGTAGTAAAGGTCCCGGGGTCTTTCCGTCCTGCTGCGCGAAACGAGCATCTTTACTCGTAGTGCAATTTCACCGGGCCTATGGTTGAGACAGTCGAGAAGTCGTTACGCCATTCGTGCAGGTCGGAACTTACCCGACAAGGAATTTCGCTACCTTAGGATGGTTATAGTTACCACCGCCGTTTACTGGCGCTTAAGTTCTCAGCTTCGCCCTGTCGAAACAGAGCTAACCGGTCCCCTTAACGTTCCAGCACCGGGCAGGCGTCAGTCCGTATACATCGCCTTACGGCTTCGCACGGACCTGTGTTTTTAGTAAACAGTCGCTTCTCGCTGGTCTCTGCGGCCACCCCCAGCTCACGGAGTAAATCCGATCACCAGACGTGGCCCCCCTTCTCCCGAAGTTACGGGGGCATTTTGCCGAGTTCCTTAACCATAGTTCACCCGAACGCCTCGGTATTCTCTACCTGACCACCTGAGTCGGTTTAGGGTACGGGCCGCCATGAAACTCGCTAGAGGCTTTTCTCGACAGCATAGGATCATCCACTTCACCACAATCGGCTCGGCATCAGGTCTCAGCCTTAATGTGTGACGGATTTGCCTACCACACGGCCTACACCCTTACCCCGGGACTACCACCGCCCGGGCTGGACTACCTTCCTGCGTCACCCCATCGCTTACCTACTACCACCTTGGGTCAGCGGCTCCACCACTCCCCTTTGCCCGAAGGCTCCAGGGCGGCTTCACGGCCTTAGCATTAATGGGCTCGATATTGGGCGTTTCAAAGCGGGTACCGGAATATCAACCGGTTGTCCATCGACTACGCCTGTCGGCCTCGCCTTAGGTCCCGACTTACCCTGGGCAGATCAGCTTGACCCAGGAACCCTTAGTCAATCGGCGCACACGTTTCTCACGTGTGTATCGCTACTCATGCCTGCATTCTCACTCGTGAACCGTCCACAACTCGCTTCCGCGGCTGCTTCACCCGGCACACGACGCTCCCCTACCCATCACAGCACCCGTTGGGGCTTATTGCTGCAATGACACGACTTCGGCGGTACGCTTGAGCCCCGCTACATTGTCGGCGCGGAATCACTTGACCAGTGAGCTATTACGCACTCTTTCAAGGGTGGCTGCTTCTAAGCCAACCTCCTGGTTGTCTCTGCGACTCCACATCCTTTCCCACTTAGCGTACGCTTAGGGGCCTTAGTCGATGCTCTGGGCTGTTTCCCTCTCGACCATGGAGCTTATCCCCCACAGTCTCACTGCCGTGCTCTCACTTACCGGCATTCGGAGTTTGGCTAAGGTCAGTAACCCGGTAGGGCCCATCGCCTATCCAGTGCTCTACCTCCGGCAAGAAACACACGACGCTGCACCTAAATGCATTTCGGGGAGAACCAGCTATCACGGAGTTTGATTGGCCTTTCACCCCTAACCACAGGTCATCCCCCAGGTTTTCAACCCTGGTGGGTTCGGTCCTCCACGAAGTCTTACCTCCGCTTCAACCTGCCCATGGCTAGATCACTCCGCTTCGGGTCTTGAGCGTGCTACTGAATCGCCCTATTCGGACTCGCTTTCGCTACGGCTTCCCCACACGGGTTAACCTCGCAACACACCGCAAACTCGCAGGCTCATTCTTCAAAAGGCACGCAGTCACGAGACATAGCAAGCTATGTCCGACGCTCCCACGGCTTGTAGGCACACGGTTTCAGGTACTATTTCACTCCGCTCCCGCGGTACTTTTCACCATTCCCTCACGGTACTATCCGCTATCGGTCACCAGGGAATATTTAGGCTTAGCGGGTGGTCCCGCCAGATTCACACGGGATTTCTCGGGCCCCGTGCTACTTGGGTGTCTCTTAAACGAGCCGCATGAATTTCAGCTACGGGGGTCTTACCCTCTACGCCGGACCTTTCGCATGTCCTTCGC